>NZ_JAOVZB010000009.1 GCF_025716875.1 Marinomonas sargassi | reverse complement strand
AAACACCAACTTACTTAATAAAGCGAATTGACGTGTTTGACTCTCGTGTAAGACTTCAATTTTTTTGAAAGTCTCCAGCGAGCGCCCACACAAATTATCTGATTATCTATTTTAAAGAGCGTTGCTATACCACTTGCAGCTACTTGAATCACCTAGTTACTAAATAACTAAGTAGAAGCACTGCCCGTGTCAGCGAGGGCGTATATTAAGGATCTACAGAAACAATGCAAGAACTTTTGGTAGTTATTTTAGCTTTATTCCTATTTAGTTTTAGACACTTAGCAAAACGCCAAACATCGATCAAAAAAACAACAACAAACACACAAACCACCCTTAAAAACAAAAAAGCCCTTAACCAAAGGTTAAGGGCTTTTAAAAAGAGGCTTAGTTAATTAACCCAACCACTTTCTCGCATTTTGGAAAATACGCAACCAAGGTGCTTGCTCCTGCCATTCAGCAGGATGCCAGCTATGTTGAACTGTGCGATAAACACGCTCTGGGTGAGGCATCATAATAGTCACTCGACCATCTTCAGACGTTAAGCCTGTAACACCTTGCGCAGAACCGTTCGGGTTAAACGGGTAACGTTCTGTCGCATTGCCGTAATTATCAACATAACTTAATGCCACTTGTGCTGATGATACCAATGCTGCCATATCACCATCATTACGGTATTCCGTTTGACCTTCGCCATGCGCAACAACAATCGGCATACGAGAACCTTCCATTCCATCTAACAAGATAGAGTTAGATTTCTGAACCTCTACTTGCACCAAGCGAGCTTCGAATTGCGCAGATTGGTTACGAACAAACTTAGGCCAATGATCCGTACCTGGAATCAATTCGTGTAGGTTTGACAGCATCTGACAACCATTACATACACCCAAAGCGAAAGTATCTGTTCGCTTAAAGAAGTTTTCGAATTGATTGCGAGCCACATCATTGAAAAGAATTGATTTAGCCCAGCCTTCACCAGCACCTAGAACATCACCGTATGAGAAACCACCACAAGCAACTAAACCATTAAATTCATCTAGCGTCGTTCGACCGGATAGAATATCACTCATGTGAACATCAACAGGAATGAAGCCTGCTTTATGGAAAGCCGCTGCCATTTCAACTTGACCGTTTACACCCTGCTCTCGTAGAACAGCAATCTTTGGTTTTTTACCATCAATATATGGTGCTGCTACATCTTCATTTAGGTCAAATGTCAGATTAGCTGATAAACCTGGATCTTTAGCATCAAGCAAATTATCAAACTCTTGCTGAGCCAATTCAGGGTTATCACGTAACGCTTGAATGCGGTAACTTGTTTCAGACCAAACTCGCTGCCAGTTAACTCGCGTTTCAGAGAGTACAACTTCACTTGCGAAGCGAACACTAATCTGATCATCACCTGATAAAGTAGCAATTGGAGATACTGATACACCTGCCTGTTGATAAGCAGAGACAACCGCATCTACATCAGATTCATTTACCTGAATCACGGCACCAAGCTCTTCATTAAATAGAGCAGGAGCAACTTGTGATTTATCGCTGATAATGGCATCTAGATCTATATTCAAACCTAGGTGACTTGCAAAAGACATTTCCGTTAGGGTTGCAAAAGCACCACCATCAGAACGGTCATGGTATGCAAGCAACTTGCCTTCTGCATTCAAAGCCTGTGTTGTATCGAAGAAGCCTGCTAGTACAGCAGCATCATCAACATCTGGAGCCTGCTGTCCAAGCTTGTTATAAACCTGAGCGATAACAGAACCACCTAGACGATTCTTACCAGCACCAAGATCAACTAACAACAAACGAGTATCTGCTTTATTTTGCAGCTCAGGTGTTAAGGTCTTACGAACATCAGCCACTGGAGCAAAAGCAGAGATAACCAAAGATAAAGGTGACGTTACCGCCTTCTCTTCACCCTCTTCTTTCCAAACCGTTTTCATGGACATGGAGTCTTTACCAACTGGTATCGCAATATCCAATGCTGGACATAGCTCCATACCAACCGCTTTCACTGTTTGGTAAAGTTTTTCATCTTCACCTTCATGACCTGCAGCAGCCATCCAGTTTGCAGACAGCTTAATATGACTACGTTTTGTCACTTGAGAAGCTGCAAGGTTTGTCAATGCTTCACCTACAGCCATGCGACCAGAAGCCGGCGCATCCAATAAAGCAACAGGGGTTCTTTCACCCATTGTCATTGCTTCACCCGAGTAACCTTCCAAAGAAGAGGTCGTTACTGCAACATCAGCAACGGGCACCTGCCAAGGACCAACCATTTGATCACGTGCAACCATACCAGTAATAGAACGGTCACCAATGGTGATTAGGAAGTTTTTACTTGCCACTGTAGGTAAGCTAAGAACACGTTGCGCAGCATCAGCAAGATCAACATCAACGGCCGTAAAGTCGTCGCCAGAGATATCTGCTTTGGTCGCTTCACGGTGCATTTTCGGCGGCTTGCCGAAAAGCACAGACATAGGTAGATCAACAGGTTTGTTATCAAAATGAGGATCTGCTACTTCTAAATGCATCTCTTCTTTTGCTTCACCAACGATGGCAAATGGGCAACGCTCGCGCTCACAGATGGCCGTAAACTCTTCAATACGATCAGGAGAAACCGCCATAACATAACGCTCTTGCGACTCATTACACCAGATTTCTAGAGGTGACATACCCGGCTCATCATTAAGCACTTTACGCAAATCAAAGTTTCCGCCACGCTCGCCATCTTTTACTAGCTCAGGCAAAGCATTAGACAGACCACCCGCACCCACATCGTGAATGAAGTTAATTGGGTTATTGCTGCCTAATTGCCAGCAGCGGTCAATCACTTCTTGGCAACGGCGTTCCATTTCGGGGTTACCACGTTGAACAGAAGCAAAATCTAAATCTTCATTACCATCCGCAGAGGCCATTGAAGAAGCCGCACCACCACCAAGACCGATCAACATCGCAGGACCACCAAGCACGATCAGCTTGTCGTTTACTTTAATGTCGTCTTTCTCAACATGGTCACGGCGAATATTACCAATACCTCCTGCCAGCATGATCGGCTTGTGATAACCACGCACTTCTTCTTGTGAAGGACCTTGGATTTTTTGCTCGTAGGTACGGAAGTAACCCAATAGATTAGGACGGCCAAACTCATTATTAAATGCCGCACCACCGATAGGGCCTTCAATCATGATATCCAGAGGCGTAACAATACGGCTTGGTTTACCGTAATGACTTTCCCAAGGCTGGGTAAAATCAGGGATTTTCAAATCCGATACTGTGTAGCCACTTAAGCCAGCTTTAGGCTTGGAACCAACACCTGTTGCACCTTCATCGCGAATTTCACCTCCAGAGCCTGTTGCCGCACCAGAGAAAGGAGAAATCGCCGTCGGGTGGTTGTGAGTTTCCACCTTCATCAAGATATCAATATTTTCTTGACTGAAATCGTATTCACGGGTTTCTGGAGATGGGAAGAAGCGGCCACCGAAGTGCCCTTCCATAACAGCAGCATTATCTTTATAAGCAGATAATGTACCGTCTGGATTATGCTCATGGGTGTTTTTAATCATTTTGAACAAAGAGCGTTCTTGCTCTTCGCCATCTAGACTCCATGAGGCATTGAAAATTTTGTGACGACAGTGTTCAGAGTTTGCTTGAGCAAACATCATCAACTCAACATCAATTGGGTTACGCCCCAACTCAATGAAAGACTCAACTAAGTAGTCAATCTCATCTTCAGCTAACGCTAGACCTAAACTTTGGTTTGCCTCAACCAAAGCCTCACGACCACCAGCCAGCACATCAACACTTGTCATTGGTGCAGGTTCAGCCTGAGAGAACATAGTAGGTGCATCATTTACTGACAGTAAGACACTTTCTGTCATACGGTCATGCAACATAGCAGACAACAATGCTACTTCTTCAGTCGTAAGAGCAGCAGAACTATGGATAAAATATTCCACGCCACGCTCAACACGAGCAACCTCTGAAAGGCCACAATTATGAAGAATATCGGTTGCTTTCGACGACCAAGGAGAAATCGTTCCTAGACGAGGAACCACTAAAACATTTTGGTCGGATGAACTGACTTGGGAGGATTTAGGGCCGTAAGCTAATGCTCTCTGTAAAACAACTTCTTGATCAGGTGATAGCACCTTACCTTCAGCTAGTTCCACAAAATGGAGAAATTGAGAGTCTACATCCGTCACAGATGGAACAGATGCTTGCATATTAGCCAATAGCTTTGCCTTGCGAAACGCGGATAGCGCTGCAGAACCATGCAGAGTTAGCATGTCGAGTATTGCCTCACTTGGTAGTTTTGGGGGAAATGACGCGGTATTTTAAATCAATGAGGTGAAAGGAGGCTAGCAATGTGTGAGCTTTCTGCGCAATTTAGTGAAAAAAACTAAATAACTGACTTTTTTGCCTGCTCTTTGAGTTTCTTTTTTTGCTCTCGGCGATAGCGAAAGAATTGCGTCAGCTGCTGAGAAGCACTATCAGCTAAAACACCCGATTCAACAGACACTTTATGATTAAGGAAAGGCGCATCGAAGAATTGCCCCTGACTTTCAACCACACCACTTTTGGGCTCTGTTGCTGCGTACACAACCCGACCGATGCGTGCATGCACAATGGCACCCGCACACATGGAACAAGGTTCTAAAGTTACATAAAGAGTGGCATTGGGAAGACGGTAGTTATTCACTGCCTTACAGGCCATACGGATTGCTTGAATTTCCGCGTGGGCAGTAGGATCACACAAGCTAATAGGCGAGTTATATCCTTCACCTATTATCTCATCATCCAACACAACAATGGCACCGACAGGAATTTCACTCTCCGCAGCCGCTTTATCAGCAAGCTCCAGCGCTTTAGTCATCCATTCCTGATCTGTCATTGCTATCTCGACCTTAATACTAATTTAGGCTTTCACAAGCAATCAAAAAAATAGGTGACTACCCACCAACAAGCCGTTGCTCATTATTGACAGCAACAGGTTTAGCACGCTTTTCAACCCGAACTTCCATTGCTTGTAAACCAAAGTCCGTTTTCGACAATTGAAAACTGACCTGCTGCCCTTTTCTCAGAGTTTTATGCCCATTACACTCAATCGATTTGTAATGAACAAAAACATCGGAATCCTCTTCACGCTGAATAAACCCCATTCCTTTGGCGTCGTTAAACCATTTAACTTTTCCAGTTAATCGCTCCATTTTCGCCTCATTTCTTATTTTTATTTAAATTAGCGCAGGATTGGAAAGCGGTTTCCAATCCCAATTTTATTTTGTTTTATTATATCTATAGAGATTCAATACTTGCTTTCTGCTCTTCTAATTTGCTTACAGTGGCTTGTAAATCATCACATTTTGCACGTTCTTTCTCAACTACCGCAGCTGGTGCTTTGGCTACAAAGCTCTCATTGGAGAGTTTTCCTTGTATACGCTGTAAGTCTTTTACCAATTTATCGATTTCTTTTTGCAAACGAGCTAACTCTGCATCTTTATCAATCAAACCTGCCATTGGCACTAAAACTTCCATCTCTCCAACTAGAGCGGTTGCTGACATAGGTGCTTCTTCACCAACATTCAACCAAGTTATGGTTTCTAGTTTTGCCAGCGTTTTTAGGAAGGTTAAGTTTGCTTGTAAGCGAGACTCGTACTGATCCGTACCGTTTCGGAAAAGAACCGTCAAAGGCTTAGAAGGTGAGATATTCATTTCACCACGAATATTACGGATACCTTCGATCACCCCTTTCAGCCACTCAACATCCGCTTCTGCTTCAGCATCTTTTTTCGACTCATCTGCTGCAGGGTATTGGCAAAGCATTACTGTATCGCCAGATACGCCTACTAAAGGCGCTACACGCTGCCAAATCTCTTCTGTTAAGAAAGGCATCATAGGGTGTGCTAAGCGTAAGAAGGCTTCCAATACGCGAACCAAAGTTCGACGCGTACCAGTCAACTGAGCTGGCGTTGCATTCTCGTCCCAAAGAACAGGCTTGGATAATTCTAAGTACCAATCACAGTACTCATTCCACATGAATTCGTACAACGCTTGCGCTGCAAGGTCAAAACGGTGGGTATCAAATGCACGATTAACCGCTTCTTCTGCAGACTGTAAGCGAGAGATAATCCACTTATCAGCAAGAGACAGTTCAACATCAGCGCCATTTTGACCGCAGTCTTGATCTTCTGTATTCATCAAGACATAACGAGTGGCATTCCAAATTTTGTTACAGAAGTTTCTGTAGCCTTCCAAACGATTAAGGTCGAACTTAATATCTCGTCCGCCTGACGCCAATGAACACAAGGTAAAGCGCAAAGCATCTGTACCGTAGGCCTGAATACCTTCGGGGTAGGTTTCACGAGTATTCTTTTCTACTTTGGCCGCCAAACGAGGCTGCATCATGCCGTAGGTACGCTTAGAGACTAATGATTCGATATCAATGCCGTTAATCAAATCCAAAGGATCGATAACATTACCCTTTGACTTGGACATCTTATCGCCACGTTCATCACGGATCAGCCCTGTGATGTATACGGTTTTGAAAGGTACTTTATCGGTAAATTTCAGCGTCATCATGATCATTCTGGCAACCCAGAAGAAAATGATATCAAAGCCGGTCACCAGCACATCAGACTCACTGAATTCAGCAAAGTCTTGAGTTTCTTCAGGCCAGCCTTGTGTTGCAAAAGTCCATAGTGCTGAGGAAAACCATGTATCCAAAACGTCTTCATCTTGAACCAATGAAACATCGTCCGCTAAACCATACTTGGCGCGCACTTCTTCTTCATTACGGCCAACGTAAAACTTACCTTCCGCATCATACCAAGCAGGGATTTGATGCCCCCACCATAATTGACGAGAAATGCACCAGTCCTGAAGATCACGCATCCAAGCAAAGTAAGTATTTTCCCACTGTTTAGGTACAAACTGGATATCGCCATTCTCAACCGCTTCAATAGCAGGTTTAGCCAAGCTTTCTACGGCCACATACCATTGGTTCGTTAAATAAGGTTCAATAACCGTATTACCACGTTCGCCACGTGGCACTTTCAGCTTATGATCAGCCACTTTTTCAAGCAGACCTAATGCATCAAAGTCAGCAACAACTGCTTTACGCGCATCAAAACGATCCATACCACGATATTTTTCTGGAGCGACATCATTAATGGCCGCATCGTCCGTCAAAATGTTAATCATCGGCATATCATGGCGTTTACCAACTTCGTAGTCATTGAAGTCGTGGGCAGGAGTAATTTTTACACACCCAGTACCGAATTCTTTATCTACATATTCATCAGCTACAATAGGAATACGGCGACCAACAAGCGGAAGTTCAATCTCTTTACCTACCAAAGCAGTGAAACGCTCGTCGTCTGGTGCTACCGCTACCGCAGCGTCGCCAAACATAGTTTCAGGTCGAGTTGTTGCGACAACAATGTAATCTTTACCTTCTGGTGTGGTTGCACCATCTGCCAATGGGTAGCGGAAGTACCACATGAAGCCATTTTCTTCTTCCGACAAGACTTCCAAATCAGAAATAGCGGTATGCAGCACTGGATCCCAGTTAACTAGACGTTGACCACGATAAATAATGCCTTCATCAAACAAGCGGACAAAAACTTCTTGAACAGCTTCGGACATACCTGGGTCCATAGTGAAGCGTTCTTTATCCCACGCTACTGAATCGCCAAGTACACGCATTTGATCTGAAATAGTACCGCCAGATTCCGCTTTCCAGTCCCATACTTTTTCTAAAAACTTTTCACGACCAAGATCATGACGAGTTACATTCTGTGCCGCCAATTGACGCTCAACGACCATTTGAGTTGCGATACCAGCATGGTCACAGCCCGGCTGCCATAAAGTACGACTACCTTTCATACGCTCACGGCGAATCATGGCATCCATTAAAGTATGCTGAAAAGCATGCCCCATGTGCAGACTACCAGTGACATTTGGTGGTGGAATCATGATAGAGAAAGGGGTGCCGTTGCCTTGAGGTGTGAAATAACCACTCTCTTCCCAACGTTTATAAATAGGCTGTTCAATACTCTGAGGTTGGTAAGTTTTTTCCATTATGGTGTCTTAAAGCTCTTATTTAGCGGTAAATTATCGTTATTTTTCGATTATAACTCGTCACGGGCAGATAAAGAATAACGTGGAGGTGATTAATGCAATCTACCGAGAAGGTAAATGAAGTATTTATCTAGTTTCGTTTTTCTAAAACAGTGATCACTTCAGCCACCAGCTCTGGCAAGCGACGCTCAAGCACTTCTGAAATAGCAGCCGCTATTTTTTCCTGAGCCTTCACGTCCTGCTGCTGGGCTTCCTGAGATACAACTTCTTGTGCAGTATCCACAGAATCAGTTTCTGGCGCAGCGCTCAGCCCAACCTCAACAGATTGCGTCATATAGACTTCTTGACTCACTCCTGCCTCTATTTTCTCAGACACAACATCCATAAGAATTGGGATATCATCCTGATTACGCAAAGCAGAAATAAGAACCTCTTCATCAGGTTCTACAGCATCGTCATGTTGGGTAGTAAGATCGGACATAAATAACCATTTAGCAAAAAAGTTCAGGGATAAAAGTCCACTTTCGCACTGAAAAAAGTAAAAGTCTAGCCTCTCGACAAAGAGCCAACCCACTCAACCACCTGACCAAAAAACTAAGCTATTGACTCCTTTAACCTTTTCATAAAAAAAGCAGCGATGAATACCATCGCTGCTTTTAAAAAAATAAATCAGCTATTTTAAAGTTTAAGCTTTATCTAGCAAGTAACGCGTCAGTAAGGCAACAGGTCGACCACTCGCTCCTTTTTGCGCACCACCAGCCCAAGCAGTACCAGCAATATCTAGATGCGCCCAAGGGTAAGACTCAGTAAAGCGAGATAAGAAACAAGCTGCCGTAACCGAGCCTGCTTCAGGCCCACCTATGTTACCAATATCAGCAAAGTTACTATCTAATTGCTTTTGGTACTCTTCATCTAAAGGCATTTGCCAAAGCTTATCTGCAGAGATTTTACTCGCCGCTTTCAACTCTTCTGCCAAGCCATCATTATTGGCATACATTCCAGAGTTCACGCTTCCCAAAGCCACAATACAAGCGCCAGTCAATGTCGCAATATCAACAACAGACTTAGGTTCAAAACGTTCAATGTAAGTTAATGCATCACAAAGCACTAAACGACCTTCAGCATCAGTATTCAGCACTTCTACTGTTTTACCTGACATGGTTTTCACAATATCACCCGGCTTAGTCGCGTGACCACTTGGCATATTCTCAGCCGCTGCGATCACAGCCGTAAAGTTAAGCTTAGGCTTCAATTCACAAATGGCTTTCATGGTGCCGAATACGCTAGCCGCACCACACATGTCATATTTCATCTCATCCATTTTGGCGCCAGGCTTCAAAGAAATACCACCTGTATCGAAAGTAATACCCTTACCCAGTAGAACGTGAGGGGCTTCATTTTCTTCACCGCCACGGTAGTGCATCACAATTAAATAACTTGGCTGATCACTGCCATGACCGACAGACAACAGGCAGTGCATGCCCAATTCATCCATACGACTTTCATCGAGCAACTCCACATCAATCGAGTATTCTTCTGCTAAATGTTGAGCTTTCGATGCTAAGTAGCTTGGCGTACACACATTGCCCGGTAAATTACCAAGCTGTCGAGCAAAGGCCGACCCACTTGCTGTCGCCACACCAACCGCTAACGCTGCGCTGTCATCGCCTTCCAGCAAAATGGACTCTACTTTGATCGCTTTTTCAGCATCATCGCTCTTAAAACCAAGGAACTGATAGAAACCTTCATTCAACCATTGCGCAACCAAGGTAATAGCTTCTGACGATGTATGCCCTTTCATAGGTAAAGCGGCACTTGCTACGGCAACCTTTGCATAAGGCAAGGTTTTGAGCTGTGCTGAAATCGCCGCTACTACCTTGCGCGATTGCATATCACTTAATTCTTTATCTTTGCCGATACCAACCAACAACACAGCTTGGGCAAAATCGGGAGACACACTTGGTAATAATAAGGTTTGAGCAACACCACCAGAAAAAACACTCGTTTCACGTAATTGAGAAATTTGCCCATTGGCATTTTCATCAATCCAAGAAGTCGATTCAGGAAGATCACCTTCACTTGGAACAAAAGCCACAAGCAAGTCAGCCTGCACCGCAGAGAAACGATCAAATAATGCCATATTCATGAAAAAAACCCTCAAATAAGTAACTTATTAAAAAAAACTGGATAATGTCCTTCTTACCGCGAGATAATGGGGGCGTTAAGACGTGTAATCAACTCTACACAATGAAAAGAAAAACGCTAGCAGCATTCATCCAGAGGTGGCTTTGAGACTATTCAGATATTTAGCGAAAGAAGTACTGGTGTCAACAGCAGGCGTCACACTCATTCTACTACTTGTTATCCTTAGCGGCCGTTTCTCTTCTTATCTTGGGCGCATTGCGGAGGGTAAGATGACATTTGAGTTCTTATTCGCCATTTTGGGCTACCACATACCTAGCTTTATCCAGATGATTCTACCTCTGGCCTTTTTTCTATCTTTATTACTAACATTTGGTCGCTTATACATTGAAAACGAGATGTCGGTACTCTTCTCCAGCGGTATTAGCAAAGCCAAATTAGCAATCTATACACTAGGGATTGCAGGTTTAATGTCTATGGCAAGTGCAGGCATTAGCTTTTGGTTAGCGCCAAGTAGTGAATATCGCGCGGCAGAAGCAGCGCAAGAGCAAAGCCAGCTCTCTATTTTTGATTTACTTTTACCCGGTCGCTTCGAAGGAAGGGGCCAAAAAACCACCTATATAGAAAGCTTCACTCCAGATGAAGGCTGGATGAATCAAATTTTCCTATCTGACATAACAGAAAAACAAGGCAAGCAAATACCAATACAGACATTAGCAGCCTACGCGGAGCAAATCCGCATTCCATCTCAGAACAACGATAACTACTTAGTATTTAAAAATGGCAACCGCTATGAAGGCATCCCTGGCACTGCAGAATATCGAGTGACAGAGTTTGATACCTATGCAGTTCGCATGGAGAGCAAACAAGCCAAAGCTATTAATGAGCCATACACAAAAAGCTCTTGGCAACTATTCAACAGCAACCACCTTCTCGATCAAGTAGAACTGCAATGGCGCACATCCCTTGTCATTATGATCCCTATCTTAGCCATCATTGGCCTATCATTAAGTCAGGTAAACCCTAGACAAGGTCGTTTCTTCAAGATGATTCCCGCCATTTTATTGATGATTTTCTACATAGCCCTTCTTATTTGGGGAAGGACAGCGCTCGAGAAAGGGCGAGTCCCTATTGAACTTGGCTTATGGTGGATACACGGTGTCTTTATATTAATTGCAGCTATATTGTTCGCCCAATACAACCAAGTCTTCGACCGGCATAAAGCCAAACTACCTCTCGTCGAGGCAAGCGAATAAAACATGATTAAAAAAATTGATTCTTACATTGCCACCAGCGTTTTATGGGCTTTCTTGATCGTTGCCTTAGTACTACTTGGGCTGGATTTCGCACTCACCTTCATCGAACAAATTAAAAAGGTAAACGATAACTACACTATACAATCCCTGCTTCAAGTCATTGTTTACCGCTTACCGGGGAAACTCGCTGAATACATACCCATAGCTTCATTAATTGGCACCCTTATGGGACTCGGCACCCTAGCCGCCACCTCAGAGCTCACCGTCATGCGTGCTGCTGGCATGCCCATATGGCGTATAGGCATGGCTGCATGCCAACCCATTCTGATCGTTTCCTTGCTTGGCATGGGCATTTCTGAATTTGTTGCCCCTATTACTGAGCAAAAAGCTAACCTAATTGAAAAAATGCGCAACCAAAAAAGTGGCACCTTCTCTGTTACTGGTGGCTTATGGCTAAAAGTAGACAATAATTTTGTTTACATTGATGCCGCAGACAGTTCAGGAAAGCTCTATGGCATAAAGATTTTTTCACCTAACGAGCAGAAGCTAAACAAGATTCAAGCAGCAACAAGCGCTGAGCACATTAAAGACTCCACATGGCAGCTAAATAGCGTAAGTGAAACTATCTTTTTACCTGACAGGGTGGAAACGACACAACGAGAGAAAGGCGAGTGGAATGTAAGTATCAAACCCGAGCACCTTTTCCTTGCGGCTCAAGAACCCGAAACACTTTCGCTAAGCCAACTGCTCAGTTATCAAAATTACCTGAGTCAGCAAAAGCTTGACGCATCTAAGTACCAACTAGAATTTTGGATTACGGTACTGCGACCAATTGCCTCCTTGGCCCTAGTGCTAGTCGCACTGTCTAGTGTATTCGGCCCCCTTAGATCTTCCACCATGGGTGGCCGAATTTTCTCTGGAGTGCTAATAGGACTGGCTTTTCAAAACGCCCTTAATTTATTTGGCAGAATGAGTGTTGCAATTAGCTTCCCACCTGTAGTGGGTGTCAGTATTCCTATCATTATTTGTCTATTAGCCGGCATTATTCTCATGAGACGACGAGGCTAAACTAGCCTCGTCGCTATCAACACAAAAAACTAAACAATAAACCGCAGAAAGACCTAATTGCTTATTTAGATGCGATGAAATGAGCGATTCTTCCCAAAGCCTCTCTCAACCTATCTTCATCACAAGTATAGGCAAAGCGCACATAACGATTGGCATCCTTCACACCAAAGTCAGCTCCCGGTGTCAGCGCTACCTTCTCCTTTTCCAGCAATGACAAACACCACGCCATGGCATCATTTGTCACACTAGATACGTCCACATAAACATAAAAGGCACCATGGGCAGGAGCCACTACTGGCAGACCTATATCAGACAAGCCTTCCAATAGGGTTACACGTCTTTTATTCAATGTTTGGCGACGTTCTTCACACTCAGCCAAAACATCTTCACTAAACGCTCTCACTGCCGCATGTTGAGAAACCGTTGGCGCCGAGATAAACAAATTCTGTGCAAGCTTTGTCGCTCCCCCTACCGCCCATTCAGGTACAACCAACCAACCTAAACGCCAGCCTGTCATAGCAAAGTATTTTGAGAAGCTGTTCACCACAAAAATATCATCACTAATGGATAAGGCGGAAAAATCTTCTCCTTCATACACAAGGCCTTGATAAATCTCATCAACCAATAGGTGACCGCCGAGTTGCTGAACCTTATCCCAAGCAGTCGTTATGTAGTCCCTGCTCAATACCGCTCCAGTTGGGTTAGAGGGTGAGGCTAACCACAAACCAGCCGTATTCTCTTGCCATACATCAGACAATCCATGTAGATCCATCTCAAAGCCATTAGTCGCTTCCGTTTCCACTAACTTAGCCTTTGCCCCAACTTGCACAAGAAAATGACGATTACAGGGGTAGCATGGATCCGGCATCACCACCTCTTCCCCCTCATTAACCATTAATGAAGACATAAGTAAAAGAGCGCCAGATGCACCTGGAGTTACGATAATGCGCTCAGGTGAAACAGTGGCACCGTAACGCGATTGATAATAACCACTGATCGCTGCTTTTAATTCTGGCAACCCGGTAGCAGAGGTGTAACCCGTGTGCCCTTGGTTTATTGCTCGTTCTCCTGCTAACCCAACTGCTTCGGGTGCGACAAAATCAGGCTCACCAATTTCAAGGTGAATAACATCTTCCCCTTGTGCAGCCAACTCTTTGGCTCTTGCCAAGACAGCCATCACTTGAAAAGGCATGATGTTTTCTACTCTTGTCGCTAATTTCCGTTTTCTCATTCGCTTTTATTTTCCTAATGAAGGTTTTCGCAATATTTTACGCAAAAAATCTGGTGAACTGTGCGATTATCTGGTAAGTTTCCGCCCGAAAATTAATCAATCAATCCAATTTTTTTACAGAACGCCTATTTAAAGGCACTCTGCGAAGTGAGGCAATGCAATGCCAAAAATGAACCCTGATTCATTAATGAAAGACTTCACTCCTTACGAAGCTAAGGAAGGCGAAGAATACATGAACGAGAACCAGCTTGAGCATTTCAGAAGCATTTTGCTTGGCTGGAAGCAAGAGCTCATGGAAGAAGTAGATCGTACCGTTCATCACCTTAAAGAAGAAGCAGTGAACTACGCAGACCCAAATGACCGTGCTAGCCAAGAAGAAGAATTCAGCTTAGAACTTCGTGCACGCGACCGTGAGCGTAAACTGGTTAAGAAGATTTCTCAGACTCTTGAGTTGATCGATAACGATGATTACGGCTACTGTGAAGAGTGTGGCATTGAGATAGGTATTCGCCGTCTAGAAGCCCGCCCTACAGCTTCTATGTGCATTGACTGCAAGACTCTAGCTGAAATCAAAGAGAGACAAGTCGGCGGTTAAATCTTGTCGCACTCATATCGTGGCCGTTTTGCTCCTTCGCCTACCGGTCCTCTCCACTTTGGCTCGCTAGTCTGCGCACTAGCGAGTTATCTGGATGCCAAAAAGCACAAAGGCACTTGGCTAATCCGCATCGAAGATGTCGATCAGACCCGATGCAAACCGCTTTTCACAGAGCAAATCATTGCCACGCTACACAGCTACCTACTGTTTTCGGATGAAGAAATACTCACCCAGTACTCACGCTCACCTATCTATGAATCTTTCCTATCAGAACTGAAAGACAAAAACGTACTCTTCCCTTGTAACTGTACTCGTCAGCAACTTAGTCAATTTCAAGGGCTTCACCCAAAGCCATGTGACAGCACACAACAGAAGCCCCACTCTTGGCGACTAGAGGCTAGTCACGCAATTTATCAAATTGAAGACCCTATTCAAGGTACATTGATATTTAAGGGTGACTTAAAAAACAACAGTACCGTATTAAAAAGAAAAGATGATTTTTTCTCTTACCAACTTGCCGTTGTTGTCGACGATCACCTACAAGAGATCACCCACCTAGTTCGAGGTGCAGATTTAATAGAAACCACTGCACAACAACTGCATCTATACCATCTACTCAACTGGACTCCACCTCACATCACCCACATTCCTCTTATCACCAATAGCAAAGGCGATAAAATCAGCAAACAAAATCATGCCAAAGCAGTGAAAAATGGCGACCTAGCCACTTTAATTCGCGCATTGCATTATCTAGGTATAGATATCAGCTCCGCCACTACTATTTCAGACGCACTAGAAGATGCCATAGAGAAGTGGAACCCAGCCATATTAAAAGGCATTAGACACCTCACCCTAGAAGAGCAGGACAGCGACTTTATCGAGTAACTCGTCTGATTTTCATTTATTCGACCAAACCATCATCTTGTGTATAATCGTTACAACAGTTACAAGAGGTGACAAAATGCATCACATAACACTTATCTGCCCAGACCACTCTCTACTTAAAGAGTCGGAGAAATGGCTTTCTAAATACGGCTTTCAAGTCAGCAGTCACTTTTCAATAGAACAAGCCAAAAAGCATCACAAGCGAGTCGAGTCACATTTGTTTCTCATCGACTACGAAGTCATTCGTCAGCTTGATGACTTTACAAAATACGCCGAAGACATTCCTCACCACATAGTCCTAGACGAAAAAGCAAGTTTGAGTGTGGGCGTGAGCGCCATGGCTCAAGGCGCCTCATATTACCTTCCATTACCAACCAACACAGAGACTCTGCTAAAGCATGTCGTTAATACTCTTGAGCAAAATGACGTAGCCGCCTTAGCGCCACAGAACACAGAAAGGAAATCTGTAGAGCCATCGGTTAATGAAGCCCTGCCTTTAGGAACACCAGGGAGCGGCATTATTGGACAATGCCCATTAATGCAAGACTTGTTTAGCGACATGAGAAAAATTGCCAGAACCAATGCCACCGTATTAATCCGTGGCGAATCAGGCACAGGTAAAGAACTCATAGCCAAAGCCCTCCACCATTTAAGTCAGCGACACAACAATCCTGTAGTAAGTGTTAACTGCGCTGCTATCCCTGAAAACCTAATAGAGTCAGAATTATTCGGGCACGAAAAAGGCGCATTTACAGGTGCCACCACTACTCACGAAGGCTTAATACAGACAGCAGATAAAGGCACCCTATTTTTAGACGAAATAGGCGAACTCCCCATTGAGGCGCAAGCTCGATTATTGCGTGTACTGCAGGAAGGCGAAGTAAGGAAAGTGGGTGCAACCACCACTCAAAAAGTCGATATACGCATTGTGACAGCGACCCACAGAGACCTCATGGGCATGGTTGAAGAAGGCTTATTTCGAGAGGATTTATATTACCGACTTTACGTTATGGAGCTTTTATTACCTCCTTTAAGAGAAAGAGGTGAAGACATTTCACTACTAGCCAAAAACCTAGTAGAAAAAACCTGCTTAAAGCACAACATCCCTCCTTATCATTACAGCAAAGCCTTTGATAAGGCTATTCATCAACATAGCTGGCCAGGTAATGTACGAGAACTAGAAAACGCCATAGAGAGAGCAGTCATCCTAAGCCCCCCAGAAAAACTTGAAGCCGCAAATTTAAAACTTGCCCACCAAGAACGCCACACTAAGAAAAACAACTCAAATCCCATAGAGCAGAGCCTGCCAACTTCAGGAACTACACTGGATGACTACCTAAAACACTTCGTTTTAACGCACCAAGACGAATTCACTGAGACCCAAATCGCACATTCTTTGGGCATATCAAGAAAAAGTCTCTGGGAGAGGCGACAAAAACTCAACATACCAAAAAAGTAACAGAAAAAAAGTAACACCTGATACCAAAATACCCAATAAAAATCATCAAAATAACAACCTACACTGCCACAAAAAACATAAAAACCAATAAAAACATATAGTTATATTTTTTGGCACAACAAATGCCTTATACATGGCACAACGATAATAAGATTGACCAAGAATAAGAATAAGTTAGTCGTCGTATGTAAAGTTCTTAACAATAAAAATAAAACCATAAGAACACCGTGACCTCTTCAAATAAAAATAAAAATTTGAGGTCATGGATGGAAAATCGCTTTGGATAATTGATTTTTTTAGATATACCAGCCCTTGTGGCAATGAAAACAATGCAAAAATAAAAATAAATTTGAGTAGAACTGCTGAAGCAGCACCCACTTTGTTTTCGGAACTAGTATCTTCATGTATCCAAAGCGATTATTTTATTTTCTCTATTTTTTTGAAAATAGACCAATCTTTTTCTCAGTTTTACCACCCTCAATTTTCAGTCAAATTAAGCCTTAATTCGTGTAACTTATCGCTTTCACGTGTAGAATGCGTCTTTCGTTAACTTAAAGAAATAGTTGTATAATGCTGACAGGATTCAAATCTCTGGTACGTAAAGCCTCTTCAATTTTTAGCTCCGATAAAGAGCAGGCTTACCCAATTATCATACCTCGCAACAATCATAGCTTATCTAGAAAAAGTCTAAGCCCTAATGCGGTAAAAGTTCTCTATAGACTTAACAAAGCAGGATTTGAAGCACACCTTGTTGGCGGTTGCATTCGCGACCACCTTATAGGTATGGAACCTAAAGATTTTGATATCGTAACAAACGCAACACCAGAGGAAGTTCACAAAACTTTTTCAAACTCTCGCCTAATCGGTAGACGTTTTCGCTTAGTCCATGTCACCTTTGGCCGAGAGATCATCGAAGTATCAACCTTTCGCGCTAGCAGTAAACAAGATGATGAAAGTGCTACCGCCAACACTTCTTTAAAAGGCAAAGATTCCGCTCGATCAGCCCATGGTATCGTATTGCGAGATAACGTCTATGGCAGCATAGAAGAAGATGCAGAACGACGAGATTTTACTTTCAACGCCCTTTATTACAACGTCAAAGACTTTAGTATCCATGACTATTGTGGTGGCCTAAAAGATATTGAAGATAAAAAGATACGCATCATAGGCAACCCTAGAGAGCGTTACCAAGAAGACCCTGTTCGTATGCTGCGAGCTATTCGTTTTGCTGGCAAACTTGGCTTTGACATAGAAGAAGAAACAGCAGCCCCCATTAAAGAAATGGCTCACCTACTAGATCATATCCCGCCAGCTCGACTCTTCGAAGAAGTATTAAAATTACTTGGCAGCGGCAATGGTGTAGAGACTTTTGCACTGCTTAGACAATATGGCCTATTCCGTTACTTATTTCCTGATACAGATGCACTTTTAAACAGTGGCTGGAAACGCTCAGACATCAACCCTGAAGGCTTTATCTTACAAGGCTTGAAAAACACTGATGATCGTATCCAAAGCGGAAAAACAACCGCCCCTTACTTTCTCTATGCAATTCTTTTATGGCCTAGCGTCACTTTGCGCCATGAAGAATTCCAAGCTCAAGGTATTCCTGTCACTCCGGCCCTACATCAAGCAGCAAGTATGGTATTAGACAATCAGGTCGCTTCCACTGCGATCCCTCGTCGCTTCTCTACGCCAATGCGCGAGATTTGGGATATGCAGCTTAGACTGCCAAAACGCTATGGCAAGCGTGCGCTGCAATTACTTGAACACCCAAGATTCCGAGCTGGCTTCGACTTTTTGCTAATAAGAGAACTCAGCGGCACACAGCTTGATGGATTAGGTAAATGGTGGGAAGCCTTTCAGTTTGGAAACGAAGCTGAGCAGAGAGAACTCATTCGTAGCATCGACTCTCGATCTGACTCCAGTAAGAGCGGCCCTAAAAAACGTCGCCCTCGTCGTAGAAAAAGTAACAATAAGAACACAGTTTCCAGTCAGGTAACTGAGTAAAATAGGTTTCCTGTGATTCAAGTTTATATTGGTCTAGGCAGTAATCTTGTCAATCCAATTGCTCAAATTGATAAAGCAATTGATACACTTCAACACCACCAGCACGTAAACCACTTGCTGGTGTCGAAAATATACGGCAGTAAACCTGTCGGCCCTCAAGATCAACCAGATTACGTAAATGCTGTTGCTTGCTTTCAAACATCACTTAAACCTATTGAATTACTTGATGAACTTCAGGCGATTGAACAAGCGCATAGCCGTATTCGTGAACGTCACTGGGGGCCTCGCACATTGGATCTCGATCTCTTACTCTACGGACAAGAGACCATTAGCTCACCTAGACTTACGGTGCCACACTCTTTCATGCTAGAAAGAGGCTTTGTAATGAAGCCGCTTAATGACATAGCTCCTGATATACTGTTATCCAACGGCAATACGGTGAGCAAGCAATTAACACTTTTAGACACCAGCGACTTGGTCTTTATCAAAGAAAGGTAAATTATGTATTCCGATAACTCCCAAAGAAAACTTACCAAGCCGGTCACTTTATCCACTCTCAAACAAATGAAACTGGATAAAGATAAAATCACCATGCTAACTAGCTACGACGCCTCTTTTACAAATGTGATGAACGTGGCTGGCGTTGAGTGTATTTTGGTAGGCGATTCTTTAGGTATGGTCATTCAAGGCCAAGACAGCACCCTTCCAGTCACAATAGAAGATATGTGTTATCACACAGCTGCCGTTAAGCGCGGCAATACGAATGCCTTTATTATTAGCGATATGTCTTTTATGAGCTTTAGTAAGCCCGAGCAAGCGCTAGATAACGCCGCAAAATTAATGCAAGCTGGCGCAAGCATGGTCAAATTAGAAGGTGGCAGCTGGTTAGCCGATACCATTAAACTATTAAGCCAACGTGGTATTCCTGTTTGCGCACACCTAGGTCTAACACCTCAATCCGTACATAAATTCGGTGGTTATCGAGTACAAGGTAAAAGCCAAGAAGCCGCTGACCTTTTAATGGAAGAATCCTTAGAACTTGTTGCAGCGGGTGCCGATATACTGCTCTATGAGTGCATCCCAACAGAGCTTGGCAAAAAACTCAGTGAAGCCGTTCCAGTACCGACAATTGGCATTGGCGCTGGTCCACATACTGACGGGCAAGTACTTGTTTTACATGATATGCTCGGCATCAATTTAGGCCATATTCCTAAGTTCGTAAAAAACTTTTTAACGGATGGCCGCAACATTACACAAGCCTTTGAAGCTTATGTGGACGAAGTAAAAACATTAACCTTCCCAGGCAATGAACACGGATTTAAATAAATGCAAACCTTCCATACCGTCGCTGAGCTTCGCGCTGCCCTGAAAAAAGAACGCCTACAAGACAAAAGTATCGCTTTCGTCCCTACCATGGGCAACCTACATGATGGCCATATGTCCCTCATTCGTCGAGCAGTAAAAGAAAGCGAAGTGGTGGTATCTTCTATCTTCGTTAACCCCATGCAATTTTCTGCTAACGAAGATTTAGAGCGTTACCCTAAGACACTAGAAGAAGACAAAAAAGTCTTAGCAGAGAATGGCTGCCAATATCTGTTTGCACCTGACGCACTTGAAATGTATCCCGACGGCAAACGCAGCCAGACTCAAATTGAAGTTAGCGGCTTATCCGATATACTTTGTGGAGCCTCTCGCCCAGGACATTTTGTTGGCGTTGCAACAGTAGTGACAAAATTATTTAACATTGTTCAGCCAGACTGTGCGATATTTGGTAACAAGGATTTTCAACAGCTTAAAGTCATTGAAAATATGGTTCGTGACCTTAGTTCAAGCATTCATATCATAGGCGTAGATACTGCACGTAATGATGATGGGCTGGCCATGAGCTCACGCAATGGTTACCTAACCACAAAAGAAAGAGAAATAGCCCCAGCCATCTTCAAAACCATGGCATGGGCTAAAGAAGCATTACTAGAGAATCGTGCGAGTCACGAGGACATTCGTGAACAAGCTCAACAGAAGCTTGAAGCGGCTGGTTTCCGTCGTGATTATTTTGAAATACGCGCACAACATAATTTACAAACACCATCAGAGGAAGAGAGAAGCCTAGTCATCTTGGCTGCGGCATACTTGGGCAACGCACGTTTAATTGATAACTTGCGAATTGAACTTGCCTAATCCACTTTCAACAAATTAGGGAGTATTGTAATGGGTTCACCTACAGAACTAGCTGCTTGGCAGGCGTTAACAGAGCACCAGAAAGAAATGGCCTCTGTGGACATGAAATCACTGTTTGAAACTGATCCACAACGCGCTGAAAAACACACAGTACAAGCGGCCGGATGGACATTAGACTACGCAAAAAACCGCGCTAATGAAAAAACACTGTCATTGTTAACTAGCTTGGTTAAAGAAGCAGGCCTAGAAAATGCTATCCAAGGCATGTTTAGCGGAGAGCATATCAATAACACTGAAGACCGCTCTGTATTACACATTGCACTTCGTGCTAGCCAAGCACAAGAGTCACTTATGGTGGATGGCGTAAATGTACTGGAAGAAGTACGTGCCACTCTTAAGCAAATGGAAGCCTTCACCAAACAACTTCATAGTGGTGAATGGCGTGGCTACTCTGACAAGCGCATTACTGATGTTGTATCTATCGGTATTGGTGGCTCTTACCTAGGCCCTAAAGTGGTTGCAGAAGCACTAACACCATTCTCAAGAGAAGACATCAAAGTACACTTTGTTGCCAATATCGATGGTTCAGATATCTCAGGAAAGCTGAAGCAACTGAACCCTGAAACAACCTTATTTGTTGTTTCGTCTAAAACATTCGGCACATTAGAAACCCTATCCAATGCCAATGCAGCACGTGACTGGTTCCTATCAAATGGTGGCTCAGAAGAGACAATCAGCAAGCACTTTGCCGCTGTTAGTTCTAATGTAGAGAAAGCCGTTTCCTTTGGTATGGCTGCAGAAAATATCTTCCCTATGTGGGACTGGGTTGGCGGTCGCTACTCACTTTGGTCTGCTATTGGTCTGCCAGTTGCCATTGCAGTAGGTATGGATAAGTTTTATGAGTTGCTGGATGGCGCCTACCAAATGGATGAGCACTTCCGCACTGCACCATTTGAAAAGAACCTTCCTGTTATTATGGGAGCACTTGGCGTCTGGTACATCAACTTCCATAATGCGCAAACCCATGCACTTATTCCTTACGACCACTACCTACGTGCTATGCCTGCTCACATCCAGCAGCTAGACATGGAAAGTAACGGTAAAGCAAACCTGCTTGATGGTGACGGCGTCGCAACAGACACAGGACCAATCATTTGGGGCGGCGCTGGTACAAATGGTCAGCACGCTTACCATCAGTTATTGCATCAAGGCACACGCCTTGTACCTGTCGACTTTATCGCACCATTGAAGTCTCACAACCCAATTGGTGATCACCACCCTCAGTTGTTTGCTAACTGCCTGAGTCAGTCACAAGCATTGATGGTTGGTAAGAGCTTAGAGCAAGCCAAGCAGGAGTTACGTGATGCTGGAGCAAGTGACGAGCAAGTAGAATTGGTTGCCCCTCACAAGGTAATCAAGGGTAATCGTCCGAGCAACATGCTGCTAACAGAGCAAATGACGCCAGCCACTGTGGGTGCATTAATCGCACTGTATGAACACCGTACTTTTGTACAAGGTACTATCTGGGGTATCAACTCATTTGATCAATGGGGCGTGGAGCTTGGTAAAGTACTAGGCACTGATATATTCAACCGCCTAGTATCCGACAGCGACAACAGCGCTTTGGACTCTTCAACTCAAGCACTGATCGAAGCCTTCAAGAAAGCTCAGTCCTAAACAATTCGCTTTCTAGCATTGAACTAAAAACACCAGCCGAGGCTGGTGTTTTTGTTTTACGCTTAATATCAAAGCTTTGAGTTATTTAACTCACCTTTTCAATAAATGTTTTTGAACTTCACCATTCACTCGGCGGAAACCAAAGTAGGCAATTTTTCGGGCAGATTGATCTGAGTCGGACCAGTAAACATGCGCTCTGTGGTTACGCACCTCATGCATGATTACATCATAACTAAGCTCTAAAGAAGTCGCTGGAGTGATTATTTCTGATGGAAAAATGAGATTTAAAGCTACTAGCGTATAGTATCCTAGATGGTCATGATAAGCGTCTTTGAGAGAGGCGCTCTGGAGAGTAAAAGGTAATTCTTCATCATCCTCCCCAAGAGAAAGATGCTCTTCCACATACGCCTTAAGATCAGACAAGTACTCACCACTAATATCACTTCCTACGGGAAGCGCTTTCAAGCTTTCCAATTGTGGGGAAGCAATAGCCAAATCTTCTAATGGAAATGTAATAGCGAGCTCAAGACCTTTTTCGTGCTGAGAAAAGGTCAACACACTACCCGGTAGAGCATGGGCATAAAGCTTAGACATCCCACAAGAAAAAGCGAGCAGTAGAAAGACTGCGGCTCGCATTATAGACCTAGGCACGATTAAAGCTGACCGCCATAATCACTGGTGATATCACGCCAAACTGAGTGAGGGTGATTGCCCTTTTCATTGGTTGACTTGTTAGACTGAAGAGAGAACTCAATCCATAAGGATGGGCCATGGATACGCACATAATCGTCTTCACTGTCCATATCCGTTGTACCGGAAAAACCAAGCACTGTATCTGCTAACTCAGCCGTGTATCTGTCCATATAAACTTTCGCATCAGCATCATCGATATCGCCCACATAAGTCTGTACGGCAGCTAATAATAATGCCACTTGAGATTCATCCAACTCGGTTACACTTAGACCTTCCTGCTCCTCAGGGATAGCGTCATCGGCCTGAGGGCCAGCGAGAATATCGCGGTAAGTACCATCAAGGGTCGCAGCGCTTTTCTGAGTTTTAGAAAGCGAATTTAGCAATGCAGCAAACGCATCTCGCTCTTGCAACAATGGCACGTTCACTCGACCATTCATTTCAAATGATGGGAAAGGTTCAATACCACGGAAAGAAGGTGTGGCACCGGACAGTTGTCCATCCGTGTAAGTATTTGAGAAAGCGAAGTGATGGCCACCATAATAAAGCTGCCACGTACCTGTACTAGAAGGTGTTCCTAAAAAAGCGATCTTAGAGTTATAAGAAGAGTAGCCCGCTTTATAGTCCGTGCTTACAGTACCAATATAGTCGTCTGCATTTAGCGTTTGTACCATTTCATCAAAGCCTTCGTTTTCAGCAGAGCCTGCCGCTTCCTGCAAAATGGCCTTAACAATACCCAGTTGATCACTTGTTAACTCTCCCAAGAAGACACCCGGTCTAGAGGGAAAAGCCCCTGCTGGCAAATTACTCCAACTTTGCGCTTTCTCTACAGAGTAATCCAATTGAAGCAGTTCCAGCACTTCTGAAGATGCACTCGATTTAAGCAAATCTGTAAGGCAGACTAAACGAGAAAATCCAGCACCTGTTCCGCAGGCTTCTACTGATACAGGTACAACAACGGATCCCATAAGAATACTGGTATCGCCAAGGCGAGCCTGTATTTCTTCATTTTCTGGGCTTGGCGGTCTTCCGCCTGGGCCTCCAGGACCGCCATGCCCACCAGGGCCATTTTGAGGGGCACACCCTGTTAGAAATACCAAGATGGAACTAATTAACACACCTAACAGAACGGATATTTTCCCTTTCATCATCGACTCCGATTAATTATTGGGTATAAGAAGGTAAGACTTTCTATGTTATTTTTTGCACATTAACAAATGGGCACTATATCAACAATGAGACAGATCAAGCATAGCCAAATTCACCTAAAACTGACTAGGCTTTTTTCACAAACTTTGCGGTAACCAGCATTTCACCAGCGCCATCGAGCTTACAATCAAGTTGGTGATCTTTTTTATCGTGAATTCGTTTTACAGTTCCCTTTGTGCCAATTTTTAAAATCAAAGAACTGCCTTTTACTTTTAAATCTTTTGCCAAGGTAATTTTATCGCCCTCTGACAATAGGGTGCCATTGGCATCCTTAACCTTAATAGCCTCATCTTCTTCTAATGGGTCCCATTCATAAGCGCATTCAGGGCAAACTAAAAGATTTTGATCAGGATAAACATATTCCGACTGGCAGCTCGGACAGGGTGGATAAGACATAACAAACACCTATTTCTACAAAAATATACGCTTTATAAAGCCCATAAAAAAACCACCTAGTTCTCACTAGATGGTTTTTTATGAAGTGGCAAAAAATTAAATGTATTCTACTTTTTCTACTTCGTATGTTGCTTCACCACTTGGAATCTTAACGATGACTTCGTCACCCTCTTCCTTTCCTATGATGGCTTTAGCAATAGGAGAAGCGTAAGAGATTTTTTTCTCTTTCACATCTGCTTCATCATCGCCAACAATTTTATAAGTAACCGTACCTTCTGTATCAACATTGTATAAAGTTACCGTGGTACCAAAAATTACTTTTGACGATGCAGTCATTGCTTTCACATCAATCACTTGTGAGTCAGCTAGCTTACCTTCAATCTCTTTAATTCGACCTTCAGTAAAACCTTGCTCTTCACGAGCCGCGTGGTACTCAGCATTTTCTTTCAAGTCGCCATGTTCACGAGCAGTTGCGATATCCGCAATAACTCGTGGGCGAACTACAGATTTAAGGTGGTTTAACTCGTCTCTTAAACGCGCTTCACCTTCTACTGTCATTGGTACTTTTTTCATTATTTCCCCAAGTGTAAATCTTGTAGTCTACGAACTTTCGTCTCGCCTTTTAGGCTAATCGCCAAACTTGTCGCTTCTGCACCAGCCAAGGTAGTAGTGTAGCAAACCTTACGCTGCAATGCCGTACGACGAATCAAGGAAGAGTCCGCGATCGCTTGTGTGCCAGATGTCGTATTGATGATGTAATCAATTTCACCATTTTTCATCATATCAACAATGTGTGGACGACCTTCGTTCACTTTATTTACTTTGTTGATCGCAACACCGCGCTCATGCATGTACTTAACCGTACCTTCTGTACCAACAAGGTCAAAGCCGATGTCGATCAAGCGACGAGCAACATCTACTGCTGCCTCTTTATCCATATCACGCACACTGATGAAAGCACGACCTGATGTTGGTAGTTCAGTACCGCCACCTAATACCGCTTTACCAAAGGCTTCAGCAAAGGTATCACCAACACCCATCACTTCACCTGTAGATTTCATCTCAGGCCCAAGAATTGGGTCAACACCTTGGAACTTGTTGAACGGGAATACGGCTTCTTTAACACTGTAGTAAGAAGGAATAATTTCTTCTGTTAAGCCTAGCTCTGCTAATGTTTTACCCGCCATTACTAAGGCTGCAACTTGAGCCAAAGAGCGACCAATACATTTAGAAACGAATGGTACGGTACGTGATGCACGAGGGTTAACCTCAATCACGTAAATCTCGCCATCTTGAACCGCTAGCTGAGTATTCATCAAGCCAATAACACCTAATTCTAGTGCCATTCTCTTAATCATCTCACGGATCTTATCTTGCGTTTCTGCAGGCAAAGAATAAGGAGGCAAAGAACATGCTGAGTCACCTGAGTGAACACCGGCTTGTTCGATATGTTGCATAATGCCGCCAATCACCACTTCAGTACCGTCAGAAATACAGTCAATATCGATCTCGATTGCCGCATTCAAGAAGTGATCAAGCAATACAGGGCTGTCATTTGATACTTTAACCGCTGTCGACATATAACGATTCAATTCTTTCTCGTTATAAACGATTTCCATTGCACGGCCACCCAATACATAAGATGGGCGCACAACTAGTGGGTAGCCTATAGCAGCTGCTTTAATTGCCGCTTGCTCAGCACTACGAACTGTTGCGTTATGAGGCTGTTTGTAACCTAGGCGCTGGATCATGCTTTGGAAACGTTCACGGTCTTCCGCACGGTCAATCGCTTCAGGTGTTGTACCAATGATTGGCACACCTTCATTCTGCAAAGCGCGAGCAATTTTCAGTGGTGTTTGACCACCAAACTGAACAATAACGCCCTTAGGTTTTTCTGTACGAACGATCTCTAATACGTCTTCCAGTGTTACTGGCTCAAAGTACAAACGATCAGAAGTGTCATAATCGGTAGATACAGTTTCAGGGTTACAGTTAACCATGATGGTTTCGTAACCGTCTTCGCGTAGGCCTAATGCAGCGTGAACACAGCAGTAGTCAAACTCTATACCTTGACCGATACGGTTAGGACCACCGCCAAGAATAATCACTTTATCCTTGTCTGTTGGAGCCGCTTCACACTCTTCTTCATAAGTGGAATACATGTAAGCCGTGTTGGTAGCGAATTCCGCCGCACAAGTATCAACACGCTTGTAAACAGGGTGAACATTCACTAGGTAACGACGTTCACGCATGGACTTTTCAGTGACATTCAGCAAGCTAGCAAGACGAGTATCAGAGAAGCCTTTACGCTTCAATCGACGTAACACATCGTATGACATGTCCACTAAGCCTTTGCTCTCAAGAGCCGCTTCTTCTTTAATCAGATCTTCGATTTGTACTAGGAACCAGTGATCAACACCTGTTGCAGCGTACACTTCATCCACTGTCATACCAGAACGGAAGGCATCACCAATGTACCAAATACGGTCAGCACCAGGAGACTGAAGCTCGTAAGCCAATTTCTCTTTGCTGTTTTCTTCAGAGAAATCTAACTGAGGATTAAAACCATCAGCACCTACTTCTAAGCCACGTAATGCTTTTTGCAAAGACTCTTGGAAAGTACGGCCAATCGCCATTACTTCACCAACGGACTTCATTTGCGTTGTTAAACGATCGTTGGCAGTTGGGAATTTCTCGAACGTGAAGCGAGGGATCTTAGTAACAACATAGTCGATTGCAGGTTCAAAACTTGCTGGCGTTTGGCCACCAGTAATGTCATTTTGCAATTCATCTAGTGTGTAACCGATTGCTAGTTTCGCTGCGATCTTAGCAATTGGGAAACCCGTTGCTTTCGATGCCAAAGCAGAAGAACGAGATACACGAGGGTTCATCTCGATAACCACTAGACGGCCAGTTTTTGGATCCATACCGAACTGAACGTTAGAACCACCGGTTTCTACACCGATCTCACGCAATACCGCCAAAGAAGCGTTACGCATGATTTGATATTCTTTGTCTGTCAAAGTTTGCGCTGGCGCTACTGTGATGGAGTCACCTGTGTGAACACCCATAGCGTCAAAGTTTTCAATTGCACAAACAATGATACAGTTGTCTTTTTTGTCACGGACAACTTCCATCTCGTACTCTTTCCAACCGATTAGAGATTCATCGATTAGCAGTTCGTTAGTTGGAGATAAGTCCAAACCACGAGTACAGATTTCTTCGAACTCTTCCATGTTGTAAGCGATACCACCACCGGTACCACCCATAGTGAAAGAAGGTCGGATGATACATGGGAAGCCAACTTCACGTTGTACGCCTAGCGCTTCTTCCATGTTATGAGCAATACCAGCACGAGGACATTCAAGACCAATGGCTTTCATTGCTTCATCAAAACGATGACGATCTTCCGCTTTATCAATAGCGTCAGCGGTTGCACCAATCATCTCAACATCGAATTTTTCTAGAACCCCATGACGCTCTAGGTCAAGCGCACAGTTCAATGCGGTTTGACCACCCATTGTAGGTAGCACAGCATCTGGACGCTCTTTTTCGATGATCTTCTCAACCGTTTTCCATTCGATTGGCTCAATGTATGTTGCATCGGCCATCACAGGGTCTGTCATGATGGTAGCTGGGTTTGAGTTCACCAGAATAACGCGAAAGCCTTCTTCACGAAGCGCTTTACACGCTTGCGCACCCGAGTAGTCAAATTCACAAGCTTGACCAATAACAATAGGGCCCGCACCTAAAATTAAGACGCTTTTTATGTCAGTACGTTTTGGCATAATCTTTTCGTTCCGCTCCTATTTAGGGTTTGGTTAGGCTTTTGCAGCTTTAATGTTGTCAATAAACAAGTCGAACAAAGGCGCAACATCGTGCGGACCTGGGCTCGCTTCAGGGTGACCTTGGAAACTGAAGGCACTCTTATCTGTGCGCTTGATACCCTGCAAAGAGCCATCGAACAAAGATTTGTGTGTCATCACAAGGTTAGCTGGCAAGGTATCTTCATCTACTGCAAAACCGTGGTTCTGGCTGGTAATCATTACCGTGCCTTCTTCGGTAGCTTGTACAGGATGGTTGGCACCATGGTGACCAAATTTCATTTTCTTCGTTTTTGCACCAGAAGCCAAAGCAAGCAGTTGGTGACCTAAACAGATACCGAATACAGGAATCTCTGTTTCTAAGATTTCTTTAATCGCTTGAATTGCGTAATCACATGGTTCTGGGTCACCTGGACCATTTGATAAGAAAACGCCATCAGGGTTCATATCTAGTACTTCGCTTGCTGGGGTTTGCGCAGGCACTACCGTTAGACGGCAACCGCGTTCAACCAACATACGTAGGATGTTACGTTTCACACCGAAGTCGTATGCCACAACGTGGAATTCAGAACTTGTAGGAGTCGTATGACCTTTAACTAAATCCCAAGTGGACTCTGTCCACTCGTAAGTCGTATCAACAGTCACTTCTTTCGCAAGGTCCATACCTTTCAAACCGGGGAAAGCTTTCGCCGCTGCAACCGCTTTGGCTTCATCAATATCTTCGCCCGCCATGATGCAGCCAGCTTGCGCACCTTTTTCACGTAAAATACGTGTTAGCTTACGGGTATCGATATCCGCTATACCTACAACACCTTTGCGTTTTAAGTATGCATCCAAAGTTTCTTCTGAACGCCAGCTACTCGCGACCAAAGGAAGATCTCGGATAATCAATCCTTCACACCAGATTCTGGTAGATTCTTCATCTTCAGAATTAATACCAGTGTTGCCGATATGAGGGTAAGTTAGAGTGACCATTTGTCGAGCGTAGGAAGGGTCAGTAAGAATTTCTTGATAACCAGTCATCGAAGTATTGAATACTACTTCGGCTGTTGAGGAGCCATCTGCTCCGATCGACACCCCTTTAAAAATAGTGCCGTCTTCTAGAGCAAGAATCGCTGATGTTGCCAAAGGAACCTCCCATTTAGAGCCTGTCAGGTTGCAAAAAAGCGAGACAAACCTATGGTTTATCTCGCTTTTCAGAATATATGCTTTTGCCGCTTACCTAAAGCTTATCTTAAGATAGACAATCAATAGATCTAACGTCCAAAAAATCTGCCTAATTTTACTCGAGAAGGCCGTTTTCGTCCACCAAATTACAGACAAAACCGACAAAAAAAGGCAGAAAAACCGACACTTTAACTGACCTTTTGGTCAGCAATAATATATGGGCGATTTAGCACAACAAACCATCTGCCACTTCTTGCGCTACTTCATAACCTTTTAAGTTACCTAGGATAGATAATGCAAACACCATGGCGGAAGCTGGGCCCTGACCTGTCAAAATATTTCCATCCATCACCACAGGTTGATCCGCAATGTATTCCGCTCCTGTTAGACCAGATTCAAAACCGGGGTAACAGGTAGCTTGTTTATCCATTACAAAACCATGGGTACCAAACACCATAGCAGGTGATGCACAAATAGCTGCCAACAAAGCATCTTCTATATCGTGCTTTTCTAGCATATCCACCAGCAGTTTAGAGTCTCGTAGATGTTCTGCTCCGGGCATGCCACCGGGTAAAACAATGGCATCGTAGAGCGTATCTGACACTTCCTCTAACAATACGTCCGCAACAATATTAGATCCGCGCGCAGCGAGAATTTGTTTTTCCTGATGAACGCTTGCTACCGTGACATCTATATCGCCACGACGCAGTACATCAATAATAGTTACTGCCTCGATGTCTTCACTGCCATTGGCGATAGGTACTAATACTTTTGTCATCGTAAATTTCCTTTTGAAGTTACAATCAAATCTTTAAGGTAAATAAACAAGCCGCTTCTCGACCTTGCTGTAATTTATAGTAGTTTTTTCGGTAACCGACCTGCTCAAAGCCCATTGATATATACAAAGCAATCGCCCCTTCATTGGACTCTCGCACTTCTAACAGTAGCTCTTTTACATCACTTTCTTGCGCATCTTGTTGCCATGTATTTATAAGCTTTCTAGCCAAACCTTGGCGACGGGCTTTCTCGTCAACCACAATAAGCTCTAATTCTGATTGGTCAAAACAATGGGAAGCCGTAAGCCAAGCCAAAATACTTTTTTGACCCTCTTGAACTGACTCAACTAACCAGCTCTTTCGAGTACGAAGCGCATCCGCAATATGAGACTCTCCCCAAGGATAAGGGTTAGAAGATAAATCAAGCTCAATAAGGGCAGGCAAATCTGATTCTTGAGCCGGACGGATGACAAAAGAAAAAGACATATCAGGTTCCAATTCTAAAGGCATTAACGAAAAAGGTTCGCTTGCATCACATCCCATGCTTCTTTTCTCAGCTCAGGAATTCGATACAACTCGGGAAGACTTTGAATACGTGCTGTAGGGTACTGTTTTAGAGGACTATTTTCTGGCAGACCGCTCACTAGAATCGATACTTTCTCTCCCGCCAACACCAACAAAGGTGGCTCGGGGAACTCTTTAGACAAACGCAAAACATAACTCTCTAACGCACCAACTAACCAGTCGCTACGATCCAGAAAATGAGGGTTTTTTAACGCTCCCGGCCAAGAAAACGCACTGCCATGCCACTCATCTATTGAGCTCTTTAATAGTGCCTGTCCCATTTTCAAGGCTAGACGTTCAACCTCTTCCGCTTGGGAAAAAATCTGCGGCACATCAGTCAAAATAAGCAATCGATTCGACAAAGCATAGCCATGGAGGTCAACTTTAGTAATACCACCACTAGCAACAACTTCTGGCTCCACCTCAATATCAACCGCAAGCTCTTCTATTGGTTGCATGTCTTCAACAATAATCTCAGGCCCTGCATTCAATTGTTCACGTAAGTTATGAACAGACTGCTGTTTCTCTTCAGGCGCTAGCGTCACTTCTGGTTTTGTTATAACAGGCTCAAAGCCGAAATCCTCAGGTACCTCAGATAAATCAAGTGCGCTACTAGTATGACTCTCTATCACCCATGGTTGTGCAGGCATAAACACAGAACCACTAACACCTTGCGGTGCAGATAGCCACGACACAACTCCCATTTGCGCTAAGCAATGAGTTTGGAACGCTTGTTCTGTGCTTAATTCTCGAGACATAACAACCTTAATAACGTTTCAAATAAACCTATAAAACAAATGTCACCAATGCTTGCAAGACGACAAAGGACATTAAGCCCGCTAAGATGTCATCCAGCATAATGCCAAAGCCACCGTGAACGTGCTTATCAATCCAAGAAATCGGCCAAGGCTTTAAAATGTCGAACAATCGGAACAATACAAAACCTAAAAGGATATAGAGCCAACCGGTCGGTGCCAGCCACATGGTGATCCAGAAGCCAACAAATTCATCCCATACGATACCTGAGTGATCATGCACTCCTAGATCTTTGGAGGTTTTTCCACACAGATAAATACCAATAACCGATGTCACGACAAGAGCACCAAAGTAGTGAAGCGGCTCTAATCCCTGCAAGAAGAAAATAAAAAAAGGAATCGCAGCCAGTGTGCCAAAGGTGCCCGGTGCTTTTGGAGCGGCACCAGAGCCCAAGCCAAAAGCAAGGAAGTGTATTGGATTACGCCATACCGAAGCGGGTGCTGAATTTGCCATAAATAAAATTGCCTAATACTCGTCTATTATGCTTCAAACAATGAAATTCGTTGTATAAAGCGCCTATTATCTAGAAATGTTGCCAGCCAGACAAATCGCCATCAAATCCTTCGATTGAGAACCCATCATTCACCACTTCCCCTACTTTTGAACAAGATAAGCCGAGTGTTTGAGTGATTAATGCCACATCATGGGATGCCGATTTAGGAGCAGTAAAACACAACTCATAATCATCGCCTCCAGTGAGTGCTAGTTCAGCAGCTCGCTCTGGCTGCCATTGCCTTAATTCTGGAGACACAGGTAGATAACCAGCATCCAACTTAGCCCCAACGCCTGAAGCTTTCAGTATGTGCTGAATATCCTGCGCTAGTCCATCGGATATATCCATCATTGCAGAGGCAATATTTTTTAATGCCATACCTGCTATCAGCCTTGGTCGAGGACGCCAGAATCGTTCATAGAAATAATCAAATTGCTCATTGGCTACTTGAATATCTCCTGTCACTATCGGTACCGCCGCAGCGGAATCGCCCAATACGCCCGTGACATAAATATCGTCACCCACTTTCGCAGAGCTGCGTTTCACAGCTAAATCAGGTTCCACATAGCCATGTACTTGCAAACTAATAGTAAGGGGGCCTTTAGTTGTATCCCCTCCCACCAGCGCCAAACCAATAGGTTCAGCCAATTCCGCCATACCTTGGGCAAAGCTTGTTAACCATTGGGCATCCGATTCTGGAATCGTAAGAGCGAGAGTAAAAAACGCGGGCTTCGCGCCCATTGCCGCCAAATCACTAACGCATGTGGCAACCGCTCGATAACCTATATCGACTGGGTCAGCACCAAAAGGAAAATGCCGTCCTTCGACCAGTGTATCCATCGAAAATACCAAGCTCTGACCTTGGGGAACCATAATCTGCGCACAGTCATCGCCTATGCCCAGCAAAATATCATCACGCTCTGCTGTGTTTGCCATAACAGAGGATTGGAAAATCTGCTTTATTAACTCAAACTCTTTCAACACACTTCCCTTATTCTCTTTAGAACGCACATTATCATAGGGGGCATAATAGCCAGTTATCTCCTATAGAGCCATCCATAAACAAAGTGGCAGGTGAATTTGCTATTAAACATAGTGAAGTGAGTCTAAGACTTAATCGAAGTTAACCTGTTTAAAATGAGGGTTGTCGATAGAGACAGTTAATTGTGAAATTTTATCTAACTCCAACTCGGTATTTACACCCTCTACCGTGAGGCGAATACATTCAACACGGCTTGCATTCAACATTGTGTCTACCGCTATACCTTCCACCATTTGACCGGATTTAAGAGTCAAGCACACAGGATAACTATGCATACAAACAATTTCTATGTAGTCATAATAATGACAAGAAATCATGGCATTATTTCACCCTAAAACAATATATTTATTGGTCTTTATGAGATCCTAAACCTTTTAATTACAGTTTTTTTTCAAATTTCATTTTTTAGCAAAAAAATCGTAGAACATATCAGAAAGTAACGCCAATATTCGTGGATTCAACTAATAATTATTCGAGTTTCTTTATGTTTTATTCCACCGATAAATAAAGAACAAATATGCGCAAAAAATAGAAATAAAAACACCTATTATTGCAACGCTTGATAGAAAACCAAATGAGAATAGCACTGTAGGAAAAATTAAAACCAACAGTGCTGATTTAAGCTTGATCGATTTGAGTATGTAATAGAAACCTAATCCCCAAATCACCATTAAAAAGAGGGTAGCGCTATCGCTTTTATTTCTAAAAGCCTCAAAAACAGCTGACCCACCTTCTTTCAAAGTGGGTCTAGTCTGCTTCTCAAACCACGCATTATTCTTTTGAATCAACTCTCTACTAAGGTTCCACTCTGGAGCATCTATAGGTAAGCCTTTACTAGTCTTAGCGTGTAATTCGTCTAGTTGAGCTCTATAAGGCGAAGGCCCGATGTTTTTTTCTAAACTAGCCGGAGTAAAAGCAATTACAGTAATACTTAATACAGATAATAAAAGAGTTAAAAATAGAACTTTGACCATAAATTGGTTCATCCATAACAGTTAAACAAAAACACCCGATTTTCTACTAGTCCTAGTTGCCAAGCCTTCCATAGGTTAAAAGCATAATCTTTAAAAAATATCTTAAAACATAAAAAATCGGATGCGATTGAAAGTCACATCCGATTTATCAGGTTAGCATAAACTGCACAAACATTAGCTGAGTGACTTATCGTCTTCTCTGCTGTGTAAAATCTGTTGAAGGCGTTCCTTTGTAACAACGAGGAATAACAGGAAACTCGTCTGTTAAGAAGTAAGCATAAGTGCCGTTTGGAAATTCAGGAGTTACGGTAAACTGCCCGTTACACTCATCCAAGGTACCTGCACCTTTTATGTATTCAAAGTCGGCAACAAAAGTACCATCATAATGACCGCCTGGGTTGCTTCCACCCTCTGGTCTATGGCCTAATTTCACACGGTAACTAGAGCTCAGCCCTACAATATCCGATGTACTATCCTTTGGGTTTTTATAGCCATACAAAGCGTAAATAGGAAAACCATCTGCAGCCCAGCCAATTAAAGGTGAATGAGCTTCTGAAGAAAGGTTCAGCTTCTCAATTAGCAAGGTTGGTAGAGCATGGTAATGGTAGGCACCTGTCGGTTGAACATGGGCATGGTTTTCATCCAAGCCTAAAGGCACAGCCCCAGACATAGCTTCATACTGCCAACCACCATTTCTATCCCCTAGATACCATTCTGCAGCCACTGGATCAAAGGGCACACCATTTAAACCAAGGCCAAAATCGTGCAAACCGAGTGGCGTAATTTTGTTCGCTAACTCAGGCTCAGCTGGAACTCTAAAACTGTAATCTTGCTCTTTGATTTCATTTGGATTTCCCGGGTTAGGGAAAGCGCCCGTTAAATGTTCAGAAACGCCATTCGCTGTAAGAACTCGCCATTTCCCTTGGATTTTTGAAGCAATAATATTGTCTGCGATGGGGCTCACGTTAGCTTTAACCGTTTGCACCTCACCGTCAGATTGGACTGTAGTATGTTTTCTCGGAGAACGGCCGCCCGCTGTACGCTCAGAACTCTGACCTGCTCCAGCAAGACTTTTACTGCCTTGCCCGCCTCTTCTTTCCGGCATACACACTAGTTCTTTCTGTCTCGGTGGCTGGCCACACACGCCCTCTACCGCGCGGTCTCGCATACTAAAACTACAGCTATCGCCTGATTGAGCGCTTGCACACGCCTCAATCGCCATAGGTGGTGCTTTGGCAAAAGCAAAAAAGGGAATGCCGAACAAGACGGCACACTTCAACAATTTCATAACGTCATCCTCAATAATTTTATATTGTCTACAACAGTCCTGTACGATTTGTTCTATTAAACTAGCATGCTAAATATACTTATGAAGCGTTATTTTACTTAAATTTACACCTGAAAATTCCTATAAATAAAAGCAAATAATCAAGAAAACCTTGCAGTAAAGGATCACAATATAGCCAACAAAAAACTTAAATGTCGTCTTCCGTTTTTGGTTCAGGACGCTTAGCTCGTGTCTTTGGAGTTGCCTCTATTTCAAGGTAGAAAGATTTCCAATGCTGGCTCTGCGCTGAGCTGATATTAAGATTGATATCGCCCTCATGAATGACTCGTGCCTTATCGGCTGTTTGGCCAAACTTACAATTGAACCCCCAAAAATCAGCATTCTCAGGCAAAGCTTTAGTTCGCTCTTTCTTAATGTACTTCTTAACTTCATTTTTGGCGTTTTCAATAATGCGCTGATAAGTGATTTTGGGGTGGGATAGTACGAAGGTCTTTTTCATTAGGATCCTAAAACGTTGGGGAAGGCAGCGTTGCTACCTCAATGTGCCACATGATAACGGGTTACTGATAAAGCAGCCAATGATATTAATAGGTACGAGAGACTTGCACTAAAGGCAGGCCTATAACCTATCAATAACTTCCAGACAGATAGAGCTTAGTTAAATACGAAAACGCCACCACACCATCTTTTTCATATTTATGGAAAAGCACTTCCGCAGCGGCGTTTAGATTTTTTGCAGCGTTTGAACCTTGCTGAGGCGTATAAGATGAGGAGTACATACGGCCTAAGAAGCCTGCTTTATCAAAAAGCTGCTCATAAGGAAAAGTGAATATTTGATAACTAGCAGGATCAAGAAAAGCTTTAATTTCCTGCTCGGAAACATTGCGGTGATTTAGCTCTGTATAGCCATCACAATATTCTTCTAACAGCAGGTCGTATTCCTTTTGAAAAGGCGTAGAAAGGTCTCGCTCATTCCACACTAGCCCAACACGACCTCGCGGCCTTAGAATACGTTGAAACTCTATTTTTGTTGGTTCCTTATCAAACCAGTGAAAAGCCTGTGCTGCTATAACAAGATTAACTGTTTTCTCTTCCAGACCAGTATGTGATGAGTCACCCTGTACACTTGTAAACTTGGGGTGCCCAACCAGTAACTGCTCTGCTGCCGTTCTCATTTCTTTATTAGGCTCAACCCCATACACACAAAGGTCTTTATCTAATAGTAACTCCGATAGTTTCCCTGTTCCTGACCCGATATCCGCAATAACAGAATTTCTATCCAAACCGCATTCGGTCATTAGCACTTCTATCAACTCAAGGGGATAAGAAGGTCGATATTTAAGATAGTTATCCGCCCGATCTGAAAACCTTTCCGTAGACTTCATACATTTTCCTTTCGTTTTGACATACCCAATATTCAAGCTATTTTGCTTGTACACGAATCGCTAACGCTCTTTCATCTTTTTTCTTCGCTGGATGTCTAACCGCGTGCCGAATTAGCCATTTCACTTCTTTTGATGCCCCTTCTTCAAGCCAGCTTTCGCATAAAGAAAACACCGTGTCTGGGTGGTCTTTCGCGATATCACCAAGGTGGTTAGCGACACTACGGCGTACATATAGGGACTCATCATTTCTTAAGGCTTCGAGAATAAACAATGTCGGCGTAGGGTCAGTGACAAAAGCCGCTAGGCGTTTGCCCCATGGCAGTTTGGGACGAGTACCCTCGGAACATAAGCGGCGTACATGGGGGTTAGAGTCCACCAGCCAAGAAGCCAGTGTTGCTAATGTTCGCTCTTGTTGATCTATGAGAAAGGGACGAATGGCAAACTCTGAGGTAAAGCGTGTGGTCAACTCATATAAGGCTTTCATTGAAGTATCAAAAGGGTCAACACCATGATTGTATTCTGGGTTTTGCCCATACTCGGCGATAAAAGCACCGTGGGGAAGGTAGAAGAAAGCGGCTAAACCAAACTCTTCCGCGTCTATTTTCACAGGCGTAAAAGAAGCCACTAACACAGCAACCGCATCAGAATAATTATCTGGCAGAAAGCGCCTTAAGGCTTTCGCGATATGCTGCCCCCGCTGCATTAAACTAAGGGGCTCTAACCCATCTTTTGCGAACTCACAAAAGGCTTTTACCTCAAACTCCCTATGCACATAAAAAATATTTTTCGCTAAACACTCAATCGCCTCGATATCGAGTAATGAGGTTAATGGCGTTCCCTTCTGAATCGCCCTTGGTGCATCAGGAACATAAGGCTCTCGTACTTCAATGTTATCCATTCTCTCCTCCCTACCATGATGAAATACAGACCAAAAAAAACCCTGTTACCAATGAGATAACAGGGTTTCTAGAATTTCTTTATAGCAAGCCAACTTAGCTATTCCTACGAGCCGCGATTTCTTCACGACGCACACGCTGTGCAAGCTTGTCTAGAATACCGTTAATGTATTTATGACTTTCTGTAGCTCCAAAACCTTTTGCTAGCTCAACACCTTCGTTAATGGCCACTTTGTAAGGCACATCAAGGCGCTCAGCTAATTCAAATGAGCCAATACGCATTACCGCAAGCTCGATAGGATCTAACTCGCTCAACGGACGGTCTAATAACTCTTCAAACAAGTCATCCAATTTTTTAGCGTCTGCCGTTACACCTTGTAGAATTTCGTGGAAATAGGTTTTATCGCAAGTCGCCATGTCTTGATCCATGACAAACTGAGTTTCTATTTCACTAACCGCTGTTTTATTCATTTGCCATTGGTAGACAGCTTGTAATGCTAGACGACGAGAAGCACTGCGCATTTGCGAACGAGAAGGTTTCTTAGCCTTACGCTTTGGTGCTGGTGATTGGTCGTTTGTTGTTTCCACTTCGCTCATTTTGTGCCTCAATTAACTAGACTTCAAAAAGAAAAGCCTAGGGATTCTCGTCCGATGGTAGTACAGGTTAGTTTGGGCGGCGATTATAACAACATTTATACGAGGTTTCTCTGCTAACTTTCTAAAATACCGACTAAGAAAGTACTTTTTTTTGAGCTCGCACAAAAACCTGAATAAAAACACTGAATAAAAAACAAAAGCAAGCTACTCGCCTTCTTCGTAATCCTCTTCTAGATAAGTCGGTTTATAAACTAAGCGCAAGTCTTGCCCTACCTTACGAACAGACGAAAATTCTAAATCCACCGCTTCATCCATCAGATCAAGTGGCAATTGAAATAAAGGTCTCGCCGTAGAGCCTAATAATTTCGGTGCCATATAAACAACAATTTCATCAACTAAGCCTGCTTGTAAGAAGCCGCCCGCCAATTCTGCCCCTGTTTCAAGCAAGACTTCGTTAACACCAGAATCTGCTAATTGCTCCATGGCATCCAATAGGTCTAAACGACCATCTTCTCCCCTAGGAGAAAAACGCACATCCACTCCCTTCTTGTGAAGAACTTTAAGATGCTCTTGTTCAATGTCCTCTTCAATAGAGAAGACACAAGCTTGAGAAGAAGGATAAAGAATTTTCGCTTCTGGCAAAATAGATAAAGCCGAATCCATTATTACTCTTAATGGCTGGCGAACTTGTTTGCTATCCACTTCTTGATCTTGGCTATCAATACGGACTGTCATACTCGGGTTATCGGTAATCACAGAACCAATCCCTGTGACTATGGCATCACTTTGCGCTCGTAAACGCTGCACATCATGACGCGCCTCTGCCCCAGTAATCCATTGGCTTTCCCCAGATTCCATGGCAGTACGTCCATCAAGGCTCATGGCCAGTTTGACTCGAACATAAGGCAAACCTTCGCGCATGCGTTTAATAAAGCCCGGATTCAATGCTTCACATTCCGCTTCCATGACAGGACCAACCACTTCGATACCTGCCGCTTTCAACTTGGTGATACCGCGACCCGATACTTCAGGATTAGGGTCTTGCATACCAAAAACGACTTGAGCGACACCGGCTTTAATCAAAGCCTCCGCACAAGGTGGTGTTTTGCCTTGGTGACTGCATGGTTCCAAGGTGACATAAGCGGTAGCACCTTTTAGTTGCGCTGCATGATCTTTTGGGAAATTTTCCAATACATTGGCTAAGGCTTGAACTTCTGCATGACCTTCACCTGTTTTCAGATGAAAACCCTGACCTATTAGCTCGCCACCTTTAACTAAAACACATCCCACTCTAGGATTAGGGTGAGTGGTATAAAGGCCTTTCTTTGCTAACTGAAGCGCTTTCGCCATCCAGTATTGGTGATTTTGAACCGTCATTATTTATCTTCTTTTAAAATTGTATCTTCTGTTTTAGTACTTTCGAGGCGGTCGATTTCATCTCGAAATTCACTAATGTCTTTGAAGCTTCGGTAAACAGAAGCGAAGCGTACATAAGCCACTTGATCCAGACCTTGCAGCTCGACCATTACCGCTTCCCCAGTCCAACGGGATGGTAACTCTCGTTCACCTGTGGCTTGCATCTTCTCTTTAATACTCGCAATCGCCGTTTCTACCGCTTCACTACTGACTGGTCGTTTCTCTATGGCTTTCAAAATACCATTACGCAGTTTGTCTTCATCAAAGGCTTCTCGACTGCCGTCGCTTTTTATCAGTTTCGGCATTTGTAGCTCTGCCACTTCAAACGTTGTGAAGCGTTCATGGCATTGAATACAGCTACGACGGCGGCGCACTTGAGCTGATTCAGAGACTAATCGAGAATCCAATACTTTAGTGTCTAAAGTTCCACAAAAAGGGCATCGCATAAGGCTTCCAAAATAACGTTTTTGATGTGAGAATGTCTGCAATATATGCAGGCTTTAAGCTATTAATATAGAGACAAAAAATAGCAAAGGCGATGCTAAGCCTTTCTTTTTTGTCATCATTTCTGGCAGAAATCATACCAACCTCGCAATTATATAGCTACCAAACCCCATACTGCGTTTACAGCCTTTGATATTAGGGCTATGTAAATTGTATAACTCATTAATTTAAGTATTAAAGAAGCAAATGAAAGGAACACAATATGCTTTTTGCCGAACTATCAGGACTCGTTGTCGCACTGTGTTGGACTATTACCAGTCTAATGGCTCCCACACTGATAAAACGCTTTGGCATCATGCGCTTCAACACTATCAGAATTTCTATTGCCACCGCCCTGCTCGTCTTCATCTGTCTCGTAACTCAACGCTTCAACAACAGCTTATGGCAACATGCCGATCTGGTCATGTTATCAGGATTACTGGGGATTTTTGTTGGCGACACTATGCTATTTAGTGCAGTACATCGTTTAGGCCCTAGGCGTACAGGAGTGCTATTTGCAACAAACGCCCCTATGTCCATCTTGCTCGGTTGGATATTCTTCAATGAACAGCTTTCGTTGCAACAACTTTTTGCCTGTGGCCTCGTTATCTCAGGGGTTGTCATCGCTATTTTATTTGGCAAACGAGGCAGTCAACACGAGTGGGAGCAAACCAAAGGCAAATTAAGTATTGGTATTCTAATGGCTCTAGCAGGTGCACTCAGTCAATCTAGTGGTGCCTTACTCAGTAAACCTGCCTTATTGAGTGGCGCAGACCCTATTGCTGTGTCTGCATTACGTGTTGCAACGGGAGCGGTCGCACTGCTCGTTGCCTATTTCTTTTTCTATCGACACAAAAAGTCAAACAATGACCTTGCTTTCAATATGCTGACTCGAAAAGATTTTCTTGGAGTCACAGCGATGGCCACGATTGGTATGGTCATAGGGATGAGTGTCTTGGTTTGGGGTGTCGGTAATGCGCACGTTGGTATTGTCACCACACTGTCAGCAACCGTTCCCGTATTATTTTTGCCCGGACTGTGGATCACCACAGGACAACGCCCCGCTTTTGGCGCCTGGTTAGGCGCCATATTAGTCGTGTTCGGTGCCGCGCTAATTATTCTTCATTAGCTTGGGCTGTGCTATTCTTAGGGCACTTTTTTCAATCGTATTTCGATAAATAGGATAGTTGATTCTTTATGGCTCAGTTTGTATACAGCATGAACCGCGTTGGGAAGGTTGTTCCTCCTAAACGTGAGATTCTTAAAGACATTTCTCTTTCATTTTTCCCCGGCGCTAAAATCGGTGTTTTAGGTCTAAACGGCTCTGGTAAGTCGACGCTATTGCGCATCATGGCAGGTGTGGATAAAGAGCATAACGGTGAAGCACGCCCAATGCCGGGCATCAAGATTGGCTACTTAGAACAAGAACCTCATCTTGACCCTAATAAAAATGTTCGTGGCATTGTGGAAGAAGCTTTCTCAGATGTGATTGAAGCCATAGCTCGTCTTGATGCTGTTTACGCTGAATACGCCGAGCCTGATGCTGACTTTGATGCCCTTGCTAAAGAACAAGGACAGCTAGAGGCGTTAATCGAATCAAAAGATGGCCATAACTTAGAACGCGCACTCGAAGTAGCTGCCGATGCATTACGCCTACCACCATGGGATGCCAGTGTTGAGCATCTATCAGGTGGTGAGCGTCGTCGTGTTGCCCTATGTCGTCTATTGCTTGATAAGCCTGACATGATCCTACTGGATGAGCCGACCAACCATTTGGATGCCGAATCTGTCGCTTGGCTAGAGCGCTTCTTGAAAGATTATCCGGGCACTGTGGTTGCCATTACCCATGACCGTTACTTCCTAGACAATGCTGCTGGCTGGATTCTGGAACTTGACCGTGGTCACGGTATTCCTTACGAAGGCAACTACTCTTCTTGGCTAGAACAAAAAGACGCTCGTTTAGAGCAAGAAGCGAAACAACAAGCTTCCCATAAGAAAGCGATTAAATCTGAGCTGGAATGGGTTCGTCAAAACGCTAAAGGCCGCCAGTCTAAATCTAAGGCGCGTTTGGCTCGCTTCGAAGAAATGAACTCTCAAGAATTCCAAGATCGTAACGAAACCAACGAATTGTACATTCCACCGGGGCCTCGCCTAGGTTCAAAAGTCATTGAGATCCAAGGCGTTAAGAAGAGCTTTGAGCACAAGGTATTGCTAGAAGACTTCAACATGGTCGTACCACAAGGCGCTATCGTGGGTGTTGTTGGTGGTAACGGTGCAGGTAAATCGACTCTATTCAAAATGATTGCCGGTACAGAACAACCAGACGAAGGGACAGTCACACTAGGTGAGACAGTACAGCTAGCTTATGTTGATCAAATGCGTGAGTTGGATGGTGACAAGACCGTATGGGAAGAGATTGCCGATGGTCAAGATATGATTACGGTACATAATTACAAAGTACCTTCTCGTGCTTATATTGGACGCTTTAATTTCAAAGGCTCTGATCAGCAAAAATTCGTTAAGCACCTTTCAGGTGGTGAACGTAACCGCTTACACCTTGCCAAACTATTGAAAGAAGGCGGCAACGTTTTACTACTGGATGAGCCGACCAACGACCTTGATGTGGAAACCTTGCGTTCATTAGAGGATGCCTTGTTGGCCTTCCCTGGTGCGGCGATTGTTATTTCCCATGACCGTTGGTTCTTGGATCGTATTGCGACCCATATCTTAGCTTATGAAGGCGATTCAAAAGCGGTATTCTTCGAAGGTAACTACGCAGAATACGAAGCGGATTATAAAGAACGTACAGGTAAAGATGCGACACCAACAAGAATCAAATACAAACGCATTGATGCTTAATTAAGCTCCGACATTTTATCCAGAAGCAAAAAAACCGCTTACAGAAATGTAAGCGGTTTTTTATTGTGTCAAATACAGGTGAACCTACTAACGTTCGTTTAAGTTAAAGGCTACAGGTAAATCAATACGCATGCTTTTCTCTGTCATATCTGGTGTGAACTTAGGCAGTGGCGTTGCTCTACGGATCATATCCAGTACCGCTTTGTCTAAACGCTTATAGCCTGAACTCTTGGTAATTTTTACATCTGATACCGAGCCATTGGCATATACGACAAAAGACAGCGATACCACGCCTTCCTCATTACGCCGACGAGAAGCTTTCGGGTAACGACGATTTTTCGCCAACACAGCATTTAACGTAGTGAAATAACTGGCTTTCGCCCCCGCATTACCACCATTGTTAGCAGAGTTAGAAACACCTGTTGACGCTTTCAAGTTCGCTTCTGAAGGCGCTTCAGCAACGGCTTTTTGCTGTTTTACAACTTTTGGCTGTTCTTGCTTAACTTCTTCTACTTTTTTGGATTCTGATTCTGGTTCTGGTTCTGGTTCTGGTTCTGGTTCTGGTTCTGGTTCTGGTTCTGGTTCTGGTTCTGGTTCTGGTTCTGGTTCTATTTTCACAATAGGCTTAGGCTCGACCTTTTCAACCTCAATGGGGGATTCTTGTTTCACCTCCACTGGCTCTGGCTCTGGCTCTGGCTCTGGCTCTGGCTCTGGCTCTGGCTCTGGCTCTGGTTCTGGCTCTGGCTCTGGCTCTGGCTCTGGCTCTGGCTCTGGCTCTGGCTCTGGCTCTGGCTCTGGCTCTGGCTCTGGCTCTGGCTCTGGCTCTGGCTCTGGCTCTGGCTCTGGCTCTGGCTCTGGCTCTGGCTCAA
>NZ_JAOVZB010000008.1 GCF_025716875.1 Marinomonas sargassi | reverse complement strand
AAACACCAACTTACTTAATAAAGCGAATTGACGTGTTTGACTCTCGTGTAAGACTTCAATTTTTTTGAAAGTCTCCAGCGAGCGCCCACACAAATTATCTGATTATCTATTTTAAAGAGCGTTGCTATACCACTTGCAGCTACTTGAATCACCTAGTTACTAAATAACTAAGTAGAAGCACTGCCCGTGTCAGCGAGGGCGTATATTAAGGATCTACAGAAACAATGCAAGAACTTTTAACGCTTTATTGAAGGTTTTTAGAAATTAGTTTGGATGGCTGTTTTGGAATGGTTATTTGACCTCGACAATACGAAGTTCTTTAGGCATAGAAAACGATACATTCTCTTCTTGTCCCTGTAGCTCTTGAGGGCTTTCACCACCTTCTTGAACTAAGCGTTCTATCACCTCGTTGATCAATATTTCAGGGGCAGAAGCACCAGCCGTAACACCAACAGCAGCAACACCTTCCAACCACGAGTGATCGATTTCGCTTGCGTTATCAATAAGGAAGGACTTTGTTCCCATACGCTCAGCAAGCTCTTTTAATCTATTAGAATTAGAGCTATTTACTGAACCTACAACCAGAACAAGGTCTGACTCTTCCGCCAAAACTTTAACAGCATCTTGGCGATTCTGAGTGGCATAACAAATATCATCTTTTTTAGGGCCACGTATAAGAGGGAAGTGCTCCCTTAATGCGTCGATAACAACCGAGGTATCATCCATAGACAAAGTTGTTTGAGTAACAAAAGCAAGCTTCTCAGGATTATGTACCTTTAAATTAGCAACATCCTCAGGCCCTTCAACTAAATAGATGGCTCCACCTTTACTATCGTCATATTGACCCATAGTGCCTTCAACTTCAGGGTGTCCATCATGGCCAATCAATACGCACTCCATACCATCTCTGGAGTAGCGTAATACTTCCAAGTGCACTTTGGTTACTAGAGGGCAAGTAGCATCAAATACTTTTAAGCCTCTATTTGTGGCTTCATCTCTTACTGCCTTAGATACACCATGAGCACTAAAAATAACGATGTTATCGTCTGGCACTTGATAGAGCTCATCAACAAAAACTGCTCCACGTGCTTTTAGTGACTCAACAACAAATTTATTGTGAACCACTTCATGGCGCACATAAATTGGCGCTTCAAATAAATCAAGACAACGATTCACAATTTCAATTGCTCTATCCACCCCAGCGCAAAAGCCCCTTGGATTGGCTAGTTGTATAGCAAAACTCATGCTGCAGCCTCTACTGAAACGACCTTCACCCTAAAAGTTAAGTCACGGCCTGCAAGTGGGTGATTAAAGTCTACTACCACTTCTGTTTCACCAATTTCAGCAATGACTCCTGGTAATTCGTTTTTACTCATATCAGCAAACGACACCACCATACCCTCTTCTAAATCCATAGAAAATTGAGAACGAGGCATACGCTGAACATTGTTTTCATTATGGGCACCAAAGGCTTTTTCAGGAGGCATACGATAACTTGCCTCTTCACCAGCAGACATTCCTAAAATGGCCTTCTCAAAATCCGGCAGCAAACTACCATCGCCAAAAACAAAATCTGCTGGCGACTGAGAGAAGTTCGAATCCACAACCTGACCATTATCTAGAGATAACTCAAAAAATAAGCTGACTTTACTTTGGGTTGTAATCACATTCATTTTTTAATACCTTCCGGCTTTTTCGCTATAAAACTCTCAAGCAACATTAAAATCACACCAATGGTAATGGCGCTATCCGCAACATTGAAGGCGGGAAAATACCATGTTTGTTGCCAGTGGAACTGTAGAAAATCGATAACATGTCCATACAGCAATCTGTCATGAAGATTTCCGATAGCACCGCCCAAGATAAGACTTAAAGACAAGGCTTCCAGCTTATTAGTAAGCGATATTTTCACCAAACGCCAACTAATACCAATCACAACAGCAATGGCGACCAACGAGAAGAACCAACGCTGCCACCCCCCAGCTTGAGCCAAAAAGCTAAAAGCAGCCCCCGTGTTGTAACGCAATGTTAAATCAAAGAAAGGAAGCACCGCCACTTCTTGACCATAGAAAAAATTCGCTTCTACAGCTTGCTTAGTAATCCAATCAATAACAAAAAGAACGAAAGCCAGCACCCACCAGCGCTGAACCTTCTTCAACACATTAGCTAGATTCTTAAGCATAAAGGCGCTGCTCACCTTCTCCGTCTGGAAGGTTTGATATACAACGATCACACAATTCTGGATGTGCTTCTCGTTGACCAACTTCTTCACGATGATGCCAGCAACGCACACATTTCGCATGTTCACTGAGAGACACAGCAACCTGAAGACCTTCAAGTTCTGTCGCAACAGCATCTTCTTTGGCATCCGCTAGAGGTAGAACCTTCACTTTCGACGCAATCAATACGAAGCGCAATTCATCGTCTAAACGATTCAAAGTCGCCATCAAAGCATCATCACAGTAAAGATCAATTTCGGCACTCAAACTTGCCTTCATTTTCCCTTCATTACGAGCGGCTTCTAGCACCTTATTAATAGCTACTTTGGTTTCTAGTATTTGTTTCCAGAACTCGCGGCCTAGCGCTTCATCACCTGTAAGCTCTTCAAGGCCTTCATACCAAGTCTCTAAGAAAACTGACTCGCCACGCTCACCTGGCAATGTTTGCCAGATCTCATCCGCAGTAAAGCTAAGAATAGGAGCAACCCAACGGCTAAACGCTTCCATAACATGATACAAAGCAGTTTGAGCAGAACGACGTGCCAAGCTATCAGATTGGGTTGTGTACTGACGATCCTTGATCACATCTAGGTAGAAGCCACCCAAATCAACAGAACAGAAGTTTTGGATTTTCTGGTTCACTGCATGGAATTGATATTCGCCGTAGGCCACATCTAGTTCTTTTTGCAACAATGCAGCACGATCAACAATCCAACGGTCCAAGGCAATCATATCCGCAGCAGGAACCATGTCTTCTGCTGGATCAAAGCCATTTAAGTTCGCCATCATAAAGCGCGCTGTGTTACGAATTCGACGGTAAGAATCCGCTACTCGCTTAAGGATTTCGTCGGACACTGTCATTTCAGTCGTGTAATCCGTTGCCGCTACCCACAAACGGATAATGTCAGCACCTAGCGTACTCATTACTTTCTGAGGAGATAACACGTTGCCTAGTGACTTAGACATCTTGCGGCCATCGCCATCAACGGTAAAACCATGAGTAAGCACTTGCTTGTAAGGAGGAACCCCACGAATAGCCATCGACGTCTTCAAAGATGACTGGAACCAACCACGATGCTGATCAGAACCCTCTAAATATAGGTCAGCAGGGAAGCTCAACTCTTCACGCTGATCAATAACAGAATAATGAGTTACACCTGAGTCAAACCATACATCCAAAGTATCCGTTACTTTGCTGTATTTCTCCGCTTCGTCACCTAATAATTCAGCAGCGTCTAGCTCGAACCAAGCATCGATCCCTTCTTTCTCGATACGTAGAGCCACTTCTTCAATTAAGCGAGGTGTCTCTGGGTGCAGTTCTTGTGTTTCTTTATTGATAAATAAAGCGATAGGCACACCCCAAGTACGCTGACGAGATACACACCAGTCAGGACTATTATTGAGCATGCCTTCCATGCGGTTTTGCCCCCAACTAGGAACCCATTTCACACCTTCAACAGCATGCTTAGCAGAGTCTAAAAGACCCTCTTTTGTCATACTGATAAACCATTGTGGTGTCGCACGGAATATCAAAGGCGTTTTCGTACGCCAGCAATGAGGGTAGCTGTGGAAAATTTTAGATTCGAAAACCAAAGCACTGTTTTTATTAAGCGCTTCTAAGATGGCTCCATCTACTTTATACACATGTAGCCCAGCAAACTCACCAGCAGCATCAGAGTAAACACCATTATCTTGAACAAGATTAATAGTGCCAATGCCATTTTCACGACCTACATTAAAGTCATCCACACCATGATCTGGCGCTGTGTGAACACAGCCAGTACCAGCTTCTGTCGTAACATGCTCACCCAAGATAACCGGAATATCGCGTTCAATGAAGGGGTGATTCAATACAGTGCCCGCAAGCGCAGAGCCTGTTGATCGACCAACGATTCGGTATTCAGAGAAGCTGTAGCGCGACATCACACTATCAACCATATCTTCAGCAAGGATAAGGCGCTCTTTGCCTAAACCAGCATCAACTTCAACAAGAGCGTAGTTGAATTCAGGATGTACAGATACTGCCTGACTCGCAGGAAGCGTCCAAGGTGTGGTTGTCCAAATAACAACTGAGACTTTGCCTTCGCCCGCTACATCAGAGAACTTAGCCAATAGCGCGGCTTCATCTTGTGGTGCATAACGCACATCCAATGATAGTGAGGTCTTATCTTGGTATTCCACTTCCGCTTCAGCTAAAGCAGAGCCACCAACCACACTCCAGTAAACTGGCTTAAAGCCCTTTACCAAATGACCATTGTCAGCGATTTTACCCAATGCACGTACAATGTTTGCTTCCGTTTGGAAGTTCATGGTCAGATAAGGATTCTCCCAATCTCCCATGATACCAAGGCGGATAAAATCTTTTTTCTGCTCTTCAATTTGCGAGTAAGCGTATTCACGGCATTTAGCACGGAACTCTTTATAAGATACTTTCGTACCCGCTTTACCAATTAGCTGCTCAACTTTGTGCTCGATTGGCAAACCATGACAATCCCAACCAGGAATATAAGGCGCATCAAAGCCACTGATCGTCTTAGACTTAACAATAATATCTTTGAGGATTTTGTTAACCGCATGACCAATATGAATGCTGCCATTCGCGTATGGAGGACCATCATGAAGAATAAAAGGCTTACGACCTTTACTCGTCTCACGCATTTTTTGATAAAGATCCATATCCTGCCAGCGTTTAAGCATGCCAGGTTCACGTTTTGCCAAATCACCACGCATTGGGAACTTAGTATCTGGCAAGTTCAGTGTCGGTTTATAATCACTCATTGTTTTTTGATTTATCCTCAAAGATCATCAGTTCACTGATTTAGTCAAAGAAACGTATTGCTTCTTCTTTGTCATGTTGAATTTGTTTTTCCAGCGCATCTAAGCCGGCCATTTTCTTTTCTGCTCTAATAAAGTGACAGAAGGTGACCTGCACATAGGAATCATACAAATCGCCATTAAAATCAAATAGGTGCACTTCTAATATGGGTGTTTTTCCTTTTACCGTCGGACGAACACCTATGTTAGCAACACCTTTATAAATAACGCCTTTCTCTTCTAAAGTGACCGCATATACACCTGAAAGTGCAGACTTGATACCTTTCAGATGAATATTGGCTGTCGGAAACCCTAACTTTCTCCCAAGCTTTTGACCGTGAATTACTCGGCCATCCAAGGTAATCGGGTGCCCCATATTTTCTTTAGCAGAAACCAAATCGCCCTTTTCTAGTAATCCTCTGACTAGGGTACTACTGACCCTATCACCCAAAGGGTTCTTTACAGATGGCGTACGCTCCACTTTAAAGCCATTGCGAATGCCGAAAGATGTCAAGTAATCAAAGTCACCTTGACGATCACAGCCAAAGCGGAAATCATCACCAACTACCAAATGCGCAACATCCAATCCTGACTGTAAAACCTTTTCGCAGAAGGCCTGTGCATCCAATTGCTGAAACTTAAGGTTAAAAGGCATACAAAGCACATAATCGATGCCTTGCCCTTCCAACAACTTCACTTTGTCTCGCAACCTCCCGAGGCGGCCAGGTGCCGTATCGGGTGAAAAAAATTCTCTCGGCTGTGGCTCAAAAATAATAATACCTGTTGGCGAACCATATTCCGCAGCCAACTCTTTCACCCGCGATAGAATTGCTCGATGCCCCAAATGGACACCGTCAAAATTCCCTATCGTCAGCACACATCGCCTGTGTTCTGGGCGGATATTATGAATACCGCGAATTAACTCCATAGAACTCCGAACAAAACCATAAAATCCAGCGCAAAAAATAACCGCGATTATATAGCAGTTCAATCAATGACGGTAGGCCAGCACAGCAGATAGGAGAGCAAAGTAAAACTTGCCGTAATAATTAGGCTTTTAACATCCTAGGGCGTAAACCTGCCACTACTGCAGAAGCGCTATAAACAAGAACACCACTCACCACAACAAGCGACATATAACCCACTCTCTGCAAATCAGAAACCTGCATCCACTGCCAACCAAGCCCAAGTAAGAAATATAGACAAGCAACCAAGGCTGCCGAAGAAAAAGTTAGAATCACCAACAGCCGACGCCACTGTAAAGAAAAGCTGTGATGCTTTTGCTTATACAACCCATACCAAAGCAGAAAAGCATTCAAAGCAGCAGACAGACTGGTCGCCAACGCCAAGCCAACATGACCGAGAGGCCAAACTAGAATTAAGTTCAATACCATATTCGCAACCATGGCATAGATTCCGATACGCACCGGCGTTTTCGTATCTTGGCGAGAATAATAGCCGGGGGCCAGAACCTTAATGAGCATCATAAAGACCAAACCAATGGAGTAAGCCTGCAAACTTTGGGCAGCCATAACAACATCATGTTCTGTCAATTCACCCCGATAAAAAATAGTAGCTATAAGAGGCTCAGCCAAAACAAACAAGGCTAACGAGGATGGTATGGCAATCAATAGCAACATACGCAAAGCCCAGTCCAGAGTAGAAGAAAACTTGCTCGTATCCGATCCTGCAAAACTTCTCGACAATGAAGGCAGTATGACCGTACTTATCGCGATAGCAAAAATCCCTAAAGGCAGTTCATAAAGACGGTCAGACAAGTACAACCAAGTAATGCTGCCCGTTTCAAGGAAGGATGCTAAAACCGTGTCTAACAACAAGTTTATCTGACCTACGGACACACCAAACAAGGCTGGCCCCATCAACCACAGGATGCGTTTCACCCCCGGATGAGAAAAACCAAGTGTTGGCATAGGCAACAATTTTAGCCGCGCTAAAAAAGGCATCTGAAATAGCAACTGAATCAAACCCGCAAAAAACACGCCCCATGCCACAGCGACCTCAGCTTGAGCAGCACTGCGAGCAAAAAACAAAGTCGCGACGATTAAAGACAAGTTTAAAAAAATAGGAGTAATGGCAGGGACGGCGTATTCACCATGAGCATTAAGAATCCCCCCCGCCAAAGCCGTCAAGGAAATAAATAACAAATAAGGGAAAGTAATCACCAGAAGCTCTGAGGTTAGGGCCAGTTGCGCAGCATCATCGGAAAAACCTGGTGCAAACAAATACACCACCCAAGGAGCACAAACCATAAACATGACTGTGACGCACAATAATACCAAAGAGAGAGAGCCTGATACGGCAGCAACTAAAGCCCGCACTTCCTGTTTGCCTTCATTGACACGATAATCGCTCAACACAGGAACAAACGCCTGAGCAAAAGCCCCCTCCGCAAAGAGTCGTCGAAAAAAGTTAGGAATTTTAAAGGCAACAAAAAACGCATCTGCACTGCCACTCGCCCCAAGCACAGAAGCTAATGCAGCATCTCTTACCAAGCCCAAAATGCGTGAAAGAAAGGTGCAAATTGACACCAAGACACCCGAACGCAATAGAGACTGCTTTTTAGGGGCTATTTTAAGATCGGTTTCAGGCGCGGGAGTTTCAGACATATGAAAGACACAAATACATAAAGCAATAAATTTACCCAAGAATAACACTAGCAAGAGCCACAACACAGCAAATACATATCAGCACAGGCCGAATATATTGGCTGATTTCGCGAATATTTACTCATTAGGGTTGTTAGTATGCGAAAAACTGGTAAAATCCGCCGCGAGATTTTAAAGTTAAAACTGACCTTAATTTCACGAGGCAGCATTTGCTGTATCGTTACTTAAAAAATTTAAAGGAGCCAGACCGTGGCAAATTCCGCAGGTTCAAAAAAACGTGCGCGCCAGGCAATTAAAAGCCGCGCTCACAATGGTAGCATCCGCTCTATGGTTCGCACTTACTTGAAAAAAGTAGATGCAGCTATTGAAACAGGCGACCAAGCTGAAGCAAAAGCAGCTTACATTCTAGCAACTTCGAAGCTAGACAAAGCAGCTGACAAAGGCCTATATCACAAAAACAAAGCAGCTCGCCATAAGAGCCGCTTGAGTGCTAAAATTAAAGCACTGGCCTAACACTTATAAAAAAACCGGCAGATGCCGGTTTTTTTATGCGTTATTTACTCAAAGTAATTCACCACCTCAAGTAACCACCAAATCGTCCCTATGAATTAACTCAGGCTCACCATTGTAGCCAAGCACCTCTCCTATCTTAGAAGAAGGTTTACCAAGTAACTTCAAAGTTTCAGCCGCACCATAGTTAACTAAACCACGCGCGATAATTCGCCCAGCGCCATCGACACAAATAACCATATCACCGCGTCGAAAATCGCCTTGCGCATCCTTTACGCCGACAGGCAGTAAACTATTACCACCTTTTTGCAAAGCCTTAACAGCGCCATCATCCAAAACCAAAGAACCTCGATTCCTTAGATGACCTGCCAACCACTGCTTGCGTGCCGCTTCTCGCCCTGTATCTGGCAACAACCAAGTACCCAGAATCTCTCCCGCAGCAACACGAGTAATAACATCCTGCTCTCGACCCGATGCGATCAATGTATCTGCACCTGAGCGAGACGCTAAACGCGCTGCCCTTACCTTGGTCAGCATGCCGCCGCTACCTAAAGCGCCAGCACCACCACTCACCATAGATTCTAAACGCTCATCCGATGCCGGTATCTGAGGTATTAATTCAGCATCTTTATGATCCCTAGGGTTTTTATCAAACAAACCTAGCTGATCGGTCAAAATGATCAACACATCCGCTTCGATCAAATTGGCTACTAAGGCACCCAAGGTATCATTATCACCAAATCGAATTTCGTCCGTTACCACCGTATCGTTTTCATTAACAATCGGTATCACACCTAAGCCCAGCAAGGTACGCAGAGAAGAGCGCGCATTTAAGTAACGACGACGATTTGATAGATCATCATGGGTTAATAGAATTTGCGCTGTGCACAGGTCGTATTTTTCAAAGTTAGATTCATAAACCCCAACCAACTCCATCTGACCTACCGCGGCAGCAGCCTGCAACTCATTAATTTGAGTCGGGCGATTAGCAAAACCAAGACGCTTCATACCTGCAGCAACAGAACCAGAAGAGACCAGTACAACCTCTTTACCCTGAGCTTTTAGCTGGGCGATTTGATCCACCCAAAGGGCAATACGATCAACATCCAACCCTTGACCATCATTGGTAAGCAATGCACTGCCGATTTTGACAACAATACGCTGCGCCTTTGCAATTCTTTCTCGCATTCCCATGATACTACTTAGTTCCTAACTACCAACTTAACGAACATACTCAACTTCAACATCGTAATCATCTTCGTCAAAGTCATCATCATCCAAAGCCTGACCTGCATTACGACGCTTTTCACGCAGTGACATAATACGATCTCGACCCTCTTCATCAATAAGAGTACGGATGGCTTTTTCTTTTTCGCGAGCTTCTTCACTCTCAGCCAACAATTCTCGCTGCTCTTCTAGAGCAGTCATAAGATCAAGACACAGAACTTCTGTACCTTCACCAGATATAGCCGAAATGCGGTAAGCCTGCCCTTCCCAACCTAAAGCATCAATCACACTTTGACAGCGCTCTTCTAACTCTTCTGGCGGAACCATATCGGTTTTATTCAATACCAACCAGCGATCACGATTGGCCAAAGCAGGACTGAACAATTTTAATTCATTGACAGCGATAACCGCCGCTTCCGCAGGAGTCACATCATCCCAAGGAGCCAAATCAACGATATGAAGCAATATTCTGTTTCGCACCAAGTGCTTTAAAAAACGAATACCAAGGCCAGCACCTTCTGAAGCGCCTTCAATAATTCCCGGAATATCTGCAACAACAAAGCTTTGGTGCTTTTTCACTTTTACCACACCAAGGTTAGGCACCAAGGTAGTGAAAGGGTAGTTAGCTACCTTTGGCTTAGCAGAAGACACTGAGCGAATAAAAGTAGACTTACCTGCATTCGGCAAACCTAGTAAACCTACATCTGCAAGCACTTTCATTTCCAGCTTCAATGTACGCTCTTCACCCACAGTACCTTTTGTGGTCTGCCTTGGGGCACGGTTAGTACTAGATTTAAAGCGTGTATTCCCCAAGCCATGGTGTCCACCCTGAGCAACTTTCAGCTTCTGCCCAGCACGAACAAGATCCCCTAGAGTTTCACCTGTATCTTCATCGATAACAGTGGTTCCAATCGGCACTTTGATTTCAAGGTCTGGCGCTTTCGCCCCAGTCATATCCCGCCCTTGGCCATTTTGGCCATTTTCAGCGATATATTTCTTCGTAAAACGAAAATCAATTAGGGTATTTAGTGATTCGTCAGCAACTAAAACGACACTACCGCCATTACCGCCATCACCACCATCAGGGCCACCTTTAGCAACAAACTTTTCTCGCCAAAAGCTCAAACAACCATTACCGCCCTTACCAGCTCTTACGTAAATGCCGGCTTCATCAACAAATTTCACAGGTACACACCTCTTAGGTGGATTATCAAAATCAATAAAACATTGATTATAGAATTCTTACAAAAAAAAAGCCCCGCACCGCGGAGCTTTTTTTAAGTTTTTAATAAGCTATTAAGCAGCTACTACGGAAACCGTACGACGCTTAAACTTACCTTTCACTTCAAACTTCACTTGGCCTTCAACTACAGCAAACAAAGTGTGATCTTTACCAATATCAACACCAGCACCAGGGTGGAATTGAGTACCACGCTGACGAACTAGGATGTTACCTGGGATCACAGCTTGACCACCAAAACGTTTGACACCTAATCGTTTCGACTCGGAATCGCGACCGTTACGAGTACTACCACCCGCCTTTTTATGAGCCATAACTTACTCCTTAAATTTGAATAGTTAGCGTTTAGTTAATGCCAGTTATTTTCACTTCCGTGAACCACTGACGATGACCCATACGCTTCATAGAGTGCTTACGACGGCGGAATTTCAAAATTTTCACTTTGTCACCACGACCATGAGCAACAACTTCAGCCGTTACTTTAGCGCCTTCTACTACTGGTGCGCCAACTTTAACGTCGTCACCATTAGATACAAGAAGAACGTCGTCGAATTGAATCGCGCCACCTTCTTCAACAGCTAATTTCTCAACCTTAAGGGTTTGGCCTTCTTGTACACGGTATTGCTTACCGCCAGTTTTGATCACTGCAAACATTTTCTTCTCCAATAAGATTTACCCGGCTACTGAAATTAAATTTGACCTACTTCTAGTGGCAACTAACTTCTGACGAATCCGCCAAAAATCACTAACCATATGATAGGGAGCAAAATGTGGGTAAATCGGACGCAGGATTGTACAAAATCACACCAAACAACACAAGCTGTAAACAAGCACTTTATATATTTTTTGCGTTTAAGGTTGACCCTAGCTCTAGCCTTACCTAGCATGAGGCTCGTTTGCCTATCAGCGTAGAGTGATTTAGCTTCGGAATTTACATGCAACCAACTCAAATACACAGTGTTGTGGCCAATGAATTTGGCCAAATGAACGAGTACATAATGTCGCAGCTTAAAAGTGACATTCCACTTATCGAACAAATTGGCTATTACATTATAAGTAACGGCGGCAAAAGACTCCGCCCATTACTGGTATTGCTATCGGCCAAAGCCAGCTCAGGCCTTAATGAAGAGCAATCAACCCAAGCTATTCAAATGGCTACCATCATAGAGTTCATTCACACATCGACTCTATTACATGATGATGTTGTAGACGAGTCTGATATGCGCCGCGGTAAAAAAACGGCTAATGAAGAATGGGGCAACGCGCCAAGCGTTTTAGTCGGTGATTTCCTCTACTCTCGAGCATTTCAAATCATGGTAGAAGTGGGCAGCATGCAATGCATGAGCATACTGTCAAACACAACGAACGTTATTGCCGAAGGCGAAGTTCAGCAACTCATCAACTGTGGCGACCCTGACACCACAGAAGAAAGCTACCTAAAGGTCATCCAATACAAAACAGCCAAGCTATTTGAAGGTGCTGCACTTTGTGGCTCCGTCATAGCAAACGCCTCGAAGGAGCATCAAGAAGCACTACGTTTATATGGCATGTATATAGGCACCGCATTCCAGCTTATTGATGATGTTATGGATTACACCAGTACGGCAGAAGAAATGGGCAAAAGTGTTGGTGATGATCTAGCAGAAGGCAAACCTACTTTACCGCTCATTTTCACCATGAAGCACGGCAGCGAAGACGCAATCAAGCGAGTGAGAAATGCTATTGAAACGGGCGGACTTGAGCAATTAGAAGCCATCATTTCTGACGTACAAGGTTGTGGTGCAATAGAATACACAGAGAAACAAGCGCAAGAACAAGCAGATCTAGCTATCTCTGCTATTCAATGTCTGCCTAACTCAGAATATAAAGACACCCTCATATCCTTAGCTCACGCTTCAGTGAAGCGCCGCGCTTAAAAAGAAAAGCTAGCTGCATTAAATGGTTACCCCACAAAATGCACCTAGCTTTTTATATCTATAATCTATTCAATATTTCTAATACAGCCTCGGCAGACTTGCTGGAGTGCTGCTGCATAAAGCAGTGCCCTCCTTCTACCTCAATGACTTTAATATTCGGGTTAAGGCTCGCAGCTAACTTATAAGCTTCCTTAAAGTAGGGGAAAGTATCCTTACCTTGAACAATATAGGTAGGAACAGAAATTTCCTTAATCGCTCTCCATCCACCTTTAGGGTAAGTAGAGAAAATTTCTGCTTCCATCCAAGGGGGGCAACCCAAATAGTAATGACCATCCTCAGACTGCTTTATTGATGAGGAAATATAATCTTCTAAGCACTCACTTTCCCATCCTTTGAAAGTACCACGCTCATGGAAGTTCCCTCTAACGTCAGCATAAGTTTCCCACTTAGTACGACGGCGGCGAGCTTTTTTTGCCAACGGGAGATGACGTCTTAGACCTGCCATTTTTACAGCACGCATCATCCAAACTAAGCGAGGGGGGAAAAACGCTGGATCAAGCAAAACCATAGCGTCGAAAGCAGGCTTACTTGCTTGATTCATCAGCAAGGTCATACAACCGCCAAAGCTGTGCCCCATACCAATCAAGTCAGTATTTGGTAACCGATTTCTTTGCTGATCTAAGGACTCAATAAAACGCTCTGCCGTTGCATTCCAGCCGACGAAATGATTCCCTGCAGACGAATCACCATGGCCTGCAGCGTCCTGCAAAATCAAATTAAAGCCATGTAATTTCTGCAAAAAGCATGAATAGGTTTTGACTGAGAAGCCATTACCATGAAGAAAATGAATGGTCGGTTTCTTGTCATCAACGAGGCTCTCATACCCCTGAATATAACCGTCCTTCACTGGACTTCTCCAAGCGACCAGCTCAGTGTCTCCTCGAAAGCTCATCTTCACCCTCAACCATTCATTTAAAGAAAAGAACACACTACCAGAAAAGCGCTTCTCGACAACCAGAAAAACCATATTTAAAAAGGCCAATATTGACCAAAGAAACAAAAACACACACGAAATGATTGTTTTTCACACAGGTTGTTGAGTTTTTTTCCATACAAACATTCATATTAAGGCTTCAAACCGATATAATCAGCTAGATTTTATACTGCAAACTAGGCCACAAAAGTCCACCTGACTACTTTTAAGTCATTCTGGATGTGGATATAGGAATACAATGACTACTGCTTCATCTTTTGAAAAAGACGAACTATTACAATGCGGCTACGGCGAAATGTTTGGTGAAGGTAATGCCCGACTTCCTGTAGGCAATATGCTTATGATGGATCGTATTACTCACATTTCTGTCGAAGGCGGAGAACACGGCAAAGGCGAAATCATCGCTGAGCTAGATATCAATCCTGACCTTTGGTTCTTTGAATGCCACTTCCCGGGTGACCCAGTTATGCCTGGTTGCCTTGGCTTAGATGCTATGTGGCAACTTGTTGGCTTCTTCCTTGGTTGGAAAGGCAACAAAGGGCGCGGACGCGCTTTGGGTGCTGGTGAAGTGAAATTTACAGGTCAAATTTTGCCAACAGCCAAAAAAGTTACCTTCCATATCAACCTTAAGCGTGTAATCGAACGCAAATTGGTTATGGGCATTGCCGATGGAAGCGTAAAAGTTGACGGTCGTGAAATTTACACAGCGAAAGACCTTCGCGTGGGTCTATTCACTTCAACAGATAACTTCTAAAGTTTTAGAATAAAAAAAGAGGCACTCTTATGCGTCGTGTAGTAGTAACTGGTCTTGGCATCGTCAGCTGTCTAGGCAATGACAAAGCAAGCGTTTTAAACTCTTTACGCGAAGGCCAATCTGGCATTCGTTTTGCTGAAGATTACAAAGAATATGGTTTCCGTAGCCATGTTTGTGGCCGAATCGATTTAGATGCAGACGGCATCGATCGTAAAGTTCGCCGCTTCATGGGTGATGCAGCAACCTACGCATACTCATCTATGCAACAAGCTATTGAAGATGCTGGTTTAACTGAAGAACAAGTTTCTAATATCCGTACTGGACTAGTAGCAGGTTCTGGCGGTGCATCTGCAAAAAATCTTGTAGATTCAGCAGACACTCTTCGCGAGAAAAGTGTTAAGCGTGTTGGTCCTTACCGTGTTACTCAAACAATGGGAAGTACTGTATCAGCTTGTCTAGCAACACCATTTAAAATCAAAGGTGTGAACTACTCTATTACATCTGCATGTTCAACCAGTGCTCACTGTATCGGTAACGCGATGGAGCTTATCCAACTGGGCAAACAAGATATCGTGTTTGCAGGTGGTGGTGAAGAAGAAAGCTGGACTCAAACTTGTATGTTTGATGCGATGGGCGCTCTATCTTCTAAATACAATGACACTCCTGAAAAAGCTTCTCGTGCATACGATGCAAACCGTGACGGTTTCGTTATCGCTGGCGGTGGCGGTATGTTGGTTATTGAAGAACTTGAACACGCAAAAGCACGTGGCGCGAAAATCTACGCAGAATTAGTTGGCTACGGTGCAACATCTGACGGTTACGACATGGTTGCTCCTTCTGGTGAAGGCGCAGTACGTTGTATGCAAATGGCAATGAGCACAATTGACGGTGATATTGATTACATCAATACGCACGGTACAAGTACTCCTGCTGGTGATATGAAAGAGCTTCAAGCAGTTAACGAAACATTCGGTGATAAAATCCCACTAGTTAGCTCAACTAAGTCTCTATCTGGCCACTCTCTAGGTGCTGCTGGTGTTCATGAAGCAATTTACTGCTTGCTAATGATGGAAAACAAATTCATCGCAGCATCTGCAAACGTAGACGAGTTAGACCCAGCAGCTGGTAACATCCCTGTTGTAACAACTCGCAAAGACGATGCTGACTTGAACTTAATCATGTCTAACAGTTTTGGTTTTGGTGGAACAAACGCTAGCTTGGTATTCAAAAAATACGAAGCTTAATATTCCCCAGCTAAACACTAGACACAAAAAAGCCGCATTTAAATGCGGCTTTTTTATTGATCAAAATAAATGAAGACCTTCACCAAACTGAGTAAAACTCGATCCTAGCTAGAGAATTAATCTAGAGAGTTATTCCCTTTTGGCAACTTAGCCATTTCAGCTCGCATCCAAGTATCCATTTCCTCATGAAGCGCGGATGTTTTCTTGCCTTCCGATTCGATTACAGGACCTATAACCACTCGAATACTGCCTGGGAACTTACGCCAGCGTCTTCCCGGCCAAGTGTAACCCGCATTATGAACAACAGGCAGGATAGGTGCATTCGCCGAGGTCGCCAACATAGCAGCGCCCTTGTTGAAAGCTTGCTCTTCGTTCGGCGCAATGCGTGTCCCTTCAGGAAAAATCAGCACTGAACGACCGTCTTCGATTCGCTCTTTACCTTGGCTAATAATTTGCTTTAAGGCATTCGTACGTTGAGATCGGTCAATAGCAATCGGCTGAACCATACGTAGACCCCAACCAAAAAAAGGTACGGACAATAGTTCCTTTTTCAGAACAGTAGAGATGGGTGCGAACAATACTTGCAGTATGTAGGTCTCCCATTCACTTTGGTGGTTTGCCACCAGCACGCTTGGGCGCGCTTTATTAATATTCTCTAAACCTACGACTTCTACTTTCACACCACAGGCAACACGGAAAATAAATAGCAGCCCTTTATTATGTAGGTTCAAGACTGGCTGCCTAGCGTTTTTCGGCAGTAACAGAGTGGCGATAGGAGCAAGAGCGCCAAACGCAATAGTAGAGATCATATAATAAGCAAAGAAAACAATGGACCCCAGCCAGGACCTTAAAGACTCCAAAACACCCATTAACACTCTACTCCTAACCTTATTCGCTTAAATATTTTTGCTTTTGTTTTAGTGGATTTGCATACATAGCCAAGATAGTTTCCCTTAACTCTTTAGGGCACGTATCAAGATAGTCAGAGAAACCTTTATCTGTCGAAGGTAAACCCTGCTGTACCGCTAAAGCCGCTTCATTCGTCGGCTGAGCAGCGTAGTTCATAATAATCTGGCGATCCACCTCTTCAACAAACTCTTCAGGTGTTTCAAAGCCATCTTTAATCACATCACCAAACGTCACTACCACCTTGCCTTTAAAGCCCACGATACCATTTTTAATACTGTCGATGTCTTCAAATTCCGCCTTTTGATATGCACCTGTTTTCTCCTTTTCATTCAGCTCATTGGCTTTATCAAAGGCACAAGGGTCATATTCATAAGAGATAGATACTGGCACAATTTTCAGATTAGCCATGGCTTCAGGAAACGGCACTTTGGCTTTTTTCTGGCTCATGAAAAACATTTTAATGATGGCAGGGTCTGTTTGATCTAGACCATCTTTAGCCCGCCCTTCCTTCTGGGCGATCCAGATATTAGACTGGTCTTCCATTAATGATGTCGAAATATAAGAAGATAACTGCCCAAATGCAGCCATCATTTCTCGAACACCATTTGCCGAACGTTTCACGATAAAGCTTTTGTTTAGGCGCATTAAGTCAGAAACAAATGGGCGACGTAGCAAATTATCACCTATCGCAATACGTACCGTATTAAGGCCAGCAAGATACAAACCGTAGTTCACAAAAGCTGGGTCCATGGCGATATCCCTATGATTAGATAAGAACAAATAGCCTGTGTTCTTATCTAACTTATCAATACCGCGATACTCCACATCCGTAGTCGTGGTTTTGATCATACGTTCCATGTAGCTAGCAACACGCATCTGGAAATCGTGCACATTTTTAACGCTCGATAATTGACGCTTTAGAGCCAGCTTGACGATATAGCCCAATGGCCCATGCAAAAGTCGAGGCCATTTGGCAAATCGAAAACCAATAATGGTATTAATGAAGTCCGGTGTTTCCACCAAGTTATTCAACACCGCTGCAACTTCATCATCATTGTATGGGCGTATATCTTGAAACTGATCCATTCACTTATCCGTTAATTAAACTATTATTTGCTAAAGGCTGCTCATTAAAGCGCTTGAATAGTGAAGCCCAAGGCTTCTAACTCTTCACGCTTCGATGTGGCAGATACCACAGCAACATTTTCATTTTGTTCTGTTAAATAGGTTTTCGTAACCTGTTTAAGTTGATCTATTGTCACCGCTAAAATTTTCGCACGGAAAGCTTCTCGATAAGCCAAGCTGCGTCCATGAAGCTGAACATAGAAGTCACTTTGCGCTTCACCAGCAGGGGAGCCCGGTTTATCCATGGAACCAATGACACCCAGAATCGCTTCTTCTAACATATCTTCGGTGTGTTCTTCGTTTAGCATCCAATCAATGGAGGCATCGAAGTCCGCTAGGGTTTCTGTTAAGCGAGGATCACGGTAAGAGTAAAAACGGAAAGCGCCGGAACTGCCGTCAAAGGTAGCACCACCGCCATAAGCACCGCCCTGCTCACGAATCACTCTGTGTAAGAAACCATTACGCAAGAAGCCACCTAGTACTGTTAAAGCCGCCACATCTGGATGATCACCAAACGCCGCACGGTAGGCCTTACTACAGAAATTCACCTGAGTAGAAGTCAGCCAAGCCACCTTGGTTTTACTGTCTTCCGCTGGCAAAGCAAAATTCGTATCCAGTTCGCCTACTGGCAAACCAGCAACCAGCTTAGTCACTTCGTCCACTATTGCCGTCTCATGCTGAGCTTCAGCCACCAGCAACAACTGCTTATTGGCTTTTAATAGTTTCTCATGCAAACGTTTAAATACAGCCAGTACGGCTTCCACTGCGGAATCGTCTGCTTTCATGGCATCATCTAATGCCATAAGTGAGCGAATACCAGACAAGCCGCCCCATTTCTCTTGCTGCAACGCCAAACCAGAGAAAGTACTGGTTGCCGCCGCCATGGCCAATGAATGACCTTGACCTGTGATAGATTGCTCACGGCGAGCTCGACGCTGTGCCACCAATTCTTTCAAGCGACCAACTTCATCAAAGCGCACATTCAGCATGGTATCCGTAAGTAGCTCTGTCATCGCTTTAACATTAGGAACTAAGGCTTTGCTCGATAAGATAAAGTAAGCATTTAGAGATTGACGATCCGCAATGACAGGGCGAATCGAATTAGACGCACCTAAACCACCACAGACTTGAGCTTGGCGTTCTTGTACGGCTAGATAATCTTCTTCACCTATACCTAACTCAGTAATGACAGAGGAAAACAACGGCAAGTATTGCGTCTCTTCTTCATCTAGCTCAGGTAAATCAATAACCAACTGCTGATAAACCAGACCATTGGTGCCTTGTGGATAGAAGGTAATTGGCAAGTTAGCCGATACCTTAGCACTGTCGTATTCAGGTAAACGTGCTGGAACATCTTCCAAGCCGACTTTAGGTAGAATGCTCATATCATCCACCTGCACCTGACGCTCTTTTAATGCTGCGCTACGAGCGATGATTTGCTCTTTTTCAACATCCGATAACGCCGCTTTAATCTGACTTAAACGATCTTTCTCAGCTGCATTACGACGTGCTTCTAAAGCATCATCTGGGCTTAAAGTCAGAGTGACTCGGTGTGCATTTGACAGCAACAAGCGATTGATCAGTTCAGGAATGTATTGAGGGTCTTTGATTTTCTCTCGCATGTCATTGATGACAGGGTCAAGATCAAGTTGAGCGATAACATCACCCGAGTGCACAGCCGTCGACAAGCCAGCCAAGATAAGCTGCAAACCATATGGGTAACTGCCACCACCGATTTCGCGCTGACTCAACTCAAGTTGGTGCAACATAGCATCCACCATACTCTGTGGTACGCCATTATCAGCAATGTCTTTTAGTGATGAAACAACCAAGGCTTCCACTTGCAAAGCGTCTTCTTGTTTCACTCCTTCTAAACCACACATGAAGCTCATTTCTTTATTGCTGTCTTCAAGACCGCACAAAGGAGACGGAGCCCGACCTAAGTCACTTCCTTCTAACACTCGCAACAAAGGTGACGCACTGTTATCCAGCAATACACTGGACAACAATTGCGCTTCGAATTGCTGGTTTAAATCTATGCTTTCACCAAGCAACCAACCTATCACCACATGGCTAGCATCTTCTTTCACTTCTTCCGCTGCATAACCTTCTTGAACACGTACTGGTGAGAAGTAGCGTTTAGCATTCGGCACAACCACTTGCTCTTCTAAACGTTCAAAGCGGCTTAGTACCTTCTCTTCAAACTCAGCTTGTAATGTTTCAGCAGGAATATCACCAAATGTCATAAAGACGGCATTAGATGGGTGGTAATGAGTACGGTAGAAATCCAGTAAGTCTTGATAAGATAAATCAGGAATGTCCGTTGGCTCACCACCAGAGTTAAAGTGGTAAGTATTATTTGGGAACAAGTATTTAGTCAGAGTTTGCCACAACACAGAAGTGGTAGAACTCATCGCCCCTTTCATTTCATTGAATACCACACCTTTGAAGGTAAGGTCAGATTCTGAATTCTCAGGTTCTTCAAATTCCAAACGATGACCTTCTTGAGAGAAGTCCAACTCATCAAGTCGAGAAAAGAACACAGCGTCCAAATACACATCTAATAGGTTATGGAAGTCTTTCTTGTTCTTGCTGGCAAAAGGGTAAGCCGTCCAATCAGAAGAGGTAAATGCATTCATGAAGGTATTCAATGAACGACGTATCATCATGAAGAAAGGGTCGCGTACTGGAAAACGCTCAGAGCCACACAACACAGTGTGTTCAAGAATGTGAGCCACACCACAGGAATCCGTTGGTACTGTCTTCAAGCCGACAAGAAAAACATTTTCGTCATTTTCGGATGCGATATGAAAATGCTTCGCCCCAGTAACTGTGTGTTCAAACTCTTGCACAGTGGCGTTAAGAGCATCAATAAACTCGCTGCGAACAAAAGTAAACGCAGAATGATGAGCAGTACTATGGGCCATTATCTACCTCAATAGAATTAGAATACGATGACAACTATGTTTGGGACGACAAAAAACAGCATGTCGCGATTAAAGTGGCGGGATTATAGCAAAAATATGGCTTTTACTGCACGAAATAACGAGAAAGCTTTGCGTTAAATCCCTTTACAGAATTAACGCTTTTGGTGCTTTTCCCAATCTTCTAAGCGCGCTTTTTCGGTTTTCTTATACAAAACATACACAGCCCCTAAACCACCATGGAATTTTTGCGCACTATGAAATGCCATAACAGGGTCAAGGTCACGTAACCATTTATTGATGAAGCTTTTTAGCGTTGCCTGTTCTTCTGGGGTAGGGGCTCGATCTCCCTTGCCATGGACGATAATGGCAACACGAATATCATTACGCATGCAGTCATCAACAAACTGATAAACCTGCTCTCTTGCCTGAGCAACAGTATGACGATGTAAATCTAAGCGTGCCTCAATACCATATTTACCCTGACGCAAGCGTTTAAACACACCATCTTGTACACCAGAACGCTTATAAGCCAGCACGTCATTTGGCTGCACCTTTTCGACATAATCTTGCGACAGGTGGTTTCTATCCTCCTCATTCACCATAAGCGCGGCTTTTTGACGAGCGAGAAAGTCCACTTCAGGGCCTTTCTTACTTAAATACACTTCACTGGTTTTAAGCGGCTTTATTCCTGCTACTTCTTGCGCAAATAAAGATGCACCATCTTCTTCATCCACCAGCCAATACCTCATTAAATCAATTATGCTGGCAATTATATGTGTACCGAGACAAAAAGGCTTGTTTCATAAAACGCTTTTCGAAGGTAAAAGGGGCAAAAATCACACCTCAGCCCAAGCACAACTAACAATTGTCATATTTCTTATCTTATACTGGCCAAATATATGCAGAAGGAATATCAGATGACACACCCATACGACCTACTTGCCCTCGACAATGGCGCACAATTTATCTTCACACCATGCCCGGGAACAAAAGACGCCGATTTAACCTCATCCATTTTAAGCCTCAAAGAAGCGGGTGCAGACGTTATCATCAGCATGCTACCCGACTCTGAGATTGCCAAACTCAACGTCACAGATCTTGGAAAAGAAATACAACAACAAGGCATGCTTTGGTATCAACTACCCGTAGAAGACGATCAAGCGCCGCAGCAACCTTTCTTTGATGTGTTAAATACCAAAAAAGAAGAGCTGCTTACTCACTTAAAAGAGAAGAAAACGATAGTGATTCATTGTCGTGGTGGGACGGGAAGAACAGGAGTCATGGCAGCATGCTTACTACTAGAATCTGGTTACCAATGGGAGCGAGCGAAAGCACTTATACAAAGCATTCGCCCGAAAGCACTAACCATTCCAGCGCATGTTGAATTTTTGAAAATGAATTATGAACTATAAGATGATGGTGGTGGATAGATAACAAAGTATAGGCAGTTTAACCTGCCTATACTTTTCCTGATTAATTAAAAGCCAAACTTTCCATTATCATTTTTCCAATCCGCTTTTGGGGGAATGTTCTCGATAGTGTCCCAGTGCTCTACAATTTTTCCGTCCTCGACTCGGAACAAATCATAGAAGGCGACATGCTTATCTAAAAACTTACCTTCACTAATCGACAAAACGAAATCCCCTTGCCCTAACACTTTATGATTTTTGTTATAGGCCATTGGCATACCTTGCTGAGCTAAAGCCGCTAAAGCTTTACCTAGACCGCTTAAACCATCTGACACTGCTGGATTATGCTGAATATAGTCTTCATCATTTGGCCCAATAAACTGACCAATTTTACCCATATCCCCCTTGATTAGGATTGTCTCAACAAAGTCCGTCACTAAGGCCTTGTTTTCATCCGTTTTACTCAAATCCGTAACTTGTGTTGGCCCATCAAATTGAGTATGTCCACTAGGGTTTGGAGGAGCAATCTCTTGTAAATTATCCCAATGCTCTACGATTTTGTCGTTTTCAAAACGGAACACATCAAAGCCAGCTTTCGGGCCAAAGAAATCATATTCTGTATGCAATACAACATAATCACCGTCTTGAAATGCACGTTGAACGCTAGCTTTAGCACCGCCCGGTGGCAGCATTTTCATCGCTTCACCAAAACCGGCTAAGCCATCACCTATCGCTAAATTATGCTGTATATATTTATGTGGGTTGATGAAACCTACTGGCTCAGGATTACCATTTTCAATACTTTCTATTAGCGCGACCGCTTTTTCTGTATTTGTCATTTTTTGCTCCGCTGTTGCTGTACTCGTCATAGTTAAACATGCTGTTGCTATGGCTACGGGGGCCACAAGTTTTCTGAGAGTAATTCTATTCATCCTTATCTCCTTACAAATTGACAATATGTATATTAGAGAAACGATGAATTCTTAAGCAGAGTGAATGTGGGCAGAAAAATGGTCGATATCGAACTTTAACGTAAAACTACTTTCCAGTTAAGTTTGCAGAAAGGTACTGCTTTTTAAATTGACTTGGGGTTATGTGAGTATGCTTCTTAAAGTATTTAACAAAGTTGCTAACATCTTCAAAACCATGGTCAAAGGCGAGTTGTTGCGTAGTAACATTCCCTACCAATAGCAAACGCTTAATCTCTAATATGGTATGAGAGTCTATTAACTGTTTAGCGGTTAACTCTGTCGCCAGTTTACAGATATGGTTCAAGGTTTTATAAGTCATATTGAGTTGATCGGCATACCAGTTAGCTCCCTTTATTTGCCGATACTCTGTACATAACAGCTCAATAAAGCGCGCAAACTTAATACTTTGTGATTGCGACAACGTATCCATTTTCAGCTCTGGCCGTAATCTATGTAGCATTAGAGACAAAGTTGAAAATAAGTACATAACAATCAACGGATCCGAGCACGCATGGTTCACTTCGACTGTAAGTTCACTCACTAACTTCTGACAACGTTCATGATTCTCGGTATCAAGATTCACAATAGGGGTATATTGACTATTCAGATGCAAGGGGGTGTAGTTTGGTAAGCGCATATTGGCATGCACTTGATCCAAAAAGCCTTGTGTTAAGACCAGAACTTTCCCTTTGGGCCTATGACTAAAATCAAAAGCTTGAACTTGCTCTGGCTGCACAAAAATAACGGACCCTGCTAGGTACGGGTATTCAACAAAATCTATCATATGACTTCCATGACCAGCCATAATATAAATGAGTACAAAGAATTTTACTTTATGACATTGGTCTGGAGAGTGATGATTAAACTTTCGCTCATATAACTCCTCTAAATCAAATATTTCGAACTCTGCTTGTTTAGTCTTATTGTAATCAAAGATCACACTAGGAATATTCATCTGCTGTACTCATACCTTTTATGTAAAATAAGGGCTGCTCTAGATAACGCATTCAGATCCTTTTCACTTTATTGGTCCAACTATTTATTGGGGAGGCAAAAGATAAATACACTACATATTCGATCTCGCAATAACCAGAAGACTTACCGAAATGGTGAACCCCACCTTTTCTATCAAGCTAATTGAGCAATTTGTATTCTAAGTTCTGCTTAACACCAGACCATTCATGGCGAGCGATACTAAACAACACTGAATCTCGAACCCTACCATTAGGCATCACCATGTGGCTTCTCAAAATACCTTCTTGCTTAGCGCCAATACGCAGAATCGCATTCCGTGAACTTGTATTTAAGTAATCTGTGAGTAATTCAACTCGATTGAGGTTTAAGGTCTCAAATGCATAGGTCAACATTAACAACTTCGACTCAGTGTTTACCTTAGTTTTTTGAAATGACTTACCTAAGAAAGTAAAACCAATTTCTACTCGAGCATGCGGTAAATTAGCCCTCATAAAACGAGTAGAGCCAGCTACCTGATTGGTTTTCTCATCAATAATAGCAAAGGCTAAACCGTCTCCAGATTCTTGATTCAAACGTGCCTTATTGAGAAATGCATCGATCTCAGACGGGTGTGGAACAAGGGTTACGAAAAGTTTCCAAAGTTCCCCGTCTAAAATCGCTGAGCAAATCCCTTCTTTATGCGACTCAGATAACGGTTCCAAACGGACATGTTGACCTTGCAATGTTACTTTCTCGAATATCATGTTCAATCCCTTGCTCACAAGCTTAGCTATCAATAATGCTAAACACTCTCATAAATGGCCACTAGAAAAAACTATTAAACGCATTTATTGCCTTCTCCTAGAAACACGAAAGCCCCGCATTGCGGGGCTTTCTGTTTTAGCCAACTAAGAGTTGCTTAGAACGGGATATCATCGTCAAAGTCATCAAAGTTAGGCGCTTGTTGTGGCTTTGGCTCTGGTGCTTTTGGCGCTGCCTGTGGAGCACGTTGTTGTGGTGCTGCTTGTGCAGGCGCTTGCTGTGGCGCATTACCCCAGCTTCCGAATGATTGTGGCGCAGCTTGTTGTGGTGCTGCTTGAGGCTGTGGCTGCTGACCATAGCCACCTGCTGGCTGGTTGAAGCCACCTTGAGGAGCATGCTGTGGTGCCGCTTGCTGAGGCGCTTGGTTAAAGCCACCTTGTGGTGCTTGTTGCGCTGACGCTCCGCCACCGTAACCACCTTGTGCACCAGCATCGTAGCCACCCTGCTGACCGTCTGCACGCCCATCTAACAACTGCATTTCACTGGCAATAATTTCTGTTGTGTAACGCTTGATGCCGTCTTTTTCCCACTCACGAGTTCGTAGTGAACCTTCTACATAAACTTTTGAACCCTTCTTGATGAAGTCACCGGCGATTTGACCTAAACGGTAGTTACCACGGTCCATGAAAGACACACGGTGCCATTCAGTACGCTCTTGCATTTGGCCAGTTTGCTTGTCACGCCAGCTTTCCGTTGTTGCCAAACTTACGTTTGCGACAGCACCACCTGACGGCATAAAACGAACTTCGGCATCATTGCCTGCATTGCCAACCAAGATTACTTTATTTACTCCACGTGCCATGACGTTCTCCAACTAAAATTAATAATGTTCTTTTGCGAGATTCTGTTTTAAAGAGCAACTTGTGGCGCAATACGTGCCAAAGTGTCTTTGTCCAACTTTTTCTTATTTACTTTAAGGTAAGCTGTTTGCTCATCTTCAAATATTTGTAAGCCCTCTACTCCTTCAACCGCCATAAGTTGTTCGGTTAAGGTTGGTATAGCCGCTTCGTCGATGTTCGATAAACTAAATGCGAGACTACTCAGCTGTTTAGGAGCTGGCTGGGTGAGACTAACCAATGCCCAAGCTAAAAATACCACACCAAACACCCAAAATATGCCGTTACTCGAATAGTTTTGTATTAACCAACCACCACCAGCACCACCAATAAAGGAGCCGATAAACTGATGAGTAGAAAATACGCCCATTGCCGTACCACGGTTACCAACGGGAGCCAGTTTACTGATCAAGGAAGGCAAGGTTGCTTCTAGCGCATTAAAGCCAACAAAGTACACCCAAAGCAAGAAAGCGAACACCCCAATATGGTTACCCCATTGTAGCGACAGGGTACTAACGCCTAACAACAAAAGCACCAAAGTTAACACTTGCTTCATCTTGGCTTTTGCTTCGGCCATTATGACTAATGGTAGCATTCCAACAAAGGCACTCGCCATGATAATTAGATAAAGCCAACTGTGATCTTCTAAAGGCATTTCAAATGTATTCAAAAGAAGGCTTGGCAAGGTAATAAATAGCGCAGTCAAACTCGCATGAAGAAGAAACACACTGATGTTTAAAAAGCGTAATCTTGAGTCTTTTAATACTAAACCTAACGCTGCCAAGTTCGGCGTCGTATCGCGGCGAAAAGTGTGGTGTACCGAGTTCGGCACAGCAAACACAATCAACAAAATGCCTAATATCGACAGAGCAAAGGATAAATAGAACAAGCCAGATAAACCGATGAGCGCGTATAACCAAGGACCAATTACCAGAGACAACATAAAAGAAGCCCCGATGCTCGCGCCAACTAACGCCATGGCCTTAGTTCGGTTTTGCTCTCTTGTGACATCACTCAATAGAGCCATTAAGGTGCTAGCTATCGCCCCTGCACCTTGCACTGCACGGCCGATAATGAGTGTCGTAATGTCTGTTGCATTGGCACAAATCAGGCTACCAACAGCAAAAAGCAGTAAACCAATAACAATGACTCGTTTACGGCCTATTTTGTCAGACCACATGCCCATTGGAATTTGTAAGCTGGCCTGAGTTAGGCCATAGATACCAATGGCCATGCCTAATAAAGCCGCTGTTGTCCCTGTCATGTCATCACCCGCAATGCTAATAACAGGCATAATGAGGAACAAGCCAAGCATTCTAAACAAATAGATCAGCGCTAGGGCAAGTACAGAGCGGCGTTCGAGTAGATCCATATAGAGGTTATAACCACTTAACTTAAGGGTTTGAAAAAAAAGATGCCTATTTTACTCAAAATACCGTTGAAGCTCCATTTCAACTACTGTAAAAATAGACAGTTATTTAATTTACTACGGGCAAATTCATTTCTGCTGAACAATTTCACATTGGAGACTCATGGATACCATTACCATACGCGGAGCACGCACCCACAATCTTAAAAATGTGGACTTAGACATTCCAAGAGACAAGTTAATTGTTATTACCGGTTTATCTGGTTCGGGTAAGTCTTCTCTGGCTTTTGACACCTTATACGCGGAAGGACAGCGCCGCTACGTAGAATCTTTATCTACTTACGCCAGACAATTTTTATCCATGATGGAAAAGCCCGATATTGACCATATTGAGGGCCTTTCTCCAGCGATCTCCATTGAACAGAAATCTACATCCCACAACCCACGCTCTACCGTGGGAACCATCACAGAAATCTACGATTATTTGCGTCTGCTATTTGCCCGTGCTGGCCAGCCTCGTTGTCCAACACATGGCGAGCCTTTAGAAGCGCAAACCATATCACAGATGGTTGATAAGATTATATCTCTACCAGAAGAAAGTAAGATGATGCTTCTCGCCCCTATCGTTAAAGATAGAAAAGGTGAGCACTTACATACTATTAGCGATTTATTATCAAAAGGTTTCATCAGAGCACGCATAGATGGCATCGTGGTTGATCTAGATGACGCTCCAGCATTAGAGAAAAACAAAAAACACACAATAGAAGTGGTGATTGACCGCTTTAAAGTCAGACCCGATTTACAGCTTCGCCTCGCTGAGTCTTTTGAAACTTGTTTAGAGCTATCTGATGGTATTGCTAAAGCCATCAATATGGATGATGAGAGCGAAGAATATATTTTCTCCAGCAAGTTTGCTTGTCCAGTGTGTGGATACAGCCTGACAGAATTGGAGCCAAGGCTCTTCTCATTTAACAACCCAAACGGTGCTTGCCAAACCTGTGATGGTTTAGGTACACATCAAATGTTCGACCCTGAACGCATCATACAAGACGATTCCCTTACCCTAGCGGAAGGTGCCATTCGTGGGTGGGGGCGACGCAGTATCTTCTATTATCAACAGCTAACCGCGCTGGCGAACCACTACGGTTTTGATATCGACACTAAGTATGCGGATATTCCTGACGACTACAAAAAACGTATTCTCAATGGTTCGGGGAAAGATAAAATAGAGTTTGTTTATATTAATGAGCGCGGCGATAAGATGATGCGCTCACACGCATTTGAAGGGGTCATTCCTAACCTACAACGCCGTTACCATGAAACAGAATCAGACAGTGTGCGGGATGACCTTTCTCAGTACATCAGTGTACAGCCTTGCCCTGATTGTCACGGCTCTCGCTTGAATCGCTCTGCTAGAAACGTGTTTATTGATGAGCAGACACTACCAGAAGTCGTCACCTACCCTATTGCTGAATGCTTAAGATATTTTGAAAACTTGGAGCTACCCGGCGCCCGTGGCGAAATTGCATCCAAGATACTTAAAGAAATTCGCGACCGCCTAACTTTCCTAGTGAATGTTGGCTTGGATTATTTAACATTAGACCGCAAGGCTGACTCTCTTTCTGGTGGTGAAGCTCAACGTATCCGTCTTGCCAGTCAAATCGGTGCTGGCTTAGTAGGCGTAATGTACATTCTCGATGAGCCTTCTATCGGCCTTCATCAACGAGATAACGAACGCTTAATCGCTACTCTTACCCGCTTACGAGATCTCGGTAATACAGTCATAGTCGTAGAGCATGATGAAGACGCGATTCGTATTGCCGACCATGTAGTAGATATAGGTCCAGGTGCGGGTGTACACGGTGGTCAAGTCATCGCCAGCGGCACTCCTGAAGATATAATGAATTGCCCTGAGTCAGTAACAGGCCAATACCTTGTCGGTACTCGTAAGATAGACATTCCTACCACCCGCCATTCTGCTAAGAATAATCAGCAGCTGAGTTTAAAAGGCGCTACGGGGAATAACCTCAATGAGGTTAACCTCAACATCCCTATAGGTGTCATGACTTGTGTTACTGGTGTATCAGGTTCAGGTAAGTCCACTTTGATTAATGGCACACTCTACCCTCTTGCTGCTACAGCTTTGAATGGCGCCACTACGTTGAAAGCGGCCCCTCACGAAAAGATTGAAGGTTTAGAGCTATTTGATAAATGTGTCGATATAGACCAAAGCCCGATCGGCCGTACACCAAGATCAAACCCTGCAACATATACTGGTATTTTCACTCCTATGAGGGAACTGTTCTCAGCAACTCAAGAAGCGAGATCTCGTGGTTATAAACCGGGGAGGTTTAGCTTCAACGTGAAAGGTGGTCGTTGTGAAGCTTGTCAGGGTGACGGTGTCATCAAAGTTGAAATGCACTTCTTGCCAGATGTGTATGTGCCTTGTGATACCTGTAAGGGTAAACGCTATAACCGTGAGACCTTAGAAATACTTTACAAAGGCAAGAACATTCACGAATGTTTGGAAATGACTATTGAAGATGCCCGAGAATTCTTCGATGCGGTTCCTTCTGTTGCAAGAAAGCTTCAAACACTCATGGACGTAGGCCTTGGCTATATACGTCTAGGACAGGCAGCAACCACTTTATCTGGCGGTGAAGCCCAAAGGGTTAAACTCGCTAAAGAGCTCTCTAAACGCGACACAGGCGCGACCTTATATATTCTAGATGAGCCAACCACAGGGCTGCATTTTGCCGATATAGAGCAGCTTCTTAAAGTTCTTCATCGTCTGCGTGATCACGGTAATACCATTGTGGTCATAGAGCACAACCTTGATGTGATTAAGACAGCGGATTGGATTGTAGACCTTGGTCCTGAAGGCGGTAGCGGAGGTGGTTATATTATCGCTGAAGGCACTCCAGAAACCGTAGCTCAAGCTGAAGGCTCACACACAGGTCGTTTCTTGAAAGACATGATCTAGAAAACATAAAGCCGAATAGAAGCTTATTCTATTCGGCTTTAGTTAAGAAAGAATCAGACATAAAAAAGCCGAGCATAAGCTCGGCTTTTTTTATTACTTACTGATCTTACTCAGCAGCTTCTGTAACTGGTCTATCAACCAATTCAACATAAGCCATAGGTGCATTATCACCTGTACGGAAGCCGCATTTAAGAATGCGAATGTAACCGCCAGGACGAGCTTGGTAACGAGGACCTAGCTCAGAGAATAATTTACCTACTGCGTCTTTGCTACGAGTACGAGCAAAGGCAAGGCGACGATTCGCAACTGAATCTACTTTCGCCAATGTGATTAACGGCTCAGCAACACGACGTAATTCTTTCGCTTTAGGCAACGTAGTTTTAATAACTTCGTGCTCAAACAAAGAAACAGCCATATTTTTAAACATCGCTTTACGATGTGAGCTAGTACGGTTTAAGTGACGTCCACTCTTACGATGACGCATTATACATTCCTTACCAAACTACGGTGGCCAGGGAACAATGACCTAGCGAGCTAGAACTTTGCTATCGTCTTTCAAACTAGCCGGTGGCCAATTTTCTAGACGCATTCCCAAAGACAAACCACGCTGTGCTAAAACATCTTTGATTTCAGTTAACGACTTCTTACCAAGGTTAGGCGTCTTAAGAAGCTCAACTTCAGTACGTTGAATCAAATCACCGATGTAATAAATGTTCTCTGCTTTCAAACAGTTAGCACTGCGAACGGTTAACTCAAGATCATCAACCGGGCGTAGCAAAATTGGATCAATCTCATCTTCTTCTTCTTCAACTGGTGCTTCACTCTCACTTTCAAGAGCGACAAAAACTGCAATTTGTTGTTGAAGAATAGTAGCTGAACGACGAATAGCTTCTTCAGGGTCGATTGTACCGTTAGATTCGATGTCTAAGACTAACTTATCTAAGTCTGTACGCTGCTCAACACGAGCATTATCAACACTGTATGCTACACGACGCACTGGGCTGAATGAGGCATCAAGCTGCAGGCGACCAATAGGACGAGTTTCATCATCACCAGCAACACGAGCATCAGCAGGCTCATAACCAAGACCACGAGCGACTTTGATCTGCATGTTTAACTCTGCAGTATCATCTAAGTGCGCAATAACAAGATCAGGGTTAGCAATCTCAGAGTCGGCAACAAGCTGAATATCAGCTGCTGTTACGACACCAGGACCTTTTTTACTTAAAGTCAGAGTTGCTTCATCCTGCCCATGTAGAGCGATCGCAACTCCTTTTAGGTTAAGAAGAATTTCAATTACATCTTCTTTAACCCCTTCGATTGTACTGTATTCATGTAATACACCGTCGATTTCGACTTCTACAATCGCACAACCTGACATTGAAGACAAAAGAATGCGACGTAGTGCATTACCTAAAGTGTGACCAAAACCACGTTCAAGCGGTTGTAGTGTCACTTTAGATCGTGTGCTACTGATTTCTTGTACTTCAATATTGCGTGGGGTTAACAATTCGCTCACTGAACGCTGCATAGATCCACCTATTTCTCAATCCTAATCATCAAACTATTACTTAGAGTAAAGTTCAACAATTAGGTTCTCATTAATTTCAGCTGATAAATCGGCACGTTCTGGCGCTGCTTTAAAAGTAGCTTCCAGTTTAGTTGAATCAACTTCGATCCAGTGGATCGCTGCACGATTTTTAGATAGCTCTAGTGCGCTTTGTACACGCAATTGCTTTTTAGCTTTTTCACGGATAGATACAACGTCACCAGCTTTAACTTGGTAAGACGGGATATTAACCGTAGAGCCATTTACTAGAATGCCTTTATGACCTACTAGTTGACGAGCTTCCGCACGTGTAGAACCGAAACCTGCGCGATAAACAACGTTATCTAAACGAGATTCCAAAAGTTGCAAAAGGTTCTCGCCAGTTGCGCCTTTAAGGCGAGCAGCAGATTTGTAGTAATTACGAAATTGCTTCTCTAGTACACCGTACATACGACGTACTTTTTGTTTCTCACGTAACTGTAAGCCGTAATCAGAAAGACGACCGCGACGTGCACCGTGCACACCAGGAACCGTTTCTGCTTTACATTTCGACTCAAGAGCGCGTGAACCGCTCTTCAATTGCAAGTCGGTACCTTCACGACGAGACAACTTACAAGTTGGACCAATATAACGAGCCATGTATCTGTCTCCTCTTAAACGCGACGTTTCTTAGGTGGACGGCAACCATTGTGTGGAATTGGCGTCACATCTGTAATGTTATTGATACGCAAGCCTAGTGCATTTAATGCACGAACTGCGGACTCACGACCAGGACCTGGGCCCTTAATCATCACGTCAACGTTCTTTAGACCGAACTCTAAAGCGACAGTACCAGCACGTTCAGCGGCTACTTGAGCTGCGAAAGGCGTACTTTTACGAGATCCGCGAAAACCAGAACCACCTGCAGTAGCCCATGAAAGAGCGTTACCTTGGCGATCAGTGATTGTCACGATCGTGTTATTAAATGAAGCGTGTACATGAGCAACACCGTCGACGACCGTCTTTTTGACTTTCTTCTTGGTGCTGCGCGTAGCTGGCTTAGCCATATTGCACTTTCCTATTTAATGCTCAGCTCTAGTGAACTTAGCACTAGAGCGAAACGCGTTTAAATTACTTACGAATAGGTTTACGAGGACCTTTTCGTGTACGAGCGTTCGTTTTGGTACGTTGACCACGAACTGGTAGGCTGCGGCGATGACGAATCCCGCGATTACAACCTAAGTCCATCAAGCGTTTGATAGACATACTGACTTCACGACGTAAGTCACCCTCTACAGTATACTTAGCAACTTCGCCACGAAGTTGGTCAAGCGTATCATCGCTTAGAGAGCTTATTTTTGCGCTCTCAGCAACACCTGTAGCAGCGCAAATAGCGCGTGAACGTGTGCGACCAATTCCGAAGATGTAAGTCAGAGAAATGACCGCATGTTTATTGTCAGGAATATTGACACCGGCTATACGAGCCATCACTTTACTCCGTTGTTATAGATGAATATCAACCCATCATTTACTTTCATGAGGGCGGCTGATTATGCCTACAATTAGACTATAAATCAACCACCCATTCCTATCATCCAACAAGCTAAGGAATTAACCTTGGCGTTGCTTATGACGAGGTTCTGTTTTACAAATCACTCGAACTGAACCGTTACGACGAACGATTTTGCAGTTACGACAAATTTTCTTTACAGATGCACGTACTTTCATGTTCATCTCCAACCAATGTTTATCACATTAGGCCATTTTGACCATAACCAGTTAGGTTTGATTTTTTCATTAATGACTCGTATTGCTGACTCATCAAATGACTTTGAACTTGCGACATAAAGTCCATAACAACAACCACTACGATCAACATAGAGGTGCCGCCAAGGTAGAATGGAACATCCCACGCAACATTCAAAAACTGAGGCATCAAAGACACAGTGGTGATATATAAAGCACCAAACAGTGTCAATCGAGTCATTACGCCATCAACGTAACGAGCGGTATGATCACCAGGACGGATACCCGGTAAGAACGCACCGGATTTCTTCAAATTATCTGCTACATCTTTTGGATTAAACACCAAGGCTGTATAGAAAAAGCAAAAGAAAACAATTGCGATTGCAAATAACAGCACATACAGAGGTTGTCCAGGAGCAAGAGCCAATGAAATGTTTTGTAACCATTCCATCCCATCACCTTGACCAAACCATTGGCCAATAGAGGCTGGGAAAAGCAAGATACTTGAAGCAAAGATCGCAGGAATAACACCCGCCATATTCACTTTAAGTGGCAAATGACTCTTTTGTGCAGCAAACACTTTTTTGCCTTGCTGACGCTTCGCGTAATTAACCGTAATACGACGTTGGCCACGTTCAATAAAGACAATGGCAGCAACCGTCGCAATCGCTAATATCGCAATCAACAACAAAGCTAAAATATTGATATCGCCTTGACGAGCCGATTCAAATGACTGACCTACAGCAGCGGGTATGCCGGCAACGATACCTGCAAAGATAAGGATGGAAATACCATTACCAATACCTTTTTCAGTAACTTGTTCGCCTAACCACATTAAGAAGACAGTACCAGCAACAAGGGTAACAACAGCAACGGCATAGAATTCCATACCAGAACTGAACGAAATACCCTGACTTGCTAAGCCAACTGCCATACTGGCAGACTGAACTAAAGCAAGCAGCACAGTACCATAGCGAGTGTATTGGGTAATCTTACGACGACCTGCTTCACCCTCTTTCTTTAACTGCTCTAGCTGCGGACTCACAACCGTTAACAACTGCATAATAATAGAGGCAGAAATATAGGGCAGAATCCCAAGCGCAAGAATACTCATGCGTTCAAGTGCGCCCCCTGAGAATACGTTAAATAAACTCAGAATTGTGCCTTCATTTTGATCAAACAGTGCTGCCAAACGATCTGGATTAATACCAGGAACAGGGATGTGAGCACCGATACGATATACAATAATTGCTAGAAATACGAAACGGATGCGAGCCCATAGCTCGCCTAATCCGTTTTGTGCACCAGCAGGTAGTGAGCCTTGCTTTGCCATTTATTCCTCGACTTTTCCGCCAGCTGCTTCAATTGCCGCACGAGCACCTTTAGTCACTTTAAGGCCACGAACCGTGATTGCTTTGTCGATAGAACCAGACAAAATCACACGTGCAACTTTAATTTGATGACCAAGAATGTCTGCGCCTTTAAGAGCAGCTAAATCTACAACTTCAGCATTTACAGCAGCAAGCTCGTTTAAACGAACCTCAGCAACATACTTTGCCTGACGTGAAGTAAAACCAAATTTTGGCAGACGTTTCTGCAAAGGCATTTGACCACCTTCAAAACCAGGTTTTACTGAGCCACCAGAGCGAGACTTAAGACCTTTATGGCCACGTCCACCTGTTTTGCCCAAGCCGCTACCTATGCCGCGACCAACACGTTTAGGAGCATGTTTGCTACCTTCGCCAGGACGAAGTGTATTTAAGAACATGTTATTCTCCTACCACTTTAACCATGTAATAAACTTTATTAACCATACCGCGTACTGCTGGAGTATCTTCCAACACACGAGTTTGGCCAATCTTACGTAAACCCAAGCCTTTAACAGTTTCACGGTGTTTTGGAAGACGACCGATCGGACTACGGGTTAGTTGAACTGTGATGGTATTATTCGCCATTACACATTACCCCAAAATTTGATCGACTGACTTACCGCGTTTAGCTGCGACTTGCTCAGGCGCTTTCATATTCTGCAAACCTTTCACTGTAGCGCGAACTACGTTGATTGGGTTTGTAGATCCATAACATTTAGCCAATACATCGTGAACACCTGCGATTTCAAGAACCGCACGCATTGCACCACCGGCGATAACACCAGTACCTTGAGATGCAGGCTGCATGTAAACTTTAGACGCACCGTGGTTCGCTTTAACTGGGTACTGAAGAGTACCGCCATCAAGCTTAACAGATACCATGTTGCGACGAGCTTGTTCCATAGCCTTTTGAATTGCTTGAGGAACTTCGCGCGCTTTACCGCGACCAAAGCCAACTTTACCATTTCCATCACCGACAACTGTCAAAGCTGTGAAAGAGAAGATACGACCACCCTTTACAACTTTAGCAACGCGGTTTACTTGAACTAGCTTCTCTTGGAGGTCGCTAGTTTGTTGATCATTAACTGCCATGTGCTACCCCTTAGAACTCTAGACCGGCTTCGCGCGCTGCATCAGCAAGAGCTTGAACGCGACCGTGGTATTTGAAGCCAGAACGATCGAAAGCGACCGAAGTGACACCTGCTTCTTTAGCGCGAGTAGCTACCAATGTACCGACTTCTTTAGCCGCTACTTTGTTACCAGTCGCACCAGCACGTAAAGTCTTTTCTAAAGTAGAAGCGCTAGCTAGCACCTTACTACCACAAGGAGAAATTACTTGTGCATACATGTGGCGTGGTGTGCGAAATACAGTAAGACGATTCGCACCTAAGTCACGAATATGCAAACGAGCACGACGTGCACGACGAATTCGAGATTGTTTTTTAGTGTTCATATGCCTACCTATTTCTTCTTAGCTTCTTTACGACGAACAACTTCGTCAGAATAGCGAACACCTTTACCTTTATAAGGCTCTGGTGGACGGAAACCGCGAACTTCTGCAGCTGCTTGACCTACGGCTTGCTTATCAATACCGCGCAAGATAACTTCAGTTTGAGATGCACATTCAGCTGTTACGCCTTCTGGCAATTCATAATCCACAGGATGAGAGAAACCTAGTGACAAGTTAAGAACTTTACCCTTAACTGCAGCACGGTAACCAACACCTTGAAGAAGTAATCTTTTCTCAAAACCTTGGCTTACACCAACAACCATGTTGTTGATCAAAGCACGAGTTGTACCTGCTAGGGCACGGCTCTGTTTCGCTGCATCACGTGCTGCGAAAGTTATAACATTTTCTTCTTTAGTCACTTCAACGCTTCGGTGAACGTTTAACTCTAAAGTACCTTTGCTGCCTTTAACAACAACAGCTTGGCCGTTTAGAGAAAGATCTACACCACTAGGAAGCGTCACTGGACTATTAGCAATACGAGACATACTAACTCCTAGAATACTGTGCAGATTACTTCGCCACCGATGCCTGCAGCACGAGCTGCACGGTCAGTCATCACACCTTTAGATGTAGAGATGATTGCAACACCAAGACCTGCTTCTACTTTAGGTAGATCTGCAGTGCCTTTGTATTGACGCAAACTTGGGCGAGATGCGCGTTTAATTTCTTCGATTACTGGCTTACCTTCGTAGTATTTCAACTCGATTGTAAGCGTAGGCTTTACTGCTTCATCTACACTAAAGTTACCAACGTAACCTTCTTCGCGTAGAACAGCAGCAATTGATGTCTTCATTTTTGATGAAGGCATACTCACAGAAGCTTTTTCAGCCATCTGTGCATTACGAATACGTGTAAACATATCCGCAAGGGTATCTTGCATACTCATTTAAGAGCTCCTAATTTAAAAAACCATTGTGCAGCAAATAGAGCTCGCGCATAGTACACAGCAGCGAACGGAATGTCCAGCTTTTAGACACCCCATTCACTGCCGTACATTATGATCGTGCTCTACTTGCTTACCAACTAGCTTTCTTCAAGCCTGGTACGTCACCACGCATTGCTGCTTCACGCAGCTTAATACGAGAAAGACCGAAGCGACGGTATACACCGTGCGGACGACCTGTCACTTGACAACGATTACGTTGGCGAGAAGAAGATGAATCACGAGGAAGCGCTTGCAATTTAAGCGTTGCTTCCCATTTTTCATCGTCCGATGCATTAACGTCGCTAATGATCGCCTTTAGAGCAGCACGCTTTTCAGCATACTTAGCTACTAATTTGGTGCGTTTTGCTTCGCGCTGAACCATTGATGCTTTAGCCATGATTCCTACCTCTTATTTCTTGAAAGGGAAATTAAAGGCTGCTAGCAAAGCACGACCTTCTTCATCGGTACGAGCAGTCGTTGTGATGGTAATATCCATACCACGTACACGATCTACTTTATCGTAATCGATTTCAGGGAAGATGATCTGCTCTTTAACACCCATACTATAGTTTCCACGACCGTCGAAAGACTTAGGGTTAAGTCCACGGAAGTCACGAATACGTGGGATAGCTACATCAACCAAACGGTCGAAGAAATCCCACATACGCTCACCACGTAGAGTCACTTTACAACCGATCGGGTAACCGTCACGGATTTTGAAAACTGCTACGGATTTGCGGGCCTTAGTCACTACAACTTTTTGACCACTAAGCGCTTCAAGGTCTTTAACTGCATTTTCAAGAAGTTTCTTGTCTGCAATCGCTTCACCAACGCCCATGTTTAGAGTGATTTTAGTGATTTTAGGCACTTCCATCACATTCTTGTAGCTGAAGTCTTCAGTCAACTTCGCTACAACTTCATCTTTATATACTTGCTTAAGTCTCGCCATGGCTATAATTCTCGCTCTTAGGCGTCGATCGCTTCACTATTTGATTTAAAGATACGTACTTTCGTACCATCTTCGTTCAATTTAAAGCCGACGCGATCCGCTTTACCAGTAGCACTATTAAAAATGGCTACATTAGAAACCTGGATAGGTGCTTCTTTTTCAACGATACCGCCAGTTGAACCCTTCATAGGGTTTGGCTTTTCGTGTTTCTTAACAGTATTAATGCCAGAAACTAGAACGCGGTTCTCGTCTACTACCTTAACAACTTTGCCACGTTTGCCTTTGTCTTTACCGGCAATTACGATAACTTCGTCGTCACGTTTGATTTTACGCATAATGTCCCCTCTCCCTCTTACAGCACTTCTGGTGCAAGAGAAACAATTTTCATGAATTGTTCTGTACGCAATTCACGTGTTACAGGGCCAAAGATACGAGTACCAATAGGCTGTCCTGAAGCATTCAACAATACCGCTGAGTTTACATCAAAGCGAATTACTGAACCGTCTGGACGACGAACACCTTTCTTAGTTCTAACGATAACAGCGTTTAGAACCTGCCCTTTTTTAACACGACCACGTGGGATCGCTTCTTTCACTGTGACCTTAATAATGTCACCGATAGCAGCGTAACGACGATGTGAGCCACCCAGTACTTTTATACACTGAACACGCTTCGCGCCGCTGTTATCTGCAACATCAAGCATCGATTCTGTTTGAATCATTTCTGCTCTCCAATCAAATTAGATAACAAGTCTCATGAAGGAAGTAGCAGCTTATACAGCTGCTGCTTTCTCAACTACTTGAACCAGTTTCCAAGTTTTAGACTTAGAATAAGGACGTGTTTCTACGACCTTAACGGTATCACCGATCTGGCACTCATTAGTTTCATCATGAGCGTGCAATTTAGTAGAACGACGAACATACTTCCCATAAAGAGGGTGTTTTTCTGTACGTTCAACTAGTACTGTGATGGTTTTATCCATCTTATCGCTTACTACCTTACCAGTAGCTGTGCGCGCTTTTGTTTCTGCCATCTTAGTTACCTGCCTTATCATTTAGCACAGTTTTAACACGTGCTATATTGCGGCGAACTTGCGAGAGCAAATGAGTTTGCGCCAATTGACCAGTCGCTTTCTGCATGCGCAAAGTAAATTGCTCACGTAGTAGCTCAACCAAGGTCTCTTGCAGCTCAGCTACAGTCTTATCTTGCATTTCTTTTGCTTTCATCTACATCACCGTACGCGTTACGAAAGTTGTGGACAAAGGAAGCTTAGAAGCAGCTAAAGCAAACGCTTCGCGTGCTAGCTCTTCAGAAACACCCTCAACTTCATAAAGCATCTTACCTGGTTGGATCTGCGCAACCCAATATTCGACGCTACCTTTACCTTTACCCTGACGAACCTCTAGAGGCTTCTGAGTAATCGGCTTGTCTGGAAATACGCGAATAAAGACTTTGCCACCACGTTTAATATGACGAGTCATTACACGACGCGCCGCTTCAATTTGACGAGCAGTAATACGACCGCGTTCAGTCGATTTTAGCCCGAATTCACCAAAGCTAACCTGGTTGCCGCGCAATGCCAAGCCACGGTTACGGCCTTTCTGCATTTTACGGAACTTAGTACGTTTCGGTTGTAACATGACTTACCCCCTACTTAGACTTCTTCTGTTGTGCGCCTTTAGAAGCACGCACTTGCTCAATACCGCCCAAGATTTCGCCTTTGAAGATCCACACTTTAACACCGATGATGCCGTAAGTTGTGTTTGCTTCATAAGTAGAGTAGTCAATGTCAGCACGCAAAGTGTGTAGTGGTACACGACCTTCACGGTACCACTCAGCACGTGCAATCTCTGCACCGCCAAGACGACCACTAACCTGAACCTTGATACCTTTCGCGCCTGCACGCATTGCGTTTTGTACCGCACGCTTCATAGCACGACGGAACATAACACGACGCTCTAGTTGGCTAGCGATGTTTTGCGCAACCAATTTCGCGTCCATTTCAGGCTTACGAATTTCTTCGATGTTGATGTGAACAGGTACGCCCATCATCTCAGAAACTGCATTACGTAGTTTCTCTACATCTTCACCTTTCTTACCAATCAAAATGCCTGGACGGGCAGTGTGAATAGTAATACGAGCAGTTTGAGCAGGACGTTGAATCTCAATACGAGAAACAGAAGCCTGAACCAATTTTTTCTCCAAGTACGCACGTACCTGAAGATCATTTAATAGCAGCTTAGAGTAATTTTGGTTATTCGCATACCAAGTAGAAGTATGGTCTTTAACTATACCTAAGCGTATACCAGTTGGATGAACCTTCTGACCCATTGGGTTTCTCCTAATTAGTCAGCGACTTTAACTGTTATATGGCAACCACGCTTTAAAATACGGTCTGCACGGCCTTTGGCACGTGGCATAATACGCTTTAGAGTCATAGCCTCATCAACGTAAGCCGTAGATACACGTAAGTCATCTATATCAGCACCTTCGTTATGCTCTGCATTCGCAATAGCAGACTCCAGTACTTTCTTGACAATAACTGCCGCCTTTTTAGGACTGAACGTTAAAATGTTCAGTGCTTCGCTAACAGATTTGCCGCGGATTTGATCTATAACCAAACGGGCCTTCTGCGCTGAGAGGCGAGCACCCTTTAATGAAGCGCTTACTTCACTCATGTTAATACTCCTAATTACCGTTTGGCTTTCTTGTCCGCAGCGTGACCACGATATGTACGGGTCGGAGCGAACTCACCCAGTTTATGACCGACCATGTCTTCAGTTACAATAACTGGAACATGTTGGCGACCATTATGGACAGCGATAGTCAACCCTACAAAATCAGGGAAGATAGTAGAACGGCGCGACCAAGTCTTAATTGGACGACGATCATTTTTCTCTACCGCAGCCTCTACCTTTTTCATCAAATGAAGGTCGATAAAAGGACCTTTTTTTAGTGAACGTGGCACAGTCGTTTCCTCTTATTACTTAGTACGACGACGTACAATAAGTTTATCAGTACGCTTGTTGCTGCGCGTTTTGTACCCTTTAGTAGGCACACCCCAAGGCGTAACTGGATGACGACCACCCTTACTACGACCTTCACCACCACCATGTGGGTGATCAACTGGGTTCATCGCCGCACCGCGAACGGTAGGACGAACACCACGCCAACGCGTAGCACCAGCTTTACCAAGAACTCGTAAGCTATGCTCAGAGTTTGATACTTCACCTAAAGTGGCACGACATTCAGTCAATACTTTACGCATTTCGCCTGAACGTAGACGAAGAGTAACGTAACGACCTTCTCGAGCAACTAGCTGAGCAGAAGCACCGGCTGAACGTGCAACTTGTGCACCTTTACCTGGCTTAAGCTCGATGCAGTGAACAGTACTACCAACTGGGATATTTTGCAGAGGCAAAGTATTACCCGGTTTGATAGGTGCATCTGCACCACTAAAAACAACATTGCCTGCAGCCATACCTTTGGAAGCGATAATGTAACGACGCTCACCATCAGCATATCTAATTAGTGCAATATTTGCAGAACGGTTTGGATCATATTCCAAACGCTCAACTACCGCAGAAATTCCGTCTTTGTTACGACGAAAATCAATCATACGGTAATGCTGCTTATGACCACCACCTACGTGACGCGTAGTGATGCGTCCGTTATTGTTACGACCACCTGATTTGCTTTTCTTTTCTAGCAAAGGTGCATATGGTGCGCCTTTGTGCAAATCAGTGTTAGTAACTTTAACAACGTGACGACGGCCTGCAGACGTTGGCTTACTTTTTACAACAGCCATTGACCTATCTCCCCTTATTCAGCGACCATGAAATCAATGTCTTGACCTTCAGCTAAACGAACGTACGCTTTTTTCACGTCGCTACGTTTACCCATGCCACGAGCAGTGCGTTTCGTTTTACCTTTTTGGTTCAACGTACGTACAGACTCAACTTTGACTTCAAAAAGCGCTTCGATAGCTTGTTTGATTTCAGGTTTAGTTGCATCACCAACCACACGAAAAACGTACTGACCATTACCTTCAGCAACAATCGTAGCTTTTTCGGAGATGTGTGGACCCAACAGAACTTTATAAATGCGTTCGCCGATCATGCTAGTGCCTCCTCAACTTGTTTCAGAGCACCAACTGTCACCAACACTTTGTCGTAAGCAATCAAGCTAACAGGGTCGATAGACGCTGCATCACGCACATCTACGTTTGGAATGTTGCGAGCCGCTAAAAACAGATTGTCATCAACTTCTTTAGAAACAATCAGAGCATTCTCAACATTCAATTCTGTCATTTTTGCTTTAAAGAGCTTAGTCTTTGGAGCTTCCAAAGCAAGTTCCTCAACTACAACAAGACGGTCTTGGCGTACAAGCTCAGACCAGATGGTGCGCATTGCTGCACGGTACATCTTCTTGTTCACTTTCTGAGAGAAGTCTTGTGGTTTAGCTGCAAATGTAACACCACCCGAACGCCACAATGGGCTACGAATAGTACCAGCACGTGCGCGACCAGAACCTTTTTGTTTAAAAGGTTTACGACCACCACCGGCTACTTCAGAGCGTGTTTTTTGAGCGCGAGAACCTTGACGACCACCTGCCAAGTAAGATGTAACTACTTGGTGTACTAGTGCTTCGTTGTATTCACGAGCAAAGGCTACGTCAGAAACTTCTACAGTCCCTTCAGCGCCTGTTAGATTCAAGTTCATTGTCTACCCCTCTTATCGAGCTTTAACAGCTGGTTGAAGAATAACATCACCATCAACTGCACCAGGTACGGCACCTTTCACTAGGATAAGGTTACGTTCTGCATCTACACGAACCACATCTAGTGATTGAGTAGTAACTTGTGCAGCACCCATATGGCCAGCCATCTTTTTGCCTTTCCAAACACGACCAGGTGTTTGACATTGACCGATGGAACCAGGTGCACGGTGAGACAATGAGTTACCATGCGTAGCGTCTTGCATAGAGAAATTATGACGCTTGATGGCACCCTGAAATCCTTTACCCTTTGATTGACCAGTTACGTCAACTACTTGGATAGATTCAAAATCAGCAACTGTTAGCTCATCACCAACACTGATTTCTTTTTCGTCACCAGACAGGCGGAACTCCCACAAACCACGACCTGCTTCAACACTTGCTTTTGCGAAGTGACCCGCAGCAGCTTTGTTGACGCGGCTCGAACGGCGAGAACCTACAGTAACTTGAACAGCTTGGTAGCCATCAGTTTCTGTTGTTTTCACCTGAGTAACGCGGTTCGGTTCAACCTCGATAACAGTTACTGGCACGGAAGCACCATCTTCTGTGAAGACACGTGTCATTCCGGCTTTGCGTCCGACTAATTGAATAGCCATTTTTTACCTCACTTGCCAGTTGTGTATGGGGCTATCACCCGCTACGGCTGATCATTCCAGATCATTCCACTAATTGTGCATAGGCCGACTGATCACCAGCCGGTTGTCGCACCCCAAACTTTAAGCTATTAGCCTAAAGAGATTTGTACTTCCACGCCTGCCGCAAGATCTAGTTTCATCAATGCGTCAACTGTTTTTTCAGTTGGCTCAACGATGTCTAGAACACGTTTGTGTGTACGAATTTCATACTGATCACGCGCATCTTTATTTACGTGTGGAGAAATCAATACTGTATAACGCTCTTTACGAGTAGGAAGTGGAATTGGTCCGCGCACTTGCGCACCTGTACGTTTCGCTGTGTCCACAATTTCTTGTGTTGAAGCATCAATCAGACGGTGATCGAAAGCTTTTAAACGAATACGGATTTTTTGGCTTTGCATTTCCAACTCCAAATACTGTGTATTAATGACTTAACTGTACATTATTAAGCCACCGTCCTCTTTTAAGGACGGCGAATATTAGCTATTCGCAAACTGGTTGTCAAGTAACCAATTTGTGACAAATAAAATAAAGCAAAAATAAAAAAGGCCGCTCATATTGAGCGGCCTTTTAAAAAAACCAATTAATAGAAGTTTAATCTATTACTTGATGATTTTAGCTACAACACCAGCACCTACTGTACGACCACCTTCACGGATCGCAAAACGTAGACCTTCGTCCATTGCGATTGGGTGAATTAGTTCAACAGTCATCTGAACGTTGTCGCCAGGCATAACCATTTCAACACCTTCAGGAAGTTCACAAGCACCAGTTACGTCAGTTGTACGGAAGTAGAACTGAGGACGGTAACCTTTGAAGAAAGGAGTGTGACGACCACCTTCATCTTTACCAAGAACATATACTTCTGCTTGGAAAGTAGTGTGAGGAGTGATAGAACCAGGCTGAGCCAATACTTGACCACGCTGAACGTCTTCACGCTTAGTACCACGTAGCAAGATACCACAGTTCTCACCAGCACGACCTTCGTCTAGAAGCTTACGGAACATCTCAACGCCAGTACAAGTTGTTTTAGTAGTATCAGCGATACCAACGATCTCAACTTCTTCACCAACTTTAACGATACCGCGCTCAACACGACCAGTTACAACTGTACCACGACCCTGGATAGAGAATACGTCCTCGATAGGCATGATGAATGCACCGTCGATTGCACGCTCTGGCTCTGGGATGTAGTCATCTAGAGTTTCAACTAGCTTCTTAACAGCAGTTGTACCCATTTCGTTATCATCTTCACCGTTCAATGCCATAAGAGCAGAACCCGGGATGATTGGAGTGTCGTCACCTGGGAATTCGTATTCAGAAAGAAGGTCACGCAATTCCATTTCAACCAACTCTAGCATTTCTGCGTATTCTTCAGAATCCGCACCGCCACAGTCTTCAGCCAACAAGTCAGCTTTGTTTAGGAAAACAACGATGAAAGGCACACCTACCTGACGAGAAAGCAGGATGTGCTCACGAGTCTGAGGCATAGGACCGTCAGTTGCACCACAAACAAGGATAGCGCCGTCCATTTGAGCAGCACCAGTGATCATGTTTTTAACATAATCGGCGTGTCCAGGACAGTCTACGTGTGCATAGTGACGAGTTGGAGAATCATACTCTACGTGAGAAGTAGAGATTGTGATACCACGCTCACGCTCTTCAGGAGCATTATCGATACCGTCAAAAGCAACAGCTTCACCGCCGAATACTTCTGCACATACACGAGTTAATGCTGCAGTAAGAGTTGTTTTACCGTGGTCAACGTGACCGATAGTACCAACGTTTACGTGTGGTTTACTACGTTCGAACTTTTCTTTTGCCATGATACATACACCTTAAATAATAGTAAGTATGATGATTAATCTTCATTTTTGATGAGCGCGTCTGCCACACTAGCTGGTGCTTCAGCGTATTTCTCAAACTCCATTGCATAACTTGCACGCCCTTGCGACAAGCTACGTACGTCAGTCGCATATCCGAACATTTCCCCTAGAGGAACTTCCGCTCGAATAATTTTTCCTGACGGGGAATCGTCCATCCCCTGAACAATACCACGACGACGATTCAGGTCTCCCATCACGTCACCCATGTAATCTTCAGGAGTAACAACTTCCACTTTCATCACAGGCTCAAGAACACAAGGATCAGCATCAACCGCTCCTTTTCTTAACCCTTGAGAAGCTGCAATTTTAAAGGCCATTTCGTTAGAGTCAACATCATGGAATGAACCATCGAATAATACAACCTTCATACCCAATAAAGGATATCCAGCGATTACACCATTCTTCATTTGCTCCGAAACACCCTTCTCAATTGCGGGGATGTATTCCTTAGGAATAACACCACCAACAATCTCGTTGACAAACTCAAGACCATCTTGCTCAGTTGGAATCAACTTCATCACGACGTGACCATATTGACCACGACCACCGGATTGACGCACAAATTTGTGATTAACCACCACTTCTTTGCGGATTTTTTCACGGTATGAAACCTGAGGCTTACCAATGTTCGCCTCCACCTTAAACTCGCGACTCATACGATCGACAAGAATATCCAGGTGCAATTCACCCATACCGGAAATGATAGTTTGACCTGTCTCCTCATGTGTTTCTACACGGAAAGATGGATCTTCTTGCGCTAATTTACCCAGAGCAACAGACATCTTTTCCTGGTCTGCTTGAGACTTAGGCTCAACAGCCACAGAGATAACAGGTTCAGGAAACTCCATACGCTCCAGAACAACAACATCTTTCATATCGCAAAGCGTATCGCCCGTAGTAACAAACTTCATACCTACGGTTGCAGCAATATCGCCTGCCAATACTTCTTTTATCTCTTCACGATTATTCGCATGCATTTGAACCATACGACCAACACGCTCTTTCTTCTGCTTAACAGAATTGTAAACCGCATCGCCAGTTTTCAAAGCACCAGAATAAACTCGAATAAATGTTAGCGTCCCTACAAATGGGTCTGTCGCTATTTTAAAAGCCAGTGCAGAGAACGGCGCCTCATCATCAGCTTCACGAGTAACAACAGTTTCACCATCTTCAAGCGTGCCTTCTATCGCCTTAACTTCAAGCGGAGAAGGTAAATATTCAATAACAGCATCTAGAACGGCCTGCACACCTTTATTTTTAAAGGCGGAACCACATGTGACCAATACAACTTCATTGGCCAATGTTCTTGCTCTCAAGCCGATCTTGATGTCTTCGACAGATAAATCACCTTCTTCAAGGTATTTATCCATCAACTCATCATTCGCTTCTGCCGCAGACTCTATAAGCTGCTCACGCCATGCCTCTGCTTCATCAAGTAAATCAGCTGGTATATCTTCCAAAGAGAAAGTCATACCCTGATCTTCTTCATTCCACATAATGGCTTTCATCAAAACCAAATCTACAACACCTTTGAAATCTTCTTCGGTGCCGATATTGATTTGAATAGGAACAGCGTTTGCCCCAAGACGTGTTTGAAGCTGCTCAACAACAGAAAAATAATCGGCTCCCGTACGGTCCATCTTATTGACGAATACCATACGAGGAACTTCATATTTGTTAGCTTGACGCCAAACAGTCTCAGTTTGCGGCTGCACTCCGGAAGAACCACATAGCACAACAACGGCACCATCCAAAACACGTAAAGAACGCTCTACCTCAATGGTAAAGTCTACGTGTCCAGGCGTATCAATAATATTGATACGGTGCTGATCAAACTGCTTATCCATACCACTCCAGAAGCAAGTTGTTGCCGCTGAAGTAATAGTTATACCGCGCTCTTGCTCTTGCTCCATCCAATCCATGGTAGCTGCACCATCGTGCACCTCACCAATTTTATGGGACAGACCTGTATAGAAAAGAACGCGTTCAGTTGTCGTTGTTTTACCTGCATCAACATGCGCACAAATACCGATATTTCGGTAGCGGTCGATAGGTGTTCTACGTGCCACTGCGTTAGCTTCCTTGATACATTAGAAACGGAAGTGAGAGAATGCTTTGTTGGCTTCAGCCATACGGTGAACGTCTTCACGCTTCTTAACCGCAGCACCTTTGTTTTCAGCAGCATCCAAGATTTCGCCCGCTAAACGCAAAGCCATGGATTTTTCACCACGCTTACGAGAGAAATCAACCAACCAACGCATAGCTAGAGCTGCACGACGAGCTGGACGAACTTCAACAGGAACTTGGTAAGTTGCACCACCTACACGGCGGCTTTTAACTTCTACCATAGGCTGGATAGACTCAAGTGCTTTCTCGAAAACGCCCATAGGAGCATCAGTTTTCGCACGTTGAGCTACTGTTTCTAGAGCATCATAAACGATTGCTTCTGCAACAGATTTCTTACCACTAACCATTACGTGGTTAATGAACTTAGCAAGCGTTTGGCTTCCGTGTTTAGGATCCGGAAGTACTTCACGCTTGGCGACGACGCGTCTTCTTGGCATATCTATACCCTCTTCAGGTTCGTCCGAGACAATATAAAACTGCTCGGCCTTACTGTATTACAAAATTATGTATAAACGACTTCTTAAGCAGCATCAGCTTACTTAGGACGTTTAGTACCGTATTTAGAACGACCTTGCTTACGATTTTGTACGCCTGAAGTATCCAAACTACCGCGAACTGTGTGATAACGAACACCTGGCAAATCTTTTACACGACCGCCACGGATCAATACAACACTGTGTTCTTGTAGGTTATGACCTTCACCACCAATGTAGGAAGTTACTTCAAAGCCGTTAGTCAAGCGAACACGACATACTTTACGCAAAGCCGAGTTAGGCTTTTTAGGTGTAGTAGTATATACGCGAGTGCAGACACCGCGGCGTTGCGGACAAGCTTGTAACGCAGGAACGTCACTTTTTGCCACTTTACGTTTACGTGGTTTACGAACCAACTGGTTAACGGTTGCCATTAGACAAGCTCCACAAATCCAATTCTTATGGCGGAAATCGCCAAAAATAAGGAGGCGCAAGTTTAATTTGCGCCTACAAAACAGTCAATAGGGAGGCGATTAAAAAAACGCCTCCCTAACGATTTAACAGCAAAAACTAGTCTTTTAGTGCCGCACTCAATGCTTCTTCCACATCAGATGCGCTAACTGTCGGAACTCCGTCCTTCGCTGCTTGCGCAAGATCTTTCTTATTCTTGCGCTCATTGTGGTAAGCCAAACCTGTACCTGCTGGTATCAAGCGACCTACTACAACGTTTTCTTTCAAGCCACGTAAGTGATCTTTCTTACCAGTTACCGCACCTTCCGTAAGAACTCGAGTTGTCTCTTGGAAAGACGCTGCTGATATAAAGGACTCAGTAGCCAAAGAAGCTTTAGTGATACCTAGAAGCACACGTTCGAACTTAGCAGTAAATTTACCTTCCGCTTCCGCCTTCTCGTTTGCATCCAATAGTTGATTTAACTCAACCTGATCACCTTGAATTAGATCAGTATCACCAGACTCACGTATATCTACCTTACGCAACATCTGACGAACGATCACTTCAATATGTTTGTCGTTAATTACAACACCCTGAAGACGGTAAACTTCTTGCACTTCATTACTAATGTAGTCAGCTAAAGCCTCTACACCTTTAAGACGCAAGATATCGTGTGAGCTCAAAGGACCATCGGAAACGATTTCGCCTTTAGCCACTTCTTCACCGTCAAAGATATTGATTTGACGCCATTTTGGAATCAACGTCTCTACTGGATCACTACCGTCTTGCGGAGTAATCACAAGACGAATCTTGCCTTTTGTTTCTTTACCGAAGCTAACCACACCACTAGTCTCTGCCATAACAGCAGGATCTTTAGGGCGACGAGCTTCAAATAGGTCTGCCACTCGAGGAAGACCACCGGTAATATCTTTGTTACCTTGTGACTCTTGAGGAATACGAGCTAGTACTTCACCCGATTTCACTTCTGCACCATGATCCAAGCTCAACAAAGCTTTTTCTGGAAGCATGTACTGTACAGGAGAGTCAGTACCAGGAATAAGAACTGGATTACCTTCAGCATCCACTACCGCAATCATTGGACGAAGATCTTTACCTGCAGTAGGACGATCTTTCACTTCCAATACTTCGATAGTTGTTAGGCCTGTCATTTCATCGGACTGACGACGGATTGTAACGCCCTCTTCCATACCGCTGAATTCTAGACGACCTTGCATTTCCGATACGATTGGGTGTGTATGTGGATCCCAGTTAGCCACTACTTGACCAGCAGTAACAACATCGCCTTCACGTACACTTAACACCGCACCATAAGGTAGCTTGTAACGCTCTTTCTCACGACCCGCTTCATCAGCAATAGCCAATTCAGAAGAACGAGAAGCAACAACAAGTTGACCAGTATCACGTTCGATACTCTTCATCTTATGGAAGCGAACCGTACCAGCGCTCTTAACTTGAACACTATCTACAGCAGATGCACGCGATGCAGCACCACCGATGTGGAACGTACGCATGGTTAACTGTGTACCAGGCTCACCGATAGATTGAGCGGCAACAACACCAATTGCTTCACCGATGTTAACTTGATGACCACGAGCCAAATCACGACCGTAACACTTAGCACAAACACCGTGACGAGTATCACAAGTAATTACTGAGCGAATCATCATTTCATCAACACCAGCAGACTCGATCGTACGAACGTCTTGCTCGTCAATCAAAGTGCCTGCAGGAAGAACTAGATCACCTTTCGCATCGATAACGTCTTGAGCAACAACACGACCTAGTACACGCTGACCAAGAGGTACAACAACGTCGCCACCCTCAATCATTGCGTTCACTTTAATACCGTTTGTTGCGCCACAATCGATTTCAGTAACAACCAAATCTTGTGCGACATCTACAAGACGACGAGTCAAGTAACCAGAGTTTGCTGTTTTCAATGCCGTATCGGCTAGACCCTTACGAGCACCGTGAGTAGAGGTAAAGTACTGAAGTACTGATAGACCTTCACGGAAGTTCGCAGTGATCGGCGTTTCGATGATAGAGCCATCTGGCTTAGCCATCAGACCACGCATACCACCTAGCTGACGCATTTGGGCAACACTACCACGGGCACCAGAGTCAGCCATCATGTAAACAGAGTTGAAAGATTGTTGTTCAACCTCTTCACCCTCTTTATTGATCGTTGTCTCTTTTGCCAAGTTTTTCATCATCGCTTCAGTAACAGTTTCGTTAGTACGAGACCATAAATCGATTACCTTGTTGTACTTCTCGCCTTGTGTAACAAGACCATCTGCGTATTGGTATTCGATCTCTTTTACTTCTGCTTCCGCTTCCGCAATGATGTCTGCTTTTTCTGGCGGGATAACAAAGTCATCAACACCAACAGATGAACCAGAGGCTGTTGCATAAGCAAAACCTGTGTACATCAATTGGTCAGCAAAAATACAGCTTTCTTTCAAACCAACTTTACGGTAACACTCGTTGATTAGGTTCGAGATTGCTTTCTTCTTCATGGTTTGGTTAACCACAGAGAAAGGAAGGCCATCAGGAACAATATCAAACAACAAAGCACGACCAACAGTCGTATCCACGATGAAAGTAGAAGGTACTTTTTCGCCTTCTAGAGTAGTATCAACTTGGTTAACACGTACTTTCACTTTCGCGTGAAGTTCAACTTGTTTTGCACCATACGCACGGTGTACTTCTTTGATGTCAGAAAACGCCATGCCTTCACCTTTGGCATTGATTTTCTCACGAGTCATGTAGTACAAGCCCAATACAACGTCCTGAGAAGGAACAATGATAGGCTCGCCGTTCGCAGGCGATAGGATGTTGTTCGTAGACATCATCAAGGCACGAGCTTCAAGCTGCGCTTCTAGAGTCAACGGAACGTGAACCGCCATTTGGTCACCATCGAAATCGGCGTTATAAGCCGCACACACAAGTGGGTGTAACTGAATCGCTTTACCTTCGATCAACATAGGTTCAAATGCTTGAATACCTAGACGGTGAAGTGTTGGCGCACGGTTCAACATCACTGGATGTTCGCGGATAACTTCATCAAGAATATCCCAAACTTCCGCTGTTTCACGATCTACCATTTTCTTAGCAGCTTTGATTGTCGTCGCGATACCACGAAGCTCAAGCTTAGAGAAAATGAATGGCTTGAATAACTCAAGAGCCATTTTCTTAGGTAGACCACACTGATGTAGGCGTAGAGATGGACCCACTGTGATTACAGAACGACCAGAGTAATCTACACGCTTACCTAACAAGTTTTGACGGAAACGACCTTGCTTACCTTTGATCATATCAGCCAAAGATTTCAAAGGACGCTTGTTCGAGCCAGTAATAGCTCGTCCGCGACGACCGTTATCTAACAAAGCATCAACAGATTCTTGCAGCATACGTTTTTCGTTACGCACAATGATATCTGGAGCTGAAAGCTCTAAAAGACGCTTCAAACGGTTGTTACGGTTAATAACTCGGCGGTATAAGTCATTCAAATCAGACGTCGCAAAACGGCCACCTTCAAGAGGCACCAATGGACGAAGATCTGGTGGAAGTACAGGCAGTACATCCAATACCATCCACTCTGGGTTGTTACCAGACTGGTTGAACGCTTCGATCAACTTAAGACGCTTAGAAAGCTTCTTAATACGCGTTTCAGAGTTTGTGCTATTTAGCTCTTCGCGCATGCGGTTGATTTCTTCCGGCATGTTCAAGTCGCGTAAAAGCTGCTGAACGGCTTCGGCACCCATACGAGCGTCAAATTCGTCACCAAACTCTTCTAGCGCTTCAAAGTACATCTCATCGTTTAACAACTGACCTTTTTCAAGGGTTGTCATACCAGGATCAAGTACGATGAAAGATTCGAAGTACAATACTCGCTCAATATCACGCAAAGTCATATCTAGGATAAGACCTACACGAGATGGTAGAGATTTTAAGAACCAGATGTGCGCAACAGGTGATGCAAGCTCAATGTGGCCCATGCGTTCACGACGCACTTTAGACAGAGCTACTTCTACACCACACTTCTCACAAATAACACCACGGTGTTTCAAACGCTTGTATTTACCACACAAACATTCGTAGTCCTTGATAGGACCAAAAATTTTGGCACAGAACAAACCGTCACGTTCAGGTTTGAACGTACGATAGTTGATGGTCTCTGGCTTCTTAACTTCACCGTAAGACCATGAACGAATCATATCTGGTGACGCCAAGCCAATGCGGATCGCATCAAACTCGTCAGATTGTCCTTGTGATTTTAGAAGACCTAATAAGTCTTTCATGTATATTCGCCCCACTCGTAAGGCTGGGAAGTTTTGCTCCCCAGCAGGTCAAATGTGATTCGTGCTTATTCGTTTTCCAACTCAATATCGATACCAAGAGAACGAATCTCTTTCACCAATACGTTGAAAGACTCAGGCATACCAGGTTCCATTCTGTGATCGCCGTCTACGATGTTCTTATACATCTTAGTACGACCATTCACGTCATCGGACTTAACAGTTAGCATTTCTTGTAGAGTGTAAGCAGCACCGTAAGCTTCAAGTGCCCATACTTCCATCTCACCGAAACGCTGACCACCGAACTGAGCTTTACCACCCAGCGGCTGCTGAGTAACCAAGCTGTAAGAGCCAGTAGAACGTGCATGCATCTTATCATCAACCAAGTGGTTCAATTTCAGCATGTACATGTAACCAACTGTCACAGGGCGCTCAAATGCATCACCTGTACGACCGTTAAATAATTTAACTTGACCACTTTCGTTGATACCAGCTAAACGTAGCATACGCTTGATTTCAGACTCTTTCGCACCATCAAAGGCACCAGACGCCATTGGTACACCACCTTTAAGGTTGTGAGCCAAAGTTAAAATTTCTTCGTCTGTGAAGCTGTCTAAATCTTCTTTACGCGCACACTGCAAGTCGCCTTCGTAACCGTTGTAGATTTCACCTAGGAAACCACGTAATTCAGCAATTGCTTCTGCTTTCTCACGCTCAACAGCCAACATCTCATTAATCTTGCGACCTAGTCCTTTAGAAGCTGCACCTAAGTGAGTCTCTAGAACCTGACCAACGTTCATTCGAGATGGAACACCAAGAGGGTTCAAAACGATATCAACTGGGTCACCATTTTCGTCGTACGGCATATCTTCAACAGGCATGATCTTAGAGATAACACCCTTGTTACCGTGACGGCCGGCCATTTTATCACCAGGCTGAATACGACGTTTAATAGCAACGTAAACTTTAACAATCTTCAGTACACCAGGTGCTAAATCATCACCTGTTTGCAACTTACGTTTCTTGTCTTCAAATTTCGCATCAAGCTCTTTACGGCGCTCAATCAAAGCAACCTGAGCTTTTTCTAGCTGCTCAGTTACTTCTTCATTGGCAACACGAATAGAGAACCACTCAGAGTGATCAAGGTTCGCTAGGAACTCTTCTGTGATGACTGCATTGCGAGCTAAACCAGGACCGCCTTCCGCTTGCTGACCCACTAGGGCTTCAGCTAATCGTTCGAAGGTTGCTTTCTCAACAATACGGAACTCTTCGTTCAAGTCTTTACGAACTTGGTCAAGCTGAGATTTTTCAATCAACTTAGCACGTTCGTCTTTCTCGATACCGTCACGAGTGAAGACTTGCACGTCAATAACAGTACCGCGAGTACCTGTTTTAACGCGCTGAGAAGTGTCTTTTACATCAGACGCTTTCTCACCAAAGATGGCACGCAAAAGTTTCTCTTCTGGCGTAAGTTGTGTTTCACCTTTAGGTGTCACTTTACCAACTAGAATATCGCCAGGTTCAACCTCTGCACCGATATAAACGATACCGGACTGATCCAACTTAGAAAGTGCACCTTCACCTACGTTCGGGATATCAGAAGTAATTTCTTCAGGCCCAAGCTTAGTATCACGAGCAACACAAGTTAGCTCTTGGATATGGATCGATGTAAAACGATCTTCTTCAACAACGCGCTCAGATACTAGGATCGAGTCCTCGAAGTTGAAACCATTCCAAGGCATGAAAGCAATACGCATGTTTTGACCTAGTGCCAAATCACCCATATCAACAGAAGGACCGTCAGCCATGATGTCGCCAGACGCAACCTTCTCACCTTTCATAACCAACGTACGCTGATTAATACAAGTATTTTGGTTAGAACGAACATATTTGGTTAAGCTGTAGATATCTACACCAGCTTCACCTGCTACTGTTTCTTCCGAGTTCACACGTACAACAATACGACTCGCATCAACCGACTCAATCACACCGCCGCGGTTAGCAACAATACAAACACCAGAGTCTTTAGCAACATTGCGCTCCATACCCGTACCAACAACAGGCTTATCTGCCTTAAGTGTTGGTACAGCTTGACGCTGCATGTTCGATCCCATCAATGCACGGTTCGCATCATCGTGCTCTAGGAACGGGATCAAAGATGCCGCTACAGAAACAACCTGACGAGGAGAAACGTCCATTAGGTTAACTTTTTCTTTTGGTATTAGAGTCGTTTCGTGCATGTGACGAACCTGAACCAACTCATCAACCAAACGACCTTCACTGTCTACATTCGCAGAAGCCTGTGCAATAACATACTTAGCTTCATCAATTGCTGAGATGTATACAGTCTCATCAGTCATTTTGCCGTCAACGATCTTACGGTATGGCGTCTCTAGGAAGCCATAGCTGTTCGTACGAGCGTATGTTGACAAAGAGTTAATTAGACCGATGTTTGGTCCTTCAGGTGTCTCGATAGGACAAACACGACCATAGTGAGTGGCATGTACGTCACGCACCTCAAAGCCAGCACGTTCACGAGTCAAACCACCAGGCCCTAATGCAGAAACACGACGTTTATGCGTTACTTCTGACAACGGGTTGTTTTGGTCCATGAACTGAGACAATTGACTAGAACCGAAGAACTCTTTAATTGCCGCCGCTACAGGCTTAGCATTAAGAAGATCTTGAGGCATCAGACCATCTGCTTCAGCCATTGATAAACGCTCTTTAACAGCACGTTCAACACGGACTAAACCAACACGGAACTGGTTTTCTGCCATTTCACCAACAGAACGCACACGACGGTTACCAAGATGGTCAATATCGTCCACCATGCCGTTACCATTACGGATATCAAGCAAAGTTTTCAATACAGCAATGATGTCTTCATTATCCAAGATACCAGAACCAGTATCTTCATCACGACCTAAGCGGCGGTTGAATTTCATTCGACCAACACCAGATAGATCATAACGATCTTCTGAGAAGAACAAGCTTTGGAATAAACCTTCAGCAGACTCTTTTGTTGGTGGCTCACCAGGACGCATCATGCGGTAGATTTCAACAAGCGCTTCCAACTGATTACTAGTTGGGTCAATACGGAGCGTGTCAGAAATGAAAGGACCATTATCTAAATCATTTGTATAAAGCGCATCGATTTCTTCAACACCAGCAGACACTAGCGCTTCCAGAAGATCGGCAGATAACTCTGTATTTGCTTCTGCAATCAACTCACCTGTTGAAGGGTGAACCAAGTTTTTCGCCGTTACTTTACCAAGCATGTACTCAAGCGGCACAGTAAGACGAGTCAAGCCCGCTTTATCCATGATGCGAATGTGCTTAGCCGTAATACGACGACCTTCTTCAACAATCAACTCACCGTTTGCATCAGCAATATTAAATAGAGCCGTTTCACCACGAAGACGATTTGCAACCAAATCCATCTCGAAGCCGCCATCTTTAATGTAGAAGCCAGTTGTATCGAAGAAGCGTTCTAGAATTTCTTCTGTATTGTAACCAAGCGCGCGTAACAAGATAGTTGCAGGCAACTTACGGCGACGGTCAATACGAACAAATACGCAGTCTTTTGGATCGAATTCAAAATCCAACCAAGAACCACGGTATGGAATTACACGAGCAGAATGCAACAATTTACCTGAAGAGTGAGTCTTACCACGATCGTGGTCAAAGAACACACCAGGTGAGCGGTGTAGTTGTGAAACAATAACTCGCTCAGTACCATTGATTACAAAGGTACCATTGTCTGTCATGAGTGGAATTTCACCCATGTAAACTTCTTGCTCACGAATGTCTTTAATTGCCTTATTCGACGACTCTTTATCATAAATGATAAGTCGTACACGGACGCGCAAAGGTGCCGCGTAAGTAACACCACGTAACTGACACTCTTTCACATCGAATACAGGCTTGCCTAAACGGTAATCAACGTATTCTAACGCTGCATTACCAGAAAAGCTGACCATCGGAAAGACAGATTTAAAAGCCCCATGCAGGCCTAATTCCCCACGCTCCGCAAGAGATTTACCTTCTTGCAGGAAGTTGCGATAGGATTCAAGCTGAATTGCCAGTAAGTATGGCACATCCAAAACGGGCGGCAGTTTACCGAAATCCTTACGGATACGTTTTTTCTCAGTATATGAGTAAGCCATCAGCATTCCCCAGCTTGTGCACATTGACGCAAAAGGCCTAAATCAGGCCTTACCAATTTTGGAAGAAAATTCTTCCAATAAAAATTCTGTATGTTTATTTGAGTTTTAAAAACCCAAAAAGGCCGGTGACATATTGTCACCAGCCATTTCGACTATTGGTCGAAATCTGGAAATACAAGTATCATTACTTGATTTCGACAGATGCACCAGCTCCTTCAAGCTCGCCTTTAAGTGCTTCTGCATCTTCTTTAGAAACGCCTTCTTTAACAGACGCAGGAGCGCCGTCAACGATTGCTTTAGCTTCTTTAAGACCTAGACCAGTTGCAGCACGTACTGCTTTGATTACGTTAACTTTCTTATCGCCTACAGCAGTAAGAACAACGTCAAATTCAGTTTGCTCTTCAGCAGAAGCACCAGCTTCAGCTGCAGGACCAGCTGCAACAGCTGCTGCTGCAGATACACCGAATTTTTCTTCCATTGCAGAGATCAACTCTACAACATCCATTACAGACATTTCTGCTACTGCATTAATGATATCTTCTTTAGTTAGAGCCATGACTCAGATTCCTAGCATTCTTTATAATTACCCGAGGGTAATAAAACAAAATATTTATCAAGAAACGATACGATTATTCGTATTACGCCGCTTCTTGCTCTTTTTGGTCGCGAACTGCTGCAAGAGTACGAACAAATTTGCTTGTTGCACCCTGAATAACGCTCATCAGTTTCGCAATAGCTTCGTCGTATGTAGGCAGTGTTGCCAAACGATCAATGTCGCCTGCTGGGATCAACTCACCGTTGAATGCCAGCGCCTTAACTTCAAAATCGTTGTTCGTTTTTGCAAATTCTTTTAGCAGACGAGCTGCAGCACCTGGGTGCTCATTAGAAAAAGCAATCAACGTAGGACCAACGAAGCTCTCAGTTAGACATGCGAAGTCAGTACCTTCAACGGCACGACGAGCCAATGTATTACGTACTACACGTACATAAACACCTGCTTCACGAGCTTCTTTACGAAGTGCTGTCATGCTGCCCACGGTAACACCGCGAGAATCAGCAACGACTGCAGACAACGCAGTTTTAGCCGCTTCGCTAACTTCGGCGACAATGGCTTTTTTGTCTTCTAGACCTAATGCCATTGGTTTTCTCCTGGATTAGCAGGGAATATATTCCCCTATTTTTTACCAACTCTCCGATTACTCGAAGTACTTGCTGGTGAGTTAGATCCAGTTATCTGAATCGGGCCACACCATCTGCGCAGGACAAACATCTTTCGATCTTCAATTAAGCCTTAGGCTCCTACGGTCTTTGACGGCCTGCTCGCTAAACAAATAGCGGCAGACCCCAAAGCGTTTGATCTAGATGATTACTTAGCTAAGCTAAGAGCACCTAAATCAATTTGTAGACCAGGTCCCATTGTAGAGGACAAAGTCACTTTCTTAAGGTAGATACCTTTAGCAGAAGCAGGCTTAGCGCGACGTAAGTCAGCCAAAAGCGCTTCAAGGTTACCTTTAACAGCATCAGCAGCAAACTCAACAGAGCCAATTGCCGCGTGGATGATACCGTTTTTATCTGTACGGTAGCGAGCTTGACCAGCTTTTGCGTTCTTAACAGCAGTAGCTACGTCAGGTGTCACTGTACCAACTTTAGGGTTAGGCATAAGACCACGTGGACCTAATACTTGACCTAGTTGACCAACGATACGCATTGCATCAGGAGAAGCGATAACAACGTCAAAATCTAAGTTGCCGCCTTTCACTTGCTCAGCCAAATCTTCAAAACCAACAACATCTGCGCCAGCTTCTTTAGCTGCTTCAGCGTTTGCACCCTGAGCAAATACAGCAACGCGAACATCTTTACCTGCACCATGAGGCAATACAGTTGAACCACGAACAGCCTGATCAGACTTACGAGGGTCAACACCTAGGTTTACAGATACATCAAGAGATTCTGTGAATTTAACTGTAGAAAGTTCAGAAAGAAGCGCTACAGCTTCTTCTACTGAGTACAACTTTTCAGCTTCTACTTTTTCTGCGATCAAACGAGCGCGCTTAGTTAACTTAGCCATTAAACTTCACCCTCAACTTCTAGACCCATAGAGCGAGCGCTACCAGCAATAGTACGCACAGCCGCATCCATATCTGCAGCAGTCAAATCAGCCTGCTTAGCAGCAACAATCTCTTCAAGTTGAGCACGAGTAACTGTACCAACTTTCTCAGTGTTTGGACGAGAAGAACCACTCTTTAGACCAGCTGCTTTTTTAAGCAAAACTGATGCAGGAGTAGATTTAGTTTCAAAGGTAAAACTACGGTCAGCATAAACAGTAATAATTACTGGAGTAGGAAGACCTGGCTCAACACTTTGAGTTTTTGCGTTAAACGCCTTACAAAACTCCATGATGTTAACGCCGTGTTGACCTAGAGCAGGACCAACTGGTGGACTTGGGTTCGCTTGACCCGCTTTAACTTGTAGCTTGATATAAGCTTGGACTTTCTTAGCCATTTTATAACTCCAAATGGGTCACTGCCGTTAGGCTACCCGTTTAACAAAATCAGGCCTTTTCAACCTGACTAAATTCCAAATCAACCGGCGTAGAGCGACCAAAGATCAACACTGCCACCTTGATTCGACTTTTCTCATAATCCACTTCTTCAACAACACCATTAAAGTCAGCGAACGGCCCTTCGTTAACACGAACAACCTCACCCACTTCAAACAATGTTTTAGGACGAGGTTTATCAACACCATCACTAACACGCTGAAGAATTGCATCGGCTTCTCGCTTGGTAATAGGCGAAGGCCTATCCGCCGTACCACCTATAAAACCAAGCACTCGAGAAGTACCTTTAACCAAATGCCAAGAGTCGTCATTCATATCCATTTCAACCAAAACATAACCTGGATAGAACTTTCTTTCGCTCTTGCGCTTTTTGCCATCTCGAATTTCAACCACTTCTTCGGTTGGAACCAAGATTTCACCAAAATTTTCTTCTTGCCCCATAACCTGCACACGCTCAAGAAGCGAGCGCATTACGTGCTTTTCGTACCCTGAGTACGCTTGTACTACATACCATCGTTTGGCCACGAGCAACTCCTAACTAATAACCGAGGAAACAAGCCAACCAAGGAAAGAATCGACTCCCCACAAAACAAGAGACATAAACAGAACAACCGCCAAGACAATCAAGGTTGTTTGGAAAGTTTCCTGCCTAGTTGGCCACACAACCCTGCGAATTTCATTCTTTGCTTCTTTAGCTAAAGTAAAAAAAGAACGACCTTTCGCTGTTTGTAAGGCAACAAAACCAGCAACACCAGTCAACAACAAAATCGCAATTAAGCGATACAATAGTGACTCAGCAGAAAAATAGTTATTGCCGATTACAGCTACCGCAACCAACAAAACAACTAATGCCCACTTAAACACATCTCCACGAGATGATTGAGCTACAGCACTCGAACTCATACTTAAGGTGATCCCTAACTTATAAAATAGGATACGAAAAATGGCAGGCCAAGAGGGACTCGAACCCCCAACAGCTGGTTTTGGAAACCAGTGCTCTACCAATTGAACTATTGGCCTACATTCGTATGGGCGGAGGATGATACCTAAACATGCTTTGATAAGCAAGGGTACCTGCCCAAAAAACAGACAATAAAAAAGGCGGTCAAACCACCTACTTTTTTTGCTTCGGATAGACTGGAGCTCATGAGCAGACTTGAACTGCCGACCTCACCCTTACCAAGGGTGTGCTCTACCAACTGAGCTACATGAGCATGGAGCGGGTAGCGGGAATCGAACCCGCCTCTTCAGCTTGGAAGGCTGAGGTAATAGCCACTATACCATACCCGCAAAATGGTGGAGGGAGGTGGATTCGAACCACCGAAACTTTCGTGGCAGATTTACAATCTGCTCCCTTTGGCCACTCGGGAACCCCTCCACATACTCAGCGCTATAACGCAACACCCCAAAAGGTGGGAGCCATTATATGAATCGTTTAATCAATTGCAAGCATTAGCAGGGATTTTTTTCTAATTTTATCGTCATTTCATTGAGATCAAATCGCGAAACAAATTCAGCCCAGCCTTTTTCACTAACAGGTCTTTCAATATCGATATATTGCAAAGAAACCGTACGCATATGTTCATAGATATCAACGGTATATGGGAACAGCTCTTCTATTCTTGCTTTTGACAGAGCAGCCCTATCTTCAGAGGAATACAACCCAAGAGAAATACGGTTTTTCATTTCTCCGCGATTAATAATAAAGCTATCAACCGACTTCGCCGTTAACTCCTTCACTATTTCTTGGGCTTTTGCAGCGTTTTCAGGCGCCGCTATATATAGCCAAAACTTCGCTCTTTTGCCTGTCGCCTCTTGTTCCTTATACTGCCATCCTGATTCGGCCAACTCCTTCTCAACCAGCACCTTATCCCCCGCCCGTTCAATTTCAATACGAGGACAAAGTAAAGCAGGAGCATCATCGACCACAGCAGATACGACTTCGCTAATAACTTCCTCTAAGTTCTCATTTGAAATAGGTGCAGGTGATAAAGCTTCTTTAGGAGCATCTGGGTCATTTTCAGACAAAAGAAAAATTTTCGTACTCACGGGTGGAGCATAAACAGGATCTACAGCTATCGGCGCGTCATCTTGAACAAAACTATGCCAACTAAGAAACGCTGCATTGGCCAAGACAATTAAAAAAAACAGCCACTTCATTTACTACCCCTTAACAACTCATTGCCAACTAGACGCGCACCCTCAGCCACTAAATTAGGAGAATACTGAACAGGGAAATTTAACGCCTCTAGCAATTTGTCGACATCACCGCCGGCAACAACCCAACCAAAATTAGGGTGCATTTTATACACTCGCTCCAAAAAACCCACAAGCATTTCATAACACCCTTCTGTAACTGCTCTGGCTGTTGAGTTAGGCAAACCATCACCGACAACAACTTCACTTTGTGTATAGCGTATCTTAGCCGTATTAGAGAGCAAGGAACTTTCCATTAAATTAAGACCTGGCGCAATATAACCACCAAGATGAACGCCTTCAGAGCTCACCACATCTACTTTAACCGCTGTACCTACATCAACTACTACCACATTATTTTTCACATGATGATAACCTGCAATCAGGGAAAGCCAACGATCTACACCCAGACGACTCGGTTCAGGGTAAGCATTAATCACGCCACAAGCCCTTGCAGTGGTTTGGAGCTCTATAAGGTTGACATCAGGGTACAGCGCCAGTAGTTTCTCACGCAGCCCACGATCATCCTCTCCTGAGCGAACACTAGCAAAGTAAATCACCTCAGGCGAAAAGCCCTCTTCAACAAGCACATCAAACTCTCGACTGAAAAAAACCACTTTACCTGCTGCAAAGGCGGTAAACTTAATACTGGTATTCCCTGCATCCACGACCAGCTCGTTAGTTACGACGGACACTGATTTCGCCCCCATGTAAGGCAACTAGTTCACCATTTTCCTCCAACAGCAAAGCGCCTTTTTCATCAATTCCTTTCGCTATTCCTTGACGCTTAGAGCTCACCGAGCTGACAGTAACAGCTTGATTAAATAGCACATCATAAGCCTGCCATTGATGTTGGTACTGCTTTATACCATCACCTCCCTCAAAGTGCTGACAAACCTGAGTCAACTCTTTAGCCAAATCCGCTAAGATCGCATTTCGACTCGGGCGAGAATCCAATCGAGAAATTAAATCAGTCCACAGTTGATCAACCTGTGCCATGGAGTCCGCATCCATTTCTATATTTAAACCAATCCCAATAATCACATAACAAGCATCTTGGTCCGCTACCATTTCCAGTAGAATGCCGCAGATTTTATGGCCATCAATCTGAATATCGTTTGGCCACTTTACCCCAGGATTGGGCACACCAATTTTTTTAAGTACTCGAACGACAGCCACCGCCACCGCCAAACTAAGCCCCTCAATAACGTTCGGACCATTATCAAAGCGCCAAGCAAAGGAAAGAGTAAGGTTTTTTGCTACACCAGACTCCCACTGACGTCCCCTGCGCCCTTTACCTTTAGTCTGCCGCTCTACAGAGATAAGGGCAGGCAAAGAACCGCCTTGAGCGATATAGGCTTTCGCATCATTATTCGTGGATTCAGTTTCAAAAGACAATTTCAATGCCACATTCTCAGCAACACCACTTGCTCTTAATACTTCTTCAGAAAGCAATTCTATAGGTGTTGGTAACCGATACCCCCTACCCTTCACTGAATTTATAGCAACACCAATGGACTCAAGTTTCTTGAGTTTTTTCCACACCGCAGCACGAGTTACGCCAAGCGCTTCACCCAACTCTTCACCAGAGTGGAATTGATTGTCGCTTAATAAAGACAAGATTTTTTGCATTAATGTTTTCCATTTATGTTGAGCTTAAGCACACTCAAATTTTTCAAAACCAAATTGAGAGGACGTCTGTAACCAATTCTCTTTAGGGTATTCACAACAGGCATCTACCGCGTGTAGTGCATAGGCATGACGAGAATGTTTAGAGCGGTTAGCATAACTTAAATGTGGAAACTCGCCACTCAAAATCACCAATGAGCCCTTTGGTACAGGAATCGCCCGCAAGTCACTTTCAGGCCAGTGATGCTCTTTTAAACTCACCATTTTTGTTTCATCACTCTTTTCACAGGTTCGTTCAAATCGTTTCAACAGCCCCGCCTTTTGGCCTTCTGGAATTCCCCACAAGCAGCCATTTTCCAATGTAGCTTCTTCAATAGCAAACCAAAGCCCAATCACACTCATTGGTTTTGTGTATAGGAAAGTACTGTCCTGATGACAATTCACTTCGCCGCCAATACTGGGTTGTTTAAAAATATACATGGATTGCGCCGCCCTTGGCTCCTTCATACCCAGCTGCTTTAATACACCTTCCCAAACAGAAGACAAAGAAAACTGACGAAAAAGATCGTCCTGAAGATGGAGCCCATGGCCTACTTTATTAATAGATAAAGATAACGCTTGGTTAAGCTCACCACTGCCATTGAATGCTTCCTCTTCAAAAAAGAAAGAAATTCTTTCAGCAGAATCCATAAAATATCGGTCAGTCCTTCGTGCTTGCTCGTTAGTGGTAAAGATAGAGCGCACCTCTTCCGCATCAAACGAAGACAATATCTCTGACATCCTATCTTTCAATTGGTCACAAACTTCAGCAGGCACGAGAGAATCTAATACCAAATAACCTTCGTTATGATATTGGTTAACTTGCTCTTCCGTGAGTTTCAAGGATGTAAGATTCATATATAACCTCCTATCTTTGGTTACTGAGCATTGCTTTGCAGGAAGAAATCAATCGATTGCACCAATTCAGAAAAGTGTGGATTCCAAGATAACCTAGCGGCATGGGCGCTCTTTTCAAGCAAAATATCAGAACGCTCGCCAAACCAGTTATCTAGGTCACTGCGACACGCTTCATATAGAGTCTTATCTGATATGTGCCAACCACAAACACGATACTCACCATCCGCCCCATAATAAGGGTTATCCGGTGAGCCATGTACTGCCATATGCGACATACCCAAAATCTTCCGCTCTGGCCAAGAGCTATGGTATTGGGTAACGCGTCTATCCCCAGTATTACCACCGCCTAAGCTATAAAGCAGCATCCGACTATTTTCACTAAGCATACCCTCCTGAAAAACTTGTTGTGTTACAGCAGAATCCACCGTTTGATCATCTTCTGACAAAGCAATAAACACAGGTAGAGACTTAGGCCCACCCAGTACAAGGTTACGAACTTCTTTTGATAGACGATAGACTTCCGCAATAGCGGGAAGAGGTATGGATGCGTATTTGGCAAAGTCGTCGGTTGCTTCATGGTCTAACCAATCTTTCACTAAAGATAACCAAGGAGCTAGCCAATCAATACCGCTGTTTATCTTAAAGATGGGAGAAAGTAACAGCACTCCAGAAACATCATCAGGATGATTCCATGCGTACTCAGTTGCCAAGGCTCCTCCAGTGGAAAAGCCACCGACATACAAAATATCGACTTCCGATTTAAAGTCTTTTGCCGCATAACGGAAAGTATCTCGCCAATCATCACGAGACACCTCTAATAAGTCTTCCGCCTTAGTGCCATGACCTGGTAACAACAGGACACGGACATAGTAACAAGCAGCTTGTAATGCACTAGCAATGGATCGCATAGAGAAGGGTGAATCCGACAATCCGTGGGACAATAAAATCCCTATCGATTGCTGGTCTTCACACTGCGAAGAGCCTGGTATCAACTCAAAAGGCATCACGGCAGCAAGCTCACGAGCTTGATCCTCCTCATTCACCCAAAGTTTGTTTGTTTTTAAATAAACGGATGCTCGTTGCTGATATTGATGAAATATCTCCCCTTCTAAGAAAACAAAGGGCCGCGGGCTCTCAGATGCAGCCGCCGTATGCATGAAAAAGAAAAAAGCTAAAGACACTATTGCCTTGAACATATACTTTACCTTGAAATAAGAGGTTCAACCTTTTAATACCCAGTATCATACTAACTCAGACAAAGGATATAGATATTTCAATATGTGTACAGACCACCCTAACGCAGAGTTAGTACCCTCGTTGTGGTTCCCCTTAGTGAAGAGGTTCTATCAAGAACACTACCCTAGCGGCAAACCCAACAAAGCCGACCCTATTTGGGTAATACGACATAATGCCAAAATCTTGTCTGCCGTACGACTAAAACAGCTAACATCATCTCAATTACTCATGGCAATGGTCACAGCACCACCCCACCGCAAAAGTGGCTTAGGCAGTCACTTATTAAAACAAATCCACACAGAGCTCAAGCAAACACCTTGCTACTGCTTCGCACTCAACCACCAAGTGTCTTTTTATATAAAGAATAATTTTGTAATAGTCGACACCCCTGACTTACCAGAAGAAATACAAAGCCGTTATATCAGCTATCAGCAGCAGGGTAGAAAAATCACAGCCATGAAATACTATGCAGAGTAGACACTAGAGCGACATCAAAAGTTACCGTAAGGTATGTAAATATAAAAACCCCACACTGCACAGCAGGATGGGGGTTCTCTCAATATAAAGTTTGAAAAAGAGCTTCTCCCACATGCGTATCGTATCAAGAGCCCCACACTGGCACGGTGTTTTAAGCTTTCCACTCTTGTTTTAACACCCCAAAACGAAAAAACCCCACCCTGCAGTGCAGGATGGGGTTTCTCTTAATTTAAAGCTTGACGACGACCTACTCTCACATGGGATCCCCCACACTACCATCGGCGATGGCGCTTTTCACTTCTGAGTTCGGGATGGGATCAGGTGGTTCAACGCCTCTATGATCGTCAAGCAATT
>NZ_JAOVZB010000007.1 GCF_025716875.1 Marinomonas sargassi | reverse complement strand
GGCTCTGGCTCTGGCTCTGGCTCTGGCTCTGGCTCTGGCTCTGGCTCTGGCTCTGGCTCTGGCTCTGGCTCTGGCTCTGGCTCTGGCTCTGGCTCTGGCTCTGGCTCTGGCTCTGGCTCTGGCTCAACAGTAGGTTCTTCTTCTACCGTTTCCTCAAGCACTTCTTGTGTTTCTTCTTGGGCGGCACTGGTCGACTCAGATTCACCTAGGTCTCCCATCATTCCCAAATCGAATTCAATACCCAATGAACCTGCGGCTTGGCTGCCCTCTGAAGGTTCTTGAAATGCAAGGTAAAAAGCACCAGCGTGAATTGATATGGCTAAAGCGCTTGCCATAACCCAATGACGGACAACAATCATAGTTGCTCCCGAGTAAGCTGTGTAGAAACACTCACTTTCGTTAATCCAGCCAAACGCACCTGATTAAAAATAGGCCGAAGCTGTTCGAGGGGCATATGACCATCCGCTTTAATTTGTACCCAAAAGCTTTCTTGATCCTCTGCTATTGAAAACTGAGATTCTAAGTAACCGCTCACAGATTCAATGTCTTTAAGCTCATCATCCACAAACAAGGTGCCATCCATACCCACGACAATCTCTATATTTGGGTTGGATTGGGCCCTTTTATCATTTACCGAGTGAGGTGGAATGACATCAATGGGGTCTGACTTCTTTATTTGTCCAGCGACCATAAAGAACACCAACATGAGAAACACCACATTAATAAGTGGCACCATGTTGTCATCATTATTAGCTTTATTTGTGCGGTATTTTTCACCTATTCTCATTTCTGCTCCGGCATAACAAAAGCGTTGGCAATGGATACCTTTTCCGCACCACTCAGCTTAAGCCTATCCGCCAAGGCCATTAGGCTCTGCAAGGTCACACCCTCTTCTGCTTTCACAATGAAAGTACTGTCACCATAGTTAGTAACAAGAAGGTCGAAATACGAGCTATCCACAACAGAAATGGCATCTTCTTCAAGCCAAACACGCCCATCATTTTGTTTGAGAGTTAAGGTAATGTTCTCTTTCGGTTCAGATGCAGTATTAGTGGATGGAGAAGATAATGGCGTATCTAATGTACGCCATGGAGTAAAACTTGAGGTCAACATAAAAAACAACAGTAAGATAAACACCACATCAATTAGTGGCGTTAAGCTAATAGCATTTTTTCGTTTAGGTTGGGATAACTTAAGCGACATGGAGCACATCTACACCATCAGTAGATTGGCTAACACTCGCCTTGACACTCTTTGAGGTGAAAACTTGTGTTACCGTGTCATTCATTTTATCTGCGATTCTCTCTACTTTTCTCTCTAACCAGCTATGTAAAGTTACGACAGGAATCGCCACGGCTAGGCCTACTGCAGTTGTTAACAAAGCCTGCCATATGCCACCTGATAAGACAGATGGATCAACTTGGGAACCCGCCCCTTCCATCTGTTGAAACGCAACTATCATACCTAACACTGTTCCAAGAAGACCCAGTAGAGGGCTTAGAGTTGCAATAATTTCTAACGGACGAAAATAAGCTCTCAACTGACTCAACTGCTTCATAGCTCGGCGCTCGACTTCTTCACGAATCAGCTCTACGTTTTCATCCGAGGCCATTTTCGCTCTCATGCTAAAACCAAGCAAAGCATCAATGGGGCGCTTTTCATTTAAACATTTGAGGGCTTTTTCCGTATCGCCTTGTCGCCACGCTTCTAAGGAAATATTGGCAGTTTTGACACTCTCGGCACGCAACAGTGAAAACTGCCAAAATTTCAGCAAGACAATAGTCAAAGCAACCATAGAGAATGCCATCAGTATCCAAACAACTGGGCCTCCTACCTGTAAAAACTCAATTATTGCTTGCTTTACACTCTCATTCACAAAGTCACCTAACATAATAAAATCAATTTCCGCAAATGATATTGATTATCAAGGTCTCTTTCAATATTAAATTTACTTCTTAAGTATTTATCCGTCAGAAAGTAAGGCAGTTAGAGGGGCTGAAGTACAAGAAAGGAGGAGAGTCACTTTTTTATAGACATAAAAAAACACCTCCATATAGGAGGTGTTTTTTAGAATTAATCAGAAAAGATTAATTATTTATACTGACGATCGTAAGCTGCTTGGTAAACTTTGATTACTTTATCGTAGCCAAGTTTATTGATACGTGCGATGTAACCATCCCACTCTTCATCAACATCAGCACTACCTAGGATCCAACGCTGTTGCGCTTCTAACATGTAAGTTAGGATGCCTGGCCAGTACTTGTCGTATACAAGACGCTCAGCAACTGTCATAGCGACACCATTAAACTGTTCAATGATGTAGTTATTGTCTGTGTACATTTCGATGCCTTTTGCAGCGATCTCATTTGTCCACTGTTTCTCGTAGTTGTAATCCTGTGGGTAACCAAGAGGAATCTGAGCACCAACATTACGCATTTGAGTGTTAACCGCTGTATCAGCGTTTAATACTTCATCTGTGTAAGTCGCTTTACCATCTACCATAGTCCAATGAACACCTTCTACACCGAAGTTAGCAATGTTGCGGCCTTTCTCAGTGAAGATGAAATCCATGTACTTGATACTAGCAATTGGATCACGGTTAGAGTAAGTCAATGCCCAACCATCTGGCTTAACAGTAGCACGACCATTCTCTTCGATACGAACGCCTGATGGTGTTGCAGGTGGAGCCATTGGAATCCACTCAAAACCAGGAACTCGATCTTTCAAGCTATCATTGTAGCCTGCAGTACTAGCAAACCAGTCATGTGTCATGCCGCCCAAGTTGTTACTTAACAAGTAGTCACGAGCTTTAGAACCACGTGTGAAAACTTCTTGGTCGATCAAACCTTCTTTGTACCATTTAGCTAGGTTACGAATACCTGTACGGTAATTCTCTTCTACGTAACCATGCTGAGCCGTTGTTTTATCTTTGATGTAGAACTGGTGAGCACTATCCATACCCGTTGTACGAGCATCCCAAAGCGTTACTAGACGGATCATTTCTTCCCAATGACGGAAGAATGCAGGTACTTCATCTTTCTTACCGTTACCATTTGGATCTTGGTCACGGAAAGCTTTCAGTACAGTGTACAACTCATCAACAGTCTGTGGTTGCTCAAGACCTAACTTATCCAACCAATCTTGGCGAATGTAGTAAGCACGAGCTGCTTGTCCATCAGGGAAGTAAGCAATGTGGTAGATGTTGCCATCAGGTGCTGTAATTGCTTTCTTCTTGTCTGGGTACTGCTCAAAGAACGCTTTGATATTAGGAGCATATTGCTCGATCAAATCATTCAAAGGAAGGAATGCGCCTTCCATACCGTATTGGAAAAAGCTGTCTTTAAGAGCGTTACCGCCAACAAAGTCAGGCAGGTTGCCAGATACTAGCATCAGGTTAAATAGTTCCTGACTGTTAGTACCGATTTTAGAAGCGACACCCTTAAGTTTAATACCAGTGTATTTTTCGTATTCTTTCGCTACTGGCCACTCTTCATCCCATGCGTATTTGTTACCTACGTGCATGTGAATCGTCATTTCTAAAGGCTTATCTGTAGCCTTGTACTGATCATCACTCGCTGCAACAGACGCGCCTGAAGCTGCTGTTAGAGCTAGTGCCAAAGTGGAATAAGGCAATATTTTTTTAATCATTATTTTTTCTCCATTTATTATATTTATCTTTGAAAAAAGAACTCTTACTCTTTAACGCCACCCATCATGATTCCCTTATTAAAGTGTTTCTGTAGGTATGGATATACCATTAACACTGGAATAATGGAAACTACAATAATTGCTGCAACAATTGTTTCGAAAGAATAACTGCTGCTTAATAATGTACTAGCAAATTCGTCATCCATATTAGCTTCGATGATTATTCTTTTCAAATAAACTTGCAACGGAATTTTATCTTCTTCTTGCAAAAGAATCATCGCCCAAAAATAACCATTCCAACGAGCAACAATACAGAATAATGCAACGGTTACAATTGCTGGTTTAGATAGTGGAATAAATACTTTCCACAGCAAACTAAACTCACCTGCACCATCCATTCTTGCCGCTTCTTCAAAAGATTTTGGAATTGCTTCGAAGAAGTTTCTTAACAAAATAATATTAAAGGCAGTACAAGCAAAGGCAATTAATATACCAAACCTTGAATCCAATAAATCTAAATCACGAAGATTCAAAAAGAATGGGATCATGCCGGCATTAAACCACATAGTAAATGCGATGAAGAAGTTAAAGTATCTTCTACCTACTAAGCTTGGTTTAGATAATGCATACGCTCCAGGAATAATAATCGCCAAACTTACTAATGTACCAAAAATGGTATAGAAGAAAGTATTCGCATAAGACTTCCAGAAAACAACATCACTTAATACTTTATCGTAAGCGGCGAAGGTAATTTCTTTCGGTAAGAATATTACCTGTCCTGACGAAACCGCAAAGCCTGAACTAATCGAAGCAGAAAAGATGTAAACAAAAGGATAAAGCGTACTTAGTACAAATAATCCAATAAGAAACATATTGGCATAGCCAAATACCTTATCGCCACGTGAATATAAATTAAAATCTGACATTTATTTGATTCCTACCACAAAGAAGACGATGAATATTTTCTACTCAACCAGTTAGCCGTATACACTAGTACAAAGGCAACCACAGCGTTGAATAGACCTGCAGCCGTAGCCACATCGTACTGACTACCTTGTAGGCCGACACGATATATATATGTACTAATTACATCTGCTGTTTCAAAAGTAGATGGTTGGTACAAAAGGATAATATATTCAAAGCCAACCTCAACCATGTTACCGATACTAATAATAAGCATGATAAGGATTGTAGGAAGAATTGTAGGAAGCGTTATTTTATACATCATTTGGAAACGAGTTGCGCCATCAACTTTTGCTGATTCATAAAGAGATGGGTTAACACTCGCAATTGCTGCCAAATAAACAATAGAGTTGAAACCAGCTTCTTTCCAGATATTACTACTGATAAAAATAGTTCTAAAATAATCAGGGTTTGTTAAAAAGTAAATTTTATCAAAACCAAGTGATTCTAAAACTAAGTTTAAAATACCTGTTGTTGGAGACAAGAAACTAATTACAAGACCAGCAACAATTACCACTGAGATAAAGTGAGGCAAGTACGCAATAGTCTGAGATACGCGCTTAAATATATAATGATGAATTTCATTAAACATAAGAGCGACCATAATCGGAATAGGAAATCCGAAGATCAAACCATAAAAACTAATGATAAATGTGTTTTTAACAGCACGAAGGAAGTTTTCATCTTCAAATAATGTTCTGAAATGTTCAAAACCTACCCAAGCACTACCTGATATACCACGGAATAAGCTGAAGTCTTTAAATGCTATTTGCAGACCGCCCATCGGAGCATATAAAAACAAAATAAACCAGATCACCATTGGAGCAAGCAATACATATACTTGCCAGTTCTCTTTGATTCTGCCTAATAAAGAAGGAAGTGGGCTCATATTAGATGCCTCCCCCTGCTTATTAATATTTGAATTATTCATATTAAACCTATTATTAGTATATTGATTTTTCTGTGATGCCATCAAAAATATGTAGGTAATCTAAATTAATAAAGACTTCCTTACATTCACTCATAGATTCAATAGATGTTTGGCGACTACCTGTTTTAACAACAGCGTTTTGACCATCAAATTGAATATGCAGTAGAGCTTCAGCACCTAACGGCTCAACCAAATCAACATTACAACTAACGCGCTCAGAGTTTTGTAGCTCATCACTGTTTAGGTAAATATCTTCTGGGCGGATACCCATGTATACGCTTTGGCCATCAGTAAGAGAAGTACCTTCTTTCGCTGGTACTCTTACTTGTGAACCGTCTTTTAACGTAATAAAGAATTGCGAATCTTTTTCTACAATGTGACCTTTAATAAGGTTCATTGGCGGGCTACCCATGAAGCTAGCAACAAAGGTATTAACAGGTTTAGTGAACACTTCCATTGGCGTACCAATCTGTTCAATCTGTCCATCACGCATAATTACGATACGGTCAGCAAGTGTCATCGCTTCAACTTGGTCATGGGTTACATAAACAGTAGTAACACCTAGACGCTTGTGAAGACGTTTAATTTCAGCACGCATTTGTGTTCTTAGTTTCGCATCCAAGTTTGATAAAGGCTCATCAAACAAAAATACTTCAGGCTTACGAACGATCGCACGACCCATTGCAACACGTTGTCTTTGACCACCCGATAAATCTGCAGGGCGACGCTCTAAATATTTATCAAGACCAAGAATACCTGACGCTTCTTTAACTGCTGCATCTGTTTCATTCTTGTCTGCTTTTCTAAGCTTCAAACCAAAAGAAATGTTGTCATAAACATTTAGGTGCGGGTAAAGAGCGTAGTTTTGAAATACCATGGCAACGTCACGATCTTTAGGAGCGACATTGTTTACTACACGACCAGCAACTCCTACTTCACCACCAGAAATACCTTCCAAACCAGCAATCATTCGTAGAGTAGTAGACTTACCACAACCAGAAGGGCCAACTAATACGATGAATTCCTTTTTCTCTATAGAAAGATCGATGCCTTTTACTACTTCAACATCGCCATAGCGTTTGTAGACCTTATTAAGCGTTACATTAGGACTTGAAGACATATTTATAACAACCTTTTTGTTTTTCTTAATGTTAAATAGAGCCTTCTATAACCACAAACTTGGCATAGAAAACATTATTGAATACGAATCAGCCAAAACCACATTTATACAGGTTTACGACAAACAAAAATTCTTGGTAAGAATTACAAAGCGGGAAGCGAGCGACTGTTTGATAATTTCCAAAAAAACGGAAACAGATGCTGCTAGAAAGGAAGTGGTGATAAGTGGACGGAAGATATTCGTCACACACCCTATTACAAAAGAAAAGTCTCTAATAACGTGACCCTTCTTGATAATAAGGAAAGCAAAAAAATGGAACACATTCTTTGTTATTATCATGTACATACCCTACTTAACCATGCTTTTTTTATGTTTATCATGTATAGATAAGTCTGAGCTTTAGGTACTTGCATACCTATTTGTCTTACAATACTACACTCAATTATCTCAATGAGTACAGCTTTTTTTTGACCATAAACAGAGGCCTAGTAAAAGTTAAAAAAGCCAACCAACACAAGAATTTTGAGCAAAGAAAAACAAATAAATATTAAAAACAACGGAGAAAACTAGCGTCAGAAAGTCGTTTTTACCTTTCAAGCCCTGTCCAAACAATTGTTTTGCATACAAAAAAAATTAAGACCAAAGTCTTATAGTTTTTAAAGTCCACTAAGAGCGATACTGGAATTTACATTCTAAAATGCGTCCCTTCACCTCAAATACAAAGCAAAAAACTATTAGACAACAGAAATGTCATAGAAAAATAAAATAGCTTCTAGGCATAACAACAGCGACCACCTTTACGAACTTGCTTGTTCTATTAATTTCACTTCCCTTAAATAAACACTCCAAGCACATCCCCCGGCAACGACATTCGCAATCAGCACCCCTGCAAAAAGCCCCTTTAACCCTGCGACCTCAGCCCCTAGCCACAAACCAGGCACAAAAAAGGCAAAGAGCCTTAAGGCAGAAACAAGTAACGCAACATATGGCCTACCTAATGCGTTAAGAACAGACACCATCAACATACAGATTCCTAAAGCTCCCAAGCTAATCGGTATAAGTACTAGGTGCCATCGCAAAATATTAGAAACGTACGGTTCACTAGTCATCAAACCCGCCAACCATGTTGATGCAAAAAAAGTGGCAATCGCAATCAACAATTGGAAGCCAAGAATAAAGCAGCAAGCAATGGCAACTAACTGCTTAATTTCGCCAATTTTTTTAGCACCATACAATCGCCCTACCATAGGTGGCATTGACATGGTCAAAGCCAACACCACAACAATGGAAAAAAACTCAAAGCGAGAGCCTAAGGCCCAAGCAGCTACAGCGGCAGCACCGAAACTAGCAATCAGCTTTGTCGCTATCATAGATGCAATAGGAGGGAACAATTGACTGATCATAGCCGGCCCCATAATGTGACCTAATGACAGCAAGCTTTTTGAAATCTTCAGACCTTGCCAATTAAAGGTTAACCATTGTTTAGTAAATACTTGATAACCCATAACCAAAACGCCCAAGCCAAAGGACAAGGTTGTCGCCATAGCTGCGCCATTCAAACCTAAGTCCAAGGTGAAGATAAAGATAGGATCCAGTACTAAGTTAAGTAAGCTGGTAATAACCATCATAATCCCAGGCAACAAAGTATTACCGTTCGATCGACAAATACTGTAATAAAAGTAAATCAGTGCTCCCATCCAAGCGCTCAACAACCAATGGGGCCAATAAGATTCAATGACAATAAAAATCTCTTCAGGGGCACTTAAAAAAAGTAAGATATAACCTCGGAATAACCAGACAGCAAAACAAAGTGCCGCAATCCCAACACCTCCGATCACTAACACCAAACCAGCTAATTGGCGGCTATACATAGAATTACCAGAACCCAAGGCTCTGGAAATTACAGAAGTAGTCGCAATCCCTAACCCCACCTGAACACCAATCACTACCATTTGCATAGGCAAAGTGAAACCTTGAGCAGCCAAAGGCAACACTCCTAGCTGCCCAATAAAGGCACTATCGACCAGTTGAAAGCTCATTAGAGACAAGATGCCAAACAACATAGGCCAAGTCATATTAAAAAGTTGTTTTGAGAGGGATAAAGAAGAAGCAGAGAAAACAGACATAAAAGACTCAATATTGGAAAGACATTAAAGCTAAGAAAGTAAAACCTAGGACATTTTAGCAAAGATTTAAGAAGTACAAGCGCGCCAAAAGCGCGCATTAGCAAGTAATTGATCCATAAACTCGCATTTCATGATTTGGTGAGTTTTTATACTGATAAAAAAGCATCGATCGCTCACAATAAACTACATTGTAGATACAAAATCATATACTATTTTTGTTAGTGTTTATGACCAATTTTGATTTAGTAGGACTCTAATGGAATTTATTTGGATTTTATTTGCATTCGCATGTGGATTAGCGATCAAAACAATAAACCTTCCTCCATTAATTGGCTTTTTAATCGCTGGCTTCCTTCTAAATGCCTTTGGCTACCAAGCTAACGATACCCTCACCACTATTGCCAATATCGGCATTACCATAATGCTGTTTACAATCGGCCTTAAATTAAAAGTTCAAGACCTTCTTAAACCTGAGATATGGGCATCCACCCTCAGTCACATGAGTGTCTGGACAACAATCGCCATAGGCAGTATTGCATTATTGCTAGGTGCTCTAAGCCTCCCCTACTTCGACCTACTTAATATGAAAACAGCTGCCTTACTGGGCTTTGCATTAAGTTTTTCCAGTACAGTTTGTGTCATGAAGCTATTGGAAGAAAACGGTGAATTAAAAACCCGCCATGGACGACTTTCAATCGGCATACTTGTTATGCAAGACATTGTTGCTGTTGTATTTCTTGTTGCTGCAACGGGTAAGGTGCCTTCCATTTGGGCCTTCTGCCTATTCGGGCTACTCTTCTTACGCCCCGTCATTAATAAAGTTGTCGATAAAGTAGGACATGGTGAAATGCTACCGCTCACGGGCTTTGTTCTTGCGCTGGGTGGCTATGAGCTATTTTATTTGTTTGGCGTGAAAGGTGACTTAGGTGCTCTTGTATTGGGGATGTTATTAGCATCTCACTCCAAAGCCTCTGAGCTCAACAAGTCTTTAATGAACTTTAAAGATTTGTTCTTAATTGGTTTTTTCTTATCTATTGGACTAACCGCCTTACCTACATTAAGCATGGTAGGGATTAGCCTTATCCTTACTTTGGTAATATTAGTTAAATTCGGCTTATTCTTTCTTCTTCTCACTAAGCTTAAACTTAGAGGACGAACCTCCTTTCTTTCATCTTTGATTCTTTCCAATTACAGCGAGTTTGGATTAATTGTTATAACTCTAAGTGTTGCGAATGGCTGGATGGAGAAAGATTGGTTAGTCATATTAGCTCTCTCGATTTCTTTCTCGTTTGTCATCACCAATCTTATTTACCGACGCTCTCACCGTCTTTACCAAAAGAATAAAGAGAAAATTCGCCAATTCGAAAGTGATCAGTGCTTACAGGAAGATGTTTTCACTCAGCCAAAAGATGTTGAAGTGCTGGTTGTCGGGCTAGGTCGAGTTGGGCGAGGCGCCTTTGAGTCACTACACCATTTAATCGGCGATAATGTCGCTGGTATGGATGCGGACCGAAGCAGAATAGAACTAATGCAGTCCACTCATAACAACATATTTTACGGCGACGGTGAAGATGCCGATCTATGGGAGAGACTCGACACATCAGGTATTCGCTTAATCATGCTAGCTCTACCTATTGCGGAAGATAGTAGAAATATAGCCATCCAATTAAGAGAAGCTAAGTACCAAGGGCAAATCGCTGCAATCGCTCATTACCATGATGAGCAAGAAATATTACTCGCTTCTGGGATAAATAACGTCTTTAACTTCTATACTGATGCAGGAACTGGATTTGCAGAGGAAAGCTTGGCGTTGGTGAAAGCCGCAGGACAAATGAATGTCAGATAAGAACCCGCTACCTTTAATACCCAAGATAGTCGACTGGATTATCAGCTACTTTTATCTAGCGCATGATCAGAATGATTATGCGGCTAAGTATCAGTCACACCAGTTTCTAAACATTGTGAAGTCACTTCCACTCACTTGTCTTATATCTCTATTTGTCGTTCTCGCAAGTTTAATGTTCACATGGGATAAAGGTCACAATGAGTTTGCTTTAGTGTATGTCATAGCTCTTTCTGTTATCACTTTCGTGAAACTGAGTTTCTGGTGGAGTTATGTGATCAAGCACAAGCATCTAGATATTCATCAATTACCCACCAAACCTCTCGCTTTAACCATAATAGCTTCTGCTATTTCATATGCCTTTCTATCCTGCTATTGGTTTACATTAATCCTACCCGAGCAAGAAGTCTTCTTCGTGTTAAGCGCTGCTGCGTTTGTTGTAACAGGCTGCATTATTTTTTCACGTATTTTATTAATTGGAGCAACTTGGGCTGTTGGTTTCAGCGGCGGATTTGTTTTAGCTTATGCATACCTATTTGGCAGTTTAAGTACGGATATAATCCTTTTCACATTGATCGGTGTATTGTCTTTAAGTCTGATCTGCTTATCAGTAACAAGACATCATGTACAAAATTTCAAGAGAGAAAACCAAGTCGAAATGCAGCGCCAAGCGGCAAGTGTGCTACTCAACGACTTCGAGGAAAAAGCCAGTGATTGGCTATGGGAAGTAGATAAATATGGGCACCTTCAATATGTTTCACAAAAGCTCACCCAAGCCACTGGGTCAGACTCTCAAAACCTACTTCATTTCCCTTTTGTAAATATTCTAGAAAGCCTTCTAGATACTGAGGAGAGAAATGCCCTAGAGCAACTTCAAAAGGTCAATTTGGCACTCTCCAAGCGCGCCGACTTTAGTAACATCCTGCTACCTATCAAGGTTAACAACGAGACATTATGGTGGTCTCTATCCGCTAAGATCATCACTGACAATCAAGATACCTTCATTGGCTGGAGAGGTGTCACTAAAGATAGAACCAGTGCTGTTTTACCTAAACGCGAGATGATTAAGCAAGCCAATACAGACAGCCTCACAGGTATAGGAAATAGACTCTTTTTTAACGATCAATTAACGTCTCTGTTCACAAAATCCACAACGTCTGAAAGTGTATTTGCATTAGTACTTATGGATTTAGATAACTTCAAAATGATTAATGACTCATTTGGGCATAATGCAGGGGATGATTTGTTAATCGAGGTTAGTAACCGTTTAAAAAATAATATTCCTGAAAATGCCATTTTATCTCGATTAAATGGTGATGAATTCGCCATCGTCATTCCTAATACATCATCTTCTGAAAAAATCGAAGAGCTTAGCACAGAGCTATACAACACAATCATTCAGCCTTGGTCATACGGCAATAGCCAGATAAACATTTCTATAAGCCTTGGTATCGCTTTTAGCAGTGACAGCATTAACTCTATCGAAGGCCTGCTAAGAGCCGGTGACTTAGCGCTTAATGATGCCAAGCAAGCAAGCAGCCGTTACATGAGCTTTTTTAATACCGAGATGGAAGTGGCTGCCAACCATAGAGGTCAGGTTGTTAACGAGATGAAGCAGTCTATCTTCAACAACGAGTTTATTTTGGACTACCAACCTCAACTTGACCTTTCTACTGGCCAACTAATTGGTGCAGAAGCACTGGTTAGGTGGAAGCACCCTAAACGCGGCATGATAGCGCCATTGAACTTCATACCTATTGCAGAAGAAAGCGACTTAATCTCCTTCTTGGGTGTTTGGATTCTTGAAAAGGCTTGCTCGGAAGCTGCAACATGGCCGGATGACCTATATGTCGCTGTGAACGTTTCTTGTGCCCAGATAGAAAAAACGGATTTATTAAGTGATATAAAGAGAATTCTAGAAGAGACCCAACTCCCTCCAAGTCGTCTCGAAATAGAGATTACTGAATCTGTTCTTATTACAGATAAGAGCCCTGTATTCAACTTCCTAACCGCGTTAAGAGAAATGGGGATCAAAATTGCCTTAGATGACTTTGGCACAGGCTACTCATCCCTCTCTTACCTACACGACTTGCCGATAGATAAGCTGAAAATTGATCGTTCCTTTATCAACCAATCTGATGCGGATGAAAAGTCTCGCTCTATCATTCGTTCTATTACTCACCTAGCGAGCTCACTAAAAGTCAGTACGATCGCTGAAGGAATAGAGACAGAGGATCAATACGACTTATTGTCCTCTCTAGGCGTCCAATACGGCCAAGGCTATTGGTATGCACGACCAATGACTCCAGAAAGCTTTAAGGAATTCATTGAGGCTAAGAAAGCTTAAAGGCTTGCTTCCTTGGCTTTTTCGATTTCCTTTCTAAGCTCTTCAGCTCGCTCTGTCAGCTCAGAATAAAGTCTAATATCACCAGACCTCTGAGCCTGCATAGCCTGCTCAAGCAAAACACCGTACTCTTTATCTAATTTTTTTATTGGGTCAGATTTAAAAAAAGAAAACATTAGGATACCTACTTTATATTCTAGATATAGTAAGTACGTGCTTACTAATGAATTGGATCTTTTTGACCCTCCCACTCATTTTTAAAAGCATAAAAAAAACGCTAAGCAGCCTTGCTACTTAGCGTTTCGATGAGCTCTAAGGACGAGTTATACGTCTAAGAAGTCCATAATACCTTCAGCTGCTTTACGACCTTCGTCAATCGCCGTTACTACCAAGTCGGAACCACGGACCATATCGCCACCAGCAAAGACTTTTTCATTGGTCGTTTGGAACATGTATTGACCTTTCTTAGGTGCGACAACACGCCCCCACTTATCCGTATCAATGCCATATTTTTCAAACCAAGGCGCTGGGCTAGGCTGGAAACCAAAGGCCACCAAAATAGCGTCTGCAGAAATAATTTGTTCACTGCCTTCCACTACTTCTGCTCTGCGGCGGCCGTTTTCATCAGGCTCACCCATTTTAGTTTCAACTACTTTTATGCCTTCCACTTTATCTTCACCAATAATTTCTACCGGCTGACGATTAAATAGGAACTGCACGCCCTCTTCTTTGGCATTGGCCACTTCTTTACGAGAACCAGGCATATTCTCTTCATCTCGACGGTAAGCACAAGAAACAGACTTAGCACCTTGACGAATCGCTGTACGGTTACAGTCCATTGCGGTATCACCACCACCTAGTACAACGACATTTTTACCTTTCAAGTTAATGAAGTCAGCTTCATCTTCTTCAAAGTCTAGGCAGTGGTTTACGTTAGAAATTAGGTAATCCAATGCGTCATAAACACCCGGTAAGTCTTCGCCAGGGAAGCCACCTTTCATGTATTTATAAGTACCCATACCTAAGAACACAGCGTCATATTCTGCCAATACATGCTCAAATGGCACGTCATCACCAACAGAAGTACCTAAAACAAACTCAACACCCATCTCTTCGAAAATTTCACGGCGACGAGACATAACACTTTTTTCTAGTTTGAATTCTGGAATACCGAAAGTAAGCAAGCCACCAATTTCAGGGTATTTATCAAACACAACTGGCTTGATGCCGTTACGTACCAAAATATCAGCACAAGCAAGTCCTGCAGGGCCAGCACCAACAATCGCTACCGTTTTATCAACTGGGATAACTTTAGACATATCAGGTCGCCAGCCTAAGGCAAAGGCCGTATCTGTAATGTACTTCTCTACAGAACCGATAGTTACCGCTCCAAAGCCACCTTCACCAAGCGTACAAGCACCTTCACATAACCTATCTTGAGGACATACTCGACCACAAACCTCAGGTAATGAATTGGTTCTATGGCTTAACTCGGCCGCCTCCAAAATACTGCCTTCACTCACTAGCTTCAGCCAGTTAGGAATGTAGTTATGCACAGGACATTTCCATTCACAGTATGGGTTACCACACTCTAAACAGCGATGTGATTGATCTTTGGCCCCTGCTTCTTCAAAGGGCTTATATATTTCGACGAATTGACCTTTACGTGTAATTAAAGGTTTCTTCTGTGGGTCTTTACGATCCACTTCGACAAATTGAAATGCGTTGTTCAAGCGCTCAGACATAAGCTGCTATCTCCTTGGTCGCTGACGGTACCAGCGACACTTCTCTCAAATGGGTCAAAAACTAATGTATTCAAGGCGCTTGTTCTCAAGCGCCACGACAGTTTTATTTACTCTGGACGCTGACGAGTACTCGCAAGCAACGCACCTAAACTCGCTGCTTTGGGTTTCACTAACCAGAATTTTCCTATGTAGTCATAGAAGTTTTCTAGAATTTCAGTACCCCATTCACTACCCGTTTCTCTTACATACTCTTCAATCACAGAGCGCAAGTGAGAACGGTACTCTTCCGTTACTTCCGTACCAATGCGATGAATTTCAACCAGCTCATGGTTGTACTTATCAACAAAAGTACGATCTAAATCTAGAACATAAGCGAAGCCGCCCGTCATACCGGCACCGAAGTTATAACCAGTATTACCAAGTACAGTAACTAAACCGCCTGTCATGTATTCACAACAGTGGTCTCCAGCTCCTTCAATAACAGCATGAACACCAGAGTTACGAACAGCAAAACGCTCACCAGCCGTACCAGCCGCAAACAACTTACCGCCTGTCGCGCCATACAAACAGGTGTTACCAATAATGGCAGACTTTTGCGATTCAAAACGTGACCCTTGCGGTGGATGGATAACTAACTTACCACCTGTCATGCCTTTACCTACATAATCGTTGGCATCACCCTCTAGGTACATATTTAGGCCACCAGCATTCCAAACACCAAAACTTTGTCCTGCTGTACCAGACAATTTCAATGTAAGAGGTGTATCAGCCATACCTTGGTTACCATAGCGTTTTGCTATCTCACCTGATAAACGAGCGCCGATAGAGCGGTCACAGTTGGTGACATTGAATTCAAACTCGCCACCTTCTTTTTCTTCAACGACGCTTTGAACCGCTTCCCACATTTTAATAGCCAATAGGCCTTGGTCATGAGGCGGGTTAAAGCTCGACTGACAGAACTGAGGTTTGTCTGCTGGGATCAAGTCATTATTTAAAATTGGCGATAAATCTAGATTACGCTGCTTCTCTGTTTCACCAGGTAGCAATGCCAATAAGTCAGTACGGCCAATCAAATCTTCAAGGCGAGAAACGCCTAATTTCGCTAACCATTGACGAGTATCTTCTGCCATAAAGAGGAAGAAGTTTTTAATCATTTCAACCGTACCAATGAAGTGGTCATCACGAAGACCTTGGTCTTGCGTTGCTACACCTGTTGCACAGTTATTCAAATGACAAATACGTAAGAACTTACAACCCATAGCTATCATGGGTGTCGTACCAAAACCAAAGCTCTCGGCACCCAAAATAGCGGCTTTAACAACATCCAGACCTGTTTTTAAACCACCGTCTGTTTGTAGGCGGATTTTTCCACGTAAATCATTAGCACGTAGTGCTTGCTGTGCTTCGGCCAAACCCAGCTCCCAAGGAGAACCAGCATGACGAATTGAGGTTAATGGTGACGCTGCGGTACCACCGTCGTAACCAGAGATAGTAATTAGATCAGCGTAAGCTTTCGCTACACCTGCAGCAATCGTTCCTACTCCGGGCTCTGATACCAGTTTCACAGAAACTAATGCTTCTGGGTTCACTTGCTTCAAGTCAAAAATTAGCTGAGCCAAATCTTCTATCGAATAAATATCATGGTGTGGAGGCGGAGAAATAAGAGTTACGCCCGGTACCGCATAACGTAAACGAGCAATTAAGCCATTTACTTTACCACCAGGTAACTGACCACCTTCACCCGGTTTTGCACCTTGTGCCACTTTAATCTGTAACACTTCAGCATTAACAAGATATTCAGGCGTCACACCAAAACGACCAGAGGCAATTTGCTTAATCTTAGAACGACGTTCAGTGCCATGACGAGCTGGGTCTTCGCCACCCTCACCTGAATTTGAACGACAGCCTAATTCATTCATTGCTTGCGCCAGAGCTTCGTGAGCTTCTGGAGACAAAGCACCTAATGACATACCAGCCGAATCGAAACGAGGAAGAATGTCTTCTACTGCTTCAACTTCATCTAGGGCAATCGCTTGTGCTTTATCAGAAAGAGTAAACAAGTCACGCAGCATTGCTGCAGGGCGATTATTTACCAGCTCAGTGTATTTTGAGAAGTCTTCAAACTTGCCACTGCCTACGGCTGTTTGCAGGTTGCGCACAACATCTGGATTGAAAGCATGATATTCCGCATCGTGCACATACTTGATATAGCCGCCATGCTGAATTGGCTTACGCTGTTTCCAAGCATTGCTTGCCACAGACGCTTGCTCGCGCTGGAAGTCAGCAAAGGTCGCACCTTGAATACGGCTAGCAACCCCTTTGAAACAAAGATCTATAACCGCCTTATCAAGACCAACAGCTTCGAACAATTGAGCACCACGGTAAGAGGCAATCGTCGAGATACCCATTTTCGAAAGGATCTTCATCAAGCCTTTGTTAATGCCTTTACGGTATTTCGAATGACATGAGATCGGATCACCCATTACCTCACCTTTATCTACCATATCGTTGATCAAACGGTAGGATAAGTACGGGTAAACAGCGGTAGCACCAAAACCGAGCAATACAGCAAATTGATGTGGATCTCTTGCAAAACCAGTATCCGCGATGATGTTTGAATCACAGCGTAAACCTTCTTCTGATAAATGGTGATGCACAGCACCCACAGCCATTGGTGCGGGAATAGGCAAATGACCTTTTGAGATATCACGGTCAGTCAGTACTAGAATAACCGCACCATTCTTCACTTCTTCAACCGCTTTCAGTTTCAGGTTAGTTACAGCTTCTTCAAGGGTAACTTCTTCGGGGTTGTAGTTAGTACTTAATTGCACCAAATGGAAACGGTGATCTTCAAATGCTAACAGACGACTAAATTTGCGAGGGGAGACAACAGGCGACGTTAAGATAATACGGTTCGCATGCTTTGGTGTTTCTTCGAACAAGTTACGCTCAACACCAATACAAGTCTCTAGTGACATAACGATAGATTCGCGCAGTGGATCTATCGGTGGGTTAGTCACCTGTGCGAATTTCTGACGGAAGTAATCAGTCACAGGTCTTGTCTGACTAGACATAACGGCCATTGGTGTATCATCACCCATAGAGCCAACCGCTTCATGGCCACTTTCCGCTAATGGGCGGAAAATTTGCTCGCGCTCTTCAAACGAGACCTGAAACATTTTCTGATAAGCCAGCATTTCGTCAGGCGTAAATGCTTCAAATTCTTGCTGCGACTCTTGCAGCATGGACTCAAAACGAATGCCTTCTTGCTTAAGCCATTTTTTGTATGGATGCTGAACCTTAAGATGGTTATCAACGTCATCCGTATGCAAGATTTTGCCATTCTGCGTATCAACAACCAACATTTGACCCGGACCAACACGGCCTTTTGCCACAACATCTTGTGGCTTGTAATCGTAAGTACCGATCTCAGATGCTAGGGTAATGAAACCATTTTTGGTAATTACCCAACGCGATGGACGCAAACCGTTACGGTCAAGCATACAGATAGCATGGCGACCATCCGTCATTACCAAACCTGCTGGGCCATCCCATGGTTCCATATGCATAGAGTTATATTCATAAAACGCTCTAAGATCTGGGTCCATGTTCTCAACATTTTGCCATGCCGGTGGAATGATCAGACGTGCTGCACGGAAAATATCCATACCGCCTGTCGCCAAAATTTCCAACATGTTATCCATGGAAGAAGAATCTGATCCTGTTAGGTTAACTAACGGCTGCAACTCTTGTAGTTCTGGAATTAGAGGAGAGCGTAACTTGCTAGCACGCGCCAAAGCCCAATTACGGTTACCTTCGATTGTGTTGATTTCACCATTGTGAGCCAACATACGGAATGGTTGTGCTAGAGGCCATCTAGGCAAGGTATTAGTAGAAAAACGTTGGTGGAAAACACAGATGGCTGTTTGTAACTTCTCATTACCTAAGTCTTTATAGAAAGAAGGCAGGTCCACAGGCATCATGAGACCTTTATAAGACAACACCTTGTCAGATAAAGAACAAACATAGAAGTTTTCATAATGCTTCATAGCAATTTCTGCTTGGCGACGAGCGACAAACAAACGTGTAGCAAAAGTACGAGCGTCCAAGCGGTTACTATCAACAAAAACTTGCTCAATACGAGGCAAGCATTCCACTGCGATTTGGCCAAGACAAGAAGGGTCTACCGGTACTTCACGCCAACCTACTACTTTTAAACCTTGGCCTTCCAGCTCTTTTGCTAATGCATCACGCTGCTCTGTTGCTAGAGTTTCATCTTGGTCAAAAAAGACCATACCAATAGCATATAGGTCTGACAACATAGCATTAAACAGAGCTTTCGCTTCTGCACGTAAAAATGCATCAGGTTTCTGTATCAAAAGACCACAACCGTCACCGGTTTTACCATCGGCGGCGATGCCTCCGCGGTGGGTCATACATGTCAAAGACTGAATGGCTGTTTTAAGCAATTCATGACTGGCATTGCCTTCCATATGAGCAATCAATCCAAATCCACAGTTGTCTTTGAACTCACCAGGACGATAAAGGCCTGTATTCATACACAAACTCCCAAAATAATAACTTCAATAATTAAAAAAACGTGTTGCATGATGCCTGAGCTAATTACAAAGAAGTGTTGCTATCGTCGCTTAAAATCGTTTAAAATAACGCGAACGATAACGATTATCACTCAAAAAACATCATTCAAATAGCTTCACATACTACCTCGCAACAGATAGCCACTCAAATTTGTACGACTAATCAGGACTCTAAATACGTCGTTTTAAAGGTATAAATTAAGGTCAAATGGAAGGAATTAGAGAATTATCTATGGCATGCGTTTTTACAAACAGAAAATTCCACTGTGGATTCATGTTTTTTAGATAATTAAAGTTATTTTTACTAAATTTGCTTCTATGCCTGATAAATACTCAAACTTTATGTTTCTGTATGATTTTTATCAGGTGTTTATTGAAAGCAATAACACAGCAATCAAAAAATTCTTTTCAATTACTGCGCTTTTCTAATGTCGTCTTGTATCCCACGAGCACTTCTTGCCCATGGATTAAGATCACGGAGGTCTTTAGGAAGGTTTTCAGAGGCTGCAATCGCTTCACTTCGATTCTGGTAAGAACCATACACGACAACATACCAATCTTTATTTTGGTGGGTCGACTTAAAATAGCCCAATGCATCCACACTACCCTGATCTCGGATAAAACTTTGCACTGTGCCTTTATTATGCGTCCCCAATAATTGCAGCGTATATCGATTAGGGTTTTGCGATAGCCACCATTGGCTTTTGTCAAAAGCATCTTGCTGTTCGACTGCTGGTGCTACTTCAATAGCTGGGGTAGTTACAGGAGCAACAGGAGCTGGTTCTAACAAAGGCGCTTCTGATCGAATAGGTGCTGTAGGTATTGTAGTAGGTTCTGGTGTTGGTGTGGCTACTGCCGAGGTACTAATAGGTGGCAGCACAGTTCCAGATTGTATTGGAGGTAAAACCAAAGGATCACTTTGACCGATTCGCTTTTGCATGGCATCAATACGAGCAATGGTTTCCTCTGAGGATTGACCTTGCCTAGGGCTCAAAGGAATAACATTAGCGGTTCGATCTGTCGCGGTAGGTGTCTCATCTGACTGACCAGAAAACAAAGCAACAACCAAGATGCCCAGCATGACAATAGATAAAAGTGCCATGTGAACGAGAGGGAAGCCCATTGCTAGGTTGAGTCGCATACCTTTTTTTGCAGGCTTACTCCCTATCCCCATCATAGCTTGAGCTGAAGTATTGATACGCCCCGGGTAACCACCAGATTCTTGATGTATCTTGGCGACCTGTTTATCCGTGAATGGCAGATTAATTTCACCACCAATAGCACGAACACGGTGAAGCAAATAAGCTCTTGTTTGTTCTAATGAATAGGGTGCCAACGTCAGAGCATGACTAAGTTGCTCGTAACGAGAGCTTTGATAAGCATCTAAATTCCGCGCAAGAGAATATTCACTGAATAGCACGACATGGGGCACTGTTTGGCTGTCTGTCGCTAACGACATCATGTCCAACAACATACTCACAGCATCTGTATTGAGCTCCTGAGCATTATCAATTAATACCAGAGCGGCTTGTCCCTGCTCATCCAATTCATGGGAAAATTTTAACAAAGGACCAAAAGTCGCTTCATTAGGGGGTTGTGAGAAATGGCCAGCAAAGCCTGCATATATTGCTTGTAACAGCTGACCCGCTGTCATCAACATGGTGCCTTTTACATGACTCACCACAGTAGTTTCATCTTGATGGCGAGAGAACTCCATCAAGAATCGGCTTTTACCGCTTCCCTGAGGACCTTGAACAACAGAAAGCAAATTGCTGTAACGACTTAAATGTTCAAGTAAAGCCAGCTGCTGGTTACCTTCTTCTGAAGCAAAGTAAACCGACACATCTTTTGAGCCAAAAGGGTCCCTCAGCGCTGCTTTTGAGGGCTGATCAAGGGCATCCTCTAGGTCAAACTGGAACTCTGGCTTAGGCATAATAGTCCTTCAACAAGGTCACAAAAGATTAACTCGAGCTAACACTTTTGCTAGCTTCAAGGGCATCAAGAATACAGTCATTAAAGCTTTCCATTGGAAAGTCTGAGGTCACTATCGCATCACCTAAAGAATCTAACAAGACTAACCTCAGGTTACCGTCCAGTACTTTTTTATCCAGCGCCATACGCTCAATAAAACTATCCAAAGTCATATTAACAGGTGGTAATACAGGTAGGTTGGCCGCTTCAAACAGATTGATAGAGCGTTCTACATCTTGATCCGTCAGATTTCCCATACGCCAAGATAAATCAACGGCTAAAACACTACCTGCAGCGACAGCTTCACCATGCAACCAATTTCCGTAACCCATTTCTGTCTCGATGGCATGACCAAATGTATGACCTAGATTTAAAATAGCTCGGATGCCGCCTTCTCTTTCATCTTGGGCAACGACGTTCGCTTTAGCAACACAAGAACGATAAATGGCGTCACTAATTTTGTCATTATCAAGTGACATAAGGTCAGGCATTTCCTGCTCTAACCAATCAAAGAAAGGCGCATCACAAATTAAACCATACTTAATCACTTCAGCCATGCCTGCAGACAACTCTCGCGAAGGCAGACTAGACAATGTTTCTGTATCAATTATGACCGCTTGAGGCTGGTAAAACGCCCCTATCATGTTTTTGCCTAATGGGTGATTAACGCCAGTTTTTCCACCAACAGAGGAGTCCACCTGTGACAATAGAGTGGTAGGTACTTGAATGAAGGGCACGCCGCGCTGATAAGTAGCAGCAGCATAACCCGCCATATCACCAACTACACCACCACCTAATGCGATAATGGTCGTTGTTCTGTTATGTTTAGCTTCCAATAACGCCGTCATAATGGAGCCGTAAGTTTCCAGTGTTTTATACACCTCTCCATCCGGCAAAATGCATGTGTCCACTTTATAGTCTACGGATAACATGGCAACCATAGCGTCAAGGTACAAAGGTGCAATGGTATCGTTAGTAACAATCATGACCTGTTTGCCATGTATCGCATCATCAAATAATTCTTTGTTTTGGCGAATGCCATTACCAATATAAATAGGGTAGCTACGATCACCCAAATCAACAGTTAACGTACGCATTAGGATATAGAAGTCTCCGTATTTAAATGACGTTTTATTGCGTCTAAAACTTTATTCGCAACCGATTTAGGATGACGCGCATCCGTCTCGACAACAAGCGTTGCAACTTCTCGGTATAAAGGGTCTCGTACTTCAAACAATTTACGCAAGGTGGCTTTTGGGTCACCTGTCTGCAATAGAGGGCGATGTGAGCTTTTTGATGTTCTGTAAAGCTGTTGAGATACAGAAGCATATAAATAGACAACGACAGAGCCATCATTCAGGATGCTTCTATTTTCATCTCGCATCACTATGCCGCCACCTGTCGCCAGTACGCAATTCTCTTTGTCTGATTGCACTAACGAAGAGAGTGCTTGAGTCTCACGTTTGCGGAAACCGTCCTCGCCTTCTCTTTCAAAAATCCAGGGGATATCTGCACCAGCATTATCTTCTATAACCTTATCCAGATCATAAAATTCTTTACCCATGGCTTGAGAAAGCAAACGGCCAATTGTCGTTTTTCCTGCGCCCATCGGGCCTACTAAAATAATATTGGGAGCTTTTTTCATTGTCTTCAATTAAGTTGATATAAAATAGATTTAGACTTATGCCTAATTATCTACCATTTGTAGCAGCTTTGGAGTAATAAATACAAGTAATTCAACCTTTTCTTGTTGTTCTGTACGCCTTTTAAACAAGCTGCCTAGTAATGGAATATCACTAAAGAAAGGAACATGGCTCTCAGACTCAAAAGTCTCTTCTCTAAAAATGCCACCTAACACTAAAGTGTCTTCATTCTTAACCAGCACCTGCGTGTTTAGCCTATTCGTCTCTAAACTGGGCACACCATTGACCAACTCGCCAACCGAGTCTTGATGGATACTTAACGATAGCAAAATATTCCCCCCATCTTTCACGAAAGGTGTTACCTCTAATACCAGAGCAGCTTGACGAAATTCGACACTGACAGTGTCATCACTGACGGTTTGGTATGGGATTTCTGTACCAGATTCAATTTTGGCAGTTTGCCCTTCTGACGTGACGATCCTTGGTTTAGAAATAATATTGGCAAAGCCTTCACTCTCCATTAGGTCTAGAGTCAAGCTCAATAAACCAGAACCGCCAAACACAGAGGAAGTTAAGCTTGACGTGGGAACTAATGCACCTAGATCCACGGCACCACCCAACGAAGATCTAACGCCATCCGATAGCGTCATTTGCCAATCTACTCCTAACTGGGATTGCACGCTTCGGCTTACTTGCGCAATTTGTGCGCTGATTTCTATTTGCTTTAATGGCGTGTCGAGCCAAGACAAGGTGCCTTGAATAAGCTTAGTGTCATCACAAGATATTGCGACAATAGAATTAGTCCTATCATCAACAACAAAAGAGAGATCAGGTTGTAATGTTTGTATATGCTTACCAACTGTTTCTGCCTTGGCATGCTTAAGAGTCCAATAATAATGTGGACATGAGCGTTTCTGCTCAACCTGTTCGACTAAATCTACTCGTTGAGGCATAAGTATTGCCACCCGCCCTTGCCACTCAAGATGAATATCTGGCTGCTGGGCAACGGCTTCAATCACCTCCTCCCAACTGGCATCCTTAATCGTTAAAGTTAAAACATTCTGAATTTCGGGGCTAATGATCAGGCTTTCACCCATTTCTGATGCCAACCAAGGAAGTACCTCTTGAATGGGCCGCGCCTCAACGTACACATCCATTGACCAACTAGGGCGCACTACCGAAGACAGTAAAACAAACAATAAAAGAGATGACCTACGCCTTCTCACTGATCTATTCATTTATCGCCTCCAGAACTTTGCCTATTAATCACTCGCTTCTGTCCATTCTTAGCAAGAATAGTGACTCTTTCTTCTGAAACCGAATGAACCTTGACGCCCAAGGAAGGCAACCAGTCTCCCTCTTTCACCCAATAACCATCATTTTGGTTCTGTAATAAAGCAGATACTTTTTTATCTACTCTGATAACCGAAACCAAACGCCATGGTGTATTTAGTGAAGAAGCGGAAGTCATTCGCACAGGCAGCCAATCGTAATATGGATGAGTTTTTTTAGGTGACCGAACATGAAACTCCAACTCTCCAAACCAGCCTTCCAAGCTCATGTACTGCCATTGCAATGAGGCTAAACTGACAGAAACCTCTTGCTGTATTGAATCCAACAATGCCTGCCACTCTTCTAAAGAAGCTTGCCCTTTAATAATGAAGCTCTTAGAGGGCGAAGACCTATCATCTGCAGAAAAGATCAACCAGCTAGGTTGATTGTATTGATAATTTTTTATGAGTTGAGACTGTCGAACAATGTCGTTCCATTCTTTTGCTTCACGGTATTTCTTATTTTCGTTCCGCTCTAGAGTTTGCTGTGATTGAAAAACCAGAACAACCCAGATACCTATCTGTAGAAGAAGACACAACAATACAATGATAGGAGTAACCTCAAAAAAGCGCTTAACATCAATCTTGATGATTTGAGATAGAGACATCCCATACCTCCGCTTTATTAATCGAATGAGAGAATATCTCTAACGAGGCTCTTGCTTCTTTATTATGAGGGGAAAGGTCAATACGCCAATCTGGATGCTGTTCTTGCCAATTCTTTTGCAGAGTAACTAGGTCATTTTCAGGAACCATGAGCTGCAGCATTGCGTCATTCCCATTGACCTTAATGACAAGGGGAAAAGCGGATGTAGACAAACCTTGGAACAAAGTTAAAGAAGTTGAAAGGAAGCGATTTTCTAGACTAGAACTCATCCAATCTGACGCTTTATGATGAAGGGTATGGCTCTCGAGCAAGGCGTCATCTGATAACTCAGTGAGCGCTTGCCAGTAGACATAACCTCCCAAATGAACAAAAGCACTGGATAGCAATAAGGTCAGCCATAGTGTTTTTGTTTTCTGGCGCTCTTTTTTACCAAACTGGTAATGAGACAAGCTCTTTTTGACTAACCAAGTCCAAGATTTCTCTCTCGCTTTTAAAGCTTGCCATTGCCCATATGTCATCAACAAACAGGCTTTATAGTGACTCAAAAAGGGGGATAGAAGGGATTGTGCTAACTCAGCGGAACAAGCAACAACCCTTAGCTCAAAACTATGCTGAGTCACTTTTTGATATTGAAAACCAAACCATACCGTTTCAGGAGCAGAAAATGTTACTTCGACGGCATGACTTAGTGAGGCCAAAGGCAATAACTTTGATGGTATAGGTTCATCTGAAAAATGACTTGAAACGGACAACCAACTATCAGGAACCAACACAAGCAAACGGGTATCTTTACCTGTACGAGGAGCTATCAATGAATCCTTTATGCTTTCTAATTCGTTCGCACAAGGAAGAACGTCAGACACATAGTTCAAACGACTAAGATTGTTATCAATCTCAAAAGGGCGGCAGTATTCGCAACCTTGCTGCGAGTAAATAGCCGCCAAGTAGGGCATAAACATAAGCTTAATCCTTCATCCATGAAATAATAAGCTAAATAGGTAAATGGCCGCTTCATACGGCCTCTATTAACAAGGATAATACACAAGATACAAAGTTAGCCGCCACACGCTAAATATCTTAGGTATAATCTTTTCTTTTTTGTATATATCGGTATCGGATTCACATGGCAAAGACATTCAAAATATTAGTATTTCTAGGACTGTTGGGTATTTTTTCTGCAATGGCAATCACCTATGGAATCTATCATCATGTTAAAGATAGCATCCCCACCGTGGATGAACTAAAAGATATTGAGCTTAGAATACCGCTACGCATATACACCTCTGACGAGAAACTCATTGGTGAGTATGGCGAGCAACGCCGAACACCTATCCGCTATGAAGATATTCCTAAAGCACTTGAACACGCCATATTAGCTGCAGAAGACAGCAATTTTTACCACCACCCCGGCGTCGATATAATGGGCTTAGGCCGCGCTGTTTTTCAACTAGTCACGACCGGACAAAAGCAAGGTGGTGGTAGTACTATTACCATGCAGGTTGCTCGAAACTACTTCCTTTCTTTCGAACAAACCTTCACTCGAAAATTTACCGAAATATTCATCTCTTTAAAAATGGAAAGAGAGCTCAGTAAACATGAAATTCTTGAGTTGTATTTCAATAAAATCTACCTAGGCAAACGCGCTTATGGCTTTGAAGCCGCTGCGCAAGTTTACTACGGCAAAACCCTTGCTGAGCTCGATCTAGCACAACTAGCCATGCTCGCAGGCTTACCGAAAGCACCTTCTCGCTTTAACCCTGTTGTTAACCCATCTCGTGCCGTTATACGCCGTAACTGGATACTTCAACGCATGTTATCCCTTGGTATGGTTGATAAAGAGGACTATCAGCTTGCCGTGGAAGCGCCAGTTACAGCAACAAATCATGGCGTTACTCCTGACATAGAAGCCAACTATGTCGCAGAAATGGTCCGTTCAGAGTTGTATGAAACGTTTGGTGATGACTTGTATAACACGGGCATGTCAGTTTACACCACAATACATTCAGGCCACCAAGAAGTTGCCAACGCTGCGATACTAGATAACGTATTAAATTACGACATGAGGCATGGTTACCGAGGCTCCCTCGAAACTCGCCCAGATCTTATTGAGGCGCCGCTTGAAGAACAAACAGCCGTTTTAAAAGAGATCAGTGGATTTAAAGACTGGCAAACCGCTTTAGTCATCAAAACAGATGATACGAGCGCTGATATACGTTTAGAAAATGGTGAACAAGCAACTCTAGTCTGGGATGCGTTAAAGTGGGCAAGACCTTACATTGATGAAAACTCTCGCGGAGAAGCTCCAAAAATCACTAGCGACATTCTCGTTCCTGGCGACATTATTCGTGTTCGCCCAAATACTGAGCTTGGTTGGTTATTAACTCAAAAGCCTAAAGTACAAAGCGCTCTAATCTCTCTGAACAGCAGTAATGGTGCTATTGAATCTCTTGTCGGTGGATTTAACTACTTTGAAAACAAGTTTAACCGCATAACTCAATCTAAGCGCCAACCCGGATCTAACTTCAAACCTTTTATCTATGCCAGCGCATTAAATGAAGGTTTTTCAGCGGCCAGCATTATCAATGATGCCCCTGTGGTATTTAACGACCCTAATTTATCTTCTGCTTGGCGCCCAACCAATGACGGCGGCAAGTTCTACGGCCCTACGCGATTACGACAGGCACTGTATCGCTCGCAAAACGTCGTTTCGGTTCGCTTATTAGACGGCTTAGGTGTACGCCCTACACTCAACTTCTTGCGCCGCTTTGGGTTTGATCCAGCAGAACTACCGAATAACCTTTCCTTATCCCTAGGTAGTGCCAATTTATCGCCTTTACAAATCGCCACTGGTTATGCGGTCTTTTCTAATGGCGGTTACCAAGTACAACCTTACTTAATTGATAAGGTAATTGATCGCGACCAAAACATCTTGTTTGAGGCCAGCCCCGTCACCGTATGTGAAAACTGCACTGTATTAGACAAGACTTCTGAAAGTGAAATTCAGATGGGACTATTTGAAACACCAAAAGGCATTCTGAGCTTACCTATTGCACCGAGAGTACTTGACCCAGAAGTCACCTATATCATTTATGACATTATGAGAGACGTAATAAAACGTGGTACAGGTCGACGCGCCCTCGTTTTAAAACGTGATGACATAGCAGGTAAAACCGGAACAACAAATGATGGCAGAGATGCTTGGTTCACTGGCTTTAACGGTAACACAGTGACCTCTGTATGGAGCGGCTTTGATAACTCTTCTCCTCTAGGTGCTGGAGAATGGGGTGGCTCTATGTCACTTCCGCCTTGGATAGACTATATGCGCTATGCCTTGCAAGGTAGTGATCCTGCCTATGTAGATAAACCGTCATCGCTTGTCACTGTGCGTATTGATCCAGAAACTGGTGAAAGAGCAGCACCGGGGCAGTCTAACGCCATTTTCGAGGTATTCAGAAAAGCCAATGTTCCTGCTCAGCGAATAGTCACAGAGCAAACGCCTAACATAGAACTGGACAGTTCGACGACTGAGGAAGAAGAGCAACAAGATAGTGCCCTAGAGAATCTATTTTGAAACGCTAAGCTGTATTAATCAGACATAATAAAAAGGCGATCCCAATGGGTATCGCCTTTTTTAGATTTAATTATCGACTCAACTAACCACCAAAGTGATCTAGATTCTCAAGCGGATAAAACTCAGGGTATGGAAGTTTGGCTACGCCCGAATCCACAGCTGCACGAGCAACGGCTGCAGAAACTACGTTCAACAAGCGAGAGTCCATTGGCTTAGGTAAAATATATTCTTTACCAAAGCTTAATGCAGCGCCTCCGTAGGCCTCTATTACATCGGCAGGAGCAGCCTCTTTCGCAAGATCTTTCAATGCATGCACTGCCGCAACTTTCATCTCTTCATTGATTTTCGTTGCACGTACATCTAGCGCACCACGGAAAATGAATGGGAAGCCCAACACATTATTAACCTGATTAGGGTAATCAGAACGGCCCGTTGCCATAATCAAATCATCACGAGTTTGATGAGCTAATTCTGGGCTAATTTCTGGGTCAGGGTTTGAACAAGCAAACACAACAGGCTTAGGCGCCATTTTACCTAGCTGTTCCGCTGAGAATAAATTCGGACCAGATACACCGATAAAGACATCCGCACCTTCGATAGCGTCATCTAAGGTACGCTTATCAGTATCGATGGCAAACATGGCTTTAAATTGGTTCAGGTCTTCGCGACCAGAGTGGATAACCCCTTTACGATCAAGAACGAAAATATTTTCACGCTGGGCGCCACAAGCAATGATTAGCTTCATACAAGCAGTTGCTGCTGCGCCTGCACCTAAACATACAATCTTAGCGGTTGTGATGTCTTTACCTTGAATTTCTAAGGCATTCAATAAACCTGCAGCTGTAACAATTGCCGTACCGTGTTGATCATCATGAAAAACTGGGATAGAACAGCGCTCAATTAACTGACGTTCAATTTCAAAACACTCTGGTGCTTTAATATCTTCTAAGTTAATGCCGCCATATGTGTTGGCAATACGCGCAACCGTATCAATGAAAGCTTGTGGACTTTCTGACTCTACTTCCACGTCAACTGAGTTGATGCCTGCAAAACGCTTAAACAATAAGCCTTTACCTTCCATCACTGGTTTACTTGCCAACGGCCCTAGATTACCTAAACCAAGAATGGCAGAACCATCAGAAATAACTGCAACCAGATTACCTTTACCCGTATAACGATAAGCCGCTTCAGGGTCCTTATCGATTTCACGACATGGCTCAGCGACACCTGGGCTATATGCCAAAGCAAGGTCTCGTGCTGTTGCTGTCTCAGTAGTAATAGAAATGCTTAGTTTGCCTGGAACTGGAAATTCATGGTAATCCAGTGCAGCTTGCTTAATATCTTCTGCCATTTTGAAAGCTTCCGTCTATTTGGTGTGGTGTGTCATTTTTATAATTCGGTTAGGCTCATTAAATAAGCGACAACAAAGAGAACCTTAATGCTTATTCGGTAACAACAGCCCATTTACGTCAAATGAGAATAATCTATCTACCCGTCACTTTAAAGCATAAAGCCGTAGTAATATTTTATTTATGTAAAAGTTGTAAATCATTTGGATGTTTCACTGACAAATACCAACTTTTATAATCTGGGTTTCGGCTCTTTCGAAAATGCTGCCAGCCTCGCGCTTCAACCGTTTTCCCTTCTAAATAATAAACCTTCTGTGCTGGCCAATATTCCGATAACTTAAAGGGAATATTTATCACCAAATCACGCTCCGTCTCCAACCACCAGCCACCTCGATTACGGGTCACTGATGTGATAGTAAAAGTAGATATAGTGAAGCCGCCTTTAGGCTGCCACTCAGGGACTTTGTCCCAAACGCCTTTTTTGGCCTGACGTGCTTGCCTTTCTGCATATTGAAAACACGTTTGGTACTTTAAGTTTGGCGGTATCGCGACTCGGTAACCTAAACCTAATGACAACAACTGACTGGAGATAGACACACCATTTTGATCAAACAAGTAATATAGGTGTCTACCATATCGATCACGGGAATCTCTTGCGGGCTGATAAAGAACCGCATCACCCGCTAATGACTCTAACGCTTTTGTTGCTGCGACGGCATAGGCATCATGCTGTCCATTCTGATGGTCTAGCTCTGGCGTATTAATACCAACCAAACGAACCTTTCTACCATCACTTAGATGCAGCGTATCACCATCAATAACGGTTTTAACTCGGCTTTGCTCAAATTCACCTTGAGCTTTACAAGCCTCGTGACTATAAACCCCACCCGACAAAAACAAAAAAAGCGCCACACTAAGTTGGCGCTTTTTTAAAAATTCCATATTCATGCCACTAAATTATTTAGTAGAACGACGAGCTCCGAAACGCTTGTTGAAGCGATCTACTCGGCCACCAGTGTCCATCATTTTTTGTTGACCAGTGTAGAATGGGTGACACTTACTGCATACATCGATGTGAACGTCTTTACCCATAGTAGAGTTAAGAGTCAAAGTGTTGCCACAAGTACATGTCGCGTTACAAGTAGTGTAATTTGGGTGGATATCAGCTTTCATTATATTTACCTTTAAGTTTGGTGTGCCGCCACTTGATCGGTGATGTTGCTAAAGCCGAAGCCTCGTCAAGTACCGCACGTTTCTTTGTACAGACATTGTACAGTGGATCCAAGAACCGCGTATTCTAGGGATCTATAGCAAAATCAGCAACCTTTTTATGCGGGATTTACTATAAAATTGCCGCTCGCACCTCTCTCGACTCTGACGTACACTTAAATATCAATTAGATAAGCAAAATTTTTTCTTTATTAAACAAGGTCTAATCTCGCCTATGCCAGAGGAATTATTAACACCTTACTCATTTATTAAGGTCGCATTACCTGTGCCTATGCGTACTTTATTTGATTATAAAGTACCTAAGGCCATTGCCTTACGCCATGAGTTAAAACCCGGCATGCGAGTAAAAGTACCCTTTGGTAAAAGTAGCCGCCTTGGGGTTATCGTCGCTTTAAGTAATGACTCTGATTGGGATGCCAATCAAGTTAAGCCTCTCACATCGCTAAAAGATGAACAGCCTGTTATTACACCTGAACTCATGGCGCTCTGTGAATGGGCTGCCCGCTATTATCACCACCCTATTGGCGATGTATTTTTTCATGCGTTACCTGTGCTTTTACGCAAAGGGGAAAATGCAGAATTCCGTACTGAAAACTGGTGGTTAACAACAGAACAAGGGCAGCATTGTGACCCTGAGTTACTCAATAGAGCCCCTCGCCAAAAAGACTTTTTAATTGCCGTACAACAGCATCCCAACGGATTGAGCCAACATGCGGTATCTGTGCTAGACCTCACACCAGCGGCTGGCAAAAGCTTAGAAGATAAAGGCTTATTACGAAAAGAAGCTAGATCCTTTAATAAAGCAGGGGAGCGTCACGCCCACCAAACTCAAGTACCGCCTTCTTTGAACCAAGAGCAAGCCTTAGCACTAGAAGAACTCATGGATTCTCGCCATCACTTTAATGTCGCATTATTAGATGGCATCACAGGCAGCGGTAAAACCGAGGTTTTTCTAAGATTAATCGAACAAAAGATACAGGAAGGAAAGCAAACTCTCGTGATGGTCCCCGAGATTGGGCTCACTCCTCAAACTCTGAAACGCTTTGAGATTCGCCTCAACACCGATATCATTTTAATGCACTCAAACATGAGTGATAGAGAACGCTTAGATGCTTGGCTACTGGCCGCTAGTGGTCACGCTAAAATCATCATAGGTACCCGCTCCGCCGCTTTTATTCCCGCACCAGACCTTGGTTTGATCGTGATTGATGAAGAGCATGATAACTCCTATAAGCAGCATGAAGGCTTTCGTTATCACGCCAGAGACCTTGCCGTAAAACGCGCCCAAAACTTAGACATTCCAGTGCTGCTGGCTTCCGCCACGCCTTCCTATGAAAGCCTCTCCAACGCGTTGCAAAAACGCTTTGCTTGGCTCAAATTGCGCAATCGTGCTGGCGACGCTTTTATTCCAAAAATGGAACGAGTAGACCTGAGAGGGAAATCCCTTATTCATGGTTTTAGCGAGCAAGCCTTAGCCAGCATGAAGCTCTGCTTAGAACGAAAGGAGCAGGTACTCGTCTTCCTGAATCGTAGGGGCTATGCACCGACCTTGATGTGTCACCAGTGTGGTTGGATTGCCGCTTGTGACCATTGTGACGTTAACCTTACCGTCCATAAGCGCTCCAATAAATTACACTGTCACCATTGTGATGCCCAAAAGTTTCTTGTCCACACCTGCCCCGAATGCGAATCAGAAGAACTCTTTACCGTAGGTGAAGGTACAGAACAAATTGAGACTCAACTTCATACTTTATTCAAAGAGACTCCGATTCTTAGAATTGATAGGGACAGTACTCAGCGTAAATCGGCAATGGAAAAGCTGACACAAAAGATTCTTGAACATGATCAGGCCATTCTGATCGGTACTCAAATGTTAGCCAAAGGGCACCATTTCCCTAACGTCACCCTTGTGGTGATTATGGATGCTGACGCTGGCTTATTCTCTTCGGACTTTAGAGGTATGGAGCGCACTGCACAGCTCATCACTCAAGTGGCTGGGCGTGCTGGTCGCGCGAAAAAGCCGGGGCATGTTCTATTACAAACCTATCATCCTGAGCACGCTGCCATTGAATGTCTATCAAACCTAGGCTACGAACATTTTGCGATAAATGGTTTAGCTGAGCGTAAGTCCCTATCCTTACCGCCCTTTTTCCATCAAGTGATCATTCGTGCAGAATCGGCCAATGAACAAGAAGCCATGCAATTATTAACAGCGATGAGAAATGACCTTGAACCTTATCTCGCCCAAGAGGTCTATCTGGTTGGCCCCTATGCTGCCATCATAGTGAGAAAGGCTGGACAACATAGAGCCTTGATATCCATTAAGTCTGCCCAACGTGGGCTATTACACCAAGCGACTCAAATGATGACGCAATGGCTAGAGCAAGCAACGAAGCAACATAAAATTCGTTTCGCAATTGATGTTGATCCACTGGAAACTTATTAGCTGAGCAAGCATAATGTGCGCACGTTTCGCACCCTCAATAAAAAGCCCAAATATATGTTTAACCCTATTCAAATTGCCAGTAAGAACAGTCGCCCCAGAAAAGGAGCAACTCGAAGATCGGCACCAGCGCCAAAACGCAAGACACCATGGTGGTTATGGCTGCTTGTTCCCGCTATTTTAGGCCTCTTTATTTATGGGCTAATGCAATTAAATAAGGTGACTCCCCCAGCCAACAGCCTGCCTGTTGAAAAGAAAAAAGAACAACCTAAACCTGAGCCTAAAAAAGCCAAGGTTGTACCTGTAGAAAAGAAAGACACGTTCGAGTTTTATCAAATTTTACAAGACAGTGAAGTGGATACTAGTCATGTGGATGCGTATCAATCGACTCCCCGTGGCGAACAGGACTTTTACTATATGCTACAAGCCGCTTCTTTCCGCAGTGCTGAAGATGCAGACCGTATGCGAGCCAAGCTGATTTTGTCTGGTCTTGTGGAAACCAGCATCAGGAAAACCATTGGTAAAAATGGTGCACCTTGGTACCGCGTCGTACTTGGCCCTTATGAATCTCGCTCAAAAATGAACCGCACTGAGGACAAACTAGTCTCCATGGATATTTCTTCCTACTCCTATCGAGTTGATAAAGAAGAGCAAACGCCTTAATCCATAATTACGGGTATGAGTTTTCTGCCCGTATTCTCTTCCCAACTTGAAATTTTTATGGCTGTCCCCATTTCGTTAGTATCGAAACTGGAGTTAACACCATGACAACTATTCTAACTGTACGTAAAGGTAACCAAGTCGTTGTTGGCGGCGACGGTCAAGTCTCTCTTGGCAACACTGTGATGAAAGGCAATGCACGTAAAGTACGTCGCCTATACCGCGGTGAAGTGATTGCAGGATTTGCTGGTGGAACAGCCGATGCCTTCACTTTATTTGAGCGCTTCGAAGGCCAATTAGAAAAACACCAAGGTCACCTAGTCCGTGCGGCCGTTGATCTAGCAAAAGATTGGCGCTCTGATCGTGCACTTCGCAAGTTAGAAGCCATGCTAATCGTTGCCAATGAAGAAAGTACCCTCATCATTACCGGTACAGGCGATGTGGTAGAGCCTCAGCATGGCGCCTTAGCTATTGGTTCAGGTGGCAACTTCGCCGAAGCCGCTGCACGTGCCCTGATCGATAACACAGAATTATCTGCCCTAGAAATTGTAGAGAAAAGCCTAAGCATTGCTGCCGATATCTGTGTATTCACCAATCACAGCTTAACGATTGAAGAAATCACTATAGACCCTAAGCTGGAAGACAAGTCGACAACATAAGCGACTAAGCCCCAACTAATTGCAATACTTAGCTAAATGCATAAAGAGATAAAAAATATGAGCAATATGACCCCAAGAGAGACGGTTAACGCCCTAGATAATCATATTATTGGCCAAGACAAAGCCAAAAGAGCCGTATCCATCGCACTGCGTAACCGCTGGCGCCGAATGCAACTGCCGGAAGAGATGCGCGGTGAAATCACTCCAAAAAATATCTTAATGATTGGACCAACAGGGGTAGGTAAAACCGAAATCGCCCGCCGCCTAGCGAAACTTGCCAACGCACCTTTCATCAAAATCGAAGCAACCAAATTTACCGAAGTGGGTTATGTGGGTCGTGATGTTGAATCCATCATTCGTGATTTGGTCGAAATGGCCATCAAAATGCTCCGTGAACAAGAAACAGAAAAGCTTGGCCATAAAGCAGAAGATGCGGCGGAAGATCGTATTTTAGATGCCCTTCTCCCCCCTGCTCGTGGCGGTGACCCTGAACTAGAAGAAAGCAGCACGCGCCAAACTTTCCGTAAAAAATTGCGCGAAGGTAAATTGGACGACAAAGAAATTGACATTGAGGTGGCCGACTCTCCTGTCGGCGTGGAAATCATGACACCGCCTGGCATGGAAGAAATGACCAGCCAGCTGCAAAACATGTTTTCTAGTTTCGGCCAAGATAAAACCAAGAAGCGCAAGCTGAAAGTGAAAGACGCTTTTCGCAAAATTCGTGATGAAGAAGCAGCAAAGCTGGTCAATGAAGAAGAGCTAAAAGCCCGCGCTTTACAAGCAGTTGAGCAAAACGGCATAGTCTTCTTAGATGAGATAGATAAAGTAGCCAAAAGCTCTGACCGCTCGGGTGGTGAAGTGTCCCGTGAAGGCGTACAGCGTGACCTACTGCCTCTTGTTGAAGGCTGTACGGTAAGTACTAAGTACGGCATGATTAAAACCGATCATATTTTGTTTATTGCCTCTGGTGCTTTCCATTTATCTAAACCCTCTGACCTTATTCCAGAGCTACAGGGCCGTTTACCAATTCGCGTTGAGTTAGACGCTTTGACCGTGAACGACTTCGAACGCATTTTGGTTGAACCAAATGCTTCTCTAACCAAGCAATATATTGCCTTGGCGAAAACGGAGAATATCGATCTAGAGTTCACCAAAGAAGGCATACACCGCATTGCTGAAGTAGCATTTCAAGTCAATGAACGCACTGAAAACATTGGAGCGCGTCGCTTACATACTGTTCTTGAACGCCTTTTGGAAGAAGTGTCTTATTCTGCCAGTGACATGCCAGATGGTCAGCTTGTTGAAGTGACCGCCGCTTATGTTGATGAGCAATTAGGTGAAATCGTTAAGAACGAAGACTTAAGCCAATACATTTTGTAATTCGCTAAGCAATATTGATCTAAAAGGTAACCGTCATGACAACACCAGCATCAACCAAAGTGCATTATCACAAGCAGTCTCGTGAGTTGGCGTTAGCGTTTAGTGACGGTCAGTCTTTTCGATTAAGCGCGGAATATCTACGAGTACACTCTCCTTCTGCTGAAGTGCGTGGACATGGTATGCAAATGCCTATTTTGCAATATGGAAAGAAAGACGTTGCTATCAATAACATTGAAGGCGCTGGCAATTACGCGTTAAAAATCACCTTTGATGACGGCCATGACTCTGGACTCTTTTCTTGGGACTACCTGTACAACATAGGAAAAAACCAAGCTGAACTCTGGCAGATGTATCTAGATCGCCTTGAAAAAGAAGGCAGGACGCGAGAAACTGCCACTATTCAAATCCACCAGCTTTAAGCTCTTCTTTCTTATGTGGAAAGCCCGAGCTAGGAAATAACATGAGTTCACTTAGCCTATCTGCCATCAGCATTATTGAAAAAGCCATCAACTTAGCTCTCGATCAGGATGCGCCCTCACAGGATCGCCTAGCGAAATTGACAGGTCAGCAAGTCTTTCTTTATATCGAAGATTTCTCTTTCATTTTACAAATTCACATCCTCGAAAAAGGTGTCATGCTATTCAAACCGGAGAGTTTAGATGAAGTCGATTTAGACCCTAAACTGGACACCTTAGTACAAGGTCCAAGTTCTGCTTTTCGAAAATTATTAGAAGGCGATGGTTTCTTTGATGGTGATTTACGTATTCAAGGTAACGCGCAAGCTTTAATGACATTACATAAAGTGATGGAAGGCTTTGAGTTCGATTGGGAAGGCTTGCTAGCGGATCACATTGGCGATTTACCTGCCTCAGCGGTAGCACGTTTATTGCGCATGAAATGGTCTTGGAGCAAAGAGTTTGCAACCGCAACTCGTATCCAACTGGTTCACCATTTACAAACAGATAGCCAGCTGCTACCTAGCAAAATAGAAGTCAACGCCCATCTAGAAAACCTTGAAGCATTTGGCACCCAGCTTGATCGCTTTGAAGCAAGACTCAAAAGGCTAGCAAGTAAATAAAGCTCTTCTTTTCTCCACAGATGCGAGCCATTCCTACTTAGATCTAGTCATTAAGACTCCATATAAATCATACTATAGTATCTTTAAGGGTGACATTTATCCCTCAGTTAAGATAATATCGAAATATTACTTAAAGGAAGAAATGGACTTTCAGCACCTTTTTATACTAATTATTGAGCATTTATAGACGTTTTGTGAATTTATGAAGTCCAATCTGCAACTTGTAAACCTTCAAGCTTTATCTGCCGATTAAACCTCCTACAAAACACATTACCTAATGCTCTTATAATGTATATAGGTGCTATCCAAATGGTTCTGAAGTTCAGACCGATTTGAAATCAGAAAATTAAATGAATCCTAATAATAACTATTTGATTGAGTACTCTTATGTTTAAAAATTTGAAATTAGGTTTGAAAATAGGTCTTGGATTTTTAGTCGTTTTACTATTACTTGCTATTGTACTATTCATGAGTATTTTATCTCTAAAACACTCAGAAAATGGTAACGACCAATACATATCATTGGTTAGCGATACCAACCTATCAAATCAACTTCAAGTCGATATGTTTAAGATAAGTGCCACTGTTAAAAACTTTCTTATTGATAAAGGTGAAGAGGATCTACAAGAGTATAAAGCTTCTCTCACAAACATATCAGACACATTAGACCAAGCTAAAGCTCAAATAACGGCCACTGAAAGGGCTACTCTTATCAGTGAAATAGATAACTCAATAAATAAATATGATCAGGGCTTTTCGAATATTACAAAATTAATCAATGCCCGCGACAATATTAACAGTCAAGAACTCATTCCCCTTGGGGATAATATGGGAAAACTTATCTCTAGTATTGTACAAAGAGTAGCCGATACTGAAGCAGCTTATTATGCAAGTTACGTACAAGAGCAAATGTATGTGGGCCGCTTATTTGTAATGAGATTTCTTGAATCTAACAGTGAAGCCGACTTTAACCAAGCCATTGAAAACATGGAAGACATATTAGGCGAAGGTATAGAAGAACTAGAAGAAAACCTTGAAGACGAAGGTGTCATTACATTATTAGATGAGTTTAAACAGGTCCATCAGAAATACATTAAAAGCTTCAATACAATTAATGAGCTAATTAAAGAAAAGAATCAAGTTATTGAAAATACGTTGGATATAGTTGAAAAGCAGATCGCTAAGAATATCGAAGACGTAAATTCAGCAATAGCCAAAGAGCAAAATTCATTAGGAATTGAAGTTAAAGAACGAATCGAAAGTAGCATTGAATTAATTCTATTACTCTCTATTGCAGCAATGCTTATTGGTACCGCTTCTGCGTATTTACTAACCGTTTCAATTACTAAGCCAATACACCAAGCCGTCGCCCTATCAAACCAGTTGTCCGAAGGTAACCTTTCTATAGAAGTTGGCGCCACTGGCAAAGATGAAACAGGGCTGTTATTAAGCTCTATTCAAAAGACTGCTAGTAACCTACGAAGTATGATTGCAACTATTTCAGGTGCCAGTAACGAGCTAGCTTCCGCCTCTGAAAAACTTGCAACGGTCACGAAGAAAACTGCTGATGGGATTGTGCAACAGGAAGCCCAGACAGAATTAGTAGCCAATGCAATGAACGAAATGGCACTAACCGTTCAGGATGTAGCAGATAGTGCACTAAGTGCAGAAGGGGCGGCAGCGGAAGCAGACAATGAAGCCAACTCAGGCAGTAAAGTCGTGGACCATACGATATCAGGCATTAACCTTTTAAATGAAAATGTAAATGAGTCCTCAGATAAACTCGCTAATGTTGAAAAAGAGGTCTTAAATATTAGTAATATTCTAGACGTTATTCGAGGTATTGCAGAACAAACAAATTTATTAGCACTCAATGCCGCGATTGAAGCCGCCCGTGCAGGTGAGTATGGCAGAGGGTTCTCTGTTGTTGCAGATGAAGTCCGCTCTCTTGCAAGCAGAACTCAAGAGTCCACTCAAGAAATACAAAGCATTATAGAGAAGCTCCAAGCAGGCACCAAAAGTACTGTGGATGTTATGAGTAGAGGCCGAGAACAAGCTGAGCAATGTGTTTCACAGGCAAATGATACCAGCACCGCATTACACACTATCACGAAAGTAATTAGTGTAATCAATGACATGAATAAACAGATTTCAAGCGCTGCGGAACAACAAAATACTGTCGCGTTAAATATTAATGAAAACGTACTAAATGTTAAAAAAATTGCACAAGAGAATGCCGCTGCTTCAGAAGAAACGAAGCAAGCCAGTACGGAAATAGCCAAATTAGCAACGCAGCTTAAAGACCTTACTGTTAAGTTTAAGGTATAACTGTATTTCTAATACAATGAGTAACACATAAACCAGAATTATAGAGCAATTGACTGGAGGAAAAATAAAAATGATAAAGCCATTACTAATAGCAACAGGTCTATTGGCTTCTAGCCTAGCGTTTTCAGCTACAAATTATGTTGTAGACCCTCAACTTACAGACTATCGAAGCAATAAAGGGAAAAGCCCAGTTTGGCTTTCTCACGAGGACTCAAATGGTGGTCTAGGTGACGTAGGGAGTTCAGGAGATACCGCTTTTGATGCAAAAGGCAGTGCTCGAATTCGTTTTAAAAGTAGTGTTCCAACTCATGACTTTTCATCTAAACCAGGCTTAACTCAAGTTATTTCAGGCCTACCTGCTAACACAGATATGTCTTACTCACTGTACTACTGCGATAAAAAAGGTGCTGAGTCCCCAAGTACTCTTTACTTTGGTGTTCGTGAAGTTGTAGAAGGCGCACCACTTACTGGTAATGTTATCGCTGAAAGTCGTGTACATACCAGAGATCTAGGTGATGCACCAATGGGAGAAGTAAAAGATTGCTTCCGCCAAGTAAGCCTTGACTTTAATTCTGGCGCATCAGGAAATGTTGAAATCTTCAGTCTAATGGAAGTCTATATTGGCGATGGAGAACCTAATATGACCAAAGATATGGAAGTTCGCATTGATGAATTTTCAGTGACAGCTAAGTAATTAGCTCCAACCCTACATATAAAAAGCCCCTAATAAACTCGAGTTATTAGGGGCTTTTTATACCCTGAACAATAATGAAGAAAGTAATCACATTCTTTCAAGGTAGAATTATTCAATTACTAGAAACTGCCCCATCATACCTAGATCCTCATGCTCCATAATATGGCAATGATACATATAAGGCACACTGTCACTAGCGTAGTCTGTAAACTTCATAATCACACGTACCGTTTCACCAACATCGACAAGAACCGTATCCTTCCAGCCTGATTCACCTAACTCAGCCGCTTTACCGTCCCTATCTAACAATAAAAACTGTACATCATGGATATGGAAAGGGTGCGATTGCCCCGTTAAATTCGTTACTTCCCAGATCTCTATATCACCTAATTTTACTACTTCATTGGCGTAATCCATTTTCATTAGGCTGCCATTAATGGGTACTCCTCGACCTCGAAGTTCAGGGCTACTCATATCCGTGTGATGGTCATGTGTTAATGATGGGATGGTACGGCCATTACTACTGCTAGGAGCAGAAACCCCTCCCCCCAAATTCATTATCCGCGTTTTCGCCACATCTGCTGTTGACCAACGCTCAATGGTATTAAGTTTATTAGGTAAAGGTGGAGAGAGCTTATCTGTCGCCTGTGGGCGAATCTTAAGGATGTCAAAGTGTGAATTACCTACTCCGCCCCATACAGACCCTGTGATCGTCAACAGGTCACTTTCCGGATAGCTTTTCAATAACACTTCTTTAGCGTCGCTCAAGTCAACAACAATTTCTGCTCGCTCACCCGGTGATAAACGTACTCTTTTGGTTTCAACTGGCGACTCTAGCAAACCACCATCCGTTGCTATTTGATGGAAAGAGCGATCATCAGAAAACCCAAAATAATAGATTCTTGCATTAGATCCATTTAATAGTCGTAAACGCACTTTTCTGGCAGGGAGATCTATTACAGGATTATAAGTCCCATTCACTAATATATTCTTTCCATAAAAAGCACCTGATGTCATTTCATATAACAAGGCACCATCATTATCAAAAATCCTATCCTGTATAGCCAAGGGAATATCATCAACACCATACTCATTAGGCAGTTCCAATGAAGAGCTATTTTCATCGTCAATTAAGAAGAAACCTGCTAAGCCGTTATAAGCTTGAGTCGCCGTACGACCGTGTGTATGGGGGTGATACCACATGGTAGAAGCTTCGTTCATGATAGGGTAATGGGCTTGCCATGATTCACCAGGCTGGATTGTCTGGTGAGGAGTACCATCCATTTCAGGGGGAACATGCATACCATGCCAATGGACTGTTGTTACCTCCTTTAGCTGATTGCTGATATTAAAATGAACATAGTCCCCTTTTGACACACGAACCGTCGGCCCTAAGTAGTCACCATTAAAGCCAAACGTGGCGGATTCTTGATTTGGCAAAAAGGTTTTTCGCCCCTCTTGAACAACTAATTCAAAATGCTTTCCTTGGTCATCTTCGGTATAGCTGAGTAAAGGGGGGACAAATACTGGGTTGGTAAAGCTTAAGTTACCATTCATGATATAAACGTAATTTGCATAATATTGGCCAGACAACAGTAAAGCCAGTAATACAAAAATTGATAAACACACTTTTTTAACAAGAGCTCGACTAAAAAAAGAGCTTAAAGCCTTCACATTATCTTCCTCATAGTAGTAACCAACACAAAGTCAGTAAATTTACATATAAAACTATTGAGAGAATCTAATTAGAAGTCCTTATAGAAAACATATTTTTTACACAGCTTTACGAAATTAGCTTGTACTGACATCAGTTGATTCAAACTTCTTCCACGCCAGCATTAGCCAGATACCACAACAAATAGCGCCAATCGCCGAAATACTCACTACCATAGCGCTTATCACCAAGTTGGATACTTGTGGTAGGTCAGTAGCAAATAAGTAGCCCATCAATGTATAAGCTGTTGTCCATAAAAAAGCACCTATTACAGAAGAAGAGGAGAAAACAGGCCAACTCATCCTTACAGCACCACTAACATAGGCGATGTAAGGACCGACAGGACTAAAGATGGTTCGACTTAATACAATCGCTAATGCACCGTGTTTATCTAACATACGTTCACTTTTAACAATCAATAATGATAGCCTGTTAATTTTTTGCATTCTTACTAATAGCGAAGGGCCAGCCCATCGAGCCACATTAAACGAAAGCTGATCACCAAGAGAGAAAGCGAAAAAGGTCACAGCAAAAACTTGCCAAATATTCAGATCCTCTGCAGCCGCTAAGCTACCAGATGTCAGCACTAATATAGCCGAAGGCAGCGGTATGCCTAGGCATGCGATCATGACCACGATAAAAATCAAATACAGACCATACTCTGGCACGAGTGCAAGAACATATTCAGTCATGTTTCATCCTTATTCTGCATTTCTTGGCTTTGTCGATAATTCGATGCAGCTAAACGAACTCTTTCTGTCAGCATTTCTAAGGATATTCCTTGTGAAGAAGCAATCTTTCCCATTCTTACCCTAGAATCTAGCTTCTCTGGTAGACCTAAAGCCTGAAGAACAACAGGTCTAGGAAGCTCATACGAAAGCTCAACGTATTTAGGAGTCATCCAGCCTTTTAGCTCATCATCCTGATGATCTGGATCATTAAAATAAATGGCATCGGCTAGAAAGGTGAAGCCAAACCATAGTGATATAATAAAGAAAGTAAAAAAGCCCGAAATAGGCAGCCAATTAGCTAAGGCAAAGCGCCTTAACTTGGGAGTGTTTACTTTATCAATAATATTTTTAATTATTTTCAAGTCCATATCTTTTAATTCGCACTACTCTCATTTTTCTTCTACTTAAACGATCAAAATAACAGCTTTCACAATACCTAACCCTTTACTTTACTAACATAAACTCCAAATATTGTGATCAAAGAGCCGATAATCTGAACAATTGTCATAGTCTCACTAAATAGAAAATAACTTTCTACAGCGGCTAAGGGCGGAGCGAGTAATAACAGAATCGACACCTTGGCTGCCGCCATTTTCCTTACTAAGAATATCATTAAGAACATACCGCCACATGACAATACCACGATCCCCCAAAGCAAAAGTAAGAAGGTTTCTAGCTGTAATTCAAGCAGGCTTTCTCCGAGAAAAAAAGCAAAGCCCATGGTCACAAAACAAGCAGACAGGTTTTGTATCACCATAGCACTCATGATATCAGACGAGTGAATAGACATTTTTTGGTAAGTCACACCAAAAGATAATGCCAATACCGACAAACAACCTAGGGTTAAGGTAAGGATAGTTAAACCACCAAACACCATATCAAAGTGCAAAGCAGGGCTAATCACCATCACTAGCCCCACAAACCCCACCAACATTCCTACAGCACCAACCAATGTTGTTTTCTCTTTGAGCAACAAGAAAGCCAAGAGAGTCACTAATACAGGTTGTAAGGCGCCGATCAAAGCCATAATTCCCGCAGGTAGTCCTTTCACTAGCGCGACATAAGACAACCCCATGTAAATGCTGTTCATAAATACCCCAGCTAATATGTGCTTGGGCATTTCAGCTAGTTTTGGATAAGAGCGTTTTTGGAAATATACGATGACAGCAAAAATTACAGCCGCGAAGAAAAAACGAATACCAAGATAGATATTCGGGTCAATTAAGCCAACAATAAACTTGCCAGTAATAAAACCTGTGGACCAGATCAACACCAGCAGTACAGACAAAAATACCATTCAAAATCCCTTTCCATGCAATCCGTTTTCTGGGGCAAGTTTAACTAAAAAGTATCACGTATCTCTTCCGAGTTGAGGCCTAAGCCTATTAGAAAGTGCAGTTTGGTAAAGGCAGCTTCGTAGGTCATATCTCTACCTGAAATAACACCAGCATTCACTAAAGCAGAACCCACTGCATAAGTACCTGCCGTTACACTTCCTGCACCGCATTGGCTAACATTCACAATAACCACGCCCTGATCTGTCGCAGTTTTAAGCAAAGTTAAGATAGCCTGATTTTGATCTGGTGCATGACCAGCACCATAACTCCACAATACGGCACCCTTAATTGTTGGGTTTAATAGGCCTTGCCAATGCTCTGCCTGAACTCCAGGAAAGACAGGTAATATGGTGACAGTGCCTTCGTCCATATCAGGTATTTGAACATGACTTTCTGCCACTGGAGCTGGTGCACTACCTACCTTGTCGCGCCATTGCCAATCTATGCCTAAAGTACCTTTTTCTGGATAGTTAGGAGAATAAAAAGCCTGCCAGTCGCTGGTATGGGCTTTGTGAGCTCTATCACCATCTATTAGGCGACCAGCAAAAAACAAGAAAACACCAGAAACATGTTCACAGGCTGAAATAGCCCCCAGAACATTATTCATAGCATCAGAACGAGCTTTATACAGAGGTACTTGAGAACCAGTAATAACAATAGGCTTATCCGCATTTAAGAACATATGAGATAAGGCAGCCGCTGAATAAGCCATGGTATCTGTACCATGGAGGACCACAAAGCCATCAAATTCTTGCCACTTTTTCTCAATATCATGGGCGATCATGACCCAATCTTTTGGTGTTGCATTAGAAGAGTCAATTAAGTTTTCATAACTTTCGATGACAAAGTCATGCTTTAACTCTTTAGCCAGATCTAACTGTTCAGCCAATTGCTGAGCAAAAGCACTATCTGGCACTAGCCCTACTTCTGAAGGCACCATACCAATCGTTCCACCAGTATAGGCTATGTATATTTTCACTAAACCATCCCTCGTTCTATGATTCATTTATATTAAACGGTAATAAAAAAGGCGCTTATCTGATGAGAAGCGCCTTTCGTTTTAATAACGGCTTGTAATCAAGGCTGCAGTACTCATTACATACGCTCTAGAGTTTCGATACCCAATAAGGATAAACCTAATTTCATGCTAGAAGCGGTATTAACCGCTAACTGAAGACGGCTATTTTTCACTTCTTCTTCAGCATTCAAAATAGGGCACGCTTCGTAGAAGGTCATAAATGTCCCTGCTAAATCGTACAAGTAAGCACATAAAAAATGCGGCATACCATCATTGGCTACTTGCTGAATAGCCTCTTCAAATTGGCAAAGTTTTACAGCTAATGCACGCTCTTGTGGCTCTAGAAGATTAATGTCTGTGGTTAATGCACTAACATCCATTCCTGAACGTTTCACTATGCTGGCAACACGGGAATAAGCGTATAGCAAGTAAGGTGCTGTGTTACCTTCAAAGCTCAACATGGTGTCCCAGTTGAACACATAATCACTAGTACGGTTCTTAGAAAGATCAGCGTATTTCACCGAAGCAATACCAACGACTCGGCCAATGTTACGCAGCTCTTCTTCTTCCATTTCTGGATTCTTCGCTGCTACTAGCTGATAAGCACGCTCTTTTGCCTCGTCTAATAACTCAGATAATTTCGCCACACCGCCGGAGCGTGTTTTGAATGGCTTACCGTCACTGCCCATCACAGTACCGAAAGGCATGTGTTCTAGCTGAGTGCTCTCTTTCACGAAGCCCGCTTTGCGAGAAAGCGTGAAGATTTGTTGGAAGTGCAATGCCTGACGCGCATCAACAAAATACAATACGCGATCTGCACTCAATGTATGCTGACGGAAACGTACCGCCGCTAAATCGGTCGTTGCGTACAAGAAACCACCGCCAGTCTTTTGCACAATAACAGGGGTAATCTCACCTTCTTTATTGGCAAACTCTTCCATGAAGACACACTGGGCACCATTAGACTCTTGCAATAAGCCTTGCTCTTGCAGCTCGTTCACAACGTTTTGTAGGTCATCATTGTAAGCGCTTTCTGGCATAACATGCTGACGCTCTAAAGAAACACCCAGCTCTTGGTAGGTTTCTTCACAATGGGTTAAAGATACGTTAATAAACTCATCCCATAGTGCTAAACATTCTTCATCTCCTGACTGTAAGGAAACCACCAATTCACGGGCGCGAGCTGCAAATGCTTCATCTTCATCAAAACAGGTTTTTGCAGAGCGGTAGAAAACTTCTAGGTCAGATAGCACCATGCTCACTTCAGTCGATTCGGCACGTAAGCGTTCCATATACGCCAACAACATACCAAATTGTGTTCCCCAATCACCCACATGGTTTTGACGAACGACCATATGCCCTAAGAACTCTAAAGTACGAACAACCGCATCACCGATCACGGTTGAACGTAAATGACCCACGTGCATTTCTTTGGCAAGGTTCGGGGAAGAGTAATCCACCACAACCGTCTCGGGTGCGTTAACTTCTTTGATATCAAGACGATCATCCTGACGAAACTGAGCAAGTTGTTGGCTCAGCCAGTCAGACTTCAAAAAGATGTTAATAAAACCAGGGCCTGCAATTTCGACCTTATCTGCAAGATCCGACAAATCCAACTTCTCTAACGTTGCCTGAGCAAAGTCACGGGGTTTCATTTTTAGCGCTTTAGCTGCGCCCATAATGCCATTGGCTTGGTAGTCACCAAATTGCACTTTAGCTGATTGACGAACAATCGCTGGGGCAGATTCTGCCGCACCAGCTGCAACCATAGCGGCTTGAATACGTTGATTTAAAAGAGTTTGAATATTCACAAAAAGAAGACCTTTAAATTATGTATGTACCATTCTCAATGGTGGTACATCAAAATCACACAACCCTCTGATCAGGTAACCAATCAGAGGGTTGATGTTAAAAAAATTATGACGTCAATAATAACCGATTTTAACGTCTTTAGCGAAAGAACAACTGGCAAGCTTGATTGTTGTTTTCGTCCTGATATGGATAACCCAAATCATCGAGATATTGTGTCACATCCGTTTCTTCACCTACCGCTTGCAGACCAACCAGAACTCGGCCATAAGCATCGCCATGGTTACGGTAATGGAACATGGAAATATTCCATTGGCCGCCTAGAGCGTTAAGGAACTTCAACAAAGCACCAGGACGTTCAGGGAATTCAAAGCTGTATAGCAACTCACCTTTATCACTACGCAGGTGACCGCCTATCATATGACGCACATGAACTTTGGCGGTTTCATCTTCCGTTAAGTCGACAATGGCATATTCTTTTAAGTCTTCTAACAGCTCTTCAAGGCTATGGGGGCTTCCACCTAAGCCAACACCCACAAAAATCACCGCTTCGTTGTCATCACTATATCGATAGTTAAACTCCGTAATGCTGCGACCTTCTAAGGCTTGGCAGAAGTGTCTAAAGCTACCCGGTGTTTCTGGAATTTTCACAGCAATGATGGCTTCGCGTTTTTCACCCAACTCTGCACGCTCGGAAACATGGCGTAAGCGGTCAAAGTTAACGTTAGCACCACTGTTTATTGCCACTAAAGTTTGTCCAGACACACCTTCGCGCTCAACATACTTTTTCAAACCCGCTAATGCACATGCACCGGCTGGTTCTGTAATAGCTCGAGTGTCATCGTAAACATCTTTGATCGCAGCACACATTTCATCCGTGGTGACAGTAATCACTTCATCCACTGTGTCTTTCGCAATGGCGAAGGTTTTTTCACCGATTTCAGCTACTGCCACCCCTTCCGCAAAAATACCCACTTGAGCTAAACGCGTTGGTTCGCCTTTTTCTAGGGCGACTTTTAGACACGCCGCATCTTCTGGCTCTACACCAATCACTTTAATGTCAGGACGTAAGTACTTCACATAAGCAGCAACACCAGCAATGAGGCCACCCCCGCCAACAGGAACAAAAATCGCATCGATATCCCCTTCATGCTGACGAAGAATTTCCATACCTATGGTGCCCTGACCAGCAATCGTGTCTAGGTCATCAAATGGGTGTACATAAACTTGACCCGTCTCGGCCATAATTTCGCGAGACTTGGCCGATGCTTCATCAAAAGCATCACCAAATAAAACAACCTCTGCTCCGTGGTTGCGTACTGCACTCACTTTTACTTCTGGTGTGGTCGCAGGCATCACAATAGTCGCTTGTATGCCCATTTTTTTAGCCGCTAGCGCGAGGCCTTGAGCATGATTCCCCGCCGAAGCCGCAATCACGCCTTTCGCTCTTTCTTCAGCTGTAAGCTGATTAATTTTGTTGTATGCCCCACGAATTTTGAACGAGAAAACAGGCTGTAAATCTTCTCGCTTCAAAATAATCTCATTGTCTAATCGTTTGGATAATTGATTAGCACGAGACAGTGGTGTTTCTACTGCAACGTCATAAACACGCGCTTGTAGAATTTTTTTTATGATGGTGTGAGGCATTAGAGTTCCTAAACATATTTAAACGAGTAAAAAAGCGGCTTTAGACAATCTCTAAAACAGTCTTTACTCAAAAAAAACAGAAGATGAAATATACTCTTTCACCCCTCTACAAGCAAAGTGGATTACAACAAAAAAGCGTTTAAAACCCTATAAATATCGCGATTTCCCATTATAGATAGGGTAACAATAGGCGAACGAAACATTTATAATGCCAGCACCCTAACCACAGCTAAGGTTATCTCTGCCAAACCCTAGCCCATAACTCTTAATCGTAGGCGATAAAATAATGACCCAAGATGAACTTAAACAAGCCGTTGCTGAAGCTGCAGTGGATTACATACTTCCGATGCTAGAAGAAAAGACTATTGTCGGTGTTGGTACAGGCTCAACAGCCAACTTGTTTATTGATGAATTGGCAAAGCATAAAATTAAATTTGATGGCACAGTGGCAAGCTCTGAAGCATCCGCTGAACGTTTAAAAAAGCACGGCATTCCTGTTTATGATTTGAATAGTGTTGATGGTATTCGCGTCTATGTAGACGGTGCGGACGAATCAAATGATCACCTACACCTAATCAAGGGCGGCGGAGCAGCATTAACTCGTGAGAAAATTGTTGCTGCTTGTAGCGATGAATTTGTTTGTATCGCGGACGAATCTAAATTAGTAAAAGTACTAGGTGATTTCCCTCTTCCTGTCGAAATCATCCCTATGGCTCGCGGTCACGTTGCTCGAGAGTTAGTCAAGCTTGGTGGAGACCCGGTATACCGCGAAGGTGTGGTAACGGATAACGGCAATCATATATTGGATGTCTATAACCTCAGTATTCTTGATCCTATCGCTCTAGAGAAAAGCATTAATGCTATCGTAGGTGTCGTTACTAACGGTTTATTTGCAGATCGCCCCGCTGATGTATTACTACTTGCGACCAAAGACGGCGTTAAAACACTCAAAAACAACTAAAGTGAGACCTAGCCAGTAAAGCACTCAGATAGAAAGTGCTTACTGGCTGACACTGACTCTTTTGAGTGGCATACTTTCATTCATCATACAAAAACAAAGGAAATGCCTGACTATGCAGAATCTTACTGATGTTTTAGCATCGAGCTCGACTCCTGAAACTTTACAAAGCGTTCTAACGGTGACAACGGACACCTGTATCGCCATCTCTGATGCGCTTAAACAAGGTTCACTTGCCGGCATTCTAGGCATGGCAGGCAATGAGAACGTACAAGGTGAAGAGCAGAAGAAGCTTGATGTCATTTCCAATGATATGCTCAAAGACGCCTTATCAGCATGCCCAGCAGTACGCGCCATTGCATCAGAAGAAGAAGACTACATAGTGCCTGCCAATACATCAGGTGAATACTTTATCGCTTTCGACCCTCTGGACGGTTCCTCTAATATTGATATCAATGCCATGGTGGGTACCATCTTCTCTATTTATCGTCAGACTGGTGACAGCCCTGCCGTTGAAGAAGACTTCCTTATTCCAGGTAAAGAGCAAGTAGCTGCAGGTTATGTCCTGTATGGTCCTTCTACTATGTTAGTTTTAACCACAGGGGAAGGTGTAAATATGTTCACTTATGACCCAACGAAAAAAGTCTTCACGCTGACCCATGAACAAGTGAAAGTAAGCCAAGAGACACAAGAGTTTGCCATTAACATGTCTAATCAGCGTTTCTGGTCAGACAATATGCAAAACTATGTGAATGATTTAGTTCAAGGCTCTGAAGGCCCCCGTGAAAAGAACTTTAACATGCGCTGGGTTGCCGCAATGGTTGGCGATGTACACCGCATTTTATGTCGTGGCGGCATCTTCATTTACCCATGGGATAACAAAGATCCATCTAAAGCTGGCAAATTGCGTTTGATGTATGAAGCAAACCCAATGGCTATGCTGCTTGAGCAAGCAGGCGGCAAAGCACATACCCACACGCAACGTATACTCGATATTCAGCCAGAAGCGATCCACCAACGCGTCGCTGTTATTTTAGGTGCAGCAAACGAAGTGGATAAGTGCCTAAGTTATTAACAGGCTTAGAAAATAAAACTACTTTCAGCAAAAGGCCTCAATATGAGGCCTTTTTATTATTCACTATTTGATTGCCGCGAGTTTTACTTAACAGGAATCATTTCAGTTATACTGACGACTTGACTTAATTAAGTGGAACGCATGTGATTTCTAAACATAAGAAGACGCAAGGTAAACGCACCAACAAGCTAGAACTTCATCCTCGTAATCCGCATAACAAGCGTTACGACTTTGATTTGCTGGCCGATTCATGTCCTGATCTTGCTAACTACATCAAGCTTAATCAATATGGCAATAATTCCATTGATTTCTCTAACCCTGATGCAGTCAAAGCGCTTAATAGAGCCTTACTGAACCATTTCTATGGTGTCGCTTTTTGGGATATCCCAAGCGGCTTTCTTTGCCCTCCTATTCCCGGTCGTGCCGATTACATTCACTATTTGGCTGATCTACTGGCTGACAGTAATGGAGGTAATATTCCCCGCGGTAAAGGCATTAAGGTGTTAGATATTGGCGTTGGTGCAAATTGTGTCTACCCCATTATTGGGCATCAAGAATATAGTTGGCAGTTTGTCGGTTCTGATGTGAACCCTGTTGCCATAGCCACATGCGACACCATAATAAAATCTAACAGCAGTTTAAAAGGCGCCATCGAAACTCGCCTACAAACTAATCAAAACAAAGTATTTGATGGTATCTGGAAAGAAAAAGACCGCTTCGACATTACCTTATGTAACCCCCCTTTCCATACTAGTGAAGCCGCCATGCAGAGTGAATCATCCCGTAAATGGCGTGGTGTGAAAGCTAAACAGAATCAATCCTCCCCTCCCAAATTAAATTTCGGTGGCTCAGCTGCTGAACTATGGTGTGAAGGAGGTGAAACTGGGTTCATCTGCCGTATGGTGAAAGAAAGTGAACAGTATGCAAACCAATGCTTCTGGTTTACTTCTTTGGTTTCTAGACAAGAAAATTTAGACAAAATTTATAAAGCATTAAAGGATATTGGCGCTAAGCAAGTAAAAACAGTCTCCATGGCTCAAGGTCAAAAAATCAGTCGCTTTGTTGCATGGAGTTTTCTAGATGATAGCCAGATAGATTACTGGAAGGGTTATTATTGGCAGAGTTAGGATAAGGTACAAACAAACCCACTGGCTTCAGCGTGTGGATAACGCTTTATGATTTGAGGCGAGTTTCGCCGTTCAACATTAAACACTTTGGCAAGAAGCGTAATTAAAGAATAAAAAGAGTTTAGACCACGCTCTTTACCTCTTTCAGAAAACTCAGAAGGCTTATGCGCACCTTCCCTAGCTATAAAATGTTTTTTATTGCGATATTTTGTTCATTATCGTAAACAACTCATCTAATATGATTTAAACAGTGTGATGGATTCATAAAATTTTACCTAATGGCATTTTTTGCCTTTTTATGAAACACGATAGATTAAGTTTGGATTAATTATAGAGGTTTAATAGTGTTTAAAAGTTTTCAAACACGATTGATAGTTTTCGTCTTAGCATTATTGGCCTTAATTCAACTCGGAACGGCATTCGCTGTTCTATCTTCCCTTAAAAAAGAAAATTACCGCCAAGGGATTGCTGCCATTGATGTATCTCGGAATGTGTTTGATCTATTTCTAGCCTCTCGGGCTGAGCAGCTTATTCAAGGAGTGGAGATTCTCGCCTCTGACTTCGGTTTTAGGCAGGCCGTTGCTACCAGAGAAACGCAAACACTCCGTTCTGCTCTCGAAAATAATAGTACTCGAATTCATGCCGACTTTTCGCTACTAGTCACTCCAACAGGTGAGATAATAACCGCCACCCGAGACTTTGAACTAGACGAAACTACCGCAAATCTACTACAAGCGGCACGTCGCTCAGGCAACGCTTCCATCAGTACAAAAACATCCTATGGACCAAATGCTTATCAATTAGTACTAGTGCCAGTCAAAGCACCTAATGTGGTAGCTTGGGTAGGCATGGCTTTTGTGCTCGATAAGGCACTCGCAGAAGAAATCAAAAGCGTTGCAGGCTTGGATATCAGTTTCATTTACAACACCACAAATACAGAGGAGTTTAGTGGCCAATCGACTTTACCCGAAGCGGATAAGAATTTACTGCTAAAAAGCTTAGGGGATATTGCCACTATTCTTAAAACACCTGTTTTCTCTGACAACGAAGAATACTTATCTTTAGGCGTCGACCTTAAGTTGCCTAACCATTGGGGAGTCATCAACTTACCTTATGGCCCTTGGCTTGAAAGTTATAAAGACACGCGAAACCAACTATTACTCGTCTTTTCTGGCACTTTAACACTGGCTATTTTATTGGGGTTAATCTTTGCAAGGAACATGACTAAGCCTATTAATCGATTAGTCAATTATGCCAGCCAAATAGGTCAAAGCATCAATAAGTCGAAATTAGAAGCCCCTAAGATGACAGGGGAATTTGGTGTTCTTTCGAAAACCATGGAACAGATGAAAACGGCTATTATCAGCCGAGAAAAAGAACTAACTTATCGAGCCTCCCATGACACCTTAACGGGCTTGTATAACCAGAGTGCTGTAGAACTACACTTAGCTGAAGTATTACCCAAAACACAAGGCGGTATGATACTCGTCAACATTAGGCACTTTAAAAACCTCAATAATATGCTCGGTGTAGATATTGGCAATTTGTTGCTTTCTAAGGTAGCTGAGAGGCTCAGCAACTGGAGCCAAGATGTTCATATGTTGGCGCGATTAAATTCTGATAAATTCTTACTCATCCTTGAACAAGACATTTCACTTCAAGATTGCGAAAGCATTAAATCTCTATTCAATCCAGAATTTGAAACAGAAAGTGCTTCGGGGGTCTCATCTTGCATGCGACTTGATGTCAGTATCGCGGTATTACCTTTTGTACATGCCACCAATAACGTTAATACGGCTCTGAGAAGACTAGATATCATTTCAGACAAGGCAAGAGCAGAAACAGGCTTATGCGAGTTTTATGAACAGGGACAAGATGAAGACCATCAACGCCAGCTCACTATTATTCGAGACTTAAGTGAGGCCTTAGCAAGCAATCAGCTGTTTGTGGTTTATCAACCAAAAGTCGGCCTAAAAAATAAAGACTGCCACGAAGCAGAAGCCCTTATTCGTTGGATACATCCAGACCTTGGTTTCCTACCTCCCGATGAGTTTATTACCCTATTAGAGCACGCTGGTAACATACAAGAACTCACCAAATGGATATTAAACTCGGTATTAGAGCAACTCAGTCAATGGTGGGCTCAGGGCCATCAGATACGGGTCGCGATTAACTTGTCTACTCATGACTTACTGGATGATGAGCTACCAAAAATGGTGGAACAAGCTTTAGAAGCTAACAACTTACCCCCTCAAGCACTGGCACTAGAAGTAACGGAAAGTGCGGTGATGAAAGACAGAGAGAAAGTGATCGCTATCTTACAATCACTTCGCGAAATGGGCGTTCATCTTGCCATCGATGACTTTGGTACAGGGCAGTCCTCTCTTGCCTATCTGCATGATTTGCCTGTCAACGAAGTAAAAATTGACCGCGCTTTTATCCAGTTTATGGATACCAACAAATGCGACGAATTTATTGCCAAAGCATCCATCGACCTTTCCCATGCATTAGGCTTCCAAGTGACCGCTGAAGGCGCTGAAAATACCGCTGGTGTGAGTTTACTTGAGAAATATAAATGTGAGAAAGTACAAGGATATGTCTTCTCTAAGCCTTTGGTAGCCGATGAGTTTTTCCAGTGGCGTGAAGATTTTCACAATACGGCTCATAGTACTGAAGATTAATAGGTTCAAAATACAGCAATGCTTCTATTCATCAGACTTTTATTACTTTCATTATTGGTGGTCTGCGTTACCTTTTTTGGCTTTATTTTATGTTTACTCACTCTATGGTCAAAAAACCGCGTTTACTATATTGCTAAGGTCTTTTCTGCTGTCGCCCCTTGCTTTGGTTTACAGGTAGAAAGCAGAATAGCACCTGCGGCTGCCCACAGCCCCCAAGCTGTCTATATTGCCAACCATCAAAATAACTTTGATCTATTTACAATAGCAAAGGTGCTACCTAAGAGAATGGTGGCGATTGGCAAATCCACTTTACTATTCATTCCCTTTTTCGGCCTACTCTATTGGGCCAGCGGCAATATTATTATTAACCGTAATAACTCGAAAAAAGCCATCGCTACTATTGATCAAGTTGTGGCTAGTATGAAGAAAAATCAAACCTCGATTCTTATGTTCCCTGAAGGTACGCGCAGCCGTGGCAGAGGTTGGTTACCCTTTAAACGCGGCGCCTTTCATGCTGCTGTGCAAGCAGGTGTGCCGATTGTGCCCATTGTCTGTAGCAGCACCCACCAGCAAGTAAACTTGAACCGTTGGAACAATGGAAAGGTGATTGTAGAAATGTTGGAGCCAATCGATACATCATCATTTGATGATCACAATATCTCTGAATTACTGTCCTATTGCGAAGAACAAATGCACGCCACACAGGCACGCCTAGATAAAGAACTGGGTAAATAGAAACGTTTTTAATCTGCGTTAAGCACTCGTAAAGCAACACCAGCTGCCGAAGTACGGTTTTCGACCCCTAGCTTTGGAAATATTTGCTCTAGGTGTTTGTTCACGGTTCTAGGGCTCATTTCTAGGATCTCTGCAATTTCACGGTTGGTTTTACCATTGGCAATCCAGTGTAAAACTTCTGATTCTCTATCTGTTAAATTCAGCTCAATTTTCAATAAGCTAGGACCCGTTGGTTTATTACCATCTTCCAGCTTAAGCAAAATTTCCTTTTGCTCAGTCGGCCCCATCATTTTAACCGCTAACGGATACTCTAAGCCTTCAAGCTTTAGGCTATTACCTGTTTCTGGATCATGGGCCAACCACAGACGAATTTGTTGAGCGAGTTGATGACTTTGCCACTCTTGACTCACCTTTGCCTTAGCGAGCAAAGCGTAGGTTTGTGGGGTTGCCCAAGCAATGTCGCCATTATAAGTGCAGGTCATCAAATGCTGCCCCATATGGTCCAAAGCCGATTGTGCATTATTACTTAGTCGAGCATTCGTCAGGTGCACCTTCATACGCGCAATTAATTCATTGGGTTGGATAGGCTTAGTTAAATAATCTACGCCACCAGCTTCCAAACCTCGCACTATGTCTGTGGTATCACTTAGTCCTGTCATAAAGATCACAGGAATAGAAGACAAACTCGGATCTGACTTTAATTGCTGGCATGTTTCAAAGCCATCCATATTCGGCATGATGGCATCTAACAATATGATATCTGGGCGAATACGCTTTGCGATAGTAAGCGCTTGCTTTCCTTCTAATGCAACGAGAACATCCATATTAGCTGCTTCAAGAGTATCGTGTATCAAACTCAACGCATCTGGTGAATCATCAACCACTAAGACTATGTCGCTTTTATTGGTCGGTTTCATTTTCAAAGTTCCACGCTATTAGTATGTTGTTTGATGTATTGAACAATGCCATCAAACTGAAAGCTCTGATATAAAGTATCTAACTGTAAATAATGCTCTTGGGCTATGACCTCAGTTTGACTGAGCTGCTCTAATATACCATGCACTCCTTTTTTATAACCCATTTCTGCAAACGCCATAAGTTCCCGAATCATTTCATGATCAGGAATAGGGCTAAGAACATCACCCTCTGTTAACCCTTCGTCATGAGGTATAGATGCCTGAGGGAATGCATTACCATCTAACTCTTGATAATCCCACTCAAGATTCAATCGGTTCCCTATTACTTCTAACAACACACTGTTATCCACTGGCTTCACTAGGTATTCATCAAATACAGCTTGTTCTTCAGGCTCTCGCTTGTTCTCTTGAGCATCGGCTGACAACATAATAATAGGTATAGTCGAGCCAGAATCACGTATGACTTTTGCCAAGTCTAAACCACTCATGCCCGGCATAGAGACATCCAGTACAAACAAGTCTGGAGAACAGGAGTTCAGCTGATCTAAACAAGCTTGAGCATTACTGGCTTCCAAAACGGTAAAACCAAGTGGAGCAAGAATATCTGACAGCAGCCCCCTAACAACAGGATCATCATCGACTACCATGAGTGTCCGCTGGTAACCGCTATAGCTGACAATACGCTGGGGCTCGGCTAAAGAAGACTCTCCTTCACTGACCCAAGGTAACATCAGATTTACCCTAAATTCACTGCCCTCACCTTCCTGTGATTTTGCTTGCAGGTCTCCCCCCATTATCTCAGACAACAGTTTCACGATTGTTAGACCTAAACCTGTACCCGGTAAGTTCCCCGTACTGATGTCTCGAACTCGCTCAAAAGGGTCAAAAATGCGTTCTAAATGCTCTTTTTTGATACCGACGCCCGTGTCACGAATCACAAAATCTGCCACTTGGTTGCGGTAATTCACTTCAAACAACACCGATCCTGAAGGCGTGTATTTCACCGCGTTTGACAATAAGTTAATCAGAATCTGTCGTAGGCGTTTTTCATCCGTTACAACATACTGGGGTAATGGCGCATTAATCTGAGTTTTAAATTGAATGCCTTTTGATGTGGCTTGCATTGCGAACATGCTGTTTAGCTGATCGATTAGTTTCGGTAGATCCACCGTATTTCGATACAAATCAAAGCGCCCTGCTTCAATTTTAGAAATATCCAAAAGACCTTCAATCAGATTAGCTAAATACATGCCACTACGATGGATGATTTCTAAGCCATTATGGTGACCCGATGGCGTACTTTCCTTCTCTGAAAGTAATTGTGCATAGCCAATGATAGATTGCAGCGGAGTACGCAGTTCATGACTAATCCCCGTGAGATAACGACTTTTCGCCTCGTTTGCTTGCTCAGCTTGCTCTTTCGCGTCTTGTAGGGCTCGGTCGGTTTCTTGGTGGGCATCTATCTCCCGTACCAGTTTACGTGTTTGTCGATTCGACTCTTTCTGGGCTGAGAATCGACTTTCATGGGCCAACAAAAATAACCAAGATAAGACACCTGACACAATCAGCAAGATAAAAAACAACGCCAGTAATGTATCAGACAGTATCTCAACTTCTCCTGCCGTACTCGGTGCCATTTGTTTATAGATCAACATCATAAGAGCGGCATTGGCGATATTGATGACTGTCAGCAATGAAAGAAAGCGACCAAATCGAGAATTCAATAAGCGAACGATACGTTTCGGTAAAAACAGCTTAAAGAAGTAGTCACTCTGCTGGCTTATGCTGGCCTGTGGTTTACAACTGTCTAGACATCGCGCATCTAAAGAACAGCATAAAGAACAAATAGGCTGCATATACGCAGAACAAAAGCTCATGTCCTCCACTTCAAATGAGTTTTGACAAATTCCACAGGTTAACGTGGTGAAGTTTTTCTGTTTCTGCTGCTCAATTTCAATAAGAGGTAATAACTCTGGGCTTTGACGCGCGATGTAGTATTTACCCTTAGTTGCCCAAGCAATAATAGGCACGAAAATGAAACAGCTACCAAGCGAAATAAAGTGACATAAACTCTTCGCAACTTCGCCAAATACACCGAGATAACTGACCAACCCCAGTGTCGTGGCAATAACCATGGAGCCCGTACCAACGGGGTTAATGTCATAAAGGTGAGCCCGTTTAAACTCTACATAATTAGGGCTTAAACCAAGGGGTTTATTGATCAATAAGTCAGCGGACAAGCTGCCAAGCCAACTCACGGCACTGATCGCAAACACACTCAGTATCGCCCCAAGTGCTTGATAAATTCCCAGCTCCATCAGTAACAGCGCTATGGTCACATTAAACACCAACCACACCACTCGACCGGGGTGGGAGTGAGTTAAACGGGAAAAGAAGTTCGACCAAGCTATGGAGCCTGCGTAAGCATTAGTCAGGTTGATTTTCATCTGGCAAATAAACACAAAAATGGCCGCTAACACCAGAGCCGTAGCAGGCGAAGTGGTCAGAAAAAAGAAGACTCTTTGGTATAAATAGGTCGGGTCGGTTGCCTGTATGTCCGTTGCTCCATCGGATATGGCCAAATAGGCTAAAAAAGACCCTAGGAGCATTTTAATGGCTCCCATAAACACCCAACCGGGGCCTGCTAAAATCAGCCAAAACCACCAGCGCCTGCGGTTTTCTTGGGTCTTTTTCGGCATAAATCTCAGATAATCTACCTGCTCACCTATTTGCGCCATCAAGGCAAAAAGTACGGAGGCTGCTGCGCCAAAGAGTATCCAATCAAACCCAGTATTGGCAGGCAAATGAGCAGGTGTGTATTCAGTCCAGCCCTGAAACTCTTGGTATTCTTGGGTTACTACAACGCCAATGGCAGCGAACTGCAGCACCAGCCATACCCATTGGGTCATATTTTGAAAGCGACTAATCGCACGAATACCGTGTAGCACGATGGGAATCACAAAGAACGCAGATAGCGCATAACCAATCAGTAGAGGTATACCTAATAGCACTTCCATCGCGGAGGCTAAGATAGCCGCTTCTATGGCGAAAAATATAAAGGTAAAAGAAGCATATATGAGTGAAGTAATAGTTGAACCAAGGTAGCCAAAGCCAGCCCCTCGGGTGAGTAGATCTATATCTAAACCGTGCTTCGCGGAGTAATAGGCTATCGGGAATCCAGTTACAAAGAAAAGAGCCAACACAGTGAGAATAGCGGCAATGGCATTGGTAAAACCATAACCTAGGGTAATCACGGCAGCTAAGCCTTCAAGGGCAAGAAAAGCCGCAGCCCCAAGCGCAGTATGACCAATGCGCTCTATGCTCATGGTACGACTTTGCTTCGAGGTATAGCGGAGAGCGTAATCCTCCATGGTTTGGTCAGCTACCCACTTATTATAGTGGCGTCTCACTTTAAAGATTTTTTGGGTAGCCGACATGACAACTCGCTTAGGTTATTCCACTAAAAACATTAACTCACTTTCCATTACACAACCGCTTTCGCCGTCGGTAATTCCTTAGCTTCTAACATGCCTTCAGAAACAATGAACTGGATAATGTCATCCAATCCTTGTGCTTGCTTAAGGTTAGAGAATACAAAAGGACGCTCGCCACGCATCATGCTGGCATCACGGTCCATCACCTCTAATGAAGCGCCTACCAGAGGTGCTAGGTCTGTTTTATTAATAATCAAAAGGTCAGACTTAGTAATACCCGGACCACCCTTGCGTGGAATTTTATCGCCTGCAGAAACGTCAATTACATAGATGGTTAAGTCAGAAAGCTCAGGGCTAAAAGTCGCACTTAAGTTATCACCACCCGACTCAACAAACACCACATCTAGGTCACCGTGACGAGCCAAGAGCTGATCAATAGCGGCAAGGTTCATAGATGCATCTTCACGAATGGCGGTATGGGGGCAACCACCTGTTTCAACACCGACAATACGGTCAGCGTCTAGTGCTTGATGCTCGGTAAGAAACTTAGCGTCTTCTTGGGTGTAAATATCATTGGTCACAACCGCAATGTTGTAATAATCGCGCATTGCCGAACATAGCGAACGTAATAAAGCCGTTTTACCTGATCCAACAGGACCGCCGACACCGACTCGTAATGTTTGTTTTGGCTTACTCATAATCAATTCCTCTATACAGCGAGACAGCTTCTTTTATGAACGAAACAGTCTTGAATATTGTGTTTCATGTTGGGCACTGGCGATGGCTATCATAGGTAAACCAGCCCCTATTCTTTCTTCTTCTATGGTTAACGACAAAGCAATGGCTTGATCGATACAGCCTTGTAATTCACCCAGTAATTCTTGTGACTGGGTTTGCCCTAATGGCACTAATTTGGTCGCTGCGGCGATCTGGTTTTCTAACCAAGACCAAGTAAAACCCAATGCAGCTAGATCAAAATTCATCTTCCAGTGCTTCGTCGCGATCGCAAACAAACATACAAAGCTTGTGTCTTCGTTACGTGCAAAAGGGGTTTCAATACCCAAACTTGCCATTAGGCGAGATAAGGCTTCCCCCATGGCCGTATCATTTAGACGCAACTCTTTCGTTTCTCGACAAGCTAAAACTAGGTCATTAATTTCCAACAGTCTGTCATTATTTTGGGCTTCAACGGCTTCCATGCTAAGCCGCAAAATAGGCAAATCGACTCGTGCGACCGACTCTTGTATCTGTAGCTTTGTCCAGTCAAACACGTCTTGTTTATTTTTCACCCATGCCTTTTCAATGGCGTACTCCATCCCTTGAGAAAAAGCATAGCCTCCTACTGGCAAGCTAACGCTACTGAGCTGCAATAATCGCAATAGAGCGGTATCAGTGGTTGTGATGACCATGACTGTAAGCCCCTGATTCTGGATTGAAAACAGCTGTTTCATGGGTAACAACAAGGCCAAGTAAATGTAGCATCTCTTCCAATACATGATCCGCTTTAATGCGTAACCAGCGGTCACCCACTTGCACTTTCGTATGGCGGTTGCCAAGGTGATAACAGGCTTTAGAAAAGGCTACCCAGTCATCACAGCTGGCATGGGCTACTTCTTCTACAGCACCTTCCACTCGAATGGTTTTGGCGCACTCTGAACGAAGGTACTCCCCAACTAATAAGGGTTTACCGCGCTCAAGGAAGACGCGTATTTCTTCACCGTTTTCGCCTGTTAGCTTTAAACGGCCACGCTCACGCTGCTCATAGGTCAAAGTGACTGTGGTGTAAACCTCATCATGACAATGGGTTCCAAGGCGAGTATAAATATCTAGCATTGCTGTCCTCGCAGATTCTTAAAATAAGTTATATAACTGAGCTAGCGGTAAGGTTTCTGCAGGCTCACAAGTTAATAACTCACCATTCGCGCGCACTTCATAAGTTTGTGGATCTACCGTGATATCTGGCATCCAGTCGTTATGAATCATGTCTTTCTTCGTCAAGCTACGAGTGTTTTTACACTCCACTAAGTCACGCTCTAAACCGAGACTTTCTTTCAAGCCATTATTAAGCGCGGCCTTTGAAACAAAGGTAACGGATGTGGCCGCAGCTGCTTTACCAAAGGAGCCAAACATAGGTCGATAATGCACAGGCTGTGGCGTCGGAATAGAAGCATTCGGGTCACCCATTGGCGCATTGGCTATCATGCCACCTTTGATGATCAAAGAAGGTTTCACTGCAAAGAAAGCAGGATTCCATAATACCAAGTCTGCTAATTTGCCTTCTTCAATGGAGCCGACTTCATGGCTGACACCATGGGTAATCGCAGGGTTTATGGTGTATTTTGCAATATAGCGCTTAGCTCGAAAGTTATCCGCTCCAATAGCTTCATCTTCAGGCAACAAGCCAAATTGTTGCTTCATTTTATGGGCAGTTTGCCATGTTCTGGTAACCACTTCCCCAACACGCCCCATGGCTTGCGAGTCTGACGAGATCATAGAGAACGCACCGCGATCATGGAAAATATCCTCGGCGGCAATGGTTTCTTTACGAATCCGCGAATCCGCAAAGGCCACATCTTCAGCAATATTACTGTCAAGGTGGTGACAGACCATCAGCATGTCTAAATGCTCATCCACTGTGTTGTGGGTGTAAGGTCTGGTAGGGTTGGTTGAAGATGGTAACACGTTCGAAAAGCCTGCAGCACGAATAATGTCTGGCGCGTGACCACCACCAGCACCTTCTGTGTGATAAGTGTGAATTACTCGATCTTTAAAGGCATCTAAGGTGCTGTCTACAAAGCCTGATTCGTTCAAGGTATCTGTATGGATAGCAACCTGAACGTCATAAGCTTCTGCCACAGATAAGCAGCAATCAATGGAAGCGGGAGTTGTGCCCCAGTCTTCATGAAGTTTTAATCCACAAGCACCGGCTTCAAGCTGCTCTTCAAGGGCTTCTGGCAAGCTGGCATTACCCTTTCCTAGAAAACCTAGGTTCATCGGTAAGCTGTCTGTCGCTTGTAACATTTTGCCAAGATACCAAGGACCCGGTGTACAAGTGGTGGCTTTAGTTCCTGTTGCAGGGCCTGTACCACCACCAATCATGGTGGTTACACCCGAAGTAAGTGCTTCCTCTATTTGTTGTGGGCAAATGAAATGTATGTGTGCATCAATGCCCCCTGCAGTTAAGATTGAGCCTTCTCCCGCAATTACTTCGGTTCCAGGTCCAACCACGATATCAACATTATCTTGAACGTCTGGATTACCCGCTTTACCTACCTTGAAAATGCGGCCATTTTTCACGCCCACATCGCCTTTCACTATTCCCCAGTGATCTAGAACCAATGCGTTCGTGATGACTAGATCGACGGCGATATCATTTGTTACTTGGCTTTGTCCCATACCATCACGAATAACCTTACCGCCACCAAACTTTACTTCGTCACCGTATACCGTGAAGTCTTTTTCCACTTGAATCCATAAGTCGGTATCCCCTAAACGAACACGGTCACCCGTTGTTGGTCCAAACATTTGTGCATAGCTTTGTCTGTCCATGCTTGTCTTATCTTGTGTGCTCATTTGGAATCCTCCTTTGCAAGGCTTCCCATCACTTCTGCACGGAAACCATAAACCGTTTTACTGCCTGCATATTCGACTAGTTCAACTTCACGACCTTGACCGGGTTCAAAGCGCACGGCGGTTCCTGAGGCGATATTAAGACGGAAACCTTTCGTCAATTCACGGTCAAAAATGAGAGCTGGATTGACTTCGTAAAAGTGATAGTGAGAGCCAATTTGCACAGGACGATCACCTGTATTTTCGACACGAACCTTAACTCTCTTGCGGCCTGCATTGAGTTCTATCTCACCTTGGGCAACCTGTATTTCACCTGGAATCATGGTTTTTTATCCCCTTTCATTAATCTATTAAGTCGTCAGTTTGAGCCTTAGTTGATCGGGTTATGGACCGTCACAAGCTTGGTGCCATCAGGAAACGTCGCTTCTACTTGCACCTCATGAATAAGGTCAGCGACGCCTTCCATTACCTGTTCTGCGCTCAGTAAAGTTTTACCGTAGCTCATTAACTCAGCGACCGTTTTACCGTCTCGTGCGCCTTCGATGATCTCCATCGTAATATAGGCCATGGCTTCAGGGTAATTCAGCTTTAATCCTCGATTCAGGCGACGCTCAGCTAATAGGGCTGCCGTAAATACCAATAACTTATCTTTTTCTCTTGGAAGTAATTCCATGTCATCACCTCATAAAACGAAATTAGGTCGCCCAAATTCTAGGTGGGCAGGCTTTTTGTCCTGTTAATGCTGGGCGAATGGATAGCCAGCATTGAGTAAATAATTGCTTCATTTGTTCCGAATCGTTATGGAGACTGCGCACTATAATGAAGTCTCCAACTAGGCTAACACCACTTGTTGATACATGATCTCGACAATATGAACGTAATGTTTCAATCAACTCATCCTGTGGAACATCCAGTGCAAAAGGTCCTGCAATCATTAAGCCATTTATCGGCTGATTATTAAGACCTGCTTTTGCCTGTAAGAGTCGCTTGGTTGTGTTATCTACTACTAAACGTTCACGCACTTTAAGACGATTATTCTGGCGAATTTGAAAACCTTGTTCTGCATAGCCCTCTGCAAAATCCTTTTGGTTAGCAGGCAAGCCAAAGCAAGTTATTTCCCAACCAATGAACTTAGCACCATCGGCAAGTTCTACCTTGTTTTCTAATCGGGTATGGGCATTAGGATAAAGAATGGTTTCCTGAGGCAACCATTCCAAAATGCTGTTGTCAGCAACGTTAAGCTGCGTGACCTGATGCTGAAGAGCCTTGTCAGAACGAGCACGATAAACTCGCCCAGCTCCGGGTGTGGTAATAAGTACTTGGGTATTTTCCGCCAGATTAGCCGTAATGGTTAACCTATCACCTGAAACCAAGCCACCTGGAGGGTGAAGCAAATAAATATGTGCAATATCCGCCCCTTCTGGATAGAAGGGCTTTTGCACATAGAGAGGGCCTTTGTGGTCACAGGTTTTTAATACTGTGCCACGGGATGTCTTCAGGAAACCCAAAGTCAAAAAGGCAGGCCATTGAGATGCTTTTTCAGAGTCAACGTGAGAAACATTTACTTCCTGTGAAAAAACACTATTTGATGCAATATTGGTATGTTCGATCATTTATGTCCTAAAGATGGCACTTAAGTTTGGGCCGTATCAAAGCTCACTTATATATTGCTAATCACTATAAAGCGAGATGAAAGACGCCTTATAAAAGCTTCCCTCTTTTACCTAATTAACCATCCCTCAGCTATTTCTTGAATGACTTAATGTAACATTAAAGCCATTTCATCTCTTATAAAAAACTGTAATATTAAAGCCCTATAATGGAGCATAACAAGCAAGTTTGGGCCTTTCTATAAGTCAATTGACCTAGTACACAAAATATTTAGAAAGCTTTTCTATGTGAATGAATAACTTAAGAAACTATGGCGTAAGCTTTGCTTTGAGATTAAAACAACCTAGCCAGACTGTTAGTCACCCCTTAAATTTTGTCAATTAATGAATCATGGAGCCGAAAATGATTGAGAAAACCTACTTAAAAACCAAGCCTGAATGTAAAGTGAAGTTTTCCTTATCTGCGGATACGCTTGCTGGAGCAAAAAAAGTATTTGTTGTTGGAGACTTTAATGACTGGGATACAAGCTCACATCCGCTTCGTAAACAGAAGTCTGGCGCATTTTCCACCTCCATTAATTTTGCGGTTGAAAGCAGCTATCAATTCCGCTATCTGGTGGATGGAAACTGGTTAAATGACGATATGGCTGACGGCTACGCACAGAGCCCAATGAGCGGTGATTCAAACTGTGTATTAAACACTTAATACACATTATCTACCCATAGTTCAGATATAAAAAAACCAAGCAATTTAGCTTGGTTTTTTTATATCTGGAGCTGACTCTATTTAATTTTGAAGCGCTCTATTTGAACACTCAATTCATCAGATAAGGCTGAAATACTTTCACCAGATTGATAAATCTTCTGAATCGACTGCTCATTTTCTGAGGACATGGTAGCAACCGTTTCCAGTCTGTCACTAATATCATGAGCAACACCGGATTGCTGCTCTGAGACAGTGGATACTTGTACAGCAATATCGGAAACGCGTTTTACGTTATCAACGGCTTCATTTAATTTATCAACGGTTTCTTGTGACTTGCTAGCCACCTGTTGAGCATTCTGCACACTGGCATGAATAACACCTTGAGCTTCTTGAGATCCAGTTTGCAAAGCACTAATAATTTGTGCAATTTGCTGAGTCTCATGCTGAGTTCTTTGAGCTAGGCCACGCACTTCATCGGCTACAACAGCAAAACCTCGACCCGTTTCACCAGCTCGTGCAGCTTCAATCGCCGCGTTCAATGCTAGCAAGTTAGTTTGATCCGAAATTCCCTGAATGGTCTCTACAACTGCGTTAATGTCTTCTGTGCGTTGCGCTAAGTTATCTACAGAAACTTGAGAACGCTTCAGTTCATCTGCCACAGCATTGATATCCTGAGCTGCACGGGAAACAATTTCTAAACTCTGTTCCAAGTTCCCATCAGCCACTTCTGATGCTGAAGCAGCTTCTTGAATATTATTCGCCACTTCCTTGAAAGACACCGCCATTTCACTCATCGACGAAGAAATCTGAGTTGTATTGGCATGCTGCTCTTGAATATTTTGACTCGTTTCTTCTGTGATGGCCGCCAGCCCCTCAGAGGTTGAACTTTGAGTATGAATAGTCTGACGTATTTGACTGACTAAGCCACTCAAATTTGATGTCATTTTAGACATAGCACCATAGATCGAAGCAGGGTCGGCAGATGCATTAAACTCATGGGTCAAATCCCCCCCTGCAACTTGAGCCACAATTTCTTGGATTTCTTTTGGTTCGCCGCCCAGAGGCTTAGTAATCATTTTAACTACGGCCAAAGCAATCGCTATCACAGCGACCAAAATAATAAGAGTAATAACTGTGATGGTATCCAATAAGACTTTAGTACTTGATAATGCCTCGTCAATGGACACATCGATAATAAGCACCCAACCTAAGTCAGCTACTTCTAAAGGAGTATAAGCGGAAATCACTTCATCACCTTTATAGTTATCTAAAATCTCGTAACCTGTATTACCTTTTTGTGCTTCCTCTATAGAATGAGCATCAACTCTGCCTTTATCAGGGTACTGAAAAGAAGCTTTTACAGAGTGGTTTTCAGGGTCTAGATACGACTTAGATCGCATTAAATTATCTTTACCTACAAGATAAGCTTCACCGTACTCACCTAAACCTTCACGCTTACTCATTAGTTCATTAAGTACTTCAATCGGGAACTGAGCAATAAGCACGCCTAATACCTTATTATTTTCACCGTAAATTGGCGCTGAGATAAAGCCAGCAGGTGCATTATAAGATGGGATATACAAAGAAAAATCGGTAAAAGCACTACCACCTTTTGATACAGTCAAACCTTTACGGTAAGAAGCTGCTAACCCAGAATTACTGTAAGGGCCGTCGGCCAATGAGGTTGCATAATCAAGTTCTTTGAAGACACTGTAAACCACATCACCTTCTGGGTTTACTAGGAATACATCGTAAAAATCAAATTTTTGTTGAACATCCGTTAGGTATGAGTGCGCTTTTTTATGCACTACATCATATTCAAGCCCATATTCAGAGTAAGGTAATTCACCTTTACTACCGACTGGCTTAGGGTTATTCGTTATGTAGGCATATTGTAGAATTGCAGCAGTATCCGATAGGGGGGTTGTCAAAGCGGACATAGAAGGAACACTCAAGCTACCACTACTTTCTTTCAGAGCTGGCTCAAATTCGTTGCTATAGAAACGAGTTAAATCGTTTCGAATAGTGTCCATACTCGGTAATTTAGTTGTTTCGTTCTTAGAGACTTTTTTAAAAGCCGCATCAAAATCTTCTAAGCTGTGTCTCACTATCGGACTTTTTGCCAACAAGCTAACAACATCTTCCAAACCATGAAGGTATTCTTGAACAAGGGCTTTTTTACTTTGCTCTAATGAGGAAACTTTCTCGAATGCACTTTCTTTCAAAGAACTAGTGGAAAAAGTTAGTGAGATAGCAGTAACGATTAAAGCAGGAATAAGCCCCACTAAAATCAAAATCAGTAACACCTGTTTCTTAAATGTCATACAGAATACTCTCTCAATAGTTGTCGGATCGATATACTTTATTTACTTCCCAGTATCCCTACCTAGATAACTATTGAAAGCAAAATCAGGGACACAAAAAAATACACAATATACTTTGTCCCATGCGTTCTCTAGCTTCGCTTTGTGTCTTTTTGTTTAAGGCTTAATATATTCACTATTCCACAAACTTTATAAGGCTTAAACTCTAGCTTACACAATTCTTCCTTTTTCCTTATATAACAAATTATCCCTTCTGTCACATTTAACGTCGGAACCAACGCCAAAAATACAATACTTTTATCAAGGCCGATGCCACATACGTCATAGCACAAGCGATCAAAATACGTTTTATGACAGGCAACTCACTGTGCGATACATAATTACCTTCGGCCAAAATAGGCAAAGCTTTATTAAAACTGGCATCCCACTCTTCTGGCAACATTGCTAACTGAATCAGAACCGCCACAAAAGCAGAGATAACAACCAACATAGCATGTAATTGTGCAGTATACGGAATATGCATCAAGACACTAATTAACGGCCAGCCAATTAACATACAGCCAGTTATTCGCTGCAGTACTCTAGCCAAAGGGAGGTAGCGGGTACTTAATCGAGAAATAGGCTCTTTCTTTTCATGGGCAATGGCGTGCCCTACTTCATGGGCAGACACAGCGACCGCAGTTAAAGAGCGTCCATCGAACACGCTTGGACTTAAGCGAACTGCGTGAGCGATAAAATCAAAATGATCCTGCCCCTCAACGGTTCGTTCAATGGTCACGTTTTTCAATTCAAACCGCTTTGCGAGATGTTCAGCTAATTGACCACCGGTGCCAGCTAAATCTTTGCGTTCTTGTGAATATCGCTTCAGAGTCCACCTAACCCATATATTTGGCCCAACGATTAAAACCAACGCCATAATGATGACGATTACCCACAACATACATTCACCTACACTTGATTCCCTATAAAATTAATACCGCTCTTCTTTGTCATCACATACACTGTATCGAAACGTATTTATAAGAGCTATATATGAATAACCCGCTTATTGGACCCATTCTCGAGATTCTGAAGCAACACCCGAACGGAGTAAGTGAGTTTGATATATTAAAAGAGTTAAAAGGCGCTCTACCTGAGTTTTGCTCTTTAGCGGACGAGCCCAATCTTTGTTTATTCCGTCAGCACTTTTTTATAATGAATGCGTTATATCAATTGCATATTAATTTGTGGCAAGAAGAGAGCCTACATCTCAGTATTTCTTCAACACATATTGAACTCATCAGCTCCAAACAAGTCAATTTATCTAGCAGTAACGATATTAGTATCAGTGTTGACGAAAAGCTTGCGGCATACTATTTGGACTGGAGTGAGTATGAGAAAACAGACTCTGAAGAAGTCTCCCGATTAATAGATAGCTTTTATAAAGCCTTGCATGTAAATGACCATAAGGAATCTGCACTCAAAACGCTACAATTGAGCTCTGCTAACCCAAGCCAAACGGACATAAAAAAACAATACCGTAAACTTGCTCAACTGCACCACCCAGACCGAGGTGGGGATCAGGCCACTTTTATTAATTTAAGACAGGCATATGAAACACTAAAAATGGCTTTGTGACCTCTAAAAACAAAGACAATAAAAAGAGTCTCTAAGAATATTTATGATAATAAGCATTAAACAATTCACTTCTTCTTTTGATGTAAGTCGCTCTAGATTAGCGACTTACATTTGTCTTATAACGCTATTTATTAATGGTTGTAGTACCAATGAAATTGATCACTCTAATGATTTCAAAAATAATGGCAGAGATGCTAATGCACTAAAGCGCGACGCACTTTATTTAGCAGAAAGCCTTCCTCCTGGGCTCCCCTACCCAGATGCCACTTTTCAATTTGGCCTAGAGCAGCAAGCAAACTATTTAAATAAAATTAGCGAGCAAACCTTTGCATTAGAACAACTCACAACGAGTGTCTCTGATTTAAAAGTTGTAACAACAGAAATTCAGCACTGGTTAGAAAATCCTAAACATTCTCCAAACCTAATCGCTCATCAAATCAAAGGGCAAGATCAAAGGGGCAACGTGCAGATCACAGGCTATTATGTTCCTATCATTTCCGCACGCCACCTACCTGACAGCCAATATCGTTTTCCTCTTTATCGTAAACCGACAATTCGCAATGAGGATGGTACTTTCCCTTCACGAGAAGATATTGATTTTAAAGGTGCTCTTACAGGACAAGGTTTAGAGCTTGCTTACACTGACAGTTTAATTGATAACTTCTTTCTGCATGTACAAGGGTCGGGTGTTATCGAATATGAAGACGGAGAGCAAAAGTTACTCTCTTGGGGCGGAGTAAACGGGCATGCTTACCGAAGCATTGGCAAAGTATTGATAGAGAAAGGCGAAATAGATAGAAAAGATATTTCCGCACAAAGCATTAAGCAATGGCTAATTGAGCATCCAGAAAGGCAGCAAGAAATTTTATCTGCCAACCCCAGTTACTTATTTTTTAGTGAAGGGCCGAATAAACCGATTGGTGCCGCTAATGTTCCTCTCACCCCTTTATATTCTGCAGCGGTAGACCCCAGCGTTATTCCGCTCGGGTCAATATTGTTAGCACAAGTACCTAAACTCGATGCGAATGGCGACTTAATCGACCATGAGTTTCGCCTTTTACTTGCCCAAGATAAAGGCGGAGCCATTAAAGGTCCGGGGCACATAGATTGGTATCAGGGAATTGGGGAAGACGCTCACTTTCACGCAGGACAGCTAAAACACTTTGGCAAGGTATGGCTGTTACTTCCTAAACAAAGGCAGTAACAGCGCTTTCGGCGAGTAATATCCTTTTATGCGATTTGCTCGCCACGATAACGCTTATGCTTAGCTTCTTTAATTTTTTCTAAATCAACTAGCACTAAACCATCAACGCAATAACCAAAATCGGCATCAACGCCAAAATCTAAAAACCTAACACCGCCTTCTTCGCACAACTCACTGTACTGTTTGAATAAAGTCGGAACATTAGCATCTAGATGGCTCAACTGGGACTTCAATACTTTAAAGTCTTCTTCATAGTTATCACCACAAAATAATTCTGAGCATAATTGACTATGTTCAGATTGCACCTGATAAGGAGTAAACGAACGAGCCAAAGATTCATTATCTGAAAAATACAGCGAATAGAAATAGACGATAAAGTCTTTTGCGATTTGAGGATAGCTGTTACTCAAGCTCACAGGGCCAAACATATAACGAATTTCTGGGTGTCGATTCAAATAAGCACCAATACCGTACCATAAGTAATCTAAACTACGCTTACCCCAGTATTTAGGCTGAATAAAACTACGGCCTAGCTCAATTCCCTGTTCAAAATAAGGTTCCATATCACAAGAATATTGGAAGAGTTCGGCACTGTAGATTTTATTAGGCTTTTCCTCTTTCATATAGCGTGCAACTTCGCCTATACGATAAGCACCTACAATTTCCAAAGCCTCTTCATCCCATAAAACAAGGTGGCGATAATGCTGATCAAAACGGTCTAAGTCTGAAGATTCTCCCGTACCTTCACCCACTTTACGGAATGCAACTTCTCGCAGGCGCCCAATTTCCTTCATGGTGACAGACATGGGGTCGTAATCTAACAAATAAATTTGTTTATTGTCCTTGGTACTCCCAAGGTGCTCAGCGGTTTTTAGCTCTTGCTTTATCAACTGTCTATTCTGAGGGTGATTGATCGTTTTCTCCGTTTTCAATAACGGCTTTCTGCCCTTGGCAATACGATACAAATGACGTTTTACCAGTTTGCTTTTCTCTTTATCGCTCAAAGGTAAAGCGGCAACTTCTTTAATCGGAATAGACTGACCCACTTGCATAGGAATTTTACGATTACGTTGGCGGAACATCTCATTCGCAAGCTGCAAAGTAGAAAGTGGGCGGTAAACAATCGAGCTTGTGTAGAACAGCATAGAATTACGCCCACCAATATGAACAGGTAGTAACGGGCTATTGGTTTTATGGGCAATTTTCAGATAATTCTGATTCCATTTTTGGTCTTTCACGCCACTTGGCGATATACGAGACACCTCCCCAGCAGGGAAGATGATGACAGCCTCCTCATTATGCAAGCAATTCATAATGGCTTTAAGCTGCTGACGGGCTGTTTTTCCGCCAATATTATCCACAGGTAACACTAAGTTTTTCAGTCCATCAAAACCCATCAACATGTCATTAGCGACAATTTTGACATCAGGCCTAATTTCTCCGATCAGCCTTAATAAAGCTAAACCATCTAATGCTCCTAAAGGATGATTAGCGATGATAACCACTCGGCCGCTAGCAGGTATATTACGACGATCCACTTGGCTCACTTGATAACTAAAGTTGAAATGATCTAATACACAATCAATAAATTCGAACCCCACACAGCCGTCGTTTTTTTCCAGGAATTGGTTAACTTCGTTTTCGTGGAATAAGCGCTTTAACAGGCTTAACGTTGGGCGAGTGATAAGTGGGCTTTTTTCGAAAAATTGAGGGGATTTTTGGGCAATCATTTGCTCGACTTGTATCACAGTGAAACCCCACTCAAATTCAATTAGTTAGACCATGAAGAATAGAAAGTGATGATGACAAATCTGCGACAGAAAGATGACAATAATATTACTAGAGAGGAGGCTAACTGAAATACTATTTTAAATACAATCGAAAAAGAGAGAGGTTTGTTACGCCAACCTTATTTTATTCGTAACGCACAAATATTGCTTAAAAAAGAAGGTTGACGGACAAATTGAGAGTAAGGTTTAAATACCTTTTATTGCGCTTTGCTTTTACTGTTTCCAAGAGAGATATGACGAGAGCCTGTAAGCTGTGATTGACCGCTTACACCGGATTCAATCTTATCAATCTGTCCACCACGAGCAAGGAACTCCTGCATTTGCTTTTCAATGGATTCCGAAGTTTCCGTTGCAGCTGGCTGTTTCTTCTTTGTTGCCATTGTAAATAGTCCTTGATATATGAGTGAGTACCCACTATACCAGAATTACCAGCAAGCTATAACTCATCATGGCAAAAAACATCAAACAGAACAATATTCTGTAGCCTAAAGTAATCCTAGGAGCACTTTTCAACAATAAAGGTACAGGTAAGTTATCGGAAACCGATTCATCACATACGACATCAATAATCATTTAGATTACATTCGCTTCTGTATAATAAGCGCCAGAATAGTCCCTATAATTGTCTATATATTGGTAGCTGATAGCTTTATATGGCATGCTAGATCAATATAACTTCAACAACAGAATTCAAGCACCAAATTTTCAATACAATTTCATGGTAGATAGGCTCTTTTTTTCTATGTTCACAAATATTAAATTGCTATTCATTAATAGAAAAAAAATAACCGCCATATATTTTATAGCGTCTCTAGCCTTAAGCTTAATCATTGCTTTTGCAGGGCTTTATTTATATTTAATCGATGATTTAAACACTAAGTCCAAGCTTGCTGAAACGGCTCTTCAAGACAAAATGGATACGGTACATGAAGAATTACAAAGTACCTTATACAACACCCCCCTTTCTTGTTCAGAAGAAAGCATGAAGCATCTACGCGCCAAAACGTTCACATCACCTATTTTTAAGCGATTTGGACTCTTTGACAAAGAATACAAAATTTATTGTACGAACTCTGGCCCTCAAAATATTCAAATATTCTCAAGCATTGAAGAACGGATTAAAGAAAGCCAGAATAATACGACTGTATCACTCATCAGTGGCACATATAACAAACTCGGTTATCAAGCATTCATAGCTTATTATCAGAGTAAAAGTGGTCTTGGCATTAGTGGCCTTGCTTCTCCAACCAGCCTTTCAAGAGAAATAGACTATGTACTACCTCCATACTATTCCTATCGTCTCACCTTAGGTAAGCTTACTCTAGTCTCCAATAGACTACCTGCCAACACGCCATTATTAGGTCGAACACAAGCCTCTCTAGATGATTGGGCGATGACCTTTTCAATTTACCTACCAACAGGCTTTTATTGGCACTCTATCAACAACCTAATACCTTACATTACTATCATTTGGCTGCTCATATTTATTACCCTTTGCCTCACGCATTTAGGCTTTCAAAGGTACCACCAGTCTTTGATATACGGATTAAAAGAAGCGATTGAGACTGGCTCTATAGAAATATATTACCAGCCTCTAGTTTCGCTCAAGGACAAACAGGCTCACGGCTTAGAAGCTCTGATAAGATGGGATTCACCTCATCATGGTCGAGTATCACCACCTACTATTATTGAAACCTCAAGACGTTTCAATTTACTAAATGATCTCACATGGATGGTAATTAAAAAGGTTGGGGACTTCTATCGGGAAAACCCCAATCTGCTGAAAGACATTAGTACTGCGGTGAATATAGATAGATTAACCTTATTAGATAGCTCTTGTACCTCTAAATTAACAGGTATCCTCAAAGAGTACCCTGAACTAAAGGGAAAGCTTTTCTTAGAAGTAACCGAAACTTATGCCTTGACCGATGAAGAATTGCCTCTAATGATTAGCACATTATCTGAAATTAAAAAGTTGGGCATCCGCCTATCTGTAGATGACTTCGGTACTGGATATTCTGGCTTAGATTTCTTAAGACGCTTCCCCTTCGATACTCTAAAAATAGACCGTATATTTATTGCAAACTTACAGGAAGATGCGTTTACCCCTCAGGTTGTCACTTCAGTCGTATCACTGGCCAAAGAGTTAAATATGACAGTTGTAGCAGAAGGTGTTGAGCGCCAAGAACAACTTGATATTATTGAGCCCCTCGGAGTGCAACTCATTCAAGGGTATTACTTCAGCGCTCCACTTCCTGAAAAAAAGGCTCTTAAGTGGATCAAAGAAAGACAAGAGTAAGACCTTAACTCTCTCCAGAAAAATACTCTTACCAAGGTTTTATTATGGCGACATTAGTTTTTAAACTTAAGCACGTACCTGATGAAGAAGCTCACGAAATCAAACAGCTACTAATCGACCACGAAATTAGCTTTTATGAAACAACAGCTGGGCGCTGGCAAGTATCCTTATCTGGCTTATGGGTCAAAGACAAAGCACAAGCTCAGCAAGCCCTAGAGCTGATACAAGAAGATCAAGATGCTAGATCCAAGGAGATGATAGAGCCATCCTTGAAAGATTATCTATGTGGCTACTTAGAACATACAAAACAAAACCCTATAGAATCACTCTTCACTCTAGTTGCCATAGTGTTAGTCATAGGTTTATCTATCTTTCCCTTTGCACTATAAATACTCTTCACTATTAATCTAGTAACGCCCTTAAAGAAAGCTCTCCCTAAGCAACATTTACATCACTCTACTGGTTGCTTCCCTCTGAGTGCGTGCCCTCTAAACACAAAAAAGCCCTGACAGCGGTGCTATCAGGTCTTCTGTTGTTTCTATTTGAGGTTGAGCTGCTCTCACATGCATATCGTCTAAAGAGTCCCACACTGGCACGGTATTTTGATTTTCTCTTAGTCTCTTCCTAACGCTTTCTTCCGAGCACTTTTCTTCCGCACACAAAAAAGCCCTGACAGCATTGCTATCAGGGCTTCCATTATTTAAAGCTTGACGACGACCTACTCTCACATGGGATCCCCCACACTACCATCGGCGATGGCGCTTTTCACTTCTGAGTTCGGGATGGGATCAGGTGGTTCAACGCCTCTATGATCGTCAAGCAATTCGGTTGCGCCGTTATGATGTTCGTACATCACAACACGCCAATTCGTTGCTTGTCTCTCTATTGCTTCTTAGCATCAGATTGCTTGCTAAGCTTCAACAATTCTCTTTTTTGAATAACGTAAATCAAGTATTAAACCAGTAGTCATCATTGCTGATGCTATCGTAATCTGTGTCGTAATCTTTTCAGTAATCTAAGTTTCCTTTTCATACCTAAAAACCACTTTGGTGTTATATGGTCAAGCCTCACGAGCAATTAGTATTGGTTAGCTCAATGCCTCACAGCACTTACACACCCAACCTATCAACGTCGTAGTCTTCAACGGCTCTTTAGGGGACTTAT
>NZ_JAOVZB010000006.1 GCF_025716875.1 Marinomonas sargassi | reverse complement strand
TCCCATCCCGAACTCAGAAGTGAAAAGCGCCATCGCCGATGGTAGTGTGGGGGATCCCATGTGAGAGTAGGTCGTCGTCAAGCTTTAAACAATGGAAGCCCTGATAGCATCGCTGTCAGGGCTTTTTTGTGTGCGGAAGAAAAGTGCTCGGAAGAAAGCATCAGGAAGAGACTAAGAGAAAACCAAAATACCGCGACAGTGCGGGACTCTCTACAGGATACGCATGTGAGAGTAACTCAACCTTCAGCTTTAAATTAAGAGAAACCCCATCCTGCACTGCCGGGTGGGTTTTTTTCGTTTATGCGTATGAAAACACAATGCCAGTGTGGGACTCTCTACAGGATACGCATGTGAGACTAACTCACTACCAAGCAAAAACAGCAGAAGCCCTGATAGCATTGCTGTCAGTTTTTTGTGCGTGGAAAAAGTGCTTGGAAGTTTAAATTATCTGATCGCTATGAAGGCGTTGAACTACCGACCCTATCCCGATCTCAGAGATGGCTCTTTATTCGCCGCAGGGGCTCACCATCGCCGATGGTGGTGTAGGGTTCCCTACAAGGTAAATCTGTAATGGTGATCATAGGATAAGTTTTAGTATAGGAGGGCTAGGATTAGGTTCTTTTGCTTTTGGGTTTTAGAAGAGTGGTGGTGTAGTCAACAAGCAGTAGAGGTTGATAAGCCTATATCATTAGCTAACATGATTATAGTTTGGCTATGGTTGCTCTTGTGTAGAATCGGTGCGCCTGAGAATAGCCGGAATGACTTGGAGCAGTCAGATTGGCTGCCCCAAGTAAGGTTTTGATTAGATTGTTTCTGGAAGGTTTTTGCTTAGCCACTCTAGAGCTTGCGGGTATGGTTCTGGCAGTTTTTCGTTCAAGTTAGAAAGCATGGACTGTAGTTTCTCTAAGTCTCCGGAACACATGTTAAGGTGTCCTACTTTTCTTCCTGGGCGAACAGATTTTTTGTACCAATATAGCTCTAGGCCTTCAATGTTTAGCCAATCATAATCGACATCGACACCAATCAGGTTGACCATCATACTTTGGTTTTTTACTGCTGTTGGCGCTAATGGAAGTCCAGTGACTGCTCTAACATGGTTTTCAAATTGGCAGGTTGTTGCTCCTGCTTGAGTCCAATGGCCGCTGTTGTGAACTCTAGGGGCTAACTCATTTATCAGCAGTTCATCGCCAACACGGAAACATTCCATTGCCATAACGCCTACATAATCTAATGCTTCCATGAGCTTACTTAGCATTGCTTCCGCCTTGCCTTGTAATGGGGATAGGCGCTTTAGAGGAGAGACAGAAGCGTAAAGGATTCCATTGATATGTAAGTTCAAGGTTAGAGGGTAAAAATAGCACTGGCCGTCTTTACCGCGAACGCCAACGAGAGACATCTCTTCGTCAAAGTTAATTGCTTGTTCAGCGATAGCTGCGCCTTTCCAATCATTTGGTATCTGAGTGTTTTCTGATGCTTTTAACCAATATTGGCCTTTACCATCATATCCACCGCGTCGACGTTTCATTAGAACGCGTTCGCCTAAGGTGTCATAGGCATATTGAGCTGTAGAATCGTTTTTTACAGGGAACCAAGGCGCTGTAGCAAGCTCTAATTTATCCAGCCATTGCTTTTGAGTTAGCCTATCAGCTAGCTGTGGGAAAGTGTCTAAGTTAACAAAGTTGCTATGTGTAGCAAGCTGTTTTGTAGCAACAGTTTCTGGCCATTCTTCGCGCTCAGCCGTTACAATATCATTTTCATCTAGGGGTAAAGTCTCGGTGGACTCAATATCAACAGGGCGAACATCAACACCTAGTGGTGTCCCTGCTTGTTTTAACATAGCACCTAATTGCCCAGCTCCTAAAACCCATAAAGCAGACATAGATTACACCTCTCGTGGATCTGGATTTGATAGAACGGTTTCTGTTTGCTTGTTCCTAAAGGCTTGAATTTTCTTCACAAGCTCTGGGTTATTTAATGAGAGTATTTGGCAGGCAAGTAAACCCGCATTGAACGCACCAGATGTACCGATTGCTAATGTTCCTACAGCAACACCTTTAGGCATTTGTGCTATAGATAAAAGGCTATCCATACCGCTTAGGGCTTTACTTTGTACAGGCACACCCAGAACTGGAAGGTGTGTGTGAGCGGCAACCATTCCGGGTAAATGCGCAGCACCACCAGCACCACCAATAATGACTTTAAAGCCATTGTCTGCAGCACTTTCTGAGAATTCTGCAAGTTTAACAGGTGTTCTATGGGCGGAAACCACTTCTACATGGTAGCTAACACCAAGTGTATCCATAATTTCAGCGGCACTTTCCATAGTAGGCCAATCACTTTTTGATCCCATGATTAGGGCAACGTCTGCTTGCAAAATTTTTCTCCTATTTAGAGGATGTTCAACGAGGTATACGAGGGGGATGTTGAAAATCTAAATGTTATTTTGGGTAGTTGTTAGGTACTTTTAAAGTACTTTCGTCATTATTTATGGCGGTTAATATAGCGGATTTTGATCGTAACATCGAGCTTTGGAGAAGTTTTGAGCTGGAAGTTTTTAAAAAAGAAGAGCGACTTAAAGTCGCTCTTGGAGGTATTTCTCGTAATCTGGTATTTGCCTTTCGAATGTATTTTCAAATAATGGCGAAGTAACTAGAAAGTTAGCAGATGAAACGCTACAAGCAATAGGAATATTCCAAACTGCAGCTACACGTAGCAATGCTTTTATGTCTGGATCATGTGGCATTGGTTCAAATGGGTCCCAGAAGAAGATCAATACATCAATCTTTCCTTCTGCAATCATGCCGCCTAGTTGTTGGTCACCACCTAAAGGACCACTAATAAGGGACTGAACAGGAACATTTAATTGCTTCTGTAATAAATTCCCTGTTGTACCAGTAGCCAGTAGATTGTGTTTAACCAATCTATCCTTATGCTTTTCTGCCCATTCTATGAGATTTGGCTTCATATTATCATGGGCAACCAGAGCGACATTTTTGCGCTCTGGTGTCGTAGTTGTTTTCTGTTGCACGGTTATGCCCTTATTATTAAGCGCCTACTTTAACAACTTTCATCATGTTAGTCGTACCATGACTTACCAAATGGTCGCCTTTAGTGACGATAACTAAATCACCTTCTTGGATGTGACCTAAATCTTTTACAGTATCTACTAAGCCAGAAATGATTGTGTCTATATTGAACTCTTTAGAGCAAAACTCGATTGGAGTTACACCACGGTAAAGGTTTACTTTGTTCAATGTTTTTTGGCTTGGCGAAAGAGCGAAGATTGGTAAGCCAGAGCTAATACGAGACATCAGTAATGGTGTTGTACCAGACTCAGTTAAACTGATGATGGCTTTAACGCCTTCTAAATGGTTTGCTGCGTACATAGCAGACATTGCCATAGTTTCATCAACGTTTGTGAATGTGAAGTCGACACGGTGTTTAGAACGTTTGATTTGAGGTTGCTTCTCAGCACCTAAACAAACACGATTCATTGTGTTAATAACTTCTTCAGGGTAGGCGCCAGCAGCTGTTTCAGCCGACAGCATTACTGCGTCAGTACCGTCTAGTACAGCGTTGGCAACGTCAAACACTTCTGCACGAGTTGGCATTGCACTAGTGATCATGGTTTCCATCATTTGTGTCGCAGTAATAACTGGACGGTTCAATTGACGGCAGCGTTTGATCATGTGCTTTTGTACACCGATTAGTTCAGCATCGCCAATTTCAACACCTAGATCACCACGTGCCACCATAACGGCGTCAGAGGCTAGGATGATTGCATCTAGAGTTTCGTTGTCAGCAACCGCTTCTGCGCGTTCAACTTTAGAAACGATACCAGCTTTTAAGCCAGCAGCTTCGGCAAGTGCACGTGCTTCATGAAGGTCTTCAGCGCTACGCGGAAAAGAAACAGCAAGGTAGTCTGCTTGTAGTGCAGCGGCTGTGATGATGTCTGCTTTATCTTTTTCAGTTAATGCAGCAGCGGAAAGACCACCACCTTGGCGGTTGATACCTTTGTTGTTTGAAAGAGGGCCACCAACAATAACTTTGGTGATAACTTCCATGCCTTTTACTTCAAGTACTTCAAGTACAACTCGACCATCATCAAGAAGAAGGATGTTGCCAGGCTCTGAGTCTTCAGCTAATTGAGGGTAGTCAATACCAACGCGAGTTTCATCGCCGGCATTTTTATCAAACCCAACATCAAGAATAAATTGTGCGCCGTCTTGTAGCTCAACTTTAGTGTTTTTGAACCGAGCAATACGGATTTTTGGACCTTGTAAGTCTCCAAGAATTGCAATATGGCGGTTGTTCTTTTTTGCCATCTCACGAATAAGTTCTGCTCGGTTGATATGGTCTTCTGGTTGACCGTGAGAGAAGTTAAGACGGAAAACATTCGCACCAGCTAAGATCAGTTTTTCGATCATTTCTGGAGAGCTAGAAGCGGGACCTAAAGTTGCAACAATTTTTGTTCTGCGAGTCATTTTATTTACCAAAGATTAGAGTAGCTTGAAATGAGAGATATGGAACGATAAAGGCTGCGTTTGCGCAGCCTTTGAATTCGTTCAATTATTTTGCATTTACTAGAGCGATTGTGTTGTCTAGCATGCGGTTCGAGAACCCCCACTCATTATCGTACCAAGCCATGATTTTAACAAGCTTGCCTTGAACGCGAGTTTGAGTCGCATCAAAGTTCGATGTGTAAGTGCTGTGGTTGAAATCAGAAGACACAAGAGGATCGTGGTTGATGTGCAATACTTCAGCAAGAACTGGATCTGCTTTGATTGCGTCTTCAATGATTTTATTAACTTCTTCTACAGAAGTTTCACGTGGTGCTAAGAAAGTTAAATCAACAAGGGATACGTTGATTGTTGGTACACGAACAGCCATACCATCAAATTTACCTACTAACTCAGGAACAACTAAGCCAACAGCAGCAGCGGCACCTGTTTTACTTGGAATCATGTTCATTGCAGCAGCACGAGCGCGGTACAAGTCTTCGTGGTAAACATCTGATAAGCGTTGATCGTTTGTGTAAGCGTGGATAGTTGTCATTAGACCGCTTTCGATGCCTAGCTTATCACTCAGTGGCTTAGCAACAGGTGCTAAACAGTTAGTTGTACAAGAAGCGTTTGAGATAACTGTCATGTCAGATGTTAAAACATCTTGGTTAACGCCATATACGACAGTAGCGTCAACTTCTTTACCTGGTGCTGAAATGATTACTTTTTTTGCACCAGCAGAAATATGCGCGCTTGCTTTCTCTTTTGTTGTAAAGAAGCCTGTGCATTCATAAACAACATCTACGCCTAGGTCAGCCCATGGTAGGTCTGCAGGGTTACGCTCAGAGAAAGTAAGGATTTTGTCTTGATTGACATATAAAGCTTCGTCATCAAATGTTACTTCTTCACCGAAGCGACCGTGAACTGTATCGTACTTAGTTAGGTGAGCATTTGTTTTAGAATCGCCAAGATCATTGATTGCAACGATTTGAATTTGATCGCGCTTACCTGACTCGTATAAAGCTCTAAGAGTGTTGCGTCCGATGCGTCCATAACCGTTGATAGCTACTTTAATTGTCATATGTGCCTCTTAAATAGTGCAAAAATTGCTGAGTGTTCAAGTTGAACGTTAAGTGTCTAATTATTTTCTGTGATGTAAAAATACTACATAAGTAATTTTTTACGCAAGGATTAGTAACAAATCTCGCGTTGATTGACTATATTTTAATCTATCTAGAATAATACTTTAAATTGTATTACAAAAGTGTGTCATATGCTGAAGTTTTTTACTTGTAATACTGACTATTCGATTTGTTTATGTAATAAAATTACATTATTTTGAGGTTTATAGAAGAAAACTTGTCTTTTTTGGTATTTTAGAATGAAATATGTAGTAATATTACAAATATGGCGAAGTGGATCGCCATTTAGCATAGATACATGACGGAGAGAATCATGAATCCGATAGTTGAGAAAGTTACCTCAGATATTATTGAACGTAGTAAATCGTTACGTGCGCAATACTTGAAAGATATGAAGCAGGCGGAAGAATCAGGCCCACATAGAGGGAAGCTTTCTTGTGGTAACTTGGCTCATGGCTTTGCGGCATGTCAGCCTCAGGATAAACAGAAGCTGACTCTAATGGAGGAAGCCAATGTAGGGATTATTTCCTCTTATAATGACATGTTGTCTGCGCATCAGCCTTATGAAGCTTATCCAAATCAAATTAGGGTAGCGGTACAGGAAATGGGGTCGATTGCTCAGTTTGCTGGCGGTGTTCCTGCTATGTGTGATGGTGTTACGCAAGGTCAAGATGGCATGGAGTTGAGTCTCTTCAGTCGAGATAATATCGCTCAAGGCGCGGCTATTGCTTTATCCCATAATATGTTTGATTCTGCCGTTTATCTTGGCATATGTGACAAAATTGTCCCTGGATTATTGATTGCCGCGTTGCGATTTGGACATATTCCAGCTTTATTTATTCCTGCAGGTCCTATGCCATCCGGTATTACTAATGCCGAAAAAGCGGCTGTTCGTCAGCGCTATGCTCAGGGTAATGCCACTCGTGATGAATTACTGGCAGCAGAGTCAGCTTCATATCACAGTGCAGGTACTTGTACTTTTTACGGTACAGCCAACTCTAACCAGTTACTGGTAGAAATAATGGGTCTGCAATTACCGGGCTCTTCGTTTGTAAATCCAGACAATCCTTTGCGACCTGCTCTGACTAAGCATGCATCTCAGCTTGCTACAAAAATTACAGCTTTGGGTCGAGACTATCGTCCCATGTATGAAGTGATTGATGAGCGTAGCATTGTTAATTCTATTGTCGGCTTGTTAGCAACAGGTGGCTCAACCAATCATACTATGCATATTGTTGCGTACGCACGGGCGGCGGGCATTATTGTGACTTGGGATGATTTTTCTGCGCTTTCAAAAGTTGTGCCTTTGTTGACTCGTATTTACCCGAACGGGCAAGCGGATATTAACCACTTCCATGCGGCAGGTGGTATGGCGTTCTTAGTTAAGCAGTTACTGAAAGGCGGTTTGGTTCATGAAGATGTTCAAACCATTGTCGGTAAAGGTTTATCGCTCTATACCAAAGAGCCATTCCTAGAAGGTGATACGCTGGTTTGGCGTGAAGGTCCTGAAGCTAGCTTAGATGAAGATGTTATTCGCCCAATAGATAATCCATTTAGCAAAGAAGGTGGCCTGTCATTATTGAAAGGTAATCTTGGACGAGCAGTGATTAAAGTCTCTGCTGTAAAAGATGAAAATAAAATTATTGAGGCACCTGCTGCAGTTTTTCATTGCCAAAATGCTTTGGCAGATGCCATTTCCAGTGGTGAATTAAAAAGAGATTGTATTGCTGTTGTGCGTTTCCAAGGCCCTAAAGCTATTGGTATGCCTGAATTACACAAACTCACCCCTTTCCTAGGCAACTTGCAGGATCAAGGTTATAAAGTTGCCTTAGTGACAGACGGTCGTATGTCGGGAGCATCTGGTAAGGTGCCTGCGGCGATTCATCTAACTCCCGAGGCATTAGCCGGTGGTTTGATTGCCAAAATTAAAGACGGAGATATGGTGCGGTTAGATGCGATTGAAGGAACGTTATCGGTCCTAATTTCAGATGAAGAGTTAAATAGCCGTGAAGCAGCCGAACAAGATTTAACAGCTTCACATCAAGGTATGGGGCGTGAATTGTTTAGTGCCCAGCGATTAACGGTAAGCGGTGCTGAGCAGGGTGCTTGTAGCTTATTTAGTGATTAATCCCTTCCTCTAATTACTAACTGTGTTAGTAACTGGTGTTTGGGGCTTATTTATAAGCCCCTTTTTTTATGTATTAAAAAGCCCCATATGAATTTTTCCTATGGGGCTTTTATTATTTAGAATGGTATTAAGTTATTTTTTTTCTGGTTTAGGTGTTCGTGTGTCTTGGATGCTCTGCTTGAGCTTTTTTAGATGAGCATTAAACTCTGGTCCGCGTTTTAGCAACACCCCTGTCGCCAGAGCGTCAATGAGTGTTAGATAAACAATACGAGAGCTCATTGGAGTATATATATCTGTATCTTCCGTTTCTTCTATCGGTAGAACAATAGAGCAATGCTCAGTAAGGGGGGAGTCTGGGTTGGTGATACCTATCACTGCCGCACCTGTTTCTCGAGCGATCCTTGCTGTTTCTATAAGAGGTAGAGTTCTGCCTGTATAAGAAATGATAACGATCACGTCACCTGAGTGTGCACCAGCTGCTGCCATGCGTTGAACTAGTATATCTGTATAAGCAACGACAGGCATATTTAAACGGAAGAATTTATGGTGAGCATCTAGAGCAACAGAACCTGATGCTCCTAATCCATAAAACTCAATGCGTCGAGCTTGAGCTAGAATGTCGACAACACGACTAATGGTTGCTTCTGGCAATACTTCTTGGGCGCGAGTTAAGTTGTTTTTCGCCGCTTCAAACACTTTGTTTGTTACTGCCCCAGGAGCATCGTCTGGTTCAACATTTAAATTAATATAAGGTGTCCCTGTCGCTAAACTTTGCGCCAGAAGAACTTTAAAATCAGGAAAGCCGCTGCCAACCAAGGTTCGACAAAAACGGTTTACTGTAGGCTCACTTACTTCTGCCCGCGCAGCCAATTTTGCAATGCTGGAATGGATAGTTTGCTTTGGTGCTGCAAGGATGGCTTCAGCTACTTTTCGCTCAGACTTACTAAGGGTGCTGAGGCGTTCTTGTATCTTACGAATAATGTCTTCGTGTTTATTCATTTTCTACTTCAAAAATTGTCTATTGACTCGGATTGTTGATTTGTTCATTCTGACAGCCACTAACAAATCTGGCAATAAAATCCTTAAAAATGAGCTCATTAACTGCGCATTTACATAATATTCGTGAACTATTACCTACTAATTCCGAGCTTCATTGTACTTTGCTGAATGAAGGTTTTTCAAATCAGGTCTATTTACTGAGTTGGGATGACGCTGGGCAACTAGTTTTACGTATTTCGGATATAGATACAGAGGTTTTTTATATCAATCGAAAGGAAGAAATGCGGATATTGACCTGTGCTTCAAATTCGAAATTGTCACCTAATTTGGTGTGGTCTGATGAGCTTGGTAATTTTGCTTGCGAGTTTTTACCTCAACCCACCTTGAGCTGGGAAGTGTGCCACCAAGAAAGTGCACTACAGCGTTTAGCGGGGATGCTTCGAAGTATTCATCAATTACCAAAGGGTCATCATGAATACCTTGTATTGTCTGTAATTCGACACTACTTAGATCAAGTGAGCGCTAAGTTAAATGGCAATGTAAATCTCCAGCAAGAGTATAATTACCTTTTGAGCTGCTTTAAGTTATTAAAACAACCTAAAAAATTGCTTCCATATGTCTTGTGCCATAACGACTTAAATCCTAAAAACGTTCTGATGGATGACGAAGAGTTACAGGTGATTGATTGGGAGTATGCGGGGGTAGGTGACCCTCTATATGATTTGTCGGTGATTGCAAAGTCGCATAATCTCAATGAGCGTCAAATAGAAGCTTTTGTACATTTCTATTCTCCTCACCTGAACGCTGAAGAGGTGATGGAAGTTATTGCTATGTATTCGCGGTGTTACAGCCTTAGGGAAATGGTTTGGATGTTGTTAAAGCATATAGTGACACCAGAAGACACTGATAACCTACAAGAGTATTATCGTTTTAAATCCTCATCGAATTTGAATCCCTTCCATTAAACCTAGGCGGCAAAAGATGAAAGAGCAGATGAAGCAAGCCTCGCATTGGCATGCTGCTTTAGAGCAAGAATTAGATAAAGGCTATATGAGTGCTTTACTGTCTTTTCTTGAGCAGGAAGATAGAGTTAATACAGTATTTCCTATTGAGAGTGAACGCTTAATGGCGCTGAAAGTGACGCCTTTTGATTCAGTAAAAGTCGTCATTCTCGGTCAAGATCCTTACCATGGAGAAGGCCAAGCTCATGGTTTGTCATTTTCTGTTAAACCAGACGTAAAAATCCCACCTTCTCTGGTGAATATTTATAAAGAGTTAGAGGCGGATTTAGCTATTTCACCGGCTAATCATGGATCTTTGATTCAGTGGGCTGAGCAGGGAGTATTATTGTTGAATAGTGTTCTTACTGTAACAGAAGGGAAAGCCGGCTCTCATCAGAAAAAAGGCTGGGAAACCTTTACCGATAGGATTATAGAGCTTATTAATAAAGAGCATGAGGGAGTCGTCTTCATGCTGTGGGGAAGTTATGCGCAAAAGAAAGGTTGCCAGATTGATAAGGCTAAACACTGTGTACTAGAAAGTGTTCACCCTTCTCCTTTATCTGCTTATCGAGGTTTTTTTGGTTGTAGCCACTTTTCAAAAGCTAATCAGTATTTAATTTCTCAGAGCAAAGCACCAATAAACTGGTCTTTAGACCCAATTGAGAAACAGGCTAGCGAGCACGAAAACCATCAAATAGTTCTGCCCCTGTGATAATAAATTACTCGTTTATTGAATAAGGTAATGGAAGGTGGAATAGTTTCTCACCTTCAATAAAGAGATCTTCCGCATCTTGTGGCGCGATGTTCATAATTACTTGTATATAGCTTGTATTGTCCACGGTGCCTGAGTTCAAGATATAGCCTAACTCTTTACCTTGGTGATCTGTGATCTTGCTTGTAAGGTTTATGCCTTTTTTACATGCAAAAATAGCCAGCTGTTTTGGCGATTTCCCTTTGTACTGCATTCGAGCAACTATTTCTTGTCCTGTATAGCAGCCTTTAGTGAAGCTTATTCCTCCAGTTGATTGCATGTTAAGCCATTGAGGTAAAATATTTTCGCTGTTTTCGAGGCGTATTAAAGGTCTAGCGGCGAGGATAGCAAACGCAGTTAAGTCTATATTTGATTCTTTCAGGGTCGATTTTTCATTCGAGACTATCTGGTAGTCAAGACGGATTGGATATTCACAGGCTGTTATACGTATACCATTATCTGGGTCAGTATTTGTGTCTAGTTGCTCCGGTAAAGAGGTAGGCTTGGATGTTTGTGTTGGTAGGGATACTTTGGCGAACACACTGAATTCATGGCTAGCATCCACTAGTTCTACTTTAAAAAATACCGCATACTTTTTTAAGTGTTGAATGCTTTTTTCTATGAGGTCTTTGCTCATAAGAATTAAGATATCAGTATCCTTTTGAGCAATATAAAAGTTTGTAACAATACGGCCTTTGATGCTGCAAATGGCACCGTATAAGCTATAATTTTCTGCTAGCTTATTGATATCACAAGTTATTTGGCCTTGAAGAAATTTTCTAGCATCGTTTCCTGTGACACGTATAACGCCGAGCGGCTGAGTGCTCAAGCTTTCTTTATTTGTAAGCTGGCTGCTAATAGTGTCATTTAACGAAATCATAAAGTTATCCATAGAAAAAAGCGGGTCAAAAAGATGATGTATGCTCTATTTGTAGTGGTATTTTATCGAATATCAATGGCTATCCATCATAATTTGCAGAATCAAACAGCATTCTTTCTTTAATACTTTACTTAAAAATAAAAAATCATAGGAGTAGCTGAGCATGTATTTGGGTCTTGATCTTGGAACATCGGGTTTAAAGGGTGTGCTCATAGATGAACAGGGGAGAGTGTTAGGGCAATCTTCCGCTTCATTAGTGGTGACAACGCCATTTAGCACTTGGTCTGAACAAGATCCTACTTCGTGGTGGCAGGCCTGTCGAGATGTTATTGCCGACTTGAAGAAGACATTTGATTTGAGTTTGTTAAAAGGTATTGGCCTTTCAGGGCAAATGCATGGTGCCACTTTATTGGATAAAAAAGGACAAGTACTAAGACCTTGTATTTTGTGGAATGATGGTCGCAGTCAAGATCAGTGCTTGGCTATGATGGATGAGTTTCCAGAACTGATCGATAAATCGGGCAATCTTGCGATGCCCGGTTTTACGGCTCCAAAGTTACGTTGGGTAAAGGAGAATGAGCCAGACGTCTTTGCAAAAACCGCTTTTGTCTTACTTCCCAAAGATTATCTTGCTTATAAACTAACAGGAAGTATATCCTCTGATTATTCCGATGCTTCAGGTACCTTGTGGTTGAATCCTAGTGCCCGTTGCTGGGATGAGGAGTTATTGTCGGCTTCTAGTCTAAGTAAATCTAATATGCCTAAGTTATTTGAGGGATGTGACGTGGTTGGTAGGCTTACTGAAAAGTCGAGTAAAGAGCTTGGTGTTCCGCAAGTGCCTTTGGTTGCCGGTGCTGGTGATAACGCAGCTGGGGCTATAGGAATGGGAGTGGTTAATTCTGGTCAAGGCATTATTTCTCTAGGTACCTCGGGTGTTTATTTTGCGGTTAGTGATTCACATAAAGCGAATCCAAGAAATACGGTTCACGCTTTTTGTCATGCTTTACCTAATCGTTGGCATCAGATGGGAGTGACATTAAGTGCGGCTAATTGCCTTGGTTGGTATGCAGATCTGGTAGATGAAAGTGTGCCGAAACTCTTGGAAAGATTAGAGCAAGCCAATATTCTGGAAACCAGTGTGGTGTTTCTGCCTTATCTAAATGGTGAGCGAACACCACATAATGACGCGAACGCAAGTGGGCAATTTTTCGGCCTAAGTAGCAATACGAATCAAGCGGATATGGTGTTGGCTATTTTGGAAGGAGTAGCGTTTTCATTATTAGATTGCCAAGAGGTGTTGATCGATGCAGGTAGTGATGTTGAAAACCTGTCACTAATAGGCGGCGGTGCCCGCTCACCACTATGGAGACAAATTATTGCGAATGTATTAGGTAAAACACTCTTTTATCGTGAAGGTGGAGAAATTGGCCCAGCTGTTGGCGCCGCAAGACTAGCTTTAATCGGCGTTGAATATAATCTGGGTGGTAATATTGAAGGCTTAATTGAGCAGCATTGTTATATGCCTGATGTTATTGTCACTCACAACCCGAATCTTGATTTGGCAGAGTACTATCAAAACAAGTTCTGTACTTATAAGTCTTTATATCAATTAACCAAAAGCCTGAATAAAGAGTCATAGCTATAAAAGAAAGGAGTTACTTATTATCTGTGTTAATAACGCCTTCCATACGTATATTACTTTGAGAGCGGAAGTCTCTAGGAGTAACGCCTTTTAATTCATGAAAGCGACGGTTAAAATTCGCAACATTGTTAAAGCCCACTTGGAAGCATATTGTTGCAATTTGTTGGTCAGTTTCCGCTAGAAGGCTGCAAGCGCGGCTGATTCTGACACGGTTTAAGAACTCAATGAATCGGTTGCCTGTCGCTTTTTTAAAGAAACGAGAAAAGTGACTGTCGGACATGTTAATTAGGCTGGCAACACTAGATAGAGTGATATTCTGATTGTAATTCTGTGAGACATAATCAACCACAGTATTGATTTTACGCTGTAATGCCTCATTCGATTTTAAGTCTATTTGTACTGTCGAAAGCAGGCGATAGTGCTGATGTTGAGCTAGTTTTTTTAGTAGAGGAAGTGCAATTATAAGCCTTTCTAAGCCACTAGAGTTTTTAACCTTATTAAATGTCTCTAATAAGTATTCTTTATCTATATCGAAGAACTCAACCCCAGATTTTGCTTTGTTTAAAAGGGGGAGTACCTCTGCAAATTCAGGGATGATCTGGACGCCATTTGCAAAAGATTCGTGATCAAAACGAATGAGCATATCTCGAATTTCAACACCTTCTTGGTCGTTCTGACAAATCCAATTGTGAGGTAGGCGAGGACCGGTCAGGATTAACTGACCAGGAGAATAATTGCCAATATAGTCACCAACAAATACTTTGCCCGATGTTGCTACAATGAAGTGAAGCTCATAGTCGTTATGTGCATGCCAGCGAATTAATTCGCATGGGTAGCCATGCTCTAAATAACGAATGGTGTCATTTTCATCGACCAGTTCATATTCTGGTGTTAAGCGTTTGGTTAAGTTGGTCATATTGCTTTCTCGTATAGGCTATCTTTTTATCGCTCGCCATATTTTTATTATTAATGAGAATGAGTTAAGAGACAAAGCTATAAAATAGCTTTGTCTCTTTTCAGTTGAAGCGCTGGCTAGTTAGCTGTATTGCTTCATGTAAGTATGAATGGCTTGAGTTAATAGCGTAACAAACTCGGGGTATTCATTAGGAACACTTCCCCAAAGAAAACTATCGGTTACAAAGGCTTCAATACCTTTCTCATCATTAGTAAATGCGGCTACAAAAGCGTTATTTGGCTCATGATATTTTATATCCAGCTTTCCTTGATTGGTGAGCTGGATAAAAGTAAACCAGCTTGCTATTCCTTGAATTGTTTTAGTTGGAGTGCCGCCTTTGCGGAAAATCCCTTCTAAAGTTGGGTAAACGAAAATTGGAAACTTCGAATAACCATCACTACATATACGCTCAACTGTATCACCAATGTTGCTATTGCTAAAACGGTTAGCAATTACGTCTAGGTAGGCTGGTAAATTTACCACAGATTCCCCGATTGCAGGAATAGAATCTTGCGTAATAAAATCTTTGAAGTACTGGTGCAGTTCATCATCACGCATCGCTTCATCGAAGTAAGTTAACCCTTTCAGTGCTGCTTGATATGTAACGCAAGTGTGACCTGCATTCAAAATTCGTATCTTTGCTTCCTCAAATGGTACAACATTGTCAACGAACTGAACGCCAACAAGATCCAGTGCTGGTTTTTTTCCTGCGAAGTTGTCTTCTACAACCCATTGCATGAAATCTTCACCCATTACTGTCATGTTGTCATCAATTCCAAATCGAGTTTGAACATCATCAATATGCTGTTGGCTCGGCTTAGGTGTGATTCTATCTACCATAGAGCATGGGAAAGATACGTTCTCTTTTACCCATTCAATTAAGGCGTGATCTTGCTTAGCTTCTAGGAACTGCATAAGACCCGCTTTTAGCAACTCACCATTATGGCGAAGGTTATCACAACACAAAAGTGTGATTTTGGACTTTGACGTTTCACTACGCTTTTTTAGACCTGCGTATAAAAAAGCGTAAAGTGTATTTCGTGCACCTTCGATGTCAGCTTTAATTGCTGGGTGATCAAACATTAAAGTGCGGTTTTCATCCAGATAGTAGCCACCTTCGGTTACGGTGGAAGTGACTAGCTGAATGCTCTCACTCGCCAGTGCTTCGTCAACCTCTTCAGGCGCTTGCGCGCCATCAATTTGTTGAACGATAGAGCGAATATGTTCGTACTCAGTATGACCATCAGCGGCCATGGTTTTTAGAACATATTCCCCTTTTTGCTTCGTGAATTGAGAAAACATCTGGCTATCTTGGGGTCTTATATTGACCCCAATTAAGCCCCAGTTCTGTTCACTCTGGTTAGCTAGTAACCTATCAAAATAAACTGCCTGATGGGCACGATGAAAAGCCCCAACACCTAAATGTACTACCCCAGGGTTAATCACATCCTTTTGATATTCTTGAGCAGAAAGCTGATCTTTATTCAAAGAAGCTTGTAGGTGATTTGCCATATTACACTTCCTCAGGAATCACAGAGATTACACGATCGCTTTCATTGAAAAGAACAGTCTCTGCAACATCCACTTTAATGTTAACTTCTTGGTTATCGTTCAACTCGCTGCGAGCAAGAGCTTTCACGATAATAGTTTGATTGTTAGCTAATTGAATATGTGCATAAGCTTCCGATCCTAGATGCTCAACCAATTCAATGCGGCCCTGAATATCGCCACCTTCTTCGACTAGAGTTAAGTGCTCTGGACGAATACCTACAATTGCAGTTTCAGGCAACTTGCCTTTCACTCGGTTGGCTGGGAAGTCGATGTTATTGCCAAATAGGTCTAAAGATAGGGTGTCGTCTTTACGAGTGATCTTATCCGCAGGGATTAGATTCATTTTAGGTGTACCGATAAACTCGGCAACAAAGCGACTATTTGGTTGGCGATAAAGTTCAAGAGGCGTACCAACTTGTTCAATTTGTCCCGCATTTAAAATTACTACACGGTCAGCTAGGGTCATCGCTTCTACTTGGTCATGGGTTACATAAATCATAGTTGTGCCAAGTTTCTTATGAAGACGAGCTAACTCTAGGCGCATTTGTACTCGTAGTGCTGCATCTAGGTTGGACAAAGGCTCATCAAATAAGAATACTTTTGGTTGACGTACAATAGCGCGACCAATGGCAACACGCTGTCGTTGACCACCAGATAACTCTTTTGGTTTACGCTCAAGTAATGCATCTAGTTGCAATGAAGCTGACACAGAACGTACTTTTTCTTGTATTTCTGCATCTGGCACTTTTGCAAGACGTAATGCAAATGAAAGGTTATCTGCAACCGTCATGTGTGGGTACAGTGCATATGATTGGAAAACCATAGCTAGATCACGCTTAGATGAAGCAAGTTCTGTAATATCTCGGCCATCCAGTTCAATTGTACCGCCTGAGCTTGACTCAAGCCCTGCAATGGTTCTCAAAAGTGTTGATTTACCACAGCCAGATGGACCAACGAATACGATGAATTCACCTTCATCAATTGATAGGTTAATACCTCTAAGAGCGTGGTAGTTATCGTAGTGCTTTTGTAATTCTGTAATTGCTAAATATGTCATTTGAAAGCTTCCTTCTAATTATTTTACAGCGCCAAAAGTAAGGCCTTGAACGAGTTGTTTTTGACAGAACCAACCGAAAATAACGATTGGAGCACACGCTAAGGTAGAGGCCGCAGAAAGTTTGGCCCAGAATAAGCCTTCAGGGCTTGAATATGAGGCAATCATTGCTGTTAATGGTGCAGCTTCTGATGCAGTTAAGTTCAAAGACCAGAAAGCTTCATTCCAACACAATACAATGGAGAGTAGAGCGGTTGATGAAATTGCACCTACAGACAAAGGTAATACTACTTTCACTACTTCGTCCCAAGGTGTTGCACCATCCATGCGAGCGGCTTCAAGAATCTCTTTCGGTAAATCTTTAAAGTAAGAGAAAAGCATCCATACGATGATTGGTAGGTTCATTAGAGTGAAAATAATGACCAAAGCAGTTCGAGTGTCTAGCAATCCAGCATCACGGCTTAAAATGTAGATAGGTACAAGTACGCCTACAGCTGGTAGCATTTTCGTTGAAAGCATCCAAAGAAGGATATCTTTAGTTCGCTTACCTGGGAAGAATGCCATAGAGAAAGCGGCTGGAACGGCAATAATTAGAGCTATAAGTGTGGATCCAAAAGACGTTATCACTGAGTTGATAGCGTGATGGATGTAATTACTACGCTCTTGCACGATAGAAAAGTTCTCTAGTGTAGGTTCAAAAAAGAGCGACGGAGGAACAGATATCGCTTGAAGCTCAGTTTTAAAAGAAGTAATAAACATCCAAAAAATTGGAAAAAACAATACTAGCGCTACTGTCCATGCAAATAGGCCAGTAAGAAAAGTTTTGAATTTGCGTTGTTGATTAAGAGTCATCGTATTCTCCTCACACCGTTAAGTTTTTGCCAACGGCACGAATTAAGAAAAAGGCTACGATATTGGCAAGCAATACGGCAAATAAACCACCGGCAGAAGCGACACCAACGTCATATTGAAGAAGAGCTTGGTTGTATATTAAGTAAGCCAAGTTTGTACTGTCATAACCTGGACCACCACCTGTTGATACAAAGATTTCTGCAAAAACAGCCAGTAAGAAAATAGTTTCAATCATTACAACGACAGCAATAGGACGATACAGATGAGGAATTGTTAGGTAGCGGAATATATGCCAGCCTGTCGCGCCATCCATTTGAGCCGCTTCTTTTTGTTCAGTGTCTTGAGACTGTAGTGCCGTAACAAATACAAGGATAGCAAAAGGTAACCACTGCCAGCTCACCATGATAATGACGGACATTAAGGGGTATGTGGATAGCCAGTCTATGGGTTCCAGTCCGAGGGAGTTGGATATCCATGCAAAGATACCGTATACAGGGTTCATCATCATATTCTTCCAAATCAATGCGTTAACTGTCGGCATGATGAAGAATGGCGAAATGAGTAATACACGAACAATACCTTGGCCAAAGAATGGTTTGTCAATTAACGCTGATAATGCAACACCAAGTACCACGGTAATAATTAATACTGTTGAAAGTAATATTAAGGTATTAGATACAGCCGGAATGAACCCTGGGTCAGTGATGAAAAATTCAAAGTTTAATAGACCAACAAAATTATTCTGACCTGGATACAGCAAGTTATAGCGTATCGTCGAGAAATAAATTGTCATTGACAAAGGAATGATCATCCATATCAATAGCAGGATGACAGACGGCGCCATTAATAAACGGGTGATAGAGCGCTTCATATTATAAGTCCCTTATGATTAGCAGAAGAGAGTTGCTTATGGAATAAACGTAAGCAAATGAAAGTTAGAGGTAGAAGAACTCTACCTCTAACTTTAAGGGGCTGTTTACTAGTAGTAACCAGCTTGACGCATTTGACGATTTGCAGAGTTATTCGCAGATTTCAAAGCTTGATCTACAGACATTGAACCTGATAGGGCACCAGAGATCATTTGTCCTGCAGTTGTACCAATAGCTTGGAACTCAGGAATAGCGGCGAATTGTACGCCAACATATGGAGATGGTTTCAGCGTGCTGTCAGTTGGATCTGCAGAGTTAATAGCTTTCAACTCAGCTTCAGCAAAGACGGCTGCTGCTTGGAACTTAGGGTTAGCGTAAGTGCTTGAACGTGTACCTGTTGGTACTGCTGCCCAGCCATTCGTTTTACCTACTAGCTCAATATACTCTTTAGATGTTGCCCAACGTACAAATTTCTGAGCTGCATCAGCTTGTTTAGTCGCTGCAGGAATTGCTAGAGACCAAGACCAAAGCCAGTTAGCTCCTTTTTCTGTTGCGCTGATAGGAGATTGTGCGAAACCAACTTGATCAGCAACTTTACTTTGTTTTGGATCTGTTACGAAAGATGCTGCGATAGTTGCATCAATCCACATGCCACACTTACCTTCGTTAAACAAAGCTAAGCTTTCGTTAAAGCTGTTGCTGCTTGAACCTGGAGGACCATACTTACTTAGAAGGTCAACATAGAAAGAAACGGCGTTCTTCCATTCAGCTGACTCTAGTTGCGGTTTCCAACCTTCATCAAACCAACGAGCACCGAAAGAGTTTGCGATCGTAGTCATAAGGGCCATATTATCGCCCCAACCCGCTTTACCACGTAGACAGATACCGTATACGCCGTCATTAGGTTTGTGCATAGCGGCTACGACATCACGTATGTGTTCCCAGCTATCACGGTCGCTGACTGTCATGCCAGTTTCTTTAACTAGATCTTTACGGTACATAACCATTGAGCTTTCACCATAGAAAGGAGCACCATATAGAGTGCCTTCATGTGAAAGACCTTGACGAATAGATGGTAGGATATCTTCTACATCATATGCGCCACTTGTGTCGATAGGTGTTAACCAGCCGCGATCGCCCCAAATAGGTGCTTCGTACATGCCGATTGTCATTACATCATAAAGTCCGCTTTTGTTAGCGATGTCTTGGGTTACGTTTTGACGAAGAATACCTTCTTCTAGAGTTACCCATTTAACTTTGATACCAGGGTTAGCTTTTTCAAATTCAGGCGTCAACTTTTGCATTTCAATCATATGGCCGTTGTTTACAGTTGCCACTGTGATTGTTTCTGCGAAGGTTGAGCTTGCTGCTGTTAATGATGCAGCAATAGATACCGCATAGGATAGGGTGTTTTTGGTAAGGCTTTTCATAGGTTGTCTCCCTGTAAGGGTGTTATTGTTTTTATGTCAATTTACCTAATATCTTGGAAGCTAACTTCCAATTGGGATTTATATTAGGCTATTTTTTAATTGACCTGTTAATACATAAAACGCCACTTATTGTACTATTTTGTTTCACTTTTACAAATGGTTAACAAAAGAAGTCAATTTCAGATAAGTTTTTACATTGAGCCTATTAAGTGTAGAAGCTGTTTTCGTTTTTTTATGAATAAATAGATATAATGTGAAAAAAATTGAAGGTGTTGTTATGAAAGAAGCTGAAGACACATTTAACTTTAAGCGTTTGAAGTGGAATTGTCGCCGAGGAATGTTGGAATTAGATCTGTTATTAGAACCTTTTTTAGATGAGGTTTTTTTGACTCTTGAAGAAGCCGATCAGGCTCGCTTTTACAAACTGATAGAATGTGAAGATCAAGATTTATTTCTATGGTTTATGCAAAAAGAAGTACCACAAGATGATGACCTAGCACGCATTGTCGATATAATAGTTACCCGTGTTCAGCCTAAAAGCTAGTCGGTTAAAATGTTCAAAACTGAGCTGTAGCTTATGGCTTTTTGCTATTATTGTTTGTGCTGCGCTTATACAAGTGCATTGGTTGCCATACTACATGCAGTTCACAGTTCTTCTTGTTGTATTGCTCTTCGCCCTCATTTTTCAATCACCTTATAAGCAAATTGGTATCGATGAACAGGGCGCTTTCGTAGAAGGTAAAGGTCAGCTACAAAGGGTGGCTTTTATCCGAGCTAACGGTGTTTATTTAGTAGCCCGAGTGACTTCCTTTATAAATGCACCTAAAAAATGGTATCCGAATTATGTAGTTATCTTCCGAGACAGTGTATCGAAAGATAACTATGCCATATTAAGGTCCTTTGCTGCGCAACAAATTTTACTGAACCCTAATAAAGACCAGAAAGGTTGAGATCGTTTATGTATATGTTTTCTTGGATGGCTGCTCTGGGGTTAGTATTGTTGGAGAGCTATGTTCTGATTTTTCAGGATAATCAAGATTGAAGTGGAGTCCTCTACTTTCTTTTCGAGTCATGGCGGAGCGAATAATTAAATCAGCGACCATGGCAAGATTACGCAATTCTAGTAGATCATTCGATACTTTGTAATTCGAATAAAACTCATCTATTTCAGAGAGTAATAGGTCAACCCTATGTTTTGCTCTAAGCAGTCTTTTGTCTGATCTGACAATGCCCACATAGTCCCACATGAAACGCCTTAACTCCTGCCAATTATGAGCAATGACAACATCTTCGTCCGAGTCTGTTACTTTACTTTCATCCCAATCAGGTATTGATATATTTTGAGCCTTTTGAGCCTTTTGAGCCTTTTGAGCCTTTTGAGCCTTTTGAGCCTTTTGAGCCTTTTGAGTGCTTGTTAAAATATTTTGCGCTGCCGAGCGAGCGTAAACGATGCATTCTAATAATGAGTTGCTGGCCAGCCTATTGGCACCATGTAGTCCTGTATAGGCCGTTTCCCCAATAGCATAAAGGCCTTTGATATCGGTTTCCCCTTGTTGATTTACTTTAACCCCGCCACATGTGTAGTGGGCTGCTGGTACAACAGGGATGGCTTGCTTTGTCATATCTAAATTATATTCTAAGCAGCGCTTGTAGATGGTTGGAAAGTGCTCTTGGATGAAGGCTGAGTCCTTGTGAGAAATATCTAACAGTACATGGTTAACACCCAAGCGCTTCATTTCGTGGTCTATAGCTCTAGCAACTATGTCACGTGGTGCGAGTTCGGCCCTATTGTCGAACTTGTGCATAAATCGTGTGCCATCAGGTAGTAATAACCTTCCACCTTCGCCTCTAACAGCCTCAGATATCAAGAAGGTTTTTGCTTGCGCATTGTAGAGACAAGTGGGGTGGAATTGGTTGAATTCCATATTTGCTACTCGGCAGCCAGCTCGCCAAGCCATGGCGATGCCGTCACCCGATGCTGTATCTGGATTGCTTGTGTAAAGGTATACCTTGCTGCTGCCGCCACAAGCGAGGGAGACAAAAGATCCGTGGAATACCTCGATAGTATCGTTTTTGGTATTGAGTGCGTATATGCCGACTGCTCGATTATCACCACTCAAGCCTAGTTTCTTTGAGGTGATAACATCAATAGCAACTCGGTCTGGGAAAAAGTCGATGTTAGGGTGTGAAGATGCGTTACTAATAAGGGTTTTAGAAATGGCTAAGCCAGTAGCGTCTGCGCTGTGTATTATGCGTCGGTGACTATGCCCACCTTCTTTGGTGAGGTGATATTCATCGCCTTCGCCGTAGCGAGTAAAAGGTACGCCTTGTTCAATCAGCCAATCAATGCTGGCTTTAGAATGTTCTACGGTAAAGCGAATGGCCTCTGGGTCACCTAATTCTACACCTGCATCAATAGTGTCATTTATATGTGAGTCAATCGTATCTTTGTCGGATAAGACGGCAGCAACACCGCCTTGCGCATATAAAGTTGCACCTTCGCGGATATCTGCTTTGGTTAAAATTGCGACCTTGTGCTGATTCGCTAATTCAAGCGCTAAGGTTAGCCCAGCAGCACCAGCGCCTATGATGACAATGTCGTGTTGATAGTGTTGACTCATGATTTGGATCTAATTTAGATAACGAAGAGGAGAATGTTACTATTGTTAGTGCGTAATAGTGAATACCTTCCGGTGTTACGTTGTTAATATTTGTTGGTCTTCACGATGCTCGAAGCCAAAATATATTTTGTTATTATTAGTTGATACTAGGGAACTCGTTCGTTTCGCTGTTGTCTTTTGTTGTTAACAAAATGGCACAAATACAAAAATAAAGGTTGAGTTTGAGGTGCCTATGCAAAACGAAACGTCTTCTGACTGGACGTTAGTCGAAAAAGTGCAGCAAGGTGATAAGCGCGCTTTTGATTTGTTGGTTTTGAAATATCAGCACAAAGTTGTGAGTTTAGTAAGTCGTTATGTACACGACAAAAGTGAAGCTCTCGATGTCGCTCAGGAAAGCTTTATTAAGGCGTATAGGGCTATTTCTAATTTTCGAGGTGATAGTGCATTTTATACATGGCTGTACCGAATAGCTGTAAATACAGCTAAAAATCATCTAGTGAGTCGCTCAAGACGGCCGCCAGAGTCGGATGTAGAGTTAGATAATGATGAAATATATAGCGCACATGAAGCGCTATCAGATATTGCTAGCCCTGATGCTAAATTGAATAGTGAGCGCCTAGAAACCTTGATACACCAAGTGATAAAAAACTTACCTGAAGAGTTACGTAGTGCTCTAACGCTGAGAGAATTTGACGGTCTAAGTTATGAAGATATCTCTATTATTATGGACTGTCCCGTCGGTACAGTTCGATCCCGTATATTTCGAGCAAGAGAAGCAGTAGAAAAGCACATACGACCACTAACAGGGTTAGGAGAATAACGATGACAACACACAACACCCCGAAAGAGCTGTCTTCTAGTCTCTCAGCGATGTTTGATGGTGAAGCTACAGATAAAGATATCGAGTTACTGTTGAGTGCTGACAGTTTAAAGCTGCATGAACAATTAGAAAACTATCAGTTGGTACGCAGTGCTTTACAAGGCGAAACCCCCTCAACCTTGGTAAGTGATGCTTCTTTCTTCAATAGAGTTACTCAGGCAATTGATGCAGAGCAAGCTGCTAAGCAAGAAAACATTGAAACTGATAATGTGAACGTGGTGCCAATATCTGCTGTAAAACAAAGCGGAAACAACTCTAAAGATATGTCTTTAAAGACAATTTTTTCCAGCTTAGCTATCGCTGCTAGTGTGAGTTTTGTCGTTATCTTTGGTGGAAACACTTTGTTCTCACCTGTGGAAGAAGGTATTGGTATCACGAATGTTGTAGGTGCTGATTCCGTGGATAGCTTAGAAGAACCTATATCACTAGCAGAACTAGAGCTTCAAGATGCCATGCCAGCTGATAATATAAGGTTACAACACTATCTCCGACAACATGCTGAGCAATCAACAATGAATGTGGGGCAGGGGATGATGCCGATGGCTCGTGTTGTTAGCTACCCTATAGAAGAGTAAAGGATGATGAGACACTTTCATTTTATTTTCTTGCTTCTCTTCGTAGCCTTAAGCTTATTTTCATCTCTTACGGCTGCAAGCGATCGTGCTTTAAAACCAACTTCGAATGAGTCATCAGAGAGAGCGCTGCTTTTATTAGGGAGTATGGCGAAATCCTTCTCATCGTTAAATTACGAAGGGGTGTTTGTACATACAGATTCTACGAACATGAATAGCATGCGTATACGTCATGGTCTTCTACAAGACAATGTTTACGAGAGTCTTGAAGACTTGGATGGTGACAAATTAGAAGTCATACGTATCAATGACACTATGGTTTGCGTATATTCGGATGCGACGACAGCTAATCATACAACGCCTCTAAATCGCCCTTTTCAGCGCTTTGAAAATGTTGATAGTCAACGATTACTAAAAGGCTATCAGATAACGCTAGAGCCCAAGTTAGATCGCATTGCAGGACGCAGTGTTCAAATCGTGAAACTAACTCCCAAGGATGCTTATCGCTTTGGACATGAATTTTGGTTAGACCAAGAAAATCACTTTTTATTAAAGCATGACCTAATAAAGCCAAGTGGCCAGTTATTAGAAAGAACTCAATTTGCATCGGTTAACTTTTTACCAGACTTGAAAATTGAAGACTTTACCCCCAAAGAAGGTACGTACACAAAACCCATAATGGAAACTGATCGTAAGTACACTAAAAATGTATGGCATTTTGATTGGTTACCAGAAGGGTTCCAGCTTGTATGGCCTGAAGCGAGAGTTCTAAATCATAGTACTAGCATGCTATTACTCTCGGATGGCATTACAAATGTTTCCGTATTTGTAGAGCCATCTATGACATCAAAAAATATGTCAGTTTTTCGCACAGGCGCAACCTATGCTGGAGAAACAAGTTTTAAGGTTAAAGATCAGCGGTACCTATTAACCGTAGTTGGCGAAGTGCCTCGTATTACCATTGAAAAATTAATGACCGCGTTTATGCCAAGGCATTAAATATGATTGAAGAAACTGGAAAAGTACTCGCAGTAGAAGCTGGCTTCGCAGAAGTAGAAACGATTCGCACAAGTAGTTGCAATGCTTGTCGAGCTCGTCACGCCTGCGGCCATCATGCGATAGCTAAGGTTTCATCATCCAATCAAATGCGTATGCGTGCGATCGACCCTTTGCAAGTGTCTGTTGGTCAAGATGTGGTTGTAGGTATTCCTGAAGATACTTTATTGCAAGCCTCGCTTTGGATGTATTTCATCCCTCTGCTTGGTTTGATCATTGGTGCTGTTTTACCTTCGTTATGGGGTGGCAGCTCTAATATTGCTGTTGTGCTTTCTATTGTCGGCTTTGCTTTAGGCTTATGGGCCGCAAGACGTAAGTCTCAACAAGAAATAGATAACTTAGATTATTACCCCAGAATTCTGCGAGCAGAGTCGCCTAAAAGCGCTAGTATACCGCTAGGAACTCTCTCATAAGTGAACTTACTTCACCTGGCACTGTAATCAACTTGGCACTTTAAATGAGGAGACCAATAATGAACAGATTGCTTAAACACGCTAGCGTGGTCGTCATCAGCACATTGATGATGGCATCCATGCTTTCCCATGCAGCCTCACTTCCAGACTTTACAGAGTTAGTGGATGATGCTTCTCCAGCTGTCGTTAATATCAGCACAGAGCAGGCTATTACTTCTAAAACTGGAAATCAAAGGGGCTCTCAATTTGGCCCAAACAGTGAAGAACTGAATGAGTTCTTCAAACACTTCTTTGGGCAACAGCCTTTCGGCCAACAGCAAGAGCCGCAAAATCAGGAGAGACAACGGAATTCTCGTGGCTCTGGTTTTGTGATATCAAAAGATGGTTATGTGCTGACGAATCATCATGTGATCGAGGGTGCCGATATTATCCATGTGCGATTAAGTGACCGCCGTGAATATATTGCTGAACTGGTTGGAACCGATGCAAGAACAGATTTGGCTCTTCTTAAAATAGAAGCGGAAGGTTTGCCTACTGTAAAAATGGGTGATTCTGATAAATTAAAACCTGGGCAATGGGTTCTCGCGATTGGTTCACCTTTCGGCTTTGACTATACCGTTACTGCAGGGATTGTCAGTGCGATTGGTCGTAATTTGCCTTCCGATAGCTATGTGCCTTTTATCCAAACAGATGTTGCTATCAACCCAGGTAATTCTGGTGGTCCATTATTTAATTTAGATGGCGAAGTTATTGGTATTAACTCGCAAATCTACACCCGCTCTGGTGGTTTCATGGGTGTATCTTTCGCTATTCCTTCACAAGTTGCGATGGCTGTTGTCGAACAACTGAAAAGCGATGGCAAGGTGTCTCGTGCTTGGTTGGGCGTGCTGATTCAAGATGTGAGTAATGACTTGGCTGAGTCTTTCGGTCTTGATAGATCGAGCGGTGCGTTAATTAGTCGTGTGTTACCAGATTCTCCAGCAGAAAAAGCGGGCTTTAGGGCAGGGGATATAATCATGGAGTTTAACCGTGAAGAGGTTGAGCGCTCTGGAGAACTACCTTACATCGTCGGGCAAATGAAAGCAGGGGATGTGGTTAAGGCGAAAGTTTATCGAGATGGGAAGGAACAAACCATTTCGGTAACGCTTGAAGCTATTCCAACAGATTCCAATACAGTTGCCCAGTCTCAACAAGACAAGAACCGATTAGGTATGATTGTCGGCAAAGTGCCTGATGATGTGGCCAAAGAGTTTGATATAGAAGGCGGAGTAATCATTGAACAAGTCTTTGGCGGAACTGCAGCTCGTAATGGTCTTCAGCAAGGAGATGTGATTACTATGCTGGATGGTAAGCGCATTGAAAGTGTTGCTGACTTCTCAAGCATTTCGAAAAACATTGATGCAGGTCGATCTGTGCCGATGAGGGTGATCAGAAAAGGCTACCCTATGTTTATCCCATTTAAAATTATTGAGTAAGAATTTAATACCATTAAAAAAGGCGACCTTAAGGTCGCCTTTTTTATTTTCATTACCATGTACTGAAATAAGCTAAATATCCTTAGAGAATATTTTAGAGTTTCTCTGGTAGTTATAGAGGGCTTGTTTTTGGGCTGGTAGATTCTCCAAGCTGGTTTCACTAAAGCCTCTTTCGATAAACCAATGGGCAGTTCTTGTTGTGAGTAAGAATAGCTGTGTTAGGCCTAAATTTTTCGCCGCTTTCTCTATGCCTTTTAATAAACGATCGCCTTTATTGGAACCTCGATATTCAGGTTCAACGGCTAAGCAGGCTAATTCCCCCGCATTCTCTTGTTCAAAGGGGTAGAGTGCAGCGCAAGCAACAATGGCTCCGTCCCTTTCGATCACTATAAACTTCTCGATCTCATTTTCTAATAGTTCACGAGATCGTCTAACGAGAACGCCTTTTTCCTCTAATGGCTCAAGCAACGCCATCATGCCTCCTGCATCACTGATGTTGGCAGGGCGAAGTTGTTCGTAACTGTCTTCATCAATCATGGTGCCTGCACCCTCACGGGTAAATAGCTCTCTTAATAAAGCGCCATTATCCTGATAAGAAATAACGTGAGCTCTTAATACTCCATTGCGTACGGACTTTATGCATGCATCTAATGCAGCATGTGTTATTGGGGGTAAATGTTTTTGGGCTAAAAGATCTTGAGCATCGTGTGTTAACAGCTCCGAGTGCAACTCACCTTCGTCATTGAAAATGCCTTGCTCCCCAGTAAAAACAATAAGTTTATCGGCTTTTAATTGGATCGCCGCTTGGACTGCAACATCTTCACTTTTTAGATTGAAAACCTCTCCGGTTGGTGAGAAGCCAAGGTGCGGTAAAAGTACCATGTTGTCATCTTCAAGCAGACGGAAGATGGCGTTGGTATCAATACGGCGTACTTCTCCAGATAAGCCATAGTCAATTCCATTGACTACACCTAAGGGTTTAGCAACCACGTAGTTGCCGCTACATACTTTAAGACGAGCGCCATCCATAGGAGTGTTTGATAACCCCATGGATAACTGTGCTTCTAATTGCACTCGTACGGCGGCAGAAGCTTGAATAATGTCGAGCAATTGGTTGTGTGGTGTTGCTCTATAACCTTCTTCAATATGATCTGATAGATCACTATTGCCTATTGCTCGATTTATTTGAGGTCGTGCACCTTGTACAAGCACCAAACGGATACCGAGAGAATCCAGTAGCGCTAGGTCATGAATGATGCTAGAAAATCGAGCGCATTCAACGGCTTCCCCAGGAATTAAAATAACAAAAGTTTTCCCTCTATGAGCGTTGATATAGGGGGATGAGTGGCGGAACCAGTCTACATAATTTAGTTCGTCAGACACGATTTTCCTCGTTTATTGATTGCTGGGTGGTAAGCAAAATCGCTCAATTAAACCACGTAATACTTGTTGCATAGGTTGGATCTGATCTAGCGCCATAAATTCGTTTGGCTGGTGGGCTTGATCAATAGACCCCGGCCCTAAAATTAGCGTTTCCATACCCATTTCATTTAAGAATGGGCCTTCTGTTGCAAAGGCAACGGTTGTTGCTTGGCGTTTTGTTAGCGTTTCACAGGCTTTTATAATATCCGATTCAATCGGGGTATAAAACGATGGTACATCTGGAAATAAGCTATTTAGCTGAATTTTAGTGCCTGTTTTCCTTTCAATGCTCGGTAATCGTTCTGAGATTTCTGCCATTAAGGACTGATTACTCATGCCGGGCAGTGCTCTTAAATCAAACTCTAACTCACAACGACCACAAATTCGGTTTGGATTGTCGCCACCATGTATGCAGCCAAAGTTCATGGTGGGGTAGTCAATGACAAAGCTGGCATCTTTATAGCGTGTTTTTAGCTCGTGTCGGAAAGACATCAACTCGGACATAACACTGTGCATCGCATCTAGCGCATTGTTACCAAGGGATGGATTCGATGAGTGTCCTGCCTGTCCTGTGACTTGTATGCGCTCCATCATAATACCCTTATGGGCATGAATAGGGGTCAATGAGGTTGGCTCTCCAATCAGTGCGTATCTGGCTTGCACTTTGTTTTGACTAACCAGTGCGCGAGCTCCCGCCATTGAACTTTCTTCATCTGCTGTGGCTAAAATGATTAACGGCTCAGTAAGGTTGGATAAATCCATTTGTTGTATTGTGTCTAGGGCAATGGCGAAGAAACCTTTCATATCACAACTACCAAGACCGTAAAGCTTTTGATCTTTTTCAACTAGTCCAAATGGATCTGACTGCCACCGTCCTTCGTCATATGGCACTGTATCAGTATGCCCTGAAAGAACTAAACCACCATCACCTTTGCCTAGTGTTGCGATGAGGTTGAACTTGTCTGGTTGCTCAGGCAATGGCATAACTTCGCATTCAAAACCAAGAGAGCTTAACCAAGTCTCTAACAGTTGAATGACGGCTTTATTTGACTGATCCCAGCTTGCTTGACTACAACTGATAGAAGGTTCGGCAATAAGTTGAGACATCATGCTGATGAGAGAGGGAAGTCTTGGCATAAAGGTTTCCTTAGATCCTGATTAGTTTCTAATGTTACTACTGTCTGTTAGGCATCTGATACAATTAGGTAAAGAATTTTCGTCCTTGGGTCTGTTACACAAGGATTTTAGAGGTTTATATTTATGGCCACTGAGCTAGAACTTAAATTAATGGTTCATCCTAACTTTCTCAAGCTTGCTTGTGATTTTCTCGATAATTTTTGCCAACAATCCGCAGATACTAACAACTCTCGACAACCCACACTGGCCCTAATGAATGCATACTTTGATACGGAAGATGCCTTGTTAATGCAAACAGGCATTGCCATGCGCATTCGCTCTTTTGGCAGTCGATTCATTCAAACAGTGAAAACTCGAGGCAGTAGCCGTATTGGTATGCATGCTCGTGGAGAATGGGAGTGGGAAGTTGAGAATGATCAGCTGGACTTAACTTTACTAAAAGAAGTGCCTCTTCCTGATGTATTGAAAGATATGTCGTGGTGTAAAAATCTTATCGAAGTGTACCGTACTGACTTCCAAAGACAGGTCTGGAATATTGAGTTATCAAATACTCAAATAGAGGTAGTTTGTGACAATGGCCTAGTCACCTCACCCTATGGAAAGGATACTATTTGCGAGTTGGAATTAGAGCTTAAAAGTGGAGAAGAAACTGGCTTGTATGATTTTGCTTTGCAATTAGCTGAGCATATTCCTCTTCAGGTAAGTGTTGTTTCTAAAGCTCAAAAGGGTGTGCGCTTGAAGTATGGGAAAATTGAGTTTCCAGAGAAGCCTAAGAGTATTGAAAATAGTCTTGAATTAGCGAGTTATTGGTACGAAGTCTGGCTTGTGTACTGGGAAGCGATGCACTTCATGCAGGATGAAGCATTACTCCAGCCTTTAAGCCATTCTATGGAGCGCTTACAAGCCTGTTTACCAATTGATTTACAAAAGCGACTGATGGAATTAGATGCTGAAATAAAGCAAGTTACCTTAGGGGATTCACCAGATTTATTAGAACGTTTGGCTGGTGAGAAATCTATCGGCTTGGCTATGTTGACTATAGGGCAGTGGCTGAACGCTCAGGCTTTTTAATACCTTTTTAGTTTGTTGATATTAATAAGAAAAGTAAGGAATACCTTTTGATAGCACTTGATTTAATGGCACCTGATGAGAGCTCTAGTTATGTTCAATATCGAAATGATTTAGGTAACCGCGAGTTATTAACTCAATATATTCAAGAAGCTAGGGATAGATCACAACTCACTTTATTAACGGATCAACAAATAGCTCAGTTAGAACCTCTTTGGGTGTTGAGCGACTATCTGCATAAACAGTTTGTGCGTTTTCCACATTGGCTCGACGACTTACTTAAGTTTGAAAGCTTTGATAATGAACCCTCAATAGCGGCTCTCTTGGCAGGAGAGGATTACTTCCATCTAAAGTCTGAGACTTGCCCTTCCGGTTTGTTAGCAGATATTAACGAAGCAGATTTAATGAAGCGCCTTCGCCATTATCGTCAATGGTGGATGGTGCGTTTGATTGCTTTAGATATACAGCAAAAAATACCCTTAAGTGAGCTAACTCGATTGCTTAGTCAATTGGCTGAGGTGTGTATTAATGCCAGCGTGAAGTGGTCTGAACAACATTACTTAACCTTGTATGGTCGCCCTTTAGACAGTCAAGGAAAGATGCAAAGCCTCATCGTAATAGGGATGGGGAAGCTAGGTGCCTATGAGCTTAATTTATCCTCGGACATTGACTTGATATTTGCTTTTCGAGAGCACGGAGATACCCAAGAGGGTAAGAAAAGTCTTTCTCACCAAGAGTACTTTACCAAGATAGGGCAAAAACTCATTCAGCATATAGATCAAGTCACTCTAGATGGTTTTGTATTTCGGGTAGACATGAGATTACGGCCTTTTGGCCAATCCGGGGCTTTAGTGATGAGTATGAGCTCCCTTGAAAATTATTACCAAGATCAAGGTAGAGACTGGGAAAGATACGCCATGATTAAGGCGCGTGTGTTAGCCGGTAATCAACTGGATATTCAAGAGTTTGAAGATTTGAAAAAACCTTTTGTCTATCGAAAATATTTAGATTTCAGTGCCATATGCGCATTGAGAGATCTTAAGAAAATGATAGCGAAAGAAGTTCGTCGCAAAGGAATAGAAAATAATATTAAGTTAGGCGAGGGCGGTATTCGAGAAGTAGAGTTTATTGCTCAAGCCTTGCAAATACTCCATGGCGGAAGAAATCAAAGTTTACAGACACCATCCCTATTGAAGGTTCTGCCACATTTAGCAAAGCAGAAATACCTTAACCATGATGACGTTGAACAGCTCACAGCCGCTTATCAATTGTTGCGACGAGTAGAGCATGCTTTACAAGCGGTTAATGATGAGCAGACACAGCTATTGCCTGAAGAGGATAATGCCAGAGAGCGTTTAGCCATTTTTGTTGGTTTTGCATCGTGGCAAGTATTAGACACTAAGCTTTGGGATATACGAAAAAAAGTACATCAATGCTTTATTGACTTGATTGATGATGGTGACAATGCCGAAGAGGTAAAGGCTCAGGAAGCATGGCGTTTACTGCTAAAAACACCAGAAGACATAGAGTCTATTACGGAGGCTGTCAGTCAGATCGCGTGGCATGATCAAGAAACTATCGTCTCTCGTATTGTGCGCTTGTTTAGCTCTCGTACGGTTGTTTTTATGCAGCCTATTGCCTATGAAAGGTTAGCTGACTTCTTTGCTGCTTTAATGAATCGCTTGGAGAATGAGTCAAACCCTGATCTGGTTTTAGAGCGCATCTTTCCTATTTTGGAAGCGGTATTACGACGAACAACTTATTTGGTTCTCCTTTCCGAAAATGAAACCGCTCTTACTAACTTAATTAGATTATGCCGAGAAAGTGTTTGGTTCACCGATGCCATCTCGACTACACCAGCTTTGCTAGATGAATTATTAGATGCCAATAGCTTATTTTTACCGCTTGATAAAAATGAATTAGAGGATGCATTAAAGCAAGTGCTGCTTCGACTGCCTGAAGATGATGAAGAGGCGCAAATGGATGCACTTCGTCGTTTTAGACAATCTATGATTCTTCGCATTGCAGCTTGTGACATAAGTGAAATTTTACCCGTGATGAAGGTAAGTGATCATCTGACTTGGCTTGCAGAGGTAATACTAGAGTCTGTTCTCCATCAATCTTGGCATTCTTTAACGAAAAAATATGGTTTTCCTCAAGGGTTAGAAGGAGCAGTTCATTCACCTCAACTTGCTATTGTTGGTTATGGTAAATCTGGAGGCTGGGAGCTAGGCTATGACTCAGATCTAGACTTGGTTTTTATCCATAATGCTCAGGCTAATGGCGTGACGAATGGGGATCGAAGCGTGGATAACTTGACCTTTTATACTAGGTTGGGACAGCGTTTAATCCATATGTTGACTAGCTTCACCTCGGCAGGGCGTTTATATGAAGTGGATATGCGCTTACGACCATCAGGTAACTCTGGACTATTGGTGACTAGTCTTGATGCCTTTCGTGAATATCAGAAGAAAGAGGCATGGATTTGGGAGCATCAGGCTTTATCAAGGTCGAGAGGTTTGGCTGGAAATATTGGATTATTAGAAGAGTTTGAGTCGAGCAGAAAAGAGATATTGAGCCAATATCGGGATAGGGCGGCTTTAAAGAGTGAAGTGATCAAGATGCGTGAAAAAATGCGCGCTCATCTAGATACGGGAGGAAAAGGTAAGGGCTTTGACTTGAAACAGGGAGCTGGTGGAATCATAGATATTGAGTTTATGGTGCAATACCTTGTGCTAGCTTGGTCAAACCAGCACCCTGAGTTGATGACTTACTCCGATAATGTTCGACAGCTAGAGATTGCCTCAGCAGTTGCTCTGATCGATAAAGAAAAAGCCGATAAGATGATTGAAACCTATACCTTATATCGGGCACGTACCCACAGACTGACATTGCAAAGGCAAGGACGTGTAATACAGGATGATGCTCTAGTACAAAGCCAAACTTTGATTACCCAATACTGGGAAGACTTTATTCTAGATACGGGTTGCTAAGTGTATTTCTAATTTTTCTATATTGGTCGTATTTTAACCAGTTTTTGGTTATACTCTATTTTTGGCTATTTATTAAACAGCTAATGTGTTTTTTAGAGGGGCGATGATGAAACAGGGTAATATCATCGCTATAGGGTGAAAAGTATGCCGACAATTAATGGTTTGACCAGTCCTGGAATGGAATACGCGAGTGAAGTATATAGTGCTAATCTAGCGAAAAGTGCTCAGGAACAGCAAGGGCGACAAGATTTAGAGCTTTTGAATAAAGCGGTTGAAACAGTAACGCCAGCCGCTTCCCAAGGCTCCCATACAACAACCGATAATCTTGGTCAGAATATCAATATCAAGGTCTGAATATCCTCAGGTAAATGATTGATACTTAAGTAAATATAAAGAAACCCTCACTGTCACCAGTGAGGGTTTCTTTTTTTGAGCTTTGCAAATAGAACTCTAGGTGTTTGAGTCGTTAACGGTATTGGTATCAGCTTGTTCGTCAATAATTGCTTCAAACGCTTGCAAACGCTTGTATATTGAAAGTAGCTCAACAATTGTTGTCCAAGAATTTATTAGGTACTGGAAAGAGTTTTCAACTTGGTTAAAGGCATTCATAACACGTTGCATAATGCCTAAAGTGAAGGCTCCAGCAATGATGGAAGGGGCCAAAATAATAAGCGGAACAAATTGTCCTACATTCAAATAGCCATACCGAACAATGTTGAAATAGAGATAATTTGCATATAAACGAAAGTAATTTTTACGGACATTATTGAACAATTCATTCAGTGTTATTGGGTCTGCACGGTCAGCATAATCCTCACCATAGACAAGTTCTTTTCGGTAAGCTGCTTCTACCTTTTGATTCTTAAATTCCAATCCTGGTAGTTTAATGCCTGCAACAGCGAGCAGTAGTGTACCGAAAATAGACCAGATGATTGCTGTAAAGACCAGTGCTTGAGGCACTTCACCTATTAATGGGAGTTCTGTTACATAGCCTGAAAGTCCCCATAAAATAGGTAGAAAGGCGATAAGAGTCATTACCGACCTCAATAGGCTAACTCCTAGGTTTTCAACGATTGAGGCAAAGCGCATTGTATCTTCCTGAATCCGTTGAGAAGCCCCTTCGATATGACGTACTTGGTTCCATTTAGATGTGTAATAGTGTGTCATGGCTGTTCGCCATCGGAATACATAATGGCTAACAAAAAAGTTACTTAATACCGATACAGTAATGGCAACGAGTATTATGATAGCCACTGTGGATAGCTCAGCATAATAATCCACAAGCTCAATACTGTGAGGTTCGGCTAGTGCTTTCTGTATAAGATCATAAAAGCTACCATACCATTCATTTAGCATCACGCTGACTTGTACTTGGAACCAAGTGATAAATACGATTGCCCCCGAGCCTATTACAGACCATTTGGCCCACTTCTGACCCCCATATATGACCCATGCACCAATAAACCCACCATAACAGAGTGCCATATATTGATAGAGCCAAGCATTCAACGCTGTGCCCTGAGATTCTGCAAAGGCAGCTTGCGTCGCGGCGTCAGAGCCTTCTGCTAGTGCTTCAGGAAAGTGAATGTCGAATAAGAAAGCTAAACTGAGGTGTGCCCCTAGATCTTGAATAAGCGAATACCATCCGATAACGGCAGCAATCGCCCATAGGGCAAAGCTTAAGAAAAATAGTTTTGGTTTAGGGAAAAAGGATTGAAACACAGTTAAGCTTCTCTATCAGTTAATGCAGAATGGAACCCTGATCTCATCCATTAATCACAGGAATAAAACAACCAGCTTAAACTAGCCATTTAATAATCTCAATCTAACCGTGATTAAAGAACGCGTAAAAAAGCATGTTGTTACTGAAGTGTTTTAAATCTAATAGCTAAGAATCTTACTATGTGAGAGGAGAGTATGGCATAGGCAAGTTTTTAGCTTATGCCATACATATAAACTGCTTATGCCGCAGCGGTATTTTCTATTGCTTGTATAACCGCTTTTTCAAGTCGAGCAAAACCTTCTGTAATGTCTTCTTTTGGAATGATAAGAGATGGCGCGAAGCGCAATACATTAGGGCCTGCAACAAGAATAAAGAGACCTTCTTTTTCCGCCGCAGAAACAAATCCACCCGCTTTACCCGCAAAAGAATCTATAAGCTCTGCGCCTATTAAAAGCCCCATACCTCTAACCTCTTGGAAAATATTGTATTTTTCGTTGAGATTATTTAGCTCGCTTTTGAAAAGGTCATGACGTTCCTGAATACCACTTAGTATTTCAGGTGTATCTACAATATCAATTACTCCTTCCGCGATGGCACAAGCCATAGGGTTTCCACCATAGGTGCTACCATGAGTACCGGCGACCATACTGTTCGCGACTTTCTCGGTGGCCAACATAGCAGAGACAGGGAAACCGTTGCCGAGCGCTTTTGCCGTTGTTAATACATCAGGAGTCACTCCCAACTGTTCATAAGCATATAAGGTTCCTGTTCGGCCAACCCCTGACTGCACTTCATCAAATACTAAGAGTGCATTATGTTGATCACATAAGTCTCTTACTTGTTGTGCGAACTCTTTGTCGGCAGGAATAACACCGCCTTCGCCCTGAATGGGTTCCATAACAACAGCACAGGTCTTGTCGCTAATGATAGCTTTTAACTGTTCTATGTCGTTGTAATCACAGTGATTGATACCAGCAGGAGTGGGCTCAAAACCTTCTTTGTATTTTGCTTGCCCGCCGACAGAAACGGTAAATAAAGTACGACCATGGAAGGACTTATTGAAAGCAATAATTTCGTTCTTCTCAGGGCTGAAATGATCAAATGCGTAACGGCGCACTAACTTAAACGCTGCTTCGTTTGCTTCTGCGCCACTGTTAGCGAAAAAGGCACGATCAGCAAAGGTTTTTTCAGTAAGCTTTTTTGCTAAACGTAGAGCTGGCTCATTGGTTAATACATTGGATAAGTGCCAAATTTGTCCCGCCTGCTCGCGCATAATGTTGACTAAAGTTGGATGCGAGTGACCTAATGCAGTTACGGCAATACCACCTGCAAAATCGATGTATTCTTTATCTTCTTTATCCCACACGCGAGAGCCTTCGCCACGCACTGGAATGATCTCAGAAGGTGCGTAATTAGGAACCATTACTTCATTAAAAGTTGCTCTCGTTACTTCTGTTGACACAGTGTATACCTCATTTAAAAAAGTGGCCGCAAAAGCGGCCACTGACATTTACATATAATGGCTATGTTATATCAAATTTCTTAGTTCACGAATAGCAACAGTTACCATTGCGAGGTTTAACTCGCTCTCTTCTTTTATCTCATCAAAGATTGATCGGTAGTGTTGTATGCTATCTGAGTTAGACGTACTCCAGTTTGCTAAACGTTGCTGTAAGTCTTCCCCATCGCTACTTGCTTTGATAACCGCTTTGGTTAATGTTCGAAGGCTAATATCGACTTCATTTCCTAAGCCTGCTTTAGCGCGTCGTTGCCATAAATCTTCTGCAGGAAGCTCACTGGCTTTTAGTCTCAACCAATGAAGTTCTAAGTCCATTTCTAAAGCGAAGTAGGTTTGAGCAACATCAATTACTTTCGTACCTGTGTTTGTAGAAACACGGATGATATCCAAACCGTATAAGAAGTAAGGCAGAGCAGAGAATTTTTCAGCAACCTCAGAAGGTATTCCTTCTGCCACTAACTTCTCTACAGTGCCTGCAAGGTGTTGACTGCTTGACTCGGTCAGGATGGCTTGTAGATTTTCTCTAATAACTGCAATACCCGGTTTGTAGGTATCTGTTAAGAGTTGAATCGAAAGCGCTTCTCGAGTGTTGCGTAGCAGCCAAAGTGTGGTTTGTTCAAGTAAACCTTGTACTTGAATTAATAAACGATTTTGGACTGCATTTGGAATAGAGAAGTTAAGCTTATTAATCGCATCCCACAGTTCAGGAATATCAAATATTTTCTCAGCGGCCATATAAGCTCGAAGAATATTCAGTGAAGATGCACCGGTTTCTTCTTGCAAGTAGGTTGTAAAGGTTGGCCCCATCTTGTTACCTAGATTATTGGTAACATGTCCCGCAATGATTTCTTGAACCAATGGGTGAGATGGCATTTGCTGACCAAAGTGCTTAGTTAACGGTGTTGGGAAGTAATCATGTACTTGTGATAACAGATCTGTATCTTCTCCAATTCCATCTTCTACCAATTGTTCTGATAATTTGATTTTAGAGTACGCTAGAAGTACGGATACCTCAGGGCGAGTCAGAGCTTCTCCTTTGTTTAAGCGGCTTTTTATTTCCTCATCACTAGGTAAAAACTCAATTTCACGGTTTAATCTTCCTTCTTTCACCAATGATTGAATAAGGCGCCAATGATCAGATAGTCGGCTTGAAGCTTGGGCGTTCACCAAGGAAAGCACATGGCTTTGCTCTAAGTTGTGGCGAAGTACTAGGTCACCAACTTCTTCCGTCATTTCAGCTAATAGGGTATTACGTTGTTTTTCGGTTAAATCGCCGTTCTCTACAACGCGGTTAAGCAGGATTTTAATGTTAACTTCATGGTCTGAGCTATCAACACCAGCCGAATTATCAATAGCATCCGTACTGATTAAGCCGCCATTTTGAGCGAACTCAATACGACCTAGCTGGGTTAAACCTAGGTTGCCACCTTCGCCAACAATCTTACAACGAAGCTCATTGCCATTGACTCGTAAGCTGTTGTTAGCACTGTCGCCTGCATCAGCATGGGACTCAGATTGTGCTTTGACATAAGTACCGATACCACCGTTCCAGAATAAATCCACAGGCGCTTTCAGTATTGCGTTGATTAAATCTGTTGGTGCCATAGATTTAATATTACCCTCTATACCAAGCGCTTTACGAATATCAGCGTTTATCGGGATAGACTTAGCTGAACGTTTAAATATGCCGCCGCCTTTAGAAATTAGGTCTTTGTTGTAATCTTCCCAAGATGAGCGAGGTAACTCGAACATACGTTTACGTTCAGCAAAAGACGTTGCTGAATCTGGAGTTGGATCGATAAAGATATGCATATGGTTAAAGGCTGCAACAAGGCAGGTATGCTCAGATAACAACATGCCATTACCAAACACGTCTCCGGCCATGTCACCGACACCAACAGCGGTAAAGTCTGTTGTTTGACAGTCAATGTCTAGCTCTTGGAATTGACGTTTAACAGATTCCCACGCTCCTCTTGCTGTAATGCCCATTTTCTTATGGTCATAGCCATTAGAACCACCGGAAGCAAAGGCGTCACCTAACCAGAAATTGTATTTCTCGGATATGCTGTTTGCTAAATCGGAGAAGGTTGCGGTTCCTTTGTCGGCAGCGACTACTAGGTATGGGTCATCTTCGTCGTAACGCATGACAGAATGAGGAGGGGATACTTCATTCTTAACAAGGTTGTCAGTAATGTCTAAAAGACCACTAATGAATGTGGTGTAACAGTGAATGACTTCAGCTTGAACTTCTTCGCGAGAGGCATTCTTCTTAAGTTGTTTAGCAACAAAGCCGCCTTTAGCACCCGCAGGAACGATAACGGCATTTTTTACCATTTGCGCTTTGACTAGACCAAGAACTTCTGTTCGGAAGTCTTCCATACGGTCAGACCAGCGAAGACCGCCACGAGCGACTTTACCACCACGCATATGTACACCTTCAACCCAAGGAGCGTAGACGAAAATCTCGAACTTCGGCTTAGGCAAAGGCACGGCAGGAATGGAAGCAGGGTCTAATTTAAATGAAACGTAATCTTTAATTTCATTGTTTGCATCTGCTTGGTAGAAGTTAGTTCTTAGCATTGCCTGAATAATAGATAGGTAATGCTTAAGGATTCTATCTTCGTCCAAGTTAGCAACTTGATCTAACTCAGATTCTATTTTTTCTAGTAGCTTTTGTACTTTCTCGTCGCGTTTAGCGCTTTTTGATGGGTCAAAGCGTTGCTCGAAAAGTTGTACTAGCAACCCAGTGATGCCGGCATTCTTCTCTAGAGTTTGTTGCATGTAAGATAGAGAAAAAGGAACCTGAAGTTGCATCAAGTATTTTGTTAATGCTCTTAACATGGTGGTTTGGCGCCATGTTAGGGAAGCATTTAGTACTAGTGCGTTAAAACGATCGTTTTCAACACGGCGTCGGAAAACTTGGTTAAAGGCATCTTGGAAGGCTTCGCGTTGAGATACTTTCTCGAGATTAACATCGGCATCAACACAGATTGCGAACTCAACTACCCAAGTGTTTGCTATGCCATCGCCGTTTTGATCAAGTTCATATGGTCGTGCTTCAAGTACACGTAACCCCATATACTCTAAAATAGGTAACACATCTGACAAAATTAGAGTTGTACCTGCGCCATAGACTTTAAAGTAATAATTGTTTTTGGCCTGGCCAACTTGTCGGTATAGATGTGTTGATGTATCACCTTCACCAGTTAATTGATTTAGGCGTTCAATATCTAGTACTGCTGCATTGGGAGAGAAGTCTTCACGGTAAGATGCAGGGAAGTAAGGCGCGTATTCGTTATAAAGAGAGTTACCTTTTTCTTCGCCATGGCCTTTGTGCAGAGCAACTAATAACTTGTCTTCCCATGAACTCATCGCATCTTGCATCTTGCGCTGGATTTCTTCCGCATCGATGCTTGGGCTGTTTTTAGGATCAGATATTTGAATAGTAAAGTTCACTCGAGCAAGGATAAGCTGAGAGAACTGAACGTTAAATTCAGAGCTAGAGCCTTGGCATGCATCCATAAGAATTTTCTGCATCTTGATGCGCAACTCAGTGTTATATCTATCCCTAGGAACATAAACGAGTACATTAAGGAAACGGCCATATACATCTTTTCTCAAAAACACTCGCAACTGTCTGCGTTCTTGAATCGCTAGAATGTTCTTGATGTTACTCAACAGTTCATTGACAGGTGCCTGTAGCATTTCATCACGGGGGTAGCTATCAAGAATATGTTTAAGGTTTCGACTCTTGTAACTATTTGGGTTGATGTTAGCTTTTTCGACAATAACATCCAGTTTCTTGCGCAATAAAGGAATGTCCTGTAGACGAGCAACGTAAGCGGCAGAGGAATAGAGGCCAAAGAATCGCCATTCACCGACCACATTACCCTTCTTATCTAGACGTTTTATGCCTAAGTAATCTAGGTGTACTGGTCTATGAACTGTTGATATTGCTGTTGATTTCGTTAGAACAAGAATGTTGTTGTTATCAACTGCAAGGTTGGCTAGTTTGTCGTGTAATACAATGTCTTTTTTTACGTTTTGATTGTCTCTAAATGAACCTAGCCCCGATCCTTCTACTAACTTCAAATGTGTTTCGTCATTCTCAATGACAAGATCATAAGAACGGAAGCCAACAAAGGTGAAGTGGTTGTTCTCAACCCATCTTAGGAATTCTAGAATTTCTTGATGCTCTTCATTTTTCTTTAGATGAGAAATTTTTTCAGATTCGCTAATGATATTTTTTAGCTGATCTTTCATCGCAGGCCAATCGCTTACGGCTTTTTTAACATCCTCTAGACTTTTCAAAAGAGCGTTTTTGATAGTATCTAAAACATCGATATTAGATACATGGTCTATCTCAAAGCGCATCAAAGATTCTTGCGTAGTCAAGTCTTCAGACAGCCCTTGAAGTTCACCTTTTTTATTTCGGTCAACGGTAATGATAGGGTGAACCGTCATATGAATAGTATGTTCAAGTCGCATCAATGCCATATTTAAAGAGGACACTAGGAAAGGCATGTCATCGGTGAGTATTTCAATGATGGTGTGTGTTGACTGCCAGCTATGCTCTTCAAAGTTAGGGTTGTAGGCTCTGACTTTTGCTTGGCCTATCGGGCGTTGCTGGATGAAATCCCATAAGCAGACAATTTTGCCGTAAAGGTTTTCAATTGGCTCGCTGATTAAGTCTTCTGTTAAAGAGTCTTGGAAGTAAAGGTGTGCAAGTTTAATTATGTTACTTGCTTCAGTAGCGCTAAAGTTATCGCTTATTTCTAGTTCAATTCGTTCGATCAATTCAGTCTTTTTGTGGTCTGTCATTTGAATTTATCTCTTTAAAATATGTGTTGGTAATAAAGCTAGTTGTAAATTTCAGATTGCGAAAGTACTGGTTTTTTATTTTTTAGGATCATTGTTGAAGAAATACTCCTTTACTATCTAACAATTGGGCTGACAAAATCGGTGCTTAGAAGAGGTTTTTCATCTTCTATCTCTTTTTTTATGGATAAAAGCCTTAGTAGACCATTCTAAACGAAATAAACTTCTTTTTAACTTAAAATTAGCAGAATAATATTTTGTACAAAATAAGCAGAGTATCAAGCAAAATTACGTAAATAGAGAAAAATAATAATCATTCTGCTTTTTATTGGTTCGGTATGATTGTATTTGTCTTTTAGCGAATTTTATTCGGTATTTAGTGTGTTATTTCGCTATATATTTTGTGTTTTGCTCTGAGCTTTCGCTCTACATATTTAGTTCTTTACACTGTGTTTTCTTTGGTTTAGTTATATAAACCATCAATTGTGAACAAGCTGTACGCTGATCTAGTACCATTTGTGAGAAAATTGTTAAAAGGAATTCAGAATAAGATCAATTTTTAACAAAAACAGTGAAACTGGCGCAAAAATTGCTGCTTACTTTTTTACTGCAAAGCTTGTGTATCTTATTGTTACGTAAGCTGATTCGTAGAATATATTTAAGGAAGGTATTGGAAATGGCGACTACCCCAGCATTAGAACTGATTAATATTCACAAAACTTTTGGTGATGTGGAAGTTCTAAAAGGCATATCTTTGAAAGCGTACGATGGTGATGTCATTTCTATTTTAGGGTCAAGTGGATCAGGTAAAAGTACCTTTTTACGCTGTATAAATCTTTTGGAGAATCCAACGCAAGGTCAAATGATTTTTAACGGGTCTGAGTTGGACTTAGTAAGAGGTGATGTAGACCTTGTACCAAATAATATGAAGCAACTGACGCAAATGCGTCAGAAGATAGGCTTTGTATTTCAGAGTTTCAACCTGTGGCCTCATATGACTATTTTGCAAAATATAGTAGAGGGACCTCTCCATGTTTTGAAACGCCCAAAGCACGAAGTAATGGCGTATGCGGAACATTTACTTGAAAAAGTGGGGATTGCTGAAAAGAAGCATATGTACCCTAATCAACTTTCGGGTGGCCAACAGCAAAGGGTAGCTATTGCGAGAACGTTAGCAATGGATCCTCAAGTAATTCTATTCGACGAGCCAACCTCCGCTCTTGATCCTGAGTTAGTTGGTGAAGTATTAGGTGTTATGCGCAATTTAGCAGACGAAGGTCGTACCATGTTGATTGTTACACATGAAATGAACTTTGCTCGTGAGGTGTCAAGTGACGTGGTTTTCTTGCACCAAGGGAAAGTAGAAGAAAAAGGTACTCCAGAAGAAGTGTTTGGCTCACCTAAGTCTGAACGCTGCAAGGCCTTTATATCTAGTGTTTTCTAAAATAAAAAAGAGGCTAGAGTCCGATAAATGGGCTTGATATGACCTTTTTGCTCTATTATAGGGCGCCCATAAATTTATTAAAATCAAAGAAGGAAGTGTTATGAAACTTAAAAAAATTGCCTTAGGCTCCGCTCTATTATTGGGTGCAACAATTTCATCCTTTTCTGCATCCGCAGCAGATAAAGTTCGATTTGTAACAGAAGGTGCATGGGCGCCATTCAACTTTATTGATTCTGCAGGAACTCCTCAAGGTTTTGATGTGGATATTGCACGTGCATTGTGTGCAAGAATGGAAACGGATTGTGAAATTTTAACTCAAGATTGGGATGGTTTGATTCCAGGGCTTAAAGTTCGTAAGTTTGACGCCATCATCGCCTCTATGTCTATTACTGAAGAGCGCTTAAAAGTTGTTGATTTTACAAATAAATACTACTCAGGTGGTCTTCGTTACATGGGTCGTGTTGGGGATACAGTTGACACTAAAGACCTTTCTGGAAAAACAGTTGGTGCGCAACGCGCAACGATTGCTGCACAATACTTAGAAGATAACTTGGCAGATAAAATAGACCTTAAACTTTATGATAACCAAGATAATGTTTATTTAGACCTTGTCTCTGGCCGTTTGGATATTGTTTTGTCAGACGAGTTACCGACTTACAACTGGTTAAAAACAGCAGATGGCGCATCAAAATTTGAATTTAAAGGTGATGCTTTCATGAAAAATGATGAAATTGGTATCGCTGTTCGTAAATCAGATGGCAAGCTAAAAGCTAAAATTAATGAAGCATTAGCAGAAATTATTGCTGATGGAACCTACCAAAAAATCAACGCTAGATACTTCCCATTCTCAATCTACTAAGTTTGAGTCTTAATCGTGCAACTGTCCTTGGCACTGTGTGCCAAGGACACGTTTTTTTATTCATACTAGAGGGAAGCTATGATTGATCTTTATGGGTTTGGCGACCAACTGCTCCAAGGTGCATTGGTAACCTTGCAGCTTGCCTTAGCGTCTTTAGCTGTTGGGCTAGTATTAGGCCTATTGGGCGCTTCAGCTAAGCTATCTTCAGTAAAGCCTTTTCGTTGGTTGGCTAATGCATATACGACGGTGATTCGTGGTATTCCGGAGCTTTTAACTGTACTCATTATTTATTTTGGTGCTACCCATGTTCTCATGGCAATTGCTGGCCTATTTGGTTACCAAGAATATATTGAAATAAGTTCTTTTGCCGCTGGTGTTACAGCACTTGGCTTAACGTTTGGGGCGTACGCAACGGAAGTGTTTCGTGGGGCGTTACAGTCTATTCCCAAAGGGCAACATGAAGCGGCTATCGCTTTGGGTATGGGGCCGGTTAGAAAGTTTTATCGAATTATTCTGCCACAAGTTTGGTTGGTTTCTTTGCCTGGTTTAGGCAATTTATTTTTAGTGCTACTAAAGGATACTGCTCTGGTGTCTGTAGTGGGATTGGATGACATTATGCGTAAGGCAAACATTGCTGTGAGTAATACTAAAGAAGCTTTCTTGTTTTATTTAGTGGCAGCGCTAATGTATCTAGTGCTAACCATTGTATCTATGGTTCTTGTGTCTTATATGGAAAAGCGCGCGAGCCGTGGCTTAGTTAGGGGGTAGTGGATGGATTTCTCTGTAGTTATTGAATATTTCCCGCGCTTACTAAGCGGTGCTTGGGTCACTTTGCAATTGGTTTTGCTTTCCGTTGTGCTTGGCGGTATTTTTGCCTTACCTATTGCCTTAGCACGCATATCTCCTGTTGCATGGGTACGAGCCATTCCTTTTGGATATATTTTCTTCTTTCGTGGTACGCCACTTTTAGTGCAGATATTTCTAGTGTACTACGGCGCCTCTCAGTTCGAAGCGGTAAAGAATAGTATTTTCTGGCCGATACTGAAAGAACCATTTTGGTGTGCAATTATTGCATTCACTCTTAATACCTCAGCTTACACAGCCGAAATTTTCCGCGGAGCAATTCAGGCTATACCTAAAGGTGAGGTAGAGGCATGTAAGGTACTTGGAATGACTAAGGTGCAAATGTACCGTCGTATCTTGCTTCCTAGGGCTTTTGGTATTGTTTTACCTTCATACGGTAATGAAATTATCTTGATGCTTAAAGGAAGCGCTTTAGCGAGCACGATTACTATTTTAGATCTGACTGGTATGGCAAGAACTATTATTGCTAGAACCTATACGCCAATAGAGATTTTTCTTGCGGCCGGTGCTATTTACTTATTGATTAGCATGTTGGTTATCTTCTTGTTCCGCCAGATTGAACTTCGTCAGAATCGTTACTTGGGAACTCAGTCTATTCAGCTTGAAGATAAAAGCTAAGTTTGTGAGTGTTTAACGAAAATAAAAAAGAGGCTTTTGGGCCTCTTTTTTATTTTGTGTAGTGTATGTAACGGACTTTTTAAAGTGCCTCGTTACCACGTTCACCTGTACGAATACGGATAACTTCTTCTAGCTCTGTGACGAAGATTTTACCATCACCAATCTTATTTGTATTAGCACTCTTTTGAATCGCTTCAATGGCTGCATCTACTTGGCCTGTTTCAACGGCCAGTTCAAGCTTAATTTTAGGAAGAAAGTCGACAACATACTCCGCGCCACGATAAAGCTCTGTATGGCCGCGTTGGCGCCCGAAGCCTTTTACTTCAGTAACGGTAACACCATTAATACCTATTTCTGAAAGTGCTTCGCGGACTTCATCAAGTTTAAATGGTTTAACAATAGCGGTAATTAGTTTCATTATTTTCTCCATACTAATGAGATATTTTTATTATTTCTTTTAAAGTATCACTCAATTCATTATATCGCTAGAGTTAGAGTCATTAGTTCAGTTCTAGCGAGGTGAAGTTTGCTCGAAAGTGAGTGATATTTAGAGCCCATTTAAGGCGTCTAAGTCGCCATAATTTTTTGAGTGGTACTTTTGTCCTTGAGCATGCACGGCATCTATTAAATACTTAGGGTGGTCTGGATTAACAAATTGATGGATACCATGACCAAGATTAAATACATGTCCTGTGCCATGGCCAAACCCTGCGAGTACGTTTTCAACTTCGCGTTCTATTACTTCTTTGCCCGCATAGAGCACGCAAGGGTCAATGTTTCCTTGTAGAGCTACATTTTTACCTACTCGTGCACGTGCCTCAGCAATATCGGTTGTCCAGTCTAAGCCCAGCGCATCTGCGCCAGTGGCCGCCATATTCTCTAGCCATTGTCCGCCGTTCTTGGTGAATAGAATAACAGGGATTTTTTTACCTTGGTGATCACGTATCAGGCTATCAAGTATTTGTTTCATATAAAGTAATGAAAACTGTTGGTACATAGGGCCACTAAGAATTCCACCCCAAGTATCAAAAATTTGTAATGCTTGTGCTCCAGCTAATATTTGACCATTTAAGTAGCTGATAACAGATTTTGCTAGTTTGTCTAATAAGGCGTGCAGTGTTTCAGGTTCACTGTACATCATGGCTTTTATATGACGAAAATCTTTACTAGAGCCATTTTCAATCATATAGGTTGCTAATGTCCATGGACTGCCAGAAAAGCCAATGAGAGGTACGCTTCCGTTTAAACCATGACGTATTGTTGTGACAGCCTTCATTACATAGTCAAGGTCTGTGTCTGTCGTTATAGGTAAAGCGTCAACATCTGCTTTGGTGCGAATTTGGTGTTTGAATTTAGGCCCTTCGCCAGCTTCGAAATAAAGGCCCAGTCCCATTGCATCAGGAATCGTTAGGATATCTGAAAAGAGAATGGCAGCATCAAGGTCGTAGCGTTTGAGTGGTTGTAGAGTGACTTCGCATGCAAACTGATCATTCTTGCACAGGCTTAAAAAATCTCCTGCGGTAGCTCGACTCGCTCGATATTCTGGTAAGTAGCGACCCGCTTGTCTCATCATCCATACTGGGGTGGTATCAACTGGTTGTTTCTGTAATGCGCGTAAAAAACGGTCATTTTTGAGCTCAGGGAACATTAAGGCACTCCGGTCCAATTTTTATGAGTGGCATTCTACCTAACTTATTTAAGAAAGCAGAGTGGATAAGTGGAATTTGTCGAATGCCTTGAAAATATAAGCAATATTATTGATATAGGGCAACGCTGCCATTTTTTATGCTTAACTTACTCTCCTAGATAGCTTTTTAGGCTGCCTTTTTGAACTTTTTCCGCTGCGTCTTTTATGTCGTTATTTGCTTTTAAGCTTGCCAAGACTTTTGGTAGAGCAGCTCTTGTTTTAGTGACATCCATACCTTGCTTTAAGTGTGGCGAGTAAAGTGCTTTTAAAAGAATGTAGTCAAGAGGGCTTAGATAAGCATCAACACTTCTATCGTTGAAAATTGAAGGGAAGACCTCGTCCGAGTCGTTTGGTAGGCCTAGCAGCTGTGTAATTTCTTCGACAATACAGTCGAGTAGTCTAGCTTTCTCCCTAGCATAATCAACAGGGATAATGATGGTTCCTCGAGTTATTTCGTAGCGTGAGTTGCGTCTAAAATTACCTAAACAGATGGCTTCGTTTAGTGCAGCTCGTATTCTATCCGGATCACCAATGTATTGTTTAACCTTGTTTTCCATATTGCTATAAGAGGTGAAAATAGTAAATAGATTGGCTTTTTTGGGGGTGTCGACAAACTTAATTGGTAACCCTGTAATAGAAGAAAGATGCTTGGCATGAACACTGAGGAGCTCCGCTAAAAATTCAGTATCATCATGATCACTATCGACAAAGATATGAATAGGCTTCACCCAGCGAATTAATTTTGGGAACTTTGTCTCTTTATATTCACGTTCTAGAGCGATTTTAATAAAGCTGTTGATGATATAGCCATCTTGTTGCCAGCGTTCAGACGCTGGGCTATGGGAAGACAGTGCCATAATTAAAATGATGAAGCTAAGCCGGATCATGGCTACAGGCCTGGGTTTGCTGATTGATATAATATTTTAATGCATCTAGAGAGTCTGGTGTGAACAACAGACCATCAGGGTTATCAATGATATTCTTGATGCTCATTTCGTGGATGGAAGAAACTTCACTTTTTTGAAGCTCCATTGTTCCATGTAATGCGGGATTATAGTGGAGGGTGAATATTTTCCCCCAAATATTGTAGCCTTCACCTTGCGTCATAAAAACACCGTGAGTTTCTAGTTTGCCCTGAATTCCTAACTCTTCTTTTAGTTCACGATGCGCAGATTTTAAATAGGTCTCACCTTTTTCCACCACACCACCTGTGGTAATGCCAAAGTAACCAGGACAAAAGGCTTTATTATCCGCTCTTTTTTGCACGATCAAGTGGCCTTTCGGGCTTAACACCAAAATGTATGTGACACGGTGAAAATGATTAGAAAAGTCCATTTCGTGGCGAGGAATATCGCCAATAACATTATTGTCTTTGTCGACGAGAGTGATGATTTCTGTTGTGTCAGGCATATATTACTCAGTGAAAGTGTGTACCCAGAAAAGCATAAGCCATCGCGATTCCCTATCAAAGAAAAGTTTTTAGTATTTTAAGTGTAAATAAAAGGTTAATTAGGTGTTCGGGCTTTGTGGAGGGCTTGAATCTCTATAAGTATTCTCGTATTGTTATGTTATAACATAATTTGATTTGGTTGGTTTAAAAATGAACAAAACTCTCATCGCACTTGGTATTTCTGCGCTTTCTCCTTTGGCTCTTGCTAAACCTGTTGTTGTTACCAGCATAAACCCTGTTTCTATGGTGGTAGCAGCGATTGCTGGAGATAAAGCAGATATTCAGCAAATTCTTTCGAGCACGGCTTCACCTCATGATTTTGCCTTACGTCCTTCTGATCTTAAGAAAATCCATAACGCTGATGAAATTGTTTGGGTAGGGGAGTCATTAGAAAGCTTCTTGGAAAAGCCGTTAAAGAATGCGGGAAAGCTTGATTCATCTGTAGAGTGGTTAGGCCTAAATGGTGTCGTTTTACATGATTTCGCTGAAGAGCACCATGACGAGCATGAAGACCATGAAGACCATGAAGACCATGAAGACCATGAAGACCATGAAGGTCATGAAGAGCACCATGACGAGCATGAAGACCATGAAGACCATGAAGACCATGAAGGTCATGAAGAACATCATGAAGGTCATGAAGAACATCATGAAGGTCATGAAGAACATCATGAAGGTCATGAAGAACACCATGATGGACACGAAGGTCATGACCATAGTGGTGTAGATCCACATGTATGGTTACTGCCTGAAAATGCTAGATTGTTAGCAAATGAGGTGACTAAGCGTTTGGTCTATGCAGATACAGCTAATGCCGCTTATTACAAGTCGAACCTAGCTAAATTCGAAAAAGGCTTAAGTGCTACTGATGCAGAAATACGCAAGTCATTGAGTGAAGTTAAGACTGTTCCTTATGTTGTATTTCATGACGCTTATACCTATTTTGAAGAACATTATGATTTGAATAAGGTCGGTGAAGTTACTGTTAGTCCTGAACGCAAACCAGGTGCTAAGAAAGTGGCAGAAGTACGCCATCAGATAGAAGAGCTTGGCGTTCAATGTGTATTCAGCGAACCGCAATTTAGCCCTGCAATAGTGACAACCTTATTGAGTGGCTCGCAGGTTAAAACAGCGGTTCTGGACCCGCTAGGTAGCAGTATTGAACTAAGCCAAGACGCTTATTTAACTTTCTTAAAAACATTAAGTGGTCAATATTTAAGCTGCTTAAAGTAGCAAACTGACACGACTAACTGAGTTGCTTGCCAAAGTTTTTATGAAAAGTACTTCTTTGGTAGGCGCTTAGTTTTCTCCTCTGTATAATGTTTGAGTATTACATTCATTATGGAAAGCAGAGAGGCCTCATGGGCAATTCACATAATACAGGTGTTGCTTCAAGTGCATTAATAGACAGTGCTCGACGAACCTTATCTACCCAAGCTCAAGCTCTTGCTAATTTATCAAATCGAATTACCGAAGAATTCCCCAAAGCCGTAAATATGATGCTGGCCTGCAAAGGGCGAGTTATTATTTGTGGCATGGGAAAATCGGGCCTTATAGGCAAAAAAATTGCCGCGACTCTTGCGTCAACAGGAACCCCTAGTTTTTTTCTTCACCCAGGAGAAGCTTTCCATGGCGACTTGGGAATGATTCAAAGCGGTGATCTTCTTGTACTGATTAGCTATTCAGGCGAAACAGAAGAGTTGATGCGTTTGTTACCTTCTTTAAAAAGCTTTGGCAATAAGAGTATTGCTATTGTCGGCAACATGGAATCCACGTTAGCGCAGCATTGTGACTGCGTGTTAGACATTTCTGTTGATAGAGAAACCTGTCCAAACAATTTAGCGCCAACCACATCAACCACAATGACTACCGCTATGGGAGATGCTTTAGCCGTTGCCCTAATGGAAAGTCGTGATTTTCAGCCCCAGGACTTCGCACGCTTCCATCCTGGTGGCAGTCTAGGCCGTAAGTTGTTAACTCGTGTGAAAGACCTAATGCACAAAGATCATCTGCCTGTTTGTTCATCAAACACCAGTTTGAAAGAAGCTATTTCTGTGATGACTCGTGGCAGGATGGGGGTGGTGTTAATTCAGGATGATGGCGAGCTGCTCGGTATCTTTACAGATGGTGACCTGCGCCGTGCTATGTTGACTCAAGGTGATGGCATGATAGATAAACCAATGTCTTTGCTGATGACAGCGAACCCGAAAACCATCCACGAGGATACTATGATAGTGCAAGCAGAAGAGCTGATGTTAGAACAAAAAATCACTTTGTTAATTGCTGTTAATGATGCTCAACAGGTATCAGGTATTCTTGAAATATTCGATAGATAAACCGTTTATTGTGCTTGCTCCGGTTAAGCGGGAGTAATACACCAAAATTCAAAAATGGAGTTCTTATGACAAATTCGTCTGTAGAGTCAAAAATTATTAAAATCGGTCAGAAAATTGAAGTTGCGAACCACTTACCATTTGTACTTTTTAGTGGAGTTAATGTACTTGAGTCACGCGACTTAGCGATGAAGGTGGCTGAAGAGCATGTCAAAGTGACAGAATCTTTGGGTATACCATATGTTTTTAAAGGCTCTTTCGATAAAGCCAATCGCTCATCTATTACTTCTTTTCGTGGTCCGGGCATGGAAGAAGGCCTGAAAATTTTACAAGAGATCAAAGATACTTTTGATATTCCAGTTATTACGGATGTACATGAAACTCATCAGTGTGCTCCGGTTGCTGAAGTGGCTGATGTCATTCAATTGCCAGCCTTTTTATCTCGCCAAACAGATCTAGTCGTTGCTATGGCTCAAACGGGTGCAGTCATCAACATCAAAAAAGCCCAGTTTTTAGCGCCCCATGAAATGAAACATATTCTGAAAAAGTGTGAAGAAGCAGGTAATAGTAATCTAATGTTATGTGAGCGTGGCACTATGATGGGGTATAACAACCTAGTTGTAGATATGCTCGGCTTCGGTGAGATGAAAAAATATGAATACCCTGTCATGTTTGATGTCACCCATTCATTGCAGCGCCCTGGCGGTCGAGAAGATTCAGCAGATGGTCGTCGTGCTCAAGTAACTGAGCTAGCTCGAGCGGGTATGTCTCTTGGTTTGTCTAGCTTGTTCTTAGAAACCCACCCAACGCCAGACAGTGCGAAATGTGATGGTCCATGTGCCTTGCCTCTTAATAAACTAGCGCCATTTTTAAAGCAAATGAAGCAGCTTGATGAGTTAGTTAAAACCTTCGAAGTATTAGATACGAGCGCTTAACTATGGACTTGCCTTTTCTCTCCTCTTATTCGGAGCTCAGTGATAATAAGCCGCTCATGGATCAATTTAGTGCTATTAAACTGGTGGTTTTTGATGTGGATGGCGTGCTAACAGACGGGCGTCTACTCTATACCTCCGAAGGTGAGACGATAAAAAGTTTCAACGTTAAAGATGGTGTAGCCATGAAGTTGCTCCCTAAATGGGGGGTTAAGGTTGCTGTGATTACGGCGAAAGACTCTTTGCCTCTTAGAAAAAGAATGCAAGATCTTAATGTTGAGCACTTTTATCCCGGTTGTCATAACAAGGCAGAAGCCTTTGCTGATTTAACGTCCAACTTGGGGATAGCACGAGAAGATGCGGCCTACGTAGGAGATGATGTTATTGATCTACAGGTGATGCCTCACGTTGGACTTTCCTTTTGTCCTGAAGATGCCCATGTTCTTGTAAAACGCCATTGCTCTTTTGCTTTAACGAAAGGGGCAGGACAAGGTGTGGCTCGTGAAGTGGCCGACTTATTACTGGCCTCTAGAATGACATTAGAAGAGGCCTATGAGTTGGCTCAGAAGCCGGAGTTTGAAAAATAATGAGTACAAATTATTTGCTAGGCAGTTTGCCTGATTTTCATATTGTTATCCCTGCTCGATATGCCTCCCAGCGTTTTCCTAAAAAGCTTATGGCGGATTTGGGTGGTAAGCCTGTGCTGCAATGGGTATATGAGCTCGCTTTAAAAGCAGGGGCAAAATCTGTGACCATTGCTACAGATCATCATGTGATTGAGCAGACAGCATTAGCCTTTGGTGCTGATGTAGTCATGACAAAAGATGATCATGAAAATGGTACGGAGAGGCTGGCTGAAGTCGCTGAAAAGAAATCTTGGCAAGGTGATGAAATTGTTGTCAATGTGCAAGGAGATGAGCCATTTCTCCCTGTAGATTTAATTCATTCCTGTGTATCCGCATTGGCTAGCGATAAAGAATCTGAGATGGCAACAGCAGCTTGCCACATAGATTCTAAAAAGGAGTTCTTTAACCCTAATGTGGTGAAAGTAGTGTGTGATGAGAAGCAACGTGCTTTGTATTTTAGCCGAGCGCCTATGCCTTGGGATAGGGATGGCTTTAGTGAAGATGAAAATACAAATGACGTGTTAAATGAGTTGTTTCCCGCGTATCGCCATATTGGACTTTATGTTTACCGTGCGAGTTTGTTAGCTAAATATTCTGAGCTATCTCTATCGCCACTAGAGCGTTGGGAAAAACTAGAACAGCTGCGCTTTTTACACCATGGAATTAAAATACAAGTGGCTATATCTAATGTATTGCCGAGTCATGGCGTCGATACTCCAGAAGATCTTGAAAAGCTTAGACTAAAACTTTCCTAGATCGTCATAATCTATAATGAGAGTTAAGGCTTAAAGACATATAAAAAGTAATGTATTGAAAAAGCTGCATGCTTAAATAGTACTGCGGCTTTTTTTATATCTATAGCTTATTAGTTGTCTTTTTGTATAGAAAGTGTAAGGAAAATATATAGTATTAATACTAGCAGAACAGAAAGTATTTATCATTCTTATGCTATATTTTGACTCACACAGGGGAATGTCGTCATGAAAAAGCTTTTAGTCGTTTCAGCTAGCTTATTAAGTGGAGTGGCTGTGGCAGCCATGCCTGTTAACCAACCAATAGGTTCAAGCTTTACCTTAAGTGGTTCTCCCAATAAAAGAGTATTGTCCACGGCATTACATAATCCAGCAGCGCCTTTCTTGATGGTTAATAAAGAGGATAATGACAGCTTCCGCTTTGGTATTATCGGCCCTATTGGTATATTCATTGAGATGGGTGATGTCAGTGACTTAGGTGACCAAGTAGAAGAATTAGAAGAAATTTTGGATGCAACGGCTAGTAGTGCTGGTGCTTCTGAAGCGAATGATATTCTTGATGATATTAGTGATACTGCATACGTTAAAACATCCGTCTCTATGTAAGTTCCTTTGATGCCGATTATTTACAAAACTAAGAATAACGGTGCCTTTATGCTAGACTCCTGCGCTTCAGTAATAGATAAAGGTAGCTTGTTAGCGGATGATGTCACTGTTGTTTCAAGCGAATACGAAACCGATAGCTCTATATATGCCCAAACAGCGGTAGTCCTGAGTGTTGGTCTTGGTTATACCAAGCTATTTGGCAAAACTCTCACGGTATGTTATCGGGTGGTTTAAAGGCAAGTTTCCATCAATTATCTCTAGGGCGTGCATTGGCTGAGCTGGATGATGACTCTACCAATGCAGGCGATGCAATTTCAGATGATTCTGTGAGTAGTACAGGTGTTGGTGTTGATCTTGGTGCGATCTGGGTTTCCCACAATTACCAGTTGGGAGTGACCTTTTCAAACCTGAACGAACCTGAGTTTGAGGGGGCATCTATTACGACCAATAGCGCTTCGGATAGTTACGATATTAGTGCTACTGACGATTATGTTATGGAAATGCAAACGACCGTTGATTTTGCAATATCCACGAGCGGTAAACAGCTAACGTTAGGTATGTCTTATGATACTAATTCTGTTGTCGATGCGGTAGGTGATGAGTATCAGTGGGCGGCTGGTTCACTATCTTACTACGGTGACACTCACTTCTTGCCGGGGCTACGTGTTGGCATGCGCCAAAACTTAGCGGGTACAGAACTTAGCTATGCAACAGCAGGTTTGACGCTTATCAAACGCCTAGACTTAGATGTGGCTGTAGCTCTAGATACGGTTGAAGATGAAGACGGTGAAGAACTACCTCGTAGTATTTTCTTCTCTCTGGCTTACAACACAGCGTTTTGATTTAACTCGAAATTTTATTTGATATGAAAAAGCCGATAGGTGCCTACTATCGGTTTTTTTATGTCTTAGTTTCGATAAATGAGCTAGGCGTAAGAATCGCTTGCAAAGGCACATCCCAACTCTCTATTGGGAGTTCGTCGACTTGTTGGCAGTTATGGGCGAGGCCGATTAGTAAAGGTTCTTCGTGCACCTTTTTGTTGGCGAATGTTCTGTCATAAAAACCGCCTCCCATACCTAACCTTCCTCCCTGCTTGTCGAATCCCACCAAAGGTAAAAATACTAAGTCTAAGTCATGGGGTGAAAGGTATTCTGTTGCGACAGGCTCTTTTATACCGTACTGATTACTTTGCCATTGGCTACTTTCTGTATAGACAGCAAATTTTAATTCTTGGTTATCTATAACGGGTAAATAAGTTTGAATCTTACTTTGCCAAAAAAACTCGCATAAATATTGCGGGCAAATTTCCCCATCATTGGCGAGGTATAAAGCCACTTTTTTTGGAGAAGGTGAATTGATGAGAAGAGGCTGTAAGTTGTCTTGAAACTGTTTTACTAAGTGCTTAGCCGCATTAGCTTGCTCTGTAGTAGAAAGACTTCGTCTTGCTTGGCGTAGTTGCTGGCGTAGTTGCTGACGTGACTCTTTCGTGTGTGTCATAAGGAGTTTCCCAAGTTGCCGCTTCGACTTATGGCCTTGAACCCAGTGGTTCAAGGTGGAAAGAACTGTGATTTTTTAGGCTTTCCGACGCACGGACATGCACACCAAATCAGCAGGCTCTTCCCGAAGGTTTACTCATAGGCTCAAGGGCGTTAAGCCGTTTCGAACAACCCAGGAAACAAGTGGCGGAGTATAGAATAAGTGTTATTAGAAATCACCTATTACAGTGCCTGTTTCATTGTTAATTCTTAAAGTTAATGTTTCAACTTATCTTAACAGGACTATTCGTTGTTTGAATCTGCCTGATGTGCAAGGGCATCATCGAGCTGCGAAGTAAGTGATCGTAACTGTTGCTCGTTAGCCTGTGCATATTTTCTATTCGATAACATGTCATGTGTAATATTTAAGGCGGCTAGGACGGCAATTTTTTCTATGCTGGCTGCTTTGGATGAGTGCTTAATCTCATTCATTTGATCATTTAAATAGTCCGCTGCTTCAAGCAATGCAGCTTCATGATCTTTAGGGCAGTTTATCTTGTATTTTTGTCCCAGTATGACGACTGACACAGTTGGCTTATCCATATTTACTCCATTTGGTTGCAAGCTTTATAAAAATGGTCTGTTTTTACATCATTGACTTGCGAATGGCATTTTATGCTGCGACTAAATTCGTTACAATTCCCGAATTAACTTTATCCACAATGTTTATAACAAATTGATGCAAATATGGAAATAAACCCGATACTTTCTAAAATAAAAGACCTTTCTGAACGTGCTCTTATTCTTCGGGGGTATCTTTGACTATGAGTCAAAGAAAGAACGCTTAGAAGAAGTTAGCCGTGAACTAGAAGACCCTGAGATCTGGAATGATCCAGAATACGCTCAAAAGCTAGGTAAAGAGCGTTCTTCACTAGAAGCCATTGTTGAAACGTTAGATGGCTTAGAGTCTGGTGTAGAAGATACTAAAGAATTACTGGAAATGGCTGTTGAGGAAAATGATGAAGACTCAATAGAAGCTGTACAGCTTGAACTGGATGATATGGAAGCCTTATTGGCGAAGCTAGAGTTTCGTCGTATGTTCTCCAAAGAGATGGATGAGAACAGCGCTTTCTTAGATATCCAATCTGGCTCAGGTGGTACGGAAGCGCAAGACTGGGCGAGTATGTTGTTACGTATGTACCTTCGCTGGGGTGAAGATAAAGGCTTCAAAGTAGAGTTGATGGAAGTATCTGAAGGTGAAGTGGCTGGTATCAAGTCAGCGACGATTCGTTTTGAAGGTGAATATGCTTTTGGTTGGTTGCGAACAGAAACAGGTGTTCATCGATTAGTTCGAAAATCACCGTTTGATTCCGGTAGCCGCCGCCATACCTCGTTTGCTTCTGTCTTTGTGTCACCTGAAATTGATGACAATGTTGAGATTGATATCAATCCTGCAGACTTGAGAACGGATACCTATCGTTCATCAGGCGCTGGTGGTCAGCACGTAAACACGACAGATTCAGCGGTACGTATTACCCATATACCGACAGGTATTGTTGTTCAATGTCAGAATCAGCGTTCGCAACATGCGAACCGAGATTTTGCCATGAAGCAATTGCGTGCAAAATTGTACGAATTTGAAATGCAAAAACGTAACGAAGCAGCGCAAGCCCTTGAAGACAGTAAGTCTGACATTGGTTGGGGCAGTCAAATTCGATCATACGTACTAGATTCATCACGTATTAAAGATTTGCGTACTGGTGTAGAGAGCTCAAATACGGGCTCTGTATTAGACGGTAATCTAGACCAATTTATCGTGGCAAGTTTGAAACAAGGCTTATAACAAGCTTACTAATTTATAAAAAACACTTTTTGAAGAGCAATAGCAAAATCATGGCGAATGAAAATAAAACAGAATCAGCAGCACAGTCCGACGACAACCGTTTAGTGGCAGAACGTCGCGCTAAGCTAGCGAGTATTCGAGACGAGCGCAATGCATACCCAAATAGTTTCCGTCCAAACGCTTATGCTGAAGATTTACAGGCAGAGTTTGGCGAACTAGAAAAAGCAGAGCTAGAGGCTAAGGATCATAAAGTATCTATCGCTGGTCGTGTTGTTCGTAACCGCGGTGCTTTCATGTTGTTGCAAGATATGACAGGCCAAATTCAAGCTTATGTGAACCGTAAAGCGCTGTCACCTGAATTACTTGCTGAACAAAAAAGTTGGGATCTAGGTGACATTATCGGTGTGAGTGGCCCTGTACATAAATCAGGCAAAGGCGATTTATACATAGATATGCAAGAAGCAGAGCTTCTAACCAAGTCATTACGCCCACTACCAGACAAGCACCATGGTTTGTCTGACATGGAAATGCGCTACCGCCAGCGTTACGTTGATTTAATCGTGAACCAAGAATCTCGTGATACTTTCCAAGTGCGTTCAAAAATTATTTCTACTATCCGTCGTTTCTTAGAAGATCGTCGTTTCATGGAAGTAGAAACACCTATGCTACAAACGATTCCAGGTGGTGCGACGGCTCGACCATTTATTACCCACCACAATGCGATGGACATGAGCATGTATTTGCGTATTGCACCAGAGCTTTACTTGAAGCGTTTGGTGGTAGGTGGTTTTGAGCGAGTGTTCGAGATTAACCGTAACTTCCGTAACGAAGGAACATCGACCCGCCATAACCCAGAATTCACTATGATTGAGTTCTATCAGGCTTATGCAGACTATAAAGACTTGATGGATCTTACTGAAGACATGCTACGTAACGTGGCGGAAAAAGTGTTGGGCACGACAAAAGTGACTTACCAAGGCTCAGAATATGACTTTGGTGCGCCTTTCGTACGCATGACAATGCTTGAGTCCATTTTGCACTATAACCCTGAGTTAACGGCAGAAGATTTAGCAACCATTGAAGCGGCAACAGCTGTTGCTCAGAAACTTAAGATCGATGTGAAACCAATTTGGGGCTTAGGTAAGCTTTGGACTGAAATCTTTGAAGAAACGGCTGAGCATAAGTTAGATCAACCGACTTTCATTACTGAATACCCTGCAGAAGTGTCGCCATTGGCTCGTCGTAATGACGACAATGAGTTTATTACTGATCGTTTTGAGTTCTTCGTAGGCGGACGTGAAATCGCCAATGGCTTCTCAGAGTTGAATGACCCAGAAGATCAGGCGGAGCGCTTCAAGCGCCAAGTTGCTGAGAAAGATGCGGGTGATGATGAAGCAATGCATTACGATGCAGATTACATCAATGCGCTAGAATACGGGCTTCCGCCAACGGCTGGTGAGGGCATCGGTATTGACCGTCTAGTAATGCTTTTCACTGATGCGCCATCTATCCGTGATGTATTGCTATTCCCTCATATGAAGCCTCAGGACTAAGCTAAGGCCGAGTAATAACGCATGTAGTAATGAATAGGGCCTCTAGCAATGAGGCCTTATTTTTTGATTGATTATAAAGGACGTTGCCATGAGCCATTTTTGGACAGATAAAATTGCCTCTCTGGATCCTTATGTACCAGGCGAGCAACCACAAGATAAAAAGTACATTAAGCTCAATACTAATGAGAGCCCATACCCGCCGTCGCCAAAAGCGATAGCGGCTATGGAAAAAGAAGTGGGCGAGAGTCTACGTTTATACCCAGACCCTAACTGTATGACGCTGAAAAAGGCATTGGCAAAAAACTATCAGTTGGATGTGAATCAGGTGTTCGTGGGTAACGGCTCGGATGAAGTGCTGGCTCTTGCTTTTATGGGGTACTTCGCTGATGGCAAGCCTTTAGCGTTCGCAGATATTACCTATAGCTTCTATAAAGTGTATGCTGGTCTTTACGGTATTGAGCCAAAACTGATTCCTCTGAATGACAGTTTTGATATTGTTCCAAGCGATTATCAAAATCTTGATGTATCAGGTGTTGTGGTAACGAACCCAAATGCCCCAACAGGTAAAGCATTAGCGTTAGAAGAAATTGAGCTTATATTAAAAGCTAACCCAAATGTTGTGGTGTTGGTGGACGAAGCTTATGTGGATTTTGGCGCGCAAAGCGCGGCTAGTTTAGTAAATCAATACGCTAATTTATTGGTCGTTCAGACGCTTTCTAAGTCCCGCGCTTTAGCAGGAATTCGTGTCGGTTACGCACTTGGACATCCTGACCTTATAGAGGGTCTAGAGAGGCTAAAAAATTCGTTCAACTCATATCCTATTGATCGTATAGCTTTGGCCGGTGCAACTGCAGCAGTTGAAGATAAAGACTACCTTCAAAATTTATGTGATAAAACGATTAAAACTCGTGAAGAGTCGGTAGAAGAGCTGAAAGTGCTCGGTTTTGAGGTAGTGCCATCGGCGACTAACTTTGTGTTTGTTAGTCACCCAGAAAAGTCTGCGGAAAGCATTTATCTTGCCCTTAAAGAGCAGGGCATTTTGGTTCGTTACTTTGGTCAAAAGCCTCGGATTGGTAATTATTTGAGAATTACCATAGGAACAGATGAAGAGATGTCTGCTTTAATAGCCGCGCTTAAAGTTCTTTAGAAAGGCTGAGATAAAGAAAAGTAAGCCGATAAACTCATCATGCGATGGTGAATTTATCGGCTTTTTTATAACCCTACTTCTACTAACCAGTAATAGCCATATCCAGCAATAAGTGCAGGAACCGTAGAGTACAGAGTGGCAATCAATGCCGCTTTTGGTGCTAATGCGATGGCTGGAAATAAAGCATCTCCATCGTTACTTATGCTATTAGCGAGTTGTGCAGATAAGGGAATAGCACCCTGTAAATAAAGCCCTGTTACCATAATTTGAGGGCCGCAGCCGGGTAGTAAGCCAATCAAGGTTGCAAAGATAATGGTGGTGCTCCCCCAAGACTTAAGGGCTTCAAATAAGCCGCTGCCGACAACGAACAATACAAGTTCGAAAAGAATGAAGGCCACAATAACCCAGCTAGTGACAAATTGAGTATCTTGAGCAACCTTCCTGATCCAGTGTTTTGGCAGAACACTGTCATTCTCCTTTGATAATTCGGAATAACTGTCATTTTTAGCGGAAAGGGCCCATAACGTTAGGCATACAAGACCTGCAATAGCACCAATGTGCTCTATGGACTGATCAGGCAACCCCAGTAATTGGTTGACATCGTATTGCATGGAAAGAAGTAAGGCGATACTGCCTGCAGGGATGAGCAGTAAACACCAAAATGCCATACTTGCGCGGCTTACCCATACTTCAAAGGAGTTAGGTTCTTTAATTTGCTCTGGAGCTGATTTTTCACTGCAATCTTTTAGGTTTAGTTTTGGTGCTGGGAGAAAAGCGTCTGTAACTAGTCCAGATAATATCCCGACAAAAACGCTGATAGAAAGTACAATGATTGCGTCTTCAGGCTTTTGGCTGATTAACAAGAAAGCTGCATCGCCCATTGTACTGGTCAGTACAGCAACAACCGCGCCGAAACCAATTCGACCCTTTGTATATTGAGTTATAACAATAATTGCGCCACCGCAGCCGGGTAGAACCCCCATTACACCAGCAAAAATCACTTCTCTATAAGAAGCTTTCTGCATCCAGTTATGTAGAAAGGATGCATTAAAGTTGTGACTGATACCGTAATAAATGGCGAGAGTAAGGGCGACAAAAGCAGACACTTGTAAGAAAGCATCAGCGAAAACGATAAAAAGGCTTTCTCTAAAATCAGGGATTAGCCCAAGAATAAAAATGCTAAATAGCACAATCATTCGTTTGTTCGAATGGAGCTTTTTGAGGAGATAGTGCTCTTCAGACGCTGGAGAAAGTAATTTAGTTTGCATTGTGGATTCTTATTAAATACTAATGATAATAATTATTATTTAATATATTGTTTTCTGCAAGCATTATATATTTAACCCACATAAATACAGCTTATAAAAATAATCTATTAGTGAATTACTTATTCGAACAAAAGATATGTTGATAATCATTAGCAGTACAGTTATGGTATTTTCGTTTTTTAACTCATATAAGGAATTTTTATAATGAAAAGAACTATCCTTAGTACATTTGTAGCATTGTCATTTAGTGCTGTAGCAGCTGACGACTATAAATTTGGCGTAACACTAAAAGGCTATGAAGGGGATAAGACTTCTTCAGTTTCTTACGGTGGTCAAATCGCCCGTCATGCTTTGCATAATTCATTGAAAAAAGCGGTCAGTAAAGGTGATGCAGATCTAATGGCAGCCTACTTAACAGGCGAAGGAGATCTAGCAATTCTAGATCCAGCATCTAAGGACGGTTTTCCGGTTAAACAAACAAAAATTAATGAGCTATCTAAAGGGAAAAGCCTTTTAGCTAGTACTTATAGTGGTGTTATTACTGGTTGGCCAGGAAACCCAACAGGCCAAGAGCTTCTTCAGCAACTTGTTGATATGGCTGCTAAAACAAAAAACGGTTATGACCCTGTTAATGGTTATGACTACACTCAACTAGTATCAAAGTTTGCGATGGGTGCTGTTTTTTACCACAACGCAGTTAACCGCTACCTAGATGAGAAAATCGAAGAAGGCGAATACCCAAATGACAAACCTTATAAAGCAGGTACTGTCTACACAGGTAAAGAGCATGTATGGGATGAAGGCTTTGGTTACTTTGGTGCACCAGCAAACGGTCTTTCTCTAACACCTAAAGAAGTGGTAAATATCACTAAGCAAAAAGCTGAGGCTTTCTCTAAAGCTGATGCTAATGGTGATGGTAAAGTTGACCTGAAATCAGAAATGGCATTTGCTCACGCTTATTATGCGGCTAGTACTGATGCAAGTGCTGGTACAAACTACTTTCACACTATCATGCAAGCTTTTGTAGATGGACGTAAACTTATTGAATCTGCAAATGGCGAGAAAATGACGAAAGCACAGCATGCAGAATTACGTGCATATGCTGATGTAATTGCAACAGCTTGGCAGCAAGTGATCGCTGAAGCTGCATATAAGTATGCTGGTAGCGTCTTCTCTGATATCGATAAAATTATTGCAGTAGAAGAAGCTCAAGGTGATGTAAGCAAATCTTTCCGCAACTATGTTAAGCATTGGGGTGAGTTAAAAGGTTTCGCTCTTGCTCTAGAAGCTGCTGGACGTGAGCTAGGTAGCACTCAAGCCGATCTTGATCGTCTAATTGGTTTTAGCCCAATTCTATTTGGTGATACGCAAGTGTTAGCTGTAGACGGAAAAGGTAAATTTATCCAAGGCTCGTCTATCTCTATGCAAGAATACAAGCTGAACATGATCAAAACTCAGAATTTACTAGCAAAAGCATTTAATTTAAAAGCTAAATTGAATGATAAAACTGCTGGTATGAATGCAGTGCTTGATCAGATCAATTCAGCAGGTAAAAGTGTTGAAAACGACTAATTAGGATATTATGAGGCAATGTTTGATGCCTTTATATTTTGGTTAGGGGAAGAGTTGGCATCTGCTGGCTCTTCTTTATTTGATTTAAGCAAACGCGTTTCACTGTTTTATTTGGTGTCTGCGTCAGTGTTTGCTGTATTTATTTTTTACTTCCGTTATGGCTTTGCTGGTATACATCGAGTAAAAAGCTATTTTTCATGGAGAGTTTGGTGGCACTCTTCTGCGCGAACGGATTATCAAGTCTGGTTATTAAACCGCCTCATCTTTTCTATTGCTATTCCCAAAACCCTATCGCAAAGTGTGTGGATTAGTTTTTTGTTTTTCTTTTGGCAAGAGCAGGGGCTTTCAAACCTATCATTTGGGTGGTCGGATACATTGGTGATGGCTTTATTTACCTTGTGCTATTTTTTAGCAGATGACTTCTCAAGGTTCTTTACCCATTGGTTAATGCATAAAGTTCCTTTGCTATGGTTTTTTCATCAGGTTCACCATAGTGCTAAAGTTTTAACCCCTTTTACTGTTTTTCGTACGCATCCTGTAGAAGGTGGGCTATTTTTCTTACGATCTTTAACAGTACAGAGCCTTGTTATTAGTATTTTTCTAGTACTTTTTCCTCACCAGATTAGCTTGCTGCAAATATTTGGCGTACTAGTTTCTACTTTTGTTTTTAATATTTTAGGAGCTAACTTACGTCACTCAGGTGTCGTTTTAAGTTATGGAAAGACAATAGAGAAATGGCTGATTTCACCTGTTCAGCACCAAATTCATCACTCTATTTCTGTGGAACATTATGATAAAAATTTCGGTGTGATATTGGCTATATGGGATAGGCTTTTTTCCACTTGGTCTTCAGGCCACGATAATCAACAAATAATTTTTGGTACGGGTGAAAAGATTGATAATGGAGGAGTATTAACTCAGTACTTTCTACCATTAAAAAGTGCTATTCATTACAGCAGACTAAAACTTACTAAGCTGTTGCACAATGCTCAGCTGTTATCTTTAGAAGCTCAAGAGCATTTTAGAAGAAAATTTAAGTAATTAAGATAAGAAAAGGAGCTTCAAATGAAATACTGGTCATTCATTTTCTGTTTATTTTTTGCTAGCAGCCTTTATGCGGATGGACAGGCTTCATTAAATTACGCTCATGTGCAATCCGTCAAAGCAGTGGAAATGAGCAAAGGGAGCTGGTGCTTTCATGTTGCTGTTCGTCATAATGATGAAGGTTGGGAGCATTATGCTGATGCTTGGCAGGTTATCGATGATCAAGGCGTTATATTAGGCGAAAGGGTGTTACTGCACCCGCATGTCAATGAGCAGCCTTTTACTCGCAGTTTATGTGGTGTGCAGATACCTGTAGGTACTGAGTCCGTTCGGGTTAGGGCAAAGTGCAATCAACACGGATTTGGCGGCAAGGAAGTTATTGTTGATTTCTCCGTAGCGAATAGCGAAGACTACTCAGTCATTCGTTAAAATCTAAAATGGGCTGGCAGAAGGTGGAAAAGAGGATTATTATCACCCGCTGTAAAAAAACATTCCGCTTTGCCTCTGTAAGGTTATTTCTAAGTAGGTTTGTTAATTACTACCTAAATATATAAATAATAAAAGGTCTTCAATGAGTTCATTTATTCTTTTCGTGGTGTCATTAGAGCTAACCATTTTTTTTGTTTTATCTGGTAGTGCCAAGATCATTGGTGTCCCTCAGTTTGTTTATCAACGCAACCTTACTTTCTTCAAAGAGTGCGGCCTGAATCAGTGGATTTTACTTGCCGTTGGTGTCGCTGAATTACTTGGTGCTGTCACTTTATGGTTCCCTAATTATTTGGGCGTTTTAGGTCTGCTAACGCTATGTATAACGTCTGCAGGTATCGTCTATTGCCGAGTTCGTTTTGATGAATGGAAGAATGGCTTGGTGGCTATGACTACCTTTATCTTTGCTTTATGGGTTTTAATCGATAAAGTAGTCTTTCTTTGGTTCTAATATCTGCTAATTAGCAAAGGGGTAATAGGTGTTTTTAAGGTCTATTATCTCTTCCTTTCATTTGTATATTAATAATATATAAAGTCTTTTCGCTCTCTGCCGTTCTATATAAGTAATCTTTTATTAACTTTCTTTGTTTTCTTGTGCCATATAAAAGAAGACTCTTTCCTGTTATCTGAAAAGCATTATTAGAGATGTGATCTCATTATAAGGGCTGTTATGGACTATTTATCTTCATTAGCGACATTTGTTATTCGTTGGAGTATTTTGATATTTGTTGCTCTTATTTTAGTGACGATTGTTTCAGTCTTCATTATGTATTGGATCGATAAGCATCAAACTAAGCATACGATTAGACGTAATTACCCTGTTGTTGGCCGGTTTAGGTATATCTTTGAACATATGGGAGAATTTTTTCGACAGTACTTCTTTGCTATGGATAGGGAAGAGCGCCCCTTTAATAGAGCAGAGAGGGCATGGGCCTATCGTGCTGCGAAAAAAGTGGATTCTACAATTGCTTTTGGCTCAACACGATCCTTAGAAACACCCGGTGATGTATTTTTCTTAAACAGCCCCTTTCCAACACTGGATGAAGATGCTCTGCCGCCAAAAGAAGTCTGTATCGGTGAATTTACAGCAAAGAAGCCATACCGTACTCGCTCTGTTATTAATATTTCAGGTATGAGCTACGGAGCGTTATCTAAACCAGCGATTCAAGCCTTGGCTAAAGGTGCCAAAAAAGCGGGTATCTGGCTAAATACAGGAGAGGGTGGTGTATCACCTTTTCATTTAGAAGGTGGTTGTGATCTTGTCTATCAAATCGGAACGGCAAAGTACGGCGTTTGCAATGCAACAGGACAACTCGATGATGAAAAGTTGAAAAGCGTTGCCAAGCACGAAAATGTACGAATGTTTGAAATTAAAATGAGTCAAGGGGCAAAGCCAGGCAAGGGAGGTATGTTGCCTGGGGATAAGGTAAGCAAAGAGATCGCGGCTATTCGAGGAATTCCCGAAGGGCAAGATTCAAACAGCCCAAATGGTCATAAAGATATTAAATCCGTTGATGATTTATTAAATATGATACATAGGGTTCGACAAGTTACCTCTAAGCCTGTTGGTTTTAAAATGGTAGTGGGTGACTTAAGCTTTTTTAACGAGTTGTGCCAACTGATTCATCAAAAAGGCATAGACTACTGTCCAGACTTTATCACTATTGATAGCTCGGACGGCGGTACTGGAGCTGCTCCTCAGCCTCTAATGGATTATGTGGGAATGAGTCTACGAGAGAGTTTACCCAAGGTTGTCGATATCGTTACCTCTTATGGGTTACGTAAGCATATTAAAATTATCGCATCGGGCAAGCTGATTGTGCCGGGTAAGGTGGCTTGGGCTTTAAGCGCAGGAGCAGATTTTGTTGTTTCTGCACGAGGATTTTTGTTTTCGCTGGGTTGCATTCAGGCATTACAGTGCAATAAAAATAGCTGTCCGACAGGGATCACTACTCACAATAGAGACTTGCAGCGGGGGCTTGTACCTGAAGAAAAATCGGAGCGAGTGGCAAACTACGCAACCGAACTACTGCACAGTATCGGTATGATAGCCCATTCATGTGGTGTTCCTGAGCCAAGGGGCTTAACAAGATGTCACGTCAGAATAATAGAAAATCAAACTCACTCTCAGCTATTTTCTGATATGTGTCCAGAACAGGAAGTGCAGCCAGAATACATCAATATCATGCCAATAGCTGATACCACGGTGCCAGAGGAGCGTTTGCAATAGCAAGATTCCAATGCAAGGGTCTAAGCAATTAAAAATAGTTAGGCAGTTAAAGGCAATTAAGCTTAGCCTTAATTGCTTTTTCAATTCCTTCAGTGTCTAATCCAACACGCTTTAGCATTGCTTTGTGACTTGCGTGCTCTTCGTATTTATCGGGCAAGCCAATATGTAAAACAGGGGTAAGAATATTGTGGTTTTGCAAGAATTCGCTCACAGCTGAGCCTGCTCCGCCCATGATGGCATTTTCTTCTACCGTGACTATAAGTTTTGCATCTTTATGGTGAAGCAATGCCGTTTTATCAAGAGGTTTCACAAAGCGCATATCAAGAAGAGTAGCGTCTAGATTCTTCGCAGCCTCTAAGGCCGCATAAGTGGGTGCACCAAATGCACATATTACTGTTCCAGATTTACCCTCATGAAGAGTCCGAGACTTGCCTAATTCTAATGTTTGTAAACCATCAGAAATAGTTACCCCAGGACCATTCCCTCGAGGATAGCGAACAGCCGCAGGCCCTTGGTAAAAATAACCTGTTTGCAGCATTTTTCGGCATTCGTCTTCGTCTGAAGGTGCCATGACCACCATGTTTGGAATACAGCGAAGGTAACTTAAATCGTATGCTCCAGCATGAGTTGGACCATCTTCACCCACTAATCCAGCTCTATCTATAGCGAAAAGCACATCAAGGTTTTGCAAGGCTACGTCATGAATTAATTGGTCGTAGGCGCGTTGTAAAAAGGTTGAATAAATAGCAACCACTGGCTTTAAACCATCACACGCCATACCTGCCGCTAATGTCACTGCGTGTTGTTCCGCAATGGCAACATCAAAGTAACGTTTTGGGAAGCGGTCAGCAAAGGCAATGAGGTCCGAACCTTCTTTCATGGCGGGAGTGATGGCGACGAGCTGATTGTCTTGCTCTGCAGCATCACATATCCATTTGCCAAACACGTTACAATATTTAGGCAAAGAGGGTTTGTTTGTTACGGGAGCCGGCTCAATTTTATTAATAGCGTGGTAGCCAATAGGGTCACCTTCAGCAGGCTCGAAGCCTTTGCCTTTCTTGGTGATGACATGAAGGAATTGAGGCCCTTCACGGTCTTTCAAATTAGCAATAGTCTGTACTAGATGGTCTAAGTCATGACCATCAATTGGACCAATATAGTTAAAGCCTAATTCTTCAAACATCATTCCAGGTGAAACCATTCCCTTCATGTGTTCTTCCGCTTTACGTGCGAGTTCTAATGCGGATGGTAGTCCAGAAAAAACCTTATGGCCGCTTTTACGAATATTATCGTAGGTTTTACTTGCCCAAATACGAGCAAAATAACTAGATAATGCGCCTACAGGCTTGGAGATAGACATTTCATTATCGTTCAGAATAACCAGCATGTTGGCTTTGACATGGCCTGCATGGTTGAGTGCTTCAAAGGCCATACCTGCGGACATAGCGCCATCGCCAATTACAGCAACGGCTTTTCGCCCTGTTTCAAGTTGCTGTGCTGCTAGAGACATACCTAATGCAGCGCCTATGGATGTACTAGAATGACCGACACCAAAAGTATCGTATTCACTCTCGTCGCGTTTTGGAAAGCCCGAAATGCCATCTTCTTGACGAATTTTCAGTAATGCATCACGACGGCCAGTGAGAATTTTATGGGGATAGGCTTGATGGCCTACATCCCAGACAATACGGTCGTCAGGAGTGTTGTAGATATAATGCAATGCAACTGTTAGCTCTACAACGCCTAGTCCAGCGCCAAAATGACCACCTGTTTGCCCAACACTATATAGCATGAACTCACGAAGTTCATTCACTAGCGTAGGTAATTGCTCTTTGCTAAATGTTCGCAAGTCAGCTGGTGTATTGACCTGATCCAGTAATGGTGTGTCAGGTCGTGAGGTTGGTATTTCTTCAAACATGGGCAAAGGCTTGATCGCAAATAAGTTAATTTTGAAAAGCGGCTAAGTATATCAGTGGTTACGACCAATAATATAGTTTGCAAGTTCAACTAAAGGTTTCGCAGAGTCACCAAAAGGTGATATCGCGTTTATTGCTTGGTCGTTTAGCTGTTGAGCAAGCTTCTGAGCCCCTTCTAAACCTAATAGTTTAGGATAAGTTGGTTTATCCGCATCTTCGTCTGAAAACTGCTGCTTGCCGAGTGTTTCCGTATCGCTCGTTATGTCGATGATATCGTCCTGCACTTGGAAGGCTAGACCAATGGCATTGGCATAGGTATCTAATGCGTCAAAAACTTTCTGATCTCTCATTCCTGTACTAATAGCGCCCATTCGAACACTGGCACGAATTAGTGCACCAGTTTTATGTAGGTGCATTTGTTCTAGAGCTTGGATATCAAGGTTTTTACCAACATTGGACAGGTCAATCATCTGACCTGTTACCATGCCATGGCGGCCTGAGGCTTTAGCCAGCTCTTGGATAAGCGATAATTGGGTAGTAGGCTGCTGAAGTTCATTATTACTTAGCAATTCAAAAGCAAAGGTTTGTAGTGCATCGCCCGCTAGAATGGCGGTCGCTTCATCATATTGAATATGACAGGTTGGCTTTCCTCTGCGTAAATCATCATCGTCCATGGCCGGCAAATCATCATGAATCAGCGAGTAGGCATGTATTGATTCAAGAGCGGCTGCGCTGGCATCCGTTAGATTATTGACATCAGAGAATAGTGACGCTGTTGCATAGGTCAGCATAGGTCGAATGCGCTTTCCGCCGTTAAAAAGGCTATAAAACATCGCTTCCTGAAGTGCTTTGGCAGGTGCGTATTGATGGAGATTCTGATGGAGGTATAAATCTACTCGATTACGAGCATATTGAGAAAAAACGTCTAAAGTCACTAATTAGATTCCGGTTCAAAGTTTTCTAAATGTTCACCGTCTTGCTTTTCCAATAAGATCTGAACTTTTTGCTCTGCTTTTGTCAGTACGGATTGGCATTCGTTACTGAGTTTAACACCTTTTTCAAAGGCTTTTAGAGCTTCTTCCAAAGAAAGCTCATTAGATTCGAGTTGGGTGACTATTGAATCTAACTCAGTTAGGTTTTCTTCAAAGTAATGAACACTGTTTTTACGCGGCATGAATAGTTACTCTTAAATAAAACTCAGTTTGACTAGTAAAAAGTTGAAACGTTGAGACAATTAATTATATAAATTATAAAAAATACACAAGAAGATTTATTGTTAGTCTTGCTTTCGTATAGAATCATATACCTTCATTGTACGCATTATAGCTTTTTTATTGGGAGACGTGTGTGGATATCGCAACGTTATTAGGACTTGTTGGAGCGTGTATCGTCGTAGGTGCTGCGATTGTACTGGGTGGCTCTGCAGGGATGTTCGTCGATGTAACCTCGATACTGATTGTATTGATTGGTTCTACTTTCGTAACTTTGATGCAATATCCACTAGGGCAATTTCTTGGAGCTGGTAAAGTTGCAGGTAAGGCCTTTATGTTTAAAAGCGTTCCTGTTGACGCTCTAATCGACGAAATTTACGGCCTTGCCGATGAAGCGCGTAAAGGCGGCCTGCTGTCTCTAGAAGGTAAAGAAGTTAGCCATCCTTTTTTATCAAAGGGTATTCAAATGCTGGTGGATGGTCATGATAGCACCGTGGTCAAAAACCAGCTCTCTAAAGACATGAATCAAGCTTATGCACGACACAATGGTGGTGCGAAAATATTTAAAGCGTTTGGTGATGTTGCTCCAGCAATGGGGATGATCGGAACGCTAGTAGGTTTGGTACAGATGCTTGCTAACATGTCTGACCCTGCAGCGATCGGCCCTGCGATGGCAATCGCCCTACTAACAACACTCTACGGAGCCATGGTTGCGAATATGGTGTGTTTGCCGATTCAGGCCAAGCTAAATGCTCGTGCAGATGAAGAACTTATTTGCCAACAATTGATTCTGGATGCCTTAGTTGCCATTCAATCGGGTCTTAACCCTCGAGTATTGGATGGTGCACTTAAGACCTATATGCCTGAAGGTAAGCGACTTGAGCGTGAATAATTTAGTTATAAGCGGATTCGATAATGAGTGAAGAAGCAGAATCAGACTGTCCAGAATGTGTTGAGGGCTTACCAGCCTACATGGGAACCTTCGCGGATCTCATGTCTTTGCTATTGTGTTTCTTCGTACTGCTTTTGTCATTTGCTGAAATGGACGTCACTAAGTACAAACAGATTGCTGGTTCTCTGAAAGTCGCTTTTGGTGTTCAGCGTGATATACGTGCTGAAGAGGTACCTATGGGTACCTCGATAATAGCGCAAGAATTTAGCCCTGCTCGTCCAGAACCTACCCCTATCAATGAAGTTAGGCAAAAAGTCGATACTACACCTGAGCATACCTTAGAAGTTTTGTGTAGCCCTGGTGAAGCAGAGCTCAAAGAGCAAAGTGATTCGGGTTCTCCATCCCCTGTTGATTTTGTCGATAAATCTCAAGCCGATATTACGAAAGAACAAAAGATTCAAGAAACAGAAGAAGATGCTCAACAAATAGCTTCTGTATTGCGTGAAGAAATCTCTAAAGGAACGGTAGAAGTTGAAACTCAGGAAGAGACAATTACGATTCGGATCAAAGATCAGGGAGCGTTTGAATCTGGTTCCGCTGAGTTAAGTTATGACTTTATTCCAGTTATCGACCTTATTCGTGAAATTTTGGTCGAGGTGCAGGGTAGTATTTCAGTGGAAGGGCACACAGATAATATACCGATAGATAGTGCTCGTTTTGGTTCAAACTGGCAGCTATCTTCTGCCCGGGCTATCTCTGTTGCTGAGGAGCTATTCCTTTCAGACCGACTCGAAGAAAGTCGATTTGGTGTGACTGGGTATTCTGATACGCGACCTCTAGTTCCTAATGATACCCCGAGAAACCGTGGCATAAACCGTCGAGTTGAAATCGTGATTAACCAAAATGACCAACCTCGCCCTGTGGTTCGTCAAACCGTAGACGATTTACCTCTTCAAGGTGACCTTGAATTTGATGAGTCGCTATTGGATGAGTTATCTCCAAATCAGATTTTCTAAATATAGGGTCTCATTTTTAAAGGAGCTTCGGCTCCTTTTTTATTGCCTGTCGACTTCTTAATTTTTTTAAGGGCTGAGATTAAAGTGATTTTTTGTTATTGTGTTCACAGATAAAATTGAGGAAGTAAGTAAAATGCGAGTAGCAGTGATTGGCGCATCTGGGCGCATGGGTAAAAATTTAATTTCAGCAATCAAAAGTGCTGAAGGGGTTTCATTAGGCGCCGCTATCTTAAAACCGGGTAGTAGTTTAATTGGAGCTGATGCTGGTGAAATAGCAGGCGAAGGCAAACTTAATGTGGCTGCGGTAGCGTCATTACAAGACTGCGTAAACGATTTCGATGTATTAATTGATTTTACAACACCAGAACTTACCTTAGAAAATGCTGCGTTTTGTGCTCAACATAATAAAGCGATTGTGGTTGGTACAACAGGTCTAAATGATGATGAAAAAGCTAAATTGACTGAGGCTTCTTCTGCATCGCCAGTTGTTTTTGCTCCGAACATGAGTGTTGGTGTTAATTTAACGCTTAAATTGTTAGCTACAGCCGCGGAAATTTTGGGTGATGATTACGATGTAGAAATTGTAGAAGCCCATCATAAACATAAAGTTGACTCACCATCAGGCACAGCGTTGCGTATGGGTGAAGTAGTAGCAGATGCTCTTGGTCGTGACCTTAAAGAATGTGCTGTATATGGACGAGAAGGCCAGATAGGCCCTCGCACTCAAAAAGAAATTGGCTTTGAAACTATTCGCGCCGGTGATGTTGTCGGTGAGCACAGCGTTTGGTTTGCAACAGAAGGTGAGCGTATTGAGATTGTTCACAAGGCTAGTAGCCGCATGACCTTTGCAAAGGGTGCTGTTCGAGCAGCGAGCTGGTTAGAAGGTAAGGCTGCAGGTATGTATGATATGCAGGATGTTTTAAATCTTAAGTAATTCCTTTTCTACAAAAAATGGCCGCCTTCGTCGCGGCCATTTTTTTGCGTGGAAAACTTCATTTTTTCAGTATGGAGCTTTGAGTAAATAGCTTTTACTGATAACGTGGATTGACACATATAAGCTGCGAGTAAAATAATGCGTATAGGTTTTTATATCTTCTTCATAGCTTTCTTGACTGGGTGTACATCTCCAACAGAAAGCAACACATATCGTGGCTTAGCCTCGTTTAAAGAGGAATCAGCTTGCTATGATAGGACAACAGAACCCTATACACCAGTTGTGGATACCCACCTTCATTACCGACCATTCAACGGTAAGGCGATCCCTTTTGAAGAGGTGAACGATTACCTTCGCCGTACTACAGTTCGTTTTGCTAATGTCTATGGCATTGGGCAAATGCTGCCACCTAATTCCACTTGTCTTAATTATTCTAAGTGTCCTGGGGTACCTGTATTGCCCACTACTCGAAATGATTTAGTTAATGCTGCCAATATGGCAGAGAATCCTCCAAACGACTTACATCTTACCTTGTCTATGACCTTTACTGATTTATCCAACCCTGAGTCGACGATTGCATTAATGGAGTTGTATGAAAAAGAGTACCCAGGCTTTTTTCATTGGATGGGTGAAGTGAACCTAGTGAAGCAGGCTCAATTTAATAATCAACATGTTGCCGCCACCCCTGAAAATATCAACCAATGGGCTGATTTCATGACGGCGCTTAGGCTGCGTAACGATCCTATTACTATTCACTCTGATATCGGTAATGATGATGAGCCAACTCGTTATCTTTATCTAATGGAGAAGGTATTAGATACCTATCCAGATAATAAAATTGTATGGGCGCATATGGGACTTTCGTATGAACAAATACGCTTAAGAGCAGAAGAACACATCGATATTTTATCTCGATTGTTAAATAAACATCCTAACTTGATGCTAGATATTTCATGGCGCCTCTTAGACGATTACTATTTCAAACGCCCGTCGAATCAAAGTGTTTATATTGATTTTCTGAATAAGTATTCTACTCGTATATTACCCGGCTCTGATTTTGTTGCTTTTAAAGGTAATTCCTATGAGATATATCAACAAGAGCTCAAGGCAACCAGTCGAATCTTACAATACCTAGACGATGATGCATTCCGTCACATTGCTTTAGGCGATAACTATTTTAAATTATTAAAGCTAGACTATCAGGCGCCTCAGGTATGTTCTTAATTTACTACTATGGGCTTATATGCTGTGAACTTGAGGAGGAATTTCATGCAGGAAAATGGCTTTGAAGTTGTAACCTTAGGTTATAGCGCTGACTTTTTAGAAAAAACTCCAAAAGTTGAGGGTCTTACCAGAATGTCTGGTTGGGCTTTGTTAGAGTTTGGCACGAACTGGTGTGGGTATTGTAAAGCGGCTCAGCCCTTGCTCTGTACAGTTATGGAGTCTTATCCCAAGTTACCTCATATGAAGGTATTTGATGGTAAAGGTAAGAAACTGGGCAGACAATTTAAAGTCACACTATGGCCTACGCTTATCCTGCTAAAAGACGGAGAGGAGAAAGGCCGCCTTGTTCGTTTTGTATCTCCTGATCAGATACAGGATTTATTATCTATAGTCGTTTGAAATCAGGTTTGAAGGAAGGAGAGAAGGGGGCCAAGTGCTAGCTCCCTTTAAACCATAGAAAAAGAATACCTTTCATAGGTCAAAAAAGAAGGCCAATAACGTCAGGTTAATGGCCTCCTAGCATTTCTATTATGTGCCTTTAAAGTTTAAAGGTTGACATAACTTCCTTAGCTCTTTCTGATGTGTCCGCAAGAACAACACTGGTTTCGTTGTTTTTCTGAACTTGTTTGCTAGCTTGAGCAGAAAGATCAACGATTTTTTCATTTAGCTGCGTTAGTTTGTGCATGCCTTCACTTTGCATGTTAACGCTCTGAATAACCGTATTACTTGCATGATCGATATCATCTACTGAGTTAGCAATCTCTTGTAAATACTGAGTGGTCAGAGTGATCTCTTCCGTCGTTTTCTGCGATTGCTTATGACTTTCAGTAATACGAGACTCTGCTTCTTTAGCACCAGCCTGAAGCTTGTTAATCATTGCTTGAATTTCATCTGTCGATGCTTGAGTACGACTGGCTAGACCACGTACCTCGTCGGCTACGACTGCGAACCCTCGGCCTTGCTCACCTGCACGTGCAGCTTCTATCGCAGCGTTAAGTGCTAGTAGGTTAGTTTGTTCAGCAATCGCACTAATCACATCCAATACAGAACCAATCGTTTGCGATTGCTCAGCGAGTTGAACTACCGTATTTAAGCCACTTTCTAGTTCAAGAGATAGCTTCTCAAGGGATTGTACCGTTTGGGTAATAGATTCTTGTCCAGTACGTGTTTTTTCAACTGTATTGTGAGCAGAGGCAATAGTAGATTTAGTCGTTTCTATCACTTCATCTTTGAAGTTGTCCACTTCTGTGATGGTATCTGCCATTTCAGTGAACATGACTTCACGCTCTTGAGCTATTGCTTTTGTTTTACCAGCAACAGACCTTAACTCTTGGCTTTTGCTTTCTACCTCTAAGTTGAGAGCGACTGCCTCGGATAAAGTGTTAGTTAATCGCTCAATGAATATGTTGTAGTAAGAAGCAATTTTAGTCAGCTGGTCATTACCTGCTTCTGGTAAACGTGCTGTTAGATCGCCATCACCATGGGAGATATTTTCCATCGCAGCTTGTAGCTGAGTAATAGGGGATATGATGGAACGTACAATCACAATGGAGAGTAGTAATGCGATAATAATAATGGCACCACTTAGTAGGCTAAGCTTGATTGCTTCGCTTTTAAACTGTGTATCTACGTCATCTAGGTAAACACCAGAGCCAAGAATCCACTGCCATGGCTCAAACCCTTGCACATAAGAAATTTTCTCTACAGGAACATCACTACCAGCTTTTGGCCATAAGTAATCTACGTAGCCTGCATCTTGAGCTTTTACTACGCGAATAAACTCAGGGAAGATGGTTTTACCATTTTTATCCTTAAGTGTTGCGAGGTTCTTGCCATCAAGGGAAGGATTGGCAGAATGCATTATCATGTTTGATGAGTAGTCATTGATCCAGAAGTACTCATTACCTGAGTAGCGAGCTTCTTTGATTGCATTCATTGCAAAGTTTTGTGCTTCTTCTCTAGTTAATGCGCCGGACTGCTCTAGTTTATAAAAGTGCTTTATTGCTCCCGAAGCTGTTTCAACAACGAACTTAGTCTGAGAGTATTTCTCATCCAGTAGCGACTGTTTGTTACTTGTAATTGCAAGGTAGACTACAAAGAGCAAACCTAAAGCAAAGAACAGAACTAGACTTGTTAAGCGTGAATTTATTGGGGTCTTACGTAGGCTATTAATCATTATTGTGGCCTCTGTTTATAGGGTTGGTCTTCTGAAGATTCTTTATAAATAGCTAAGATATTAATAAAACTATTAAAATTCTTTATGTCCCTATAGTTTACATTTTTTATGCTTATGAGCCAGTGTACTTTAAGTAAATTGGTTAATTTATTTATTTTTAGTCTATTTCTTTGCTTTTGACCATGCCTAAGTACTCTCGAAATATTATTTCTATAATATCAATATGCGTTTAACCAATGCTTTTTTGCTGTTTTTCTCTTGGGTTATTTAGTTGCCTGAGTTAGGTCAGTATTTATGTTTATCTAGATACTCTTTTCGCCATAAAAACGTCACTTTTTTGTCATCTTGGCTCATTAGACTCTGCCCTAGTCTCTTTTGCAGGAGAGATGTTTTTCATTCCATGTATGACCACTTCCCTTGTGAAGAAGTGGGTCTGAATAATATAGGGCAGTATTATGAGTATTAAACAAAGAGATGAATTGAGCTTCGATGAACTAGATGAGCTGGTAAGACCGGCACCAGAAGTCGTTGAATTTGAGCAGGTTGCGAATTCGATGGTTTCTCGTCGTGGCTTCTTAGGTGGTGGTGCCGCTGTTGGCGCAAGCGCTTTTGTTATGGGCTCTACAACGCTAGCGACAAGTAGTGCATTGGCAGCAGGACATAAGCATTCGCGCCTCGCATTTGAAATGGTGAAAGCAAATGCTTTGGACACAATTACTGTGCCAAAGGGCTACAAGTGGGACGTATTAGTATCTTGGGGCGATCCATTATTTAGTAATGCGCCAGCGTTGGATACTTCAACGGGTGGTACAGGTGCCTCACAAGAATTAGCGTTTGGTGACCATAATGATGGCATGGCGTTATTTTCACATAACGGTCGTCAAATTCTTTGTGTTAACAACGAATACACAAATCGTAAGACTCTACACATCAATCGTACTGATGGTGTACCAACAACAGCAGACGACATTCGTAAAAGTAAAGCAGCACATGGTGTTTCTATTGTTGAAGTTGCGCAACGTAATGGTAAGTGGGGCATTGTTCAAGACTCATCTTATAACCGTCGTATTACAGTTGATACAGATATGGATATTACTGGTCCTGCTCGTGGGCATGACTTATTGAAAACAAAAGCAGATCCAAAAGGTGTAACTTCTAAAGGTACTTGGAATAACTGTGGTAATGGCCAAACACCTTGGGGTACTTATTTAACTTGTGAAGAAAACTTTAACGGTTACTTTTCTTCAAGTGATGAAGGTTTTGAACTAACGTCTGAAATGAAGCGCTATGGTATTAGCCATAAAGATTGGGGTTACAAATGGGCCATGGCAGATTCTCGTTTTGATGTATCTCAAGAGCCAAACGAACCAAACCGTGCAGGTTATATCGTTGAGATTGATCCGCTTAATCCAACTGCTCGTCCTAAAAAGCGTACAGCCCTTGGTCGCTTTAAGCACGAAAACGCAGAGTTGACGATTGCAGCTAATGGTCATGTTGTTGTGTACCTAGGTGATGATGAGCGAGGCGAGTTCTTATATCGCTTTGTTTCTAAGCATAAGTATCTTGCAGGCGGTAATAACCTTGATTTACTGGAAGAGGGAACACTGTACGTTGCTAAATTCCATGATGATAACCGCGGCGAATGGTTGCCTTTAACACCAAAGACAACAGGAATGACAGAGGCAGAAATCTCAATCCACACTCGTGTTGCCGCATCTAAAGTGGGTGCAACAACGATGGATCGCCCTGAATGGGTAGCGTCTAACCCGAATAAAGTAGAAGTCTACTGTTCGTTAACTAACAATAAAAACCGTGGTGTTAAACCAAATGCTGGCGGTGATGAAACACCAGCGAGTGGTCCAAACCCTCGTGTTAAGAATAATTTTGGCCAGATCGTTCGTTGGACGCCAATGAATGAAGATCATACAAGTACTGAGTTTAAGTGGAACCTATTTGTATTAGCGGGTAACCCTGCTGTTTATGACGATGCTAATGCAGGTTCTTCAAACATCACTCAGGACAATATGTTTAACTCTCCTGATGGCATTAAATTTGATTCTAAAGGCTTACTTTGGATTCAAACAGACGGAAACTACTCTAACCAAAAAGGCTTTGAAGGTCAGGGTAATAACCAGATGTTAGTGGCTGATCCAGAAACAGGTGAGATTCGTCGCTTCCTTGTTGGCCCTAAAGAGTGTGAAATCACAGGTGCCGCTTGGAACCCTGAACGTACCACTATGTTTATTAGTGTTCAGCACCCTGGCGAAAAAGGTAACTCACACTGGCCTGAAGGTGGTCAATCTGTACCTCGCTCCAGTGTGATTGCCATCTCAAGAGAAGATGGTGCTGTGATAGGTTAAAACCTCATTTCGAAAACTTGAAAAGGCCGTTATGACGCAAATTGTGTCATAGCGGCTTTTTTATGGGAGGTTTATTTTAGATAAGTTGTTATATATCAAATGGAAATACTTATTATATTTTTGAGTTTTTAGATGTGTATTTTATAGGCTGGCTGTAGAGTAGAGAGTATTGTCGTTAGCAGGATGTTATATAGATGATTCCTTTTATTAGTCGCCTCAGTTTAGCTGAGCAAAATGAATGGGTTAGGCTTTTATCGACTATGATGCCGGAAGAAGAAATCATAGCTTTTTCAAGTTTTACTGAAGCTCAAAAACAAACCGTAGATGTTGCGATTGTAGCTAACCCAGATCCTCAAGACTTACTGGCTTTACCTAATTTAACTTGGGTGCATAGTGTATGGGCTGGGGTAGAAAAAATGGTTATGGAATTACCGTCCCCTTCTTTTCATATCGCCCGCCTTGTAGATCCTAATCTGGCTTTTACTATGTCAGAAGCTGTATTAGCTTGGACATTATATTTACATAGAGATATGCCCCAGTATCGCTTTCAACAAAAGCAAAAACAGTGGTGTCAGCAACCTATGGTACTGGCGAAAGAGCGTCGTATTGGAGTTCTTGGTTTAGGGGAGCTTGGTTTAGTCAGTGCTAAGCGATTATCTGATAATGGATTTTCAGTACAGGGTTGGAGTAGAGGCCCAAAGTCTATAAAAGGTTTAACTAGCCATTATGGTGATGATGGCTTGATCACGCTATTGTCCCAGAGTGATATTCTAATTTGCTTACTGCCTTTGACGCGAGAAACGACTCATATTCTAAATGCAGAGAAGTTCTCTTATTTACCAGAGGGAGCAAGTATTATTAACTTTGCCAGAGGCCCTCTCATTGATGACAAGGCACTAATAGAAAAATTAGAAACTAGGCATTTGAGCCATGCGGTATTGGATGTGTTTGATAAAGAGCCTTTAGTGGATAATCACCCATACTGGGAGAATGAGTATGTTACTGTGTTGCCTCATATTTCTGCGCCTACACATCCAGAAAGTGCCAGTCGAATCGTTGTGAGTAATATTCGTCGTTATCGCAAACAAGGAGTATTGCCTACTCTTGTCGATTTGCAACGCGGTTATTAATCATTATTTTTTCATAAAATAGAAAATTTAGCTGAAAGGAGTTTAATGTGCCCCATTGTATTATTGAATACAGTCAGAATACTGAACAAAAGATACCTGTCTCAAATATTATGGAAGAAGTGAAAGTAGCTTGCATTCGCTCAAGCCTTTTCTCTCCAGAAGACGTAAAAGTAAGAGCATTTGCTTGTAATCACTTTGTAGCTGCAGGTGAAGAGGAAGGTTTTATTCATGTGACTTTGAAAATATTGTCTGGTCGTACAGCTGAACAAAAGAAGTCGCTGTCGAGTTTAGTATTAGATAACTTAGTTGGTCTTAATTTCCCCCAAACCATTTTGAGTGTGGAAGTGTGTGATATAGACAAAGCCTCTTACGTTAAAACTAAAGTATCACCTTAACCTTATAAGGATAGATTAGATGAAAATCATCGCTTGTTTAGTGATGTTATTGCCCTGCTTTGCAATAGGGGAAACTGGGTTATCTGAAGAGGCTCAAACAGACAGTAAAGTGACTCAGTCTGATTCCATAGCGGAAGAGTCTAGTATTTATCCCACAGAGCCTGAGATACCTGAATCTATTTCAGTGCGTGCGCAAGAAGCTCAGGGACTATTAGAGCAACGGATTAGGCGTGAAGCGGCAACGGTTAATAATCCTTTTGTATTAACTCCTCACAAACCGAATTACTTCCTACCTATTGCTTACACCTCTAGCCCTAATGACAGGGCTTTTTTAGGTGAAGATGATTCTGAGAATTTACAAAGTGTTGAGTTTAAATTTCAGCTCAGCATGAAATTCCCTATTGCGTGGGATGTGGCTGGTCGTAATAGTAGCCTATGGTTTGCTTATACTCAGCAAGCCTATTGGCAGGCTTACAATAGCGATATCTCGGCTCCGTTCCGGGATACCAATCATGAGCCAGAAATCTTTGTCGTGACTCAGCCGAAAAAAGGTATTTTTGGCATAAAACCAAGCTATGTAAGTTATGGGTTTAATCACCAGTCTAATGGCCAATCAGGTGATTTATCTCGATCATGGAACCGTTTTTATATGGATTTTGTTTTTGAAACGGAGAATACGGCTTTTTCTATTAAGCCTTGGTACAGGGTGCCAGAGAGTTCCTCTAATGACGATAATCCTAATATCGAAAACTACTTTGGTTATGGTGAATTTAATGTCATACATGTAATAGATGATTACAGTATTGATGTGATGTTTCGAAATAACCTAAAAGCGTCCGATAATAGAGGGGCTATTCAAGTTGGTTTCACCTTTCCTTTATGGGGAAAAAGTAGAGGATATCTGCAGTACTTTAATGGCTACGGGCAGTCTTTATTAGACTTTGATCATCATACTCAATCTTTAGGTGTTGGAGTGATGTTAACCAATTGGTTATAAGTGTTTGAAGTTGTGGTTAAAGTCATTTTGGCGACTATTATTCATTGTCATTAATTTGTAATGTTTTTTTCATGTTTCTGTCATTTTTAGCTCTTAAAGTGTTCGTAAATCTAACTAAGGAGTTCAAAAATGAAATTGAAGTTTTTACCCGTTGCGACAAGTTTAGTTGCACTAACTTTATTAACTGCTTGTGGTACTGAAACGGTTAAAAAAGACGTTGTTGAGCCTGTTGTTGAAGCGGTTTCTTTAAACAATGTTGATTTGTATGAAGTTCATCATGAAGGTCGCATCTACATTTTTGACGATCGTGATGTATACAAAGAGTTCTTAACTGTTGGTGAAACTTCTTACCGTAAAGTTCGTATCGGTGAAGGTCCAAAAGGCGAAACAATTGTCTTTGGTTTGACGAATGAAGATAAAAAGAAGCAATCAGGTATCGCTTCTGTTGATATGTACGATGGCAAACTAGAAGGCGCAGATGCTTTTTATGGCGAAATGCGCGTTGAAGGCCGTATCTATGTATTTGGTTCTTTAGAAGAAATGGCAAATGCTCGTCTTGTTGGCGAAGTACCATTACGCTATACAGACATTGGTGCAGGCCCAGAAGGTGAAACCGTTGTATATGCATTGAACAGCAGCAACAAAAAAGTAAAACCTGAAGCTATGATTGCTTTGTTCAAAAAAATGAACGATATGTAAGCTTATATTTTAGGTAATATTCAAAAATGCCCCGCTCATTGAGTGGGGCATTTTTGTTTGTTCGTCTGTCATCTATTTGTCATCTAATTGAAATGGGGGTGACATTATTCTCATTTATGTTGAAAGGATGAAAAACAATATGATGAGGGATCAAGATGAACATACTTCAAAATATTCATGCATTTGATGTACAAGCTTTTTATTGGTTTATGGCACGTAAGCACAGGGCATTACTCACGCGTATTGGCCGGGCTATTTCATTTACGGCAGACGGTCCTCTATATGTTGCTGGTGCTTTGTTATGTGTGATGACCGGCTATGAAATGCTGGCATTAGTGCTAACGGTTGGTTTCCTTCTTGAGCGTTGTATATATTTTATTTTAAAACGAAGCTGCAAGCGCAATAGACCGGCTGATATTTTGGATGGCTTTCGAAGTTATATTATTCCATCCGATCAATTTTCATTTCCTTCTGGCCATACGTCAGGCGCCTTCTTTGTTGCTTATTGCCTTTCAGAGTGGTTCCCAGCTTTTAGCTTTATTTTATATTTTTGGGCAGTAAATGTTGGCATGTCACGAATCTTTTTAGGTGTACATTTTCCAACAGATACTGTTATTGGAGCACTGCTAGGTAGTGCTTGTGCGGCCTTTATTATAGGAGTGTTAATATGAAGGTATTATATGGCGTACAAGGGACGGGTAATGGTCATATAACCAGAGCAAGAGCCATGGCGGCAGAATTTTCAGCCGCTGGAGTAGAAGTAGATTATATATTTTCAGGTAGAGACCCAGAAGACTATTTTGATATGTCTGCTTTTGGGGAATATAGGCATTTTAGGGGATTAAGTTTTGTTGCCCGCAATGGCAAACTTGACCTAGGTGCAACGTTATTTAAAGCTAATCTTTTTCAGTTATATAAGGATGTTTGCTCCATTGACACCCGTGGCTATGACATTGTTATTACTGACTATGAGCCTGTTGTCGCGTGGGCAGCAAAACAACAAGGCATTGCTTGTATCGGCTTTGGTCATCAGTATGCCTTTGTTCATGATATTCCTCGCTATAAAAAGAACCGAGTAGCCCAATGGATTATGTCTAATTTTGCTCCCGCAACAATGCAGCTTGGATCTCACTGGCATCATTTTGGTCACTCAATTTTGCCTCCTCTTATCCATGAAAAAGAGTTGAGTAATGCACCCGACGAAAAGAATGTATTAGTGTATTTGCCATTTGAGAACAGTGAAGCTGTTTTTGATTGGTTAGAGGCTATTCCAGAATATCATTTTCGTTTTCATTGTAAGGATATTGACCCCGGCCTTTATGGAAATGTAGAGGTTTTCCCATTTAGCCGTAATGAGTTCCAGAAAAATCTTAGTGAATGTGCTTCCGTTTTAAGTAATGCAGGGTTTGAGCTGAATTCTGAGGCTCTGCAGTTTGGGCGTCGTATTTTAGTTAAGCCCTTAACTGGTCAAATAGAGCAGCACTCTAATGCGATTGCATTAGAGCTTTTAGGTGCGGCAAAAGCAGCGGATAAGTTGGATTCGAACATCATTAAAGAATGGTTAGAGACCAGCAAAGTAACTTGTATTACCTATCCGAATGTTGCTAAAGCTGTAGTTGATTGGTTACAAGACAATAAAGGAATGAGTCTTTCAGATCTTTGTGATTGCCTTTGGGAGCAAACATTAAATTTGCCCGCTTTTGTTAATAAGCCAGACTTAGTAAAACAAGACACAAAAAGAAAAGGCGCTCTTGCTTAGCATAGAGCGCCTTTAGCGTTTTCTAACTTTTAATTAAGCGCTAAGGTTTTGCTTAAAGAAGTCTACAGTACGACTCCAAGCTAGTTCAGCATTATCTTCTTGGTAACGACCCGTTGAGTCATTGTGGAAACCATGATTGGCTGTCTTATAAATATAGGCTTGGTAATCAACATCATTAGCCTTAAGTGCTTTTTCGTAGTCAGGCCAAGTTGCGTTAACTCGTTTGTCCATTTCAGCAAAATGAAGCTGAAGAGGAGCCTTAATCTTATCAATATTAGTCTTACTTGGCGTACCGTAGTATGGCGCACCTGCATTGATAGTCTCAGGCATATTTGCGACTAGTGCATTAGTTAAGTAGCCACCGAAGCAGAAGCCAACCATGCCGACTTTACCGTTACCCAGTGAGTGGTTCTTAAGCATGGTTGCTGCGTCCATGAAGTCGCCTTCAATCTTGGCTCTATCCAATGTTTTTTGCATTGCACGGCCTTCATCGTCATTACCTGGGTAACCACCTAGAGGGAATAAAGCGTCTGGAGCGAAAGCAATAAAGCCTGCTTTTGCTAAGCGTCTAGCCACATCTTCAATGTATGGATTTAATCCACGGTTTTCATGGGCAACTAATACTGTAGCAGCTTTGTTTTCAGCACTAACATTTTTAGGGACAACTAAGTACCCACGTCCTTTGCCATGACCATTTGGTGTGTCGAATTCAACATAGGTAGCAGTGATGTCAGGGTCGTTGAAAGACACTTGCTCGGCGAGGGCATAGTTCGGTGTAAGTGCTCCAGCGACAACTGAAAGTGTTAGGCCTGCAACGCTTAAGGTGCCTAAGCGAGAAAGAAAAGTACGACGGTCAATGTCACCATGGGCATACTCGTCATACCAGTCGAAGGCTTCTTGGGGAATATCTTGTGCAGATAGGGCTAGGTTGGCTTTGTCTGTCTGTACGCTCATTGTTACTCCTTTATCACTTCTTTATTCATCAGGTAGATGGTTTATTGGTGGTCTAAAACTTAACAAATACACATTTATGAGTAATCTGTTTAAGATTAGTTCAATGAATACGATTAAAAATCATTATTAGATTACTTTATAGAAAATTCACTAAAATATTTTTTGTTTCCTCTTTGTTTTCACTTTGTTTGATCTTTTTTAACTTTTGTCTCGTTAGTTTGTTATGGTGTGATAGAAATCAGTTATTTGTGTTTTTAGTCAATGATTAAGAATATTAGGTTAGGGAATACAATGTTAAACAAAATGCCGGTTTTGATTACAGGCGGAGCGCAGCGTTTGGGGTTGGCTTGTGCAAAGGCACTGGTAAGCGACGGTTACGATGTCGTTATTACCTACAGGACAAAAAGAGAAAGTATTCCTGCTCTAGAAGAAGTAGGCGTGCATTGTATACAGGCTGACTTTTCTACCCATAAAGGTGTCGAGAATTTTATTCAGGAAATCTTAGAAAATTACCAAGGTCTAAGGGCCATTATTCATAATGCTTCTGAATGGCAAACGGAAAAAGAAGTCACTGACCTAGCCGTTTTAATGGAAAAAATGTGGCAAATACATGTTTTTGCGCCATACCGTATTAATCTGGCCTTCGAGCCATTATTATGTGCAGCGAGTGAATCTCTGGGGATGGCTGACATTATTCATATCACTGACTATGTGGTAGAGAAGGGTAGTGATAATCATATAGCCTACGCATCAAGCAAAGCAGGTCTAGCGAATTTGACCCACTCATTTTCTAAGCGTTTTGCTCCACATGTAAAAGTTAACTCTATTGCTCCCTCATTACTTATGTTTAATGAGCAAGACGATATAGAATATAAGCAGAAGGCTCGAAAGAAAATGTTGCTTAGTAAAGAACCTGGAGAACAAGAAGGTGTGTTGTCCATACAGTACTTGTTAAGAAGTCGTTATATGACAGGCAGGACCTTGTCCCTTGATGGCGGTCGGCATTTAGTTTAGTCGCTAAGTGTAGAGCATTAAGAAATATCTTATGACTGTGACAAGGTGACGTCACATAGGAAATTAATATGAAAGCTGAAATCGCAGAACTTACAAATTCAACGCCCATTATATTGTCAAAAGAAGCACAACTAGTAAGAGATGCTTTAATAAAAAGCGGCTTAGAAACGCCAATGATAGATAACGGTCTTAGCACTGAAGAGAAGTATACTCGAATCAAAAGTGCATTTACTGATGTGGTAGAAACTCTAGGGCTTGATTTAACTGATGACAGTTTAGCGGAAACGCCACATCGCATTGCGAAAATGTATGTAAAAGAGATTTTCTCAGGGCTGGATTATAAGCAATTTCCAAAAATTACCGTTATTGAAAACAAGATGAAGGTAGATGAAATGGTGAAAGTGAGCGATATCAGCTTTACTAGCACCTGTGAACATCATTTTGTGACTATTGATGGCCTAGCAAAAGTGGCTTACTTACCAAAGAGTAAGATAATTGGTTTATCTAAAATTAATCGTATAGTGCGCTTCTTTGCTCAGCGTCCACAAGTACAAGAGCGACTTACTCAACAAATCTTAGTAACCTTACAAGCATTATTGGAAACTGATAATGTCGCTGTGAGCATTAGTGCTGTGCACTTTTGCGTGAAAGCCCGTGGCGTGATGGATGCTAGCTCGTCGACACAAACGACAGCATTAGGTGGTTTGTTTAAGAGGAGTGATAAGACCCGCGGTGAATTTTTAGCTCGTAGCTAGGTTTTAGCTTTAATTAACGTATAAAAATAAAGAGCCGCTGTCGGCTCTTTTTTGTATTCTTAACATAATGAATAAGGTGTAATTGTTTCAATGTCAGATAAAAAAACGATTTGGTTTCCTGCGAAAGAAACGGGCATCGGTTGGGCAAAACCTACGGTTTGGCAAGGCTGGTTTGTACAAGTCTCGTACCTGCTAAGTCTGGTGCTTATTAGCTATACAGTAGACCCTAAAGTAGAGTTGTTGTCGTGGAGCCTATGGGCGGCTCTTAGTACAATTGTTCTTATTGTTATCTACTACTTAAAAGGCGAGGCTCCCAACTGGAAGCTAAAGCCGATCGAGAAAGAAAAGCGTAAATTCAAATAACCTTCCTCTGCTCCTATTTACCAGCTTGGTTTGTTTCTTTTTTAATGTTGTCTTTGGGTAACTTGCCTTGGAGATAAGCCAAAATGCTGGTGAAAGCGTCGGCTAAAATGACTCAGACTCTGGTAACCGAGCTCATAGCAAACACTCGTCACTGAACGTTGCTGTTGAAGCTTTTTAAAAGCTTGCTCCATGCGCCGCTGGTGTTGATATTCCAATGGAGTGCAGCCGAGCTGATTTTTAAAGCATTCATAAAATCGACTACGGCTCATGCACGCCATTTTAGCAAGCACATATGAGTCTAATGGCGATGAGAGGTTGTTTTCTATCCAATGAATGACACAGGTTAAGCCATTGCTATCAGGTGCCTGTGCTGAAAATTGTAATAAGGCATTCTTCCCGTGGTGTCTTAATATCCGAGTGACTAATTCATTTACGCCAAAATCGACCAATAAATCTCGGTCAGGATCATTCTGTATGAAGTCGCTGGTTAAACGTTCTAATACCTGCTGTGTTGCTTGAGTATGAATGGTATGTAAATGCTGATGTGGATCAATTTGGATGTCGTGAGGGGAGTGCTGAATAATTTGATCATTCATTCTGTCACATATCTGAGCGACTCTTTCGTCTGATATAGCAATAGTAAGACAAGTCGTAGGTGCATTTCTTTTGGCTTCAGGAAAATCGATAAACACTTCCTCATGGGGAGCCAGAACAAACGATTCGTGGGGAAGAAAAGGAATAGCACTCCTGTCTTTTGTGTGCATTCGCTTCGCACCGCTAACCATGCCGCAATAAAGCATAGAGTCTGCTTTCAAACTGATATTTTCAGCTTCTTCATAAGTATCATAAATACTTAATTCTGCGTGAGGGCCTGCAAAGGCAACACGATTTTCCACTAGCTGTGTCGGTTTCCTTTTACAAGTCTGCAAAATATTTTCAATAGATGACGAATAACCCATTAACACACCTCTCTTATTTTTGTATGTGGCGTGACGAATATATGTTTTCTCATCATCTCTCTTGATTAGTTTTTGGTCAACCATCTTCTTAGTCTGTGTGTGGGTAAGAAAGAAAAAATAGACTAGGGGGCAAGTTTCATGGACGCATAGGCAAGTTATTGAGCGTTTTTTTTCCTAACGTAAAAAGCACAGGGGATCACCCTTTTATAAAAATAAAAACCGTGGAGAAATAATCATGATTTATGCAAAGCCTGGTAGTGCTGATAGTCTTATTAGTTTTCAAAAAGAATATGGCAATTTTATTGGTGGTGAATGGGTTGCGCCTGTTAAAGGCCAATATTTTGATAATGTTAGCCCTGTTGATGGTGAAGTCTTTTGCCGTATTCCTCGATCAACAGAAGAGGATATAAATCTAGCATTGGATGCCGCTCATGCTGCGAAAGCCGATTGGGGGAAGACTTCAGTTACTGCCCGATCAGGTCTTTTATTGAAAATTGCCGATATTATTGAACAAAACCTTGAGATGCTCGCGGTTGCAGAAACTTGGGATAACGGCAAGGCGGTTCGAGAAACACTGAATGCAGACATACCTCTGGCAGCTGATCACTTCCGTTACTTTGCTGGTTGCTTACGGTCACAAGAAGGCAGTGCAGCTGAATTAGATGAACATACCGTTGCATACCATTTCCATGAGCCGTTGGGTGTTGTTGGTCAAATTATTCCTTGGAACTTCCCTATCCTAATGGCAGCTTGGAAACTTGCACCAGCGCTTGCCGCGGGTAATTGCGTGGTACTAAAGCCTGCTGAGCAAACTCCCGTTTCTGTATTAGAACTAGTTAAGCTCATTAAAGATATCCTACCGCCGGGTGTACTGAATATTGTGAACGGTTTTGGTAAAGAAGCAGGTCAAGCTTTGGCGTCTAGTAAACGTATCGCCAAAATTGCTTTTACAGGTTCAACGCCTGTGGGGTCTAGTATTTTGAAATGTGCTGCAGAAAATATTATTCCTTCCAGTGTTGAGCTTGGAGGTAAATCCCCAAATATTTATTTTGCCGATATTATGCAACAAGAAGACGCTTATATTAGTAAGTGTGTTGAAGGTCTAGTTTTGGCATTTTTCAACCAAGGCGAAGTATGTACCTGTCCATCTCGTGCGCTCATACATGAGTCAATTTATGAAGAGTTTCTTCAGCTAGTGATTGAACGTACGAAAACCATTAAACGAGGCAATCCTTTGGATACTGAGACTCAAGTGGGAGCTCAGGTGTCTCAGGGGCAGTTTGATCGCATCATGAACTATATCAATATCGGTAAAGAAGAGGGTGCCGAGCTACTTATTGGTGGAGATATGGCAGCGGTTGATGGACTGAATGATGGTTTCTATATTCAGCCGACTCTTTTTAAGGGTAATAATGACATGCGTATTTTCCAAGAAGAGATTTTTGGGCCAGTTGTTAGTGTCACCACATTTAAGGATGAAGCAGAAGCACTTGCTATTGCCAATGATAGCGAGTTTGGCTTAGGTGCTGGTGTATGGACAAGAGATACTAACCTTGCTTACAGAATGGGCCGAAAAATTGAAGCCGGACGAATTTGGATGAATTGCTATCATCATTACCCAGCTCATGCTGCTTTTGGTGGGTACAAAAAGTCAGGTATCGGGCGTGAGACCCATAAACTGGCGTTAGAGCATTACCAACAAACGAAAAACATGTTGGTGAGCTATGATATTAATCCGTTGGGCTTTTTTTAAAGTCCATACATTTCTTATTTCCGCAAAGTCTCTTTACCTCAAGTGCTTACTGAGTGCTTGGGGTTTTGTGTTTTATAGGGGAGGTAGTTAGTTATTTAAATCGGGATAAGGTAGCAGGAAAAAATAAAAAAGCTCATTGGTAGTAGTGTAAATTCGATTTGAAAACTGAACAAAAAAACAGCAGAAAAGGACTGATTAAGTACTTTTTTTCAAAATGAAAGTGTGTAGAATGGCGCCACGAAATATTTCATTAATATTTCATTAATGTTTCAAAAATATGTCAGGTTCAGCTTTTTATAAAATGCGTTATTTGGAAGAGTGAATTTGAGGGAAGGGGTTATTTTATAGCCCTAAACGCAGAGTACCTTCAGAGCTATTTACCCTGACATTTCAGGTCAAATTGTTTATACCGAGAATCTATAAACATTTGATGCTAAACACACTTAATTTAGAAGAATTATTATGAACCAAGCAAATAACTCTAAAGACGATGCTGGCATTTTAGGTGGGCATGAGTTTGTTCGTGTGCTAATCGCTTTAGCTTTTGTTCTTGTTGCTGGCTATTATGCTAGCAGCAATGGTATGGGCGTCTCTAACTTATCAATACTAGCAATTGCTGCCGCTATTGGTGCTTACATGGCGATTAACATTGGTGCGAATGATGTCGCCAATAATGTAGGGCCTGCAGTAGGGTCAAAAGCGCTCTCGTTAACGGGTGCTATTGTAATTGCCGCTATTTTTGAAGCGTCTGGTGCACTGATTGCTGGTGGAACGGTGGTCGGCACGATCAAAAACGGCATTATCAATCCAAGCGCTATTGGTGATGCTATGACATTTGTTTGGGTCATGATGGCTGCGCTTCTAGCGGGAGCTATATGGCTTAACTTGGCAACCTATCTTGGCGCGCCAGTGTCCACGACTCATTCTATCGTAGGTGGCGTATTAGGCGCTGGTGTTGCTGCTGGTGGACTGGATATTGCGAACTGGGAAAAAATGTCCGCGATTGTTGCCAGTTGGGTAATTTCACCTGTTTTAGGTGGTGTCATTGCAGCATTGTTTTTGATCTATATTAAGCGAGCAATCACTTATAAAAGTGATATGGTCGAGGCTGCCAAAAAGGCAGTTCCTTTACTAGTAGCAACAATGGTTTGGGCTTTTTCGACCTACTTAATCCTAAAAGGGTTGAAAAAAATCTGGAAACTGGATTTTGTTACAGCTGCTATGATTGGCTTCGCAATTGCTTTAACCGTCTACTTTATAGTACGCCCTCTTATTGATAAGGCTGCTCAAGGCCTTAAAAATGATAAGGATGCAGTCAATAGCTTATTTACCATTCCGCTTATTGTTTCTGCTGCCTTGCTTAGTTTTGCTCACGGTGCAAATGATGTAGCCAATGCTATAGGGCCTTTAGCGGCTATAAATGATGCTCTGATGACTGGGCTTGTTTCTTCAAAAGCAGCTATTCCTTTATGGGTGATGATTGTTGGTAGTTTAGGTATTGCTCTTGGTTTAGCTTTATTTGGACCTAAGCTCATTAAGACTGTTGGGTCTGAGATCACCGAGCTTGATAAATCTAGAGCTTTTTGTGTCGCAATGGCAGCCGCGATTACTGTAATTTTGGCATCCCAACTTGGTTTGCCTGTTAGTTCTACGCATATTGCTGTAGGCGGAATTTTTGGTGTCGGTTTTCTACGAGAATATCTAAAGCTGTCGTATGAGAAAAAATTGGAAGCAATTGTTTCTCATTCAGAAAAATCCGGTTTTGATAATGAGCAAACGCAAGCCTTTGTTGAGCGCTTTCAGACAGCAAGTGTTGATGAGAAACGTGCTATTTTGCGTGAACTTAAAGCGTCGCAATCGCCTTCACCGATTTCATCTGCAGAGCGTAAAGGCTTGAAAAAGGCGACTAAGAAAGAGCTGGTAAAACGATCTGCTTTATTCAAAATTGCAGCAGCTTGGGTAATTACTGTTCCAGCTTCAGCATTCCTAGCAGCTATTTTGTTTTATATGCTACTAGGTTTTTCGGTTGCATAACTAGAACCTAATAAAGCGAAATTTTAAAAAGGCCAGATTTTCTGGCCTTTTTTGTGGTTTAATAATTACTCAACTTTTTGTGATTTCTGCCGACTTGATAAGGAAGAGGAGAGAGCTAATACCAATTGGAGGGTAGTTTTAAATAGAGAATGGCTCTTTGACAGAAATAATATTTCCAAAGTAGAAATATACACTACAAATGCTAGGGCCAATAAAGTAACTCATGACAGCCATTATTATCACCTTACTATTACTGCTTATCGGCGGCTTTATTGCTTTTGCCATTTGGTTGCAGTTAAAAGAAAAAGCGCGTTTAGACGAGCTTCGTAAGGTCGCTGGTCTCAATAATGAGTTAAGACAAGTTCGTCGTTATTTAGACGAAATGCCCCCCCAGTACCAACCGAAAGATATGCGCTCATGGCTGTTTAAACGCACTATTGCCATTTTAGATCAGCTTATTCATATAAAACCTGATGCATCCCTCACTCGACGCCGAAGTGTCTTAATGGAAGAAATGAAAGCATTTCAGGATGGCGATCAAAAGCGCCGTGCTAAACCAATGAATGATGAAATACTGATCACAGAAGTGAAGCGTTTGTTCGATTCTTTTGAGACGTATTTATCTGTATCACAAAGAGAAAAAACAATTGATGAAAAGCAGAGTAGCCGATACTTTAAACTCGTCAGTTTTTTTAAGTATAAAGTGCAATCCGACTTTCACGCTTATGGTGCTCGAAAAGCGCTATTGAGTGGTCAGCATGAAGTCGCTTTAGAAATGTATAACGAAGCCCTATCTCAATTGTCGCCTGTTAAAGATCTTCCTCAAGCTCAGCCTACCCTGCTGAAATATAATGAGGCCGTGACTGAAATTAATGAAGCGATTGCTCTGAAGAAAGCAGAAGAGGAAGAAAAGCAAAAAGTAGAAGATATACCGACTAGTGAGGTGTATGACGATGAGTGGGGGAAATTCGTCGAAGACTCTACATTTAAAAAGAAAGAAAAATTTTAAAGACTCGATCTATAACCTTGTTTATATTGCAGATATACTTTGTTATCAATTTATCTTTATCTAGGATTACTTTAAAGGACTACAGTAACTTATGAGCTTTGTGCTTCTTTCGGTTTTTATACCGACTTTCTTTTTTGTTTCTATCACTCCAGGTATGTGCATGACACTTGCTATGACATTAGGCATGACTGTAGGTGTAAAACGAGCCCTTTGGATGATGCTTGGTGAATTAGTAGGTGTTGCAATAGTTGCGACTCTGTCTGCCGTAGGGGTTGCCGCATTGTTACTCAGCCATCCAAATATATTTCTTGTTTTAAAATATATCGGCGGTGCCTATTTAGCTTTTATTGGTGTTCAGATGTGGCTGTCAAAAGGAAAAATGGCAATACAAGTCGGTGACGACGTGACACAAACCGCCAAGTTTGACTTAATTTCTCAAGGCTTTGTAACGGCTATTGCTAATCCTAAGGGATGGGCTTTTTTTGTTGCCTTGTTACCTCCTTTTCTAGATGCTAGCCAACCTCTTACTAACCAGCTAGCCGCTTTAATTAGCATAATTCTTATTCTCGAGTTTAGTTGCTTACTTATCTATGCTGCTGGGGGTAAGACACTGAAGGCCATATTGAAACATAGTGGTAATGTCCGCTTAATGAATCGAATATCTGGTTCATTAATGATAGGTGTTGGCGCTTGGTTAGCTCTAGATTAACGCTTCTTTGCTGCCCTAGAAGAGGTCTTCTTTCTTTTATAGGTGCCTTTCTTGAATGCTTTCTTTGGCTGAGAGGGAAGTGATTTTAATGCTTCAGTGGCTAAAGGTTGTGATTCCAATAATTTACTTAAATGAGCTTCAAGAGAGCTCATAAAATGGTTGTAACTGTATTCACCTAAGCTTATTGCATTTAGGGAAGATTCCCATTGAGCAGTCATATCTGGGGTAACGAGTTCTGTAGGTAAGCAATCGATAAAGGCTCTACCGGTCGGACTAGCATGAATCTGCTTTCCTTTCCGGATAAGGAACCCTCGTTTAAATAAGAGCTCGATGGTACTGGCCCTAGTGGCTTCTGTACCTAGTCCATCCGTTTCTTTCAATATTCCTTTAATATCTTTGTTCGATACGTAACGGCTTATCCCCGTCATAGCAGATAACAAAGATGCATCTGTAAAGGCAGCGGGAGGAGTGGTTGTTTTGTTTTTTATGAGCCCTTCTTTACAGAATACGCTGTCACCTTGTTGTAATTTTGGGAGCTGCTCTTGTTCTTCATCATCTTGCTTTGGCTTCACTTTATTAGGGAGTAACGTTCGCCAGCCTAAATTCGTAGGAGTATTGCCTTTTGCCTCGAATACTCCTCCAGCAATGTTTAATTTTATCGAGGAGGAAAGGTAATCGTAGTGAGGGTAAAACTGCATTAAATATTGACGTGCGATTAGATTGAAAATCAGAGACTCATTCTTATTTAAAGAGGCCGCTTTGTGAGCTTGGCTTGTTGGTATTATCGCGTGGTGAGCGGTTACCTGTTTATCGTTCCATGCTCTGCTGCGTATTGTTGAGTTTGCCCCAGTGACGCTATTGGCAAGCTCTGGCGTGGCCTTTGATAATGCATTGAATATGCTCTTAGCGTCTTGATGTTGTTGGCTTGGTAGATATTGGCAATCTGATCTGGGGTAAGTAATGATTTGATGGCGTTCATATAACGCTTGGCAGGTGTCTAAAGTTTGTTGGGCAGACATGCCAAATGCTTTAGCCGCATCTATTTGTAAGCTTGAAAGACTATAAGGTAATGGTGGTGGTTGCTTTTTGGACTTGTAATTAGCCTCAATCACTTGACCATATTGTTGGTTAATACGAGAAGCTACGTTTTCAGTAAGTGCACGGTTAATAACCCTATTCTCGTCGTCCATATGAGGTAGGCAAGCTTCACTTGGTAACCATTTAGCCTGAAAGTGTTGCTTATCTACTGTTGCTACTTGAGCCCATACTTGGAAATAGTCTTTAGGAATAAAGTGATCTCTTTCTTTATCCCTATTAGCGACTAGACCCAATACAGGCGTTTGTACCCTTCCTATAGACAGTACTCCCTGATAGCCAGCTTCCCTTCCACGTATGGTATAAGCCCTCGTTAGGTTCAGTCCGAATAACCAGTCGGCTCTTGACCTTGCTAGGGCAGACCGCGACAGTGCTGAGAACTCCTTGTTACTTTTTAAATTCTTTAATGCTTTTTTTATTGCTGATGGAGTTAAGTCACTCACTAGTAGGCGTTGCGTGCTTTCTATTTTTGATTTTGCTGTTTTCGCATAATGGATAACTTCATCTACGAGTAATTGACCCTCTCTATCTGGGTCACCAGCATGAACTAAGGTTGAGGCTTTTTTGATTAGCTTTTTTAAAATGGTTAACTGCTTTTTGGTTTGCGACTTCTCTTGCCATTGCCACTCACTAGGGATGATTGGGAGGTGATCTAATTTCCAAGATTTATAGTCTGGGTTGTATTTATGTGGTTCGGCTTGTTCTAACAAGTGCCCAATACACCAGCTTATGCAATCTCCGTTAGGCAGCCATATGCAACCTTCTTGCTTTTTTTGAGGTGAGGGTAGTGCGGCAGCAATGGCTCTAGCTAAACTGGGCTTTTCAGCAATGTAAAGAATCATAAGAAGGTCTAACTGTTTATATATACAGTGTATCTTATATTAAGGCCCGCTTCGTTACTAGATAAGCACTTGTTAATTATTAGCTATTGATGATTTAGTTATAATTAATTTTATTAATATCTATAGATCTATAATACTCTTAGTCCTAGATAACTAGGAGGTAGGTATCATGATAAAAACAATGACTTTTTCTGTTATGCATTTCTCAATCGCTTTTTTAGTTGCGTATTTAATTACTGGGAGCTTTGTGGTTGGTGGTTTGGTCGCTATTGTTGAGCCTGCTATCAATACAGTTGCGTTTTATTTCCATGAATTAGTTTGGAGTAAAATACAAAATAAAAGAGAAGAGGGTGAAGTAAAAGGTGCAATGGAAACCATTGGTGAAAGTTATGCTTTAAGGTCATGCTGAGAAGCTGTTCGTGCTTTCATTAAGTGACAATTACAATGAGCAAATTACTAGAGATTGGTCTTCTGTGATGATTAGGTTGTTAGGCCTGAAAAGAGAAAAACATCGTAAAATATCCCTTAAAAAGTAGGAAAACACTTAATTTTTCGGCTTTCTTGTGACAATATAGCGACAATTTTTTCTGGGGTGAGCGTTCGGCTTACCCCCATATGAATTGGATCGGAAATGGCACAGCATACAGTTGAAAAAATCGGTGGCACGTCAATGAGCGACTACCATTCGGTTAGAGATAATATTATTTTTAAGCCCGCTCAAAAGCATACTATGTATCAACGCATTTTTGTTGTTTCTGCTTACGGTGGCATGACAGACAAATTGTTAGAGCATAAGAAAACAGGCGATGCGGGGGTGTATGCTCTTTTTGCCTATGATCGTCATCAGAACAATTGGCTTCCAGCCTTACAAGAAGTAAAGAAAGCAATGCTGGAAGTTAATCATAGCCTATTTGAAGCAGGCGATTTGCGAGATAAAGCCGACGCTTTTTTGAATAGCCGCCTTAAAGATGCACAAGAGTGTTTAGAAGATTTATACAGACTCTGCCAGCATGGCCATTTTTCTATTAGTGAGCATTTGGCCACTGTACGCGAAATGCTAGCGAGTATTGGTGAAGCCCATAGTGCTTGGAATATGGCTCACCTTTTACAAAGAGACGGTGTTAAAGCGGTATTCGTTGATTTAACTGGGTGGAATGCCCCTAGTCATATGTCTCTTGATGAGCGAATTGTTGATGCCTTTAAAGGGGTAGATTTAAATCGAGAGCTACCAATTGCTACTGGTTATGCCCATAGTGAAACAGGTCTGATGACAACGTTTGATCGTGGCTATAGTGAGATGACATTTAGCCGTATTGCTGTGTTAACACAAGCTCGAGAAGCGGTCATTCATAAAGAGTTCCATTTGAGTAGTGCAGACCCTCGTCTAGTTGGTGAAACGAAAGCTGTGCCAATTGGGCGTACTAATTATGACGTCGCTGACCAGTTAGCCAATCTTGGTATGGAAGCTATTCATCCCAAGGCGGCAAAAGGTTTGCGTCAAAACTCTATATCTTTGCGAGTGAAAAATACCTTTGAACCGGAACATACGGGAACCTTAATTACTGGTGACTATGTCAGTGATGTTCCTTGTGTAGAAATTATTGCAGGATGTCGCGGTGTCTTTGCTGTCGAAATTTTTGATCAGAACATGGCGGGTGAAATTGACCGTTATGACATCGAAATTTTGGAAACCCTAAAGCAATTCAATGTTCATATTATTGCTAAAGATATCAATGCAAATACCATAACGCATTATTTGGCGATTAACTTAAAAATCTTAAAACGCGTATTAGATGTGTTAAGTGAACGTTTTAATTCAGCTGAAATTACTCAACGTAAAGTAGCGATCATTTCTGCTATCGGAAGTGATATGAAGACCACTGGTATGTTAGCCAAAGCGGTTAAGGCAATTGCTTCGGAAGAGGTTAATGTCTTAGCTATGCATCAATCTATGCGCCAAGTAGATATGCAATTTGTGGTAGATGAAGAAGACTATGAAAAAGCCATATGCAGTCTACATGAAGAACTGGTTGAGTCTCATAATCATGGTTTGGCTATCTGTTTAGCACAATAAATTTAACAATACCTAAAATAAAAAAGGGGCATCGCTAAAAGCGATGCCCCTTTTTTATTTTAGGTATTGTTAAATAGCAGACGTTGTTGTTTGAGATGCTTTTTGGGCTACTCAATATTGGTAGGTATCTGGTTAAACTCTTCTTCTGTAATGGCTTTACTGACCAAATAGCCTTGACCAAAATCGCAATGAAAGGAAGATAGTCGATCCCACTGAGCTTGGGTTTCAATGCCTTCAGCAAGCACCTTGATATTAAGCTTATGGGCCATGGCAATGATGGCTTCAACAATTTTTCTGTCGTCTATATCCTCTTCAAGGTCCATGACAAAGCCGCGATCAATTTTTAGTAATGAAACAGGTAGGTTTTTTAATTGAGCTAGCGACGAAAAGCCCGTACCAAAGTCGTCTATTGAGATACAGATCCCCATATCTTTAAAGACTTTTAATACTTCTTTGGATATTTCCAGGTCTTCCAGTATGGACGTTTCAGTAATTTCAAAGCCGAGAAGCTTGGCGGGAACTTGGTAGATAGATAAGAGTTGTTGTACGGATTGAATTAAACCAGGCGCACATAGTTGTTTAGATGACAAATTTATATGTATGGTAAGGTCAGGCTTGTTTTGCTCTTTTCGTCTGGCCAAATAAGCGATACTACTCTCTAATACCCAGTAGCCAAGTTCGATTATCTTACCGCTATTTTCTGCCAGCGGGATAAAGTCATTTGGAAATACTAAACCTTTGTCTGGGTGATTCCAGCGGATTAGCGCCTCAGCACTGATGATTTTTTTCTTAGAGAGGTCAAATTGAGGTTGGTAGTAAAGCTCGAATTCATTATTCTCTATTGCTCGAGATAATTCGTGTTCATCTTGTATTTTGTTATAAGTATCAACGCGCATTTCTTCAGTGAAAGTGAGGTGCTGATTTTTGCCTTCTAATTTTGCTTGATACAAAGCAATGTCAGCGTTTTGCATGATACTGATAAGATCGTTGCCATGTTCTGGAATCATGGCAATACCCAGAGAAGTACTTAATAGCAACTCTCTATTATCGAGCTTTACAGGGACTCGAATGCATTCGACAATGACTTGAGCCTGTTGCTCGGCATCTGCTTGGCTTTTTATATTATTAAGTAATATTCCGAATTCATCGCCGCCTAAGCGAATAATAAGATCTGATTTCCCTTTTAATTCATTAAGCCTTTTAGCGACAGTTACTAAGATTTTATCCCCTATATCGTGCCCTATGGTGTCATTAATACGTTTGAAATTGTCTAAATCAAAATAAATAAAGGCGGCTAGGTTTTTTTGTTTTTTGTTGTGGGCAAGTTGAGCATGGAGGTGGTCTTGTAAGTAGCGTCGGTTAGGTAGATCAGTTAAAGGGTCTTTATAAGCAAGCTCTTCAAGTTCTGCTGTTTTGGCTTTTACAAGCGCTTTCAATTTGTCAGGCTGCATTAGTAAGAGGTATAGAGCGATAGCTAATAATAGTGCAACCCAAGCGGTTAAAAAATAGCCTGTTAAAGTGTTGCTGAGTATTTCACTTTCTATACTTCTACTTATATGAAGTGTCCAATTATTTGCAGGGGCCAGTAGATTCGTCTCAACATGGATATCTGTAAGGGGGGACTTTGATGAAGATATAGTGGTTATTAGGCCTGTATCAATACTGGTACGGGTTAATGAATACTGATAACCCTCCTGATCTAGACTTGGTAGGTCTGTAGCTTCGATTAAGCTTTCGATGTTGATAAGTGCGGATATAAAACCCCAGAACTCTTTCTTATCTTTTTCATTATCCAAATAAACAGGAACCCTGCCGATAATCGCTCTGCCTCCTTGGACTAAGTTAATAGGTCCAACAATAATAAACTTATTATCTTGGATAGCAGCTTGAGCTCCTTCGTTAAATCGTGAGTCAGACACAATATCTAAGCCGATTGCCGCTTCATTTCCTTGTAGAGGGTATATTCTCTGTATTTTTCCTTGAGGTGCTAGCTGGAGGCTTTCAATACCGTCAAATGAATTAAAAAGGGTAGTGGCGTAGCGCTCAAACCAGTCCATATTGCCTTCGTTGTATTCGATCTCATAAGAGAGAACCCTAGTGGTTATGAAAGCGGTTGATAATCTGCGCTGTAAAATAGAAGACTGAGTGTTTGCTATCTTGGTTAAGAGAGCGGTTTGCTCATTAATTAAATTCGTGTTCTCAGCCTTGGTCCATAGGCTACCAAAGAAAAGAGCGCAGCAAAAAGTAAGGCATGATATGGCAAATGCGAAAAATTGATTTGAGTGTATTTTTACCAATTTCAGTTCCTTGTTTTAGGCACCTCAAATTGATTGAAAGAGCCAACTGCGCATCTTGTTTTGTGGTTACAGTGAATGCTTGATATTAATCGAGCTTACATAAGATATCCTTTATTAACTTAAAGTTAAATCCGCTTACATAAAATTACCTGAAAATAAAAACATCATTTTTGCTGTAGAGCGATATAATGACCAGATACATGCTTTCAGCAATGGCTGTAATGTTAGAAGTAAGGGGAATTCGTGAGTAATAGCTATTTAGTAGAAGTCGATAAGTTAGAAAGGTTGCGTGAAGCTTGGATCCCTGCGGTTGAGTTTCTGTTTGGGAGCCCAGTTGAGAACATAGTATTTGATGGCTTTGAAGTTTTAGATGACTTATCTAGACCAACCACATTGCTCTCTCAGGAAAATGGCTTAATTCATTATAAAATTCAGATGCCAGCGAAAAGTTTCTCGAATGATGTAATGTTATTAGCTGATGTTATTCAAGAAATGGTTCGTGCGCTTTTCCCAGTTGTAAATGAACAAGATAAAACAACGGCCTTGTGTGAAGGTGTTGCTGTGTTTGGTGCTATTACGGCTATTAAACAAGTATTTGGTGAAGGTACAGTAGATTCTTATTTGAATGCTTTGCGAGAACAAGCATTCTCTTATTATGATGCTTTTTCTTATGTGGCTCTGCTTCTTGCGGAAGACCCACAAGCCATTAAAAAACTTAGGAAAGAGAAGCCTTACCTCTATGAAGTAGAGAGGGATGATTTTTCCGAAGTAGGCATTGATATTGATAGGAAGATGAAGGATATCTTGTTGCTATCCTTCAGGGCGTAATAACTGTCTCATAGGTTGATTCGAGTACCAGCCTCAATACGATATTGGGGCTGGCGTTTGACTATTTTCCGGCTAACTCATGGAGCTCGTCACTGAACCAAATTTTTCTTTTAAACCTAGGGTTTTTAGATGACATGTCTATTTTATATGGGTTTGTTTCAGTATTGTTAGGTAACCCTAGAATATTACACAGCTCTTGAGCGAGCCATTTTTCTACTTTTAGAACCACCATCTTTTTACGCAAACGCCCTTGCTCATCACGGTTTAATATAGTCGGTAGAGTGTTGAGGGTAAGTATTTCACCCAATGCAGGGTGAGCCATTCTCTCACGACCTTCATCACTGGCGTAAAAATGCGAAACAGCAAATACCATACGCTGTGGTTTAATTTGCTTTAAGAACTGGCAAGATTTAACAACAGTTGACCCAGTACGAACCATATCATCAAATAAAATGATGCTAGCACCATCAAGGCCGTCAAATGTATGTTCGCTTTCCTTGTGTAGCGTTATCTCTACTTTTCTTTCCGCCGTACGCTCTTTGTCTAGCATAATGAACTTGGCTTTTTTAAGGCCTAGTTGATTAAACATCTCTTTTACGAAGTCCCGGGCTCCTTTATCTGGAGCACAAAGAACTAGGCCTTCCCCGTCTTCGCCGTAATTTAAAATATCTGAATTTAATAGATAATGAGCATAAATTTTGTACGGGATTAAATTATGGAAGTCTCCCTCGAAGACTTCAGTGAAGATCTTTTGTACTGATTCAGAGTGGTTATGGATGGTCATCACAGTATCAACACCAGAAAGTTTTAGCATCTGAGCATAAAGCTTTGCTGTGAAAGGTTGACCATCAAACTTTTTGATATCTGTTATATCTCTCTCGAAGCTAGTTTGTCCTAAATCTTTGTGGGGGCCACGGTCTTGCGCGCTATAGAAAAGGTCTGGCTCAACAAGAATAACTCTGTCCGCACCATTTTCTTTGGCTGCGCGAGCAATAATGAAGTTGGACATAGCCAGTTCTTGGCGGCTTTTTATATGGCTACCCGTACTTACAATAATTACTGACTTTCCTGTGAGCTTACGGCCGATATTTTCAAAGTCGGCTTCATCGGAAATAAATCGTGGGCAAAACTCAGAGTTCATGAATTGTTTCATACTGATGAGATCAGCAATGTCGTCATATTGTCCCATGGCATAGGCGATATCAATAGCAAAGGGGTTATCGGACGAGTTACTAACAACTACTACATTAGAGGATAGGGAAGTCGAGAGAGCCATTAAAAATCCTTAACGAGGGATATTGGTATTGGCGCAGATTTTAATACTTGTTAGGGAATAGTGATAGGGGGAGAGAAAGATAAATATTATTTTCTTAGTAGATTTGCGCAGTGAGCAATAAAGTATCTCTTTTTATTCTTTTAGTACATTTTTGTGCGTTATAACGATTATTTATGTTTGCCTGTGCTTTATCGGTGCGTTTTTTGCTTTATTTCAGTGTCTTTATAAAGCTGTAGGGTAAAATTGTGGAAACTTTTCTGTCTTCTAATCAAGATGCGATGAAGCGAGTTCTCAAAAGTGTTGATCAGTATGATAAAGGATTAAAATCTCTAAGTACTTGGTGGGAGAAAATAGCCTTAATTGGAAAGATAAATAGCTTTGAGGTTGCTTCCACTATTTTACAAGATATGGAGACAACACTAGATCAGTTTAATACTCTACAAAAACGCCTAATCACTAGTTTGATTAATGAGCACTCGCGAAAGATTATTTTCCAAAATAACTCCCGTTGCCAAATGGGGATAGATGTATTAATTCGCAACTTGTTTGAAAGAACAGCCGATATTGGTTTCCTATCCACCGATAACGATGTTGTTGAATTCCTTAAAGAAAATCATATTCAAGATGATGCTAAACGCTTTATAAATGATCGCCTTCAGTCTTATATTAATATCTATTCTGTTTATCAAGATGCCATATTGTTGAAGCCAAATGGTGATGTTGCGTTCCAGTTAAGCCAGCCCAGTAGAGGTGGGCAAGTTCAGGACAGATTTATCAAAGATGCTTTGAACAACCCAAATGACTATGTTGAATATTTTGGCAAATCTAAGTTGATGGGAGAGCGTGAGTCAAATTTGTTATACGCCAATGCGGTTAAAGATGGAGATACAGTGGTCGGTGTGATCGTACTGTGTTTTCGTTTCAGCAATGAGTTGGAGGGCATTGTTAAGAATTTGATGATGAAAGGGGAGGATGATCACTTTTTGCTCACTAATGGGGCGGGAGAGGTAATTTATGCACCCCACCATAATTTAGTCGATGGTACTTCTCGTGTAGCTTTATCTGAATCACCTAGTCTGGAAACCTTTAATAGTAAAAAGGTACTAAAAGTGTGCGTTAGTGGTCAGGAATACCAAGGCTACGCTGGTCCCAGCAACTGGCATATGGCTTCTCTCCTACCTCTTGAAAATATTGGATATGAGGTAGGCTCAAGTGATCGTGGTAAAGAGGGCAACGCTGCGCTTATTAAGGATTTAGGTGGTTTAATTTCTGCAGATTTATTTGATGTGCGTCATCAGTCTCAGCTGGTAAATGATGACTTACAGCTGATCGTTTTAAATGGAATTATTACTGCTGCACGTAAAGATGCGACTGAGTTTATGCCTGTGTTAGAAGCGATCAAGAGAATTGGTCAAGACATAGATGATATTTTTGCCCAATCAATAGAGTCATTATTCTCGACTATTATTGCAGGCCAGTTGGAAGCTATACGACTGCAAGCTGGTCTTGCGGTCGATATTATGGATCGTAACCTATTCGAGCGAGCTAATGATTGTCGCTGGTGGGGCTTAAGCAATTTACTGCGTAAAGCTTTGTCTTCAAAAGTGGTAGATGTGGAGATTATTAAGGAAACGCTTTCTACAATTCACTCACTCTATACGGTTTATCATACCTTGTATGTTTATGATAAACAGGGGCGCTATATCGCTTTTTCTGATGATACTTATAGCGACTCTATAGGTACCCTTGTTGAGCCTCACTCAGGTGCCAAAGATATTTTTCAATTTACTTCACCATATCAATACAGTGTCTCTCCATTTGAGAAGTTTGATTGTTACCAAGGGGAGTCTACTTATATTTATAACGCGGCTTTGCGTGATCAAGATAACCAAAATGATATTGTGGGCGGTATAGGTATCGTATTTGACTCCACCGTGGAATTTTCAGCTATCTTGAACGATATTCTTCCCAAAGAAGAAGATGGGAAAGTGATAGAAGGAGCTAAAGCGCTATTTACTAATGAGCAAGGGCTTATTCTTTCTAGTACATCAGAAGAGTTTCCAATAGGCGAAACTTTTGCGCCTGAAATAGACCGAGTTGAGCTGAATGATCGTGGTTCTTTAGCAACAGCGATTAAATTGGCTGATGGTCAAATGTATTTAATCGGTGTGGCTATATCGAAAGGCTATCGAGAATATAAAATTGAAGATGGCTACGAAAACACCGTTTTATCTTGGGTTATGAAACCTTGCTAGATTTATCTTTAGACTTAAGTTATTACCTTAGCAGGGCGACAGACTTTATTTGAGCTATGGTATGTTGCCCTTTCTTAAGGTCTAGTGTGTGGGCGGATAAACGAGTTATTCTAGCTAAGATAGGAGTATCACCAGCAAGCAGTCTCACTAATACCATGCTTTGGTCTTTAGGGTCGCGTGCTATATCATCTACAGACACTTTTAAACGATTGAGAATGCTAGACTTCTCATCTTCTGCTAAGGTGAGACTCACGTCTTTAGCTTGCACACGAATACGCAAAGTATCGCCGACCTTTTCTTCCCCACTTTGTATTTTTATATCTTGTCCATTGACCTCTAATCGAGATAAGCCCCACTCTTCCAGCCTTTCACTAACTTTTCCTGATATAACGACACTTGCACCTTGATGGTGTGAAAATGCCGTACCTAACTGCCCTAATAAGTCTTGGGTATTACCTTGCTCAATAACTCTGCCTTTATCTAGGACAATCATGGAATCTGCTAAACGTATGACTTCATCCAAAGAGTGACTGACATATAAGATTGGCATATTGGCTTGTCTGCATACCTTTTCTAGATAGGGGAGGATTTCCTGTTTTAAGGTTTCATCTAGAGCAGTGAGGGGCTCATCCATCAAGAGCAATTTAGGTTGTATTAAGAGTGCTCTGGCTATGGCGACACGTTGACGCTCTCCACCGGAAAGCTCTGAAGGATAGTGGGATAAAATAGGTGCGATGTTAAGCAGCTGAATCACTTCCTCATAACTTATTGAAGGTGTCACCTTAGTTGCTCTTTTACAGGCAAACTCCAGATTACTTTTAGCAGTTAAGTGAGGGAAGAGGTTTGCTTCTTGGAATACGTAGCCAACGGGACGTTTATGGGGCGGAAGGCATGAAGAAGGAGACAGCCATTCATCGTCATGTAGTGATATATTCCCTGTCAGCCTGTCTTCTAGCCCAGCGATACAACGTAACAGCGTTGTTTTTCCTGAACCGGAAGGGCCAAAGATCGCGGTAACACCCGTGCTTGGAATGTCTAGGTCTAGGTGTAAAGAAAAGTCAGAAGTCGATGCGTATTGCTGTTGAAGGCATACTCTTAAACCGTTTCTACTTTTTGTTGCTGGCTTCTGGATTTTGCTCATAAAACGCCCTCACTTGATGTTTTCTGGCGCTTTTTTGTCTTGTATAGAAGTGTTAAAACAAGAAAAGAAAAAACAATCATGATCAATGACAGAGTATGGGCTTGGTCATATTCAAGGGCTTCAACATGATCATATATTTGCACGGAAATGACCTGAGTCTCATTTGCTATATTGCCACCTATCATGAGTACAACTCCAAACTCGCCCACTGTGTGAGCAAAGCCTAAAACCGCAGCGCTAAGATAACCGTGTTTAGCGAGGGGCAAGACGACAGTGAAAAAAGACTCTAGAGGTGAGGCTCTAAGTGTAGCGGCGGCTTCCAAAGGTTTATTTCCAATGGCAGCAAAGGTATTTTGCAGCGGTTGTATAACAAAGGGTAATGAATACAACATAGAGGCAATGACTAGACCGTTAAAGCTAAAGGGTAAAGCTGATAAGCCTAATTGTTCTAGAGTTTGTCCAACCATGCCATTGGGGCCAAGTAATATTAATAGGTAAAAACCCAGTACGGTAGGCGGCAAAATTAACGGCATGGTAACGATTGCGTTAATTGGCCCTTTTAGCCAAGAATGAGTTCTTGCCAACCACCAAGCTAAGGGAGTGCCCATGATGATTAATAAAACCGTCACGACACTAGCAAGTTTTAGCGTAAGCCATATGGCTCCAATGTCTTCTGGGCTAAGTTGCATCAATTCGGCCTAATGTATAGTGTGTTCATACCCGAATTGGGCGATTTTGGCCTGAATGTCGGCACGCATTAAAAATGCCATAAATTGATGGGCTAATACAGGTTTTTCCGTTGTCGATAGAACCACACCTGCTTGATGTATTTCCTTGTGAAGGCGTGTTGGTACTTCTAAGTAATAGCCTAGTTGGGGACGGCTAAGTGCTTGGGAAAGGGCAATCAAACCTATATCGGCATTTTGAGAGTAAGCAAATTGAAAGGCTTGTCCGACACTTTCTCCTTTCACTAATTTTTCTTTAGAGCCCTCCCACAAAGATAGGCTCCGCAGACTTTCTTCTGCAGCCACACCATAAGGTGCAAACCTTGGGTTTGCGATCGCAATATGTTGGGCATTTGAAATAGCCGTTTTTAAATCTGTGGCGGTAAATGGAGATCTGGACCATACAACTAATTTACCTTTTGCATACACAGCCAAACTAGTTTTTTCTGCCTTTTGTGCCTCGATGAGTCTTTGTGGTTTGATTAGATCAGCAGAAAGGAAAATATCATAAGGGGCATTATGGTGAATTTGGGCGAAAAGTTTGCCGGATGATGCAAAGGACAGTTGTATGGAGTTTCCCGTTTCTGCCTCGAACTCTTGAGCTATTTGTTTTGCTGGTAGTATAAAGTTTGTTGCGACAGCAACATGTAAGTCGGTTGATAAAGCAGCATTGGATGCCGTTGTGAAAACGAAAAGACTAGCCCAAAAAAGGACTCTCTTAAGCAGAGGCAAGATGTACATCATGGTGTTTTAATCGCCTCATATTAAGAAATTGTATTGTTAAGAGAGTAGTAAATAGTAATTCCCTTGCTCTATTCCCAGTATTTCCTTCTGTAGTGCCATTCCACTGCAAGGTCCGGTAATACAGCAGCCATCTTGTAGTGAAAAAAGAGCGCCATGGTGATCGCATTGTATATAGTCCCCGTCTTCATCAAGAGGAGCTGTGCTCGACCAATTTAAGCGTTTATTCTGATGAGGGCAGAGGTTTTTGTAAACTATGATTTGACCTTGTTGTTTAGTAATTAAAAGGTCCTGATTGGCGAGCTGAAGGGCTTGAACTTCTCCTTCACCGAGTTTGCTTGTATTGGGGATAAGGTACTTATGAAACACAAGGTGACCGCGCTTTTATTATATAGTGGCTGAATTAGTATTTAAGTAAGTGTGAGTTACGCTTTACCCACATTAATTACTCTAAAGCGCCATGTTGTGCGAGTCAACATGTAAAGAATGAGTTAGTTTTAGCAAGTCCCATTGCCTGTGTTCTAATGGCTCCTTATACTTCACCCATGACATCAAGAAAATCTAAAGCTAAGCCAGTGGCTAAACGCAAACCCGTACGTAAAAACTCCCCTCGAAAGAAGAAAAAGGCCAATAAACCTTCCCTATTGAAGAAAGTGTTCTTTTTTTGCTTTAAATGGGGGACGCTAGCCGCCATCATTTTGAGTATCCCCCTTGCTATTTGGGTGTGGTGGCTAAATGGACAAGTGGTTGAGCGCTTTGAGGGACAGAAGTGGCAAGTGCCTTCTGAAGTTTATAGTGCGCCAATCGTTCTTAAAGCCGGCTCGCCTTGGGAAAAATCTAGCCTTGAAAACCTGCTTGAAGAAACTGGCTATCGGTTTGGTAAAAATAGCCAAAATGTTGGTTGGGCCGCTAGAAGCACAAGTAAGGTGAGTGCACATCTACGCTCTTATGTTGATCACTTGGGCTTTCATGAAAGCCAACGGCGTATCTTCACATTTAATGGTGGTCGCCTTGGTATTCAAACCCTTGGCGGTGAAGCGGTTGAAGAAGCAAGAATTGAACCTCAACGCATCGGCTATTTATATGGAGGTAATACAGAAAGCCGTCATATTTTGACCTACGACGAGATTCCTAAGCCTTTGATAGATATTTTGATAGCAGTGGAAGATAGAGACTTCTATCAGCACTGGGGGATATCGTTATCAGGCATTGCTCGTGCCTTTGTAGTCAACCTAACTCAAGGTGCCCGTCGTCAGGGAGGGTCAACTCTTACCCAGCAACTTGTTAAGAATATGTATTTAAGCTCTGAACGCACCTATACACGCAAGTTAACAGAAGTGGTGATGAGCTTGTTGCTTGAGTACCATTATTCGAAAGAGGCCATCCTTACGGCTTATATTAACGAGGTATATTTAGCGCAGCTTGGCAGGAGTGCGTTGCATGGTTTTTCTGCAGCCAGCCAGCACTTTTTTGGTCGTCCTGTTAATGAATTAAATATTGATGAATTTGCGTTGTTGGTTGGAATGGTGAAAGGACCTTCTTTATATAATCCTGAACGCTCACCTACACGTTCTAAAGAGCGTCGGAATACTGTGTTGGCTATTCTTAAAGACCTTGGTCGACTTAAATCCTCAGATTACAACACTTTAATCAAACGCCCTGTTTTATTGGTCAAGCAACGTCGAACTCGCTCAGTGTATGGCGATTACTTGGACTTTGTTGCTATGCAGCTATCCCGTGATTTTGACGAAAAAACGTTGGCAACAGAAAATTTGCGAATTTATACGGGTGTGGATATTCGTGCTCAGAGAGCAGCAAACAAGGCTATGCGTCAACAAGTGGCTAACTTAGTTAAGCGAGATAGCGGTTTAAAAGGCTTGCAGGGGGCAATGGTGGTGACTGACCGTTTATCTGGGCAGGTTCGCGCTATCGTAGGCTCTAGCGGAGATTATTATACTGGCTTCAATCGTGCTCTGGGAGCTGTGCGACCAATAGGTTCGCTGGTTAAACCGCCTTTGTATTTATCAGCTTTAGCGACAGGGCGTTATACGTGGTGGTCAAAGGTAGAAGACAAAGCAATGCGTTTTGACGTAGGAGGGCAGATATGGGAACCCTCGAACTATGATCGTAAAACCCATGGTGAAGTCCACCTTTATGAAGCCTTGGCCAAATCTTATAACTTAGCAACTTTGTCCCTTGCTAATGATATAGGCTTTGATCGTGTTGGGGATACGCTAAGACAGTTAGGTGTTAAAAGGCCATTTGTGATGCGCCCTTCCACGGCCTTAGGAGCGCTAGAGTTGTCACCTTTTGAAGTGTCTCGTCTTTACCAACCAATTGCTTCTCAAGGAAAAAGCAGTGACTTGGGTGTAGTGCTTGCGGTCATGGATCAAGATGATAACTTAATTAAACGCTTTGATCGGCGGGCAGATGTACCATTTACGGATGCTGTTTTGGCGGTAGCGTTAGATGGCATGACAAAAACGCCTAAATTAGGCACAGCCAAAGCTTCTCAGGCCGTGTTCCCTAATCTATATTTCGCAGCCAAAACAGGCACTACCAATAATCAAAGGGACAGTTGGTTTGTGGGGATAACAGGAGATCATGCGTCAACGGTTTGGCTTGGTGATGATGATAACCAGCCCTTGAGTATCACCGGCAGTAGTGGGGCTCAGAAGGTATGGATCGACTTTACAGAAGAAGTTGGTCCTCGATCATTGCCAGATACGTTACCAAATGGTGCACGACGAATGAATGTTTTAAAAGACAAGTTTTCGGTGGCGTCAAGTCGGTGTGAGGAAAAGGAAGAGCTAGCCTTTCTTGAAGGCACTCAGCCTAAGGGGCGGTCTTTGTGTTTGTGGCCGTTTTGATCTTGTAAGTTTTTGTTAAACGGTTAGTTTTTATAAATATAATTCATCTTGACTGTATGGTTGGTATTGGTTTTTTTGCATATAATTGTTTCCAATCATTTTATTTAAATAGCGTTTTTTTTATAGCTTATTAGGCTTAATAAAGAATGTCCCTTAAGTAATCTACCAATAATAGATAGGTAAAGTTTATGGGATTAAGAAAATCGTCATTTCTTAGTTTTGTGTTAGGGGTTCTGTTTGTTAATTTTGCTTTTGCCGAACAGAATTTGGATTCTTCTTTGGAGTCGAATTGTACCTCTATCTCAGCTACCGGTAATTCAGAATACCCTCCCTTTATTTGGCAAAGCCATACGGAGCCAAGTCAGCTGATCGGCGCTATTCGGCATATAATGGATGAACTTAGTAAGCGTATAGATATACCCTTATCAATGACACATTCAGGGCTTTGGTCGCAAGCTCAAAGTGATGTCAGGAATGGTGAGAAAGACTTGCTTGCTGGTGCGTTTTATACCAACGAACGGGCTAATTACATGGAATATTTTATGCCGATTATATTTCATACCCGAAGTGTGGTTTGGCAAAATAAGCAACATTTATTCACCTTTAATACAAAGGAAGATCTAGAGGGTAAGTGGGGTGTTACCGTTATCAATAACAGTTTTGGCGAAGAGTTTGATTCCTATGCTCGCCGTCGACTAAATATATTAACTGTCTCTAGTGTGCAAAAGGCACTGGAACTCTTGGTAAACAGTAAAGTTGATTATTTTCTTTACGAGAAAAACCCTGCAACAGCATACGTTGATCTATTGAACCTTTCGGGGCAAGTGATTCCAGCTGAGCCACATATTAGCAGCGAAGGTATTTATCTTACCTTATCAAAAAAATCACCATGTAATACCCCGCTTATCAAGCAAAAAATTGAAATGGCTTTGGTTGATATGAAAAGGGAAGGTTTTATTAATGAAGCAATCTTAAAGGGCTCTGAGGACTGGCATTTACAATAATATTAGTCGCCTTGCTAGAAGGGGCTCTGTAATTCGTGTTAATGAAAAGTAATAAAAAAGGCATTGGTAAGTTACCAATGCCTTTTTTATTGGTCAGGTACGAGATTATTCTCTCGTTAAAGACTCATAAAGTTCTATCCACTGGTCTGTAACTGAGTCCCAGCTGAAGTCATAAGACATGGCATTGCGTTGCTTTTCTTCAAAGCTAGCGTCTTCGCTTGTGAAGCTATCGTAACAACGTACCATCGCAGCTTCTAGAGAAGGTACATCAGCGTCATGGAAAACAAATCCATTTGGTTTATCTCCACCTTCAAAAACGGTATCAGCGAGCCCTCCTGTCTGGCGAACTATAGGTAGAGTGCCGTACTTTAATGCATACAATTGGGTTAAGCCGCAAGGTTCGAATCTAGACGGTATTAATAGCGCATCTACACCTGCTTGCAATCGGTGAGAGTAGTCTTCAGAGTAACCTACGCGTATTGCTACCTGCTGTGGGTAATCTTCTTGTAACTTTAAGTAAGCCGATTCAAGGTGTTTGTCTCCAGACCCTAGCAATACTAAACGAGCTCCTTTGTTAAGAAGAGCGGGCATCGCTTCTAAAAGAAGGTCTAGACCTTTTTGCTCTGTTAATCTGCTGACTACACCAAAGATAGGTTGGCTCAAGTCTTCAGGAAGCGAATTTTCTCGCAAAAGTGCAAGCTTGTTGGTTTGCTTTTTATCTAGTGTGTTTAAAGAGTAGTTTTCTTCAATGATGGTATCTTTTTCCGGTGACCACTGGTTGTAATCAACACCGTTTAGAATGCCATGTAGCTTGTCTTGCATGGAGCGTAATGTACCATCTAATCCGTCGCCATATTCTGACGTAAGAATCTCTTTGGCATAAGTTGGGCTCACTGTCGTAATCGCATCAGAGTAGACAAGTCCAGCTTTTAACGCTGAAAAACGCCCGTAGAACTCCATTCCGTGCATGTCCAATAACTCTGCTGATAAATGTGTATCAGCAAACTTACTCATTTCAAAACTGCCGTTATAGCGTAGATTGTGAACGGTTGTCACGATAGGAATGTGCTTCACTTTCCAACTTTTTAAATAAGCCGCAGCTAAGCCTGTCTGCCAATCGTTTAGATGTAATATGTCGGCTTGCCAACCAATTAAATTACCATGAAGAGATAGAGTGGCAGCGGCCCAAGATAAAGCGGCAAAGCGAATATGGTTGTCTTCATAATCAATGCCGTTATTGTCGACATAAGGACCATCCTCTCTTTCGAAAAGCGCTTGGCATTGTAATAACCAAATAGGAGTATCGCTTTCAGGAATGTGAGTTTCTAAAAGTAACAAATCCCCTCTATTAAACGGGTTGCCAAGATTGATAGTCTTTTGGATCGGAGCAACTTTTTCCAGTATGTTTTGGTAGGCAGGCATGATAAGTTTAACATCATGTCCTTTTTTTCGTAGGGCCACAGGAAGTGCTCCTGCGACATCGGCCAATCCGCCAGTTTTGATTAGAGGGTAAATTTCGGAGGCAAGAAAGAGAATTTTCATTTCGTATCATCTTATTTGTTTTAGTGTTAATAAAAATAAACAGCGTAACTAAACTAAACTCAAAATATCGAGTGAAGAATATTAAGGGAATTTTATGGATTTAAATACAGCACGTATGAAAACAGTGTCTATTATTTTAGCCGGCGGACGTGGTTCTAGATTGAAGCAACTCACGGATAATCGGTCTAAGCCTGCCGTTCCCATTGCAGGTAAATATAAGATAGTCGACTTTCCTCTATCTAACTGTATTAATTCAGGGATGCGTCAAATAGCTGTATTAACTCAATATCGCTCACATACATTGAACCAGCATATTCAGCGTGGCTGGAACTTCTTACGGTCAGACTTTAATGAGTTTATTGAGCTATGGCCTGCTCAGCAGCAGACAGGTGGCGATTGGTATCAAGGTACTGCGGATGCCGTTTACCAAAACCTATCCATGATAGAGAGCTTAGACAGCGAATATATCCTAATCCTTGCTGGTGATCATGTTTATAAACAAGATTACAGTGTGATGTTACAAGAACACATAGATAATAACGCTGATGTTACAGTGGCTTGTATTGAAGTGCCGATTAAAGAAGCTGATCAGTTCGGTATTATGCATATCGACGAAGATGACAATATTATTGCCTTTGAAGAGAAACCTTCTAATCCTCCGACAATGCCTGGTAAAGATGATGTTAGTCTTGCCAGTATGGGCATCTATATTTTTAGCACGAAATTTTTGTCTGAAAACCTAAGATCAGATGCAAGTGACAATGATTCTAGCCACGACTTTGGTAAAGACCTAATTCCATTATTTGTGGGCCGCAGTAAAATTAAAGCCCATCACTATGTTCGTAGTGCTATTAAAAATGAAGAATACCCAGATAAACCTTATTGGAGAGATGTAGGTACACTGACTGCCTATTGGGAAGCCAATATGGACCTGACTCGTCTAGTTCCTGAGTTGGATCTATATGATGAAGATTGGCCTATCAGAACGACTCAATATCAAAGACCGGCCGCTAAGTTTAATTACAATTATGAAGAACGCATTGGCACAGCTCTGAATTCAGTTGTCTCAGCAGGCTGTATCGTATCGGGCTCCACCGTTGATAAGTCCATTCTATTTAACAATGTTCGAGTTAACTCCTTTTCCTATGTGAACAAATCTGTAGTGCTGCCACGTTGTGATATAGGTAGGCATTGTCGTTTAACGAATGTTGTTGTGGATTCTGATTGTCGTATTCCAGAAGGTACTATTATTGGTGAAGACGCTGTTGCAGATGCAGAGCGCTTCTACCGAAACAAAGATGGTATTACTTTGGTAACACAAGAAATGATAGAAGCACTTTCAGAGTGATTGATGCTTAAGTCAGTAACCTCGTATATGAAAACCGCTTTTTAAAAGCGGTTTTTTGTTTTTTGTCGACTAAAAATACTTGATAATGGGTGTTGCTCTTCCAATAGGGTTATCCCCGCCACCTGTGGATAACCCTATTGGTGAACAGGTGATAACTCGCTCTATGGCTTTATTTTCCTAGCCTAAAGGTTTGACGTTCATTTTTTCTACATATGTTATTTAAAATAGCTTTGGCTGTATTAAATTAGTTTTTTATTACAAAGAGGTCTTTATGTTTACCGGTATTGTTCAGGGGATTGCTACTGTTTCAGCCGTCTTGGAAATGGGCGTTAATAAGCGTCTACAAGTTGATTTTCCGTCTGGGGTTATGTCAGAGCAACAACTAGGTGCAAGTGTGGCGATCAATGGTGTTTGTTTAACGGTAGCAGACATTGCAGAAGACTCTTTAGCATTTGATGTGATTGATACCACTTCAGCTCTTACTAACATAGGTAGCTTAATGGCTGGTCAACGAGTGAACTTTGAGCGCGCCGCCAAGATGGGAGATGAAATCGGTGGTCATATTATGTCTGGCCATATCATGACAACGGTTGGGGTCTCAAAGGTAGAAAGGAATGCGGAAAGTGTGCATATCCGCTTTGTTACTGACCAACAGCAAAAGGTGGATGCCCGTCGTTACTTATTTGATAAAGGCTATGTGGGCTTAAATGGGGCCAGTTTAACTATCAGCGATATTGGCGAAGATTGGTTGGAAGTGTCATTGATTCCTGAAACATTGAGACTGACAACCTTTGGTGAGTTGTTAGTAGGGGATAGAGTCAATTTAGAAATAGATGCCCATACTCAAGCGACCGTCGATACGGTAGAAAGAATTTTGCAAAAAAAGGCGCTGATTTAGCTTAACGACATAAAAGCTGGAGACTTGGTTGAATCACTAATATCAATGGAGTCCTAGCGTAATTTTCGGTAGAATGCTCGGCAATTTCAATTCTAATAACTTATTAATCCATACTTTTTTATTCTTGGGTTAAAAGTGAAGAATAATCATTCAAATATCGCTGTCATAGTGTGAGTAAATAGTGTCTTCAAAAAATCTTAAGCACATACGTAATTTTAGTATTATCGCCCATATCGATCACGGTAAATCCACCTTAGCAGATCGCTTTATTCAAACTTGTGAAGGCTTGAGTGAGCGTGAAATGTCAGCTCAGGTTCTTGACTCAATGGACATTGAACGAGAGCGTGGAATCACCATCAAAGCTCAGAGTGTGACCTTGGATTACCATGCGAAAGACGGTGAGGTTTATCAATTAAACTTTATCGACACTCCTGGGCATGTGGATTTCTCTTATGAAGTATCTCGCTCTTTAGCTGCTTGTGAAGGTGCCTTGCTGGTGGTTGATGCAGCACAGGGTGTTGAAGCTCAATCGGTCGCGAACTGTTACACGGCGATTGAACAAGGCCTAGAAGTAATGCCTGTCTTAAATAAGATTGACTTACCTCAAGCAGAGCCAGATCGTGTAAGCGAAGAAATTGAAGAGATCATTGGTATCGACGCTATGGGCGCGGTGACCTGCTCAGCGAAAACCGGCATGGGTGTTGATGATGTGCTTGAACGTTTGGTTGCAACTGTCCCTGCCCCTGAAGGGGATGTGGATGCGCCGCTTCAAGCGCTGATTATCGACTCATGGTTTGATAACTATTTGGGTGTTGTCTCCCTTGTTCGAATTAAACAAGGAACTTTGCGTAAGAAAGACAAGATTTTCATTAAATCGACTAAGCAAGCTCACCCTGTAGATATGGTAGGTATCTTTACTCCAAAACGTAAAGACACTGGTATCTTAAAAGCGGGTGAAGTGGGCTATGTCGTTGCTGGTATCAAAGACATTCACGGGGCGCCAGTCGGGGATACCATTACCCACGCTGCAACGCCAAATGTAGAGCAGCTAGACGGTTTCCAGAAAGTTAAACCGCAGGTGTATGCAGGTGTTTTCCCTGTTAGCTCTGATGATTACGAAGATTTCCGCGTTGCACTAGAAAAACTGACATTGAATGACGCTTCCTTGTTTTTCGAACCTGAAAGTTCGGATGCGCTAGGTTTTGGTTTCCGTTGTGGCTTCCTAGGTATGCTACATATGGAAATCATCCAAGAGCGTTTGGAACGTGAATACAACTTGGATTTGATTACCACAGCACCTACGGTTGTATTTGAAATTGAACTAAACAACGGTGAAGTAATCTACGTTGACAGCCCATCTAAAATGCCTGATCCAGGCACAGTGAAAGAGATGCGTGAGCCTATTGTAGAAGCGAATATTTTAGTACCGCAGGAATATTTGGGTAATGTAATTACTTTGTGTATCGAGAAACGTGGTGTACAAAAAGACATGCAATATGTCGGTCGACAAGTGCAATTACGTTATGAGTTACCAATGAACGAAGTAGTGATGGATTTCTTTGATAAGTTGAAATCTTGTAGCCGTGGCTTTGCGTCTTTGGACTACAGTTTTTCTCACTTCTCAGCAGCGCCATTATGTCGTTTAGATATCCTTATCAATGGTGAAAGGGTAGATGCCTTAGCCTTGATTATGCACAAGGATAATGTTCAATATCGCGGTCGAGCCTTGTGTGAAAAAATGAAAGATTTGATTCCCCGTCAAATGTTTGATGTGGCGATTCAAGGTGCCGTAGGCGCCAAAGTAATCTCGAGAACAACGGTTAAAGCCTTACGCAAAAATGTAACCGCTAAGTGTTATGGTGGTGATGTCAGTCGTAAGAAGAAACTATTACAGAAGCAAAAAGAAGGTAAGAAGCGTATGAAGCAGGTGGGTAATGTTGAAGTACCACAATCTGCTTTCCTTGCGGTTTTACAGCTGGATAGTTAATCGACAAATTAGGGGCTGTCTTTTAAGTCCCAATGGAGAACAGTGAAATGGCGTTTGATTTTGAGTTGATATTAGCCGCGGCGTTTTTAATTACCGGTGCCTTTTGGGTCTATGATCGTATTGTCTATGCTCCGAAACGTGCATTGGTTCTGGATAGTATGCCAGCAGAAGCTAAAAAAGCACTCAATAAAGAAGCTCAGCAAAGGCTAGCAGACACACCTAAATATGTCGCTGAAATCAAATCATTCTTCGTGATTATTGCAGTGATCTTTGGCTTGCGTTCTTTTGTTGTTGAGCCTTTCCAAATTCCATCTGGTTCTATGTTGCCTACATTGGAGATTGGTGACTTTATTTTGGTGAACAAGTTTGAGTATGGGGTACGTTTACCCGTATTGAATACCACGATAATACCAACAACAACGCCATCTCGTGGTGATGTTGTGGTATTTAAATACCCTGAAAACCCAAGCTTAAACTATATTAAACGTTTGATTGGTTTGCCTGGAGACAAAGTTAGTTATCGAAATAAAGAGCTTACAGTGAATGGCGAGCCTGTTGATAAAGAGTTATTAGCTAAACTGTCAGTGTCTTTGAATCCTAGCAGAGAGCCCGTTCAAGTCTTTAAAGAATCCCTAGGTGATGTAGAGTTTGAAACCTACAACAGTTATAGAAACACGCCTAAGGAAGGGGAGTGGACAGTACCGGAAGGTCATTATTTTGTGATGGGTGATAACCGAGACAACAGTGCGGATAGCCGTTTCTGGGGATATGTGCCAGAAGAGAATATGAAAGGCCGTGCTTTTTATGTGTGGCTATATTGGAATGAGTTTTTTAGCCTTCCGAGCTTTAAACATAATGGCCTAATTAAATAAGAATTATTGGAGAAGTTTTGAATTCACCTTATCAAAAATTGAGTCGACGTCTAGGCTACTTTTTTGCTGACCTTGGCCTATTAGAGCTTGCTCTAACTCATAGAAGCTTTGGCGGTAAAAACAATGAACGCCTAGAGTTCTTGGGTGACTCAATATTGAATTACATTATTGCTGAAGACTTATTTCATCGCTTCCCGAAAGCCAAGGAAGGGGAACTAAGTCGTTTACGTGCCTCCTTAGTTAAGGGTGATACCTTGGCTGAGATAGCGAGAGAGTTTCAACTTGGTGATTTCCTTAAGCTTGGTGCAGGGGAGTTAAAGAGTGGCGGCTTCAGAAGAGACTCGATTTTAGAGGACGCTGTTGAAGGTATTATTGGTGCCATATTTCTTGATGCTGGAATGGATATTTGCCGTCAGCATGTACTGTCTTGGTACAAGTCGCGATTAGACGCCACTTCATTGAAGAGCGTGACGAAAGACCCTAAAACCTTGTTACAAGAATATCTTCAGGCGCATAAATATTCTTTGCCTCAATACAGTGTGATTAATATTGAAGGTGATCCCCATGATCAAACTTTTAATGTCCATTGTCATGTCGATTTACTAGAAGAAGTTGTCGAAGGAACTGGCAATAGTCGCCGCATAGCGGAGCAAAACGCAGCAGCAAAAGCGTTAAAAAAATTGGAAGCTAAAAATGTCTGAAGTGGCAGTAACGCATTGTGGTTATGTAGCAATTGTTGGTAGGCCCAATGTTGGTAAATCAACCTTGTTGAACCATATCTTAGGGCAGAAGCTATCAATTACTTCTCGTAAGCCGCAAACCACCCGAGATCAAATCCTTGGTGTGAAGACGGAAGGGCATGTACAAGTCATTTATGTCGATACGCCTGGACTGCACATTGGGGAAAGTAAAACGATTAACCGTATCATGAACAAAACGGCAACCGCAGCATTAAAAGATGTGGATGTTGTGCTATTTGTGATTGATGGGGATCGCTGGACGGAAGAAGACGAGTCTGTTTTACAAAAAGTGAAGCACGCTACTTGCCCGGTAATATTAGTGGTTAACAAAGTGGATCAATTTGATCAAAAAGAAAATCTGCTGCCGCGTTTAGCTAACTTTGCGGATCGTATGTCTTTTGCTCAAATCGTGCCTATTTCAGCGCTGCGTAATGATAACCTCGACCGCCTCGAAAGATTAGTGGAAAGCTATATTCCTGAGGGGATGCAGTTTTATCCTGAAGATCAGATCACTAACCGAAGTTCACGTTTCCTAGCAGCCGAGATTGTGCGAGAAAAAATTACGAGGCAGTTGGGCCAAGAAGTGCCTTATGAAGTGGCTGTGCAAATTGAAGAATTCCGATACGAAGAATCAGCGATACATATCAGTGCGTTGATCTTGGTTGAGCGTAATGGTCAAAAGCGCATTATCATTGGTGATCGAGGCGAAAAAATTAAGCTGATTGGTAAAGAAGCTCGTATTGATATGGAAGACCTGTTTCAGCATAAGGTAATGCTAAATTTGTGGATTAAAGTGCGTTCAGGCTGGTCTGATGATGAGCGAGCTTTGGCTAGTTTAGGGTATCAAGCGGAATAACCAGTATGCGGGCCACTGCCTATGTTATTCATACTCGCCCTTTTCAAGATGGAAAAATATTATTAGACCTCTTTACGCCTGAACAAGGCCTAATTCGTGGGGTGTGGCGTTTGCCAAAAAAAGAGGCTCGGGTGATTCCTGGGCCTTTTTTGTGTTTTGAGATTGATTATGTTGGTCGTAGTGAGCTAAAAACGATTAAAAGCTTGGAGTCTGTTAACGCGGGTCTTACGTTAGAGGGCTTGCCTCTATATGCGGCCTTATATGCCCATGAATTACTCGAAAAGTTGTTACCACTTAATTTACCGCTGCCAGATGTGTTTTCTCTATATGAATGGTTAATCAAGAGTTTGTATTCTGGCGCACCTATTGCTCCGCTTTTACGTCGTTTTGAAGTCGGGGTGTTTGCCGAATTAGGTGTGTCGATTAACATGCAATCGACAGGACGAGGGCAGCTTGTTGAGAAAGAGCAGCTGTATCAATTTCATCATAAGTTTGGTTTGCGTCCCTATTTTGGGGAAACTCTAAAACAAGCACCTATGCTTTTTGTCGAAGGTCAGGTTGCACTAAATTATAGTGCGGGGCAGTGGACGAATAAAACTGTGTTGAGTTTGGCGAAAGAGCTTCATCGTCATTGGCTAGACCATGTTTTAAATGGTAAGCCTATTGTTGCTAGGCGTTTATTACCAAAACACACTTTTCAAGGTGAGCGTCATATGGGCGTGCCTATTTTTCGCAGTGAATAGCGTCGTTGCTTTTAAGAAAGGAAGAAAAAATTGATCATTGGTATTGGAACGGACTTAGTAGATATCACTCGCATTGCCGACTCCATTGAGCGTGTGGGGGAGCGTTTTATACAACGAATACTGACTCCAGAAGAGATTGCTCGCTGGTCGAACATCAGCAATAAAGAACAGGCAAATGCCTATGTTGCTAAACGCTTTGCAGCAAAAGAAGCCGCCGTAAAGGCGTTAGGAACAGGAATAGGGTCAGGCGTGAGCTTTCAGCATTTCAGTGTTAGTAATCTGGCATCTGGTCAGCCAGTATTAGAGGTCGATGATTGTATCGCTGCGCGCTTTAATTTTCCTGTCAATTGGCATTTGAGCCTTACTGATGAGCTAGCCTATGCACAAGCATTCGTTATTTTAGAGTCCAAGGTATAAGCTCCCTATGGCTTAGCAAGTCCTCAATAGACTCTATGAAATCTTCAGCTACGCCTTCTACGTCTTCTAGCCCCAGTTCTTTTAAGTGGGTCTCTAAAAAGCCTGCATGGCGGGCGATGCTAACGGTTCCTGTGTATTTTGAAGCGCCGTGAATTCTATGTACTACTTCAATCAGCTTTTCTGTGTCATGGTTTTCTAGGTGATGCTGGATAAGTTTTTTCTCGCTATCTAATGAATTTGCCAGCATATCAAACATCTCTTTGGCGATTTCTTCTTTGCCATCTACTATGGCGAGTGCTTTTTCTAAATCAAAAATATCTACCATTTTTTGATCTATTTGATCCTGTAGAGAGCTTGGGTTTTTATGCCAAGTTTCAATGGTGTTAAGCAGAATATCCTCATCTATTGGCTTGGTTAAATAATCGTTCATACCGGACGAAAGTATCTGTTGTTGCTCTGAATTTAAGGCGTGTGCGGTTAATGCAATGATAGGGGTATCCTTATGGGATGGCAGTGCTCGGATGTGTTTAGTGGTCTCCATGCCATCCATTTCAGGCATCTGAATATCCATAAAAATGAGGTCATAAGCTTCTTGGGTTGCCATTTCTATGGCTTGTTTCCCGCTATAGGCCAACGAGAATTCAATATTCTTTGGGGTGAGCCAATGGCCAAGTAGTTGCAGATTAATAGGGCTATCATCAACGGCGAGAATTTTTAGCCCTTGTAGTCTGTTAGGTGAAGATTGGGTTGCCTCTGTTGATATTTCCGCAGGGGAAGAAACTAGCTCAGGTGATGTGGAATGTATGTTTTCTAGTGCGTTATAGAGTCTATCTTGGCTTATTGGCTTTAGTAGAATATCACTAGATAAGTTCTTTAACGCATCATAGTGAGATGCCTGACCCGACGGTTGAATCATAATGATGAAGGGTAGCTGGTATTGCTCGTATGCATAGCTGATTAGCTCCCTCGCTTCTTGGATGCTCTGTTTATCGGGCATAACGCTCAGTAGGATGGAATCTATTTTCTCATGCTGCTTATGAATCGTACTGATAATCTGCTCTAAATCCGAACATGGGGTGCAAGTAACGCCGATACTCTGTAAATAGTTATCTATATAACTTCGGTAGGCGGCACTTGGCTCCAGAAGTACAACGTGCTTTTCTAAGGGGGCGTATTGGTTTTGTTGTTTGTTAGAAACTTTTAGCGTTAATGTGAAGCGAAAGGTAGAACCAACTCCTGATGTACTACTCACATCAATAGTACCGTTCATCTGCTCAACCAGTTTTTTGGTAATGACTAAGCCAAGCCCAGTCCCTCCAAATTGTCTTGTAGTGCTGGTGTCAACCTGTGAGAAAGGTTTGAATAGTCGGTCTATCTTATCTTCTGGAATACCAATACCTGTGTCGATTATTTGAAAAGAAAGGTTGATCTTTTTGTCGCCATTGGCAATGACCGAAACCTTTGTACGGATAGAGCCTTGGTGAGTAAATTTTATGGCGTTGCCTATCAGGTTATTTAAAATTTGTCTGACGCGGGTGCTGTCACCAATGAACCACTCTGGCATATCCGTTTGAAAGTCAGGAATTAGGTCAATGTCTTTGTTGTTGCTTAGCAGGTTAATACTGAGTGTCTGATATACCTCGTCGACTAACTTTTTCAAATTAAAGTGGCCGTTTTCTAAACTGAGTTTTCCTGCTTCAATTTTAGAGAAATCTAAAATGTCACCAATAATCGCTAATAAGTTATTAGTGGATTGTTGAATGGTTTCAATATAGAGCTGATTTTGTGGGTCGGTAATGCCTTTTTTGAGTGTTTTGGTATAGCCTAAAATGGCATTTAAAGGCGTTCGTACTTCGTGACTAATATTGGCTAGAAACTGAGATTTCAGTCGGTTAGATTCCATCGCTTCACGATTGGCGATGAGTAATTGAGCCCCTTTTTCTTCCATGCTATCCATGCTGCGGCGCATGTCTTCTGTAGACTCTTCAATGCCGGCAGTTAATTCTTCATGGTGCTTTTCTAGCCTCTCAGTGAGGTCTAAGAGATCGGCTTGTATTGAGGAGTATTCGGTAGGGAGCCTCGTGAGTTTAACGGACGAGAACTGCCCCATAACGAGTTTATTGAGAGAGCTGCTAACCTTGTTGATAGGGAGTGCTAAGTTTTGCGATATTCTTAATGCCCCCCAAATTATTATGATGTTGTAAATGGTGAGGATAAAAAGTACTAAGCTTGCATATTGGTATTTTTCTACTTGCCGTACTGAGGTGCTGGCATCAATTTTCACCCAACCGATGAGGTCCTTTTGTACCGGAGTATCTAGAAGTCTTGTTTGAGTGTTAAAGGCTTCATCAAGTCGGTTATTAGTGTAGTAAATTGGCCTTACTGAATCCAAATGAGTATCGTGTTCTATGATATAGCTTTGCTCAGTTAAACTCGGTTGGTCATTATCTGAGGGGTTGCCTAGTTCTGCGATAATAACCTTCTCATGATTGAATATTTGAACACTATTGATGTCTTGGTTATTTAAAGCGTTTTGTAGAATGCTTAGCATCATATTTTGATCAGAAAAAATAATGGCATATTCACTGGTTGTGGCTACCAGTTTGGTAATATCTTCCGTTCTTTCAAGTAGATGTTTATTTAGGTCGTTGAAGCGAGAAGATAATAAGAAAAATGCAGAAAGTAGGGAAACAAGGAAGACGGGAGTAAATAGCGCCCAGAATAGTTTATTATCAATGCTTAACTGTGCCACTCGTTTCATAATGTTAGAATTCTATTTAATACTGTTGAATAATTGAATCAGGTTGCGGCGTTGAATAGTGCTGCTTTTATCGATTCTTGGTTCACCTAGGCGAGTAATACATTACGCTTAGGCTGAATAAAACCACGTTTTAAAGAAATTGAAGAAAAAGCATTGCTTTGAAATTGTGTAATTAACACTAAGTTTATAACGCATTCTTCTTAGTATTTTATACCCTAAGTACTTTTTAATAGGCACTATATAAGTGTCATTCCCTATGTCATCAATGTCAATGAAGTTTTTTTATGATTGAGTATCCTACGATTGAGTCCTTAATTGGTCAGACTCCTTTAGTCCGTTTACAACGTATTAACCCTAATCCAACTAATACTATTTTACTGAAGTTAGAAGGCCAAAACCCGGCAGGTTCGGTGAAGGATCGCCCTGCCTTAAATATGATCCACCAAGCCGAAGTCCGAGGTGATATCAAACCCGGAGATAGCTTGATTGAAGCGACTAGTGGTAACACAGGCATCGCTTTGGCTATGACAGCAGCAATCAAGGGTTACCATATGCATTTAATTATGCCGGATAATATGAGCCAAGAACGTAAGTCAGCCATGAGCGCCTATGGTGCTACCTTGCATTTAGTGAGCAAAGAAGAGGGGATGGAAAGGGCTCGTGATTTGGCTCAAGAGATGCAGGCGCAAGGTGTAGGTAAAGTATTGAATCAATTTGCCAATAAAGACAACCCGAATGCGCACTACCTCAGTACAGGCCCTGAAATTTGGCAACAAACACAAGGAACCGTGACTCACTTTGTCAGTTCGATGGGAACAACTGGAACCATAATGGGCGTGTCTCAATATTTAAAAGAACAAAATAGTGATATACAAATTATAGGCTTACAGCCTCAGGATGGCGCTAGTATTCCGGGAATACGTCGTTGGGAAAAAGAGTATTTGCCTTCAATATTTGATGAGAAAAGAGTCGATCGAGTGATGGACGTAGCTCAAGAAGATGCTGAAATCACAATGCGTCGCCTTGCTAAAGAAGAGGGTATTTTTTGCGGTGTTTCATCAGGTGGGTCAGTCGCAATGGCGTTAGCGTTATCAAAGCAACTTAATAATGCGGTGATTGTTGCCATTGTATGTGACCGAGGAGATAGGTACTTGTCTACGGGAGTGTTTGATACAGGGAACTAGTTCTCTGTATTTGTCGTATAGATAGTTTGGAGGATAGGATAGAATCCTACTTTGACTATTTATCAACAAAGAGCACTCCCAGTGAAAAACAGATCTACAGCACGACGCAGCCCTAAAAAGAGCCCTCTAGGCCCATCTCAAACATTTGTTATCGATGGGCTAACTCATGAAGCTAAAGGCGTGGCGCGTTCACAGGGTAAAGTGGTTTTTGTAGAGGGCGCTCTGCCGGGAGAAACAGTGACTGCGCAGATTACTAAATTTGGTCGTCGCTTTGATGAGGCAAAGCTTACAGAAGTACTTCAAGAAAGTGATAGTCGGGTAACACCAGCTTGTGAGCACTTTCATTCATGTGGCGGCTGTAGTTTTCAGCATTTAACAAATAGCTCTCAGCTGTCCGCAAAGTCGGATTGGCTAAAAGGACAAATGCGACGAGTCTTTCCCCAAGGCTTGTTAGAGTCGCTTACTGACACACCTTTAGAGTACCGTCGTCGAGCACGTATTTCGGTGGACCATAAAAGCCAAGCATTGAAGCTGGGCTTCCGGGAAAAAAATTCAAACTCTATTATCTCTATCGATCAATGCTTGGTATTGACTCGTGGACTTCAAGCTATTTTTTCCTCCCTTAAGCAAGAGCTACAGGGAAGTGAGTTAATAAAATCACTTGGCCATATTGAATTATTAGAAGATACCAAAGGGGTTTCTGTTCTATTGCGTTTAACCGAAGATGTGGTTGATCCTGTGAAAGAAAACCTCGGAAAGTGGGCTCAAGACGAACAAGTACATTTATATTGGCAAGCACCAAAAGAGAGCAAAGCAAGTGTTGCCCGAGAGCATATGCGCCATTATGATTTAGATGGCTTGCGCCTGTATTATCACCCGCAAGATTTCATTCAAGTAAATGCTCCTATGAATGAAAAAATGGTTGCGCAGGCCTTGGGCTGGTTGCAGCCTAATCAAAATGATGTGATCTTAGATTTGTTTTGCGGTGTAGGTAATTTTTCGTTGCCACTGGCGAAGCGGGCAAAATCCGTAGTGGGTGTGGAGGTGCAAGATAGCATGGTGCAAGCCGCTCAATATAATGCAGATATAAACAAACTCACTAATTTGTCGTTTGTTGCTGCGGATCTCTCTAAGCCAGTGTCAAAAAAATTAAGTGCTGAAAAAGTGACTAAGGTGTTGTTGGACCCACCACGATCCGGCGCCTATGAATTTCTTCAGAGCATAATAAAATTAAAACCCAAGCAAATCTTGTATGTTTCTTGCAGTGCTTCTACTTTAGCTAGGGATGCTGAGTATTTAGTCGAGAATGGCTATAAAGTATTGCGTGTGGGCTTGATGGATATGTTCCCTCAAACATCGCATGTTGAAACAATGATGTTGCTACAAAAAAGCAGTAAATCTAAGGGTAAGTAAATGGTAACAGTAAGGAAGGACCACCCAGTATTAGACGATGGTAATGTGGACATCGATACTTGGATGCAACAGTTTGATGACTCAATTGATGAGGGCACTCGTATACCTTTACGTATGGCTTGTGCATTAGTGAGGCAGACTGAGCAGCAGTGTGGAAAACCGTCTTATTGGGGGCCGCAAGCGAGTACCTTCCGTGCTGGACTGGAGATGGTTGAAATTTTGTCGGGTTTTCGGGCCGATCAAGACTCTTTGGTGGCTGCCGCCCTATATCGCTCTGTTCGAGAAGATCAGTTACCTCTGGCACGGGTTGTTGAAATGTTTGGCCGCAAGGTTGCTTCTCTTATTGAGGGTGTCATGCGAGTCGGAGAAGTCTCAAAAAACCTTACCCCTGATACGGCTGCTGAAGTGCTCGGCAGCAGTGAAAGCCAACTCGAATCCCTGCGTAAAATGCTGGTATCCATCATCGATGATGTTCGGGTTGTATTGATTAAATTGGCTGAAAGGGCTTGCGCGATTAAAGAAGCCAAGCACCAAAGCGAAGAGCGGCGTACTGCTGTGGCTTTGGAAGTACAGAGTGTGTATTCGCCATTAGCCCATCGCTTGGGGATTGGTCACATAAAATGGGAGCTTGAAGATCTTTCATTTCGCTATCTTTACCCTGTTGAATATAAACGTATTGCGTCTTGGTTGGATGAAAAACGCCTTGATAGGCAGCAGTACATAGACGATGTAATACAGTCTTTAGATGGGCGTTTAAAAAGTATCAATATCCATGCGGATTTAATGGGTAGAGCCAAGCATATTTATAGTATTTGGCGAAAAATGAAGCGCAAAAATATTGGTTTTGATGAAGTATACGATGTCCGCGCAATACGTATTCTTGTTGATCAGCCAATGGAATGTTATGGCGTTTTGGGTGTGGTGCATAATTTATGGCGGCCTATCCCCCAAGAATTTGATGACTATATCAGTAACCCTAAAACCAATGGCTACCAGTCTCTTCATACTGCCGTAGTTGGTCCTCAAGGGCGAGCGCTTGAAATCCAGATACGAACACACCAAATGCATGAAGATGCCGAGTTAGGTGTGTGTGCCCATTGGAAATACAAAGGTACAGACTTAAGTTCAAACAGCTCAAGCTATGAAGAGAAGCTACAATGGCTTAGGACAATCTTAGACTTCAATGAAGTGCAGGGTGATTTAGAGTCTCTGACTGAGCAGGTTAGAAGTGATATTGAGCAAGACCGTATCTATGTGTTCACAAAAGATGGTCATGTGGTGGATTTACCTGTGCATGCCACAGCGGTTGATTTCGCTTACCGTGTGCATACTGAAATTGGTCACCGCTGCCGTGGCGCGAAGGTTAACGGCAAAATAATTTCCCTTGTTACGCACCTTAATACGGGCGATAAGGTTGAGATACTAACGACGAAAGAGGGTAGTCCTAGTCGAGATTGGTTGCACCCTTCACTAGGTTATGTGAATACCAGCCGAGCGCGTGCCAAGATACAAGCTTGGTTTAGAAAAGAAGACAGAGAAAAGAATTTAGAGGCAGGCAAACAGCTGCTTGGAAAACAATGGAAGCGTTTAGGTTTTGATGAACATCGTATCAATTATCAAAAAATTGCTTCTCGTTTTAGCTTTAACAGTGAAAGTGACCTTTTTGTTGCCTTAGGAGCGGGTGATATACAGCTAGCCCGTGTACTTAGAGTAATGGATGAGATGTACAGCCTAGATGGAAATGCTGTTTCTCGGCCAATTCGACTTAAGAAAAGCCGACATTCTTCGTCTGATAACGATATTCATATCTTGGGTGTCGGTAAGTTACTGACACTAATGGCTAAATGCTGTAGCCCAATACCTGGCGACAATATAGTGGGTTATATCACCCAAGGTCGTGGTGTTTCGGTGCATAGGCAAGACTGTATTAATGTAGTTCAACTTGGCCTAGATGAACCTGAGCGTATCGTTAATGTTAGCTGGGGTGAGCGGGTTGATAACCAGTATCCGGTGAACATTCAAATTGAAGCCTATGACAGAACGGGCTTATTGAGTGATATCACCAGCTTGCTCGCAAATTCAAAAGTCAATCTATTGTCCATGAACACCCTATCGAAAAAAGAAGATCACACTGCTTTGATCCGCTTTACTATTGAGGTTGGTGAGTTGGATGTATTAAGTCGTCTGCTGAACAGTATCAATCAGCTGCCTAACGTACTTAATGTATTTAGAGAGAGAGACTTTTGAACGAATCCCTAGCGAAATTACAATATGTGATGACCTGCTTGAGAGATCCTGAATTTGGTTGCAATTGGGATAAGAAACAGACATTTAACACTATAGCACCTTATACATTAGAGGAAGCCTATGAGGTTATCGATGCGATTGAGAAAGGGGATTCTGAACACCTAAAAGAAGAGTTAGGTGATTTACTTTTTCAAATCGTATTTTATGCTCAAATGGCTCAGGAAGAGAAACGTTTCACCTTTGAAGACGTGGCAGCAGGCATAACGGAAAAAATGTTACGTCGTCACCCTCATGTTTTTCCAGATGGTGACATTAATCGTTTTGGTGAACCGAACAATCTGACAGAAGAGCAAATAGCTGAACAGTGGCAGGTTATTAAAGCGCAAGAAAAAGTACAGCGAGAGCAGACTAAGAAAACGACCGACGCTAGTGTATTAGCAGAGATACCCTCATCAATGCCCGCGCTTATGCAAGCCGTTAAAATTCAAAAAGAGGTGGCGAAGTATGGTTTTGATTGGCCGACTATCGCACCTGTTTTTGCCAAAGTACGTGAAGAGTTGGATGAACTTGAAGAGGCTATTAAAGAGCAAAGTACCACTCATATTGAAGAAGAGATGGGGGATATCTTGTTTGCCGTGAGTAACTTGTCTCGCCACTTAGCGGTATCGCCCGATATTGCATTAAATAAAACCAATTTGAAATTTCGTCGTCGTTTTGCCAGAGTAGAGAGTCTTGCCAATCAACATGGTAGGGAGCTAAAGGATTGCTCTTTAGATGAGTTAGACCGTTATTGGGAGCAAGCTAAGCAAGAAGGATTATAGGCTTATCTGCTGAATTAGATCTATTCAATGCATTGATTAGGAGAGAGATGTGAGTGATCGTCAAGCGTCATTACGCGAAAATGTTAGGTTGCTGGGAGATTGTCTCGGCGAAAGCATGAGTAACCACTTAGGTGAAGACTTCTTAGAAAAAGTTGAAAATATCCGCATGCTTGCTAAAGATGGCCGTCAGACAGGTGATTCAACTGCACTAATTGAGGCATTAGAGTCACTCGAAGACAAAGAAATCGTTTCTGTCGCCAGAGCCTTTAATCAATTCTTAAATCTTTCCAATATCGCCGAGCAGTATCATAGGGTCCACCGTCGTAGAACCAATGAAAGTCTAGGTATCTATCAAAACCCAATCGGAGATTTGCTTGAGCGTTTAGCTGAGAAAAACTTCACCTCAGAACAAATGATCGAATCATTAAAAACTCAATCCATAGAATTAGTACTCACCGCTCACCCAACAGAAGTTGTGCGCCGTTCTTTGATTCGAAAATACGACAACATTTCCAGTGAGTTAGAAGCGCTAGACAAGGACAATATCCTTCCACTAGAGGAAGCCAAGCATATTCGTCGCCTTAAAGAGATCATCACTCAAGCATGGCATACGGACGAAATTCGTGAAGAAAGACCGACTCCTGTAGATGAAGCGAAATGGGGTTTTGCTGTTATCGAGCAGTCATTATGGCAAGCGGTTCCGCGTTTCTTCCGTCAGTTAGATGAACAGTTTAGCTCGCATGCAGGGGCAGAGCATTTACCTCTTGATCTGGCACCGATTCGCTTTGCGACTTGGATGGGGGGAGACCGAGACGGTAATCCGAATGTCACTCACACTGTTACCAAAGAAGTTGCTTTATTAGCTCGTTGGATGGCTGCAGATTTATACATCAAAGATCTAGAAGTCTTGCGTGCCGAGTTCTCAATGACCCAATGTAATGACGCTCTGCGGGCTCGTATTGGCAACAGCACTCAGCCATATCGTGATGTTATTCGTCAGTTAGAGAAGAAAATGCTGGCCACGAAAAATTGGGCGAAAGCCTGTATCGATGGCCAGCCCGTCAAAGAGGAAGAGATTTTCCTCAATATTGAAGAGTTTATTGCAGACTTACAGCTTTGTTATCAATCCCTATTGGATTGCGGAATGAAGGTTATTGCCAATGGTTTATTGCTGGATTTAATACGCTGTGCTGCGACCTTTGGTATGACCCTAGTTCGTTTAGACGTTCGTCAAGATGCTGGTCGTCATATTGACGCTCTATCCGAAGTAACACGTTTTTATGGATTAGGTGATTATGCAGAATGGGATGAGGCTTCTCGACAAGCGTTCTTGTTAACCGAGTTAAACTCCAAACGTCCATTCTTACCAGAAGAGTGGTCTCCGACACCAGAGGCAAAAGAGGTTCTAGATACCTTTAAAATGATTGCCAATGGTCATCAAGATTCATTTGGTTCCTATGTGATTTCTATGGCTAGCTCGCCTTCTGACGTACTTGCTGTAGCCTTGATGCTGAAGAAGTCAGGGGTTAATTTCCCTATGCGCATAGTGCCTTTGTTTGAAACCCTAGCAGACTTGGATAACGCTGAGCCGACAATAGAGCAGCTGTTCTCTATTCCTTGGTATAAGGCCTATATTAATGGCCGCCAAGAAGTTATGATCGGTTATTCTGATTCTGCTAAAGATGCGGGACAGATTGCGGCGACATGGGGGCAGTATCGTGCTCAAGAAGCACTAACACGTCTATGTAAGAAGCATGAAGTACATCTAACATTGTTCCATGGTCGTGGTGGTACAGTTGGTCGCGGTGGTGGTCCAGCTCACGTTGCCATATTGTCGCAACCACCCGGTTCGGTGAATGGTGCAATACGTGTCACAGAACAAGGTGAAATGATTCGTTTCAAATTTGGTATTCCAGATATTGCGGTACGATCTTTAGAGCTTTATTGTTCCGCAGTTATGGAAGCTTCATTAATGCCAGCTGAACTGCCTAAAGAAGAATGGCGTGCCATTATGGATGAGATGGCCGAAGTTGGGATGAATCAATACCGTTCGATTGTTCGAGGCCATGAAGACTTCGTGCCTTACTTTAGAGCGACCACGCCTGAGCAAGAATTGGCCAAGTTACCTCTGGGATCTCGTCCTGCACGACGCCGTTCTGATGGTGGAGTGGAAAGCTTGCGGGCTATTCCTTGGATTTTTGCGTGGATGCAAATTCGTCTCATGTTGCCTGCATGGCTAGGGGCTGAGAGTGCGATAGAGCAAGCGGTTGAGTCCGGTAACTTAGAAAAGCTCCGTGAAATGCATAAAAAGTGGCCTTTCTTTGGCGCCTATCTAGATATGTTAGATATGGTACTAGCGAAAGCGGAACCTGCATTGTCAGAATACTATGAGAAACGTCTTGTCGATGAAGAATTGAAAGGGTTAGGGCGCCTACTTCGCAGTAAATTGAAGCAAGTCAGTGAACTTGTAAAAATGTTGAAGAAGCAGGAAAGATTAATCGAAGACAATAAAACCATTCGCCAGTCTATCGATGTACGTAACCCTTATATTGATCCATTGCATTACCTGCAAGCTGAGTTGCTCTACCGTAGTCGTAAAGACCCAGGCAATGCGGAAGTGAATAAGGCTCTCATGATTACCATGGCGGGGATAGCAAGTGGTATGCAAAATACCGGATAGTATTAGCGAGCGTTAAAAATATATACTATAGACTTATTTCCATTAAAAAATGGAGAGTAAATTTGCATAATGGTCGACTGCTTGGGTATGCTAGTCGGCCATTTATATTTTTAGTATGCAAACGATTTGTTTTACGTCCCATCTTAATGTCAGTCAGCGGTAATAAAGTTAGGGGCGGCGGTCAGTTTTGTGAATCAGTTAACGCTGTCATTGGAGATTTTTTATGCGAGTAATACTATTGGGTGCCCCAGGCGCAGGTAAAGGTACTCAGGCTCAGTTTATTACGGAAGAATTTGGAATTCCTCAGATATCGACAGGTGATATGTTGCGTGCGGCCGTTAAAGCACAAACGGAACTAGGCGTAAAAGCAAAAGCGGTAATGGATGCAGGTCAGTTAGTGTCTGATGACATCATTATCGGTTTAGTAAAAGAGCGTTTAACACAAGATGATTGTGCGAATGGCGCTTTGTTTGATGGTTTCCCTCGTACGCTTCCTCAAGCGGATGCACTGAAAGATGCCGGTGTAGCAATTGATTTTGTTGTTGAAATTGATGTGGCTGATGAAGAAATCGTTAAGCGTATGAGCGGTCGTCGTGTCCATGAAGCCTCTGGTCGTACTTACCATGTTGTTTACAATCCACCAAAAGTGGAAGGTAAAGACGACGCAACAGGTGAAGAACTTGTGCAGCGCGTGGACGATTCTGAAGAAACGGTACGTAAACGCCTAGGTGTTTACCATGATCAAACAGCACCATTAATTGGCTATTATCAGGATTGGTTAAAAGCAGATGCTGCAACGGCACCTAAATTTGTAAAAGTGAATGGTGTTGGGGATTTGAACCAGATTAAAGAAAGTCTTCTTGCATCGCTAAAGGCCTAAGTTTCCTATGGCGAAAATTTTAGCATTGGATACATCAACGCCAGCTTGTTCAGTGGCGTTGAATATTGACGGCGTTGTATTGGAAGATTTTCGTATAGCGCCTCGTCTGCATAATGATTTGATTCTGCCTATGGTGGATCAGATTCTTTCCCAAGCAAGTCTAACGCTTACAGGCCTTGATGCTATTGCATTTGGTCGTGGTCCCGGTTCTTTTACAGGGTTGCGTATCAGTGCTGGCGTTGTGCAAGGTTTGGCTTATGGTGCCGATTTACCTGTCGTTCCAGTTTCTACTCTAGAAGCGCTTGCTCTAGAAGCATTTCAAAAGACGGGTAATAACCATTGGCTTTCTGCTTTAGATGCTCGTATGGGAGAAATCTATCTTGGTGGTTATCATGTGAATAAAGTGGATGGCCAATATCTAATAGAGTCTTTACTAAAAGAGCAGGTAGTTAAACCTGAAGCCTTGTCTGCTTTTGATGTGAACTTTTCTGGTGTCGGTTCAGGTTGGTGCTATGAAGATACTTTAAGTGCCTTGCTTGATTCTCCACCAACACATGTTTTATCCGATTTAGCTCCTAGGGCGGCTTGTATTGCTGAGTTAGCCGCTTCGTCTTTTGAAAAAGGCGAATATGTTTCCTCGTATGAAGCCATACCTATCTATTTAAGAGATGAAATTACGTGGGAGAAACAAGCGCCACGTGTAGGGAAACGCTAAAGAATGTTGTGGTATCAAATTGTGTTTTTAGCCCTTATACAAGGGTTAACAGAATTTCTCCCAATTTCCAGTTCAGCTCACCTCATTCTGCCAGCGCAATTATTGGATTGGCAGGATCAGGGACTGGCATTTGATGTGGCTGTACACATTGGCAGCTTGGTGGCTATTGTCGCCTATTTCTATAAAGATTTAGTGAAGATTACCATTGCTTGGTGCGTATCATTAAAACAACGACGATCTTCAGAAGACAGCCGTCTAGCGTGGTGGGTGGTAATAGCGACTATCCCTGCATGTGCTGCTGGCTTACTCTTTAATGATTTCATTAGTACTCATTTACGTTCGATAGAAGTGATAGGTTATACGACGATAGGCTTTGGTGTTTTGCTCTGGTGGGCGGATCACTATGGTACTTCTTTGAAAAGTGAGCGGGACCTTGGTATCAAAAGTGTGCTTTATATAGGTTTTGCTCAAGCACTTGCTCTTATTCCGGGTACATCACGCTCAGGTATTACTATGACCATGGGACGTTTTTTAGGTTTTAGTCGAGAATCAGCCGCTCGTTTTTCATTCCTTTTATCAATCCCTTTGATACTTGCTGCAGGTAGCGTCAAATTTCTGGAGTTGCTTTCATCAAATATTACCATTGATTGGATGAGTATTATTGCTGGTGTTGTTTTATCAGCGATTAGTGCTTATGCCTGCATCTTTTTATTTTTAAAGTGGTTAAACCGAATCGGCTTTTTTCCTTTCTTTGTTTACCGACTTATTTTGGGTTCAGTATTACTGCTCATGGTCTATTTATAAAAAGATTTAGATGTTGGTATTAAATTACTGATAAATTTGGTCCCATAAAATGTTCGTTTAATTCTTTCTCGGAGAATTTTTTGACACACTCTTTAGCCGTTTCTACAACTGATGCTTATTTTGACAAGCCGTCTCGTGATCTTGCCTCGCAGCTGAATTTACCCTTTTATAGACTGCAATCTGCTATTAAGTTTGTGAAAGAATATGACTACTTATTATTAGTCACAGCGGAAGGAATTGGTGTTGCTAAGACAGGAAAGGGAGCGCCCAAGCCTGTTTATGTGGACTTTACATCAGGTGCAGTTGATCACCGTAGAAAATTTGGTGGTGGCAAAGGCCAAGATATCGCTAAAGCTGTTGGTCTAAATAAGCGTGCCAACCTCTCTGTCTTAGACGCTACAGCTGGCTTAGGTCGAGACGCTTTTGTGCTTACCTGCTTAGGCTGTTCGGTTGCTATGTGTGAGCGCGTAGGCTTTGTACGAGCCATGTTAGAAGATGGGCTGGCTAGGGCCTCTTTACATCATGAAGTGAAAGATATCGTTTCTAGTATGAATTTACTGGGTTCAGATATTCGAAAAATCGAGAGTGATGAGCAGTTTGATGTGGTTTTCTTAGATCCTATGTACCCACATATGGAGAAGTCATCGGCAGCATCTAAAAAAGAAATGACTTTTTTTAGAGATCTAGTTGGAAAAGATACAGACGCGGATGAACTATTGAGTCGGGCTCAGCAACTGGCTCGCTATAGAGTCGTCGTTAAGCGTCCTAAAAGTGCGCCTTTTTTGAATGATCAAGAACCTACCTATACTTTGGAAGGGAAGTCGGGGCGCTTTGATGTGTATGTTGTAAAGTCCTTAGATTCAGCCTAAATAAGCCTATATCCTCTTAGTAGTGAGGAGGCTTTTCACCTTCATGTATACTCTGTTGTTGTCTATATGACTCCAATTGTTTGCTCATTAAACTAAATTTTTCCGTCATTAATAATATGTCTTTTTGCTGGCGTATTAGAGCCTGATTTAAGCTGTCTATTGTATCTTCTTGAAATTGTAATTTGATTTCTAGCTCGTCTATACGTTGATCAATGTCTGAGGTATTCATATATGCCTTCTATATGTTAATCTTAATGGGCTAAGCTCTAGTTTAATTATATTGCTACATTTTTAAGGCTTGAATATTGGCCATGAAAGTAAAGAGTGGACGACGTAGGTTTGTTTTGAATAATGACATTTTACTACTATCCTCCCTAGCTTCATATGATAATTTAGAAAGGGTTTGGTAAATATATTTATATACTTAGTTACTACAAAGAAGTCGTTTTTAAAAGAGACTTCATTTTTCCGTTAATCATAATTTAATAAGAGATATAGAGTGATGAATGACCATAATGATAATACTTCATATGATCAGGAAGCGGCTCCCGCTCCTGGTTTTTTCTCCCTACGTACATTTGTTGTTAGTGTAATTATTGCCTTAATCGCGCCGCTTCTTCTAGCTAGTGTTTTGAAACAAGATATTGCGATGAACTTCCTAATTTACTTCGGCTTCTTCTTCGTGTCTGTATATGTCGGCGCTATGGTAAGCCAAGCTAGTTTTTCTGTTGGTGGTTCAGATGCAGAAGAAGATGATGATCGTGAGCAAGGTACCGTTAAGTGGTTCAACTCTTCAAAAGGTTTTGGCTTTTTAACAATGGAAAATGGCGATGATGTTTTTGTACATTACCGCGCAATTCGTGGTCGTGGCCGCCGTTTCCTAGTAGAAGGTCAAGTAGTTCGCTTTTACGTTACTGAAGGCGAAAAAGGTAAGCAAGCCGAGAATGTTTCGATTATTCGTGGTTAAGTTAATTAATATGAGAGGTTTTCCATGTCTACTGTGACATTAAAAGGTACACCGTTTGAAACCATAGGTTCATTACCAGCAGTCGGTGCTCCTGCGCCAGACTTTGAGCTCGTTAAAACAGATTTGTCTGTTGCTAGCTTAGCTGATTTCAGCGGTTCAAAATTAGTTTTAAATATTTTTCCATCTGTTGATACGCCAACTTGTGCTGCATCTGTTCGTAAATTTAACGAATCTGCGGCATCACTAAAAGGTGTTAGCGTATTATGTGTGTCTGCAGATTTGCCGTTTGCCGCTGCGCGTTTCTGCGGCGCTGAAGGCATCGACCATGTAGATACAGGTTCAAGCTTTCGTTCAAACTTTGGTCTAGATTATGGTTTAGCTTTTGAAAATGGCCCTTTGAAAGGGCTGTTGTCTCGCGCTGTTGTTGTTGTAGATGAGTCTGGAACTGTGATCTATACAGAGCAGGTTGCTGAAACAGCTGACGAGCCTAACTATGATGCGGCTTTATCTGTATTAGCATAATCTAGTGAGACGCTAAAAATCGGGATATAAAAAAAGCCAGCATGAAAGCTGGCTTTTTTGTGTCTGGTGCTTTCGAAAGTTTAGTCTTTCTGTACAGGAATAGTATTGGTTGTGCGTTCAACACTATTGTCTTTATTTAGGTAGACTAGTTTCGGATCGAATGAATCCGCTTCTGACTCATCCATTTGACCATATGCAGCAATAATCACTCTATCGCCAACTTGTACTTTGCGTGCTGCTGCACCATTCATCGAAATAGTGCCTGAGCCAGACTCAGCAAGAATAACGTAGGTATGGAAACGCTCGCCATTGTCGACGTTGTAAATATCTATTTTTTCAAACTCTCTAAAGCCGGCTAATTCTACAAGGTCTTTATCAATGGCACATGAACCGTCATACCAAAGCTCAGCTTGGGTAACGCTTGCCATATGAAGTTTGCCTTTAAGAAGTGTAATTTGCATGTCTAAATTCTCTGTTAATGTTTGTAGCTAATCGATTGCTTTCCGCTCTTAGCTATTTCCAAATAAAAGGGCCTTCACCCTTAGTGTTTATGCGCCACCATTGGTCTGGATCTTGATCCGCTTCTTCTTCCCATCCTTGTAGATTGCAGCGTATCTCACAATTGAGATAGGCAAACGCTTGTTTTGCACAGTCGGCGTCATTTTCCCAAGGAGTCTTATCTGAGTCAAACCAAATGGAAGTAAAAGCTTTACCAGCGGCCTGCTCTAAGAGGGTGATTTCTATTTCGTGATCATTAAAAATACCGATGAGCTTAGTGCAAAGCTTGCTTTGATTTATTTTATCCTTAATTGTAAAAATGCTTTCAAGCCAGCCAATAGTTTTCTCAGTTGGGCAGGACAATGTATAAATCTCTATATCCGTTTGCACTGCTTAATCCTTCTTTTTAATCATATGGTAGATTCTAAAAACACTCATTGACAGATAGCCAATGAGTGCCAAAAAGAGACCGCATGCAGCAATAATGGAGCCTGCTAATGCGATGATCTCTCTTATAAGGGAATCTTCGATGACACGATCGGCCACCATCAACATCAAGGCGCCAAAGAAAAATATCAACCCACCCTGAATTAGTTTAATCAGGGCTAGGGTTGGGTTTTTCCCTAATTTCATAGCAAGCTTGTGCAGGAATTCCATTACGAAGTCGTCTTTGTTAAGCCTTGTCAGTAAATAAATTTTCTAGAATTCGAGTATAAATTGTAGAAAGTTTCGTTAAGCTGTCAGCATCTACACATTCGTTTATTTGGTGAATGGTAGCATTGATAGGACCAAGCTCAACTACCTGAGTTCCCATCTTGGCAATAAAGCGACCATCCGATGTACCGCCAGAGGTCGATAGCTCAGGAGTAATGTCTACAGTTTCTTCAACGGCTGAGACAATGGCATCCACTAATTCGCCTGGGCGAGTAAGGAAAGGTAAGCCGTTATAGGTCCATTCAATGTCGTATTTCAAATCATGCTTTTCAAGAACTTCGAGTATGCGAGCTTTAATCGCATCAAAGTCCAACTCTGAAGAGAAGCGTAGATTAAACTGAGCTTGTAAAGTGCCCGGTACAACGTTTGTAGCTCCTGTGCCTGCTTGAATATTAGAGATTTGAAAGCTGGTAGGAGGGAAAAAGTCGTTACCATTATCCCAGTGTGTTGTTGATAACTCTGCAAGCACTGGTGCGGCTAAATGAATTGGGTTCACCGCTAAGTGAGGGTAGGCGACGTGGCCTTGTTTACCGTAAATTGTTAAGTCACCGCTAAATGAGCCACGGCGGCCATTTTTGATTATGTCACCGAGTGTTTTTGTACTTGATGGCTCACCGACGATACACCAATCTACTTTTTCGTTGCGTTCCATCAGGGTGTCAACAACACGTGTTGTACCATCGACAAATGGACCTTCTTCATCGCTGGTAATTAGAAAAGAGATTTGCCCTTCATGGTCAGGGTTAGCGCCTATAAAGTCTTCGACTGCTGTGATCATAGCGGCTAGGCTGCCTTTCATGTCAGCTGCACCACGACCATATAACATGCCATCAATGATTTCAGGTTTGAAAGGGGGGACTTTCCACTCACTTTCAGGCCCTGTTGGTACCACATCAGTATGGCCTGCGAAACAAAGGTTTGGCCCTTTAGAGCCGCGTTTTGCATAAAAGTTTTTCACATCCCCAAAAGGCATAAGCTCAACTTCGAAGCCAAGAGCTTCTAATCTTTCTATCATAAGATCTTGGCAGCCAGCGTCTTCGGGTGTAACGGAAGGGCGAGACATGAGGTCAATTGCTAATTCTATTGTTGGTGACAAGTCAGACATTCTTTACCTATGTGTTGTGGTTACTTTATAAAAGTTTCTGTTACTATAACAGCAGATTAATATAAAGGTGGGGTTATGAAAGTTGTTGTTTTGATCTTATTGGGCTTTATTACCATTGGCTGTACTATTGAGCAGCAATCCACTGTCGTTCAGGAGTCATTTTTTGTTCCTGTCATTCGTTCAGATGCTTCTTCATCAGGCTATACACCAAGTATTACACCGACAACTCAGCCACAAGAAGAAGGGCCACGTATTTATACGCCAGTGTTACGTTAAAGGAATATCTTAGCGTAATCTTCAGCTTTAAAGCCTAAGTGGATTTTATCCTTCGCTATGATTAGTGGGCGCTTTATCATAGAGGTTTGAGCAACGATTGTTTCTACTGCCAACTCGTCATTCATATTGCTTTTGGTTTCTTCATCCAGCTTGCGCCAAGTGGTGCCACGTTTATTGATCACATTTTCCCAACCAAGCTCTTGTATCCAGCTGGTCGCTGTAGACACATCTAGTCCTACTTTTTTATAGTCGTGAAAATGAAATTCAATGTTATTTTCTTCTAGCCAGCGAAAGGCTTTTTTCATCGTATCGCAGCTTTTAATGCCATAGATTTCTACCATGGTATTCTCCAGTTACAATCTAGTATTTAGGTAAAAAGCTCACCTTAGTAAGGTGAGCTCTTGTTATACCTTAGTTAGCGTGTAATGCGTCGTTTAATGCAATTGCCGTTTTGTTGGTTTTGCATTCAATGGCACCCGTTTCTGAGTTGCGGCGGAATAGTAGGTCTGATTGACCTGACAGTTCACGAGCTTTAACAGTAGAAACCAACTGATTATTTTCATCTAAAACAGCAACCTTAGAGCCTGCTGTAATGTATAGGCCTGATTCTACTGTGCAACGATCGCCAAGGCCGATACCAATACCTGCATTGGCACCGATTAGACATTTTTCGCCAACGCCGATAACAATATTACCGCCACCAGATAGTGTACCCATAGTAGAACAACCACCACCTAGATCAGAGCCATCACCTACGACAACACCAGCTGAAATACGGCCTTCTACCATGCTGACACCTAGTGTGCCGGCATTGAAGTTCACAAAGCCTTCGTGCATAACAGTTGTGCCTTCACCAAGGTGTGCGCCAAGACGAATGCGCGCTGCATCGCCGACACGAATGCCAGCAGGAACAACAAAGTTAAGCATTTTAGGGAATTTATCGACACTGAATACTTCGATGGTACGGCCAGCCATTCTTGCTGCAAGTTGGCGTTCTGCTAGTTCACGAACATCGATAGGGCCTTCGCTTGTCCATGCCGTATTGATAAGCAAACCAAACATGCCGTCTAATACTGTGCTGTGCGGTGCTAGGTTACGATGAGAGATAAGTTGCAGCTTTAAGTAAACTTCAGCAGGGTTACTTGGTGCTTCGTCGGTTGCTAGAACACAAAGCACAACAGGTTGAGTTGAAGCTTTAAGTTGTGACGCAAGCTCGGCTTGTTCAATATTTCCGGCTGTTAGCAGACTCATGTGTAAGCGGTTTAAATCGCTTTCGTCTAGTACTATGGTAGCGTTCCCACCTTCATAGTTAGTACTTTCTAAAATGGCATCCAAGGTGCTTTTTTCTGCACCTAGAATTGGCGCTGGGTAAAAAACTTCTAGCCAGTCACCTTCTTTGTTTTGAGTGCCAATACCAAAACCAAATGCAAAAATTGAATTGCTCATGTATTTCTCCGAGATGTATTAATAGAGATAGATTATTGTGTTTAGGCTTGTCTGCGTTGCAGAAAGGCCTTTATTCTTTTTGCCGCTTCGAGGCATTCCTGCTCTTCAGCCACTAATGCCATGCGAACGTGTTTGCTGCCTGGGTTTTCGCCGTTAACTACACGACCTAGGTAACTTCCTGGAAGTACTAAAACGGCTTCTTCTTGATACAGTGATGTACAAAACTCTTCGTCGGTCATGTCGACTTTAGGCCATAAATAAAAACCTGCTTCAGGCTTCTTTACATCCAAAACAGGAGAAAGAATGCTGAGAACCGATTCAAACTTACGGGCGTAAATGGCACGGTTTTGCTCTACATGGGCTTCATCGTTCCAAGCAGCAATAGAAGTAGCTTGATGGTGGGCTGGCATAGCGCAACCTTGATAAGTACGGTAAAGCAAAAATGGCTTCAATAGGCTAGCATCACCAGCAACAAAGCCAGAGCGTAGCCCAGGTAAATTAGAGCGTTTTGAAAGAGATTGAAAAATCAGGCAGTGCTTATAGCTTGAGTTTCCTAGTAGCTTACAGGCTTCCAATAAGCCTAAAGGTGGCTCATCAAAATAAATTTCTGAGTAGCACTCATCAGCCACAATTGTAAAATTGAACTGCTCTGCTTTCTTTAGCAGAAAGTCGTATTCTTCTAGGGTGGTGACAGTACCTGCTGGGTTGTTAGGAGAACAAACAAATACAATTTCACAGCGCTGCCAAATGTCATCACTAACGGCTTGGTAATCAATTTTATAACCAGCATTTGAGTCGCAAGGTAAAAAGTGACGCTCAGCACCAGCCAAAATACCAGCACCTTCGTAGATCTGGTAAAAAGGGTTCGGGCTAACAATCAGTGGCTGCTCTTTTCCACCTACCAAAGTTTGGGTGATGGCAAACAAGGCTTCCCGTGTACCAGAAACAGGTAGGATTTCTGTTTCTGGGTCGAGTGAATTAAGTTTGAAGCGCTTTACAGCCCAGTTACTGATGCTGCTTCTTAAGCTAAGTTCGCCCTTGGTGCCAGGGTATTTATTTACGCCAAGAATATTCTCTGATAACGCATCTAGAGCGACTTGAGGTGCATCGTGTTGCGGCTCACCAATGGTCAGTTTGATTAGTGGCTTCTCAGGGTTAGGAGTAATGCCTTCTAAAAGCTCTGCTAGCTTTTGAAATGGGTAAGGGTGTAAAGAGTTAATTAAAGGATTCATTGGTTAGTCCATAGCTTGCGAGAAACGGTCAATTTTCTCTTTTAAAAGTGTGCAGATTTCGTTCATACGGTCATCGTCAGAAATCAGGTCACCATTTTCTTCAGTGATATAAAAGGTGTCTTCTACTCTTTCGCCTAAAGTGGCGATTTTTGCTTTGTGCAGCATAATGCCGTTATTCACAAAGAATTGACTCACTAGGGCTAATAAGCCGGGGCGATCTGGGGCGATAACCTCTAATGCCGACCACACTTCTTCTGGCTGGCTGACAAAGTGAGCCTCTGCAGGAGAGGTAAACATTTTGAGGATTCGCGGCGTATGGCGTTGAATCATGCTCTCGTATAAAGAGGGTGTTTCCAGTTGCTCCATTAGTGTGTCACGAATGAAATCGATACGATCCTGATCTTGGTAGAGTGCATTGTCGTTACTATCCATAACCACAAAGCTATCTAGGCTGTAATCATTGTGTGTATTAAAGGTTTTGGCATCTAATACGGTCAAACCTAATTGTTCAAATATCGCAGTGGTAGCGGCAAAAAGGTGTTGGCTAATGGGTGTGTAAATGAATACCTTGCTGGCACCAGAAAAGTTTCTACCGCCCATTGGGGTAATAGCGATAAGGGGCTTCGAGTTGTCGCTATGGTTGAGTATGGCTTCCGTGTTCCAAGCAATTTCCCCGCCGTTGGAGCGAATAAAATATTCGTCTTCCATTTGTTCCCATAGTTCTTCGGCTTCCATTAGGTCTATGTTGCGTTCAACAATGATTTCTACTGCTCGCTGCTTGTGTTCATCGCTAATGGTCTCGGCGTCAATAGGTGAATCAAGGCCACGGCGCAATGCACGTCTTGTTTCTAAATAAAGTTGACGCATCAAAGATGCTCGCCAGCTGTTCCACATAGTTGGATTGGTGGCATTTATATCAGCTACAGTTAATAGGAATAAGTAGTCTAGATGCTCTTGGTCTTGAACAAAGTTGGCAAATTCCCAAATAACTTCGGGGTCAGAAATGTCTTTGCGTTGAGCGGTCACAGACATGATTAGGTGGTGCTTAACCAGCCAAACAATGAGGTTGGTGTCTTGCTTAGATAGTCCGTGTGATTCACAAAATATTTGCGCATCAACACACCCTAGCTCAGAGTGATCACCACCTCGCCCTTTTGCTATGTCATGGAAGAGTCCGGCAATGTAGAGTAATTCTACTTTGGCTATGTGACGTATTGTTTGAGAAGAAATTGGAAACTTCTGTTTTGACTCTGGTAATTGAAGGCGGCGCAGGTTTTCGATTAGCTGTAACGTGTGCGCATCCACTGTGTATATATGGAATAAATCATGTTGCATCTGACCAATAATGGCGCCAAATTCAGGAAGATAGCGACTTAGTACCCCTAGGTGCTTCATGGATCGCAAAATACTGGTGAGCCTGTATCGACTCGCCATAATATCGAGGAATAAATCTTTGTTAACTTTGTCGTTTTTAAAATTGTCGTCGATGAGGTCCAAGTTATCGCGTATCTGGCGCATGGTATGGGCGCGAATTTCTTTTACTTCCGCGTGAGTGCCAAGCAGAACATAGACCTCCAGAAGGCAAGAAGGTTGCTCTTGAAAAAGAGTAGCTGAACGGGCTTCAATTTTGCCATTAGCGACTTGGAATCTGTCATTGAGTATTTTCGGTGTTTCTATGCTTTCTTGTGATAAGAAAGATTCTTCGAAGTGTTGCAATAGTAAGTCGTTGAGCTGCTGTATTGAGGCAACACTTTGATAATAGCCTTGCATGAAGCGCTCGACGTTACGTTTTAGGTCGTCATCATCGTACCCAAATAGAGTAGCTAGAGTGCGTTGATGGTCGAAAAGAAGGCGATCTTCCTTGCGCTTGACGACCATATGTAAAGCCCAACGAATACGCCACAGGTGGCTTACTGCCCCTTTTAATTGCATGTACTCTTCTTCAGATAGGAAATCTTTGTCGATTAGCTCGCTGAGTCGGGATGTGTGAAGGTGGCGCTTAGCAACCCAATCTATTACCTGCATGTCCCTTAGGCCGCCTGGGCATTCTTTGAGGTTAGGTTCTAGGTTGTACGCCGTGTTTTGGTATTTGTTATGGCGTTGCTTTTGTTCTTCCAGCTTTGCTCGGTAAAATGCGTGACCATCCCACATTTCATCTATATTCGTTTTGCTGCTTAGCTCAGTAAGTAACTTATTGGGTCCTGCTAAGGTTCTCGACTCAATGAGGTTAGTGATGACGGTAATGTCTTGCTTTGCCATTTCTGCGCATTGGTCAATGGTTCTAACACTATGGCCTATGTCTAGATTGATGTCCCATAGAAAGGTGATGAATGCTTCAACCTTGTCTTTAGGTGCTGTCGCTTCATTTTCAATCAGTAAGAGAAGGTCTATATCGGATTTCGGGTGGAGTTCACCTCGGCCATAGCCGCCGACAGCGACTAGGCTGATATGTTGTTCATCACTAAGTCCTTTCATGACCCAAGCGGCTTGCAGCACCTCATCAAAGAAAGAAGACAGGCCTTTGACGAGTTTTTCGATTGGATATAGGTCATGAAAAAGTTCGTTGTATGCGTTTACTTTTTCATCAATGACTTCCTTGTAGCGCTTAATAGGGCAGCTTGATTGAGACAGCTCGTTTCTTTCTTCCGATGAAAGTAACGGTGGTGTATCAGGAAAAGCAGGGAAGTCCATGTTAGGGCCTCAGTGATTATTGTTGGTCAAAAAAACTAATGTTTTGAAGGTCTTCTTTGTTATGCGAAGCGAGCTTCTTCCGCTCGTCGAGTCAAGACTTCAACGCCGTCTGCTGTGACAAGGAGTGTGTGCTCATATTGGGCAGATAAACGACCATCTTTTGTTTTGGCGATCCAGTTGTCTGGGCCTGTGTGTTTTACTTGTCGTTTTCCGGCATTAATCATAGGTTCAATGGTGAATGTCATGCCTTCTTCCAAAACAAAGCCAGTACCTGCTTTGCCGTAATGGGCAACTTGTGGTTCGCCATGGAAGGTAGTGCCGATACCATGGCCACAATATTCTTCAACGACCGAATAGTGATTTTTGTGGGCGTAGGCCGAGATGGCAGCACCGATATCGCCCAATCGAACACCCGGTTTTACCATATCGATTGCTAGATATAGGCACTCTTGGGTTACTTTTGCTAAACGTTCTGCATGGGGGAGTGCAGGGCCTGCAAAAAACATACGGCTAGTATCACCATAGTAGCCGTCTTTTATAATGGTGATGTCAATGTTCACTACATCGCCTTTTTTCAAGGCTTTATCATTAGGGATACCGTGGCAGATAACATCGTTAACAGAGGTGCAGCAAGACTTGGGGAACCCGTGATAGTTTAGAGGTGCTGGAATGGAGCCTTGAACGCCTACAATGTAGTTATGGGCGATGATGTCCAGTTGGTCTGTAGTAACTCCAGGAACAACATACTCTTCTAGCATTTCTAAAACGTTAGCCGCCAGTTTTCCTGCGACTCTCATGCCTTCTATGTCACTAATGTCAGTGAATCGAGTTGCCGCAGTGCGTGGGGTTGCTTTTGGCACATCAAGGCGGCCATTTTTAGTCAGTTCTTCAACTTTCTGCAGGATGTCGTTACTCATAATATCGTGTCTTTGAAATGGTAAATAATTTAATTGCGCATATTCTACATGATTTGCTAGTTAGAATCCCAATCTCGGTAGTAAAAACTTTTCTACGGGATGTGTAAAAAGCATGTTTAAGTCTTTTGGTTTGCTAGTGAATATGGTATAAAACGCCCGCTCAAACAGGTATCTATCTGTAATGAGTAAATTTATTAAATCAACGATCTTGTCGCAATACATAAAAGTGTCTGGGGTGTCTTAGGTTGCTTTAAACCTTGTTTGACTGACGCTTTTAGCTGGCAAGCTTAAAAATAACCCAAAAACATAAAGGATAGTAAAATGCCTACAGTTTCTATGCGCGACCTTTTACAGGTTGGCTCACACTTTGGTCACCAAACTCGTTACTGGAATCCAAAAATGAAGCCTTTCATTTTTGGCGCTCGTAACAAGATTCATATCATCAACCTTGAGCACACAGTTCCAGCTCTTAACAGCGCTTTAGAGCTTGTTAAAAAAATGGCTGAGAACAAAAATAAGGTTTTGTTTGTTGGTACTAAGCGTGCTGCGTCTAAAACGATTAAAGAGCAAGCACTTCGTGCTGGTATGCCTTTCGTAAACCACCGTTGGTTAGGTGGTATGTTGACAAACTACAAAACTATTCGTGCTTCTATCAAGCGTCTTCGTGACCTTGAAAAGCAAATGACGGATGGAACTTTTGAAAAGATCACTAAAAAAGAAGCTTTGATGCGTACACGTGAGCTTGAGAAACTTGAGCTTTCAATCGGTGGTATCAAGGATATGGGCGGTCTTCCAGATGTATTGTTTGTTGTTGACGTTGATCACGAGCGTATTGCTATTAAAGAAGCAAACAAATTAGGTATCCCTGTTATCGGTATCGTTGATACTAACAGTGATCCAGATGGAATCGATTACGTTATTCCTGCAAACGACGATGCGATTCGTGCTGTACAGTTGTATGTTTCTGCATTTGCAGATGCTGCACTAGAAGGTCGCAGTGCGACTGCTGGTACTGCAGACGAGTTCGTTGAAGTAAGCGAAGCAACTGAAGCGTAAGCAAGCCTAAAGGTTTGTTTCGGTTTCTAAAGGGAGGTGTGTCACCTCCTTTTTTAAATTTGAATTGTGAAGAGGATTTAACATGGCCGCAGTATCTGCAGCATTGGTAAAAGAGCTACGTGAGCGTACTGGCTTAGGCATGATGGAGTGTAAGAAAGCACTTGTCGCTGCTAACGCTGACGTTGAAGTAGCAATTGAAGAGCTTCGTAAAACAAGTGGTATGAAAGCAGCTAAGAAAGCTGGTCGTACTGCTGCTGAAGGTACCATCATCATGCGAGTAGCAGATGATGCTTCTTATGGTATGTTGGTTGAAGTAAACTCAGAAACTGATTTCGCATCTCGTGATGAAGGTTTTGTTGCTTTCGCAAATAAAGTTGCAGACGTTGCTTTTGAAACAAAAGAAACTGACATGGCTACTTTGTTGGCAGGTGAACTTGGTGATGCTCGTGAAGCCTTAGTTCAGAAAATTGGCGAAAACATCACTCCTCGTCGTGCTGTTATCGTAGAAGGCGCTCTTGTGAGTGGTTACCTTCACGGAAACGGTCAGATTGCAGTATTGACTCAGTTGGAAGGTGGTTCTGAAGAACTAGCTAAAGATGTGTCTATGCATGTAGCAGCCGTTGCGCCACAAGTTGTTCGTGGTGATGACATGCCTGCTGATGTACTTGCTAAAGAAGAAGAGATTGTTCGTGCTCAGCCTGATATGGCTGGTAAGCCAGCAGAAATCGTTGATAAAATGATTGTTGGTCGCATGAAGAAATTCTTGGCTGAAAACAGCCTAGTAGAACAGCCTTTTGTTAAGAACCCAGAAGTTAAAGTTGGTCAGTTAGTTAAAGACGCTGGTGCAACGGTTACTTCTTTTGTTCGCCTTGAAGTAGGTGAAGGTATCGAAGTCGAAGAAGTTGACTTTGCTGCTGAAGTGGCGGCACAACTTAAAGGTTAATCTTTAAGTTCGATGTCTTGCACAATGAAGGGGCAGCTTGACTGCCCCTTTTTGTGAGAGAAAATAATAAAGTTTATTTATCGAAAGATTGCTCGAAATCGTAAAAAGGAGATGTGTTAATCTTCTCTGTAGGAACAGGTAATCCATTCTTTACAACAGACTCTGCTGCTTGTTTATGCGGTATTGAGATGAATGCTGATGTTGTATTGAAAGCGACAGAAGTGGATAGGGTTTATTCGGCTGGCCCTATGAAAGATTTTACTGCTGTGAAGTGCGACACTTTTAAATTATGACGAAGTGTTGGAGAAGCAATTGGGTGTTATGGATTTAACCGCAATTTGTTAGCTCGAGATCACAGTATGCCTATACGTGTTTTTAATATGAATAAACCAGGTGCCTTGGTAAATACCATGGTAGGTGGTGATGAAGGTACACTGATTAAGTGAGGAAGTTATGATTAACGAAATTCTTAAAGATGCAGAAGAACGCATGAATAAAGCAGTATCATCTGTAGAGAACTCTTTCAAAAAAATCCGTACAGGGCGTGCTCACCCTAGTATCTTAGACTCTGTGAAAGTGAACTACTACGGTTCCGATACGCCGCTAAGTCAAGTGGCGAATATTACAGTGGAAGATGCGCGAACACTGGGTGTGTCTCCATGGGAAAGTAATTTAGTGCCTGAAATTGAGAAGGCAATCATGAAGTCTGATTTGGGCTTGAACCCAGTAACAACGGGTGGCTTAATCCGTATTCCAATGCCTGCGCTGACGGAAGAAACTCGTAAAAATTACTTCAAGCAAGCAAAAGGCGAAGCGGAAAATGGCCGTATAGCGATCCGTAATGTGCGTCGTGACGCCAATGGCAACTTGAAAGACTTGGTTAAAGAAAAAGAAATTTCTGAAGACGAGGAACGTCGAGGTCAGGATCAAGTGCAAAAAATCACGGACAAGTATGTTGCTCTAGTAGAAGAAAAGCTTGCAGCGAAAGAAAAAGACTTGATGGAAATTTAATGAAAAGCGAGCGCAAGCTCGTTTTTTATTGTTAGGAAATATATATGCCTGAAGTGGTTGAAACTGATGCTGAATCAGTTGCTGCTCCTGCTCATGTTGCCATCATTATGGATGGCAACAATCGTTGGGCGAAGCAGAAATATCTACCGAGTATTGCGGGCCATACCGCAGGGGCCACTGCTGTGCGCAGGGCTGTTGAAGTGGCGGCTAAGTCTGGAGTGAAAGTGCTCACTTTGTTTGCTTTTTCCAGTGAAAATTGGAAACGCCCACAGCTTGAAGTGGATGGCCTGATGACATTGTTTATGAGGTCCTTGAAAAAGGAACTTAAAAATCTCAATAAACATAAGATTCAATTAAAGGTGATCGGAGATTTATCGGCATTTAGTGAGTCACTACAAGATCAAATTGCTGCTGTCGAAAAAGCAACACAAAACAACGATCAAATGACTTTAGTTATTGCCGCCAATTATGGGGGCCGGTGGGACATCGCTGAAGCAACCAAAGCGGTTGCTAAAAGGGTTCAAACGGGTGAGTTATCCATTGATCAAATTGATGAGCGGATGCTAGGTAGTCATGTTCAGCTTGCAGAGCTTCCAGCGCTCGATCTTTTAATTAGAACGTCAGGAGAAGAGCGCATTAGTAATTTTTTACTGTGGCAAGCCGCTTATTCTGAATTCGTCTTTCTGCCAGTGCTGTGGCCGGATTTTGGTGAGCAGCATTTCCTTGAGGCGCTTCAGATTTATAGAAGTCGTCAACGTCGTTATGGTGGTCGATAGTTATGTTACTTCCTCGTATTTTAAGTGCCATTGTTATGGCCGCCTTGTTTCTGGGTGCTGTTTTTGTTGCTTCATCAAATACTTTTTCGTGGTCTATGCTTGGTGTCGTGCTTTTGGCAGGTTGGGAATGGGCTCGTTTATCGGGCATTAAAGCGCAATTAGGACGGATTTTGTATGCGGTTTTAGTCGGGGCGATATGTGCTCTTTTAGGTCACCTGAATTTGGCTCAGAATACCCTTTTTCTCGCTCCCGTATTATGGTTGCTTGCCTTGTATTGGGTGGCCCGTTACCCAGATCCATTAGTATGGCGACACTCTATAGTTCGTTTAATCTTTGGTGTTTTTGTTCTGACAGCGACATGGTCTGCTCTGGTTGTTTTAAAAAGTTCAGAAGGTTTTATTACGTGGGTTCTTGTTCTGATGGGGTTGATCTGGGGGGCGGACTCAGGGGCTTATTTTGCAGGTCGCGCCTTTGGTAAGCGTAAATTGGCTAAATATGTTAGCCCAGGAAAGTCTTGGGAAGGTGTGTTTGGCGGTTTAATTATCACTCAAATCGGTATTGTTGCTTTTAGCGTCTGGAGTGATTACAGCCTTTCTAGTTGGTTTTTATTAGCTATCATTGCATTGGTTACTGCCTCTGTTTCAGTGTTGGGTGACCTTATGGAAAGCTTGCTGAAAAGGTATGAAGAGATAAAGGATTCGAGCCAACTAATACCCGGGCATGGTGGTGTTATGGATAGAGTGGACAGCCTAACAGCGGCGGCACCTACTTATGTTCTTTTGCTGACTGTCTTTGGATGGCTTTAATGCAAGGTATTTGTTTATTAGGCGCAACTGGCTCAATTGGTCAAAGTACATTAGATATTATTGAGCAACACCCAGATAAGTTTACGCTTGTCAGTGCATCCGCAGACAAAAGTGTCGATAAAATGGTCGACATATATCACCGCTTTAAGCCGCAGCGAATTGTTATGGGTTCTGAACTTGCTTGTAATGAAGTGGCTGCAAGGTGTCAGGGTGCCAGTGTGTCGTTTGAGTGGGGAGAGCAGGCTCTAGATAGCATTGCTGCTGATCCTAACGTGAATCAAGTCATGGCAGCTATTATGGGGTTTGCGGGCTTGAAGCCAACCCTTGCGGGCATTCGTGCAGGAAAACGTATTTTGTTGGCGAACAAGGAGTCCTTGGTTACTGCTGGCAAGCTATTTATGGATGAAGTGGCGCTGCATAATGCGGTGCTACTACCAATTGATAGTGAACATAATGCTATATTTCAAAGCCTTCCTCAAAACCATGCTGGTGCGCACACGGCGGATGTTTCAAAAATATTGTTAACCGCATCAGGTGGTCCATTTAGGTCATGGCCACTAGATGATATGACTTCAGTGACACCAGTGCAGGCTTGCAAACACCCTAACTGGTCAATGGGGCAGAAAATTTCCATTGATTCTGCTTCGTTAATGAATAAAGGACTGGAACTAATCGAAGCATGTTGGTTGTTCAATGTGACACCAGATGATGTTGATGTGGTTATTCACCCTGAAAGCATTATTCACTCCATGGTCTCCTATAAAGATGGTTCAGTCATAGCGCAAATGGGCAATCCAGATATGAAGGTGCCTATTGCCTATGGTATGACTTGGCCAAAGCGAATCGAAACTCAGGTTCCTCCACTTGATTTAATCGAAATTTCTCGCCTGAACTTTGAAGCTCCAGATTTAGAGCGTTTCCCTAATCTTCGCTTGGCTGCGGAGGCTTGGTACTTAGGCGGCACGGCGATGGCGGTATTAAATGCTGCGAATGAGGTCGCAGTTGCTGCATTTTTGAATGAAAAAATAAGCTTCTTAGACATAGCTAAGCTCAATGAATATGTTCTGACTCACTCTGATATTCGTCCGGTGAATTGTTTGGATGATGTGTTTGAAGCGGATAAAATGGCACGCCAATTGGCAAATAATGTGCTTGTGGATGGTGACTTCGCATGATTCAAAATATTCTTTCTATTGTTATTTCTTTAGGTGTTTTGATTACCTTCCATGAATTTGGTCATTACTATATTGCTCGCCGTTGTGGTGTGAAAGTTTTGCGTTTTTCTGTGGGTTTTGGCAAGCCACTTTACCGATATGTCAATAAAGCAGGAACAGAGTTTACCTTAGCTATGATCCCTCTAGGCGGCTTTGTACGCATGTTAGATGAGCGCGAGGGTGGTGTTCCTGAGTCATTAAAAGACCAAGCCTTTAATAATAAAAATGTTTGGCAGCGTATTGCTATCGTTGCTGCCGGCCCTATAGCAAACTTTATCCTAGCGGTTGTTATTTATGCTCTGGTTGCCATGTTGGGCATACAGTCTGTCGCTCCAAAAGTTGGTGATATTGTTGTCAATAGCCCTATCGCACAGACAGATATTCAGGCTGGTGATGAGATAATTGCCATCAATGGAGAAAGTGTCCATTCATGGGAAGATGTAAATTTAGTGTTAGCAAGCTTGATTGGTCAAACGGGAAGTATTACCGTTCGTTACCAAACGGAAGGTTTAAGTTCGCAGCAAGAGGATGTTGCCCGGTTAAATGCTTGGTTAGTCGGACAAGAACCCAGTGATTTAATCGGTGCTTTTGGTCTTAAACCTTGGCGCCCTCAGGTTGAACCTTTGATTGATCAGGTCGTCGAAGGTGGTGCTGCATATCGTGCTGGTTTTCTAAGTGGCGATAGAATTTTTGCTGCAAATGGTGAAGCCATCAAGGATTGGTCACATATTGTTGCTATTGTGCAAGCTAGTGCGGGCAAAATGATTTCTGTCGATGTTGAGCGCAATGGTCGAGAGCAGAATCTATCATTGACCCCTAACTCACGAGAGTTAAATGGCCAGTTAGTCGGCTACGCTGGTATTGCAGTTGTGCCTCCCAAATGGGATGAAAGCCTTATACGTGAACGTAATTATGGGCTGTTTAGTTCCTTCGTATACGGCATGGAACAAACGGGGAAAATGATAGCCTTAACTTTTGGCTCTATTGGTAAGATGATTCAGGGGCTTATCTCCGTCGATAACTTGTCTGGTCCTATTACCATTGCAAAAGTTGCTAGTGCCTCGGCTGAGTCAGGTTTACAGTCATTTTTAAAATTCATGGCTTACTTGAGTGTGAGTTTAGGGGTGTTGAATTTGTTGCCTATTCCAATGTTGGATGGAGGGCATTTATTGTTTTTTGGTATTGAAGCGGTACGCCGTAAGCCAGTTTCTGAAAAAATACAGAATCTTGCCTACCGTATAGGGGCTTCTCTTTTGTTTGCTTTAATGGCGGTAGCAATTTTTAATGATATTGCTCGCTTGTAAATTGAGGTTTATGTGAAGTTTTTTTCCGCAGTATTTTTAGCTCTAATTAGTGTACATGGTGTAGCGAAGCCAGTAGAAGATGTAAGAATCGATGGCCTTATACAAATGCCTTCAACAAGGGCATTTGACCTAATAGGCTTTGACGATGATAAAACCTATGACTCGAATAAGGTCTATGAAGCCATTAACTCTCTTTTTAATAGTGGTTTCTTTAGTGATATTGATGTTTATGATGATCAGGGTGTTTTGGTTTTTGATGTTGTTGAACGAGCTTCCATTGGTGATTTGACAATTTCTGGTAATGAGCTGGTTAATACGGAAGATCTAGAACGTGGCTTGAAACTCTCTGGCCTAGAGATTGGCGAGATATATAAGCCTGAAACCTTGAATCAAATTTCTCAAGAGCTACAACGTCAATACTTTGCACTGGGGCGTTACAGTGCAAAGGTGGACATCAAAGTTGATGACATGCCCCGTAACCGTGTTGGTATCTCTATTGATATTGATGAAGGTGACACTGCAAAAATAGTGCACATTAATATTGTGGGTAATACGGCTTTCGATGACGAAACTCTAACGGAAGACTTTGAAGCGAGGGAAACAGGTTACTGGAACCCCTTTAGTTCCGCAGATGAATACGCCAAGGCCAAGATTGATGGTGATATTAATACCTTAAGAAGCTTCTATTTAGATCAGGGCTACCTAGACTTTAAAGTGGTTTCTAGTCAGGTAAGTTTATCTTCAGATAAACGTGATGTGTATGTGGTTATTAATATAGAAGAGGGTAAGCCTTATAGCCTTAATGATCTGTCTTTAAGTGGTAGTTTGCCCATTTCAGAAGATCTTGTATGGCAGCATATATCTCACGCGCAAGGCGATACTTTCTCTCGTCAGGAAGTGACAGATATTATTGAAAAGATCTCAACTGAGCTCGGTAATCACGGTTATTTGTTTGCTAGTGTCAATGTCATACCAGAGAAACTGGATGACCAAACGGTGAACCTAAGTTACCAAATAAACCCAGGTTCTAGAGTCTATGTGCGACGCATTACTTTTGCTGGGAACAGTGAAACTCAAGATGAGGTGCTGCGTCGTGAAATGACTCAATTTGAAGGGGCGTTAGCAGTTCATTCTAAAATTCAGGCTTCCAAGCGTCGTCTGGAACGCTTAGGTTTCTTTGGTAATGTCAATTTAAGAACTCGCCCTGTGCCGGGTACGACGGATTTGGTAGACCTTGAGTTTACCGTATTGGAGCAACCTTCAGGCAGCATTCAAGCCAGTATCGGTTTTTCTGATGATGATGGCCTTATTTATGGCTTTGGTATATCCAAGTCGAACTTCTTGGGTACAGGTAACCGCTTATCCTTTAATGCTTCCAAATCTGATGAATATACTAGTTACTCTTTATCCTACAGAAATCCTTACTTTACAGTAGATGGGGTGAGTCGAGGGGCACGCTTTTACTACCAATCTAGTGATTATGATAGTGACGACATTGAAGATTATCAGCTAGATAAAATAGGCGCCGAGCTGAGTTATGGTTACCCTATATCGGATACGCAAAGTCTTACTTTTAGTTTGGGTGTACAAGAAACATCGATTGATTTATCGGATGACCCTTCTAACGAATCTGAGTACTTTGTTGATACTTATGGCGATAATTATGATGACATTATTGCCTCGATTACTTGGCGAGATAACGACTTGATTGGTGGCATATTGCCTACCAATGGTTACTCAACAAATCTGAACCTACGTGTAACAACGCCGGGTAGTGATCAAGAGTATTATAAAGCCAGCCTTACTTCTGAAAAATACTGGAATATAGATAACTCAAATCTCTGGTTGTTCCATGCTAAAGGCCGAGTGTCTTACGGTAATGGCTATGGAGACAGCGAGTATCTACCATTTTATGAAAACTACTATGCTGGTGGTGCTGGTACAGTAAGGGGTTATAGCTCGTCATCATTGGGACCACAGAACTCCTACGATGATGATTCAGACAGTAATAGTGACGCTATGGGGGGGAACTTCTTAATGGCGGGAACGCTAGAGGTGATTTTCCCTTTGCCTATGGTTGAAGATCATAAGTCTGTGCGAACAGCGGCCTTTTTAGATGCTGGTAATGTGTTCGCAACCTCTTGCTTCCCTGTTAGTACAAACTGCACTTCGGGTGTTGACCTTGGCGAGATTCGTTACAGTGTAGGACTTAGTTGGACATGGATAACACCGATAGCGCCTTTGTCCTTCAATGTTGCGAAAGCAATTAACCCTGAAGACGATGATGAAACAGACTTTTTCCAATTTCGTTTAGGTACGGCTTTTTAGTAGGTTCTGTTTGCTATTTAAAAACAATAGGATGATGTAATGAAGAAATTAGTAAGTGTTTTAGTTGGTCTATTATTGATAGGTAGTGCACAGGCTACTGAAGTGGCTGTTGTGGACTTTAGAGCTGCATTATTACAAAGTAACATTGGTCAGGAAGCAGCTAAAGCGCCAAAGCAAAAAGTGGCAGACATGGATGCTCGCTTAAAAGAAGAGCAGGCTACTTTGCAACAGCTTGCAGAGGAACTTAAGCGGGATGAGCTAACACTTTCGGAAGAAGAATTTAAAAAGCGCCGTCAAGGGCTGGCTCAGCGACAGCAACAGATTCAAGTGTTAGCGGCTAAAATGCAGAATGAAGCGAAATCAATCGAGCAGCAATTAATTAAGTCTCTTACTCCTAAGGGTGAGCTGGCTCTAAAGGCTATCATTGAAGAGAAAAAATTGGATTTAGTGTTGAATAGACAGTTAAGTTTATATGCCAATCAAGGTGTGGATATTACAGGTGAGTTGGTAAAACGCATTAATAAGGACAATTAATTTATGTCATATACCTTAGGGGAATTAGCTCAGAAAGTACAAGGCGAAGTGGTTGGAGATGATCAACTCGTTATTGAAAAGCTAGGTACGTTAGAGGGTGCGACGAAATCCGAGTTGAGCTTTTTAGCGAACCCTAAGTACCAAAGTCATTTGTCTTCTACCTCGGCAGGGGCTGTGATAGTGAAAAACCAAGAACTTGCTGCCTTGGTTGAAAATGCCATTGTCGTTGCTAATCCTTACCTAGCCTTTGCAGAACTATCGCACTTATTTATCCCTGAGACACAATCTTGGTCTGGCCATCATGCTAGTGCCGTTATAGCAGATACGGCTAAGGTTTCCTCTTCAGCCGTAATCTCCCCAAATGTCACTATTGATGCTGGTGCTGTCATTGAAGATGGCTGCATCATAGGTGCTGGTTGTGCTATTGGTCGAGGAGTTACCATTGGCAAAGGTACACAATTGTACCCAAATGTTACGATTTACCATGATGTAATTATTGGCGAATCCTGTATATTCCACAGTGGTTCGATTATCGGTGCAGATGGTTTTGGTTTTGCACCTAAAAATGGTGCTTGGGAAAAGATAAATCAGCTTGGTTCTGTGGTGATTGGTAACTCTGTAGAAGTCGGAGCCAGTACCACCATTGACCGTGGCGCCATTGAAAATACACTCATTGGTAACGGTGTAAAAGTTGATAACCAAGTTCAAATTGCTCATAACGTCATAATTGGCGATAATACAGCGATTGCCGCGAGTACGGCGATTGCAGGTAGTACAAAAATCGGTTCTTCTTGTACTATTTCTGGCGGCGTTTGTATCGCAGGTCATTTAACAATAGTGGATCATGTACACATTACCGGTATGAGTATGATCAGTAACTCCATTCCAGAAGCAGGGTCTTACTCTTCAGGAATGGGTATGGAACCTACGTCCAAATGGCGTAGGACCGTTGCCAGAGTCAGACGGATAGATGACATGGCAAAACAGTTTTCACAAATGAAACAACAGATAAATAAGTTATTAGATAAGGTTGATAATAAATGATGGACGTAAATGAAATCCGCCAATACTTACCACACAGATACCCTTTTTTGTTGGTGGATCGTGTAGTTGAACTAAACTTAGGTGAGTCCATTGTTGCGTACAAAAATGTTACCATTAATGAACCGTTTTTTAATGGTCATTTCCCAGATCATCCAGTAATGCCGGGCGTTTTGATTATCGAGGCTATGGCGCAAGCTGCGGGTATCTTGGGCTTTAAAACCATGGATAAGAAACCTCAGGACGGTTCTATATATTACTTCGTTGGTTCTGAGAAATGTCGTTTTAAAAGGCCTGTTGTGCCAGGTGATCAGGTTCAATTAGAAGCTAAAATCTTGACTGAAAAACGTGGCATTTGGAAATTTGAATGTAAAGCAACAGTAGAAGGTGAGCTAGTATGCTCAGCAACTATTTTGTGTGCAGATAGGAAAGTATAGTGGTGATACATCCAACCAGCTTAATAGATTCAAAAGCAGAGATTGACTCCAGCGTAGAGATCGGTCCTTTTTGTACCATTGGCCCTAATGTAAAAATTGGTGCTGGTAGTGTTATTAAGTCTCATGTCGTAATTAATGGTCATACGACAATTGGGTGTAATAATGAAATTTATCAGTTTGCTTCCGTTGGTGAAGCAAACCAAGATAAAAAATACAAAGGCGAACCTACCGAATTAGTGATAGGTGATCATAATGTTATCCGTGAAAATGCCACTATTCATCGCGGCACCATTCAAGATAACAGTATCACCAAGATAGGTAGTCATAACTTGTTTATGGCAAGTACCCATGTGGGTCATGACTGTATCGTAGGTGATAATAACATCATGGCTAACTTTGCCGCTCTAGCAGGTCATGTTCGCGTTGGCGATAATGTCATTCTTGGTGGTTACACTGGTGTCCATCAATTTTGCCAAGTGAATTCATACAGTATGTGTGGCATGGGGTCCATGGTCGCCAAAGATGTACCTCGTTACATTATGGTGTCTGGTAGTCCTGCGAAAGCCCATGGGATGAACTTTGAAGGCATGCGTCGCCGAGGTGTGCCATCCGATGTGATTAGAGCCTTACGAACTGCTTATAAAATGATTTATCTAAAAGGTTTAACGCTGGAAGAAGCATTAAAAGAACTTGAAAAGTCAGATGTCTCTAGTGTTTCTGAAGTGGCCGATTTTATTGTGTCTATCCGACAGTCTAAACGTGGCATCATAAGATAATCACTCTGTTTTTAAAGAAAAACCCCGGATTGCTTCGGGGTTTTTTTATGGTTTAGGTTTATAAGGGAGAGAATAGTGACGTCTACAAAACGTTATGTATTAGTAGCTGGTGAAGCATCCGGTGATATTTTGGGTGCCAACTTGATTGCTCACCTTAAAAAACTACAGCCAGATGCCGTCTTTGAGGGCATTGGTGGTCCATTGATGGAAGCCCAAGGTCTTACTAGTATGGTGCCTATGGACCGACTATCGGTAATGGGCTTAGTTGAAGTGCTAGGAAGGTTGAGAGAACTACTGGGCATCCGCAAGCGACTTTATTTGTCTTGCCTTGATAATCCACCCACGGCTTTTATCGGAATCGACTCCCCTGATTTTAATATGCCATTAGCTAAGAAGCTTAAGTTAGCTGGTATTCCAACGGTTCATTATGTCAGTCCGTCAGTGTGGGCTTGGCGACAAAAGCGCATTTTCAACATCAAAAAATCTGTTGATCTCATGCTGGCACTATTCCCTTTTGAACTGCCTATTTACCATGAGCACAATATCCCAGTGGAGTGCGTTGGTCATACCTTAGCAGATGAAATCCCTCTAGAGAGTGATGCTCAAGAAGCCAGACAGACATTAGGATTAGATATACCGGAAAGCTCGCCAGTTTTTGCTATCTTACCGGGTTCTAGGGAAGGAGAGGTTGCTAAGCTTGCTCCCTTGTTTGCTGAAACGATGAAGATAATTAAACAGCAAGAGCCAAAAGCAATATTCTTAATGCCAGCGGCTAATGAGAAAAGGCGAGGACAAATACAAGCTGTTTTGCTTGAAGCGGGTGTCGAGGCCAATATCATAGATGGACAGTCTCGTACTGTGATGGCCGCCTCAGACGCTATATTGCTAGCCTCAGGTACTGCTGCGCTAGAAGCTATGTTAGTGAAGCGCCCAATGGTGGTTTCCTATAAGGTTAACAAGTTAACTTACGCCATTATGTCGAGAATGATTAAGGTACCTTATGTTTCTTTGCCAAATTTACTCGCCAATGAACCACTGGTACCTGAGTTATTGCAGGACGAAGCGATTCCTGAGAATTTAGCATCCAACTTATTGGATGTCAGACGCTCGTTTTATGCAGACCAGTCAATTCAAGATAAGTATTTAGACTTGCATAATATGTTGCGCAAAAATGCGGGTGAACAAGGCGCTAAAGCCATTATTTCTATGTTAGAAAGTTCTAGGTTAGAAAAAGCAGGGCTGGAAGAAAAGCAGTGAAAAATCAGCCGTTAAAACCCTTTGTTAGTGATGTGTATTTTGATGGCTTGTTAGCAGGAACCGACGAGGCTGGTAGAGGTCCCCTTGCTGGTGATGTGGTGGCTGCTGCGGTTATTTTAGACCCAAACAAACCCATAGCGGGCCTTGCTGATTCCAAGAAGTTGAGTGAGAAAAAACGCGAGGCTCTCTTTGTGGAAATCAAAGAAAAAGCCTTGTCATACGCGATTGCCAGTGCCAGTGTAGAAGAAATAGATGAGATTAATATTCTCCATGCCAGTATGTTGGCCATGTCTCGTGCGGTAGCGGCTTTAGATATCCAGCCTGAACATGTGTTAGTGGATGGCAACCGTATCCCTACTAACCTAGCCTGCTCAGCGGAAGCTGTGGTAAAAGGGGATGCGCGACAAGAAGCCATTTCAGCGGCTTCTATTTTGGCGAAAGTCACACGAGACAATGAGATAGTTGCACTCGCCGAACAATACCCGGAATATGGTTTTGAAAAGCATAAAGGTTACCCAACTGCGGTGCATTTAGAAGCCATTCGCCAATATGGTATTACACCATTACATCGTCGCAGTTTTGGGCCAGTTAAGAAAATTATAGAGGGATAACACCTTGTCCACACCGTTTATACATCTACGCGTACATACTGAATTCTCTTTGGTAGATGGTTTGGTAAAAATCAAAGGCTTGCTAGGGAAAACTGAGTCCTTAGGCATGCCTGCCGTAGCCATTACAGATGAAAACAATCTCTGCGGTTTTGTGCGTTTTTATAAAGGCGCTATGGATAAGGGTATTAAGCCTATTTGTGGTGCGGATGTGGTTGTCGAGCAAGACGGCGAGGTCGAAGCACGTTACCGTTTCACCTTATTAGCCACGTCGAATCAAGGCTACAAGAATATCATCGAAGTAATTTCTCGTGGTTACCAATTGGGTCAGTCCGAAGGTCGACCGATTGTTAAACGAGAATGGATTCAAGAATGCAGTGAAGATGTGATCGCTCTTTCTGGAGCGGGTTATGGCGATGTGGCGCTTTTGCTACAAAAAGGCAAAACGGCCGAAGCTAAGCAACGCTTAAGCGAATGGATGGGTGCTTTCCCAGATCGATTTTATATTGAGCTACAACGTACTAGCCGCCCAGGTGAAGAAGATTATATACATGCTGTAGTACCTTTGGCCGCTGAGCTTGGTTGCCCTGTTGTAGCGACCAATGACGTACGTTTTTTAGCCCGTGAAAACTTTGAAGCCCATGAAGCTAGGGTGTGTATTCATGATGGTGTCACCCTAGATGACCCAAGGCGTAAACGCCGCTATTCGGAAGAGCAGTACTTTAAAAGCGCCGAAGAAATGGCGGAGCTGTTTAGCGATATTCCAGAGGCCATTGAGAATACCGTTGAAATAGCCAAACGCTGTAGCGTTGATGTATTATTAGGGGAGTACTTCCTACCGGATTACCCTGTTCCAGAGGGTATGACCATGGAGCAGTTCTTCAGTAAATTGTCATTTGATGGTTTACAGGAGCGATTTGATTTTCTGGTTAAAAAATATGGTGAGCGAATAGAAAAACGCCGCCAAGAATATTGGGATCGCTTGGACTTCGAGCTCAATATCATTAATCAAATGGGGTTCCCCGGTTACTTCTTAATCGTAATGGACTTCATCCAGTGGGCTAAAGACAACGACATCCCAGTTGGTCCGGGTCGAGGCTCGGGTGCAGGTTCTCTTGTGGCCTATGCGCTGAAAATTACCGATCTTGATCCACTTGAATACGACTTGCTATTCGAGCGATTCCTAAACCCAGAACGTGTCTCTATGCCTGACTTTGATATCGATTTCTGTATGGATAACCGAGATCGAGTGATCGACTATGTATCTCGCACCTATGGTCGAGATGCGGTATCACAGATCATCACCTTTGGTGCCATGGCGGCGAAAGCGGTAGTGCGAGATGTGGCTAGGGTACAAGGTAAACCTTATAGCCTAGGGGATAAGCTCTCTAAGCTGATACCTTTTGAAATTGGTATGACGCTTAGCAAGGCATTAGAAGAAGAGCCAGCTTTACCTGAGTTTTTAGCGGGCGATGAAGACGCGGCAGAAGTCATGGAAATGGCACGATCACTGGAAGGTGTCGTGCGTAACTTTGGTAAACACGCCGGTGGTGTGGTTATCGCCCCAACCAAACTGGTCGACTTTGCACCGCTTTACTGTGAAGAAGATGGCTCAGGTCTGGTTACCCAATACGATAAAAACGATGTAGAAGAAGCAGGACTGGTCAAATTTGACTTTCTAGGTCTGAAGACCCTCACAGTGGTGGACTGGGCTGTTAAAAACATCGATGCCATTAATGCACTAGAAGGTAAACCGCCCCTAGATATTGCCTTAATCGATCTTGAAGATAAATCAACTTACGACCTATTAAAACGAGCTGAAACAACGGCGGTATTCCAGCTGGAATCCCGTGGTATGAAAGAGCTGATTAAGAAGCTTTTGCCTTCGCGTTTTGAAGATATTATCGCCTTGGTGGCCTTGTATCGTCCGGGGCCGTTGGGCTCAGGCATGGTAGATGACTTTATCAACCGTAAGCACGGTCGAGCTGAGTTGGCTTTCCCTCATCCAGACTATCAACATGATGATTTGATTCCTGTACTGGAACCGACTTACGGCATTATCCTTTACCAAGAGCAGGTAATGCAGATCGCTCAGGTATTGGCGAAATTCTCTCTTGGTGGCGCCGATTTACTACGTCGTGCTATGGGTAAGAAGAAAGCGGAAGTAATGGCGGAACAGCGCCAAATTTTCATGGAAGGTGCTCTTAAGAACAACGTAGATAAAGATTTATCAGGTAACATCTTCGACCTGATGGAGAAATTTGCAGGTTACGGTTTTAACAAATCCCACTCGGCCGCTTATGCTCTAGTGTCTTATCAAACGGCATGGCTGAAGAACCACTACCCAGCACCATTTATGGCGGCGGTTTTATCTGCGGATATGCAAAACACGGATAAGATCGTTATCTTTATTGAAGAATGTCGCTCCATGAAGCTCAAGCTAGAGCTGCCTAATGTGAACGAATCTGTGTACAAGTTTACCGTTAATACAGCGGGTGCCATTGTTTATGGCTTAGGCGCTATAAAAGGCGTGGGTGAAGGCCCAATAGAAGCCATTGTTGAAGCACGTAAAGATGGGCCTTTTGAACACATATTCGACTTCTGTCAACGAGTAGGGCGCAAGGTCAATAAGCGTGTCATGGAAGCTCTCGTTCGCTCAGGTGCCTTTGATACTATAGGGCCAAATCGCGCGACATTGTTTGAAAGCATTGATGAAGCTTTGAAGCGTGCCGTACAAGATGCGAAAAACCAAGATGCAGGCATGATGGACTTGTTCGGTGTGGCTGTCGAAGAAAGCACAGAAGACGCCTACAAAGAGATTGGTATTCAACACGAATGGCCACCTCGTCAGCGATTGGATGGGGAAAAAGACACCTTAGGTTTGTATGTAACAGGCCACCCAATTGACGAATACGAGAAAGAGCTACGTCGCTTTGTTCGTTCAAAAATTGTTGACCTGCAGCCTAAGCGTGGCGATACCCAAATTATGGCTGGCTTGATCGTTGACCTGCGCATAACCAAGAGTAAGAAAGGCGGCAATATTGCCTTTGTGACCTTGGATGACCGCTCAGCTCGTATTGAAGTAACCGTGTTTCCTGATAATTTTGAAACCTTCAAAGACGCTATCGTGAAAGATGAAGTGGTAGTGGTAGAAGGGGAGATATCGGTCGATGAATTCCGAGGTGGCCAAAAGGTTATTGCCCGTAATATTCTTGATATCGCCCAAGCGAGAATACGTTATGTGGAAGCACTGCGCATTGCTTGGACGGCTGAAACCGTCACTCAAACCGATATACAAACATTAGCGGTTTATATGTCGCCTTATCGTGGTGAAGGCTGTGATGTGGTGATCAGTTTCGATATACCAGAAGCATCTGGCGATATTCGCTTAGGACAAGAGTGGAAAGTGCGCCCAGATGATGAATTAATTCATCAACTTCAGAAACAATACGGTAAACAAAACGTCCAGTTGGTGTATACTTAGCCACCATAAACAGTTTGCGCAATGGAATGGTAGCGTTGTAACCATACTTTTACAGAATTATGGAACAAGCATTAAAGTGTTTTGTTTTGAATTTTATGACAACTAAAAAGTAGTGTGATTAAACATGAATTTAAATTATCTCCCTTTCGAGCAGCCGATTGCAGAGCTTGAACAAAAAATTGAAGAATTACGCCTAGTTGGCAATGACAACGATCTAAACATTGGTGACGAGATCAGTCGCTTAGAAGAGAAAAAAGAAGCCCTAACTAAAAGCCTATTCAGTAACTTAGGCGCATGGGAAGTTTCTCAATTAGCTCGTCACCCTAAACGTCCTTATACGCTTGATTACATCCAGCACGCTTTTACTGACTTCGAAGAAATGCACGGTGATCGTCACTATGCAGACGACAGCGCGATTGTTGGTGGTATTGCTCGTTTAGATGGCCGTGCCGTTATGGTTATTGGTCACCAAAAAGGCCGTGAAGTAAAAGAAAAAGTATTGCGTAACTTTGGTATGCCTCGTCCAGAAGGTTACCGTAAAGCCTTGCGTTTGATGGAAACGGCTGAACGTTTCAATATGCCAATCGTTACTCTAATCGACACACCTGGAGCCTACCCTGGTATCGGTGCAGAAGAACGTGGTCAAAGTGAAGCGATCGCTTATAACTTGGCTGTTATGTCTCGCCTAAAAACACCTATAATCTCCACTGTTATCGGTGAAGGTGGTTCTGGTGGTGCTTTGGCAATTGGCGTATGCGATGAGCTAATGATGCTGCAATACGGTACTTACTCTGTAATCTCACCAGAAGGTTGTGCTTCTATCCTATGGAAGAGTGCTGAAAAAGCTTCTGACGCAGCAAAAGCGATGGGTATTACAGCGCCACGCCTTAAAGAGCTTGGCTTAGTGGATACCATTATCCCTGAACCACAAGGCGGTGCTCACATTGCTCACGAGCAAATTGCACAAAGCCTAAAAGAAAATGTCTTAGCCGCTTTGGATCGTATGGAAGCACTAAGCACAGAAGAATTGCTAGAGCGTCGTTACAAGCGTCTTATGTCTTACGGCTTGTAATCGTTCTACCTAATAAAAGGCCTCCTTTATGGGGGCTTTTTTGTTTCTCAAGCAGGTGATTATTAGGATGACACGACTCAATAACTCAATGGCGAATTTAGCCACATTAACCTTCTCTAAGGAGTGGATTGATAACCTCTTTTCCACTGGGAATAGGGTGAGGGTTGGTTTGAGTGGTGGAGTCGATTCCTGTGTTTTATTGCATGCTCTTGTGAGCCAGCTTTCTAATGAGCAAAAGCAACAGGTGTCCGCCATCCATGTTCACCATGGGCTAAGTGACAATGCTGACGAATGGCTAAAATTTTGTGAAGACTTCTGCCAAAGCCTGAATGTGAGTTTCGTTGCAGAACGAGTTGCTTTGGCTGAACAGGGCTCTATTGAAGAAGCGGCAAGAAATGCTCGTTATCAGGTGTTTGAGCAAACACTCGGTGCACATGATGTCTTATTCTTGGCCCATCACGCTGGTGACCAAGTGGAAACTGTCTTGTTTCGTTTACTACGGGGAACAGGTGGTAAAGGCTTGTCGGGCATGCCCTACCAGCGCGATATCGGTGAGCAGGGGGCTTATTTAGTTCGGCCTTTTTTAGACGCTTCCAAAGCGGATATAGAAGCGTATGCCGAGATACATAAGCTGCAATGGGTTGAAGATGAGTCAAACACGGACGAGCAGTTTTCTCGTAACTACCTAAGGCACAGTGTTGTCCCAAGTTTGCAGCAGCGTTTTCCTAGTTTGGAATCTAATATCGTTTCTACAGCGCAACGTATAGAAACCGACTACAGCATGCTAGCGAAACTCTCTCACCAACAATTAGCAAGCTGGAGTGACGAATTCGGTGGATTGGTTTTATCCCATTTAGCTGAATTGCCTTTGGATGATAAAGCCTTCTGGGTTAGACAGTTTCTTGCCAAATTTGATATTTCTTTACCCCATGCTCAGCTAATCAGCGTTACAAATATGTTCTTTGGTGAGAATGATCGCCAGCCAGAACAAGTTCTTCAAAATAAGCGTTTATTGCGTCATCAAGGTACTTTGTACCTTCTTCCTCAAGAGCTTCCTGTGGTACTTGGTTCTTTGCCTAATGGCGAATGGTTAAACCGTTCCTTTGATAAGGTAAGAGTTGTATCTAGCTCCGCTTGTGAGCTGAAAACACGCCCCCTAGGTGTCGACCTTGCTATGCCTTCAGGCCACAGTCGTAGATTGAAAAAGTGGCTGAATGATTTGCAAATACCAAGCTGGTGGCGGGAGCATTTGCCTTATGTTTATCAGCAAGGGGAGCTGGTGGCGATTGGAGATTTGTGGGTGCATCCTGAGTGGGAAGGGGAGGTTGAGTGGGAAGTCTCGGGTCTTCTTCCTTTGCCTAGGAAGAAACGGTAGTTTTTTAGATAAGCTTCTTGTTTTTGTTCTTTAGAAGGGGTGAAGGGGCGCTTTTTCATTCAAGGCCTTTGTGTTAATAAGTATTTTTCCGCCCTGCTGGGCGGGTTACTTTTTGCTGGCGCCCAAAAAGTAACCAAAAATTCGCTGGGTCAGAATCTTAGCGCCTCTCTCTCTTTTATAGATATTTATCTCCTACGCGGTCTTTTACGTAAGGTGTTTAGTAGAGCCATATGTATTTCTTGTTTTCTAAACACGGTAACCCGACTATCGAGCTGTCGTGCAATCGGGATTGCATCGAATAAATAGCTTTGTAGATATTGGTTTCTGTTTTTTTGATTGTATTTTGTACTGGTGGTGCTTTTGAAAGTGCTTTAGTATCAATGAAAAAGGAAGTTCACGGGATGAATAATGTGCGGTGGACAAAATAAATTACGCGTATGAATACTATTAAAAGGTTAGAGGTTTCACTTGTTTATCTGCCCAAGCTGCAATAAAAAAGGAATTGGTTTTTGGTCAAAGCTTTGGTCTGGTTCTGATTCTCCATCTAAATGCAAACTATGCGGTGAACTAAGTTTTGTTCATTCGAAATACCGTTTTGGCTTTCAATCTGGCTGGCCAACATTAGGTAAAATATTGGGTACAGCTTTAAGTATATTTTTGCTATATCAAACAAATAGTATTTTCAGTTTATTTCTATTTCCAGTTATTTGGTTAGCTTGTTCGTTTTGGGAGTTATCTTCATTACCCATGCGTTCAATTACTGAGGAGAATGCCGCTGTTGCTAAAAAGAGCGGCAATATTTTTATAGTTGGGCTAGTAATCATTTTAGGCTTAGCTTGGGTGGTAACAAGCCTTTAATCAACCAATTAAGCGCGGGACTGCTAAAGCTTGGCTCGGTTCTTCTCTGCTACATAAGTTTAGCCAAGCATTATCAACCCTTTACTGGGGGGGAAAGTCAAAGGAAATATATGAAGCTTGAATGGAGATCATTGGTTAGTTTGAAGACACCAGTAATTGTAGCTTTCGTTTTAATGTGGAATACGGGATTTTTATTTGCTATGCACCTAGGTGGTGGCGGATTAAAAGGCGGACTATCCCCTATCGGTATGAAAATTACAGGCTTTGTTTGTCTTGCTGCTTGTTTTTTTAGTATATCCGTTGCTGCGTCCAAGTCAGTTCAGGAGGTATTAATTGCTCCTTCAAGAGCAGATAACTTCCACTCAAAAGAATTCTATTTTTTAGCATTTGTGTCGGGAGCTCTTGCTGTGTCACGTTTTGTATTTCTGGCAATAGAGGACAGTAGTAATGCCTTCTAGCAAGCCAATTAAGCAGGACTTAAAACAGTTGATCATGTTCATATCTCGCTAATTTTAGACAACAATTTTTTGCCTCTTTGTGAGGCGTAAGTGCTCAAGAGGTACGATGAAACAACTGTTATCGTTAACTTTAATCGGAGTTTATGTTGCGGCTATTATCCAGTTCAGTTTCTTGGTGTTCAGTGACGTGCTTGATGATGGAGTATTAACTTATATTGCTGTAGGTTTAGGCTTGTTGATGGCTCCGACGCTAAGGTTTTATCAAAAATGGAAACATGATAGGTCGGCAAGTATAATCGTCGAGTACGAATCTGGTTCCACGCCATTTCATTATAAACTGCTGAATTTTCCTATGATTATTGTATTTGCAACTATTGGGCTTATAGGATTTATCGCTATTACGAATCATAAGTTTGCCTCAGATAAAGTGAATACTAAAGTGTTTGAAGTGATGGGAGTAGGGCAAAAGAGAATCCATTATGATTTCTTTGAATATGTTCGTATATCAGATGGAGTATCAGAAACAAGTTATATTTTAGATACTGATACCAGTAATTCTTATAAAGTTGGAGATCAACTAATAGTTCAGTTGAGATCTGGTTTATGGGGGTATGATATAGTCGAAAAATTAGTAAAAAACACTAATAAACCAATTAATCGACCTCAATACGCTCCTCTCAGGCGCATTATAGGTAAGCTAATTAAGGATATCGATGAATATTAATTTGACGGAGCTCTTTGGTTATTTGGGGTGGTTTCTCTGGGGGCTAGGTTTAGTCCTTGGGCCTATAATTGTGAATATTATTGCTCGGCGTAAGGTTGATCATGTGACTCGAAGTACAATATTTGCATTTCTGTTATCTTTTTTATCTACACCTATTCTAATTCAAATATTCTTACTTTTGCGTAAAAAAGACCTTGAGTAAGCCGTGCGCAAAGTTACCACTCTTTACAGGCTTAAAAAACTCTGTTGCCCGGGTGCCAAATTAGCACAAAAAAAACTCCGCTTTGTCACCGGCAGAGCGGCACGTTATGTACTCTAAATGGAAAATAGTCTTATGGAATATGACTTCGGTGATAGTTGGGATTTAATTCAAGTACAGGCCTCACGACAAGTGTTAGGTATGCCAATATCTATTCAGCTAAGCTTCAGCAAGTCTTCCAATGAGGTAAAGTGTTTAGAACTGTTAGAATGCAGAGATTATGGAATCTTAGAGAGTCTTCTTGATGCTGAGCGTATAGTTGTAAAAAAATTACAAGGAACTCAAGCAGAGTTTGGGTCTATTAAGGTTGAATGTTTTGGCGAGTCTTATGCGGAGTACTTTTGTGATGAAGCAAATGAAATCATATAACGAGCAAAGGCAAGAAGGGGGCTCTGAGGCGCGCCTCTTCTCTGGGTGCTAGTTGTAAAAAATAAAATGGAAACATTATTAATATTTTTATCAATTGTAATGATTCTTTATGGCTTAATGCGTTATTTTTTTAGTGTCGCCAAATTAAAAAGCTATATAGGCAAGAACTATCCTTTATTATTGTCCGAGCTGGACCTTATGGTTAGCACAGAAGTGTCTGGCTATTCTAATAAGCTTGCTATTTGGGTTTCCTCTAATTCGTATAAAAAGCTAAATGATGATGTTCTAGAAAAAGTAGTGTCAAAGTATAAGCAATCAAAAATAGCCGCTATTTTTTATGTGTTAATAGGGGGATTAATGATTGTAGCTATAAGTAGTCATTACAACTAAAAAAGCTGTCAATTGAACAGCTTTTCCGTTGCTCGTTTTTGTGCTGAATAGAAAAAAATAACCAATAACAAAGCCGCCAATTACGACGACAGCGGCGTTATATACACTGAGGGAATCTGGATTGAGCTCCACTTAATTTATCCGTTGAGAGAATATTTTGGTTGTATTTCATCGCGCCTGCTTTTGTGCTTATTACTGCATCTATCTTTTCTTTTATACCTTTGATCATGCTATTGCAACATATCAATAATGTTGTGGTCGTGATCTACCTCTTTATGTTTATTTGGCTCTTTTGGGTCTGTAGGCAAATTAAGATATTTTCGGAAAGTCACGAATTAGGTTTATCAGAAAAAGTTTATCTATCCTTAATGGGCGTAATTAGCGTGTTTCTTTTTATGTTGCCTATGTACATTCGCGGAGTAATTATGTCCGTATGAATAATATATATAGCAACGCTTAACAGACACTTACTTAACTGGACAGGTGCTGTAAGCGATGATAATTAGGACATACACTTTAAGAACCTAGCTAATTCAACGTTTCTAAGGTTTTATAGTATGCCTTGTTAGGCTCGTTTACTCGTCATAAAAAAAGGTTTTACATGCCTAAAGGGGAAGTTTTGCATCACGTAATGTTTGATATAGATAGAACACTAGTTAAATCTTACGATTTTGATGAGGAGTGTTTCATTTCTGCCATATCAGAAGTGCTTGGCCATGAAGTTGACTCTGATTGGAGCAGTTATAAGCATGTTTCAGATACGGGTATTCTTAATGAACATCTTGAAAGACGCGGAATAACCTCTGGTTTAGAGGAGATTCACCACTTAGTAAAACAAGCTTTTGTTTTAAAAACTAAAAAGTATTTAGCGAAAAATCCAGCAGCAGAAGTTGCAGGTGCATCAGATCTAATTGAAACACTCAAACAACATGACTCTGTGAGTCTTTCTATTGCTACGGGTGGTTGGCGAGAAGCGGCTCTCTTAAAATTACAATCAGCTGGGATTGATTTTTCAGGAGTTACTATTGCTTCATCTAGTGATCATTACTCAAGGATAGAAATAATGAAAATGGCAAAGAAAAAGGCAAGAGTCAGTGAAAAGGCTCCTGTCACATACTTTGGTGATGCTGAGTGGGATAAAAACGCATGTAATGATCTTGGCTATAATTTTGTGCTGGTTGGAAATCGAATGCAGCATAAGTCATCTGTTAATAATTTAAAAAATACCAGCCATATATTGTCGTTAATTAGTATCTAATAAGTGTGCTAACAAACATAAATGGGTCAGGGTAAAATTATCTCTTCTTACTTAAGCTGAGTATCGACAGAAACCTAATTTTCAAATGGAATAAATATGCAGGCTGTTATTTTTGATATGGATGGAACTCTGATCGATTCGGAGCCGTTCTGGAAGGAAGCTGAGAAGCATGTTTTTTCTTTAGTTGGTGTGGATGTTTGTGATGGTTTGTCTGCTAAAACAGCGGCTATGACAACGAGAGAGGTTACTCAGTTTTGGTATGACCAATCACCGTGGTCAGGGAAGAGTCCTGATGAAGTCGAGAATGAGGTGGTTGATCGAGTAGAAGCCCTTATTTATGAGAAGGGGGTACCAATGGAAGGCGTTAAAGAAGTATTAGACTTTTTTCAAAAAAAGGATTTCAAAATAGGTTTATCAACCAATGCTCCTGAGCGGCTTATTGGTGTTGTATTAGATAAGCTTGGCATTTCCCATTACTTCCATGCTGTTTCTTCCTCAGAACATGAGGCAGAAGGTAAACCCCACCCTGCAGTGTATTTATCTACTGCGGAAAAGTTAAAAGTCCCTCCATCCCGTTGTATTGCATTTGAAGATTCTTTATCAGGCGTTATTGCTGCACAAAGAGCTGGTATGAAATCGGTGATCGTTCCGTCGAATGTTGAGTTTTCAGGTGAGAAATTTGACTTGTCTGACTTAAAGCTCCAATCCCTTTCTGACTTTAATTCGTTGCATTTGGCTGAGTTGTCGAAGAGCTAATGTAAGTTGGTTTTCAGAAAGGGCTCTACTTTTAAAGATGGTTTTGGTTAGAGTGAAAATAGTGCAAATTATCCTTGCTTACTGGTAATTATAAAGGGGAGTGCGATGACATCGGATAAGAGAAGACCAAAATGGGTATGGGCGATTTTCATCTGGTTTATGTTTGGTGGTTTAACTTCAATTTATAATTTTTATATGCTTTTGTCTGACATGATGGCGTTACCGGCAGGTGTAGAGCAGCCTTTTGGAGCTTTTTACTTCTTTCAGGCGTTTGGGGTGAGCTTCTTAGCTATGATTGCAGCAGCAATGTTATTTTTCCGTATAGCAGCTAACCGTTGGCTCTTTTTGGCGATACTAATAATAAGTACCCTAAGTACTTTTTATTCTGTTTTATCAGGTGCTATACCTGATGGTTATCTTTTGAGTACTTCAATAATAATTCTAGCGACATTGGGGTTATATGGCCTTATAGCTCGGTATACTTTTAAATTGGTAAACGCTAATTATTACAACGGCTAATAAAACGGGTCATAATAATAAAACGGGTCAGAGTAAAATTAACCTTTAGACATTATTCACTTTTTAAAAAGCTTATTAGCCCATGTATCTCTCAAAAACAGCAAGAGCAATTAGGGCTATTAGGTATGTAAAGGTGCTTCTACCCTGATAGCCTGAAGTTCTCTCAACACTTCTATGAATTTATTAAAATCAACTTGATCTGATAACTCGATACGTTGCCATGGTATTGTCAGAGTGGTTTCAATATAGAGTGTATTGTTTTTGATATAGCTGTCTCGCTTTAGCTCGCCGAATTTGGAACTCAAGCTCAGCCTTGGTGAGGGTTTTATTGGAGTCCAGTGAGAGGATATATCTATGGTGTAGTGGCTGGTGTATTTCACGCCGTTGAATGTATAAGCGTCAAATTCATTTTCTAATTTATTCATCCTCAATTCACTGGCTAACCAATTATCTGGTTCTGTGTAAACAAGGTGTGTGTCTGTTGATAAAAAGGGTTCAAACGATAAAGATGACCCAACCATAAAGGTAGAATAGTCGCCTTCAAAACCTGAAATTATGCCTGTTTTAACCGTTTCGATATCAGCTATGTTTTGCTGATATTGCTCTTTTAGCCATTCGTGCTGCTCTTCTTTAGTTTGGCCTCTTAACTCATTACGCATATATGAGGCAAATTCACCTATGTAAGTACGTTTTTGCTTTTCTAACACCCCGCCCTCTGTTGTGAAAGTAAGGTCGGTATTTACTTCCATTTGCCAGAGGTATTCAGAAGGCGCAATTTGCTTAGGGCGTTCATCAGCTCGTAATGCCAATGCCACTTTGTTTTGTATCCAATCTGAGGTGGTTTGCCAATGGGTATTCATGTCTGTTGGGTCTAAGCAATACTCTTTTCCAATGTAGTTCAGACATAAGACAATGTGATTAAAGTACGCCGCAGAAGGAACTGTTAGTTGTTGCGTATTAGTTCTGTTTGTTGCAACAAGGTGAGGAGTAGATTCAATACCTGCTTTTTTTAGTAATGCTTGGAGTAGTGCTGTTTTATCTTTGCAGTCACCAAATAGGTTGCTAATAACGGAGTCATTTGAGTGAGGTGTGTATGCGTGCCCCTCTGTGGATAATGAGACATATCTGATTTGTTCTGACACATATCGGAACAAGGCATCAATGATTTCTGTTTTAGTGGTCAAGTCTTTCGTGAGTTCATTATATAAATCATCAATTAATGTTTGTTCGGTAAAAGCTTGCTGGTAAGCGTTTGCCATACGATCGATAACATCTGGCCAATCTTGATGTGCCGCAACTCTTAGCCCACGAATTTTATCCCTCCAGTATGTTGAGCTGTCAATATCGAGCGGAGCTATGTTGTTCCCTGTACACTTCAGCGACTTTTCTGCGGATTGGCACGTTAGGCCTGTATGGGTGTTGTGCCATTGGATGTCTTGTTTATTCCATTGAATATTAGCTTTAAAGGATTTAACTAAAAAATTACCCTCTACTGAAAATGAGTCGTAAAAAGGCATTTCCATTTTTGAATAATCTGTCGTTACACGGTAATCAATGACCATATAGCTTCTTTCTACGATACCGGGAATGGGTAGGTAGGCAACTTTTTGATCGTCAAATGTATTGTAGTTATTGTCTTCCCCGTACTGTACCGTCTCTATATTGAGTTGGTTTACAGCGTGGTTGGAGTTAATGCTGGCTGCTGAATAAACAGTTATTTGGTCGTTTATCTCGTTAAAGTAAATACGCTCGGTACCATATGTATCGGCCGATTTACTGTCTGGGTAATACCAAATCTGTTGAATGTGGGTAGTTACTAAATCTCCGTCAATTTTAACGTCAATAGATCGTAAAATATTAGTCGTGCTGTCATAGCCTTGGGGATTGTTGATTTGATCTTGTTTAGCCATTTTAATAAGTGGGCTTTCATGTAAAGCAAATTGAATGTTGTTAGCAAATACCTGTGTTGCGGAAATGAAAAAAGTGATGAAAAGAAAAAGGTGATTGATCAGCTGCTTCATTGAATGTTAAACCCCTTGATTGCTTCTTTGGCACTGCGTAAATGGATACTCCAAGAATCCTCACTCGCCACTACTTCTATTGCCATCTCTAGCATTTCTTTATCGTTCTTAATCACACTGCTTAGCGTGGTATTTATTCCAAATATATTTGCTACTTCACATATTTGAATCATTTTTACACTTGAAGAGTTAGGTAAAAAAAACTGTTCTTCTACACATTGGTAGTCTTTATTTACATCCATTAGTTGTGAATAACGAAATGTCGCAACTTCATTTATTGTCGTGCCTTTATCATATTTATATATATTTGCAGTCAAAAAAGATTCTTCTCCCACAAAGCTCTTAATGGCTTCAGCGTTTGTTTCAACCTCATACCAAGTAATAAGACGAACTGGAAAATTAAATTGATCTTCTGACGATACATAGACTGAGTTTTTATCATGTTTAGCAATAACGTCAGAGATGACACTCCCAGAAATGCTGAGAGAAATCAATAACACACCAGATAGTAATAACAACCACTCCCACCAAGAGTATGGATTACGGCGTGTTCTCGCTTTAATACGAGAATCAGCACGTTTTACTCGATTAATTCGAAGTACAAGTAATGAGAATAGAAAGGTGTAAACCAATTGAATAATGCCCAATTGCCATAAAAGGGTATCATCAATTTTTTCGGCTAAAACAAGTAAGAAGCTAATGGTAGTAACAATCACAGCCCATAGCAGGTATAAAAATTTGGGAGGTTTTAGCCCTAACTTTTCTTCATAGTTCGATAAATGGCGGCCTAGTCGGGGTAAAGCAAAAAGTTGAGTTATAAAAATTAGTGGTACGAAAAACCAAGCTAAAGGTGTAACAACGGCACTAGTGAGTTTTTTGATGTCTCTCACTTGCAGCACCAACCAAATCGGAATATAAAGCCCAAAAGTCCCTAACATTATAATCAATTCGAAAATATAGGCTCGTGGAGGGAGAACAGGTGTCGATAATAAAGGTAATTCCGACTCTTTATTTATCGATAATGATGCTTGATCGTCCATGCTTTAATTGCTTTTATAAAATGAATTAGAAACTCATCTTACAATAATATTTTGGAGTAGAGCAAAATTAAACTAATAAAAGCATTCAGACTTTATTATTTAAACTTTCAGTAAATAATCCGCTTGATGTCTGTAGCTGTGTACTAGTTTGGCGTTGAGTCCGTCGCTTTTGTTTATTCTTTCTTGAGCTTCTTGTTGTGTCATTTCCCATGCTGTTATGTGGCGTTGGGTCAGTCTTTGGTTGGCGATTTCTAGGGGAATGTCGAGGAACCAGTGGCAGTCGAATAGGTCTTTGCTTTCCTGCCAGCCGTCTGCTGTGTGCAGTAAGTATAGTCCTTCAATTAATATCACTTTTATTTCTTTGTCGATGTGAATGTCGTTTTCTATTGGGTCACCGACGGTGTGCTCGAAGCTTGGCCAGTGTACGGTATTTTTCTGGTAGCTTTGCTTTAGTTGTTTGGTGCGTCGGATAAAACTTTGGCTATCAAATGTCCATGGGGCGCCGCGTCTTTGCATGGCTTCTTCTGGGTTAGACAATAGTTGTAATTGCTGTTTGGATAGGTGAAAACCGTCCATAGGTAGGCAAATTATTTGCTGCCTTTCTTGCTCTGTTAAGTGATTGATTAGCGCTGCTGCTAGGGTGCTTTTTCCTGAGCCCGGTACACCTGTTAAGGCAAAGAGTATGCGCTGTGGGTTGTTTTGTTGGCCACTTTCTGGAGCTTTTAGGGCGGTTCTTAGTTGTTCTAGTGCGCCGTTTAAATCAATACGTTCTGACATGTTGGGTTCTGTTTGTTATTGTTGGGAAACTAAGTATAGAAGCTTTTGTACGGCTTTTATTATGAGCTTTTTATTGGGCGATATTGAACCAAAAGTGTTCTTGTTTCGTATTGGTTAGGTCTTAATAAAGGAAGAGTGTTCAGCATGCGATTAAAAGATCTTGGTAAGGTTACCTCTTTTGAAAAGGTCATTATTCATTCCTTAGCGCCTAACTTGTATCAGTTGTCTGTGGTGGTGGATGGTGAAGAGTTGTTTGTTGAAAACGACAAAGGGGCGCTTCTGTCGAGCCATAACAAGCAAGACTTGCAGACTTTGTTTAAAGACAAAGAAGTGGCATCTATGGTGTTGCATCAACAAAGTGCTTATGACGAAATGGTTGGGCAGCCTACAAGGGAGTCTGCTAATCGTTTAGAAGTGCCCATTGGTAATACGGATTTATTCTAATCCTTCTGAGTTTGTCATCACTTCCCCATAAGAAAATCTATATTTTCAATATTTCTTGAAGAGCATGTTTCTATGCTTAAATCTGCTGTCTTTTACATTGAGCGAAAAGGCTTGTGGTGTTACCATTCCCTCCCGTCCTGAAGGTATATTATTTGCTACCTTCATATTTTATTTTTTCTATCTTAAGGCGGGTTAACCACTCATGGCAACACGGTATATTTTCGTTACAGGCGGTGTAGTTTCATCTCTTGGTAAAGGTTTGGCTTCAGCATCTTTGGCGGCCATTCTTGAATCTCGTGGGCTAAAAGTTACCATGCTAAAACTGGATCCTTACATTAACGTCGATCCAGGTACCATGAGTCCTTTCCAGCACGGTGAAGTGTATGTCACAGAAGACGGCGCAGAAACCGATCTAGACCTTGGTCACTACGAGCGTTTCATTTCTACGAAAATGGGCAAACGTAACAACTTCACAAGTGGTCGAGTTTACCAAGATGTTCTGAAAAAAGAGCGTCGTGGTGAGTACCTAGGTGGTACAGTTCAAGTTATTCCTCATATTACAGACGAAATTAAACGCCGTGTTATCAAGGGTGCTGAAGGCGCAGATGTGGCTTTGGTTGAAATCGGTGGTACGGTAGGTGATATCGAATCACAACCTTTCTTGGAAGCGGTTCGTCAGTTGAAAGTTGAGCTAGGTAGCCGTAGAGCCTTGTTCATGCATTTGACGTTGGTGCCTTACATTCGTACCGCGGGCGAGACAAAAACTAAGCCGACGCAACACTCTGTAAAAGAGCTTCGTTCTATCGGTATTCAACCTGATATTCTTATTTGTCGTTCTGAAGTGTCTATTGAAGCACCAGAGCGTAAGAAGATTGCTTTGTTCACCAACGTGGAAGAGCGTGCGGTTATTTCTTTACCGGATGCCGATACGATTTACCGTATTCCACAAATGTTGAACGACCAAGGCTTGGATAATCTTATCGTAGATTACTTCAACCTTGATTGTGATATGCCTGATCTTGATATCTGGAATAAGGTGACACAAGCTAAGTTAAACCCAGAGAAGCAAATCAATATCGCCATGGTTGGTAAATACATGGAGTTGTTGGACGCTTATAAATCTTTGATTGAAGCCATGGATCACGCTGGTATTCATGCCCGCACGAAAGTGAAGCTTCATTACATTGACTCTGAAAGCATTGAAGAGAACGGCACAGAATGCCTGAAAAACATGGACGCTATTTTGGTTCCAGGTGGTTTTGGTGAACGTGGCGTTGAAGGTAAGATTTTGACGGCTTCCTACGCACGAGAAAACAAGGTGCCTTATTTAGGTATTTGTTTAGGTATGCAGGTAGCGGTTATCGAATTTGCCCGTAATGTGGCGAATCTAGAAGGTGCTCACAGTACCGAGTTCAATTTAAAAGCAGAGAATCCAGTCGTTGGTCTAATCACAGAATGGACTAACGCAGAGGGTTCCAAAGAGATCCGATCAGAGCAATCTGATTTGGGTGGCACGATGCGTCTCGGCGCGCAGAACTGTAACCTTACTGAAGGCACAAAAGCCTTTGAAGCTTATGGCTCAGCCGTGATTACAGAGCGTCATCGTCATCGTTATGAAGTAAATAACTTCTATGTTTCTGCTTTGCAAGAAGCAGGCTTAACGATTTCTGGTCGTTCAGAAGATAACTCATTAGTTGAGATGATAGAAATTGCTGATCACCCTTGGTTTGTTGCTTGTCAATTCCATCCAGAATTTACATCAACACCAAGATATGGACATGGTCTATTTAGTGCTTTTGTTCATGCTGCATTGAAGCATGCTGGTAAAGAGAAGTAAGTCACTCGATTAAGCAGTTTATGGTTTTTCATATTTTTTAAAGAGGTTTGTTATGAGTCAGATCGTTGATATTAAAGGCAGAGAAGTTTTAGATTCTCGTGGTAATCCAACTGTAGAAGCAGACGTGATCCTAGCGGACGGTTCTGTAGGTTCTGCATGTGCACCATCTGGTGCCTCTACTGGTTCTCGAGAAGCATTAGAACTACGTGATGGAGACAAAAGCCGTTACCTAGGTAAAGGTGTATTGAAAGCAGTTGCTGCTGTAAATGGTCCAATTCGTGACGCTTTGATCGGTAAAGACGCGCTTGCTCAGGCTGAGCTTGATAAGGTGATGATTGACCTAGACGGAACAGAAAACAAGTCTACATTCGGTGCGAATGCTATCTTGGCCGTTTCTCTAGCAGCCGCTAAAGCAGCCGCTACTTCTAAGAAAGTGCCTCTATACGTACACATTGCAGACATCAACGGTACACCAGGCGTTTACTCTATGCCTGTACCTATGATGAACATCATCAACGGTGGTGAGCACGCTGATAACAACGTTGATATTCAAGAATTTATGGTTCAGCCAGTTGGCGCGCCAAACTTCCGTGAAGCGTTACGTTACGGTGCAGAAATCTTCCACGCATTGAAAAAAGTACTAAGCGCTCGTGGTTTGAACACAGCAGTTGGTGACGAAGGTGGTTTCGCTCCTAACCTTGCTTCTAACGCTGAAGCATTGGCTGTTATCAAAGAAGCGGTTGCAGCGGCAGGTTACGAGCTAGGTAAAGACATCACTCTAGCAATGGACTGTGCGGCCTCTGAATTCTACGAAGATGGTAACTACAACCTGAAAGGTGAAGGCAAAGTATTCACTTCAGAAGGTTTCTCTGATTACCTAGCTGAGCTTTGCGAATCTTACCCAATCGTTTCTATCGAAGACGGCTTGAACGAGTCTGACTGGGAAGGTTTTGCTTACCAAACTAAGATCCTTGGTGACAAGATCCAATTAGTAGGTGACGATCTTTTCGTAACCAACACTAAGATCCTGAAGCGTGGTATTGATGAGGGTATTGCTAACTCTATCTTGATCAAATTCAACCAAATCGGTTCTTTGACTGAAACACTAGAAGCAATCAAAATGGCGAAAGCAGCTGGTTACACAGCGGTTATCTCTCACCGTTCTGGTGAAACAGAAGATGCTACGATTGCTGACTTGGCTGTTGGTACTGCAGCAGGTCAAATCAAAACGGGTTCTCTATGTCGTTCTGACCGTGTTTCTAAATACAACCAATTGCTACGTATCGAAGAGCAATTGGGTGGGAAAGCACCTTACAACGGTCTTTCAGAGATCAAAGGCCAAGCGTAATTTAGCTTGGACTTAAAAAAGGGAGAACTTTGTTCTCCCTTTTTTGTTTTCTTTAGGTTCAATTCCTTTAATAATAAGGATAAATTTTTAGTCATTGAGGATACTATGACGCGTTTGTTACTGGTCTTTTTTGTCTCTGCTGTGGGTTATCAGGCCTATCACCTGTATTTTGGTGAGCAAGGTATTAAACGACAAGAAGAATTGGATAAACAGATTGCTTATCAAGAGCGTATCAACCTACGTTTAAAACATCGCAACGAGGCATTAAGAGCACAGGTTGAAGACCTACGTGGTGGTGAAGATGCGGTAGAAGAATATGTTCGTACCGAGCTTCAATACATCAAAGAAGGCGAAGTATTCTATCGTATGGTGAATAAGAAATGAGTCGCCTTATGTGGGCGGTTATTCCAGCAGCGGGTGTAGGCAAACGTATGTTAGCGGATTGCCCAAAACAGTATCTGACACTTGCTGGTCAAAGCATACTAGATAGAAGTATTGCCATTTTCCTTGAGAATCCGCAGATCGCTGGTGTGGTAGTTGGTATCAGTCAAGGAGATGCCTACTGGCCAGAATCAAACTACTTTTCCCATGACAAAGTCCACGTTGTAGAAGGCGGAAAAGAGCGCAGCGACACGGTTTTAAATGGTCTCAAATACCTACAAAGTAAACTCGACGATAGACAACAAAATGTCTTGGTACACGATGCCGCTCGGCCTTTGCTAACACAACAAGCCCTCAATCGTATTATTCAGCATCAAGGTGATCAGGGGGCGATTCTCGCTATGCCGTCGAGAGACACGGTAAAGTGGAAAATGTCTGATACTCAACAGGCAGAAAAAACCTTAGACAGAAATAACATTTGGTTAGCGCAAACCCCCCAAAAATTTCCATTAGAGACTCTATCGTGTGCACTACAACAAGCCAATGAGTTAGGCATAGACATCACAGACGAGTGCTCAGCCATGGAAGCAGCGGGTTACCAGCCTGACCTTATAGTGGGGGAAAGCAGTAACTTAAAGCTGACTTTGCCTGAGGACCTACTTATCGCTGAGGCGCTATTGTCTTTTTTATCTAGCCAAGCGACGACACAAAATGAATTTGGAGTTCAACAATGATGCCATTTCGAATCGGTCACGGTTTTGATGTTCATAAATTTGGTGAAGGTGACCACATTGTCTTAGGTGGGGTGACTATCCCTTATATTCAGGGCTTGATCGCTCATTCGGATGGCGATGTTGTATTACATGCTCTAACCGATGCGCTTTTGGGCGCGGCCGCTCTAGGTGATATAGGAAAACATTTTCCTGATACGGATGAAGCCTTTGCAGGCGCGGATAGTCGAGTATTGTTAAGAAAAGCCTATCAAGAAATTAAAGCTTTAGGTTTTGTAGCAGGTAATGTTGATGTCACTATTCTGGCTCAAGCACCTAAAATGCGCCCGCATATTGATGCCATGAGAGCGAAGATAGCTGAAGATTTAGGTTTGGATGTCGGGGCAGTCAACGTAAAAGCGACTACCACTGAAAAGCTCGGTTTTACAGGCCGAAAAGAAGGCATAGCCGTAGAAGCTGTGGCATTAATTTATCGACAAGGTGAAGTATGAACACCGAATGGCGCTATGCATGGTCCAAACCTCAGGTAACTGGTGATTTAAAAACTCAGGTACAAGACTTCTATGTGGAAGAACAGCTGGGCTTTGAGCCAGATGGTAAAGGCGAGTTTTGTTATGTCTTCATTGAGAAGCAAGGGGTTAATACCGACTTCTTAGCAAAGCGCCTTGCTCAAGTGGCTGGCATATCTGCGAATAAGGTTACTTACAGTGGGGTAAAGGATCGACATGCCTGTACTCGACAATGGTTTTGTTTGCATGTGTTAAATCAAGAACCTGATTTATCGACTATTCAAGAAGCTTTTAGAGAGCCAGAAAGTGTCCGTGTTATTGCGCAGCTAAAACATTCTAAAAAGCTAAGAACCGGTACGCACTTTGCCAATCGTTTTGTGATTCGTTTACGCAATCTTCAGGGTGATTTAGAAGACTTGAGAAGCCGCCTAAACCTTATTCAAAAGGGTGGTGTACCAAATTACTATGGTCCTCAGCGCTTTGGTATAAACGGCAATAATTTGCACAATGGCAGAGACTTTGTGTTGCAAGGTCGGAAAAGTCAGCGCAAGCTTTCGAAGAACCAATCCTTCTGGCTATCGGCTATTCGTTCATGGTGTTTTAACCAAGCCTTGGATGCTCAAATTGAAAATGGCATGTGGGCTCGACTATGCGATCAAGACATAGCCCAATTTCAAACCACGGATGAGCAATTTCGTGTCAATGATATGAGTGCTTTGCTACATAACAAGGTGATGGAAGGCAAAATCAGTCCAGTTTTACCTTTAATTAGCGCTGGTTGGGAAAATGGCACTGGGCCGCAGCGAAAAGAGTCCATTGAAAGTACCCTAGCTGAAGAGCAAGATTTGATCGCTGGCTTATTGTCTTTTGATCTTTCTAGAGACAGCCGCTTAGCACGCCTTGTACCGATCAAGATGGCCTGGGAATTGCTAGGTGAAATGGAAGATCATAAACAATTAATCGTTGAGTTCTCGTTACCTAAAGGGTGTTTTGCGACAAGCGTATTACGCGAGATGATAGATTATAAGGACAAGTCGGTAGAAAAACACCATGAGAATATTGATAGCCAATGATGATGGAATAGATGCACTTGGCATACAAACTTTGGCAAAGCACTTAGCGAAAAAATACTCCACCTTAGTTGTTGCCCCTGACCGTAACCGCAGCGGGGCCAGTAACTCTCTGACATTAACTCGACCATTGCAGCCAGTTGAAGTGGCAAAACATAGCTACCGTGTGGATGGAACGCCAACGGATTGCGTGAATTTAGCTCTATCAGGTCAAATCGATGGCGAAGTGGACTTAGTGGTGTCGGGGATTAATCATGGTCCAAACCTAGGGGATGATGTCATTTACTCTGGTACTGTGGCAGCAGCCATGGAAGCGCGTCATTTAGGCCGACCTGCATTGGCTGTGTCATTGGTTGGTAATCAGCATTTCGATACAGCAGCTTTGGTTATTACAAGCCTATTGGAAGACAGCCATACTTTGTCTTTGCCTACAGGTGTTCTATTAAACATTAATGTTCCCGATGTGCCCTATGAGGCGCTGAAAGGTATTCGAGTGACTCGTTTGGGTTATCGTCATAAGGCACAGCCACCGATTTCTGCTCAGCACCCAAGGGGTATACCGAGTTTTTGGATAGGGGCGCTCTCAGAGCCCCATGATATGTCAGAAGGAACTGATTTTAATGCGATTGAAGAAGGTTTCGTTTCAATAACGCCGTTGCATACGGATATGACCTGCTATAGCGCTCAATCGTCTCTTCAACGTTGGACTGACACAGTTACATTATGAGCCCAAACAAACTCAGCGGATTAGTTTCACACACGGTACCAAGAGCATCGACCATGATAGCTCAGCTTAAACAGCATGGTGTATCACATGATGAACTGCTGTCTTTAATGGAAAATATCCCCCGTCATGAGTTTGTAGAACCTGCTTTTTCTCATCTGGCTTATTCAGCGACGCCTTTACCCATAGGTCGTAGCCAAACTATTAGTCAGCCTCTTACCGTCGCAAGAATGACTGAATGGCTACTGACTTATGCAAGGTTAGGAAGAGTACTAGAAGTGGGCACAGGGTCAGGCTATCAAACCAGAATACTGGCGCACTTTTTTAATAAGGTTCACACCATAGAGCGACAGCAATTGTTGCATCAACAGGCAAAACAGCGTTTAACGAACATGGGTGTGAACAACGTAGAATATTTATTTGCTGATGGTCAGGCTGGTTGGCCTATAAAAGTGGAAATGGATGCCGTTATTATTACCGCCATGGCGAGTAAAATACCCTTGGCGTTAACTGAGTGTTTAAAGCCTCAGGGGATTTTGATTATGCCAATCAATCAGCCAACACCACAAATAGGTTGTTGGAGAAAAGAGGGCGATCAATGGAAGTTATTAGCCACAGAGTCTGCGAACTTTGTGCCTTTATTAGATGGAATAGCTGATGAGTAAATGGTTAAAGGTCTATGTTAGCGGTGTCTTTATGGGAGCAGCTGACGTAGTGCCCGGTGTCTCAGGGGGAACCATAGCCTTTGTTCTTGGTATCTATGATCGATTAATTGCGGCTTTGAGCGGTGTTAATCAACAAAGCTTAAGCCTGTTATTGAAAAGAGATTTCAAAGGTTTGTGGGCGCATTTTGACGGGACTTTTCTACTGACTCTAGGTGCAGGTGTGTTAACCAGTATTGTGTTAATGGCTAACCTAGTAACTCATTTATTAGCTGTTTATCCTGTCTATTTGTGGAGCTTTTTCTTTGGCCTTATTTTGGCGTCAGCCTATTACTTAATTCAACAAGTTCATGCTTTTTCGACGAAACACTTTTTGTTATTAAGTTTTGGTATTTTAATCGGGGCGGCATTATCGCTCTTGGTGCCAGTACAAGTGAATACCTCCCTTTTTATGGTATTCGTATCTGGCATGATTGCCATTTGCGCCATGATACTTCCCGGTGTATCTGGTAGCTTTTTGCTGCTCGTATTGGGTATGTATGGCTTTATTCTTTCAGCTATCAAGAGTGTTGATATTCTCGTCATTGCTATATTTGCTGCCGGTGCCTTACTTGGTTTATTAACTTTTTCTAAAGTGCTTCATTATTTATTAAAAAACTTTCGCTCAATGACGTTGTCTTTATTAACAGGGGTGATGTTAGGTGCCTTAATTAAAGTCTGGCCTTGGAAGGAGGTTGTTTCTTGGCGCTATTTTGGTGAAAAAAAAGTGCCTTTAGAGGAAACTCTAATATTACCTTGGAATCAAAATGGCTTTATTTTGACCGCTGATTTAATTATTCCAATAATATTTTTTTTACTGGGATTCTTGATTATCTTTCTCAGTTGTAACACTTTTTTACAAAAAAAATAATTATCTAATCTATTTAAATAAAACGCCTCTTTGGAGCTAAGTATTATATTTTTTTGTCACTTTAAATGTCACAGTTCGAAACTTTTTGCTTTGTTATTAAGTAGGTTGTTTTGTGTGTGCATTTTGTTGACAGGTTGTGCTTATGAAGTCATTCATTTTGCAGACAAAGAGAATTCATGGAAGCAATCTAATAAAGCTCAGCTGGCTTCCGTTCCTTCCTCTGGAATTCACCGCGTAGAAAGCGGGGAGACTTTGTTTTCTATCGCTTTTCGCTATGGATTAGATTATAAAAAAGTAGCTGCAGCGAATAGAATTCCTTCACCATATGTCATTTATCCACAACAGAAAATACGTCTTATTGAGGCAAATAGGGTCGTTGTAAATACATCCAGTAGTGCTCCCAAAAAAGCTGAAATAAGCTCTTCTAGTAGCAAAAAAGTAGTCGCTAAAAATACCACTTCTAGCGCTCCAACTAAGTTAAAGACACCAGTAATTCCAGATGCAAAAAATAACAAAGCAGTAGAAAAATGGCAGTGGCCAGTAAATGGTGAAGTCATTAGGGGGTTTTCAAACGTTGGCGTTAGTAGTAAAGGTATAGATGTGAAAGCAAATCAAGGCGACTTGATTAAAGCCGCAGCGGATGGAACGGTTGTATATGCAGGTAATGGTTTAATTGGTTACGGTAATTTAGTTATATTGAAGCACAATGATATTTATCTTAGTGCTTATGCGTACAACGAAAGTATTTTAGTTAAAGAAAAGCAAAATGTTAAAGCGGGTGACTCCATTGCTATTATCGGTGGCAAGGGAGAAGAAAAACCATTATTACATTTTGAAATTCGGAAAGATGGACAACCAATAAATCCGTTAGGTGTTTTACCCAAAATAAATTAATAACAAAGTATTATTAAGGAGGGGACATGAAACTAGCGAATACAGACAAGGAAAAAAATAAACCACTTGGCGTTGTTGAATTTGAAGCTGATTTAGATCTTGCAGTGGATAATGAAGATGAAGTGGCTGAAAATGCAGAATTTGAATCCGCAGTTAGTGCCCGATATGCAGAAGAAGATACTGCTAAAAATCTAGATGTTACACAACTCTATTTGAGTGAAATAGGCTTCTCTCCCTTATTAACCGCAGAAGAAGAAGTTTACTTTGCTCGCCTTGCCCTTAAGGGAGATGAAAAAGCACGCAAGCGAATGATTGAAAGTAATCTTCGTCTTGTTGTAAAGATCTCACGTCGTTATTTGAACAGGGGACTTTCCCTCTTAGACTTAATTGAAGAAGGTAATCTTGGCCTTATCCGAGGGGTTGAGAAGTTCGATCCCGAGCGCGGTTTCCGTTTTTCCACTTATGCTACTTGGTGGATACGTCAAACCATAGAACGCGCCATCATGAACCAAACTCGTACTATTCGTTTGCCAATTCATGTGGTTAAGGAACTGAATGTTTACCTTCGAGCAGCAAGAGAGCTCGCTCAAAAGCTTGACCATGAGCCAAGCGCTGAAGAAATTGCTGATATGTTAGATTGCCCTGTTGAAGATGTGCAAAAGATGCTTCGACTCAATGAAAGAGTCAGCTCAATTGATGCTTCCTACGGTGGCGAGAATAACGATAAAAGCTTATCTGAAGTACTTGCTGATGAAATACATCAAGGGCCTGAAGCCGATAGGCAAGATGGCGATGTATTAAACAATATTGAGCATTGGTTAGATGAGCTAACGGAAAAACAAAGGGATGTCATCGTTCGTCGCTTCGGCCTTCGTGGACATGAAGCTAATACCCTAGAGCATGTTGGTTCAGAAATTGGACTCACAAGAGAAAGGGTGCGACAGATTCAAGTAGAGGGGCTGAAAAAGCTACGCTTGATCCTAGATCAACAAGGTTTGTCTCTTGATGACGTGATTAGCCTAGATAACTAAGAAATTGTATTTAATGAAACGAAAACCGCACCTTTTGTAAGGGGCGGTTTTTTTATGTAAGTCATAAAATTAATGTGCCTATATTAGTGATTATCTATGAGAGAATTCATTTTTCCCTTACCCATAGAAGCTTTCTGGTTTATGTACTTTAGGTTAGAAAGGGGGGTATAGCAGAAAAAGGGAAGTTGGATAATACCGCTTATCATAGCTCACATAACTATGTGGCGTTTTGCACAGTTCAGGGATTTTTGATGAGTCATTTAAAAAGGATTACACAATGACTGTCTTGCCTAAAAAATATCATATTAGGCGTAATATCAGCCTCGCGTTATTAGTTTTATTATTTATTTTTCTCTTTGCCTTACCCATATTACATATCGATAACCCAGATATATTTTTTGGCATTCTATCTATATTCTTGGTCGATTACCCCATGCTCTACCTGATAATAATATTACCGCTATTATATGGTGGAGCCATTTCGACTTTTATTAGTTTAAGCTTTCACTCCATGTTCAGGCACGAACCCTTGTTTATTAGTTTATTTAAAAAAGGTGAGCGAAACGTTTTTCGGGTGATAACTTGCTTAGTGTGGCAAGAATATTGGGACGAGGTGTATTATAAAGAGCATATTAATTCAAAATAAGCAGCAAACGGGTTACTGCTTATTCCTTCCAATATTCTCTACCTTTCCCAATAGGCCTCTTCTAAGCTGTCTTCTTGCTCTGGTAAACCTTTTGATAGGCGAGAAGCATTCTGTGCCAAAATTTCATAGCTGACGCGGTTTGAGTATTTACAAATCTGCGCAAAAGATGAGTAGGCTAAATAAGGTGCTGCGTGTTTACTGGAGTTTGGCACACTTTCTTTGTGGAAGTGGTTAGCAGAAATATCATGTAACAAGGCGGATAAAGCACCGTCTCCTGCACCATTGGTATTTTTGATTTTTTCTGGGCCACCCAAGTAAGGGTCAATGTGTGAAAAGACTTTTATGCTGTTTTTACAGTTAGCTTGAAGCATAGGGCGGCTGAATTCCCAGCGGTTAAAGTCGGCCAAGCTTGCTGATTTTATTGGGTTAGTCGTTTCTCTTTTGACACTGTCATCGGTATGGCCACATAAATACATGCCATCAGCACCTGCGGTCAGCAGAATTAAATCCACATGATCTAACATAGCGCTGGCGGCTTCTAATGGGTCTTTGATGCCGGTGAGTGCTTCTGCTTCAAGCTCATTCATTGCTAGTACATTGACATAATTTTTGATGAGTTCAAGAAGCTCTTCTTTGTGTTCTTCGACAAGGTGTTTGGTTCCCAATGTTAATACGGCTGGAACATGGTGGTTATGGGCATATTCCAGCGCTTTGACCATGGCCTCTTTAATGGGCTTAGTTTGGTGCCTGAGTGGGTAAGCACAAGTGACCAATGCTGCAGCACCGGCAATAATATTTTCTGGAATATGATGAGTGTCTAAATCATCCATGTCGCCTGGGGCGATAGCAAAGGTTCGCTCACCATCCGGTGTAATTAGGGTAATACCACGGCCAATATCACCTTCTACTGCTTGCAAATGGTTCATATCAACTTTGCTGCTGGTATGGCAGATATAGTGGTAAGCTGGTGAACCTAGTTTGATGTTGGAAGACATAACACCGAGTAGTACTGATTTGTCATCTGCAAGTACTGAATAATTGTGTATGGTGTTGCCTATTGTGCCGCCGGCAAAGTGATCGGAAATACATTCTTGCGCGGTTAGCTCATCATAAATTGCGGAAGCGGTTGCTGCATCAACAAGGTTAGATAAACCTTTTTGAATCTTGAATTTTTCGAGAAACTGATCTGAGATATTAGCAACAACATCAACGATAGTTTCATCGAGCCCCACAATATAGGTATCTTTTTCTGGCTGAACTTCAAAGCTTGGAAGAGCTGGTTTAGGTTGAGATACTGGGAAATAATGTTTAAGTTTGCGTCTGCCAGGAAACTTCATTTAGGGTCTCATAAATTAAATAGTGATCAGTGCAGTTTATCAAAAAATTGAACAACCGGGCAGGATTAGTCCCTTATCTCTTTAATTATAGTTAGGTAGCAATGAACGAATATGAGTTAGAACGCTATAGTCGGCAATTACTGTTAGCCAATTTTGATGTTGCAGGGCAGATGAAGCTCGCAGAGGCCAGTGTTTTGGTTATTGGTCTAGGTGGGCTGGGTAATATTGCGGCTACCTATTTAGCCACCTCTGGATTTGGCCGTTTACTGTTAGCCGATGGTGACTTGTTGGAAGTCAGCAATTTGCCTCGTCAGGTGCTTTATGATGAAAGCCAAGTAGGTACGCATAAAGTGATTGCCGCAGCCGAGCAGATTTTGCAAAAAAATCCGACAGTGAAAGTAGAAACTATTACTGAAGCGCTGTCTGGAGAGCAATTAGAGAAAGCGGTAAAAAAAGTGGGTGTGATATTAGATTGCACAGATAACTTTACTGCGAGAAAGTCGATTAATCGCGCTTGTTTGAAGTATAAAAAGCCCTTGGTGAGTGCCGCAGCTATTCGTTGGGAAGGGCAATTGGTAAGTTTCTTATATCACCAGCAAACTTCTCTTTGTTATGAATGTTTATATCCATCCTTGTCAGATCAACAGCTAAGTTGCAATGAAAGTGGCATTTTGTCACCCGTCGTGGGCTTGCTCGGAGTGTATCAAGCACTAGAAGCAATAAAGTTAGCGAGTGGTTGTGGTGAAGTTAAGCATGGGGCTTTAAGGTTATTTGATGGCTTTAGCGGTCAATGGCGAACCATGCAACTAACAAAAGATCCACAATGCTTGGCTTGCTCGGTTGAAAACCAATAGAACGCCCCTATCTAATTAATGAAGATTTTTGGCTAAGGGTGTTATTCAATATTAGCTACAATACACCAGAGTATTTAAGGCTTAGACTGATTAAATAATAGATAAGCCGCTATTTTTTTACAGGAGCACAAACATGAGCGATGTTAAACACGCTAAATTATTGATTTTAGGTTCAGGTCCTGCGGGTTATACAGCAGCGGTTTATGCGGCTCGCGCTAACCTCAATCCTGTAATGATTACAGGAATGCAGCAAGGTGGTCAGCTAACAACGACAACGGAAGTAGATAACTGGCCTGGTGATGATCAAGGTGTTCAGGGTCCAGAGTTAATGGATCGTATGCGTAAGCACGCTGAACGTTTTGAGACAGAAATCATTTTCGATCATGTAAACAAAGTAGACCTAGAAAATCGTCCATTCCGCTTAGAAGGGGATATGGGTGTATACACTTGTGATGCTTTGATTATTTCAACTGGTGCGAGTGCTCAGTACCTTGGCTTAGAAAGTGAAACTAAATTCATGGGGCAAGGCGTATCGGCTTGTGCTACGTGCGATGGTTTTTTCTACCGTAACCAAGATGTAGCGGTAATTGGTGGTGGTAATACGGCTGTTGAAGAAGCTTTATACCTGTCTAACATTGCCAAGTCGGTTACTGTTATTCACCGTCGTGATAAGTTCCGTTCTGAGAAAATCCTTTCTGATAAATTATTAGAAAAAGCCAAAAATGGTAATGTAAAAATTGAATGGTACTCCGAGCTAGAAGAAGTCTTAGGTGATGATTCTGGCGTAAACGGTATGCGCATTAAAAACAACCAGACAGGTGAAACAAAAGATATTGCGGTTGCTGGTGTGTTCGTTGCTATCGGCCATAAGCCGAATACGGATATCTTCCAAGGCCAACTGGATATGAAAGATGGCTACCTAAAAGTTCAAACTGGCTCGGAAGGCAACGCAACTCAAACCAGTGTGAAAGGGGTATTTGCTGCAGGTGATGTGAGTGATCATATTTACCGTCAGGCTATTACTTCTGCGGGTACAGGTTGTATGGCAGCATTAGACGCTGAGCGTTACCTAGATTCTCAAGAGTGATTTTGAGTTGATATAAAAAAACCGATCCTATGATCGGTTTTTTTATGAGTTGAGAAACAGACTTTCTATAAAGAGAAAGCAGTTTGGTGCTTATTGCGCCTCGTAAGCTGCAACACCTTCAACGATGGCTTTCTTCGCTTCTTCAGCGTTTGCCCAACCGTCAACTTTCACCCACTTACCTTTTTCAAGAGTCTTGTAGTTTTCGAAGAAGTGCTCGATTTGGTCTCTTAGTAATTGTGGAATATCGTTCACATCTTGAATATGACCGTATTCTTTACTTAGTTTCTCGTGAGGAACTGCAACCAATTTTGCATCCATGCCTGCTTCATCAGACATGTTCAAAACACCAACAGGGCGGCAACGAATAACAGAGCCTGCAACTACTGGGTATGGTGTGATAACCAATACATCAACTGGGTCACCGTCATCCGCTAAAGTGTTGTTGATGTAGCCGTAGTTTGCTGGGTAAAACATTGGCGCTGTCATGAAACGGTCAACAATTAATGCGTCCATGTCTTTATCGATTTCGTATTTAACTGGGTTCGCTTCTGCTGGGATTTCGATGATAACGTTAATGTCTTCTGGAGCATTTTTGCCCGCTGGAATTTTGCTAAAACTCATTGTTATTTCTTCCAAGGTGATAAATATGGCCGATATTATAAAAGCATAGGGTACTTTGATGCTAGTTTTGTCGTTCGATCATTGTCAATTTTCATTCTACTAGTTGAATTAATTGATTAAAATTAAACCAAATGTGTCTTAACTTATTGCTTTCTTTCTAAATTTAGTTAGTCTTATATTGTGATCCAAATATAGTTGCGAGGACAGTAATGACGAAATCTGAGCTGATAGAGCTGCTAATAGATCAGCAATCTCACTTACCAGTTAAAGATGTAGAGCAATCTATCAAGGCAATGCTTGAGCATATGTCTGCTTCTCTGGCAAACGGTGAGCGCATTGAGATCCGAGGGTTTGGTAGTTTTTCCCTTCATTACCGTGCTCCAAGAATCGGTAGAAACCCTAAGACAGGCGAGTCTGTAGAACTCGGTGCTAAGTACGTACCGCATTTCAAGCCTGGCAAGGAGTTAAGAGAGTTAATCAATCTGCCTGCAAATGAAGAGATTAACGAACTTAATTAATTAACGTCTAATAACTCGAAATTTTTGAGCTATCAGGGCATAATATAGCCATTAGATTTTTGGGTAGGTGGTTGTATGCTAAAGTGGCTGAAAAGAGTTATCTACACCATTCTTTTTGTTTTCTTCCTTACAGTGGGTGTATTTTTTGCCATCCGTAATCCGCAGCTTACGGCGCTTGATCTTGTCTTTTGGAAAGGTCCAGAGTTAAGTGTTGCGCTTTATATTCTTTTGTCCTTCGCGGTGGGTGTTTGTGTGGCTCTGATAATGGGCTCCGTTAATTACTTTCGCACGGATCGTCAAATTAAAGTTCTAACTCGCCGTTACGAAAAAGCTCGTAGCGAAGCGGATTCCCTACGTAAAGCCTCTATTACGCAAGAGCTTACTGTTGGGAAGGAGTGATTGAGTTGGCTGAAGTAGGCTTATTTGTTGTTCTTTTTGCCGCCCTATTTGTCGGTTGGGTAATGGGGCGCAGTAAGTCTAAAAAGAAGCCAGCAGCAGAAAAGAAAAGTATTCCTTCCGATTATTTTCGCGGCCTTAATCATTTATTGAACGATCAGCACTCCGAGGCGATTGATGCCTTCGTTGATTCCCTAGAAGTCAATTCAGATACATTCGATATTCACCTTACTTTAGGAAACCTATTCCGCAAGAAAGGGGAAATTCAAAAAGCTATCCACATTCATCAAAGTCTTCTGGCTCGACCTGAAATTTCTGCTCGTGAAATGCGCATGGTGCAACTTGAACTGGCCAGTGATTTTATGTCTGCGGGTTTATTGGATAGGGCCGGGCGTCTATTGCTTAACATGGCCTCCACATCTCGAAAGAGTGAATTTCATCCCAAGATACTAAGTCTATTGGTTGATCTATATGAGTTTGAACAAAGCTGGGACAAAGCGGTTCAAATAGGTGGAGAGTTAATAAAAGACAAGCCCTCCAAAAAAGAGATCAAACGTTTAGCTCACTTTCATTGTGAATTAGCGCAAGACTTCCATAAAAAAGAGCAATGGAAGTTTGCTCTACAATCCTATAAAGCCGCTTTAGAGGTGGATTCCAGCTGTGTTCGTGCCAGCATTGGTATTGCTGATGTTTTGGACGGCCAGAACCGCTATAGAGATGCTATCAAAGAATTGAAGCATGCCGTAGAGCAAGACCCAGACTTCATTTCCCTTATCGTCCCGAAACTAAAAGACTGTTATCAAAATGTATGGGGAAGCAGTGGCTATATTAAGTTTTTGCAGGAGCAAAATGAGAAGAAACCAGCTACTTCTCTGATTATGGCCTTAGCCCAGCACTACATGGAAACAGACAAAGAATACGCCGAAATGTTCTTGGTTGAGCAGTTGCGTAAGCACCCAACCCTGAAAGGCTTTAAAGAACTGATTAACCTGCAACTAGATAATGAAGAAGGTTACAGTCAGCAGCATTTAGAAGTGCTTTATGAGCTGATAGATCAGCTTGTGCAAGCCAAACATAAATACCAATGTCGTCAATGTGGCTTCGCAGGCCATCAATTACACTGGCAATGTCCAAGTTGTAAAAACTGGGGAACCGTGAAGCCAATACATGGCTTGGAAGGCGAATAGATTCGAATTTGTGTTAAAGATTAATCAAGAAAAAAGAGGAACCTTAATGACCTGTCAATCCCCAATCGTGGTGGCTTTAGACTTTCCTACCATGGCGCAATCTATTGAGATGGCGAAACGACTAGACCCTAGTCAGTGTCGAGTGAAAGTAGGAAAAGAGCTTTTCACAACAGCAGGTCCAGCGATTTTAGATGAACTCCACGGACTCGGTTTTGAGATCTTTTTAGATTTGAAATTCCATGATATTCCTAATACGGTTGCTAAAGCCGTCACTGCTGCCGCGAAAGCGGGGGTTTGGATGGTGAATGTTCATGCGTCGGGTGGTCGTCGTATGATGGAAACCTCAGCGAATGCGTTGCAGCAGATTACTGACCAAAATACTTTATTGATTGCCGTGACAGTGCTAACCAGTATGGATCAATCTGACCTATCTGAAGTAGGTATCAATGTGACACCGGAAGAACATGTTAAGCGCTTAGCGTCCTTGGCGAAATCTTCAGGTATGGATGGTGTTGTGTGCTCGGCTCAAGAGTCGAGCATGTTATCGAATGAGCTTGGTAAAGATTTTGTCTTAGTCACGCCGGGCATCCGTCCAGCAGGTGCAGATCAGGGTGATCAAAAACGTATTATGACGCCCGCAGAAGCGATGGCAGCAGGCAGTCATTACCTTGTTATGGGACGTCCAATTACTCAAGCGGCCGATCCTATTGCAGTGCTAACTAAAGCGAATGCAGATATAGCCTCTTTAGCTTAATTATTTGAAGTTTTTTTAAAAGACTTCTAGTCTAAAATCATCTAGTTTTTCTTCTTGCTCTAAAAGGAGTTGTTGGGAAGACTAGGTGATTTTTTTGTTGGCAAGATGCTGACGTCTACTCTTTTAAAAGGACTTTCCCTATGACAAAACTATATAAAGTTTTATCCGCTAAACTGGCTCGTTTGTCCCTCATTACTTTGGCTGTTGTGCCAATTTCTCTTTTCTCAGCAACCCCTCTAGATATCAATAACGCTACTGCATCTCAACTTTCTGCTGTGTTGTCTGGTGTTGGTATGAAAAAAGCGCAAGCCATAGTTGCTTACCGAGAACTGCATGGTGATTTCACTTCCATTGAAGACTTATCTAAAGTGAAAGGTATTGGACCTGGACTATTGGAGAAGAATAAGTCAGTCATTCAAGTGGTAAAAGAGACAGAGTGAAGCGCCTAATTGCTTGGTGAGCCATTCATAGAACAGGCTAATTTAACTATTAGCCTGTTCTCCCTCTAACTCTGTAATGGCTTGATGTTGGGTAATAAAGACTTTACCACTTAGGTTTTTTATTAAGTCTGAGTCAGCCAGTTTATCAATCACTGGCCCTTTCACCTCAGTTAAATGAAGCTTAACCCCAGAATCTTTTAAACGACTGTCTATTTTTTCCAAGCTCTGCAATGCGCTGGCGTCCACCATATTTACCGCGGTACACATGAGAATAAGGTGCTTTATTTTCGTATTTTTTGAGACCAAGCTTTGCAGGCTTTCTTCCAGAGAACGAGCATTGGCAAAGAATAAGTTTTCATCAATACGTACTGTTAGAATGCTAGGGTTAGTTTCTACATCAAAGCGTTGTACATTACGGAAATGCTCGGTTCCCGGTATGCGACCAACCACCGCAATATGTGGGTGACTGGTGTGCCATAAGAAGAAGAGTAAGGACAGTATTACTCCAACAATCAGCCCAGCCTGCATCCCTTCAAATAGCACCACGAGAAAAGTGACGATTAAAAGTACGGCTTCTTTTTTAGAAAAGCGCCAGAGAAGACGTAAGTCTTCAGTATTGATCAATTGCATCATAGAAATGGAAATAATGGCCGCTAAAATAGCGATTGGCAGATAGAAAAATAGCGGTGTTAAAAACAACAAAATGAGCAAAATAAATACCGCTGTTAGTATCCCTGTCATGGGGTTTTTGGCACCGCAATCGACATTAAGTACAGTGCGAGAAAAACCACCAGTGACAGGGAAAGCACCAGATAAAGCAGAACCAATATTGGCTAAACCAAGACCCACCAGCTCTTGGTTGGGGTTAATATCCTGACGACGTTTCGCGGCAAAAGATTGGGCAACCGATACCGAACCAATAAAGCCAACAATAGTAATGAGAAACGTCCCCGGCAATAAATCTTTGATCATATCCATGTGAACCAAGTCCAACTGAATACTTGGAATTTCATCTGGGATGGTGCCAATAACTCTAATCCCTGCTTGATCTAACGATAAAGTGGCTACGGCAACTGTGGCTAATACCAGTATGACAACTGGCCCTGCCTTACTGAATAATTTGGCGTTCGCTTGTGATAATCCGATGAAGAGTAACAAGCGACCAAAGTAGCGGCGCGCTAATAAAAGTGAGCCGATAGAGGCGATGCTGAGTATCACAGTGGGGGTATTAATGTTGTGTAGGTCTGCATATAAACTACGGATCAGGGGGATCAGAGTATCGCCTTGGGACTCAATGCCTAGTAAGTATTTCAATTGCCCTATGACGATAATAAGAGCCGTCGCACTAATAAAACCAGAAATAACAGGGTGACTTAATAGGTTACTTAGGAAGCCAAGCTTTAATAGGCTTAACACAAGCAAAAAGGCTCCAGACATAAGGGCTAGCAAAATAGCGATAGTGGCATATTGCTCACTGCCTGACACGGCAAAAGGCGCAATGATGGAAGCTGTCATGACAGAGGTTAATGCCACAGGCCCCACCGCTAAGGTACGACTTGTGCCAAATAATGAATACAAGATAGAAGGTAAAATGCTGGCATATAAACCTGTTATGGCTGGCAGTCCTGCGAGCATGGCGTAGGCCAAGCTTTGGGGAATCACCATAATAGTGAAGACAACACTCACTATAGTGTCTTCTTTTAGGTTTGCTCTGGTGTAGCTTTTTAACCAGCTAATGGCGGGTAAAAAACGTTCAATTGTAGACATCTCTTTCATACCTATTCTTCTACTGGTTTTGACACTTACTCTGTGCCTTTAAACGATGTTTATCGGGATTTTTAAGTAACGAGTACCGTTGGATTCGGCTGGTGGTAAGTTGCCACCACGCATATTGATTTGCACGCTTGGCCAAATTAATTTCGGCATATTTAGCGTGGCATCTTTTTGAGTTCTCATCTTGCAAAAAGCCTCTTCTGAAACACCTTTGTGAATGTGAAGATTATTGGCTTTCTGTTCAGCTACCGTGGTTTCCCATGCAAACTGATCTCGGTTTGGTGCTTTATAGTCGTGGCACATAAAGAGTCGAGTTTCATTGGGCAGGGCAAAAATTTTCTGAATCGATTTATAAAGGGAACGGGCATCACCACCGGGGAAATCACAGCGTGCGGTGCCGTAATCCGGCATGAATAGAGTGTCGCCAATAAATGCGGCATCGCCAATAACATAAGTGATACAGGCAGGAGTATGCCCAGGAGTATGGAGAACTTGAATGTTACTATGACCAAGCGCCAAAGAATCGCCTTCGTCTACCAAGGTGTCAAACTGGGAGCCGTCTCGTGCAAAGGCAGGCTCGGCATTAAATAGTGCTGAAAAGGTTGTCTGAACTTGTGTGATTTGCTTACCAATCACAATCTTGCCGCCTAGTTCTTGCTTTAAATAAGGGGCTGCTGAGACGTGATCTGCATGTAAATGCGTTTCTAAAATCCAAGTCAGGCTTAAGCCCTTTTCCTGAATAAAAGTGATGATTTTATCTGCTGAGCTAGTTGCCGTTTTTCCTGATGAGTGATCGTAATCCAGTACAGAATCAATAATGGCGCATTGTTGGGTTGGCAAATCTTCCACCACATAGGACACGGTAAAAGTTGCCTCATCAAAAAAAGCATGAACGGCTATAGGTTTAATAGATTCGGGGTTAACGGATTTCATCTTGCTACGTCCTTTCATCATCAAATGCATATTAATGTGTTTTTGGTTATAAGTATATTCCTTTATGTTATTTATATTTTATATATAAGTAAAGTCTAATATTGTTGTAAATGTAATTCTGCCGGTGTCAGATAACGAGTGCGTTTATAAGAAAGGCAGAGAAAGGCCAGACTCAGACGGTAAAATTTGATAACCTAATATGTCGATTAAGAAGCCTAGGAAAGAGCCCGTGTCACAAGAGTTTGAAGTTGTCTCATCTTATTCTCCTGCCGGCGATCAGCCGCAAGCCATTGAAAAGTTGGTAAGTGGTGTTGAGTCGGGTTTAGCTCATCAAACCCTATTAGGTGTAACTGGCTCAGGGAAAACCTATACCGTCGCCAATGTCATTTCCAAGGTGAAGCGCCCGACCATTATTATGGCGCACAACAAAACCCTAGCTGCCCAGCTGTATGGGGAATTCAAAGAGTTCTTTCCTAATAATGCGGTCGAATATTTTGTTTCCTACTATGACTACTACCAGCCAGAAGCCTACGTAGCTGCATCAGATACCTTCATTGAAAAAGACGCCTCTGTGAATGAGCACATAGAGCAAATGCGTTTGTCTGCGACTAAGGCATTATTGGAGCGAGAAGACGTTATTATTGTCGCAACGGTCTCTGCTATATATGGCTTGGGTGACCCCCAGTCCTACTTAAAAATGATGCTGCACCTTGATCGGGGTGACCGAATCGATCAGCGTGATATCTTGCGCCGCTTAGCTGAGCTTCAATACAGCCGAAATGACCTTGTACTAGAACGTGGTAACTTCCGCGTGCGAGGAGATGTGATTGAAGTCTTCCCAGCCGACTCTGAAGAAATTGCAGTACGTATAGAGTTGTTTGATGATGAGGTGGAAAACCTTTCCTTTATCGATCCTTTGACCAATAAAGTACTGCGCAAAGTACCTCGAATCACCATCTATCCAAAAACCCATTATGTAACACCAAGGGAAACTGTCGAGGCCGCGATTGAACGCATTAAAGTGGAACTGGACCAGCGTCTTGAACAGCTTAAATCGTTAAACAAGCTGGTGGAATTACAGCGTCTAGAACAACGTACCCGTTACGATTTGGAAATGATGCAAGAGCTAGGCTACTGCTCAGGCATTGAAAACTACTCCCGTTATTTGTCAGGCCGTCCAGAAGGTTCGCCACCGCCGACTTTATTTGATTATTTACCAGATAATGCTCTGTTAGTGATCGACGAATCCCACGTTACTGTGTCGCAGATTGGCGCCATGTACAAAGGTGACCGCTCCCGTAAAGAGAACCTTGTGGAGTACGGCTTTCGCTTGCCTTCTGCACTGGATAATCGACCTATGCGCTTTGAAGAGTGGGAGCAAATCAAACCACAGACGATTTTTGTTTCCGCAACGCCGGGTAAATATGAAGAAGAGCATCAGGACTGGGTAGTTGAGCAAATTGTCCGCCCAACAGGCCTGATTGATCCAACGCTAGAAGTGCGTCCAGTAGCAACGCAGGTAGATGATCTTTTGTCTGAAATTAACCTTAGAGCACCGATTGGTGAGCGGGTATTGGTGACCACATTAACCAAGCGTATGGCCGAAGATTTAACCAGCTACCTGAATGAGCATGATGTTCGAGTTCGCTACCTGCACTCAGATATAGATACTGTGGAGCGGGTAGAAATTATCCGCGACTTACGACTTGGGGAGTTCGATGTTCTTGTGGGGATTAACCTATTAAGAGAAGGTTTGGACATTCCGGAAGTCAGTCTAGTGGCCATTTTAGATGCCGATAAAGAAGGCTTCTTACGCTCTGAAAAATCTCTAATTCAGACCATAGGTCGTGCCGCTCGAAACGTGAATGGTAAAGCCATTTTATACGCAGATCGCATTACTGGCTCTATGGAGCGGGCTATTAGTGAAACAGAGCGACGCCGAGAGAAACAGCAAGCCCATAACGAAGCCCATGGCATTACTCCAACAGGTATCTCGAAATCCGTTGAAGACATCATGGAAGGGGCTTATAACCCGGGGGCAGGTAAACGTGGTAGTCAAACTAAGAAGGTGGCTGAAACCGCTAAAGATTACCAAGTTGAAACCATGGATGACGTGGCACAAGTGCGTAAAGCCATGATTCAGCTGCAAAAAGACATGATGCAAGCTTCCGAAGAGCTGAAATTTGAATTAGCTGCAGGCTATCGAGACCAAATTCGCCAGCTACAAAAGAAATTGAAGGATGTTGGTGAGTCTTAGTTGAGATTAAAATAGAAAACGTCCCCCTATTTTTTAATGTAAATGCCTTTGAGTATAAGTAGTACAAATACTTATACTCTATTCTTATTTATGCATTTTTCGATGTGATTTTTTATAATTAATATTAATTATCTCGTATCTTAAAATCCCCTAAACTTATTTTTTAATATTTCTAAACGCAATTTCTTTATCTATAAAATGAACATAAAATCCCGATAAGGTTATGTTCCATAGTAATTTTTTAAAATTCTATACACATATCTCAAAGGCTTTTTTCTATTTTTCTTAAACTTTTATAATGGCTGCTTTATCGATTTTCTGAATTTATCTGCAAATTTCTGGCTAAAAAACATACATAACATTTATGTATGCCTAATGCTGTTTTGCGATTGGATATCGCTTTGAATACTTGTCATGGTTGGAGTCAGTAAAGTCAGTGTAGATCTTATTTTGCTTGAATTTTTGTAAGGGTATAACGCTATTAAAAGGTGAAGTGCTTACCCAGATCTAAACTCTTTCAATCCAGTATTCGATAGATAAGAAGGACGCTATTGCAATGAATAAAACATCTAATATGAATATATCTGCTTTCACTCTAGCTATGGTTACAGCAGGTGCTGTTATGTCTGGCGCGACCATTGCAGCCAATCACCCAGTGACAGGTGAAAAGCTGGCAAGTGACCAAACTTTTACTTATCGCCTACCTGATGGCATTGCAACTCTTGACCCGCAGCTAGTGGCAACGGTTGAAGGGTCTGCAATTGTTAGGGACCTTTTTGAAGGTCTGCTTAATCAAGATGAGCTTGGTAAAATTGTACCGGGTGTTGCGCAGCGTTTTGACTTTTCTGAAGATAAGAAAACCTATACTTTTCATCTACGTAAATCTAACTGGTCCAACGGCGACCCAGTAACAGCACATGATTTTGTTTATGCTTGGCAGCGTGCTGTTGATCCTGCTACAGCGTCTCCTTATGTTTGGTATATGGAGATGATGGGGATCAAAAATGGCAAGGCGATTTTAAACGAAGGTATGGACCCGAAAGAGTTAGGTGTAGAAGCCGTAGATGACTATACCTTTAAGGTAACTTTAGACGCACCTATTCCTTACTTCCCATCCATGGTGACTAGAGCAACAACCTTTCCGACTCATCGTGCAACAGTAGAGAAATTCGGTGATGAGTGGACACGACCTGAAAATATTGTTTCCAACGGTGCGTTCAAATTAACCGATTGGACTTTGAAAGAAAAAAATGTCCGCGAACGTAATACAGAATATTGGAATAATAGAGAAACCATTTTAGACAAGGTAACAGCCCTTGTTATTGATGACGAAAACCAAGCTTTGCTGCGTTATAAAGCGGGTGACCTTGATAAGACCGAAATTCCTGCGGGTCAGTATGGGTCGTTAAAAAAATCCAATCCAACTGAAGCCTATTCTTTCCCACGTTTGTGTAACTACTATTATGGTTTTAACCTATCCGATAATGGTCCAGAAGCCTTTAAAGACGTTCGAGTGAGAAAGGCCCTTGCTTACGCGTTAGACAGAAACGTTATCGTAAAAAATGTTCTCAAGGGTGGTGAACTTCCAGCCTATACCTTCACGCCAACAGCCACATTAGGCTTTAAAGCGCCGTATATTGACTACGCTAAATGGCCTCAAAAGCAGCGTGATGCAGAGGCGATAAAGTTGCTATCTGAAGCGGGTTATAGCAAAAGTAATCCGCTAAAGTTCGAAATGCTCTACAACACCAGTGAGTCCCATAAAAAAGTGGCGACAGTCATATCGCAGATGTGGAAGCAGAAACTGGGCGTTCAAGCTGTTCTCGTTAACCAAGAGTGGAAGACCTTCTTAGACAGTCGTACTAAACAAGCTTTTGAGTTAACACGTGGCGCTTTTTGTGGTGCATATAACGAAGCTTCTGCTTTCTTAGATTTAGCGACTTCGAAAGCCAATTACAACTATGGTAAGTGGTCCAATGAAGAAGTAGATCGCTTGATGGAAGATGCTAAAACGAGCGCAGATCCTAACGCTAATTACACTCGAGTTGAAACCTTGATGAGAGAAGAAATGCCTGTCATTCCTGTGTATTTCTATGCGGGTACGTACATGATTCAAGACTCTCTAAAAGGCTGGCCGACAGAGAATATTCAACAGATCACTTACAGCCGCGATTTTTATAAAACGGCCGAATAAGTTGCTTTAAGCGCTTCGCCATAATGTGGCGAAGCGTTTGTTCTCTGTAAAAGAGTCCCTTCGTTTTACAGATGCAAAAGTAATCGCCCCCTGTTAATGGTACCCCTTTTCAAGGGATGGTTTTTAGTTTGAACTTAATTAAGGGAAGGTGCGAATAAGAAAGGTTTTCCCACAGGCTGAAGCCAGTGGACTTGTTCGTACCTTCTCAAGGTCCTTGCCTATGTTTAGTTTTATTGTTCGGCGAATAGGTTCGTCGATACCCACGATGTTGATCTTAATTCTTATCTCATTTGCTCTGATGCGACTGGCACCGGGAAGCCCCTTTTCGTCAGATCGAGGCCTGCCGCCAGAGGTACTGGCAAATTTAGAGTTGAAGTACGGATTAAACTTACCTTGGTTTGAGCAACTGTTTGTTTACCTAAAAGGTATTATTTTCGACTTTGATTTTGGTCCGTCCTTTAAGTACACGGATAAATCGGTTAACGACATTTTAGCGCAAGGTTTCCCCGTTACTTTAACCTATGGTATTTGGTCGTTTGTGGCTGCTGTGGCTGTGGGGCTTCCTTTGGGAATCGTTGCTGCGGTTAGGCACAACACCAAACTGGATTATGCGGCAGTGGGTTTTTCGATTGGTGCGCAGGTATTACCCAACTTTGTTATGGCGCCTATCTTAGTCATCATCTTTACTCTGTGGCTGAATTGGTTGCCGGGAGGAGGTTGGAATGGTGGACAGTGGCAATATGTCGTGATGCCTATTCTTGCTCTCTCTACCAGTTATATGGCCAGCATTGCCCGTATTACACGTTCGTCCATGCTAGAAGTATTGCATGCGAACTTTATTCGTACGGCAAAAGCGAAGGGCGTTCCGATGCGTAACATCATCTTACGCCACGCCTTAAAGCCTGCGCTATTACCTGTCATTTCTTATCTTGGGCCTGCATTTGTCTACATGATTACTGGGTCAGTCATTATTGATATTTATTTCAGCACTGGTGGCATGGGGCAGTTTTTTGTCGATGCAGCACTAAACCGTGATTACTCCTTGCTAATGGGTGTGACGATTGTGTTTGGCGTGATGACGATTGTTTTTAATACCTTGGTTGATATCACCTACGCTTGGTTAGATCCCAAAATACGACTTTAAGAGGGACTAAAATGTTAGTAAATAAAAAGAAAATGGCGGCGCTGATTGACAGTAACGCCGAGCAAGGGCAGGTTAAAGGGCGCTCCCAATGGCAAGACGCTATGCGCCGCTTTAAAGGTAATAAAGCCTCGTTAATCAGTGTATTTGTTTTGGCTGCTATGACGCTCTTCGCGTTTTTAGGCCCACTGTTAAGCCCTTGGGATCATGAAACTATTGATTGGGAGTTAATAGGTAATGCCGCTGAAATGGGCGCTCCTCAATTCGCTAATGGGCATTTTTTCGGTACCGATGATTTGGGACGAGATATGTACTCACGGGTGTTACAAGGCACGCAAATATCACTCATGGTGGGGTTTGTAGGTACGCTTGTTGCTGTCACCGTTGGGGTGCTTTATGGGGCGATCGCTGGTTACTTTGGTGGGGCTGTCGACAACGTCATGATGCGCTTTGTCGATATCTTAATGTCGATTCCTTACATGTTCATTCTGATTATTTTATTCGTGATGTTTGGGCGCTCCGTCTACATTCTCTTTATTGGTTTGGGGCTGTTTTCTTGGATGGATATGGCGCGTATTGTGCGCGGTCAAACCCTTACCTTAAAGCATAAAGAGTTCATCGAAGCGGCTGTCATGGCAGGTGTTAGCGACTTCAAGATTATTGTTCGTCATATCGTGCCAAATTTACTTGGCATAGTGGTGGTGTATATGTCACTGATGATCCCTAGTTTGATCTTATTGGAAAGCTTTATTTCTTTCTTGGGTCTAGGTATTCAAGAACCGCTCACTTCATGGGGCGCATTGATAAGTGATGGCGCTTCTACCATCCAGTACGGCACCCTTTGGCAATTAGCATTTCCGTTAGGCTTCTTTGTTACTGGCCTATTTTGTTTTTTCTTCATTGGTGATGGTTTGCGTGATGCATTCGATCCTAAAGATCGTTAGGGCTATATCATGACAGAGATTATTAAACCTATTTTTAGCGTAGATGATTTAAGAATATCCTTTGCAACACATGACGGTGAAGTGGAGGCAGTAAAAGGGGTGAGTTTTTCCATTAACCCGGGCGAATGTGTCGGTATTGTTGGTGAGAGTGGCTCGGGTAAAAGCCAGACTTTTATGGCGGCAATGGGACTATTGGCGAAAAATGGTCGTGCGAAAGGCGATATTATTTTCCAAGGTCACCACTTGTTGTCGCTGTCGACAGCCGAATTAAACCGCGTACGTGGTAAAAACATGTCGATGATCTTCCAAGACCCATTGACGTCCCTGACCCCACATTTGACGATTTTAGAGCAAATGCGTGAGGTGTCATCTCTTCATATGGACCTAAGCCGTGAAGAGACGGATCGCCTTTGTGCTCAGTGGTTAGACAGAGTACGCATTGCCGAGTCTAAGCGTCGTTTGAATCAGTATCCACATGAGTTGTCAGGAGGCATGCGCCAACGTGTCATGATCGCCATGTCCATGTTGTGTCAGCCATCCTTGTTAATTGCTGATGAGCCAACTACCGCATTGGATGTGACTGTACAGGCCGAGATTCTTGACTTAATGGATGAGCTTAAGCGCGAAAGCGGTACAGCAATCGCGTTAATTACCCATGATATGGGCGTCATGGCGCGTATGTGTGATCGTCTTCACGTGATGCGCCGTGGAGAATACGTGGAAGAAGGGCTCACAGAAGACATCTTTTATAACCCTCAACACGATTACACAAAAATGCTCATCGACTCCATGCCGCGTATCGATAGCCCAGATCGTCAGCATAATAAAAACCAAATGCCGATTGATGAATCTGTTAGTGGCGCTGACTTCTTAAAGGTTGACGACGTAAAAGTGCATTTTGATGTGACTGTGGGTGGCGGGCTTTGGCCTAAAAAATTGCCACTAAAAGCCGTAGATGGTGTGAGCTTTGAATTACGAAAAGGGGAGACTCTCGGCATTGTTGGGGAAAGTGGCTGTGGTAAATCCACCCTAGCACGTTCCGTTTTACAGCTTATTCCACCTAGCGCGGGCTCTGTTTGTTGGTTAGGTAAACCATTAAATGGTTTAAAGAAAGAAGAGCTTAAAGATAAGCGCAAAGACCTACAGATCGTTTTCCAAGATCCTCTGGCGAGTCTAGATCCTCGGATGACGATTGCGGATTCCATCATGGAACCCTTGCAGACTTTTTCTTCGCTTAGCCGCAGTGAAATGAAAGAAGAAGTGCTAAAAATGATGGATAGAGTGGGTTTAGACCGCAATATGCAGAACCGCTACCCCCATGAATTGTCAGGTGGGCAAAATCAGCGTGTGGGCATTGCCCGTGCCATGATAGTGAAGCCTAAACTCGTGATTTGTGACGAGGCTGTATCTGCTTTGGATGTCTCTGTACAAGCGCAGATTATCCAGCTGCTTATGGATCTACAGCAAGAGTTTCAACTGTCCATTCTCTTTATCTCTCACGATCTAGCGGTTGTGCGAGAGGTGTCACATCGTATTATGGTGCTCTATTTAGGTAGGGTAATAGAGTTGGCAAAAAGTGAAGACCTTTATGCCAATCCTGTTCATCCCTATACGCAGCAATTGATTTCAGCTGTGCCGGTTCCTGACCCTAAGATAGAGCGTGAACGCAAAGCGATCAAAATCCCAGGAGAACTGCCATCGCCAATGAACCCAGATGCACAGCTGAAGTTTTTACCTTCCAAACTCAAGACTGAGAAAAAAGGTTATTTACCCAAACTGCTTGAGCATAGCCCGGGGCATTTTGTGGCGGAGCACGACGCTTTGGACCAATTATTAGCGCAGGACTAACTTTTACTATGACTAGACTGGGTGAGCCTTTTGACCTCACTCAGCTCTTGTCATCAGAAGGGACAGGAGGCGAAATAAGGCAGTTGAGTAAAAAGCAACCAGAGATATAAGACATCTATGATGTTAGCGAATCTTAAAGCAAAAATGCGTAGCAAAGCCTTGTCAATGACGAATGGCTGCGTATAATAGCCAACACTTTTTGGGAGTATAGCTCAGTTGGTTAGAGCGCTACCTTGACATGGTAGAGGTCGACAGTTCGAATCTGTCTACGCCCACCAAAATTTAAAAAAGCCGAACCCAGTGTTCGGCTTTTTTGTGCCTGAATTTTGGTTTAAGTTAACTCTTTTAATTTGCGAATCAACTCAACCCACCCATGCAGATGTACTTAATTTCGGTGTATTCATCTATTCCGTAGGAAGAGCCTTCGCGGCCGCTGCCAGATTCTTTAATACCGCCAAATGGGGCGACTTCAGTGGAAATAATTCCTTCGTTCATACCCACCATGCCGTATTCCAATGCTTCGGATACTCGCCAAATACGGCTCATGTCCTTGGAATAAAAGTAAGAGGCTAGGCCGAAGGGCGTATCGTTCGCCATGGCGATGGCTTCTTCTTCGGTTGAGAACTTGAAGAGGGGGGCAACAGGGCCAAATATCTCATTTGAGAAAATGTCCATATCGGCAGTGACGTTTGTTAATACGGTTGGCTCGTAGAATTGTTTACCTGAGTCGTTGCCTTTACCACCAATTAGGGCTTTTGCACCTTTTTCTAAAGCATCTTTAACAAGCTCATTGACCTTGTTTATTGCCGCTGAGTTAATCAGTGGCCCTATGTTCACGCCATCTGTTAAACCGTCTCCTACTTTTAATTCAGATACACGTTTCACAAGCTTTTCGGCAAACTCGTCATATATTTCTTCTTGAATTAATAGGCGGTTTGCACAGACACAGGTTTGCCCTGCGTTACGGTATTTAGACGCGATGGCTCCTTCTATTGCAGCATCTAGATCAGCATCATCAAAAACGATAAAAGGCGCGTTTCCACCTAACTCCATAGAGGTACGTTTTACGGTATTAGCACATTGAGAAAGCAGTAATTTACCCACAGGAGTGGAGCCTGTGAAAGACAGTTTTCGCACAGTAGGGTGGCTTGTTAAAACACCACCAATGGCTTTTGCATTTCTACCGACTACCACATTTAAAACACCTGCAGGAATACCTGCTTGATGGGCAAGCTCAGCCAAAGCTAAGGCGCTTAACGGTGTCTCATCAGAAGGTTTAATAACGATAGAGCAGCCCGCTGCCAGTGCTGGGCCTGCCTTACGGGTAATCATGGCAATAGGGAAGTTCCAAGGGGTAATAGCCGCCACAACACCAATAGCTTGTTTAATGGTAAGAACCCGTTTGTCATTGGCAAAGGTCGGAATAACATCACCATTTAGGCGTCGTGCTTCATCTGCAAACCAGTCGATAAAAGAAGCGCCATAGGCCACTTCGCCTTTTGCTTCAGCCAAAGGCTTACCTTGTTCTAGCGTCATAATACGAGCAAGGTCATCTTGATTCTCAAGAATCAATTGATTCCAACGGCGTAGTAATAAAGCACGTTCTTTAGGCAAACGTTTTTGCCACAGTTTTTGAGCTTTTTCAGCTGCTTCAACTGCCTGAATGGTCTCTATCTCACCTAGGTCATCAACATCAATAATGTGCTCCCCTGTGGAAGGGTTGTTGACTGGGAAGGTTTGTTTGTCACTGGCAGATACCCATAGGCCATTTATGTAAGATTGGCTTTTTAGTAAGGATGGTTGAGACAGGCTAATAGGCATAAAACACTCCAAAGAGAACCTTAAATATCAATTTAAATGGAACGAAACGTGTATTAGTGAATGATCATAGAGGATATAAGAATGTTTAAACATGGTTACGAAATAATTTAATACCCAGAGTTTAAGCCGGCTTTTTATCACTACTGACTTATTGGGCTAATGAAAAGGTGATGGTGAGCAATATAGGTAGTGTGATGACGCTGAAAAAATTCCCATATAACACCATGGAGGCGACCTTGGTGGGTTCCATGTTGAAGCGCTCAGCAATCATGTAATTCATTGCCGCTGGTGGCAGCATGGTAAATAACAACATCATTTGTAAATGCAGGGTTGATAAAGGAACGAATAAATAGATGGTAAGGAAGGTGATTGCCCCTGTCGCTAAGGAAAGCAGAGTACAAGCAATACCGACTTTTAAACCAGCTAATTTCATGTTGCACATTTGCGCCCCCAACGACAATAGCATGATGGGCACGGCAGTTTGCCCCAATAATGCGGCGGCTTCATAAATAGGTGGCCAAACTGTGATTCCTGATAGATTTAAACTCAGTGCTAGAAAAGCGGCAATAAAGGTGGGTATTTTAATAATCTTCTTTAGCTGGTTGCCTTTACTGACGATCGCGAATCCAAGGCTGAAATGAGCGCAAGCAGATACCACAAATAATAGTACGGCCGGTGCTAGGGCTTGTGGACCAAATGCATAGGTGAAAAGAGGGATAGCAAGGTTACCTGTATTGCGAAAAATATTGGGCAGCGCCCAGACCTTAAAATTTATCTTGAAGAGTTTGCATATAGGAAACATCAATAAGAAGGGAATTAAGGTGGTCAGGATAGAAGCGCCTAATAGTGGGATTTTTGTGATATCAAGGGACATGGTTCCGATAGAAGAAAACACTAGCGCTGGCACAAAGAAGTCCATGTTGATGCGGTTTATTGGTTGAAAGTCGATTTTAATCCAGCGGCCAATGGCAAAGCCAACAAGAGTAATGGCAAAGACAGGAAACAGTATTCCAGCAACAATGGTAAACATAGTAGATTAAATTCCGTTTAAATTATGGTGTTTCAGCTTAGGGATACTATACGTAAATAAAAAAAGAGAAGAACCCACTTATTCAGTGGGCCTTCCCAAAGGTGCAACTCTCAACGATAAATAAGAGTAGGAAGCCACATTGAAAATGCTGGGATAAAAGTCAGCAATAACAATACAGTGACCAAGGGCACGAGGAACGGAGCGGTTGCAATAACGCAACGCTCAAACGGTGTATCAGATACTTTCGCGAGAACATACAGCACCATGCCAACAGGTGGTGTGAGAAGTCCCAGCATCAAATTCAAAATTAAAATGATGCCAAAATGTACAGGATCGATACCAATTTCGATGGCTACTGGAAGCAGCACAGGTACCAAGATGGTAATAGCGGCAATGGTTTCCATAAAACAACCAATGATGAGTACCAATAAGGTGATGATAAGTAGGATCAAAACTTTATTATCAGTAAAAGATAATAGGTGCTCAGCGAAGAAGGTTGCGAATTGATTAGCGGTTAGAATCCAAGCAAAAATAGTGGAAGTCGCAACTATCATTAATATGGACGCGGTTGTTTCAATCGTCTCTTGGGAAACTCTTAAAATATTATTAAAAGACAGAGTTTTATACACACACAACCCTAGAAAGATTGAGTAGGCCACAGCGGCAACGGCGGCTTCTGTCGGAGTAAATATCCCTGTTGAAATACCACCAACAATGATAACTGGCGTCATGAGAGGTAAAACGGCTCTTTTGAAGCTAATCCATAAAACACTAAGTCGGAACTTATCGTCTTTTGGATAGTTACGGATTTTAGCAAACCAAGACACCATTACCATTAAAGAAAAGGCCATTAATAACCCGGGTATTAGTCCAGCGGCGAACAGCTGACCAATGGAGGTATCGGCGATTACGCCATATATAACGAGTGGTAAAGAGGGTGGGATAATAGGCCCGATTGTTGATGATGCCGCAGTAATACCAACAGAGAAATCAGTATCGTAGCCTGCATCTTTCATCGCTTTGATTTCAACATTCCCTAATCCGCCTGCATCGGCAACCGCTGCCCCAGACATGCCTGCAAAAATAACACTAGCACCAACATTTACATGGCCTAGTCCACCCGGAAGCCAACCCACTAGAGATCTTGCAAATGCGAAAATACGGTTGGTAATGCCCCCCGTATTCATTAAATGGCCAGCCAAAATAAAGAAGGGGATAGCGATTAGGGTGAAGCTATTTACGCCATTCACCATGGTGTGTAAAACCACAATGCTGGGCATGCCTTCAAACAAAATAAATAAGATAGAAGCGATGCCTAAAGACACTGCGACGGGTACACCGATAATAAGGAGTACAAATAAAACGAGAAACATGAAAAGAATTGACATAAAAATCCTTAAACCTAATCGGGTAATACTTGGCTATTAACTTGATTTACTAACTCATCATTTTTGAGTTGTAGGTGTCTAAAAAGCCATAGAGCTGAGTGGCAAGCCATAAGCACAAAGCAGATGCCAATCGTCCAGTATAGATAGGACTTCGGCATAGGAATCGAAACCAGTGATTGCCCCATACGCTGGGCGACTTGAAACGAAAGATAGGCACAAAAACCGTAAAAACTGGCGCTAGCTAAATCTGAGAATAAAACTAAGAGTTTGGTTACAGACGCAGTCGTATAACGGTATAGAAACTCTAAAAAAATATGGCTACCTTTTCTTACTGCGGTTACTGAGCCAATAAAACCAACCAGCACCAATAGGAAGCGCGCAATTTCTTCTGTCCAGCCAAGTGAGTCATTTAACACATAGCGAGTAAAAAACTGTAGAAAGACGATGATAACCAAGACCCAAAAAAACAGCATGGCGGGTAAATCATAGAAATTAAACTTAAACTTTTCCTCGACCTGATTCTCATCAATCAAATCGAGGGGAGGCAAGCCATTTGGATCAGCTTGCTGTGTTTCCTGTTGAGTAATCATCAGGTTCCCCTCTTGATACAAAAAATTAAAGTGCTTCTAACTCAGCAAACTGAGCCGGGGTGAAACCATTATCCTGAGAGGTTAAGTAAGGCTTAAGAGCATCCATGAAAGGTTTGGTATCAACTTCTTGCACCATAGTGCCTTGATCCTTAAACCAGCTTACTAGGTTCTGCTCAGCGTCATTAATTTCATTCGAAGCTTTTTGAGCGGCTTGGACTGTGATATCCGTCAGAACTTTATAGTCTTCGCTGCTGATTTTGTTTTTCGTATAAGTCGACAAAATCGTTAACAGCGAGTTGGTCATGTGTCCCGTTAGGTTGATGTACTTTTGTACTTCATAGAACTTTTTGAATTGAATCGTTGGCAGTGGGTTTTCCTGACCATCAACCACGCCTTGTTGCAACGCTAGGTAAACCTCAGAGAAGGCCATAGGGCTAGGGTTTGCTTTTACCGCTCTTGGAAACATTAAAAACAAAGGTGCGTTTGGTACACGAATTTTCATGCCTTCCATATCTTTAGGCGATTTAATTGGGAAGTTTGACGTAACGTGACGAGCACCGTAATAAGTGAATCCTGCGACATCGTGACCAGATTTCTTTTCATAACCTGCTTCAAGAGTCTTGTACAAGCTGCTATCACGGAAGCTTTTCCAATGATTGAAATCTCGAATAGCAAATGGGAAAGAAGAGATTTTCATTGCTGGGTAGGTTTGAGCAGCAAAAATATCACCCGTATAGATAATATCGACAGAACCAAAATCAAGCGCCTCATTCAACTCAACTTCTTTACCAAGGGAAGACGCTGGGAAGGCTTTAATTTGAACTCGACCGTCGGTTTTTTTAGCTACTTCATCCGCCGCCCAAAGAATGGCTTGATGGTAAGAAGAACCAGACTCATAAACGTGAGCCCATTTTAATGTGGTTGCGGCATTTGCCATAGTGGGTAAACCGAAACTTACCGCTGCCACAGAAGCGGCAACCAAGAGTGAGCGTCGTGAAATTTTGCTTAATAGCGTTGCTTTCTTAGATGCTGGGTGAGAGATCTTAGTCATACAATTACCTGTTTTATTGTTATTTGAGGTTGAGTCACTAAACAAGGCATTTTCCTGAAGTGACACTGAGGTTCCTTTAACAAAAAGGAGCCATGCTTGTCAGATGCTTGGGAGACTAGGTACTCCACGGCATAAGACCAATGAAACATAGCTAACTATGTTTCAAATAGGTTTATCCACTATTTAATTCTGATGCTAAAAGTTTGTTAGCTAGATTAACTAGGGTGAGTTGTGGCAGAGGTATAGGAGCGGATGAAGTCATAATGAGTAATACCTAATGTGTTTTTATATTTATTTGTGCAAAGAATAGAAATGAAAAAACCAAAGATCAACTGTTTTTTAATTATAAAATCCACATAATAAAAACATATAACCCATAAATTCTGAAAAATGTTGTTTTTTATATATTAAAAACCCTACTTTAGTATGATTTCATCCATGTTTATCATGTGTTATAAAGGAGGGCTAAAATAAGAAGGTTCTGAGGTTTTATCTTAAGTGAGTCGTAAAAATTCGTTATTCCAAAAGCTTGTAAATCAGCTGCTTGAGGACATTGATAAAAAGTATCAAGTTGGCGATATTTTGCCTTCCGATGTTGCTCTAGCTGAGTTATTCGGTGTCAGTCGAACTACGGTGAGAAAGGCCATTGAATACCTTGAAGAACAGGAGGTTGTACTTAAATCTGACTCCGGAAAAGTGCTGCTTTCTATGCCTAAAAAGGAACACTTTTTTGATGTTAGCAAGCTAAGTAAGCCCAAAGAAAAAATAGTGGAAGAATACTTTCTTGGCTTGATTCAGAGTGGCGCACTTAAATCAGGAGATAAGTTCTCGGAGCTTGAATTAGCGCGTCAATCGGAAAGTAGTACGGTTGTCGTAAGGGAATTTTTGATTCGTTTCTCACGTTTTGGCTTAATCGAAAAGAACCCCAGATCCCAGTGGCAAATGAAGAAGTTCGATGAAAATTTTATCGACCAATTGCATGAACTTAGATATCTTTTTGAAATGAACTCCCTGTCACACTTTATGAGCCTGCCTGATTCGAGTGATTATTGGGGACAATTAAATGAGCTTTTTATTGATCATAAGAATCTTATGCCAAGAATGCATGATGACTATGAATCCTTTCCTAAGTTAGATGAGCGCTTCCATTTCTTACTTCAAGAAGCTCGTCCTAATCCATTTATCAGTGAGTTCTATACGGTGATCAGCTTTATATATCACTACCATTATCAATGGGAGAGAAATAAAGAAAGAGAGCGAAATACCGTGGCGGTAAAAGAGCACATCGATATCATGGCTTGTATGTTAATGAAGGATTATCAAGGTGCAACAATCGCCTTAGCAAAACACCTTGATACAGCTAAGAACATGCTCAAAAATACGGCTCTTTTATAAAGGGGCGTTTTTATAAGGCATGATCGACCAAGATCATTGGTCGGCCTAGGGAGCAGGTTTCGACCCTAGCACTGACTTGATAAGCCTTAGCCAAAGTGTCTGGGGTAAGGCATTCTTTAGGTAAACCGGAGCTTAAAAGCTGCCCTTGGTTTAGAAGAAGAATATGGTCACAATAGCGCAATGCTAAGTTGATATCATGGCAGACTAAAACCGCTGTGCTTTGGTTCTTCTTTACTTCATTTCTAACGGTTTCTAATACCTGAATTTGCCAATTTAAATCCAATGCACTAGTGGGTTCATCAAGTAAATACAGCTCTGGCTGGCGTACAATAGCCTGAGCTAAACTCACCATTTGTTTTTGTCCACCTGATAACTTGTGCATAGGTAAAAGGGCGAGATGACTAATCTTCAGCTTTTGGAATACCTCTTCGATCGCCTCTTCCATAGCACTGACTGACTGACTTTTTAACAAGCTATTAGCGGCGCTTTTCACCACTTCATAAGCCAGTAAACTACTGGCTTGAGGTAAGGTTTGCGGTACATAGCCAATCAATGCCAGCCTTTGCTCTTGGGTCATCTGTGCAAACTCTAAATCACCTAAGCTTGCTTTTCCTTGATAAGGGACAAGACCTGCAAGGGCTTTGACTAAGGTGGATTTCCCAGCGCCGTTCGAGCCAAGTAGGGCAATCACATTCCCCTTTTGAAGAGAGCCAGTCGTGATGTCCGATAGAATCTTCGTTTTACCGTAGGAGATGCTAATTTGGTCGAGGTTTAGATTCATAATGTATTACGTTTTTGATGCTGATAGATAAGCGTGATGAAGAAAGGAATACCGACCAATGCGGTTACCATGCCAATTGGCAACACCAGTCCTGAGATCACGCTCTTACTGGCAATTGATGCTAGAGAAAGCAGTAATGCACCACACAATGCACTGCCAATCAGAAATAACCTATGGCTTTCCCCAATTATCATTCGTGCTATATGTGGGGCAACTAAGCCGATAAAGCCAATTTCCCCGACAAACGCTAACGCCACAGCGGTCAAGAGACTGACTCGTAATAGGGTGATTACCCTTAAACGTTTGACGTTTATGCCCATACTTTTGGCCTGTTCTTCACCGCTTCTTAGTAGGGTCATTGCCCAAGCATTGCGTAAGCTAAACACCAAACAAACAAGCAGTACTATGGCGACAATTGAGGCCTTTTCTATGTCAGCACGGGCAAGGCTCCCCATTGTCCAAAAGACAATTTGCTGTAATTGACCTTCATCCGCGACAAATTGAAGAACACCAACCATGGCATTTAAGCCAAACATTAAGGCAATGCCGAACAATAAAACGCTGTGTATGCTGCCACCCAGATTATTCGCGATACCCAGAATGATCAAAGAGGTTGCACCTGCGAAGGCAAAGGCACAAACGGGAAGTAGAAAATTCTGACTAATGCCAAGGTGGGATAAATCAAACACGATCGCAAGGGAAGCACCGAAGGTCGCAGCTGAACCTACACCCAAGGTGAATGGGCTAGCGAGTGGATTATTCAATGCAGTTTGCATTTCGGCACCTGCTAATCCCAGCGCGGCACCCACTAAAATCGCCATAAGAGCATAGGGGAGTCGAATATCCCAGATAATCACTTGCTGTGTAATCGGCAGTGAATCGGGAGACCACAAGCCTTGCAGTAAGCCTAAGAAACTGAGGGAAGATGGACCTTCAGATAGATCATAGACGAGGGTGAGTAGGGTTCCGACAGCCAGTGCCAACAATATAATGAGCCGTAAACTCATATATTGTCGATACTGGCTAGCGAGTGTTTGTCCTTCTTGGGGCTTAGCCCTTTGTATAAATGGCATCTAGTCGTTACTTATATTCATCTGACGATAGAGTTGTCCAATACACACCCGTTAATGGAATGGCTTGGAACTCATTGAAAAAATGCTCTAACGTTGCTTCTGGGTCTAAGTCACTAAAGTGTTTTGGATAAAGCCATTTAGCTGCCACTTGTACGGCAACCACATTGAGAGGGGAGTTATAGAAACCGTGCCAAAGGGCATGTGCGCGGCCTGATTTAACCGCTTCTAAGTGATTCAGCTTATAGCGCTTAATAGAGTCGTATAGAGACTTTTCTGCAAAATCATTGGGAGTGCCAGCACCTAGCATGACATAAGGAAGTTCGTCATCCTTACTTTCTTTTGGCATACCTTTCGAGCCTACCGCAGTGGCGACATAGAGGTCTGGCTGGTTGGTTAATAAGTATTCTAAATCCATAAAACCAGCAATACCCGGAACAACGGCTTTAGAAATGTTATGTGCACCTGCCGCATCAAAGAATGAGGCCATCATGCCGCGAGCCATAGTCTCACAGCAGCCACTTTTCACGCCAACACGACTATGAATGAAAACTTTAGCAGGGGCGTTAGCATCCAGACTCTTTATTTTGTCGGTAACCTTGCTTAGCTGGGCTTCATAAAAGTTAAGAAAAGTTTGTGCCTTTGCCTCTTTACCCAAAACTTTACCCAATAGGGCAATGCTTTTAGGTGTGTTTTCTAAAGGAGACTTACGGAAGTCGACAAAGATGACTTTAATGCCAGCTTTTTCAAGAATCTTGATGGTGTTTGCATGGCGGGCATTAGGACCGTGGCCATCCAAACTAAAGATGGCTAGATCAGCACGTAAATCAATGGCACTTTCGATACTGAAACTGTCCGCAGAAGAGCGGCCAATAATGGGAATATCTTTAAGGTTTGGGAAACGCTTTAGATATTCCACATAGCTACCGTAATCGACCCAGTCTAATCGGGACAACATAGCAGCGACGTTTTTGGTTGGGTCTTCTTGATCTAAGATAGATAGTGCATGCAGGTAACGACTGTCACCCAAGATAATACGCTCAGGCTGAGAAGAAAATGTCACATCTCGACCCGCAAGGTCAGTTACTGTAAAAGTTTGATTGGCATAACTAACACTACAAATAACCAAGAGAAGCAGTGCTTTGATAAAGGTTTTAACAGAATGTAAATAAGGCATAATGGCATCCTCCAGATACGAAAAAACGCCCAACTCAGGTTAATGAATTGGGCGGTAAAGGGGATTTTCTTAGAACTTCAACGCAGCGCTTAGACGGATGTCACGGCCTGTAGCTGCAGTCCCTACAATGCCTTCCCATCCTGAATTGCCATTATAGTCTTCCATAGACGCATGGCTTAGATATTGTTTATCAAAGAGATTGTTAATAGTCAGGGCAACTGTAAGTTGGTCATCTCCTAAAGGTAGCCACTTAGCATAGATATTGTGGGTAGCATAGCCAGGTTTATCGAGTGTTAAGGTGTAAGTGCTGACAGATTGTTCAATATCATGAATTCCTTTAACAAATTCAGCAGACCATCCAGCTTCAAATGTTTGGCTCATTTGATAATCAAGGCTTAAAACTAAAGTGTCACCGATAGATGTAGCCGTTGAACTGTGGGTATAACGGGTAACTATTTGGTCACCTTGCATCGTATCAGCACTATGGAAATGTAATCCAGCTGCTAATCTTTCTAGTTGGTACGAAATATCTATATAGAAACCAGTTGTTTCAATATCTTCTTCTAGGTTGGTGTAGGCTTTACCCCATGGAGTCTCGGTACCAATGGCATCTTCGATAACAGACTCATAAACCCCACCACTTACAGAAAAAGAACCTTTCTTATAATTGATACCAATTTCAGTGTTAGTAGCAGTTTCAGCTGTTAGATCATCAGAGTTACTTACTCCAGCAGAGATTTTATAAGCATCTTTAATCTCAGGACCACGTATAGCTTTGGAATAGTTTGCGGTTAGATTTAGCTGATCTGTAAGATAGATTACAGCTCCAATATTAGGTGATACGTCACTGTCTTTTAGCTGCTGGTTGTTAACGTCATCAAGATCGTATTGGTCATATCGTACACCAGTAGAAATGGTTAACTTTTTGTTAACATCAATGCTATCTTGAAGGTATAGCCCTGTTACAGTTCCAGTCTCTGTATTTGAACTATTGTTATAGTTACTCTCGTCTTCTCGGTGATTCAAACCATAAGTTAGTTCGTGCTGATCTAAAATACTTGTATTTTGAAGTGTTACTCCTACTGTTTCTACGAAGCCTGTTATGTTGTCACTACCATCAACAGAGTCTAAGTCATTTCTGGTTTTATATAGCGTTACTTGTGTATCTATTAAGTCGCTTTCGGAATCCGTAAAGTTATAATTTACTGTCGTTGTTTTACGAGTGCTTTCAGAATCGCTAAGAGGGTTTTTATTAGTTAATGTAGTGTTATAAGCCCATTCTGGCTTATATGTCATGTCACCCGCTTTCTTTAATGATTCATAACTGACAGATAAGCCTTGTTCTTCTGTTAATTGAGTTTTGACCTTAACAAAGCCGAGGCTTTCGTCTAATTCTGTTCCTTCTAATTCATTGCCCTCACCGTCATCATAGTTATCATGACTAGAGTCTAGTATGTGCAGCATCCCTTCAGTTTTACCTGATTCAGTACGGCCATATACAGTTGCACTATTTTTTAGTCCTTCTCCATTGCTGCTAAAAGTGGATTTTAGTAGAGCGCCAACGTTTTGATCGTCGTCTAATAAATCGCTAGCATCTTTGGTGACAAAACGAATTGATCCACCAAGTGCACCTGGCCCTGATGTCGCGTTTGCAGCGCCTGCTTCTACTTCAACACGCTTTAGCAGTTCTGGCTCAATAGTAATACGGCCAGCATGGTGGAAGACACCACCAGATTGCTCAGCACCATCTACGGTAATATTTAAAGAATCTTCGCCGAGGTTACGGACATATATTTTTTGCCCAATGTTGACTGAACCACCAGCAGTAACTTCACTTTTATTCTGGAATAGTCCCTTTAGATCAGTTGCTTGGCTTTTTTCAATATCTTCGGCTGTGATTTCTTGGTCAAGCTCAGTGATTGCACGACCTTCCACTTTTAGTTCGTCTAGAAGTACCGTGTCTTCTGCTAAAGCCATGCTGCTCATTGCTGTCGCTTGGACAATGGCAAGAGCCAGTAAAGATTTTTTAAATGTGACGTTGGAACGCATAAATACCTCTATTAATGAGAATTGTTTACATTTGATAGCGGCTATTATCTTTTTTATGTAAAGAAAGTGAATGTTTTTTACAACTGTTACATTTGTTGCATTTGTTACATATTTAGAGAGGGTAAAAATAAGCCCCTTACTGGGAAGGGGCTTAATAGAATTGCGTCATGTTGGAGGTTATGAGTCTACAGACTCTCGCCGTCATAAGGAATATGTATACATATAGCTAAACCGGTACGTTCGCCATTATCATCTAGCATATTGGACGCTTTAATTGAGCCGCCTAGTGCCAGTATTTGACGTTGAGCCAGTGCTAAACCAAGGCCGTAACCGCTCTTTTTAGAACTGACGATGCGAGCATTGTCTGAGTTTTTTTCTTTGATGCGGAAGAAGGGTTTGAAGATGTCTTCTAAATACTCGTCAGGCACTCCTATTCCTTGATCCTCTACACAAATAGCCAGAGAGGACTTTCTTTCGGTCAGTTGTATATTTACGGTTTTCCCTTCCGGCGTGTGAGAAAGGCCATTGCGAATAATATTCTCTAATGCAGCCGATAAAGCCTGTTGGGCACTGCTAATATAGATATCTTTATCAGGTTGATTAAGAGTGACCTTATGGTTCGAAAATTCAAATCGAGCATCCTCTACAAGAACCTGTAATAAGGAGGTTAGTTCAACACTTTCTAGCTCTAACTTTGGAGATTCTGTATTAAACCATGCCAAGGTGAGGGCATCGTCAATCAGTGCCTGCATGTTGGCTGACTCATACCTCAGTCTTTCTAGCTCCTCTTTTGAGTTTTGATTGTGCTCAACGCAATCGACCGCAATGTTAAGTCTAGTAAGTGGGGTTCTTAATTCATGAGACAAATCAGCCAATAGCTGTCTTTGGTCGACGATCAAGGTACTGATGCGCGTTGCCATTTGGTCGAAAGTACTAGCGAGAGCCGTTAATTCATCTTGTCGATGACTTAAACCTTCGCTTGCTCGTACATGAAAGTGCCCTTCACTAAAGTGGCGAGTGGCTTTTTCAAGTTTCTTAAGCGGCTTCATCATGTATCGATACAGGACATAGGTGAGAAGGCACAAAATGAGAAAAGGCAGGGCAATTTGCAGAAGTAAATCTATGATGAATAAGTTCTTTCCCGGCCTCATTCTTTGCGGGAGCTGAATTAAGAAACGTGTAATGCCATCCTCAAATGGAATGTCCATAGTAGGGTTGCCAGCAAAGTACAAATGGATTTTCCATTCTAAATCGCGTCCTAGGCTAAAGGTGCTGATATATCGTTCTGATAGTTGAGTATCGGCAAGGTTTTCAATGGAAGGGCGAGAGATGGCAATCCAAGTATCTTCTTTCTCCTCGATGCCTTTTACCCATTTAGATAGAATTTCTTCGCCTTCGTCATACAGTAATCTTTCCGCTTCTTTGGCGTAGGCTCGGAGCTCAGCACGATACTCTTGATCTATGTAGCTCATGCTGTCTTCAGTGTGACTGGCGACAAGATCCACCAACCAGAAAAATACGACTGTGCCCACCGCAATAACGGCAAACAGTTTCCATAATAAGCTGTTTTTCATCGGTAGCAGTATCCCTTTCCGTGAACGGTAGTGATGTGTTCACTTGGCATACCAACGGACACTAATTTTTTCCTAATGCGGCTGATGTGCATATCTAGGCTTCTATCATATTGATTATGGGGCTTACCTAATGCTGATTGGGATAAGTAGGCTTTACTTAATGTGGAACTTTTATTTTCTACCAGTAGCCACAGCAATTTGAATTGAATTGGCGTTAAATCAATAGCATGTGATTGATAAGTGACTTGATGATCCATGCGAGTTAACGAAAGGAAATCGTCTTCTAAGGTGAGAACATTTTTACTGGGTGTATTTTGTAATGTGCGGCGTAAAAGTGCATCAACCCGTAACGACATCTCGGTAAAGTTGAACGGTTTGGGCAGGTAATCGTCTGCGCCAAAACTAAGGCCTTTAATACGGTCTTCTTCTGCTCCTAACGCAGTTAGCATCATTACAGGGGTTTGACGCTCTTTTCTTAGTAGGCTCAAAACCTTCAAGCCATTTATGCTGGGTAGCATGATGTCCAATAGTATTAAATCAAACGAAGACTTAAGTGCTGCGAGTAGGCCTTGTTCGCCATCTCGATATACTTCCGTGAAACAGCCCTTAGACTCTAATAACTGAGAGACCTTTTCTCCTAGAAAAGCATCATCTTCAATGATCAAAATCCGAGAATTAAACATGGGTAACGTACCTTTAATGTAGGTGTTTTTGATAATCGTTCTCATTGTATGTTTTTTTAGACCTTGAGTCACCTTGTATTGATTGTGTTTACTGTGAGCTGCCTGAGTAAAGGTGCGTAAAGGTAGAATCCAATTCTGGATTTTAAGTCTGTATATCGCCTAGTATGGGATGACTTCATCATATTATTGGGACAAGAAATGAAATGCCTATCTATAACTGAATTAAAAAGAGCTGAATCAAAGTTTCTAATCAATAAAACAAAATTTTTTCTTGCTGCTTCCCTCTTATTCTCTGCTTCTGTAGTGCATGCAAATATAGCGCATGCAAACTCGCCTAATTTTTTACTGATTATTGCGGATGATCTTGGTGTTGATGCATTAGGTTCCTACAATGTGAGTAACAACACAGCCAATACACCAAACTTGGATAAACTGGCCAAGAGTGGTTTGTCTTTTGAAAACTTTTGGGTAACGCCTGCCTGTACAACAACCCGAGCAGCATTGATATCTGGCCAACATGGCTATAGCTCTACTGTTGAATATGTTCCGGCCGTGATGCCCAGCAATACAAAAACATTGCAGCAGCGATTGAAACAAGAAGATCTGCCCGAAAAATACGCCACAGGCATATTTGGAAAGTGGCATTTGGGTGGAGGGCGTCCTGACCTTAATCACCCTAGTCAGTTTGGTGTGGACACATACGGCGGAAACCTATTCAACTTAGAAGATTACAACGACTGGACTTTGACCCAAAATGGTCAGCAATCTAATGAAAAGGGTTATCACACCTCGGTAGTGACCGATCTGGCAATAGATTTTATACAAGCTAATCAAGCGTCCCCTTGGTTTGCTTGGGTGGCGTACTCTGCCCCCCATAGCCCTTTCCATGAGCCGCCAGCTAATTTAATTTCGAGCAGTACGCCCACACGAAGCCCCACAGATAAATACCAAGCCATGATTGAAGCCATGGATACTGAAATAGGGCGCTTGATTGATGCAGTGCCAAAAGAAGATCAAGACAATACTTATATTGTGTTTATTGGCGACAACGGTACACCGAGAAGAGTGCGGGATAAGCAAGTATTTGATAAGGACCATGTAAAGGGAACCCTGTATGAAGGGGGAATTCGCACTCCACTAATCGTGTCTGGTGCTGGTGTTACACGACAGGGCGAGCGGGACGGGTCTTTGGTCAATGCAACCGATGTGTTTGCTACCTTTACGTCTTTAGCGCTGGCTAATGAAGCGCCAATTAATGTGCCAAGCAGCAGTATTAGTTTTGCTCAGCGTTTGACCAATGCAGAGGCGCAGCCTTCACGTGAATACAATTACAGCGAATGGCGAACTCGAAAAACCGATATTTCATGGACGGTTAGAAATGCAGATTATAAGGTGATACAACATCACGACGGCAAAACTGAGTTATTTGCGTCAAACGATATTAATGAGATAACACCGCTTAAAGATGCATCTCTTGAAGCAAGCTTGTTGTCAATTGGAGAGGCAATTCGAGCGGGTGAGTTTTACTGATATATTGTGCTTTTCAGAATGGGATGTGAATAAAAGGCTTATTTAAAAGCAATAGAAGCCAGAATATAGCGGTCGCTATCGAAGGGTAGATGGGCGTGGAGCACCTTATATTAACAGGCTTTGAGAGGTAAATGCCTAGTTAATTACCAGAAATGATTCGACATCCTTTAGGGTTATGATTGATGCAACCGGCCAAGTTCAAGGGGCATTAATGAATGAAGCGAGTGGTTTTTATGAATAATATATATTCTGATAAATGGGGGCTGGCTTATGCAGCTCCATTGTGGTGTACAGGTTTATTGGGAATGAATCATTTAATAGCTGGAATATTTTTACTCAATACTAAATTAATAATAATTGGTATATGTGCAACCATTGCGATGCTAAGAAAAGATATTCTTCATTTTGCTAAATTTGATAGGCTTTTTTTAGTAGGATTAATAATTCAGACAATTCTAGGTGTCACTTTAATCGGAATGGGGGTTACTTATGATTATTATCAGCTTGTTTTAATATCAGGGGTTCTGACTCTTATCTGGACGACATTTATTTTTTTCTATTACTTAAATAAATTGGATTGGAATGATTAACTCTGAATTCAAAATTAACTAGGCCATGCACCTCTCAAAGCCAGTAAATTCGAACCTTTAAGTATTTATTCCAGCATGGAACGTCGAATAAAAAAGACCAGATAGTTGAGGCTATCTGGTCTTTTTTATATCTTCTTAAATCTTTATTTAAAGGCGATAGATGCCAGAATACGGCGGTCGCCTTCGAAGGGTTGGCGAGCATGGAGCACAGTATGGTTGTTTATCCACAGTACGTCACCATCTTGCCATTTGAAGTTAACGCATTTTTCATCCATGGCTGAGACCAATTCCATTAGGGCTTCTTTGTCCATGAACTCACCGTCTGCAGTCGATACAGCGGTTTCACCTTGGTTTCTATCGTCATTCCAGCCTGTGAATACGGCAACAATAGAATTGAAGAAGACTTTCTGTTGGGTTTCATCATCATAGCGGATAGCAGGCAATACACGGGTTTCTGTACGTACATTACCGTTTTCTAACCATTCCCATGACATGCCCGCTTCACGCATTTTAGCTTCGGCTTCTTCACGAGTATTAACCAAAAAGGTGTCTTTCCAAGAACGGCCAATAGCGGATGTGGTGTCTGTGACTTCAGGCATGACTCGAATATAACGTACGCCTTGTTCCTCTACTTTCTTTGCAAAATCGGGAGCAATGTCAAAGAAGGTTTTGCATATTTCGCCTGAGTGCAATATTGAGGTAGCACCGCCTTTTTCTGCTGCAATATCACAGTAAAAATAAATGTAGCCAGGAGGTGTGGGTACTTGAGCCATTTCATGATGAAAGGGGATTTTTTCTGTAGCAGGGGACTCGTTAGCTGTAACAATGCGAGACTCGGTTACTTGTGAGCGAGGTGCAGCGCCACCAACGTAAGGCATATTCTTGTAGTCTGTTTCATTAAGCATTTGCTCAAATTTATCAGAATTGTCTACAGGGAAGCCACGGAATAATACGGCACCGTGCTTGATTAGTAAGTCGTGTAATTCAGACTTATTACTATTGACCCACTGGAAAAAGCTCGATGTATCCGCTTGAACTTCTTCATTGTGAGGTGTGACTAGCAAAGGAAAATCCAACCCATTTACTTGTTTTTGTTCTTCTAGTTTGGAAATGACCACACTCATATTTACTCCTATTTGAAAGTAGTAGTGCCTTGTATATTGATATCTTGAATTACATACACAACCAATAAATGAATCAATAGTGAATGAATTTAAAAACAACTATAGTTTCTATTTAAAATAAAGCAAATCAATAGTGAATGAATTTTTTCTTTCCTAGAAAGGTTTATTTCATAAACTATTGATTTATAAGATCTAAAGTTTTTAATTAAAATTATACTTGGCTAAAACTGTAGCCATCTTCAGTGATAGTAATGGCTTGGCCTGTTACAGAGGAGTGTTGTGCTGCTAAGCCGATAACAACCGCTTTTAAACCATCTTCTAAGCTCACATCCACGGCAGCATTTTCTGTGATGGCTTTAAAAAAGCCTAAGTGCTGGTAGTAAGTTGAGCCGTTATGGTCACCAGCATCGAGTAGTTTTTCATCAACTGGAATGTCGGCTTCAATCGGACCTTTAGGTAAGCGTGGGCTTAATACCACTTTTGGTATTGGTGCTGCCCCTAAGCTGTCTACAGGCCAGAACCTACCCGGACCAGGGACAAAACATTCAATCTTAGCTTTTGGGCCAATGGCGCAAATTTCTTCTTGGTAGCGAGAACCTTCTGCAAACATATTTAGGTCTAAACAAGCTCTTTGGCCGCTTTTGAAGTCTACTATTACGAAGGCATTGTCGATGATATCAGGTGCTTGACCATCGTAATTTTCTTCTAAGTGATTACAGTCTTGCCCTGTTGATGAGTAAACACGTGTTACTTCACTACCTGTTAGCAGGCGCATGAGATCAAAAAAGTGACAGCATTTTTCAACCAATGTGCCACCTGTTTTATGGTTAAAGCGATTCCAGTCATCCACTTTTTCTAGGAAGGGAAATCTGTGCTCACGGATATTGAGCATTTTCATGCTACCAATATCGCCTTGTGTGATTTGCTTACGAAACTGGGCAACGGGAGGCATGTATCGATACTCCATAGCGACCCAGATAGGTGCTGGGTGCTTTTCAGCGGCTGCTCTTATTTTTGCTACTTGCTCAATGCTGGTAACGACCGGCTTTTCGATTAAGATAGGCAAACTTGTTCGATCGAAAAGTTCTAATAGCTGTTCTGCATGCTGGTAGTTAGGTGTGGCAATAACCAAGGCTTCAAGATTTAGGTCTGCAGCAAGCAGCTCCTCTAATGTATTAAACATGTGAGCATTTGGAGCCAGCTCAAGACAGCGCTGTTGCATTTCTTTATTGGGTTCTGCAATAGCAACCACTTCTGCGCCATGGATGAGTGCAAGGTTTTTTAAATGCTCCTGCCCCATCATTCCACACCCTAAAACACCATAGCGAATAGACTTTTTCATTACTAACCTCTTATTTTTATTAATATTAGTTTTATATTTTTGTTTTTTGAAAATTGTTTCTCGATTCAAAATAGCCGTTTTGAATAGCTTTTAATTTAATGCCAGCGAGCGATATAACGACAGCGTTTAGGGTCATACCAAGTGAAAGAAAACTCTTCTATGGTATTTTCATTTGACCAACTCCTGCGATGCACTTGAGGCATAACGGTACCTTCCGTCAGCCCTAGCTGTTGAGTCACCCAAGTGGGAGCGGAGTCACAGTCAATTTCATCTTCGACGCGACTAATCCAAAAGGAGAATTGCTCTCGATAATGAAGGTATAAGGATTCGTGTAAATCTTCTGGCTTCAGGTTTGGGTCATGGGCATGTTTAAACCAAATTTGTTCCATGGCTACCAGTTCTCGGTTTAAGTAACGTGCCCGCTTAATGCACCAAAGCTGCTGGTCTTCTGGAACGCCTAATTGTTGCTTAGCGAATTCATTGTTATCCACTTCAATTGACAATGTATTTGCAGAAGGGATACCGCCACCAGTTAGCGTTTCTAAATGAAAAAACTGGTAAATAGCGCGCCCATCTGGTGCCCGTTTTACATAGTTCCCCGAGCCTTGCTTGCGCTCTAACAAACCATCTTCTTCTAGTTTTTTGAGAGCTTTCCTTAATGTGCCGACTGCTACACCGAGCTTAGTGGCGAGTTCCGCTTCTATTGGTAATCTATCGCCCGGTAGCCAATGTCCAGCAGCAATCTCCCGATGTAATAACTCACTTATCTGAATAAATAGGGGTAACTGCTTAGCTCTGTTCTTTTTTTCCACTCTATCACCTGATATTTAAAAGGGGGAGTACATGGTTTTTAAATCAAAGTTTGCTTTGATGAGTTAGATCGCTGCAAGTAAAAAGTTAATAAATAGATAAATTGATTTACTATTGATTTACATAATTAGAATACACTGTTAATGTAAATATACAACTACTGGCATTAGTAACGGATTAACGGTTAATGCCAGTGATTAATTTATAAAAATAAGAATTAAGCGATCAGTAATGAGAACGTCATACTGCTTGCTTCGGAGATGAAAAGTTATGCGAATGATTCGACTTGGCAAATCTGATATTGAGTTAAGCCAATTAGTTTACGGTGTATGGCGTCTTGCTGATGCTGCTGATGTATCCACTAAACATGTGCGCGAAAAGATTGATTTATGCCTTGAACAGGGTATCACGTCATTTGACCATGCCGATATTTACGGTGACTACGAATGTGAACGTTTATTTGGTCAAGCACTCGCTGTTGACCCAAGCCTTCGCTCTAAAATGCAGCTTATTTCCAAATGCGATATAGGCCTCCTTTCTGATAAATTCCCAGCTCGCCGAGTAAAATTGTACGACACCAGTGCTGCTTATGTGAATGCGAGTGTTGAGAAAAGCCTTGAAAACCTTTCTACAGATTATCTAGATCTTTTGTTGATCCACCGCCCTGATCCTTTTATGGACGCAGCTGAAACGGGCGCCGCTCTAGATGCCTTGATTGACAGCGGTAAAGTACGTGCTGTTGGTGTGTCAAACTTTGAAGTATGGGATTGGCGACTACTGCAAGCGAACATGCGTCATCCGTTAGTGGTTAACCAAGTTGAAATGAGCTTATTACAGCGAGATACCTTCACTAATGGTAACTTGAGCGCCATGCAATTAGATTCTTTAACACCAATGGCTTGGTCTCCTTTAGCTGGTGGTGCTCTTTTTGCCGATACTCCTGAAACTCGCCGCTTAGCGCCATTGTTCAAACGCTTAGCGGAAGAACAAGGAGCTTCATCAGATCATGTTGCTTTAGCTTGGTTATTGGCTCATCCAGCAAACATTTTGCCTGTCGTTGGAACAAATAACGTGCAGCGCATGAAAGACTTGTCTAAGGTTTTAGATATCTCTATTGATAGAGAAACTTGGTTTGAGTTGTGGACTGCAGCAGCAGGGCAAGAAGTACCATAATTCTTTACCCCTAAACACGGATAAACAATAAAAATAAAAACGTTTAGAAGGGAATAACAATGATTATTCTACGAAATCTGGTAACAGTCATTTCTGCTATTAATCTTTTTCTGAGTAAGATAGGGCGTAATATTGCATGGGTGCTAGTCACCGCAATGATATGCGTTATCTTGCTGCAAGTCTTTTGTCGCTATGTATTGGGTAGTGCATTACCTTGGCCAGAAGAGGCCGCTCGCGCCTTAATGATCTGGATGATGGCCATGGTGGCAGGTGAGGCCTACCGTCGTGGTTCATTTGTCGCTATCGATATGTTCTTACATGCTTTACCTGATAAAGCCTCTAGCTTATTTAAACTCTTTCTATTACTAATCGCCGGCGTTGTTCTCGTAAAACTTACCTCCTTAGGTATTGAGTTCTTTGAGCGCGGTTTCCGTACCCGAGCAGCTTCTATTCATATCTCCCGTGCGTGGATTTATCTCGCTATGCCTGTGTGTTTCTTCACTATGCTATTAGCAAACGTTGAGCTGTGTTTAAGAGAAATTGGCTGTTTTCTAGGGCATAAAAAAGAGTTTCAGATTGCCATGGAAGTGCGTGCTGACGCGAATCCAGACTAACTCAGTTATGTATTCGTTCCCTTGATCAAAGGGCAGTAAAACAATAATAAAAAGAGACGATAATTATGCTAGCGCTATTTTTACCTTTATTTCTAGTCTTGTTGTTGGTTGGTATGCCAGTGTTTTTTGCCATGTTGACTGCACCAGGCTTTATGCTTTACGCCACAGGAATGGAACGTGATGTTTCCCTGTTGTTCCGCAATATTTACAACGGCATTGACTCCTTTCCTTTAATGGCTATCCCTTTCTTTATGTTGGCTGGTGAAATCATGAACCGTGGTGGTATTACCATGAATCTTGTGCAGTTTTCCCAGTCTTTTATCGGCCATGTTCGTGGTGGTCTAGCCCATGTGAATGTCATGTCGAGTATGTTGTTTGCAGGTCTATCTGGTTCGGCTGTGGCAGATACCTCAGCAATTGGCTCCATGATGATTCCAGCCATGGAAAAGAATGGCTATAGCCGTAAGTTTGCAGCAGCTATCACAGCGGCATCTTCGGTTATTGGTCCCATTATCCCCCCATCAGGCATCATGATTATTTATGCCTACACAATGGAAGTATCTGTAGCGGCCTTATTTGCGGCTGGTATTGTTCCGGGAATTTTAGTGGGCGCTTCTTTAATGATCATGGTTGCCCTAATGGCTAAGAAGTACGACTTTCCTGTAGCAGGGCCAAAGTCTACTTGGTCTGAGCGAGGAACCGCGACGAAGAATGCCATTTTCCCTTTATTAGCTCCTGTGATTATTTTAGGCGGCATTATAGGCGGTATTTTTACACCGACAGAAGCTTCTGCTGTTGCGACAGCCTATGCACTTATTATCAGTGTTTGGGTAATGAAAACGGTGAAGCTACGAGATTTGCCGAATATCTTTATTAAAGGTGCGCAAGCTTCTGCTGTGGTTCTCCTGCTAGTCGGTTCAGCAATTGCCTTTAAGACGGTTGTTAGCTTGTCCCATAGTGCAGAAATTCTAGCAAATTGGGTACTGACCATCAGTGAAAACCCATTAATGCTGTTGTTCCTGATAAACCTTTTATTGTTCGTTGTTGGCATGTTCCTTGATGCAGGCCCTGCGATCATTATCTTAGGTCCAATATTAGGCCCCATCTTTATTAACATAGGTGTCGACCCAGTACATTTCGCCATCATTATGAGTGTGAACTTGACCGTTGGCCTAGCAACCCCGCCCATGGGACTGGTGTTGTTTGTCGCCTCCAGTGTGTCTGGCGAACGTATCGAAAGTATTTCAAAAGCGATTCTGCCCTTCCTAGCGGTTGAAGTCGCCGTAATTTTCCTAGTGACCTTTTTCCCAGCTCTATCCATGACAGTACCAAGGCTACTTGGTCTGGTCTCAGGGTAGTAAATACGCAAAGCAAAACCATGAAGAGAGGATTTCTTAATGTTCATGAAAACAAAAATAAATAGTGTGATTGCAGCGACGTTAATTGGTGCCGGACTGATGTTAGGCGGAGTCGCACAAGCGGCTGACTTTAATATTCGTGCCGTAGCAAATTCAAATGAAAACGATGAAGACTATGATGGTTTAGTGGTCTTTAAAGACTTTGTCGAGTCGCGCTCTAATGGCAAAATTGCTGTCGATATCTATATGGGAACACAGCTTTGTGGCAACGGGGTTGAGTGTCTTGAGGCATTAGAATATGGCTCAATTGATGTTTATATCTCCACCTCTGGTGGTGCGTCTGCCATGTACCCTTATGTTCAAGTGTTAGATCTACCTTATGTACTACGTGATGATCGTATTGCAGAAGAAGTATTAACAGGGGATTTCACTCGTGAGTTGCGTAAGCAAATTCTTGAGGACTCTGGCAATACTGTTCGCTTGATGACAATTGGTAATACAGGTGGCTGGCGTAATTTTGCAAACACAAAGCGTACTGTTAAATCACCAGACGACTTAAGTGGCTTGAAAATTCGTACCGTAGTGTCTGATTTACCACAAGAGTTGGTTCGTTCTTTAGGAGCTAGTCCTACACCAATCCCATGGGGTGACCTATTTACCTCTTTCCAAACTGGGGTTGTAGAAGGTTCTAAAAACGGTATTACCGATATCATGGGTATGAAGTTTACGGATGCCGGTCTTAAATACGTGACCTTAGATGGCCACGCTTACATGTCCGCACTCTGGTACATGAACAATGATACTTTCATGGACATGGATGAGGACTTACGTCGTGTTGTTGTGGATGGTTTCTCTGCTTTACAGCAGGCAACCTTTGCTTCACCTAAGCGTAAATCCATTGCTGCATATGACGCTTTCTCAGAAGCGGGTGGTGATTTATATGTTCCAACGCCAGCTCAAAAAGCAGAGTTTGCCGCTGCCGCTACACCAGTTTATAGCTGGTTCAAGGAAAGTATCAAAGATGGTGATAAGTGGTTTAACTTATTGAATGATGCTGCGAAGGAAGCAGAACAAAAAGTAGAAGCGGAATATAAAGCTGATTTGAACTAAAGAAGTCGCTATCTAAAAAGTAAAAAGGGGCAGATTATTTGCCCCTTTTTTTATTTCCGCACTTTTTTGGATAGTCATAATGTGAGTACCATATGGTCATTCAAATGGCTTAGATCCTAGAAAGGAATCTTAAGCGTGTTTTAGTGTGAAAGGCGTTAGGTTCTCTTTGATTGCGTTAAATGATTTCTTTGCCCATTTAGCAAAATCACTTGCAAATGATAGGCTGAATTCGCTGCTTGTTGCGTTAGCAAATAAAGCATATTTGTCTTCTTCAGAAAGGTGAGAAGTATCTACTGCGCCAAGTAATTCAATCATAGTTTTAGTGTTTGTCATAATGTTCTCCTAATGTGTTTAGTCAGTTGCTTTTCGATAATGAAATAGTAGGGGTAGAGAGCTTTTAGGACAAACGATAAAAAATACAGCGATAGGTGAAAAAAACTAATCTATTTTTTGAGGTGCGAGTTTTAGTCCGTGACTTAGAATGTTATTTTCTCGTTTTTTGTGTAAAGTATGAATCGATATAAAGAAGGCAAGTACTTTCTTCATATCCTCTGGATCAGCAGACAGAGTATAACTGAGCTGGCTATTTGATCATTTACATTCAAGGCGCCGCTTATGAAACATCATTCAACTCCCTCGTTTACCGATAAAGATACCGCGAATCCTTCTCAAAAAACTATTTGGATTAAAGAGCCGTTAGCTTGTTTTACTGCTAATGATTTAGACGCCAGAGGTGGCATTGTCATCAAAGGCTCTGAGATAGCTGAGGTTTTACCTGTTGGGCAGCAGCCCAGTTTAGTCATAGATGAGGTTATGGATGCCCGAGACTTGGTATTACTGCCCGGTTTAATTAATACACACCATCATTTTTATCAGACATTAACGAGAGCATGGGCACCTGTCGTTAACGTGCCGTTATTTCCTTGGTTACAAACTTTATATCCTGTGTGGGCAAAATTAACTCCAGAGGCACTTTCTTTAGCGACTCAAGTAGCCATGGCAGAGCTGTTATTATCTGGTTGTACCACAGCAGCAGATCACCATTACTTATTCCCCACTGGCATGGAAAATGCGATTGATATCCAAGTTGAAGTGGTACGTGAACTGGGTATGAGAGCCATGCTAACTCGTGGTTCGATGAGTTTAGGTGAAAAAGATGGTGGCTTGCCGCCACAACATACGGTGCAAAGCGGCGATACAATTTTGGCGGACAGCCAACGACTTATTCAGCAATATCATCAGAGGGAAGAGGGAGCGCAAATACAAATTGCCTTAGCCCCTTGTTCTCCATTTTCGGTTACCAGAGAAATCATGGAAGATAGTGCAAAGTTAGCGGAAAAAGAAGATGTTCGTTTGCATACACATCTTGCGGAGACTCTTGATGAAGAAGCCTTCTGCCTAAAAATGTTTGGCATGCGTACTGTCGATTATCTAGAAAGCGTTGGTTGGCTTAGCTCGCGCACTTGGTTGGCCCATGGTATTCACTTTAATGATGAGGAGATAAAACGTTTAGGAGCGGCGGGAACCGGTATCTGTCATTGCCCTGTATCTAATATGCGTTTGGCATCAGGTATGTGTCCCACTTTGGAGCTAACTTCAGCAGGGTCTCCAATCGGTCTTGGAGTGGATGGTTCTGCTTCTAATGACGCCTCTAATATGATGTATGAGGCGCGCCAAGCTTTATATTTGCAGCGTTTAAAATATGGGGCTGAACGAATTACCCCAGAAACGGTATTAGGTTGGGCAACAAAGGGTTCTGCTGCCCTTTTAGGGCGTAAAGATATTGGTGAAATAGCTGTTGGGAAACAAGCAGATATTGCTCTCTATAAATTAGACGAGTTACGTTTTTCAGGAAGTCATGACCCTATTTCCGCCTTATTACTCTGTGGTGCTGAAAAAGCAGAACACGTTATGGTCGCTGGTAAGTGGCGAGTTACTGAAGGGCAAATTGTGGGGCTGGATATTGCTGGCTTAATTGAAAAACATAAAGCTAGTGCACGCAAACTGGTTTCAGAATGAGTGTGTATGCCATCTAATTTATTGGCTTTTAGGTGGTTAGGTTTTCCATAACTTAGTAGTATTCAGTTAATTTAGTGGCAGTGTGAATTAGGAGCATTAGGTAAATGGCCAAATCGTTACAAGAACAGCTTTTAGGTGCAGGTCTGGTTGATAAAAAAAAGGCCAACAAAATTAAAGCTGAAAAGTTACAAAAGAAGCAAAAAATTAAAAAGGGCAAAGCGGTTGCAGAAGATGATTCTGCACGTTTAGAAGAGTTAAAGCGACAACGAGAAGAGAAAATAGAGAAAGACAAAGCGCTTAACTTAGAAAAACAAAAAGAAGCTGAGAAAAAAGCCGTCCAAGCTCAAATTCGTCAAATGATTGAGCAAAACAGAGTTGTTAAGGAAGAGGGCGATATCGCGTATAACTTCACGGATAATAAACTAGTGAAGAAGTTGTACGTTAGCCAAGCAATGCATAATGATTTAAGCCGTGGTCGTCTTGCTATTGCTAAATTAGACAACACTTATGAGCTAGTACCAGAGCCTGTCGCTCTGAAAATAAACGAGCGGGATGAAAGCTATATATTAGTGTGTAATAACCGAGCCGAAGAAGTGGACGACGAAGATGACCCATATGCAGACTTCAAAATCCCTGATGATTTGATGTGGTAAATCGCTTTCTTGATAAAAAAAAGAGCCTTTTCAGGCTCTTTTTTTGGTTTGAATCTTAAAATTCTAAGTCATAGAGTTCTTAATTTGAGCTATTTTGACAGTTAGCTTTCGTGTTTTCTCCTAGTTATAGTATTTAACCCACATTGTATTTTCTTAATTCTTGCAACCTAGTAATTGAGGGTCTATATCTTTTTGATATATATGGGAAAAATACAAAACATCTCTTTTTTGTAAATCCATAAGCCTTGTGCATTTGTCATCTTTTTTCTCAAAAAAGCACTGAATAAGGTAAGAATCAGCAAGCCATCTACACCCTATTGTCTATTTTCTTCAACGCTTTAAATTGACTCCTGTTGCTTGTGCTCATCGAGCATGTATTAGGAAAAATGAAAGTGTATTTTTATAAAAGGAAACGACAATGAAAAAGACCATTATTGCCCTAGCGGTATCTAGTTCAGCACTTGCTTCAGTGGCTGCTGTTGCAGCGGAAGAAACAAGTGTAGATCTATACGGTAATATTCAATACGCACTTAGTAACTCTGATGCTGGTGGTGACTTTGAAGATAACGGGTCTACCTTTGGTATCAAGGGTGAAACAGAAATCAATCAGGATACGACGGCTTTCTTCAAGTATGAGCTAGAAGCGGATGCTGATGAAAAAACGGGTGATGTGGATGTCGCTATTGATCAAGCCTTTGTTGGCTTAAAAGGCGGCTTTGGTCAGGTTCAAATTGGTAGCTTTGATAGTATTTACAACAATGCTATTCAAGATTCTGTCGATCAATATGAATACCTAGGTTTAGAAAGTGCGTCATTAACAGATGAAGGAGATACCATTGCTTATCTATCACCTTCTTTCGGTGGTGTTGAAATTCAGGTGGCATCTCAAGTAAATACTGCGGAGGGTGAAGGTAACGAAAGTGCCGCTGTTGTGAAATATACGACAGGTGCGGTCACATTAGCTGCAGGTTATGATTCTAGTGATGACACTGTAGGTTATGCGGTTGATTTCCAAGCCTCTTCTGATTTATCCCTATCAGCGAAATTTGAAACTACACCAGATACAACAGATATCACAGGTGTAGCGACTCGTTACGGCTATGGTGCTGGCGATGTCTATGCATCTGCTCAAATTGTCTCTCCTGATGGTAGTGATGATTACGAAGAGTTCGCGGCAGGCGTTAGTTATAACCTAGCATCCAATGTGTATGTGTATGGTGAAGTTGGCCAAGTAGGTTCTAGTGAAGAAACTCAGTCTGCTGTCGGCGTATATTACGGCTTTTAAATTCAGCGATATTTGATTTTATTTACTCTAAGGCTCTGTGTAGAGCCTTATGTTAAGCAAGATCATTAAAGGTCCCCCTTTATCTACTTTTGATTAGGGTCGGACATTTTGGCATCAGGTGTTTGCATCTGGTGCCTTTTTTATTTAAGGAATAGCAGGGAACTTTTTGATGTTTTGTATCAGTGCAAACCTATATTATAAAGCCTTGTATATGAGAGCTTTTATATTAAGAGGTTGGTATGAAGTGTATTGTTCCTAAGCAAGAAAGGGTTTATTTACCTGTTTTAGATGATGACGCTGTTTTTCCAGTAGGGCGTGTTTTTTGTGTTGGTCGTAACTACGCGGCACACGCTAGGGAAATGGGGGATGACCCGGATAGAGATCCACCTTTCTTTTTTGCCAAAGATGCTTCTTGTGTTGTACCTACTGAGTTCTCAAAAGTCGCAGAGATTTCCTACCCAATGGCAACCAAGCAATTTGAATACGAGGTTGAATTGGTTGTTGCTCTAGGTAAGGGTGGCCAAAATATGAGCCTTGAAGAAGCGAAAAACGCTATTTTAGGTTATGCCGTAGGGCTAGATATGACTCGCCGCGACCTACAGGCTCAGGCGAAGAAAAAAGGTCGTCCATGGGAGGTAGGTAAATCATTTGACCAATCAGCCCCCATTAGCCCAATTGTTTTGCATACTCAGGCTCTATCTGAAACGCTAGTAAAGTCGGAGATTGGGTTGAAGGTGAATGGAGCGACTCAACAGATTAGCTCGATTGCTAACCTAACTTGGTCTATCGAAGAGGTCATATGTAAGTTGTCAGAGGTGTATGAGCTACGCCCCGGTGATCTGATTATGACAGGCACACCTGAAAATGTTGGAGCGGTAGTCGCTGGTGATGAAATGCATGCTTGGGTTGAACATTTAGGTTCTATACAAGTAAGAGTTACGAATTAAACTCTAGAAAGTGATTAAGTAGCTCGTCCGCCATAGGGTGCTCTCGTTGTTTTAAGCTATAGATAGCGACTTCGGCTGTGCATAATCCCGTATTTTTTTGATTTTGCCTTTTGCTATAAATAGATGATTCACCTTGAATTTCATAATGAGGGAAGGCTTTTAAATACGGAGATCGGTTGTATATTTTTCTAGCTTGTTGCCATGTGCCATCAATAATGATGATGTTATTGACGATTGAGGTGCTGTGAACTGTCGAGTTTTCCATTGAGTCACTTGGGTAAATAAGTACTGTGTCTTCTGCTGACAGCTCGATAATTTTTTGGTTAGGTTCAACACGAGACCATTCGATGATTTCACACTCATGCTTGAGAAGCTCTTTAACTAAAGGCCCTGTACCTGTTGTTTTTTTGAGTTCCTCGCTGTGTGTAAGAAGCCAGATTTTCATTTTAAAAATTAATGAGCCTTTGCGTTTATGTGAATAAGCCTTGATTGTCGGCGCCATACTATCATAGAGTCAGCGTTTTCATATTCTGTGGAGAGACGCCTTTGCTGTTACCCGTACTATATTCTTTTCGTCGGTGTCCTTATGCCATAAGGGCAAGGTATGTTTTAGCCCAATTAGACGTAAAAGTATCGTTAAGAGAAGTTGTATTGAAGTCCAAACCTGAGGCTTTGTTGGCATTGGGCAGTCGCTCAACTGTACCACAACTAATAGATACCGATGGGCAGCGTTATCCAGAGAGTATGGACATTATTTATTGGGCTTTGGAGCGAACACAACGAAGCGACCTGAAGACGTTTATATGGCCTGCTTCATTGCAACAGCAATATAAGATAAGAGTTTGGATTACCTACAACGATCAGGTTTTCAAATATTGGTTAGATAGATACAAATACGCAGATAGACACCCAGAATTTAGCGAGAGTTATTATCGCGATAAAGGCTGTATATTTTTGCAAAGGCTTAATAAACGATTAAGCCAGCGGAGGTATTTATTTGGAGAAGAGATGAGCCTTGTTGATATGGCTTTGTTCCCCTTTATCAGGCAATTTGCGGGAGTGGATCGAGCTTGGTTCGATGCATCAAGCTACGAAAATGTAAAAGCATGGTTGGAAAGCTTTACGGAATCTTCTCTTTTTAAAGAAGTTGTTATGCCTAAACTTCCACCATGGGAGGAAGGATGTGAGGGTATTGTTTTTCCTTAAGTGCATTAGCTCAGACTTGATCTGACTGTTCCCCGTTTTTCAATCTTCGACATGTCACAAGGTAAGAGTCTCGTGACATGTCGCCTGTGATTTTAAGATAATTTATTTACTGCCTCACTTGCATCTTTCATTCCTTGATTGATGTCCATGAAAATACCTTCAACCTGATTAACTAGTTCTTTTCCAGATTGAGCTTTTTGCTGCGTTTTTAATATGTTTTCAGATAATACGCTTGATAAAGTGGCATTAGCTTTTACAACATCATAGATTTCTGCCGTAGAAGAACTTGTTCTGCCTGCTAGTTGTCTTACTTCATCTGCCACAACAGCAAACCCTCGACCTTGTTCACCTGCCCTTGCAGCTTCAATGGCGGCATTTAGCGCAAGTAAATTGGTTTGATCTGCTATAGAAGAGATGGTGTTCACTATTTCACTGATTTGATTCGACTGTTCATTTAGAGAAGTAATGTCTTCCACAACGGTGTCAACATTGTCGGCAATTTCGTCCATGATACCGACGCTTTCGGCTAGTACTTGTTTTCCTTCCTCAGACACTTTTTCTGTACCTGTGACTGTAGAATGTACAGTGGCTGTTGCGTCATTAATATTAGTTATGCGCTCTGTAACATCAGAAGCAAATTTAACAATACGGAGTAACTTTCCGTTTTCATCAATGATAGGGTTATAACTGGCTTCTAGCCAAATAGTATCTCCATGCGAGTTTTTTCGTTGAAAAAGCCCTTGTATAAATTCGCCAGAATTTAACTTGTTCCAAAATTGCTTATATTCGTTACTGTTAACCAAGCTGTCATCACAAAACATAGAGTGATGCTGACCTTGAACTTCATGTAACTTGTAACCTGCAGTAGATAGGAAGTTGTTATTAGCTTCAATAATGGTTCCGTCACCATTAAAAGATATTGTCGCCGTTGAGCGATCAAGAGCTTTTAAAATACCATTTTGGATATTTGCTTGTTGAACTGAATTTGTTATGTCAGTGGCTACTTTTACGATGCAGATTGTGTTTCCACTGTGATCTTTTACAGGGCTGTAGCTGGCCTCTAACCAAATTTCTTTGCCACCCTTAGTGTATCTTAGGAATCTATCATTAATAGAGTTCCCTAATGCGAGCTGCTGCCAAAACTGGGAGTATTCTTTAGTTTGACTATACGCATGATCGCAAAATATTCTGTGGTGCTTACCCTGTATTTCATTAAGAGAGTAGCCAACAGTATTTAAAAAATTATCGTTTGCATCCAGTATTGTTCCATCTGTTTTGAATTCAATGAAAGCTAAAGAGTTTTTTAGAGTACTTAGAATAAGGTGTGATTTATTAGCCTGCTCTTGTTCTGGTGAGAGTGGTGATATTTTGTTTTCTTTTCTGAAAAACATCCTATTTTCCCTTTATGGATTGCGTTCGTATCTAAATATCTGACTTCTATAAACAAACAGATTTATTTTCAGAGGAGACAGTAACTTTACCGTCCACATTAATTCTTAATACTAATAATAAATTGGCGTATTTACTATAGCTTTTGGCGACATAATATATGTGGGTGAGAAGCTTTAAAAAAAGCTTAATTGTAAGATGGCTCATATACAATCAATTAGGTGAATTTTAAATTGATAGATTAGTGGTTTTCTTGGGATAGTTAAGGAAGGGTATTTACGTACTAAAAATATATTACTTATTGCCTAATTTAGTATTTATTAAATAGGCAATAAGTAATAATTGTATCTAGTCGAATAGACCAAAGCTAATCCAATATAGGAAGCCAGGATCTGCGTCACTTGGAAGTTCTAAAGCAATAAAATGTCCACTTTCATCTACAAATTCTGATTGAGGGAAGTTTTGCTTTAAAACCGCTAGGTTGGATTGTGCCAGCTCAGTTTGCTCTAAGTCATTATAGGACTGTATTGAAACTGCCAATGCTTCTTCTATAGAAGGACTGCTAGGGTAATTTTGAATCACCTCTTGGCTACGACGTAATGCTGAAAGAGGTGCTTTACGTTTTAGGTAATAACGGGCAACGTGTACTTCATGGCGAGCAATTAATTCGCGCAAGTAATGCATACGAACTTTTGCATCGGGCGCATATTCGCTTTCTGGATAGCGAGCAGTTAAGTCTGCCAACTCATTAAAAGCTTTTATTAACTCTTTAGAGTCCCTTTCACTTGGATCTAAATCAAATAAGCTTTGAAATAACCCTTCGGAACCATAATAAGTAGACAATGCCCTCATATAGTAGACGTAGTCGATAGCGTGATGCTCTGGGTTATTTTTAATAAAACGCTCGGCTGTGGCGTGGGCAGCAATGTGTTCGTTAGCTTCAATTTGAGCATAAATTAAATCTAGCTCAGCACGAGTGCTGTATTCGCCAAATGGGTAGCGGGCAGTCAAATCTTTCAGGTGTGCAATGGCTGTACTTGGAAGGCCGTTTTCTAACGCTTCTTGAGCTTGTTCATAGTATGTACGTTCTGGTAAATCGGGCTCCCTTGGCTCAGGTGTGCTTGAGCAAGCGGCAATGAGTAAAGAAAAACTAACTATTCCAGATATTCGGAGCAACCTGTGATGAAATCCCATGTATAATCAAAACCTTGATATGGTTGTAGACAAGCCAGAGTCGGCATTTTGTAGTGTTTTATAGTGCGAAAGACGATGAAGTGCAAGACGCTACACATTTTATTTACATTCGGCTGCAATAATTACTCTTATTGCACCGATAACAACAAACATAAGTACATTGTATGGCAGAGCGCATAGTAAAAGAAGCCCAAGTCCCGTTTGATTTGGGTGGTAGTCGATTTGATCAAATTGCAACAGAGCTGTTTAGCGATTATTCCCGAGCGCGTATTCAAGCTTGGATAAAAGAAGGCGTATTAACGGTAGATGGAAAAGCAGGCAAGGCCAAAGAGAAGCTATTTGGTGGCGAGACGATTGCTTTAGATATTCTTTTAGAAGACCAAGAAGTACATCAAGCACAGGAAATGTCATTAGACATAGTGTACGAAGATGAAGATATTTTAGTCGTTAACAAGCCTGCTGGTCTTGTTGTTCACCCTGCGGTGGGTAACCGTGATGGCACATTAATGAATGCCATCTTACATCATGCCCCTGAAACAGCCCATATTCCACGCGCTGGTATTGTCCATCGCTTGGATAAAGAAACGACTGGATTGATGGTAGTGGCAAAAACCTTGGCGGCTCAAACGGATCTTGTTGCCCAGTTACAAGAACGTAGTATGGGACGTGAGTACGAAGCGGTGGCGATTGGTGTCATGACGGGGGGCGGTGAGGTCGATGAGCCTATAGGTCGTCACCCCCATAATCGTATGAAACAGGCGGTTGAACCTGTTAATGGCAAAGAGGCTATCACCCACTATCGTTTGGTTGAGCGTTATAAAAATCACACTCATATTCGTCTTAAGCTAGAAACAGGCCGTACTCATCAAATTCGTGTGCACATGGCATTTATACAATATCCGCTGGTGGGTGACCCGCAATATGGCGGTCGCTTAAAAATGCCTAAGGCTTGTTCTCCTGAGTTGCAGGAAGAACTTAGAATGTTCCGTCGCCAAGCGTTACACGCTAAAAAGCTGGAGCTTTCTCACCCGATATCTGGGGAGTGGATGTCTTGGGAAGTGGAATTGCCCGAGGACATGAAGAAGTTACTTGCTGCTTTGAAGGCGGATATGCTGGAGTCTGGTAGTAACGATTCTGAATATTTTTAATATAAAGGCAGCCAAATAGGTTGCCTTTTGTTTTATAAAGTAGCCCTGTTAGTAGTTTGAGTGATGTTATGACGGATCAACAAGACCTTTATATTTTGCCTAACTGGCCAGCGCCAGAATCAGTTAAAGCCTATGTTTCTAATCGTGCTGGAGGGGTAAGTGTTTCACCTTTTGATAGCCTGAATTTAGGTATGCATGTGCAAGATGATGCTGAGTCTGTACGAGAAAATAGGCGACTATTTTCTGAGGCAACGGATATGCCGGACTCTCTAGTATGGCTAAATCAGGTTCACGGTACGGATGTGGTTCAGCTTCCTTGCGATAATACTCCCGAAAGTGCCGATGCTGCTTTCTCTTCTATGAAAGATCAGGTATGTGCCGTATTAACGGCGGACTGTCTACCTGTTTTCTTTTGCGATGAATCAGGAGGGCAGGTTGCTGTAGCTCATGCTGGTTGGCGAGGACTTTGCTCTGGCGTGTTGGAGTCTACCCTTGCTTGCTTTGAAAAAGCGGATCAAGTGATGGCGTGGCTTGGGCCTGCAATTGGACCTGCTGCATTTGAAGTCGGAGGTGAGGTTAGGGAGGCATTCATAGAGATGCTTCCTGAGGCAGATAAAGCGTTTAAGCCAGCTAATGAGTCGGGGAAATGGCTTGGTGATTTATACCTGTTGGCAAGACAAAGGCTTGCTGCTGCGGGTGTGACTCAAGTCTACGGTGGTGATTACTGTACCTTTACTGAAAAGCATCAATTCTTTTCTTATCGTCGAGAAGGTAAAACTGGGCGAATGGCTTCTGTGATTTGGCTATCACCTTAAAATACACTCCTCAAAAAGACTGTCAAAAAAATGACACTCCTCCTTGAAAACTTTTCTAGAGACACTATTAAGCTCTTAATTCAGTAATATTTTAATTAAAGGTGTCTGTTATGCGTATAGATAGACTTACAAGTAAATTACAGTTGGCGCTTTCCGATGCTCAGTCTGTGGCGCTAGGGCAAGATAACTCTTATATCGAGTCGGTTCATTTATTGATTGCTTTGCTAGATCAGCAAGGTGGAAGCACACGTCCTATTCTTCAGCAAGCCGGAGTTTCCGTGTCAGCCTTTCGAGAAGAGTTGAATAAGCTATTGGATCGTCAGCCTAAGGTGAAAGATCACGATGGCAATGTGCAAATGTCACAAGAGCTGGGTCGTTTATTAAACCTTGCTGATAAAGAGGCACAAAAGCGTAAAGATCAGTTTATCTCGTCTGAGTTGGTCTTAATGGCGATGTTTGATGGTAAAGACGACGTATCGAAAAGCTTGAAGGCGACAGGTGTGACCAAAGCGGATATTGTTGCTGTGATTGACAATATTCGTGGTGGAGAATCGATTAATGACCCAGATGCAGAAGAGAATCGTCAGGCGTTAGATAAATACACAGTAGATTTGACGGCAAGGGCAGCCGAAGGGCGTTTAGATCCTGTGATAGGGCGAGACGATGAAATACGTCGTACTATTCAGGTATTACAGCGCCGCCGCAAAAATAACCCAGTATTAATTGGTGAGCCTGGGGTGGGTAAAACGGCAATTGTTGAAGGCTTAGCCCAACGAATTATTAATGGTGAAGTACCAGAAGGCTTGAAAGATAAGCGAGTGCTTTCATTGGATATGGGAGCTTTGATTGCTGGAGCTAAGTTTCGAGGCGAGTTCGAAGAGCGTCTAAAAGCTTTGTTAAACGAGCTTTCTAAGCAAGAAGGTCAGATCATCTTATTTATTGATGAGATTCATACCATGGTTGGAGCAGGGAAATCAGAAGGCTCTATGGATGCGGGGAATATGCTGAAACCAGCTCTAGCCCGTGGTGAATTGCATTGTGTTGGTGCGACCACTTTGGATGAGTATCGCCAATTTATAGAAAAGGATGCAGCACTAGAGCGCCGTTTCCAGAAGGTATTGGTGGAAGAACCGAGCCTATTGGACTCCATTGCAATTCTTCGTGGCCTCAAAGAACGCTATGAAATCCATCATGGTGTGGACATTAATGATGCCGCTATCATTGCAGCAGCTAAATTATCACAGCGTTATATAACAGACCGACAGCTACCAGATAAGGCGATTGACTTAATTGATGAGGCAGCGAGCCGTATTCGCATGGAGATGGACTCTAAGCCAGAAGAAATGGATCGATTAGAGCGTCGCTTAATTCAACTGAAAATAGAGAAAGAAGCACTCAAAAAAGAGAAAGATAAAGCCTCTAAAAAGCGTCTTGCTGAACTTGAAAAAGAAATCAGTGGGTTGCAAAAACACTTTGCAGACCTTGAAGAAATCTGGAATGCCGAAAAGGCTGCTGTGCAAGGAGTACAAAAGCTTAAAGAAGAGCTAGACTCTGTTCGTCATGAAATGGAAGAAGCACGTCGAGATGGTAATTTGGCAAAAATGTCTGAGTTGCAGTATGGCGTTATTCCTATGCTGGAGGCTGAAATAGAGAAAGCCAATCAAGCAGAAGAAGACACGGAAACGCAACTCCTGAAGCGCAGTGTTACGGAAGAAGAAATTGCGACAGTTGTATCTCGTTGGACAGGTATCCCTGTCGATCGAATGCTAGAAGGTGAAAGAGATAAGTTGCTACGTATGGAGGAAGTGCTACATCAATCTGTCATGGGGCAGAGTGAAGCCGTTGAGGCTGTCTCTAATGCGGTAAGACGATCTCGTTCTGGACTTGCTGATCCCAATCGCCCTAATGGCTCTTTTCTCTTCTTAGGACCTACAGGAGTGGGTAAAACAGAACTTTGTAAAGCACTTGCTAGTTTCCTATTTGATACTGAGCAGGCTATGGTCAGGGTTGATATGTCTGAGTTTATGGAGAAGCACTCTGTCGCACGCTTAATCGGCTCTCCTCCAGGTTATGTAGGTTATGAAGAGGGCGGCTACTTAACAGAAGCTGTTAGACGCAGACCTTATTCTGTGTTGCTGCTAGACGAAATAGAAAAGGCACACCCAGATGTGTTTAATATTTTATTGCAGGTGCTAGATGATGGTCGTTTAACGGATGGCCAAGGCCGAACAGTAGATTTTAGGAATACCGTGATCGTGATGACCTCTAACTTGGGTTCGGATCTCATTCAGGACTATCAGGCAGGCGATCAATACGAGGAAATAAAGTCCAAAGTGATGGACGTAGTAGGGATGCATTTCCGTCCCGAATTCATTAACCGTATTGATGAGACGGTTGTATTCCATTCTTTGATGAAGTCTCAAATTAAAGGCATCGCCAGCATCCAATTGAAGCATCTAAACGCCAGATTGGAAGAGTTAGGTATGTCACTTGAACTTACAGATGAAGCAGAAGACAAACTGGTTGATCTAGGTTATGACCCTGTATACGGTGCTCGGCCTCTGAAACGAGCGATCCAACAATGGATCGAAAATCCGCTAGCGAATGATTTATTAGCAGGAAAGTTTGTTACAGGGGATAAAATAGAGGCTCAGGTAAAAGAAGGGAAATTTACTTTTACCAAGGCAAATAAAATTAGGTTAAATAAAAAGCCCTAGATGATTTTACTCACCTAGGGCTTTTTTAATTGTGTATTACTTAACTTTTATATGGGTTAGATATCAATCGTCACACCTAGAAAGTAACCGGTATGATCCATCGTAACACTGTCTATTATGTGATTCATTTCTCGGTAACCTACCTCAAGACCTAAGATTGGAATAGGTTGATAGGCGATCTTATAAATAACATCGGATGCTGAATCATTTGCATCCTCTACCATGTTTAGGTCTGCAAGTATTTGAAGATCAATGCTTTGCTTTGATTCTGCTGCAATCTGTATATTTGTGCCAGGGATGGATAATTTTGCAGAAAGGTAATACATAGGTAATAAGGCATTAGAAGCATTTTTGTCTGTACCACCTTCAGTATAGTTTATACTAATGTTCCTACCTAACAGACCAGCCTCAACACCGACCCATAAAAGGCTAATGCCGTAATACCCTGTAACATCCTTTAAACTAACATCTAGAGTGGAATCGGTTGTACCTGATTTGCCATCTACATCAAATTCAAAAGTGTCCACTCGTGCATTTGGAATTAATGGTATAGGGTGCTGGACATCAATACTAAAGTAGGTACCAGTACTATCTTCAAATACGAAGTCATTACTACTGTTTGTTTTAAAGTCTGCCTCAGTTTTAAAGCCGCCAACTTCGACATTTGCCCCAATAAAATCCGCATGTGCAGTACTTGTCAGTAATAGTATTGAAAAAGCAAAAACTGAACTAAATAACTTCATCGATAGGCCTCGTAAATTAACTGGGAATATTGACCTATTATAGGTACTAGAAAGACAAAAGCTAGCCTTGGAAGAGTTGAGGAGGACTGTGATATAAAAATGCCCTATAACTGAAGCAGTATAGGGCATATTTGAAACAAAGTTTAGATGATTAAATATCGACTGTTAAGCCGATAAAGTAACCATCATAGTCAAGGTTTTTAAATACGTTGGTTGTCTGATCAATACTGCGGAACCCCACCTCAATACCAACAATTGGTAGAGGTTGATATTGAACTTTGATTAACTGATCTGTAATTTCTACATCATCAAAGTCTGTAGTTTTGGACTCTGCGGATATTGTTGCGCCAGTGCCCGGAATGGCTAAGTTAACCCCTAAATAAAGCATAGGTGCTGATTCGCTTTCTGATACAGAACCTAATGTCATATCAAGTTGGCGATAAGTGAAGCCGGCTTCTACGCTTGCCCATAATAGGCCAATACCATAATACCCTGTAATGTCAAAATGACTAATTTCTGCTTTCTCATCTGTCTCAAGATCCCATAGATCTACTCGAATATTAGGGATAACTGGAATAGGGTGTTGAACATCTGCGCTGATGTAAGTTGCGCTGCCTTTATCAGTATCAAATGTGCCGGCTTCTGCATTCGCCCCGATGAAATCGGCATGAGCTGCGCTAGCTAATAAAGTCGTAGAAAGTAAAACAGCTGTCTTTAATGATTTCATAATAATTGTCCGTAAATATGGTTGGGAATTTTCTTGTTAATTATAGGCACTTGAAAGACAAAATCTAGCGCTATTATGCAAGGATTATGAATGCTGGCTTGAATGATTATTTAAATGGCTGGGGTAGCAGGATTCGAACCTACGCATGACGGGATCAAAACCCGTTGCCTTACCGCTTGGCTATACCCCAAAAGATAGGAATTATTTAACTTAGAAGTGGTGGCTATGACTAGATTCGAACTAGTGACCCCATCATTATGAGTGATGTGCTCTAACCAACTGAGCTACATAGCCTAAATTACGTGTTGTTCTAAATTATATCGATGGCTGGGGTAGCAGGATTCGAACCTACGCATGACGGGATCAAAACCCGTTGCCTTACCGCTTGGCTATACCCCAACATATCGAGTTGGTGGCTATGACTAGATTCGAACTAGTGACCCCATCATTATGAGTGATGTGCTCTAACCAACTGAGCTACATAGCCGTTGTCTGTTATGGCTGGGGTAGCAGGATTCGAACCTACGCATGACGGGATCAAAACCCGTTGCCTTACCGCTTGGCTATACCCCAACAGACTGCCACAAAAACAATTTACATCAAACGATGTGCTGTCTCTGTGGCGCGATATTATTCATATAACCTCTTAACGGGTCAAGTGTTTTCTGAAAATGTTTTATAAGATTACACATTAAAACGGAAATGCATGACATCGCCGTCTTCAACTATGTAGTCTTTCCCCTCTAGACGCCATTTCCCAGCTTCTTTGGCGCCATTTTCACCTTGGTATTGAATGAAATCATCATAAGCAACGACTTCCGCTCGGATGAAACCTTTCTCAAAGTCCGTGTGGATCACACCAGCAGCTTGAGGACCTGTTGCGCCTTCTTTAACTGTCCAAGCTCTAACTTCCTTTACACCGGCCGTAAAGTAGGTCTGAAGGCCTAGTAATTGATAGCCAGCACGGATAACACGATCAAGGCCAGGCTCTTCCATTCCCATTTCATCAAGGAAGTCTTTCATTTCATCAGCATCAAGCTCAGATATTTCCGCTTCAAGTTGATTGCATATAGGTAGCACCATAGCACCTTCTTGTTCTGCGATTTCACGTACTTGATCTAAGTAAGGATTATTTTCAAAGCCATCTTCTGCAACATTGGCAATGTACATAGTTGGTTTTGTTGTTAATAAATGCAGTAAACGAACTTCTTTTTTCTGATCGTCTGTTAATTCCATAGAGCGAACAGGTAAGCCGTCTTCTAGGTGTTGTTTTATGCTTTCTAAGAAGGCTTTATGTGCGATGGCTTCTTTATTGCCGCTCTTAGCATTTTTCGCTGTACGGAAAATTTGTTTATCGATGGATTCTATATCTGCAAAAATAAGCTCTAGGTTAATCACCTCGATGTCGGCCTGAGGGTTAACATGGTTAGATACATGGATAACGTTATCGTCTTCAAAGCAGCGAACAACATGGGCGATTGCATCTGTTTCACGAATGTTAGCAAGGAATTTATTGCCTAAACCTTCCCCTTTAGAAGCACCTTCTACTAGGCCGGCGATATCGACGAACTCCATTGTTGTTGCAATGGTTTTTTCAGGTTTTACTATGCCGGCTAGGGCATCTAACCTTGGGTCAGGCATAGCGACGACACCAGCATTTGGCTCGATAGTACAAAATGGAAAGTTTTCTGCCCCAATTCCCGCTTTCGTTAATGCATTGAATAAAGTCGACTTACCGACATTTGGTAGTCCAACGATGCCGCAATTAAAACCCATAGTGAGATTCCTAGTAGTAAATTTATGCTTTGAAGCTATGTAATTTGTTCATTACAGGGTTTAAGTTACCCGCAACGATGTCTTCTACATAACGTAATGATTCATTGATTGTCTGTTCAATTTTGCTGTAGTCATCTGGCGCTGCTTTCTTTAAAACATAATTAGCAACTTGACTAGCATGACCAGGGTGCCCTATGCCTATTCTAAGCCGAGCAAACTCTCTGTTGTTTGAAAGCTTTGAAATAATGTCTTTGAGACCATTGTGTCCGCCATGACCACCACCTTTTTTAAGCTTCGCTGAGCCGGGTGGAATATCCAGTTCGTCATGAACAACAAGCACTTCTTCGGGGGAGATTTTATAAAATTTGCACACAGCTTGAACAGCAGTGCCACTTAAATTCATATAGGTTGTGGGAATGAGTAAATAACATTCTTCACCAGCTATATGAACTTTGCCAAATAGGCCGGAAAACTTCTTTTCCATACGTAAAAGGCATTGGCTCTGCTGAGCCAATGCCTCAATCCATTCTGCGCCGGCATTGTGGCGAGTGTTGCTATATTCGTTTCCGGGATTTCCCAGACCTACTAATAATCTAAAACCTGCCACAATGCTGCCTTAATGAATTATCTTAACGTTTTGCTTTACCGATACGACCGATTGGCTGGTTGTGATCTTCGCCTTTAAGCAATGAAACAAGTTCAACGCCTTCAGGAAGAGTGCAATCAGACAAGTGGAAGATATCGCCAAGTTGAGATTCAGAAGCGTCAACAACTAGTTCAGCAGGAAGGTTTGCTGGAAGGCAACGTACTTGAGCAACTTTCGCTTCAACCGTTAGACGACCACCTTGCTTGCTAACACCAGGGCTTTTCGCAGCGTTTGCAAAAGTTAATGGAACACGAGTAGTGATCACTTTATCTTCTTGAACGCGTTGGAAATCAATGTGCATCATAGCGTCAGTTGCTGGGTGACGTTGTAGAGCTTTAACAAGAACTTTCTCAGCTTTGCCTTCTACAGATACTTCAACAAGACCAGTAAGGAAGCCAGGAGTTGCTACAGCCTTAACAAGTTCGTTGTCTTTGAAAGCAATTGATACAGGAGCAGTATCGCCACCGTAGATTACAGCAGGTACTAGGCCTGTATGGCGAAGGCGGCGGCTCGCACCTTTACCTTCTTCTGAGCGAGATACGGCATTAATAGATAATGACATGATTATTTTCCTAATTAAATTATGTAAGTTTTGTCCAGAATTGCGACCCATTCCGAACCTATTTTGTTTGGATTATGCCCCAAACATGGCACTGATTGACTCTTCATTGCATACGCGACGAACAGCCTCCGCAATAATGTCAGACATCGACAATTGACGGATCTGAGGACAGTTAATGCCCTCTTGTGTTAATGGGATGGTGTCGGTCACAACCAACTCATCAAGCACAGAATTTTTTATGTTTTCCATCGCCTTGCCAGACAGTACTGGGTGAGTACAGTAGGCTAATACCTTGGCGGCACCGTGTTCTTTTAGTGCTTTTGCTGCAGCACATAAGGTGCCACCGGTATCGCACATATCATCAACAAGAACACAGGTTTTTCCTTCCACATCACCAATCAAGTGCATGATTTGAGCCTCATTGGCACGTGGACGGCGTTTATCAATAATGGCAAGGTCTGCGTCATCTAGCATTTTTGCAAATGCTCTAGCGCGAACAACACCGCCGACATCCGGGGATACGACGGTAATATTTTCGTGACCTTGGCGTTTTAGGTCATCAAGCAGTAACGGTGTTGCGTATACGTTATCTACTGGTATATCAAAAAAGCCCTGTATTTGGTCGGCGTGAAGGTCAACCGTTAATACTCGGTTGATGCCGACAGCAGAAATCATATCAGCGATGACCTTTGCTGTAATGGGCACACGCGCTGATCTTACTCGACGATCTTGACGAGCGTAACCAAAATAAGGAATTACTGCGGTAACGCGTGATGCTGAAGCACGACGCAGTGCATCAGCCATGACAATCAGTTCCATCAGGTTGTCATTACTGGGTGAACAAGTTGATTGAATGATGAAAACGTCTTTCCCTCGAACATTTTCATTGATTTCAACGGTAATTTCGCCATCACTGAACTTACCAACAGTCGCATTACCAATAGGAAGCCCTAAACGACGAACCACTTTACGGGCAAGTTCAGGGTTAGCGTTACCGGTAAAAACCATTAACTTAGACACTGTGTATACCTTTTGTATTTTGTTGCAATTTGCTGGTTAATTTTGATGCTGTTCTACCCATTCTTTTAATGCAGTGTGGGTAGGAGATGTATTAAAGCCACGACAAATCCAGCTTTGCCATTTTTTTGGAGTGTTTTGTTGAATTTTTTCAGCCTCGAGAAAACTCTCACAAGCTAAGAAAACACAGGCACCTGTACCTGTTAACTTCGCATCTCCATGATTTTTAAGCCAAAAATAGGCTTCTTCTACTTCAGGGTTGTGTTTGATTACAATTTCTAAGCAATCGTTATGCCCACCTAGCTCTAAAGCGTGCGACATTTTGATCGGAGGCGTGTCTCTTGTCAAATATTTATCGGTAAAAATTTGACCAGTAGATACATGGCAATCGGGCTTAAGGAGCAAATAATAAGGAGTCTTTGGTTCGACTTTCTGTAGCTTTTCACCGACCCCCTCTGCGAAGGCTGAAAACCCCATTACAAAAATAGGTATATCTGCCCCTAGTGTGATTCCTAGGTCGGCCAATTCAGGTAATGATAATTGGCATTCCCATAAGGTGTTTAGTGCTAGCAATGTGGTGGCAGCATTAGAGCTCCCCCCACCGATTCCGCCCCCCATAGGGAGTTGTTTGGTAAGAGATATATGGATGCCTGATGTGCTGTTTTTTCTATGGGGGAAAAGTAATTTAGCTGCCTTATATATGAGATTGTCTGTTGTTGCCACTCCTTCTATGTCTGGAGTGAGTGTTACTTGGTTGTCATTTGTCAGTGTGAACTCAAGCGTGTCACATAGATCAATAAATTGAAAAATTGTTTGTAAATCGTGATAACCGTTTTCTCGTCTACCTGTGATGTGTAAAAACAGATTTAGTTTCGCGGGAGAGGGAAGTTGCATTTTTATCGAACAGTCCATTGGTTAATAATGAGGTTTATCCTGTAAGGTGGGTTCTGTACTTGCATCTTTTGGGGCAAATAAAGGCCATCTACTTCAGTAAAATTTGTATAAGTAATCAACCAGCCATTTTGGGTGATTTGCTGAGGGCGCAGTGTTGCTGAATCTGTTTTTACCTCGGCGTTAGAGTGAGGTGAAATTAATCCTCTAATCCAATAGTCCACATCTTCCACAGGGAAGCCCCAGCCTAATTCTTGTTCTAATAGTTCGGCAGGACTAGAGCCTGTAACTTGTTTGCCATCGTAAGATAAAGTCACAAGAGAATTATTATTTTGAGTTAAGGTGGTAGCACCTTGTCCAAATGGTCCTACAACTTTTAAAGAAAAAGTGTTTGGTGTCTTTTGCCAATTAAAATTACCAGATACGGCATCGTCTGCGGTACGTATGCCCACTCGCCCTGATGTTTCCCAGCTTGATATCGCCTCTACGCTGGATGGTGGGGTGTGCACTGGTCCTTTGGGCTTAGATGAACATGCGCTTATTAAAATGGTAAGTGCGATAACGTAAATAATACGATTCATAATGAATGAGTGTCCTATTGGAGGCTTTCAAGCAGCGAAGGTGAAAGTCGCTGAATGGTTTCAATGAGTACTTTTGCGTTTGGAGAGCTGTTAAGCGCTGCTTCCCATACTTCTATGGCTTTATCGTAATGTCGTTGACTCCATAAAGATTCACCATAATGTGCTGCAATTTCATCATCTTGCAGTAATCCCCATGCCTTATTTAAAAAATAAGAGGCTTGATCTAGTTCTCCTCGAAGAAAGTGTCCCCAACCTAAGCTGTCGATAATAGCAGGGTCATCATCCGCAAGTTCATAAGCCGATTCGATATATTGCATGGCTTCATCAATTCTATCTGTACGAGTGAGAAGGGTATAACCAAGGGCGTTGAGATATTGCGGGTTTAAAGGGTCTTTTTGAAGCAATGTGGTCATTTCTGATTCGGTTACTTGCCATTGGCCTAGCGCATCTGCAAGTAGAGCTTTGCGGTAGCGCAAAGCATTTGACTCAGGATATACCTTACTGGCCATTTGTAGTAACTCATAAGATAACCCAAAGCGGTCTTTCTCTTCGTGTAAGTTGCTGATCAGCATAACCTGTTCTTGCATGTTTTCACGTTTTGTTCGCTTCAGTACCATATTGTTAATTTGATTTTCTTTGTTTTCATCGTAAAGCCAGAAAGCGATTTGCTGCGTTGCACTAGTACGTAAATTGCCCTCAACTTCATTCATTACCTTAATGGCTTCAATTTTTTGTTCCGTATCAGCAAGAGCTAGCGCCTTCAAAAACTGTACTTGATCGGTAAAACCTGTTTGGTCTTCTGGTAACTCTTTAATGATAGTTAAGGCTGTGCTCGGCTGATTGTGCTTCAACAAGGTACGAACAAAGTTGATGCCCACTTGTAGTTTGTCAGCATGCTCTAAGAGACAGTCTTGATAGGTTTTGACCGCTTTTGAAATTTGCTTTTGTTCTACGTAAAAATCAATCAGAGGTGGTGGAATTCGCGTGCTTTCAGGAAAGCGCTTAGATGCGTTAATAAGTGTGCTAATGGCTTTGTTAGTCATACCTAGGTTTTTTTGGCTTAATGCCAGAATAAGGTATAAGGCCTCTTTTTTTTCGGTTGATGGTGAAGAAAAGTCCTTCTCGATCAAATTGATTGCTAACCTGTATTCTCCCGTTAAAAGGAAAATATGAGCGCGGCTCAATAATACATGTTCATTATTTTGGAAGTCTGTAGGTAGATTCGCGATAGCTGTATTGAGAGTATCTACTTTGACTGTATCTCGAGAGTTTGATTCTAAATGCTGAGGGAGGAAATGTAAGTTTACGTTTTGCTGAATAGCATTTATCAATAAACGGGTAATGTCTTCAGGGCGGTTGTTCTTGATGAAAACCTGCAGTTGCAAAGAGTAAGCTTGCTCGGCATCAGGTTTGGCGGCAAGCCATAAGTTAGTGCTCCTCTCAATGTAGGAATCATTGTTAGAGGCTAGAGCAATGTGGTTTAAACGCTCAATAAAGTGAATATCAGATGACTGGTCGGAGAGTGCGTAAAATTGTTCAAACGCTTTATTAGGCCCTTCTCTCTGTAACGTAAACTCTGCTTTGAGCAAAGCTTCAATTTCGTCGGCGGGTGTTAGTGTTTCTATACTATTGCTTGTTGATAAAACTTGTATGGCTTGTGTTTCTTCCGCTGGAGCTTGCTCCTGGTCTTTGATATCGAAATGATTACAACCAGTTAGGAATACAAAGCTTGAGAAAGCGATAAAAAGCCATCTTTTGCCCTTGTGAGGGAAGTGTTGCTTTTTTGTTTTCTGTTTTTTATTGTCGTTAAACAGCATGGAGTTTCTCAAAGCTAAGTTCAAATAGCGCCTATCTAATTGTCGGCTGCATTAGTATGTCAGTCATAACTATAATGAATCAATCATTTTTATTGGGTAAAGAGGGTGCGAAAAAAAGTGAATTTCTCGTATAATGTGTCGTCTTTATGTAAATGGTCATGTTGAAATTAAACTTCTTTCTATCATGCTCCCCGGTCTCGTTTTTTTTAGAAGAGCTCTGAATGCCGCTAATTACAGTAGGTGTAAATCATAAAACAGCGCCAGTAGCGATACGAGAGCGTGTTGCTTTTGCGCCTGAAAAAATGGTTGATGCTTTGTTATCTTTGACATCAGACAATAAAGTTAATGAGGCCGTTATCGTATCTACTTGTAATAGAACAGAGCTTTATTGTTCTGTTGATAATATAGAAAAAGAAACTGGCATTATTAATTGGCTAGGGCATTACCATAGTATCGACTTAACGGACCTTCAACAGTATTGCTACAGCTACAAAGAAGATGACAGCATTCGTCATATTATGCGTGTGTCATCGGGTTTGGATTCCCTTATTCTTGGTGAACCACAAATCTTAGGGCAGGTGAAATCGGCTTATGCTGTTTCACAGGAAGGAGGGTGCATAGGTTCTGAACTCGAGCCTTTATTTCAACGCACTTTTTCTGTCGCTAAGCGCGTACGCACAGACACAGCCATTGGCGAAAACCCGGTCTCTATTGCATTTGCAGCGGTCAGTTTGGCGCAACGCATCTTTGCCGATATCAAAACAAATACTGCTTTGTTGATTGGTGCAGGTCAAACTATTGAACTGGTAGCAAGGCATCTGAAAGAAAATGGTGTAAAGCGCATTATTGTTGCCAATCGGACATTGGCTCGTGCTGAAGTGTTAGCAAGTGAATTTAATGCAGAAGCCATCATGCTTGGGGATATTGGTGACTATCTTTCCCAGGCGGATATTGTCATTTCATCCACGGCCAGTCAATTACCGATTATTGGTAAAGGTGTTATCGAAAGGGCAACGGCTAAGCGCCGTCGTTCGCCTATGTTGTTAGTGGATATTGCTGTCCCAAGAGATATTGAACCCGAAGTTGAAGAAGTTAAAAATGCCTACCTTTATACAGTTGATGATCTTCACTCTGTTATTGAAGAAAATGTTCGGGCTAGACAAGATGCTGCAGAAGCAGCAGAACGATTAATTGAAGATGGCGTGGCGGATTATCTAAAAATATCCGAAGCCAGAAAATTTTCGAACCTGATTGTGTCCTTTAGACAGTCAGCAGAAGAACTTAAAGCAGCAGAATTAGAAAAAGCACTTAAAAGCCTTGAAGCGGGTCAGTCACCTGAAATGGTGATAAATAAATTAGCTAATGGGCTGATGAATAAACTTATACATGCACCCACACGTTATTTACGTGAAGCAGGTGCAGATGCAGATCAAACTGCATTAACCATTGCCTCAAATGTATTAGGCATTACAGAAGAAAAAGACAAATAAAAATGAAAGAATCAATAAAATTAAAGTTAGAAAACTTGTCTGATCGTTATGATGAACTTGCCGCTCTTTTGGGTGTTTCGGAAGTCATTATGGATCAAGATTTATTTCGTTCTTACTCGAAAGAATATGCGGAACTTGAGCCTGTCGTTAAGTGTTTCAATGAATTTCAGCAAGTTGATGAAAATATCGCTGAAGCTGAATTGATGATGTCGGATGAAGACCCAGATATTAAAGAAATGGGTGTTGAAGAATATAAAGCGGGTCAACAGCAAAAAGAGGACCTGCAGCTGGTATTACAAAAACTATTGCTTCCTAAGGATCCTAACGACTCTAAAAACGTATTTTTAGAAGTGCGTGCAGGTACTGGTGGTGATGAAGCCTCAATATTCTCTGGCGACCTTTTCCGTATGTACTCTCGATATGCAGAGGGGCAGAAATGGAAAGTCGAGATTGTCAGTGCGAGTGAAGGCGAGCATGGTGGCTATAAAGAAGTCATTGCTCGTATTGTTGGTGAAGGAGCTTACTCTAAGTTGAAGTTTGAGTCGGGTGCTCATCGTGTTCAACGTGTTCCAGCGACAGAGTCCCAAGGTCGTATTCATACTTCAGCTTGTACTGTGGCTATTATGCCGGAAATGGATGAAGTTGATGATGTCATTATCAATAAAGCCGATTTGCGTATTGATACTTTTAGAGCCTCTGGTGCGGGTGGTCAGCACGTTAACAAAACCGACTCAGCCATTCGTCTGACACATATTCCCACAGGTGTGGTAGTAGAGTGTCAAGAAGAGCGCTCACAGCATAAGAACCGTGCTAAAGCGATGTCTTTACTTGCTTCTCGACTGCTGGCAGCAGAGCAAGAGAAGGCAGCAAGTGAGCAATCAGAGGCACGTAAATCTTTAGTTGGTAGTGGCGATCGTTCTGAGCGTATTCGTACTTATAATTACCCACAAGGCCGAGTAACAGATCACCGAATTAACCTAACTTTATATAAGCTGGATGAAATTGTGACGGGTGACCTAGACGTATTGATTAGCCCGCTAGTGAACGAGTTCCAAGCAGAGCAATTAGCGGCGTTAAGCAGTGAAAATGACTAATTTGCCCTTCACCTCATCTTTGCAAAAGGTGTTGAACGACTAATGCGAATAGATGAATTATTAAAAGGCGCTGCAGAGCGCCTTACTTTTGTCTCGGATACGACGCAATTAGATGTTCAATTGTTGTTATCTCATGTGTTGTCTGTACCAACTTCGTATTTTTATACTTGGCCAGATAAAGAGGTTGAGGAAGAAGCTTTTAATAAGTTCGAGGCTTTACTCTCCCGAAGAGTGTCAGGTGAGCCGATTGCTTACTTATTGGGTGCTCAGTCGTTTTGGACACTAGACCTTGAAGTCGCAACTTGCACTCTTATTCCCAGAGCAGACACGGAAAGATTGGTTGAAGTTGTGCTGGAGCGATTGGAGAGCGGTTCGGCATATAGTTTACTTGACCTAGGTACTGGCACAGGAGCGATTGCACTGGCGTTAGCCTCGGAGTTGCCACGCTCTCAGGTGCTAGGGATAGATTTGATGGAAGATGCCGTTGCCTTAGCAAAAAGGAATGCCATCAAAAATCAGATAGCTAATGCGGAATTTATGCAAAGTAGTTGGTTTGACTCGATAGAAGCCGGCAGGGAATTTGATGTCATTGTCTCTAATCCACCTTATATCGACCCAGAAGATGCGCATTTATCTCAAGGTGATGTGCGATTTGAGCCTAAAACGGCGTTAATAGCAGATAATAAAGGGTTGGCTGATATAGAGCATATTCTTCTTAATGCCCCGGATTATTTGAAGCCAAATGGTTATTTGATATTTGAACATGGCTACGATCAAGCGGCAGCGGTACAAAAACGTTTTAGAGAAGTGGGCTTTGTTAAGGTAGAAAGTTTTCAAGATATTGGTGGTAACGACAGAGTGACACTAGGAGTTTGGAAACAATAAAAAAGTGGCTTATGCCACTTTTTTATTTATGGATTGAAGCGATCTATTTTTTAGGTTGAGCGCTTTCAGGTCTTGTAAACACAGGGCTGGTATCTGTTGAACGCTCGGCATCGTATTGGTACCCAGCTAAATCAAACGCTAACAACTCTTCAATACTTTGGCAGCGATTCTGTATTAAGTATCTTGCCATTAAGCCGCGAGCTTTCTTGGCATAAAAGCTAATGACTTTAAATTGGCCATTTTTCTCATCCAAGAAATTTGGAGTGATAAGAGGGGCATTAAGCTTCTTCTTATTGACTGCTTTAAAGTATTCATTTGATGCAAGGTTTACTAATAATTCATCTTCTGACATGGCATCGTTGATTTTATCGACAATAATATCCCCCCAGAATTGATACAGGTTAGTCCCGCGTGGATTACTAAGTTTTGTGCCCATTTCTAAGCGGTAGGCCTGCATCAAATCTAAAGGCTTCAGTAAACCATATAGTCCACTCAAAATGCATAGCGAGTTTTGTGCGTAGGCAAGATCTTCTTTGCTAAGTGAATAGGCGTCTAGGCCTGTGTAAACATCTCCCATGAAAGTAAATGCTGCAGGTCGGCTATTACTGGTGGAGTGTTCTATGTTCCAAGCTTGGTAGCGCGATACATTGAGTGTTGCTAAATTGTCACTCAATTTCATTAAGCTTGAGATTTGCGCCGGCGTGTAATCTGAAATAGTTTCAATTAGTGCCTGTGAGTGTTCCAATAACTCAGGCATACTGAATTCAGTTGTTGTTGGTGTTGAAGTTAAGTCTAAGGTTTTTGCTGGAGATATTAAAAACTTCATAATGATTCCGTTTGCTAAATAATGTGCTTATTAAAGATTATCCATATACTGCCGATAGATATCCACACAATGCTTCAATAGAGATTATTAATGACTAATAATTTAATACCTTTTCCTAAAACGCATCGTCGAAATGTCAATACTGGACAGAAAGTGTCTAAAGACGAGCTGGTATCATTGCGCAAGGCGTTTGATAAAGCTCGTCAAGGTTGGCCCCTTGAAATAGCAGAACTTCCCGAAAACAATAAAATGTATTACGCAGCGAAAAAGTAATGCCATAGTTATGTGTATAATTGGGGATCTTATTCTAGGGTTACCAATAAATGACGTTGCTTATCCGCCACTCACTTCTGTTAATGTTTTTATGTGCCATTCTTGGCTTTCTTTTTCCTAGCGCTTCAATGGCGTTGTTCCCTTTCTTACCCTTTGTGCTTTTCTCACTTATGACCTTGACCCTACTCGGTATAGATCAAGTAAAGCTTATGGAGCGTTTAAGTCGCTTAAATATATGGCTATACACCGCTTTTCACTCATTGGTTCTGATGCTGCTGGTGGGTGTTATTGGTTGGTTGTTGGGTTTTAGTATCGAGCTTGGATTGGCCTCTGTTGCTATTGCGGCAACGGGCTCTTTATTTGCTACGCCCGCTATTGTTCGAGCGCTTGATTTCGATGTGATGCAGGCAATGGCCATGACGATCGCGACAACGTTGAGTTTGCCGATAGTGATAGTTCTCACCTTGCTGGTATATCAGACAGAAGCGATAGAGCTCGATTGGGTTGGTTATTGCTACAGATTGATGATCTTTATCTTTGGTCCTATGTTGTTTTCTTATTGTATCCATAAAGCGGTTCCCAAGGTTGTTCTCAACCGCTTTTTATCTAAAATAACGCCTTATACGATATTTTTAGTGTTTGCTTTTCCGTTTGGTTTGATAGGTGGTTATCGTACCTTATTTGATCAAGCACCTTGGATCGCCTTCAATTACTTTTTGATAGCAACGGGCTTGTGCTTTTTGTTCTTTGGCTTGTCGTATTGTGTTTATCGCAGAAAGGGGGCAGCTTTTGCAATAACCGCAGCCATTACTTCAGGGAATAGAAATGTACTTCTTACCTACACTATTGCCGGGAGTTTGTTAGGCCCTGCTTTTTTGCCATTGGCGGGAGCTATACAATTGCCCACATACCTATTGCCAGTCATTTCTCGGTGGATGAGTAACAGGGCTAAAAAACAAGAGGAATAAAAAATGAACAAAGCACTAACTTTATACAATTCAAACTAGTGCTCTGTTTTTTTATGGAAAATGAACTTTAAGGGAGAGGGAGCTCTTTTAACTTTGTGCTTGCTAGGTTTAAGTTGATCACCATCAAATCATGACTTGCTTTGTTATCACCAAGAGCCTGCAATAACCTGTTTAGCTCAGCTAAGGCTTCGCTTTGGCTATCCAAAGATAAGGACTTTTCATAATAATCTTTTGCTTTCCCCCATAGCATTAATGCTTGGCTCAAACGACCGCAAACAAGGTATAAGTTGGAGCTCACAATGTCGTATTTTAGCCATTGTTCACAATGGGAAAGTAATTTTTTTGCTGATACGTCACGAATATTTCCATACTCATAAATAAGCTCTTCGTTCCACTTTTTGTTTAAATGTGAACGAATAAAGAGTTCGGCTTTCTTTTCGTCTCCAAAGGTGATGAGAGTTTGAGCATACATAAGACTCATTTTTTCATCTTGAGGAAGCGTATCTAACTTATTCCAAAGTGTTTCAACTTCAGAGATAAGATCTTTATTCTCTTGGCCTAGCTTTGCGCGGTATTTGATTTTATCTAATAAGGCAAGAAAGGCATTACGTTCAAGCTCAAGCATATATTCATCATCGAACACGCCATCTTTTTTGAGCATAGGTGTGAGCTCTAGAAGAGCGTCCCAGTCTTTTAGTTTGGTATAAGCCGTGACTAGCATTTTTATGACTTGTTTGTGCTTAGGCTTTAACTTTTTCAATCTTAACAAAGTTGCCAGAGCGCTTTCATAGTGTCGCTGTTTCATTTGAATTTGGCTTTGTGCAAATCCAATAGCAAATTCCGCTTCAGGTGTGGCTTTATGTGCGGCACGTAACAAGGCTTTAGAGCGCTCAGTTTCGTCCTGCTCGCTGGCAGCATAAGCAGCACTAATATAGTTGATCAGAGGGTAGGGGACTTTCTCTGCACTATTGGTAAGTAGTTTTTCTGCTTTATTCCAGTTTCCCCCGACAAGCTCAAGCATGCCGCGAATGGTGTTTCTAGAAGCACGTTTTTGAGCAAGGTTCCCCGTAATTTTTGACAGTGAGTTACTCGGTCTTAGGGTGATAAAGAGGATGCGCTTCAGCCAACTTAATGCGAATAAAGCAATAATCATAGCTGCCACCAAAACCCAAACACTGGTTTCGAGGGTAATGCCATTATAAGCAATGAGGACATAGCCACTATCTTGGCGCATAAGGAGGCCTAAAACACCGCCAACAGCCATAACGCTAACTAGTAAGAAAAGGAGCTTTCTCATAGATTACCCCCAGTACTTCCCGTTGTCGTCGTGCCTACAGGAGCTTCTATATTTTCAGGGGATTCTGTTAGCTGTTCCTCTGTAGCTGGTGCTTCTTTAAGTGCTTCTTCAATGGTTGGCTCATTGGAAGAGTCTGCTTTATTCGTTGTCTCGACTTCTGCTACAGGAGTGTTGTCTATTGTCGATTCGCTTGAAGTGTTTGGCTCAGACGAAGTGCTTGCGGTTGTAGATGTCGCATCTACTGTGGGCTCTATGCTTGGCTCTATCACTAAATCGTCCCTTTCTATCCAAGCCGCCATAAGGGACTTCATAGCAACTAATGAGCCCCTTGGTTGTGGTAGTTCAGGGGAAGGGTTAATCTGCTGCATTGCCGTTAGGCTAGATAAAAACGAAACGGTACTCTCTGCATTAGTATCGAAATGCTCAGTAATCGCGTTGGCGATACGGGCTAAGGCAGTTTGGTATATGGTCGACTCTCCCTTAATAAGGGCGACTTGAGCAACGTCTAACTGTAGTTGTAAACCTGCAATGAGCTCTTGGTATTGAGCGGGAGGAAGCAGGGTTTTAATTGGCTTGTTGTGATAATTGATCACTACTAAAGATTGTATTGCCTGCCAAAAGCTACTTAGAGTGGATTTTATGGTATCCGTTTGTGTAGCTGTGCTTTGAGAGCCTGCATTAGCTGACGATTGCCATTCTTTCGACGGCTCTCTCTGTGGGAGGCTTGCGACACTTTCATAAAGTGCGCTGATTTTTAAATAGGCGCCTTCCAAATCAAATTCGTTAATAGCTTGTAATGCTTGAATATCTTTCGCTAGCGCTTTTCTGGTATCGAATACGATAGGGTCCTTGAGTTCATTTAAAATCGTATCGGCATTACTTAGCAATGTGACTGCACTTTTGTTGTCTGATTCTAGTAGTAGTCTCTGGTTTGCTAAACGAATTAAGTAATCGGCTTCAGCTAACTTCCAATCTTCTTTCGTGGTTTTGCTTAATCGGTTGAGCTTAGCGTCGAGTGACTGTAGTTGCTCATCTTGTATTTTTTTAGTGCTTAAAAACTCCGCTTGCTGAGACTGACCTGCAAGCTCAAGTTTAGTAACTTGCTCACCCATGGACGAAATCTGTGATTGATTCAGAGATTGACGTTTCAATTCTGAGGCTAGAACGTTTTGTTGTTGTGCTATCTGAGAAATATCTTGTTGGAAAGTCTGTTGACTTGTTTGTTGATAAAGCCAAATACTCGCTGAAATAGCTGTGGCCGACATTATAAAAGACAGTGCGAGCAATGATTTGGATGTTGCTGTCGATGAATTTGTTACGCGTGGTTTAAAAGGCTTTTTCACTTTCGCTTGTTCGTGTGCTGAATTTGAAGATAGAGCTTCATTGCTTTCTATTGTGGATGGATCTGGTGTTACAGGGGTTGAGTCAACAGTACTGTCTATATCAGATTCTTGCTTTTTATTATCTGTCATTCTTCTATCCTGTATGAAGTTTGGTTGCTTCGAGTAAGCTAGTATCGTCCGCGCCATGAGCACAATGCGAATTAGACCACCCCATTTCCTTAGCTTGCTCATTTACCCTTATGCTGGGGGTAAGTATGGGGAGGTGTTTCCAATCAGATTGATATCTCGATACGTATTCTGAAAGGTTTTCTAGGCTTTCTCCACTGGTCACCCATATTAAGTCTATATCGGGCAACATAAAGAAAGTTTGAGCTAAATAATCCGGTTTTTTTCTTTCGTATAGAGCAAGGTATTGAACATTGGCACCTTTCTCTTGGAGTTTATCCCCTAGTGTAGTTCGTCCACCGATACCCCGTACAATAAGCACCTTTTGGTTTGTCATTTTGGCGGGTTTAAGCCACTCAAGCAAGGCTTCGCTAGTATTTCCTGGGTTGGATAAGGCTGGAACACCTTCTTCTAGGAGTATTTTTGTTGTGCCTTGCCCGATACCAATCCAATGAACACCTGTTGGTAGCATAGGCCAGCATTCATCTAGCCACTCACAAGCGAGTCGAGCTGCATTTTTACTCACGAAAATAACGTAATGGAACTCATCGATATTGAAAATTTGTGAGCGAATAGTTGCTTGTTCTTGTTTTCCCGAGATAGGGCTAATTTCAAGCATAGGCAAAGGTACAGGCGTCGCCCCTAGTTCCTGAATTTTTTTACAGCTGAGGCTGTTTTCTGGTTCGGGGCGAGTAATGAGAATATTAATCTTCTTCAATGTTTGCCTGCTTTACTTGTAAATAGCTTCTAATATGCTGTTAGCGCCTTGAGAGATGAGTTCTTCGGCCAATTCTATGCCAAGTGCTTCTGCTTTGTCTTTAGGGCCGTAGGCTTCACTTCTGAGCATTGTCTTTCCATCAGGGCTGCCAACGAGTCCTCTCAGCCAAATAGTGTTGTCTTGAAGTTCCGCGAAACAGGCAATAGGGGCTTGGCAACCACCATTGAGTCTTTTGTTCATCGCTCTTTCGGCGATAACGCGAACTGCTGTTTCATCATGCTGTAGAGGCGCGAGTATTGAGTGTGTGTCCTTGTCATTGCTGCGACATTCAATCCCCATAGCGCCTTGCCCACCTGCTGGAAGGCTGGTTTCGGTTGATATGAATTGCGCAATTCGATCTTGCATTTCTAGGCGAATAAGCCCTGCAGATGCGAGGATAATAGCGTCGTATTCCCCTTCATCTAATTTACGTAGACGGGTATTCACATTGCCACGAAGATCTTTGACCACTAAGTCGGGACGGAGCATGCGCAATTGACATGAGCGCCTTAAGCTAGATGTCCCTACTATGCTGTTAGCCGGAAGTTCATCGATAGAGGTGAATTTATTGGAAACTAAAGCATCGGTAGGGTCTTCGCGTTCGCAAATAGTGGCTAGTGTTAAACCTTCTGGGAAAGCCATGGGGACGTCTTTCATTGAATGCACTGCAATATCGGCACGGCCATCTAATAATGCAGTTTCAAGTTCCTTAACAAATAGCCCTTTACCACCTATTTTGGAGAGAGGGGAATCGAGTATTTGATCTCCCTTTGTAGTCATGCCGAGTAACTCAACTTTTAGCTCTGGATATAAAGACTCTAATTGTGCTTTTACAGTATTGGCTTGCCATAGAGCAAGTTGACTTTCACGGGTGGCGATCACAATTTTGTCTTTCACATTATCTCCCAATGCATTACTACAACTAAATCTCTTAAATAATACCTGTTCGAGGCTGTGCCGTCATCCTTCATGCTTTATATGTGGCTTTGCTTCAGGTACTCTTGGCAGCTGTTTGAATTTAGTTTAGGAATCGTTTGAATGTCTGATGTTAATAAAACCACAAACCAGCAATGGGGTGGTCGTTTTTCTGAGCCTGTGGATGCTTTTGTAGCGCGTTTTACTGCTTCTGTTGAGTTTGATCAACGAATGGCGAAGCAAGATATCCAAGGCTCTATTGCACACGGTAAAATGCTAGCAAGTGTGGGTGTCTTAACGGAAGAAGAGTGCGATCAGATAATTCAAGGTTTGACTGAAATAGAAGAAGAAATCGCTAGAGGTGAATTTGAGTGGTCTATTGAACTAGAAGACGTTCATATGAACATTGAAGCTCGATTGACTCAGAAAATTGGTATTACAGGCAAGAAACTACATACAGGCCGTTCTCGTAATGACCAAGTTGCCACAGATATCCGTCTTTACATGCGAGATGAAGTCGACTTTTTATTGGATGAAGTGACTCGTTTACAGCAGGGAATATTAAGTCTTGCAGAAAAAGAGGCCGATACCATCATGCCTGGCTTCACTCATTTGCAAACAGCTCAGCCTGTTACATTTGGTCATCATCTTATGGCATGGTACGAAATGATGCAGCGTGACTACGAGCGTCTAATGGATTGCCGTAAGCGTATCAATATTCTTCCTCTGGGTGCTGCGGCACTAGCAGGAACAACTTATCCTATTGATCGTAATATGACCGCTGAATTATTGGGTTTTGAGCGACCAACTTACAACTCTCTAGACTCAGTAAGTGATCGAGATTTTGCCATTGAGTTTACCTCTGCTGCATCCATCATCATGATGCATATGTCTCGTTGGGCAGAAGAGATGGTTATGTGGGCATCTGCGCAATTTAACTTCATCTATTTACCTGATCGCTTTTGTACGGGTTCTTCTATCATGCCACAGAAGAAAAACCCTGACGTACCAGAGTTGGTTCGCGGTAAAACAGGGCGTGTATATGGTCATTTGATGGGGTTGTTGACGTTAATGAAGTCTCAATGTTTGGCTTACAACAAAGATAACCAAGAAGATAAAGAGCCCTTGTTTGATACGGTAGATACGCTGAAAGGGTCTTTAAGAGCCTTTGCTGACATGATTCCTGCCATTGAGTCACGTAAAGAGCATATGTATGAAGCGGCGCGTCGTGGCTTCTCGACTGCAACAGACCTTGCAGATTACCTTGTTGGTCAGGGTGTGGCTTTCCGTGATGCCCATGAAGTGGTTGGTAAAGCGGTAGGTTACGGGGTGAAAGAAGGTAAAGACTTATCTGAAATGACCTTGGAAGAGTTGCAAGCGTTTGGCGATATGATTAAGAGTGATGTTTTTGATGTTCTAACTCTAGAAGGTTCAGTTGCTGCTCGTGACCATATTGGTGGTACAGCTCCAGCTCAAGTGTTGGCTGCAGTTGCCCGTGCTAAAACTGAACTGGAAGCTCGCTTAGCCTAGTTGAGCGCCATGTTTTAGATGTTTTAAATGTTTGAAAAGCGGCAATGATATTGCCGCTTTTTTTTGTTTTATAAATTTGGCTAATGGTTCAAGAAACTACTGGCCAATAAAAAATGGAGACTCGGGTCCAAGTAAAGTATTGGGAGCAATGTTCAGCTCAAAATGAAAGGATTTGTTAAGCTCAGCGCAACCAGACAAGACGATACTCCAAGGCTCATCTGAACCAAGTTCAGGTATTTTCCAGCATACCCCTTCAATATTCACATAACGTACTCCATCGGCACCTTCCGTAATCGGGTAGTCAGTGATTTCAACTTGGCCCTTTAAATACTCTGCCTGTGCAGCTTTAGACTTTTCTATTTTGTTTCTCAGTTCTTCCGAAAAAACACCAGAAAGAGCGGCGTCACTATTATCTATTGGTATTTCAATATTGGATAGATCGAGCAGTTCTGGCTTATCGGTTATTGCAGAGTTATTTAGCATTTCAGATAGGAAGGGTTCGCTTTGTTCGGTGCTAGGTAGCTCGTTATTAAACGTCTGGTTTTCTGAAGCTTGATTATCTATATCAAAAGTATCGCTTAATGACAGCTCTTCAGCGTTTGTATTGATGTCAGCACTAAAATTTGGATTCTCTTGATGCTCTAGAGGTTGATGCTCTGTAGATATAGATGGGGCATTTGTTTGTACAGTGTCTGCTTGTGCATCACTTGAGCTTGCTGATTCTTCCCTCTGGCTATATGTATCGACACTACCATCATCGCTGTTACTGATATCGTCAGCTGTAATATTGGTTTCAGGTAAGAGTACTAGTTTAAAGGTTGCAGGTTTACTTTCGGTTATAAACCAACCTTGTTTAATGGCAGTGTGAATGATTAACAGGTGTATCAGTATGGCGCTACAAATAGCCGCGATGACAGGTACTTTAGTTTTTTTCATAGGTGTTTTGCCTATGGTAAATAAAGCAAATGATGTGTCTCATGAAGCGTTTAGTGCCGTCTTATTGTTCGACGTCATAAGATAACAGATTTTATAGACGAGCGATTTTTTATTTTTGTAAAGAATATCAAACGAAATAGACTACTTAGGGTTGGGTACAAACAGGGCTCAAGGTATACTCTGGTGATCAAAAATATATAGAGATTCGGTGATGCTTAAGTTGTTTTCAATATGTGCCGTAGTTGTTCTTCTTGTTGCTTGTGGTAATAAAGGTGCTCTTTATCTACCTAGTGATGTTAAGGCACCACAACAGCATTCACCCCTGTAACTGAGGAACCCCTTTTGGACTTTTTTAATTATTCTGATCAGACATTGAACGCAGAAAATGTCGCTTTGTCTGATATTGCTCAACAGTATGGCACGCCTTGCTATGTATATTCTCGTGCGGCATTTGAGAGTCATTACAATGCGTATGCGGACGCATTTGCTTCCCATCCGACTTTGATCTGCTACGCCGTTAAAGCCTCTTCTAATATTGCGATCTTAAATGTCTTAGCTCGCTTAGGTTCTGGTTTTGATATCGTATCTGTTGGCGAGTTAGAGCGTGTTTTACGCGCTGGCGGTGATCCTAGTAAAGTTATGTTCTCGGGTCTCGGTAAACAAGCTCATGAAATGCGTCGTGCATTAGAGGTTGGTATACATTGTTTTAATGTTGAGTCAGAAGCTGAATTGTATCGTCTTAATGAAGTAGCTGGAGAGATGGGTAAGCAAGCTCCTGTTTCTTTGCGGGTTAATCCAGACGTAGATGCCAAAACACACCCTTATATATCAACAGGCCTAAAAGAAAATAAATTCGGTATTGATATTAAAGACGCTGTACGAGTTTATAAAGTGGCTAATTCGCTACCTAACTTGAACGTGATGGGCGTGGATTGTCATATTGGCTCTCAATTAACCGAGCTGAAACCTTTCTTGGACACATTTGATCGTTTGATTGGTTTAGTTGACCTCTTAGCAGAAGAGGGAATTACAATTAAGCATCTAGATTTAGGTGGTGGATTAGGTGTTCGTTATCGTGATGAAGTGCCGCCAAAGCCAGCGGATTACGCTAAATTATTGCTAGAAAAAATGGCGGATAGAGATATCGCATTAGCTTTTGAACCAGGTCGTTCTATTGCGGCTAATGCTGCAGTACTATTGACTCAAGTTGAGTTTCTAAAATGTATGCCTCATAAGAATTTTGCCATTATTGATGGGGCAATGAATGATCTGATTCGCCCGTCTTTATACAGTGCTTGGATGGATATAGTGCCTGTTTCATTGCTGCCGACTCCCGAAGGTAAACGTAGCTATGATTTGGTTGGACCTGTTTGCGAAACGGGTGACTTTTTAGGTAAAGATCGAGAGTTAGATATACAGGCAGGTGATTTATTGGCTGTTCGTTCTGCTGGTGCTTATGGCTTTACTATGTCTTCAAATTACAACAGCCGTAATCGTGCTGCAGAAGTAATGGTAGATGATGATCAATCTCACCTGATTCGAGCACGAGAAACGATTGAACATCAACTTGTTGGTGAGCAATTGTTACCAGAGTAAGGGGTTCGCTGTGTTATTGAAATTTACTAAAATGCATGGGTTGGGTAATGACTTCGTCGTAGTCGATGCGGTCTCCCGCAAAGTGTTTTTTAACAAGCAACAGATTGAGCGTCTAAGTGATCGAAACTGGGGAATTGGTTTTGACCAATTGCTTGTGGTTGAACCGCCGACTCAACCCGATATGGATTTTAGATATCGCATTTATAATTCAGACGGTAGTGAGGTAGAGCACTGTGGAAATGGTGCTCGTTGTTTCGCTAAGTTTGTATTAGAGCGTGGGCTAACGAATAAGCGTGTTATTAATGTAGAAACGAAACGCGGCTCAATTCAGCTAAGAGTTGTTGAAGATGATCTGGTGACTGTGGATATGGGAATGCCGAGCTTTATGCCTGCTGATTTGCCTTTCTCTGCTGATCCTTCGTCGAACTCTCTTTATCCTTTGAAAGCTGGATCGAAAGAGTATCAGATTACCCCCGTATCAGTCGGTAATCCTCATGCTGTTATCAAGGTAGATGAGTTGTTTGATGAAGAGGTCGCTACTGCTGGGGCTTTGATCGAAAATCACGATTTATTTCCCAATAATGTCAATGTGGGCTTTATGAAGGTGTTGACGCCTTCTGAAATAAATTTACGTGTCTATGAGCGTGGTGTTGGGGAGACTCAAGCTTGTGGTACTGGGGCTTGTGCAGCTGTTGTTGCCGGTATCAAACAGGGTTGGTTGTCTCCAAAAGTTACTGCACACCTACGTGGTGGGGACTTGCATATTGAATGGCAGGGCGAAGGCTCTCCGATTCTAATGACAGGTCCAGCCGCCAAAGTATTTGAAGGTCAAATTTACCTATAGAGGCAGTATGAGAGAAGAGGAAGTAATTCAATACCTATTGAGCACACCGGACTTTTTTATCCAGAATGCCGATGTTTTGGAGTATCTAACTCTTCCTCATCCCGTTAATGGAAAAGTCATCTCTTTGCTTGAATACCAAGTTGAGGTGATGAAAAAATCCAACGCTAGCTATCGGGCAGAATTTGAATGTTTGGTTGAGGTTGCTCGTGAAAACGAATCGACGCTTCAAAAGAGTCGCCGCTTAGTGTTGGCAGGATTAGGCTGTCAATCGTTAGATGACTTCGCTGAGGTGGTTGGGGATATGGTTAGGAATGATTTTCAGATACCACACCATTCCCTAATTTTATTTGATTCAAAAAATACTTCATCAATAAGAAGTCATAGCTTAACGGAGGATGATCCACAGTTAACACTTTCCTCAAATACCACAGAGTGCTTTTGTGGCGAACTGCCTAAGCATGAAATGGACTATATTTTTTCGGAGAGTGCAGAGGCGATCAAATCTGTTGCTGTTCTGCCTTTGCTTTCTCGATCTGGCGGTGAAATTAAAAAGTGTGGTGTACTTGTTCTTGGGGCGGAAAAGTCATCCGAATTTGATAAAGAGAAAGGGACTTTGTTCCTTCAATATTTAGCGGATTTGTTAAGTGCTACCTTGTTAAGGATAGCCTGATGAGTGTTCTAATTACTTTTGATTTAGATGACACGCTTTGGGACACTTACCCTGTTTTGGTTCGAGCTGAATATGCGATGGAGGCTTGGTTCGAAGAAAGGTTTCCTGGTTTTTCTCAACAATTCCCTCTTACCGTGCAGAGGGAAATGAAGGGGACGGTTTTACAGCCCTCCAACCTTACGGAAACTCGCCTGCAGTTATATATTAAAATGCTAAAGCAGTTTGGTCTTCCCTCAGAGGAGGCAAGTTTAGTTGCTGGTACTGCGTTAGAGTATTTTAAAGAGTGGCGCCAAAAGGTAGATTTATTCCCCCATGCATTAGAAATCTTGGAAGAGCTCAATCAAGATTATTCTCTTGCCGTCATAACAAATGGTAACGCCGATGTGTTTCATCCTTATGTTGGCCTAGGTCGATATTTTGATTTTGCACTTAGAGCCGATCAAGTTGGTTTTGCCAAGCCAAATACGGATATTTTTGATCTAGCTGCTCAAAAAGCAGGAGCGGATATCTCTAATCTAATTCATATAGGGGATCACCCTATAGATGATGTATCTGGTGTGCTGGCCGCTGGTGGAAAATCTATTTGGTTTAACCGCCATGGTGCAAGGCGTTGGGCTGATGAATGGCGTGCTTTCCCAACCGCAGAAGTGCATTCGTTACTAGAGTTGCCTACTGCAATTCGATCAATTTTATAATAGCTTAAGTCTATTACCTTAATTTATATATTCGGATTCTTACCCTTAAGTTTTAGTGATACACTTAGCGGTATTCATTAGTTACAAAATAGATTTATAGGAAAATATTATGAGTGAAAATACTATCCAAATTACAGATGCTCAATTTGCAGAAGAAGTCTTGAATTCAGATGTGCCTGTTGTTGTTGATTTTTGGGCACCTTGGTGTGGGCCTTGTAAAATGATCGCGCCTATTTTAGAAGACATTGCTGAAGAATTTGCAGGTAAAGTTAAAGTAGTTAAGTTGAATGTTGATGAAAACACGGAAACAGCGCCTAAGTTCAATGTTCGTGGCATCCCAACTTTATTAGTTGTTAAAGGTGGTGAAGTGGTAGGAACAAAAGTAGGTGCGCTTTCTAAGTCCCAGTTAGTAGACTTTATTGAGAGTGCTCTATAATTTCTCTATTGTTTATGCTGAAAAAAAGCAGCCTTTAGGCTGCTTTTTTTTGTCTTATTTTTGTAGGGATGCAAGCTTTTGACTCAATACAGGTGAGTGAGAGTTGTTGAGTGTGGCAATAACTTGCTTTGCATATGGTAAGAAGTTCTTTAAATCATTCTTAGGCATAGGGGCGTCATTTGGCAGCCTAACTGTTACAGGGTTCTTGTGTGTGCCGTTAATTCTAAATTCATAATGTAAGTGTGGCCCTGTTGCCCAGCCTGTTTGACCTACATAGGCAATGATTTTTCCTTGTTTTACTCTTGCACCTTTTCTGATTCCTCGAGAGAAGCTTCTTAAATGTGCATAAAGGGTTGTGTAGCCTTTGCCGTGGTCAATGATGACAACGTTTCCGTAACCATTTTGTTTTCCTGCGAAAGAGACTTTTCCATCGCCAGCTGCTTTGACTGGTGTGCCGCTAGGTGCTGCATAGTCCACGCCTCGGTGTGGTCGAATGGTCTTAAAAACAGGGTGTACTCTATTTGGGTTGAATTTTGAAGATATACGAGTGAAGTCCACAGGTGTTCGGATGAAGGCTTTGCGCATTGCTTGTCCGTCTGGGGTGTAATAGCTTGTGCTCTTATCTGTTTCGTATCGAATGGCTTTGTACACTCTTCCATTATTAATGAATTGGGCGGCAATGATATTGCCATAGCCTATTTTTTCACCGTCAAGAAACTTCTCTTCATAAAGTACGCTGAGCATATCTCCCTTTCGGATGTCGAGAGCGAAGTCGATATCCCAGCCAAATATATTGGCCAACTCGAGTAATAGGGGTTGTTCAATATTCGCGGCTAAGCCGTCTACAAATAAGGAATTGTTTATTTCAGCTTCTTTGTAGGTTTGTGTGATATCCGGAGTGCGGGAAACTTCTTTACGGTTAAACTTTGAGCCATCGCGAGTGAAAGTGACGCTGTCGAGTCTATTTAACACTAGGGTGATTTCTGTTAACTCATTTGTTTTGTCATTCTTGATGAAGTTGAGCGTTTGCCCAGGTCGCATTTGTAGCAATGTCTTTTGTTCTTTATCCGCTTGGGAAACCTTGTAAATGTCTTGGGCGGATATGCCTTTGTTGGATAACAGTTTGGACAAAGAGTCACCGGAGGAGACTGTTAGGCTCCCGCTACTAAAAGTTGGGGGAGCACTCTTTTGCACCAATGCTGCTGGGGCTGGGGCTTCATATAATGTCTGATTGGTTGTGAGTTGGCTTGAAGGCTCTTGGGTTATTGGTTCCAAAGGCCTTAGAGGGGTGATTTTTTGTATTGATAATGTCTGAGGGAGGTTGTTAAACGAGATGTCAGCGTCGCTCACTTCCTGAAACTTTGCCTCTAAAATAGTAGGTTGATCATTGGTGTCTGTATCGTCTGGTAGTGCAATTAATACGATTGAAAAGACTATGCATGTTGTTGCAATTAGCAGTAAATGCTTTGCGGGTAATAACTTGATCAAAATATGTACCTAAAAATTTTTAAATAAAGCCTTATCATCGTATCAATATTACTTTTATAATTGAATGCTTTAATGACATTAACTCACTGGGAATTGGATCAAAAAATGACGCTAAGCAGTAAAGACCTGTTAAATGACTTACAAACTCGTGGACTTATCGCGCAAATGACAGCGGAAGAAGAGCTCAGAAAACATCTCGAGGATGGAAGTCGTACGCTTTATTGTGGCTTTGATCCAACCGCCGATAGCCTTCATTTAGGTCATCTTGTTCCTCTACTTGTATTAAAACGTTTTCAAGATGCGGGGCATAATCCAATCGCTCTAGTTGGTGGGGCAACAGGTCTAATTGGTGACCCAAGTTTCAAAGCTGCGGAACGTCAGTTAAATACTTCTGATATTGTGGCTAGCTGGGCTGAGAAAATTAAAGGCCAAGTAAGCCAGTTTATTAAGTTTGATGGTGTATCCAATTCAGCTCGAGTGGTTAATAACTTGGATTGGGCTGGTGAGATGAATGTGCTCGACTTTTTAAGGGATATCGGTAAACATTTTTCTGTTAATGCCATGATCAATAAAGAATCAGTTCAGCAGCGTCTTAATAGAGAAGGGGCAGGTATCTCCTTCACTGAGTTTTCTTATGCGCTTTTGCAGGGTATGGACTTCTCGGAACTGAATAAAGAATATGATTGCACAATTCAAATTGGCGGTAGTGATCAATGGGGAAATATTGTTGGTGGCATTGATTTATCTCGACGCCAGAATAAATCACAAGTGTTTGGAATGACTGTACCTTTGGTGACGAAATCAGATGGTACAAAGTTTGGTAAAACGGAGTCTGGAGCTGTTTGGTTAGACCCTAAGAAAACTTCACAATATGCTTTTTATCAATTCTGGATGAATACTGCTGACGCAGATGTCTATAAGTTTCTAAAATTCTTCACATTCTTAAGTATTGAAGAGATCGATGCAATTGAGAAGGAAGACAGTGAAAGTGGTAGTAAGCCTAAGGCGCAAGCAATCCTGGCACGTGAAGCGACTAAACTTGTTCATGGTGAAAGTGGGCTTCAAGCAGCGGAGAGAATTACCCAGGCTTTATTTAGTGGGCAGGCAGAGCAATTGAGTGAACAAGATTTGGAGCAGATTCAGTTGGATGGTTTACCTAGTAGCTCGCTTGAAGATGTGGATTTATCATCAACTCCATTAACCTCTTTGTTTGCAGATGCAGGCTTGGCAGCTAGTGGTAAGCAAGTGAAAGATGCTTTGCAGCGCCAGTCTGTCTTTATAAATGGTGTGGCAAAAGGGCTTGACGATAATATGTCTGCTGAGAGTGTTTTTGTCGCAGAAAATGGCTATTTTGGAAAATATTTCCTAGTTAAGTTAGGTAAGAAAAAGCATCACCTATTCGTTTTATAAAACTGGTTTTGCACATGTCATTAATAAAGCCGAGACATATTTAATATTTCGGCTTTATTTTTTGAAAGAAAGGTATGTTTTTTCAAAGAAAGGGGTTGTCCTTTAAAAAATAATCTGTAGTATACACACCTCGCTGACACGGGCAGTGCTTCTACTTAGTTATTTAGTAACTAGGTGATTCAAGTAGCTGCAAGTGGTATAGCAACGCTCTTTAAAATAGATAATCAGATAATTTGTGTGGGCGCTCGCTGGAGACTTTCAAAAAAATTGAAGTCTTACACGAGAGTCAAACACGTCAATTCGCTTTATTAAGTAAGTTGGTGTTT
>NZ_JAOVZB010000005.1 GCF_025716875.1 Marinomonas sargassi | reverse complement strand
GAATTGCTTGACGATCATAGAGGCGTTGAACCACCTGATCCCATCCCGAACTCAGAAGTGAAAAGCGCCATCGCCGATGGTAGTGTGGGGGATCCCATGTGAGAGTAGGTCGTCGTCAAGCTTTAAACAACAGAAGCCCTGATAGCAATGCTGTCAGGGCTTTTTTGTGTCTATTAGAAAAGTGCTTGGAAGTTAAAATTATCTGATCGCCATTAAGGCGTTGAACCACCGACCCTATCCCGAACTCAGAAGTGACTCTTTATTCGCCGCAGGCGCTCACCATCGCCGATGAGAGTGTGGGACTCCCTACAGGATACGCATGTGAGAACAGGTGACAAAGCTATTAAACAATAGAAGCCCTGATAGCAATGCTGTCAGGGGTTCTGAGCCTCTGGAATAGGCTGCTAAGAGTTTGGGGTTATTTTCTAAAAGTATAAAAAAGGCCTCATAAGAGGCCCTTTTAGATGAAGTAATCTATTTAAATTAGCGAGAGCTATTAGATAAATTACTCAGCAAAGTACGCTGTGCACTTCTGTATTGGTCTTTTCTAGGTTTGGATAGCTGATAGGTTCCATCATTTTGTAACAACCAGCTCTGGGTATTATCCGTTAAGTAAGACTCTAATTCCTGTTTCACTCGGCGAGATAATTTGCCGTCTTGAATTGGGAAGGCCACTTCTACCCTATTGTTCAGATTACGTTCCATGCCGTCAGCGCTCGATAGGTAAACCTCTGGGCTACGGTTGTTATAGAAGTAGTAAACACGGGTATGTTCCAAGAAACGGCCGATGATACTACGCACACGAATATTAGAAGATACGCCTTTCACACCCGGTCTAAGAGTACAAATGCCTCGGACAATAAGGTCAATTTTTACACCAGCTTGTGATGCTTTATAAAGTGCTTTAATTAAACGCTGCTCAGTTAAAGAATTCACTTTAATGATAATACGAGCAGGGTCACCATTTTTTGCATTTTTTGCTTCGCGGTTGACCATATCCAATAGTCTGTCACGCAAAGTGAACGGCGCATGGAGTAGCTTTTTGATTTTCAGTTCTTTACTCATGCCAGTTAGCTGCTGGAAGACACGGTGCACATCATCACCTATGACCTTATCGCATGTTAAGAAGCTGTAGTCTGTATAGAGTCTTGCATTACCTGCATGGTAGTTACCTGTCCCTAAGTGAACATATCTGTTCAGCTCAGAGCCTTCTTTACGGACGATGATCATCATTTTGGCATGAGTCTTATGATGTACAACGCCGTAAACGACGATCGCCCCTGCTTCCTGTAAGCGACTTGCTAGAGCAAGGTTTTCTGCTTCATCAAATCGTGCTCTTAATTCGATAACAACAGTGACTTCTTTACCGTTACGAGCCGCTTCTACTAACGCATTGGCAATAGGTGAGCGCGAACCTGTGCGATACAGCGTTTGACGTATTGCAACAACATGAGGATCTTTAGCCGCTTCGCTAATGAGGTCAATAACAGGTGTGAAACTCTCAAAAGGGTGCATTAACAAGTAATCATTTTGTCTGATCGACTCAAATAAATTACTGGAGTTAGATAGCTTTTTCGGTAGTCCTGGAGAGAATGGTGAATACATCAGATCGCCACGGTCAACAAAATCCAAAACAGCAAGCATTCGGCTTAGGTTAACTGGGCCATCTATACGATATAAGTCCTGCTCTTCTAAATCGAATTGTTTTAGGAGTGAATCAATAACATGCGATGGACAATTCTCAGCAACCTCTAGCCTTACAGAGCTACCAAAATGACGGCTTTGTAGCTCTGTTCGTAGAGCGCCTGCTAAATCGATACCGATATCATCTGAATCTACTTCTAAGTCCGCATTTCGTGTCAGACGGAATTGGTAACAACCTTTTACTGTCATGCCGGGGAAAAGTTGGTCGGCATGGGCGTGAACGATCGCAGAAAGAAAGACAAGGTTGTCACCGCCATCACATACGCTGTCAGGTAATTTCACTAAACGTGGTAATGAGCTTGGCGCTGGTACGATAGCGAGTCCGTTCTCTCGACCAAATGCGTCTCTTCCTTCTAGTTCAACAACAAAGTTGAAGGTCTTGTTTGCAAGACGCGGAAATGGGTGAGTTGGGTCAAGGCCGATAGGGCTGATGACAGGAAGCACATTGTCTTTAAAGTAATTTTTTACCCACAGTGCTTGCTTGTCTGTCCATAAACTACGGCGAATAAAGTGGATATTCTCTTCAGAAAGCTTAGGGAAGATGATGTCATTCAGTATTTTGTATTGGCGTCTTACCAATTTATGGGCTTGTTCACTGATGAGTTTAAGCACCTCTTTTGGGTGCATGCCATCAGGACCGTTTTCTTCACGGCTATATTCTACTTGGTTTTTTAGACCTGCAACTCGGATCTCAAAAAACTCATCCATATTCGAACTGAATATACATAGGAACATCAATCTATTGAGGATAGGATGGTTTTCATCCATTGCTTGCTCTAGAACTCGAGCATTAAACTGTAAGTGGCTCAGCTCTCTGTTGAAATAAAGTTCTGGGTCCGATAAATCGATTTCCTCAGGCGAGCGCTCTTCAATAGCCAGCTTTTTAATGTCTTGTGGCTGCTCTGGAATAGGCTCCAATATGAGCTCATCTGCTTCTTTCTCTACAACAGGTATATTTGTTGTTTCGATTTTTTCACTGTTTAGTTGCTCAGACATACTCTATATAACCTCAAACATCGGTTTTAATAAATGCAATCTTTGGCTTTTCTGGAGGTAGAAAAGCCTGTTTCAAAAATGAAAAGCAACCTACTGAGTAGATAGCTTTTCAGCTATTTTTGTTTCTTTAAGAGAAGTGCTACATCTTTAGCGAAATAGGTCAAAATCCCATCCGCTCCAGCCCTTTTGAAGGCCAATAGAGACTCCATCATAACGGTATTTTTATCTAGCCAACCTTTCTCAAAGGCAGCCATGTGCATGGCATATTCACCACTGACTTGATAGGCAAATGTTGGAACTTCAAGTTCTGTTTTGACGCGTCGAACAATGTCTAAATATGGCATGCCAGGTTTCACCATAACCATATCGGCACCTTCCTCAATATCCAGAATGACTTCACGTATGGCTTCGTTTGAGTTGGCTGGATCTATTTGATAGGTAGATTTATTGCCTTTACCTAGATTACCACTTGAGCCAATTGCGTCTCTAAATGGGCCATAATAAGCAGAGGCATACTTAGCGGCGTAAGCCATTATCAAGGTGTCGATGAATCCCTCAGATTCCAATTCACCACGAATGGTCCCTATACGGCCATCCATCATGTCTGAAGGGGCAACGACATCTGCACCAGCTTGAGCATGAGAAACGGCTTGCTTCACAAGGGTATCGACGGTGATGTCGTTTAATACATAACCTGTGTCGTCAATAATGCCATCTTGACCATGGGTGGTATAAGGGTCCAAAGCGACATCTGTTAAGACGCCAAGTTCAGGGAAAGCGGCTTTCAAAGCGCGTACTGCCCGTTGAACTAGGCCTTCGGGGTTATAAGCTTCCTCAGCAAGCAATGACTTTTTATTTTCTTCAATCACTGGGAAAATAGCGATGGTAGGAACGCCCAATTCGACTAACTCTTGTGCTTCTTTGAGAAGAAGGTCGATAGACACCCGACTAATATTCGGCATGGAGGGAATCTCTTCACGAACATTACTACCTTCAAGAATAAACATAGGGTATATCAGGTCGTTAGCAGTTAAATGATGTTCTCGCATTAAGCGTCGAGAAAAATCATTCTTTCGCATGCGGCGCATACGGGTGTATGGAAATGTCATCCAATATCTCTCCTATGTTCAGGGTATGAATCTACTTAACTATTATGACAGTATTAAGTCAGCGGTGCGTATATTCTTGTATCTTAAAGATTAATTCGCTTATATAGCTGCCTATTGAGACTCGGCTTCTTCAAGCTCTTCTTGTGCCTCAAACCATGCCTCTTCATTTTCAGCTAATGACTTTTTCCATTTAGCTTCGTCCTCTAATAAAGACTGCAGTTTATCTTTTTGTTCAGCTTCATAGAGTGATGTATCCGACATGGCTTCGGAAATCTTGTCTAGGTATTCTTGTGCTTTTTGAACGGCTTTTTCGTGTTTTTCTATCTTTTTGCGAAGAGGACGAAGTTTTTCACGCATCTCGGCAGCTTTTCTTCTTTCTTCCTTGCGGTCGGTTTTATCCAGTTTTACGACCTCTTGCTTCGCTTTTTCTACTTGAGCAGTATTGTTCTGTCTTGCTTGTAACCAAGCGTAATAAGCCGTTAGATCGCCATCAAAATTTTGAATGCAGTTGTCGGCTACAAGGTAAAACTCATCTACGGTGCTGTTGAGAAGATGGCGATCATGGGAAACAAGCAGGATTGATCCGGGGAAGGCTTGCAGAGCCTCAGTCAGTGCTTGACGCATCTCTAAATCTAAATGGTTAGTCGGCTCATCGAGTACCAGAAGGTTTGGCTTAGTCCATGCGATAAGAGACAGCGCTAAACGGGCTTTTTCCCCACCTGAAAAGCCTTTAACCGCTCGTAATGCATCGTCACCTATAAATCCAAAGCCACCTAAGTAACGGCGAATCTCACTTTCCAGTACCCTCGGAGAAAGACGCTGAATATGCAATAGTGGCGAAGCTTCTAGGTCTAAAGCGCTTAGTTGGTGCTGTGAGAAATATCCAACCTTTAAGTTTTCACCAGTGACTCGTTCGCCAGACAAAACTGGGAGCTCACCGACTATAGATTTTATGAGGGTCGATTTACCAGCGCCATTGGGACCAAGTAAACCGATGCGTTGGCCATCTCTAAGCGCAAAGTTGCTATTTTCAAGTTGAACTGTTTGAGTGCCAGTTTCAGATATATAGCCTAAATTTGCATGGGATAGATTAACGAGCTGTTGTGAAGTTTTTTCAGCGACAGGAATGGAAAACTCAAACTGTGAGTCAATGTGTGCAGGTCCTATAGTTTCCATTTTTTCTAGCATGCGTAAACGGCTTTGTGCCTGTTTTGCTTTATCTGCTTTAAAACGAAAGCGGTCTACGTATTGCTGCAAATGAGCTCGTTTTGCTTGTTGTTTCTCATAGTTAACTTGTTGTTGTGCGAGGTGTTCTGCTCGTTGACGTTCATAGTTTGAGTAGTTGCCTTTATAAAGCGTTAACTTCTTTTGATATAGGTGAACAATATGGCTACAAATGGCATCTAGGAAATCCCTGTCATGGGATATGAGTAATAATGTGCCAGGGTATTGTCTTAGCCAGTTTTCTAGCCACATAACCGCATCAAGGTCTAAGTGGTTGGTTGGTTCGTCCAGCAATAGAATGTCAGAAGGGCACATAAGAGCTTTGGCGAGATTAAGACGAATGCGCCAGCCGCCTGAAAAATCAGAGACGGGTTTGTGCATGTCCGCCATTTTAAAGCCTAAGCCTTGCAGTAGTGTTTCAGCTCTTGATTGTGCGGTATAGCCGTTAGCGCTTTCAAACTCACCTAGCCAGTTAGCGTGGGCGTGATCGTCGCCATCCTGTTGTGCTTTGGCGATATTTTTTTCTATCTCTCTTAGCTTATCGTCACCATCAAGGCAGTAATCTAATGCGCTGCGTTGAGTTTCTTCAACTTCTTGTGCCATAAAAGCAATGCGACGCTGACCGGGTAAAATTAGTTCCCCCGTATCTGAGTTAAGTTCGCCCTTTATCATGGCGAATAAGGATGATTTACCTGCTCCATTTGCACCTATTAAGCCTACTTTCTGGCCTTCAAAAATGGTTAGATCGGCTTCTTCTAATAAGAACTGTGTGCCACGTTGTAAGCTAACTTCGGAAAACTGAATCATAAAAAGTAGAAATCTCTTGCCTCAATGGGAGGAATAAAATGAGGTGTTTTTAATAAATATTCGAATGGGTAACATTTTAGAGTGCTGGTAGAACAAACGAAACAGTAAGAGGGAATATTCTCTTTTTTATTCCATTTTTAAAAGTGGATGATTGGGGGGCGCACGGGTAAAATAGCTATTATTCAATATTAAATTTTTTAAAGCTTTTAGCTATCTAAGGTGTGCTTAGTGAACGTCCAGTCTATAAATGAAATTCAACGCTTTTCTTTTGATAATACCAATGTTCGTGGTGAACGTGTGTTACTGAATGAAGCTTATCAAGAAATTATAAAGCGTAAGCAATACCCTGAACCTCTAGAAATCTTGCTAGGTGAGTTTGTAGCGGCTATCGCTTTACTGAGAGATATTATTAAGGTTGACGGTATTTTATCTTTGCAGGCAAAAGGCAATGGTTTTTTGTCTACTTTGATGGCCGAGTGTGATGAGCATCAGAACTTACGTGCTATTGCTCAATGGGACGAGTCACAAGAAACTCCTGATGCTATTTCACTAAAGGAAGCATTAAAGGGTGGCTACCTAGTTATTACTATTCAGCCGCGTAAAGGGCAACGCTATCAAGGTATTGTTGATGTTGCTGGTGATACATTGGCCGAGTGTTTGGAGCAGTACTTTTTACAATCTGAACAATTGCCTAGTCGAGTATGGTTGGCAGCTAATGGTGCTCAATGTGGTGGTTTGTTCCTACAGCGCTTACCCCATGAACAAGCGAAGCAGGGCGATGAAGATGCTTGGGAACGCTTGTCTCACCTAGCATCAACGGTAAAAGAGGAAGAACTATTAGGTATTGATACGGAGCTTTTACTACATCGTTTGTACCACGAAGAAGAAGTGCGAATGTACGATGCTAAGGCTATGCAATTTAGCTGTTCGTGTACGAGGCAGAGAACATTGGATGCCGTCATGTCTCTTGGTAGTGAAGAGGTTCGAGAAATCTTAATAGAGCAGGGTAAAATTAAGGTGGATTGCCAGTTCTGTGCAGAAGAGTATGAGTTTTCGGAAGCCGAATTGTTAGCTTTACTGGGTGATCAAGCGAAAACTCACTAACTGTTTCTTATCAATTAAAAGTGGCGTGAAGAATTAAGTCGCGCCACGATATGATGCCAATGACATGACCTTCCTCATCCGTTACTGGTAAGCATGAAATATCAACTCTTTGAAACCATGAAATAATTTCACTCATGGAAGTCTCTGCTTTTATTGTAACAGGTTGGCGTGTCATTACCTGATGAGCCGCGCGATTAAGGGTGTCTACATCTCTAGGTTGTTCTGAGGCGTGATCGATAAAAGGGCTTATTTGTCTCAGTAAATCTCTGTCAGAGATAATGCCGACGATTTTTCTATCTTCATCTACAACAGGTAAATGGTGGAAAGCATTTGTCTCAATAATTTGTTTTATTTCAGGTAAGCGTTTGTCCATATCCACACATATGACTTCTTTTGTCATAATATCTTGTGCTTTCATAACAATACTCCTTGTCTGTATCTATTTAGAGATTTACATGGTTTATACTGAATATTATTATTTAAATATAAAAACAAAATCAGCGACACTTTTTTACTAATGTTGCTAACATCGCCTTTCTTGTAGATAAAGTCAAACAAATAGGCACTATCTTATAATCTTGTAGAGCACTTTCGCGTAATTTGATAAAGATGCCTTCCAAGACTTTAGTTTTAAAATCCGTATAATTGTAACAATCCTAAATAGGGTTATTTTTTCTAATAGTTAATTACAGATTGGCTATTTCAAGGAAGGTACGAACAAGTCTTCTGAACTTCAGTCTTATCAGAGGAATGGCATATCAAGGCAAGAGTGAGTAGGAATGTTAATACCTTTCAATCACTCTTAACGCAGAGAAGCCGTTTCTCTGAAAGACCCGAAGGGCATGAGCTAAACGCTTTTTATTCTTTGTTAAGCTTCTTGCCAATATATTCAATATTGGACTGCGAAGCTTGTCTCGAATAATAAAGGTTTATCCTCATGCTGAAGTCAGTGGACTTGTTAGTACCTTCCTTAAACACCTTTTAATTCACAATTGGCGACGAGACGGCGAAATCAAATGACCTCGAATTCTGTAGATGTTTTATTAGTTGGCGGTGGTGCGATGAGCACAACTCTGGCTATGTTACTTAAGCAATTTGACCCAAGTATGACGATGAAAATGGTCGAGCGCTTGGGCGGTTTGGCACAAGAAAGTACAGATGGATGGAATAATGCAGGCACAGGGCATGCCGCTTACTGCGAGTTAAATTATACCTCTAAAAATAGTGACGGATCAGTCAATATAGATAAGGCTGTCAGTATTAATGCTGCTTTTGAAGTAAGTTTGCAATTTTGGTCTTATCTTGTAGAACAAGGTTTGTTACCAGAAGCGGAAGAGTTTATTCGTCGAGTACCTCATCAAAGTTTTGTATGGGGCAAGGATAATGTTGATGCATTAAAGGCGCGATTCGAAGCAATGAGCGCGCATCCTGCCTTTAAAGAAATGCAATATACTGAAGACACTCAGGTGATGAGCGAGTGGATGCCACTGATAATGAAAAATCGTCAGTCAGGTGAGCCACTAGCGGCAACACGAGTAGAACATGGTTCAGATGTTAACTTTGGTGCTATTGCTCGTAATATGGGGCAACATTTGCAAAGCCTTGATAACTTCGATTTAAGTGTAAATACAGAAGTTAAAGAGCTGAAAAAACGTGCAGATGGCCGTTGGGATGTCACTGTAGAAGTTGATGGTGAATCGAGTATTATTGATGCTAAGTTTGTCTTTTTAGGTGCTGGCGGTGGCGCTTTGCCACTGTTACAGAAAGCGAACGTTAAAGAAAGTAAAGGTTATGGTGGCTTCCCTGTTAGCGGTCAATGGCTGGTATGTGAAGACCCAGAGTTGGTCGATCAACATTTTGCTAAGGTTTACGGTGCTGCGCCAATTGGTGCGCCACCTATGTCGGTACCCCATCTAGATACACGAATTATTGATGGTAAAAAAGCTATTTTGTTCGGGCCATTCGCCGGTTTTACAACCAAGTTCCTTAAGACTGGCTCTGTAACTGATCTAATGAAAAGCGTCAAATTCGATAACCTTAAGCCTATGTTAAGTGTTGGTAAAAACAACATGGACTTGACGCGTTATTTGATTAGTGAGGTTATGAAGTCTCATAAAGATCGTTGTGATTCTTTACGTCAATTCTTCCCTGATGCTAATGATAAAGACTGGAAGCTTGCTTATGCGGGTCAACGAGTGCAAATCATTAAGCAAAATGAAGATGGCTCTGGAAAACTGGAGTTTGGTACAGAGGCTATTGTTACAGAAGATGGCTCAATGGCAGCATTATTGGGGGCTTCGCCCGGTGCTTCTACGACGGTAAATACCATGATAGGTATTATAGAGCGCTGTTTTGCTGATCGCTTGGCTTCTGATGAGTGGCAAGCGAAGGCTAAGGAAATGGTTCCATCTTATGGTGAGTCCTTGGTAGAGAATACCGACTTATTAGTTTCCATTCGTGAAAGAACACTAAATACATTGAAGCTGAAACCGTAATATCAATTTTAACTTATAGATGTTAATAAAAAGCTGGGTTTTCCCCAGCTTTTTCTATTTTTAATAAAGAGAATTTTTGAGAAAGAGTATGACGATGACATTTGCTGAACGTGCTGATCAATTGTGCGATAAATTACGAGACATAGAACATAATGCTGCTGATGGTGATCAGCTTTTTTACTGTGCGTATCTGCTAGGCTTATTAGGTTTGCACAGTAGTGTTGAAGGTGATGGTGCCGAGTTTGATAATGCTTTTACAGGAACCTTGCAGGAAACACTTGATGCAGAAAGTGTCACAGAAGACGATCAGCAGAAGATTTTGACATTATGGAAATCAGTGTGTGAAGAAGTATAAAAAATAAACGAAGTTTGGGATAGAAAGAGGCAGCATAAGTACCGCCTCTTTAAAGTGCTATTTCTTTGGGCGTGGAGCGTAAGCAAATACATCAGAGAAGCAGTTACTTTCTTGTAAGCCTTGTTGCTCTAGCTGGTCTAATGTTCCATAAACCATATTCACAGAACCACAAATAAACGCAGTACAGTGGCTTAAATCTTCGACGTCCTGAATGACTGCGTCGTATAGCCATCCTGTACGGCCTTGCCATTCTTCGCTTTTCTCATTGACCACGATATTGATAGAAAAAGCTGCATGCTCCTTCGCTTCTTCTAGCCAGCCTTCTGCGAAAATATCTTCATAGCTGCGAACACCCCAATAAAAAGAGACTTTTCCTTGGTAATCTTGTTCGATCAAGCTGCTGTAAAGGCTTTTGATTTGCGCGAACCCTGTACCGCCTGCAATAAGTAGAATGTGATCAGGTGTCGTTGATAATACTCCGTTCGCTAAGTGGCAATCGCCACCCGCCGCTTTAATGCTGATCTGAGAGTTCGATTTGATATGTTCTACTACTTTATGAGCTAAAGACTCTGCGTCAGAAACTAAGATGTAAAGTGTTAGGCTAGGTAGTTCATGGGGGGCACTACCAATAGAGTAAGGTACTTGTTCACCAGTCGGTAAAACAATCATAAGGTACTGGCCAGCGTGGAAAGTAAGGTCATCTGCCTGCAGTGCGATTTGATACACATCTTTATTAACTAGCTCGACAGACTTTACCTTGGCGGTAATGTTTTCCATATATTAGCTCCGATGTTGGCTTGTGTTGAAAGAAGCCGATCTTTTATTAATTTATGTCAGTAAAAAAAAGCCACTATATCAGTGGCTTTTTATCCTTGTTGTTTAAACAAGGTTATTTGTTTTTGCCTTTCATTGCCTCGAAGAACTCGTCGTTGGTCTTAGTGACACGTAAACGGTCAATCAAGAACTCGGTGGCATCGATATCTTCCATTGGATTGAGTAGCTTACGCAAAATCCACATGCGTTGTAGCTCTTCTTCTGATGTCAGCAAGTCTTCACGGCGTGTGCCTGAGCGACGAATGTTGATAGCAGGGAAGGTGCGCTTTTCAGCAATTTTTCGATCAAGGTGAAGCTCTGAGTTACCTGTACCTTTGAATTCCTCAAATATAACTTCATCCATCTTAGAACCAGTATCAACTAGGGCTGTCGCTATGATAGTTAAGCTGCCGCCTTCTTCAATATTACGTGCAGCACCGAAGAAGCGCTTAGGGCGTTCTAGGGCGTTAGCATCAACACCACCGGTCAATACTTTACCTGATGAAGGAATAACAGTGTTGTATGCACGAGCCAAACGGGTAATGGAGTCTAGAAGGATGACAACATCGCGCTTATGCTCGACAAGACGTTTTGCTTTTTCGATAACCATTTCTGCAACTTGAACATGGCGTGCAGGTGGCTCATCAAAAGTAGAAGCAACCACTTCGCCTCGAACTGTGCGAGACATTTCAGTTACTTCCTCAGGACGTTCATCTATCAACAATACGATAAGGTGACATTCTGGGTTGTTTTTGGTGATTGCATTGGCAATGTTTTGCAGCATGAAAGTTTTACCCGCTTTTGGCGGAGAAACGACCAAGGCACGTTGCCCTTTACCCATAGGAGATACTAGATCAATAATGCGGGATGTAACGTCTTCAGTAGAGCCGTTACCCGCTTCCATTACTAGGCGCTCATCGGCAAATAAAGGCGTAAGGTTTTCAAAAAGAATTTTGTTACGAACGCTTTCAGGCTTGTCAAAGTTGATTTCTTGAACTTTTAAAAGCGCGAAGTATCTTTCACCTTCTTTCGGTGGACGAATCTTACCTGCAATGGTGTCGCCTGTACGAAGGTTGAAACGTCGTATTTGACTTGGGGAAACATAAATATCGTCAGGTCCAGCCAAGTAAGATGAGTCTGGTGAGCGTAAGAAGCCAAAACCATCTTGGAGGATTTCTAAAATACCGTCTCCAGATATGTCTTCGCCGCTTTTAGCATGACGCTTTAGAATAGAAAAAATGACATCCTGTTTACGGGAACGAGCCATGTTATCTAGGCCCATTTCTGCGGCAATTTTTAAAAGTTCATGTACTGATTTTTGTTTTAAGTCGGTAAGATTCATAAATGGGTTTTTTGGCTAATTAGAAGAATAATGACGGAATTATAGTTAATCAATAAGCAACAATAATCTGAGTCTGGAAGTTGGTTAAAATGTATCGCTACGCTTGAGCTTTATTCTCTGCAAAAGAGTGTCGATATATATTTGATTGGGGTATCCACAAGAATTTAATAAATAATAGTTGTTCTTATATCAACCAACACTACTATAGCCACCCTTTTTGGTGAGGTCTATAGCCAAATCTAGTAAAAAAGGATTTTTTATGGTTTTTTTTAAATTAATGTGTGTAGTGAGCTAGGCGATTGGCTGTAGTGCTTCAGTATCTTGGTAAATCGTGTAACATGATTTAATCGTTATACTTTAAGTTCGTATTTTTCGTTACTTTCTTTAATTTAAAGGCTTCTCCTATGCAATCACTTTTTTTGCAGCAGTCCCATGACTTTCCTTTTGAAAAAATTGCCGCCATCGATTTAGGTTCAAATAGTTTTCATATGGTTGTGGCGCAAGTTACTCATGGTCAACTTCGTATTACTGGTGAGTTTGGCGATAAAGTAAGGCTGGCGGCTGGCTTAGAAGGCAGCTGTTTAAATGATGAAGCAAAACAAAGAGGACTAGCCTGTTTATCGCAATTCTCGCAAGTGATTGAAGATATGCCGTTAGGTTCGGTCCGAATCGTGGGGACTAACGCATTACGTGTTGCGAAAAATCGCTATGATTTTATTAGTGATGCAATGGATATCATTAGCCATCCAGTTGAAATTATTGCCGGTCGAGAAGAGGCGCGTTTAATTTATGTGGGTGTCTCAAGGTCGATGGATCATGGGAATGCTAAAAGGTTAGTTATTGATATCGGTGGTGGCAGTACCGAATGCATTATTGGGCAAAAGCTTGAGCCTATTCTGACTGAAAGTTTGCATATGGGGTGTGTGAGTTATCAGCAACGCTTTTTTAATGATGGTGTGATTACCCAGTCCCAATTTCAAAAAGCCGTCACCGCTGCTCGCCTAGAGCTGTTAAGTATTCAAGATGACTTTTTAGATGAATCTTGGGAAGTTGCAATCGGCTCCTCGGGTACGGCGAAAGCGGCCTTCAATATTATTAAAGAGAATGATTGGAGTAAAAAAGGCATTACGCCCAAAGGGCTAAAGCTTATACAAAAAGCGCTGTTTTCTGCAGGTCATGCAGATAATATCGACTTATTAGGACTGAAGCCTGAAAGAAAACATACCATAGCAGCTGGTATTGCCATTTTGACTGCTGTTTTTGAATGCTTTTCCATTGAACAAATGGACTTCTCCAATAGTGCTCTAAGGGAAGGGGTACTATATGACATTATGGGTCGCTATGGTGAAACCGATATTCGGGAGCGAACGGTGAACTATATGCTCAACCAATATCATATCGATATGGAGCAAGCTAAGTTGGTGACTCATACAGCGACATCGGCGTTAGCTCAAGTGAAAGACAGCTGGGGGTTAAATAGTGTCTCTAGTGAAGATATGTTGAGGTGGGCGGCCCTATTGCATGAAGTGGGCTTAGGTATCTCCCATAGCCGTTATCATAAGCATGGCGCATATATTATTAAAGAATCTGATATGCCGGGCTTTTCTCAACAGGAACAAGAGGCGTTGGCCAATCTTATTCTGAGACATAGACGCAAGTTCACTCAATCTCTTGACTATCGTTTTATTAAAAGTGATCAACAACAATTAGATTGTTTAAGCATTATCTTAAGATTGTCTATTTTATTGCATAGCGATAGGAAGGAAGGTGATATGCCAATCTTCACGCTAAAAGCGCAAAAAAGAGAATTGCATGCTGAATTTTTAGATGGGTGGTTAGCTGCGAGACCATTAACAATGGCAAGTTTGCAAAAAGAAGCTGATCATCTAGAAATGAGTGGATATAAGCTAACTTTTAGTTAAGTTAGCTTATCAATAGATCTGTATAAGGCAGCGACTTCGTCACGTTGTAAGCCAGTAATGCGGGAAAGTCTTCCAATACTTGATGAAACTTGAACAGACTCTTTGCCAGCAGTCTCTTCTTCTTTTGACTTCTCTAGTTCTTCTTGATTTTGTGAGATAACCAAACTCTTGGCGCGGTCAGACAGCTGAACGACGTCTGGATATCTTTCAGAATTGGAGTTTGCATTTGCCTCTGTCTGGTTAGACAAAATTGGCAGATACATTGAATTGTTTGAAATAGAAGAGACAGACAAAACAATCACCCTAATGAATTACTAGTAATTTCTCTCATAATAGTACAAAAAATAGCCTTTGTATTCTTTTTTCTCCTGCTAGGGCACAAGATTTTTGCTGTGTTCGATGGTTGTAAATAGCCCGTGAAGGTCGGTAATGTGAAATAAACAAAATTTCCATTTGAAAATCTTTTCGTTTTTTGATTAGTTTAAAAGGTAGCTTTTAAAATTTAACCAGTTGCTACTTTTATTATTAGACACAATTTATTTAATAAAGATTCTCATAATAAAAGTTTGTTATAGCTTCTTAATAGATAGTGTTGAGAGTTAAGGGCTTAATTACATCTAGGTACCGGCTGATAAGCACAGTAAATAATGAGTTTGATTGAGAGCAAATAGTTTTACTTCTTTGAACTTTTTGATGTGATGTTTTACTAGGGTGTATATGTCTGATTATTATTGGTTGTTATTCTCTTCCGCGCTTGTTTTTCTCATGCAAGCGGGCTTTTTATGCCTAGAAAGTGGGCGTATTCGCAGTAAGAACAGTATCAATGTTGCTGCAAAGAACATGTCCGATTTTATTATATCTACTACGTTATTTTGGCTGTTTGGCTTTGGGGTTATGTTTGGTGACTCTGTAAGTGGACTATTTGGGGTGAGTGACTTTCTTTTTGGTGAAGAACATACGCCTTGGCAAATTAGTTTCTTTCTTTTCCAGATGATGTTTTGTAGTACCGCGGCGACTCTCACCTCTGGCGCGGTTGCGGAACGTATGAACTTCCTTGGTTATGTGGCTGTTACCGTAATATTGAGTGCTGTTATTTATCCAGTAGTAGGGCACTGGGTTTGGGGTGGTGTGTATCAAGCCGGTGGCACTCATGGTTGGCTTGAATCCATGGGTTTTATTGATTTCGCGGGCTCTACCGTTGTTCACTCTGTTGGTGGCTGGATTGCTCTGGTTGCTATCATTATTATCGGCCCACGAATTGGTCGCTTTGATAATGACAAACGCTTGCCTGCAGGAAACAATTTACCTCTATCCGCGCTCGGTGTGTTACTTATTTGGTTTGGGTGGTTTGGTTTTAATGGTGGAAGCACGCTCTCTCTAACCGATGATGTTCCTTTAATCATATTGAATACATTTATATCCGCTGCATGGGGTGGTCTTGTTGCCGTAGTATTAAGTTACTTTCGAGATGGTTTTGTAGATGTTGGCCATATGTTAAATGGCGCTATTGCCGGTTTAGTTGGGGTTACTGCAAGTTGTCATATTATCTCGCCTTCAGCCGCTATTTTGGTTGGTGGTGTTTCTGGTGCTGTTGTCTACTATGGCAGCTTGCTTATGGTGTCTTGGAAACTTGATGATGCCTTGGATGTCGTGCCTGCCCATCTGTTTGCTGGAGCTTGGGGAACCATAAGTGTTGCTCTTTTTGGTCAAGCCGAGAAGATTGGAAATGGCCTAAGTTTTTGGGAGCAACTAGGCGTTCAGTTGTTTGGTGTTGTCATCATTGGTGTTTACTGCTTTGTAATTGGCTTTGTCTTGTTGTCACTGTGTAATTGCTTTATGCGATTACGTGCGAAAGAAGATGAGGAAGTAATGGGGTTAAATGTTGCTGAACATAAAGCCACCACAGAGCTCCTAGATTTACTGACAACCATGCAATACCAGCAGTCGAATGCTGATTTTTCTAACCCTGTACCAGAAGAGCCTTTTACTGAAGTAGGTCAGATAGCGCAACAATATAATCAGGTGATTGAGCGCGTTAATGTTGAAATATCTCACCGAGAAGAAGCAATCACGCGTTTTAAAGAAAGTGAAATCAAAAAGTCAGCTATTTTAAATTCCTCAATGGATTGCATCATAACGATAAACCGTCTTGGTGAAATCATTGAGTTTAATCCAGCCTCAGAGAAAACATTTGGTTATATCAAAACTCAGGTCGAAGGTAAGAACTTCCTTGATTTATTTATAGTTGAGGAAGATAAGCAAAAAATTCAAGAAAGTTTGAATTCAGGCTTTTCTACCAATGATCTGATATTGAATAGACGTAACCGACTGAGACTTCTAAGAAGTGGTAGTAATAGTGCCTTTTCAGCAGAGATTGCCATTACTAAGGTGAACACAAAATCACTTAAGCTGGCAGAATATACTTTCCATATAAAAGACATGACCAAGCAAGAGAAGTTACAAGATAGATTACGTTTTTTAGCCTATAGAGACCCTCTCACAAATCTATATAACAGAACTTACCTGATGGACGATTTGGCTAGGGCCTTGCTGTTTGCATCAGAGCACAATACTAAAGTGGGTTTGCTTTTCTTAGACCTAGATAACTTCAAAATGATTAATGACACATTAGGGCACAAGGCCGGGGATGAACTCTTGTGCGAAGTGGCAAAACGCCTCATGGCAACCTCTGAGCAACAAGATGTGATTGCTCGCTGGGGCGGAGATGAATTTGTTGTCATGATGACAGAAAGTGTCTCAAGAGAAAAAGCTATTGAGCGTGGTGACCAAATTTTAACTGTGATGCGTGAAACCTTCTGCTTGGCTGGACAGTATTTCGCTATCCCGACCAGTATTGGTATTGCTTTATCCGATGAAGGCATCGTGGACGCTGACAGGCTTATACAGCACGCTGATATTGCCATGTATCAGGCGAAAGAGAAGGGGCGTGACAATGCCCAGTTCTTTACCTCGGATATGGCAGTTGCCGTTAATAAGAAGTTTGGTTTTGAGGGCGAAGTGCTAGAGGGACTAGCAGCGGATAATTTCTTTTTGCTGCTGCAGCCTCAGGTAGATATAGACAATACTAAAATCCTCGGCTTAGAAGCTCTAATTCGCTGGGACAACCCTAGCTCAGGGATCATTTCGCCAGCCGAGTTTATACCTATGGCAGAAGAGTCTGACCTTATTATCTCTATTGATGAATGGGTTATTGATGCTGTGTTAAAGCAGCTTAAGGCTTGGCAGGATAAAGGCCTTCCCATGGTACCTATTTCGATTAATTTATCCGGCCGACATTTAATATCGGATGGTTTACTGTCTTATATATCCCAAAAACTCAATCAATATAATATCGACGGTCAGTATCTCGAGCTTGAAATTACAGAAGGCGTATTCTTAAAAGATATTGAGCGTTGCATTGAAGTGATGGCTGATTTGAAAGGGCTGGGTGTTAAGACGTCTGTGGATGATTTTGGTACAGGCTACTCTTCTTTGAGTTATTTGAAACGTTTGCCTTTGAATACACTTAAAATAGATCAGTCCTTTGTTCAGGAGTGCGACTTGGATAAAGAAGACACGAAAATTTGTGAAACTATTATCCATTTAGCCCGTAATTTAGAGCTTTCTATTGTCGCTGAGGGCGTTGAAACGGCATCCCAGGCAAGTACGTTAAAGCAGTTAGGTTGTGATGTCTTCCAAGGCTATTACTACTATAAGCCTATGAGTATAGAGAAGATTGAAGAGCTGCTGAGCGCTAGAAAGTGATTCATTAGAAAGGGCTCCCTTATGAGCACTATCCTGAACACTCTAGATTAAACTGATTTCTCATCAGCTTTTTTAGGCTCTTCACGCTCGCATATTGAATCAATGAGGTCTTGGTTTTGCGTTCTTTTTAATGGCTTTATTTTATGATGTAGAGCTGTTTTAGCAATCATGTTTGCCGCAATAGGTGCTGTGATAAGTAGAAAAAGCGTAATCAGAAGTTCTTGTACAGAAAAACCTCCCTTCTCATAACTTTGAAAAATCATAGAAGCAACAAGCACTCCAGTAATACCTAATGTAGAGGCTTTGGTTGGGCTGTGTAGGCGCATATAAATATCGGGCAAACGGATTAGCCCATAGGAGCCAATGAATAAAAAACTAGCGCCAATGATGAGAGATAGGCAAATTATAATTTCAAGATAAAAAGGCATAGTGTTTCCTATTCAATTATGTCGCCGCGAAGTAAGTATTTACATAGGGCTGCAGTACTAACAAAACCAAGCATAGCGATTAAAAGGGCGGCTTCAAAATACAGGGCGCTTGATGATGATATTCCGTACAAAAGGATAAGTGCTATAGCATTAATGTACATAGTATCTAGAGCAAGAATTCTATCGGATAGTGTTGGCCCTTGCAGAAGACGCCATAAATTTAGAAAGAGTGCGATACAAATAATGGCGGCGACGAAAGTGATCGTGATATCTAGCATCCAAAAATCTCCTTAATCGGGCTTTCGTATCGGCTTTTAATTTCTTCAACCAGCTTAGCTTCATTCATCAGGTGTAGGGTATGAATGTAAAGCCACTTTTTGTCTTTCGACACTTCAGCACTTACGGTACCCGGTGTTAACGAAACTGTACTGGCCAATACCGTAATGCCTAAATCAGAATTGATATTGATAGGTACGGCTACGAATCCAGGCGACAGTCTGTAAACGGGGCCTATGATTAGTAATGCAACTTCTATGTTGGCACTGACGATGTCTTTTAACACCATGAGCACATATTTAATGGCTAACCATGGTTTTTGTATTTTTGGATGCTCATCGCGCATATCACCCACTAACAGTGGGATACCAATTGCGAAGAAGGTCGCTAAGACAATATGGCCAGCGCTAAATGAGTTATTCAGCAGCAGCCATACTACAAATAGTAGAATACTGTGGAAAGGCATAGGGAATAACTTCATGGTGTTACTCCTGGTAATAGGCTGTAAGCCGATGATTGGATGCTATGAAGATGATTCGCAGCTTGCTGGGTGAATTCACTTAATTCACCGCCAAATAAAACCAGTAATGGCGATGCTAATATCAATAGGGCAATACCTGCAATTTCTGTTGGTTTGGCTGCTATGTCATCTGTTGAGGGTGAACCGTTGTGGCGCCAAAAGAAAGTGGTTCCTGCTCTGGAAAGGGCGATAAGTGCCGCTAGGCTGCTAATGATAATTAGTGGCCATATCCACAGAGTCTGAGCCATGGACTGAGTAGCTTGAAGAATCATGATTTTACCGACAAAACCGGACAAAGGTGGCATACCAATTAGCGTCATAGCTGAAAGTGCAAAAGCGAAACCAATTAATCTTGGTTGGGAGAATGGACGAGAATGTACAATTCGATCTTCTGCTTTGCCTCTTTGCCTAGCAATAATATCAGCTAACAAAAATAGGCCAGCTGAAGCCAGTGTACTGTGCACCATGTAATACAGTGCTGCAGACGTCGCCCCTTCCGAGTTAAGAGCTGCACAGACAAGTAAGCTACCGCTCGATACAATGACAAGATTAGCATTAAGCGTTTTTAGGTTTGGACTCGCAAAAGCGCCAATACTACCTGCAGCAATGGTCAGCAGTGCCAAAGGCCATAACCAGTTTTGCGCAATGTTCGCCAGCTCCCCAGCTTCATCGCCAAATATGACTGTATAGACGCGGAAAATGCTGTAAATGCCTACTTTCGTCATGATGGAGAAAAGAGCCGCAACAGGTGCGCTAGCACTAGCATAGGTCCTTGGTAACCAAAAATGCATTGGTAACATGGCTGCTTTGAGACCAAAGACGATCAATAGAAGCAACGCCCCAGTTTTTGCAATAGTGGTAGTTTCCCCTTCGAGTTGGCCAATTTTAATGGCCATATCCGCCATATTAAGTGTTCCCAAAGTGCCATATAAAATGCCTAAGCCAAATAGAAATAGACTTGAGCCGACTAGGTTGAGAAGGACGTAATGCATGGCCGATTGAGTTTTTTGCTTCCCACCAGCGTGTAGTAGTAATGCGTAGGATGCGATCAATAAGACTTCGAAGAAAACGAATAAGTTGAATATGTCGCCAGTTAAAAAAGCACCGTTGATACCCATTACTTGAAACATAAATAGTGGGTGGAAATAAGCGCCGCCTTTGTCTTTGCCTGAAATGGCAAACAACATAATAGCGAAAGCGATAAATGAGGTGAGTAGTACTAATAAACTAGAAACTCTGTCCGCTACCAAGGCGATACCAAAAGGCGCTTGCCAGCCACCTAGGGCATAAAGCTGAGTGCCCTCTTGATCCACTGTGATTAGCAAAGTAGCGGATGAGATAAGTAAGAACAAAGTACCAATAATGGCACTAATGCGTTGTGATTGTAATTCCCTAGAGATAGGTGGCAGCAGCATGATGGCGCCAAAAAGCAAAGGAATTAGAATTGGAAAAATGCTGAGGTGTTGCATTTAGTGTTGTCCCCCTGAACGTTGGGAGTCTTCATTGTTGCTTGGCAGTGTGCCATCCACATGATCGTTTCCTAGGTCTGCACGGGCACGCATAGCGAGAATAACGGCAAAGGCTGTCATGGCAAAGCCAATAACGATAGCAGTTAACACGAGCGCCTGTGGAAGAGGGTCACTATATTGTTCAGACTGTCCCAGTACTGCTGCTGCATTTAGCTTTAAGCGTCCGCTGGCAAATAAAAATAAGTTTACCGCATAAGACAATAAAGTCAGGCCGATAACCACAGAGAAACTACGTCCTCGCAGAGTGAGAAAAATGCCGCAGGCAGTTAATAACCCAACGCAAAATGCGTATATACCTTCCATTATTCGTCCTCCTTCAATACAGGTCGCTCGCTGGTAGTGAGCTGGCCAAGGTTTGCCAAAATTAGCATGGTGGCACCCACTACGGTTAGGTAAACCCCTAAGTCAAATATCATGGCGCTAGCTAGCTCGAACTTACCAATGGCTGGTAAGTAGAAATAATCAAACCATGAGGAAAGGAAAGCGTGGCCAAATGCCCAGCTACCTAATCCGCTTAATGTGGCGATGCCGATACCTGAACCAATGAGGATCTGGTAGTCCAGCTTAAGTCGAGTCTTAATCCAGATAACACCGTGGGCAATATATTGTTGGATAATGGCAACAGAAGTAATCAAGCCAGCAATGAAACCACCGCCCGGAAGGTTGTGACCTCTTAAGAAGATGTAAGCTGAAACCAATAGCGCCAGTGGTAATAAACTTTGGGAAATAACGGACAACAAAATAGGGTGTTTGTCATCGGACCAAGGTCGGCCTTTGCCATCACTAGAAGGCATAAAGAGTCGCATTCTAGCAATTAGCTTATAGATACCAAGAGCGGCAATACCAAGAACAGTGATCTCACCTAAAGTATCAAAGCCACGGAAATCGACCAGAATTACGTTCACCACATTGGTGCCACCGCCTCCAGTTTTACTGTTTGCAGTGAAGAAGGTTGAAATAGTATCTAGAGGACGAGTCATAATGGCGTAACAAATGGTGCCAATGATACCGCCAATTAAGGATGCGATGCTTAAATCACGAATAACAATTCGAGGGTGAGATTCTTTCGGTGTTTTTTGAGGCAAAAAGAACAAGGCCAGAATTAACAAAATAACGGTAACCACTTCTACGGAAAGCTGTGTCAATGCTAAGTCAGGTGCTGAAAATTGCGCAAAGGCGAGAGAAACAATAAGTCCCACTACTGAGAGTGTAATCAAAGCAACAACACGCTTCCTATGCCATATCACAGTTGCTAGAGCAGACACGCACAATAGAAAAGCGGCCGTGATCGTCATAGCGTCAACGGGAATTTCAGGGCGAAGGCCAGCGGTTGTATTAAGCTTCACAAGCGTCGAGATCGTCATGATCACCATTAAGCCTAAAACCGCAAATATGTAGCGTTGCAAGGACCCATTTTCAGTAAAGCGAATAAGAGTGCCGGCTTGCCTAGTAACAAATTGAACGCTGGCTTCGAATACCATCAAGGGATTACTTTTTGGGAACTGAGCTTGAAACTTGAACATGTGGGAGCGGTTTTTGTAAACAATCAAACCACCAACGACAGCAATAGCACTCATTAATAGCGGTAGGTTGAAACCATGCCAGATGGACAGGCTGTATTCAGGAATAGGGCCGTTGAGTGTTGCGCTTGCCGCTGAGGCAAGAAGGTCACCAGCCAAAAATCCAGGAAAAATACCGACAAGCAAACATAAGCCTACAAGAATTTCGACAGGTACTCGCATGTAGCGAGGTGGTTCATGGGGTGTCTTAGGTAGGTTGATTGGTTCGCCATTAAAAAATACATCGTGGATAAAGCGTGTTGAGTAGGCAACCGCTAATGCGCCACCTAAGGTTGCAAGCACAGGAATAATCCAAGACAAAGAACCTAAAGAAGCTTGATGTAGTGTCTCAGTGAAGAACATTTCTTTCGACAAGAAACCATTTAGTAAGGGTACCCCTGCCATAGATGCAGAGGCGACCATAGCGAGCGTTGCTGTATATGGCATATATTTCCATAGGCCATTTAACTGTCGCATATCCCGTGACCCAGACTCGTGGTCAATGATGCCGGCAGCCATAAACAAGGATGCTTTGAAAATAGCATGGTTGATAATATGGAATACGGCCGCCACAGCCGCTAAGTCGGTGCCCATACCAAGTAATAAAGTAATAAGTCCTAAATGACTAATGGTTGAGTTAGCTAATAGACCTTTTAGGTCATGTTGGAACAGCGCAATGTAAGCGCCCATTAGGAAGGTAGCTAAGCCTGTTAGTGAAACAATAAGGAACCATAGGTTTGTATCCGCCAAGGCTGGATAAAAACGCGCCATTAAAAAGATACCGGCTTTTACCATAGTTGCCGAATGAAGGTATGCACTGACTGGGGTTGGTGCCGCCATAGCATTTGGAAGCCAAAAATGGAAAGGGAACTGAGCAGATTTAGTAAAAGCGCCTAGTAATACAAGCACAACAATCACTGGGTAGTTACTGCTACTTTTTATTAAGTCGCCACTATCAAGAACGACCTGCAAGCTATAACTTCCAACAGTGTTGCCTAAAACCAGTAAGCCTGCCAACAAAGCAAGACCACCAGCACCTGTGACTGTGAGAGCCATTCTTGCGCCTTTTCTAGCCTCTGTTTTGTGCCCCCAGAAACTGATCAGCAAGAATGAACTGATACTGGTTAATTCCCAAAAAAACCAAAGTTGAATCAGATTGTCAGACAGTACCACGCCTAGCATGGCAAACATGAAAAGTATCAAGAAGGCGTAAAACTTACCGATTGGGTCTTTCTCAGAAAGGTAATAACGGGCATATAAGATGACCAATAGACCTATGCCTAAAATCAGTATCGAGAACAGTAGAGCCAACCCGTCCAGTCGGAAGGCAAGTTCAAGGCCTATGTTAGGTATCCAAGGGATAGCGGCTTGGAAACGCTCGCCTTGAAAAATGTCGCCAGCGTAAGACAAGACGAGGAATAGAGTTAATGCAGGCAGTGCCGCCGTATAAAATGCGCAAGCGGTTCGGCTATAACGAGACGAAAAGAGAGGAATCAATGTACCTAATAAAGGAAGAAAAGGTAGCCAAATTAGCGTATTCAAATGGACAGCTCCCGTCGCAAATTATTTGGAGTATGTATGGTCAATGTAGCGTTTTTCGTGACTTCAAAAAATCTTGCCATAGATACTTATTTCAACCATGAAAACCATATATCTAACTGATTATTATTTAATAAAGTGCTTGTAAATCATTAATGTAATGAATGTAACATTTTTTGACAAAACTAAAATAGCATAGATTTACGACAAAAATAAGTTAATAAAAAATCACAACTCTGCAAATTAAGAATGCCTCTATTAGGGATCTTGTAGGCGATTGCCTCGGATGCCGAGAAAGTGAAAGGGTAAAACTCGCGAAATAGGGGTAAAGCTGTGTGAAGCGATGCAATAAATAGCTGCGATTTTATGCTCCAAAATGGTGCTTGAGCAATGTTTTTAGTCATTTAATAATGCACACGACTTGCTGCCACTTCATCCTTTTAAAGGATTTACACAGTATTTAACCATTTGGTCATAATTGATTGATATTTTACTTTCATGAATTTAAAAGAAGTGATAATTATAAGAGATAAGTTCACTGAAACTTTTCTGCAATAATTGCTATCAATTTATGTCTGATGAATAAAGGAAACCCTAATGTTTAGAAAAACCTTTGCAACGGCTGCTACAGCCTCGTTGTTCTTGACCGGCTGTCAAATGTTTTCAGCTGCGCCAGAGCCAACTCAACCTCTAGATCTAAAGATCGTTCATGTTAACGACCATCACTCTCACCTATCTTCTGACAGTGGTGATTTAACATTAGGTGGAGATCGTACTCGTGTAGCTGTTGGTGGCTTCCCATCTGTTGTAGCGAAAATCAAAGAGCTGACAAGCACATCATCTCCTGTTGTTAAAGTGCATGCGGGTGACGCGATCACTGGTGACTTGTTCTACACCTTATTCAAAGGTGAAGCAGATGCAGCACTAATGAACGAAGCATGTTTTGACGTATTCGCTCTAGGTAACCACGAGTTTGATGCTGGTGATGCAGGATTAGTTAAGTTTCTTGATTGGTTGAACGCTGCTCCAGCTTGTTCAACAGATGTGATTTCGGCAAACGTTAAACCTGAAGTAGGTGTTTCTCCATTAACACTGAAAACAGCAGAAGACTATTTCTCTCCATACACGGTAAAAGAGTATAACGGTGAGAAAGTTGGCTTTATCGGTATTGATATTGCGAGCAAAACGAAAAACTCTTCTAGCCCAGATGAAACGACTATCTTCCTAGATGAAGTAGAGACTGCGCAGAAATACATCAACGAATTAGAAGACATGGGCATTAATAAAATTGTCCTAGTTACTCATTACCAGTACCAAAACGATTTGACTCTAGCTTCTAAGTTGACTGGTGCGGACGTGATCATAGGTGGTGACTCTCACACATTGTTAGGTGATTTCTCTGCTGTAGGCTTAGATTCTGCTGGCCCTTACCCAACGAAAGTAACGGATGCGGCTGGTAATCAAGTATGTGTTGCTCAAGCTTGGCAGTACTCTGCTGTTGTTGGTGAGCTAGACGTTTCTTGGGATAAAGACGGTATCGTAACAAGCTGTGCTGGTACGCCACACTTAATGTTAGCGGATAGCTTTAAACGTAAAAACTCAGACGGCAAGCGTGTTGAGTTAACAGGTGCGGCTCGTGATGCAGTATATGCGGATATCGAGAAGCTTGACAACGTATCTATTGTAGAAGCAGATGCTGATGCGAGCGCTACACTGGCTAAGTTCTCTGGCAAAGTAGATGAGCTAAAAGGTGAAGTGATTGGTAAGTCTGCTGCGAACCTATGTTTGGAACGTATTCCTGGTCAAGGTCGTTCTAAGTTGTGTGATCGTACGATGACGGCAAGCCACGGCGCAGATATTTCCAATATCGTTGCTAAAGCATTCCGTGATATGAGTAAAACATCTGACATTGCTATCCAAAACGGTGGTGGTGTACGTGTTGATATCGCTGAAGGTGAGTTAACAATCGGTGATGCTTACACTCTTCTACCATTTGCTAACACAATTGTTGAATTAGACATGACAGGTGCTGAGATTCAGAAAGTACTTGAAGAAGCGCTTGATTACGCCATTGTTGAAGGTGGTTCAACTGGTGCATACCCTTATGCTTCAGGTCTTCGTTGGAAGGTAGATACTTCTAAAGCGAAAGGTCAACGTTTCTATGATGTTGAAGTGATGAAAAAAGGCGACAGCTGGAAAGCACTTGATCTTCAAGCATCTTACAAAGTAGCGACAAATGACTACATTGCCCGTGGTAAAGATGGTTATGTAACGTTTGGCGAAGTCTTCAAAGAAGGTCGCGTTGTTGATACATACCTTGATTACGCACAAAGCTTTGTGGACTACATCACTAAAGTAGGCACGATTGATAAGCTTCCACTGGAAGAATATTCAACTCAAGTCTTCATTAATAAAGATGGTGTTAAGCAGTAAATCACTCTTTAATATCTAGGGGGTAATCATCCCCGATGAAAAAGCCGAGCAGATGCTCGGCTTTTTTATGCCTTTTTATAAATCAATAAAATACTTCATCTATTTGATAAATAATGGATTTATTTCATTTTTTCGAGTACTTACAAACTCTCTCATAACATAAGAGAAAAAAACTTCTTAAATCTGTAATAATACTGTACCTGCTAACGACTAACGTCTTAATGATGGAAATGACGGCCTCGTATTACTGGTTATCAATATTCTAGTATCGAGATTTTAAATAAAGGAACCGAAATTGGTCGCTGAGTTACAAGCATTCCTGGTGAATCAGGGATCATCTACATTACTGCTGTTTTTAGGCATTATCCTGCTGTCTTATCTTTTAGAGGACTTAGCAATAGTGACGGCTGGTACATTAGCTGCGCAAGGTGCTGTGTCTCCATCAATTGCTTTATTTGCTATTTTTTTAGGTATTGCTAGTGGTGATCTTGGGCTTTATGTATTAGGTCGATATGGCCGTAAAGTGCGTTTTTTACGTTATAAAGCATTGACCAATCCTCACTTTAAAGCACTACGAGAGCGCTTACATAAAGGTGCTTTTGTTAATCTTTTCATCATTCGTTTTGTACCTGGTTTGAGAAGTGTTGGCTTTACCTTAAGCGGTTTCTTTGCCATCCCATTATGGTTGTTTTTATGTGCTGTCATTTTGGCGACATCCATTTGGACAGTCGTCATTTTTAGCATTATTTATTCTCTTGGTAGCCAAGCATGGCTACAGGCATCTCAATATCAATGGATGCTTATTCCTATCGGTATCGGCATATTGTTTGTCGTTAATCGAGTTATTAATAAGTCATTATTTAAAGGTCGTTCATGAGTTCTACGTTAGACGTTCATTTAATACCACAAGATAAAATTAATGCAGGTATGCCTGTATTGGAAATAGACTCGAAGCGCAGTATATCTCCCTATGAGTTTTTACCTACTTGGTTCTTTTATACGCCAGTGGTGTTACAAAGTATTTGTCAGGGTATTTACTACCGAGATTTTCGTTTGCCTCTAGTGGCGAACCCTAGCATTAAATTGAGCGGCATGGTGGGTGAGTCAAAACACGACATTATGCGTTTAGCAGGTGATATAGCTCAGCCTTGGATTTCACCTTTTGTGACACTCACCAAAACGCAAGAGAGTGTATCAACGCAAGTTGAGTTAGCGATGAACGCTTTGCGAGATGCGAATTTAGACTTTCCTGTGGTAGGTAAGCCCGACCTAGGTTGTCGCGGCGTGGGAGTGAAACTACTCCATAACCAAAGTCAACTGGAAAGCTATATCACGGACTTCCCTGAGAACGCACGTTTTCTACTTCAGCAAAAAGCACCGTATAAAGCAGAGGCGGGTGTGTTTTATGTTCGCCAGCCTGATGCAGAGCAAGGTGAGATTATTTCCATTACTTTAAAGTATGCCCCTTCAGTGGTAGGAGATGGTCAACGTACATTGAAAGCGTTAATAGAAGCTTGCCCAAGGGCAGGTCAGCTTGCTCACCTTTACCTCCCTAGGCACACGGATAAGCTAGATTGGGTGCCAAAAGAAGGCGAAGAATTTCAGCTCGCTTTTGCGGGTAGTCATAGCCGAGGCTCAATCTTTAGAGATGGGAATCAATTCATCAGCAAAGAACTAACTCAGAAACTTGATGTCATCTTACATGATGTGCAGGGCTATCATTATGGTCGCTTGGACATCAAATTCGATAACCTCGAAGACTTCATGAAGGGTGAAAAATTTACCATTCTTGAGCTAAACGGGGCGAGTAGTGAAGCGGCCCATATATGGGATAGAAACACACCATTGAAATCGATTTTTGGCATGTTACTGACTCAATACCGTCTGTTGTACTCGATCGGCGCTAAGCAGAAAAAATTGGGCTACAAACCGCCTTCTTTTAAAGAATTATTAGCGGCGTGGCGAGAAGAGAAAGAGCTAACTGAGCAATACCCAAACACCGATTAGTAGTGAAATAAACGAATAACTATCAGAGTTGAATATTTGGGTAATGGATTAATTACCTGAACAAGGAATTAACAAGAGAAGATTATGCTTTCAAGACTAGCAAGCACTCAACAGGAACCACAAGGGCGAGAGTTACCTGTCGCCCTAGGTTGTATGGAAACTCTAGAGCAGGGTTTGCAATGCTTAAATCAACTGGGTGATAAAGAATACACATTGGCCGCTGCGCCCCATGTATCGAGCACAATTGGCGAGCATTTTCGCCACTTGTTAGACCTTTTTCATGCCATATACGATGCGCATAATCTTCAAGGAACTACGGAACAAGAAAAGGTTATTGATTACAATTTTCGACGACGTGGCCATAAGATCGAAAAAACCAGAGCTCAGGCAGTATCTGAGTTGATGCACTTCATTGGCTGGTTGGAAGAACTAAGCGCGAAAGAATTAAAAGCGCCAGTAAATATTTTGACGGAAGTCTCTTTGACGCAACAGGAAGCTCACATCATGTCGTCAACGTTAGAGCGAGAGCTTACCTTTGTCGCACTTCATGCCAATCACCACTTCGCTATGGTTAAAGTGGTTGTCAGTTTACTTGGCTTAGAGACCAATCAAGATTTTGGCTTAGCACCAGCCACACTCTCCTATTTGAGGGGGCAGTAATCATGTGCTCCGTTTCTTGGTTAATAGAAGAACAAGGCTACCAAATATTCTTTAATCGCGATGAGCAGAAAACGCGCGAAAAAGCCTTGCCTCCTCGTACTTTACATATGGATGATGCCAAAGTGTTAATGCCAGTCGACCCTGTAGGTCAGGGCAGTTGGATAAGCACTAATGATATGGGCTTGAGCTTATGCCTATTGAACAATTATCAAGCTAAGAATCCAAAGGAAGCTCTGTTTAGCCGAGGTTTATTGCTAAAACAGCTTTCGAAAGAAGGCAGTGTCGAATCTGTCTGCGAGGCTTTTACTCGTCTTACCTTGCCGCATTTTGCGCCCTTCATATTATTGGCTTTTGATTTAGATATTTGCCAAGGCGATAAGCAGGTCATGGCGCTGGAGTGGAATGGCTTAACTTCGCTCATCCATGAAGCGGACTCACCGCTTTTCTCTTCGGGAGTGGATTTAGACAATGTAACTCAGTACCGCAGAGGTATGTTCGACTCCATGGTGGGCGGTCAACCTACTCCTCAGGAATTACACGCTTTTCATCGTCAGCATCATCCAGATCATCCGCACATGTCAGTGTGTATGCACCGTGACGATGCTGAAACCGTGAGTTTTACCCAAGTGATCGTATCCGAAGACTCTCAGAAAATGCTTTATGTTGCGGGCTCTCCTTGCCAGAACCTGACTTCAGAAGCATTAGAGCAAAATGTTACCAGCTTGCCATCCCGACACAGCGCGTTGGCATTAGCTTAAAATAAGGAGTGAGTTATGAAAAAAATTATCGCGTTTGCTTTGTTTTTTGTAAGCCAAATTGGTTATTCAGCAGACCTTATCTCGACAGGTTACTTTAGCAATAAAGCCGTAAGTGGCTACGATACTGTGGCTTATTTCACAGAAGGAAAGCCAGTAAAAGGTGACTCGAAATACAAGACAAAATATCAAGGTGCTAATTGGTACTTCTCTTCCCAAGCGAACCTAGACATATTTGTTGCTGAGCCAGAAAAATACGCTCCTCAATACGGCGGTTACTGTGCTTGGGCGATATCAGCGAACAACGCCTTTGCCTCATCAGACCCTAAACAGTGGGCAATTGTGGACGGGAAGCTTTACTTAAACTACAACCAAGATGTAAAAAACAAGTGGGATGCAGACCGCGCATCGCATATTTCGCAAGCCGATAAAAACTGGCCAGCACTGATAAAGTAAGGAATAGATAATGCGTTTTCAATTAACCAAGCATGTACCAGCTGCATTCATTGCCTTTGTATTTGTTCAGTCACTGTTTTTTAAATTTACAGGGTCGCCAGAAACCGACTTTATTTTTGGCACCTTAGGTGAATGGTCAGGCTTTGCTTGGTTTGCTGATTACGGTGCCTACATGGTGGGTGGCGGAGAGCTAATCGCAGCGGCCTTATTATTTTCCCGTTGGCACGGGCTAGGCGCACTAATGAGTGTGGGTGTGATGACAGGGGCGATTTTCTTCCATTTATTCACGCCGCTAGGAGTGGTGATGCCTGCCTTTGGTGAAACAGGTGAAATCATCGGCGATGATGCAGGTCTACTGTTTGGAATGGCTTGCTTGGTTTGGTTAAGTGCGTCTTTTTTGGCAATACGTGACCTTAAAAGTGAGACGGGCGTATTGAAAAAATGGTCCAAATGCCTGTTTGGCAAAGGAGCTGAGGCATGATCAATAGTCCTTTTCGTTTACCACGAGTAACGCCATTTGGTTTAGGTGAATCCTTTGTCGAATGGATGACAGGTTTATCTAAGTTAGATGGCTTGTATCAAAAGCGCCCAGAAACAGAAACCTGCTTCGATTTCATGCGCTATACCCTAAACGCTCTTAATGTAGATTATGAGTTAGGGAGTGGTTCCACAGCGAATATCCCTCAAGAAGGACCAGTGGTAATTGTCGCGAACCACCCATTAGGTGCTATTGAAGGGGTGATCTTAGCCGACTTGGTAGGCTTAGTACGAAAAGATGTAAAAGTACTGGCGAATCAAATGCTTAAGCGTTTACCAGAAATTAGCGACTTGTTTATTGGGGTGGATGTTTTCGGCGGCAAAACCGCAAAGCGCACCAACGCCTTAGCGATTCGAGAAGCCAATCAGCACCTTGCTGATGGCGGAGTCTTGATCATCTTTCCAGCTGGTGAAGTTTCTACCTATCAAAAGGGCGATGCCAACTTATCGGATATTGAGTGGCGCAACTCAGTTGCTAAATTCATAAAGTACAGTGAAGCGACAACGGTACCTATTTTTATCAATGGTAAAAATAGCCCTTTATTCTATAAAGCCGGTAAGGTTCATCCATTATTACGTACCGCCATGCTGGGTCGAGAACTGCTAAACAAAGCCTCAACTAAAATTGAAATTTCGATTGGCGATGCTATTGAGTACTCTGAGTTGTCTGGCTTCGAAAATGAAAAAGATTTAGTGAATTACTTGCGCCTGAATACTTATCTAATGAGCTCTAACCAAGGCGCTGAAAATTCGCTTGATGCCGCAGAGAATACTGTTGCTGTAATAGAGCCGATTGCAACGCATTTATTAGAAGAAGAAATTAGCGCTATTCCTGATGAGGGTATTTTGCATGAGCAAGGCGACTTCATGGTTTACTGTGCGCCTACGCTAGCTATCCCTAATTTGATGAGAGAGATTGGTCGTATTCGCGAGCAAAGCTTCCGCGCAGTTGGAGAAGGTACGGGGCTAGACTGTGATATTGATGAATACGATAGCTATTACCAGCAGCTGTTCGTTTGGCACAAAGTAGACAAGCAAATTGTTGGCTCTTACCGCCTTTGTATGGTGGATAAAATGATAGAGGCGCGGGGCATTGAGAGCCTCTATTCAAGAAGTTTGTTTAACTACGACCAAGCCTTTATCGACACGCTTGATCATAGTATCGAAGTAGGTCGTTCGGTCGTTGCTGAAGTCTACCAGCGAAACCTTAACTCCTTGTTATTGTTGTGGAAAGGCTTGGCTACTTTTGCCTACAAGAACCCTAAATACACCCACCTTTTTGGCCCTGTGAGTATCAGTAATGACTACAGCGACAGTGCACGACAGCTAATGGCGGCGACGCTTTCTGTCCACTACTATGATGACGAAAAAGCCGAGTTAGTAACACCTTCTACACCCTTGCGTTCAGACTCGTCTGTGTTTTGGCAACCTAACCTCTTGTCTGCATTAGCAAGCGTGACCTTACTGTCTAAGGTGCTAACCAGAATGGAGCAGGGCAAAGGCTTACCTGTCTTGATACGACAGTATCTGAAAATGAATGGTAAGTTAGTGTGTTTTAACGTTGACCCAGCCTTCCATAATACATTGGATGGTTTGATCGTCGTAGACTTAAGACGTGTACCTGTTAAAACTCTAGGTAAGTACATGGGGCGTCCAGAAGCCGCCGAATACCTTGAGAGTCATAATGCTTTAGACAATTAATTGCTGTTCATAAAAACAAAAGCCGATGTTTCCACATCGGCTTTTTAGTATTTAATATACTTAGTTTCTAACGAATTGAATTTAAAGCATTTGTTTAGTCACTTCATATGCACTTAACGCTTGTTCGCGGCTCTCTTTAATGTCTACCATGGGGTGAGGATAGGTTTCGCCCAATACCACATTCGCCGCTTTCAATACTTCTTCAGGTGCTTCCCAAGGTCGGTATAGGTATTTCTTCGGTAAGTCTTTTAGCTCAGGTAAATAGCGTCTTGTGTATTCTCCTTCAGGGTCGAACTTCTCACCTTGTGTCACAGGGTTGAAGATTCGAAAGTAAGGAGAAGCGTCGGTTCCGCAGCCAGCTACCCATTGCCAGCTCGCACTGTTGCTCGCAAGATCCGCATCCACTAAACAGTCCCAAAACCAGCGAGCTCCGCAGCGCCAATCTATTAATAGGTTCTTAACGAGAAAAGAGGCGGTAATCATGCGAACTCTATTATGCATATAGCCCGTCTGCCATAGTTCGCGCATACCTGCATCCACCATAGGGTAGCCCGTTAAACCCTGTTGCCAGCGTTGCAAATTGGCATCGTGATGGGTCCAAGGGAAGAAGCGGAAACTCGTTTTTAGGTTAGTTGTGGGCAACTCAGGCCAATGAAACAGCAAATAATAGGAGAACTCACGCCAGCGTAGCTCTTTGTAGAAATGCTCTTTATTGTCACCTTCCGCTATACCCTTAAGTACATGATGAATTTGTCTGGGTGATATCTCACCAAAATGCAGGTGAGGTGATAATTTAGACACACTCTGCAACGCAGGAAAGTCACGCCCTTCTTTATAGGTGTCCAAGCCATCGGTTAGAAAGGTCTTTAAAAAAGCTTGGGCAGACGCTTCACCCGGCGTCCAATGGGTGTAGAAGTCTTTATCCCACGAAATTTCTGGCAATAAACTAAGTGCTTTAAGAGTTGTGGCCTTATCATCTTTTTGAAAAGAGCTGGTCAGGTTCGGAATAGGTAGAGGATGATCTACTCGTTCCATTTTGCTGGCCTGATTGTGGTAAGGCGTAAACACTTTATAGGGCGTTTGGTCAGGCTTAACTACTTGCCAAGGCTCGTTTAATAAACTGCCGTTAAAGGATTTCGCTTGTATGCCTTTCTCGAGCAAAGAAGCTTTAATTTTCTTGTCTCTGGCGATGCGCCATGGCTCATAGCGTCGGTTCCAAAATACATGGTCAACGTGAAGTCGAGAACACAAGGACTCTAAAATACTTTCTGCATCCCCTTGGTAAAAGTTCAGTTTATTACCAAATTGCTTATCCAATGACGCGAGAGAGTGGTGCAGCCACCAACGGCTAGCGCCCCCCATTTTGTATTGCTCTGCATTCTGGTCATCCAAAATATAAAGCACTAATACATTGTCATGGGCGAGTGCAGCCGTAAGGGCTGGGTTATCTTCCAATCGTAAATCTTGCTCAAACCACATAAGGGTTAATGGTGTATTCATAGTGTGTTCTCGTACCGCCATTAACGACAATATTTACGTATTGGGTGAATGTTTTCAGGATAAGGCTGTAAGTACCTCTGCATATTTATGTAGCTAGAACCATATTGCTTAAAGTAATGCTTCAATAGGGTTAAGGGTGTGACAAGAGGCGTCATGCCATTGTTATAAGTGTAAATAGCATCAACGATACTTTGGCGTGCATCTGACGATACAGACTGCTTTAAGTAACCCAACATGTGTAGCAAAGCATTGGTGTGGTTGCCTCGGTTCGCTGGCTTAGACATGATTTTCATAAACAGCGCTAAGTATTGAGTGGTTAGCTCTTCGAAGCTTAAGCCTTTGTGGGAAGCGACCAGTTTGCCCAAGGTTTTTGCGTCTTTTTGTTGATGTGCCATCAGCATGTATTTATAGCTAGCATGGAACTGCATTAGGTTAGCAATGCTTGGCTGCTCCAATACTTCTTTACGAAAGTTGTGGTGAGCATATACCCGAGTCACAAAGTTGTCGTACAGCACATCATCATGGAGACGGCCTTCTTCTTCCATTGGCATTAATGGGTACTTTTCTTTCAGAGCCTTTGCGTACAAGCCCATACCAAATTTTTGATGTGGCATGCCGCTTTCTTGATATACCTTCACTCGCTCTAGGCCACAACTTGGCGACTTGCTCATTAATATATATCCATCTAAGTCATCCAATTGTGTTAACTCATCTTGGAAGCCCTGCTTTAGTTGATCGGTTAAGTCTTCTGAGCTGTCTTTGGTGTAAGTTAACGTTGGCTCATCTGGGTTACCGATTAATCTCATGGTCGGTCTTGGGGTGCTAAAGCCAGCGGATACTTCAGGGCAAAATGTTTTAAAACTAAAGTGCTTGCTCAATGTTTTAAGGCAAAGCTGAGACTGTTTATGACCGGCGTTATAACGTACTTCGAAGCCGGCTAAACAGGCACTTAAACCAATTTTAATATCTGGCTGGTGGCTTTCGTTATTGTCGTTTCTATTTTTATCACTTGCGATGACAGTGTGGTTTTTCATGGGAATGTCCTCTCACTGTTAGATGTTATTTCTTCAAATAAACTGAGCGCACTGGTGAGTGCCCCCGCTATGTCGCCGCTACTGAGCCAGTCAGCGCAGCAGCCAATACCTTGTTCTTTACTCCACAAATAGGGCTTTTCTTTAGCTGCCACTTGATGACGAGATAAACGCCAATAGTGGGAGGTAAGTATGCTTGGCCTATGCTCTAAATGGTGGGCTTCGTAAAAGGCTTGGGTTAACTCCAAAGCCGCCTCATCGTGTTTTAAATGACTGTTTTCTTCTGCCCATTCATGGGTACTGTGTAACAACCAGACTTGTTTTAACTCGCTGGATAATTCTCGGTCTGGTTTATGGTTTTCAGAAATAGCGCAATCCAATACAGAGTGGCCACCTTGAAAATAAGGGACTTCAACCTCAGCATGGTCTGCAGAAATGGCGCAAACATATTGAGGCAAGTTGCTGTGTTGTTTCAGTTCATCCGTATCAAACACACTAAGAGGCTCTAACAGGTTTAAGGCTTGCTCTTGTGGGCAGGTCAAAATTACCTTGTTGGCGATACAGATAAGTTGATTATCTTCGCTTAAAAGGTGCCAAGCGTCGTCTACTTTAGAAACTGTATGCACTCTGTTTTGAGCTAAGACAGGTGTTTGTTTTGCCATTGTCTTGTGCCACGCATTCATGGAAGGTGCGGCACAAAATGCGGTAGTGGAGCTAATGGATTCTACAGTGTTAAAACGACTTTTCTTATGTGTCCAAGGAATCAAGGTGCCAGCATTAACCCAAGTGTCTATGTGTTCAAGGAGTTGAGGAGAAACCATAGAGTTGATTTTGAAAGCAGGTGCACCAAGGTCGATGCTGTAGTCCGAATCGATAAAGCGTCGGCTACAACGCCCACCTAAGCCACGGCTTTTTTCAATCAACACGCAGTCAACGCCATTATTTTGGAGCTGATAGGCAAGAAAACAGCCTGATGTGCCTGCGCCTATTATGGCTATATCGGTATTCATGCTAAACTCCCTAAAAACTTATACAAAAAAATATAGTGTATAATTCATGCATTGTACAGTTTTATTTTTTGTACAACTTTATGTTTGATTATATTGGTAGTTAAGGTGTTATGGCATGAGCCAAATACAAGAAGAAAAAAAAGCGGGTTTTCCTATACGAGAGTTGAGTGCTCGAACTCAAGTGAACACAGTCACCTTGCGAGCATGGGAAAGACGATACGGTTTGTTAAAGCCACAGCGCTCGGAGAAAGGCCATCGCCTTTATTCAGAACAAGACGTCGCCACAATTGAAAAAGTACTGACCCTAATGGCCCGTGGTGTACCCATTGGCAAAGTAAAACCATTACTTAAAGAAGACATTACCCAAATAGAAGAAGAGGAAGTGTCAAATACATGGCAACCAGCGGTAGAGCAGCTGGTGGAATCGGTAGAGGCCTTATCCGTTACAAAAGTGGAAAGCCAACTGCAGCAGACTTTATCTAGTTACCCGATAGACATTGTGTTATCTCGCCTGATAGAACCAAGCTTCGCTGCTTTGTCCCATAAACAAGCCGCATCGGCCTTTATGGCCTTTTTAGAAAGTGAAGTGTACCGATACGTTGTCATGCGCCTGAATGCCAAGGTTACCAAAAGCAAAACCCAAACTAGCATTACCCTTATTTGTGGTAACCAAGCCCCCATGTGGCGATTGGCACTAGCGGCATTAGAACTGACAGACCTAGACCATAAAGTCTACTTGTTTGCCTTGCCGCTCACCATACCGACCGCTATAGAGTCGCTAAGCAAACTCAATGCGTCAAAAGTAGTGATATACCAAGACGGAACATGGAAGGATAATGAAGAGGCTTTATCTTCAAAGGCTTTAAAAGAAAGTGAACACTTGCTTTTATGTGGTACAGCACCAGATATATCAGGTTTTAAACAAACCGAAAGAGTGTTTGGAGACTTGAAGCAGCTGGTGGTTTTTTTTAAGTAACTATTCCGAGCGCATCTGGCATATTCTCGATTTCCAATGGCTGAGGTTTAGAATATCTGTCTAGTAAACATTTGTTAGCAATATTTTTGAAAAAATTAAAGTCAGAGTTTTAATATATAGTATGTATTTTTATATTTAACAGGGAGTTAGTAAAAAATGACTAAAGTCACAAGTTTGTTGAGCATAGTCTGCAACATCTTGATAAATCTGTGAATTTCGATCTGAGGAGTGTATAGCCGCATATTGTATTGCAGGTAATTTAGGCACAATATTAAGTACTTTCAATTGATTGTTTTCTATAAGTGAAGACATGGCGTTTAACGGTAAGTAAGTGATGCCAAACCCCGATAGGGTTAAGCCAATCTGAGTGATTAGGTTATGACTGATTAGCGTTTGAGAGGGGGCGCTTTTGTGCTGAGCAAGCCATTGGTCATAAATTAATCCAGTTCCTGAAGGTGTGCCTTGTGTTAACACATTGAATTGTGAAATATCTCTTAACTCAATAGTGTCTTTGTTTTCAGTGTAATCGGGCGTACACATCCATGCATTTTCGACCGTGCTAAGAGTGTGTATTTTGAAACGTAGGCTTTTTTGTACATCAGGAGCAATAATGAAATCGAGTAAGTCATTATCCATTTTTTCGAAGAGTACAGAGCTAAGTTCAACATGCGACTCAATTATAATTTTTGGATAATTCTGTTTAATTAAATTGACCAGATTGGGTAGCCAAGTCAATGCGGTTAATTCTGTTACCCCAATTCTAAAACGCTTATGCAAAACAGTTGGACTTGCCATACATTCAATTGTTTTGTCTCTTAATTCGATTAACTCTTTTGCCATGGGTAATAGCTCGTGACCTTTTTCGGTTAGTCGAGCCGACCGACGAGATCGGTCAAAAATAGACATACCAAAAATGACCTCTAGCTCATTAATCCTCTTTGAAACTGCAGACTGTGTCGTGTGTAATTTTTGGGCTGCTAACTCGAAATTTCCCAACTCTGAAATCCAATATAAGGCTTCCATTTGCTTGAATGTAATCATGTATTTCTCGTCTAAGTTGTACTTTTTAATACGTTTAAATTTGTATCTAAGAAAGCAATTTGAGGTAGTTTTTACCTAGAGGAATAGACCTATAAAAATTCCTTTATCAGTGATTGCAATGACGAATTTTTATAGAAAATACATTAAACAAGCCTATTCAGGCTGTCAATAAATTGCTTCTTACATATCCAAAAACGAAATATGTAAGCTAGCTGTACTTTAATGTCTGATGATCTTTAAGTAGATAAAGATATTTCAATAAATGTTCATTTGCACCCACTTTTGTTAACAAAAAGGAATGTTTCATCATTCCTATTATTCGCTTTTTTTATTTCTTTTTCTAAATAGACTGAGTTTAAGAATGTAAAGCTGCGTGAGGGTGTCTAATCGAATGCATGCTTTAACCTCTGTATTAATCAACAAGGTTTATTCATGAGTAAGATCTCCGAAATTACCGCAGGTGCGAGTTTAATTAATAAAAGTCTAATGGAAGAAGTGCGCTCTAAATTCCATTATGTAGATGAGTGCCCTTATGCTGGTAAACGTATCTATTTTGAAAGTGCTGGTGGATCACTGACATTAAAGTCTGTAGTTGAGCACTCTTCGATGTTAAGCGCTGTTCCAGATAACGAACACCGCAATAATCCGGCATCACTAGCCTTAACTAAGATTGTCTCAAAAGGGATAGAAGACCTTAAAACTTTCTTTGGAGCGAAAAGTGGCGTCGTATTTGGTGGAGAAACAGGCAGCGAGTGTCTTTTTCGGTTAGTGAGAAGTGCCTCAATGGCAGCTAGGTCAGGTGGCTCTATATTATCTAGTGCCGTTGAGCACCCATCAACCTACAGTGCTACTCAAATTTGGGCTAAAAACACAAATAGAGACTGGATTGACGTTCCTTTTAACACGCAAACCAGTGTCGTTAGCGCAGAAGATTATGCTGCTTTTGTTCGACCAGATACCCGTGTTGCTACTGTCATTCACACTAACCCAGTGACAGGCGTTGTAATGGATGTAAAAGCGATTGTCGATGCAATAAGAGCGATTGCACCCGAGTGTTTTATTATTGTTGATGGTATACAGCATGCACCGCATGGCTATCTTGATGTAGAAAGTTACGGTGCGGACGCTTATGTGCTGTCGTTATATAAGATGTATTCCAAATTCAATAATGGTTATGCATGGGTGTCTGAACGTATGAGTATCATTCCCCATGATAGGTTAATTGGTAAGCCGGATAGTGTTTGGGAACTAGGTAGTCGTGACCCATCTGCTTTGGTTGCAATTACAGAAGTGGTGAATTATTTAGCTTGGTTGGGAGGGCGCTTCACTCAAAAAACCAGTACTCGAGACCAATTACACGTCGCAGGAAAAATCATGCAGCATCACGAGCATGGATTAATTTCAACTCTTTTCAATGGTACTAAAAAATATACAGGCCTTCTTAATACTAAAGGCATCACGATGGTCGGTACAACAGATATTAAACAACGTGAAGGTGTCGTTGCTTTTAGTGTTGAAGGCTGGTCAGCAACTGATTTAGTGGCTTTGCTAGGCGAACGTGGAATACGAATTCATGCTCGCTCCAATGACCTTTATTCTGGAAATATTTTACGCCCACTGGGACTGGAATCTGTCGCAAGGGTTTCTTTTGCTCACTATAACACGCAAGAGGAAATTGAATTCTTTCTAGAGCAGCTTCTAGGAATTATAAAAAAATAGTTTGAAGATAATTGATAATCATATTAGGGGAAAAACAAATGTCTATACAGAGTACATTTTCGAAATTAGTGGTATCCGCTGCTATTGGTATCACCGCATCTATTAGTGCTACTGCGATTAATGCTGCTGAACCAAGTTATGTAACAATTGGAACAGGTGGTCAAACAGGTGTTTACTATGTTGTTGGTCAATCTATGTGTCGCCTTGTAAATCGTGACACGGATGAACATGGTATTAAATGTACGGCCCCCTCTACTGGTGGTTCAGTTGCAAATATTAATGCAGTTCGTCAAGGACAGCGTGATCTAGGTGTAGCCCAATCAGATTGGCAATATTACGCGCTAAACGGTACAAAACACACCTCTTTTATTGAGCAAGGCCCTTATAAAGATCTTCGTGCATTGTTTGCTATTCATGGTGAACCTTTCACTGTTGTTGCTCGAGCTGATTCTGGTGTAAAAACGTTTGATGATTTAGTAGGCAAGCGTGTGAACCTAAACAACCCAGGTTCTGGTACTCGTGGAACAATGGAAGTGATCATGGCTGAGAAGGGGTGGACGAACGACACTTTTAAGCTGGCTGCTGAGCTTAAGTCTTCCGAACAATCTCAAGCGCTATGTGATAATAAACTAGATGTTATTCTAGCAAACGTTGGTCATCCATCTGGTATGATCAAAGAAGCAACAACGTCTTGTGATACACGTATCATTCCTGTGACTGGTCCGGAGATAGATAAGCTAATTGCTGGTAATGACTTTTACGCTCCAGCTGTTGTGAAAGGTGGTCTTTATAACGGTAACGACAATGATGTGAAAACATTTGGTAATGCGGCAACAATGGTTTCCTCTGCAAAAGTAGATAACGAAACAGTTTATCAAGTTGTGAAAGCGGTTTTTGATAACTTTGATCGTTTCAAGCGTTTACATCCTGCATTCGCTAATCTAGAACCAAAAGATATGATTTCAAATGGCCTTTCTGCTCCATTGCATGATGGCGCTGTTCGTTATTACAAAGAACAAGGTTGGATGTAATTATCCCGTAGATTGAAAGAGACGCTTGAGCGTCTCTTTTTTTTGATTCATATGATTGTTATTTTAGGAGCTGTATATGGGAAGTATGTCTAAAAACCATACCGAAGTAGATGCGAAAGCATTAGAGGAGATGGTCGCCGCTAATGATACTGGTGCACGAGTACCAGTTGGATGGAGTGGTAAGTTATTACTTGGAGTCGCCTTATTCTGGTCTCTTTTTCAGCTCTGGATAGCATCGCCTTTACCATTTTATGATTGGCCGATGATTGGCAGCTTTGGTATTTTTAATGATACTGAAGTTCGTGCTATTCACTTAGCGTTTGCTATTTTTCTGGCTTTCACGGCTTATCCTGCCTTAGCAAGCTCTCCTCGCAATAAGATTCCTTTATATGATGTTGTATTGTGTTTAGTCGGCACCTTCTGTGCGTCCTACATTTTTATTTTCTACGATCAATTGTCTAGCCGACCAGGTTTGCCTATCGCCCAAGATCTGATGGTTTCTGCGGTTGGTTTATTATTATTACTCGAAGCTGCACGTCGTACTCTCGGACCGCCTTTAATGATCGTCGCGATTGTCTTCATTGTTTATTCCGTAGCTGGCCCTTACATGCCAGAAATAATTGCACATAAAGGTGTGACCCTAGCTGAATTAGCAGACCATCAGTGGATAACCACCGAAGGCGTATTTGGTATTGCCTTAGGTGTTTCTTCTAACTTTGTGTTTCTTTTTGTACTTTTTGGTGCTTTGTTAGACAAAGCTGGGGCTGGTAACTACTTTATTCAAGTAGCCTTTTCTCTACTGGGCCACATGCGTGGTGGTCCAGCTAAAGCGGCGGTTGTTTCATCTGGTCTAACAGGTCTCATTTCTGGCTCTTCCATTGCCAATGTTGTTACTACTGGTACTTTTACAATACCTATGATGAAGCGGGTTGGTTTTTCGTCCGAAAAAGCCGGAGCTGTTGAAGTCGCTTCTTCTGTTAATGGTCAAATCATGCCCCCAGTAATGGGTGCTGCTGCATTTTTGATGGTTGAATACGTAGGGATATCCTATGTTGACGTGATTACGCACGCTTTCTTACCTGCTTTGATTTCTTATATTGCACTTATCTATATCGTGCATTTAGAAGCATTAAAACTGGGCATGGAAGGCATGCCGCGTCGTGCTGCAATTAAGCCTTGGCATTTACGTTTGATTGGCGTGCTTAGTGGGTTTCTAGTGACAGTGGCCATTGCCGCCATTGTGTATTACGGAATTGGTTGGATAAAGCCTACATTCGGTGAATACGCGTTTACAATCATTGCTGTATTACTGCTTGCTGTGTATTTGTTTCTTCTGAAAGTGGCTTCAAAAGTACCTGATTTGTCTTTAGATGATCCAAATAAGCCTATGGTCGAATTGCCAGAAGTTGGTCGTACTGTTAAGTCAGGCTTACATTTCTTATTACCTGTGGTGCTCTTAGTTTGGTGTTTAATGGTAGAGCGTTTATCACCTGGTCTATCTGCCTTCTGGGCAACCGTTTTAATGATGATAATACTAGTGACTCAGCGTCCTATTCTGTCTTTCTTTCGTCAACAAAATAACTTTGCTGCTAAATGGAGTGAAGGCTTCAATGACTTAATAGATGGTTTAATTGTTGGTGCCCGAAACATGATAGGTATTGGAATTGCGACAGCGACGGCAGGTATTATTGTTGGTGCGGTTTCTCAAACGGGTGTGGGTTCTGTTTTAGCGGATTTGGTAGAGATTCTATCAATGGGCAACATATTGTTAATGTTGGTTCTAACGGCTGTACTAAGTTTGATTCTTGGAATGGGCTTGCCTACAACAGCGAATTACATTGTTGTGTCGTCTTTATTAGCGCCTGTTGTCGTTTCCTTGGGTCAAGAGTCTGGGTTAATTGTTCCTCTTATTGCAGTCCATTTGTTCGTTTTCTACTTCGGTATTATGGCCGATGTTACACCTCCGGTTGGGTTGGCTTCGTTTGCGGCGGCGGCAGTATCGGGTGGCGACCCTATTCGAACGGGTTTTGTTGCCTTTAACTACAGTTTACGAACCGCAGTATTACCATTCTTGTTTATCTTTAACACGGACTTATTGTTGATTGACGTTAGTTGGCTCGAGGGCATTCAAGTCTTTATTATTGCTACTGTAGCGATTCTGGTGTTCTCATCAGCCATGCAAGGCTACTTTATTATACGTAGTCGTTGGTATGAGTCATTGTTACTATTGTTGATTGCGTTTTCACTGTTTCGCCCAGGTTTCTGGATGGATCGTATAGAATCGCCTTACCAGCAAATATCACCTTCTGAGTTAGTTGAAAATGCTTATAATTTACAACTAGGCAATGAATTACGTTTATGGATTGAAGGTGAAGATAGTGTCGGTGATGCACGTTCATTCTTAATTAAGCTAACATTAAATGAAGGTGACAGCCTAATCTCTAGTGGTGTTGAATTGATCACTAGTGGCGGTAATGTCGTTGTTGACTTTGTTGGTTATGATAGTGTGGCTGAGCAGGCGGGATTGCAGTTTGATCAGATCATTACAGGGGTTGAAGTGCCTCAAGATCAACCACCAAAACAACTTATTTATTTACCTGTTTTAGCCTTGTTAGCATTGGTTATGGTAGCTCAACGTCGCCGTAGAGCTACCATTATAACGAGTAAATTAGCTTTGGCATCATCAGTTTCTTCCGCTCAACGCCGCAGTAGAATTAAAATGATAACGAGACGGCAAAAGCTTAAGTGACTCAAATAAATATGTCCATATCTTTAATGGATAGTAGAAAATGACTTTGTTGTAAGTTGCTTAGTTGTATGCAGAATAAGTAGAGGTGTATGTAAATGATACGCGTACGTAATTATTCCGCATAGAGTTATTCCATAACAGGTTTATTTTCTACAGAAATAAAAAAACCACCCGAAGGTGGTTTTTTTATTTGGTGTATCATAAGTACACCGACCTCATTTCAAAAAGTGCAAACCCTTTTAAAATCAAGCCTCTAATTGGTGGAAGCGGCGGGGATCGAACCCGCGTCCGTCAGTCCGCTGCCATCGGCTCTACATGCATAGTCACTTCTACTTTTTGACCACGAACCGCCCGAAGGACAGGGTGTTAATGGCGAGCCTACTTAATCTTAGAACCTTATCCCTAGGCGGGGCATCAGTTAGCATCTTGTAATTTATGATACTGCAGAGTCTCTGGCTACAAGCAACCTGAGGGCAGCACACTAGCAGGGGTTTAGGCTGCTAAAGCGTAGTTTTCGTCGTTTGCGACTATAAAATTGATACGGGGGATTTACGAGATCACGTATCACTCTCGACATGCACCTTTGGGTTTGTAACCGACGTCGAAACCATGTCGCCCCCAAAAAGTAACGCAATTCTAGCCCAAAGCATAAGCAGACGCTAGGAAAAGCTGATTAAACCTTGTGTTTCATTAAGCGTTCTTTGTCTCTTGACCAGTCTCTGTCACGTTCCGTGTCACGTTTGTCGTGGTCTTTCTTACCCGTTACTAGTGCAACTTCACATTTGATCTTATTGCCTTTCCAGTACAGGGCCATAGCCGCACAAGTTTTGCCTTTTTGTTCCGTGACTTGAATGATGCGATCAAGCTCTTTACGGTTCAAAAGCAATTTGCGCTGGCGCATAGGTTCGCACACTACATGGGTAGAGGCGCTAAGCAATGGGGTAATTCGGGCACCGACAAGCCAAGCTTCGTTTTGGTGGATGATGACAAACGAGTCAACCAGTTGCGCTTTGCCTTCACGAAGGCTTTTTACTTCCCATCCTGAGAGGACAAGTCCAGCTTCGAACTTTTGGTCAACAAAGTAGTCGTATTTGGCACGTTTATTGAGTGCAATAGTGCCTGTGCTGTTGGATTTTTTCTTTACTTTACTCATAGCCGAAAATTATACGGCTCATAACGAGAAAAACCTATGCTTTTCTTGAGGTATGTAGCTGAATGTTGGAAAATTCGCAGCCATTAATAAGGTTTTTAAGTTTGGTCAGATGTTAGCCTTGTTCGTGCTAGTCATTTTTCCTCTATTTTTCACTGCTATTTCTATTTTTAGAGCCGAGATTTATGTCCGAAACTCGATGTTTACAAGGTATTTGGTCAAGCCCATGGATCTTTATATTTGCTGCAAGTGGGGCGGCTGTCGGGTTAGGGAACATTTGGAAGTTTCCTTACGTATTAGGCGAAAATGGCGGTGGTGCGTTTCTCGTCGTCTATTGTTTATGTTTGTTACTGGTGGGCTTGCCTGTTCTTGTAGCAGAAGTCGCATTGGGGCGTACAGTTCGTTCTAACCCTATTGATACTGTTAACGATTTAAGTGAGCGCCATATATGTCACTCTGCTTGGGTCGTTGTGCCTTGGGTGGCCGGTATTACGGGCTTTTTGATTCTCGGTTTTTATAGTGTGATCGCCGGTTGGGCGATGGCCTACTTAGAGCGCGCCCTTTCTGGCGAATTCATGGGGATTACCTCGTCTGTCGCGATCAGCATGTTTGATGATTTAAAAGCCGATCCAACAGAAATGTTGCTATGGCATAGCATTTTTATGGTATTGGTGGTGTTAGTAGTAGGGCAATCCGTGACCCGTGGTTTGTCTACTGTAGTGAAAATTCTCATACCGACTTTATTACTTGCTTTGGTTTTGATGGCCGCTTATTCCTTCTCGATTGGTGATGTGCCTTCCACGCTGGATTTTATGTTTGCTTGGTCATGGCAGGACGTCACTTTTGATGTGGTCTTATCTGCCATTGGTATGGCTTTGTTTAGTTTAAGTATTGGTATGGGGGCGATGTTCTCCTACGGTGCATATATTAGCAAACACATGTCGATTGCACGGGCTTGTAGCATAGTAGTGGCATTTGATTTGATCGTCGCTGTGTTAGCTGGCTTGGTTATTTTTCCTCTGGTGTTTGAATCGCAAATTGATGTGCAATCAGGGCCAAGTTTGACCTTTGTGTCTTTGCCTATCATTTTTGGTAACTTGATTGGTGGTCAATTCTTCGCAGGTATCTTCTTTCTATTATTAGTGGTTGCGGCGCTGACATCGGCTATTTCTATGTTGGAGCTGTTTGTTGCTTGGTTGCATGAGCGATTTTATGTACCTCGTTTGAATGCGGCTTTCGTATTAGGGTTAGCAATTTGGTTTATTGGGGTGGCGGTATTGTTATCCTTTAACCATTGGGATACTGAGATAGTGTTTGGAATGAATTTCTTTGCGCTACTAGATAATGTAACGACTTATATTTTATTGCCCATTGGCGCCATATTACTGTCTGTTTTGATGGCTTGGTTTATGCCTCGTGATATGTTGCTTAATGAGATGATTACGAAGAACACTGACCACTTCCATTGGTGGTATAACGTATTGAAATACATAAGCATTCCTGCCTTGGTTGTGATTACACTAGCGGGATGGTTAGGAGCCTAATTTGAGTTATATAGAGCGTTTTGCCCACGTAAACTACAGTTGTGAGCAAATGTTTGATTTAGTGAACGATATTAATGCCTATCCAGAGTTTTTACCTGGTTGTTTAAGTGCCCGATTGATCTCGCAAACCTCCAGCGAAATTGTGGCGTCTTTAGATGTGGGAAAAGGCCCTGTCAGCCAGTCTTTTACGACGCGAAACTCGTTAGAGGCACCCCATAGGGTGGAGATGAACCTTGTCTCTGGGCCATTTAAAAAGTTACATGGCATTTGGACCTTTACGGAAATATCGCCAACCAGCTGCAAGATTATGCTGAGCATTGATTTTGAGTTGAGCGGCATGTTGAAATTTGCTTTTGGCGGCGTATTTAGTCAAGTGGCTAACGCTATGGTGGACTCTTTTAGTAAACGCGCTAAAGTGGTTTACGGCCAATAAGACGAAATAAGCAGACGAGATAAAACTATGAGAGTTGAAGTTGCCTACGCCGAGCCAGAAAAACAAAAGATTTTGGCGTTCGAAGTAGAAGAAGGCTGCACAGTACGTGATGCGGTGCGTCGCTCAAATATTACGACCTTTTTTCCTCATATTGATGTCGAAAATATTAAAGTAGGGATTTTCGGGAAAGCGGTTCGTAACCCTGAAGAGCAAATTCTGAAAGAAGGCGAGCGAGTAGAGTTGTATCGCGAATTGAAATATGACCCTAAACAAGCGAGAGCCAACCGCGCAGCGAAAAAATAGCGTATTACTAATTGGTAATACGCTATAAGCATTAGTTATTTTTAATTTGTGTTAAAGTGCCATTATTAAAGGTTAAAACTAGGTTATCACTGCCACTGGTTAATGTTTCTGGTGTAGCATGTTTAACACTGAACAAATAGTGCCACTCGTTGGGTTTGATAGTGTCTCGGATCATTGGGTTACCTAATAGGTAAATGACTTGAGATTCCGACATACCGATTTGTAACTGAGAAATTTGTTCCTCTGTGATAAGGTTTCCTTGCGGTACTGGAACCTTGTATGGTGGTGGAAATAAACTGCATGCGCTGAGTGATAAAGCGGCACATAAAATTAAAACTGTTTTTTTCATTGGTATCATCCTTACTCTGGTGTGCCTATGATAAAGTAATTATCAACAAGATCGAATAGAGAATGACTCATGACTAGCGAAAATCAAGAGCTAAAGAAAGCAGGACTCAAGGTAACTTTACCTAGAGTGAAAATTTTACAAATCCTTGAAAATGCCGGTGAGCGCCATATGAGTGCGGATGATGTGTATCGCACATTGTTAGATCAAGGAGAAGATGTTGGTTTGGCAACGGTTTACCGTGTGTTAACTCAGTTTGAAACAGCGGGTTTGGTTCAGCGTCACCACTTCGAAGCAGGTACTGCGGTATTTGAGCTAGCGAAGGGCGACCACCATGACCATATGATCTGCCTAGACTCAGGTAAAGTGATTGAGTTTGTTGATCCAGTAATCGAAAAACGTCAGCATGAAATTGCTGAAGAATACGGTTACGAGATTGAAGATCACAGTTTGATCATTTACGTGCGACCTAAGAAAAAGTAAGCCTTTTACTTAGAGTGCAAAGAATTCGAAAAGGGGTAAGCCGAATGGCTTGACCCCTTTTTTGTTGACTGTTTTTTTATGGAATTAAGGCGAACAACAAGCCTTATTTATTGTAGCTGAACGTTCCCTAGCATTTCTCTGGCATGGGCTAGGGTTTGCTCTGTTAGTTCTAAACCACCCAATAAACGAGCAATTTCTTGCGTTCTATCTTGCTCTTGCAATAGATCGACTTTAGAAGAGGTGGCTTCGTTGGCGACCTTCTTGCTGACTCTAAGGTGCTGGTTACCCTGTGCTGCTACTTGCGCCAAATGGGTGACACAGAAGACTTGCCCGCGCTTACCAACGGAACGCAACATACGACCAACCACTTCCGCAATTCCACCACTAATACCAACATCCACTTCATCGAAGACAAGGGTCGGAATGATTGAGGTATGTGCAGTAACCACTTGAATGCCTAAACTGATACGAGATAACTCACCACCTGATGCGACTTTGCGTAATGGCTGAGCGGGTTGCCCGGGGTTAGAAGCAATCATGAATTCGATGTCTTCAAAGCCATTAGCTGTCACTTGGTTGAGTGGTTGGCATTGTATAAAGAAGCCAGCATGGGGCATGCCTAAACCATGAATTTGCTCTTCCACTTTTTTGGCGAGATCGTCTTTTGCTGTAATTCTCTTCTCAGTTAGCAAAGTGGCGAGAGCGGTCAGCTGTTCGTAGGCTTGCTCTTCTTTCTCTTTTAGCGATTCTAGGCTTTCACCGCTGCCTTGTAATTCGTCTAGTTGTCCTTCCACATCAGCTTGCAGCATGAGTAAGGCTTCGGGCAGTACTCTGTGTTTGCGCGCTGTGTCATAAATTTCGGATAAACGTTGGTCAACTTCCATAAGACGTTCGGGGTTTTGTTCTAGTGTATCTTGGTAATGGCGAAGGCTATCTGCGGCTTCTTCAGCTTGTATTAAAGCCACATTCATCATTTCTAAAGCGCTTTCTAGCTCTTTTGTCGCTGGGCTAATTTGGCTGGCACTACTAATGGCTTGGTTTAGTAGGGAGCAGACATTGCCTTCTTCACCATCTGTCAGTAGCCCACTTGCTTGATAAGCTTTGAGTTGTGAATCGGCAATGTTGGATAGAAAAGCTTGTTCGGTTTCTAGTTGCTCTATTTCGTTTTCTTTTAAACCAAGGCGCTGAAGCTCTTGTGCTTGGTAATTAAGTAGCTGCAATTTTGCATCGCGCTCAGAGGAACGATTCTGTAAGGCAGATAGCTCGTCTTTAATGTTACGCCATTGGCTAAATTGTTGGCTCACTTGTTTGCTTAGCTCGGTGAGTTGCCCGTATTCATCGAGCAGTTGTCTTTGCGCATTTTTTTTAAGTAGCGACTGATGCTCGTGCTGACCGTGAATGTCCACAAGGTGACTACCAACGTCTTTTAAGTCACTTAGTGTGCAAGGTCGGCCATTGATATAGCCTTTAGAGCGGCCTTCTTTACTGATGACACGACGCAGAATGCAATGCTGGTCGTGTTCTAAATCTCTTTCTTCTAGCCATGCTTGAACGTGAGGGTAGTTTTGAATATCAAAACTGGCACTTATATCGGCCTTTTTCTCCCCATGACGTACCACTGACGCATCCACACGGTTCCCCAAACAAATGGATAGGGCATCGACCATGATGGATTTCCCTGCGCCGGTCTCCCCTGAAATCACAGTCATGCCTTTTTTGAACTCAAGCTCTAATGAATCAACAATGGCGAAGTTGGATATGGTGATACTCGTCAGCATACTAGTCTCCAAGAATGAGAAAAATTTATATGGTTATTTATACAGTACTTTTCTGTTTTTTGACAAGACCCAAAATTAAATTTAATTCCCTTAAAATTAATGCGGTTTTAGTGTTGAAAGGCAAAAAGCCATCCCCATATAAGCAGCACAGAGAATGAATTGTTTCTGTTATTTGGAGTGCAAAAATGAGTGAAGATCAAAAAAATTCTAATTTAGATGCGGAGCAAGATGTGACAAGCGAAGCGCAAAACGAAGCGGTAGAAGAGCTTTTAGAACCAGAAGCAGAGCTTCTAGGTGAAGAAAATGAAGAATTGGCTAAGGCCCTAGAAGAAGCGGCTAAATACAAAGAAGCTGCACTTCGTGCCCAAGCTGACGCACAAAACGTACGTCGTCGTGCAGAACAAGATGTTGAAAAAGCCCACAAGTTTGGCGTAGAGAAATTCGCTAAAGCTGTCTTGAATGTGGCTGATAACCTTGAGCGTGCATTGGCTTCTACACCAGCAACGGATGAACCAGATCTTATTCGTGAAGGTGTTGAGCTGACATTAAAAGATTTGATTGAAAACTTGGCGCGTTTCGATGTGGCAGTTGTTGATCCACATGGCGAACCATTCAACCCAGATCTACACCAAGCGATGACTATGGTGCCGAATCCAGAACTAGAACCGAACACTGTTATGGATGTGGTTCAGAAAGGTTATACCTTGCATGGACGTCTTTTACGCCCAGCAATGGTGGTGGTTTCAAGCGCAGCATAATAGATTGTCATTTTTTTGACACTGGCGCTTGAAATGCTCTGAAGCGTACCCAAATACAGAATTATTACTGAAATAAACGAAATTATTGGAGAACAACAATGGGTAAAATCATTGGTATTGACTTAGGTACAACAAACTCTTGTCTTGCAGTATTGGATGGCGAAAAAGCTCGCGTTATTGAAAATGCTGAAGGCGATCGCACCACTCCTTCTATCGTCGCTTTTGCTGATGACGGTGAAGTTCTAGTAGGTCAATCTGCTAAGCGTCAAGCGGTAACTAACCCAAACAACACTTTGTTTGCTGTTAAGCGTTTGATCGGTCGTCGCTTCCAAGACGACGTAGTACAAAAAGACATCTCTATGGTGCCTTACAAAATCGTAGCAGCTGAAAACGGCGATGCTTGGGTAGAAGTGAAAGGCGAGAAGAAAGCGCCACCACAAATCTCTGCTGAAGTTCTTAAGAAAATGAAGAAGACTGCAGAAGACTTCTTGGGTGAGACGGTTTCTGAAGCGGTTATCACGGTTCCTGCTTACTTTAATGACTCTCAGCGTCAAGCAACAAAAGATGCTGGTAAGATCGCAGGTCTTGATGTTAAGCGTATCATCAACGAGCCAACAGCAGCAGCTTTGGCATACGGCCTAGATAAAAACGCAGGCGACTCTACTATCGCTGTATATGACCTTGGTGGTGGTACTTTCGATATCTCTATCATCGAAATCGCTGACGTAGATGGTGAGAAGCAATTTGAAGTATTGTCTACAAACGGTGACACTTTCCTAGGTGGTGAAGATTTCGATATGCGTGTTATCGAATTCTTAGCAGCAGAGTTCAAGAAAGAAACTGGTATCGATCTACACAACGATCCACTAGCTCTTCAGCGTTTGAAAGAAGCGGGTGAGAAAGCGAAAGTTGAGTTGTCTTCAGCAGCACAAACGGAAGTTAACCTTCCTTACATCACAGCTGATGCAACAGGACCTAAACACTTAAATGTTAAATTGACTCGCTCTAAGCTTGAGTCTTTGGTTGAAGAATTAGTAGTTAACTCTTTGGCTCCATGTCGCCAAGCATTGAAAGATGCTGATCTAAGTGCTTCTGACATTGACGAAGTTATCTTGGTTGGTGGTCAAACTCGCATGCCTTTAGTACAAGCTAAAGTATCTGAGTTCTTCGGCAAAGAGCCTCGTAAAGACGTAAACCCTGATGAAGCGGTAGCAATTGGTGCTTCTATCCAAGGTGCGGTACTTGCGGGTGACGTAAAAGACGTTCTTCTTCTAGACGTAACTCCACTGTCTCTAGGTATCGAGACAATGGGTGGCGTGATGACGGCTCTTATCGAGAAAAACACAACGATTCCTACTAAGAAATCGCAAACTTTCTCTACAGCAGAAGACAACCAGAGTGCAGTAACGATTCACGCAGTACAGGGTGAGCGTAAGCAAGCGTCTCAGAACAAATCTCTAGGTCGTTTCGACTTGGCTGAGATTCCACCTGCGCCACGCGGTGTGCCTCAAATCGAAGTTAGCTTCGACATCGATGCCAACGGTATCTTGAGTGTATCTGCGAAAGATAAAGCGACAGGCAAAGAACAGTCTATCGTCATTAAAGCCTCTTCTGGTCTAAGTGATGAAGAAGTAGAAAAAATGGTTCAGGATGCGGAAGCGAATGCGGAAGAAGACCGTAAGTTTGAAGAGCTTGTACAAGTTCGTAACACAGCTGACGGCATGATCCACGCGACTCGCAAGACTTTGACTGATGCTGGTGATAAAGCAACAGAAGAAGAGAAAACAGCGATTGAAGCTGCGATCACTGAACTTGAAGAAGCTTTGACTTCAAACGATAAAGAGAAAATCGAAGAGAAGACAACAGCATTGACTCAAGCTTCTGGTTCTTTGGCTCAGAAAATGTACGCTGAAGCGGAAGCCGCAGGTGCAGAACAGCCAGCGGGTGCTGAGCAAGCTGGACCTCAAGATGACGCTGTAGATGCTGAATTCGAAGAAGTGAAAGACGACAAAAAATAAGTGCTAAAACGCTTATTATGATGGCTCCCTTCCTAGGGAGCTGTTTCCAGAAAAGCACGGTTTTAGCACCGTGCTTTGCTGTTTTAACATTGCTTAGTTAACGACTTTTATATTCTCACCTTGCTAGTTATAACAAGTGAGGCTTTATAGAAATCAGATTTTATCAATTCAGGAATACCTGCGATGAGCAAAAGAGATTATTACGAAGTTCTGGGTGTTGCCAAGGGCGCGGATAAGAAAGAAATTAAAAAAGCTTACCGTTCTTTAGCGAATAAATATCATCCGGATAAAAATCCAGACAACCCTGAAGCATTAGAAAAATTCAAAGAGCTTGCGGAAGCTTATGAGATCCTTTCATCGGAAGAGAAGCGTGAAGCATACGATCGCTTTGGACATGAAGGGGTTAATGGTCAAGCAGGTGGCGGTTACGGCGGCGGTGCTGGCGGCTTCGGTGATATTTTTGGTGATGTATTTGGCGACATTTTTGGTGGCGGTGGTGGCGGTCAAAGTCGAACTCGCCGTGGTTCAGATTTACGCTACACACTAGAGCTAGATCTTGAACAAGCCGTTTGGGGATGCGAAGAAAAAATTCGTATTCCAACCTTAGTGAACTGTAAGCCATGTGGTGGATCAGGTGCTAAGAAGGGCTCTACTCCGAAAACTTGTGGTACTTGTGGTGGTGCTGGGCAAGTGCGTATGTCACAGGGTTTCTTCTCTGTGCAGCAGACATGTCCAGAATGTCACGGTGCAGGTCAGGTTATTTCTGATCCTTGTAACGAGTGTCATGGTCAAGGCCGTACCCAAGAATACAAAACACTAAACGTTAAAATCCCTGCTGGTGTGGATACTGGAGACCGTATTCGCTTATCAGGCGAAGGCGAAGCTGGATCTCACGGTGCTCCTGCTGGCGATTTATTTGTGCAGGTATCGGTAAAACCACACAGTATTTTTGAACGTGATGGTGCGAACTTGTACTGTGAAGTGCCAATTAGCTTCACTACAGCGGCATTGGGCGGTGAAATTGATGTACCTACTTTAGATGGTAGAGTACGCCTGAAAGTAACAGCAGAGTGTCAGACTGATAAATTGTTCCGCCTACGTAGCAAAGGTGTTAAGCCTGTTCGCGGTGGTCCAGTAGGTGACTTGATTTGTAAGGTAGTGATTGAAACTCCAGTCAATCTAACAGCTCGTCAGAAAGAATTATTGACTGAGTTTGCGGATAGTATGGGTGAGGGAAGTAATCATTCACCTAAACAATCTAGCTGGTTTGATGGTGTGAAACGTTTTTTTGATGACATCAAAAAATAGTAAGGTTAATCAACACAACCTATAAAAAAAGGCGCTTATTTAGCGCCTTTTTCTTTTAGTAAGTAGTCAATGTAATGACGGAGCAGGTTAGCTGCATTCGTAAAACTTTGATTGTTTGGAATAATGAAGTCGGCTTTATTGCGAATGTTTAAGGTTTTTAGTGATGCTTGACGGACATGGCGCATATAACGGCTTGTCACTTCATTTACATCTCTTCCTCGTTCTGCAATATCACGCTTGAGACGACGCACAATAGCAATGTCCATATCGGTATCAACGTACAACAAGTAATCTACCGCATCACGAATCCCTGCATCTTGGAACATCATGTGACCTTCAACTAGGACAACATGGGAGGCATCGATATTACGGTAGCCAACTCGTTTGTGTTGAGAATGATCGTAAACGGGAATTTCATTTGGTTGCTGACGATTCTTACAGTTGTGAATCGCTAGTGTTAAGCTTTCTATATCGAGGGAGCTTAGGTCATCGAAGTTATAAACATCAGGGTCAATACTGCCGCATCCATTATAAAAACTGTCTTGGCAGATAACTGTAATTTTGTCTTCTTGGCTTTCTGCTAAGAGAGAGCATAGTCGACTTTTACCACTACCTGACACACCTGTAATGCCAATAACAAGAGCCATGTATTACCTCAGAAAAATAAAGTTGCTTCCCCTTTAGCTTGAAGGGAGTTATTGTATTATATATTAGATTGGATTCGGGGCGGTATGAATAACTGCTATTTTACGAGTTGATACTTTCTTATTCCAATCCTGCATATTTCTCTTGTTAAACGGATATACCAGAGCACTATTTAGACATGTTTTTTAAAGTACTTTTTTCATTCTTCTCTATTCTTTTCGCTACTTTTTTTGCCACACCCGCTTTTGCCATTGAAAGTGAGGTGAATTCCTCTAATGCTAATACTGCAGAACTATTTGGTCTGCCGCTAAATGACTTATCCCTGTCTGAGCTGGAAAATAAGATGAATAGTCTAGGCTTTAAATCCTATCCATCCTATAAGGAAGGGGTTACAAATTACAGTTTGGGGCGACATGGGGTTTTAGGCGTAAAAAACGCCGCTATTTTCTATAACCGCTCGGGCTATATTCGAAAAACACATCTTTCAGGTACAGTTAACAGCTCAAAGAATCGTCAAAAGCTAGGTAATTTATTAGAACAGAAATACGGTAAGCCACATATAGGCATGTTGGATGACGGTTATGGTCGAGCAGAATGGCAATTCGAAGATGGGACTCGAATCGCCTTTTATAATGCCACAACTGAAGTGTCTATAACTTATGCAGATGGGACCCCTAAAGCAGTATCTCGATCAGGGTCAATTGATGTTGAAGCACTGGCTCGCCGTTCCCGCTAATTCACCTCTATAGGCTTTGGGTAGTATCAATATGTTTCTTCTTGACCTAAACCTCAACTTAGCGCGTTTTATGCAACCCTATCTTGAAGATATTTCTCTCGCCTTAATTGCAACTTGCTTGGTTATTTATGGGGATAAGGTGAACGGCTTTATTAAAAAGTTGATTGCTTCTTGGCATTTTATTGCAAGGGTAACGGCGTTTATCTTCATGTGCACCTTTGGGTATGGTCTGCTGACCTTATGGGGGCAACCAATAGTTTATTGGGGGATTGTGCAAATCGATTTAGTGTATCGTCCTCTCGCGCTCTTCTTTTGCTTCTGCTTATTAGGTGTTTTGGCTGAAAGAAAGCGACATTTGTAAGTTTTTTTATGAAAGTTTCTACCGCTTTTTGTTGCCTAATCACAACATAAAGCATCCATTTTTAGGAAAATAGGCTCTATTCGCTTAGTTTCGTTGTAAAGTTCCTACCCTTCTTTTTCAATTTCGTTATTTATATAAAAAACGCTCTAAAACACTGCTTTTTAAGGTTTTTTTGTTGTCTTATTACAATTTGTTATTGCCATTTTGTGACGTTAAGATGCAGGAAATTTTCAATGCAGTCGATCTTTTAGGAGTAAAAAATGACGAGTAATGCTTGGTTACAATCCTTGTCTCAAGTTGAATCTATGATTCCCCTTTTAGGGAAGCTAGGACGTGATAAGGGAGTGAAAGTGCAGTTGGCTGGCCATACGCTTATGGCTGACTCAGTAACCGGTTTAATGACAACATTTGAACAATATCCTGAACTAGATCTTAATCAAGTCTATGGCGCACTAGAAAAAATTCAGGCGTCGGAGGCTTCCAATACTTTAATTGAGTTAGAGACTCTACTTGCAGAATCTACCCAAGATCTTCTAACTCAAGCGCGTGAACATGACGCAGATACAACGCCTGTGGTTTTGTATGGTTTTGGCCGAATTGGTCGACTATTAGTACGTCGTATGTGTGCAATGGGTCATACCACGTTAGGAATGGAACTTGCTGCTATTGTAGTGCGTAAGTCCTGCGAAAATGACTTAGCGAAACGCGCTAGCTTACTTAAATATGACTCTGTCCACGGCGTGTATGATGGTTTGGTTAGTGTTGATGAAGCAAGTCAGTCTCTCATCATAAATGGTCTATCTGTAAAGGTGATTTATGCTTCTGATCCAACTGAGGTAGATTACCAAAGCCACGGTATAGAGAAGGCTCTATTGGTTGATAATACAGGTCGCTGGAGAGATAGAGAGGGTTTGAATCTTCACTTAAGCCGCCCCGGTATTGAGCGAGTGGTTCTAACGGCTCCCGGTAAAGAGATGAAAAACATTGTCTTTGGTGTGAATGATCAGGATCTCACCACAGAAGATGACATTATTTCAGCAGCTTCTTGTACGACCAACGCTATAACACCAATATTATCCGTACTGGAAAAGCAATTTGGTATTGAGTCGGGGCATGTAGAAACAGTCCATGCTTATACGAATGACCAGAATCTGATTGATAATATTCATAAGGGTGATCGTCGTGGTCGAGCGGCGGGTATGAATATGGTAATGACAGAAACTGGTGCGGCGAAAGCTGTTGCGAAGGCTATCCCGTCTTTAGAAGGGAAGCTAAGCGGCAGTGCTATTCGAGTTCCCGTAATTAATGTTTCTATTGCTGTTTTGAGCTTAAACCTGAAGCAAGAGACTCAGGTTGAGACGATTAACGCATTGTTAAAATCGGCTTCAAATACTAAAGAGTTGGTCGGTCAAATAGGCTTTAGTGAAGAGCCAGACGCAGTGAGTTCTGATTTTATCGGCTCAGAGCAAGCAGGCATCGTCGATGCTTTGTCGACCAAAGTGCGTGGTAATCAAGTGACTTTATACGTTTGGTACGACAATGAATACGGTTACAGCTGCCAAGTAGTTCGTTTGATGGAAAAGCTGTCTATGATGAAGTTAGATGGACTATTGATAGAAAACGATAAAGCGGCTTAGACTAGTAGCGATCAAAATAACAAAAAAAGCGGTGTTGCGGTAAATGCAGCATCGCTTTTTTATGGTTTGTATCTAAAAGAGAGGCTATCTATTGTGGGTTAATTGTCTAACAGTAGCTTCACGGAAATAGCCAGACACATAATGATTACCATAGGGCGGATCAAGGCGGCTCCTTTAGTGATAACCAACCGAGAGCCAAGTTGTGCCCCGAACCATTGACCTACTCCCATAACAATACCAAGAGCCCAAACAATATGGCCGCTAAAGGTGAATATAATAAGAGAAGCTAGGTTGCTGGTCGCATTCAATATTTTTGTATGGGCGGTTGCAGAAACGATTGAGTAACCCATAAAACATAGATAAGCGGTGGAGAAGAATGCTCCTGTCCCCGGGCCGATTAGACCGTCGTAAAACCCCACACTGCCACCAATGAGTAGAGCGAATTGGGATTGTGTTAGTGAGAACTTACTTGCTATGTAGGGCTGAACTTTCGGTAGGAAGTAGAAGAAAATAGCAACACCAATCAAAATGATAGGTACTGCCTTTAGGAGTAGTCCACTGTCTAGGTAAGATACCAGCAAGGTGCCTACTACCGCGCCAATTCCGGTTAATAAAATCGAAAGCCACATTTCAGATAGCTTGACCTGTTTCTTTTTGATGAAGTGGTAGGATGCTGAAAGCGTGCCAGCACAGCCCTGAAGTTTGTTGGTTGCAAGTGCCTGAGCAGGTGATAGTCCGGCCGCTAATAAAACAGGGACAGTGATAAGCCCGCCACCGCCAGCAATGGCGTCAATAACACCTGCTATAAATGCCGCAACGAACAGTGCTAGGTAGAGCCATAACGACAAACCGAAGAAGGTGCTATCCAAAAATTCCATACTGCAATATCCCTATTGTAAGATTTACTTCTATAGTCTAGAAGTTAAACAAAAATAGCCTGCAGAGCAATTGCTTGGCAGGCTATTTAGGGGTGCTACTGTTAATGTTAGATATCACCTAGACTGTATATAACTGTCTAATTCAGCCGTTTGTTGGTCTGAAAATTCAAGGCCTAGTTTGCTTCTACGCCATAGAATGTCTTCTGCTGTATGTGCCCATTCATTTTCTATTAGGTAGTCGACTTCTAATTGATACAAGTTCGCACCAAAGTGCTGACCTAGTTCATCTTTCGAATGAATGTTTATCAATAACTTGTGAGTCAAACTGCCATAGCTGCGCGCCAATCGCTGAATCAAATCTAATGGCAAAAATGCATATTGATTTTGTAGCTGGCGAGTAAAGTCTGTTAGCGTCTGCTTGAAATCTCCACCGGGTAAGGGCTTCTCATGAGTCCAAGCTGGGCCTTGTTGCTCAAAGAAAGGAGCAAGCTTTTCCAGAGCGGATAAAGCAAGTTTGCGATAGGTTGTGATTTTGCCACCAAAAATACTAAGTAATGGAGCTTCGTCTTGAGCGCCTTCTAAGTGAAGTGTGTAATCACGGGTCACGGCTGAGGGGTCTGATGATTCATCTTCTAATAGCGGACGAACACCAGAATAGCTCCATACTACATCGTCTGGGGACAGCGTCTTTTGGAAGTGATCGTTGGTCACTTGTAGAATATAGTTTACTTCTTCATCCGAAATAGACACCTTGCTGGCATCACCTTTATATTCCACATCGGTTGTACCCAATAAGGTGTAGTTATCTTGGTATGGAATAGCGAAGACAATACGCTTATCTGTGTTTTGCATGATGAAAGCGTTATTTTCTTGGTATAACTTTGGTACCGCCAGATGACTGCCTTTTATCATGCGGATGCCATAGGGCGCTTTTTTCTCTAGCTTAGTTTCAATGAAAGAAGATACCCATGGCCCTGCTGCATTAACTAAAGCATTGGCTGTTACTGTTTTCGTTTCTTTAGTTAGCACGTTTTCTAATTCAATTTGCCATTGCTTGTTAATACGCTTCGCTGAGACGCAACGCGTACGCGCATATATTTCCGCGCCGTTATTTTTGGCGCTTAATGCATTGGTGATGACTAGTCGAGCGTCATCAACTTGGCAGTCTGAATATTCAAAGCCTTGAGTAATATCGGCTTTTAATGGGCTGTCAGGCTGTTTGTAGGACACGCCTTTTGAGCCTAATAAGGTTTCGCGTTTACCTAGATGGTCGTAGAGGAAAAGCCCGATTCTTATCATCCACGCTGGACGTAGGTGAGGGCGATGGGGCATTTGAAAGCGCATAGGTGTAACGAGGTGAGGTGCGACTTTCAGCAATACTTCACGTTCTGTTAAGGCTTCTTTAACGAGGCGAAACTCGTAATGTTCAAGATATCGTAGGCCGCCATGAATAAGCTTGCTGCTAGATGAAGAAGTGGCTTGTGCAAGGTCTCCCATTTCACATAGGCCAACGGACAAATTTCGGCCAGCTGCATCTGCCGCAATGCCTGTTCCGTTGATTCCTCCGCCTACAATAAAGACATCGAAGTGTGATTGGTTCATATTGGATCCTACTGTTAAATGTTCGAAAGTGAACATGTATGTTCGATATTATTCTTCACAAGTGAAAATAACAACACAACAATGTGAAGGATTCGTGAATTATTTAATTTTTTGAGACTGTTTTATGGAAAGAAAGGTTTATTGGTCAGAGCAAAGTTCTAGCTTTATTTTGTGCTCTTGCATCAATAATGAGATTGGCTCAGGAGGCTGCTCGTCCGTAAATAGTCTGTGCACTTGAGTGATATTACCTAGTCGAACCAAGGGGTGACGACCAAATTTTGCGCTGTCTGCAGCGAGAAATACAGTGCGAGAGTTGGAAATAATGCTTTGTGCTACACGAACCTCTTGGTAATCATAATCAAGTAAAGAGCCGTCCATAGGGTCAATGCCGCTGATTCCTATGATGCCGAAGTCCACACGAAATTGATTGATGAAGTCGATAGTGGCCTCACCTATTACACCTCTATCCCTTGAACGTACGGTCCCGCCCGTCACTATGACGTTAAAATCTTCCTTACAGCTTAAAATAGTTGCGACGTTCAGGTTATTGGTTATCACTTGTAGGCCTTGATGATTTAACAAAGCGCGAGCGACGGTTTCTGTTGTGGTGCCAATATTGATAAACAAGGAAGCGTTGTTGGGGATTTCTGCTGCGATTTTTTTGGCAATTTGTTCTTTTGCTGATAACTGAAGAATTTGGCGAGTCGCATACGTCATATTGGTGGTGCTAGAGTCGTAACTTATTCCACCATGATGTCGACGTATACTGCCAGACTTAGCCAATTCATTGATGTCTCTACGGATAGTTTGTGGTGTAACAGAAAAGTGGGTAGCAAGTTCTTCTATGGTGACGTAGCCTTTTTCTTTTGCGATGGTGACAATTTTGTCATGTCTGGCGATTTGGCTCATCGTATTTTATTCCTATTTCAAAGGGCGTCGCTTGCTAAGTGTATAAAGATTAGTTTTTAATAGGCGATATTCGAATTTGAACATGTATGTTCTAAAAGCAAAATAAAAATAATCACGTGCAGTATAAAAGAACTGCCGACTAAAGAGAAAACATTATGCCACATTATATTCTCGCAATAGATCAGGGAACGACTAGTTCAAGAGCCATTCTATTTGATAAGCAAGGTCAGAGCCTTGCTAAATCACAACAAGAGTTCCCACAAATATTTCCTGCTGACGGTTGGGTCGAACATGACCCTGAAGCAATTTGGTCTTCAACAATCTCTGTTTGCCAATTAGCGATTGAAACGGCAGGTGTGGATGTAAATGACATCGTTTCCATCGGTATTACCAATCAACGAGAAACCACCATCCTATGGGATACCCAAACAGGTGAGCCAGTCTATAACGCTATTGTTTGGCAAGATCGACGCACTAGTGAATTATGCAAAGCGTTGCGTGATCAGGGGCTAGAGCAAGAGGTTCAAGACAAAACAGGCTTATTAATTGACCCTTACTTTTCTGCCACCAAAATACGCTGGGTGCTGGATAATGTAGAGGGAGCGGCTGACAAAGCCCGAGCTGGGCGATTGGCATTTGGCACCGTGGATTGTTTTTTATTATGGCGCCTTACAAAAGGGCAATCTTTTAAAACCGACGCGACGAATGCAGCACGAACCATGGCTTTTAATATCCATACTCAAGAGTGGGATAAGGAATTAATTGAGCACTTTGGTATTGCTGATGTTCTTTTTCCAGAAGTCATGGACTGTAGCGCGGATTTTGGAGTAGCTAACAGTGAATGGTTAGGAGCGGAGATCCCAATTAATGGTATGGCAGGAGACCAGCAAGCTGCGCTTGTGGGGCAGGCTTGTTTCTCTCCCGGTATGGTAAAAAGTACTTATGGTACAGGGTGCTTTTTGATACTGAACACTGGCGATAAAGCGATAAAGTCCAATCATAAACTACTCACAACGGTTGGCTATCGTCTTAACGGTAAAGTTACTTATGCCCTTGAAGGTAGTATCTTCGTCGCAGGTGCTGCAATTCAGTGGTTGCGTGATGGTCTTAAGTTGTTTGCTGATGCTAAAGAGACTCAGAGTTTAGCTAGTAAGGCTAAGAATGATGAGTCAGTTTATCTTGTACCGGCTTTTACGGGTCTAGGTGCGCCTTATTGGGATCCGGATGCAAGAGGCGCCATGATAGGGTTAACTCGTGATACAAGTGTTGAGGACATTGTCAGCGCAGGGCTTAGATCTGTTTGTTATCAGACAAAGGATTTAGTCGGTGCAATGGCTTTGGATGGAGCATCTTTTAATAAACTTCGTATTGATGGCGGCATGGCGGTGAATGATGTCATGGTGCAATCATTAAGTGATTTACTTGATGTAACAGTTGAAAGGCCATCGGTAGTAGAAACAACAGCACTTGGTGTTAGCTACTTGGCTGGTTTACATATTGGTTTATATGAATCTACAGATAGCATTTCAGCATTATGGGAAGTGGATAAGTCATTTACACCTGACTTGTCCGAGCAAGTGAGAGATAAAAGATATGCAGGCTGGAAAACGGCTGTAGAAAGAGTGCGTACTAAAGCTGATTAGATAATTTCATTTTATCTTCACAAGCTCTTGCGAATAGGTAAGATTCTGGTTAAGTTTACGTATAGATTTTTATTATATTAAGGGTTGAGTAATGTCTAAACAATTTGCAGAAGTGCAACAAGATGATTTCATGAAGTTTGGTGGCGAGCGTCCAAGTTATTTGCTTATCGAAGATGCTCTCATGGAATTGGGTGGTCACGGTGTTAACGGAAATAACTTTAAAAATGACATGATTAAGCTTGCAGGTTGGACTGGTGGTGCACTAACAACTTATGCTCAGCGTGCAGCAGTAGCTCAAGCAGCATTTAATAAGATTCGCGCAGTATTACCAAAGGTCTCTACGGCTGCGGAGTTAGAAGCTTTACTTAAAGGCTAAGACTTACCCGTTTCTACAAAAAAAAGGAGCTAAAATATTTAGCTCCTTTTTTGTGCGCGAATTTCGCTTATTCAGCGTCAGCGACGCCACGTATTTGGAATTCTTCATCAAGGATTTTACCAATAACGTTATTTCCAGCTAAATGGTGAGCATACTGCATGTGTAAGCAGCGCACCTGATCCCAGTTAGCTATGCCCCCAATACCGAGCTTTTCAAAAAGCGGCTTAAAGCCTTTTTCTTCGATGATTTGCTTGTGCTCATCACTCATAACTTCCCAACGGCGAGCAATATAATCACGGTGAGATGCATGGTAAGCCTCTCTCAGCTCTTCGTCTTCTTGAATTCGTTGCTCTAATTGCTTAACGACACCTTGGCTTTCAATTTTAGCGAGAGCCTTATCAATCGCTTTGCTAGATAGCCAATATAAAGTCGGGAAAGGTTGGTTGAATACCCAAGTCTCCATTTCCAATACTTGTGGAGTGCCATTTGGCGAGTAGTGAGCAATCTTGTTTATGCCGCTAGGAGTACGTCCTAACTGAGATGAAATAATATCAATATCTCGTTGAGAGAGAGTCTGGGTCATAGTTTCGTTTGTAATAGAGGTTTTGATGGGAAGTGTTAAACACTGAAAGAGGGAAAAGTTGCAGCAAATTTTTGAATCCATTCTGAAGCTGCTTCATTATAATTTAATCGGCGCCCTTGTGATTTTGCTTGGCGGCGATAGTGTTCGATCTGGGAAAGTTGTTCAACCATTCGAACGCAATAACATTCTTCTTTGGTTGGAAACTCAATTGCAACATGATAACCGTCTGATTCTTTTCTGCACCAAGCAACACGGCCTGATACGCAAAAATTTGGGTCGATTTCTTCTAAAGTTATTTTGACTGATTGTCCACTATTGAATTGGCAAGAAGAGTGAGAAATAACGCCAACAAATCCATCTCTTTGTTCATCTAAGAGGGGAAAAGACTGGTCTTCTATTAGGGTGATTTCTAATGGAAGCTCTTTTGGGTGTGTGACAAATTCCATCGCAATAAGCCAGCTTATTATTCAGATAATTATATTATCGGACCGTTGGGTCAAATGTTTAAAAAAGAATGCGAATTGTACGCTTTTTGCTCGATCTGTATACATGTATTTTAGAATAATGAAGCGTTCTAATATATCTTTTTTTTATATCACTGGGAAGATATTCACACTCGAACTTAAGTATTCTAATTATGCTTTTTATTTATGGTTAATTTAGCTGATTTTGGCACAATTTACCTAATGTTTTTAAGGCGTTATCCATTGTTTTATCCCAGTGTATCCCATAGTTTAGCCGGATGTGATGGCTAAATTGGCTAGTACGACTAAAGGCTAGTCCAGGTAGGAAGGCAATGCCGTTTTCAATTGCTAAATTATGTAGCGCCATGACGTTAACGTTACTGGGTAAAGTTACCCACAATAGGAAACCGCCATTAGGTGTAGAGCAGCTGGTTCCTATTGGAAAATGTGCGGTGATAATTTTTGTACAGTGACGTAAATTTTCTTGGTAGTTCAAGCGGGTCTTTCTTAAGTGGCGGTCGTAGGCCCCATTTTCTAAAAAGTTAGCAATGGCGGTTTGTGTTAATGTCGGGATAGCTAATGACTGTACATAAGCGTAATGTTCTATGCTTGTTTGAAACTTTCCGCCCACAACCCAACCAATTCTGAATCCGGGGGCAATGCTTTTTGAAAAAGAGCTACAATAAATTACATTATCATCTAGGTCGTCTGCTTTAAGTACTCTTTCTCTTTTTTCTTGGTAGCTTAATTCACCATAAACATCATCTTCAATCACTGTGAACTTATATTTATTGCCGTATTCGATAAGTGTTTTCTTAGCTTTTTCGCTTAATGTTGCACCTGTCGGATTTTGATTATTTGGCGTGACAACACAGGCTTTAATTTTGTGTTCTTTTGCGGCCATTTTAAGAAGTGCTAAATCTAGCCCAGTGTCTATAGAGCAGTTAATCTCAATGGCTTTTAGATTCAGTATTTCAACGGCTTGTAACACGCCGTGATAAGTAGGACTTTCAATGACGATAGTATCGCCCGGTTGAGTGACGGCTTGCAGAGATAACACAAGAGCATTTTGGCAACCTAAGGTAATCGTTATGTCATCCGGCTGTAGCTGACAGCCTGCATCCAGCATACGAATTGCAATTTGTCTGCGTAGATTGAGAGAGCCCGGTGTGAACTCGTAAGCGGTACAAATCTCAGGCTCTAATCGCATTAAACGACCTACAGACCTTTGTAATTGCCTAATAGGTAAAAACTGGCTGTTAGGTACACTGGCCCCAAATTGAGCAAGGGTCTCATCGTCGGATGATTTTAGAAGGCGCTGAAGTAAGGCAAGGTCGGTTACATCTGTATCACTTGTTACTAAATCGTGAGACTCAACACTTTGCATTTGAGTGTCTTGTACAAAGTATCCCTTTTGGGGGCGTGCTTTGATGACGCCTCTGTCTTCTAAAAGGCTATACGCTTGCAGGACAGTAGCAACACTCACTTCCATTTGTTTACTGGATTTCCTTACTGAAGGGATTTTAGCTCCAGGCAAAAAAATACCCTCATGAACTTGATGTTCAATTTGGTCAGCAATTTTTTCGTAAAGAGGAGAATCCATAGAGTAAAAATCAAAACAGTAATAGAAAACCAACAATTTAACAGATTGACGAATTGAATGAAATCAATGGCTTTAAGGAAACTTGTGACGCAGTTCTATAGAGTCAAGTAGGTTTATTCTTCTGGGATAAAATGCCCCCCTAATGTTGCTTGTATTATCATCTGGGAGGCAATTTTGAAATTGCAAATTAGGTTGTGTATTCGATATGGAGTAAAGAGATATCCCGTTATCTGAATAGTGTACTACTCACTAGAATTCATAAGAGTATTAACGGTATTAGCTACATGCTCCGCACCGGTTAAAATCTCATTAATAATCCCTGATGCCTCTTCGACGAGTAAAGCGCTTTCTCCTGAGCATTTAGTAACCGCTTCCATACTGGCTTTAGCTTTAAGTGTTAACTCACTGTTTTTAGATACCATTTCTTCTATTTCAACAGTGGATTTGCTGGTACTGGCTGCTAGTGTTCGTACCTCATCCGCAACTACAGCAAATCCACGGCCATGCTCACCAGCACGAGCCGCTTCAATGGCCGCATTTAGCGCCAATAGGTTGGTTTGATCTGCTATTGAGCTGATTGTGGTGACGATTTTTGCAACTTTTTCTGATTGTTGATTCAGTCCGTCTATGAGACGTGAAGATTCTTCTATATCTGATGAAATTTGATTAGATGTTTCGACAGTTTTCTTCAGGATTTTTGCACCATTTTCAGATACTTGGGCAGTTTCTACAGAGGTAGCGTGCGCAACTTCAGTAGCATGCTGGATAGCTTGCTGCCTTTTGACATTTTTCGTGATATCCGTAGCCATCTTGATGACTTTTATAACTTTACCGTGACTATCAAAAATAGGGTTATAACTGGCCTCAAGCCAAATAACATCGCCTGAACTGGTTAGTCGTTCGAATTGTCCTGTCTTAAAGTCGCCTTTTGCTAACTCAGCCCAAAAGTTTGGAAATTCTAAGTAAAACTCTTCCTTACAGAACTTTTTATGGTGTTGGCCAGCGATATCTTTGACAGAGCTATATCCCATAGCAGATAAGAAGTTTGCATTAGCGGTAATGATAGTGCCATCTGGCTCGAATTCTATAGTGGCATTTGATCTGTCAATAGCGTTGTAGATGGCCGCCTGATTATCAGAGAGTTCTTTTACGCTGGTAATATCGGAGGCGATCTTCATGACTTTTTCTACTTTTCCGTCCACTAGGACAGGAAAATAAGTCGCCCTTAGCCATAAATGGGAACCGTCTTTTTTCTTACGTAAGAAAATGCCTTCCTTCGCCTGATTATCGGCAAGAGTAGACCAAAAGCTTTGATATTCAGAACTTGAAGATATTTCATCAGGGCACAGAATAGAGTGATGCTGCCCCTGCAATTCATCTAGGGAGTAACCAACGGCACCGAGAAAAAGAGGATTTGCGTCTAAAATTTCTCCATCAGGAGTAAAGTAAATTGTTGCGCAGTGCTTTTCTAAGGCAGAGATATAGTGATCATTACTCGATTTTTTTTGGTGACCTTCTTCTATATAGGGTGTTCTTTTGATAAACATGGTTATTCCTTAATCCAGTATATTGTCTATACCCTATGCCTAGAACACAGCTATAGGCTTTATTTTCTAAAAAAACAGCAAACTACAGTTGTTTTATCATAATTTTATCTTATGTCTCAACTGTGTTTTTTTGGTCTTGTGACCTCAAGTAATCAGAATGTTGTTTTATTAAAAATATGAAGATGGCTGGCAGTTTTCGATTTATCTTAATTTCTACTGCCTGAACAAGATTAATGATAGGCTTATGGGATATTAAGTAGACTGCTATTGGAAAATAAAACATGCAAAACATTATGATTTTGAATGGTCCTAACCTAAATTTACTTGGGACGCGTGAACCTGAAACCTATGGCTTTGAAACCTTGTCAGATGTAGAGGAGCTATGTCGTGAGGCGGCGGCTTCTTTGGGATACGGTATTGAGTTTCATCAATCTAATCATGAAGGTGTATTAGTGGACTTAATTCATGAAGCCGGGCGCAAGGTCAAAAGTGGAGAGCTGCTAGGGGTAGTATTTAACCCCGCTGCTTTTACGCATACCTCGGTAGCCTTACTGGATGCGATTAAAGGGGCGGATGTGCCTGTGGTCGAGGTTCATATATCCAATGTGCATGCCCGTGAGTCATTTCGTCACCACTCTTATATCTCTGCAGCGGCTATTGGTATTGTCGTTGGTATGGGAGTGCAAGGGTATGTGCTTGGTATGCAAGGTTTAGTATCTAAGCTTACAAAATAAGTTTAGCCAATGTAAAACCGCGGCCTGTGTAAATAGGCCGCGGTTTTTTATACTTACTTGTTAGATATAAAGAACTTACTCAATAACGCCTTGCTCTAGAAATGTTTGCCGAGTGATGTTTTCTACCTGCTTGTTTTTCACCAGGATATTATCCTCTATACGTATTCCCCCATAGGGCATAAGAGCCTTTATTTTATTCAGGTTGCAACCGTGTTTTGGCTGTTCCGCTATCATCTTGTTAATGAGCATTGGAATGAAATATAAGCCGGGCTCAATGGTGATGACCATGTTTTCTTCTAAAGTTCGAGTTAGGCGTAAGAAAGGAGCTGCCTCATCAGGCATTTTCAAATCGCCGCTTTGGTTTGCTAAAAATCCCCCTACATCATGAACCTGTAGGCCTAATAGGTGCCCTAAACCATGAGGAAAGAAAATCTGCGGGATGCCTTTATCTAATTGCTCTTCTATTTCTAAAGAGCAAAGATCATGGTCTTTTAATAGTTGAGCGATATGAATTAGGGTTTCCGTGTGCAACTGCCTAAAAGGCGTCCCAGAGAGGGCTAAGTTAGCAATGCTTTGTTGCTTAATATTCAGGTCATCCACCAAGTCACTAAACTCATCGTTATATTTATAAAAGGTGCGTGTGATGTCGCACGCATAACCGCACTCCTTTGCCCCAGCATCAATGAGTAGGCTAAGTGGAGACTTGCTGGCTTGAATCGATTTATGTTCATAATGAAGAATGGAGGCGTTTTCATTAATAGCCACAATACCGGAATAAGGCTCTTGGTCTGCTGTTTGTTGACTCGCTTTTAAGAAGGCTAAATGAACATGAAATTCACTCTCGCCTGCTAAGAAAGCATTTTTCGCTGCAATATGCCCCTTAACAGCTCTTTGACTAGCAAGGCGAATCTGTTCAATTTCATAGGGTGTTTTAACTGCTTTATTAAAGTCGATAAAGCTTTGTAGTTTAGGGCAGGAAACAGCGAGATCCATGGCATTCGGGCCAAGCCAAGCCGTCTTCTTCGGTAATTTACTAAACCACTTTGTATCACTGCTTACTTCAATGATATTCCAGTGATGCTGCCAACCCCCATTAGGAACAGGGTTAGGAGCATGCCAAAAGTCATCATTTGATGACCATATTAAAGTGGGTTTTTTATCAGCCTGTATAATGAGATATGTGTCACTTTCTAAAGTAAAGGGTAACCATTGTTGAGCGCCAGAATAAGCTCGAAAAGGTGTGCTCTGGTCATCGTTAAAGTAATAGTTTTTCTTACCCGCTGCCAATACGATGGCATCGAGTTCGAAGTGTGTCATAGCATCTTGGTAACGACGAGAGAGTTCGGCTAAATGTTCTTGGTAGCCTTGGGTCATAATAAAAAACTCAGCATAATATCTTTACCTTATCGGAAGGTAGACCAGTGTTACGAAGTCTTGGCTATTTTCTGCTTGGGTTGGGCCAACTTCAAATATTTCTATACCACAGCGCCTACTATGGACATGCAATCTATTTAATCTCATGTAGTTATAAAGTACATGCCAAGCTAAAGAAAGCTTTTGATAGCTGCCAACATATCGTAGATGTAAGTAGTCACCAGAGAAGGTGATTTTTTCTGGGCATAACTGACAGGGAACTATGTTTTGTACGGGAATACCTAGTCTGCCAGTAAAGTAGTGGTGAATAATGTCAGCCTTCTTATAAAGAGCAAAGCAGGGGCCGGCTGGTGGGTTTTCTGGCCCTAATTGGGTGAATAAATCATGGAACCCTTGCTCCATTTTTTGTGACATGGGTTGGCTGCCCACATCAAATGGGCGGGTAACAGCATCAATATTGTTTAACTGAGTTCTAGCAAGGTAATGAAAAGACGGAGCATTATAATATTGAGAATAACGTGCGCTTGCTTTGGTTAATAAATCACATAAATACAATATAGCTAATTCAGCATCTTTACTGGCTTTAAGCTGATAATGTTTGGCTCTCCAACGTTTTAAAATTGGCAGTTTCCCCGTGAGCTGAATAGTAATCGTTGAACTTTTCTCTTGCTTCGCGAAGTCTATATTGAAATATATATCGCACGGGTAAAAAGCAGGTGCATTAAGTGTGGTGTGGAAATAGGTTGTATCTGGTCGTGTTGGGTGAATAGTAAGGTGACCATGCTTTATGAGTTGCCCTTGCCAAGTTAAGGACTGTTCCATCGAGCGATTATGTGAGTGTTCAGAGTAATGTATTGAAGCTTCTTGATCATAGATAAGCCATGGTAACCAAGCTGGCCAAGACTCTAGGTGACTTAGTTGCTGGTAGGCATGGTTAGCAGAAATGGGTATTGAAGCGTTATAACGGCCAACGAAACGTTTGTTGGCGAAGTAAAAATAAACACAAAATAAAGCAATGAATAGTATGGCTAGCAGTAGTAATGTAAGCATATATAAACCTTATTTCATCAGAGACGCTTTTTGTTTGAGATGGGTAGATAATGTGCTTCAAGAGTATCGATAATATTATGTCTTTTGACAGCATAGTGTTTAGTACTATTAATTAGCAACAAATAACTTCTTTATGTGATGGGCTTATTTAGAAGGTAATGAACATGAAATCGACATTAGTTTGGGATTGGCCAATTAGATTATGCCATTGGTTAATTGTGCTGCTTTTCTCTGGTTTAATCTATACAGGTAAAGCGGATGAAGACTATATGCAATACCATTTCTATATGGGGTATATGTTATCAGCAGTTATTATCGTGCGGGTTTTGTACGGCTTTTATGGGTCACGCTATGCGCTGTTTAGTCAATTTGTTAAACAGCCACGACATGCTTTTAATTATGTTAAGTCGATTTTAGCTGGTAAACCGCAAGAGTATTTAGGCCATAATCCCCTAGGTGGCCTGATGACGGTATTTTTATTATTAGTCTTAACACTACAGTGGATTACAGGACTTTTTAATAGTGATGACATTTTTTGGTATGGGCCATTTAGTGCTTTATTGCCGGTGTCATGGCTTAGTCAAATGTCTTATATTCACTATGCATTGCCAGATTGGTTAATCGGTGCAGCAATAATTCATATACTTGCTGTGCTTTATCATGAATTTTATCTTAAAGAGCTACTAACAGCCGCTATGATTCATGGCCATAAAAAATATACAAAAGCTGCGAGGAGCGAGGTGAAAACACCTCGATGGGGAGTCGTTTTCTCATTATTAATAGGAGCTGCTTGGTTCCTTGCTTTGTATTTAATGCCTATTTAAATGGCCTATTCTGCTTTTATACCAAGCTTATCAAAGTATTGTTTCGCACCTTCATGCAATGGCATTGTCAACTCTAGGCTTTCTTTGAGCGAAATTTGAGCTGCATGCTTGTTACGCTGGGTGAACTCATAAAAGTGATCAAATATCGAGTGTAATATGTCTTCAACAGCCTCAGGCGATGTTTCTTCCGTAGTGACCAGAACGTTATTAATGCCTATAGTCGGGATGTCACTGCTTGTCTGATAGACATTTTTAGGAATGGTCATTACCTTGTAAGCAGGATGCTGTTTTTCTTGCATCTTGGTAAAGGTTTCTTGTGTTAATGGAATTAGCCTCATGCCTTGTTCTTCAAGCTTTTCAGGCATGGCGTCTGCTGGGTAACCTGAAGACAAAAATGCGATGTCCACCCAACCATCTTTTAATTGGCTTAACCCTGATGCGTAAGATAAATACCTAGGTGACATATAGCGTAAGGAAATATCGTGTAGAGAGAACAGGAAGTTGAGTAGATCTAATGTCCCACCTCCAGAAGGTCCAACGGCGACTTTTTTTCCTTTGAAGTCATTTATAGTGTGGATTTTACTGTCTTTTAATACAACGATATGCAACACGCTTGGGTGTAAAGTCGCTATCGCTTGAACATCTACCTGATGGCCTCGATAAGGGCCTTTACCTGCAATGGCAAGAGTCGCTAAATCCGTATTGGTCAGCGCCAAGTCTATATTTTCACTGCTCAGAAGGTGTAAGTTTTGTTCACTACCAGCTGTTGTAACAGTGAGAATGCTTGTATCTTCTCGGCTGTATTTTTCTACGAGCTCCGCAATGGTATTCCCCATAGAGAAATAAGATCCACCCTCACGAGCTGTTCCAAGTTTTAATTCCTCTGCATAGCTATTGGCGGTCAAAATAGCAATTAGCCAAACAGCAGTCGTTTTTATAAAGGAGTTCATTAATATCCCTAGCGTTTAATATCTAGCGTGATGCTGTGCTATTAAAGAGTAAATTCCGTTTTATCATATAATAATGGGAAAAATAAAATCTAGTCTTAGTGGGGATATAATTTTGAAACTTTGAATGGAAGTAGTAATTATTTAGAGTAGAAGATATTTAGACGGCTATGAAAAATTAAAAAAGCGGAGGATTAAAATCCACCGCTTTTTTCAGTAATACTAAAAAACCGCTTATCTTAGCGAGATTTTAAGTAATCTAGCATAGTGTCTGCATCGGATACTTCAAATGGGTCACTTGGAGCGTCGTCTTGGTAGCCAGCTTCAGAGAACATTTTAGTGATGCTGCCATCTTCAACAAACATACTGTAACGCCAGCTACGCATGCCAAAACCTAGGTTGTCTTTTTTCACTAACATACCCATTTGACGAGTGAAATCACCGTTACCATCAGGAAGCAAGAATACATTTTTTGCATCTTGGCTTTTGCCCCACTGGAACATAACAAACGCATCGTTTACGGATAAACAAATTACGGCATCAACACCTTGCGCTTGAAACTCACTGTATAGTTCTTCATAGCGAGGAAGGTGGGATGTTGAACAAGTCGGTGTGAATGCACCAGGTAAAGAAAATACGACAACTTTCTTTCCTTTGAATAGATCATCAGTAGTAACGTCTTTCCATTCAAACGGATTTGGTCCACCTAAAGCTTCGTTGCGAACACGAGTCTTAAAAGTAACGTTAGGTACTTGATTTATCATAGTTTCTCTCTCTAGTTAAGGGTTTATTTTTGCGGTGAGGTCGTCAGCCTTTTGAAGCCGTTAACATTTCAAAAAGCCACGCTTTTGGAGAAAGGGGAGCATGTGCTCACGTTTCTTCTTTTGTACGGCGTTGGCTGTCTGAATAGACCAGTTACTGCTTTTATGATTACTGTCACGACTTTGATAATAGCTTTGCATTTGAGCATCGTAGTCAGATATATCCTTTATGCAGCTGGAAGTATCATAACGGTCTTTGTGAAGAATAGCATCTATCGGTAAGCGAGGTTTTATTTCTGGTTCTGCGTCAGGGTAGCCTAAACATAAACCAAAAATCGGGAAAACTTGGTCTGGTAAATTGAGGAGTTCTGATACCTGAGCTGGGTCATTACGAATACCGCCAATAAAGACGGCTCCAAGGCCGACAGACTCCGCTCCAAGCATCAGATTTTGTGCCATAAAAGTTGCATCTGTTGTGGCAGCGATAAAATGCTCTGTATTACCCTCAAGTGGGCCTAAGCCCTGCTGTAGACTACATTGCTCAACACGTGTGAGGTCGGCACAAATTACTAAGAATTCTGCTGATGTTTCTACCCATTTCTGTCCGCCAGAGAGTTCTGCAATTTGCTGTCTATTTTCTGTGTTGGTGACTTGTACTATTGAGTAAGCTTGGATGAAACTTGATGAAGCTGCGCCTTGTGCACATTGGATTAGCTTTCTTAATAAGTCTTCATCAATAGCTTTATTGGTGTATTGTCGAATGGATGTATGAGTTTGTTGAGCGTCAAGAATAGGGTTCATAGTTACGGCCTCAATAAGAAGTTTGATTATCTTAGAGGCTTAAAAACATATCGTCAAAGTCACTAACTGGGTCAGTGATTAAGTGCCTAGAAACTTTAAGGCACTTAATCCGTCAGGGCGTGAGCTTAATGATGTTCTTTGCTTGCAACACTTCCCCATAAGCTCTCTATACGACTGTCACGTCGACAGCTTGATCGATAAAAGCCATACCGTACAGGGCTTTTTTTGTAATAGTCTTGATGGTATTCCTCAGCGAGGTAGAAGGTATCGGCAGGTAATATTTCCGTTACTATGTCTGCTTTGAAAGGCTTGGTTTCGTTTGCCTCTGCCAGAGACGCTTCAAAAACAGATTTTTGGGCTTCATCCTGATAAAACATAGCGGTTTTGTAGGGTGCTCCTTTGTCGCAGAATTGCCCATAAGCATCGGTAGGGTCGATGGTTCTCCAAAAGTAGTGAGCTAGGGTATCGAGAGAAACCACTTCATCATCAAAAGTAATTTCTACAGCTTCAAAGTGGCCTGTTTTACCGCGGGCAACTTGTTTATAAGTTGGGTTATCAAGGTGTCCACCAATATACCCAGAAACCGCTTTCGTCACACCCTCTACCTTTTCAAAATCGGACTCAACACACCAGAAGCATCCGCCTGCTACAATCATTGTTTGGGGAGCTGCTTGAATTGTATTGGTGATAGCAATACCGCCGATCATAGCAACTGCACCTAAAGTGCTTTTAAGTAAACCGAATTGAACTTTCATCTTATGTCCTTTTTTGGGTGGTTCGATTGTCGTTATGATAAAGCGATTAATATTTTGATTCTTAATTGAAAAATACGCCGCTGAATCATCAATGTTTAAATGTTAGACGTGAAGCAGCATAGATTTCTTACAATGAATGGTATTTATGGAGAAAGCAATGAGTTCAGAGCACACTTATGTACCACCTAAAGTATGGAAATGGGAATCCGATAATGGCGGCAAGTTCGCAAGTACCAATCGCCCAATATCAGGAGCAACGCATGATAAACAGCTTGATGTAGGTGAGCATTCGTTACAGCTCCATTCGCTTGCGACACCTAATGGTCAGAAGGTCACCATCATGTTGGAAGAGCTGCTGGCACTGGGTATAAAGGGTGCTGAGTATGATGCTTACTTAATTAATATCGGTGAAGGTGACCAGTTTTCTTCTGGCTTTGTAGAAGTTAATCCAAATTCGAAAATACCCGCTCTTATGGATAACAGTACAACTCCACCTACTCGGGTATTTGAATCAGGGTCAATCCTTCAATATCTTGCGGAAAAATTTGACGCCCTAATTCCAACCACTCATTTAGCGAAAACAGAATGTCGAAACTGGCTGTTTTGGCAAATGGGTTCTGCTCCTTATCTAGGAGGTGGTTTTGGCCATTTTTATGCCTATGCACCGACTAAAATGCAGTATCCAATTGATCGTTTTGCTATGGAGGTAAAGCGTGAGTTGGATGTACTGGATAAGCACCTTGCGAGCCACACATATTTTGCTGGAGACGAATACTCCATTGCTGATATTGCCATTTGGCCTTGGTACGGCAACCTAGTGTTGGGGAATTTGTACGATGCAGCAGAGTTCCTAGATGTAGCCAGTTATACCCATGTGGTGCGTTGGGCAAAGGCCATTGAAGAGCGCCCTGCAGTTCAGCGTGGACGCATAGTGAATCGATCTTGGGGGGATGTTGCTTTAGCTGAGCGTCATTCAGCGCAAGATATTGATCAAGCTTTAAAGGGCGAATAGGGTACTATAGTTTCATAATATAAGGCTCACGGTAGATTAATACTGTGCGCCTTATATTTGACTTGAGATGAATTTCGAAATGACTTCCTAGAAGCATTCATAAAGATCAATATGGCTTAGTTTTCTGAGTAAGGAAGTGGTTGTTTTAAGTGGAGCAAATTTGCCATTTCTTCAGCAGGAATAGGTCTACCGTAATGATATCCTTGTCCATATAAACAGCCCATCTCAATGAGCAATTCAACTTGGGCTTGGCTTTCTATTCCCTCAGCCAAAAGTTTCGTTTTAAAAGACTTCGCTAGAGTAATAGCTGTTGTGATAACGGCCTGTTTTTTGGCATCTAGGTCAACATTGTCAACAAAAGAACGGTCTACTTTTATCATATGAACATTGAGTGAACTTACATAGGATAGAGAGCTCATACCTGTACCAAAATCATCTATAGCGAGTTTAATTCCGGCTTCGCGGAACTTTTTAAGCTGGGTTGAGATTTGTTCAAGGTTCATATTAGTAGAAGATTCAACAAGCTCAATTTCCAGTAGAGAAGGGCTTATATCGTACTTGTCTAACAAGGCAAGAGTGAAATTTAATAGCCCTAAGTCTAATAGATTGTATGGCGATAAGTTAATGGCAATAGAGGTATAGATACTTTGTTCTTGCCACTCAGCCAATTGCTTAATGGCTGTTTTTATAATGTAGCGACCAAATTCTTGAACATAGCCACTTTGCTCAATTAAGTCGATAAAACTACCCGGTTGTAGAACGCCATCCGTTGGATGATGCCAACGGGCTAACCCTTCAACACCAATTACTTTGCCATCAGATAGCTGCACCTTAGGCTGATAGTACAGCTTAATTTGACGCTGCTCGAAGGCGTCGACCAGATCCGCTCGCAAACGCAACCTTTCCCTATTCGTGTTGGCGTCTCTAACATTAAATACACTCCAACCACTATGATTTTGTTTTGCATCATACATGGCGACATCGGCACAGAGTATTAAGGACTCAATGTTAGTCGCATGGTTTGGGTAATGGGCAATACCAATACTAGCACCAGTATTAACGGCGAGTTGGTTGATCATGACGGGCTCGTTACATACAGCCACCAACTCCTTCGCTAGGGGGATTGACTGTTCTAGCGGGAGATGAGGCGCCCAAATAATAAATTCATCGCCACCAACTCGAGCTAGAGTATATTTAGGGTCTATCGAGGCAAGAAGGCGAGAAGATACTTTTATTAGCAAATGGTCGCCAGCCGAGTGGCCGAAAGCATCATTAACTTCTTTGAACTTATCTAAGTCGATAACAAATAAACAACCGTTTATTGTTGGTTTTGGTTCCACTTCGCTAAATATCTGATCTTCGCTGGTTTTCTTGATGATTGGTTTTTCTGGCATGACATTTTTCATAGTGCCAGTTAAATAAAGTCGATTTGGGAGGCCTGTGAGGTGATCGTGTCCAGCGAGCCTTCTTAGAGACTCATTCTTACTTTTTACTTTTTTCCCTACCCAAGCAGAGAGCATGGCAGCTAACCAAATAGCGATCCCTAATACCAAAATAGAGGTAATAATTAAGCGATTTATAATGAAAACTAATGAGTTTTCTAAGCTCTGTGATACCTCAATAAAAAAGACAGTGTAATTGTCTCCTTTTACAAGCTGCCATAGAAAATACTGTCCGTCGATTTCTTCACTGCCATTGATCATCAAATGCGGCATGCTTGAATGGCTGTGGTCTGTGTGGTCTGTGTGGTCTGTGTGGTCTGTGTGGTCTGTGCGGTCTGTAGAATCGGTTTGACTGCTACCATCTAAACTTTGTTTTTTCTGCGTTACTTTTTCAACAGTGTCTTTTATAGCTGTGATGTATCTAAATGGTATGTTTTGTTGCAAAGACCAGCTTACGTCTCCACCAAAGGCTTCCATATAACGACGTTTGGGAGCGACGCGACCATCCAAATAAATCAGTTCAGCCAGTTCAGTCAAGCGCATATTAGCATCGTCATGAGTATCACCGTGACTGAAACCTTGCTCCGCATGAAGTACCTCTGCGTGGAATAGCATAGCTTGCTTATGAAGGGAGTCTAATTCGGATTTGATTCCAAGGTCAGCAGATAAACGATAAGTGACAACAACATAAATTGCAGAAACAACAACGGCGACACAAACACATATAGTGATGAGTCGGAGGCGGAAAAACTTGTCTCTTTGAAGTTCTAAGGGTAAGTGCATAATGTCCTTAGTGCCATTCTGTCTGGTTTATGAATTAACACTTCTTTGGGGCTTACGATAAGCATTACAGAGGGCGCTTACCTTTCAAGTCTTCTTTAGGATATTAGTCTTATAAACAGCCTATCACATATTTGCTTTTACGGCTTTATGAGTGTTTATGTAAAAAGTAACTCATTAAGGTTACAAAATCTCACGTGTTATAACTTATTCTGCCTTTTTTGGAGCCCATAAACAACGAAATAACGATGAAAAAAATGCCTATTTTATCGCCGAATTTTCTAAAAAATTGATCTATGTTATGAATGCGTCAAAAAAAATTAAATCTTATATCTGACCTATTGTCGTTATTGGTAACCTGATAGCAGTAATTATTTTAGTTGATGTTGTGAAAGGATAAGCACCAGAATGGCCTTGTTGGATACCATTATTTCTGCCTTCCCTATTTTCTTACTTATTATCGTGATGACTAAAAAGCAGGCTTGGCCTTCTCATATTGCTTTACCTTTTGTTGCCTTGCTAACTGGCCTAATACAAATCTTCTACTTTTACTCTGATATTCAATTATTAATGGCAAACACTGTTGCTGGCGTTCTGTCTGTTTTAACGCCTATTTCGATAGTAGCAGGCGCTATATTACTAAACAGAGTGCTGGCTATATCGGGTGCGGAGAATGTGATAGCCAGTTGGCTTGAATCTATTAGTAATAACTCCGTAGCACAATTGATGATTATTGGTTGGGCATTTGCTTTTATGCTGGAAGGAGCCTCAGGTTTTGGGACGCCAGCGGCCATAGCTGCGCCAATACTGGTCGGTTTAGGGTTTAAACCCATTCAGGTAGCAATCTTAGCTTTGATTATGAACTCAGTCCCTGTGTCTTTTGGGGCTGTTGGTACCCCTCTGTGGTTTGGTTACGATGTATTGAATCTAGATAACGACACGCTCCTTTCTATATCTAGTCAAAGCGCTTTTATTAATGCGGTTGCTGGTTTCATTATCCCTATTTTGGCTTTGAGGTTTGTGGTTAGTTGGTCGCTTATTAAACCTAACCTAGGTTACATACTTCTGAGTATTCTTTCTTGTACATTACCCTACTGGTGCTTGGCTCAATTCAATTACGAATTTCCTGCGTTATTAGGAGGGGCGATTGGCTTAATAGTCAGTGTCCTACTGGCAAACAAGGGTATTGGTTTAAGTGCCGTAGAAAATAGTAAATTAACAAACGAGAAGGTAGAACTAGGAAAATTGTTGGTTGCCTTATTTCCTTTGATTTTATTAATTCTGATTTTAATCGTTACAAGAATTAATCAACTGGGAATCAAAGGCTTATTATTAAAAGATAATATTGTGTTTGGCGTTGATATTGGCGGTACATATTTTAGTGTGAGTCAGTCTCTCATTTTATCCATAAATAATATATTTCAAACTGATGTTAGTTGGTCATATAAAACTTTATATGTGCCTGCCATTATTCCTTTTTTATTGGTGGTAATAATAGCTATTCCACTGCTAAAAATGTCTAGAAAACAAGTGGCAGCCGCTTTTTTAGATACAGGGCAACGCATAAAAACGCCTATGATTTCACTGGCTGGCGCCCTGATTATGGTGAATTTTATGATGCAGGGGGGAGATCAATCACCAATTTTTCTTATCGCAAACGCATTCTCAAGTATCACGGGAAGTAGTTGGTCCTATTTTGCTTCTTTGTTAGGCGCACTGGGTAGCTTTTTCTCCGGTTCAGCGACAGTTTCTAACCTCACTTTTGGAGGGATTCAATACAGCATTGCAGAGCAAGTAGGGTTGCCAGTGACGACAATATTAGCCTTGCAGTCTGTCGGTGCTTCTATGGGTAACATGGTATGTATCAACAATATCATTGCAGTCTCCACTATCTTGGGGATAGCGAATCAAGAGGGCTATATTATCAAAAAGACCATTCTCCCTATGGTTGCATATGCTGTTATTGCAGGCTTAGTAGGAACTTTGCTTATATAATTTTTTGAAATTATGCCTAGTAAGCTTGTTCACAAAGAACAGGCTTACTTAAGGGGGAGATTGGGTAAAATTTCTGAAAAACTCGGAATGGCCCGTTTGCTAGCTCCCTCATTAGCGAATAACATCGCATAGCCATGTACTAATGACCACACCATGGTTTCTGTATTGAGAGAATTGCCACCATTATGCTCGAATGGTAGACACGCTTTTTTTAAAATACCGTAAGACTCTTCGCCCGCTTTGCGCTTCTCGTTTTTGGAAGCGTCATCAACCCCCTCCAAATCAATACAGTCAAATTGGAACATTAGGTTAAACAATGTTTTATGTGTTCTCGCAAAGCGAATATAGCCCTCACAAATAGCGATTAGTTGTGTTCTAGGGCATGACTCTGCTTGGCTACTGGCTTGTCGCATGGTTTCGGCAAACAGCAAATGTCCACGCGCCATGATAGCGACTTTTAAACTGACTAGACCATTGAAGTGATTGGCAGGTGCTGCATGGGAAACCCCAGCCAGCGCGGCACATTTTCTTAAGGTGAGGGCTTGTGCTCCACCTGTTTCTAGCAGCTCTAAACCGGCATTGATTAGTGCTTCCCTAAGGTTACCGTGATGGTGCGGAGTTGAAGTTGTCTTTTTTGTCATAGTGAGCATGATATCTCTCAGTTGTTGACACTGTCAATTTACGTCTCTATATTGACACTGTCAATTTTATTTTGGAGTTGTTATGTTTACATCTCGAAGTGCGTTTTATGTCATGGCGATTGCCTGTCTGCTCATTGCTTTACCTTCATATCGGTTTTTATTTTTAGGTTTATCAGATGCATTTGCCGTTATGCCAAATCATCTTGCCGAGCACCTAACAGCTTTTGTTTTACATATCACATTTTCTCCTATGGCCTTGATATTGGGAGTAATACAATTTTCTGCAAAAATTCGTAGCAATTTACCCACTCTTCATCGTTGGGTAGGTCGTGCTTATGGAGTCTGTATACTAATTGGTGGTCTTTCTGGCCTGATTGTTTCTCTTAATGCAGAAAGGGGGATTGTCGCAGCAGTTGGTTTTTCTTTGCTATCGGCTCTTTGGGTGCTCACGACAGTTATCGGTATTCAATATGCCCGCAATGGTAATTTTGTAGAGCACCGCCGTTGGATGATACGTTCATTTGCCCTAACCTTTGCTGGCGTTACTTTTCGAGTGGAGTTACTAGCTTTTATTTTGATGGGAGTTCAATATGTTGAAGCTTCTGTATACATAGCTTGGTTATGTTGGGTGCCTAATCTACTGATTGTCGAGTATTGGTTGAGAAAAGGGAGAAAGTAGGTAAGTAGTAGATAGGTAATAGGTCTGCCCAGAAGTCTATTGATCTAGCCACGGTGAGAATGCACACTTAAGTTAGACGTCTCTATTGAAAGAAGGGTTAAAGATGATGAAGCTTGTACTGCTGTTTATTATAGTGAATCTAGTGTCGGTGTCTGCTGTGTTAGCACACGATATCACTACCCCGTTAGATGGTAACTTGTACCAGCCAAGCCGAGACAGTTTTATTCCATCCAAAGTGACTGTCTACTCAGATGAAAATGCCCTAAAAGAGTTTGGTCTTACCCTCAAAGATAAGCGTATCTTTAAACAGGGTGGCGTTAATTTAACTGAATATGCTCGCCCAAACGATTTACATGATAATTCCGATGTATCTCGTACAGACGATGGCTATCGTGTTGAGTTAATAGGCAACAGTGATCGTTATTACCATCCTATTCTTGGCTCAGCTGATAACGCCACAGGGTTTCGAGTGATGAAAGGCGACCAAGTGGTTGGCACTCATCAGCTAGCTACCCATCAAGTATTTGAAACCAAGCGAGCTTTGCTGGTGGATATCGTGCCTGAGAACCAAGGGCAAGAGATATTACTGACTGTTAGCGATAGTAGCTTAGGTGCAAGAATTGAAGTCTTTTCTTTAGAAGGGAAACAACTGGGTGTGTCGGATTTTATTGGTCGCAGTCATAGATGGATGCACTTATTAGCCGTAGCGCCCTTTAACCCTTCCGCTAAACAAAGCCCGCAAGTAGCTTTAGTTCAAACGCCTCATATCGGCGGTATACTAAAGTTTTATGAATGGAACGGCGATAAGCTGGAATTGAAAAGCCAATCTCGAGGCTTCTCTACCCACACCATAGGCTCAGATAACCTCAACATGGCCATTGCCGCCAACTTTGATGATGACAACAGCATAGAGTTATTACTACCAAGCCAAGACTTTCGTACTTTGAAACTTGTGAAATTCACAAGCCAAAAGAGCGAAGTGATTGATACCTTCAAACTCCCCGGCAGACTAGACATCAACCTCTACCTTAGCCAAAACGGCAAAAACCACATTTGGCTAGCAACCCATAATGGCCATGTGGTGAGTATTAGACCTTAAATAGAAAAAACTGAAAACTGTGATGCTATGGAATTGAAGAAGTGATGTTTACTTCTTCAATTCCAAATAATGCTCTATGCCTTGAATTTTATCTTCTGCATGGTGGTTAACGTAAAGCACTGTGGTTTCTGAGTTTTGGCAGATTTTCTCGATTAGGGCGAGAACAAGTTGTCGGTTGATCTCGTCTAAGCCAAGACAAGGCTCATCCAGAATTAGTAGTGGTGGGTGTTTTACCATGGCTCGGGCGATGAGCAGCAAGCGTTGGTCTCCGTAGGAAAGCTTATTGAATGGCTGGTCGGCGCGATCTTGCATTCCCATGAGAGATAACCACGAATCAGCGATTTTCTTTTGCACATCGGTCGCTTTTGAATACATTCCGATGCTGTCGTAGAAACCAGAAATAATCACATTGCGGCAGCTGGTACTGACGCGATATTCCCACTGTAAAGCAGTGGAAACATAGCCAATAAATTGTTTGATCTGCCAGATGCTTTCGCCATTACCTCGCTGAAAACCAAACACAAAAATGTCATTCACATAGCACTGTGGGTGGTCACCTGTAATCAGTGATAGCACACCAGTTTTACCGCTGCCGTTTGGACCGCTTAATTGCCAATGCTGGCCTTGGTTTATGGTCCAGTCTAATTTATCGATGATGATGATTTCGTCGTACTTAATACTCACATTGTTCAATCGCACCAAGGGTTGGCTTGGATCAAGGGTGGGTAATCTATTGGTCGAATCAGCGGCTGGTACCTCAAGGTCGGTTGTTTTTAAATGCAGCAGTTGGTACAGCTCGTTATAGGCTGCTGTGTCTTGGCGGTCGACCGTGAGCGTTAAGCTCCCTGTATTTGCAGGCCCTTTATCGAGCAAAGCGATGTGCGTAATAAAGTCGGGCATTTCATCGAAGCGGTTGAGCACCATGACCATAGGAGTGGTGTCTAAAATAGAAGCTAGGTGTGCTTGCAACATGGCTAGGGTGTCTGCATCGAGGCCGTCAAAGGGTTCATCCAATATGAGCAAGTCAGGTTTGCTTGATAGAGCACGAATCAACATGACCTTGCGAGTTTCCCCTGTTGAGAGCTTACGGAAAGCTCTATCAAGTAGTGACTCTAGGCCAAATTTGGTGACCAGCTCTTGGGCGAGTTCTGGGTCTGCGCACTCATCAAAAATCATTTCATGGACAGGTGTGCCTAAAGAAATGACATCCATGATATCGGCATCGTCTTTCTTTAATTCTTGGGCTATTAATTCGGCCTGTGCCTCAAAGGACACTAAGCCAATTTTGTTTGGTAAGCTTTCAATGTTGCCTGCCGTTATGTCGCCAATGCCTGCTAATACTGCCGCTAAAGCGGATTTACCCGAACCATTTGTCCCTGTAATAACCCAATGCTGATTAGGTTCTATCGTCCAACTGATATTGTTTAAGGTGAATTTTTCATCAAATTGGATAGTGGCGTTTGTTATAGAAATTGGAGCAGAGGACATGTTTGGGTCTCTTAGATACAGAATGATAAGGGACTATTTTAGCGGCATTGGGAGAAGAGGCTCGGTTTTTCCTGCGCTGCATGAATAGGACCAGATAAAGATAACAAAAAAGCCTGCAAGCTGTCTTTTTCTATTGGCGTTAAATGCAATGGACGGAGTATTTTCTCACCATCGGCATGTAGCCTTTCTTCATCTAATTCTGAATAGAAATCAACGGTATCCATTAGAGTACTAATGCTGCCATTGTGCATATAAGGCGCCGTTTGACCGACATTTCTTAAAGAGGGCACTTTGAACTCACCCCAGTTCCTATGCAGTAATTGTAAGTGGCTGGTGCGTAAGGCATTGTGTGGAATAGTTTCCGTATTACCTTGCTCTTTGGCGTCATTGCTATTTTTTGTCGCGTCATTATAGCGCCCTAATAATGAGTAAGGGTCTGTGCGCAGCGCTTTAATACCATCGTAACGGCCTTTGTCTATGCCGTTAGCGGTAAAGAAAGACACCCCAATATCGCCAAATTCCCCATTAGAAAAATGTGCACCGGAATGGCAAAAAGTGCAGCGGCCTTCACCAATAAATATTTTCAGGCCTACCTGTTCTTCTGCTGTTAATATGGCGTTTTTTTGGGAAGGTGAAGTGTTTTCAGCGTCAACCAATTGATCACGAAATAGATCAAATCGGCTTTTTCCAGATTGGATGGTTTCTTGGTAACTGGCGAGCAGCTTACCTATGGTCACCAATAAATCTTGCTGGGTTAAATCAGCAAGATTTAGCCCTGTGGTTTGCTGGAATGCACATTGGAAAAAACTGTCTTGGCTTAGCACTTTTTGAAGAGCGCTGAGATCCGTATGCATTTCGGCTGTTGCCAACATGGGGCGGATACTCTGCGACCATAAACTATCGTGCTCGCCACCCCAGCCATACCAAGGTCGATTGGCAAGGTTGAGTAAGCTGGTGGTATTACGATGAAGGGGAGCCAAGGCGGTATTGAGGGCGACACCATCTTGAAAAGCTAAGTCTGGCTGGTGGCAATCGGCACAGGAGGAGGTGTTATTCAGTGATAGTCGACGATCAAAAAATAATTGACGACCTAGCTCTATAGCGTCTTCTTGTTGGGAGAAGCGATTGCTTTCATCCTTTTTACTAACAGGCGGCCAAGGCCCTAGGGAACGAATAAAAGCCAGTTCATGGGTATCATAATCCAGTGTTTCGTTATCTGGTGTTGCCCAAACAGCAGGCAGAAAAACTAAACACAAGGTTATACAGAGCTTAATGGCGTTTCTCATAAAACAAAGTCGTGTTCTATAAGCTGCTTGCCGTTATCTGACTGGAGGGTTAAGCGTAATCGCCATAGCCCTGGCATATGAAAGACAAACCCAGTGCCTGTGTAATGCCCCGGCGATGTCATGGTGAAGCTGGGTTGATAGTTCATGCCATGGTTATGGGCAGGCATGATGGCATCGGCTTTTATCTCCCCTGTATAAGCTTGACCTGATGCATAACATATTATTGCTTGTATAGAATGCAGAGCGCCTAGCTCTAATGGCTGTTTATCGAACTGAACACTAATAAGGAACTCGCCTTCTTGCCTGTTAATATCGCTACCAGCAGGCAAGGTGCAAGCCATTACTGTATTGGTTACTACTAAGGAAAGCAGCCAAAGTACTGCTCTTAAAAAAACTGCTCTTGAAAGTTGAGTCCAAGGCATTATTTCAAAGCCCATGCCGCCAGATTCTGTGCATTTTTATAGCCGATCTGTTCTGCGACGTCCGTAGGTAAGTCAGCTAGCCATGTACGGCTCCATTCTGCATGATCGACAACATAGTACCAGCGCTCTGGAGTATAAGTGTCTGTACCTATCATGATGCGATCTGGGTAAGCTAGGAAGAGCTTTCGCCAATCTTCATCGACTTTACCGCGATAAGCATGGCTAGTTCTGAAGGCAAGGTCAGCGGTTAGGTTAGGGTATTTTTCTAACATAACTGCTACGTCTTCTGGGTTATCAAATCCCGAATGCGCCCAGAGAATACGTGCGTCTTTGTCTTGCTCGAAGACATATTCAACTGCATCAGAATCGCCATGCAGATGAAGGAAAATACCGTATTCTGAGGCTAATTCTACCGTACGACGAATAACAGGAAGGTTGGCATCTTTACCATATACGTGAAACTCACCAATACCAGCATAAGTGTTGTTAGCAAGTAACTCTTCAAGCATAGCTGGAACAGTTTCATCGTGTAGCCAAGTACTTGTTTCGCCACGTTTTCGATAAGGACGAAGTACAGGCACGATTAAATCTGGCGCTTCTGCATACAAAAGTTGCGTACCTTTATCGCTGGAGCTAGAAACAAAAGCTTTTTGTAAACCTGCCTCGCGTAATATCTCGATTGCCTTTTTTGGCGGTGTGGAATAAACCGCATCATGGCTGTAGTGAATATGGGTATCAATGAGTGGCATCAGCCCAGCCGATGGAAGAGCCTCAGCATGGACAGATTGTAAGAAGGAACCACTAAAAAGTAGCGTACCTAAAAGAGATACACTTTTAAGAGTCTTATTTATGCTTTTCATCTTCGTCGCCTTAATAGAATGTGTGGCACAAGTTTACATAGAATACGAGACCATTATCATTTTAGATCTTATGGGTTTTATTCTGCCAATTTGAGCAAAAAAAAGCCAAGGCAAAATACCTTGGCTATACAAAGAATGAAAGCTATTTTAAGGGGATACCTTTCATTGAGGTGCTAAGTTTCTGACCAAAGGCGCAAAAGGTTTGCATGAGCCTTACTGATTTGGTCGAACGCTGCATTTTTACCTTGGGCTTTCATAATGTTTCGTCTTGCTGAGTCTAAATCACTCAGTATCTCTCTATGTTCAGTACTACGTATGTAGCTTTCAATCCAAGTTACGGCGACACGTCTAGTGCCTTTAGTAACGGGTTCAACTCTATGGAGAGTGGTTGAAGGGTAAATTACAACACTTCCTTTCTGAAGTTTGTAACTTAAGCTTGTCCCGCCTAAGTTCATTATGAGTTCACCACCCACATAGTCATTCGGATCGTTTAGAAAAACAGTGCATGACAGATCTGAACGCATAATAGATTCCGCGCCCATCAATGCATCATCAACATGATTTCCATAGCCTCCTGAGTCTTTGCTTTCACTAAATAGAAATGGCGCTACACGCTTAGCGTAAGTGCAAGAGGCGAATTCTGGATGCGAAGCAAGAAGCTGGGTTAATATGGCAGATAACTCAGCCTCACCTTCAGCCGAAGAAGACCATTGTTGGTTATTCTTTACAGATTGCGCAGCCCAGCCTGCAGTATCTTTCCCTGATACGAATTGCCCTTTCTCTAAACAACAGTTGATATAACTCATTTGTTCAAGGGAAAGGACATTTTTTAGAATTTTAATCATTTTATTAATCTACATGAAAGAAAGAGCGAGCATATTGTATGCTCGCTCGCATTCTATTTATAGACGGTATTTTAAATTCATATTGATTGAACGAGGATCGCTCACAACGACAGCATCACCGTTTGTAGTACCGTAAATGCGATTTTCATCAAGTAAGTTTTTCACTACAAGAGATAAATCCCATTTTTCCGTTTCATAGTAAGTACCGAAGTCAAACTCAGCATAACCAGATACAAAAGTATCACCAGTTGTAGCCAGATCGTCAGCACGGCTAGATTCAGAGCGTACACCTAGAGCTAAACGAATTGGTTGGCTCTCCATTGAGTAGCTGTTCCAAACAGTAAGTGCATGAAATGGTGTTAATTTTGCTTGCTTTCCTGCATCCTCTCCAGTTGTTGCGTGAGCATCAGTGTAAGCATAGTTTAATTGAGATGAGAAACGGTTGTTAAAGTGATACAACGCATTCACTTCTACACCATGCGAGCGGAATACATCGCCTAAACTTTGAACAAGCACGGTATCACCCGTAGTGCTGTCAGTTTCCGTTGATGTTGGATTCTGCTGGTCAATGTAGAAGAAAGCCACACTAGCGTTAAGCTTCTTATTAAGGAACTCACCTTTTATGCCTATTTCATAGTTGTCGCTTTCTTCTGCTTTATAGTCCACACCATCTTTAGCGTATTGAGCTAAGTCAGAAACATCAAGTGGCTCATAAGATTGGCTATAAGAAGCGAACGCATTCATGTTTTGGTTTAGCTTGTAAATTGCAGCGATATCATAAGCTAGATTATCGAAATCTGATTTTATTGTGCCATTGCTCTCTTCACCAGTGTAGTCCATGTAGCCTAACCCTAAAGCAACGGTAAGGTCATTAATGGTAATACGGTCCTTTAGATAAAGGTTCACTTCTCTATCAGTAGTGTAAGTCAGGTCTCCAGAGTCTAGGCTTGCTCCAGAACTTGTTACTGCGTCTTCAAAAGGGTTGTTGATGTTATTGTTTGGGTTAGTGTAATCAACATATACGGCTCCACTATCGGCTTGAAATGCTCTTACAAAGCCAGTCTCTTGGTCATGCACATTTACTCCAGCGATAAGGTGATGATCCAAGTTAGCGAAGTTAAACTTACCTTCTAGGTTCATATCGAACAGTCTGTGGCGTATTTCACTCCTCGCATAAGCCCATTTAAGGCCTACTTGTGTATTGCCGATTGAGTTTACAGAAGAAGAAGTGGTTGCATACATATCTTTAGTTTCAGAATCTGTATGTACTGCTGCTGCCCGTGCGTTTAATAACCAGTTATTTTGCAGTATATGCTCTAGAGTTACCTCACCTGTAGCTACTCTATTATAACCACTAGCGGATGCGCTGCCGTAGTAATAACTACGGTTGGCGACTTCGCCATATGTGTTGCTCGTACTGTTTAGCGTGCCATTTATATAATTTGTTGAAAAATAACCATCGGTCCAACTACTTGTGCCAATACCCTTTTCATTTTTATACTCAAAGCGAGGTGTGATTTTAGTTCGGTCATTTATCTTGAAGGTTAAAGATGCATCGATAAATCTATCGTCACTTTCACGAACATCCTGAGCTTCTTCATTATCTGGCGTAACTCTGGTAATGACGCGATATAACACATCGTCGCCAACCAATTTACCTGTTGAGTCAATGTCTATATTTAGTTGGTTACGGTCAAAATATCCTACGTCTGTAGCAAGGTATGAACGAGTGCTAACACCTAAAGTAGTTTCAGATTCTTCCTGAGGCTTTTTAGTAACAGCACTAATTGTACCGCCGGCCATACCTGATCCATATAAAATACTATCTGCACCACTTAAAAAAGTCACTGACTCTAAGTTGTAAGTGCTAGGTAGCGCTGACCCTGTTCCAGCCTCACCACCTTGTAATGACTTCATGCCATTTACTAGGAAGTTCTCTATGTTTGTTTGTATACCACGAGTAATACTGAAGCGTGCTGCAGATGCTTCCGTATGAAAGCCTGCTTGGTAAGCGGAAGCTTCACGGATATCTGTAGCGGCTAGGTCATTGATCTCTTCTTCGGAAACTTTAACAACGGAGCGAGCAGTGTCTTTGATAGAAACGCCCATTTTACCTGCTGTTGAATCGATTACGTTCACACCTTCTTCAGATGTTGCGGTAATTTCTAGAGTATCTAATTGTGTGACTTCTGCTTCCGTAGACTCGACTGATGAGCTCGCATCTTCTGCGAAAGCTACAGGAGAAAGGGCTGTTAACAGAGCAGAGCCAACCGCTATGCTAGTTAAATTTTTGGAAAGTGAAGGGGGGGTATGCACGTTGTACTTCCTTTATAAAATGATTCAAAAATCGAAGATGATGAATCGTTAAAAAAACAGTTGTTTCTTCCTTGTTTACTTCTATAATGCCTGCCAAAAATAGCAATAAAGAAGTAAAAAAACAGATCAACTTTAAAAACAATAATGCAAACGATTATTATTTCGGTAATTATAAAGTAAAGATTTCGTCAGAAACATGTTTATTTGACTGGTTTTAATACTTTTTTGCGTATTTTTGTTTTTGGTCATTTTTAATGGTGAGTTTGTATTGGCCAGCTTTGGTTTATATTGTGTTTAATAAGGGATGTTTTATGTTAAAGGTTTTAAAAGTCGCGTTGGCGGCAAGTGTTGTATGCTCTTCACTGAGTGTTTCTGCTGCGGATATTTCTGTTCGTACAGCAAAAGGGGATGCAGTTGTACCTGCTTCACCAGAAACGATTGTGGTTTATGATCTTTTATCATTGGATACCTTGGATGCGTTAGGCGTTCAGCTTAAAGGTAAACCAGTGAAGACTTATGTTGATTACATCGACAACTTTGTTGCTAACCCAGTGCCAATTGGTGCTTCTTCTCAGCCAAACTATGAAGCGGTTGTGAAAATGAACCCTGATCTTTTTGTTATTGGTGGCGGTTCTTCCAAATTGATGGAGCCTTTATCAAAAATTGCACCGACTATTGATATGTTTGTTCGTGGTCACGACCATGTTGATCAGATGATTGCTCGTCTTGAAGATCTTGCAAAACTAACCAATAAAGAAGAGAAAGCCGCTCAGCTAAAAGCAGACTTTTTCGCAAGATTAGAAGAAGCGAAAAAAGCGGTAGCAGGTAAAGGTAAAACCCTTATCGTTATGACGAATGGCGGTAAATTATCTACTTACGGTGCGCATTCTCGCTTTGGTTGGTTGTTTACCGATGTTGGCTTAGAAGAGTCAGTAAAAGGTGTGGATGATAAAACTCACGGTGAAAGTATCTCTTACGAGTTTATCGCTAAAGCGAACCCAGATTACATTCTTGTAGTGGATCGTTCTGCAGCCATTGGTCGTAAGAGTGAAGCGGCCGCAGTGACTTTAGATAACGCTTTAGTGAAAGGTACGAAAGCGGCGAAAGAAGGGAACATGATCTTCCTTTCACCTGGTCCTGCCTACACTACTGGTGGTGCTTACCAAGGTATGATGATTATGCTTGAAGAAATCATTCAAGGTTATAAATCATAATTTCAATGCCTTATTTTATAATGATTCCACTCTTGCTCATCCTCTCGGGGGTGAGCATTTTCATTGGGGTGGGCGACTTATCAGCGAGCCAGCTTTCTTTTGATAATGAAGAAGCTTGGGAGCTATTTTTTATTAGTCGTTGGCCACGAACCGCTGCGATCATCTTAACGGGTGCAAGTATTACGATTTGTGGCGTCATCATGCAGCTGTTACTTCGTAATCGCTTTGTTGAACCTAGTACAACGGGGACAACGGAAGCGACAATGATTGGCCTGCTTATCGTCGCCGTTTGGTTTCCTGATTGGTCACTTTTCGGCAAGATGTCCATTGCCGCTACCTGTTCTCTTATCGGCCTGCTGGTTTTTCTTAAACTTGCTCAAAACCTGCCACGAGAACAGCCCTTACTTATTCCACTCGTTGGCTTAATCTACGGCGGTATCTTGGGGGCTGTTGCCACTTACTTTGCTTTCCAAACCGATTTGCTTCAGTACCTAGGAGTATGGTTAACAGGTGAGTTTTCCGGTGTGATAGCTGGTCGTTATGAACTCCTGTGGATTGCGGGAGCTTTGACCTTGTTCTGCTATTTGATTGCTGATCGATTTACGATTGTTGGTCTCGGTGAACGTGCCAGTAAATCATTAGGATTAAATTACCAATCCATCGTTTTGATTGGCGTTGCAACCGTCGCTATTACCTCTAGTTTGGTGGTAGTGACAGTGGGTGTGTTACCTTTCATTGGTTTGGTTGTACCGAATTTAGTGTCACGCTTTATGGGGGATAACCTAAGAGAAAGCTTACCTCTCGTTGCTGGCTATGGTGCTATTTTTACTCTCTTTTCAGACATTGTCGGCCGTACTATTCGTTACCCTTATGAGATTCCTGCAGGCACAGTGTTTGGTGTGGTTGGGGCGGTTATCTTCTTATGGATGATATTAGGAAGAAAGAACCATGTCTGATAAACGTTTATGGGCACTCTTTATTTCTTTAGTGCTGGTTGTCGCTGTTTTGTTTTTCTGGAATCTGACAACACACATCGCCTTTATTCTAGAGTTGCGAGCAATAAAAATTGGCGGCCTATTGGTTGTTGGTGCCGCTATTGGCGTGTCGACCGTGCTGTTTCAAACTATCAGTAATAACAGGATTTTAACGCCCTCTATCATGGGCTTTGATTCCTTATATCTACTGATGCAGACCTGTCTGATTTTCTTCTTAAGTGGCTTAACGTATGCCCACATGCCGGGTAATCTGCTCTTTCTCTTGAACACCCTTACCATGCTGATTGCCTCTGTGGTTTTGTTTACCTTTGTACTCAAAGCCACGCGTCATGATATTCAATTGATGATACTGGTTGGTGTGATCTTCGGCTTGGTATTCCGTTCTTTTTCTACCTTTATTCAGCGTTTGATCGATCCCTCTGAATTTGCCGTTTTGCAAAGCGTGATGTTCGCTCAGTTTGGTGGAATTAATGAAAAAGAGTTGTTGTCTGCTTTAATGCTTTTAGTTCTTGTTTGCTGTTGGGTAGCGAGGAAATGTCAGGTATTAGATGTGATGCTACTCGGCAGAAGAACGGCTAAATCTCTAGGGGTAGATTACGATCGCTTACAGTTTATGGTGCTGTGTGCGATATCTATTTTAGTGTCTGTTTCAACCGCGCTAGTAGGCCCAATCATCTTTTTAGGTTTGTTGGTATCCGCTTTAGCCCATAGCTTAATGAAAACCCATCGACATGCGCTTTTATTGCCTGCTGCCGCGATGATATCGGCACTTATTTTGTTATTAGGGCAGGCGCTTTTTGAAAACCTCTTAGAAAGACAATCCACACTGACGGTGGTGATCGAGTTTGTTGGTGGGCTTTTCTTCCTAGTACTTTTGTCAAAAGGGAAAATTAAATGATTTCGGTTTCTACACTCACCCATAGCTTGGGTCATAGACTGATTTTGGATGATATTTCTGTGGAAATACCCAAAGGAAAAATCACTGCTTTAATTGGCCCAAATGGCGCAGGTAAATCGACATTATTGCACCTAATAGCGCGCCAAAACCCAGTGCAAACGGGTGTGATTAGCCTAGACGGTGAAGACATCGCTAAAACTGCTTCGACTGATATGGCCTTGCGCATGGCGGTAGTGGCTCAGGAGTTAGGAGTAGCAAGTCGTCTTCGAGTTCGAGACCTAGTGGGCTTTGGTCGCTGGCCACAGCATCAAGGCCGCCCAACGGAAGTGGATAAAGCCGCAGTAGAAAAAGCCTTGGAAGAGTTTCATCTATTAGACTTAAGTGATCGCTTCTTAGATGAAATTTCAGGAGGGCAGCGACAACGAGCCTTCGTTGCTATGGCCTATGTTCAGGACACTGACTGGCTATTACTGGACGAGCCTCTGAACAACCTTGATATTCGCTATGCAAAATCCTTAATGGCCAAACTTCGCAATATGGCTGAAGAGAAAAACAAAAGCATTGTGATTGTTATACATGACTTGAACTACGCACTGGCTAATGCCGATTACTTCATTGCAGTGAAAGAAGGTAAGGTAGCCTTTGCTGGCGAAACATCTGACGTAGCCACTTCAGAGTCCTTGTCTGAACTGTACGATGCAGAGGTTAATATCATAGAAAGTGACGGAAAGTGCTTCGCTTTTCATCACTGATATTGCTTTGGTGAAAACTATAGCTTCTCCGCAGCGCGCTCTTTTGCCAGCCTTACAAAGAAATCTAAATCAAGTTCAACCTCTTTACCCAGCCAAGTGGTAAGTTCGGTATGGTCTCGCATATTGTCGCCAGATATGGCGTGAATGAAGATGGTTAAGCCTTGTCTGTTTTCCTCTATCCACGGGATGAAGGTGTCAAAGTCTTTTGCGTCTACGCTGATTTGGCAGCTCCACATAGGGTGTGGCCCAACAAGTTTCTCGTGAAAACGGCCTATCTTTAAGCCAAATTCTTGCTCAGACCTTTCACATAGTTGTTTAGCTATCAGTTTTGTTTCTTCATTAAAATAGACGTGGGCATGGTAGCGTTCAAAGGTGTTTTGAATGTTGAGTGTATCTAGCATAAATAAGCTTCTTGTAAATCGGATGTGGTAAAAAATGAATAATTAAGAGTCGATATTTTGAGTAGGCATTATAGCAAAAAGCCAAGGGAAAATGCCTTGGCTTTAACGGTTTATTACTGATGTACTATTTAAAAAGATAGAGTGGCATGTTCTCGATAAACTTGCCATTGGTCGCTTGCAGATCGGTTTAACATTAAGTGAAATATAATAGTCTGTTCTTTACCCACACCTACAAAATCCATAACTCGAGTAATAATGACATAGGCTTTATCGCCTACGACATCAATGTGATTAATAGTTGCGGCTTCTGAAAGTGGCGCAACACCTGCTTCAGATCGTTGCGTAAACATGTCTATCGTCTCATCATAATTCATGCTTTGAATTGAGCTATCAGGGAGTAGCATGGAGATTGAGAAATCTTTTGCGTAAATATCTTTTAGTTCAGAGACTCGGTAATTTGACCCAGCATTTACCAGTTTTAGAGTGAAGTCTTTAACTTCTTGTTGATCGTTACTTAAGTTCATAATAATTCCCATTAGAGAGTGAATTGTTTTGTATCGATCGTTATTTAATTGCTTTTGTATAATGATGTAAATATATTTTGTATTGATTGATACAGAATGTGTTGTTTTTCTTGGTTCCTACACAATTGAGCAGCACAGCGAGTGGAATTAATGTATCTTGGAGAGCGTTTAGAGCTCCAAAGTAGTCTTGTAAGGTAAAGAATGACAAAAAATGATGTTGTGAAAAAAAAAGTGGGTAGGCCTATTTCTTTTGACCGAAATAAGGTGCTGATTGCTGCCATGCGTGTCTTCTGGGCAAAAGGGTATGATGGTGCTTCGATGAAGGATTTGACTAAGGCGATGGGAATTAACGGCCCTAGTCTTTATGCGGAGTTCGGCGATAAGCGAGAGCTTTATTTAGCGGCTATAGAGTGTTACGGCTCTCATAATGGCTGTGCACCTTTAAATGCTTTTGAAGGTGAATCTGATATCAAGTTAGCTGTACGTGCCTTTTTAGTTGCAGTCATTGAGTACAGTACAGAAAATGGCAGAGGTGCCCTTGGATGTTTTCTTGGCTCATGTGTTGCAACCAGTGCTGGCGAAGTGGAAGGTGTGCGGGAGCTATTGTACGAGGCTATTCAAGACACGGATAAAAGACTTAGTGAGCGCTTTGAGTTTGAGAAAAGTAAAGGCTGTCTACCTGCAGATTTTCCCTCGGTGGAACGTGCGAAATTGATGTTAGACCTTCGTCAGGGATATGTTTTTCGAGCTCGGTCAGGTGTATCTCCTACGGAGTTATTATCAGACATTGCATTCAGGACTAAGTTGATTCTTGGAACTTGTGCGTAAGAAAGTTAGTTGTGTATATGTAGAGAAAGTTAGTTGTGTATATGTAGAGAAAGTTACTCATAAGTAAGATACGAAACAAAAAAGCCAAGGCAAAATGCCTTGGCTTTTTTAATGTTTAATTCTTTTAGAAAGGATTAAACGATTTTTTTCATGTCAGCCATGTGACCACGAAGAACCGCACCAATAGCTTCTACTGGGTGAGAGCGAAGTGCTGCGTTTACTTCGATTAGACGAGCGTTGTCTACGCCGTTGTCTTCAGTTGAAAGACCTTTACCGATTACGTCAGTTTTGATGTCTTTCATGAAGTCGCCTAGTAGAGGTAGGCAAGCGTGGTTGTATAGGTAACAACCGTACTCTGCAGTATCAGAGATAGTCGCGTTCATTTCGTAAAGTTTCTTACGAGCGATAGTGTTCGCGATAAGTGGAGTTTCGTGTAGAGACTCGTAGTAAGCAGACTCTGCAATGATACCCGCTGCTGTCATCGTTTCAAAAGCAAGCTCAACACCCGCTTTAACCATAGCAACCATCAAGATACCGTTATCGAAGAATTCTTGCTCAGAGATTTCAACATCGCCAGCAGGAGTTTTTTCGAAGTTTGTTTCTGCTGTTTCTGCACGCCAGCCAAGAAGGTTTTTGTCATCGTTCGCCCAGTCTTCCATCATTACGCGAGAGAAAGTGCCGTTGATGATGTCGTCTTGGTGCTTGTTGTAAAGCGGACGCATGATAACTTTAAGCTCTTCAGCAAGGTCAAAAGCTTTGATCTTAGCTGGGTTAGAAAGACGATCTAGCATGTTAGTCACGCCGCCGTATTTCAATGCTTCAGTGATAGTTTCCCAACCGTATTGGATAAGTTTTGACGCGTAACCTGCATCAATACCTTCTTCAACCATTTTGTCGAAGCAAAGGATAGAGCCAGTTTGCAACATACCACAAAGGATAGTTTGCTCACCCATAAGGTCAGATTTAACTTCTGCGATGAAAGAAGACATTAGAACGCCTGCTTTGTGACCGCCAGTACCTACTGCGTAAGCTTTTGCTAGTGCAAGACCTTCGCCTTTAGGATCGTTGTCTTCGTGAACAGCGATAAGTGTTGGAACACCAAAGCCACGAACGTATTCAGCACGTACTTCAGAACCTGGGCACTTAGGAGCAACCATGATTACTGTTAAGTCTTCGCGGATTTGCATGCCTTCTTCTACGATGTTGAAACCGTGAGAGTAAGATAGGCAAGCGCCTTCTTTCATAAGAGGCATAACTTCTTTAACAACAGGAGTGTGTTGCTTATCTGGAGTTAGGTTCAATACAACGTCAGCTGTTGGGATAAGTTCTTGGTAAGTACCAACTGTGAAGCCGTTTTCTGTTGCGTTTTTCCAAGACTGGCGTTTTTCAGCGATTGCTGCTTCACGTAGTGTGTAAGAAACGTCTAGACCAGAATCGCGTAGGTTCAAGCCTTGGTTAAGACCTTGAGCACCACAACCGATAACAACAATTTTTTTGCCTTTAAGAGCTTCTACGCCATCAGCAAATTCAGAGCTGTCCATGAAACGACATTTTGCTAGTTGAGCAAGTTGCTCACGTAGCGGCAATGTATTGAAATAATTAGCCATGTTATACATATCCCATATGTTATGAATAAGGTATCTAAGGGGAAGTAACCCATTAGACATTAAAAAAAGGTCACATGAGCTTTGCGCCTAAACGGTATGACTCATGTTAGTGGAAGCCACTTTATAGAAAAAAATACGTTTCGTAAATTGATATATTTGCAATATACTGTCCCAATATATGAAACATTAAGTGGTTGTACAAAATTATGAATATCCGTGTCCTAAAACACTTTTTAGCTTTGTCCGATTCTTTGCATTTTGGCCGTGCCAGTGATGAATGCCATATCAGTGTCTCAGCCTTGTCCCGTAATATTCGTCAACTTGAAGATGAGTTGGGTGTCAGCCTGTTTCATCGAGATAACCGTACGGTGACCTTGACGCGTGAAGGGCAAAAGTTTGTGGAATACGCCCGAGAAACCAGTACCCAATGGAGCTTAATTCGTCATGAGTTAACGGATAATTCCGACCAGCTAAACGGGGAAATCAGCTTATATGGTTCGGTTACAGCCAGTTATAGCTTTTTATACGACATGTTAAGCCGCTTTCGTCTTGCTCATCCGGGTATTGAAATTAAGTTGAGAACTGGTGATCCAGAGAATGCCATTGCCCATGTATTAGATGGCAAAGAAGACATCAGCTTAGCGGCACGGCCAGATAACTTACCTAGGCATTTAGCCTTTAAACCAATTGGAGTTTCACCATTACTTTTTATCGCTCCACTTGAACAGCAATTACCTAATGTTCCTACCAGTGCTCCTCAAAAGCGTAGTGATTGGGAAAAAATCCCCATGATTCTTTCGGAAAGCGGTGTCTCTAGAGTGTATGTGGACGACTGGTTTAGAAAAGTAGGTGTAACGCCGAAGATATATGCTCAGGTTACCGGTAATGAAGCCATCGTAAGTATGGTGAGTTTGGGTTTCGGTGTGGGAGTAGTGCCAAAAATAGTATTGGACAATAGTCCGCTGGTGAATCGAATTCGAGTGCTAGATGTGCAACCTGAACTTGAATCCTACAATATTGGTTTGTTCGCCCTGCAAAAGAACCTTAAAAACCCCATGGTAGAAGCCTTTTGGAGCTTGGCTTTAATGTAATTAATAAGCTTCTTATTTTATGCTTGATAAAATAGAAAGTTATATGGAAATGTTTATGTCTTATATTAATTTGTTATAATTCCTCTCATTACAAATAGGAATGATTTGTTCATAGAAGAATAATGAAAGCATCTGAACTTAAACTATATCAATAAAGGTCATGAATGATGAATCGATTAGGTTTTAAAGGGAGTTTGATTGCCACTGTTCTGGTGGTATTGCTACTTACCCTTTCCGTGTCAGGATGGTTGTCCTATAAAACGACAAAAGAGCAGGTTACTGAAAATGTAACGAGTGATCTGCGTTTTATAATAGATGAAGAAGTGGATAGCCTTTTAGCTGTTTTTAAACGGGCTGAAGAGGTTGTTACAACGACATCCAACTTATTTGAAGAAAAAGGGTATGGGCCAAGCGATTACCCTTTAGTACTCATGTTGTCTGCAAAGTCAGGAGGTGTGTCTAAATTAACTCTTGGTTTTGAAGATGGTACTTCCTACGTATCTAAACCTTCATCAAAAACCTTTCCGGGTGGCGTTGGAATCACATCAAAGTACGATCCGAGAATTCGCCCTTGGTATAAAGAAGGTAAAGCATCTCCCGGTTTGTCCCATAGTAAGCCTTTCTTTACTAAAAGCGGTCACCCAATATTGGCTGTATCTCATACTGTAAAAAATGGTGTGTTAGCTGCGGATGTGCGTTTTAGCAATTTACAAACGCACCTAGAAGGGGTTTTGGAAAAAAGTGGCATGGCGACTTTTGTTATGGATAAAAGTGGCTTGATTATCGCTTCAACTATCGCTGAAGTTGTACCCCAAGAAAACATTACTAACTCAAGTATTAATGCCTTCATTCAAAAACTCTTGTCTTCAGAAACTCGTGTAGCAGAAACGGCGCTTCAAGACGAAAACCAGCAAAATCAAAACTTACTCTTTTTAGCGGAAGAAATTCCTCTAATTAATGATGGAAAATGGTATTTCTTTGCAGCGGTGGACAGAGACGAAGCATTGTCACCTGTTGCTGATTCTGTGGCTAAATTGCTGGGTACATTAAGTATCATGGCGATCATTTCTGTTCTTGTTTTGTTGTATGTATTAAAAGTTATTTATGCACCTATCCTATCTTTACGTGACTTGATATCTGGTTTGTCTCAAGGTGATGGTGATTTAACACAACGTCTAAAAATTCACTCAGATGATGACATCGGACAGATTGCCTTAGGTATCAACAAGTTTATTGAACAACTGCAATCTTTAATGAAAGAAGTAAAAAACTCGACGGAACAATTTACTGGTCGAGTGGAGAGTATTTACCAGCAAAGCGAAGAAAATTCGACTGTACTTGAACAGCACGCGGTAGAGACGGAACACATTGTGGCGGCTGTCGAAGAGCTTTCCAGTTCGGCAGTTATGGTTGCTGAGCATTCTAATTCTGCTGCTAGTTCTGCAATGGAAGCAAAAGGTCGTAGTACTACAGCGAATGATATGCTGCGAAAAGCGCAAGATCAGATTGCTCTTTTGGCGTCTGAAGTATTGAAAGCGGCTGATAATGTAAAACAGATGGACCAGAAAACGGGTGATATTCAATCTATCGTTGAAGTCATCGGCGGCATAGCAGAACAAACTAACTTACTTGCCTTGAATGCCTCTATTGAAGCAGCAAGAGCTGGGGAGCAGGGACGTGGTTTTGCGGTGGTTGCAGATGAGGTACGTGCTTTGGCTAACCGTACTCAAGACAGTACGACAGAAATCGGTAATGCCATAAGTAATCTTCAAGTTGAGGCAACCAGTGTCGTGTCTGCTATTACTGGTACGCAAAGTACTTGTGACGCTACCGTCGAGGGGGCTGAGTCCGTGTCTCAGACGTTGCAAGCTTTGAGCGAGCAGATTGTTGGTATCAATGATATGAACGCGGAAATTTCAGGCTCTGCAGATGAACAAAGCCGAGTAATTCAAACAGTAAGTGAAAATATTACTGAGTTGCATGGCATGGTGGAGAAACTATCCAATATTGCCAAAGGCCAATATGAAGAAGTTCATCATATTGCTGAGATTAATAAAAACCTTGGCAATATCATTGGCAAATTTAAAGTTTAAAAGCTATTCATAAATAGTTTTTCACAAAAAAGCTCGATATTTCACTTTCCTAGAGGTGTAAATGTCGGGCTTTTTTAATGATAGCCTCCACATAAATTATTTTTTCCTCTAGAATTTACTGCACTTTTTTTACTCCTATTAATTTTTTTTTGCACATTAAGGGTGCGACACTTTTGCCTTTATCCTTTCTAAATATCTAAATTAAAAGATTAGAACGTTACCTATTCCTATATAGATCACAGTCCTCAGGTTTTTTATTTTATTTTATTTTTAATTGGCACTTAAATTGCTAAAAGTGAAATAGTGCAAGCATTATGCAAAGACGCTAGTTTGTACTGGTTAATAACAATTGATCATTTTTGGTCAAATCGAAATTAATGGCAACGTCGCCCACTACTGAATTTTTCAGTGGTAATCAAATTAGATTTCTTTAAAAGGAGAATCTAATGGGGCGGCTTGTTCCTCCCAAATTCTTCTTTTAAATATATCTTCTCTTGTTACTTATGTGTTTGTCGTTGTGATTAATGGGCATAAACCTCAGTGAAAGTGCGTAATAGCACTGGTATTTGTTATCTAAGCAAATGCATTTCAAGGATGGGTGACTCTGGGCTTAACTTTACGTGTGTGTGGAGAAAAAACAGATGAATAAACTTGATGTTACAGAAGCTATTTTCGCGATTAAAAAGGAAAAAGACCTAACATGGGAAGCCATTGCTGAAGCAGTGGGTATGACCGATGTTTGGGTTACTTCAGCTTGTTTAGGAATGAACAGCTGCACGGAAGAGGTTGCCGATAAATTGGTGTCTTTTTTAGGACTTCCTGACGCAGCGAAAGCCGCTTTAATGGAATACCCTACGAAAACTTGGGATCAAGCTATACCTCAAGATCCATTAATTTATCGACTTTATGAAGTAGTCGGTGTTTATGGCCCAACTTTAAAAGAAGTGATCCAAGAAAAGTTTGGTGACGGCATCATGAGTGCGATTGATTTCTCTATGTCAGTAGAGAAAGAAGAGAACCCGAAAGGGGATCGCGTTGTGTTGACGTTGAACGGTAAGTTCCTACCTTACAAATCTTGGTAAAAACTTCAGTAATGAACTTCCAGTTAAGTAATTCGTTTTAATATAGAGAGGGCTTTATGGCTTATATAGAACCAAGTGAATTCGTAACAAAAATGGTCGACTCAGGTGAACAGAAAGTTTACATGTCGACAAAAGATACCATTATCCGTGCTTTCATGGCCGGTGCAATCCTAGGTCTAGCGGCTTGTTTCGCTATTACTGTTATCACCAAAACAGGTAACCCAGTATTGGGTTCTATGTTGTTCCCTGTTGGTTTCATCATGCTTTACTTGATGAAATTTGACCTGTTAACAGGTGTGTTCACACTTGTGCCTTTAGCATGGTTAGACAAGCGTCCTGGCGTTACTCCAAGTCAAATTCTGCGTAACTGGGGTTTGGTTTTCATCGGTAACTTTGCAGGTGCCATTACTACGGCATTCTTCATGTCATTCATCTTGACCTACGGTTACAACACAGATGGTGGCGCGATTGCCGCTAAAGTAAGTACCATTGGTGAGTCTCGTACACTGGGTTACCAAGAGCAAGGCGTTTCAGGTTGGTTTACAATTTTGATCCGTGGCATGCTGTGTAACTGGATGGTATCTATGGGTGTAGTGGGCGCGATGATCTCTACTTCAGCTGGCGCGAAAATGGCTGCTATGTGGATGCCGGTTATGTTGTTCTTCTACATGGGCTTCGAGCACTCTATCGTAAACATGTTCCTATTCCCATTCTCTATGATCATGGGTGGTGAGTTTACATTTATGGATTACATCATCTGGAATGAGCTACCAACTGTATTGGGTAACCTCCTTGGTGGTCTATGTTTAGTGGGTCTTCCTCTTTACTACACACACGTTAAAACGTCTAAAGCTCGTACAATTTAATCGACACATAGTAATGTTGTTTCATTACAGTGAATGATAAGTGCGAAATATTAAAAGCTCCGTTACCTTTGTAGCGGGGCTTTTATTTTATGTTGAGAGACAGAAGCATAATTGAGTTTGATGGGTAGCTATTTATCTTGAAAGAAGATCAATCTAGGGGACGATATGAGTAAGCCGTTGAGTATTAGTATTGGTAGTGCGACAGATAAAGGGCGAAAAGAAATCAATCAAGATTATCTGGGCAGCCATATACCCAAAGAGCCTCAGCTTAGCTCGAAAGGGGTAGTTGTTGCGATTGCCGACGGTATTAGCTCTAGCAAGGTCAGCCAAGTGGCGAGCCAAACAGCAATCAACAGTTTCTTAGAAGATTATTACTGTACTTCTGATGCTTGGTCGGTGAAGACCTCTGGGCAGAAAGTGGTCCATTCCATCAATGCTTGGCTTCACGCTCAAACGCAAAATAGCCCTTATCGATTTGAAAGAGATAAAGGCTACATCTGCACCTTCAGCGCTTTGGTATTTAAGTCAAATAGCGCCCATATTTTTCATTCTGGCGATAGCCGAGTGTATCGTATTGTTGGCACGTCGCTGGAGCAAATTACTCAAGACCACAGACGGGTTGTTTCAGAGGATGTGAGTTATTTGACTCGCGCCTTGGGGATTGAACAAACCTTGGAGAGCGACTACCACAAAGTCTCCATTAGCCAAGACGATCTTTTTATTCTAGCGACAGATGGGGTATACGAGTTTGTTAACGCTGGGCAGATTATTGACAGCATTAATGAGTCAGGCACCTTAGATGAAGCTGCCCAGCGTATTATCGAATTGGCGCTTGAGGCGGGCAGCGATGATAACCTCAGTATTCAATTAGCCCGTGTGGATCAATTACCCAGTTACCAGCTTGATGAGGTTCAACAGCAGATTACAGGTTTACCCCTGCCGCCTAAGTTAGGCGCAAGAATGGAGCTGGATGGCTATGAAATTATTCGCCCTATTTATGTGAGTAGCCGTAGCCATGTGTTTCTCGCTCAAGATATGGATACGGGTCAAACGGTTGCGATAAAAGTGCCCTCAACTGAATTAGCAACAGATCAGGCTTACTTAGAAAGTTTCATGATGGAAGACTGGATTGCTAAGCGGGTAACCAACCCCCATGTTGTAAAAGCTATTGAACCTACTAGAAAACGTAACTACTTATACATAGTCACAGAATATTTAGAAGGGAAGTCCTTGGCGCAATGGATGATAGATAACCCTAAGCCCAGTTTAGAGCAAACACGAAATATCATTTCTCAAATAGCCAAAGGTCTACAGGCCTTCCACCGGCAAGAAATGATCCACCAAGATATTCGCCCCGCTAATATCATGATAGATGAAACCAATACGGTGAAAATCATCGACTTTGGCTCCACCTATATTGCTGGGGTCACTGAGTTGGGGGATGAAGAAGTGCTAAAAGGCACCATGCGTTACTCTGCTCCTGAGTATTTTTTGGGGCAGGCTGGAACTCAACGCTCCGATATTTATGCACTTGGTGTGATCGCATATCAAATGTTATCAGGAGATAAGTTTCCTTACGGCCCTAACATTGCTCAAGCTAAGAGTGTGTCTGCGCAACGCAGAATCCAATACACCAGTTTAATTAATGACGAATCCGAGTTGCCAGTATGGGTTGATGATGCACTACAGAAAGCCGTACAAATTAATCCAATTAAGCGCTATGAGGCCTTGTCTGAATTTATTTACGATTTACATCACCCGAATAAAAGCTTTTTAAATCGTTCCAAACCACCGTTAATTCAGCGTAGCCCTGTGAAGTTTTGGCAAGGCGTCTCCCTTGGGTTATCTTTGGTGATCGTATATTTATTATTAGAGCTGCAAAAAATATGAATCAAATTAATCCCAAAAAGCTACACCATAGTAAATGGACGGCAGTGAAGCCTATTGAAAAAGAAAAACACTTCTTAGTAACAAAGGTAGAATTTGATGAAGAGGGGGTAGTGACCCTTTGTCAGCTGGAAGCTATTTTGTCAAAGCGACAGTATGAGATTGATTGGCGCGAACTTAAAAATCTAGATAAGTGGAGGTATGGTTGGAAATGACTTAAATTCTATTTGTTAATTAGTTTTGAAGTTGTGTGTGTTTTTGTTTTAAACTGAATCTAAAGCATACTGAAATAAAGGTTTTTTATGTCTGAAACAATTATATCGAAAACATTTATTTCTTTTTTGATGCTATTGTCCCTTAATGTTTTCGGGGCGCCGATTCTAAACTTTGATGGATCGCAACAAGATATCGCTCTATCTGGTTATATTGATGAATTAGAAGACCAAGATAAAGCATTTACCCTTGATCAGCTAACAGGGCAGCTATCCGACGAGTTTCAACCCAATATAAAAACGACCATTAATTATACTTTTTCTGACTCTGCCTATTGGTTACGATTCTCTATTCTCAATAGCACGCATACCAAACAAACACTTTACTTACAAAACAAAGTCACCTGGATAGATTCACTCACTTTTTATCAGCCAAATATAAATGGAGGATATTTAGCCTCCAAAACCGGCAGTGATATCACCATAGAAAAAAGGCCCCTTGAACATCGAAGCCTAGTTTTTTCGTTTGACCTAGAGCCAGATCAAGAGAGCACATACTACCTAAGAGTCGAGTCTGTCGATGCTTTGATATTGCCCTTATTCTTAACAACGGAAAATGAGTTTTATAAAAAAGACACTTTAGTGAATTATTTTATCGGTGCTCTGCTCGGTGTCATCTTGGTGATGTCTGTTTATAATTTATTTATTTATAACGTCATACGGGACAAGGTATATCTGTGGTATAGCTTTTATGTGCTTTTTTATGGCGTGAACTTTTTAATTACTCAGAATTTATTTTTCCCTTCTATTAAAAATAGCCAAGATGGCTGGTCAGAGTTTCTGCACTTGGGTCCCCTCAATTTATATTTCCTTTTTATCATATTGTTTACAGGAAAGTTCTTAAATATCAAGGCTCAGTTTCCAAAGCTGAATTATGTTCTTAACTTTTTGATTGTATTACTAGTAGCCGCATCATTAAGTTATTTTATATTCTCTTACCGAGTCGCCATGCCGTTAAGTGCCAATATTGTGACTTTAATTCCGTTCATCTTAATTGGCGTTGGCATTTATTGTTATCGAAAAGGGGTGGCTTTAGCAAAATTTTATATTATTGCTTGGCTACCTAATTGTGCTTTATTTTTAGTCTTTGCTTTTACTTTCCATGGGCTTCTTCCTTACAACTTGTACACGAGCTTTGCGAATGATGTTGGTATGGTGATAGAGGCCGTATTGTTGTCGTTAGCATTAGCTTATCGTGTTAGAATTTTCCAAAAAGAAGCTTATACTGCTCAGGAGCAATTGTTGATAGAGCAGAAAGCTCAGACCGAGAAATTACACTCGATGGTTGAGCAAAGAACCAAAGAATTACGAACAAAAAATGCAGAGTTAGAGCGACTCTCAATAACAGACAAGCTGACCAACCTCTTTAACCGCCGTAAGTTAGATAATGTTCTGTTGTCTAATGTCATGCATGCCAAGCGCTATAAAAAACCATTGGGTGTGATGTTATTAGACTTAGATAACTTCAAAAACATTAATGACTGCTTTGGACACCATGAGGGCGACGAAGTACTCCAAAAAGTTGCTAGCCTCTTAATGGCAAATTGCCGAGAAAAAGACATTGTTGGTCGATGGGGAGGTGAGGAGTTCTTGGTCATTTGCCCCATGACGGAGAAAGAAGAGCTTCTAATGGTTGCTGAAAGGCTGCGGGCAGCAATCAGTGACTATGACTCTCCTGAAATAGTGTCTTTTAGCGCTAGCTTTGGTACAGCTTGTTACCAGCATGGTGAAAACCCTGAATTACTGGTTTCCAGAGCAGATAAGGCTCTTTACCAATCGAAAGCAAATGGTAAAAATCAGGTTAGTTTTGCTAACTAATTAGTAGTGTCTACATTTTCTTTATTGCTAAAGGCAATAGACTCACTTCAGAGTGCAGGTATTTATTGATGAACCACGTGAGTTATCTGCGGTGGAAAAGTTAAAGTTGGTCTTTAGGTAATGTGTTACATAGCCATGCTTTAAAGAGAAGCGCTGTTGAATTAGCCTGTTGCCTTGTTGGAATAACCAGATAGTAATACAAGCCTGAAAACACCTTAGACATTTCATTGCTGCCTTGTGTAAGCCAAGCGTTGTCTAATGGCATACCCACAGATAATTTACTTAAAATACCAATGCCTTGCCCAGAAAGTGTTGCCTGAACGGTTTGATTTTCATCGTCAAAATAACGAAGTTCAGGTAGTTCCTGGGTGTTTATCGTGTTTTTCAAGTGCCCCTCTATTCCTAAGTTAGGCAAGTTAGTGTTTTTCCACTTTGTGCTGAAAAACACAGAGCCAGAAGGGGTCTTAGTATGCTTTTTCCAGTACTCAGGCGTAGCAAAAAAACCAATCTTATCCTCAATAAGAGGGATAACTCCGAGATTACCAGTTGGTGGTTTTCCATAACGAATAACCATATCGACACGGCTATCGTGTTCTATATCAATCAATGACTCTTCTGCTCTAATCAGAATCTTAATATTTGGGTGTTGCTGCTGGAAACCTTCGAGGTTAGGAACCAACCACATGGCGGCAAAAGAATTGGTCGTACTGATAGTAAGCGTATTGGGTGTAACGGTCAGTTGGTTGATTGTACTTAGAAGAGAGCGTAGTGATTCGTTGGCGCTGGAGGCGAGTAACTTGCCTTCGTTGGTTAAAGAAACAGATCGTGTTTTTCGTTCAAACAAGCGTGTTTGTAACTTATCTTCGAGAGATCTTATTTGATGAGAAATGGCTGTAGGCGTCACATTTAACTCATCAGCGGCGTCTTTGAAGCTGTTCAGTCTTGCTGCGGCTTCAAACACTCGAATGGCATTTAAGTTAGGTAGATTTTGAAACATTAAACAACCTATGCATGAGAAATACTACTTTATAAGAAAAATACTATCATTTGTCGCGGTGTTTTACACCAGACAGAATATACCTACAAATTATTCATAATCTAGGTATAAAATCATGAAAAATATATTACATATTGATTCTAGTGTACGTCGCACTGACAACGAAACAGCAAGTTATAACTCTATTTCAAAAGGGCTTGGACGCTATTTTGTTGATCTATGGATGAATAAAAATCATCAAGATGTACTTACTTATAGAGATTTATGCCTTAATCCTCCGAACTTTATTTGCCAAGACTGGATTGCCGCTGCATTTACTTCCGAAGCAGAGAGAACCTCATCACAGAAATCAATATTGGCTCAGTCAGATAGTTATTTTGAAGAGGTAACAAAAGCGGATCTCGTTGTTATTACATCCCCAATGTATAACTACGGCATGCCTGCGATATTAAAAGCATGGTTTGATCAAATTATGCGTGTGAATAAAACCTTTAGCTTTGATCTTGCAAGAGGTGACTTTCCTATTGAGCCTGTATTGTCTGGCAAGAGCGTTGTCTTGCTGACATCCTGTGGTGAGTTTGGCTTTGGAGCTGGTGGTGTGCGGGAGCAGATGAACCATTTAGGACCACATATTAAAGAGCTTTCTAAGTACTTGGGAGCGAGCTGTTTTTATGAAATTGGTTCTGAGTATCAAGAGTTTTCAGATGATCGACATGAAATGTCAGTGGAGAAGGCTAAACAGGCTATTTTAGAGCTAGTAGAGAGGCTTTGATTTTCATTTTTTCTTGTTAGGTGAAAGCGGGGGAGAGTTTTTCCTAGAGTATTGGGGCTTGTAATAAATTTGAAAATCGATATCATATGAAATGTTATAACATATCATTAAGGGTTCAGTATGAAAGCAAATATACATCCCGAATATCGTAAAGTACTGTTTCATGATACCAGTGAAGACACGTATTTTCTTATTGGGTCAACATTAAAGACAACGCAAACGATGAAGTGGACAGATGGTGAGGAATACCCTTATCAAACGATCGATATTTCTTCGGCGTCACATCCATATTACACAGGTAAACAGCGTTCTACAGAGCTTGAAGGTCGCGTACAAAACTTCAAACGTCGCTTTGGTTCTCGTAGTGCAAAAAGGAGTAGCAAATGAATGTTCTTTCATCACTAAAAAGTGCTAAAACTCGCCATAAAGATTGCCAAGTGGTAAAGCGCCGTGGTCGTGTTTTTGTGATTTGTAAAACAAACCCTCGCTTTAAAGCGGTACAGGGTAAAGGTGGAAAAAGAAAGTAGCTATTAAAAGCTGTTGCGAAAAGTAGTTGTTCAAAGCAGCTAGACGTCACGATAGCCCCCTTCAAAGCTAAATGACGAGCAAATAAAAAGCCACTTCACAATGTGAAGTACTCCCATAAAGTTGGACTCATTTCTTAGCGGATACCAAGGCCTGATTTCGATACGCTAGTGGACTCAGGCCTTTTAGTTTCTGCTCAATTCGTTCGTGATTGTAATATTTTTTGATTTTTCAATCAGATCCTCAACATTTTCAAATTCTTCATTGTGCAACATCTCTGTCTTTAATATTCCGAAAAAAGTTCTCGAAACCGCATTGTCTAAGAAATTGACTTTTCTCGACATGCTTTGTTTTAGCCCTTTTAGACAAGTATTGTTAAATTTAATAGATTCGTATTGTTTGGCTCTTGAAATATTCGATCTTAAGGTTGTCAAAAATTCTGACTTATATTAGTTACAAGGGTAGCGCCGATTAGTATTATAATATAGTTTATACATGGCTAATTTCGTTTTTTTACTCTGTAAGTGTTTGTTGCTAAAGTAAAATTAACAATGATGACTTTAGTGCTCTATATCAGTGTGGTGTAAAGAGCATTTAAATAATGCTATGAGAGCTTATCTTATTTCATAAGGTTTAAGGGGAAGAAATGTTTTATCTATATGTATTCATTATTCTTTTTTCGGGGAGTGTGTTTGCGAATGATTCAGAAAAAAAATCTGTGAATTCACAACTCTTTATTAATGGGAAAATTGATAAAGTACAACTTAAAAAAATAAATGACGCTTATCAACAAGCAGAGATAAAGCCCACACGAATAGTAATAAATAGCCTCGGTGGGGATAGTTATTCTAGTTTGCTATTAGCTAAATGGATACATGACCATCAAATCGAAGTGGAGGTTGACCAATATTGTGTTGGCCCTTGTGCTGACTATGTTTTTTTAGCTGGAAGTAAGAAAATATTAAATTCGAAGAGTAGGCTTTTTTGGACTGGTCGATATTTGGGAAGTTTTCTGAAAGACAAAGATACATATCTTGATATTATGTATAAGTACGCGAAAGAAAAGAATGTGACTGCAGAGAATGAGCTTGGTGTATTTATAGATCAGGCTCTTTTTGAAAGGAAACTGTTGCTTTCAAAGGATCGCCTTTTTTTTGAAGCAATAGATCTTGACCCTAGTTTTATGGATAAAGAAGTTTTAACAGGTTTGAGGCTAAGACATGCCGATAGTGGATTGATCGTGGAAGAACCTATATTAGGTTTTTATTATGATGAAAATGAAATGAAGAAGCTTGGCATTAAAGGGGTTGAGTTGAAAGATGGGGAGTGGCACCAGAATGAAAAGCTTAAAAGTGGGCGTATTCAGTCTGTGCTTTTCTCGGAAATAAAGGCTCTTAAAAGCGGTTATGAAAAGTAGCTCCTAAATGTAAGAAGCTAGACGTCACGATAGCCCCCTTCAAAGCTAAATGACGATCAAATAAAAAGCCACTTCACAATGTGAAGTGGCTTTTTTATGACTGGCTTAAAATGTACTTATGCGTACATTTTTGCGTGATTAAAGTTCAATCGTTACCGTTTCGCCATCAATCGTTAATTCTAAAGAGTTACCAACTAGCTTATGAGACACCTGAGTTTTAGCACCTTCAGCTTTACTTGGTACAAGTAGCGTAAGAATGTTGTGTTCTTTCTTCGCTTTGAACTTGGCTTCAACATGGCTGTGAACTTCTAAGTCAGCGTATTCAGCTGGGTCAACTTCACCAAAGCCTTCCACATTGTCGATAGACACAAGGTCGTCTGTGCAATCGTTAATGAAAGAAACGTCTAATACCGCATTATCACCAATGATCTGGAAAGCGTCTTTCGCTGTTTCTGTGCCAAAAGTTGTGTGCAGGTTCCACGTTAGGTCTTGCTCAACCTTCATTGTTGCCGTGTCGCGCATAACAAAGACCTTACCTTTGGCAAACCAGATTTTACGCTTGTAGCTTTCTAGCTCTGGATTGTGGAATTGGTAAGAGGTTGATGCATCACCTTCAACAAACAAGACTTCAGACTCTGTATCGTAGTCGCTGATTTTACCGCCAGCTTCAATACAGTAACGGTCTTGGTGCTCACCTTCGAACTTAGTCGTGGTGTTTTCAGCGTACTGACCTTTGCCATCAAACAATGGTAGGTTTTTCGAGAAAGTACGACGACGCCATTTGATGTGCATGTCCACACCGAAACCACCGTAGTAGCCAGTGATAGCCGCTAATGTGTCACCAAAAGCGTGCAATGTGTAGGCGTTCTGGTCACCGTGTGAATGGCTGATAGAACCAAACGGACTACATTTGTAAACCATGTGGATGTGTTCTTCACGGTTTGTCATATTGCTGTGGAAGGCTGCCCAACCTGTGATTGGGAAGACTTTCAATAGCGGCTCGTTAGAAGGCGCTACTTCTGGCATGTCATTCCATAGGTAGTCAAAACGCAAATCGTCATAACCAAAGTCCCACCAACCGAAGTTGTAGAACTTGGTGTGTGCTTCGGTATCACGCGCTTTCAGCTGGTTGTAGTACCAGATGTATTCAGGCTTGTTGTTTACACCAGCAAAGTGCTTGATGTTGTAAGCCAGTTTTAGCCCCGGGAAGTCACCGATACTAGATTGGTCACAGAAGCTCGCGCGCTTAGAGTGAACAGGCATACAGTAAAGTGGGAAGTCGCCCGTGTTTTTATAGAACTCTTTGTTGAACATGTTGATAGAAGTGTAGCTTTTCAGCAGGTCAAAAGACTCACCAAGGAAGGCCATTTGCGTATTCCAGTAGTCAGGACCTTCTGCCCATGCGCCATCTTGACCGCCCCATGGTGGGTAATGCTTGGCGTAGTACTCTATACCGTATTCAATGTAATCACGGGCTTTCGGGTATTCGTTGTAAAGTGCAATACAAGTTGGAATCACTGCAGAACTGATACTACGAACACCATGGCTATTTAGAGGGTTCGCTAATAGGTCCACAGTAACTTGCAAGTGGTGCATGATCTCTTCTAAGCGAGTGATCAAAGCTTGCTTGATAGTTTCACGTTCTTCGTCAGATAAGTAAGCGTGTAACCAGTCATAACCCCAAGCCATAGCCGCGATAACACGGAAAGCCGCTTCATCGTTGTAACCACGAGATGTCACACCCTCTGGATCGTAAGTAGCGAGTTGCAATGTCCATGCTTTTGCTTTGGCAATGATGTCTTCGTCTTCTAAAACGATACCTGCGATAGATAGGTTACGTGTTGCGTTGAATGCTTCTTGGCAGCTAACGTACATCTGACGCCAGAAAGGGCGCCATAAAGAAGCTTTGCCAACCGTTTCTTCTGGATAAGGCTGAGGCTCAGCATAAGGTTCAGTGTCAAGAAACTTATTGGTCGAGTTGCTCATGAACGCATCAAACTTGCAGTAGCTTGAATCGTTTTTAAGGTTTTCGCGGAAGGCAGCAAGGTCTTTGCTTTGCACTAATAAGCGAGGGTGATCGACGCTTAGGTTATCCAGAAAAGAAAGGTCAATATCGGCTTCTTGGACTTGGATTGGCATAATATCCACAAGGTTACCGGCGGACTTATCGTTTTCTAGTTTGATCGCTTTAATCGCGTCAAAAGATTTCTTATCAGACATTACAAACCTCTTTCAAAAGGGCAGATTTAGCAAACCTTGATGTTTTGCTTTTTAGAAAAGAAAACACCTTAAATATAAGTGCCGTAATGCTCAGGCTTGCTCTATGTTTTTATTAAAATCGGCATATATCCGCACATTCTACCTGATTCCTGTTTATTTTTTAACATTTGTCTGACAAATGAATGAGGCCCTTCCTATCCTAGAATAGAGCGGAGATACCTTCTCTTTCTTCAATGAGTGAGGAATATTTTCTCTCACCTTAGTAGGTACGCCTGCTTTAGGTTCATAATCGGCTAGAATGAAGCATTGCATAAAACTCATTATTTAAATTTAGGATCTAAATTGATAGCCTAATTTAATAGCTACATTAAGAGTCAAATATGAAAGGAGTGAATGATGCCAACAACCGTTTCTTTAGCCTGCTCATGTGGGGAAGTAAAAGGCTCACTAAAAGTAGAGGCAAGTCATTACTTTCATGTGTCTTGTCTTTGTTGTGATTGCCAGAGTTTTGCCACCAATTTGGGGCAGGCAGGCACCATACTGGATGAACATGGTGGTACAGAATTGTTTCAAACTTACCCTCAGTATCTCACGATAACGGAAGGTAAAGAGCAGATTACTTGTATGCAACTAAGCGAAAAAGGTTTATTCCGTTGGCATACCCGCTGTTGTAATACACCAATAGGTAACACTATGACTTCAGCCAACGTGCCCTTTGTTGGTATCCCTGTGACCTTTATGAAGTTTGCTAGTGAGGAAGAAAAGCAAGAAGCATTAGGCCCAGTTATTATGAAAGCGTTTGGTAAATACGCCATTGGTGACATGCCTGCAGACACACACCCTCGATTCCCCTTATCTTTCCTACCTAAAATTGCTCATTTCATGATGCGAGGCTTTCTTACTAAAAAACATTCCCCTTCACCCTTTTTTCTTGATGGCCAACCAGTAGTCAAAAGTAATGGAGAGAGTTAACTCGAATACATTAAACCACTAATTAATCATGGATCATCAAAATAATAATAAGGAGAAACCATGTCAGATCTAACAAGAGAAAAAGCACTAACAGGTAAGGTGGCTGTGGTGACTGGCGGTGCCTCTGGTATTGGCTTGGCTAGTGCCGAAATCATGCTGGCGGAAGGTGCCACTGTGGTGATTGTCGATAGAGACGATATCGCGTTAGCCAACTTAAAAGAGCAATACGGTGATGAACTTCATACCGTTACAGCAGATTTATTAGACAGCGAACAATGTGCGGCTCTCATTCCTCGTATTTTAGAAACAATTCAAGTAATCGATATTTTTCACGCTAACGCAGGCTTGTATGTGGGTGGAGATTTAACCGATGCCAGTCATGAAGCGATTGATAGAATGCTGAATTTGAACATCAATGTGGTGATGAAAAACGTCCACGATGTGCTGCCCCATATGAAAGAAAGGGGTACAGGAGACATCTTTATTACCAGCTCCCTTGCGGGGCATTTTCCAACTCCATGGGAGCCAGTGTATGCCTCATCGAAATGGGCCATGCAGTGTTTCGTGCAAACAATTCGTCGACAGGTTTGCTCTTTTGGAGTTCGTGTCGGCTCTGTATCACCGGGGCCTGTTATTACTTCTTTATTATCGGACTGGCCAGAAGAGAAACTCGAAGAAGCCAAAGCATCGGGCAGTCTGATGGAAGCTAAAGAGGTAGCAGAGACCTTGCTCTTTATGGCTACTCGCCCCCGCCATGTGACTATTCGCGATGTGGTCATAATGCCTTCACAGTTTGATTTATAACTCTTTACTCAGCAGATGCAGAGCGTCGGAAGGCGCTTGGCGTTTGTCCTGTTACTCTTGAAAATTCCCGATGAAAATTAGACTTGGTCTGAAAACCAGAATCCATGTAGATCTGAGTGATGTTTTTGTCACTAGATACTAATAACTCTTTGGCCCTTTCAATACGGTATTCATTGACCACTTGAGAGACATTACGGCCGTGGACTTGGTTGATAGCAGCCGATATTTGACGGGCAGGAATACAGACTTTTCGCGCGAGTCTATCTAGGGTTAAATCAGGGTCAAGGAAAGCTTCTTTTTCTTTGAAAAGGGTGTCGACGGCAGCCATGATTTGCAAAGCATCATTTTCAGAAAGTCCTGTTTCTTTTGAGGCCTCTTTTACTTTCAAGTCAGCTTCTTCTATGACGGCTTCTTTCTCTTTTCCTGATAGCTTTTCTTCTATGGGCTCAGAAGGACCTTCTAAAGTTTCCACAGGTGCCACACTTAACCCCAGCATGACCACCGCCGCTGCCAATACAGGTAATAAAACAGCATGGCCGATGGCAAGAATGATAAGTGTGTGTTGGCCTGAGAATAATGCGAAGTCTATGGCTAATGCGCCATCAATAGCGGCGGACATCAAGAGCATAGCGCCAGCAATTCTTTCCGCCTTTAGGGCTTTCTCCATATCCGATAATCGAACTTTTTCTGGCAAATGATCTGCCGATAAAGAAATGCGAATTAAAGCAGCGCCATAGGCAACATACAAAAGTGTTAAGGCTGGGTCTAATGGCGGCCGCCAGAATGGGTAAGTTAATGACGCTAGCAGCACCAAAATGGGCGGTAAAAAATGCCACTTTGGAAAACCTTGTTGCTTATGGGCTTTGGCAAAACAGTACCAAGCAGTGGCAGGAATACAGGCAGCTAAAACGGGCTGTAATAAACGAAATATTGGTAAATCAAATGTCCAGCGTAGGCCGACAATGGTGGTGGTCACAGCGCATAGGGCGACAAAGAGAAACGCCTGCTTCGTGTTTTCTTCTCTTTGTATAAACAGCACAGCGGCTAATATCGCCAGCAGCATAGCAACCACAAAAGGTAAAGGAATCGCGATCATCTCAGCTCCATTTGAGAGGCTAAATCAGCCTAGGTGTCAGTATATGTGGCCTATTATGTCCTAAAAAACCATTTAGGACGTCCTAGAACCTGATTTAGGACGAAATATTCTCCTCAAAATCTAAAGTAAAGCTTCATTCCAGTGCCAGGTGTCAGTACTTAAATGGTGTGAGTACTTAATGGAGTGAGCACTTAAACCAATGATGATGAGGAGAAGGTTATGAACCACTATATGGAAGCATGGCGTCAATGTTTGAATTTCACGGGGAGGGCAACAAGGGAAGCATTTTGGATCTTCTTTTTTGTACATTGCCTTATTTCTGCTGTCTTTGTTTTCCTAGAAATACAAGTGGGTTTGTCTTGGAAAATTGATGCTATTTATAGCCTTGCTGTTTTTCTACCAGCGTTAGCTATCACAATACGTCGTTTGCACGACACAAACCGTTCCGCATGGTGGTTAGCTCTCCTGTTGATTCCAGCAATAGGCATGATCTGGCTACTTATTCTTCTTGCTCTGCCTAGTACTCATGATGCAAATAATGACTCCATCGCAATAGGAGAAATAGCATGAGCCTGTTTAGACGGATGATTTTTTTAGGCGTGCCTCTGGTGGTTCTGTCAGCTTGTGGCGACAAGGCGAACACGGCAGAGTCGCTTGCTTTAGGTGACATGAGTCAAATGGATCAAATAAAAGCCGTGGTGCATATCGAGTCCCCTAAGTCTGCCAATTTATTGCAGTTACGGGGTGTGGTTGGCAAAGGCCACTTAATTTTCAAAGGAGGTGATCAATTAGCAAACCAAAGCATGGAAAACACAAATTGGTGTACTAGCCTGCCCGTTCGTTTGGCCGCTGGTGGTATAGGTGATACTAGCTCTTTGCAAATTCGTACGTCAGAAAACAACGAGATTCGGTTAGCCATCTATTCAGATGATGTGATTCGAAAGTTAAAAAAGGGCGACGAAATCGTTAGTGAGGATTATCAGATAACGAATCTATTTGATGACCAACTAGGTGATATAAGAATCGAGTCTGGCCTAGAATCCACAGATGGTTTTGTACTTAACCCCGGTGAGTGGTCGTGGTTTTCTATGTTCAGAAGTGAAAAGCAAAGAGTGTCATGCGACATCAGCAATAAGGCCTAGAGCCTTATTGTTGCTGTTTGGCAGAAGAACCTAAATAAGCTACTGATAACTTTTCTTTGCCGTAGTCACTTTCTCTAAATACTTGCGTGACTCAGACAGAGGGTGATCGTAACGTAATTTCTGATAAACCGTGCTAGATGAGCTCTGGTTTATCTCTGACATCGCTTTCGTACGATCTGAATCAAAGGCTTTTAGTACATTACCCGTACCACCGTTATAAGCGGAAATCATCGCGTATTCTCGGCTGGTCTTATTAGTTACCTTCACCAAATAGCGGGTTTTTAATATGTGTAAATAAGCACTGCCAATATCAATATTTTGCTCAGGAACAAATAGAGTCTGTTTCGTTGGCTCATCGGAGCGCTTTTTGACTAAATTATATACGTCTTTACCCGCCGTGGCAGGCACCACTTGCATCAAACCATAAGCATTGGCTGGGCTGACGGCATAAGGGTTAAAGGAGCTTTCGGTTTGGATAATGCCGTAAATTAGTGCAGGGTCTAGGTTGTATTTATTGGCCGCTGCAATCACGAAATCACTGTATTTTTCTTGACGTAAATGTTGGTGCTGCTCAACCAAATTGAACTGAACAGAATAAACATCTTTGCCATTTTCTCGCAATGTTTTTAACTGGTTTTCTACCAAATATGTTGCATAACGCTCTGCTCGCCAGCGATAGCGTACTAAGGTGCCATCATGATCTAGCACTTGTGGGTAGAGGAAAGGTACACCCTCAGTATTGGGAGCTGAACTTGAGAAAATATCTGTTTTGCTAGGGTCTGATGTTGTTAATAGTGTGGTTGTTACCGCATCTATTAACGCAGCCTTTGGTGAACTGGCATCCAATGTTTCTACTCGTACCCAGCCTTGCTCGAAATCGACTAAGGTTCTTGCTTGATAGTTATTGGTGTATTTCACATATTGAGTTTTTGTAGGTAGGGCGCTGTTCCTGCTTCCCCATTTTGCTTTTACTTTTTCATCCAGCTCAGCATAAAGGGCTTTAATGGCTTTTATATCGGCACGAATCAAATCGCGACTTACCTTTGCCTGTTTAGCAATCGCTTTTAGGTCTTTTGAACTGTCTGCATTTTTGATCTGCTCAGTTAATACCTTCACCGATTCAGCAGACTCAAATGACAAATACTGCTGACAACCACTCAGTACTAAACACATCATCAATAAAGGCAATAGAGCAAACATACGAAAAACAGGCATAGGGTTCCTTAGTTACAACAGACTGTTACCCACTTTGTATCGTCCTTAATACGGGCTTCTTAAGTGTCCTAGCTTAAAAGAGCAAAAGTATACCAAAGTAATAGATGAAGCAGATGGAGAATAAAAAGTAGTGGGGAGTTTAATATAAACTGTGAATAACTACTGTACTTATCAACAGTGTTTTTAAGGTTTAATAAAAACACCCGCTAGAAGGCGCAAGCACATCTAGCGGGTGTGGCGTGAAAAAACTGTTGTTGAACTAGCCTTGTTTATAACTCGACGATTAATTTTCCTGTGTTCTTTCCTTCAAATAATAAATCTAGTCCTGTAGTTGCGCTTTCTAGCCCTTTAATAACGTGTGAGCGGTATTTCAGTTTGCCTTTAGCGAGCATGCCACCCAGCGCTTGGGCGTATTCAGGGAATCGGTGTATATGATCTGGCATAGTAAAGCCTTGAATGGTTAAGCGCTTTTTTATGATGTTTAACCAACTTGGGCCCGGTGCAGGTGAGTCTGTTTGGTAGTCAGCAATTAAACCGCATACGGCAATGCGCCCATGGGCATTCATACGCTCAAAAATAGGTGCTTGGGCGGCACCGCCTGTGTTCTCAAAAAAGAGGTCTATGCCATTCGGCGTGACACTCTTTAGTTGTTCTGCAAAGTCAGCGTCTTTGTAATTTAATGCCTGATCAAAGCCCAGTTCTTCGGTTAGCCATTGGCACTTTTCCTGAGATCCTGCAACACCGACCACTGTCAATCCTAGGTTTTTCGCCATCTGCCCAACCAATGAGCCAACAGAGCCCGCGGCAGCGGTAATAGCAATGGTTTGTCCTGCTTCTGGTTTTAGGACTTCAAATAAGCCTTGGTAAGCCGTCACACCGGGTAAAGCCACCACAGATAAAATGGCTTCAGCGGGTAACTCTTTTGGAATTGGGTTAATGCCTTGGCCGCTGCTGATGGCGTATTCGGTTAAGCCCATTAACCCCATTACTCGTGTGCCGACCGGGAAGTTTTCATTCTTTGACTCGACAACTTCACCAATGCCGCTGGCACGCATGACATCGCCCAAAGTAACAGGCGGAATATAGCTTTCTGTGTCTGGGCTCATCCAGCCACGCATCGCAGGGTCTAGTGAAAGATGTGAGAGTTTTGCTAAAAACTCACCTTCTTTGGGTGTCGGAATAGCTTGTGTTGTGATGTCAAAAACATCGGGTGTGAATTCTTGGGTAGGGTATTTGATCAACTTGATCGAACGGTAAGACATGCTTGTTTCCTTATGGATGTCGAATCTTATGTCACTATGGGTAAAGACGTATGAATCTGAGTTTTTAAACTTGAGCTTTCAAACCTAAGTAATGCTCTATTAATTTGGGACGTTTCTGATTAATGGAAGCGCAAAAGAGTGTTATTTCTGACTAAATGGTCACGATTCGTATTTTTTTCATATTTGTAAACAAGTAGACACTGACTTTTCTGTACATATTGCTACTATCTATCCATTAGGTTGGCCATCTGGCGTTTTTACTCTTCAAGGAGGTTATATGAAAGGCATCACACTTACTGCATTGGCGCTTGCTCTAGCGACATCTACTCACGCAACCACATTGAAATGGGCAGGCACCACAGACCCGCAAACTATGGATCCTCACGCGGTTATTTCTGCACCTGTTTTAGGTTTTTTGAATAACGTGTACGAAGGTCTAGTGCGTCGCGGTAAAGACATGGCGATTGAACCTGCATTAGCCAGTTCTTGGGAGCCGATTGGTAATGGGGAAGGCTGGCGTTTCAATTTGCGTAAAGGTGTGACTTTTCATGATGGCGCGACTTTCAATGCCGATGATGTGGTGTTCTCTTACTTACGAGCCTCTTCAGAAGCAGCGGATACTAAAGGCTGGTTCGCTCCTATCTCAGAAGTGAAGAAAGTAGATGACTATACGGTCGACTTTTTTACTAAAGCCCCGAACCCTATTTTTCCAGACAGTATTGCTAACTGGATGATTATGGATGAGGAATGGAGTAAGTCTGTTGGTGCAACCGTACCAAGTAAAGAAGAAGGTAACGCAGCGACATTGCAAACCAACGGCACAGGGGTTTACGCGCTTAAAAAACGTCAGCCGGGGCTAGAAACTACTTTAACTCGCCATAATGATTGGTGGGGAGAAGATGTAGGTAACATCACCGAAGCGACTTTTACTCCAATCAAAAACCCTGCCACTGCGGTAGCGGCCTTATTGGCAGGTAATGTGGATATGATCAATCCAGTGCCGATTCAAGATGCGGCACGTTTAGAGCAAAACAGCCAAGTTAAAGTACATAAGGGCATTGAAGCCCGTGTGATTATGTTGGGCTTTGCGCAACAAGCGGAAGTACTGAAATACGGTGCTGATAAGGGCAAAGCAAACCCTTTCCTAAATGTAAAAGTACGCGAAGCGGTTGCCAAAGCCATTAGCGTTCCTGCTATCTTGCGTACCATTATGCGAGGCAACGCCGAGCCTGCAAGCCAATTGGTTAGCCCTGCTATGCGTGGCTTCTCTGAAGCTTATGCAGAACGCCCAAGCTTTGATGTAAAAGGTGCAAAATCCTTGTTAGCAGAAGCGGGTTACCCGAATGGTTTTTCCTTTGGTCTGAAATGTCCTAATGACCGTTACTTAAACGACGAAGCTGTGTGTCAGGCCGTAACCTCCATGTTGGCAAAAGTGGGTATTAAAGCTGAGCTAGATGCCATGCCTGTTCGTACCTACTGGCCTGAACTGCGTAAAGACAACTTTGATATGTACTTGTTAGGTTGGTCGCCAGGTACCTTTGACCACGAGCATCCAGTTCGTTTCTTAGCTTCTACACCAAACTCTGAGAAGAAGCTCGGTTCATGGAACTTTGGTGATTACTCCAATGCTCGCATTGATGAGTTATTGCCTATGATCCAGTCTGAAATTGACGATACCAAGCGCCAAGCTATGTTGGATGAAGTTACTGGTATCTATCAGTCAGAGCATGCTTATGTGCCGCTTTATATCCAGCCATTGGTATGGGGCACAGGGAAGAATGTGACCTTGGTTCAGCGTCCAGATAACTTCTTTATTCTGCGTTGGGCATCGGTTAACTAGATCTACGAATCTTCCAAGTCTGTTTTAGCCTAAACCAGCCAATAAAATGGCAGGTTTAGGCTACTTCCTTTTTGTTATTTAACCGTACGAGGATTGACGGTGTTTAACTACATACTCAAACGTGTGGCGCAATCTGGCTTAGTTTTGCTGGTGGTTGGCCTAGTTGCTTTTTCCATGTTCCGCTTTGTGGGCGACCCCATTGATAATATGCTCGGTCAAGAGCGCACGGTAGAAGATGTGGAGCGTTTACGCACAGAGCTTGGTTTGGACCTGCCATTTATTGTGCAGTATGGGCGCTTTCTCGGTGATGCTGTACAAGGCAACTTTGGCGTGAGTTATCGTCAAGGGCGCCCTGTTTCTGACATTATTATTGAGCGAGCACCAGCGACTTTAGAATTAGCTGTGGTGAGTGCGTTTTTGGCGATCTCCATTGGCATTATTTTAGGCGTTTTCACAGCGATTCGACGGGACGGTTGGCTGGCTAGCGTGATTATGACCACCTCCCTTATTGGCGTGAGTTTACCGACCTTTTTGATCGGTATTGTGCTGATTTATATCTTCAGTGTGGACCTAGGTTGGTTACCCAGCTTTGGGCGTGGGGAAGTTGTGCAAGTGGGCTTCTGGAGTACAGGTTTCTTAACCAAAAGCGGCTGGTTAGCGCTTATTCTACCTGCCATCACCTTAGGTCTTTATCAGATGACCTTGATCATGCGCCTAGTGCGTTCTGAAATGTTGGAAGTGCTGCGCCAAGATTATGTTCGCTTCGCCAGAGCCCGTGGTTTGAGCGAGCGAGTAGTGCATTTTCGTCATGCACTAAAAAATACCCTTGTGCCTGTCATTACCGTCACTGGCTTGCAATTAGGTTCCATTATTGCATTTGCCATTATTACGGAGTCAGTTTTCCAATGGCCGGGGCTTGGGCTCTTGTTCATTAACGCCATTCAATTTGTCGATATTCCCGTGATGGCGGCTTACCTCATGCTGATCTCTGTGATGTTTGTGACCATTAATTTAGTGGTTGATTTATTGTACGTTTTTATTGATCCACGCTTGCGTGAAGGAGGGCTGTAATATGTTTAATCTGACTCTTCCAGAGCGCCTAGACAGAATTTTGAAAAGTGATTTCCTGTGGCGGTTATCCCGCTCGCCTGTTGCGATTTTATCTTTGCTAGTGGTGACTCTGCTGGTTCTAGGGGCGGTATTTGCACCTTGGATTGCGCCTTTTGATCCTTATGATTCGGCCAGCCTAGATTTGATGAATGGTTTTACTGCGCCACTCACTGAGAACGATTTTACCGGTCAGCAGTTTTTATTAGGCACAGACGACCAAGGCCGAGATGTGCTTTCCACCATTTTATATGGCATGCGTATCTCGCTGTTTGTGGGTTTTGCTTCTGTGTTATTTGCCATGGTGTTAGGCATCTCTCTAGGCCTGATTGCCGGCTACCTTGGTGGCTGGGTAGATACCATTATTATGCGTATTGCCGATGTGCAATTAACCTTCCCTTCAATTTTGGTAGCAATGCTTATTTTTGGTATCGCGAAAGGGGTGATGCCCGCGGAATACCGTGATCAGATGGCAATCTGGGTGCTGATTATTGCCATAGGTCTATCTGACTGGGTGCAGTTTGCCCGTGTGGTGCGTGGTGCGACTTTAGTTGAGAAGAATCGAGAATATGTCATGGCGGCTCAGCTCATTGGTCAGCCGACACCGATTATTATGTGGCGACATATTTTGCCAAACGTATTGAGCCCTGTGTTGGTCATCGCAACCATCTCCCTAGCCTTAGCCATTATTGCCGAAGCGACCTTGAGTTTCTTAGGCGTGGGTGCGCCACCCACACAACCTAGTCTAGGTACTTTAATTCGTATTGGGCAGGGTTTCATGTTCTCAGGTGAGTGGTGGATTTTGCTTTTCCCTGCGCTGACTTTGTTGGCATTAGCGCTCTCGGTCAATCTTCTAGGGGATTGGCTACGGGATACCTTAAACCCGAAGTTGCGATAGGAGAGTTTCTCACGATTACTGCGCTTGCTAATACGTTGTTAAAAATAAACTCAAAATGCTCATTTATAATTATAAACTCCGCTTTTTCGTTTATTTTTGCCTCGTCTTAGCTTTGCTCGAAACATCGTGAAATGTCCTCCCGAAAACATCCATTAAAAAGAATTCGAGAAGTAAAATGTCATTACTTGAGATAGATGAATTAACTGTTGAATTTCCTACTCGTCAGGGTGCCTTTGTGGCGGTTGATGGGGCAAGCTTGTCAGTGGAAGCGGGTCAGATCCATGGTTTGGTTGGCGAATCGGGAGCAGGAAAATCTACCATTGGAGTCGCTATTATGGGGCTCTTGGAAAAGCCGGGCCACATTACAGGCGGCACTATTTCCCTGAAAGGTGAACACATAAGTGGGTTGAATACAGCTGCTATGCAGGCCTTGCGTGGTAAGCAAATTAGCATGATATTCCAAGACCCGCTCACCTCCTTGAACCCTTTGCTAACGATTGGTGATCAGTTAACGGAAACCATCCGCGCTCATTTAAATTTAACTCAAGACGAAGCGAATCAAAGAGCCATCGAACTGCTTGAACTGGTACGTATTCCTGATCCTAAAACACGCATTACCCAGTACCCACATCAGTTTTCGGGGGGCATGCGTCAGCGTATTGTGATTGCCTTAGCTTTGTGTTCTGAGCCTGATGTGATTATTGCCGATGAGCCAACCACAGCCTTGGATGTGTCTGTTCAAGCGCAAGTCTTGGCTTTGATTAAGGAGCTCGCCCGTGAAAAACAGGTTGGGGTTATCCTGATTACCCATGACATGGGCGTTATCGCCGATACTACCGACGTAATGACGGTAATGTATCAAGGCAAGGTGGTGGAAAATGGCCTGACTTCACAAGTATTAGGCCAACCCAAACATGCTTATACACAGAGCTTGATTGCCGCCGTGCCTCGACCCAATGAAAGAATGCACCGCTTTCCCTTGGTATCTTATGGTGGTCGTACTCAAGACTTTCAGATTGACGACCTAGCGCGCAACTGGAATAAAACCGAGATTGATGCCAACCAGCCTTTATTTGAAGTGTCTAAGCTGACCAAGCGCTTCTTAAAAAAGTCTGCTTTGTTGCCATCTAGTCAAGAATATTCCACGGCGGTGGATGAGGTGAGCTTCAATATTCAACAAGGGGAAGTGTTCGGCATCGTAGGGGAAAGTGGTTCAGGCAAGTCGACCATTGCTCGCATGATTGCAGGTTTATATGGCGTAGACGGTGGTAGCATCCTATTTGATGGCAAGCCAGTGACAGGTGTAAAAGATTTAAGTGATTACCGCCGCCAGATTCAAATGATCTTCCAAGACCCGTATTCGTCTCTTAACCCTCGCATGCGTATAGATGCCATTATTGGTGAACCCGCAAAGCACCATAAGTTATTGAGCGGTAAGGCCTTACAAAAGCGAGTGGATGAATTACTTGAACAAGTAGGATTAACCGCAGCGGCAGGTAAAAAATACCCCCATGAGTTTTCAGGCGGTCAACGCCAGCGTATTTCCATTGCCCGTGCGTTAGCTACGCAGCCACGCTTTTTAATTTGTGATGAGCCCACTTCTGCCTTGGATGTGTCTATTCAAGCGCAAATTTTGAATATCCTAAAAGACCTGCAAGAGCACCTAAACCTCACTATGCTGTTCATCAGTCACGACTTGCCTGTAATTCGACAAATGTGTGATCGAGTTGGCGTCATGCAAGGTGGCATCATGGTAGAACAAAGGGAAACGGAGGCGTTATTTACGAACCCTCAACACGCCTATACCCAAGAGCTGTTGTCTTTCATGCCGCAGTTAAAAGGGATATAAAAACAAGTTTTGAATTCGCTATAAAATAGGGCGTATTATTTTTATTAATAAGGTCATTTAATTTTATACAGGACAGGAAATGTCAGTGCTTAAGAAATTGAGAGAGTCAAGAAACCTAAGTTACTCTGGATTAGCTGATCAAATAGGAGTGTCTTCTGAAGAGGTAAAACGCTGGGAAGAAGATGCTAGTAGTATTTCTAAAGATAGTCTTAGTAGTCTTGCATATTATTTAGGCTCAAGTTCGGAAGAACTTCAGGATATGATTGAAGGTAATGAACCTTATCTTACGACGCATCCATATTATATTCTCGGTAAAGGTGAAGCAGATGGCTGGTGGGGGCATTTTGGGTTATGTCTAAACGGGAAAAAAGATTCTAAGTGGTTTCCAATAACATTAGGGCAAGCTAATAAGATATCGAATGTTTTAGATAATATAAGCTCTAGAGATGAGTGGCTAATTGTAGAGACATTGAATAATAGAATTCTAGTATTTAGGCCAACTAGGGTAAGCCGTATGTGGGTTCTGGATGATTATGCGGATCCTCCCGAGGAGGATTGGAGTCCTCCTTGGGATGGCTACTCAGGTAACCCTAGTGAATTCTATAAAGGTTTAGAAGAATATTGCTGGTTAGAAGGTGACTGGGAAGATGGCGGGGAAGGTGAGAGGAGTGTGTCCAATACGGTCATAAAGGCAGTTGAGACGTTTACAGATGTTCATGATTTAGACTTTGAGAAAATAGCAGAGCTTGTTTTAGAAACACAAATATATAATGTGGAGGGTAGGACTTTTTCTCATATCGTTGAAGGATCTAGGCTATCTGAACTTATGTTTAGTGCTGACATAGGGGAATCAGTAATGATGTTAAATCTGAGTAATGAAAAGTTTGACTTTTATATACCCAGCGATAATGTGGCGCTAATTGATATGCCTAAAAGATGTGTAGATAAGTACATTAGAGAAGAGAGATATTTCGAGGAAGATGAAAATGCAAATTGAGAGAGTTGACTCTGTGACTGAATATTTAAGTCTGGTGGAAGAAAAAAACGTCGCTCATTTTGATGAAATGCAAAAACATAATGTTAAACAAGAAGGACATCTTTTATACCGTGGTCAAGGGCAAGATTTCCCTTTATTGCCGAAAATTGCTAGGGATATAGACGGTCAAGACCCATTACTGAAGGAATCATATTTACTTTCTGAATTTAAAATTAGGGGGCGGTTACACAGAGAATTATCTCAACTCGATGTTTGGGGCGTATTGACCTTAGCTCAGCACTACGGGCTTGCGACTAGGCTTTTGGATTGGACAACAAATCCTTTGGTGGCTATGTGGTTTGCATGTAGTGATAGAGCATCTAATGATAATCCACATGTTTATATACTTTTGCCTCACTGGGATATTGATTATTTAAATCGGGATAAAATGTCGGAAACAAGCCAGCATAATGGGACGTCTATCCTAAGAACTAGGCTAGAAGATACTAGGGTAATTGCGCAAGATGGTTGGTTTACAGTGCATTCCCCATCAAGGAAGTATGGACGGTTTATACCTTTGGGGGAGCTTGAACACCATGCAGAAGGTATGATTAAAATATCGGTGAACCCCGCTAATAAAGATAAAATATTGAAAGATCTAGATACTCTTGGAGTGAGTTACCAGACAATATTTCCTGACTTAGAGGGTGTTTGTAAGTATATAAATTGGCAATCTGAAGTTAAAAACGGAAAGTGAAAATCATGAGAGCTATCCCTTCAATTTATTCTTTGCGCGAAATTCTGCCATCTTCCCCAGTCTTTTCTGTAACTCTTTTTGCAGCTTGTTGATGTCGTAGGGCTTCATATTTTTCCACTGGTTACATTCTGGTCGGGTACGGCCACAGCCAGCACACCAACCTTTTTGGTGAGAAAAATCGCATGCGTCGATACATGGGCTTTTTTGACGTTTCATGATCCTGACTCCGTATTGAGGTCGTTTAATCCGCTTTTATTGGCAGTAATGATTGAGATGCCATAGCGGTCACTTTCAAGGTTGTTTCTAAACTCGGGGTGGGTTGAATTTGTTGCATACCTAGAAAGTTTGCGTAGGCTATTAAAGGGCTTAAAGCCATTAGCCCTTCCATTTGTTTTCTGTACGGAACTTAGCCATTTGATCCATTCTTTTTTGCAGTTTTTCTTGAAGCTCGTTGATGTTGTCGGGCTCCATGTGTTTCCAATCTTTAAGTTCTTGGCGTGTGCAGCCACAGCCAGCACACCAGCCTTTGTAGTGAGAAAAGTCACACACATTGGTACAAGGAGATTTTTGACGTTTCATAAAGGCTTCCTTGATGGCTGTTGCTAGTTACCGGTCTGACGAAAAGCTTGGTCGATACTCGCTTCAAGTTGACGTAGTCGGTTTAGTTCTTCAAAAATCTTTTGTTCTAGGTTTTTAAAGTTAAGGGGCATGGAGCGTTGGCAGATATGGTATCCCTTACCTATGGTTTGATAGCCCTTCCAGCTTTTTATACGGTCGCTCTCTAGAGCCAGAAAGCGTTCGATAAATTCTGGCTGTGAGGGGCAATCTTCCTCAGCATGTAGGCAAATAGGGAAGGCCTTTTGCTTCATCTGGGGGGCTTCAATGAAGGTTTCAAAATGCACACCACCTTGATTGTGGTTATACCAAGTGTCCTTATAGAGTTGCAGATAAGGGCCACGGTTATATATTTCCCAGCCGTCATCAAACCAGCTTGCTTGTTCCAGCTTCTTTTCGAGATTGCGGAAAACATTTTTTATGTCTTTCATTTACTGAGGCCACTTTCTTTAAATACTTAAGGTTTTGATACTTAGGGTATTAATCTTTAGTTTAGGACGCTTTGTATAAACAGCGTTCTAATGAACCGCGAATATAGTCTTCATCTAGGTTCTTGCCAATAAAAATCATACGGTTAACTGGTTTTTCATCGCCCCAAGGTTTACCTAACTGACAACCAAATAGCATATGAACACCTTGGAAAATCAATCTATTCTCTTCCCCATGGGCACCTAGAATACCTTTCATACGGTAAATGTCAGGTCCTTTCTCTTGCAGGAACATTTCGAGCCAAGCGTTGATGAAGGAAACATTAAATACGCCGGGTAACTCAATAGACACTGAGCCTACCTCATCATTATGTTCATGACCCGCATCAAAATAATATTGATCGCTTGGAGCTTGGGCTTGGTCGTCTTGATTGACCAGTACCATGTCAAACTCTTCTGGCGTGTGTTGAGAGTAAACGGCGATCTTGGTATTCGCATCATCGTCTGACACATTGAAAGTAAACTCATAGTGATCGAGACCAGCCAGTTGTAATTGGTAGGCTTTATTCAAGTCAGTTAACTCTTCTTGATGAGATACTGGCTCACCGTCTTTCGAGAAGGCAATAAAGACTTCTTCTGCCAAACGTTTGATTTCAGCTTCGGAAGAGGTATCGGCTTTAGATATCAAGAAGGTCATGTCAGGATCTGGGCCGTTGGCTAGTTTGAATCGATATTGCCCTGCTTCCAATTGCCAAATACCTGCCCATTCGAAAGGGTATTCTGGTTCCAAAAAGTTTGGCTTAATGTCCACCGCACGTTCTAGGTTAAAGCCGCCAATATCTAGCAACTCTTTTATGGGGGCATCTGCCATGGTGGCAGAATAGAAGCCAGCAAGTTGGTTTATGCCTTGTAAGCGTGTTTTGAGGCTACGCATCTCTTCGTTGGAGACCAAGTCTGCTTTGTTCAGAATAATGCGATCAGCAAAGGCGGCCTGCGCCATGACTTCGTCTGTCTTGTCATCAAGGTGAGCGTGGACATGCTTAGAATCGACTAAGGTGATGATGCCGTCTAATTCATATTGCTTTTGGATAGAAGGGTCTACAAAGAAAGTTTGCGCAACAGGGCCTGGGTCTGCCATGCCTGTGGTTTCTAAAATAACGCGATCGAATTTGTCTTTTCGTTCTGCTAATTCATTTAATATTCGAATTAAATCTCCACGAACCGTGCAGCAAATACAGCCGTTGTTCATCTCGAAGATTTCTTCATCCGCGTTAATTACCAAGTCTTGGTCTATGCCAATTTCACCAAATTCATTTTCAATAACGGCAATACGCAAGCCATGCTCTTCAGACAAAATACGGTTTAGTAAGGTAGTTTTACCGCTACCAAGGAAACCGGTAAGGACAGTAACTGGGATCTTGCTCGACATGATTTTCTCTCTTAATTCGTAACTGAGCTGGATAGCTGAATTTAATAAATATAGATACGTTATAACATAACACATTTAAGGCGTGTGAAGTTAGCCAAAATAAACTCTCAGAAAGAAACTAGCTTAAGATAATGAGTTAGTAGACTGGACTAATTGGCACAATTTCTTGAGCTGTTGATAAACGCTGTTTTTATCTTGGGATTCAACTAATGGCCAGCCACAGTTGATACGGAAGCAGTCGTGGTAGTAATCGTGAGTACTAAAACAAGCACCACTGCGAAAATCAATATTATGAAGAAGTGCCTCGTTAGCAAGTTGGGTTGAGTCTAGGTTTGGTATTTGTATCCAAAGGACAATACCGCCGTAGGGCAGGCTAACTTTAGCGTTACTTGGTAAGTGTTTGATTAGAAAATGCCGGTAGTCGTGGATTTGCTGGTTTAGCTGAGTACGCATTTTATTGACGTGGCGGCGGTACTCGCCTGTATTAATAAACTCTGCCATGGCCGATTGCATCAGACCATTCACCCCGAATCCTGTGGCAATTTGTTTTTTGATATAAGGCGCTAGGTATTTGCCGGGTAAGCACCAGCCTAGCCTTAACCCTGCGGCTAAGCTCTTCGACACGGAACCACACCAAATTACATAGCCCTCTTTATCCCAATGTTTGCTGGGTAAGGTATTTTGCTTTTCATGGCAAAGTTCAAAATAGATGTCGTCTTCTATCATGGGAGTTTGGTACTTAGCCGCAAGTTGAGCCAAGGCCTGCTTTTGTTCTATGGGTAGGGTTAGCCCTGTCGGATTGATGTTGGAGGTGCTGAACAAGGAGGCGCCGACCACACCCTGTTGTAGTATGGATTCAAAATAAGCGAGGTCTATACCACTTTCTTGCACAGGGATCTCTATCACTTTACGAGATAAGCCCACCAACAAATCCAGTAGCCCGCTAAAGCAAGGGGAGCCAATGGCAATGGTATCTCCTTCGTTGGTTAAGGTTTCAATGGCGATGCGCACTGAATCAATACAGCCATTGGTGATGACGAGACTATCAGGGTGGAAAGAGAAGTGATCATAATGAAAATGGTTAGCGAGGGCGATTTGTAATGCCTTGTCCCCCTGTGGTTCTGGGTACTCAAAAAGCTGGCTAGACGAGCGTCGAGTTACACGTTTAATACAGCGTTGTAGCTCATCAATCGGTTGCAGCTCGGGGGCAATCATAGAGGTGCCAAGGGGAGTGAATAAGGCTGACGTAGGGTTGTAGCCATTTTGCGGTGCAAAATCCTTAGGGTCCCTTTGCTCAACCTTGTTAACCGCAATGGTGGGGAAGGTCGCATTATTGGCTTGGTAGGCACTGGCTTGGTTTGAGACAAAGTACCCAGATTGAGGTTGGGCGTAAATCCACCCTGTTTGCTGGAGGTAGTCGTAGGTTTTTGTCGCCGTCGTCATACTCACCTTGTGTTGCTTAGACATAACCCGCAGAGCTGGCAAGCGGCTCCCAATGGGCAGCTTTTGCGTTTTGATGTCATCAATAAACTGTTGGGCAAGGCGTTCATATAGGGTCATAACTGTCTCGTTTGGGTATGAATGGCAACCGATTGTTAAATTGTACTCTAATTTTTATAAAAAATTGAATCTGCACTCTTTGTTGTTTTTGTTTGATACTGGTGATGTGGGAAATAGGCCAGTTGAAGATAAATGCAAAAGAGTGAGAAAACATGAAATTACGAGACTTTGGATTATTGTTTGCCTTAATGGCGCTTTGGGGGCTGAACTTTAGTGTGATTAAGTTGGGGGTGAACCGCATCGACCCTTTGGTGTTAACAGCCATGCGTTTTACTTGTGCTGTATTTCCTTTGATATTTTTTATTCGCAAGCCTGATGTTGAGTGGCGTTATCTCATTGCCTACGGGGTGTCTTTTGGCGTGGGTGTTTGGGGCATGACGACGTTATCGATAGATGCAGGTCTATCTATAGGTATGGCGTCACTTTTATTAGATATGAGTGTAGTGAGTGGCTTGCTCGTGGGTTGGTACTTCCTAAATGAAGAGATCACCCGTAACAAGCTATTAGGTTGCGCCTTGGCGTTATTAGGCTTGGTGCTCATTATGTATGACGATGGTGGTGCGATTACTACCAAGGGGCTGATTTTGGTCTTGGCTGCTTCTGTTTTTTGGAGTGTGAATGGCTTAATTGTGAAACGCGCTAATACCAAGTCTATCTTTGCCTTTAATGTTTGGGGAATGTTGTTTGCTCCCATCCCTCTTTTGTTACTGGCAGTTGTGGTCCATGGGAGCGAAGTAGTGACCAATATACCAAGTCAGTTAAATGGTTTTGTGGTGTTCTCTGTGCTCTTTCAGGCTTACCCGACGACACTATTGGGTTATTGGTTCTGGAATAAGATGATCATGAAATACTCAGTTTCCAGCGTTGCTCCCATGACGCTATTAGTACCTGTGTTTGGTATTTTAGGTGGATTCTGGTTTTATGATGAAGCGGTAGGGCTAATCGAAATCACAGCAGCGATTTTGATACTGGCAGGTTTGCTTATCGGGCAAATGCAATTACCTCGATTGTTTCGAAATAAGCTTGGAGCAGATACGGTTTAGGTTCATTTAGTAAGGGACGATTATGCAGGATATTCAATACGGTTTGATTTTAATGGGAGCCTTTATCGCAATGGCAAGTCCGGGGCCAGCCACTTTAGCGATAGCCAGCACTTCAATGAATCGTGGAAGGAAACAAGGGCTTGCCCTAGCTTCTGGCATATTAACGGGCTCCTTGTTTTGGTCTTTGTCAGCGGCCTTTGGTTTGGGGGCTTTGTTGTATGCGAATGTTTGGTTGTTCGAAGCGATAGGTTATGTAGGGGCAGTGTATTTACTCTTTTTAGCTTATAAATCAGGTCGTGAAGCGCTTAAAAAAACAGCAGATCATCAAGGTGATAGCCAACAAGATAGGGCTCAACAAAGAGCAAGCATGGAACCATTAATACGCTCTTCTTACCTCAAAGGTTTAGCCATACATTTGACCAACCCTAAGGCCATTTTATTTCTTGGTTCTTTATTTGCTTTGGGTCTGCCAAGTGATGTAACAACACAAGGTTTATTGTCTGTGGTGGCGGTGTTGTTTATTCAAAGTGCTTGTGTGAACCTTGGCTATGCTATCTTGTTCTCTAATGACACCTTGCGACAAGGCTATTTTAAAATGCGGCGTACATTTGAGGCTTTCTTTACTGTTTTCTTTGCTTTCGCAGGGATGAAAATACTGCTGAGCAAACTGACATCTTGAATTATCTTAGTTGCTGTTTTTGATGAGACAGTTAACTAAAAGTATCGATAAAATCTCCTTCAAATATCACACCTTATGGTGATTCTAGAAAAGCGCAATGAGGCAGTCTAATAGTGCTGTTTTATTGTTTTTTTAAGGGTGGAGAGAGCGCCCTTATCTCGATAATACTCCCAAAATTGTTCTTCGAAGTATGCATAAATGTGTGCTTCACACTTCTCTATCTATTCATTTTTTGCATAGATTCCATGTCCATAAATCGTTTGTTTATAAAAAAACCATTACTTAAGATGAATTGATCAGCAGGCTAGAATCTTCCATATATTTATTAAGGAATATGAATCTCATGATAAAACCAAAGATACAGTACACCCGCGTTGAACCTTCTAATTATGGTCAGAAAATTACAGCAGTCTTGCTGATCATGGTGCTGATATACATTTGTATGTCTTTTTGGAAAGGGCAAATCGAATGGCAATATGTAAGTGAAAACTTGTTTACTCCGACAGTATTAAGTGGTGTCTGGAGTATGATTATTATGACTTTCCTAGCGATGGCACTTGGTATTATCTTAGGTGTAATGGCTGCAGTGGCTCGAATGTCAGATAATAGAGTTCTACAGTCTGTTTCAATTTTTTATGTGTGGCTGTTCCGTGGAACACCGGCATTATTACAGCTTCTTCTTTGGTTTAATCTCGCGTTAATTTTCCCTCATTTAAGTCTTTTTGGCCTTGTGGAAGTCAGAACCGTTGATGTTATGACACCATTTGTGGCGGCGTTATTAGGCTTGGGTGTTCAACAAGGTGCTTATACATCTGAGGTTGTTCGTGCTGGTATTTTATCCATAGATAAAGGGCAACTTGAAGCAGCGCAGTCTATTGGTATGACGAAGTTTGAAGCGATGGTACGTATTATTTTGCCACAAGCCATGCGCGTCATTATTCCACCAATTGGGAATGAAACCATTGGTATGGTTAAGCTCACCTCTCTAGCAAGTGTTATTCAATATTCAGAACTTTTGAGAAGCGTAGAAGATGTCTATTACGTTAATTCTCGAGTTATTGAACTGCTCCTCGTTGCTGCAGCTTGGTACATGGTTGTAGTGACAATTCTAAGTATTGGCCAATATTACGTTGAAAAATACTTCTCACGTGGCTGGGGGGCTGATACAGCACCTCAAAAGCAAAGTAAATTGACCAATGCTGTAGCTGAAGGAGAATAATTATGTCAGTTATTATTTCTGCGGAGCAAATAAACAAACATTTCGATGATTTACATGTTCTTAAAGATGTTTCCTTGGATGTTCACGAAGGTGAAGTGATTTGTATTATTGGCCCTTCCGGTTCTGGAAAGAGTACTTTTCTACGCTGTATCAATCAGCTAGAGGTAACGACTGACGGCATCATCCGAGTAATGGGTGAGATTGTTGGATACCGCGAAGACGGTGACAAACTACACAGATTAAGTGACCGAAAAATAGCAGCCCAACGTTCACGTGTAGGCATGGTGTTTCAACGATTCAATTTATTTCCTCATAAAACTGTCCTTGAAAATATTCTTGAGGGTCCTGTATTTGTTCAGAAGCGAAATAAAGAACAAGTTAAGAAGGAAGCTTTAGAAATACTCAAAAAAGTGGGGCTGTCTAATAAGGCTAACAGCTACCCCAACTCACTTTCTGGAGGGCAGCAACAGCGAGTTGCAATTGCTAGAACTCTTGCCATGAAACCAGATGCCATTCTATTTGATGAGCCGACTTCTGCGCTCGACCCAGAATTAGTAGGTGAAGTGCTCGCTGTTATGAAAGAGCTGGCTAATTCAGGAATGACCATGATTGTAGTCACCCATGAAATTGGATTTTGTCGTGAAGTCGCTGACAAAGTCGTCTTTATGGAGTCTGGTGAAATTGTCGCCGTAGAGTCCCCTGAGAATATGTTGACCAACCCAACACATGCACGACTTAAAGAATTTGTTTCTGCAGTCCTGTAAATATTTTAGTAAGCGTTTCCTGTAAATAACCGAGGTGTGTAATGAAAAAAGTAACTATTGCTCTAACAACAGCCCTATCGTTAATGACGCCATTGATGGCTACCGCAGCTGACGAGATGAAACTAATTAATGACGGTGAAGTGCGTTTTTTGACTAACCCTATCTATCCACCAATGGAATTTATTGACCCAAAAACTGGTGTGATTACAGGGTTTGATGTTGATCTAGGAACTGCGATTGCAGAAAAAATGGGTAAAGAAGCTTTGTGGGTTACTACATCGTTTGCACAGCTACAAAGTAGTTTAGCGACTGGGCGTGGTGACGTCATTATTTCTGGCATGAGTGATAACCCAAAACGTCAGGAAAGTATGGACTTTGTAGATTATGTGAAAAGTGGCCCAGTATTTATTGTTGCTGAGGGGCAATCCTCATCCTTCAAATCTAATGCGGATGTTTGTGGTAAAAAAGTCGCAGGAAGCCGTTCATCAAGTTTTGGAGCCGATGTTGTTAAATGGAGCTCTGAATACTGTGAAGCTAAAGGTTTAGGTGCGATTACCTTTAATGGCGTTCAAGATTCCAACGCTGCTCGTTTGGGCTTGAAGCAAGGTCGTTATGATGTGGTTGTGCAGGGTATAGAGACTATCGCGTACCAAATTCAATCAGAGCCTGGGGTATATCACATTGTAGATAAACCTATCTTGGATACGGATGTGTTCGGCATTGGTGTGAAAAAAGATAATCCAGCTTTGCGTGATGCCATTGCAGACTCTTTAAGTGAGTTGATTGAGAACGGTACATATGCTGAATTGCTCAAGAAATGGGGGCTTGTGCATAACGCCGTTAAAACTGTTCAGATTAATGGCGTGAAATAAATTCTCTTTGCCCTCTTCTAATTGAAGAGGGCTTTCTAAGGTAAATATATGTTGAATTCAAACAGGGATTCCGACTCAACGAGTGGGAAGGGGTTGCTTTGGCCTGAAAACCAGAAAAGTGCCGTTGCTTTAGCATTTGACCTTGATGGCCCTACGGGCGACGCCATGTTAGATGGCTCCTTAAAATATAACCAGCGTTACTTTTCTGAAGGGGCTTATGGGCCGTGGCGAGGGTTACCTAGACTTCTAGCGTTACTGAAAAAATATGATTTAGTTGCCACGTTCTTCATTCCAACTTGGGTTGTAGAGCATTGGCCTGAACAATGTGCTGAGGTCCTAAAGCATGGGCATGAAGTTGCTTACCACGGCCATTTACATGAAGTCTTTATCGATTGTGATAGGGATAAACAACTAGAAATTATGGCGACCTCAAGAGAGGTTTTTCAAAGGGTTTTAGGTATCACGCCTGTGGGTTTTAGAACTCCGTCAGGTGATTGGAATCAAGATACAGCAACACTTCTTAATGAATTTGGCGTTCGATACTCCAGTTCAATGCGTGGCGATGACAGACCCTATTTCCATCGCAATGAGCAAGGTGAGGTTGGCTTGGTTGAAATTCCGGGGCGTTGGGATCTGGACGATTATACTTCTCTTGCGTTATTTGAAGAGCCTGACTTCCCTGTTGGACTTGACCGTATATCGCCCTATCAACAGGTTGAGTCCAACTGGATTCATGAATTTGAAGGTTACCATCGGGAAGGGTTGTGTTGGACAACCATTTTACATCCGAAGGTCTGCTGTAAACCGGGTAGGTTAAGTATTTTAGAATCGCTTTTTCAAGCTATACGTTCGCACGACAATGTTTGGGTTGCTCGTTGTAAAGATATAGAGCAATGGTGGAGAGCAACACAAAATGGATGATTTATATAAATGGCCTGAAGGTAAACGTTGTGCGGTCATGCTATCCGTTTTATACGATGATGGCTTAGATGCGATGGCAAAAGCTCCGGACCTTGCTTACCGTAGTAAAAGTCGTTCTGTATGGGAATATGGTAGTCAACGAGGCCTAGAACGGCTGTTAAGCACGATAGAAGAATATAAGGTGCCATCAACATGGTTCGTTCCTGGGATGGTGCTTTCTACTCAACAAAGCTTGATCAAGGAAATTGCTCAGGCTAACACTGAAGTTGCCGCTCGGGGAGTCAACTTTGAGAACTATTTTGACCTCTCATTAGCTGAACAGATATCCAAACTGAAACAGACCCAAGAGATTTTTGAAGACACCTTAGATACTCAGTTAAAAGGTTTTCGTTTGCCTTCTGGCTTATGGCCATATGGGTTTGATCACACATTAACCGAATTTGGATTTAGTTGGACTTCATCTTTAAATGGGGATGATTGCCCATACACCCACTTGTCTGGTTTAGTGCAAATCCCAGTACATATTGAATTGGAAGATAGACCATATTTTCAATTTAACTTCACTCCTGCTTTCCCCACAGGTCATAGCCGAATTGCTGGCTATGAAGCGGTATTAGATAACTGGAAGAGGGAGTTTGATGCGTATCGACAATACGGACTTTGTTTTGTCTTGCAGTTAAGGCCGGAGATCACAGGAACGGCAGGACGAATTTTCCTAGTACGTGAAATGCTGTCATACATGTCGCAATTCGACGATGTATGGTTTGCAACGGGGTCTGATATTGCTTCATGGCATCAGCAGAATAATGGTGTTGCAGCCCAAGATCATCCGATTAACGTATTTGAACAGTATTTGTCGGAAGGGAAGGATGTCTGATACCCAATTTGTTGTAAAAACACTTGCTGAGAAAATTGCGCAGGTTGACTTCCATTCGTTCGACTTAGATACATTGCAAAAAACCAAGTCTCATATCTTGGATACGCTGGGCGTTGCTTTGGCAGGTTCCGTTTCGAGCGAGACTAGTGCTGTTTTAAAAAGCATGTATCCAATGAACAGTGGTGGGTCGAGTATCTGGGGAAGCAAGTATTTAACGGATGCCAAAACGGCCGCTTTAGTGAATGCGATCTCTGCACATGCTTTAGAGCTTGATGATTCGGGAGGATGTGATCATTCGGGGGCTGTTGTCATACCCACGGCACTGGCTGTGTTAGCTGACCTGCCTTCCCCTGTGACCGGCCAGCAATTACTGACCGCTATCATACTTGGATATGAAGTAGGTCGTCGTGTTTTAGAGGCAACGGGTAGTTATGAGTCCCATAATAATCAAGGTTGGCACTCAACTGGCACATGTGGCGTGTTTGGAGCTGCAACAACCGCTGCGGTTTTGATGAACCTTGATATTGATGAGTTCAGTTCTGCACTTTCTATTGCTTCTTCATTTGCTGGAGGAACATGGGCTTTTATTCATGACGGCAGTCAAACTAAAAAGCTTCATGCTGGCCGTGCTGCAGAAGGCGGTGTTATTGCTGCAAAACTTGCTGCAAATGGCTTTTCTGGGCCTAGTGCGGTTTTTGAAACAAACACTTGGGGAAGCTTCTTGAGCTGCTTTAATCCCGATGATTCCGATTCGGCTCTTCTTACTAATGAGTTTGGTAAAGCGTGGCGAATTAACCGTTGCTCTATCAAACCTTATGCTACCTGCCGTGGCACGCATTCATCGATAGACGCTTTGCGAGGTATTCTTGATGAGCAGGCTTTAACTTCGTCAGATGTAAAAAATATCACCGTTAAAATTAGCCAATTTCAATTTGGTATGTGCGGGAAAAAGCAGATTTCATCGAGAGCTGAAGCTCAAATGAGTATTGCCTATGCATTATCTGCTTGGCTTGAATTTCATTCAGTGGGGTTGGATGAGTTAGACGAAGAGAGATGGAGTGGCGACTGGTTTGGTGATTGGTTTTCAAAAATATCTTTTAGCGTCGACGGTGATATGGCTGATGATGCAGAGCCAGAAGTCAGTGTAACCACCATAAATGGAGCGATTATGGTGAAAACGGTCCATTACCCGTTAGGAAGCCCGCAACACCCCCTTAGTCAAAAAGACATCATGGATAAATATGAAAAAATGTCTGCCGTTTGTATTTCTGAAGAACAAACCAACGCCCTAACCCAAACCGTTCTATCACTTGAGTTGCAGGCAGATGTTAGGCACTTAGCCAATTTATTGGCCTCAACAAATGACATGGCAATGAGTCACTGAAAAATCTAGAGAGATAAATATGACAACTCAGAAAAAAGAAACTTGGTCTCCACTTTTCACGCAAGCTACTGCACAAGACTTTCAAGCATTTCATTCTTGCATTGATCAAGATAAACGCATTGCTCTTTATGATGTAGCGGGGTCACAAGCTCACGCTAAAATGCTGACAGCATCAGGTGTTTTAAGTATTGAAGAAAACACTTTGATTCAGGAAGGTTTAAACGCCATCGCACAAGAAATGCAAAATGGCACTTTTGAATGGAAAGAGGAATTTGAAGACGTTCATATGAACGTTGAGCAACGATTAGTTCAACTTATTGGTGATGCGGGTAAAAAGCTGCATACGGCACGTTCTCGTAATGACCAAGTTGCCACAGATATTCGGTTATATACCAGAAATGAACTTGATGCCTTGCAAGCAGAGCTGAAAGTGTTAATTGGTGTTATTGCCGATTTGGCATCGGATCATGCTGATACCATTATGCCAGGCTTCACTCACTTACAAATTGCTCAACCTATCACTTTTGGGCATCACATGCTTGCCTACGCTGAGATGTTCTTACGTGATTTGGAGAGGGTAGGCCAAGCTCGTAGTCGACTCAATTATTCTCCGTTAGGTGCGGCGGCATTAGCCGGAACGGGCTTTCCGATTCAACCTGAACTTACAGCAGAACTATTAGGTTTTGATGGTGTTTGTCGTAACTCGTTGGACGCAGTTTCTGATCGAGACTATGTCGCTGATGTCTGCCATGCTGGCGCATTAATCATGGCACACCTATCAAGGTTATCAGAAGAGATTATTTTCTGGTGTACTCCACTAGTGGGCTTTGTTGAGCTGGGTGACCAATTTTGTACAGGGTCATCTATCATGCCGCAGAAGAAGAACCCTGATCTAGCGGAATTATTACGAGGTAAAGCGGCTCGAGTTCAAGGCAATCTTACCTTTGCTGTTGGCCTAATGAAAAGCCAGCCAATGGCATTCAACAAAGACCAACAAGAAAGTAAACCGCCGTTAACAGACACTCTAGAAAACGTTCGTGCGGCTGTGACTGTCACAAGTCAGATGATACCGACGATTAAAGCGAATAAAGAGCGTATGTATGAAGCGGCTTCTCTTGGGTATGCAACAGCGACCGATCTTGCGGATTATTTAGTGAGAAAGGGTCTGCCTTTCAGGGATGCACATCATGCCGTCGCTGCAATGGTACGTTATGCAAATGAAAATAAAGTGCAGCACCTCTCAGAGTTGCCACTGGATAAGCTAAAAACATTTAGTTTATTAATCGAGCAAGATGTTTATCAGGTTTTAACATTAGAAGGGTCTGTGAACAGCAGAAATCACACAAACGGTACCGCGCCTGAACAGGTTATGAAAGCCGTGAAAAAGGTTAAAAATCTACTCTAAATTTATGTCGGGGACTGAGCCTGTTTCAGTCCCCGACATAATATTACTATCCTTTCCTCTTTTCATTCCTACGACATCCCCGCATGCCGATAGCAGCTATACCTCTTATGTTGGAACTCAGTGCAAATCTGAATGTTCTTTATGACTGAATATGATGGGGCAGGTGTTACTCAAGGTTGTAATCAGTACTAGATACTAAAATTACAGTTATGGACTATTTACGCATAGCTCAATTTGGCGGCTTGTGTGCCTTGAAGTTGAGCTCGTGCTTCTTTTAGCCACTCTATAAATGGAGTTACTTTGAGGATATTTGCAGGCCTTGAAGGGTAGATTGCGTAGTATCCGTACCCTGTTTTAATAGACTGCTCGAAAGGTCTAATAAGAGTTTTTTTCTTTAGGTCTTGTTTAATTAAGTTCAGGTCTCCAATCGCCACGCCTTGACCGTGGGCTGCAAGAGTTAGAGAAAGATCTTGAGTATCAAAAGTTTGATGTTTATAGGGTGTAAAATCGTATAAGTTTTGAGATTGAAGCCATAGCTGCCAATCTGAGTGACGCGGGTTGGAGTGCAGCAAGACAGCATTAGCCAATGACTCAAAAGTTAACTTATTGTTTTGTAATAAGTCAAAATCAGGGGCACAAACTGGAGTAATTACCTCTTCTAGAATCGGTATAACTTCCATCCCAGGCCAATGACCATTACCGTAAACAATCATGATATCCAAGTTGCCCAGCGCGAACTGTGGCTCTAAATGCCACGCAGTGTCTACATTTACATTTACGTCTGGTAGGTATTCATTTAAGCCCTTTAACAGAGGAAAAAACCATCTTCTGGCTATCGTTGGGGCCATACGGATATTAATATTCATGACTTTCGTCATGGAAGCTTCAAGAGACCCCATGAATGATGAGATTGTCTGTTCAACTACAGGTAATAGGGCTGTTCCTTGGTCCGTTAATACGAGAGTACGGCTATTTCGCTGAAAAAGAGGTTTTCCAAAGTATTGTTCTAGCTGCTGGATTTGGCGACTCACTGCACTCTGGCTAAGGTTCAGCTCTTTAGAAGCAGAGGTAAAGCTTCCTAAACTAGCAACTACTGAGAAGGTCTGTAGTGTTTGAAGTGGTGGGAGCTTTTTTAGCATTATGTCTCCAAATAGCTAGAAAATAGAAATGTACTGACTGTTTTTATGCAAATATTGATCCAGAAAACTTTCGAATTAAGCTTGTTTAAAGGCTTATGTACTGCACTAATTTCGTAACAAGTATCGTATAAGAACCAAGTTAGTGCATATGGATTAGAGAGCGCTAAATAAAACATATCAGTAACATGCGCGAATATCTTCTCATTTCTTCAACTAGGCCAATGTTTCTGGCCATACCGCCTTAAAAGCCTTCTTTGTAGATGCTGATATTTAGCAAATACTGAAGGCTTATTTCTTTGCTTTCGCAGGGGTGAAAATACTGCTGAGTAAACTGAATATCTGACTCAGTATTTGCTATGATGGAGGCTTACTTTCTAAGAGTCTTTGTTCATGTACCAAGCTTCTGAATGGCAACCTAGCGCAGATATGTCGACATTAAAAAAGCGAGCCCAGTTATTTAAAGCTGTGCGCGCTTTTTTTGATGATAAGGGCGTCATGGAAGTTGATACCCAATGCCTTTCTTTAGCCAGTATTTCCGACCCTCATATTGAAGTGTTGACTAGCCATACCCGCTCCCAAGGGCAAGACCTCACTTATTATTTACAAACCTCTCCAGAGTACGCCATGAAGCGTCTTTTATGTGCAGGATCAGGCTCTATTTATCAATTAGGTAAGGTGTTTCGCGCGGAAGAAGTGGGGCGTCGTCACAGTATCGAATTTACCATGTTGGAGTGGTATCGGGTTGGCCTTGATCACTGGCAGTTAATGGGAGAAATTCAAGCCTTGTTGGCTTTGCTATGTGAGGATGACAGCTTCCAGTGTGAGCATTTGAGTTATCAAAAAGCCTTTCTTCTTCATGTCGGACTCGATCCTTTTTCTGCCTCCCTTGCTGAACTGCAAGCCTGTGCCCATCAACATACCGAATATGGCTTGCAAGAAGAGGATAGGGATACCTTGTTAGAACTTATCTTCTCTAGTGTGATTGAATCTAAAATAGGTATGGAGCAGCCCTGTTTTATTCATAGTTACCCTGCATCCCAAGCGGCATTGGCGAATACCCATTTAGATGAGCTAGGTCAGAATGTGGCGGCTCGATTTGAGTTATATTGGCAGGGTATGGAGTTAGCTAATGGCTACAATGAACTGACCGATGCACAAGAACAAGCACGGCGTTTTGCCGAAGATAAAACCGCTCGTGAAGCCATGGGGCTAGTAGATAGACAGTTTGATGAAAGGCTGATTAGTGGCTTACATCAAGGTATGCCAGCCTGCTCTGGTGTAGCGTTAGGGATTGATCGACTATTAATCCTGTTGTGTCAAAAAACACATATTAAAGAGGTGATACCCTTTGCTCATTCGAGAGCTTAAAAGGAAGGCTTATTCGCGCCTTCCTTAATTTTAATACCGTGCTTCGAAAATAATAATAAGGCAGCATAGTTAACGTGATAAAAACCAATAAGCTAAAAGAAAAATACGGCATTAGCATGTCGTTTGTATCCTTATCCAAAAAGACGCTTTGGCTATCTTTGTGCGCTTGTACCCTGATGATTTTATTAGTCTGGCAGGGTGGCGAAGCTTTGCGTAATCAACAGATGAACAATCTGCGCATTAACTCTTCGGATAGATTGAACCAATTTGCCAATATCTTAGAAAGCGCGATAGCCAAATATCAGCACATGCCATCCTTGTTGGCCTCCAACGATAGGGTGAAAAAAGCCCTGCGTGATGGCTTCGAATCAGACATTAATTTGCTTAATCAAGAGTTAGAGCAGATCAACAGAATCACAGAAGCTTCAGACAGTTATATCCTCAATACAGATGGTCTCACCATAGCCGCTTCGAACTACAGAACCGCATCCAGCTTTGTGGGTAGTAATTACTTTTTTAGGCCTTATTTCAAAGATGCCATTGTAGGCAAGCAGGGGCGATATTACGCCCTAGGTATTAAGTCTCAACGCCGTGGTTATTACTTCTCATATCCCATTTATGAAGGCGACTCCATTATAGGAGTTGCAGTCGTTAAAGTGGATTTAACACAATTTGAGCAACGCTTTGCCAACCAAGGTTACGAGTTTTTGTTATTAGACTCAGACGATATTGTCTTTAGTAGCTCCCAGCCCCAGTGGTTGTATAAAACTCTGCGTGTTTTATCTCCTGATGCACTCAAGCGCATAGAGCAATCCCAGCGTTATCAGAACCAGTCTATAGAAGAGTTAAACATTGAAGGTCGTACCGCCTTTGATCATAACGCAGACATTATTAGCTTATCTCATAAGTCGAAAAGTGGCGCACAGGAGCGAGTTGAGAAGCTGTCATTTTTGCAAATGAGCCGACCTATTGATTTGCTTGGTTTTAAGATATCCATACTTGTGCCAGTGAAAAGCATTGAAGAGAACATCGCCCTTTGGCGTGCGATTTTTGTTGGCGCTGTCACCATCACTGCTTTGCTATTTGGTCTTGCCATGCTGCGAACAAGAATGCTCCGTGAGCGTTCGGATGCCAATGAAATGGCCAAACACAACCAAGCCTATATACGGGAAGTCATTCAAAACACTCAAGCAGGTCTCGTCACTCTGGATCATGATTATAAAATTGAATCCTTTAACCCTGCGGTAGAGGCCTTAGTCGGTCAGCCACTTGCGCCTCTTGTCGGGCAATCATTAAATGCCTTGTTTCAGGCAGACTCTCAAGATACAGCTTCCCATTCTGCGCTTAGCTTAGGCCGAGATGCGAATGGCTTAGGGATAAAGGTGCTCACCACAGAAGGGCGCTTATGTTATGCCAAAGACATGGCTGTTCCAGTAGAAATGACGCTTTGTGAAATGGTGTTGCCAAATCGCTTAGGTTATTTGGTGACCTTCCATGATATGACAGAACGTAAGCGTTATGAGCAAGAAATTACCCAAGCAAAAATCGATTTAGAAGGGCGTGTAAAAGAACGTACCTTCGAGCTAGAGGGGGCGAATAGCCGTTTACTGGATGAAATTGAAGAGCACAAGGAAACACAACGGGAATTGATTCAAACGGCGAAGTTAGCTGTGTTAGGGCAGCTCAGCGCTGGAATAAATCACGAACTAAATCAGCCTCTTACGGCCATTCGGGCATTTTCAGATAACGCTTTGAAGTTTTTAGATAGAGAAAATTACGACTCAGCCCGAAGCAATTTGGAACATATTAGTCAGCTAGGGCATCACATGGGCGATATTATCGCTCGCTTCAAAGTGTTTGCTCGAAAAGGCGATATTCAATATCACCCTATTTCTGTTCAGGCAGCCATATTGGGCGCATTGAAAATAATGGAAACGCGCTTTAAAGAGGCTGGTGTTGAGCTTAGCGTGATGGAAGATCAAAGCTATATTGTCAATGGCGATATGGTGTTTTTAGAGCAAGTGCTAGTGAACCTATTAGCTAATGCCGCAGACGCCATTGTCGAAGAAGACTCGCCGTTGCGTAAAGTTACCATCACTCAAAGTGCTACCGAAAATGAGGTGATGATCTCCATTCAAGACACAGGCGGTGGCTTAAGTGAAGAGGCGATTAAGCACCTTTTTGAACCTTTCTTTACCTCCAAATCTGCTGGTGTTGGTTTGGGTTTAGGTTTATCCATTAGTCAGCGTATTATCGATGCTATGGGTGGGGTTATTAAAGCCTGTAATCATGACACGGGTGGCGCAGTATTTTCAGTTTGCCTACCGAGGCAGGGTTCATCTCAAGGGCAAATTAATGAATAACGGGAGTTATCATGCAAGACAATAATCAGGTGATTTTGATAGACGATGAACAGTCTGTTCGTATGGCCATCTCTCAAACTCTTCAGCTGGAAGACTTTGATGTAAAAGCATTTTCTTCTGCTCAAGGGGTGGCCGAGTCACTATCTTTAGATTGGGCTGGGGTTATTGTGAGTGACATTAATTTACCCGGAGAAAGTGGCCTAGATTTATTCGAATCAGTGAAAAACATCGACCCTGATATCCCTGTCATTTTAATTACTGGTCATGGTGATATCAGCATGGCGGTGAGCGCCATTCGTGATGGTGTATATGACTTTATTGAAAAGCCTTTTTCCAATGATGACTTTATTGAAGTAGTACGTAGAGCCTCAGAAAAGCGTCGTTTAACCATAGAAAACCGTCAGCTACGTCTAGAGTTAGAAGCCCAAAATGCCCCCGGCCCTCGGATCATTGGTAATACCCAGAGTATTCAAAGGTTGCGCCAAGCCTTATTGCATGTGGCAGATACGGGAGCGGATATTCTCATCCAAGGGGAAACGGGAACAGGGAAAGAGCTGGTGGCTCGTTACATCCATGAACACAGTTTGCGTCGTGCTAATCCTTTCGTCGCCATTAACTGTGGCGCTGTGCCGGATTCTATAATGGAGTCTGAATTATTCGGCCATGAGAAGGGAGCTTTCACCGACGCAAAAGCTCAGCGTATCGGCAAATTAGAACACGCTAATCGGGGAACTTTATTCCTTGATGAGATTGAGAGCATGCCCATGTCCATGCAGATTCGTCTATTACGAGTGTTGGAAGAGCGGCGCTTGGAGCGTTTAGGTTCGAATACGGCCATTGACTTAGATTTACGGATTTTAGCGGCGACTAAAGTAGACTTAAAAACCCTGTGTGAAAGTGGCAGCTTCAGAGAGGATTTATATTATCGACTTAATGTTGTACGAGTCGACATCCCTTCCTTACGAGATAGAAAAGACGATATTTTACTGCTTTGGCAACACTTCTGCTTAGTAGCAACAGCACAATACAAACGGGAGTCGGAACCACTTTCTTCGGCACGGTTGCACAGTTTATTGAGCTACGATTGGCCGGGAAATGTACGTGAGTTACGTAACTTGGCGGAGCGCTATGTGTTAATGGGAGAGGCGGGCTCTTTTGAGTTCGATCAGATCATTACCAATGAAAATAACCCGGGTGTGATGACCTTGCCTGAGCAAATGGAGCGTTTTGAAAAAACTTTATTAGAACAAGAACTTTTACGCCAGAAAGGGTCTATAAAGGGCACAATGGAAGCTTTGGGTCTGCCACGTAAAACTCTGTATGACAAAATGCGTAAATATGGTCTAGATAAGGATATGTTTAAACAATAGCCACTGGGTTAATGCCAGAAATTGTATTATGATAATAGGCTATATTTTAATCAGCTCTGGCTGATTTTTAGGTGCTTTATTGGGTCAGGGGTTTAAGTGACACTGTTTATTAGAAGAATATTGAGAAAGTTGGGCCGTGTAGGCCTCGTGGCTATTCTCACTTTACTGTCCACAGTATCGGCAAATCTAATGAACTTTGGTTTGATTGATCTGCTTGGCCTAGATAATAGTCTGGTTGACGAAATAATCTCTGTCACTGTCATTACTTGTACAATCACCCCCGCTTTGTCTTGGTATCTCGTCGGTTTATTGTTTCATATTGATAAACTTGAAATCGAAATGACTAAGTTGGCTTCAACCGATACTTTAACCCACACCTTTAACCGCGGTTTCTTCTACCAAGAAAGTGAACGTTTTCTTTCGCGTCATTATGCAGCCCATAAAAGTGATCAAGACTTGCAACCAGCTGTCATCATCATCGACTTAGATAATCTGAAAACTATTAACGATCTTTTTGGCCATTCTGGTGGTGATAATGTACTGACGGCTTTGGGGATGATACTTAATAAGGTTGTCCAAAAGCCTAATATTGTCGGCCGTATAGGTGGAGATGAATTCGCTATTCTTGTTAAAGAAACGAACCTTCATGAGCTACAGACCATTATGACTGAGTTGTTTGAGAGGATTCGCGACTATGCGGTAAATATGGACGGCCAGCCTTATTACTTTACGATTAGTGCGGGTATTTCTTTTAACTGTCGTGATGATGTGTCTTTAGACTCAGCACTTAAACGCGCAGATGTTGCGCTTTATCATATTAAGCGTGCGGAACGGAATGATTATGCGATCTATGAAGAAATTGCCCGTGATTAATTAATACCTTTTTTAGTGCTTTTCTTTTTCTCCAATTCATTCTTTAAACTGACTGCTTTTCTTAAATAAACACTATCCAATAATCATAAAATAGGTGTGCTATATGCAAGATATGTTTGATTTAACAAACAAGGTTGCTGTCATTACGGGTTGTAATACAGGGCTTGGTCAAGGAATGGCTGTCGCGCTAGCTCAAGCGGGTGCTGATATTGTCGGAGTCAACCGAAGTGATCCATCTTCTACCCAAGCTTTAGTGAAAAAACAAGGTCGCCGTTTTCATAGTGTTATTGCCGATATGAGCAAGGTGGAAACCACTAAACTGGTGATCGATGAAGCCGTTACCGCTTTTGGTAAGGTCGATATTCTAGTGAATAACGCAGGTATTATTCGTCGTAACGACTCTATAGATTTTACGGAAGAGGATTGGGATGACGTCATGGATGTGAACGTGAAAATGGTTTTTTTCATGTCTCAAGCCTTTGCTAAACAAATCATAGCGCAACAATCTACGGGCAATATTATCAATATCGCTTCTATGCTGTCTTACCAAGGAGGCATTCGAGTGCCTTCTTATACTTCTTCTAAAAGTGGCGTCTTGGGCTTAACCCGTTCCATGGCGAATGAATGGGCGCAGCATGGTATTAATGTGAATGCAATTGCCCCGGGTTATATGGCGACCAATAATACGCAAGCACTACGAGATGATGAAGGTCGATCTACCGAGATACTCGGCAGAATTCCTGCTGGTCGCTGGGGAACCCCCGAAGACATGGCTGGGCCGATTGTGTTTCTAGCTTCTGAAGCATCTCGCTATGTCCATGGTTACACAATTGCTGTAGACGGTGGCTGGCTAGCAAGGTGACAATAGTTTGATCATGAAGGTCGAAATGAACACTACTAATTAAGGACTAATTTAAAATTAGTAGTGGTGCTAGTTGTACAGGAGGTTGTATGGCACCGTTCGCTAGAGTTTTTCTCAGAAAAGTGGGCCGCCCTAGGTTAGTCATACTGTTAACGGTTTTGACTTTTCTGTTGTCCCTTATCATTAAGTATTTTTTTGATACTTTCTTTATATCTTCTTCATTAATTGGAGAGCTAGCCTTTATTTTCACCGCTTCTTGTATTATTGCCCCTTTGATGTCTTGGTACTTGTTAGGGTTATTATTTGAACTAGATGAACTAGAAATAAAGTTGACCAAATTAGCGACAATAGATTCACTTACAAATACCTATAACCGAGGTTATTTTTATGCGCAAAGTGAAGCCTATTTAGCACAACTGACTAATCAACAAGCGTCAATTGATACGGCCGTTGCCATTATTGATCTCGATGACTTTAAATCGATAAACGATGTTTTAGGGCATGCCGTAGGGGATAAAGCGCTACACGAGCTGAGTTCATTGTTGAGAGAGTTTGCTCCTTCCCCTAATATCGTGGGGCGTTTAGGGGGGGATGAGTTTGTTTGCCTACTCGTGGAAACAAACTTGAGTGATTTAACAAAGTTATTAAAGAGTTTAGTTCTAGCGGTTCGTGATATTAGTATCGAGGGGAATATAACGGATTTGTCTATTACTGTGAGTATTGGCGTTGCTTTTATTGAAATAGGTGACGAATTTGACGATGCATTACTACGAGCAGACGAAGCTTTATATCGAGTGAAGAAACAAGGGAAAAACGGTTATATGATTTACGACGCCAGTTTTTAAAATAGGTATCGTAAAGACTACAGATGTATACATCGAAAATAAAAAAACGCCCAATCGGGCGTTTTTTTTGGTTTATAAAATCGCTGTTTTAATTCACTGATAACCTAGTGAACAATTTCAGGTCCCATTATGCTGTACGGTAATGCCGTAGAAAGCGCAGGGATATAAGTTACCAAGATTAGGAACACCATCAGAACCGCAACAAATGGCATAGCGGCTTTTACCACACGAGCCAAACTCATACCGGTTATCCCCGAGGTCACAAAGAGGTTGAGTCCAATTGGCGGTGTAATCATGCCTATCTCCATATTAACTACCATGATGATACCAAGGTGAATAGGATCGACTCCTAACTCCATCGCGATTGGGAAAACTACAGGTGCCACGATAACAAGTAGACCTGATGGTTCCATGAATTGTCCGCCAATCAATAGCAGAATATTCACCGCAATCAGGAAGGTAAACCAGTTGAAACCAACCCCTAGCATCCATTCTGTAATGGCTTGAGGAATACGTTCTGCAGATAAAGTGTGAGCAAACAACAAGGCATTAGCTATGATGAACATCAGCATAATGGTTGTTTTTGTCCCCTCTAGCATGACTTTTCGAGACTCGTTGCCAAACAGCGTTGGGAAGAACTTACGCCCCATCAAAGATAGGTTGCGTCCCCAAATAGGTACGCCAGCCATCAAGCAAGTAGTAATGGATTCGTTGAGGTGATCAGCACGCTTATAAACATAAAAGACGGTTAACGCGAGGGACATAATTAATCCCCATAAAGCTCGATCGCCCCCTGTAATGGTCTCGCTATCGCCAAACATGAAGAAAGACATAATTTCCCAAACAAGGAAAAAAGAGACACCGTAAACTAAACCATTAAAGCCGATACGAGCATGGGGGGCATCGTTATCATTGGTCCAAGTGATCCCCTTTAAAGGTCCCATATCTCGGTAGACGAAAAGTGCGATGAACATAGAGTAAACGGATGCCACTACAGCGGCTTCTGTTGGTGTGAAGACACCACCATAGATACCGCCCATAATGATAACGATGAGGAATAATCCCCAGCCTGCTTCTTTACCACCACGAATCAAATTGCCAAAGCCTTTCCACTCTTCCGCAGGCAGTTTCTTAATGCGAGCCACCACGTAAATCGCCAGCATCAACATACCGCCAGCCATAAGCCCAGGAATCACCCCTGCTAAGAACATACGGCCAACCGACACATCAACTGAAGCCGCATACACCACCATAACGATAGAAGGCGGAATCAAGATACCCAAGGTACCCGCGTTGGCAATAATGCCTGCTGCAAATTCTTTGGAGTAGCCCACTTGCGTCATACCCGCAATGGCAATGGTACCAATGGCGACAACGGTAGCAGGAGAAGAGCCAGACAAAGCGGCAAACATCATACAAGCCAAAACAGACGCCATAGCCAGACCGCCACGGAAGTGACCAACGCTAGCAATAGCAAAGTTAATCAGGCGTTTTGCTACGCCACCTGTCGACATATAAGACGAGGCTATGATGAAGAAAGGAATGGCGAGCAAGGTGTAATGTTGCCCCACGCCAAACAATGAAATCGCTACCGATGACAAAGAATCGTGGGAGAAAAAAGTAATAAATAAAATGGACGATAAGCCCAAAGTAATACCCACAGGCAAGCCGATAAACAGCAATGTGAGTACCATTGAAAATAGAATGATTGAATTCACAATAAAGCTCCTGCGTTAGTCTTTTAATACGTTTTTGTTTTCTTTCACAAGATCTTCCGCCTCGTGGCCACTGATTAACATGGCACGTTTATCACGGGCGATATCAATGAAAGCTTGTAAAGAACGATAAGCCAGCAGGGCTAAACTGATTGGCAACACGACCAGTACCAACCAACGTTGAACGCGTGGTCGCAGGTCAAACATATCTTGCATAAAGGTTGGGTAACGCAATTCTTCAGTACCTATGCCAATTTTGAACATCTTCGCCCAGTACTCGATCGCACCACCTCGTACATCTATACCGAGCATAGCGAGCCAAGTGGAATCCAAAAGAATCAAACCGTAGAGCATGGCACCAGCGGCACCCACTAAAGACAAGATTTTAGCGATACGCTTTGGCACCGCATTAAGGACGATATCGACACCTAGGTGCAGGTTGGTTTTTATACCGTAGCTCATGCCTAGCAATATTAGCCATGAGAAGGCAATTGTATTGAATTCAAGCGCCGCATCCCAGCCTGTGTTGAATCCATAACGGGCGATCACTTGTCCAAAGGACACCGCCATGATGGAAAAAATGATAAGAACCAGTAGGTTCTCTTCTGCCTTTGCCATCGCTTTAGGAAATAAGCGTTCTAATAGCCAAAGAACAAAAATAAAAAAACATAAATAAAGATGCGGCCAAATTGCCATGGGAATCTCCAAATTCAGTAAAGCTTAAAGCGCTAACCAGTGCCAAAGGGGTTATGTGTTTACACCATGAAGAAGAAAAATGACGAGAACAGACACCGGAAAAATACATTCACAGACCGCACCTATTGGGCGGCCTGTGATATTGGTTCGAAAGGATTAAGAGCTAGCTGCTGCTTTAATCAAATCTTTACCGATAGAACGTTCAAACTGTTTCCAAACAGGTGCCATAGCATCAACCCATTCTTGGCGTTGTGCTGGTGACAAGGTATTGATCTTACCGCCTGCTTTAAGGATGTTTGCACGGTTATTGGCTTCTGCCGCTTTCACATTAAGGTTGGCTTTTTGAGTCACATCGTCAGCAATGGCAAGGAACTGCGCACGATCTTCATCCGATAGGCTGTCTAGGAACTCAGAAGACGTCATAAACAAGTAAGCCAATAGCTGGTGGCTGGTTTCTGTTGTGCTGTCTTGTACTTCGTAGAATTTCTTGGTGTAGATGTTAGACCAAGTGTTTTCTTGGCCATCTACAACGCCAGTTTGCAGAGCGCCGTATACTTCAGAGAAAGCCATAGCCTGTGGAGAAGCGTCCATGGCTGCAATCATTTGCTTAGCCACGTCAGAAGTTTGAACACGGAATTTCATGCCAGAGGCATCGCTAGGCACCAACAGAGGTTTCTTCGCAGAGAAGTACTTCATGCCAGACATCCAGTAGCCTAGGCCAACAAAACCGATATCTTCTTTCATCGCATTTAGTAGGTCTTTACCTTCTGCTGTGTTGGTAAAGCGAATAGCGTGATCCATATCTTTGAAAATGAAAGGTAGGTCAAATACACCAAATTTTTCTGTGTAAGAACCGAACTTAGATAAAGATGGAGCCAGTAATTGAACGTCACCTAAAAGCAGCGCTTCAAGTTCTTTTGAGTCACCAAATAGAGTGGAGTTTGGGTATACCTCAACACACAATTTGCCATTCATTTCGGTGTTAACACGTTTTGCTAATTCATTTGTTGCAACAACCTTAGGGTGAGTTGTACCACCTGTTACATGGCTGAACTTAACGACACGTTCACCAGCATCACAGTTAGCAAGGGCAGTATTGGCAGTAAAGGCGAGGGCGATAGTAGACAGAGCAAGGCTTAATTTTTTCATTATTATGTGACTCCATATTTTGAATTATTATTTTGTATCTACTTTAGGAAGGTGCAAATAAGTCTTCTGAGCTTCAGTCTTATCAGAGAAATGGTCTATCAAGGCAAGAGTGAGCAGGAATGTTAATACCTTTCAATCACTCTTAACACAGAGAGGCCGTTTCTCTGAAAGACCTAAAGGGCGTGGGCTAAACACTTTTTATTCTTTGTTAAGCTTCTTGCCAATATGTTCAATATTGGACTGCGAAACTTGCCTCGAATAGTAAAGGTTTATCCACACGCTGAAGCCAGTGGACTTGTTCGTATCTTCCTTATTTTAGTTCTCGCTAACGGGCTTAATGGAGAAAGCCGTTGTGGCAAAGATCAAAGCAAAGCAGATGTTGCTTAGGAGTAGGTATTACACTTTCCGTGCCAATAAAGAGGGTTTCTTTTAAGGGTATGATATGTAAGGAAAATATCTAAAAACCTCTTAAAGGTGCAATAGGTTTTTAGATAGAAAAGGGGGGATGTTCGCTTATAGATTTTAGTCTTTGGGTGGACTTCCACCCATTTGATCTAGAAGTGTACTAACCAGCTTCTTGAGGTGTTTTTCTGCTTGTTTTTTACCCTTGAAGCCAAATTCTGCAAAGTTGATTTGCTGAGCTGACATACGCGAAATGGCTGTTAGCATTTCGCAATCTGGGTGAGTGTCCGAGAGTTCCCCATTTACTATCGCTGTTTCTATTAATCGTGTGAGTTGTGCTCGAATCGTGAGGTAAGGGCGGTGGTGCTCTGAGAACAGTATGAGATCTTGACGATCTTTTTCTGTAAAGGCATGTGAGACTTGAGGTGGTTGGGCATCTTCTTGAGCCCCAGCGGTAAGCCACTTTAGGCAGGCTGTGTCTAACTCGGGGTAGTCTCTGGGTAAGTTGATGGCTAGATTATTCAAATAGTTCTGGCGCCAATCCTGCGCTGTTTTAGCAGCTTGTGGGTTGAGTGCTTTTACCATCATCACAGAGTAGCAGCCGCTGGCTTGGTCTTTTGTCATGCCCAGTCGAACAGGTAAAAAGCCATTTTTAATCCAAAAACTTAATACATCACCCGTGGCCGCGAAACTGGTACACAAGAAGTCACACTGGCCTCTGGCACTTTCTTCAATGTGTTTTAGTAAGGCGCTGCCGAGTCCCTGATTCTGTTTATCTTGTTGCGTTGCAATTCGACTAATACGCCAATATTTGAACTGGCCTGCTGTGCTCATGCCCTCATGGGCTAATAAAGACAGCGGTACCAGATGTCCCCTTGGGCGACGAGTCCCTTGCATAACAGCAAGACAAAGTTCTTTAGGTAATGTGCCTTCTTCACTGACAATGGCAACGCTGTTTAGTTGTGAACCCTGTATCGAAAGATACGCCGACATGGAAGGGTCGTCTAATACCCACCTTAAATTATCTGGTGATGTTTGATAGTGTGCATTTACTAACAGTGTAAAGGTTTGAGTGAATAGCGTGTCTTCGGTTAGCCATTCTTCTCCCATTAGTCGTCTGTAACTTGCCGCTTCATACATGGTTTTGGATGAAAAAGCGTCTGGGATAGGGGGAGCGAGTAAGAAGCAGTTATTGATCCAATTTTCTAATGGGTCATTTTCTCCCCATCGGATAGGCTGTTCTAAAGTCAGTGATTCTAAGCTTTGCAGATAACTGCCGACTTGATCGAATAAGTACTTATTAAAACGAATACCAAAGCCCTTTCCTGCGCCTTCGTAACCATAATCTGTGGTGCTGAAAACACAATGGGAGGCTTTATTGTTGAGCTCGATCAAAAGCGGAACCGGGATTTTGGCGGCTTCATCTACAAAGAGGTAATCCCATGTTTGCTTACTGGCAATGAGTGCATCTGGTGCCATAAAAGGTAGCTCAGAACTGTTACCTAGTTTCTCATTTGTGGAATAAAAACGTTGGGCTAAGGTATCGATGGCAGCTTTATTAGGCCCAGTAACCACCACCTTTTTTCCTGAGCTAACTTTTCCTGCGGTAACTAGCCGCGCAATGCTGTCTCCTAAGAGAGTGGATTTACCGCGGCCACGGGGTGCAATCAAGATATAAGATTTCGCTTTGGCTTCGAATAACCTTTGCTGAGCTTCAAGTTGCTCAGTTGTTAAAGGAGGGTTTTCTGGTATTTCCGAAAGGGCAGGCAGCGCCTTTATTTCGGAAGTATGTATAGGAGAAAACGGCGAGTCCTCTGCCAATAAATGCTGCAATAGATACTCTTTAAAGTAAGAAGTGACTTGATCCGCTTCATAAGGCCAAGGCAAATATCTAGGTAGGTCTAAGTCGGTGTTTTCGTGCCAGTCTGATTCAGGTAAACCAATAGCAAAAATGCCACCGTCGCGAACTGTACCCGCCAATATGGCCAAAGTGCTGGCCGACACACCATGGGTTAGGTCTACTAAAATGGCATCGTGACTAGAGCCAAGGTGCTGTTTGGCTTGTTTAAAGCTGCAAGTGGAAAGCTTGGGGTTAGATAGGGAATAAGCTTCCATATCATGGGCGCACACCAAAACCGAAGTGAGCTTTTCGGCTAGCTTTATAAAATCGGCGAGAATGGCTTGAGATGAGCCTCTTAATATAAAGCAGTGTCGATGGGCGTCAGATAAAACCACGCAATCCCCTTTAGTATTTCAATATAGCTGCATGATACTGGGATCCTGACGTTAGTCCAATAGCAGCTATAACCTACTAGCGCTGTTACATATTTGGACTTTCACATATTAGGATAGTTAGGCCCATCGCCCCCTTGGGGGGTACACCATGTAATGTTTTCGGCTGGGTCTTTAATATCGCAGGTTTTGCAGTGTAAACAATTTTGGAAATTCACTTGGAACTTGGTTTCACCATCTTGCTCTATCACTTCGTAAACGCCAGCAGGGCAATATCGTTGGGCAGGTTCTGCATAGTTAGGTAAGTTATCTTTAATCGGAATTGCGCTGTCCTGTAAAGATAAATGGCTAGGTTGACTCTCTTCATGGTTAGTGGCGGAGAAAGCCACATTGGTAAGGCGGTCAAAACTTAATAGACCATCTGGTTTGGGGTAATCGATAGGGGAAAACTGCTCTGCAAGCCGCGTGGACTGAGCATCGTTTTTGCCATGTGATAAGGTGCCGAAGAGGGGCTTGCCCAGTAAACTCGCCCACCACATATCCAAGCCTCCCAATACCAATCCTCCCCACAGGCCATATTTCGACCATAAGGGTTTTACATTTCTTGCGGGTTTGAGATCTTGCCCGATAGCACCGTTACGGAGCTCGGTTTCGTATTCGGTTAGCTCATCGCTCTCTCGTCCCGACTGTATGGCTTGAAAGGCGGCTTCAGCAGCGGCTTTACCCGATAACATGGCGTTATGATTACCCTTAATTCTTGGTAGGTTTACTAAGCCTGCAGAGCAGCCTAGTAATGCGCCGCCGGGGAAAACCACTTTAGGGATAGATTGATAACCACCTTCTGAAATAGCGCGGGCACCGTAGGCAACTCGCTTTCCTCCCGTCAAAAGTTCGGCAACGGCAGGGTGATGTTTAAAACGCTGGAACTCTTCATAGGGGGATAAGTAAGGGTTTTGGTAATTAAGATGCACAACAAAGCCAATGAATATCTGGTTGTTTTCTGCATGGTAAATAAAAGAGCCACCGCCCGCATTATTGTTTAAGGGCCAGCCCATGGTGTGAGTGATACGACCTTCGTGGTGTTTTTCTGGACTGATTTCCCATACTTCCTTCATGCCTAAGCCAAACTTTTGTGGCTCGTGGCCTTTGCTTAGGTCATATTTCTTTATTGCTTGCTTAGATAAAGAGCCCCGCACGCCTTCCGCTAGAAAGACGTATTTGCCCCTTAGTTCCATACCAGCTTCGTAGCTATCGCCTTCGCTGCCATCACTATTACGGCCAAACTCTCCTGCCACGACACCGACTAATTTATCCTCTTCGTAGACGAGTTCAGAGCAAGCCATGCCAGCAAATACTTCTACTCCTAATGACTCAGCGTACTCCGCCAACCATCGGCAAACATTGCCCATGGAGACAATATAATTACCGTGATTATTCATACTCTTAGGCATGAGTAGATTAGGCAGTTTGATATGGCGGGATTCCCCAAGCATGAGAAAGTGGTCTTCAGTGACTTGAGTATGTATAGGGCTGTCCATTTCACGCCATTTGGGTAATAAAGCGTCTAACCCTGAAGGGTCTAAAACAGCACCAGAAAGAATATGCGCCCCTATTTCAGAGCCTTTTTCTAATAAAATGACAGATAAGTCTGGATCGAGCTGTTTAAGGCGAATAGCGGCGGAAAGTCCTGCTGGCCCCCCGCCTACAATCACGATGTCGTATTGCATAGATTCACGGTTCATCTCAATTACCTCTTTTAATTATTTAGATCGGCAATGGAATATTCGTGTTTTAAGTATAGGCATTACTTTGGGCTAAGTGTTTTTCAGTGAACTTAGGCTATTCATGCTCGAAAGATGTATCCAACGGAGCTGGGCTAGACATTCAGCTTGTTTGCTACAGATAAAGGGTATTAGGAAGAGGTTGCTTAAAACACAGGTATAAAAAAAGCACTAAGAATGTTCTTAGTGCTTTTAGAAGAAATAAGAGGCTTTGAATTTATAGCCAACCTTTCTCTTTATAGAATGCCGCCGCTGCTGGATGAAGAGGTGCGACAAGAGAGTCTTTTACCATGTCTTGTGGGGTTAAACGCTGGAAAGCTGGGTGCTGTTGTTTGAAGGCTTCAAAGTCGTCAAATACAGATTTCACCAATAAATAGACGGTATCGTATGGAACCTCTGCAGCCGTTACCAAGGTTCCTTTAGAACCAAAACTAGCAACGTCTGAGTTATGGCCGCGATACATGCCGCCCGGGATAACAGCGCTGGAATAAGCTGGGTTGTCGGCTAATACCGCATCTACAGCGTCACCCGCCACAGGCACTATGCTGATATTACAACTAATTGTGGCTTGTTGAGCAGACGCATTAGGCAAACCCGCCGCCCAAAACGCGGCGTCAAACCCATCATTACATAGGGCCTTAGCTTGTTTAGATGAATCCAGTTCACTAACTTTAGCAAAGCTTTGGTTAGTCCAACCTTTCTTCGTCATTAACAATTCCATCAGATTGCGATGACCAGAACCTGAGTTACCAATATTGACGCGCTTACCCGCTAGGTCATCAAAGCTGTTAATACCTGACCCTGAACGAGTCATTAAATGAATAGGCTCTGGGTGTAGTGAAAAGATGCTGCGCAAATTGCCGTAAGCTTTGCCTTCAAACATTTGCGTGCCTTCTACGGCAGCTGCCTGAATGTCAGATTGAATGATGCCAAACTCTATGTCACCTTGACGAATGGTATTGATGTTATCAATAGAGCCGCCACTTTTTTTCGCAGAACAACGGATACCATGGGTACGTCTATCCTGATTGATCATTTTACAAATTGCTGTTCCAGCAGGAAAGTAAACCCCTGTCACACCACCTGTACCGATGGAAATACGTTGTGGGTCAGCGGCTTGAATAGCAGATGAAGAAAAACCGATAAGTGCAGAAAAGAGAGCACCTGCAATTTTGTTCGATGACAGCATGTCTATGGCTCCTACGAAGCGTATTGGTATAGGTTAAAAGGTGAACATCTATAATATTTCACCAGTGTACCACGGGGCTATTTTTATCAAAGTGTGACTTTGTAATTCCCACTATTCAGCAGCCTACGCTGGGGAGGCTTGTAGAAGGAAAATAGCTTTTGCTGACAAGGATAAGGGGAGGTTTCTCGTATTTGAAAAATTAACTGAGAAATTAAAGCTTTCGTCTTGGCATACTGACGGCATATGGATATAATGCGCAACGTTTTCGGGCCTGTAGCTCAGTTGGTTAGAGCATCCGACTCATAATCGGCAGGTCCCCCGTTCAAGTCGGGGCAGGCCCACCATACAAAATAAGCCCTAGCAGGTTAATTCACATGAAGTGACCTGCTAGGGCTTTTTGGTGTCTGTTGTATATTGCCAATTCTTATTTAGGGTAATGGTTTATCTCCCTATCTTCCCCAAGTGGGTATATCTAAACCCATTAGTGTATTTGAGTCCGTAGCCTAAGGCGCGGTCAAAGCCCACGTGAGCCGTCCAAATTAAGCCAATGGATATACTTATTTCATTGTTGAAAATTAAGCCAATGGCTAGGCATATCGCTGGCCCCAGTAAAGAGTGGGTGAGGTTGTATAGCACTGCGCCTGTTTTGTTACTTATTAAATACCCAAGTAAGGTAAAGTCGGGTATTAAAAACAGCCACATAAACAGCAGCCAGTCTGCTGAAAGTTTGAAGTAAACAAGGCATGACAAGAGTAATACGGCTGCCCCTTCAAGGCGTAAAATCCATTTGATATTGCTACTGATTTCAGTCATTTAAAGTTTCCATCCTATGTGTACTGCTGGGAATAAGGTCACGGCTTCGCTTTCGTAACGTTCTCCATCAAGTATGACGTCGTCATATTCAAGGTTCAGGTTGATACCTAGCCAAGGTGTGATGGTGATGTTTTCTGTGTACATGATGCGGTAGCCGAATCTTGGCCCCACTGACACTTGAGTACGAGTGGCGGTTTCACTGGTGGATTTTCGTGTGTAGGTAACGTCCGATGAATTGGCTTCTACACCCACGAACCAGCCATCATAACGGCCAAATAAATAATCCAGCTTTACCCCGAAGCCATCGAATTCCAGATCGTAGTTTTCATCGCTGTTAAAGGCATCCGGTAACTCCATTCCGAATGTGCCTATGTCAAAACGGAAGTTGTCACCTCCAAAGCCAAAATGCACGGAATGCCCCCCAAATAGGTAGGCTGTCGGGTCAATTTCTATATCGAGTGCCGAGGCGTTACTTGCCAAAGTACTTACCATGAGGCCAAAGGCCATTCTCGAGATTGTGTTTTTCATAACTCCTCCTATTGAGTATGGAATAGGTAAAGTTTGGAGGATTTATTAACAAATAAAAAACAGTATATTTTTAACTATTATGAAATTTAATTTGTGATAAGGTTTTCTGTATAGATGGAATGAATCGACATCTAAAACCGCCATTGGAAACCGTTTTTGAAAATAGCCACAGGAGAGCTGGAAATGCGGAACTTAAATAATCTAGCGACCTTTGTTCAGGTGGCAAAGCATGAGAGTGTGACTAAGGCGGCCAGCCGCTTGTATTTAACGCAGCAGGCGGTTTCCCATCAAATCAAAAAGCTTGAAGAAGAACTTGGCGTTGTTCTGTTTAAAAGAGCTAATAGAAAAATTCATCTCACCCCAGAGGGCAGGTCATTACTGGTAACAGCGGAAAAACACCTGTCTGCACTAGAAGAAGAGATGATCAAGGTGAAGGGGCAATCTGGGGCGCTAGTAGGCAGTTTATCCATCGCTTGCACCATGGAATTAGCCACCTTGTTATTAGCCCCAGCCATAGAGAAGTTTAAGAAATCACACCCACAAGTCCACATAGATATCGCTCTCCAAGACGATGCGATAACTGTCAATAATGTGGTAAATGGCAAAACGGATATAGGCATGGTGGTGTTTTCGTCAGGGCATCGTTTATTGGATATCTGCCCTTTTAGAACGGAAGCCTTCATTACGGTGGCAAGTCATCAGTTTATTGCTACACATGGCGCTGTTACTGACTTTGGTCAGGTGGTTGACCTCGATATCATCGATTATCAGATGGATTGCCCATCCATGAAAACTTGGTTAGGCAAGAACGATAAGAAGCAAATTAAACGCCTAGAAGTGAAAACAGCTTCTATTGCAGCTAACGATGATCGCCTCATAAAAGACTTTGTGATGGCTGGACTTGGTATTGCTAATTTACCGCGTATGCTAGTGGAAAAAGAACTCGCCAGCGGTGAAGTAATAGAAATACTACCTAACTCAAAATCTATCTCCGCAGGCATCGACTTAGTCACCATGAAAGATAGGGTGTTACCAGCTCATGTGTCTGCTTTTCTTGAGCATTTAAAAAGTTCTGGCTAGTACTTGGGAAGATAAAAGAAAACCTTTGCTCAAATGTGCTTGAGCAAAGGCTTTTTTGTTTTTCGCTTTTATCTTATGAGCTTAGCTTTTTCTTTCAGAAACTTCGGCTTCGCTTTCAGAAGCTTCGCTATTAGCTTCAGGTGCGTCCTTCTCTGCTACTTGGCGTCTACTTTTCCAGTATTCGCTAAGTGGTGGAATCACCAGTACTAAGACTGCGGTAATCACAATGCCAAGGCTGAGTGGTCTTTCCCAAAGGAATGAGAAGCTACCATCAGAAATGGTTAATGCTCGGCTTAGGTTGTTTTCCATTAAGCCGCCTAAGATGAAGCCCAATAGCATAGGTGCCATCGGAAACTCTAGTAACTTCAAGAAGATAGCAATAACTGTGATGATAGCCATCATGTGGATATCAAAGATGCTCATGATATCAAAGTTGGCCGAATTTACTGCAACACTACAAAAGAGTATTAGGGAAGTGGTAGAGTGAGTATAAAGCTTGGCGACAATGTGTGCTAACCAAACGTATGTAAATCTAACCTAGGGCAATCTAAGGTTAAAGCCGTTAGTTTTCAAAATTCTTGCTCAAATGTCGGAAGTGCAACTGAACTGGGTACACGATGATAAGGGGACAATCATGGCAGTATTTAAGAAAGCTGTTTTTTTAAGTGGCGTTACATTCATATTGACGCTTGCAGGCTGTGCTTCAACCCCACCTCTTATAAGGGCGGTGGAAACGGGTAACCTAGACAGTGTAAATAACTTATTGGCGACAGGCGCCAGCCCCAATACCTTTTACTATTGTCCGGCTCTGTATTATGCGGCGCGTGATGGGTACGATAAAATTGTGGCGAGCTTATTAGAGAAGGGCGGAGACCCTAATGGAGTTTGTAATGGGGGAGTGACGCCGTTACTGATTGCCGTCAAAAACAATGCTGACCCTGAGCTGGTTGAACTTCTGTTAGATTCTGGTGCGGATGTCTTTGCGACGACTAATAATGGCTGGACGGCATTAATGGTAGCATCCCGATATAACGAGCATGATGTGGTTGAACTTCTGTTAGATTCTGGTTCGGATGCTTTTGCGAAAACAGTTTATGGCTGGACGGCATTAATGATCGCATCCCGATATAACGAGCATGATGTGGTTGCGCTTTTGCTTGAGGCTGGAGCTAACTTAGAAGCTGTGAGTGACGATGGGTTTACAGCGCTGCATTTGGCTATAGTGGCTGATAATGCGAGTGTCGTTGAGTTGTTGCTGAGTAAAGGTGCAGATGCCACGACTTTATCCGAAGACAAAAGTATTTATGTACAAGCAAACGATAGGGATAATAAAGCGGTTACCGAGGCCTTTTTAAGAGAGAAAGTTGCGTATTATGTTAGCTTGAATAAAGCATCTGCTGTGGCAAAATTCGTGGCGCCTGCTCGTTCAAATACTGTGCGCTTAGCACAGTTACGTGAGCTCGAAGCAGGCGTGTCCAAACCAATACTGCGTGATAAATATCTTCTCGCTTTATCTAGTGCTCTTAAGCAGCGCAATTTTCAATCTGCACTTGTTTATGCTGAACTTTTAGACGATTTAGGCTTACCTGTGGATGACAGCCTTTACTTCTTCTGGGGAGAAAGTCTGTTAGAAACCAACCAGCCGAGCGAAGCCTTAGAAAAACTGAATAGTTATTTACAGCGTGTTGGCGTGAGCGGTATTTACTACCCGCAAGCCTTAGAAATGATGCTCGATGCAGAACAAATGCTTGATCTGCAGCCAAAGGTAGCTGAGACGCCACTCAAAAAGCAGGAACTTGCCGCACTTGAAGCGACATTACCGCCTTCAATACGGCGTGACAAGTTGATGGCGCAATTGTCACGAGATCTAGAGCAACAGAATTACGAACAGGCTCTGCTGATCTTTCCGAAGCTCGAGCAACTGACGGTTGAAGTTGATCCGTCACTCAAGTTTTTCCATGGTGAGGCCTTACTGGGAACCGGGAATACAAACGAGGCGCTGAGCAAGCTGTACGAGTATGTCAGCGAACAGGGCTCGAATGCCAAGCACTACGCACAGGCTCTCACCCTGATCAATAAGGCCGAATCGCAGTTGTAAGCTGATTTTCACAGAACCTAGCACCTGATGATGCTAAAAATTGCTTGCCTTACACTAAACCTCGCTTTCAGCCACCGCAGCCGAAGGTGATTTAGAAAATCTTTAAACACCTTAGACCGAATGGTGATTTATACTTCCTAAACCCCGTTTAATTAAAATGGCTAACTTAACTTAACTTACGGAGTGAAACAGTGGCATTTTCAGACAAAAACTCGCAAGTAAGCATAGGGATCACAAAAGCAGTTATAAGCGGATTCCTATTTTTTTGTTACGTCACTGCCAACGCTGCAGGGTTATCCCTAGATGAGCTGATGGGCACAACAAGTCCTGAAAACTCAAAAGTGCAAGAAAGTTCACCAGCACTGGCTCCCTCACCTCAGCCAACAAAAGCTGGCTCTTCCATAAAGCAAAACAAAGGTCTGTCGTTAGACGGAATATTTGAAGCGCGCGACAGTTTGTTACTCACACAAAATAAAGCACGCTTGGCGTCGGATGAAAAGCGCCTTAGCAAACGCTGCAGTTGTGTCTCATCTAACTGCTACAATAATTTCAATAATAGTAGTCGGCTTAACCAAGCCAACGTAAAGGAAGCTGCAAAAGATGCCAGCCGCCAGCTCACACAGCAAGTGTCTCAGGTTTGCCAAGCTTGGGCTAACAATCGCTCTCAAGATTACCCTGATTCTGCCGCTGTTGAACGTCAGTTTGAAGTGACGAAAAAGGTGAATACCACGCTCAATAAAATAGATGAAACCGCCAATACGTTATTCGATGAATTGGCAAGCTCAGACAAACAAATCCGCAACCAAATTGCCGCGCAAAAAAGCAAAGCGAGCAGCTTTGATTGGGGTAAAGCGATTGCCATGGGGATGGGTGCGGTTGCAGGTGGAATCGGTAAATTAGACATTGAGAGCCAAACGAAAATACTGCAATCGATTGTAAAAGATAGCTTTGACTCTGGTGGTGGCATGTCAAACTTACAATCAACGGTTGGCAATTTAAATGCTGATTTAGCGGCAATTAACAAGACTACGGCCTCTAACAGCACCTCCGGTAGCTCAAGCAGGAACTCTAATAAGTCATTTGTCATCAATGAACAATACCAGTATTCGTGTCCACATGGAGGCACCCATACGGCGCCTATTCAGTCCTATAGTATGGCATGCGGCAACGCGATGAAACGTTATGCAAAAGTAGCCGGTTGTAATTTGATAGATGAAATGGAAGTCGCACAACAAAGCTATTACAGTGCTTGTTCCTCAGAAATGTACCAATAAAATTTGTCAGCGTTGCGTAGCCTATGAACGCACACACCCACGGAGCAGAAAATGAAAACTTGGCTCTTAATTACGAATGTGTCTGTAACCGAATTGTATGTTCCAATCGACCCATATAAATAAGCCCCTAGTTGGTTAATTCACTTGAACTGAGCTACTAGGGGCTTTTAAATTACCAGATTGTTTATTGCCAGATATTTTATCTTACCTTTAATACGTATCTCTGTGGAACAGAAAGCTAGAGCACTAGCCTTCTGAAATGGCCGTTTCAGGATCTTTTTTCGTTGCTACTTGGCGTCTACTTTTCCAGTACTCGCTAAGTGGTGGAATAACCAGTACTAAGACTGCGGTAATCACAATGCCAAGGCTGAGTGGTCTTTCCCAAAGGAATGAGAAGCTACCATCGGAAATGGTTAGTGCACGACTTAGATTGTTTTCCATTAAGCCGCCTAGAATGAAGCCCAATAGCATAGGTGCCATCGGAAATTCTAGTAACTTCAAGAAAATAGCAATAACCGTGATGATAGCCATCATGTGGATATCAAAGGTGTTAAAGCTGACCAGATATACCCCTGTGATTGAGAAGAACAAAATCAAAGGAATAAGAATCGGGCGAGGAATCACTAATAAACGTGAGATGTACGGGATCAGAGGCAGATTCAAAATCAGCAAAACAAGGTTGCCGAAATACATAGAAATGATCACCGACCAAAATACATCTGGGTTATCAATGAAGAGGCGAGGCCCCGGCTGAATACCGTACGCGATAAGCGCACCAAGCATGATGGCTGTGGTACCAGACCCCGGAATACCTAAGGTTAGTAATGGTACAAAGGAGCCAGTAGATGCGGCATTGTTAGCGGACTCTGGAGCCGCTAAGCCACGCAATGCGCCTTTACCAAACTTCAGTTTTTCTTTGGCAGAGGCAAGGTTACGCTCAAGGCCGTAAGCAAGGAAAGATGCGATAGTTGCACCTGCACCGGGTAGCACGCCGACTATGAAACCAAATACAGAGGAGCGAGCTATGGTTGGAGCAACATGCTTCACTTCTTCTTTGCTTAGCTTCATGCTGCCAAGTTGGCTCATGTCCATTTGCTGTTCTTCTTCGCGGTGCTGACCTTTCAATACCGTCATCACCACTTCTGTTAAGGCAAAGGTCGCCATCGCCAGAAGCAAGAAGCTGATACCATCAATCAGGTCGACACTACCGAAGGTAAAGCGTGTTGTACCCGAGGTAACATCCGTACCCACGGTCGCTATCATCAAACCAAAAATCGTCATGATCAGGGCTTTTATCACCTGACCTTTACCCGAAAAAGCAGCCACGGCGGTTAAGCCTAAAATCATCAGTGCAAAGTAATCACTGGATTGAAAACTTAGGGATACCGACGCCAATGCGGGGGCGGCAAATAGCAAGACAATGGCACCCACAGTACCGCCAGTAAAGGAGGAATAGGCTGCTAAAGCGAGGGCTTTACCCGCTTGTTTTTGCTGCGCTAATGGGTAGCCATCAAAAGAGGTAACAACTGTACTGGCACAACCTGGGGCGTTGATCAAAATAGAAGAAGTGGAGCCGCCGAATACCGCGCCATAGTAAACCCCTGCCATTAAAATGATGCCTGAAGAAGGGTCTAGTCCATAGGTAATAGGGATCATCAAAGCCACGGCTGAAATAGGGCCAAGGCCGGGTAACATGCCGATAAAGGTGCCGGCAAAACAGCCCACTACGACCATCATTAGGTTAAAGGGCATTACTGCTGTGGTTAGCCCTGTCATAATTCCGTCTAACATGGGATTAACCTCCAAATATTTGGCTAATGAGTTGACCCGGTGCCAGATAAATATCTAGTAATTGAGTCAGAGAAAACCAAATGCCAACAGCAAAGGGAACGGATGCGACCAGTAGGGTTTTAACTTTTCTTACCCCAAGTAACCAATATCCTCCGATGAGGAAAATAACGGTGGCAAGTAAGAAGCCAACCCACTCTAAGGCCAAGCCGAATAGCACAACCAGCACCAGTAATTTTGCTACCAGAGCAAAGTCATAACCTGTTAATGACAGGCCATTTTTACCGTCTCGGTCAGCGGTAAGCAATAAAAGGATGGAAAGAAACCCTCCCATTGCAGCTAAAAAATTAGGAACAGTTTGGGCATGGAAAGGTTCATACTCGTCGCCAGGAAGCAACAGAATGTCGCCTGCATAATGTCCATAGGCGGCAGATAAACCAAGAAATACCAAGCCTCCAATATGATCTTTACTAAGCGTCATGGAGTCCTCCTGACAAGGCGTTATTTGCCATGCCATATTTTCTTTTAAAGGTTGGATTAAAAAATTCGAAGCCTGTAAGCAGCGGGCGCCATGGCAGGCTTCGATAAAGACTTCTAGTGAGGATTACCCACTAGAAGATTGCGTGTTTCACCTAGGTTATCGGGTGGCGATAAAGTCGGTGTTCTAGTTAACGAAGGAATCCTAGTTCACGCATTAGGGCGCCCACTTCTTTTTCTTGCTCTTCTAAGAAGGTGACAAATTGAGCATCAGGCTTGAAGATTTCAGTCCAGCCGTTACGAGCACGCACGTTTTCCCATGCATCTGTGTCGTACATTTTTTCCAAAGCTTCGATGAACTCGGCTTTTTGTGCATCAGAAATGCCCGGCGCTCCGAAGAAACCGCGCCAGTTTACAAATTCTGCATCGTAGCCAAGCTCTTTAAGGGTAGGGACTTCTGGTGCTGCTTCGTTACGCTCGCTGCCTGTCATGACTAGGATGCGCACTTCACCAGCTTCAGCTAATGCTAGGCCTTCTGAGAAGCCAGTAGACAGTAGATGTGTTTCGCCAGACAGTAGGCCAGCCATTGCTTTGCCGCCAGCGTCATAAGCAACGTAACGTACTTTACGAGCATCACCACCTGCGGCTTTAAATGCCATCGCCGCGACCAAATGGTCCATGCTGCCACGTGCTGAGCCACCCGCGATTTTTACTGAGCGAGGATTCTTGTTGAAGTCTTCAACCACTTCTTTAAAACTGGTGTATTTAGAATCTTTTCTGACAATAAAAGCACCAAAGTCACCAATGGTTGCGGCAACTGGTGTTAGGTCTCGGAAAGATTGTGGAAATACTTTAGAGAGTGAGCGAATAACGATAGGTGTGGAGTTCACCATCAAGGTGTCTTGCTTTTGATTCGCTGTCTCGATGAGATGAGCAATGGCTTTACCGCCACCGCCGCCAGACATATTCTCATAGGAAATTGTGTCTACTAGACCAGATTTAGATAGGGCTTCACCTGTACCGCGTGCTGTACCGTCCCAGCCACCGCCTGCACCACCGGGGATAAGAAAGTGCACACTGTCTAGTGCTTGAACATGGAAAGAAGCGCCCGCAGTAAGACAGGTTGTTAATACCGCTGTCACTAGGCTATTTTTTACTTTTAGTTTGCGTAGCATCACAATTACCTCGTAGTTATTTTTTTATGGTGAGGGAAATGTAGCGCAATCGTGATTCAGTAGAAGTTTGTGAATTTAATGGTTTTTTTGAATATAAAAACTATTTTGTTCATATTGTTTACGGGTGTTTTTTGATCAAATTCGATAGGATCAAAGTCACACAATTTTAATAATAAAAACTGTTTGAGAATGAGTATGAAACAATTTCGCCGATTAAAACTGAAGGGACGTATGATCCTAATATTAGGTTTGATGGCGCTCATACAAACAGGTTTTATTGGTGCCTTTGCTGTGCACTATCTACATCAATCCTTAGAAGAGCAGATCGGTCAAAAAGCCCTAGATGTCGCCAAGACGATTGCTGCGACACCACAAATCGTTACTGCGGTTGAGCAGGGGGATAGCGAGTATTTACAGCCTATTAGTTTGAACTTAGCCCGTGAGACCCAAGCCCGCTTTGTGGTGATAGGTGACCGAGAAGGCATCAGGCTAGCTCACCCCAACCCTAATAGAATTGGTCATTCCATGTCTGATGATGAAGGGGATGACAACTCCACTGTGCTAGTGGATGGACAAGCTTACCTTTCCAAAGCATTGGGTAGCTTGGGGTGGTCTATGCGAGGCAAGGCACCTATTTTTTCATCCGAAGGGGACCGTATTGTTGGTTTGGTTTCCGTTGGTTATCACCTAGAACAAGTGGATAAGGTGACATTTCATTATCAAGTGACCCTGATTGCTGTCATTGTTATTACTTTCTTGTTAAGTGTTTTTACGGCGGTTTGGTTTGCTAACCATTTCAAACGGGCGATTTTCGGCCTTGAGCCTGAGCAGATTGGCCGCTTGTTTGAAGAGCAAAAAGCCACCTTGGAATCCGTGCGGGAAGGCATTATTGCCATTAATAATGAGGGGCGTATTACCACCATTAACCGCACCGCTATTGATACGTTAGGCTTACCTCAAGGCCATTCTCTAGTCGGTCAACATATTTCAGACGTCTTGCCAGATAGCGCCATGATGAAGGTGCTAGAAACGGGCGTTCCTCAGTTTGACGAAGAAGTATGGCGTGAAGGCCATAGTATTATTGCCAACCGTTTACCCCTAAAACAGGGGGATAAAATTACGGGTGTGGTATCGAGTTTTCGGCGTAAAGACGAAGTGGCTATGGTCAGTAAAAAACTGACTCGTATCCAACAGTATGCTGATAGCTTACGCAGCCAATCCCATGAATATTCGAATAAACTGCATACTATTGCTGGCCTCATTCAGATCGGCGCCCACGACCAAGCCTTGGCATTAATTGGCCAAGAAACCCAGAGTCATCAAGAGCTGATTAAGCTTTTGTTGGATGCAGTGCCAGATCCTATTCTCGCTGGCTGCTTATTAGGTAAATACAATCGTGCCCGTGAAATGGGGATGCTGTTGGTGATCGACCAAGACAGCCACATGAAAGAAATTCCAGAGAAATTACCCCGAGAAAACCTCGTTAGCATTATTGGCAATTTAATCGACAACGCTTTGGAAGCGACCCGAGTTCATACCGGCAGTGGTGGGGAAGTGAAGTTGTCGATGACGGATCTGGGTAACGATTTAATATTTGAAATTGAAGATCAGGGGCCGGGTATTTCCCCTGAACAAGAAGCACAAATTTTCGAGAAAGGCTTTTCTAGCAAGGAAGCGGAAGGTCACGGTTATGGATTACATTTAGTGAAAAGCCTATTAGAGAAATTAGGCGGGACAGTCATGATAGAAGCAACCGGAGACTCTGGTAGCCGCTTTATCGTTTACATCCCAAAAGACTAATCACTCACTAAAAAGTATAAAAAAATGAGTAATATTCGAGTTGTTATTGCAGAAGACGATCTGCAAATAGCCGAAATACAGAAACGTTTTTTAGAGCGTATCGACGGCTATGAATTGGTTGGTATGGCCCATGGCCTGCAAGAAGCGGAAGATCTGGTGGAAGTATTGCAGCCAGAATTGGTGCTCTTGGATGTTCAGTTCCCCACCGGTACAGGGTTGGAACTACTGCGTAAACTGCGCTCTTGTAACAGCGCCGTGGATGTTATTTTGATTACCGCCGCCAAGGAAGTGGAAACCCTGCGGGAAGCTTTGCATGGTGGAGTATTCGATTACATTTTAAAGCCTTTGGTATTCGAGCGTTTACAAGAAGCTTTGCATAACTACCAACAACATCTACAAAAATTGCTGGCGATGCAGCAACTGGCCCAAACCGATGTGGATATTGTTTTGCCTCGTCATCAAGGCAGTCAGGCGGCTCCTACGGAGACTCGTTTACCCAAAGGGGTCGATTGCCTAACCCTAGATAAGGTGAAGTCTGTCTTTGCCGAGGCGGAAGGCTCTTTAAGTGCCGAAGATGTTGGCGAGATGATAGGCGCAAGTCGCACTACCGCCAGACGCTATTTAGAATATTTGGTGAGTACCAATGAAGTGACTGCTGAAGTGTCCTATGGCACCGTTGGCCGCCCAGAGAGGCGTTACTGTAGCCGTTAGTTTGATGTCTTTAATTCTAAATAATGATAAAAAGCGCCCCTGAGTGCTAGGTCATTCAGGGGCGTTTCTTTTTGTCAGTTAGTAATAGACTTAGAGGGAAAGTGGTTTACTCAGTTCTTCCATCACGCTGACGAGTCTTTCACATTGGCTTGCATCCAAAGCGGCCTGATGGGGCTCGGAAAATTGCCCAATGTCATTATCAAAATATAAGCCTGACGCTTCTTTGAAACTGTCGTCCAAACTGGCTTTTATCAAGATGTTAGCGCCGATGCTCAGGTCTTTGCCTTCCATTCCGAAACCTTCTTTTACCATCTTGCTGGCCAATAAAGAGCCCGGGTTGACGGCAATGACAATAGACGAACTATCATCTAAAACTTTTGATAAATGACGAGTCCACATGGTAATGGCTAACTTACTTTGAGCATAAGCACTCAGCTGATTATCAATTGGGTAGTCACCATTCAATGCTTTGAAATCCACAGGTGCTTGGGCTGCTGAAGATAAGTTAACTACTCTTCCAGTTGATGGCATCAGCGGCATCAGATGTTTGGTCAACAAATAGGGCGCAATGGTGTTAACTACGAAGCGAACGTCGAGGTTGTTTTCGACTACTGGGGCATTCGTTTTGTAGACACCTGCGTTGTTAATAATGACATCCAAGTGCGCAACGCTCGCTGTGATCTCTTGTATTAAGCCTCTAACCTCAGACAGATTGGATAAGTCAGCTTGGAAAGAGGTAACGCTGCCTTTATCAAGGGCAATAAGCTTATCTTTAACCGCTTCAAGTTTTTTGGCATTACGGCCATGGATGAGTACATGGTGCCCTTGGGTGACTAACTTTTCAGCAGTGAGCAGACCAATGCCATCGGTCGCCCCTGTTATCAGTATGTGTTTTGACATGTCTTGTGATCCTTCTTAATTAGTCTTTTAAATTATTTTCCTTAATGACTCAGCACGACTTTACCCATAGCTTGACCGCTTTCTGCATAATCATGGGCTTCAGCTACTTGCTCTAAAGAAAATGGTTTCTCTGCCAGTACGGGTTTTAAGTGTCCTGCTTCAACAATTCTAGCGACTTCCGCAAGGATATTGCCATGAACTTCTCGACCCTTGTTGTGAATCATAGGGATCAGCATAAATACCACATGAAGGGAAAGCCCTTTTAAATGGGCAAAGGTAAGGTCCAGTTCCGACATGGTGCTGGTGGTCGCAATTTGACCATTCAGCGCAGCCGCTTCAATTGAGTTTAGAAGGTTCTTATCGCCCACTGTGTCATAAATAGCGTCAAAGCCTTGTCCGCTTGTATATTGCTGAACATAGTCTGTAACGCTCTGGGTTTTGTAGTTAATCCCTTGGGCGCCAAAGCTCTCGATTAATGCGATTTGCTTGTCACCACCCCCTGTCGCGGAAACGTTTGCGCCAAGGTATTTTGCCAATTGAACCGCAATGTGACCAACACCACCTGAGCCCCCATGGATTAAAACATTTTGCCCCGCTGAAACACCTGCACGTTGCAAGCCTTCGTAGGCAGTAATGGCAACCAAGGGTAATGCTGCGGCTTCTCTCATTGTGAGGTTGGTGGGCTTTTTCGCCACTAAACGAGTATCCACGAGCATGTATTCCGCAAGGCTGCCTGCTAGATTTCCTAAACCGCCAGCACAGCCATATACTTCATCTCCTACTTTGTAGTCTGTTACATCATCGCCTACGGCATCGACTACACCAGCGAAATCCATCCCTAATATGGCTTCTGGTAATTTTGGAGCAAAAGGGAAATTGGCACCAAACTCACGAATTTTATAGTCCACAGGATTAACACTGCTAGCGGCCACTTTTACCACAATGTGTCCTGAAGTAGCTTGGGGCTTTGCAACTTCAGCTGCGGTGAATACATTGCTGTTACCGAACTCATTGATGACCATGGCTTTCATAATAATGTCCTTTAAAAATTACTGATAATTTTGAATGAGTAAATGGTAATTAAATGTCTAACTGTTGATAATATGTATATAATTAAAATTAGTTTTTACACTTTGTTGATAATGATATGAATATTGAGCATTTACGTCTTTTTGTCCGCATAGCCAGAACCCAAAATATCAGCCAAGCTGGTCAAGAGCTTGATATCTCAGCTGCGGTGGCAAGCAACTACATCAATAAACTAGAGCGAGAGCTGGGAGTCCGTCTGGTTCATAGGACGACACGAAAAGTGTCGCTCACGGAAGACGGTGCGGACTTCTTACCCCATGCTGAAGATGTGCTGTCCAGTGTCGAAGCGGCTCGTGCCTCTGTGGGTGCTGGCAATGCCTCACCAACAGGAAAACTCAGAATTACCGTGCCTTCTTCTTTTGGTCGCATGCATTTGATGCCAGCGATGAAGGGCTTTATGGAGGCATATCCAAAGCTGGAAGTGGATTGTCGTTTTTCTGATTCCATTGTGGATTTAGTAGAAGGGGGCTTTGATGTGGCGATTCGTAATGCACAATTGAAAAGCTCTAGCCTAATTGCCAGAAAGTTAGCCACAGATACACGAGTGGTTTGCGCCTCTCCTGACTATATTCGTTTACATGGTCAACCGAAAACACCAAAAGATCTGCGTGATCATCAATGTATTTCTTTAGCTGGGTTTGAGCATTGGCAGTTCGACACGCCAGAAGGCAAGCAAACTATTAAAGTCCACGGTAACTTTCGTGCTGACCATGGCGAGGCGGTAAAAGATGCTTGTGTGCAAGGGTTAGGTTTGACGATTTGTTCTACATGGATTGCCTATGAAGAGTTGAGAAAGGGCTCTTTAGTGAAAGTTTTAACGGATTTTCCACTAGTGTCAGAAACGGATATTTGGGCGGTTTATCCAAGTAGCCGCCAGCTTGCCCCTAAAGTACGTGCATTTATTGATTACTTTTCAAGTGTTTACGGCACTTCCCCTTATTGGGATAAGTGATTGTTTTTTTACATTATAGAAGTAGCAAGAGATTCTGATTACTGTAAGTCGTCTCACAGCGAAGTGCTATTGAATATTCTGCGGGTACTAATGACGTGATTGTTAGGCTATGAAGGAGCAGTTTTTAACTGCTTAAAGTAACCTTGCTCAAGCTCTTTCACTCATATAATGATGTTCTCTTATCTCAACATAGTTGTTATTTCTATCCTGTGTGGGAAAGTTTGATCTACTTCAAACATTAGGTTGATACCGTCTCATTTTTTTCTCTACCAGCTTTGCTTAATATCGTGTTTTGACGGTAATAAAAGAGTTAAGTTGAGACCTTATGAAAAAACTGCTCACACAAACTACCCTGGTTAAAAGCAAGTCTTATATTGCTGGTACATGGGTAGGGCCTAAATCAGGGAAAACCTTTTCTGTTATTAATCCAGCAAATGGTGAGCACCTTATGGAGGTGTCCGATTCAGGCGCTGATGAAACCACCTTAGCAATAGAAGCTGCCGAAAAAGCCCAGAAAAGCTGGCAAACGCTAACAGCTAAAGAACGAGCTACACTACTACGCCGCTGGAATCAGCTCATACTCGAGAATCAAGATGACTTAGCAAGTCTAATGACGTTAGAACAAGGCAAACCACTGGCAGAAGCCAAAGGGGAAGTGGTCTACGGCGCTTCTTTTATTGATTGGTTTGCGGATGAAGCACGCCGTTTGTACGGTGATGTTATCCCAACATTTGCTAATGATCGTCGTGTGTTAACTATCAAGCAAGGCATTGGTGTGGTTGCGGCTATTACGCCTTGGAACTTCCCCATTGCCATGATTACTCGTAAAGCAGGCCCTGCTTTGGCAGCGGGTTGTACCATTGTGATTAAACCGTCTGATGAAACGCCATTGTCAGCCTTGGCCTTAGCGGAACTGGCTCATCAAGCTGGCATTCCTGTAGGTGTACTCAATGTAGTTGTGGGCAAAGACGCGAAAGCCATTGGCGGTGTGCTGACCAGTCACCCAACGGTGCGTAAGCTCAGTTTCACAGGCTCAACACCAGTAGGCAAATTACTATTGTCCCAGTGTGCACAAACAGTTAAACGTACCTCAATGGAATTGGGTGGTAACGCACCTTTTATTGTTTTTGATGATGCAGATTTAGATGCCGCTGTTGAAGGAGCCATTGCCTCAAAATACCGTAATGCGGGTCAAACTTGTGTGTGCGCCAATCGAATTCTTGTCCAAGATGGTGTTTACGATGCCTTTGCGGAAAAGCTTGCGGCACGAGTTGCCACCTTTGAAACAGGAGAAGGCTTTAAAGATGGGGTCACCATTGGCCCACTAATTAATCCAGCCGCCATCAATAAAGTTGAAGAATTAGTACAAGACGCTGTGAGGAAAGGCGCGAAAACACTACTTGGTGGTGTAAAAGCCTGCGAAGCAGGTGCACAATTTTTTGAGCCAACGATCTTAACGAATGTTACCCAAGATATGGCGATTTTCTCCAATGAAATCTTCGGCCCAGTTGCTCCTTTGTTCCGTTTTAGCACAGAAGGAGAAGCCATTGCGCTCGCGAACGATACACCATTTGGCTTGGCCGCTTACTTCTATACACAAAACATCGGCCGAACTTGGCGAGTAGGTGAAGCCTTGGAATACGGTTTAGTTGGAATTAATGAAGGTCTAATTTCCAGTGAAGTAGCACCGTTTGGTGGCATGAAAGAATCGGGCAGTGGTCGTGAAGGCTCTAAATACGGCATCGACGAATACGTAGAAATTAAATACCTATGCATGGGTGGTTTGGTGTAAGCCTTGTCGCGCATTTTCTTTGTATTGGAACCACAAGGTGAACTTTTAAGGTAATAGACAATGAAGAACACAGAATTACAGCAACGTAAAGAAGCAGCCATGGCACGTGGTCAAGGCAACATGGCACCTGTTTATGTGGAACGCGCACTCAATGCAGAGCTATGGGATGTGGAAGGCAAGCGTCATATTGATTTTGGTGCTGGTATTGCAGTGGTCAACACAGGTCATAACCACCCAAAAGTGAAAGCGGCCGTACAACAACAAGTCGAACATTTTACGCATACCTGTGTGATGGTCAGCCCCTATGAATCCGCCGTTGCCTTGGCTGAAAAGCTTAATGCAGCAGCGCCGGGTGAAACGCCGAAGAAATCCATTTTTGTGACAACAGGGGCGGAAGCGGTAGAAAACTGCGTGAAGATTGCCCGTTCTTATACTGGTAGGCCGGGTGTTATTGCCTTTAATGCAGGCTTTCATGGTCGTACCAATATGACCATGGGATTAACAGGTAAAGTTGCCCCTTATAAAGTGGGTTTTGGTCCTTTTCCAAACGATATTTACCATGTGGCATTTCCCAATGACTATCTAGGTATTAGTGAAGAGCAAGCGTTGAACGAACTCAAAATGCGTTTTAGCTGTGATATTGAGGCTTCCCAAGTAGCGGCCATCATTATTGAGCCAATACAGGGTGAAGGTGGTTTTTATAAAGCATCAGCCAGTTTTCTACAGTCCTTAAGAACCATTTGTGATGAGCATGGCATTCTGCTGATTTTAGACGAGATACAAACGGGCTTTGCTCGTACCGGTACTCTATTTTGTCATGAACAAGCGGGTATTGAAGCGGACTTAATGACAGCGGCCAAAGGCATTGCTGGTGGTTTTCCTATTGCTGCCGTGGTTGGCAAAGCAGAGATCATGGATGCGCCTCACCCCGGTGGATTGGGCGGTACTTATGGTGGTTCACCTGTAGGCTGTGCGGCGGGATTGGCTGTATTTGATGTGATTGAAGAAGAGCAATTGTGTCGACGCGCAGAGCAAGTTGGTCAGCGTTTTGTGCAGCACCTAAAAAAGCTACAAACCGAGTACCCAGAGATTATCGGTGATCTTCGTCAAACAGGTGCCATGATTGCCATTGAATTAGTGAAGAGAGGGGACGTAAAACAGCCGAATACTGAGCTGACTAAAGCCTTGTCAGCAAAGGCCGCTGAACATGGCCTTGTGCTTTTATCCTGTGGTATTCGTGGCAATGTGATTCGTTTTCTACCAGCACTCACCATTGAGATGAGTATCATTGATGAAGGGATGGATATCTTCACTCGCTGCTTCAAATCCTTAGTTTAAGGTCTTCCGTGCGAAAGTGATGGAGTGAAAGGCTATGCTTTTCTACATCGCTCTTTTTAACCACTCATCATGAGTGGTTTTTTTTATTTAGGGGCTAATAAGGAGCAGAACGTGTTTCTTTGAATATTCTGCTTAGTATATCAAGGAATAATTCACGGGCTTTGTTAGGTTGGTTTGTTTTTTTATAAATCACTGCAATGCCAAGAGTGTAGTGATTATTTTGAGGTTTAATAGATACGATTTGTTCTTGGTCAACGTAGCTTTGGGCATATTGCTCTGGTAAGAAACCAATGAATTGTCCGGATAGAATAAGTGCTAATCGACTATCGTAGAAATAAGAAACTGCTTTTAAATTCATATTGGCAATTTTTGTGCTGATTGATTCATGAGGCTTTAATCCTGCATGAGTCGCTGGGAATGTATTGATATGGATATCTTGGTCGGCTTCATTCATAGTCGTGAGAGGGTGGTCTTGCCTGCAGTATAGGTAACATTGGTCATTATAGAGGTGGAAGTATTCCAAGCCTTCTAGTTTACGGTGGTAGGGAATAAAGCCAATATCCGCCTCGTCGTTGAGTACCATACGTTCTATTTTTGCCATAGACGACACATTGGTGTTGATAAATACATCAGGTGCTGTGCTTGAAAAATCTTGTATCAACCTAGGGAAATAGCAACGAGGGTCAAGGCTAATGTTATCTGAGGATGCGATCCTTAACTTGCCTGTCAGGCTGCTGTTAAGGTTATTCACCGTGGTGCGAAATGAGTCGAGAGATTCTAGCAAGTTTTCTGTCATTTGATAAATGACACGCCCTTCCTCAGTGAGAGAGAACCCCCCTCGGCCGCGTTTACAAAGCACAAGATTGAGTCGAGCTTCCAAATTGGTAATGTGTGAGCTGATGGTCGAACGACCTATGTTAAGCATGGTTTCGGCGGCAGAAAAGCCGCCACAGTCGACAACCATTTTGAATACTTTTAACTGCTTGATCTCATGATCACCGACTTGGCCTAATGAGTAGTTCCGTTCATTCATTATTATCGCTCGTTATGGTTCATTTTCTTTAGCCATGTCTGATGAAAAGCCATGCTGACGTTGTCCCATGCTGGAATGAGGTGACCTTTGTTGGCTATGTCGTTACTGCGAGTATGTTGGAGCTTATCCAGCAAGTCGATATCCTGTTGATTAACCTCGTTTAGTACTGCATCCAAGCTTGTTCTCTCTGCTTCGTAACCCTCACTGGCGGCCTCTTTACTGACTACATAAATACTCAAGGACTCGGCGGTACTTTCTTCTCCCATCGGCTTGATTACAATAGTTTGTACCCAGCAAGGATCGATAAAAAATAATGTGTTAGGAAAAATACAAAACCACTGTTGAGTGCCCTGTTTCTCAGTAGGTAAACCAGAGAAATGGGGTAGTTGTTTACTGGTTTTTTTAGGCTTCGAGCTGGCTCCATTTGCGAGGCGTAAACCGACGATATTATCTGATAGGAATAACTCTTCTTGTCCAAGAGCTGCTTTTACATTACAGGCTTGGGAATGTACAAAAGGTACATGATAACCATCTAGAAAGTTGTCAATTGCTAGTTTCCAATTCACCTGACCCTCATAGTCTGTGGTGTTTATTATGCGAATGTCCTCAGGCGAATAGGCGGTCAATTGTTTTTCAATAGGCTGAATAAAGTCGACGAATGGATCTGCCGCCCCATCAATGTTTACAAAAATAATATCCCACCAAATAGCAAAACGGACAGGGATCAGACCTTTATCTGCTTTGTCTTCGGCCGACATTTTTTGTTTTTTATTACCAAAGTAGAGAGGGGCATTTATCAGCTCCCCACTCATATTGAATGACCACTTATGATATGGGCACATCAAAGCGCGCTTATTACATGGTTCATCAACCAAAGGAGCGGCTTTATGGCGGCAAATGTTGTGAAAAACACCGATTTCACCGTCTTTGTTGCGAAGAGCAATGAGCGATTGACCAAATAACTGTGCAGGTAATATATCGCCAGAGTTTAGTATTTGTTGGCCGCAGCCAATACTCGCCCAACCATTTTTTAATATCGCATCACACTCTTGCTGATAAATATCTTTGTTTCTAAATGTGGCTGCTGGCAATCCGTGTTGACGAATTTGGTCTATGCTGATGCTGGCGGTATCAATCATGCCTTCCTCCAATGAGTTGAATGTTACTCATCAATAAAAATTAATAGCCTTTAGTTGTGTCTATGGTGTTTTGTAAAGCTTGATTCATTAATAGACTATGGGTGTTATCTGATACTTGATCCACTATTACAGAGATAGATGCGGCAGATGCCATATGAGGAGTAATAACGACCCTTTCGGTGTGCCAAAAGGGATGTGACGCAGGCAGAGGTTCCTCCTCAAAGACATCTAGCAAAGCGCCACGTAAGTGGCCAGAAGTGACTGCATTGATTAAATCTTCGTCTTTTACATGACCACCGCGACCGCAATTAATTACATATGAGCCTTTAGGTAAGGTATCAAACAAAGGCTTACTTAAAATGTGATAGGTTGCTGAACTTAATGGTAATAGGTTGACCAAAATATCGGTTTTTTCTAATAGGCTATCTAGTGAGTCTTCACCAGAAAAACAATTTACTTTGTCGAGACTTTTTGGCGATTTTGACCAACCTGAAACGGTATAACCGAACGATGCTAAGGACTGTGCCACGTGCTTACCAAGCACGCCAAGACCTAAAACACTGATATGTATGTGTTTAGCAGGGCATTGGGCGTAACGTTCAAAGAGGCAATTTTTTTGGTTTTCAATAGCCCGATCAAAATCTCTATGTGCATGAAGTACCCCCCACAAAACATATTCAAACATACCTTGTTGTTGGTGTTTATCGACGATACGACAAATAGGGAGTCCCGCAGTTAATAATTTCTCATCAAGATGCTCTACTCCAGCAGCTAACGAATGAAGAAGTTGGAGGTTAGGGAAGCTCTTTAGTATTTCTTTATCTGGAAACCAACAAGCGGCGACTTTTGCTAGAGACGCGCGCTCATCATCTGGTAGTACCCATTCGGTGTCGGGCCTATGCTTTTTTGCGTATTCGATTAGTTCTTGGTTAAAACTTATCTCATTACTAGCCAATAAGATAATGCTATTCACGATAGATCCTTTCCTACTTATTGTTTGTAGGAGTCATCGATGCGGTCTAATTTACGTAACCAAGCTTTCCATACGGTATGGCGCTCATGCTCAACTTTTTTAAATTGCTCTGAAACATATGTTGCCAATTCGTCAGAAATGGTTGTAATAGGTGATAATCCGCTCATTTGTCCCGCGGCCAATTGAATTTCGCAGGCTTTGTTAAGGTAATACATGATCTGAAAAGCGTCGGCGACTGTTTCCCCAACACTTAACAACCCATGATTCACTAACATCAAAGCAATGTTCTCTCCCAAGGAGTCCTGAATACGCTCGCGCTCTTCTAGATTAAACGCTACACCTTCGTACTTGTGGTAGCCCAAACGGCCATGAAACTCTGCACTAATTTGGTTAATATTTAACAAGCCTTTCTCACATGAAGCGACAGCCATGCCCGCCAAGGTATGGGTATGAATCACGCAATGGGCGTCTTCTCTGGCCATATGCACGGCGCTGTGGATGGTGAAGCCTGCTGGATTGTAATCTGCATTTCCTTCTACCACTTGCCCATCTAAATTCACCACTATTAAATCACTGGCACAGATTTCATCAAACATAAAGCCAAACGGGTTAATCAAAAATCGCGGTTCGCCATCTCCCGGAAGGCGTACAGAAAAATGTGTGTATAGGGTATCTTCCCAGCCAAGCATGGCTGCTAAACGATAGGCAGCAGCGAGGTCTTGGCGTAATTCTAATTCGGTTTTCAGCATTAGGGTTCGCTCCTTGTAGAGTCTGCGGCATCGGTATTCTCTATGCCCATAAATTCTCGTATGCGCAGAAGTTCAGGGGTGCTGTTATCCGCTTTCAGAATGCTTTGTGGTCTAGCATCAGCTTGCACAACACCATGTTCCATCATGACGACCCGATCTGAAACAGACAAAGCAAAATCCATCTCATGGGTGACAATGATTAAGGTCATGCCTTCTTTTGCTAATTCTTGAATCACTTTTAACACCTCTCCAACCATCTCTGGGTCAAGAGCTGAAGTCGGCTCATCGAATAGAATAATATCTGGAGACAGTGCTAGGGTTCTGGCAATAGCCACCCGTTGTTGCTGGCCACCAGATAACTGATGAGGGTATTTGTTAGCGTGAGCCAATAAACCAACACGGTCTAAGAGGAATAAGGCCTGTTGACGATTCAGTTCGGCATTGCCTGTGGTTCCGTGGTAACGCGGTGCCAGCATAATGTTTTCCAACGCTGTCTTGTGAGGGAATAGATTGAAATTCTGAAATACCATGCCGATGCGTTGCATACCACTGCGAACTTGTTGCCTGTTAAGTGACAAGCCACCTTTAATGAAGTCTTCACCAAACAACACTACCTCGCCACCATTCAGGGTTTCTAACCTGTTTACGGTACGAATCAGAGTCGTTTTACCAGAGCCAGAAGGGCCAATGATGCTAATGACTTCACCAATACCTATGTTCATGTCGATTTTTTTCAGTACTTCATGCTCACCAAATTGCTTGCGAATCTTCATTAATTGCAAAGCTGGTGGTTGACCCTTTTCAGTTTTCTTACCAGTTACTGCTTGTCTTTCTGGCATCGCTATTGCGTTTTGGCGTAGAGCATTACATTGTTCATCAGTGAGTGTGTCTGGCTTACGAGAAGGCACATCCATCTTTTTTCCAGCCATTGCAGGGCACCACCAAAGATGGTGACTATCCCTACGTAATACACAGCGACAGCGAGCAGAGTTTCCATGACAAGGAAATTTTGTGAGTACAAGCGTTGACCTGTTTGCAGTAACTCGGGCAAGGAAATGGCAGATACTAATGAGCTTAGTTTTATTGCAGTAATGTATTCGTTGGTTAAAGCTGGCATAGATATGCGTAAGGCTTGGGGAATAACGATCAAACGTTGTATACCGAGAAAGCCAATATTAAGCGCATGACCCGCTTCTTTTTGTCCTTTACCAACCGCCAATAAACCACTGCGATGTATCTCTGCCATATAGGCGGCTTCAGTCACTACCAAGCTGACTAAGCCAGCAAAATATGGAACACCGAGAAACGGCCCAGTGGCAGGGAAAAGCTGAGGTAAGTTATACACAAACACCAGCACGACCAATAGAGGAACGCTGCGGAAAAACCAGATAAATACTCCCGCTGGAATGTTTAACCAGCGGCTGGTGGACATTTTTGCACAGGCAGTAACAAAGCCCAGTATTAAGCCAAAGAACCAGCCAAGAGTACTTAAGGTAATGACAGTGACACAGGCTTGGTAAAAGGCTGACATGGTAAATAATGAGAAGAAATATCCCCAATCCAAATTCATAGCTGCTCCTCAAAAAAATAACCAAATAACAGGGCGAATGTTTAAATAAAAAATGAAAAGAAACCAGCCTATTTAAAGGCTGGAGTCAGTTCGTACTTCTCAAGTAATGCAGGTAAAGAGCCATTTTTAGTAATGGTAGCCATCGCTTTCTCAAGGTCTTTTTTCAATGCTTGATTCTCTTTGCTGAGGAAAAGACCAATAGTTGAAGCATAAACAAGGTCTGGAGTACTCACTTCTACACGACCTTTAGTTTTTTCAACCATCAGCTTTGCAGCAGCATCAATTAGAATTTGTGCTTGTATGTTGCCAGATAGAATGGCTTGAACGGCTTCAGGAGCAGAAGGGAACTCTTGCACAATAACAGCAGGCTTGCCATTCGGTTTACAGTAGGTTTCTGATAATTCATTTAGACTACCAACATAGGATTCACCCTGTTGAACGCCCACTTTTACACCACACAGGTCTTTTTCTGATTGAGGCTGGATTGAACTACCTTTTTTAACAATGATAGACGCACCAGTACGAGCATAAGGGATCGCATCGACCACTTTTAGTCGCTTGGGTAGGATGTACATTCCAGACATCACTACATCAAACTTATTGGACTTAAGCCCTAAAATTAAGCTTGCAAAACTGTTGTTCGAAAACTCAGGTGTTGCGCCAATTTGCTCACCCAAGAGAGCGGCTAATTCTGGATCAAAGCCAATTACTTTGTCCCCATCATAGGACTCAAACGGTGGGTAAGTAATGTCCATACCAACAACCATTTTGCCTTCAGTCATCGTAGTTGAAGCAACGGCTGTTTGGCAAAGAAGCCCTGTAGTTAATATTGATAATGTCGACACAATTGCACTGGTGATCTTTTTCATAAGATAGTTCCTCTGTGGTTGATTCTTCGTTTGTGTAGTTAAGTTTTTCTAGAATGACTAGGGCTTATTTAGTCATTATTGTTATTCTTTAGGTGACCAAAAGTAGCAACATCGGTTGCTCTTTCAGGCAAAGACAGTTCTCCTCGAGTGACCTTTTCACGTAAATAGCGATATGTTTGTAGTGCTTGGCTGTACATGTGATCGCCAATACTTAGTTCCTTATAATCGGTTGTGCCTTTATCAAATTGCGGTAAAGGCCGAATCAAAGTGTCGTAGTCACAGGCAAAAAACAGTGGGAATGAATAACGCTCTTGCGCCACTTTGCGTACACGGTGTGAGGTCGCCACAAACTCCCCAGCAGTCAACACTTCCAGCATATCGCCGATGTTGATGACCAAGGCCTCTTCTTCACCATTTTTTAATGGCGGAGCGTCTATCCAAACACCGTCGTCGTTCATTACTTCTAAACCCGGTTGATCAGATAGCAACATAGTGAAGCACTCGTAATCTGTATGAGCGCCAATACCTGGACGGTCTTCCACTTCACTGTCGTAAGGGTAATGAATCAATCGCAGCTTGGCGGGTGGGCAGGTAACCATGCTTTCGAAGTAGTCTTCTTCAAGGGAAAGAGCCAAGGCAAAGCCAGAGAACAGCTTTCTACCAAAAGCAAATACTGTGTCGTAATAGTCCAGCGCAGGATCTTTGAATCCCGCTAAAGGGGGCCAATCGTTCGCTCCAATGAGGGGTGTGTTTTTTAAAACATAGGGATGATCTTCTGGGGCAGGGAAGCCAATATCAAAGGCTTCTTTCTTATCTGGCTTACCTGTGCCATATATCTCTTCGCCTTCTGGTACAAAGCCTTTATGGGTCTTCGATGTGCCGATGTAGTAGCGCATTTTATCTTCTAGGGATTGTGCGAAGAACTTCTTTGCAGCGCTTCTTAGAGCTTGGATCTTCTCGGCAGGAATACCGTGCCCCGTGACGTATAAAAAACCCACTTCTCGGGCAGCTTTGCCCATTTCTTCTGCAACGGTCTGGCGCTCAGTGAGGGAATCACTAAATAATCCCGCGACATTGACTACGGGAATGCGTGTAAATGTTGTTTTTTGGGAAGTCATCTGCCCATTACTCCTACTGTTTTTGGCTTTTCCGTGTTCAGTTTTTAGTTAAGTTATTTTCAATAAAGTGTTTGAAATGCGCTTGTTCTTCGGTAGCGATCCAATCATTTAATGACCATAAATCCGCCACGGGTACATTAGTAAATGGCAGATGATGTAAATAACCATCGGGGCCAAACTCTGTGGTCATGGTGGTAGTGATTCGACCTTGCTGTTGATGGTACTGCCAAACCCTTTCCCACATGTTTTGATGAAACTTCAACTCTTGTTGATATTCTGGTGCAGCTGGGTGAGGGACTTGTGCGCCTTGGTCATACCCCACGCGGGCTTGAATGTGATACACCCGTTTTAAAAACTCGGATAGATCATCTTCCGCTTGATTCAATAAGCGCTCACACACCAATACCCAATGACTAATGTCCATGGTGAACTTGAGCTCTGGTAACTGACGAATCAGCTCTAATGTCAGCCATGGGCTATACAAAGAGGTGCTACGATGTGTTTCAAAGCTGCAAACCATGCCAGATTTTTCGGACAGCATTTGCGCTTCACCAAAGAAATCCACGTTTTGCGACATACTCCAGCGATCATTACCCGGTAGCACATTGATGAACGTCGCATTGAGCTCTGCTGCAAATTCAATTTGCGTTCTAAAACGCGCCAAGTGATCTTGTGGCGTTTCAGTTTGATTTGGGATTACATTTCCACCAGAAAATAGAATAGCGATGTAATCCAGCTCATTTCGCTTTAATGCTAGTTTGAATGCCTCACGCTTTTCTTTTGTTAACGGTAAACGGGCTTCCACACCTTGAAAGCCGACTTCTTTCAGTTTGTGGGCTATTTCATCTAATGGTGTTGATACGCCCCATAGAGTGCGAAAAAGTTCTAGTTTCATCGTGCTGTAGCCTGTCTTTTATCACTAGAAAAGTGAGATTATCGGTAGTTTACATTAGGCAAAACGCAGAGCATCTCGTACAAATAATTGGCGGCAAGTTGCGAGGTGTTACCACTCACATCGTAAGGTGGAGAGACTTCCACAAGGTCACCTCCAATAAGCTTTAAACCCTTGCATCCACGGATAATTTCAAGGCCTTGAATTGAGGTTAAACCACCTACTTCTGGCGTACCTGTGCCCGGAGCCCAAGCAGGATCAATGCCATCAATATCAAAAGAAAGATAAACAGGCTTATCGCCCATTTTTTTACGTACTTCTGTCATCAAGGGTTCTAGAGACTTATGCCAGCATTGTTCAGCTGTAACCAACTGAAAACCTTGGTTTTCGCCCCATTTAAAGTCTTCGGCTGAGTAGCCTTGTGCCCGTTGGCCAATCTGTACTACTCGCTCACAATCCAATAAACCTTCTTCTACAGCACGACGAAAGGTGGTGCCGTGGGCTATTTTTTCACCAAACATGTTGTCGTTGGTGTCTGTGTGCGCATCTATATGGATCAATCCCACAGGGCCATGCTTCTTTTTCAATGCTCTTAAAATCGGTAGTGTTAATGTGTGATCGCCACCCAGTGTCAGAGGGATCAGAGGGTAAGGGTTCAGCTTGGTGTAATATTCCTCAATGATGTCGACTGACTTGAGAAGGTTATAGGTATTGATTGGCACATCACCAATGTCACCTACAGATAAAGAATCAAATGGAGCCGCACCTGTGGCCATGTTGTAAGGGCGTATCATTACCGACTCTGCACGAATTTGTCGTGGTCCATAGCGAGTACCAGCTCTTTGTGATGTGCCAACGTCTAATGGTATACCAATATAAGCTACATCTAGTTCGTCCAAGTTCTCAACGAAAGGTAGTCTCATCATGGTGGCACGACCTCCAAAGCGAGGCATGTCGTTACCGCTTTGTGGTTGATGGAATATTTTCTCTGTTGACATACGCTCATCTTCTCTTTGTATGTTTTATTGAATAACTCCGATACTAGAAAAGAGGTCTTGACTGTTAAATACCAGATCCTAAATAATTACTTCATGAATTACTGAAGTAATTATTTGCAGGGGGATGCATGGACAAACATATTAATGTTCGTTTGTTAGAGGTGTTTGTTACTGTTGTTAAAAATCAAGGCTATGCTGGTGCGCAACAGACGCTAAATCTCTCTACGTCAGCAATCAGTAATTATATGAGTGAGCTAGAAGCTTATGTGGGCTTTGTACTGTGTCAAAGAGGGCGGTCGGGCTTTCGATTAACAGAAAAAGGCCAGCAATTCTTTCATCAAACGATAAAACTGCTTGATGAATTAAATAATCTAGAGCGACACGCGCAAACCCTCAAAGGTGACCTTGGGGGTACTTTTCGAATTGCGGTGTTAGACGCTACCGTATTGGATAAAGCGCTTTCTATGCCCGCTATTATTAGACAATTTAATGAAAAATTTCCTGCAGTGCATCTTAACTTGCAAGTGCGTAGTCCCTATGAACAAGTCCAGGGGATCCTTAATAATGAATTAGATATGGCGATTGGGAACTACCCCTCTAGTGTTAATAATGTAGTGGAAGAAAAGTTGTATCGAGAGCAACATTGGTTGTATTGCAGCCATTTGAATCCATTGTTTGAGCAAAAACGTATTACACAAGATCAGGTCATAGAGTGTGGATTAGTGACCCGCAGTTACTGGAATAGTGCTGATTTGCGTCAAAAGGGGTTTGGCCATAGTACGGCTACGGTAGAAAGTATGGAGGCTCAACTCACACTGATTTTGTCAGGTAAATACGTTGGCTACTTACCTGAGCATTATGCCCAAAATTTGGTTAGTAGTGGACAGCTTAGGCCATTACTCCCGAGTGTTTTTGGGTATCAGGCGCCTTTTTCATTAATCTGTAAAAGAGGCAGAAGCAAAGAAGTTTTTATTCGTTATATGCGAGAAATACTAGTGAAACAGACGAAACTTCAAGCCAAATAGTAATACCTATCTAATATTAATTATCACATATGCGTCATTTGACGTACTCCTCTAGGGTGTTTCGCGCATACCTTTCTTGCCGTGCTTTTTTAATACTTAAGTCACTGATACGAAGGAAGGGAAAATTCTTTGACTTCTTATTACCAAGTTTTTAATCAACTTCTCAATCTCAATAGGACGGTTTAACAAATGAAACTTAAAACGCTTGCTTCTGCGATTGCTCTTTCTGGTGCGACTTTAATTGCCCTGCCATCTATGGCGGCGGACACAATCAAGGTTGGTGTACTTCACTCTCTATCAGGTACGATGGCGATTTCTGAAACAACTCTTAAAGACACTGTTCTTATGATGGTTGAAGATCAGAACAAAAAAGGTGGCTTGCTAGGCAAGAAACTAGAAGCAGTGGTTGTTGACCCTGCATCTAACTGGCCTTTATTTGCTGAGAAAGGTCGTGAACTTCTTGAGCAAGAGAAAGTTGACGTTATCTTCGGTAGCTGGACTTCTGTATCTCGTAAGTCTGTATTACCAGTATTGGAAGAGTTGAACGGTTTGATGTTCTACCCAGTACAGTACGAAGGTGAAGAATCTTCTAAAAACGTTTTCTACACAGGTGCTGCGCCGAACCAACAGGCTATCCCAGCAGTTGATTACTTGATCAACGAACTAGGTGTTGAGCGTTTTGTTCTAGCGGGTACTGACTACGTTTACCCACGTACAACGAACAAAATCCTTGAAGCTTACCTAAAAGCAAAAGGCGTTGCGGCTAGCGACATCATGATCAACTACACACCTTTCGGTCATTCTGATTGGCAGTCAATCGTTTCTGATGTTAAGAAATTCGGTAGCGAAGGTAAGAAAACAGCGGTTGTTTCTACTATCAATGGTGACGCAAACGTACCTTTCTACAAAGAATTGGGTAACCAAGGTATCTCTGCAGAAGACATTCCAGTTGTAGCCTTCTCTGTAGGTGAAGAAGAACTTTCTGGTCTAGACACTGGCCCTCTAGTAGGTCACCTAGCAGCATGGAACTACTTCCAAAGTGTTGAAAGCGATGCAAACGAAGAGTTCATCACTAAGTGGAAAGCCTTCACTAAAGATGCAAACCGTGTAACTAACGACCCAATGGAAGCGACTTACATCGGTTTCAAAATGTGGGCTAACGCTGTTACTGAAGCGGGTACTACTGACGTAGACGCGGTTGAGCAAGCAATGATTGGTCAAGAAACACCTAACCTAACTGGTGGTGTTGCGGTAATGAACAAAAACCACCACTTGAGCAAGCCTGTTCTAATCGGTGAGATTCAAGACGACGGTCAATTCGAAGTGGTTTGGTCAACAGATGGTGTTGTTGCGGGTGACGCATGGTCTGATTTCCTACCAGGTTCTAAAGACCTAATTTCTGATTGGACTGCGCCAGTTAAGTGCGGTAACTACAACACGAAAACTAAAGCGTGTTCTGGTCAGAACTACTAAGTTAAGCACTTCCTATGCTGATGTTGGCCCTCTTTCTCTCTGTAGTTAGAGGGCCTTTTTTAACCCATCTGCTGTTCTAGTTTTTCCTTAAAAGAATGTTGTTGTTCTAGCCTTCTTTGCAATACACCCTTCAATACGTGGAGTATGACCTTGAGACATTTAATCGCACTTTGCTGCTGTCTTTTTGGGCTCTTATCCTTGCCTGCCTTTAGTGCTGAATCGCCAATTTCGAAAGAGCTTTTGACGGAGCTGGTGGATACAAAACTAAGCAAGTTACAGCCCGTTGTCGCAAAAATAGAAGCGACTTCTGGTGAAGACGCTTTGCCACTTTTTAACACCTTATTAGCAGGTAAACTTTATTATGTTCGGGCGACCAAAGATGTGGTCGGCCAATACACCTTAGATGGCGATAAACGTTATCAAGATGTTTTCACAAGCCAAGATGTTAATGGCCTTGATAAGCCAAGCTTTGGTAGTAAAGAAGTGAAAAAAATACGCGTGAACAACAAGTTACGTGTTTATTTACGTAAGGCTATTGCTGGCATTCAATTGACCTCTAAATCGCCTGCGGTACGAGAAGACGCGGTACACGCTCTATTGGCGAAGCTAGATAAAAATACCGTTGAGATTATTGAAGAGCTCTACCCTAAAGAAGCCAATAAGAAAGTAAAAGAGGCTATGGGTTTAGCTTTGGCACTTAATGTTGCCAATGATAAAGCGGCGACTGTTTCGAGTCGTTTAAAAGCCATAGAGACCTTATCTGGTAGCTTAGAGAATAGTGTTCGAAATCATTTAACCAAATTAACGAACGACGATAACGCCTCTGTTGTCAAAGCAGCCAATGGCGCATTAGAAAAAATTGCTCAGCGCGCTAACCGTTTCGCATTTATTGATCAGCTGTTCTTTGGTTTGAGCTTAGGCTCTGTGTTGTTGTTAGCGTCCATCGGTCTAGCCATTACCTTTGGTGTAATGGGCGTTATTAATATGGCCCATGGTGAGATGATCATGCTAGGCGCTTATACCACTTATGTGGTACAGCTGCTGATGCCAAACCATATTGATTATTCTATTTGGGTGGCAATTCCTGCTGCCTTCATGGTGTCTGGTTTAATGGGTGTCTTGATCGAGCGATTGGTCATTAGTCGTTTACATGGTCGACCTCTAGAAACCTTATTGGCTACTTTTGGTATTAGCTTGATCTTACAACAGTTAGTAAGAACCATTTTCTCTCCACTAAACCGTCAAGTATCGACACCAAGCTGGATGAGTGGCTCATGGGAAATTAACCCAGTTTTGTCACTGACTTTGAACCGCTTATACATCCTTGCTTTTGCCCTGTTGGTTTTCATTATTTTGGTCGCTATTTTGCGCAAAACTTCCCTTGGTTTGAACGTTCGTGCCGTATCGCAAAACCGTAATATGGCCAAAGCCATGGGTGTAAAAACCCACAGAGTTGACGCTATGACCTTTGGTTTAGGCTCGGGTATTGCTGGTGTAGCAGGTGTAGCATTGAGCCAGTTAACCAACGTTGGTCCAAACCTTGGTCAAGCTTACATCATAGATTCTTTCATGGTGGTGGTGTTTGGTGGCGTGGGTAACCTATTAGGTACATTGGTTGCGGCCTTCTCGTTAGGTATTGCTACTAAGTTCCTAGAACCAACAACGGGTGCCGTATTAGCCGCGATTATTGTCTTGGTGTTTATTATCCTCTTTATTCAAAAACGTCCTAAAGGACTCTTTCCACAAAAAGGGAGGGCGGCAGAATGACACGTCTAAAAGAATGGTTTTCCTCTGGTCGTTCAACGGGGAAACACACCATGCCTTTTGTGGTGATCCTGTTGGCCATCACTTTCTTGGCATCCGCTGCCAATCTGTATTTGCCAGAAGACTCTGCGCTGTATGTGAGTACTTACACCATAACCTTGTTAGGTAAGTATTTATGTTATGCCATGCTGGCATTAGCGGTCGATATTATCTGGGGTTATTGCGGTATTTTGAGCCTAGGTCACGGTGCCTTTTTCGCCTTAGGCGGTTATGCCATGGGTATGTACTTGATGCGTCAGATCGGTGATCGAGGCGTTTACGGACACCCAACATTACCAGACTTTATGGTCTTTCTTGATTGGCAAGAGCTGCCTTGGTTCTGGCTCGGCATGGATCAGTTTTGGTTCGCCATGATTATGGCGGTACTGGTACCAGGATTATTAGCCTTTGTATTTGGTTGGTTGGCATTCCGTTCACGAGTGACGGGTGTGTACTTGTCTATCATGACTCAAGCCTTGACCTACGCCTTGCTATTGGCCTTCTTCCGTAACGAAATGGGCTTTGGTGGTAACAATGGTCTAACCGACTTTAAGGAGATCGTGGGCTTTGATTTGCAGGCCGATTCCACACGGGTTAGCTTGTTTATGATTACTGCTTTCTTGTTGGCTATTGTGTTTGTGATCAGCCAGCGCATCCTGTCTTCTCGATTCGGTAAAGTGGTATTGGCCATTCGTGATGCGGAGTCTCGCTCACGCTTTATTGGCTACCGTACTGATCGTTATAAAGTTTGGTTGTTTGTTTACTCTGCTGTTATCGCAGGTATTGCAGGTGCTTTATACGTACCTCAAGTGGGTATCATTAATCCGGGTGAGTTCTCGCCAATCAACTCGATTGAGATGGTTATCTGGGTGGCTGTTGGTGGTCGTGGCACATTAATTGGTGCTGTGATTGGTGCCATCTTAGTGAACTATGCGAAGACACGTTTTACCGCGATTCTGCCAGATGCTTGGTTGTTCGCACTGGGTGCTATGTTTGTTTTCGTTACCCTGTACTTACCAAAAGGCTTAATGGGAATTTATGCACAGCTTATGGCAAAACGTAAAACAGCCAAGCCACAAAAATCAGAGGAGTCTCAAGCATGAGTGCAATTGAAAGCTTAAGAGAAACCTTTCGCCGAGATCAAACTTGGCCAATGTTGCAATCGTCTCAGGCGAATGTGAATGTAGATAAAGATGTCATCCTTTATGTAGAAGGATTGAATCTGAGTTTTGATGGTTTTAAAGCCTTAAACGATTTGAACCTGTATGTGAATGACGGCGAATTACGTTGTTTGATTGGTGCCAATGGGGCGGGTAAAACCACCCTAATGGACGTGATTACAGGTAAAACCCAGTGTGATTCTGGTTCTGTTTTCTTTGGTCAAAACCATAATTTATTGAATAAAGACGAAGCGGCTATCGCCCAATTGGGCATAGGCCGAAAATTCCAAAAACCAACGGTATTTGAAGCACAAACTGTGTTTGATAATTTGGAATTGTCGCTGAAAACAGATAAGTCTGTATTGCCGACTTTGTTCTCTCGTTTATCACCGACGCAAATTGATCGTATCGATGAAGTGTTGAAAATCATCGGCCTAGAGCAACATCGCTTTATGTTGGCGGGGGCGCTTTCTCACGGTCAAAAACAGTGGTTAGAAATTGGTATGTTGTTGGCCGCTGACCCTCGTTTATTGTTGATCGATGAGCCAGTGGCTGGCATGACAGCCCAAGAAACCGAGCGCACCGCAGAACTACTGACCTCCCTAGCGGGTGAGCGTACCGTTATTGTGGTTGAGCATGATATGGAGTTTGTTCGTAGTATTGCACGCACCGTGACGGTATTGCACCAAGGCTCTGTGTTGGCGGAAGGCACAATGGATGAAATCCAAAGTAATAAAGACGTTATCGAGGTTTACCTTGGTGAGGAACAAGCCGAAGCGAACGGCGCAGGAGGGGATGCATGATTTCTATTAAAAACGTGGATCAACTTTACGGTGGTACGCAAATTCTTTGGGGCTTGGATTTAGACATAGTGCCGGGTTCGATTACCTGCATTATGGGCCGTAACGGGGTGGGTAAAACCACCTTGTTGAAAGCCATCATGGGCTTGTTGCCGATCAAAAGTGGTGAAATATCCATGGAAGGTCAGATCTTAAATAAGCAAAGTGCTGAGAAGCGCGCTTATTCTGGTATTGGCTATGTTCCCCAAGGGCGAGATATTTTCCCTATGTTAACGGTGGAAGAGAATCTACGTATTGGTTTGCCTGTTCGAGGTAAACGTACTCAGGATTCTCCGAAAGATATTCCAGAAAAAATCTTTGAGCTCTTCCCAGTACTGAAAGACATGCTACACCGCCGTGGTGGTGACTTGTCTGGTGGTCAGCAACAGCAATTGGCGATCGGCCGTGCTTTGGTACTTGAACCAAAAGTATTGATCTTGGATGAGCCTAATGAAGGTATTCAACCTAATATCGTTAAGCAGATTGGCGATGTTATTTTGAAACTCAACGAAGAAGAAGGCCTAACGGTTATCTTGGTTGAGCAAAAACTTGGCTTCGCCCGTCGTGTTGGTAAGGAATTCCGTTTGATGGAAAAAGGTCGTGTTGTGGCGGCGGATAAAATGGAAAACCTTGATGACGATTTGATTAAGCAATACTTAGCGGTTTAATCCACTCAGGCAAACCCTTTATACAAAAATGCCCTTTTGCTTTTTGACTATTTCCTAAAATAGTTAAATTAACAAAAGGGCATTTTTATTTTCAAATACAGTTACTTATCGAGCACTGCAATAAGGGCTTTGGCAAGTACTTCTGTTTGTGACTGCTTCAATCCAGCAAGGTTGATGCGGCCGTTGGGCACACCGTAAATACCATGGTCTTTACGTAGGGCAATCATTTGATCTTTGGTTAATGGCAGCATGGAAAACATACCTTTTTGTGTACCAATTACTTGCATTGAAGAGGGCGCTCCTAGCTTTGTTAAGGCATCGGTTAAACCCTGTCGAATGCCATTAACTCTGTCTCGGTAACTTGCCAATTCTTCTAGCCAAGGTTCTTGATTGCTAAAAAGAATATTGGCAATGGCGGCACCGTGGTTTGGTGGCATCGAATAGTTAGAGCGGGTAATGCGTTCAAGTAAAGTGGATATGCCAGCTAGCTTTTCTTCATCATTGGTCATGACGATGGCAGCTCCCGTTCGCTCACAATAAAGCCCCATATTTTTAGAGCAGCTTGCGGTAATTAAGACTTCGTCAATTTGCTCAACGAATAAGCGTAAGCCCGCAGCGTCTTGCTCTGGCGTTTCCCCAAACCCTTGGTAGGCAATATCAATAAAAGGTGTGATCTTTTTGCGTTTGCAGAAATCCACAAATTGCTGCCATTGCTCCAGTGATGGATCGATACCTGTTGGGTTGTGACAGCTGGCGTGCAGAAGAATGACATCCCCTTTTACCGCATCTTCTAAGTCAGCAAAGCAGGCGTTAATGTCTAATTCCCCGCCCTTATCTTGCCAACGGAAAGACGACACCTGTAGACCAGCCCCTTCCATAATAGGTTGGTGGTTGATGTAACCCGGGTTGGTATTCCAAATTACTACATTGGGCGACAAGCGCTTAATGAAATCAGCAAGTACGCGTAATGCACCAGAAGCGCCTACGGTCTGGATTGTGCGCTGATTATGCAGTCTTGGGTTGTCTGCACCTAAGATAAATTTTGCGATGTTTCGGTTGAATGTCCCATTGCCAGACAGCATGCCGTAGGCTTTAGAGGCAGCTTGATTAGCTAATTGATTTTCGGCCGACTTCACATTTTCCATGACAGGGGTTACGCCTGTTTCGTCGCGATAAACACCCACTAAAAGGTCAATTTTATCTTTTCGTTTATCAGCCTGAAATTCGGCTAAAAGCTCCCATAAAGGATCTGCTCCAACTTGAGGTAAATTTTCTAACATAGTGCTTTTCCTTTTAATCTAACTCTGTAATCTGGTTCTATAACTCGGTTAAGAACGATGAGACAAAATAACACCAGTAACGGTTAATGCGATGCCAGTAACAATGGCAATGGTTAGGGGCTCATTAAATATAAAAACCGCTAATAATGCTGTTAACCCTGAAGATAGTGCACCAATGATAGCGGGTTGAGATGAACCTAGTTGGCTAATAGCATATGAAAATAAAATGGTTGCTAACACCCCAACACCGACTCCCTGAACCAAGATAAAGGGTAGTGCTTCTTCCATTGAGAATGAACCCAAGTTACTTGGGGTAAAACCCAAAAATACGATGCCTAACAGAATAAAAAATGACACATAAGACAGAATAATAGCCACAGTCATGGGCTTTAGTCCTGCACGTTTTAGGCCTATTGAATAACCTGCCCAAGATAGAGAAGCGGCTAGTAAATACAAGATACCTTCAGAGACTCCCGCAGGGAAATTGTTTTTGTTAGACATTAGCATCACAACAATGCCTGCAAAAATGAATGCTAAGGGCATCGCCTTGGTTAATGGGATGGGTTGACGGTAAATAAGGCAAGCCAAAATGGCAATAAAGAAGGGCGGAGTTCCGACTAAAATAGTCCCAACATAGGCGGTTGGGGTGGTTTGCGCCCCCCAAGATGCGAAAAATAAGAAAGGAATCCCTCCTAGAAGAACGAACAAAATGTCAGAGAAGCGTGCTGTTCGTATCTCTTTTAAGTGAGGCATCACCATAGGGGCTAATAATATCAAGGGAACGGCAAAACGAATTAACGCCATATCAGCAATGCTAAGTGGAGATGAGCCAACCGCTCGTGCTGTCAGTGAGAACCCTGACCAAATTAATAATACTATCCCCATCGCCATATAGCCTTTTAATAAAGTCGGCGTAGGGCTTAGGGTTGTTGTGCCCTGAGTTGTTGTTCCTAGAGTTGGCTGTGGAATAGTGCGGGAAATCGTCTTTTCCATTTTGATAGTATCCTTCCTCAATGTTGTATGGATATTATCAATTAAGTTATTCGCATTTATTCGGCGATTTTTGGTTTGTCATAGGGTATTGTTGGTTGATATCGCTAACTATTAATCAAATATTGATGGAAATTACTAATGAGTGCCTTGGATAGAATTGATCGTCATATATTGGAAGTTCTGCAAAAAGAGGGTCGTTTATCGACAGCGGAATTGTCTGACAGGGTGGGTTTATCGCCGTCCCCTTGTGCTCGTCGTTTAAAGCGACTCGAAGATGAAGGTTATATCTCGGACTATCAGGCCAATTTGAATAAGGCCAAAATAGGCATTTCGATGACCTTTTTTGTAGAAGTGAGCTTGAGTAACCATCAAGAAGAATCGATTCAAAGTTTTGAACGCTCCCTAAATGATATGGAAGAAGTGATTAACGGACATATTGTGTCGGGTGGTTATGATTATTTACTAGAAGTGGCGGCCGCTGATTTAACGGCTTATGAAGCCTTCACCAGAAAGCTGCATAAGATCACCAGTGTCAAAGACATTCATACCCATTTGTCAGTGAGAAAAATTGCCAGTAACAAACCCTTGCCCATTTACTGTTAATCGTCGCGCTTTTTTATACCTAACGTGCAATCTCGGGTACACTAGGGGAAATTTGTTTTAGCCTTTAATTTGAGTCCAGCCCTATTATGAGCGAAGCCCTGCCATCTATCTCCCATCGCCTGAAAAATCTAAACGATCGCCAATTGGATGCGGTCAAGCAGATTGATGGTCCCCTTTTGGTATTAGCAGGAGCAGGTTCGGGGAAAACCAGTGTAATTACGACGAAAATCGCCTATTTGATTCAAACGTGCGGATTTAAGGCCAGTAGCATTATCGCTGTGACCTTTACCAACAAGGCTGCCCGTGAGATGAAAGAGCGGGTAGTCAGCATGCTGTCGAAACCTGAGAGTCGTGGCCTGAGTATCTCGACCTTTCACAATTTAGGCTTACGTATTTTACGCCGTGAATACCGCCAAGCAGGGCTGAAAGAAGGCTTTACTCTGTTTGATTCGCAAGACTCTTTTGACTTAATCAAAGAGGTGCTAGATAAAGAGTTTAATGGTCAAACGGATTCCACCGCCTTTTGTCAGAACACCATTTCTAATTGGAAAAACGACCTCACTACACCACAAGAAGCTATGACCAATGCGGATACGGAAGAGTTTCTGTTAGCAGCACAGGTGTATGCTTTGTATCAGCGCTATCTACGCGCCTATAACGCAGTGGATTTTGATGACTTGATTTTACTGCCTGTAAGCCTTTTGATGGCAAGCGATGAACTGCGTGATCGTTGGCAGAAAAAAGTGCGTTATCTGCTGGTGGATGAGTGCCAAGACACCAATGGTAGCCAGTATGAATTGATTCGATTACTGGCTGGCTATCGTCGTTGTTTTACCTTAGTAGGGGACGATGACCAATCCATTTATGCGTGGCGTGGTGCTCGACCAGAAAACCTTGAGCGCCTATCGGTGGATTACCCAAACCTCAAGTTGGTGAAGCTAGAGCAAAATTACCGTTCGACAAAAACCATATTGAAAGCCGCCAATACACTCATTGCCAATAACCCCCACGTGTATGACAAAGCCCTATGGAGTGACCTTGGGGAAGGCGACCCGATACGCGTCATGGTGACCCGTAATGAAGATTCTGAATCTGAGCGTGTCGCGGCCGAAATCCAATCCAAACATTTGCGTCATGATATTCCTTACCGTGATTTTGCTGTGCTGTACCGTGGTAATCATCAGGCAAGATTGTTGGAAATTAAGCTTCAGGCTTATCGTATCCCCTACAAGATGAACGGCGGTACTTCCTTTTTCTCCCGTGCAGAGATTAAAGATCTAATGGGGTATTTGCGCCTCTTGGTGAACCCTGCGGATGACAATGCTTTCTTGCGAGTTGTGAACCTTCCACGCCGAGAAATTGGCCCAGCAACTCTTGAAAAAGTGGGCAACCTAGCGACTCAATTGGGCGTTAGCTTGTTTGAAGCATCGGGAGATAAAGCCCTAGAAGAAACCGTGACAGGGCGATCATTAAAAAGCCTGCAAGAGTTCGAGTTTTGGATGTCTATCTTACGTCGTCGCTTAGAAGGGGCGTCTCCCGTCCCTGTGATCGAACAGATGATTCATGACATGGACTATTATGGCTGGATTCAGGAGCAAAGCTCCTCCGCAAAAGCGGCAGAGCGACGTATTGAGAACGTTCGTTTCTTGTTGGAGTCTATCCAGCGCATGATGGAATCGGCTTGGGAAGAAGACGAAACCGCAGGCTTAGATCAGGCCATTAGTAAATTGCTGCTGATTGATATGCTAGAGCGACAAGAAGAAGAGGAAGACGAAGACAAGGTTCAATTGCTGACTCTGCATGCGTCGAAAGGCCTTGAATACCCCCATGTATTTCTTATGGGCTGTGAAGAGGAATTGCTACCGCACCGCAACAGTATTGAAAGTGATGACATTGAAGAGGAGCGTCGTTTAGCTTATGTGGGCATTACCCGTGCTAAACGAACCCTGTGCATTACTTTGGCTTCTAAACGCCGCCAGTACGGTGAAGAAATAGATTGTTTACCAAGTCGTTTCCTCGATGAACTACCGGAAGAAGATTTGGTTTGGGAAGGCCGAGGGGATGAATCTGAAACGGTTAAAAAAGAGCGTGGTCAGGCGTCACTTTCGGCATTAAAAGCCATGCTAGGGGACTAACAACTAGCATACTCCGTTATTAGTTTTGGCTGTTATCTATCATGAACTGAATGCTGTTTAACAGCTCTTCATCGCTACAATTTCCGCACATACCTTTAGGCGGCATAGCGCCGATGCCTTTTATACTGGTAGCCAATAAACTCTCTAAACCTTTTTCGATTCTAGGCTGCCAATCTGCTTTCTCTCCAAGCCTTGGCGCCCCTGCGGCACCGCTGATATGGCAAGCTATACAAGTGGTGTTAAACACCTGCTCCCCTGAACGTGCCGCTTGAGTGGTATTGATAACGCCAACGCTGGTGATACTAGCGATAAGCACTATTTTACCAATGGCTTTAGTAATTGCTTGAGAGATAGTCTGCACAGAGAAAGACCTTTATCGAAACAGTATTTGAATAAGAATTGTAACAGCTTAAAAGCACTAAAAAGTGATGAGCTGGCGATTTTCACTTTTGCTGTACTTTTATCTGCTTGGAAGTTATCTGTTAACAATACCTTTTAAGAAGCTTTTGAACTCTGTGTTTTTAAATTTGTAATGATGTCATTGCTCATAGACAAAATGTCGAAAGAATGGCGCCATCCCCAGTCATCTCTGGCGTGACTATCATCAATGCTTGAAGGCCAACTGTCGGCGATTCTCTGACGAAAGTCAGGTGAGTAGGTCACTTTGAAGTTAGGGAAGTACTTGCTAATTTCATTGGCAATATCCGTTGGTGTGAAGCTCATTGCTGATAGGTTATAAGAAGACCTTACTCGAATATTTTCTTTTGGTGCTTGCATGATTACGATGGCTGCTTTGATAGCATCTTCCATATACATCATGGGTAGCTTGGTATTGGCTGAGAGAAAACAGTTATATTCTGAGGACTTAAATGCTTCATGATAAATATCGACAGCGTAATCTGTAGTGCCGCCACCTGCTGGGGTTAACCAGCTGATGATTCCCGGGTAGCGTATGCTGCGCACATCCACATCGTAATTTTGGTGATAATACTCACACCACCTTTCGCCAGAAAGTTTGCTGATGCCATAAACTGTCGTCGGCTCGGTAATAGTAAACTGAGGTGTGTTCTCTTTCGGTGTTGTCGGGCCAAAAACAGCAATGCTAGAGGGCCAAAAGACTTTTTTGATTTTCTTATTTCTAGCTAACTCTAAGACATGTAGCAGAGACTGCATGTTCAATGACCAAGCTGCTTCAGGGGACTTTTCTGCTGTGGCAGATAGCATAGCGGCCATCAAATAGACGTCCGTAATCTTATGTTTTTCGATAACAAAGGATAGCTTCTCGTTATCAAGCACATCTAGATGCTCAAATATTTCATGCGGGTTGTGAGGGGTAGGGAACTTAATATCCGATGCGATGACATTACTATCACCATAAAGTAAGCGAAGCTGTTGAGTTAACTCAGTGCCAATTTGACCACATGATCCAATAACAAGAACCCTAGTACACATATGACATCCCTTTACTAAGTCTGTAGGTACTTTAACGGCTTAACCTTGATTCTGAGTGATGTTTCAGAAATATAAGCACGCCTGTCTTAGGTTTTCTTTTATGTATCCATGTTTTTCTAATTGTTATCCTAATGTTTCGTTTTGTAGTGGTCAAACCCAAGTTAACTTCAAATAAGTAACTTACAAATGAGCTGAGTTTTGGGTTAGAGGTATCGTGAATAATTGGAGCCTTGAATGTAATGGCTAGCAGTACAATGATTGCTTGGCCACCTTAATGGCTGGAAGGGGTAATAAATAGAAGGCACTTCTGGCTTTGCTTTAAAAAAACGGGGCACCTAAAGCAATGAAAGTTGATAGAACTTATATTAAGTACTGGAATCCTAAAGGAATTCGATTAGAATACAGCACCATCCTAATTGGCTTAACACTCTTCTAGCCAAGACATGCGCCCGTAGCTCAGCTGGATAGAGCGTCGCCCTCCGGAGGCGAAGGCCGGAGGTTCGAATCCTCTCGGGCGCGCCATTTTTATAATGGAAAATAACTCTTTAATCCTCGTTTTTACTGGCTTTATAAGGAAAATAATTATTTTTAATTTTTGTCTGTAAAACACATTTTTTCTTTATGGGACAAAATTGAGATATCTCCTAGAATAGTTCATTTCATAAAATGAACTATTCTGTCTAAAAATGATTTTTTAATGTTCTGTTACAAATACAGCCATAGTGTTTTTTTCTAGGGCTCTGAATACATGAGCCTGATCACCTGGGTAGCAAATGTAATCTCCTGGATTGAGCTCTATGGGCTCTTCTTCTAATCCAACTAATGCTCGACCTTGAGCAATTATAACGTGTTCAATAGTACCTTTTGAGTGAGGTTGCGAGTGATGTATCTCGTCAGGTTGAACTAAGGTCAGATAAAGGTCGCGCCGAGCAGAAGCAGGACAGTTTGCTAATAGGATAGCTTTGTAATCTGCTTGCCCCGAATTCACTGCGGTTCCTTCACCTTTGCGTAATACTTGAACTATTGGTTTTTGCTGTTCCAGTAAAACAGAAAAAGGAATTTCTAACGCGGTACTTAGTGACCATAGAGTTTCAATGCTTGGATTTCCTACTCCTGCCTCTAGTTGAGATAACGTCGATTTAGACACTCCCGCAACTTTTGCAAGCTTCCCGAGTGAATAACCTTTTTTGAGTCGTTCTCTTTGCAAAGAGGCCGATATGATTTTTTTGGGGTCGGCAGTTGATTGTGTCATGTGGTGTCCTGTTTTTTATAAAAAACGAATGTTTTATTTGACGAACAGTTGTTGTTTGTTCATTATATAGTTCAATTGTTCGCTATAAAAGACTAATGTATGGTTTTTAAAATAGATAAAGTGACTCGTAGTATCCTTCTCGTCTGCTTGATCGATGGCATTGTTGGTGTGTCTTTTGGTGCCTCTGCTGTGAATCTTGGAGTGGAGCTTTGGATTCCATTTGTCTTGTCTATCGTCGTATTGGCAGGTGCCTCTGAGTTTTTATTTGTTTCTGTGCTTGCGGCTGGAGGTAGCCCGTTTACGGCGGCGCTGGCTGGCTTGTTAGTTAATGCGCGGCATTTGCCTTTTGGGGTTTCTGTAAAAAATGAAGTTGGTGCAGGAAAACAAAGGCTATTGGGATGTCATCTAATGAATGATGAAAGTGTGGCTTTTGCTCTGGCTCAAAGTAGTAGAAAAGAAAGGAGGCGGGCTTATTGGTTATGCGGTCTTGGTATTATTGTCTGCTGGCCACTGGGAATATTAGTAGGAGGGCTATTTGGAGATTTAATAACTCACCCCGAAAGCTTTGGTTTAGATGCCTTGTTCCCTTCTCTAATACTAGCTTTGGTGCTTCCTAACTTGAGCACAATAAATAAAAAGGTAACAGCATTGTTCGGTGCGTTAATAGCTTTATTAACAACCCCCTTTCTACCGGTTGGTTTGCCTGTACTGTTATCTTCTTTAGCACTTTTTTTTACAACAAAAAGGGTTAAAGCAGATACTAAAAAGAGCGAAAGAGCATGACTTTATTATTGATTTTTAGTATGGCTATTTTAGCACTTGGTACCTTTGCTTTTCGTTATTTTGGTTCGGTAATGGAGCAATATGTACCAGACTTTCAGCGCTATGAAGAGCTATTAAATAATATGGGGATGGTATTGCTTATTTCTGTTGCTGCTGTCGTTATGATATACGAAGCGGGTGCGTTTGCAGGGTGGGCTCGTTGTATTGGTGTCGTAACAGCTGGGGGCTTGGCATATTATCGAGTGAATATATTAGGTGTTTTATTTGTAGGGACTTTTGTAACAGCAGGTCTTCGTTTACTAGGAGTTCCTTAGGAGCTGACTTGCGTATGTGAAGCGCTTACCTGCTTTGTTGGATTTTCTATTTGGCGGTATTGTTTTATCTTGTTACAGGTTCTTAAGTACCCCTTCTAAATCTTCAACTAGCTGATGAGCCTGATCAAATTGGTACTCTTCTAGTGCATTTGAAACGGATTTTAATGGCGTATTTTCTCCGTATGTTTGCAGCATCCTATTTAGAACTTGTTTAGCTTCCGAGTCATATTCTTCGAGTAGAGTTTTGAGTTCTGTTAAGTCTGTAAGTAGTTCTGTTGATACTGACAACTCTTCTTTTTCAGCCGTTTTTTCTTCTTGCAGTTCATCTAGGTTGTGGTGTATCTCGCTGCAAACCATTTCCATTTTTGTCTCTAATTCGGATAGGTCGACCATAATGCCTGCCTTGTAGGCCATTTCTAGTTCGGCAGCAAGGTGGTGTATTTTTACAATGCCTAAATTGCCTGCAACTCCTTTAATGCTGTGCATAAGTTGAGAGGCTTTTACAAAGGAAGAGACTTTATCCTCTGGTTGTTTGAGCAAGCTGTTTAATGTGTGTGGTGTATTTTCATAATCTGTAGCAAATTTCAACAGGAGCTTATAATACAGCTCCTGATTTAGTTCTAGACGCTTTAATCCTGTGATGGCATCCACTTCTTTCCAATAGGTTGCTTTTTTAAGAGTGCGTCGTTCTGGTAATGGCGCTGTTTTGGGCTGTGGAGTAAGGGAAGGTTTCTCTGGAGACGGCTCGGTTTTAATCCATCTTGCTACTTTTGATAATAAGTCTGCGGGCATAATGGGTTTAGCTATATGGTCATTCATTCCCGCTTTGTTGCATTGTTCTTTATCAGATGAAGTGGAGCTTGCTGTCATAGCAATAATAGGAATGTTTTGCCATTTTGGGTTTTGACGTATGATACGGGTCGCTTCAAGGCCATCCATTTCCGGCATGTGTAAGTCCATCAAGATGCCGTCATAGGATGTGGTGTTCTTCATAGCATCAATGGCATCTTTGCCTGTTTTGACGAGATCTAAGGTAATACCGAGATAATTGAGCATACCGACAGCAACTTGTTGGTTGATCTCGTTGTCTTCTGCCAGTAATAAGTGTGCGCCTTTATAAGAAACAGATAATATTTCGTTATCTTGTGGTATCTGATAGGCGGCAATCGTCTTTCCCTGATGCTGCTGCATTTCCAACTCCATGTTGACTAAGTGATTTCATAAAGGTCACTTATAAAGCAAGATAATTATTCTATATCTAGCTAATAGATTAGCAATAATACCGTCTTATGCAATACTGTGTATGTAAAACATTTCAAAATGTAAGATTTTGCATTTGTTCTTAGTATTAATTTATCTTATGTTTTTCTAATGTGCTTAACTTGAAGCTTTGCGTAATTATTAGCTAGCTTTTAATTTAAGTACGCTATCGCAAAATACCTTGAGCTAAACATGTAGATACCATACCTATTTACTATTTTGATGACAGAAGGCTAATTCATGGAAGAGATGATTAAAGGCAAGAGTTTTCTTATTGTTGATGATCAAGAAGCAGTACGACAATTAGTCTCTCGGTCTTTAAGTCAGTTAGGTGCGGGGAATGTTATTCAAGCCGCGAGTGGTACAACCGCAATGAAAATCGTTGAGTCTCAGCAATGCGATTTTATTATTTGCGATTGGAACATGCCTAAAATGAATGGTGTCGATCTTTTAAAAGAAGTCCGCCGCCTTCCTTCCTATAAAAAAATCCCTTTTTTAATGATCACGGCTGAAACAGACAAACGGCGTGTTATGGAGGTGATTTCTTCTGGCGTTACTGACTTTCTAGTAAAGCCTTTTAATGTGAAAGCATTGAAAGAGAAAATTGAAAGGTGCTTCCTTGTAGGTAGCCCAGAGGGGATGGCGCAGTATTTACAAAGTAACTTGCGTCCTCCTGCTGCTAAAGTAGAAGAGAAATCTACTCTTTTAGTGGTAGATGATGTGGCTAGCAATGTGGATGTTTTGGTTAATTTGTTTCAGAAAGAGTATCGAGTAAAAGTGGCTTCTTCAGGGGAGCAAGCGTTAAAAATCTGCTTTGCATCGCCGCCTGACCTCATATTAATGGATGTCAGTATGCCGCCAGGTATGAGTGGCTTTGAAGCATGTGAAGAGTTACAAAAAAACCCAGACACGCAGGGTATCCCTGTTATTTTTCTTACTTCTAGAGACAGCTCTGTTGATATGACGAAAGGCTTCGAAATAGGCGGAGTTGATTATGTGATCAAACCTTCGGAGCCAGCTATCGTAAAAGCTAGGGTGAAAAATCATTTACGCCTAAAAAGTGGAAGAGACTCTATGGCGCAAGAGCTGGATTTGATGCTGGAAAATAGCAGGCTAAGGGAAGAGATGCAGCTGATTATTCGACATGATCTGAAAACCCCTCTTATTGGCATGATCTACCACCTGACAGAGCTTATAGACAATCCAGATATACCTAAAGACGCGACGAATCATATCCTATCCATGGAGTCGGCTTCCTATCGAATGTTGGCCATGATAAATAGCTCACAGAAATTGATCAAAATAGAACAAGGAACCTATAAATCGAAACAGGAAAAAGTCGATTTAGATAAGATAGTCTTGCGTATTGAGCAAGATTTACAAGGTATTATGAATGAAAAATCAGTAAGTTTTGCTGCTCATTCAGAGGACCCTTGGTATATCGTAGGGGAAGAGTTGCTTTGCTATATTCTGGCAGAAAATCTACTTAAAAATGCCATTGAAGCAAGTGATGACAATTCTGAAATTAAAATACAGTTTAGTAAAGTCGACTCTATGGTAGTGCTGGAAATTGAAAACACTGGAACGGTTCCCGAGTCAATTAGAGGTAACTTTTTCGATAAATTTTCCACGGCTGAAAAAGAAGACGGTTCAGGAATTGGTACCCATTCTGCTCGCTTAATGGCACGTGCCCAGCGTGGCGATATCAAACTAGAGTGTGGAGAAAGCACTACTAAACTGGTTGTTACTTTGCCTAGCTGGGAAGACTAGGGAAGGGCGCCCATAAATCTTATTAAGTTGTATAGCAGGCTCTTTTAAAGAGTTTTATAAATGGACTTTATTGGTAGCTATCGCATTTCTATATTAACCTACCTTGTCTAATAAAAAGTTCATAAATGCTGCGGTTTTCGCTGGTATAAAAGCACGGGAAGGGTACATCAGCCAGACACCAGTTTCGACTGGTAGGCCAGAGAAAGCCCAATCAGGTAAAACTTCAACGAGCTCCCTCGAAAGAATTTCATCTTGTATTGACCACTCGGGTAATATCGTTAACCCCATTCCCTTGGTGACGCAGGTCTTAATAGCGGAAGCAGTTGTTAAGGTTAGTATGGGGCGAATAGCGATAGTATCGATTTGATCATCTTGCTTGAAATACCATTCCTTATTAAACCCTGAATAACTAAATGTGATTAGCGGATGCTGCATAATTTCTTCTGGGCATTGGATAGGTGCAGCCTGTTCTAAATAAGTAGGGCTTGCAACTAAGAGGTACTTAACATCGATCAACTTTCTTGCGACTAAGCTACTGTCGGATAACTTCCCCTGTCGAATCGCTATATCAAACTGTTCAGTAATAATATTATCCCGTGAATCAGATAGGGTAATTTCAGGGGTCACTTTTGGGTATTTCTGGAGAAACTCTTTCAATAAAGGCGTTAAGACTATCTGTCCAAATGATATAGAAGCGGTGATGCGCAGTGAGCCTGAAGGTTCAGATGAATTATCGGTAATTTCTTGATTTACGCATTCGAGTTCATCAAACAGTGGTTGAATCCGATGAAAATAGTCTATGCCTGCCTGTGTAGGAGCAAGATTACGTGTTGTCCTTTGGAAAAGCCTGATTTTAAGCTGACCTTCAAGCGTGGCTATCGCGCGTGAAATAGACGACGCCGCAACATCAAGATCTTTAGCCACTAGGGTAAAGCTTTTAGCGCGATAAACCGCAAGGAATATTTTTATATGGTCTAAGTTCATTAGTGCATTATTTGCATTAATGATTTGCAGTTCAAGTTATTTATTGCAAATTGGGTTCGCCCTATTCTTTTTATCTCATTGTTAATACAGATAGGAGAATACTTATGACTACTTTATTCCGTTTAGACTCTAGCCCTCGTAAAGAGAGCTCCCATTCTCGTGAAATTGCTGACTTGGTTGAACAGCATTTGCAATCTATTACGCCTAATTTAACTATTCAGCGACGTGACCTTGCTGACACTCAAATACCTTCGTTATCTGATGTAACAATTAACGGTTTTTTTACTCCATCTGAAGAACAGACGTTGGAACAAAAGCATGATACTGCGCTATCTGATGAATTAATCGCTGAGCTAAAAAGTACACATACTTTATTGATTAGTGCTCCTATGTACAATTTTGGAGTGCCAGCTTCCCTTAAGGCTTGGATAGATCAGGTTTCTAGAATCAATGAAACCTTTGCTTACGATGGAGTCTCTTTTAGTGGCCTTCTTCCAACGAAGAGAGCAATACTGACTTTAGCTTATGGTGCAGAAGGGTATGCAGAAGGTGGTGAACTTTCCGCAATGAACTTCTTTGAACCATTCTTAACTTCTTTGTTGTCATTTTTGGGGATTAAAGAAATTCATGTGATTCGTCTTGAAGGAACTTCAACAGCTACGCCAGAACAACTTGCCTTGAAGAAAGAGCAGTTAGCCATGGAAATTAAGACGCTAGTCAGGGGGTAATATCATGTTACAAAAGTTGGACTTTAGAGGTAAAACAGCCCTTATTATGGGGGCAAGCCGTGGCATAGGATTAGCAACAGCGCAGATATTATCTCAGTATGGCGCGACGGTTGTCCTCGCAGCTCGCTCTTCGAAAGTGATAGAAGAAGGGGCTAGAAAAATTAATGAGCAGGGTGGTCATGCCTATGCCATACCCTGTGATGTGAGTGATTATGGTTCCATTCAACATTGTGTCGATAAGTGCCTACAACAAACAGGAAAAATTGATTTTTTGATTAATGTCGCAGGAGTTATTGAGCCATTAGCACACCTTATAGATAGTGATCCTGAGCAATGGGCTTTAGCGGCTGATATTAATTATAAAGGCGTCTATTTCTGTATGCGTGCGGTACTACCTCATATGCTGAACGCTGGGGGCGGTATTATTGTCAATATGAGTTCTGGAGCGGCTAACAGTGCGTTGCATGGTTGGAGTCATTATTGCTCTTCCAAATCGGCGGCTAAAAAACTAACGGAAGTCGCTCATAATGAGTTGCACGAAAGAAACATACGTGTTGTAGGTTTATCACCGGGTACTGTAGCGACAGGGATGATGGAAGATATTCGGGAGGCAAAAATTAATGTTGTGAGTGATCTTGATTGGTCTGTACATATATCCCCTGAATCAGCAGCTGAGGGGGTAGCTTTTCTTTGTGGGTCAGAGGGAGCGGAGTTTGCCGGTATGGATTTTTCTATTAAGACTGCAGAAGGGCGGAAAAGAGTCGGACTAGCTGTTTGAAAATACAATTTAGGATTACAGTGAATTTAAAATGAAGCGAGAGAAATCAAAACCCGTTAAATGTTGGATATCTGTTTAGCGGCTTTTGTTTTCTCAATTTTTGTTAATCTTCTAAATCGTTAATTTTTTACTTTTTGAATCACAATAGACAAGTATCCCACCTCGAACCCAAATTTGGTCATGATGGATTCGTTCATTACGACACCTTCTTTGACCATGTACATGCGGTCATCGACGTTTACTTCAATCAGTTTGTCGTTGTAAGGGACCTGAAGAGTGTACTTCATGAAAAGGGCATTGCCAGCCATGCGAATATCACCTGTGCCAATAACATCGTTTGCCGTGGCGCTGTACTGACCGTTTTCATCTGGAGTCATAATCCATGTGCGATTTTGAATCTCGCCATCATCAAATTCAAACACTTCAGCCAAGGTGCCTACACCATTTTCCCATGAGCCTTCGAGGGTGGCGTTAAAGTAGCGGATGACTTCACCACTGCGATTCTTAAGAATGCCATGGGCGGTAAGTGAATCAGAGAAAAAGCCCTGTAGATCAAAGGTTGGTTGGTTTTTTTCGTAGAGGCTTACCGAAGGAGCTGAGCAGGCGCTAAGAAATAATAAGCAGAATAACGCCATACTTTTGGTTTTAATGTGGTGTTGTAATGCTTTCATTATGACTCCATATGGCGTTAAAAGTTTGAAATGGTTTTGATCTATTAGCTAATTTTAAGAATAAGGTATTAGGGGTATTGGTAGCGTATATCGACGTTTTCATACTTGCCTTTTGCGTTACTAATATTGGCTCGGCCAGTAAATCGAACTAGCCTTTTTGTGTTCTCTTCGTAGGCAACCACGATAGGGTCTACCGCCATTTTAACGAGCCAAGACGTTGGAGATAAAGAAAAACAAACACTGCCATCTTTTGTGTTTTCTAAGCACTTGTCCAGTCCAAAACGAAAGCCAAAGGTCGTCTTTTTACTAGGTACCACATAGTCCAGATCGAATTTTTCGCCTTCCAGAAGGGGCTGCCAATGTTCTTTTATAAAGGGATCAAAGCCTGCATCAATGATCATGTTTGGAGTCAGTGTTAATTGCTTGGTACTGTCTGCTTCATCACGGCTTGCTTTGTAGGTAATCAGAATATCCTTGCCCTGCTGAATGACTTTAATGAACTCGCCATTTCTGTCGTTAGTTTGCTCAAAGCTAGGCTGGTGGCTTGATAAGGCATAGTTAATGGATTTGTTGGCAAACACGGTGCCGTCTGCTTCCATGTAGGTGACGGTGCGCATGCTTTCTTTGGTACGGTGAATTTCTTGGTAGAGAAGCTCACCACTTTTTAAACTGTAGGCTTTGCCTATAACAGCATACGGTGTCGAGTGAATTGATGAATCATTCTGCTCGGCAAAGCTCATAGCGCTTGAAAGCACAAGGTAGGCACTAGCTAACGTGAAGAGTGGATTCATGTCAGCTCCTCATGTTCATTTTGTTCTGGCAGGCTTGGATAAAGTTGCCACTTTTCACTTAGCCATACGCCCATTGGCACCAGAATGGCCCATATTATGGAAATCAGTAGTAATGACTCAAAGGTTGGCTGGGCTAAATTGATATCGGTTAGCTTGGCTCCCGCAAAGTAACTAAAGGCTGGTCCGATAAAGCCAGCTAGCGCCGCTGCGAAATAACGGGACTGTAGAAAACGCAAACCGTGAGCAAAAAGCGTACCTACACAAAACCACAGGCAAAGTAACCAAATTGGCATGATTCCATCGAGTGGCTCGCCAGAGTCTGGTAGTAAAATGCCCATTTTGAAAAGGCCACCATCAATCAAACAACCTAACACACCGAAGAGAACAATGAGCCTCCATTCGGCTTTGTTATTCATCAAATAGTGCTGGTGGATAGACAGATAGACTAAAGTTGCAATAAGCGCCACAGGGCTTCCACCTACCACACAAATTAGCCAAACTAGCTGGAATAATGCTGTGTTGGTGATAGCTTTCATTACATATCCTCCAAATGCTGGCTACTTAATGGATAATCTATGCTCTGGCTTAGCGAAGATAAATTGGCCGGTACTAATGGCACGTTCCTTAAATCCGCCTTCACAATAAGCTAAGTAAAAGTCCCACATACGACAGAACACGTCATCAAAACCCATGTCTGAAACAGTGTGTTTTACGTTATGGAAGCGAGTTCGCCAGTCTGCCAAGGTTTTCGCATAGTGTTCAGTAATGTCTTCCAGACCAATGATTTGCATATCGGTTTTTGAGGCGATTTTATCAGCGATAACTTTGTTTGACGGTAAGCAACCACCAGGGAAAATGTATTTTTGGATGAAATCTACTGAGCGACGAGCGTAGTCGTATCTCTGGTCGGCAATAGTAATAGCTTGAATCACCATGACACCGTGAGGCTTTAGTAAAGAACTGCATTTGGAGAAGTAGCTGTCATAGTATTCATGACCAACCGCTTCAATCATTTCAATAGAAACGAGTTTATCGTACTGACCTGTTAGGTCTCGGTAGTCTTCTAGCAATAAGGTGATTTTGTCTTGTAAGCCTTCCGCGATCACTCGTGCTTGAGCGAACTCAAATTGCTCTTTTGAAATCGTTGTCGTAGTGACTTTACAGCCATAGTGTTTCGCAGCATGGATGGCCATGCCTCCCCAACCTGTGCCAATTTCTAGTAGATGATCTTCAGGCGATAGCTGTAGCTTTTGGCAAATAGTATCGAGCTTGTGTACAGACGCATCTTCTAATGATGCATTTTCCTGTGGGTAGATAGCAGAAGAATACATCATGGTTGGATCGAGAAAGAGTGAGAAGAAGTCATTACCAAGGTCATAATGGGCTGAAATGTTTTCTTTTGAGCCTTGCTTGGTATTGGCGTTCAATCGATGTGCTATCTTTGCTCCAATGCGGCTCCAAATAGGTCGCTTAGCATCGATTTTATTAATCAGGTTAAGGTTCGCTACCATAAGACGAATAACGGCGACGAGATCTGGCGATGTCCAGTGCCCCTTCATGAAGGCTTCACCTGCTCCTATACTGCTGTGCAAAAACACATCGCGAAAAGCTTGATGATTGTGAACATGAATATGCGCAATGTGTTGGGCGCTGTCTTTGTCTTCACCAAAGGAATAAGTTTGACCATTTTCTTCCAAAATAAGGTGGCCAACTTCTAACTTCTTTAGCATGGTGAATACCATTTTTCGTGCGATACCATCAAACCAAGTGACATTGTTGGCTTTTACTTTTTGACTATCGATACTAACGGAGTTCATTTTTGTTAGGCTCCTTACTGGGGCATTATTTAACAGTGGAAGACGAATCAGGGTGCGAGTAAAAAGGCACCTTTTTTAGTAATAGCTTCATTGCTTGCCAATAAATGCCATAAGCAACTTTCATGGTCATTACAGGGTAACTAAACAGCACCTTTGCCATACTGGCTGAAGTGAGGGGTACCTTTGATAATGACAGAGTGGCATCAAAAACACACTCTTTGCTATCTAACTCTTTGTTTTGCATATGTACAACCAAGTTTTTATTTGGCTTATTACTGCGCCAATCATAAAAATGTTCCATCGGATGAAACGGCGACACATGCATTGTCTTGTTAAATTCAATACGCTGTTTTTGCTTTTGTGGATCACATTTTAATACGTAGGCGACTTTTTCTTTCCACGGGGTATTGGTGACTTCCAGCAACATAGCTTGCAGATTTTCTTCTTCATCGAAGCAATAATAAATACTGATAGGATTGATGATAAAACCAAAGTAACGGCAGTTGGTCAGCATTCTAACAGGCCCTGAAAGTGACAAACCGAGCTGAGTATTCACTCTTTCTAGTACGGCCTCTTTAATGCTTTTTTGATCGTCACCAAAATAATCTTGGCGATTGAAACGAGCAAGAGAAAAGCGTTTTGTTGACCACCAAGAGCTTAGAGAAAGCGCACTATCGAGTTCGTCTAGGTCAAAATACATCATGAAAACACGATATTGAAAAGCATGGCTTTTAGGCGAAAAGCGCCTATGACGAACGGTTCCCTGAAATATAGCTGAGTGCTTAATGCCCGTCGTTCCTTGTTGGCTTACCATTGCGCCCCCAGACTTTTGGCAACACGTATACCGCTCCAACAGCCATCTTCATGGAAACCATTACGCCAATAGGCGCCACAGAACCATGTGCTGTTGACGCCATTGATCTCTTGCCAGTTCTGTTGCGCTTGCATGCCCTTCAGAGTGAATACTGGGTGAGAGTAATTGAATTTGCGCAGCACCTTATTTGGATCAATTTTTTCTGATTCATTTAAGGTAACCACATAGGTGGTGTCACATTCAAAGTGCTGCAAAATGTTCATGTTGTAGCTTAGGGTAGCTGGCTTAGTTTGATCTTCCCCTAAGTGATAGTTCCAACTGGACCAAGCCAGTTTTGCTTTTGGCAGCAGTTTGGTATCTGTGTGTAGCACCACTTCATTGTCGCGGTAAGGGATGGAAGACAGTATGTCTGTTTCAGCTTGGCTTGGATCAGCGAGTAAGGCTAATGCCTGATCACTATGGCAAGCGAAGATTACTTGGTCAAAGTGCTCCATGTCGCCGTTTTCTAATTCAATACTTGCCCCAGATGCAGAGCGGCTTACCTGCTTTATTTTTGTGGATAGACGTATCTTGTCCATGAACGAAGCCGTTAGAGGCTTTAAATAGGCTGAAGAGCCGCCTTCGATGACTCGCCATTGTGGTCGATCGTTTACGCTCAATAATCCGTGATTTTTAAAGAAACGAACAAAAAAGACTAAGGGGAATTTCATCATTTCATCTAAGGTAGACGACCAAATAGCACTGCCCATGGGTATTAGGTAGTGGCTTGCGAAGCGCTTGCCATAGCCTTTTTCGGCGAGGTACTGAGCCAATGTCAGGTCTTCTGCTAATTGACCGCTTTCTAGGTCTTGGATGGCTTCTTTATTGAATCGAAGAATGTCTTTTAGCATTCCTAGGTAGGGGATGTTGAATAAGTTACGGCGTTGAGCAAACAGGGTGTTTAAATTATTGCCACCGTATTCTAGTCCTGTGTTTTGGCAACTAACGCTGAAACTCATTTCTGTTGCCTTGGAAGTCACGCCAATTTCGTTCATTAAGCGAATGAAGTTTGGATAAGTCCAATCATTAAAGACAATGAAGCCCGTGTCTACGGCACGCTTTTTACCATTTTCATCGATATCAATAGTTGCTGTGTGGCCGCCTATTCTATCGGCGGACTCGAACAAGGTGATGTTGTGTTTTTTATTCAAAAGATAGGCAGAGGTTAAACCTGATATACCTGAACCGATAATGGCGATGTTCACTAATTTTTCTCCTTTGAATGGGAAAAGTGGTTAATAGTTATTGTTAGGGACTAGTCTTCTCAGCGCTACTTTCTTTAGATCTCTTTTTTAGGGGCAAGGAGAGACTGCCACACTTTTGGGAAGTGTCTGCCAAACCAGAGCATAGTTGATAAAGGTTTAGGGAAGGCATACTCATATGGGCGTCTTTGTATCGCTTTAAACATACACTGGGCGGCGTCTTCCGACGACATAATAAACGGCATAGAGAAGTCATTTTTCTTGGTTAGTGGAGTGTCGACAAAGCCGGGAAGTAAACAGGATACATCAATGCCAAAAGGTACTAAATCCATTCTTAATGAAGCTAAAAAATAGCGAACGGCTGCTTTACTGGCGCCATAGGCTTCAGCTTTTGGGAAAGCCGCATTAACAGCCTGTGAACCAACGCCAACTAGGTGAGGGCGTGAGGCTTTTTTTAATAGAGGTAAGCAGGTATCGATAGAATGAATCATGCCAAAGAAATTCACCATCATGACTCGTTTAGACATATCCCAGTCTGGTTGTTCGACAGATAGGTCTAAATACTCGCAACTGCCTGCATTTAAAATAGCGCAGTCTAGGTGTTCCGTATGCTCTGATAGTTGTTCACGAACTAGGCTAATCTGGCTTTCGTTTGTCACATCAAAAGCAATAAAAGTTAAGTCGTCATATAGGCTTAAGAGGGGGGATAGTTCGCCTTCACTCCGTGCACTGGCTAACACCTTCCAGCCATTATCTAAATAACGTTTTGTTAAGGCTAGGCCAATACCTGAGCTTGCCCCAGTTATCCAAACAACTTGTTTACTCTTTGTGTGACTCATAAAGTCTTCCTAAGCTTTAAGCCCTAAGTATCAGGCTGCAAGACGTTTCTTTAGTTTTTTCACAACTGAGCCTAACACTGGTACGTGTTCATAAATCAACTCACCCATGTCGTAAATGTCTTCATGGAAATAGATTCGATCATTAAATTGAATCTGGCTGACGCCACGCACTGTTACGGTATTTTTACCCAGTTTTGGGTGTTTAAAGTGCATGTTCCATTTGATATAGGCGGTGTCTTCGGAGAGTATTTGATCGAGATACTCAAAACGGCCGCTTTGAACGTTCAAGCACATCTCAGATAAATACGCATGTAGAGCTTCCGAACCATACAATTCATGAACAGGGTCTTTAAACCAAACGTTCTCGCTGTAGATCTCGTTGATGTTCTGTAATTGGGGATTTTTTACATCCTGATAAAAGGCTTTGAATCCTTCAATCAGTTTATGTGTCGAAGCTATTTTTTGTTCGTGCATAATCTCGCCTTCCTCCTCATCTTCTCTATCTCTCACAGGTATTATGAGGTGTGTTTTTATATGATCATTAAACGCTGTAAATTAGCTTTTAGATCACTTTTTCTTAGTAGTGTTATAAATGTGATCCAAATTCGGACCTAATAACGTATTGATTAGTAGAATAGCTGTGTACTATTCCCTGATAGCCTTTAGCGAGTGGATGATCCATGGAACCTGCATTACAACAGCAAGCTGATGAACAAAGAGTATTAGACATAATTGCTATTGCTCAGCATAGAGACCAAGAAGCTCTGGTGCGCCTGTTTGACTATTATGTTCCGAAAATACGGGCATTTTGTCTCGCCAAGCAGCCGGGGGCGAACTTAATGGCCGACGATATTGCTCAGGAAGTGATGATTCGAGTCTGGAATAAAGCACACACCTATCAAAAGGAATCGGCGTCATTAAATACTTGGATTTTTACCGTCGCTAGGAATGCAAGAATTGATTATTTACGAAAGAACAGTCGCCATCAGTCTGACATAGATCCAGAAAATCTTTGGCAAGACGTTGTTGATGAAAATGCTGACCCTTTCAAGGATATGCAGCACCACAGGGATCAGAAACGCATAAAAGAGGGCTTAGATAAATTGCCGCAAGAACAAAAGCAAGTGTTATCGAAAGTCTATTTAGAAGGTAAGACACACCAAGAAGCGTCCGAAGAGTTATCGCTTCCATTGGGTACGATTAAATCCCGTATTCGTCTGGCCTTGCATAAACTTACTATTTACATAAAGAGGTAGTACCTATGACTCACTACCATCCATCTGTTGAAATGTTGACTGACTACGCGGCAGGGTCTTTACCCTTAACTCATGCCTTGTGCGTATCAACTCATATTGAACACTGCCATGAATGTCAGCAGCAATTAAGAAAGCTAGAAATCTTAGGATCTCACTTATTTGATGATGTGCCGACGGAGCCTCGCCGCTTAGATGACCTTAAACAAAACCTATTATCTAAGCTGAGAAAAAGTGATCGCGTGTCTGATAACAGTCATCCTAAAGAGTCGACAGAATCTAAACTGGATGCTTTCTTGGAAGACTATTCCGTACCAAAAAGCTTACGTCAGTTTGTGAAGAAATCGTACGATCAGTTGAGCTGGACGCGTTTGTCGCCTTCGTTCAAAATCGCCACATTGTATAACGAAGAGGGCGGTGCTCAAGTTGCTTTAACAAGAGTAAAAGCAGGTGCCCACATGCCAAGCCATACGCACACAGGTGATGAAATTACCCTAGTGCTGGAAGGTGCCTTCTCTGATGAAGCGGGCATTTACCGAAAAGGGGACTTTATACAGCGTGGCGCAAACCACAAACATAAACCGATTGTGACCAAAGACGCGGAATGCATCTGTCTAACGGTACTGGATGCTCCAATAGAGTTTACAGGCTGGTTTACACGTCTACTGAACCCGCTGATTCGACGTCACCACCCTTTCACTCGCGCGGAAGGTTAGTTAACTTTTATCATTAAAGTTTGACCTCGCCAGCTCTTGCAGCGGTTACAACTCTGCAAGAGCTGGCGATTTTTTCTCTATAACGGGAATGGCCGCCATTAAACCTTGTGTATACGGGTGCTGCGGGTTACTCATCACTTCTTTTGTCATTCCTTGTTCTACTATTTTCCCTTCTTGCATCACCAGCAGTCGATGGCTTAGCATCTTAACCACATATAAATCATGGCTGATAAATAAATAACTTAGCCCTAATTCCCTGCGTAATGTCTCTAAGAGCTGTAAAACGGTGGCTTGCACCGATACATCTAAAGCCGATGTAGGCTCATCAAGAATCAATAATTTGGGCTGTAATGCAATGGCTCTAGCGATTCCTACTCTCGCTTTCTGTCCACCACTTAGTTGGTGTGGTAATCGGTAAATAAACTCAGACGGTAAACCAACTTGTCGTGTTAACTCTTCGACTTTGGAGTTTAAATCCTCCTTACTTCTATAGGCGCCGAGTCTTAATAAAGGTTCGGAGATTAGATCAAATACTGAATGCCTTGGATTTAACGAGCCTGTCGGGTCTTGAAAGACCATTTGTATGTCCTTACGTAAAGGATGACGAATAAAGTCTTTGCTGCTGATGGCAGTAATGTCTGTTCCTTCAAATAAGATACGACCAGAGGTTGGATCCTCTAATCTGCTGAGCATTCGTGATGTGGTCGATTTACCGCTTCCTGAGCCCCCAACGAGTCCAACACATTCGCCAGAATAAATTTCGAAGTGGCTATCTTCAACAGCAACAAACTCTTCTGTCGCCGAAGAAAATAGAAAGTTCGTTTGTTTGCCGTAAGTCTTACGTAAGCCTTTTACTTGCAATAGCGGGGTTGTGGCTTTACTGGGTTCAGGTAAATGCAAATAGTCAGGGGAGTGGGAGGTTAATTCGCTCAATGATGCATCTTTTGAAGGTGTTGCTAGGAGTAGTTTTTGAGTATAAGGGTGCGCTGCATCAGCGAAGAAGTGGCTTCTTGGATTTTGCTCGACTACTAGGCCTTTTTCCATTACTACGAATTTATCACAATATTTGGCGGCTAAACCTAGGTCATGAGTAATGAGTATGACTGCCAAGTCTCCTTCTTTGGCGAGGTTGTGGACTAAATCCATAATGGATTTTTGTGTCGTAACATCTAGCCCTGTGGTAGGTTCGTCAGCAATGAGCAATTGTGATCTGCAAGCTAACGCTAGGGCTATCATGACTCTTTGACACATACCGCCACTGAGTTCAAAGGGATAAGCGTTTTTTACTCTGTCCACATCGAAAATTTCCACCTGATGCAATAGCTTCTCGATTTCTGCTTCTAAATTTGACCAGTTTGCGTAACCATGGGTTTTTAGCATATCTCGTAAGTGCTGACCCACTTTACGGATGGGATTCAGGGTCGACATGGGATTTTGAAAAATCATCGCAATCTCTCTGCCCCGAACTTCTTCTAACTGCTTTTTATTGGCATTATGCAGTGACATGCCATTATAAAAAATTTCACCTTCAGCGAGTCGGCCATTTTTGTCGAGTAAGTTAAGAATGCTATAAGCAGTAACTGATTTACCACTGCCACTTTCGCCTACCAAGGCTAAAACTTCTCCCCTGTTTAAATGGAAGCTAACATCTCGAACGGCTCGTACTGTGCCCCGTCGAGTTTCAAAATCAATCGCCAAGTTTTTAATACTGAGCAAAGGTTGCTTATCCATACTTACTTCCTTTTTTGTGGGTCAACAAGGTCGCGTAACGTATCGCCCACTAAGTTAAAGGTGAAGACAGCGAGCATGAGGAAGAAGCCGGGAAAAAGAACTAACCACCATTGACCAGAAATAATATAGTCGGCGCCTTCGGCGACTAATATTCCCCATTCGGCAGCGGGTGGTCTCACCCCTAGGCCAATAAAAGACAGTCCTGCAGCATTTAGAATAGCCCACCCCATATTGATGGAGATTTGAACCACTAGGTTGGGTAGACAGTTGGGTAAAATATGAAAAAATAGCGTTCTCAAGTGGCTATTACCAGATAAAAGTGCCGCCTGAACATATTGGCGATCTCTTTGTAAGCTGACTTCAGCCCGTGCTATGCGGATATAAAAAGGTATGTTGATGATAGCGGTGGCATAAATAACATTAATCAATGAATTCCCTAATACGGCGACAATTCCCATAGCCAGCACGAATAGTGGAAAGGCCAACACTATGTCTGCTAATCGTCCAATGAGTCGTTCATACCAACCACCATAGTAGGCAGCGATACTGCCCAGTGCTGTTCCTATAATAAAACTGATGGCGACAGCGCTAACCGCAATTCCTAAATCTAAGCGTGTCGCTATCATTACCCGAGAGAAGACATCTCTGCCTAGGTGGTCGGTTCCAAACCAGTGTTGGCTATTAGGGCCTTGTAGGGCAATTGAAGTATTGGTTTCTAGGGGATCAAATGGAATCCAATAGGGACTAGTTAAGCCTATCAAAATATAGAGACCAAATAAGGCTAATGAAACTAGGGATAATATGTTTTGATTGGCAGTAAACCATAATCTTTGAGCAAAACTTTCTTGGGTTTCAAAAGTGTTATTCATTACGTCCCATCCTCGGGTCAAGTAGGGTGTAGAAGATGTCAATCAAGAGGTTAAGAGACACAAATAGGATTGCCATAATCAGAACAAAGCCTTGAACAGCGGCATAATCTGAGGCAATAAGCGCTTCAATCGCAAAGCTTCCGACACCGGGCCATGAATAGACTTTTTCTACCAAGACATTGCCACCGAGTAAAAAACCAAACACTAACCCAATTACTGTTAATAGAGGGAGAGAGGCGTTCTGTAAAGCGTAAAGATAAACTCTTTTTTTGGCGGGAATGCCGTTGGCTTTAGCGGCTTTTACATATTCACTCTCCAGTGATGTCAGCATAGACGAACGTGTCATTCTGGCAATTGGTGCTAAAGCACATAGTGCGAGTGTTGTAGAGGGTAAAATAAGCTGTGAAAAAGCAGCTTTAAAGGTTTCCAAGTCACCCACTAACAAAGCGTCTATCGTATAAAAACCTGTGATATGTAAAGGCTCTAGGTAAATAAAATCGAGTCGCCCAATGGGGGAGGGTGCCCAGCCCAATAGATAATAAAAGACGAACATTAAAAATAGCCCACTAAAAAATATGGGCGTTGAGGCTCCACAGGTAACAAGAATGCGGCATACATGATCTACCCACGAATTGGGCTTTAGAGCGGCAATAATCCCCAACGGAATCGCCGTGATCAATGCGAAAAATAACCCTAGTAAAGTTAATTCTAAGGAGGCAGGGAGACGGGTTCTTATTTCATCCAAGACATCTTGTCCTGTACTTAAACTACGACCGAAATCCCCTTGTAATATGTTTTGGCAATAGGCCAGAAATTGATAGGGTAGAGAGCGATCCAAACCTAGTTGTTCTCGCACTTGTTGAATGGAAGCCTCGTCTGCTAATACGCCAGCAAAATACACTGCCGGATCACCCGGCAGTGTTCTTGTTAGGCAAAACGATATGACCATGACACCAAAGAAGGTTGGAATGGCAAGCATTACACGCTTCAGTATCAATAGACCTTTATCGTAGAGCATGTTTACTACTCCTTAGAGAAAGCTCGGATATCAAGTTGGCGATGGAACCAGTTTACATAGCCAGAGACATTGCTCTTCATAACAACATCAAGAGAAGGTTGCCACAGAGGGATCATAGGTACTTCATCTGTAGCAATATCAATAAGACGTTTTACGTTAGTGTCGTATTGAGAGTCGGTAACCTCCATGTGTAACGAGCTATCTACCAAGGATTTGATCTCAGGGTTATCGTAGTTCATTGAGTTAAACAAATGCCCTTTGATATAAGCCCAGAAGAAGTAATAATCTGGGTAATTTAACCAGCCACCAAAGTTTTTAAGATGCAGCTCTAAACCTTTTTCCACCAATGCTTTGGTTCTCCAACTAGCGCCCGGAATTTTATTAACAGGTGCGGAGATACCAATGGCTTTCAAGTTTTCTTGGATTAAGAGTGCAGTAGGTTCTGTCCATTGAGAAAAACCTAAGTTGATCGAAATAGGCACTTCAAAACCATTAGGGTAGCCTGCTTCAGCGAGTAAGCTTTTCGCTTTTTCTAGATTAGTGTTGTAAGGGAAAGGTTGAGGCCAAAGAATGGATGTCGCTTTTTCAGTGTCGCGCCCCCACATTGGCTTACCCATTCCATACGCTGCTACATCAAAGATTTCTTGATAAGGGATGGCATAAGCAATAGCTTGGCGAACTTTGGTTTTGCTAAAGGGTTCAAAATTCATATTTAAACCAAGAGCATGAATGGTGTTGTCTATGGTCGAACTTGACACTTTTAATGACGGATAGCTCATTAATTCTTTAACGTCTTTAGAAGGAAGACCTAATGCGACATCCGCATCGCCTCTTTCAATCAAAGCTCTTCGTGTTGCAGAGCTTGGTACTTCGCGGACAATGACACGCTTCATTTTAGGTAGGTCACCACTTTTCCAATCGTCAAAGCGCTTATAAACCAATTGCTGGCCTGGAACCCAGCGTTCTAACATGTATGCGCCACCACCTGCCGGTGTTTTATGCAGGTATTCTGTTGCCCAAGGGTCGTCTTTAGTGGCGTGCTTTTTAGCCAGCGTTGAGTTGATCACCATAGGGATGGGAACGGCCAAATCTGGAAGCGTCAGTTTGCTTGGTTTAAACATTTTGACTTTAAAAGTGTGTTTATCGACGACAACAAATTGCTCTGGGGATGTTAAGCCGCCAGCTTTCATTTGTACGGTTGGGAAGCCTCCTAAGCTGATAGCACGATCAAAAGACCATTTAACATCGTCTGCTGTAACAGGTGAGCCATCCCAAAAGGTGGCATCTTTACGAATGTGGAAGAGGTAGCTCATACCATCATCTACTAATTCCCAGCTCTCTGCCAATTCTGGCTTGATGGTGCTTGAGTCATATTTTAAGCTGCCGTTAGCACTTTCTTTTATGCCAAACGAGACAAGTCGGTCGTACATGTTGACGGCCACTTGATAGCTAGGGCGGTTGGTGCCTGTTCTATGTATATCTAGGCTGTTAATGCTAGCCCCAGACAGAACAATGAGTGTTTCTTGTCTTGTATCGGCCTTAACTTGGGGGGCGAGTAAGCTGGCTATAGATAAGGTGATAAGACCGTAGAGTTTTATTTTGTGCGGAACTTTTTTCTTTAATGAGCTGAGCATGAAACGTTCTCCTTCAGGATAAAAATTCAAGTTGCGTTAAAACACTGTGCTTGCAGGGTAAGCTTCCAAGCCTTGTATTGATCGCTACTTCTTCGTTTAGCCGTAACTCAAAGGAGTAGCATGTCCTAGTTTTCGGGATATCTTCATAGCGCTAATTAATAGGTGTGGGGAGAGTGTCAGAAAAAGTGTCTACTCCACCTGTTTATCTAGAGCAATTGATGTGCCAGATAGAAAATTAATTAGATATTTCATAGTTGAAACAGAGAGCTCTCACCGTTATGAATAGATACATAGAGAGCACCTCGATTTAAACCTGATGAGCTGCAGAAATACTGCGTATTTTATCCAGTGCGGTAATCGCGGCACTGGTGCGATTTTCTACATTGAGTTTTTTAAATATTTGCGCAAGGTGCGCATTAATAGTGTGCGGGCTGATGCTCAGTATTATGGCAATTTCGGCATTACTTTTACCTCTAGCGATCCAAGTGAGTACTTCAGCCTCTCGAGTGGTGAGGTGAAAAGCGTCTTTCAGAATTGGCTCTTCTTGGGGTGATGCTAAATCGACAATTTTGAATAAGTAATCATCCTTGCTGTCTTGGCTGATAAAGTGCAATTCAATGGTCTTATCACCTTGTTGTAATTTCAGGTTTTTATTTCTATTAAAATTTCTTGAAAAGAAAGGAGCCAATTCCGTTTTTAGATTGGCTTTTAACCAATCCTCACTTACCCCTGCATCGCTAAGAAGTTGGTAGGCTTGAGGGGTGGCCCATTTGAATTCACCTTGTTCACTGCTAGTGATGAGAAATTGTCCTGATGCGTCTAGTGCCAGTCGCGCACTTTGAGTAAGACGGGCATTCCTGAGGTGTGCTTGAATCCTCACCAGCAACTCGGAGCTGTTGACTGGCTTTTGTATGTAGTCGACACCGCCTGCTGCAAAGCCATTTAAAATGCTATCCGTATCGCTCAACCCAGTCATGAAAATGATGGGGATATGTTCGAGATTTGCCTGAGCTTTAAGTTGACGGCAGGTCTCAAAACCATCCATTCCCGGCATTAAAGCATCCATTAGTATGATGTCGGGTGTAATACTGCGGGTAATATTCAATGCTTGGTTACCCTCTAATGCGACTAACACAGTAAGACCTGCTTCATCTAGTGTGTCGTTTATCATGCCTAAAGAATCAGGAGAGTCATCGACTACAAGAACGAGGTCTTTTTTCTGTTGAGCAGAGGTCATAGCATTTCCTCCAGTTTTTCTACTACTTGCTGAAATTGGAATTGGCTTGACAGTGACTGTATTTCCTTAGATTGAGGAAAAGGTTTCATTGATTCGATCTTTTTCCTAATGGCATTTAGGTGACCTATTTTCGCCAGACCAATGAGTTCGTTTATGTCTTCTGTTCTAGGCAGCTCTAGGTTGTTGTCGTGTTCTTTTTTCTGTGTGGTTGATAGCTCGCCATGTTGATCATCTGAAAAGCACCAGCGAATGCCTGTACATTGTTGAATCTTATTGAACAAATCATTGTGCTTTAGAGGTTTGATTAGATAGCCATTACTGGGGTTTTTATCCAATGGGGATACAGTGTTGGCATTCGCGGATATCATGATAATGCTGGACTTGGGGTAAAGCTTTCTCAGCTGCTCTGCAAGCTCCCAGCCATTCATTCCCGGCATGGTAACGTCTAAAAGGAAAATATCTGGATCGAATGGGCAGTGTGGCAGCATATTCAGGCATTCGATGCCGCTATTGGCGATGAAGACATCAAAGCCGATGGGTACTAATAATTCTGATAGTAAGCTGCGCTGTGTTGGGTCGTCATCCACGGTGAATATATATTGTTTTTTGCCATAGTATCCAAGAATGTTTTTCTCTGTTTGGGCTTTTAACTCACGGTTTTCTTGGTAGCTGAGGTCAATACTAGAAAGCATGAATGACACACTAAATTCACTGCCTAGATTAGGGCGACTAGTGACTTTTAAGTCGCCCCCCATAATGTCAATTAATAAGCGTGTAATGGTTAACCCTAAACCTGTTCCTGCGATAAAAGGCTGGCCGGGTTTGATGATTCGCTTAAAAGGAAGAAATATTTTTTCTAAAGCGTCTTTTTCAATACCTTCACCAGTATCGATCACTTTGAATTTCATCACCTGATTTCGATAGCTGACAGTAAAAGTAACACTGCCTGTATGGGTGTATTTAACGGCATTCGATAAAAGGTTTATTAAAACTTGGCGCAAGCGCTTTTGATCGGCATGAACTGTGTTTGGAATAGGGGTGAGCTTTTCATAGTGGAAAGCAATATTTTTACCTTTTGCCTGCATACTAAACATGCTTACAAGCTGATCAAGTAGCTCATTTAATTGAACGTCATTTCTTTCTATATGAAGTGTGCCAGCTTCAATACTGGAGATATCTAATAAGCCTTCAATAATATCGGTTAAATGCTCACTGCTGTGCTTGATAGTGGATAGGGCACCTTGGCGATGAAAAGGAATATCCTGAGCATTTTCAAGCAGTTGCGCATAACCCATAATGGCATTCAAAGGGGAGCGAAGCTCATGGCTAATACCCGTAAGATAGCGGCTTTTCGCAAGGTTGGCCGCTTCTGCTAACTCTTTGGCTTTTTGTAGCTCTAGGTCGGTTTTATGGTGGGCTTTTACTTCTTCCTGCAAACGCATGGTTTGCTTTTCGGTTTCTTTATGGGCAATTTGTCTCGATTCTCTAGCTAAAGAAAACATCCAAGCCACAACCCCAAAAACAATCAGCAAAATTAAAAATACATTAATAAGAGCAGAGGAAATGGAAGCGTCAAAAATCGCGTTATTAATGTGTTTTTCTTCTAATAATATTTGCCCATAAACCAGAAAGAGCACACCCGCAATGACCATGCTGTTGAGCAAGAAGAGCCAAAGGAAATGCCCCATTCGTGTGTTGACCTTTTGCAGCCATGACGTTGGTAGCAGACGACCAAAAGCATCAACAAATTGTTCAGAGAGGCGCGACCGTGTTTTACACATGTCGCCACAGCGCACATCCAAAGAGCAGCATAATGAGCAAATATTGCCAGAGTAAGCAGGGCAAATGGTCATGTCTTCTTGCTCAAAGTGGTAGTGACAAATGCTGCAACGTATCTCCTCTACTGAGTTGAAAATCACTTCAGGTCGGGCGAGGTAATATTTTCCCTTGGTTAGCCAAGCTAGCAAGGGTGAGAGTATAAAAGTGAGCGACAAAGCGACGTAAGAAGATAGCGCCTGTAACTCGACTCCCAAGAGTCCTGAATGACAGATAAAGCCAATAATAGAAGCGCCAATCATAGAACCCATGCCAACAGGGTTGATGTCGTACAAATGAGCTCGTTTGAACTCCATCTTTTGGGGGCGTAGGCCAAGGGGCTTGTTGATGACCAGATCCGCAACCAGTGAACCAATCCAAGCTAGCGCGACGATGGCATAGCCACCTAAGATGCTTTCTAAAACACGATAAATGCCAAGTTCCATTAAAAGAATGGCAATAATGACATTAAAGACCAACCAAACCACTCGCCCTGGGTGGTTGTAAGTCAGGCGGGAAAAGAAGTTTGACCATGCAATTGAACCTGCATAAGCATTGGTGACATTGATTTTTATCTGCGAAAGAATGACAAACACACCCAGTAATAGCAGGCTTAATTGTTCTGACTGAGTGACGTAGCTAAATGCCAGCATATACATCTGATTAGGGTCTTCGGCTTGTACGCTAGATAGACCATATTGAATACAGAGTACGGCCAAAAATGAGCCAATCAAAAGCTTAATAAACCCGAATGATACCCATCCCGGTCCTGCACTGATGACGGCCGCCCACCAAGCCTTTTTGTTGTTTTTATCTTGTTCTGGCAGGAATCGTAAAAAATCGACTTGTTCTCCTATTTGCGCAATAAGAGAGAACAAAACCGCCGAAGCTGCACCAAATGCGAGCAAAGAAAAGCTGGATTGAGAAATACTTAGGTCTGTTTCTAGCTCTGTCGAAAGTGGGTTTTGATCCGGTTCATAGTTCACCCACAGGGCTATCGCCTCCTCATACTGAAAGGCTATACAAAGTAGTGGAAGAATTTGAAGTACCAGCCACAGTGGTTGGCTCCACACTTGGAAGCGGTTAATCAAGGTGATGCCGTGGGTCACAATCGGAATGACGATAACACTGCTGATGATGTAACCAATAGATACGTTGATGTTGAGCGTTAGCTCTAGCGCAAGCGCCAATATACTGGCTTCTAAGGCAAAGAAGATAAAGGTGAAGGAGGCGTAGATTAAAGAAGTAACAGTAGAGCCGATATAGCCAAACCCCGCACCACGGGTTAGCAAGTCTATATCAATGCCATGTTTAGCTGAGTAGTAAGCGATGGGAATGCCAGTGAGAAATATAATCAGGCTAACAACGATAATAGCGGCCATGGCGTTACTGAAACCGTGGCTTAGGGTAATTGCCCCTCCTATGGCTTCTAGTGCCAAGAAAGAAATAGCACCCAAGGCGGTCATTGCGACCTTAAAAATAGACCAACGACGAGCAGATTTCGCGGTGAATCTGAGCGCATAATCTTCTAGGGTTTGGTTAGCAACCCATTGATTATAATGCCTTCTTACTCGAAATACGTCTTGCGGCGCTTTACTCATTTAGCAAACCTTTTTCTATTTTTACAGCCTGTCTTTAAACAGGGCATTCCAGAAAAACAAAAGGTTATCCGTTCCCGACTTGTCTTGAGTTTTGTTGCTCGTCCTCAGTCATAGTGTTTGTTCTTTTGTTTATGGTGACTATCTCTCTTAATAGGTCTGATGACCGTTAGCTAATAAAGAGGTTCTTCATAAACAGACAAGGGGAGACGCAAATCTTATGCCTTTTTTTCCTAATGGCCCTTCCACAGTACTTTTTTACTGTACTTAGGAATTCATGTGACTGAATAGAACTTATGTAAAACAAACAGATACCTTGTATATCAGACTTTCAAAATTGAGCGTATAGCGTGAATTAACTAGATGGCCTGAGTATTCCTCTAATGGTTGGCTTGAGTTGTTCGGAGCAGAATGGATTCAGTCAATCAACCGAGGAGTTAAGAAATGAGTATCTATTCATTAGTACCAGCTAAAAGCTCTACCAATAAGAGGGCGGTCACTCAAGTGACAGGTAAATCGCGTTCTTTTTTGAAATCACTTTGCACTATTCCAGTTAGCTTAGTATTAGCCGCTCATATGGGCTTTGCGACGGCCGCGGATGTTAATACGACAGGCTTGGCGGTTACAGACGATACAGTCACAGTCGGTATTTTGCATTCCTTGACTGGCACCATGGCGATCAGTGAAACAGGTGCTCAACAGGCTGAGAAATTAGCCATCAAACAAATTAACGATATGGGTGGCATCTTAGGTAGACAAATTAAGGTCATTCAGGAAGATGGCGCCAGTGACTGGCCAACCTTCGCTGAAAAAAGTCGTAAATTGTTAGTGCAAGATAAAGTAGCAGCGGTATTCGGTGCTTGGACTTCCGCTTCTCGTAAAGCCATTTTGCCAGTGTTTGAAAAAGAAAATGGGCTACTTTACTACCCAACCTTCTATGAGGGTTTAGAGCAATCTAAAAACGTTATCTACACAGGTCAAGAAGCGACACAGCAGATTCTAGATGGATTGAACTGGGTTGCGAAAGAGAAAAAAGCGAAAACATTCTACCTCATAGGTTCAGATTACATCTGGCCAAGAACCTCTATGAAAATTGCTCGTAAGCACATTGAAAATGTACTTGGTGGCAAAGTCGTAGGGGAAGAGTACAAGCCACTGGGTGACACTCAGTTCGGTTCTGTAATCAACAAAATCCGTTTACGCAAACCAGATGTTATTTATGCAGCCGTTGTAGGTGGCAGTAACGTAGCTTGGTTTAAACAGCTAAAAGCGGCAGGTATTAACTCTAAGAAACAAACACTTCTAACTATCTCCGTTACGGAAGATGAGGTGCTTGGTATCGGCGGTGAAAACCTTGAAGGTTTCTATTCCATCATGAAGTACTTCCAAAGTCAGGACAACGCCAACAACAAAGCATTCGTAAAAGCCTTTAAAGAAATGTGGGGTGAAGACAGTGTAATTGGTGACGTGACGCAAGCGGCCTACCTTGGTCCTTGGTTATGGAAAGCCGCTGTTGAGCGTGCCGGTAGCTTTGATGTAGACAAGGTGGTTGCTGAATCTGAAAAAGGCGACATTGAATTGACTACAGCACCTGAAGGCTACGTGAAACTGCATGAAAACCATCACTTATGGAGTAAAGCACGTGTAGGTCAATGGAATAAAGACGGACAAGCAACCGTTGTTTATACCTCTGAGCTAATCGAGCCTGATCCATTCCCAGCAGGTTACCAATAGCGAGTTATTGAGTTTTTAAGATATTGATTAAATACGGTTAATTTTTCTAGTAACCCATTGGGAGGGGAGTTTTCTCAATGGGTTATTCAGAAAAAAAGCACATGAAATAGGGCGTTAATAGCCAGATTTTACCTCAATCAATTACGCATTAGGGGCTTAATTATGGGCGGATACAGCTACGGCGAACTGGGTGCCATCTTTGCCATGCAAGGTTTCTCTGGCATTAGTTTATTTAGTGTTCTTCTTTTAATGGCGTTAGGTCTTGCCATTATATTTGGACAAATGGGTGTGATTAACATGGCCCATGGTGAGTTTATGGCAGTAGGTGCTTATACGACTTACCTAATGTCTTCTTTGACGGAAAGTTTCTTTCCTGCATTTTTACCCTATTACTTCATCTTATCGATTGCTTTGGCGTTTATTGTTGCCGGGGCCATGGGCTATCTCGCCGAATATGTTTTGATACGGCACCTCTATTCAAGACCGCTTGATACCTTGCTTGCGACATGGGGCTTGAGCCTGATTATGCAGCAATCTTTCCGCTCGATTTTTGGTGCTCGTGAAGTGAGCCCAACATTACCTGAGTGGTTGCTGGGCGCTTACCCTGCAACAGACATGATAGATATTCCAATCAATGGTCTTTTTGTTTTAGGTCTCACCATAGTGGTGACCTTAGGTGTGTTTTATTTGATGTTCAAATCCAGCTGGGGGCTTCGTGTTAGAGCCACTACGCAAAACCGCGTTATGAGTGGTGCGGTTGGTATCAATACCAAAAAGATTGACCGTTTTACCTTCGCTCTAGGTTGCGGTATCGCAGGTATCGCCGGTGCGGCGTTTACCACCATTGCTTCTACAGGCCCTACAACGGGAACCCTGTACATAGTAGATACCTTTATGGTGGTTGTTTTCGGTGGCGCAGCCAGCTTATTTGGCACCATTGCCTCAGCGTTTTCTATCGCCCAAGCACAATCCATTCTTGAATTCTTTATCAGTGGCTCGATGGCCAAAGTCTTCACCTTGCTCGTTCTAGTACTGATTTTAATGTTTAAACCAGAAGGCCTGTTTGCCAGTAAGGTTCGCCGTTGATCTGTTATTCCCTAACGGCTTTTAAAGGTCGTTAGGGAAACGTCAATGTTGAAAGTGATGAATTAATACACCTTGGAGACGAATATGAGCTTTGTATATGACAAATTATTAGGGGGTAAATCAGGAGCCATTGGCTTGCTGGTGCTGTCCGTAATAATCCTGATTGTTTTTCCTATGTTGTTGGATGGTTTCCGACTGAATCTAGTGGGTAAGTATTTAACCTACGCCTTTGCGGCCATTAGTTTAGTGCTGTTGTGGGGTTATGGCGGTACCTTGAGCTTAGGACAAGGTATTTTCTTTGGTCTTGGTGGTTATGGCATGGCCATGTTCCTGAAGCTTGAAGCCTCTTCTCCAGAGAATACTGCCATTCAGTCTACACCGGGTATTCCAGACTTTATGGATTGGAACCAAATAACGGCGTTGCCATGGTTTTGGGAACCCTTCAGCAGTTTTGGTTTTACCTTGCTTGCCATTCTAGTCTTGCCTGCACTATTTGCTTATTTCATTGGTGTTGCCATGTTTAAGCGTCGAGTTGGCGGTGTGTATTTCGCCATTATCACTCAGGTAATAGCGGTAATTTTGACCGTGCTGATTGTTGGTCAGCAAGGTTATACCGGCGGCATCAATGGTATTACAGACTTACGAACATTGAACGGTTGGGACATCACTTCAGACAGCGCCAAGTATCTGTTTTATTACATTAACTGTGGTTTGCTGATCGGCGTAATTTTGCTGTCTCGCTTCATATTAACGAGTAAATTCGGGCGCCTGCTGTTAGCGATTCGTGACAAGGAAGATAGGGTTCGTTTCTCTGGCTACGACGTGGCCAATTTTAAGATCTTCATCTTCTGCTTTGCAGCTTTCGTGTCGGCTTTAGGTGGCGCTATGTTCACCTTGCAAGTGGGCTTCATGTCTCCGTCTTTTGTGGGCATTGTACCTTCCATTGAAATGGTCATTTTTGCTGCGGTGGGCGGTCGTATGTCCCTAATTGGTGTGGTTTACGGCACTTTATTGATTAACTTCGGTAAAACGACCTTTTCTGAATCCTTCCCTGAGTTATGGCTCTTCTTGATGGGCGGAACCTTTATTGCGGTGGTCATGTTCTTCCCGAATGGACTAGCGGGTTTATGGAGCCAATACAGCCCAGACATCATCAAAAAAATACGTTCAACATTTGGTATGGCGAACCCTGAGTTGCCACTGTCATCCCCTGGTTTAAAGGAGACGAACTCATGAGTCTATTGAATCCTAGGGTAGTTTTTCTTGCTGTGAATGATTTTGGAGGTGACCTATGCCGTCTATGACTAATACAGATTTCTCGCTCAGCATTGAGGATTTAACCGTCTCGTTTGATGGCTTCAAGGCGGTCGACAACTTGAACCTATATATCGATAAAAATGAACTACACGTGGTTATCGGTCCAAATGGGGCAGGTAAAACGACAGTGCTCGATTTGATTTGCGGTAAAACCAAATCAACGTCGGGGAGTATTAAGTTTTTGAATCAGGAGCTTACGACCTTATCTGAACATGAAATTGTTCGTAGAGGCGTGGGGCGTAAATTTCAGACTCCGTCGATTTATGAAAACTTGTCTGTATTTGAAAACCTCGAAGTGTCTTACCCAGAAGGCCGTGGCGTGTTCGGTTCCTTGTTCTTCAAACGTAGCGAAAAGGTGATTAGCAAAATTAATGAAATTGCCAAATTGATTATGTTGGACGGTGAAATGGAGACAGAAGCGGCTTTATTAAGCCATGGCCAAAAGCAGTGGTTAGAGATCGGCATGTTGCTAATTCAAGACCCGCAGCTGCTTATGCTGGATGAGCCTGTAGCAGGTATGAGTGTGAAAGAACGAGAGCAAACTGCTGAGCTGCTAAACAGCATCAGTAAAGGTCGCTCTGTATTGGTGATTGAGCACGACATGGAATTCGTTGAGCGAATTGCCCATAAGGTCACGGTATTGCACCAAGGCAAAATTCTCGCTGCCGGCAAAATGGATGAAGTACAAAAAGATCCAAAAGTCATTGAAGTCTACTTAGGTCATTAAGAGTAGGGCATTAAGAGCAGGTCATTAGAACAGACCATTAATTTTGAGGTCATGACTCGCCAAGTGAGCATGGCAGCCTATTGGAGGGTGAATGTATGTTGGACGTTGCGAATTTGAAAGTTAGCTATGGGCAGAGTGAAGTAATCCATGGCTTGAACTTCACCGCGAAGAAAAATGAAACCTTAGCCGTCATGGGGCGTAATGGCATGGGTAAAACCACCTTGTTCAAGTCCCTTATTGGGGTATTGCCATTGAGTGGCGGCAGCATTCATATCGATGGAACAGATATTTCTAAATGCGAAAGCTATCAGCGTGTTGAAAATGGCGTGGCGTATGTCCCTCAAGGGCGAATGATTTTCCCAAATTTGACCGTACAAGAAAATATCGAAACAGGTATGGGGGTATCTAAGTTGAAAGCCATACCGGATGACATCTATGCCTTATTTCCTGTTTTGCATGAGATGCGCCACAGAAAAGGTGGCAACTTGTCGGGTGGTCAGCAACAACAACTTGCTATCGCTCGGGCATTGGTCACCAATCCAAAAGTCCTGCTTTTAGATGAACCAACAGAAGGTATACAGCCTTCCATTATTAAAGATATTGCTAATGTTCTTAATGAAATCAAAAAGATGCGAGACATTACCATCATAGTTTCGGAGCAGGTTTTGAGTTTCACCATGGCAGTAGCAGATCGGATTATCGTCATTGATAAAGGTAACTTCATTCATGAAGACCTAAGGGATGACGTGGATACAGACAAAATCAAAGGCTATTTATCGGTATAACCATTTATAGAGGTGACTTATGCGACACGGTGATATTTCAAGCAGTCCAGATACCGTTGGTGTAGCGGTAGTGAACTATAAAATGCCGCGACTCCATAGCCGCGCAGAAGTACTCGAAAACGCGAATAAAATTGCAGACATGATCCAAGGGATGAAGATTGGCTTGCCGGGTATGGATTTAGTGGTGTTCCCTGAATACAGCACCATGGGGATCATGTATGACGGTGATGAAATGATGGAAACCGCCGCGACCATTCCTGGTGATGAGACCAATGTTTTTGCCGAAGCTTGTAAGGCGGCCAATGTTTGGGGGGTATTTTCATTAACAGGTGAGCGCCATGAAGAACACCCGAACAAAGCACCATACAACACCCTAGTGCTCATCAATAGCGATGGTGAAATTGTACAAAAATATCGTAAGTGTATTCCTTGGTGCCCGATAGAAGGCTGGTATCCCGGTGATACCACCTACGTGACTGAAGGTCCCAAAGGTTTAAAAATCAGTCTCATCATTTGTGACGACGGTAACTACCCAGAAATATGGCGTGACTGTGCGATGAAAGGGGCTGAACTTATTATTCGCTGCCAAGGCTATATGTACCCCGCCAAAGAACAGCAAATCATGATGGCTAAAACTATGGCATGGGCGAACAACTCTTATGTGGCGGTGGCCAATGCTACTGGCTTCGATGGTGTGTATTCCTACTTTGGTCATTCGGCCATTATCGGCTTTGATGGCCGCACTTTAGGAGAATGTGGCGAGGAAGATATGGGCGTTCAATACGCTCAGTTATCCGTTAGTCAGATTCGTGATGCCCGCGCCAACGACCAATCTCAAAATCACTTATTCAAGCTTTTACATCGTGGTTACACAGGCGTGTACAACTCTGGCGATGGGGATAAAGGCGTTGCAGCTTGCCCGTTTGACTTCTACCGAAGCTGGGTTTTAGACGCAGAGAAAACCCAAGAGGAGGTTGAAAAACTGACCCGTAAAACGGTTGGCGTAGCGGATTGCCCTGTGGGGAACCTTCCTGTCCCTGATATTGAAAAGCAACAGCAATAGTCTGACGACGAGAATGCCCCTATGCCTTTTATCAATGACCAAGTTGCTGCGAATAAAGAGTCGATTGAAGTTACAAATTCACCTCAGAGATTGTCTCGATTCACCTTCGACCCAGATAGCGTTATGGGCATGCTACGTCAATCTATAGTTGGGCAAGATGAGGTTTTGGAATCTGTTGGTGACTTGTTGCATTTCATTAAGGCAGATATTGGCGAGCCTACGCGGCCATTAGCAGTTTGCTTTTTTTCAGGAAAAACGGGGGTCGGAAAGACTCAATTGGCCAAGCTTTTGGCGGCGGCACTTACTGGCAAAGCGGATGGGCTTTGTCGGATAGATATGAACACACTCGCTCAAGAGCACTATGCCGCCTCTATTACTGGTGCTCCTCCGGGTTATGTGGGCAGTAAAGACGGCGACACGCTTTTCGACAAGGAGAAGATCGCTGGTTCTTATAGCAAACCGGGGGTAGTGCTTTTTGACGAAGTTGAGAAAGCCAATAGCGCTGTTAAGCGTGCCTTACTCAATATTATGGATTCAGGTTACCTACAACTTACCGCTGGTAATCAATCCATTGATTTTAGAAATAGCTTAATTCTTTTTACTAGCAATGTGGGCGCAAAAGAAATTCAGAGTTATCAAAATAGGTTCGATGGTGGCTGGCGTAAGGCTTTGGGCTTAAAACCATCTCGGAAAAAAGAAGTGGAACTATTCAACCAAAATTTTAAGTCGGCATTTGATCCGGAGTTTATTAACCGGATTGATTATTTGTTTTCCTTCAATGCCATTACTTCTGATGCATTGCCCAGCTTATTAGCTATTTCAATTGAAGATCTAAAGGTGAGGCTGAGTAAGAAGTCAGTCGCCTTAACCATTGAGCATGAGGCAAAGCAGCTTTTGCTATCCAAATATAACCCTGAATACGGTGCTCGTGACTTTGTAAGACGTATTCGAACGTATTTAGAACCTAGGGTCGCACGAGTGATGAATAACCATCCGTTGGCGAAGGAGCTCAGAGTGGTTGTTCAGAACAGGGCGGTTTACGTGATTTTAGAAGGAGGGCTGCACAGTGGCAGTGAAATAAAAGATAAACACTAAGGCGAAGTCTATCGTGAGTTTATCCGAACGATATGGCGTTTTGTATTAACTGGTTGGCGACAAAAGCTCGATAAGCAATCTTATTTTTGAAGACGAATGGAGAGAACAATGGCTGAAACAATTATTAAAGTTAATTTGAAAGAATCCCCTTATGACAACGATAAGATCCATAATCGCTGGCACCCTGATATCCCAATGGTATCTATGGTGAAGCCGGGAGATGACTTTATTGTTGAGTGTGTCGATTGGACTGGTGGACAAATTAAAGACAATGATTCTGCCGATGATGTCCGTGATGTTGATTTATCTCAGGTGCATTTCTTATCTGGCCCTGTCGGTGTTGAAGGTGCTGAGCCGGGAGATTTATTGGTCGTTGATATTCTTGATATTGGTACCTTCGACGACAGCCAGTGGGGCTTTAATGGCTTCTTTTCTAAGCAAAATGGTGGTGGCTTTTTAACGGAGCATTTTCCTGAAGCACAAAAATCCATTTGGGATTTTAAGGGTATGTTTACCAGCTCTCGTCATATTCCGGGTGTTGAGTTTGCAGGTCTAATTCACCCAGGCCTGATTGGTTGTTTGCCTTCTAAAGACATGCTGGAAGAATGGAATACTCGCGAAAAAGCTTTATATGATACTGAGCCAGATCGTACGCCAGCGCTGGCAACCTTACCCTATGCAGATACGGCACATATGGGACGTATGAAAGGAGAGGAAAGGGATAATGCAGCAGCAGAAGGTGCGAGAACTGTACCGCCCCGTGAGCATGGTGGTAACTGTGACATTAAGGATTTATCTCGTGGCTCGAAAGTCTATTTCCCTGTTTATGTAAAAGATGCTGGTTTGAGTGTCGGTGACTTACACTTCAGCCAAGGTGATGGCGAGATTACGTTCTGTGGTGCGATTGAAATGGCTGGTTGGATTCACATGCGTGTGAACCTGATTAAGGGCGGAATGGAAAAATATGCTATTAAGAACCCTATCTTTAAACCAAGTCCAATCACACCTAAATACGATGATTACTTGATCTTTGAAGGTATATCCGTTGATGAGGGTGGAACACAGCATTATCTAGATGTTCATGTTGCTTACCGTCAGGCGTGTTTGAATGCCATTAACTACTTAACCAAGTTTGGTTACAGTAAAGCACAAGCTTATGCGATTCTTGGCTGTGCTCCGGTGCAAGGCCATATAAGTGGTGTAGTAGATATTCCGAATGCTTGTGCCACATTATGGCTGCCAACAGATATCTTTAACTTTGATGTGCAACCTAATGCAGAGGGACCGGACATTCATTTAGATGGCAGTATTGATATCCCTCGTTCAGCAGATAAATAGTTGGAGGTAAGTTGATATGCCTATCTATGATTTTAAATGTGCTGAACATGGCTTGTTTCACGAGCTGGTGGCCATAGATAAAGCGGGAGAAGCGGTTCCATGCCCTGAGTGTGGAATACAGTGTAAGCCTGTTATCTTGGTGGCTCCATCTGTACTGGCTATGTCTCCTGACTCTAAGAAAGCCATAGAGACCAATGAAGAAGCTCGTCATAGTCCGATTATTTCTACGCTAGATTCAAGGGCTGAAGCGGATGAAAAGCAAAAGTTTGCTATGAGCAAGGGACATCGAGGTTGTGGTTGCTCTGAATATAGGCCAGAGCAAAGTGCTTTAAAGCAGCAGGTGGTGCTATTGCCAGATGGTAGTAAGGTATTTCCATCACAGCGGCCTTGGATGATTAGCCATTAGGGTAAGTTCGATCTAAGTAGTTTAGAAGTGAAAAAGCCAGAACACTCAATATAATGAGGGTTCTGGCTTTTTGTTATTTAGCTAACTTGCTTTGTAATTAGCCTAGCTTTTTAGACCTTTGTAGATCCCACCAAGCGAAGACAAAGTAGATGACAGTACACCAAATTGCTAGGTCGTAAAACATCTCTCTATTTTCATAGTAAGTGAATAGGTCTGGGCTATTAAACAGCACACGCCAAGCTAGAATTGCAGGTATTACGATACCGATGACAATCCAAGTGGCACGAATGGCTTTAGTTAGTAAGCTGGTGTCTTTTTCTTTCACAACAACCGCTTCTTCTTTAGCCAATTGAGCGTGGTAGGATTCCACTTCTTTTTCGTGTTCCGCTAAGCGTTTTTCTGCTTCTGGATAGCTATCGGCTGCACCATGTTTCTTCGCCAATATGGTGTAAACCGCAATGGATACGAACCAAGTTGGTAGGAACAAGTAGAAGAATGGGATGATGTTGATGGCATTTAGGGTAAAACCGAATACCAGTGAAATCGCCCAAGTAACTAGTGCTGGAGTATTGTCCTTAATGCCCTTTAGCTGGAACCAGTTTGCTTTGTAGCCAATTCTAGGGAATATCTGTTGCTCCGCGAATACAATACCACCAATGGGAACCAGTATTAGGCCAGCATAAGTTAATAGCGGCAGAATGTTTCGGTATACATAAGGGAAGCAGCTACCTGCTACCACGGCAATACCGACCAATAAAGTCACCTGTGTACGTGATACCTCAGGGAAAACAGCTTGTGCTGCAAGGCCTGCACGGTAAAGGTTAGAGTTGGCGGTTGTCCAACCGGCAACAATTACGATAACAAAGCCAGTTGCCCCTAAGGCGTACCAAGCCACATCACCCGGTTCAACAATCGCAATGCTGGTTTTCATTAGTGCCGCTGTTGCTGCACCCATTAGTGCCGCTGAAATCCAAGCTACATAGTGACCAAACATCATGCCAGTTGCTGTTGCTAGACCATAACGAGTTTTCTTCGCGTAGCGTAGTAATGCCATGTCCACTAAGCCAAAGTGTGCAAAAGTGTTAGCCGCCCAAGCAAAGCCAATAACTTCCCAGATACCTATGCCGGGCTGCCCTTCCGCATTGACACCTGTGAATACCGTGGCGCCAGCTAAGCTGATGAAGTCAGAAAAGCTGTTCAGTGACGTATAGCCTGTTAGTGATTCGTTTAATGCTGGAATCAATACCATGCCACCTGCGGTGAACATAAGCATCAACCAAGGCGCACAAATACTGGCGAAGTCTGATACGACATTAAAGCCTTTATATGCCACGACAACTACGATAGTACCAACTGCAAAAGCCACAATGGCAAAGTACAAGCTAGTAGGGTATGGGTAGGTTTGTGGTGGAATATCGAATAATGCCCTCACTGCGGTCGCCGATACCGTTATCATCGCGGCCGATATGGCGGTAAATATGGCGACGTTGGCGCCATTGTAAAACCGTGAGAATTTCTCCCCCATATGTTTGTCTATATAGGTATAAAGGCTGAGTCGTGTTTTCACCGCAATAGGCGAAGTGATCAACCAGAAACTCATGACGGCTAAGGTATTACCTATCATTAAGCCGATTAGAATGTCGTAAATTGTTGCACCTAATGCAACGAATGCAGCACCAATTACAAACTCTGTGGCGGCGACGTGCTCAGCAGCGTAGAGCCCTAGGAAGTGACGTGCTCCATGCAGTCTATGGGGGGCAACGGGGAGTTGCTCATCATCCATTTCTGCAACGGATTGATTTTGATTGTTCATAATAATTATTCCGTTTTATTATATTTTTTGAATATTACTTTTTGGCAAGCTAATTAAGCCTGCTATTTTGATAAAGGTTATTTATTGCCAATAAAGTGAGCATGCGACATAACTTCAGAAGTAACCCATTGGGCATTCTCTTGGGCTTCGCTGACACTGATATCACCTTTTAATGCTCTTGCCACCTGAGACCCAATAGCCGTACCGATGCCTGTAAATTCAGGAATGTCAGCAAATTGAATACCTTTGTAAGGTACTTCCTGAACGGCTGGAGAGTTAGGCTCCGCACTTAAAATGGCGGATAGAGTGAGTTCAGCAAAAGGGGCTGCTGCTAGGTAGTCTTGGTTTTGATACAAGGACTGACGTGTACCCGGTGGTACATTCGACCAGCCTTCAGAAGTGGCGACTAGTTCAATGTATTCCTTAGATGTCGCCCATTGAACAAAGCGTTTAGCTGCTTCTTGTTTCTCTGAAGCATTGGATACGCCCAGAGCCCATGACCATAACCAATTACTTTTTTTGCCTAACCCTGCATCTGGAGCGGAAGCAAAGGCCACCTTATCTGCTACAGACGAAGTAGCTGGGTCGGTAATGGCTGATGCAGCCACTGTGGCGTCAATCCAGATAGCACATTTTCCATCTTTAAAGAGGTTTAGTAGCTCCTTAAAGCCTTGTTGCTCAGGTTGTTCAGGGCCGTATTTTTGCAACAAACGAGTGTAGTCATTTATTGTCTTACCCCATGCGTCGCCGGTGAGTTCAGGCTGCCATTCCATATCGAATAAGCGAGCTCCGTATGAATTCGCCATGGACATGATGAGAGCCATGTTTTCACCCCAGCCGACTTTACCTCTTAAGCAAATGCCATTGACATCTGTATGTTTGGCGCTGATTTTGGCTGCGGCGCTTTCGATGAAGTCCCAGCTTGGCTGCTCTGGCATAACAAGTTCTACGCTATCGAACAGATCAGATCGGTACATGGTGAAAGAGGACTCAGCATAGAAAGGTGCAGCATAAAGGCCACCTTCATAAGAAAGGCTTTCTCGCACGGCAGGGAATATGTCTTGCGCATCATATTCAGCAGGCATACCTTTTAGATCAACCAACCAACCTTGTTTGGCCCAAAGAGGGGTTTCGTAGGCACCGATTGTTACGATATCGAATTGGCCGCTTTTCGTGGCAATATCAGTCGTTACTTTTTGTCTAAGTGAGTTTTCATCTAAGACAACCCAATCGAGTTTGATATCTGGGTTAGCTTTAGTGAAGTGGGGGGAGAGTTTTTGCATCCTTTCCATGTCAGGGTTGCTGACTGTCGCAATCCTTAATGTTTCTTCCGCTACTACGGGGAAAGACATTGCAAAGCACATCGAGAAGAGACCAACTCTATTACTTACTTTCATTATTACCTCGATATATTCTTTTTATTGTTAACGAAGGTTCTAAATGAAGTGGTACCACTTCATTTAGAACCTGTTGTTTTGATGGGGAAAAAAAGAGGCTAGGGAACCATTGGAAGCAGCTGAGGTTTTCTGTGCGACGCATTATTTTTCAATAGATGTAGTTGCATAGAATAAATAACTATCTTCCCTGATTTTTTGTCCGTCATCCTTGTGCACAAATTAATGTGCGAATGAGATTTAATCACAGCTTTTGTTGTAACAAAGTAACCTTTGGGTATTGGAAGTGTAATTTTTAAGTCTATATGTTGTTATATGACAACATTTGGTAACACGACCCTTTTCTATAATGTTTGCTGCTTTTGATGATGTAAGACACTTAGATCAGGTTTAAGTGTTTGATTTTAAAATATATTTATAAGTTTACTTGATAAAGATTAGATACACAGTCAATATGGATACATAAAAAGCAGTAAATATAAGGATGGTGTTTATGAGTAATCAAAATCGTGTAGATGCTTTGGTCGCACCGAAAGGTTCTTTGGAAATGTTGTCTCAGGATGAGATTTATCGCCTGTCAGAGAAGTCTGATTCGCTTCATGATTTATTTCATCGTTGTGCTTTAGCGATTTTAAACTGTGGTAGTGATTCTGATGACCCAGAAGCCATGATGGATGAATTCGATGACTTCGAGATTTCGATCATTCAACAAGAGCGAGGAGTAAAGCTGCAGCTGAGAAATGCACCTGCTAGTGCTTTTGTTGATGGTAAAATGATTAATAGTGTTCGTGAGATGTTATTTAGTGTGCTGCGAGACATTATTTTTTCTCAGCATGAATACATTCTTGATCGTGGCTTAGAACATGCTAGCTCCGACAAACTGACGAATGTTGTATTTGAGTTGCTTCGTAATGCTAATGTATTCCGTCGTATGCAAACGCCAGATATGGTTGTTTGTTGGGGAGGGCATTCTATTAAGCGTCATGAATATGATTACACTAAACGCGTCGGACATGAGCTGGGTTTAAGAGAGCTGAATATTTGTACCGGTTGTGGCCCTGGGGCGATGAAAGGCCCGATGAAGGGAGCAGCAATTGCCCATGCAAAACAGCATATTAAAAATGGCGTTTATCTAGGTCTGACCGAGCCGGGCATTATTGCAGCGGAATCCCCGAACCCTATTGTTAATCAGCTTGTCATATTGCCGGATATAGAAAAACGTCTTGAAGCTTTTGTTCGCGCAGGTCATGGGATTATTGTTTTCCCCGGCGGTGCAGGAACGGCAGAGGAGATTCTCTATATTTTAGGAATTCTATTACACCCTAAAAATGCGGATATTCCTTTCCCGTTAGTATTTAGCGGTCCAAAAGAAAGTGCTGATTATTTTGAACAGATTCATGCTTTCATTGGTGATGTGCTGGGTGAAGAGGCACAGAGCAAATATCGCATTATCGTCGACGATGAAGTGGAAGTCGCTCGCGTGATGAAACAAGGTATGGAAGCGGTTCGTCAGTACCGTAAAGAGCATAAAGATGCTTTCTACTATAATTGGAAACTTCATATTCCTGAAGAGTTCCAGCGCCCATTTGAGCCCACCCATGAACGTGTTCGTCAGCTTAACCTCCATTTCGATCAAGAGGTTCATTTGCTGGCGGCGGATTTGAGAAGGGCATTCTCTTCCATTGTTGCTGGTAATGTGAAAGCGCAAGGGGTTGCTTGTATTAAAGAGTTTGGCCCGTTTGAGATAGATGGAGATAAATCTTTGTTGGCTAAATTAGATGCTTTATTAGAAGCCTTTGTTGCTCAGCAGAGAATGAAACTACCAGGAACGGCGTATGTACCTTGTTATAAGGTGATTACAGAGTAACTTTTATATTATCCGTTTTTAAAAGGCTTCATGATGAAGCCTTTTTTTATCCAAAAACAGACCAGCCAATACTTTCTGATAAGGCTTCTAAAGCAGCCATGCCCGCTAGTGAATTGCCGGACTTGTTGAGCTCTGGAGACCAAACACATACCGAAAAGCGATTAGGTACAATGGCGATAATGCCACCGCCAACGCCGCTTTTTCCCGGTAGCCCAACTCGGTAGGCGAAGTTGCCTGCTTCATCGTATAGACCACTTGTCGCTAACAAACCATTTACTTGGGCGGTTTCCCTTGCAGTGAGTATTTGTTCGCCAGTATGGGATACGCCTTTGTTGGCAAGAAAGCTAAATGCCTTGGCTAAATCCACACAGTTCATACGCATAGCGCAATAATAGAAATAGTTACGCAGAACGGCTTCGACATCATTATCGAAATTCCCGAAGGCTTTCATCAAATAGGCCATCGAAGCGTTTCGGGAGCGAAACTCATACTCAGAGTTGGAAACGTTTTGATCGGATAAAAGGTTGGCGTTGCCAGCTAAACGACGAATGAATTCTCTCATAGCATAATGAGGAGATGCGAACCGAGATTGGTTCATGTCGCTAATTACTAACGCCCCTGCGTTGATGAAAGGGTTGCGGGGGATGCCTGCTTCATATTCCAATTGAGCTAAGGAATTAAATGGATTTCCTGAAGGCTCACGACCTACTCGTTGCCACATTCCATCGCCATAATGCTTGATGGCTAAGGTAAGGCTAAAAACCTTAGAAATACTCTGTATAGAGAAATTAGTTCTAGCTTGGCCAGCATGATAAAGCTGCCCGTCATTGCTGTATATGGCAATGCCAAACTGGTTCGGATCAACCTTTGCTAAAGCGGGAATGTAATCCGCGACTTTACCTTGCCCAATTAATTTGCGGGCTTGGCATTCAATAGATTTTAATAAGTCGTCCATGGTGGTCTCGATGACAGTATTCACGAAGCCGCTAGTATAGATAAAGAAAACTTGCTGCCCAAGTTATTTTGATATGGTTTTAGATCGAATTGGGAGGGAGGTGTAAAAAAACAAAATCCCCTTTGCCATTGAGCTCTGTAATGGCAAAGGGGGAAGACCTTAGGTGAAAATCAAAAGGCCATAGTTTGATATTTTAGTGGGTAGTGACTTGGTAAACAGATGTTGTACCACTTACTTCATTTCCCACAATCAATAGGGCTTGTCCTGTTGGACTTTGATCTGCTGTAACAAAGGCCATGCCTTCAGGGCCTAAATCACCCGCTGCAGAGGTTTCTGCATCAGCATCAAAATTACGACTAGTGATGTATTGTACAAATTTACCCTGAGTTGGGTTGGTAATGTCGTACACCATGATGCCACCGACACGCTCTAGGCCAATGAAAGCATAAGTTCGGCCATCAATCTTGCCTAGGGTAAGTGCTTCTGGCTCAGGTCCCTTGTCGTCGCTGCGGTTGTCCGTTTTATTAGCGTCATTTGAAGCATTAAAGCCCTGTTCCCCTAACGCTTCCATGGTGATGCGTTCGAAGTCACTGCCACTATCGAAAACCTGTGTGCCGTCTTCACCATTCCAGATTGAGAACGAACGTGCACCAAAGCCATATAGTTTTGTGTAGGTGCAATTGTTGGGCTTGCCTTTGATTAAGTCGCAGTTCTCAGCTCCCAGCGTACTGGTGAATTTCATTCTGCCAAGGTTTTTACTGTCTTCTAAAGAGCCTTCTATTTTGTGCTTGATAGGGCTTGTGAGAGCAATAGTGCTGTTCAACTCACTGCTTATGTCTTTGACCCTGAATTCCTCACTATAGCCGTCGTAATCCCGTGAGTCACCTTCGTTGGCGGTTACTATATAAGTAGTGCCAGAAACTGTGTATGAAGCAATGCTATCTGGTTGATAGAGTCCAATAACAGGCCAATTATTAAGTTGGAGTGTTTTATCTTTATCACTTATGTCTAGCTCATTACCAACTTGGTTGTAATCCTTCTCTCCTAGAGACCAGATAGCAGAAATAGATTTTTTGCTGATATCCACTTTTGCAATGCCATTATTTTCTTGTAGAGAGACATAAGCGTAACGGCTGTCTTCTGAAACGCTAATGTATTCAGGCTCTAAATCTTGCGCTACGCTGGCATTTAAACCAAAAATGCGTAGATCAGAAGGAAGCTCATGGGCTCTGCTGCCACTTTTGTCGAAAGCTTGGAAGTTGACCTGAGTAACGTCTGATTGGGTTAGATCTGCAATATTATTCGGGATAGAAATGATGCTGATACTGCCTTCAGGATCTATTGTGTAAGCATCGTTTGGCTCGCCCTCATTGGCTACAAGAGCATATTCGCCATTAGGTGAGAAGGTGACCATGTCAGGTAAAGCACCTGCCTCTAAAGCGGTAATGAACGAGTGGTTCGCTACGTTATAAAAAGCGATGTAGCCATTCGATTGTTTGTTTTTCGCTTCAACCGCGACGGCCATAATGTTTTTATGAATACTGACGCTGTTAGCGGCGCCCATTGGAATTCCTGTGGCAGTGGTAATGTCTTCACCAACATCGATGGAAGATACTTTTGTTGGGTTAGAAGGCTTGCTAATAGAAATAACGTCGATTTTTCCAGATTTTGCGTTTACGACAAACGCGGCTTCTGCAGATGGAGAGTAGTCTACGATCTCTGCTGCGCTGCCATCAAAGATGCCAGACTCATAACGGCCTAAAAAGCTCAGCTTAATAGATGAAGTGACCGATTCTTGATGGGATTGAGTAGAGCAGCCGCTGATTACAGCGGCACCAATGCAAAGTGGCAGTAACGGAAGTAAACGCATTTTTTATCCTATAGGGTGTGGTTGAGGTGCGATTATCCTAAGGATGTATTATTACGTTATCGTGTCAGTTTTATGTTCGCTACTTGCCTTCAGTATTTTGCTTCATTTGCTCAATGTGCTTAAGAATAAGTTGGCCGGAGATAGTTGTTGGGTTGGGTATGTTCGGTAAATCGTTGATGTCGTACCAATTGGCTTCGTCTATTTCGCCAGGGGCTGGAGTGATTTCTCCGCTTTTATAGTCTGCAAAGAAGCCAACCATGAGTTGATGTGGAAAAGACCAAGGTTGGCTGTCCACATAGCGAATGTTATTTACCTTTATACCTATCTCTTCGGAGATCTCTCGTGAAACCGCTTGCTCTAACGTTTCACCTGCTTCAACAAAGCCGGCAATGTTGCTGTATTTTCCTTTTGGTGCTTGGTGCCCTCGAGCGAGCAAAATGCTGTTTTCTTTTCTGATGGAAATAATGACGCATGGAGAAATTCTTGGGTAGTGGCGAAGGTTGCACTTAGGGCATATTTTTGTGTGCTCGACAGGATGCTTTTTATCCATGCTGGTGCCACAGCGGCCACAGAACTGATGGTCTCTATCCCATGTGGAAAGTTGGTGTGCTCGGCTTAGTAGAAGATAGTGGTCATTATCTTGTAAAAACAACAAATCACGTAAGCCCATTTCTTCGAAGCCCTTGGGAATGGACTCAAAGCGGCATACAAAGATGTCTTGGTTGTGCCATTGCCCACAATATACGGCACTCATATTGGCGTTAGGCTGAAAGTGAGTAAAAGGGATTAGGAAGTTCTGGTGCTTCTCAACCAATACTTGATTACGATGTAATAAAATATACAGGGCATCTTTATGGGGGCTTGGGTGTGCATGGGTGCCAATGGTTAGCATGATAAAGCTCTGTGTGCAGGGTAAATGAATACGCTACCCCGAACTCCAATAGCGTGCAACCTTAACGGCTAAATTACTAAGGATTCAGACGTTTCTTTAAATATCTAGGCATTATGTTATTAGAGCCTTCCCTAGCTATTTTTATTGTCTGTCACGTAAAATGATAAAAAATGAATAGAAAGGATGAAAAGAATGAAGCTTAAAGCTTATTTTGGAAGCGTGTTAATAGGTCTGGCATTGGGTGCGACCGCTCAAGCTCAAGACTATATACCTGTTTTGCAATACCACCATGTGAGCGAAACATCACCTAAGTCGACTTCGGTGACACCAGAGCAGTTCACTGAGCATATGGACTACTTAAAGAGCGCTAACTTTCAAGTGATTGATTTGCGTATGGCATTAGATGACTTGAAAGCGGGTAAGCCTTTACCTGAAAAAGCTGTGGCAATTACTTTTGATGATGCTTATCGAAATATTTACCAGTTCGGTTTTCCAATCTTAAAGGAACGAGACTTTCCATTTACCGTTTTTATTAATACAGAACCTGTACAAAGAAAAAGTCGTAGCTTTTTGACTTGGGAGCAGATGAAGGAAATGCAAGGTTTTGGCGGTGTGTTTGCAAATCACACTATCAGCCATCCTTATATGCTGCGTAAAAATGAAGCTGAATCTGATGTTGAGTGGCTGGCGCGAATGCGCAATGAAGTAGATACAGTAGAGATTCTTTTAGAAGATAATTTGGGATCCTCTCCAAAGATGCTGGCCTATCCTTATGGCGAGTCTAATAGTCAGATACATGAGATGCTTAAAGAGCAAGGTATTATTGCTTTCGGTCAGCAGTCTGGCGTGGTGAGTGCAGAATCGGATTATTTAAACTTACCTCGGTTTCCTGCATCCGGTGCTTACGCTAAGTTAGCGACACTGAAAACCAAACTGAACTCAAAGCCGATGCCATTAGTTTCCCAAGAGTCGAGTAGCTTCTATGCTGGTGATTTACCAGTTTCTTTAACTTTAAAATTTAAAGAAGGGAAATATCGCTTAAAAGACTTTGTTTGCTATGTGTCAGGGCAGGGGAAAGCTTCATTAGACTGGGTTTCTGATACAGAGGTGATTGCTACGGCAAGTAAGGCCTTTAGAGTAGGGAGAGGGCGAATTAACTGCACTATGCCGGACAATACAGGGCGTCAATATCACTGGTATTCTCATGTCTGGATACGTCCTGGAGTCGATCAAGGCTATATTCTTGAAAAAAGTGAAAATTAATTAAAAAAAATGTTGCACTGAAATTTCAAATCAGTAATATACACCTCGCTCGCAACGGAGGGGTGGCAGAGCGGTTTAATGCACCAGTCTTGAAAACTGGCGTAGGTTAATAGCCTACCGAGAGTTCGAATCTCTCCTCCTCCGCCATCTTTTATAAGATGAGTTGCGGTAGATAAAATTAGTTCCTCGATAGCTCAGTTGGTAGAGCAAATGACTGTTAATCATTGGGTCACTGGTTCGAGTCCAGTTCGAGGAGCCATTCGGAGTATAGCGCAGTCTGGTAGCGCGCCTGCTTTGGGAGCAGGATGTCGGGGGTTCGAATCCCTCTACTCCGACCATTTTATCATCACCTTGTTATGGTGGGCGTAGCTCAGTTGGTAGAGCTCCGGATTGTGATTCCGGCGGTCGTGGGTTCAAGCCCCATCGTCCACCCCATTGCATTGATAGTTGGGTCGTTAGCTCAGTTGGTAGAGCAGTTGACTTTTAATCAATTGGTCACTGGTTCGAATCCAGTACGACCCACCACTATCAGACACTAATCTTTGTATTAAGTGATTAATTCCTCGATAGCTCAGTTGGTAGAGCAAATGACTGTTAATCATTGGGTCACTGGTTCGAGTCCAGTTCGAGGAGCCATTTAAGCTTTCTTAAATCGGGTTTTCGCCTTGGGTTTATCATTTGATTTACTTAGTGGTGTGTCAAATCTTTAGAGCGGGTCGTTAGCTCAGTTGGTAGAGCAGTTGACTTTTAATCAATTGGTCACTGGTTCGAATCCAGTACGACCCACCATCTCTAATATCCTTTCTTTCCAATTTCTTCTCTGTAAGATATCTATCGTCTATCGTCTATCGTCTATCGTCTATCGTCTATCGTCTATCGTCTATCGTCTATCGTTTCTTGGGCTCTTAAGGGTGGGATTGGTTTCTTCTTTATTGGTGTGGCTATTAGTGATGGTAGTTTGTATATAGGGGTGCCTTATTCTGAAGCTATTGGGTTTAAGCTGCTGTCTTCTTTAGGTTTATAAAAGGTAGGCTCTTTGGTTTTTGTTTCTTCCATCGACGAATGTTGTGATATGACATAAAGCTTCGTATGGGGTGTATTGGAGTAATGATAATTCTGTAGCTAAGGTGTTGTATGTTTAGTGAGTAGAATAAATTTTTCTGGATAGGGGTGTGAAGCGTAAGAAAGCTTTTGAGAATTAAGTGGCGCTTTTTGAAATTGAATGTATCATGTTGAAATACATAGAAAAGAATTAATGGTGGAGGGAGGTGGATTCGAACCACCGAAACTTTCGTGGCAGATTTACAATCTGCTCCCTTTGGCCACTCGGGAACCCCTCCACAGCAGCGCGGCATATATTATATGCCGCGCTTCATGATGTAAACAATTATTTAAGATTTATTGAAGAGTTTTTCAAGTTTTGCTTTCATGCGCTCTTCGGCAGATAGATTTGCGTAAGCATCATCTTGAGTGGGTGGCTTTTTGTTCTTGCTCTGCTGTTTGTTTTTATTGAGTGGCTTTTTCTTGGCTTTTTCTGTTCTTTGTTGATCTGCTGTTTTCTGAGTAGGGCGGTGGGCGGGACGTGCTTTCTTCGCTGGCATCATAGATTCAGGAAGGGCTGGTTCGTCGCTCACTGCAACACCTTCTAGATCGATACGAGGTTGTCCTGATAGTAGGCACTTTTTATAGCGGTCTGAGCGAGTGTAAGCAGCTAGGGCGCGTTTTTGTTTGCTGGCGTTAAATTCATCATCTAACGTCATATCTTTGTCTATGCCGACTTTAAGTGGCTTAGGTTTGTTCCAGTCAAAAGCTTTTGGGTAGCGATCTTCTAGCATTTTAATAAGGCGACGATTGTTTTTCTGGTTTTTCTGGCGCGCCTTCTGTTCTGGTGTAAGTTTTTTAGTGTTATCAGAGTCGTTACTTTCTGTTGTAGTAACTGAGTTAGTGTCAGTTGCGGCTTTCTCTTCTACTGGCTCATTGATTTGTTCATTTTGTTTTGAGGTCATTTTGTTAATCTGATCTGTTGGGGTTGGTGTGTTGCTGATCTCTGTTTGCTCATGAAATAAATCAAAGTTGAGTTGCTGTTCAGCGGGCTTGGTTTTGTTTGTTGTGGTGCTTTTTTTTGTGTTGCTTAGAAGGTCTAAGGAATCAGATATGTATAGTTGCAACTGATCTTCAGTTGAATGGCTATTCATATTACTCAGGAGATCCATAGAGGCACTGTTTGTTGTTTGCTGGTTTGCCTCTTGTTTAAGCTGTGCAATCTCATTTTGAGCCGCTTTTAGCTGCTGGCTTAACAAGATTGTTTTGGCTTCTAGTTCGGCAATAAGTTGTTCCATAAACACAAGGCTCAGCTCTGTATAGGTGTTAGTGGGATGTTAGGTGTGTTGCTTATGCCAACCATTTCTCTTTTCTGTTCTTCGCTAGGCATGACAATAGATATATCTTTAGTATCTTGTGGCCACCATAGGTAAGTTGTAAATATAAACAAGCTTGCTATAAGTAATGTTTTGGTCATTTTTTAAAACGTTAATCCTGCGCCAACGAGAATGTGTTTATCATATCGATCGTGGCTACTATTAAAAATTTTCATATATACATCGATGCGAGATGTATTTGAGGTGGCAAGACGAAAGCCTGCTTCAGGGTAGTATACGGTTTCATCTAAAAATGAAACGCCTGCACCTAAATAAGACCACATAGGAACACTAGCGAATAATTGAAAAGCAGGCGTTGAGCTATAATATCGAGAACCAAAGCTAATGGCGCTTTCGAAGTTCTCCCCTAGTACAAAAGTAAAGCCTCCATATAGGGATACATTAGACGGTAAGGTGAATTCCATGGATGTGTTCAGAGTTGACGTTACATTTTCTGATTCGTTACTGTCTGGGCGTAGGGCGGTGGATTCAAATGTTACTAGACTTGCAATTTGGCCTTCAGCTGAGGCGCTTGCACTCACTAGAAACAAAGTTGCAAGTAGTAATTTTCTCATTAGTTATTATCCATTTGGTTTAGACGGTTAAGCATTTGAGATAAAGAGGATTCCCAGTTGGATTGCTGTTCTTTAGTCTGGTTAATTGTGTTCTGTAATTCGTTTTTCTCTTCACTCAATTCATAGTTTTGCATTTCTAGTTCTGATACACGGCCGCGTAGGGAATTGATTTCGTCTACAGCTTCGTTTATGCGTTGTTCTAAGTGGTGTAGTAGTTCGTTGTTCATTAGTTAATCCTAAAATTAAAAATTGTTTCTGTGCTTTTAGCTACCATGCTATGACGACATCTTGCTGCTGAACATTCAGAATATTAGAGTCTATAACCAGTTCACCAACCGAGAAGTTAGGTTGAACTTGGGTTATTGTAACACCTATGTTGGCGTTGTTCAGCTGAGTCTGGGTGGATTGTAGCTGATTGTAAACTTCATATCGTCTATATACACTGAATTTGTCGCCTTGTTTGATTCCGGCTATTGAGCCTGCAGCGATATGTATTCTGTTACTCTCTGTGCGAAAAATATTGGCAATAAAAGGTTGGCATCTTAGTTTTTCACTGGTGTCGAGTGCACTTTCTTTTAGAGCTTGTTGAACCACTTTGCCATAATGGATACTCCAAAATTTGGCGCTGCCAAAACCCACCCGAGAGAAGTCTGAAATGTCCCAGTTGCCAGTTTCATCATATCTATTCTCAAACAATAAGGCACCACTGAAGCCGTCATAGAGATAAATATCGACAACAAACCGTCTTTCTTTATCAATACCGAGCTCAATAAGATCTTTGTCGCTTCTATTGTTAGGGTCTCGGAAGTAGGTTTCACCAATATCTCTAATGACACCGCTAACAATATATTGCACTCCTAGCTGCTCGCTTATTCTAGTAACGTTGGTAAGTGAGCCGTCATGGTTTGTAGAAGAAGGGGCGTTAATGGTGTCAGGGTATATGGAAATATTAGTAGCGGTTAAAGCTCTGAGGTAACCTTGCTTATTGATTTCGTCGGCTAATTTTTTGGGTAGATCTCTACCAATATTGTTTAGCTGACCTAAGTTTGCTTGTTCTGGGGACTGTAGTTCAAAGCCTGTAACGCCAACCGTTTTTTTATAGTAACTGGTTGGTCCGCTACTACACTGAGAGTCTGGAGTTACGTCAACACGAGCGACTACTGTGAGTATGTCACCATTTTGTTCTTCTGAGATTATTTTTGCTTGCTGTACATGGGCTGAGCTGCGTATTTCAAGACTTGAGTCTAGCTCGCCATTATTGAGTGCGTCTTTCACATTGACTCTGGAACCGGATTCTAGAACAGCCTGTTTAATAGCCTGCTGAGTCGCGCGATAACGAGCATCAGCGATATCTTGCTTATAGATGATCGCCTCCCCCTTAACGTCTATGCTAGCCGCGAAGAGGGTGGTCGAGAAGAGGGTAATTAATGTAGTGAAGAAGTATTTTAAGTTCAAAGTGACTACTCAATACTATAAAAATTGGTAGTTGGTGCAGCGCTTTCAACATTGATGGCGCGATATCCAGGAGTTATTTGACAATTTGGATCTGCACTTACTCCCGCCGAAGATGTAATACATTGACGAAAGTTTTCTTGAAGCGCCATTTCCACAACGGTTTCAAAAGTGCCATCTTCGTGCTCGCGTTGAGATACGACTTTGGCACCCACTAAGTAAGCATCTACATAGGTTCTTAGTTCATCATTTTCTATAACCATGTTTCTCAATGAACTTGAACCGTCTATTTTTAGGCCATAAACACGTTCAGATAAGTTTCTATATGCGTCGAGCATAGAGCTACGCAACGTTAGGATTCGTGCTTGAGACTTTGATAGTCGCTTATTGGTTGTCAGTGCTGCGTAGCCGGTTGCGGTAACTACGATAGGTTCTTGTTTGATCACAGCAATGGTGCTTGCGGTATTTACTGAGCCGGTATTTTGAGTAAAAACTGGTGTGGGAGTTGACTGATTGAAATCAGTTGTATTGCCATTACAGGGTGCGACAGTTGTACATTCTGCGGATACTGCCGATGTGGTGCCTGTTTGGTTTAGGTTTTGGCAACCAGATAGGATTACTGCGCCAAGGACGACAAAAATTAATCGAAAAAATACTGTCATGGTAATACCTTTTATATAAAACCTTTTGATTGTCTTGAGTCGAAAAATGTCTGTGTTAAATAACTTAAGTAGTGCTTATTTTACGAACAATAGACATTACACTCATTAACAACTGCTTAACGCATGTAATCTAATGAATAAAATGTAAACTATTTTACGTGCTATCGTCCATGTTTGCTTGTTTAAAAAAGCAGATTTTCATTGTTTTTTATACGAAATCTTAGAGTTAGTGAGATTTTTAACATTTTAGCTATGTTTATCCTGCCTGTGTTTTCTATTTTTCTTATTTGGTAAAACAGTAAAATCAAATATACTGTTTTTATATACAGTATTTTTGGTGTTGTTATGTCCAATGTTCGGAAGATTATTCATATAGATGCGGACTGTTTCTATGCCGCGGTAGAAATGCGTGATAATCCTAGTCTAAAGGAGAAACCTATCGCAATCGGCGGACCGGAAGGTACTCGAAGTGTTCTAGCTACTGCAAATTACCCTGCCCGTGAATATGGTGTGCGTTCAGCGATGCCGACCTCAGTGGCAAAGCGTTTGTGCCCATCTTTGTGTGTCATTACAGGGAATATGGATAAATACCGTCAAGCTTCCCAGCAGATGCATGATATTTTTAAACGTTTTACTCAGGAAATTGAGCCACTATCCTTGGATGAAGCGTATTTAGATGTGACTCATTCAATTGCTTGTAACGGCAGTGCGACGCAAATAGCAGAGATGATTCGTAAAATGATAGCGGATGAAGTGGGGATCACAGTGTCTGCAGGTGTTGCCACGAATAAATTTATTGCCAAAGTAGCAAGTGATTGGCAAAAGCCGAATGGCTTAACCGTTGTTACTCCTGCGGAACAATCCCGTTTTGTTCAATCTATCCCTGTCAAAGCGATTTCTGGAATAGGTAAGGTCGCGCAAGAAAAGTTAGCAGAATTAGGCGTGTTTACTTGTGAAGACCTACAGGATATCGAGTTCTCTTTGTTGCTAAAACGTTTTGGCAGCATGGCATTTCGCCTATCTCAATATGCGCTAGGTATAGATGAGCGCCCTGTCGTCCTTTCGAGAGAAAGAAAAAGTATTTCTCTCGAACGAACCTTTGCGAAAGACTTGTCTGGTGTTGAACCATGTAATGCTATTTTGCCTGCTTTGTTAGTAGACCTTAAAAAACGTATGTCGGGGCGCAATTTTGACTCCCAGATCAGCAAATACTATTTAAAGTTAAAATTTGATGACTTTCAGCAGACGACAGTGGAAAGGCCACTAAAAGGGAAGTTATCGGATCAAGTGTTTTATGCCTTATTAGAAGAGGCATATGAGAGGGGTAGAAGGCCTGTGCGTTTGATTGGCGTGGGCTACCGATTGAAACCGCCTCAGGCATTGCAGCTTGAACTTCCTTTTTGATCTTAAGCTGAGAGGAGGTGCTAATGCTTAATAGACTGTTTTTGCTGAAGAAAGCCAAGGGCGCAATGTGAAGAATTTGAACTATGCTAGAAGCTGGTGACTGAATTTGGTGCTAAGCCCAGTTCTGGAGATTAGAATGTATTTTTTGATTCTCTGCCGTTCTTACAATAACTCATCTAACGAATAGGGCTTTATATAATGGATTTTGCTGAGATTCTCATAGTGGATGACGAAATTGACATCTGTAATGCATTACGACGTGAGTTGCGCTCAAAGGTTGCTACTGTGTATACGGCTACAAAGGTTGAGCAGGGGTTGGAGATATTAGCTAGTCAGCATATTGATTTGATTGTGACGGATTACCGTATGCCAATGATGACCGGCACGGAGTTTTTATTAGAGGTGAAGAAGCGTTTTCCTGAAGTGCCAGCTGTTATGTTATCGGGGCAAGCGGACTTTAGTGGTGTGACGGCCGCTCTAAATGCCGGGGTTATCAGTAGGTATATAGATAAACCTTGGGATGCCAAAAACCTTGCCGATGCGATCAAGGAAACTTTGAGCGAGCAAGAGCCTTCAATAGACCGAAGGACACAAATGGCGACGGAAAGCGCTTTAAACCGATCTCTAAGTGCCTTACCTGAATGTTCTGAGAGTGGTTTTCCTTGGTTGTTATTGGTGGTGGATATAGCCAACTTAACCGAATATAACAGTGTTAATGGTAAGGTCTCAGGTAATGCCATGATTCAAAAAATGGCCGATATAATTATAAGAAGTACAGAGAATGTCTGGTATCGAGTTGGGGACAAATTTATTTCTTTAATTGAATGTTCTGTTAGGGGGTATCAGGCCCTTAATAATCTTATGGCATGCATTCATCAAGAGTGTCATATAACCCAGAATCAAGTCGCGATAAATTGTTATCTAGCAGAAGCCAAGTGCTGGAAATCTTGGAATAATCAAAACTTTTTAGGCAGTAAAAGTGCAGCTCTATTTATTGGAAAAAATTTGCACTGGTTAATTCAAGAAAATAACAGTTCAGTTGGAGAAGAGTTTCAAGAACTAGGGCTGTTGATTGACGACTTTTCGAATGGAAATCTTAAGGCATTTTTTCAGCCGCAAATGACCCTAGGGACGCAAAGTATAGAATGTTGTGAAGCGTTAGTTCGCCGCCAGCTTCCTGATAATAGTTACCAAAGCCCCGTAGATTTCCTCTATTTGATCGAGAAATATGGGTTGGATGACATGCTAACCACCTTAATGATGAAAGATGCCATTAAGTTATTGGATTGTGTTGGAAAGTCTGGTCAATTAACCGTTAGCGTTAACGTAACGGCTAAACAATTGATTACTGGTTTTGCAAGAGAGTTGCTGTGCAATTCAGTTGAAAATTCGTCAGTAGCAATTAGTGATATTGAGCTTGAAGTTGTTGAAGGTGAACAGGTGTTCGATTATCAGCGGGCATTAGAAGAATTCCGTATGCTGCAGAAAATGGGAGTGACTATTGCCATGGATGACTTTGGCACAGGGTACTCCGGATTTGAGTCTCTTTGTGAGCTGCCCTTCGATGTGGTGAAAATTGATGGACGCTTTATTCGTGCACTGGGAAATGGCCTTGCTGATGAAGTAATACTGTCTTCAATTATAAATAGTGCCAAGTCATTGAAAATGGAAGTAGTTGCAGAGTGGGTAGAAAGAAGCGATCAAGCCGAATATCTTAAAAAGATAGGAGGTACACGTATTCAAGGCTATTTAGTGAGTCCTCCATTGCCAATGGATAAATTTCTATCGTTACTTAAAGAGAGTAAATGAGGCGCTAGCATGACCCAGAGGTCTTTTGGGGTTACGGTATTGCTATTAAGTGCTAGAAGCGTTCTGCGTTTCCTGAGTTATCAGAGTTAATGGGAATGCGAGTGTGACAACGACACCATTCGTTTCACGGTTTTGGATACGTATGACTCCCTTATGGTGACGGACAATGTTATAGGCGAAGGTTAAACCAAGCCCCATTCCTTGCCCAACAGGTAGCGTCGTGAAAAAAGGGTCATACAGTCGTTTTAAATTCTTAGTTTCTACCCCAGGGCCATTGTCTACGATATAGATTAGTAGTCGCTGGTTTTCTATTTTTGCAGAAATGGATATGCTGCTTTCCGAAGGTTCAAGTTTTCGATCGCAGGCTTGAAAAGCGTTTTTAAGTAGTTCGGTAAATAATTGTCTGAACTCCTCAGGGTGAACGTGTAACTGAGGTAAAGTGTTCAGTGATGGGTGTAGAGTGATGTTTAAATGTTCCTGTGGTGTCAGAGCTTCAATGCAATGTGCTATTAATTGTTTTAATAGAATGGGTTCGCGTTCTTCTTTTTCTTGATGTAGCTGGGAAGCGTAATGTTGCAGTGCTGTTACTATAGTACGCACACGATCAGCACTTGCTAAAGCATCACTAAGGCTATCGCGGAAATCCCCTTCTAAACTATCTACATATTGTTCTTCTTTCCATTTCTCGAGGTCTTGTGTTTCTTCACTCATTACTTTGTTATGTAATGCTTCACTTCGTTCTACCCAAGATTGGTAAGTATCAAGGTATGTTTGGCACATCTGCAAGTTACTGCTCACTGCTCCCATGGGGTTGTTGATTTCGTGGGCTACGCCTGCAGCCATGGTACCAATAGAGGCTAATTTTTCAGATTCTACTAACTTATCTTGCGTGTTTTTAAGGCGTTGATTGGTTTCGGTTAGTTTATGGTTTGCATCAGTTAAGGCCTTGGTTCGCTTAATCACTCGGCTTTCAAGGCTGGCATTTGATTCTTCTAACTTTATTCGATAAAGCTCAGCATTTTCCTCAGATGCTTTGATTTGGGAAACCATGTTGATAAATGCACGTGATACTGTGGCGAGTTCATCTTTTCCATCCCCCTTTATATCAACGCTTCGCGCCCCTGTTGCAATGGCATCGGCAGCTTTTCTTAATTTACTAAGTCTACGTGTCAGATAAGCGCCGAGGAAATAAGAAAATAGTGCTACTAGACTCATCTCTCCTATAACGATTAACGTACTCCACTTTTTAGCTGAGTTGATGGCGGAGTTTAAAGCCGTCATATCAAACCCTAGTCGTACACTTCCAAATTCAATGCCGGACTCTGTTATAGGGCTTGATACATCAAAAATACCGTCATTAACTTGGCTGGAGCTTAGCTCAGTAAATTCAATAGAGTAGTCTTTCGGTAAGTCTCCCGCGCCGGATAGTAACTGTCCTCCATCACCGAAAACGGCTACGTAGGTAATGTCATCGTTACGTAATAGCTCTTGTGTAAATGAGTCAATGGTCGCTAAGTCGTAGGACAGAACGGCATTTTTTACAGTCGAAGCAAATAAGTTTGAGGTGGAAAAAGCTCGTTGGTCTAAGCCGTCAAAATTGGTAGCTTTCAGATAGTTGAGCGTTAGCGTTAGTAGAATCGCCAATAGAGTTGCTTCTATTAAGGCGACCCCTAAAATGGTTTTAAGTCTAAGTGACATTTGAAGGTCTAAGGCTCCAATAATGAGTCAAGTAAAGTGATATTTAGAGAGCGAACATCATCCCAGTCACTATTTTCAGCGCTCTCTAGACCTTTGAATTTTATACGTTCTAATAATGCTAGACCTTCTTTGCTGTTGTTCATTGCTAGCATTTTTTCCACCACTTTACTTCTGACTGCTTCAGGAAGTGAAGGGTGTGTTGCAAACGCGTGGGGGGTGTAGCCAGGGGTTCGCCAAAGTACCTTTAGGCTATCTCGCACATCACTGTTGGTGTTGTTTAAGGTTCGCTCTATACCGCCGCCAGCAGGGAAGAACCCTTTAGAAACGTTTAAATACACAGAGTCGTGGGAGGATACATATTGGGGGGTGAAATTTATCCCCATAGCGGCGATTGAAGAGCGAGGTACGACGCTGGCAGCAAAAGCTGCGGGTGATGGAAAGACGAGCGTTTCGCCATCTAGTTCTTTTAAACCCTTAATGGGGCTGTCTGTTCTGGTAACTATTATTCCGTAAATGAGCTTGTCTTTTTGTTTGGCAAATGCCTGATAACCAGGCTTTTTATTGAATACGGTGTAATGATAAGGGTTCATATAAGCAATATCATATTCGCCTTTGAGTACTCGCTGTTCGAATTCTGGAATATCTTTAGCTGTACGAAAAACTATTTTATAGCCAGTCTCTTTTGAAAGATGCTGCAGAATAGGTCCCCAGTTCTTCGCTAGAGTAATTGCGGACTGCTGAGGGACAATACCGAAAGTAAAAACTCGATCTTGTGCTTGAATAGGTAGGCCGAAAATGAGTAGTGCTATATATACTAGTTTCTTCATGTTCTTCCCTTATTAATTGATAAATATAGATAAAGCATAGTCAAAAGGTCACGGCTTTGGAATATTTGATTTTATTATTAAATAAATTGAATAGGCCTTCGCTGTCTTCTAGGTATATCAGAATTCTAATAAAGAAATATGGTAGGCTTCATAGGTTTTTAATGGTTAAAGGTTTCTGGAGAGTGAAATGGCGAATTTATTGCCTTCGGTAGTTGTGGAAAATAATGGGCAGCCAGATGCTGCTGTTATATGGTTGCATGGTTTAGGATCTGATGGTCATGATTTTGAATCTCTCGTGCCTGCTTTAACTTTACCGGAAAACCTATCTATTCGATTTGTATTTCCCCATGCTCCCATACGTCCTGTGACAGTAAATGGCGGTATGGAGATGCGTGCTTGGTATGACATTTATGAAATGAATATTGAGCGTAAAGTGGATAGCGCCAATATTTTGGAGTCCTGTGAATCTATTGAGGCCCTGATTGAAGATCAAATTCGTCAGGGTATTAGTGCAGAACGTATTATACTTGCTGGTTTTTCTCAGGGCGGAGTTATTGCCTATCAAACAGCACTAACGACAAAACATAAATTGGCAGGTGTACTTGCTTTGTCGACTTATCTTGCTGATGAAAGTGTTGTTCCTGATGCCTCTGATTGTGTTAACGGCGAAATCCCATTTGTTATTCATCACGGCTCTCTAGATCCAGTTGTCCCTCCTGTACTTGCTGAAAAAGCGAGGTCTGTGTTGGCTGCGAAAGGCTTTACTATTTCTTCAAAAGATTATGAGATGCCCCATTCAGTTTGTCCTGAACAAGTGGGTGATATATCTCGTTGGGTAACTGAGAACTTAGCTTAAGAAATAAAAAGGCTTAGGAGATTGTATGACAGTCGATCAGCATGAATGGCTAGCGTTTGCTAAAAGTATCGCTCTGAAAGCAGGTGATATGATTGTCGCTTTTCGGGAAGAAAATGCTTTTCAAAAGGATTACAAACTGGGTCACGAGTTGGTTACCTCAGCTGATCTTGCTGTTGACCAGCTTTTAGTCTCCAGTTTGGCAGAGAAATACCCAACTCATGGGATCATGTCGGAAGAGTCCTTTCCTAATTTAGATCTCGGCTCACAAGATGAAAATGTTCCTGTGTGGGTGATTGATCCTATCGATGGCACAGTCAATTTTGCCCATGGGCACAAACATGTTGCTGTATCAATTGGGCTTTATCTTGGTGGGGAGCGCATCCTAGGCGTGGTAAATGCCCCTTTCTTAGGGGAATGCTTTTGGGCGCTTAGAGGGCAAGGTGCGTATTGTAATGATGCGAAGCTATCTGTATCAGGAGCAATAGACCTGAGAAACGCTCTAGTGGCGACAGGTTTTCCGTATGTAAAGAAAGACATTGCTACTATCTTAGCTCGTGTTTCTAACGTGCTACATGCTTGTCAGGATATTCGCCGTAATGGGTCTGCTGCGTTGGATTTATGTTGGGTCGCTGCGGGTCGCTTGGATGCTTATTTTGAAAGTGTGAAACCCTGGGATATGGCGGCAGGCGCTCTAATAGCGGAAGAAGCTGGAGCATACGTTGGTCATTATGCTAGTACGCAAAATGAGTGGCCAGAAGTAGTGGATGGTGAGTCTTTATTAGTTTCTACTCCCGAGCTGTGTGAAAAGCTATGTGTATTATTGAAATAGAATTAATTTAAAGTGAGCTTGAGTATGTCGTTAACGGTGTTTTTTATTGTTTTATCCATTTCTTTAGGGATGATTCTAGTTTCCCTCTGGTTTATTCGTCGCCAATTGAATGCAAATAAAATTAGGTCTGCCCGTATACAGGCGGGAGAAGAGCGTTATTTAGAGGAGCGACAAAAGCGAATTGATAGCATTAATGTTTTATTGAAAGTGGCAAATACCGAAGAAATGGGTTGGGTGGAAGCTAGTATTCGCATCAAGCACTTGCTTGATCAATTGGGTTTGGACTTATCTGCTCACGAAGATATCTCCGCCTTTTATTTGGTTACAGAAGATACCGCGCATATACCAACCCATGAACAGTGGGAAACTTTGCCAAAAGAGGCACGAAAGAAATACCGTAAAGAGATGCAGGATTGTGAAGAGCGTTATGGTGAACATTTATTGAGAGGGAAAAATAGCTTAAGCCTTTATGATTTTTCATAAAATGGTAATGCATTCTTTGACATTATTGTTTGGTATTTAATCGATGTTGCTTTTTGTTATAAGGGCATGGCATTCTCGTTTACGAAAAAGCTATTTATTTCTCATCTGCTCTCATGTAAAAAGCGTGCAGTAATTTGGAATGATAGGTTATCAGGCATATGACCTGTGCATTGAGAGCCGGATTAATCTGAACGTATGATAATAAATAAATTTTATATTTAACTAAGAGGTAAATGGAATGGAAGACTTGTTTGATAAGGGCACCGAATGGGCTCCGATCGTAACAGATTGGGCAATTAGCTTAGTCATTGGTTTGGTGATTTTTGTTGTAGGTAAAATGCTTGCAGGAAAGGTTTCTGGGTGGTGTAAAGCTCGAATGCTGAAATCTAATGTTGATGCGGCTGTTGCTGGCTTTGCTTCGAGCATCTTGTATGCTCTGATGTTTGCTGGTGTTGTCTTGATGGCCCTAGGTCAAGTAGGTGTTGAAACAACTTCCTTTATTGCAATTTTAGGTGCGGCAGGCTTGGCTGTTGGTCTTGCTTTGCAAGGTTCGCTATCTAACTTTGCCTCTGGGGTGCTAATTATCATCTTGCGCCCATTCAAAGTAGGCGATTTTATCGATGCTGCTGGACAAATGGGTGTTGTGGATCGCATTGAGCTATTCCATACCTACATGAAAACAGTTGATAACCGTGTGGTAATTATCCCTAACTCTGCGATCACTGGTGGCTGTATTGTTAACTTCTCGCGTGAAGAAACTCGCCGTGTTGATTTAGTTGTTGGTATTAGTTACGACGCAGATATTCGTTTAGCTAAGGAAATTATGGAAGGCATCATTGCTGCTGATGAGCGAATTCTAAAAGATCCTGAATGCACTATTGCTGTATCAGAATTAGCTGATAGCTCAGTAAACTTTGTTGTTCGCCCTTGGGTTAAAGCAGCGGATTACTGGACGGTTCGTGCAGATGTTTTAGAGAAAATCAAATATGCATTTGATGAGCGTGGCGTTGGCATTCCTTACCCACAAATGGATGTGCATCTTCACAAACAAGAGTCATAAGTTTAAAGCAAGATAAACTGAAAAATGCCACCGAGCAGTTTCCTGCTTAGGTGGCATTTTTGTTAGAGATTAGAGTAATTATTAATGAGTCGTTATCGCCCGCCATCACCGCCGAAATCTGCATACATTACAAAAGAAGGCGCACAAACCTTATTGTCTGAATTGAAGTTTCTATGGAAAAAGAAGCGTCCTGAAGTGACCGAGTCAGTTAGAGAGGCTGCCGCGCAAGGGGATAGGTCTGAAAATGCGGAGTACATTTACGGGAAGAAACAACTGCGTCAAATAGACAGTAGAGTCCGCTACCTTGAAAAAAGATTGGATGCTTGTACGGTCGTAGACCGCTTGCCAGAAGATAGATCAAGAATATTCTTTGGTGCTTGGGTGACGTTGGAAGATGAAGAAGGGGCTTTGCGTACGCATCGTATTGTTGGTCCAGATGAATTAGACCATGACCCTGCTTATATTAGTATTGATTCTCCTGTTGCCAAGGCTCTCCTGAAAAAACAAGAAGGAGATGAAGTGATGATTCGTCTCGCTGCAGGTGAAAAAGTGTACTTTATCGACCATATCGAATACCGACCCTTTACATTATGAAAATCCATTATGGAATGGCCCAATGGCAACACCTTGCTTGGGTTGACTGGCTTTACCCTTCATCACTAGCTACAGGTCAGCGAATAGGGCGCTATTCGGAGTTTTTTTCAACAGTAGAGGTTGGAAGTACTTTTTATACCTCTGTTAGCCAAGAGCAGTTGATGAAGTGGTTTCGGTCAGTGAATGAGAGCTTTAAGTTTAGTTTCAAGGCCCCTCAGACTGTTACGCATCAGTTGGCTGATCGACCATGGGTGGAGGTATTGCAAGATTGGCAGTTTTTTATGTCGTCACTTGAGCCGCTGGCACCTAAGCTTGGGCCTACTATGTTGCAATTTCCATCTAATCTTGATGAGCGCTCTATCGAAAAAATATTTGCTTTGTGTGACCTTTGGGTATTACCTACGCCATTATCGGTGGAAGTCCGTCATTTATCTTTTTTTGATAAGGGGGAAGTGGAAAGGGGGTTGTTGTCTGGTTTAGCTAGACGCAGCGTTAATAGAGTGATTATGGACTCAAGGCCAGTATTTTCTACAGAGGCTTATTGTGAAAGCCTTATTGACGCTCAAAGTAAGAAGCCAAAAGTGCCTTGTCACCCTGTTAATACAGCTCAGCACCCCGTCGTACGTTTTATTGGTCACCCAGATTTACCAAGTAATGCGCTTTGGCTGGACCAGTGGGCGAAAAAATTGGCTTCTTGGTTGGTGGAAGGGTTATCCCCGTATGTCTTTGTTCATTCTTCAGATAATGTTGCTGCACCTACTTTGGCAGTTCAGTTGGATAAGAAAGTTGCTGAGATATTACCTGATTACCAGTCGCAGCTTCATTTGCCGGATGTTCAAGAGCAGATATCCCTTTACTAAAGGTAGGGGTTATTTTTTTGAACAGAGTTGGTCTAGTATGATGTTGTCATCATGAAGGCTGTAGCGACCCTTTTTATGGTCATCTACGAAGAACTTTAAGGTTTTTTCTACACTACTGAATGCCAATTCATCCCAAGGTATATCATCTAATTCAAACAATGCCACTTCTGAGCTTTCCTCCGTAGGATGGAAGTCATCTCTCTCCAGTTCGGCTAAATAAAACATGTGTACTTGGTTGATGTGTGGAATGCTAAGTATGCTAAATAGCTGAAGGCATTTTGCTTTTGAACCACTTTCTTCAAGTGTCTCTCTCAGGGCTCCTTCAGCCGTGGATTCTTGGTTCTCCATAAATCCTGCAGGGAGAGTCCAAAAGCCAATTCTAGGCTCGATATTGCGACGACATAGCAATAGTTTGCCTTCATATAAAGGAATGGTGCCGGTGATGATTCTTGGGTTGTCGTAATCGATGTTTTCGCATTTTGGACAGACTGCTCTCGGACGGTTATCTCCTTTAGGGATAATCATGTCGACTGTGTTGCCACATTTGGAGCAGTATCTCATGGCGTTGTTATCCTTATCGATTTAACTGTAGTTTGGCATACTTGACGACTTTGTCTTGGATCTCTTGAATCTCGATCGTGTATTGCCCTACCCATAGACTAATCGGACGCTCTGGAATGAACTCTAGAGTTTCAATAATCAGGCCGTTAAGTGTTTTTGGACCATCAGTAGGTAAGTGCCAATTCAATGTCTTATTGATTTCTCTGATGTGAGTAGAGCCTTCTATTCTGAAAGAGCCGTCTTCGAGAATTTTAATTTCTTCCTCTTCATCTAATGTAGGAGGAGTGAACTCGCCAACAATTTCTTCTAGAACGTCTTCTAGTGCTGCAAGGCCTTGAACATCGCCGTATTCATCAACAACAACCCCCATTTGTTGATGATCTTTCTGGAAGTTCAGTAGTGCCGTGTTAAGAGAGGTGCTTTCTGGTATGAAATAAGGCTCTACAGTCGCTTTCAAAAGTGCGGCTTTAGATGGTGTGGCATCACGTAAAAAGTCAGCCGCGTGTCGGGCGTGTAATATGCCGATGATTTTATTAATTTCGCCATTGTAAACTGGCATTCTGGTATGGCGGCTTTGGCAAATCTGCTCGATGATCTCTTCTATCGTGTCTTCAATGTCGATACCAACTACCTCATTTCGAGGTACCATGATGTCTTCAATCGAAACTTTTTCTAAATCCAAGATAGAGATAAGCATTTCTTGGTGGGCTGCGGGTATGAGTCCACTCGCTTCATTTACGATAGTTCTAAGTTCCTCAGTGTCTAATTTGTCATTGTTGCCTTGTGAAGCATTGACGCCAAAGATTCTTAATAAACCGTTAGACAGTCCGTTAACGATTAATACCAGCGGGTAAAGAGCCTTTAGTAATATAGATAGTACCCAAGATGCAGGAAAAGCAATTTTCTCAGGATGGAATGCGGCTAGTGTTTTTGGTGTTACTTCGGCAAATATTAGAACAATTAATGTTAAACCTGCTGTAGCAATAGCAATACCGGCATCACCCCATATGCGAACAGCAATCACTGTAGCGATAGCAGATGCAAGAATGTTGACGAAGTTGTTACCAATTAAGATGATGCCAATAAGCCTGTCTGGGCGCTCAAGAAGAGTCTGCACCTTAATGGCGGATCGGTTCTTATTTTTAACAAGATGCTTTAGTCGATACTTGTTAAGCGATAGCATTCCTGTTTCAGAACTGGAAAAGAAAGCGGAAAGTAATATAAGGCAAAAAAGTATTCCTGATAGGATACTTATGGGCACGTCGTTCAAAAAGGTGTTACCTCAAAAAATTAGATTAGCCGATTATTGGTTCTTATTTGCTGCCTGTCAAACGACTTTAATTAGATTGTCGAATTATTTTTTAGTTCTGTAAAATTTGTAGGACGATACGGCTTCCAAAGTACCCCAGCATCAATAGGAAAAATCCACTTAGCGTGAATTTCACTGCAAGTTGACCGCGCCACCCTGCAATGTAATGACCAATTAATAATCCTAGGAAAATATGCCATGAAGTGATGGTGAAAAAGGTTTTGTGGGCTAAGTGTTGAGCAAACATGTCTTCAATAAAGTAAAAGCCAGTTGCGATCGTGATAGTGAGAAGGATAAAAGCGGCCCAAATGAATTCAAACATGAGCTTTTCTAGTACTTGTAGAGGCGGGACCCTAAGTAGCTGTTTCAGCTTATGGTGCTTAAGTTGATATTCTTGTATGGATAGTAATATGCCGACGCCGCAGGCAGCCGTGAACAGACTATAAGCGCCTGATGCTATCAATATGTGCGCGCTGGTTCCCCAAGAGCTACTATGAAGCTGCATTAGATCCCAAGGGCGGATGGCATTTAAAGCGATGATTATAGCGCCTAAGTAAAAGGCAATACCCAGCAAAATAGAGAGGTCTTTATCTCTGTTACTGAACCATAAAAGGCTGTTACCTATGATGGTAATTAATAGTCCTATGGCAAGAATGTCAAAACCATCTCTGTTGAGTAACAGTAAAGCAAGAGAAAGTGTATGAATAGAAAGTGCCACTGCGCCTATGTATTGAGTGGATACCTGTCGGTGACGGAAGAAATAGGCGCTACCAGCAGCTATATAAGTAAAGCAAGCTAACCAAAGAAATAGTTGAATCATGGCCTAGGTATTCCACTGTTTAAACATATTAGGGTGAAAATCATTTATCCGTTATAATAGAGCCAATTTCACCTTGGATAAACTGAAACCGTATGTTTTTCCATTAAGAGACACGTTTTGAGGGTAATATGTTCGAAAATTTATCGAATCGTTTAACGTCTTCGCTTGACCATATTCGAGGTCGCGCCAAATTAACAGAAGATAATATTAAAGATGTCTTGCGCGAAGTGCGCATGGCTTTACTTGAAGCCGATGTAGCTTTACCTGTTGTTAAAGATTTTGTTGCAGCGGTTAAAGAGCGTGCGATTGGTACAGAAGTATCAAAAAGCTTAAGTCCGGGCCAAGTCTTTCTAAAGATAGTTAAACAAGAACTTGAAACTGTCATGGGTAAGTCCAATGACGAACTCAACCTAAGAGTTGCAAGTCCTGCTGTTATTCTTCTTGCTGGTCTGCAGGGTGCGGGTAAAACAACCTCAGCAGCTAAGTTAGCCAAGTATCTAAAAGAACGTGAAAAGAAATCGGTTTCCGTTGTCAGTGCTGACGTTTATCGCCCAGCAGCGATCAAACAACTTGAAACGTTAGCTGGCGAAGTAGGTGTCGATTTTATTGCCAGTGACATTTCTCAAAAGCCGATCGACATTGTAAATGGCGCTATTGATTACGCTAAGAAAGCGCACAAAGACGTAGTAATTGTCGATACCGCAGGTCGTTTGTCAGTCGATGAAGATATGATGGCTGAAATCAAAGCCTTGCATGCGGCTGTTAACCCGATTGAAACCTTGTTTGTTGTTGACTCTATGACGGGGCAAGATGCAGCCAATACAGCAAAAGCCTTTGGTGATGTGCTTCCTTTGACTGGTGTTATTCTGACTAAAACAGATGGTGATGCCCGCGGTGGTGCGGCTTTATCTGTTCGTCATATAACGGGTAAGCCAATTAAATTCTTGGGTGTGGGTGAAAAAGTAGAAGCACTGGAACCATTCCATCCAGATCGCTTGGCCTCTCGTATACTGGGTATGGGCGATATGCTTTCTCTTATCGAGGAAGCAGAACAGAAAATTGACAAAGATAAAGCAGAAAAATTAGCTGGCAAGCTGAAGAAAGGTAAAGGCTTTGATTTAGAAGACTTTAAAGAGCAGCTTCAGCAAATGAAAAACATGGGCGGCATGAGCTCAATGTTAGATAAGCTTCCAGGTATGGGGCAGCTGGGTAATATCCAAGATCAAGTCAACGATAAAATGTTTGCGCAAATGGAAGCCTTGATCAATTCAATGACGCCAGCAGAGCGTCGTAACCCAGATGTGATTAATGGTTCTCGCAAGAAACGTATTTCAACGGGTGCAGGTCTACAAATACAGGACTTGAATCGTCTTTTGAAACAGCACAAACAGATGCAGAAGATGATGAAGAAGTTTAGCTCTAAGGGCGGCATGAAGAAAATGATGCGTGGCTTGGGCGGTATGATGCCCGGTGGTATGGGCGGCGGCTTTCCTAAGATGTAAAGCTATCTAGTTGTTTTTATTAAATACCCCAAAAAAACTATCACTTTTAGTGGAAGGTTGAGTAATTCACCCTTCCACTTTTTTCATTAATCGAATAGAATATGCCGCCTTCTTGTAGGATGAGTCGAAATGCGACTCGGCAAGATGTGTTTCGTTAAGCAATAAGGAACCAATCAGATGGTAACTATTCGTCTTTCTCGTGGTGGCTCTAAGAAGCGCCCATTCTATCATTTGAACGTGGCTGATAGCCGTCGTGCACGTGATGGTCGTTATATCGAGCGTTTGGGCTTTTTTAACCCAGTAGCTCGTGGTCAAGAAGAACGCATTCGCATCGATTTAGATCGTGTGAATCATTGGGTTAGCCAAGGCGCTCAACTTTCAGACCGTGCAGCTCAACTTGTTAAAGAAGCTGCAAAAAGCGCTTAATACAGAGGTAATATTATGTCTAAACTGAAACAGGCAAATGCTCCTGAGCAGCCGCTTTTAGTAGGACATGTTACTTCTGTTTACGGTGTAAAAGGGTGGGTGAAGTTATATTCGCACACTGATCCGATGCAAGGGATCTTTGATTACCAGCATTGGTGGCTGAAAACTCCAAGTGGGTGGAAAGCTGTAGAGTTAGGCCAAGGGCGTTTGCAAGGGCGTGGTTTGGTAGCCTCAATAAAAGGCTATTCCGACAGAGATCAAGTTAAAGATATTTGTGGTTTAGATGTTTATATTGATGCGATAGAGCTGCCAGAATTAGATGAAGGTGATTATTACTGGAGTCAGCTGGAAGGTCTAAGGGTTATTACCAAAGAAGGTGTCTTCTTAGGAAAGGTTTCACAACTGATGGAAACCGGTGCGAATGATGTAATCGTTGTCCGCGCGTGTGAAGGCAGTTTGGATCGTGAAGAGCGATTGATTCCGTACATGCCAGAGACTTATGTTGTAAATATCGATTTAGAGCAGAAGGAAATGGTAGTTAACTGGGATCCAGAATTTTAAACGAAATAAACTGAGGACGCATCGTGAAGGTTAGCGTGATATCGCTCTTTCCGGAAATGTTTCAAGCCATTACCCAGTATGGGGTGACGGGCAGAGCCATTAAGTCAGGGTTAGTTGAGGTGGATTTTATTAATCCTCGAGATTTTACTCATGATAAACACAAAACAGTTGATGATCGTCCGTATGGTGGTGGTCCAGGGATGCTGATGAAAGTTCAGCCCCTAAAAGATGCGATTGAGAGTGCCAAGAAACGGGTGCCCAACGCAAAAGTTATTTATCTATCCCCTCAAGGGCGTACGCTGGATCAAGAAGGCGTGCAACAACTTGCTAAGCAAGCAGAATTTATTCTGGTAGCAGGTCGTTATGAAGGTGTTGACGAGCGTTTAATTCAATCTGAGATTGATGAAGAATGGTCTGTTGGCGACTTTGTCCTAAGTGGTGGTGAGTTGCCGGCTATGACATTGATGGATGCTGTATTTCGTATGGTGCCAGGTGTCTTAGGAAAGCAAGCCTCAGCAGATGAAGATTCATTTTCTGATGGTTTGTTGGATTGTCCGCATTATACTCGCCCCGAAGTGCTAGACGGTGTATCTGTACCGTCAGTATTACTTAGTGGCAACCACGAGGAGATTAGACGTTGGCGTTTAAAGCAAAAGCTCATTAGAACTTTTCAACGCCGACCAGACCTTTTGCAGAACCTTGAGTTGGACAAGGAACAGCAGAAGTTGTTAGAAGAGTTTATTCGCGAAACTGAAGATTCAACCTCGGCAGAGTAGGAATTGCGAGCTTATCAGATGAAATTTTTCATACTGATAAGAAACCAAATCATTAGGAGTTACATCCATGAGTAACAAGTCTACTTTGATTCAGCAATTAGAAGCTGAACAAATGACAAAAGAAGTACCAGCATTTAGTACTGGTGACACGATTGTTGTTCAAGTAAAAGTTAAAGAGGGTTCACGCGAGCGTCTTCAGGCTTATGAAGGTGTTGTTATTGCTAAGCGTAACCGTGGCCTTAACTCAGCATTCACTGTTCGTAAAATTTCGAGCGGTATCGGTGTTGAGCGTGCTTTCCAAACATACAGCCCACTAGTTGATAGCATTAAAGTGCTTCGCCGTGGTGATGTTCGTCAGTCTAAGATCTTCTATCTTCGCGAACGTTCTGGTAAGTCTGCACGTATCAAAGAGAAATTGGCTAAGCGCTAATATTTCTATTGTAAAAAAGGCGGCGAAAGTCGCCTTTTTTTATGGAACTAACCTTCTTTCGTACGGCCTAATAGAACACACTTCAATCTATTTAAGGGTTTTTATGAAAAGTAATATCCTATCGTTACCCCGCCTTGCGCTATCCATAGTCATCCTGATGTTGTTTTCCACACGTTTACTGGCTGACCAGTCGACGGTTGTTTCCGCTATAAACTCTGCACTGCCTCAATTTGAAATTGAAAGTATTCGGCAGCACGAAAAATCTGGTTTGTATGTGGTGGACTTAAAGCAAGGGCCAATCCTTTATGTAACCGCAGATGGCAAGTATTTTGTCGCTGGAGATCTTTATCGTATTGAAGATGAAGGCTTGGTTAATGAAACCGAGCTGGTGAAGCTGGAAAAAATTGAGGCTTTGCCAGAATCTGAAATGGTGGTCTTTAAAGCAGATAATGAAAGAGCGCATGTGAGTGTTTTCACAGATGTGGATTGTCATTATTGTCGTATGTTGCACAACGAAGTCGCTAAGTTGAATGAAGCGGGCGTCAGTGTTCGCTATTTGGCTTATCCAAGAGCCGGTATTGATTCAGACTCTTATTTAAAGATGGTTGGCATCTGGTGTTCAGCGGATCAACAGAAATGGATGACAGCAGCTAAGCAAGGCGATTCTGTTCCGCAAAGTAAATGTGATAACCCTGTTGCTGAGCAGTTCTCGCTTGGTCAGGAAGTAGGTGTTAGAGGCACGCCGACGATAATATTGCCTAATGGCGAGATGATTCCTGGTTACTTGCCAGCGGCTCAGTTAGTTGAACGCCTAGGTTTATAGTATCTAACGAGATATTTCACTGTCTAAGTTGATTACTTCGGCCTTTTCTACGTTGGGTTTGTGTTACGCAATCGGTATAATGTATGCCGTTTTGCACAGAATATAATGTCTGATAAAAATTAAATGGTCTTTGTGAGGTATCGTTTTGAAACCGGTAAAAGTCGGGATTTGTGGGTTAGGAACTGTTGGTTCTGGTAGTTTTAATATTCTGCAGGAAAATGCAGAAGAGATTGCACGTCGTGTAGGCCGTAGTATTGTTGTTGAGCAAGTTGGAGCACGTCGTGATAATGACGCATGTGACACTACTGGAGTGAATGTTACTCGCGATATTTTCGATGTTGTTAATAACCCTGAAATCGATATTGTTATTGAGTTGATTGGCGGTACTAGCGTTGCAAAAGAGCTGGTCTTGAAAGCAATCGAAAATGGCAAGCATGTTGTAACTGCTAACAAAGCATTGATTGCTGAGTGTGGTAATGAATTGTTTGCCAAAGCACAAGAAAAAGGCGTAATGGTTGCCTTTGAAGCGGCTGTTGCTGGCGGCATTCCAATTATCAAGTCCCTTCGAGAAGGTCTATCTGCTAACCGTGTTCAGTCTTTGGCTGGCATTATCAATGGTACTGGCAACTTCATCTTGTCGGAAATGAGTGAGAAGAAGCGCAACTTTGATGATGTGTTGGCAGAAGCGCAAGCACTAGGTTACGCAGAAGCAGACCCAACATTTGATGTTGAAGGTATTGATGCAGCGCATAAGCTAACTATCTTAGCGTCCATTGCTTTTGGTATTCCTCTACAATTCGAAAAAACCTACACAGAAGGTATTAGCCAAATCACTTCAGAAGATGTGGCTTTTGCTGATGACCTTGGCTACGCCATTAAGCACCTTGGTATTGCGAAACGTACGGATGCCGGAATTGAATTGCGTGTGCACCCAACATTGATTTCTTACAAGCAGTTACTGGCGAATGTGAACGGTGTGATGAACGCTGTTATGGTTCAAGGTGATGCGGTAGGTCCAACATTGTCTTACGGTGCTGGTGCTGGTGCGCTGCCAACAGGTTCTTCCGTTATTGCTGATGTAATTGATGTGGCTCGTGCGATTTCATCAAGCCACGAAAGCCGAGTGCCTTACCTAGGCTTCCATGCAGATACTTTGTCAGATGATGCGATATTGCCAGTAGAAGAAGTGGAATGTGGCTTCTTCCTAAACTTAACGATTAAAGATCGTGCAGGTGTATTGGCCAACATTACGCAGATTTTATCGACAAATGACATCAGTATTGAGTCTATTATCCAGCGTGAGCGCGAAGGCAGTGATAGTGTGCCTTTGGTGGTTATGACCCATGATGTCAAAGAACAAAATATGAACCTAGCCATTGCGGCTATCGAAGCTTTACCTGATGTGGTTGGTAAAATTCAAAGAATTCGTGTCGAACATTTGGCATAAAGAGAGAACAAGATATGAAATACATTTCTACGCGCGGTAAAGCGCCTGCGCTTTCATTTGGCGATGTTTTATTAGCGGGTTTAGCTAATGATGGTGGTTTGTATGTGCCAGAAACCTTGCCTCAATACAGTAAAGAAGAAATCGCTTCATGGGCTAATTTAAGCTACCAAGAATTGGCTTTCAAAGTGATGTGGCCTTTTGTTGAAGGTGACATCCCTGAAGACGCTTTCAAAAAAATGATTGATGAAGCCTACGCTGGTTTTAATCATTCTTCTATTGCGCCTATGGTTCAGGTCGGTAACAACGAGTGGATACTTGAGCTATTCCGTGGTCCAACACTGGCGTTTAAAGACTTCGCTTTACAACTACTTGGCCGCTTGATGGATTACGTTCTTGCTGAGCGTAAAGAAAAGTTGGTTATTTTAGGTGCGACCTCTGGTGATACGGGTTCTGCTGCTATTGAAGGCTGTCGTCATTCAGAGCACTTAGACATCTTTATCTTGCACCCTTACCAGCGCGTATCAGAAGTACAGCGTCGTCAAATGACAACAGTGATCGATGACAATGTCTTTAATATCGCAGTGAAAGGCAACTTTGATGATTGCCAAGGTATGGTTAAATCCAGCTTTGCAGATCAGTCTTTCTTGAAAGGTGCTAAGTTAGGGGCAGTAAACTCGATCAACTGGGCGCGTATCATGGCGCAGATCGTTTACTACTTCTCCTCTGCTTTATCTGTTGGCGCGCCACATCGTAAAGTGTCTTTCTCTGTTCCTACTGGAAACTTTGGTGACATTTTCGCAGGTTACCTAGCGAAACGAATGGGTTTACCTATTGATCAGTTGGTTGTTGCAACAAACCAAAATGACATTTTGCACCGTGTGATTGCTGAAAATGACATGAGCCGTCAATCATTGAACGTAACCTTGTCTCCAAGTATGGATATCATGGTTTCAAGTAACTTTGAACGCCTATTGTTTGATGCTCATGGTCGTGATGGTGCGCAAATTGACGACTTAATGGCACGTTTCAACAGTGGTGACGTTTCATTGAAAGATCAGGCATGGTCTTTTGTGAAAGAGAATTTTGATAGTTTTAAAGTAGATGACGAGAAAACGTGTGATGTTATCTCCGAAGTCTTTAAAGAGACTCAATACTTGCTTGATCCACATACTGCGATTGGTCTAGAAGCAGCGCGTAATTGCTGGAAAGACAAGTCAGTTCCTTTGATCACTTTGGCGACAGCGCACCCTGTTAAGTTCCCAGAAGCGGTTGAAAAGGCTGGTTGTGAGTCGCCTAAGTTACCAGAACACATGAAAGATCTATTCGAAAGAGAAGAGTCTTACACTGTGCTGGACAATAGCTTGGCAGATGTTCAGTCCTTCGTTGCAAATAAAATCTAGTGCTCTGAGAGCAGCTAGCATCCGTTAGCTGCTCTATCCTTCCCGTACCTTCACTTCCAAAGACTTCACCTAGTTATGAATTTAATCTTACTTGACCCTAAGCAGATGCTAAGCGATTTATCTTATGCTTTATCAGAGCGTCAGCAGACTCATATTCATAAAGTGATCAAAGCGAAATCTGGTGAGAGGTTACGGGTAGGTGTTTTGGGTGGGAAGATTGGTGAAGGAATATACGAAGCTGAAACACCAGAGCAACCAGCTCATATTCATTCCGTCGTGTTATCTGCTGAGCCGCCAGCGCCTTTACCCATGACTTTGGTTATGGCGCTGCCTAGACCTAATATGCTGAAACGAACTTTGCAGAATATTACTGCTATGGGCGTAAAAGATATTTACTTGATACATTCAGCAAAGGTAGAAAAAAGTTATTGGCAGAGCCCAGTATTAAAGCCTGAATCGATCCACCAGTGTTTGTTGGAAGGCTTGGAGCAAGCAAAAGATACGACTCTTCCCAAACTGTCATTTATTCCTAGATTTCGCCCTTTTGTTGAAGATCAGCTACCAGCTTTGTTGGAAGAGAAAGAAGGGCTTCTGGCTCATCCTTACCAAGCGAAACCTTGCCCGATTAACTTACAGAAACCATGTGTTTTAGCTTTAGGGCCTGAGGGTGGTTGGAACGAGTTTGAGGTGGGTAAGTGGTTGGAAGCAGGCATGGAATCTGTTCAATTAGGAGAGCGAATTCTCAAAGTGGAAACGGTTGTCCCAGTCTTATTATCCCGCCTTTATCCAGCTTAATTGCTTTTTTGTCTCTAAATTCTTCAGTGACCTTAGTCACGATACTTGTCGTGTTATCCTTGTGTTATTCATCATTTAGAGTGTTTAAGTTTTTATGCGTATAGATCGTCGTCCTATTTCAGAAGCCGAACTTCAACTGCCAGCAAATATGTCTGCTACTTTGCAAAGAATATTTGCCTCCCGTGGCGTGACGACGACAGAACAAATAGATTATAGGTTACCTCATTTGCTAAGGCCTGACGCTTTGTTTGATTTGAAGAAAGCGGCTTCTATCCTAGCGGATGCGATTATGGCCAATGAGAAAATCCTCATTGTGGGAGACTTTGATGCGGATGGAGCAACGAGTACGAGTTTAGGTATTCTTGCTTTAGAGGCGATGGGCGCTATAGAGCCAGATTACCTAGTCCCTAACCGCTTTGAATTTGGCTATGGCTTAACCCCAGAGATTGTTGAAGTGGCCAAACAAAAGTCGCCTTCCGTGTTGGTAACGGTGGATAACGGTATTGCCAGTATTGATGGGGTATTGGCCGCCAAAGAGTATGGTATGAAGGTGGTTGTTACTGACCATCACTTACCGGGCGATGCCTTGCCAAATGCGGATGCTATCGTCAATCCAAACCATCCAAACTGTGAATTTGGCAGTAAACACTTGGCAGGGGTTGGCGTGATTTTTTATGTCATGTCCGCTCTACGTGCTGAGTTGAAAAGTCGTAACTGGTTTCTTGATCAGCATATCCCTGAGCCGAAAATGGCAGACTATTTAGATTTAGTTGCCCTTGGTACGGTGGCGGATGTGGTGCCGTTAGATGCTAATAATCGAATCCTTGTTCAGCAGGGCATCAAACGCATTCAAGCTGGCTTAGCTCGCCCTGGTATCCTTGCGCTTCTTGAAGTAGGTCGTCGAGAACATACCCAGTTGAAAGCGTCAGATCTTGGTTTTGTCGTGGGGCCTAGGCTCAATGCGGCAGGGCGCCTTGATGATATGTCTGTGGGTATTGAATGTCTGTTAGCGAACCATGCCCATCAAGCGCAATCTTATGCGCAAAAACTTGATCAACTCAACCGTGAAAGAAAGTCCATTGAATCGGATATGAAAGAGCAGGCTGAATTGGTTCTGGAAGGCCTGCTAGATGATGATCAAGATATACCAAATGGTATGTGTTTTTATGATGCTGATTGGCACCAAGGGGTTATTGGAATTTTAGCCTCGCGAATGAAAGACAAGTGTTACCGTCCTGTGATTGCTTTTGCTCGCGTAGCAGAAGGGGAGCTGAAAGGCTCTGCTCGCTCAATACCGGGAGTACATATACGTGATGCGCTAGACTTATTAGCGAAACGTTATCCGCAATTGCTCAGCAAATTTGGTGGTCATGCCATGGCGGCTGGGATGACAATAAAGGAATCCCATTACGAAGCCTTTCAGTTGGCATTTGATGTGATCATCTCCGAATGGGTAACAGAAGATCAGTTAGAAGCGGTCTTATTAACCGATGGCGAACTGATGCCTGAAGATTTTAGCTTAAGCTTTGCAGAACAGGTTAGACAATCTGGCCCTTGGGGACAGAACTTTCCTGAACCTTGTTTTGATGGTGTTTTTGACGTTTTACAGCAACGTTTAGTGGGAGAAAAGCACCTCAAGCTTATGGTGCGGGAGCCGAAAAGTGGCCTTCTTTTAGATGCTATTAGTTTCTTTGTAGATTTAGAAAAATGGCCGAATCAAGCGCTAGAGAAAATTCGCTTAGTTTACAAATTGGATATCAATGAATTTCGCGGCCAGCGTAACTTACAATTGATCGTGGATTATTTAGAGCCTGCTTAGGATAGTGGGTTCTTAAACTAAAAGAATTCATTAACAAATTCATCTAATCAGTGCCTATCGAATTCAAACTTGAGGTACAATATCTTTCCCTCGTATAACCCTCTATTTTTATTGGAGCTCATTCATGACTGCATTGGTTCTTGATGGCAAACTTTGCGCCAAAGACACTGAAACTCGCCTACAAGCACAAGTTGCGGAACTTAAAGAACGCACTGGCTGCACACCTATATTAGCGACTATTTTAGTGGGTGCTGATCCAGCATCAGCAACGTACGTAAAGATGAAAGGTAATGCTTGTCGTCGTGTAGGTATGGATTCAATGGCCATTGAACTGCCAGATACAACGACGACAGAAGAATTGCTGAAAACCATTCAAGACTTGAATGATAACCAAGATGTACATGGCATTTTGCTACAACACCCTGTGCCAGAGCAGATTGATGAGCGTTTGTGCTTTGACGCTATTGCAGCCCATAAAGACGTAGATGGCGTTACTTGCCTTGGTTTTGGCCGTATGGCAATGCAAGAGCCAGCCTACGGTGCAGCAACGCCAGCGGGCATCATGCGTTTATTAGAAGCTTACGATATTGACCTTGAAGGTAAGCATGCAGTAGTTGTTGGCCGTAGCCCAATTTTGGGTAAGCCAATGTCAATGATGATGTTGAATGCCAATGCCACAGTGACAATCTGTCATTCTCGCACTAAAAACTTAGCTGAACTAATTAAACAAGCTGATGTGGTAGTGGGTGCTGTAGGTAAACCAGAATTTATTAAAGCAGAGTGGATTAAAGATGGCGCAGTGGTTGTGGATGCTGGTTACCATCCAGGTGGTGTAGGTGATATCGAATTAGCTCCTCTGACCGAACGCGCCTCAGCTTACACACCTGTGCCGGGTGGCGTTGGTCCAATGACAATCAATACTTTGATTCTACAAACACTTGAATCTGGTTTGAAACAGCTGGGCTAATCTAGGCTGAATTAAGATAGGCAAAAAGTTTGCTAATCTCTAGAAAAGCCGCATCAATGTATGCGGCTTCTTTTTTATATATTGGATAAGAATAGGTAGTCATATTATGTCGACAGACATGCTAAAAGATGCGCTGGATTTTGATTTGATCGCAGACGTTTTTGTTACCGAAGAAATTACTGCTTCACCTGCTGAGTTACATGGTCAGCTATGCGGTTATTTGGCGTCAGGTGTTACTTTACCATTAGAAGATTGGTTAGCTATGGTGGTGGAGTTTTGTGATATCGAAAGCTGGAAAGAAGAAGCGAGCCGAGCGGCTATCGTAGAGCTTTATACTGCCACATTAACCCTTTATCAAAATGGTGAGTATGCGTTAGTGCCTTGTATGGCCGATGATGATGCAGACCTAGCGGACAGAGGCGTAACCTTGTCGCAATGGGCGCATGGCTTTCTAGCGGGTTACGGTTTGTCTGGTCAGAAGAATGACCTTTCTGAAGAAACCAAACAGATCTTAAGGGACTTTGCCAATATCTCTGGTATGCAGTCCGAAATGCGTGTCTTAGAAGACAGTAATGAAAACGAAGAAGATTTAATGGAGTTGGTTGAGTACGTTAGAGTGTCTGCCATGATGATGTACACAGAGCACCATGACATTAATCCAGACGTTGATCACACTAAGACAACCCCATTGCATTAAGATAATTAGCTAACGCCGTTTTATTGTTTCATTAGGAGAAATTTTCCATGCAGATAGCAGCTCATGTTTATGCGGATCGTCGTCGTCGCTTGATGGCCTCTTTGCCTGACAATAGTGCGGTGGTGATTCGTACGGGGGAATTGTCGACAAGAAACAATGATTGCGATTATGAGTTCCGCCCTCACAGTAGTTTTTTCTATCTGACTGGCTTCCCTGAACCGAGCGCCTATGCCGTTATTCATCCTAATGGCGACTTAACTCTAATCACCTTGCCTAAAGACCCAGAGAAAGAGTTATGGGATGGTTTTCGCTTCGGCAGTGAAGGGGCTATCGAACATTTTGGTGCTGAGAAAGCAGCGGTGCTAAGTGAATTAGATTGTACTCTAGTTGAAAGCATGGACGGCGTTGAACACATTGCTTATCTATTTGATGATGCTTGCCTGCGCGAAAAAATAGCGGGCTGGCGAGATACGCTAGCGTCACGCGCAAGAGCGGGTGCGGTGGCTCCAACTCAGTTTATTAACTTAGCGAATTTTGTTGCTGAGATGCGCCTTGTTAAGGATGAGCATGAAATTGCTATTATGGAGAAAGCGGCACAAATTAGTGTAGAAGCTCATAAGCAAGCAATGAAGTCTGTTTGCCCTGACATGATGGAATATCAGCTTGAGGCAGAAATTAATTACACCTTTATGAAGTCTGGCGCTCGCCAGCCTGCGTATAGCAATATTGTCGCCTCGGGTTCTAATGCCTGTGTACTGCACTATATAAAGAATGATGAAAAGATCGATAATGGTGACCTTGTACTTATTGATGCAGGCGCTGAATTGGGTTGTTATGCAGCCGACATTACTCGTACTTTTCCTGCCAATGGTAAGTTCAGCGAACCTCAAGCGGCTCTCTATCAATTAGTTCTAGATGCTTACTATGCGGGTTTGAAAGAGTTAACGGTTGGCTCACCTTATGAGGCGTTCCATAAAACTGCGGTTAAAACCTTAACACAAGGCTTGGTTAAACTTGAGTTATTGGAAGGTGATGTGGATACCCTGATCGAAGACAATGCTTACCGCGATTTTTATATGCATAATACTGGTCATTGGTTAGGTTTGGATGTGCATGACTGTGGTGCTTATAAAGTAGACGGGACATCAAGAATACTAGAAGAGGGTATGGTATTAACCCTAGAGCCGGGCTTATACATTGCTGCGGATAATCAAGCTGTCGATGAAAAGTGGCGTGGCATAGGTATTCGCATTGAAGATGATATCCTGATCAAAGCAGAAGGGCCTTATGTATTGACCCACGGCTTGCCAAAAGAGATAGATGAGATCGAAGCCTTCATGGCGGAAAACAATTAATCGAAAAGATTAACCAGTAGCGGAGACAGTTGAATGGCTAAATCGTACGATGTAATCATAGTGGGTGCCGGAATGGTTGGCTCATTATCGGCGATATTACTGGCAAATTCTTCTTTACGAGTTGCCCTTATCGACAAACATAATGGTGACTATACTCTATCTACACCACCTGCTTATGACGCAAGAGTAAGCGCCATTTCTAGTCAGTCCAAGGCGCTTTTACAGGCCGCTAACGTTTGGAATAATTTACCTGAAGGGCGGGTAGAGACTTACGATAATATTGTCGTCTGGGATGGTTTAGGTTCTGGTTATATTGACTTCAATGCGGGCTTTGCTGCCATGCCTGAGTTGGGGGATTTAGTTGAAAACGCGGTACTTAGCCAGCAACTGATGACACAAATTCAAACTCACTCCTCGATAGACTTGTACCTTGATAATGGCTTAGCTTCCTATGAGTTAAGTGAGTCCGGTGCTACAGCAGAACTGTTATCAGGTGAGCGTATTGAGAGCCAAGTATTGGTTGCGGCCGACGGCGCTGCTTCAAAGCTGCGTTCAGAAAATGGCTTTTCCACAGTAGAGTGGGATTATGGTCATACTGCCATAGCTGCGACGATTGAAATCGATCAAACTCATAATCACACGGCTTGGCAGAGTTTTGGTGAAGAGGGTGTTTTGGCTTTCTTACCCCTGCCAGAAGTAGACAATAGGCACTTTGTTTCTATTGTCTGGTGTGTTCCTCCAGAAGAAGCAAAAAGCCTTACGACATTATCCGATGAGGCGTTTTGTCAGCGTTTGCATTACGCCATTAATAAGCGCTTTGAAGTGCTTAGTATTACCCGTTCAAGGCAGGCAATACCTCTTCGTCAAAGGCACGCCAAAGAATATGTGCAGTCTGGTATTGCGCTCATTGGCGATGCCGCCCATACCATACACCCGTTAGCAGGGCAGGGGGCAAACCTTGGTTTTGCTGATGTACAGGCATTGGTCGAGGTACTGAGTAAAGCCCATAAACGCGGTGAGAGCCTCGGTAATAGTCGGGTGTTAAGACGATATCAAAGAGTCCGTATGCTGGATAACATTTCTATGGCAGCTGGCATGGAAGGTTTTAAACGCTTGTTTACAACGCAGCAACCCTTATTAGTTCAGCTAAGAAATACGGGGATGAAGGCGTTTAATTGCCAGTTATCATTAAAGAAAAAAATGATCGCCCGTGCAGCGGGGGTAAGGAAGGTACGAACAAGCCCACTGACTTCAGCGTGAGGATAACTCTTGCTTATTCGAGGCAAGCTTCGCCGTCCAATATTGAACATATTGGCAAGAAGCTTAACAAAGAATAAAAAGTGTTTAGACCACGCCCTTCGGGTCTTTCAGAGGAATGACCTCTCTGCGTTAAGAGTGATTGAAAGGTATTAACATTCCTGCTCACTCTTGTCTTGATAGATCATTCCTCTGATAAGACTGAAGTTCAGAAGGCTTATTCGTACCTTCCTTGAACTCTTTTTCAAAGGTGTGAAGATTTACTCTTGTGTCAGCAAACAAGCTATCATAATCTTTTACGACTTCATGTCTAATTTACAAAAATGTAACTTAGACACTTTAATATTCAATAGTACAAAGCGATAAACAAAAGAAAGGTGCGGCTGTATGCAGGTCAAAGATATTCTTCAAAGAACAGATAAGCTTCCTAATGTTCCAGATGTTGTCCGTGAATTGATTCAACTCCTGAATGATCCTAATGCGAAATACGAGGAAATCTCGGAGAAGGTGACGAAGGATCAAACTATATCCTTAAAAGTTTTGCGTATTGTTAACTCTGCTTATTTTGGCCTTTCTAGAAAAATTTCTTCGATCGAGGAAGCGACTGTTTTACTTGGAATGGATAAGCTTAAAACACTGGTTATTGCATCAGGCTTTGCGAATTCTGTAGACAGTGTTGAAGGGATTGATCTAAAAGCTTTCTGGTCTGATTCATTTCGTGTTGCTGGTTTAGCACAATGGTTCGCGAAACGATCAGAAGACGTTTCTCCAGATGACGCTTTTACTGCGGGTATCGTACATAACATTGGGCGCTTATTAATCCATTTGACTGAGCCTGAAACAGCGAAGCAAATTCAAACTATGGTCTCCGAGCGTAAAGCTGGGCGAGTAAAAGCTGAGCTAGACCTACTTGGCTTCACCTCCCAAGAAGTTGGTAAGGCGCTCACTGATTTATGGAAGTTCCCTTCTAACTTGGGCAATGCTGTACAGCAACATCAAAGACCTTTTGCAGATGATGACCCACAGCCATTGGCTTGTGTATTGAACTTAGCTTGTTACATCAATGCTTGTATTCGTCATGATAGAGAAGCAGATCTAGTTCGAGAAGGCTTTCCACGTAGCGTTGCCAAGGCGGCTGGACTATCAGAAGGTATTGTCTATGAGCTAGACGATGCCCTAGCAATTGGTGATGAGTTAAACCAGTTACTGGATTAATTAATCAAGGTAAGGCTCTTGTTTGAGTTATGTGTTCGTAGAGATCAACACAAGAGCCTTTACTACCATTGACTAGATAATTAATTTTTATCTTAATGTTAAAGTTTCTAGTAATGATAATTGCTAGTGTTTGACATTATGCTGTGTTAATTTTTGTCTCGCTTTTCTTTTTTCTACTCATCCACCAAATAGAAGGCTTTATAACAGTGACATTACGCAACTTGATAAACAAATTAGATAGACGAGTAACTTTTGGCCGTATTGGTTTTGCGGCATTAGCCTCTTCTTTGCTGCTTGCAAATCATGCTCAAGCTCAAGGTGAAGTAAATATTTATTCTGCACGTAAGCAAGCCTTGATTGCCCCTGCGTTAGATGCTTTTTCAGAGCAACATGACGTGGTAGTTAACCTGATTACTGGGTCTGCGGATGCTCTTTTGAGTCGATTACGTGCAGAGGGCAGTGCCAGTCCTGCAGATTTGTTTATCACTGTTGATGCTGGTCGTTTATATCGCGCCAAAGCTGCAGGTGTTTTGCAGCCTCTTGAAAGCGATGTGTTAGCGGCGAATATACCGAGCCACTTGCAAGATGCAGACAAATATTGGTTTGGTTTATCCCAGCGTGGTCGAGTGATTTTCTATAACCCTGAAACAGTTTCTCCATCTGAACTGTCTACTTATGAAGACCTAGCTGACCCTAAATGGCAAGGTCGAATTTGCGTACGTTCATCCGCTAATATTTATAACCAGTCTCTTGTTGCTTCCATGCTTGAAGCCAGCGGCAGAGAGAAAACACAGTTGTGGATCAATGGTTTGGTATCTAACCTAGCGCGCCCTCCTTTTGGTGGCGATGTGGATCTATTAAAAGCGGTCGCAGCGGGTGTATGTGATGTGACGTTGGCAAATACTTACTATTACGGTCGTCTTGGTCAAAGTGCCAATCCAGACGATAGAAAAGTGTATGAAAGCGTAAAACTTTTTTGGCCAAACCAAGCTGATGGTGAGCGAGGCGCTCACATGAATGTAAGTGGTGCAGGTATTACTGCGGCAGCAACTAACATTGAAAACGCTAAATTGGTTATTGAGTTCTTAACTAATCATGAGTCCCAAGCTTGGTATGCCGACGTTAATAACGAATACCCAGTAGTCGAAGGTGCACAAGTGCCAAAAATGCTTCAGCCTTTCGGTGAGTTCCGTGCTGATACCTTGTCTCTTAGTAAGCTAGGTGAGAATAATAGAAAAGCGGTTGAGCTAATGGATATCGGAGGCTGGAAGTAGCCTTCTTTACTGAAAGCGACGTTGTCCTTAATGCTTGATTCCGCTCATACGAGTTCAAAATCTAACTGGCTGAAGGTGGCTGCAGTAGTAATTGCTGCGGCCTTGTCTTTGCCTATTCTAGTTGTATTAACCAATGTTCTAATTGGTGATGGTGAAGTATGGAACCATCTCTATAGAACTGTGTTATCTGACTACATATCGAATTCTCTAATTCTCATGTTAGGTGTCGCTATTGGCGCTTTTGCTATTGGCGTGCCATGCGCTTGGTTAACCAGCATGTGCGAGTTTCCTTGTCGTAAATTATTGTCATGGGCTTTGTTACTGCCAATGGCGATGCCTGCTTATATTATTGCTTATACCTATACGGGGATTTTTGACTTTGCAGGCCCTGTGCAGACTTTTATTAGGGATGTTACGGGCTGGCGCTACGGTCAATATTGGTTCTTTGAAGTTCGTTCCTTAGGTGGTGCCATTGCTATGCTGACATTGGTGCTGTACCCCTATGTGTATTTGATGAGTAGAGCTTCTTTTTTGGAGCAATCTGCGAATACTTTAGAAGTCAGCCGAACTTTGGGTTATTCATCACAAGCGGCATTTTTTAAACTGGCATTACCTCTTGCCCGTCCAGCAATAGTTACTGGCATCACATTAGTATTAATGGAAACGCTAGCGGATTACGGCACAGTTCAGTACTTTGGTGTGAATACTTTTACTACTGGCATACTCAGAACTTTTTATGGTTTTGGTGATGTGACAGGAGCCTCTCAACTGGCGGGTGTACTGCTATTGTTTGTCTCTGTTCTTATCTTGTGTGAAAGGTATTCTCGACACCGTATTCGCTATCATTCCTCGGGTTTGAAAAAAGCGAGTAGTAGGCGTATTCCTCTAACAGGGCTCAGTGCCTTCTTTACAACAGTCTTTTGCTGGCTGCCTATTTTACTTGGCTTTATTGTGCCGGTAGCCGTCCTTGCCTATTGGGCAGCCTTTAAGGCGAATTTACCCGGAGAGGAGTTTATTCAGCTTGCTTGGAATTCCTTTTATTTAGCGGCGTTAGCGGCTCTCATTGCAGTTTCCCTAGCGCTTATTCTTAGCTATGCCGTTCGCCTTCATAGAGGCCGTATGATTAACGCTTCAGTTGGCCTTGCAGGCTTAGGTTATACCTTACCCGGGACTATTATTGCCATTGGTACTATCGTGCCTCTGGCATGGTTAGATCATAGAATCATTGAGTTGGTAAAATATTACACAGGCGAGAAAGTCGGGCTAGTTTTGTCAGGCACGCTAGTTGCTCTATTGTTTGCCTATACCGTCCGTTTTATGGCGGTTTCTTTAGGAGCGATACAAGACGGGCTAGGTAAAATCAAACCTAGTATGGATATGGCAGGACGTTCTTTGGGAATGACACCTAGTAAGGTGCTTACTCGGATACATGTACCTTTACTCAAAGGTTCAGTGCTTACCGCCATATTAATTGTTTTCGTAGATGTATTGAAAGAGTTACCAGCGACTTTAGTTCTAAGGCCGTTTAACTTTAATACCTTAGCCGTAAGAGCCTATGAGCTAGCATCCGATGAAAGACTTATCGATGCGGCTCCGGCTTCTCTGATGATAGTGCTGGTGGGGTTGGCTCCCGTTATTTTATTGAGTCGGTCTATTTCTTCACGCGTGGAACATAGTAAGTAGGATTAAATATGAGTTTGTCACCTTCAAATGAAACCCTTACTGAGCTTGTACTCGAGAATGCTGTCGTTGGCTATGATGGTAAGGCGATAGTGACAGAAGCCTCCTTTCAGCTTGGAGAAGGTGAGATCGGCTGCTTACTTGGACCAAGTGGTTGTGGTAAATCGACATTGTTGCGCGCTATAGCAGGCTTTGAGCCCCTTATCTCCGGCAGCATCCAAGTTAATAACAAGACCATCTCAGATGAAAACCATACACTGAGCCCTGAGAAACGCCAAATTGGTATGGTGTTTCAAGATATAGCCTTATTCCCCCATTTGACGATTGCGCAAAATGTTGCTTTTGGATTGACTGATTGGGCAAAGCAAGAAGCTGATGAGCGAGTAGATTATTTATTGAATTTAGTGGGCTTGTCGGGTTTTCAATCCCGCTATCCCCATTCGCTTTCTGGTGGTCAACAGCAGCGAGTGGCACTTGCTCGCGCCATTGCTCCAAAGCCAAAACTATTATTAATGGATGAGCCTTTCTCTGGTTTAGATGCCAAATTACGAGAAGATTTAGTACCTGAGATTCGTGCCATTTTGAAGCATGAGAACATGAGTGCGCTACTGGTTACCCATGACCAGATGGAAGCCTTTGCCATGGCGGATATTGTGTCAGTGATGGATGCGGGTGAAATACATCAAACAGGCAAGCCTTACGATATTTATCATCAATCGAAAACACGCTTTGTTGCTGAGTTTATTGGTCATGGTGACTTCTTGCCGAGTACGGTATGTGGGGTGAATTGTGTTCACTCTGATTTAGGGGAAATACAGGGAGATTTAAACCACGGCTTGGAAGATAACCTAGCTGTCGACTTATTAGTTCGCCCTGATGATATTTTGCATGATGACGACAGTGAGTTTTTAGGTGAAATTGTCAGTAAGTGGTTTAGAGGATCACATTTCCTGTATAGAGTGAAGCTGGCTTCGGGTAAGAAAGTATATTGCTTTGCCTCCTCTCATCATAATCATCAAGTAGGGCAGAGCATTGGCTTAACGGTTAATCTTGATCACCTAGTGTTATTTCCTCGTTAGTTTCGCCTCTATTGTCACAAGACGCCCAATCCTTGCTCGTGACAAATTTCAATCATGCCTTCTAAATCGTATTCCGATAGGTCTAGATGATCTAGAACATAGTGACTGATCTTTTCCCATTCATAGTCTTTGGACGCTCGTCCTAAATGTTTAAAAACAGAGGCTATGTGCTCAGAGACCTTCAATATTGAAGCGAGTGTTAAGTAAGTATTATCTCCAGCAATGCGATGGTTGAAGAGCTCTTCGATACGGTGGTGGTTGGATATGATGGAGCAATTTATTTTTGGTATCCCCCAAGATTTCGCTAGGTAATAACCAATGACAGAATGGTTAGTATTAAAGTGCTTATTCTCAAGGTCGGTGAGGGTGAACCCTGAACTTTGGTAACCTTGCTCCAAGACTTCTTTATAATTATCAAAGCGTTGCATCATTAAAGGAATGCCAGCATTGTGGAATAAACCTAAAGAATAGCTTTCGTCTTTAAACTTGAAATTAAGCTGGTCTGCAATGCTTGCACTGATTCGAGCGACATCGGAAGCGGTATCCCAGAAGCTATGCAATGAATTTAAGGAGTCGTCGGATAACTCACTTTTAATCAATAGACCATTGATGATATTGGCTATTTTGTCTGGACCTAAGCGAATAACAGCTTGTTGTATTGATGTTATTTTTGCTGGCAGGTTGAAGTAAGAAGAGTTGGTAAATTTAAGAACCGCCGCCGAGAGGCTAACATCTTGTGAAATGATGGATGCAATATATGCCATGTCAGGGTCTGGCATCACTTGTTCCATTTGTATATCCACTAATATTTGTGGCTGAGGTGGAATCACTATTCCTTGAAGGATCTTTTTGAGATCTTTTTCATTAAAACTGGAAGCCATGGTTATCCTTTACTTAATGTATTCCTACCAGAAAGAATCAATGATTTTGTGTCGTAAGAGTTAGCTAATACATAGTAATTGATATGAGACTCACTATAATAGGCTTTTTTAATTTACTGGGTGAAAATTGTGAGTGTGATTCGACTTAAAGGTCAAGCTGACCGCCGTATTCGAGCGGGACATCAATGGATTTATAGTAACGAAGTAAATACTTCTCAAACCCCATTGAAGCAATTTTCTCCAGGGGATCAGGTTGTTGTAGAAACGGCTCAAGGTAAACCTTTGGGTATCGCGACAATTAATCCAAACACGCTTATTTGTGGCCGCCTTATTAGCCGCAGCACCGACACTGTTTTAAATAAGTCGACTTTGGTTCACCGTCTTAATATCGCGCTTTCACTTCGAGATATGACTTATCCTGCACCATATTATCGTTTGGTGTTTGGTGATTCTGATGGGCTGTCAGGTTTAGTCGTCGATCGCTTTGCGGACATTCTGGTTGTGCAAATTTCTACCGCAGGCATGGAACGTATTAAAGACGAAATCGTAGAAGCACTTCAAGATGTCGTTAAACCCTCTGCCATCTTAATGAAAAACGATGGCAAGATGCGTCAAATTGAAGGTTTAGACAGCTATGTTGAAGAAGCTTTTGGTACGGTACCTGAAGTGGTTTTCCTGCAAGAGAACGATGTCTTGTTCCAAGCGCCAGTTTGGGATGGGCAAAAAACTGGCTGGTTTTATGATCATAGAGAAAACCGCAAGACCATGCAGGGCTTTTGTGGTGGTAAACGTGTACTAGATGTTTTCTCTTATGTTGGTGGTTGGGGTGTGCAGGCAGCGTCAGCGGGTGCAACAGATGTTACCTTTATCGATGCTTCTGAAAGTGCCCTTAGTCATGTTGAAGCCAACTTATCGTTAAACCAATATGAAGGTGATTCCAACCTGATGCACGGTGATGCATTTGAAGCCATGCAATCTTTAATTGAAGACCAAGAGCGTTTTGATGTTGTGATCATGGACCCTCCGGCGTTTATAGCTCGTCGTAAAGATATTAAGGCAGGTGAAGGGGCGTATCATAGGGTTAACCAGTTAGCGATGCGACTAGTAGCGAAAGGCGGTATTCTAATTTCAGGTTCTTGTTCAATGCATCTAGAAACGTCTCGTTTGCACGATATTATCCGTAGTAATAGTCGTCAATTAGAGCGCTTTTCTCAGCTTATCTACCGTGGTACTCAAGCGCCAGATCACCCAGTACATCCAGCGATTCCTGAAACGGAATATTTAAAAGCTATGTTTTACCGCATTCATAATAATATGGGGCTGTAAGCTTTTCTTTCAGGCTTAGCAGAGCTGGAACAAAAAAGCGCGCTTATATAGCGCGCTTTTTTATTGGGCGAATGGAAGGCTAGTAGATCTAATCTCGTAATGAGATATGTTGCCAATTTCGCTCTTGGGCAATTTTCGTTAGGGTCTCGTCTGCATCTACTGCGATTGGGTGAGTGACCAATTCTAGAAGAGGCAGATCGTTACGAGAGTCGCTATAGAAATAGCTGCCTTCCATTGAATGCCCAGTCTCTGCTAGCCAATCATTAAGACGAGTCACTTTACCTTCTTGGAAGCTAGGGATACCAACAACTTTGCCTGTATAGCGGCCTTCAACCACTTCTGGGACTGGGGCAATAATATGGTCCATGCCTAATAGTTCGCCAATGGGTCCCGTTACGAATTGATTCGTCGCTGTGATCATCAACAGGAAATGGCCTTGATCTTTGTGGTGCTGAAGTAATTTAGCGGCTTTATCTAGCATCATAGGTTGCACTTTTTCAGCCATGAAGCTGTTATGCAGTTCCGTTAGCTCTGTTTGAGAAAACGCTTTTAGAGGCGCGAGACTGAAAGCAAGGTATTCATGAATGTCTAAGGTGCCAGCTTGGTATTGTAAAAAGAACTTATCATTGGCTTCTTTATAGACTTGTGTGTCTACAAGACCTTTCTCTACAAGAAACTGCCCCCAAGTGTAATCACTGTCACCGCTTAGCAAAGTACCATCTAAATCAAATATTGCGAGAGTCACTGTTTGTCCTCAATTCTTCAATGTATGGCAAGTATAACGTTGGCAATAATAAATAACAGCCGTCTTAATTGTGTGAATGGGGGAATTATGGAACAATGAAAGGAATTTATTCTTATATTAGAAGGTGATAGCTCGTGATTGATGCAGACGGATATAGGCCGAATGTGGGCATCATACTGATGAATGAGCGTGGCCAACTTTTGTGGGCGCGACGTGTTGGACAAAACGCGTGGCAATTTCCTCAAGGGGGAATTAAACCCAACGAAACACCTGAAGAAGCATTATTTCGAGAACTCAAAGAAGAAGTAGGGCTAGAACCTGAACAGGTAGAAATCGTAGGAAAAACAAGTGGTTGGTTGCGTTATCGTCTTCCGAAACGCATGTTGAGGCATAACAGTAAACCGTTATGCATTGGACAAAAGCAAAAGTGGTTTCTTTTGTCTATTCGTTGCCCAGATGCGGCAGTGTGTGTTGATGGAACAGATTGCCCTGAATTTGATGGCTGGCGTTGGGTGAGTTATTGGTACCCACTTGGTCAAGTTGTCGCGTTTAAAAAAGATGTTTATAGAAGAGCGTTGAAAGAGTTAACTAGGGTTGCCCACAGGCAATTGGAGAAGCAAGGGACAAGTCACTTAGAGAAATAAGCGAATAGGGTATTTATGCTAGGTTTGTTAAGACAAATAACACAAGAAGTAACAGACGCTCAGTCATTGCCAGCGGCATTAGACATTATTGTGCGTCGTGTACGTCGTGCTATGCGAACCGAAGTCTGCTCTATTTACTTGGTCGACAATCTGACATCAGAATATGTGCTGATGGCAACCCGCGGTCTTCACTCCACTGCAGCTGGTAGTGTTAGCTTAAAAGAAGATGAAGGCCTTGTCGGCCTTGTTGGTCGAAGAGCAGAGCCTGTTAACCTTGAAAATGCCCAAGCCCATCCATCCTATTGTTACCTAGAAGGGACAGGGGAAGAACGTTTCCGCTCCTTCCTAGGTGTGCCTATAATCCACCATCGTCAAATACTCGGGGTGCTCGTTGTCCAGCACGAAGAGCAACGCCGTTTTGATGAAGGTGAAGAAGCTTTTCTGATTACCTTATCCGCCCAATTAGCCGGAGTTATTGCTCACGCAGAAGCCACAGGCGCGATTAATAGTATCAGCGCTGATCAAGAGAAAATGGCGGCGGATGTTCGTTACAAAGGGGTTCCGGGTAGCTCAGGTGTCGCGATTGGTCGCGGTGTCGTGGTATTTCCTCCAGCAGATCTGAATGTTATTCCTGATCGAACAACAGATACTCCAGAGACCGAGATCAGTGATTTTTATCAAGCACTGGAAGCCGTACGTACGGATATTCGTTTAGCATCAGATCGTATTAGCGAGCATGTCTCTGAAGATGAAAAAGGTCTTTTTGACGTCTATCTTAAAATACTCGATGACGATTCCATTGCTGGTGAGATTGTCCGTAAAATTAACGATGGTCAATGGGCTCAAGGGGCGTTAAGACAAGTCATACAAGCCCATGTTAAGCAATTTAATGCCATGGATGATTCCTACTTGCGTGAACGGGCGACAGATTTACGAGACCTTGGTTGTCGTATCTTGTCCCACCTGCAAGAGAAAGGTCCTAAAATCAAAGAGCGCTTTAGTGAGCCTTCTATCATCATTGGCGAAGAACTCACAGCCTCAATGTTGGGTGAAATACCAATCCATAATATCAAAGGCTTGGTTTCGGTTAAGGGTTCAGGTAACTCTCACGTTGCGATTTTAGCCCGAGCTATGGGCATTCCGACTGTGATGGGAGTACTAGACTTACCCTATGCACAGTTAGATAAAGTTGAGCTTATTCTTGATGGCTATCTAGGACAGGTATTTACCTATCCATCTGATAATTTAAAAGAAAACTTCCAACAGGTGGTCAATGAAGAACGCCAGTTAGAGAAGCAATATGAAACCTTAAAAGATCTACCTTGTGAGACAAAAGACGGCCACCGTTTGAACCTGTATGTTAATACGGGATTATCCGCCGATATTGGTCGCTCCTTGGATCGTGGTGCAGAAGGCATAGGCTTGTATCGAACCGAAGTACCTTTCATGGTTCGAGATCGATTCCCGACCGAAGCAGAGCAGGTACAAATTTATCGCTTACAGCTAGAGGGGTTCGCTCCTGCTCCTGTGACAGTGCGAACGCTAGATATTGGTGGTGATAAAGCCCTACCTTACTTCCCCATTGAAGAAGCCAATCCTTTCTTAGGTTGGCGTGGTATCCGAGTCACCTTGGATCACCTAGAAATCTTTATGGCACAAATTCGAGCCATGATAAAAGCCAGCGCTGATCTGCATAACTTAAAGATCATGTTGCCTATGATCTCGAATGCAGCAGAAGTAGAAGAGGCTTTGGCATTAATTCGTCGTGCTTTCGCTGAAGTGAAAGAAGAAGGTTATAACGTCAAAATGCCTCGCGTAGGGGTGATGATAGAAGTCCCTGCGGCTGTGTACCAAGCCAAAGAGCTGGCGTCGCTGGTGGACTTTTTATCGGTTGGTAGTAATGACTTAACACAATACCTATTGGCCGTTGACCGGAATAACCCTCGAGTTGCGAGTTTATACAGTTCTCATCATCCTGCGGTATTACGCGCTTTATACAGCATTGTTGATCAAGTGCGCGATGAAGGTGTCGGCTTAAGTGTGTGTGGTGAGATGGCGGGTGATCCTATGTCAGCCATATTACTAATGGCGATGGGCTATGATGTGCTTTCTATGAGTGCCACCAGCTTACCCAAAGTAAAAGCAGTGATTCGTAATATTACTATGGCACAGGCACAAGATATGCTCAGCGAAGTGATGGAACTACCGCATGCGGAAGCGGTCACACAGACTATGACGCGATTGATGCGAGAAGCCAATGTTGAACGTTTGATTCGTCCAAGTAAAACCACAATTGAGTAACTCCTACCTAATAAGCACCTTCTGAGGTTTATTTTTTCATATGATTTCTTATCCAGATATTGATCCTATTGCGATTTCTTTGGGGCCAATTTCCGTGCATTGGTACGGCATAATGTATTTACTTGGTTTTGGCGGAGCGTATTTATTAGGCCTTTATCGAGCAAAACTATCCAATGGTTTGTGGACGCCGGAAATGGTCAGTGACGCTATTTTTTATGGTGCCATGGGCGTCGTACTTGGGGGGCGTATCGGTTATGTGCTCTTCTATCAATTCTCAGAGTTTCTCGCTAACCCCGTCATTATGGTAAGAATTTGGGAAGGCGGCATGTCTTTCCATGGTGGTTTGCTGGGTGTGATTGCCGCCATGTATTTGTTTGCTCGCCGTTATAACAAACACCTTGTGGATGTGACGGACTTTCTCGCGCCTTTCGTTCCTGTTGGCTTAGGTGCAGGGCGCATTGGTAACTTTATCGGTGGCGAATTATGGGGTAAACCAACGGATGTATCTTGGGCAATGGTTTTCCCGAATGATCCATATCAGCTTGCTAGGCATCCATCACAGCTTTATCAATTTGCTTTAGAAGGTGTGGTGCTTTTCACCATCCTTTGGTTCTTCTCACAGAAATCGAAACCACGCTACTGTGTATCGGGAATGTTTTTAGCTTGCTACGGTATTTTCCGAGTATTAGTTGAGTTTGTAAGGCAACCTGATGCTCATATTGGTTACTTGGCTTTTGGTTGGCTTACTCAAGGTCAACTACTTTCACTACCTATGATTATTGCGGGTGCAGCACTAGTATACGTAGGCTTTAAAATGAAAGTTATGCCCAAGAATTAAATAAAGAGTGGAATGAGATAGTGCTGGTTCATGCAGAACTATCTCATTTTTTGAAGTCACGTGAGCTACGCGAGTGCTTTTAACGCATTAATGATGTCTTCGGGTTCTGAACGAGTTCTATAGTCCACATCAACATAGCGCCATACCACTTTTCCCTTACGGTTAATCACAAAAGTCGCAGGTATGGGGAGTATGGTACCGTTGCCATTATTGACTACAGCAAGATCCAAGTTTCTATCTACCTTCATATGCTCTAGTAGCACTTCTGGCACTTCCCAAGCGATACCATACTCAGACGCAACACTGGCTCCTTGGTCTGAAAGTACTTCAAAGCCCATTGTGGCAATGTCGGTTTTAGTTAGGGAATCATCTGGTACCTCAGGGCTAATAGCGACAAGCTCAGCACCTAGTTCGTGAATCTCACTTAAACGATTGTGCAATGCTTTTAGCTGAAGGTTGCAGTATGGGCACCAGCTACCACGATAGAATGTCACGACAACCGAACCTTTCCCTAAAAGTTCAGCTAAAGATACGGCTTTCCTTTCGGCATTCGGCAAAGTGAAATTTGGAGCATTTTGATCAATAGCTATAGCTTGACCGCCCTGTTGGAAAGCTTTTGCTTCAGCCATCAGGTCATCAATCTTCTGCATAAATTCAGGCTTTGCTTTTCGTGTCTCGGCGACTTTGGCTTCGGTTTGTGCTTTTAAACTACTCATGTCTTTCCCTTAGTGGAGTTTGATACATAATGTTTCCTGTTAAGGAATACAGTACTGCCAAAAGATGATGGCTCCTAACGAACAATAAGAAACAAATGCGAAATCTATTTTCTATAGGTTTTGAAAGAGTGGTAGAGTGAGTGTTCTATAAAGCAAAAGTATAATGACTGTTTATTTTACATGGACAGTGTTTTAGGAATTATGAGTATCATGTTGAGTCATCAGGACGCTTTTATTGCATTGCGTAAATCATTAGAGTCTTATGCTGTTATTAGTGATGACACTTGGAATGAACTTAAACAGTTTTGTCATTATCGAGAGCTAGATAAACTTTCATTCCTTTATAAAATGGGTGATGTTCCTAATTCTTTTTCTTATGTATATCAGGGGCTTTTTCGATGCTTTATTTGTGACGATAAAGGCAATGAATATAATAAAATTTTCTTTTGTGAAGGTATGTTCCCAGGGTCGATGACATCCTTATTAACCTCTTCGCCTTCTTTTTTAGCCATTGAGGCGATTGAAAAAAGCCAAATAATTGAAATAGAATTTGCGGCGTTTCGCCAATTACTATTGGAAAAAGAGGATCTTAAGCTTTTTCAAATTGCGTATTTGGAAAAGAACTGGCTGCTAGAAAAAGAGCGTCGAGAAATTGAGATAGTGCAAGAGAATGCAACATCGAGGTATTTACGTTTTCTTGCTGAATACCCTGAGTTAGAATCACGTATTCCCCAGTACCATATTGCATCCCACCTTGGTATTACGCCCACCCAACTTAGCCGAATTCGTAAAAAACTATAAATTATCAACCTATGTAAATGTCGATGAATGTCGCGTTGATTATTCTCTTCTCCATCACCTGACAGTGCTTGCTGACAGGTTAATTCGTATGGAGAAGTATGATGGATTTATTTGAAGCATTAAAATGGCGCTATGCCGTAAAGAAATTTTCTCGGGAAGTTCTTCCCAATGAAGAAGTTCGGGAGTTATTAAAATTAGCACGGCTGAGTGCTTCTTCCTATGGCCTGCAACCCTATCGTTTACTGCTAGTGAAAGATGAAGCATTAAGAAGCCAGTTATTGCCGAATTCGTTTAATCAAGAGCAGGTTGTTGAAAGCTCTCATTTGATTGTTTTTGCTGTCCCTACAGATATCGGTGACCATATTGTTGACCAATATATTACTCAGCATGCATCTAAAACTAGGCAAACTTCAAGTAAGCTCGCTAACTTTTCAGAGCATATGAAAGGGGCCTTGCGTGTTAAATCGAATCAGCAGCGTCAAGAATGGGCCATTCAACAGGCGTATATTGCTTTAGGCAATTTATTAACCTGTGCCGCGATGATGAAAATTGATACTTGTCCAATGACGGGGATTGATCCGCATGCCTATGATGAGGTTCTAGGGCTTAAAGAGCGAGGTCTAACCACTGCTTTTATTTGTCCTATTGGTCGTCGAGATCCTGATGATGTGAAAATGCTTCAACCCAAGATACGAAAGAGCTTTATTGATCTTGTGGAGGAAATATAGATGAACATTTTTCCATTTTTAGCCGTATCTGCCGGCGTCATTATTGCTGTTCAAGGCACTCTAAATGCTCAACTTGGGTTTTTATTGAAAAACCCATTATTAGGTACTTCAATCGCTTTTTTAGTGGCCTTTTTGTGCATGTTTTCAACTTTTTTAGTGTCTGTCCACCGGTGGCCTACTTTTAATGAAGTGTTTTCTGTACCTGCATATTTATTGTTTTCAGGCGGTATATTATGCGCTGTAGGTATAGGAACCATGTATTACCTCATCCCTAAAATGGGAGTGGGAACACTCATGTCTTATTCTCTGTGTGGGCAATTGATAATGGCAGTGGTTGCTAGTCACTTTGGTTGGTTTGATTTACCTCAAAAGCCTATAGATGGGATAAAAAGCTTGGGAGTTATGGCATTGATTATTGGTGTTGTGTTGCTTAATTCGGGAGTCGGCCATGACCATTGATGAAGCAAATATCGCGAACTTAAAAGGTTTATGGACTAAGTATGGGGCTGTGTCCCTGATTGAATATAGGGGATTGAATATCCATCATGATTGGCCGCACCGCTGCTGGTTTAATCGAGATTCAGCCCCAGCTGAAAATGGAATGGCTTGGCTGGACAACATCTCATCTCATGCCATCTTACCTATATGGCCATGTGAAGCTCTGGAAGAGCTGGAGAAGAAACTAGTTTCTCTTGGTTATCACTGTACTTTACAACAAATGGCTATGTATAAAGATTTACGAGAAATCGAATTGTCTGATGAGCAACGAGCTAACTTTGAAATCGTGTCTGTTAATACAAAGGTAAATCTAAAAGAATGGTGTGGAATCGCCAGTGACGCTTTCCAGTATAAGGTTAGCTTGAAAGCGGTAGAGACTTTGTTGGATGACATTGATGCACGTATATTGTTAGGTTATCAAGATAATAAAGCTGTCGCCTGTGCGCTTTTACTCAAGACAGGTGAGTATATTGGTGTGCATCAAATGGGAGTGAAGCAAACATATCAAGGGAAGGGCATTGCTAAGTATATGATGAATCAACTCATCAAAGAGAGTGCTGGGTGGGGCGGGCGTTACCTCGTATTACAAGCATCAGCTTCTGGGCAGCCTTTGTACGAAAGTTTAGGCTTCTCTTCACAGTTTCTTATTAAGAGCTATATGAAAAATAAGGCCATACCTGACTAGCATCGCGCATGGCTTTTGCATGAGAATGGGTAACTTAAATTAAGAGAAATGAGACATTAATGACGTTATTAAATGATCTGAAAGCCTTTCCTCTAGTAAAAAAAATATCTGCCCTGCAAGAAGTGAGTTGGTTTAACCCTAATGTTAAGCCATTAGACGAAGCTTTAGATTATGTGGGGTTAGATAAGTCAGATGTGCAAGATGCAAGCGATAGGCTAGAGCGCTTTGCCCCTTACCTCGTTGAAGCCTTTCCTGAGACAGCAGCTACCAAAGGCATCATTGAATCAGATATTGTGCCTTTACCTAATATAAAAGTGGCATTAGAGCAGCAATATAAGGTTCAAATTTCAGGTCAACTGTTACTCAAAAAAGACAGTCACTTACCAATAGCAGGTTCGATAAAAGCTCGAGGCGGCATATATGAAGTGCTGACCCATGCAGAAAAACTCGCTCTGGAAGCTGGGCTACTTTCCGAATCCGATGATTACAGTATTTTATTTCAAAGTTCTTTTAAAACCTTCTTTTCCCAATACAAAGTAGCGGTTGGTTCCACTGGTAATCTTGGCTTATCCATCGGCATTATGAGCGCCAAACTCGGTTTTCAAGTGTCTGTGCATATGTCAGCGGATGCCCGCCAGTGGAAAAAAGATAAGCTGCGTGCCTGTGGGGTAAATGTTGTTGAATACCAGCAAGATTACAGTGTGGCGGTAGAGCAAGGGCGACGCCAAGCAGAGCAAGATCCCACCTGTTTCTTTATTGACGATGAAAACTCAAAAACACTTTTCTTGGGTTATGCCGTTGCAGGCGAAAGGGTGAAGAAGCAGTTTATCGAACGCAATATTCAAGTGGATGAAGAACATCCCTTATTCGTTTACCTCCCCTGCGGAGTGGGCGGTGCACCTGGGGGGGTGGCTTTTGGTTTAAAGCTAGCCTTTGGTGACCATGTGCATTGTATTTTTGCCGAGCCAACCCATTCCCCTTGTATGTTGCTAGGCGTTCATACAGGTCTGCATGATCAGGTATCGGTGCAAGACATCGGCATAGATAACCTAACAGTCGCAGATGGCTTGGCGGTAGGCCGAGCTTCTGGTTTTGTTGGTCGAGCCATGGAACACCTGTTAGATGGCTTTTACACCATCTCAGATGACAAGATGCTCCACCACTTAAAAGAGCTCCATGCATTGGAAGGCTTAGCTCTTGAGCCTTCGGCCTTAGCTGGCATAGTGGGGCCAGTACATGTTTTGAAGGATGCGGCATACCTCCAGCATCATGCTTTAAATGAAGAAAAAATGGCAAATGCAGTTCATCTGGTTTGGGGGACTGGGGGAGGGATGGTTCCTGAGGAAGAGATGAAAGGGTATTTGGGGCATTAATCTTTTTTCTAAGTTGAGAGGGGGCATGTTCCTCTTCTTGGCTTTGGGTGGAGGAGCACTTTTCCGCCCTGCTGGGCGGGTTACTTTTGCCCAGATCCGCAAAAGTAACCAAAAGGTCTCTTCATCAGAATCTTAACGCCTTCTCCTCTTTGGGTGTCTAATTTTCTCCTACGCGATCTTTTACGTAAGGTGTTTAGTCGTCTTCTGGTAATTTTCCTTTTTAATTCAAACACGGTCGCCCCACTACCTCACTGTCGTGCAATCAGGATTGCATCGAAGGTTTTTAATTGAGGGGAATGGTTAAAAATGGAATTAGTTGTGTTATTGAAAAATTTAATGCCAATAAAGAATAGAGCGTATTTCATCAAGCTATATTGGGGGAAATGTATATACGTTTACTATACCTTTAGTATATCTATAAAACTGCATGGCATTAAAATAAGGTTATCACAAGGTTGAAGTAATGAGCATACGTGAATATTTAGATAGTGATTATAGTGATATTTTAAAGATTTATTCCAAATCTAAATTGGACGAGCTGAAATATGAAAATGCTGAATTTGAATTGTTGCCATTAAATGAAGATAAACAGCGCTCTTCTCAAATTTTCAGCTCAGAAATTTATGTTTATAGTAAACCTGAGGTTATTGCGTTTTGTGCTATCAATGGCTCAGAAATAAGAACTTTATTTGTTCAGCCAGATGCGCGTGGAAAGGGTATTGGGGCTGACTTACTAGAATTTATGCTTTCTAAACTAAGTGGGAGCGCAATACTTTATGTTGCTGCTTCAAACTTGCCCGCTATCAAGCTCTATCAAAAATATGGTTTCAAAATTCATTCAGAGTTTATGACGACATATAATAAGGTGGATGTAATAGCTAATAAAATGGAACGATCAGTAGTATAGAATAATGAGTAACTAAAATAACTTTCTTCGAAGTGAGTTATCGATTCCTCCCTTTTTTAGAAGAGCATAGTAATGAGAAACATCGAGTATTTGGCGTTTGAGTATGTAGATCTGAACGTTTTGATGGATGTTTTAAATGAGGGTTCTTTGCGTGAGCATTTGGTTGAGCATCCTTACTTTGATCCAAAAAGTATAAGTGAGTGGGTAAAGGGTAAGGTTGAAACGGATGCAGTTGAAGGTTGTCGGGTTCGTGTTATTTCTATTGATGGAGATATTGCGGGTTGGTGTGGTATTCAACCGGACGATAAGGGCTTTGAAATAGCTATTGTTCTCTCACAAAAGTTTTGGGGGGCGGGTGCATCTATCTTCAAAACGCTTCTGGGTTGGGCTGCTGAGCTTGGGCATAAAGAGGTGTGTTTTCATTTGTTAGATAGTAGAAGGGAATATAAAACATTGGCGAAGATGGCCGACAGTGTTAGTCGCTCTCAACTGCTTGGCCGCAGCTTTACTACTTATCTATTTTCTGTAGACCAGAAAAATCCGTAAACATTTGCTTTTGGTGTTAGTAGGCATAAAAAGCTATGAATGACTGGGTGAAATATGAATAATTCAATTTTAATTGATAAAGCCGCAGCTACAATTTTTTCTGTCAAAACTAAGGGTGGCTTAATTGGCGATGTTGGTTGTGCACTTTTAACTAAAGATGGCAATTTATATACGGGAGTTTGTGCGTCTACAGGATCTAATACATTTTGTGCAGAGCAAAATGCGATTGGCAGTATGATTACAAATCGTGAATACGCAATATCTAAAATAGTTGCAGTTTGGAAAAATGAATCTGGGGAGGTGTTTGTTATCTCTCCTTGTGGAAACTGTAGGCAGATGATGTACGAGATGTCAGGTGAGAACTTAAATGCAGAGATTATTTTAGACAAAGACAACTCAAAAACGCTTTCGGAATTATTACCCGACTATAGCTCATGGAAAAGGCAGTAGATAAAGCGAAGACATTTAGGTTATTAGATAAACTCACTTTTGAGCGCAGATCCTTCCACATAAAAAGGCTCTATGTACCACAGAGCAATATAGGCTTATGAATAAATATCTATTGTCAAAAGAAGATAGAAAATTTAAAACGTTAGTTGAGCTGTACTACCTTCCCGCTGCTGATTTTGATTAATAATTCGGATTAAGCTTAATCTAACCAGAACAGCAGAAATATCAACTTAGAAGCAATATAAAAATAAAAAGGAACTTTATGTTTGGTTTATTTGAAAAGGTGACGCGTGGGGCGTTGGGGTTAATTGATCCTTATACACCTGCTGATGTTGCGCCTAGTTATTCTGTTTGGGGTTATATTAAGTCGAATTTACAACCATTGTATAAAATTATGGCCGTAAGTTTGGTTTTGACTGTGATTGCGGCTTGTATTGAAGTCTGGCTGATCAGTTACGCTGGTAAGTTGATTGATACGCTGGCGCAGTCTACACCTCAGGAAATGTGGCAGGCTCACGGTGGTGAGCTGATTTTAGCTGCCGTTGCTGTGCTGTTAATACGGCCTTTGTCACAATGTGCTCGCCTTATGGTGAATGATATTAGCATTAGCTGCAATATCGCCAATCTGTATCGTTGGCGGGCGCATCAACACCTTTCTAAACAATCTGTTGGTTGGTTCCAAGAAGACCTCGCTGGGCGTACTTCTGTAAGGCTTGTCGATCTGGGAAATCATGTTTCTTGGATTGTATGCGGCATGCTCAATGCTGTGGCATTTGGCCTTGTTTATATGCTTGGGTTGATTGTGTTAATGGCACAGACGGATATTCGTTTGGCTCTACCCTTGGTGCTTTGGGTCGCTCTGTATATGGGCATTATGATCCGTATTATTCCTCGTATGGTTAAAGCGCAGAGAAAATTTTTTAGTGCCAAATCTGCCCTTGTGGGAAATGTGGTTGATAGCTTTTCTAACTTCGACACGCTGAAGTTATTTTCTCGTCGTGAAGATATTTCAGCAGACCACAAGGTGAGCTTAGAACTGACCCGTGAGAAGTTGTTCTTGTCGCGCCAAATCTCCCTCTCTATGAATACCATAGTAGTGCTACTTGAAGGTCTCATTATGGTGGGATTTATTGGCTATGGTGTTTGGTTATGGATGGTCGGGGCGGGCACCATAGGTCTTATTGGTTCAGCTGTGGCCTTGAGCCTTCGTATTACCAGTTTGGCTGAATGGGTACTTAATGAAGTGTGGCGAATCTTTGAGAGTGTCGGTAACTTACAAGAAGCACTCAAGACAGTCGCACAGCCTATCACTATTCCCGAGCATACCGATGCGAAGGAGCTGGTGGTTTCTGGTGGACAGATCACCCTAGAAAATTTGTATCATCAATATGGCACTGAACGCGGAGGCCTGAATGGCGTTTCCGTGGCGCTTGGGGCTGGTCAGAAAGTCGGCCTTGTTGGGCGATCTGGGGCGGGTAAATCGACTTTAGTGAATTTGATTTTACGTTTTTATGAAGCGGAGAAGGGAACTGTTTTTATTGATGGTCAAGACATTCGCACCCTAGATCAGGACAGTTTGCGGGGAGCCATTGGTATGGTCAGCCAACAGGCTGCGCTGCTGAATCGTTCTGTTTATGACAATATTGCTTTGGGGAAAGTAGGGGCAACTCGTGATGAAATTATTGCTGCAGCACGCAAAGCCAAAGCAGATGATTTTATTCAACAGCTGAAAGGTGGTAAGGGGCGTACAGGCTACGATGCCCATGTTGGCGAGCGTGGTGTTAAATTGTCTGGCGGCCAACGTCAGCGTATTGCTCTAGCGCGAGTCTTCCTGAAAAACGCACCTATCTTGATTTTGGATGAGGCGACTTCCGCATTAGACAGTGAGGTAGAAGCTGAAATTCAAGAAACGCTAGAAGAAGTGATGCAAGGTAAAACCGTCATCGCCATTGCACATCGATTATCAACGATCGCGCAAATGGATCGTATTTTGGTGCTCGAAGAAGGACTCGTGGTCGAAGACGGCACCCATGATGAGTTAGTCAAGCAAGATACGCGTTACGCGGGGTTTTGGAAGCGCCAGTCCGGGGGCTTTATCGGGGCCGACGAAGACGTTCTTGAAGACGCTGTTTAGAAAGACTTTTTCAAGAACTAATCGAGTTCTATTCGGTTAGCTCTTGGTCATCAGGTAGGAAGAAGGTCCATTTCTTCTGTAAATCAGGTTGCGATGTTCTCGTTAAAGAAGCGGTTGAAGTCCATTCCTAAGTCGCTGGCTAATACTTCACTTTCGATTTCAAGCTCTTCGTTTTTAGCCGCTAAGTTAACATTTCTAGGTGTGATAAAGATTTTGCTGCGCAGTGAGTAAAAAATCTTCACCGCAGGCAATAGTGGGCTTTTACTATTCTGGGAAACCACCATGGCCACTTGTTGGTTGTTAAGTCGAACAAGGCTGCCGACAGGGTACACACCTATGCACTTTATAAACTGGCGAACGAGTTCAAGGTCATACTTACTTGGCGAATCTTCTAGTAATATTTTAAGAGCCTTTTTAGATGGCATACCGGCCTTATAACAACGGTCCGCTGTGATGGCGTCATAGGTATCGACAATCGCGATCATTCTACCAAATTTGCTAATTTCGTCTTCGGATTTTCCCTGTTGGTAGCCGCCGCCATCTAGTCTCTCGTGGTGCTCACCCATGGTACGAATAATTCGCTCGGGCATCTCCATTTTGTTAAGAGTTTTAGTACCCCATATGACATGCTTACGCATTACTGTCATTTCGTTATCTGTAAGCCTTCCAGGCTTATGGAGGATATTGTCGGGTACTTTTATTTTTCCAATATCGTGAAGGAAGCCCGTTAATGCTAACTCTTCCACTTCTTCTTTTGGCAAATCTAAAAATTTTGCGAAGTTCGCTAGCAAGATAGCAACATTTAAGGAGTGCTCCATTAAGTAGCTATCTTTTTCTCGGATTTTACTGAGGCACATTAATGCATTTGGGTTACGGTCTATGGAGCCAACAAGGTTATCAGAGAACTCTTTGGGGATATCTATATTTACAGGGAGGTCGTTGGCGATGTTATCCAACATTTCTCTTTGTATCGTCTTACCTTGCTCATGCAGTTTAGCGGCGCGAGTCAATTCCACATCAAAGTTTATATGCTTTGTAATGGTTTTTTTAATTGTGCTTTCGTCTGCCTGTTGAGCTTTATTCGCATTAATAAGCTCACCTGTTTCGGGATCAAATGCTTTGCTCAAGTCAATTTTTAGTTGCAGTATCCCTTTCTTCTTTAATTGCTGGACAATGTCTAAATTTTTTACCTTTCCTCGGCTCTTAATTTGCATTTTTCCACGTTGCTTGATGATGTCATGTACGTACATACCAGGCTTTAGTTGGTTGATGCTGATTGTTCTAATGTCCGAAGTGCTCATGGTGTCCTACTAATTAAGAAAAGTAATTTGATTCATTCCATGAATTGCTGTTTTTACGGTGTATTTAGTATATGTATGACAATATATATGGGGGGCTAACTCTACCATTATGCTTAAATGATAATAAGTATTATCCCCACTAGTTATGATACTTTTTCGCTCTATTTTTGGTGTTGGTTGACTGTTTGTTTGCACCGAGTCGGGGCATGGTTGATTGGTTGATGTCAGATATAGAATGAAAGAGGAGGGTTTAAGCTAACCGCAGGGTAGGTATTCGATTAGCTCTTGGTTATCAGGTAGGAAGAAGGTCCATTTCTTCTGTAAATCAGGTTGCGATGTTCTCGTTAAAGAAGCGGTTGAAGTCGATTCCTAAATCGCTGGCTAATACTTCACTTTCGATTTCAAGTTCTACGTTATTCGCCGCTAAGTTTACGTTTTTAGGTGTTATGAATATCTTGCTACGAAGCGAGTAAAAAACCTTCACAACAGGTGCTAATGGTTTTTCGCTATGCTGAGAAACTACCATGGCAACTTGTTGGTTATTCAATCGAACTAGGCTACCAACGGGGTAAATTCCTATACATTTTATAAACTGCTGAACAAGGTTTCGATCGTATTTACTTGGTGATTCTTCAAGTAAGATTTTTAGCGCTTTCTGTGAAGGCATGCCAGCTTTGTAGCAGCGCTCTGCGGTCATCGCATCATAGGTGTCGGCAATGGCTATCATGCGGCCAAATTTACTAATGTCATCACCATGCTTACCTTGAGGGTAGCCGGCACCATCTAGCCTCTCGTGGTGTTCTCCCATGGTTCGAATAATTCGTTCAGGGATGTCCATTTTAGATAATGTTTCGACCCCCCATTCGACATGTTGGCGCATAACGTCCATTTCTGAATCCGTTAGCCTGCCAGGCTTATGAAGTATCTCATCAGGTACCTTTATTTTGCCGATATCATGAAGGAAGCCTGATAAGGATAACTCTTCAGTTTCCTCTTTAGAGAAGCCTAAGAACTTGGCAAAGTTTGCCAGCAAAATAGCAACATTTAATGAATGCTCTAGTAAGTAAGTGTCTTTTTCGCGAATTTTACTGAGACACATTAACGCATTAGGGTTACGGTCGATGGAGCCAACAAGGTTTTCAGAAAATTCTTTTGGTATCTCAGCATCGATAGGTTGATCGTTAGCAACATGATCTAAAACCTCTTTTTGAATTACCTTACCTTGCGAATGTAATTTTGCCGCGCGGTGCAATTCATCATCAAAGCTAACCCGTTTTGTTACCTGTTTTTCTACCGCTTTCTTTATTGGCTCTGGTTGGGTTTGAATAAGCTCACCTGTTTCAGGATCAAATGCCTTACTCAGGTCGATTTTTAGTTGGAGAATCCCTTTCGCCTTCAATTGCTGTACAAGGTTTAAGTCTTTTACTTTACCTTGGCTTTTAATCTTCATTTTTCCACGTTGTTTGATGATGTCATGCACATACATGCCAGGCTGTAACTCATCAATACTAATTACTTTAATGTCTTCGGCGCTCATGTAGCCTCACTCATAATGAAGATAGTTATTGTTATAAGGTGTACTGCTAAATTTTAAGTATGTATTTAACTGGATAAGGTGATGGGCAGATAAAGGTCATTCAAAGTGGGCATCTCATCACGGCTTGAACCATCAAACAATAGTTCAAAGTACATTTCTTATACAAGTATAGGGTAACGCCATCATAATGAACAGGCGGTCTATGTGGAGCTAGCCAGTGGACTTGTTCGTACCTTCCCTAGGTAAATCTAAGTAAATTTTCACTCAGTAAGTTCTCATTATTAACTCATACACTATAATGCGCTGTGATTGTTTCTTTTACTTAAATAAGGATATACATAATGGCTGTACAGTCTTCTCTAAAGCTCGCAGCACTTCTTTCAGTCGCTGCTACCGTAACAGGGTGCGGTTACTCATCAGAACAGGGCCATGACCATAGTCACTCACATGACAATGTTGCGGTGAATCAGGGGATTGATCTTTCGATGTTTGTTGAAGGGGCTTTTACTCAAGAGCCTAAAATTGTTGACTGCACGACAGCAGAAGGAACAAAAACGACTTGTTATGAGTTTGTCACGGACGGTGCTCCAGCAGGGCGTGAGCCGGGAGCTTTTTGTCCGAGAACACTAGCAGATGGTGCGGATGTTGGCGGCACCTTCTTTAATAAAGAAGGCTATGGTGAGCTTATCGATATTACAGGTGAGTACATACTCAAACTGGATGAATATTACGATGATGATAAATGGTTAGTGTATGACAAGTTAACTAATAAAGTGCGATACACAGCGACTAAGGAATCTTGTTTGGGGGCAGCTAAACCAAACGTAGAAGCTCAATACCAAAACCATTGTATTGAATGTGAGTTATCTTATTTGGATGACGACTTCTCCCGTACTTTTCTAATCCCAACCACTCCCATTAAAGCAGATAAAGCAAGTCGTGTTCGTACGGCGGGTATTGCATTAGATGGCACTGAGCTGTCTGGTCCCGCTCCAGTTGATGCTATTCTAGGCTCTTATACTATCGCTGCGTTTGATGACTGCGGCGGTCATATTAATGTGCATCAAGGTTATCATTACCACGCTTCTACAGGTTGTACCGATAAGCAAGTGGGAGATGATGGTCATGCACCGTTAATTGGCTATGCAGCTGACGGCTATCCTATTTATGCTCATCAAAATGCTGAAGGTGTGGTGGAAGAAAACCTAGATGCCTGCCGCGGTCAAACGGATGATATACGTGGCTACCACTACCATGCTGCGACCCCTAGTGAGAACACCTTTATTTCTTGTTTAACAGGGGAATCGGTAGCGACAGGAAGAGGTGCAGGTGGGCCACCACCGGGCCACGTTCACCGACCTCCAGAATAAGCCTATAAAATATCCATTTTATTAAAGCCGAAACGTATAAACGCTTCGGCTTTTTACTTTTTATGTATGGTTGCTGTGATGAGAGTACTGTGATGAGAGTATGGTGATGGAAGTATGGTGATTGGGTGCTTTTAGATAGTGCGAGTGCTTTATAAAGGTGCTTCCTTTTTGTACAGTTTCTACCTTTGAATAAAGATGATTTTTCTTTTTGATATTTAAGTATTTGAAAAGTATGTGTTTTTTTAAATTGGCATATTAACTGCTTTATATTCAGTGTTCGCACCTTTGGAAATAATGTCGAACAAGACAATTCAGAATTCAATAGAGAGCTAGGGTTCCGGCTGGACTGCAAAGTTTGGTGTTACTGGTCCGAGAGCTTTCGACCTTGGAAGTTTCAAGGTTACACGGCGGGATAAAAGCCCGGGAGACCACATGGCGTTATTGCCAAGGGTGCTCCATGTGTAATTTTTATAAACTGAAAAGGTGACTGCCATGAAATACTTCGCAAAAAAAGTACCCGTTCTGCTGATATCCCTTCTTCTATCTGCCAATGCCATGGCTACTGACTCATTTAAAGTCTGTTGGTCGATTTATGTTGGTTGGATGCCGTGGTCCTATGGTGCAGAGGAAGGCATCGTCAAAAAATGGGCTGATAAATACGGTATTGATATCGAAGTCGTGCAAATTAATGACTATGTAGAATCAATCAACCAATACACAACAGGTCAGTTTGACGCTTGTACTATGACTAACATGGATGCATTGACTATCCCTGCGGCAGGTGGTGTAGACAGCACTGCGCTTATCGTAGGTGATTTCTCCAACGGCAACGACGCTGTTATCTTAAAAGACAAAACTTCTCTTGCTGATATCAAAGGCCAAACAGTTAACTTGGTTGAACTGAGTGTATCTCACTACCTATTGGCTCGTGGTTTAGACACTGTCGGCTTAAAAGAAGCGGATGTTAATGTAGTGAATACTTCAGATGCTGACATGGTTTCTATTTACGGTAATGACGAGATCACCTCTGTCGTTACTTGGAATCCACTAGTGAGTGAAATCCTTGCTATGCCAAACAGCAACAAGGTTTTCGATTCTTCACAAATCCCTGGTGAAATCATCGACCTACTGGTTATCAATACTGACACGCTAAATGCTAACCCTAAATTAGGTAAAGCTTTGGTAGGTGCTTGGTATGAAATCATGGGCTTGATGAATGGCACGGATAGCGCAGCGATTGCGGCACGTACTGCTATGGCTGAAGCCTCTGAAACAGACCTTGCTGGCTACGATGCTCAATTAGCAAGTACAGAAATGTTCTACACACCAGAAGCGGCGCTTTCTCTAACGAACAGCAAAGAGTTAATGACAACGATGAAAAACGTTGCTGAGTTCTCTTTCGATCATGGTTTGTTGGGTGATGGTGCGCCAGATGCCGGTGTGATTGGCATTGAAACACCAGCAGGTGTTTACGGTGACCCAAGCTACATCAAACTTCGTTTTGATCCTACCTACATGCAAATGGCCAAAGACGGTCAACTATAAGAGTTCCCTTATCAACTCTTTCTTAACTCCACTGGCGTTATGTTTATAGCGCCAGTTGGAGACTAAGAAAAACAGAGGACTAACCGCATGAAAAAATTGATTAACTATAAACCCAATCGAACTAACGGAATATTACTTGGTATTCTGCCGTTTGTGTTGCTACTCATTGTGTACATGATGGGATCAGAAGCACGATTAGCAGTAAACCCAAATGATAAGCTGCTACCTGCGTTCAGCCAGATGGGCGATGCGATGTATCGTATGGCTTTTGAACCCAGCAAACGAACAGGTGAGCTTATTTTCTGGCAAGACACCCTAAGTAGTTTGATTCGTTTAGCATCCGGTGTATTGATTGCTGCCGCAATTGGTTTGCTAGTCGGGCTATTAACTGGTGCTTTACCCCTTGCCGCGGCAGGCTTTTCTCCTCTTTTAACTGTTATTTCATTAGTGCCACCTTTAGCCTTGTTACCTATTTTGTTTATCGTTGTCGGCTTAGGTGAGATGTCAAAAATTGTACTCATTGCCGTGGGCATCACCCCTTTTATCGCCCGAGATATTCAGCGCAGAACACAGGAAATTCCTAGTGAGCAGCTGGTAAAAGCGCAAACCTTGGGGGCGAGTACGATACAGATTTTGATTCGAGTTTTGCTGCCACAAGTTATGCCAAAACTGATTGATGCCGTGCGTTTGTCATTAGGCGCGGGCTGGTTGTTCCTGATTGCCGCAGAAGCCATTGCTTCAACCGACGGCCTAGGCTATCGGATTTTCTTAGTGCGACGTTATCTGTCTATGGATGTGATTCTGCCTTACGTGGCATGGATTACCTTATTGGCCTTTTTGTTTGATTACCTATTAGGCAAGGCTAATCAAAAACTCTTCCCTTGGAGTCAGGAGGCGAAATCATGAGCCAAACTAATACTGAGAGCACTCCTGTTATTCAGGAAAGTATAATTCAGGCAAAAAACATCGGTAAGCAGTACGGGAATGATGTCATTCTTGAGCGTGTCAGCGTCACTGTGCAAGAGGGGGAATTTATTACCCTAGTGGGTGCGTCCGGTTGCGGTAAAAGTACCTTTTTGAAAATGATTTTAGGCATTGAAGACCCAAGTTCTGGGGACTTATTGCTAGATGGTAAAGCCATCCCTAATGAACCGGGTCCAGATCGTGGCATTGTATTTCAGCAGTACTCTGTGTTTCCACATATGACGGTATTGGAAAATGTGATTGCCGCGAAAGGCTTTCAAAAGTCGTCTTTGACGGGCTATTTATTCGGCAAGGAAAAACAGCAAGCCAAACAAGAAGCGACAGAAATGTTGGAGAAAGTTGGCTTAAGTCACGCATTAGGTCGTTACCCAGATGAGCTTTCAGGTGGTATGAAACAGCGCCTTGCCATTGCCCAAGCCCTGATATGTAAACCAAGAATCTTACTGTTAGATGAGCCTTTTGGTGCCCTTGATCCGGGTATTCGAGCGGATATGCATGCTCTTGTATTGGACCTATGGCGCGAACACAAATTGACTGTTTTCATGGTGACCCATGATCTGAAAGAAGGTTTCTACCTTGGTTCAAGACTTTGGGTGTTCGACAAAGTTCGCCATGACCCACAAGCCCCTAATGCTTACGGTGCCTCCATTACCTATGATTTGCCGCTAGGTCATGCTCCAAAAGAACTTTATGAAGAAATAGACGATCGCCTACGACCTGTGGATAAAAACACCAGCCTATCAACAGGTTCAGAGGGATAATAAGGAAATAGCAATGAAACAATATAAAACTACTATTCCAGCCGCCAGCCACTGGTCTCTTAAGGTTCGCCGCGGTATGCAAATGACCTTAACGGATTTAGAAGGCGGTGCTAATGTCGGTATGGTTTTCTATAACCCAGAAAACTTACTAGAGCGTTATAACGCACCAGATACCTTGAAAGGGCAGCATACTTTTAAACTCACTAAAGGCCATTGTTTGTATTCTGATATGGGGCGCATTTTTGCCTCTATTACCGAAGATACAGTTGGCTGGCATGAAACGGTGGCAGGTAACAGCCATGCTTCCCATGTGGCGGCTCAATGGGGTAAACGTGATTACCAAAATGACCAAAACGAATGGCTGCAAAATGGCACCGATGCTTTCTTGGTCGAAATGGCGAAATACGGTCTTACGCAAGCGGATAGCACGGCAAACCTAAACCTGTTCAGTAAAGTGGTTACAGATGCTGATGGCAACATGCTATTGGAAGAGGGCAACAGCCCTGCAGGCAGTAGTGTAACTCTACGTTTCGAAATGGACACCTTGGTGATGCTACACACCTGTGCTCATCCTCTTAGCAAAGCAGCAACCTACCCTAAAAAGCCCATTTCTTTGCTTTTAGAAAAGGCCGCTCCCGTTGCTGAGGACGACTTTTGCAAAATGTCTCGTCCCGAAAATCAGCGTGGCTTTGCGAACAACGAACTTTATCACCTTGGATGTGAGGACTAATTCATGATTAAAGAAAGCCTATTAAATGCCAGTGAGGCCAGCCAGCGTTTTAACATTGAAGCAGGGGATTACTTTATCCATACGATCAAGGCGGGGAGCCATTTTCGTATTGTGGATTTAGAAGGTAACCAAGCAGCAGATACTTTGTTTTATAACGCCAATAAACCTTCTGAGCGTTACAGTGCGACCGACACCATCCGTGAGCAGGGTAATGTCTACTTAACAGCGGGATCAGAGCTTCGTACTAATGAAAACAATGTGATGATCTCGATTGAAGCGGATACCTGTGGCCGACATGACACCCTAGGCGGCGCTTGTGCGACAGAAAGTAATACGGTGCGTTATGACCTAGAAAAGCGTTGTATGCACGCTTGTCGTGACAGCTGGATGTTGGCCATCGCAGAAAACCCAGAGTACGGCCTATCCAAGCGTGATATCAGCCACAACATTAACTTTTTCATGAATGTGCCAGTTACTGAAGAAGGTGGTTTGACCTTTGAAGATGGTATCTCTGGCGCGGGTAAATACGTTGAGATGAAGGCACACATGGACATAGTGATACTGATTTCGAACTGCCCGCAATTGAACAACCCATGTAATGGCTATAACCCAACACCGGTAGATTTATTAGTGTGGGAAGCTTGAGCACTGAATAAAGTGACAAGCGTTAGAGCAAATTAGTAACAGAATAAAAAACACGCAGTGGACGACCATTGTGTTGAGAAGATCGAAGTCGGGACGGCCCGAACAAGGTGTAAAGATGCAGAACGAAGCGAAGCATGCCTTTCAAAAAGTGCTTATTGCCAATCGTGGTGCCATTGCCACACGTATTATCCGAACATTGAAGAAAATGCACATTGGTTCCGTGGCTGTGTATGCCGAATCCGATGCTAAGAGCTTGCATGTCAAACAGGCAGACGAAGCCTTTCCACTGGGTGAAGGTAGTGCCAGTGAAACCTACCTAGACATGGAAAAAATTCTCAAAATCGCTAAGCAATCTGGAGCCAATGCGATTCATCCCGGTTACGGATTTTTAAGTGAGAATGCGACTTTTGTTCGCCGCTGTGAAGAAGAGGGCATTGCTTTTATTGGGCCGACTGCTGAGCAAATGTTGGAGTTTGGCTTAAAACATCGCGCTCGTGAATTAGCCGAGCAAGCCAAAGTACCATTATTGCCGGGCTCCGATCTTCTGCAAGACTTATCTTCCGCCTGTGAAACGGCGAATACCATTGGCTACCCTGTGATGCTAAAAAGTACCGCTGGTGGCGGTGGTATTGGTATGCAATTGTGCCACAGTGAACAGGAGCTAAAAGAAGGCTTTGATTCTGTAAAACGCTTAGGAGCTAATAACTTTGCGGATGATGGTGTCTTTTTAGAAAAATTTATCGCCCGTGCGCGTCATATCGAAGTGCAAATTTTTGCGGACGGAAAGGGTGGCGCCTTAGCCTTGGGGGAGCGAGACTGTTCTAGCCAGCGCCGCAACCAAAAAGTCGTGGAAGAATGCCCTGCACCTAACCTTACTCAACAAGTGCGCGAACAACTGCATACCACAGCCGAATCGCTTTTATCTTCTGTAGCCTATCGCAATGCTGGTACAGTCGAATTTATTTACGACATGGACAGTGAAGACTTCTATTTCTTAGAGGTGAACACACGTTTACAAGTGGAACATGGTGTTACCGAGCAAGTTTATGGTGTTGATCTTGTCGAGTGGATGATCCGCTTAGCCGCAGGAGAAGCGCTTGCATTAGACGACAAACGCCAACAACTTGTCGCTAAAGGGCACGCGGTACAAGTACGTGTTTATGCCGAAGACCCTTATAAAAATTTCCAGCCTTCTTCTGGTTTGCTAAGCCAAGTGGTCTTTCCTGAAGCCAAAGATAACGGTTTACGTATCGATCACTGGATCGAAACAGGCATACAGGTGTCGCCGTATTTTGACCCCATGTTGGCTAAAGTTATTGTCCATAGTGAAAACCGAGAAAGCGCTTTTGCTGCATTAAAAAACACTCTGGATGACAGCATCATTTATGGTACAGAAACCAACTTAGATTATTTACGTTCCCTAGTGGTTGACCCTGTATTGCTCAAGGGCGAAGTCAGTACCCGTTACCTAAATGAGTTTAAATATACCCCCAAACGTATTGATGTGCTTAGTGGTGGTACCCAAACCACACTGCAAGACTTTCCGGGACGTGAGCATCATTGGAATGTTGGCGTTCCCCCATCAGGGCCTTTTGATAATTACCACTTCCGACTAGCGAATCGTCTATTGAATAATCCAGTAGACAGTGCGGCGATGGAAATTACCCTGCAAGGGCCGACTCTATGCTTTAGCTACGACACCCAGTTGGTTTTATCTGGTGCGCAAATTAACGCCAAGCTAGATGGTCAAGCAGTGGCACTTAATCAAATTGTTGAGGTGTCGGCAGGTCAAACTTTGGTACTTGGTCGTATCAAAGAAGGCGGCGCGAGAAGTTACTTAGCGGTGGCTGGGGGCTTTGATTGCCCTGACTACTTAGGCTCTAAATCCACCTTCACCCTAGGGCAATTTGGTGGGCATAATGGCCGTGCGCTACAAACGGGGGATGTCTTACATGTGTTGGATGCCCATCAACCTGTTGTGGCTTCTTCTTTGCCAGCAAGCTTGATTCGCCCTTTGGGAAATGAATACGAGCTAAGAGTTATTTATGGCCCCCATGGCTCTCCCGACTTTTTCACCCCAGATGATATTAAAACCTTCTTTGAAACCGAGTGGGAAATTCACTACAACTCCAGCCGAACAGGGGTTCGTCTAATCGGCCCTAAACCCACATGGGCTCGTAAAGACGGCGGTGAAGCTGGTCTTCATCCATCCAATATCCACGATAACGCCTATGCCTTTGGTAGTGTCGATTTTACAGGAGATATGCCAGTGATCCTTGGGCCGGATGGCCCTTCTTTAGGCGGCTTTGTTTGCCCAGCTACTGTTATCACGGCCGATTTATGGAAGCTTGGTCAATTACGCGCTGGCGATAAAATTCGCTTTGTGCCTGTCAGTCTTGAAGATGCAGTGGCACTAGAAGCTCAGCAAAACAAAGGTTTAGCAGAATTATCAGAGATTCAAAGCGTTACGAGCCCTTGTCTTACTCCTTGTCCTGTAGCGAGTCCGATTTTAAAAACCTTGCCTGCTGACCGTTTTGGCGACGAGATTATTTATCGTGCTGCGGGAGACCACTTCTTACTGGTGGAATATGGCGAAAAAATATTGGATATCCGCCTACGCTTCCGTGTTCACGCTCTTATGCAATGGTTAGAGCAAAACCCTTTAGAGGGGATGCGTGAATTGACGCCGGGTATTCGCTCATTGCAGATTCACTATGATAGCCAAGTATTGAGCTACGGGGCTCTGTTGGCACATTTAGAAGCGGCTGAGAAAGCGCTGAGCGAAACTCTTTCAGAATTATCTGTACCTTCTCGAACTGTCTATCTTCCACTTTCTTGGGATGATAAAGCCTGCCAAGAAGCGATAGATAAATACAGCCAGTCAGTGCGTGCTAATGCCCCTTGGTGCCCAAGTAACCTAGAGTTTATTCGTCGTATCAATGGTTTAGATAGCATAGAGGATGTTAAAGATATTCTTTTCAGTGCTAGTTATCTGGTGATGGGATTAGGGGATGTGTACCTAGGTGCTCCTGTAGCAACGCCAGTTGACCCTCGTCATCGTTTGGTGACCACAAAATACAATCCAGCTCGAACTTGGACAGCAGAAAATTCCGTGGGCATTGGCGGTTCTTATCTCTGTGTCTACGGTATGGAAGGCCCGGGTGGTTACCAGTTTGTTGGCCGTACTTTGCAAATGTGGAACCGCTACCGCCAAACGACGGAATTCAGCAAACCTTGGCTACTACGTTTCTTTGATCAAATTCGCTTCTATGAAGTGAGCCATGAAGAGCTGCAACAGATTCGTGAGGATTTCCCCCATGGTCAGTATTCAGAAGATAAGCCAAGTCCTGTTCGCATAGAAGAGAGCACCTTCTCATTATCAGAGTATGAAGCTTTTATAGCCGAGCAAAGTGACAGTATTGATGCTTTTAAACAGCAACGAAACGGTGCTTTTGAAGCTGAGTTAGCCAATTGGCATGCCAATGGTCAGTTTCATTTTGACAGTGAAGAAGCCGAAGCTGTCGATACGGAAGTGACTTGGAGTGAAGAGGCGGTCGTGGTCGACAGCCCAGTGTCTGGCAGCCTATGGCAAACCGAAGTTGCGGTAGGCCAGCAAGTCAAAGCAGGTGAGCTGTTGGTGATCTTAGAATCGATGAAGATGGAGATTCCGTTGCAGGCAACGGAAGACGGTATCGTAACCGACATATTAGTAAGCGATGGCGGCCGAGTGAGTGCTGGGCAGGCCATCGTTGTATTAGAAGCATTGGAACAAGAGGAAGCCTGAACATGACTGCAACAAAGACTGAACTAGGCAATGATCTAAATGATGAGGTAAGTAATGAACTTGATATGGGTATCGATGCTTTACAAAGCAAATATGCGGCAGGCGAATTAACCCCAGCACAAGTGATGGAAGATATTCGTCAGCGCGCAGAGCAATACAAGGAATACAACATTTGGATTCACCTACTTAGCCAAGCAGAACAGTCCCAATGGCTAAGCGAGTTGGCGCATAAATCTCCTGATACTCATCCATTATGGGGTATTCCCTTTGTTATTAAAGATAATATTGACCTTGCTGGTATTCCGACTACAACGGCTTGTGAAGAATTTGCTTATGTATCAGAAGCGTCTTCTCAGGTTGTGCAGCAACTGATAGATGCAGGTGCTATCCCAGTGGGTAAGGCGAATTTAGATCAATTTGCGACTGGATTAAATGGCACACGCTCACCTTATGGCGCTTGTCATAATGCCTTTGATTTTGACTATATCAGTGGGGGTTCTAGCTCAGGATCGGCGGTTTCAGTTGCTCTAGGTCTAGCGTCATTTAGCTTGGGTACTGATACCGCAGGATCAGGTCGAATCCCAGCTTGCTTCAATAACCTTGTTGGGGTGAAGCCCAGCATTGGACTCTTGTCCGCAACAGGTTTAGTGCCCGCTTGTCGAAGCTTGGACTGTATTACTATTTTTGCCTATAACACGGATGACGCGAACTTGGTGCTATCAATGGCAGAAGGCTTTGATATACGAGACGGCTATAGTCGTGCTAACCCATTTGCCAACCAAGCACGTCAATATGGTTTGCGTACAGGCGAACTCAAAGTTGGTGTTATTCCAGCCCACCAATTGAAGTTCTTTGGTGATGAAAGCTACCAAAAGGCTTATGAAGCGACTTTGGAGAAGTTGCAAGCAGAAGGTTTCCAGTTCCAAGAAATCGACTTTGTACCCTTCGATGAAACTGCCAAATTGCTATATGAAGGCCCTTGGGTATCTGAGCGCTACATTGCGACTCAGCCTTTAATCGATGAGAATCCAGAGGCTATATTCCCTGTGGTGCGAGAAATCATCGCTCCCGGTGGTAAGCCACCAGCTACCGCCTTGTTTAGTGCGCAATATCGTATTAACGACTTAAAGCAGATTTGCTTAGCGCAAATGGCACAGGTGGATTGTTTATTGACGCCAACGGCAGGCCGTCACTTTACCGTAGCGGAAATGCTAGCAGAGCCGATTAAACGTAATAGCGAATTGGGTTATTACACCAACTTTATGAACCTGTTGGATTTAGCCTCAATTGCAGTACCTACCATGATGACAGAGGCAAATAGACCCTTTGGTATCACTCTGGTCGGTTCTACCTTTAGCGACAGAATGCTGATGTCGATTGCTAACCGTATTCAGCAAGCTTTGCCTTTGAAAAAAGGTGCATTAGATGTCATGGCGACACCTACTAATAAAACGCCTGTAGCCAGTACGAAAACCATGGATGTGATGGTTTGTGGTGCCCACTTAACAGGTCAACCACTAAACTGGCAACTGATTGAGCGTGGTGCGATTTTAAAATCCAGCACGACAACTGCGCCTATTTATCGCATGTATGCCCTTGCTGGTGGCCCACCACTGCGACCGGGTCTGGTACTCGATAAAGAACAGGGTGCCGCCATTGAAGTAGAAGTCTGGTCTGTACCAGCTGAAAACTTCGGCAGCTTTGTGGCTGGTATACCCGCGCCACTGGGTATCGGTAAAGTCACTCTAGAAGACGACAGCCAAGTCAGTGGTTTTATCTGCGAACCCTGTGGTATCGAAAGGGCAACAGAGATCACTCACCTAAAAGGCTGGAAGGCTTATTTAGCTAGTCTTTAATAGTGCAAAAGGTATTCAGATATAGTTATGAAAAAGCCCTTCTGTAGCAAGAAGGGCTTTTTTAGTTGTAACTTTAGTTGTTAATAAGTGCGGTCTTATGACTCTTTATTTTTCAAATACTTTTCGTGGAACTCATTGATAGGTAATGGCTTACTGAAGAAATATCCCTGATAAAATGTGTTCCCTAGCTTACGCAAAACTTCAATTTGCTCTCGTGTTTCCACGCCTTCTGATACAACTTTCAAATGAAAACTCTCAGCAAGGTCCAGAATAGATTTCACCATAACTTGTGCTTGCGTATCTTGGGCAACATCCTGAATAAATGAGCGGTCAATTTTGATTTCATCGAGGGGTAATGATCTTAAATAGTTTAGTGAGGAGTAACCCGTACCAAAGTCATCCAGCGATATTCGTATGCCATAATTACGTAGTTTTTCTAGTTTCTCTGTAGCATCGTTAACATCTTGGATCAGTACGGATTCAGTTACTTCAAGAATGAGCTTGGAGTGGTCAATGTCATAGGCTTCGACGATATTTATGATGTCCTGATAGAAGGTGCTTTGCCATATCTGTTTAGCACTTAGATTAACTGATAATTGCAAATGTTGAGTGCTCTCTTCTAATTGCCAAAGCTTCAGTTGCTCACATGACCTTTCCAGAACTAGGTTACCAATAGGTAATATGGCGTTTGTCTCTTCAGCCATTTTAATAAAGGCATCTGGCGCTAATACTCCTAACTTTGGGTGAACCCAACGGACTAATGCTTCTGCACCTATTAGTTGTTCATTTTGATTTTGTTTCGGTTGTAAGTAGATGCAAAAGTCACGATTAATAACTGAGTTATGCATAGCCAAGCTGAGCTCATTATTTTTGCGTAAGCTTTCCTGCATATTGATATCGAAAACACTTGCTCTATCTCCACCATCGGCTTTGGCTCTGTAAAGTGCCATATCAGCTAGCTGTAAAGCCTCGCTAGAGGAAATGTCATCTTCTTTAAATACAATACCTCCCGCGCTGGCAGTAATGGTGTATTCAATGGTTAGTCCATCATTGCCTTCACTTTGTAATTGCGCTGTTTTTGAGATTTCGGCAATGGCCGCGTCTCCAGCTTGTTTGGTAAATTTGACTGCTTCTTGGTGATCGCTATGTATAAAGGGCAATAAAATAGCAAACTCATCCCCCCCGAATCGGGTGATTGTTGCCCCCTTTAGCTGCATGCTAGTAAGTCGTGTTGCGATTGTTTTTAATAGAATATCGCCCATGAAGTGACCATAGCTGTCGTTGAGCAATTTAAACCTATCTAGATCAATAAAAACCAGCCCACTGTAAGACTCTGATTGTTTTTTGCATTCAGTTACTTTCTTAAGTTCATTCTCTAAAGTAGTTCGATTTGCTAAGCCTGTTAATTGGTCGTAGTAGGCTAGGTTCTCAATTTTCTTTTGTGCAAGCTTACTTTGAGTTATATCCAGAGTAATACCGACAATCCATAGAGGCTTACCATGGTCATCATATTCAGCAATACGAGCACGGTCCCACACCCAAATGACATTACCGTTGGGCTGGTTCATTTTGAACTCAATATTAAATGGTGTGTTTTTTTCGATAAGAGTCTGGATTGCTGAATGCACAATGGGTTTATCTTCGTCATGTATCGCATTATCAAAATCTTCAAAAGCTGTTTCGCTTTCTGGAATGCCAGTCAATTGCACCCATTGACGATTAAATCTGACTTCATTTGTTTGTACGTTCCATTCCCATAGACATTCTTCAGATGCGTCTAACACTTTTTTGAGTCGAGATTCTTTTCTATCACTATCTGCTTTTATCTGAGTGATGTTTTTTGCCAGAATAAAGACATTTTTTTCATTTCGTGAATTTTTGAATGGAATTTTGATGGCGTTAAAATGGTAGGTTTTACCTGTGTTTACGTTAGTGACGGATTGTTGTACTTCCTGCTTCTCAAATGACCCCAAAATCGATTGAAGATGATCTCGAAAAAAATTGGTTTGATCTGTATTTTTATTAAAACTCTCGTCACTTTTACCAAGCATTTCTTGGACTGTCGTATTGTAGAAGTCAGCTACGGCTTTATTACAGTATAAAAAGCAGCCTTGTTCATCTTTGATAATAATACCATCATCAATATTATCTAAAATGTTGTTAGCAGTATTGGAATATTTTCTAAAATCATGGCAGACAATAAGTGTAAGTATTAGGAAAGGTGCGCTACTTGCAAGGTAGACAAGAAAAATTGACGGCGAAGTGCCTAGATGTAAGTCTAAAAATGTTAATAAAAACAGTAATATAAGAGAAGTCGCAATGGTAGCTAGGCAAGCCTTAAGCCATTTTTCTTTTATAAAGCTGAGCATTCATATCCCTCGAAAAACATATCTATAAATGAAAGTTATCATCTTGAAATAAAAGGATAAAGTGTTATGTCTAGAAATGTAAATTTTGAGGTCTATATATTGATTCTTTGATATTATATATAACTTGATTATATTGGGTTAATGAATGTGAATAACGTTGAAAATATAAGAAAATTTTATATTGAAGACTTAGATAAACTTAAAGAAGTTCATATAAATAGTCGCCGCTATAGTCAACTTTTTCCCGGTAAACTGAGGGCGTCTTTCAGTGATGCTAATTTAGGAGATGTGCATATATTTAGAGAAGATCTTAGTATAGGTACTAGAGTTGAATCTTTTACACCTGATAACCTTATTCCCTTTGCTTTTGTCTTTCCTAATAGCGTAGATTTTAACTTTTGTGGTCAACAATCACTCCAGCAATCTTTTGTTCAAATTGGTAACGGAGAGTGGGATGTGAATTTTCAAAGTGATTTTGGCTCTGTTGCAACTGTTTTTAATAGGGACTACTTTATTTCTGGTTATGAGAATCTAACAGGTATTTCTTTTTCAGATTCTTTTTTGAAAAGTAAGATTATTTCAGCAAATCATCTCGATACTAATGCATATGCGTTGGGCGTAAGTACAATTTTGAGGGTTTTTCAAAGTAATAAGTTTTTAATAAATGAGCCATTTTTAGTAGGTTTTTTAAATTCTATTATTTTAAAGTTAGCTATAAACGCTTCCTCAAACTCTATAAATAAGTTTGAAAAAATAAAACCAGAATCGAAAAGAGTAAAGGGAGTGAAGGAGGTAATAGATTTCCTTAACACATCTGTGCACCAGTTACCCAATATGCAAACTTTATGCTCTATTGCTAAATTAAGTGAACGAAGTTTGCAATATGGCTTCCTAGAATATACTGGATTAACGCCCATTCAGTATATGAGAGTCTTACGACTAAATGCTGTAAGGTCTGAACTTAAGAACAAAAAAGACCATCAAAAAATTACGGATGTAGCTTTGAAATGGGGCTTTTTTGAACTTGGGCGTTTTTCTAGAGACTATAAATCGTTGTTTATGGAGCTCCCGTCAGAAACATTAGCTAAAAAAAGATGAAACATGTTAATTACTTTAATTTATTAACGGCTTCAGCAACATTATCCATACCTTCGTTTATTTCTATAAAAATTTCATCGACCTCAGCCACTAAATCAGAGCCTGCTTGAGACTTTTCTTGGGTATTAATTATGTTCTTAGATAGTGCGGTTGATAAGGATAGATTAGTTTTAACTACATCCGAAATTTCGGTTGTTGATGTACTTGTTCTGGCAGCTAGCTGTCTTACCTCGTCTGCTACCACCGCAAACCCTCTACCCAGTTCGCCAGCTCGAGCCGCCTCAATTGCAGCATTTAAAGCAAGTAAGTTTGTTTGGTCGGCAATATCTGAGATAGTGTTTATTATGTTACTAATTTTATCTGATTGTTTATTAATGTCGGTAATATCTTGAACGACAATATCAACAGTCTGAGTGATTTCATTCATTATAGAAACACTTTTTTCTAGAACCTCTTTACCGTGGTCTGATACCTTTTGAGTATCTGTTGCTGTTATTTGAACAGCCTTAGATGCATTCTTAATACTTTCAATTCTTTCGCTCACATCTGAAGCAAATTTTATTATTCTAATAAGCTTTCCATTTACATCAAAAACGGGATTGTAGCTTGCTTCCAACCATAGTACATATCCCTCCGAGTCTCTTCGCTCAAAAAGTCCTTGAACGTATTCCCCTCGATTTAATTGCTTCCAAAATGCCTTGTATTCAGGGCTTTTAGCATAGCTAGATGAACAGAAAATTTGATGGTTTTGCCCTTTAATCGTTGGCCAATTGTATTTGGTTGTACGTAAGAAATTCTCGTTAGCTTCAATGATGGTTCCATCTAATTCAAAGACGATCATTGCTGTTGAGCGTTCAAGAGCATCCAATATTCCATGCTGTAGATTTGATTCTTCAACAAAATCAGTGACATCACTCGCAAACTTTACTATTGATGTTACTTCACCATCATCGTTTTTAACCGCATTATAACTGGCCTCTAACCAAAGAGGGGTGCCGTTTTTAGTAAATCGTAGGAATCTATCTTTAATGAAGGTTCCAGACGATAATGTTTTCCAAAAGTTTTTATAGTCAATAGATTGAACATAGCTCTTGTCACAAAATAGACTATGGTGTCGGCCTTTTATTTCTTCGAGAGTATATCCAACAGCATTTAAAAAATTGTTATTAGCTGTCAGTATTTCTCCACTTGGAGTGAACTCGATAAAAGCGATAGACTTTTTTAAGCTGTTTAATACATGGTGTGACTTAATGATTTCTAACTCTTCTTCCGAAGGTTTAACTACGGCAGGTTTTCTCTTAAAAAATAGTCCCATTATGACCTCATACACCTTTGAAACTTATGTTTCATTAAAAAAATTTATGAAATTTTAATGTCCTGTATATGGTTGTGCTATGCATATTCCGCAAAAAATATTTGATAAAAGTTATGATACATAGCAATACTATTAGTGGAGCATATGAAATGAAGAGTGAGAGATTTCTGTGATTGAGTTATTTAGGGTGTAAAGGGAAGTATGTCTAAGGATTTTAATGAAGGTTTTAAAAGCGAGAAGTTTAAATACTTACTCGCTTTAATGAAAGAAACTAGTGTTATTGTTTAAAGATTTACTGGATTTAAACAATAAATTTATTTGTTTCCTTCTGAAGGTCTGTAGATAAGCGGTTTAATTCTTCCGCTTGGTTTTCCGTTCCGATTGCTTGAGATGCTAAATCATTTGCTAACGATTTTATATTATTGGTTTTATCAGTAATGTTTTCTCCAATACGAAGTTGCTCTAACGTGGCAGAGGAAATAACTTTTGTCATACTTTCTATTTCTTGTATAGCAGCCATTATTTCATTAATCATTTCTTGTGCTTGATCAGCATCGTTGACGCTTCCACTAGCCAGTTCGGTGCTATCTTTAATCAACTCCACGGCATTCATAGAAGACTGTTGGATATTGACAATCATACTTTGAATTTCAGTTGTAGAAGTTCTTGTTCTACTAGATAATCCGCGTACTTCATCTGCAACGACGGCAAACCCTCGTCCAGCCTCTCCCGCTCTAGCCGCTTCTATTGCTGCATTTAACGCCAATAAATTTGTTTGTTCAGAAATATCGTCAATGGTAGAAACGATACCGGCGATACCGCGAGCCTGTTCATTTAGTTCGGCCACAACAAGATTGGTTTCACTCAATTTTTGTGCAAGATGAGTAATGGATTGTTGGCTTGATTTCATTTGCTGGATACCTTGTTCGCTGAGGGCTAAGGTACTAGAGATTTGTTGGCCAGTACTTTCGACATTGCTGCTAATCAAGGCTGTTGAGTCATTAAGTGAGTTTACTGCAAGAGAGGCTTCTAATGTGCTTTGCTCCTGCTTTTGTATGCTTTTACGGTTTTCTAGAACAGAGGCAGATAAGGCATCCGCTTGACCTGCCATGCCATGAGCAACTTTCCCCATTTGTTGTATTATGCTGTGTAGGTTGCCTGTGAAACGATTGAAATCCTTAGTAACTTGACCTATTTCATCATGGCTATTGATGTTTATTCGTCGAGTTAAATCCCCTTCACCGTTCGCAATATCGTTTAGTGCGGCTTTTAAAGAGAACAAATCTCTAAATAGAACACCCATCACCCAATTCATCAGTATGATTGCAGCTAGTGTAATCACAATACTAATTAAAATTTCAGCATAAAAAGTACGCCAGAAGTGCGCCTGCTCTGTTTCTTGGTCAACTTCTATGGCAAGTACCCAAGATGAGTTCTTGATTGGCGCAAAGTGCAATATTTTTTTTATCGCTTGGCTTTCAAGAGTCAGGTAATCACCATTTTTTAATGCAGAGATATAACTTTTTTCAGAAAAATTGTCGTATAACTCAAATACTTTCTTTTGAATATAAGCATTGTTTTTATGTGCGATAACGTCATTTTCAGAGTTAAGTAAAAATAATTGACTATTTTTACCAGTATCTACATTAGTGACTTCTGAGAATAAGTTCTTAATTCTTAAGTCCACCCCAATAACGCCAGATTGACTGCCTGAGCCCGTAAGAGGCTTAGCAATAGTGAAGGTCATTTCTTGAGAGTTTATATCCTTATATGGCCCTATTAGCTCCATAGCTTTGGAAGCAGAGACGGCTTTATACCAAGGTCTTGTTCGAGGGTCATAATTATTTACAAAGCGAGTCATGCCATTTGAGCCAATTCGTGTTCCATCCTGCAAACCTGCATAAATAGATGAAAAGTCTCCCGCAGAAATGGCCATATTGAGCTGGCTAGTAAAAGCGGCTGCTTCATAAGGTTGTTCTGATAGCGCATTAAGTATTTGGTATTTATTTGTCACCCAAGATTCAATGTTAGAAGAGACAGCATTGGAAACGCTAGTAATGCGTTGTTGCATGCCATCTTCCATTGCTAAAGACAGTTCTTTGGTTGAATAGAAGGTTAGTGTGATACTGGTTAACAGCACTGCTGATGTAGCGAGAAGACTAATTTTTCTTTTTAATGAATAACTGAACATATCAACCCTGCGAATAACGCCTTGTATTAATGAATGGTGGAGAACACCGAAAATCAGAAAATAGTATAGTGACCTTATTATTTAATTTTTCATAAATGTTGAGATATAAGAACGCACTATTCGCAATATTTTTCTATAACTATTTTTTATAATTGGGAAATCATAAAAACGATTTTTTTATCAATATATAAAACTGGTTTTAGTTACTTGATAGTTAATGTAAGTGCTATTCGACTATTTAATTAAATAGATAAAAAAATCCTACTCTCTTGAGTATCAATAGAATATGCAAATTCCGCAAATCTAATTTTTATGACATTGAGAGCTCTATAAACGACTTGGTTTAAATTGAATAAGAGGCTTTATCTTAGAGAGGGCTAAAGTGTGAATAAATAGAAAATCTTGATTGAGGGTTAAGGAAGATTCGAACAAGTCCACCGGCTTCAGCGTATGGACTTGTTCGTACCTTTCTTAAAAAGCGAGCACCTAATACCGCATGTGCACGCTTTCATTTGCTGTATTGCTTTAAGCGCTATTTGCTTTTGAAACTGCTTGAGCTCGACCTTGTTCCTTCGCCTTATATAACCTTTGGTCGGCTATCTCAAATAAAGTGTGCCAAGCGCCTTCTGGGCCTGATTCACTAGAGTGGGCAATACCTAGGCTAAGAGTTAGGTAGCCAAAATCCGACTTCTCATGTGGTATTTGATAACTTTTAATATTGGACTGGATTCTTTGCGCAACGGCTTCTGCTTGAGCTATGTTGCTGTCCATTAAAATAATCAAGAACTCTTCACCACCGTAACGAATGGCTAGGTCATTATCCGAACGTAGGTTTTCTTTAAGAGTTTTCGCCACTTGAATAATGCAGGTATCTCCTTCGGCATGACCATAGTGATCATTATAGGCTTTGAACCAGTCGATATCGGTTAGAATGATGGTGTACTCTTGTGAGACATTCTGCTCTATAAAGTAGTCAAGTTTACGGCGGTTATATAGTCCAGTCATAGCATCAACGAAAGATTCATCCGTAGCTGCTTTCAGGTTTTTCATTAACTGCTTTTCTTTTTCTACTTCATTAGTAATATCCATAAGTAACGCCAGCCTACTAGGCGTACCGTCCCAATCAATATCGGTGGCATAAAATTTAAAGTGAGAGTTACCTAATGACAATCTATCTAGGTAAGTTTGGCCATCAATCGCTTTTAACAGGTGTCTAGGTATTATGTGATTCGTGAGGCTTTGGTTAGCATTTAATATACTTTGACCACTGTTGTTAGAGTAAATGATGGTGTTTTCTCTATATATAAGAACCGCCTGAGAAGAGTGCTCAATGATAAATTTAAGTTGTTCGACACTACTGGCAATTTTATCTCGCTGCCTTTTGTTGTTTGCTTTATATCTCAATATAGCCTTTGCGATTAGGCTGATTTCGGATGAACCATGGGTTTCTTTTTCCAATACAGCTTGGCTATCCTGATTGACTAAATTGTTTGCAATAGTGATGAGTCTTGTCGTTATATTTTTATGGAAGTAAACCATCATAATGATGCTAAAGCATGTCGTTAGAAATATGATCGTCGTTAAGAAGTTCTTATAATAGGCTGACTTAGTATTTAACTCTTTTGCAGCATCTTTAACTATGTCCTGTAGTGCCGTTACCTCAGAGAGAGATATTGAACTAAGCTGTTCAATAATAAAGCTCGTTTGCGTATTTAAAATGGATAAGTTCGACACTAGGTTATTACGTTTAACCAGAATGGATATAACGCCTTTTTCTGGGTCATTTATAGTGTTGTAAAAATCTGAGTTTATTACTTTCTTATCCAATAGTTGTTTGCTTTTTTTTCTAATCGATTGAGTGGATCTTTTGAATAAAAAAGAGGTACTTATTTCAGATAAAGAAATAGAGTCCACGTAAATCTGGTGAAGCTCTTCCCTTAATTCTAGGCTTAACTCTGGATTGTAGGTATGAGCTAAATAAAGGGTATCAAGTTGCTTCTTCTTGAGCTTTAGTTCTTGCTCAATTTCAATTTTTCTCATGACTTCTAAGCTGTAGGTACTGACAATGGGAAATAGCTCAGTCGTCATTTTTTTAATGGCAAGGTTGTATTGGCTTGCTTCACTATCAGACACACGATTCGAGATTTTATTTAATTCATCCAATAACTCTGAAACCACAACCCTGTTAGCAGACTTAGATCTAGAATGGGGGAGAGCATCAATTTTTCTATGGACATTTTTTACCGTAATGTGGATGTCAGAGTAATACTCTAGTTGTGGCATTAGCTGATTAGAGACCTTCCAAGAAAGGTTGTTAAAAGTGCTTGTTATCCATAGTGAGATGCTAGCAAGCACAAACAAGGTTACCAAAATAAGCAACATTCCAAAATTAATACGGAAGGATAAACTGTTAAAGAATTTAATTTTCATTTTCTTGAGATATCAACCATTCTGCCCAAAGGCTCTGCTGTAAGAGTTTGTTTTTCTTCTAAATATTGAGCGATCACAAGCCAATTCCTTTTTTTGCTAAAGCTCTTTTTCGCTACCTCTAGGTTTTTAAGCATGGAATAATCATCACCCCCTTGTGCATAAAAGCTGGGGATAGCTACTTCATATTGTTGACTGTCATTGAGAGGCTGATTTGCAACGCTAATACTTCTTACTCTGCTACCTGGGGGGGCTGATGAATCGTAAGTTACTTTCATACCTGAGACATTTAAGAAGCGTCCATCAACGTGTTCAATTCTACTTAAGGCATTTTCCATCATAGCTTTAATCGTGTTGCCAGATAGTTTGACAACCACTGTGTGATTACCAAAAGGCAGTTCGCTTTGGATGTCTCCCCGAGTGAAATTATAACCTTTTGGGTAGTCTGCCGAGTTTCTTATGGCACCACTGTTAAGAACCGCAATTTGGGCTTTAGTGTACTCTCGAATAGCGTCTGCGAAGGTGTTAGCCAGAGGCGTTTCTTGGGTACGTATGATTTCTCTTTTTGTTGTAAAAGGACTGTTAGCTACGGCTATTTTGGTTTGATATAAGCTGCTAATTCGAGATCGATACTTTTCAACAAAAGAGACAATTTGAGGGTCTGGCTCATATAAAGAAAGATCTTCGATACTTGCACTTAAAGTAGGTTTGTTCGTCTGCTCGTAAGTGATAACAATAGTATCGCCATCTTGACCGCCCCCGAAAGCGACAAGTGTGTCATCTATTTGGATAACCTTGTCCTTACCGTCTATGGCAACAAGGATAAGGTCGAAGTCGTATTTCCTAGCAATATCTATACTGGGAGATTCTTCCAAATCAGTCATGAGTATTTTGATATCGGCATTAGCTTGATTGCGCTGAATTTCTTCTAACGTATGGTTAATATCGGTAAGTTGCGCATATTCTGGTGTGTAGGCTACTAATACTCTTTTGTTGACAAGAGAGGCCACCGATATATTGATATCGTCTACGTTAAAGTCATACATACGAAATAGCCCTTCAAGAGTAGAGCCTGATCGCGAATCCAAAAGATTGCTAGATATGATTGGGAATTGAGCCTCTAAGGCTCTTAATGATAGAACGTCAACATCGTAAGTAAGCTCTCTTTTACCCACAGAGTAGAGAGAAGCCTCCATCATATTAGCCAAGGCAATAATATTGCTGGCATCATCAAACATGGATATTGCACTGGGTGAGAAGTTGTCTCCCCCTTGTAAAAAAAGGGTGTTCTCACTTTCCTCGCTTCTTAATGTATTTAGCAGGGTAGATAATTGGGGAAAGTGAGCAACCTCTTTGTCTAATAAAATATTAGGCTGATTTGATGTATAGACAATAGTTACCTTACTGATTGCGGGCGCAGACAAAAATAGTATGACGAGAATACAGAGGGCAATAAGGAAATTTTGAGCCTGATATGGTGTGTTTTTTCGTTCTAATATTTTTGTTTTTATAAACATATCCTCTCTCCCATAAAATTTATTTTAATTCCAATTTAAATAGAAAACTCAATGAGTTTATACCTCATTACTATAAAAAGTATTTATAAGGTTTTAAAAAAGAACTTTTAAAGTTTGACCTTTTGTTTAACTTTTTGCTTATCATACTGTTTATTAAGAGTTTGGTTTTGTGTTTATTTGTTTTTCTTCGTTACTTCATGTGAAGGGTTACATTCACGTTACATTTTACTTTGATGTCACATGGCATACGTTTATTTCTCGATTGATAATCGCGTTCTTTTTTGGTGCGTTAATCTTTGGTTTGATTTGAATTGGGTGCTTCTTGTGCGCTTTTAGAACTGACTTAAGGTAGATTCGGGGATTGTTTTGGCAAGTTTTTTGCTTACTTTATAAACAGACTCAATACTTTATGTTTATAGTGAGTTGCCTCTGCACAGGCGTAGTGGCTAGAACATAAACTGCTATAAACACTCTACATTGTTATTCCCCGCAACGGCGCGGCTATCCATTAATCCATAATTATTATGATGAAGGGAGGGTGCCCAGTTGTCTATTGACACCAATAATGCAGTTTCTATAGCTGAAAATTCTAATTTAGATACATCCTCTATTATTGCCAGCAGTAATGCAGCACCAGCTCCTCAAGGCTTTACCGCTGAACAAAAACGTTACATGGCCAGCTTATTAGTGGATTTAAATCTCCACGTGGCTTTGGGGGCAGGACAAAATGCCGCAGAGGAAATAGGCCCTGAAACTTTTTGGGGGACCCCAGTAGAAGACTTATGCAAACAGGAAACGGCGAAATACGAACGCCATGTATTGGATATTTGGGACGATATTGTTGCTCACAATAATAACAACCAAATAGCCGAAGGCATTAAAGACTTTATGTTCCGACATCACGGCCTGTTTAATGTGATGCCAGCAATGGAAGGCTTTATGACCCGTTTACGCATTCCCGGTTGTAAGCTTCGTGGGGATCAAATGATAGGCTTAGGGGATATCGCCGAAGATATTGCTGGCGGATATGCCCATATTACCACCCGCGGCAGTTTCCAAATGCGAGAAATTCCACCTAATAAAATTCTAGCTCTTAACAGTGCCTTATATGACATAGGCTTATCCAGTAAAGGCTCAGGTGCTGATAGCGCTCGAAACATCACCGCAACGCCTACTGCAGGGTTTGACCCTGAAGAGCTTATTAACCTCCATAAATACGCAGTAGAAGTTAGTCACCGCATTTTGAATACTCGTGATCTCCACGGTATCCCAAGAAAGTTTAACATCTCCTTTGATAATGCCGGCACCATCTCTGTGGTGTCTGATACCAATGATGTTGGCTACCTCGCTGTGAAGGTAAAAGAGAATAGCCAAGGTGTAGACGCTGGGATTTATTGCCGAATTCTATTTGGTGGTATTACTGGCCATGAGGATTTTGCCCGGGATACAGGACTAATTTGCCGTCCAGAAGACACACCTGAAATATCTGAAGCAATCCTAAGAGTTTTCCTAGAGCACGGTGATCGAACCAACCGTAAAAAAGCCCGCTTCAAATATGTTTTAGACCAGCATGGTTTTGATTGGGTATGTGAAAAAGTACAAGAAAAGCTGGATGGCTTTGGTAATGGCGTAAAAATGATCTCTTTATCAAGAGACGCTGATGAGCCAAGACCTGTTATAAAGCGCCAAGCTCATATAGGTGTTCATCCACAAGCGCAAAAAGGGCTCAATTACATTGGTGTGGCATTAAGGCTAGGGCGAATGAGTCCGGAGCAAATGCGTGGCGCGGGTCGTATCGCACAAAAGTATGGCAGTAACGATATACGACTAACGGTTTGGCAGAACTTCTTAATTGCTGATGTGGCGGATGCTGATGTGGCCGCTGCCGTAAGTGAACTGGAAGCACTAGGAATGAGTGTAGATGCTAATTCCTTTGCAGCCGGTGCGGTTTCTTGTACTGGCCGTTGGGCTTGTAAGTTGGCTAATGCTTATACCAAAGAAGATGCCAGCAATATTGTTGATCACCTACAAGCACGTTTTGAATTAGATTCCCCCATTAATATTCACTTAACAGGTTGTCCTAACTCCTGTGCCCAGCATTACATAGGTGACATAGGCCTCGTGGGTACGGCGGCGGAAGATGGAAGTGAAGGTTATAACGTCTTGGTAGGAGGAGGCTGTGATGATGATCAAGGTTTGGCACGCATGTTGTGTGGACCTGTTGCATCACGGGACATTTGCCAAGTGTTAGAGAAAGTCGTCGGTAATTATATGAATGGCCGTAAGCAGGGGGAAAGCTTTTTGGCTTTTACTCGAGGCCTTGAAGACAGCCAGTTAACAGAGCAGCTATTAGCTTAACGCCTAATCATTTTATTGAGGTTTGTATGAGTTCGATTATTACGCAGCTTTCTGCTGCCATGGAATCAAAAGCACAAGACGACAATACAGTCGTAGAGCTTCCAGAAGATGCACCATTTGATCCGGCACAAAGAGAATGGCTAAACGGTTTATTAACAGGTATCAGTACAATTGCTGCGGCGGCACAGGGTGCAAAAGAAGAAGCACCCGGTACACCGCTTGCCATTTTTTATGGCTCCCAGTCGGGTAACTGTGAAGTACTCGCGAAAGATTTGAAAAAATTCGCGGCAACACAAGGCTTTGAAGCCAGTGTTGGGGAGTTGGATTCCACCGACCTTGCGGCTATGGCGGAGTTGAATCATGTCTTAATTCTTTGTTCTACCTTTGGCGAAGGGGATCCGCCAGACAATGCTAAAAACTTCTACGAAAGCATTACTTCTGAGGGAGCACAGTTATTACCAGCCACGCTAAATTTTGCGGTATGTGGTTTAGGTGACTCCAGTTATGCCTATTTCAATAAAGCAGCGGAAGACATTGCGAGGCGCATGGCTGAATTGGGTGCGACGCCTTGCCAAGATTTCTTAGGCTGTGATGTGGCCTTTGAAGATGAATATGCAGAATGGAAAACAGAAGTTTTTCAAACGGAAGTCTTTTCTTCTGCGGCAGGTGCAGCAAGCGTACAAGCTGGTGCTAGTGATGAATACACGCCTGAGTTCGATAAAAACCATCCCTTTATTGCTAACCTCATTCATGTTGAATCCTTAAGTGGTGAAAACTCCGCTAAATGTGTGAATCATGTAGAGATTTCCTTAGCAGGCGGTGGCGTTGATTTAGAGTATCAAGCGGGTGACGTATTGGGTGTTTGGCCATTGAATTGCCCAGATGACGTAAATGCTATTCTCCAAGCGAGCGGCTTTACAGGCTCAGAAGTGGTGAGCTTAAAATCAGGCCCAGCATCACTAAGAGTGTTGTTACAGAGCAAAATGGACATTCATACGGTTAATGCGAAGAGCCTTGAAACATGGGGGCTTGAGTCTGCACCAGAGGGTTATCAGGTACTAGATGTCATGTCTGAACTTAAGCCTGAAATCGACGCACAAACCTTTTTAGATGGCTTGCGTCCACTACAGCCAAGATTGTATTCCATTGCTTCTAGCCCTAATGCTCATCCGGGAGAAGTGCACCTTACCGTAGGGGAAGTGCACTACGATATATTCGATAAGCCCCGCAAAGGTGTTGCCTCCACTTGGTTAGGGAAGCGTTTGGCTGCGGGTTCTAATATGGGCGTGTATATTCAATCGTCAGCGCATTTCCATATTCCAGACAACAATGATGCACCACTTATTATGATTGGCCCGGGAACTGGTATTGCGCCATTCAGAGCCTTCTTAGAAGAGCGTGAATCACGTGGAGCAGCAGGACAGAACTGGCTGTTTTTCGGTGACCAGCATGAAGCAGAAGACTTCCTGTACCGCGACCAGATAAACGCATGGCAAGAGTCAGGTTTACTGACCAAAGCCAGCCTAGCATGGTCTCGCGATACAGCTGAAAAAATCTATGTGCAAACTCTTATTCGCCAACAAGGCCAAGCCTTCTACGAATGGCTAGAACAAGGGGGTTATATTTATATTTGTGGTGATGCTTCGCGCATGGCAGCAGATGTGGATAAAGCCATCCGTGATGTTATTAAAGAACAAGGTCAGCTCGATGATGATGCTGTACAAGCGTATATGGATAAATTGGTAGCTGAGCACAGATACCAGCGAGATGTGTATTGATGCATGGCCTGTTTTGTCCCTAGAGTGATAATGGTTTCTATGTTTTTATAGGCATAGGTTTTTTATGTACTTTAAGGAAAATGTGTTAACTATGGATATTACTCTACGGCCAGCCTTAGACACTGACATCGAATTCGCCTTTGAAGCAAAGCGGCAGGCCATGGGGACTCATATCGAATTTAAGTGGGGCTGGGATGAGGTATTCCAGCGTTCACTTCATCAACAGCGCTATTCTGAAAAACCTTGGTTTATTATTATGTTAGATGGGGAGCCTATCGGCACTCTATCTATTCATAAATTGCCTGAGCATACCCGCTTTGGTGAGTTTTATTTACTGAGTAAATATCAAAATAAAGGTATTGGCTCACAGGTATTATCTGCATTTTTAGAAGAGTGTGATAAATATTCCAAGACAGTTATTTTGGAATATTTGAAATGGAACCCTGTTGGTTCACTGTATAAGCGTTATGGCTTTCGAGTGACATCAGAGAACGATATTCATTATTTTATGGAACGCTCACCTCAACAAAAGTAAGCTTCAGTCCTTGAAAAAGCTAAGTTTCCCCCTATTGATTGTCTTTATCTTGAAGAAAAATTGGAGAATAAAATGGATTTATTCCAAGGCTTATTGATTATTACCTCGATACATATTTTAGCGGCTGCGTCCCCTGGGCCAGATTTTGTTTTGGTTTCCCAGCAAACCCTCTCTAACGGTAAAAAGGCTGGTCTGATGTGCAGCATTGGTATCGCCTTGGGTTTATCTATCCATATCATTTATTCCGCATTAGGTTTAGCGACTGTTATTGCCAACTCAACCAGTGCCCTATGGGCCATAAAAATATTAGGTGGTGGATACCTTATTTATTTAGGGATAAAAGGCTTAAGAGCAAAGCCTATGACAGAGGCGGATTTTTCGGCGAATAAAGTGGAGCAGTATTCTGCTAAACGTAGTATTGGTGTGGGCTTTCTGTGTAATGCCCTAAATCCGAAAGCGCCTATTTATTTTGTTTCCTTGTTTACTGTAGTCTTGTCACCCGACATGCCTTTGCATCAGTTAGCTATTTACAGCGCTTGGATCATGCTACTGCAACTTGCTTGGTTCTCCCTTGTGGTTGGCCTGCTGTCTCGTCCTGCCGTTATGAAGCAGTTTAAGAAAATGGGGCACTGGGTAGACCGTGTATTGGGTGGCGCTATGATTCTGTTGGGGCTAAAGGTCATCACAACGAAAGTTAATTAATCGCTGTTTTCTTACCTTTTTGTTTTTCTTGGTCGAGTAGGGCGCGTTTGCGCTCTAATCCCCATCGGTAGCCGCCTAGAGAACCGTCACTTCTTAGTACCCTATGACAGGGTATTAGGTAGCCAATGGTGTTTTTTCCACAAGCCGTTCCTACTGCGCGAACGGCTTTTTCCTTACCAATTTTTTCGGCAACTTCCCCATAGCTCATGACTTGTCCTTCTTTGATGCTCATTAGAAAGTTCCAGACAGTCACTTGAAAGGCTGTTCCCCTGATATCAAGGGGAATATCAGGCTTAGGTGCACCTTGATGTATATGTGCGTCTAGCGCTTCAATCCAATTATCTAATGCTAGGCTGTCTTGTGCGGCAGAAAGGCGAATGTCAGCATGGGGAAATTCTTTCGATAATTGAGAAAACAGCTCTCCTTCTTCGTCGCCAAATTGAACGGAGCAAACTCCTTTTTCTGTGGCTGCCATCATAATGAGCCCTAAATCTGTAGGTCGACAGGCATAATGAATGACCTCACCTTTGCCGCCATCTTTGTAAGCTTTAGGTGTCATCCCCATTTGGCGGCTAGCTTCACCATACACACGGCTACTGGAGCTAAACCCAGAGTCATAAACGGCCTCTGTTACGCTATTTCCTGCTGATAGGGAATCTTTGAAAGACTGCATGCGAATAGCGTCTTGGTATTGTTTGGGAGATAGGCCAAAAGAGGCTTTGAAGCGCTTTTGTAATTGCGAAGGCGAAAGCTGTGCTACTTCAGCAAGGGTATCCAATGTGAGTTTTTCATCGAGATTATTCTCTATATAACGAGCTACCTGAATAAGGTGGTCAATACCCTTTCCCTGCTGGGCAGGGTTACAGCGTTTGCATGGGCGAAAGCCAGATGCCATAGCGTCTGTACTTTTTTCAAAGAATCTAATATTTTCAGGATTCGCCGCTTTACTAGGGCACGAAGGTACACAAAAGACACCTGTGGTAATGACCCCATAGTAAAACTGACCATCAAAAGTACTGTCTCGCGTTAGGACGGCTTTTTCCATTTCACTTTTAGATAGCATAGGCATAACTCATTTACTCTTTCATTGATAATGGCATCATTTGATCATATTTAGCATGCCACAAGTATCTGGTTCTTGTTGGGTAATTAAAATTGTCTCAGGCTCATTTTTTTAATGCTGATTAATTTCTTCAATACCTCACTTTTTTCAGATATTTTCTTAGATGTGAGGCTGTTAGTATGAGACCAATCTTTTTTACATGGCTGAATTTTTATGAAATCTACAGTGGCTCCTTCAATGACAGTGAAAGTATGGGCAATGCTTATTTTACTTTCAATCTTATGGGGTGGTTCTTTTTTCTTTGTTGGTGTTGTAGTTAACGAGCTTCAACCGCTGACTATTGTGACGCTTCGGGTTGGAATTGCCGCGATTGTTTTGTGGTGTATTGCATTCATTATGGGATTACAGCCCCCTAAAAGCTTGAAAGTGTGGCGTGCTTTTTTGGGAATGGGTGTTCTTAATAATGTTTTTCCTTTTATCTTGATTGTTTGGGGGCAAACTCAAATTGCTTCTGGATTAGCTTCGATTCTTAATGCAGCTACGCCTATTTTTACCGTGGCAGTAGCGGGTCTCTTGTTAGCGGATGAGCGGCCAACCCCCCTTAAATTATTAGGAGTAATGTTAGGGTTCTGCGGTGTGGTGGTGATGATTGGCCTACCGGCACTTGAAGGTGGGGGGAATTTAATTGCGCAGTTAGCGATAGTAGCGGCAACGTTATCTTATGCCTTTGCTGGAGTATATGGCCGGCGATTCAAAGCATTAGGCGTAAATCCTGTTATTACTGCAGCTGGGCAAGTAACGGCGTCGACCTTTGTTTTATTACCGCTTACTCTTTGGGTGGAAGGAGATATAGATCTAAAGGCAATCAGTATGACAACTTGGTTGGCAATTATTGGTCTTGCTGTTGCGTCAACGGCTATAGCATATGTATTATTTTTTAAAATTCTTGAATTAGCTGGTGCGACTAATACATCTCTGGTGACTTTATTGGTTCCCGTCTCAGCGATTTTTCTTGGCGCGTTTTTTTTAGACGAGGTTTTAGAACCAATGCACTTTGTAGGAATGTTATTAATTGCCATTGGTTTTTCAGCTATTGATGGTCGACTTTGGAAAAGGGTACAAACCCATTTATTTTAGTCGGTTTTTATCCAGCTATGTTTGGCGCTGATAATTAATAAAGGACTGTACCAGTCGATCATAGAGCTCGCTTGTTGTTGGCAAAACTGAGCAATGTTGCTGTAGACAGGTATGCACCTCTGGTTTTATTCGCTCTTCGTGTTGGTTAAGTTGGTAGCATAAGTTAACTGGATGAACGAGTTCTTCGATATTTACATTTATCAAAATACAAGCTTGTACTAGAACGATCTTTTCTTGTGTTTTGGTGGTGAGAATACGCTGCGCTGTACCAATGATTTTCTTACCGTCTAAATTAACGTTGTAGTCACCATCACAATAAGAGTGTGGTGTGGCATGTGTCTTTGCTTCTAAGTCAAAACCACTAAAGAAGTGTTTTAGTACATCACACAGGCTTTTATAACCTTGCTTGATTAAATCTTTCGAATCACTCTGTGCTCTATAAATGTGGGATAGGTTGATGACTCCAGAGGTTTGAGGGACAGGCGCACCACCGGTTCTACGAGGCAGAATGAGCCAATTGTCTTGCTCTAGCTGGGATACCAGCTCTGGGTTGGCGAGCCATTTTTTACTGGCGGGCAATACCACGGTTTTATCGCTGGGTTGCCATAATAATAAGGCCTGCTGCAACTTGCCTTCTTGAACTTGTTTTAACAGCTCTGCCTCTTTATCGAATGCATTTGAGACGGTTGTCTCAGTTAAACGCACAATTTTGTATTTGTTAGTCATAATAAGCTTATTGAATAGAGAAGAGAGCTTTTATAATACAGAAAAACTTTCAATGCATTAGGGTTTGAATTGTAGAAAGCTCAAGGAAGCTTTTACTGTGCATTTTCATTTCTATAATGAGCGAAAATAATGAATCAATACTTGAGTAAAAAATGATGAAGCAAGAGCATACTGAAAACACCAAAGAGAGCCTAGAAACCGTGTATTTTGCTGGTGGCTGTTTATGGGGAGTGCAAGAGTATATGAAACACTTGCCCCACGTTGTTTCGACAGAAGCTGGGCGTGCGAATGGCACAGAGAATACGACTAAAGCCGATTACGATGGCTATGCGGAGTGTGTAAAAGTCATATTCGATGCTGAACATATTAGCCTAGATAACTTAATGGATTACTTCTTTGAAATTATTGATCCATACAGCTTGAACAAGCAGGGTGAAGACGTAGGCATAAAATACCGAACTGCTGTTTACAGCATGCAAGAGCATCATCTTAAAATAGCTAAAGAATACATAGCCCGACGTGATGATGCCGACAAGATTGTGGTCGAAGTACTGCCTCTTACCAACTATGTGAAAAGTGATGATGAACATCAAGAGAGACTAACGCGCTTTCCGGATGACTATTGCCATATACCTAAGCCACTTTTGCATAAATACAAAAAGAACTAATTTCTTAGTATGTTTATAGATAGAAAGTGAGCTTTATCGACATTGCTGTATCACCCAATCAGTTTAAGAATATAAATTATGATTAGGCATTTTCAATATAAAAAAGTCTGTGCAGGTCGAGATTACCTACAGGAGCATTACAAGGATGAATTTAGCTTAAGTAAAGTGGCTGAGCATTCGTGTATGTCTCAGTATCATTTTTCTAGGGTCTTCACGAGTGTGTTTGGCGAATCGCCTAATGCCTTTGTGGCCAGATTAAGAATTGAAAAAGCCAAACAACTGTTAGTAACGGAAGGCTCTAGCATAAGTGAAATTTGTACTGAGGTAGGGTATTCCAGTATTGGCAGTTTCTCTTCTTTATTTAGTGAGAAGGTAGGCATGTCTCCATCTCAATACCGCCGTCAGCTTAGTAGTCTAGCCAATGAGCCCCACCGCTTTCCGATGCAATCTATCCCTCTTTGTTTTGCGCAGAACTTATTTGGCTTTAAAGCGAATGAGCCAAAGAAGTGAAGACAGCAATATAGAAGAAAATAAGTACAACCTATTCTGCTAGAGTCTTAGTACACATTAAATAAGGAGTAGAAAATGATTCAAGGTATAGCTCATGTAACGGTACATGTATTAGATCAGGATGAAGCGTTAACGTTTTATACGGAAAAGCTTGGCTTTGAAGTGGGAATGGACATGACAATGGATGGTGGCTTCCGTTGGCTAACGGTATTCGCAAAAGCACAGCCTAAGCTTGAGTTAGTTTTGGCGGAACCAAAAGAAGGTCCAATGTTTGATAAAGATTCGGCAGAGAAAATTCGTGATTTAGTGGCAGCAGGTGCATTTGGTGTTGGAGTTTTTGAAACAGACGACTGCCAAAAAACTTATGATGAATTGATTGCAAAAGGCGTCGAATTTACTCAACCACCTACAGAACAATTTTATGGCATAGAAGCACTGGGAAAAGATAACTCTGGTAACTGGTTCAGCTTAACCCAACAAACAGTATAACAAGTCAATTTTGTTAGTTCTTCTTAGCTCTGGGTGAATGTAGCTAAGCCGCATTCACTAATTAAAAGAGAATTTTCTCGAGCACAGATGTTCGATAATCTTAATGCTGTACGACCCCGCTGCATCGAATATTTTTATTTGTGAGCAAGGGGCATTAAGGGGGGATAATATTGGCGACTTTAGGCGTATTAGAAGGAGAATTGTCTTGTACAACCATGAGCCAGAAAATTATTCATGCCCTTTTTGCAATATGATTCGAGCAGGGCTTCATAATGAAGAAGATGTTGTTTATGAAACAGCCAATGTATTCGTTTGTATCAGCTTGCACCATCAAGAAAACTCAGGCCCAACATTTCTTGTTATTCCTAAACAACACGTAGAGAATATTTATGATATTTCAGACGAGTTGTTAGCCGAAGTAATGCAAGTCTCAAAACGAATCGCATCCAAATGCCGTGAATTATGGAATACCGATGGCATCACTATTTGGCAGCATAATGAACCTAGTGGCTCACAGGATGTTTGGCATTTACATGTGCATGTGAAATGTAGATTTCAAAATGACAACTTGTATCGTTCTAATAAAGTTGAAACACAAAGGCCTATCAGAGAGCAGTGGGCGAGAGATCTGAGAAATACTTTCTAGCAATATAAGTCGATGTGCAGCATGCTGAATCAACAGCATAGTGCACAGCGAGTTTTTAGCTTTACCTAATATTAAAGAGTTATCCGCTCGACAAGTTTTCGAACAAGTGGAGCCACTACCAAAACAGTCGGGAAGGCGACAGGCCATGTGGTGAGGCAGCTTTTCAACCAGACACTGGTAAAGTCTGGTTGTATCCCTTGAGATATGGTTAGAACAAAAGCTGACACCACGCAGACCATGATGAGTGAAAGTAGACCGCCAAATAGAATGGGGGTGAAACGACGAGGAATACGCATAGTTTTCTCCTATATTAGATAGTGTTTTTACAATGAAAAAGTATGTTTTACGATTAACCCAGATACATATAAGCCAAGCCCAAAAACAATATGAGTAATTAAGCTTTGCAAACGAGCTGAGTTAGGAGCCTTTGTTTTAGAGGAAGCAATACCCGATCCCATCGCAGGCTGCATTAATAGGAAGGGGGCAATAATGGTGCCCACGCCAACGAGTATTGCAGGAGCCAAGGTTGGGTTTTGTAACCAAGTGCTTCCCCATAAGGTGGTTAACAAAACTGCAAACGCAATTCCTGTTAGGTAATGAATAATCCAGCCCACGAGATGCTCACCCTTCATTGGTGCTGAACCACTAATTGGTGTGTGATGAAAAACACCACGTGGCATATACATAATCCAACGGCCTACAAAAGCATAATTGGGAAAAGGACTACCCAAGAGAGGCTTTCTTAGCAGCCCCCATATATCCATGATCAGGGTCGCTCCAATGCCGACACATAGAACCAATAACCAATCTTTCATACATTTTCCTTTCTTTAATTAAGTAATAAATGCTAGCGTACGACTTAAAGTCGACTTTAGGTCAAGGGGTGGAGATGGATATTTCTGAAGTTGCGAAGCGTTCTGCAGTGCCAGCTTCGACGTTACGATTTTATGAAGAAAAGGGCTTAATCAAATCAATTGGAAGGCAAGGCTTACGTCGCGTCTTTGGAGCCAATGTCCTAGATCGACTTGCCTTGATCGCGTTAGGTCAAGTTGCCGGTTTCTCGTTAGACGAAATTGCCCCCATGCTAGGTAATGGACGAGAACCTAATATTGATAGAGGTTTATTAGTAAAAAAAGCCGATGAATTAGACAAAACAATACAGCAGCTTTCTGCTATGCGTGATGGTCTTCGACATGCTGCTGTTTGTTCTGCGCCTAGTCATATAGAGTGTCCTAAATTTCGACGACTGTTAGGTTTAGCGGCATCTGGAGCAATTAAAAATGAAGTGACAGGCAAGAAATTAAAATAGATTTTAATAGCCTGTTTAGCACTTTTATTTAATATCATTAAGATCTATTAATTTTTGATTTAAACAGAGATGTTGCGTTCAGGAAGTGACATTCTGTTACTATCTTTTCTTTTGAATACATTGAAAAATGTGTGTTGGTTAGATTGTTAAAAGTGTTATCAGTGTGTTTTTGCTTCCATGAATTAAAGAGGGTGTTATACGTGAAAAAATATTTTGAAAATTTGGCTAAAGCTCTATTAGGTCAAAAGTATGATGACTTAAGTGGTGGCGAGAAAAAAGTAATAGACAGTATTGCGGAGAGCACAGCCGTATCTGAAAATGTGAATGAGACCTTTCATGATAGCCTCACATTTGGTCAGTTAGTGGCAGATAAAATTGCCGCCTTTGGAGGTTCTTGGACCTTTATAGGTTTATTTTTTGCTTTCATACTTGGCTGGATTTTATTGAATACTATGTGGTTGGTTGGAGAGCTTGCATTTGACCCTTACCCATTTATTTTATTAAACCTAGGGCTTTCAAGTTTAGCAGCGTTTCAAGCTCCAATCATTATGATGTCTCAAAATCGACAAGTTGCGAAAGACCGATTAGAGCAAAAAGCGACTTTTGAAATTAATTTAAAATTAGAGCTAGAGTTAATGCGCCTGCACGAAAAATTTGACGATTTAAAAAATGAGATGAACAAAAAATGACTATCTTAATATTTTTAATACTTATATTGCTGTTCTTTGTATCCATTCATTTTAGCAACTCTTCTATTAAGCACTTTGGGCAAAAGAGAGACGTTAGCTTATATAGAATGAAATACATTATAAAAACAACCAATATTGCTATTTCTATACTCTTCCTCATTCTTCTTATTAACGTATCGGGTTTACAGTATTCTCAGGTCTCTATTTTCCTGTCCTCTGTGTTTGCTGTTATCGGTGTGGCACTTTTCGCTCAGTGGTCCATTTTGAGTAACATCACCGCGAGCTTAATTATCTTTTTCGGTTTTCCATATCGTGTGGGTGACCAGATAAGAATTATTGATGGCGGTGAAGATATTTCAGGAAAAATCGAAGAAATATCGCTTTTCCATGTACTGATCAAGCGTGATGAAGAGTTAATAACTTACCCCAACTCTCTTATCCTACAAAAAGGCGTTATTAAAAATCCTAAGCCGCGTATTGAGCCAGAGAAAAGCGACAGCTCTGAGAATAACACTGAGAAAAGCTGAGCGGTTCTTGATAGTAAACAGGGAGTGTTATGAGCTCAATCATAGTTAGAAAATGGCGAGAAACCGATGATATATCAAAGATAACCGCTCTTCTTCATCGTGCCTATAAAGAGCTGGCTGATATGGGCTTTAAATATTACGCCACATGGCAGGGTGATGAGGTGACAAGAAAACGTTTGTCAGCGGGGGTCGCTTTTATTGCAGAAAAGGATGGCAATATTGTCGGTACAGGCACTTTATATTTCCCTTCAAATACGCCGGCAGGCTGTGATTGGTATGACCGTGATGATGTAGCAAAATTTGGTCAGTTTGCTGTTGATCCTGATTATCAGGGCTGTGGTATAGGTTCAAAAATGCTAGAAGAAATCGAAAATACGGCACGAAAGAAAGGCTTTCCCAATCTTGCGCTAGATACAGCGGAAGGGGCACACCACTTGATTAAAATGTATGGAAAAAGAGGGTTTAAGCTGGTGGATTATGCCGATTGGGATAAGACAAATTATCGAAGTGTCATTATGAATAAAAGTTTATAAAGAAAAAACGAGTTGATTGGTTGAGTCAATATTTACTTTTTTGCTATTCTTTTGGTTGCTCGCCAAAGCAATCGTGTCCGCGAAAAGGGCTGCGCCCGGCAAAATGAACGTATTTATTAACCTTTTTCTTTCTGAGGGCGGACACAGAGAATAAGAAAGAGGTCCCTATGAAAATGCCATTTCGTCTTAATCTTGAGCAGCAGAAAAAGCGCGCTAAAAGTTTACTAAAATCCTTTCACCAACAAGATCCTGATACCTTATCTCGGTTTGAGAAAGCCCACCCTAAGCTGATTCATAATGAAGTTAACTCAGCCGATTTTTCTGCTAAGTTGGCCGATGCTCAATTGGTCATTGCTCGGGAGTTAGGTTGTAAAACTTGGCTGCAACTACGACAGCATATTTTCTTAATGGATGAGGTCCGTAGCAAGATAGAATTAGGTAGTCGAGTTACTGACGAACCTGAGAATTGCTTACATATTCGTTGTGGGTCCGACATTCAAAAAACCTTATCCGATGCTGGTTTTAAAGGAGAATTCTTAGAGTTTTCTGATCCATTTTGTGTTGGTCCTGTGCAATACGATTATGATATAGAAGCTCGTGCAGGCTTTTTATCCAGCGGTTATGGAGAGAGTATTGGCCGAGATTATGAGCAAATAGCCGCTGGTTTAACTCAGAGCTATCAAACACTTCAGAACAGCATTACGGACTTTGAACATGTTGTTTTATGGTTTGAGCATGATACCTACGATCAATTTATTCTTATCTTCTTGCTGAGTTATTACCATCGCTTCGGCTTACCCCAAAAACTATGGATGGTAACGACGAACCAATTCCCCGGTAGTAGTCGTTTTATTGGGCTTGGGCAGCTGCCCTCAGAAGGGCTCGCTTTATTGTGGCAATCTAAGCAAAGGGTAACGGTTCAACAGTGTTTGGAAGCAGATCAACATTGGTTGGCCTTTACAGACCCAGATAAAACCGTATTCCACCGTTATGTTAACCAGTTAACGCATTCCAGCTTACCTTATTTTAAAGAAGCTGCATTAAGGCAACTTCAAGAGCAGCCTATTGCAGAAGGTGATCTGTCGTTAACCGAAAAACTGACTGTGGAGCTGTTGTCGGAGGAGTCTCCACAAAAAGCGGGCATGTTATTCCGTAAATTAATGGTGCAGAAAGAGCCAATTCCCTTTTTAGGTGACATTATGTATTGGGATATTTTGCAAACTATGGAAAAAAAGGGTGTCGTGCAGATATTAAAAAATATGGAGCATTGGCCAGATCGTTTTGTTACGTTAGCCTAATGACTGAACCAACGGCCAGCTCTTTTTGAGCTGGCTTTATTCGTGTTCTAGCCAAGAATTAACAAGGAGTACCCTTTGGTTACTTGCTACCTGAAATACATTATCGACCCCTATAAAGTTAAAGAATTTGAGCACTATGCCAAACTTTGGATTCCTCTTGTCAATAAATTCGGTGGACAACATTTGGGCTATTTTTTGCCATCGGAGGGTGCTAATAACGTTGCCTTAGCTTTGTTCACCTTTGAAAGTCTGGCGAGCTATGAGCAATATCGAGAAGCGTCACTACAAGATTCTGAATGCATGGCTGCTTTTCAATATGCGGAAGATACGAAATGTATTGTGAGCTATGAGCGCAGTTTTTTCCGACCAGTATTTGATTAAAAAGAATGGGCAGCAGTGAAGATGGCGATGGGCTACTCAACACAAAGGCTGGAAGTATTAGAAATTTCAGTAATGCCAGATAAGCTACTACGGCAAGAGCTGTTGCTAGATATTCAACGTCTTCTAACACCTGCAGTTACCTATAGCTTGTCGCCTTACTTTCAAAATATTCAAAGCTCAGCTGCTGCTGAGTCGTGGCTGAAAACCATGCTAAAGGATAGTCAGTTATTCGCCATTTACGATAAAGCTTCTAACCTCATAATTGGATTTTTCTTTAGTTCTATTGGGAAAGATAAATCAGCTAAAGGCGCACATATTGGTTACTTATTGGGTGAGGAATATTGGGGGCAAGGTTTAGCGAGTGAAATGTTAAGAGGTTTTATATCTTATGCTCGTCAAAGCTTACAGCTGCATAGTTTGATAGGCGGTGTGGAGAAAAATAATCCAGCTTCGTCGCGTTTATTAATAAAATTGGGTTTTAAAGCCCAACCCAGTGAAGAGGGGCAAAGTGTGATTTTCTATGCATTGGATCTGACAGATTCAGCTCCTAGGGAATAGACGACTATGGCGAAGAGAAGTAGGGGAAGAGTAATAGGTGATAATCCACTGCTAGATTCGCTTGTATCACTGTGAATAAAAAGGGCTATAAAGCCCTTTTTTGATGTTCGTTATTATGAAGTAAGCAGATAAAAGTTAAAACTTGATTCGAGTTGAAAGGCTTAGAAATAGTTCTGATCTTTTATCTTCTTCCTTACAAATGCTCAACAAATCTTCAATGAAGTAGTTCAATGCTCTTTGCTCAATGGCTTGCACGCTATTTTGTTGTTCTGCGGTTAGCATGTGATACAAGCTGGCGGCGCCAAAATCACCGAAAATGATATTGGCTTCGTCATCAAATAAGGTGTTGTGAGCGTATAAGTCACCATGGCATATTTTCTTATTATGAAGATGCTCAAAAACACTTTCCATTTGCTTCACAATTTTTGCTATCTGCTCAATGGAGAGGCTAAAGCTTTTTGTGAAGGTATCCCGTGTGCAAGTATCAAAGTTGGGTGGTAAGCCAAGGTTTTTATAATGTGGTGGAATTAGAGACATTACCAAAGCCAAACAATCATTTTCTTGTACTTGCGCCAAGGGTTGTACTAAGTTGATGTGTTTACCTGCTTTTAGACAAACAGCTAGCTCATCCTTTGGGTAGCCATCACTGGTAATTTCCCCTTTAAATACTTTAACGGCAATATCTTGGGTGAAGCGACTTTGTTCTGTATTCCAGTGCGCTTTTGAAATTACCCCAGAAGCACCTTGCCCTAATACTTCCTTTAAAGTGAAGTCTGTAGAAGCAATTTTGGGAATCTCTTCATCTTTTGCAGTGCTTGGGGTATCAGCTGCAGTGAGTTGGCAAAATGGGTTTCCAGCAAAAGCCAGCCAAGCCAGTTTAGGTAAATCGAGCAGCTGCTGAGGGAAAGTCGTAAGTTGGTTCGCAGAAATTCGAATTAACTCTAAGTTATGGCAACGGTTTAAGGTGGATGGCAATTCGGTCAAACGGTTTCCCGCTAAGGCGAGTTTTTTCAGGCGAGGCCTTAGGCCTAATTCATTTGGTAAAGACTCAACTTCATTGTTGGTGAGTATTAGCCAGCGTAGTTTTTTCGGCAGTGAAGAAGGCGGCACACTCTTAATCTGGTTTGATTTGAATCCGACCATCTCAAGGTTTTCACATTCCCCTAACACCTCAGGCAGCTTGGTAAACTGATTTTCAGAAGCGAATAAGATCTTTAACTTCTTAAGCTGCACTAGCTCATTGGGTAAATCTGTTAATTGATTATTGGACAGGTCTAATATCTCTAAACTATCAGCGAGGGTTAAAATTTCTAGGGGAAAGCTGGTGAGGTTTTCGGATAAGGTTAAGCGTGTAATGCCGTTTAGTTTGCCTGCTGTAAGGTCGGATAGTGTGTGCAAGGTAAATCCTAAGTTTGGTTAAGGGGTAATGTCTTGAAATTAGCCGCCTATTGGAAGAAGGCGACTTTATCTTATTTAAACCGAGAACGGGTAGGCGATAGGGTCGTGGCATTCATAACCTTCTAGCTCAAAGTCATCCATAGTGACCCATGTTTCAATGTCTTCTAACGATTTGATTTCTGGATTAATTTTTAGTGTTGGCAGAGGGTAAGGCTCACGTTTTAGCTGCACGTCACGCATCAGCTCTAACTGGTCTTCATAAATGTGTGCATTAACAATTTTATGGAAGGCCTGACCCGCTTTATGCCCAGTGATCTGGGCAACAATGGCAAGCAATACATAGACTTGTACCATGTTGAAGTTAAGTCCAAGGGGTACATCGCAACTACGTTGAGTACTGTTCAAGTAGAGTGTATCGCCTAGTAATGAAAAGTGATGGCTGTACATACAAGGGCGTAAACATGCCATGTGAAACGCGCCGGGGTGGTAAAAAGTGAGGATTTCACCACGGTTGTCTACGCCACGTTTTAAGTCATCAATGATTTGCTTAAGAAGGTCAATGTGGCCACCGTCTGGCTTGGGGAAATTACGACCAATCGCGCCATAGCAAAGGCCCATATCGTCTTCACCTTTGCGGTAAGGGTTATCTAACCATACTTGGTTTAAGTTAGCGTTGGCATCCCATGTTGGCGTACCTAAAGCACGGAAATCTGCGGCATTATCGTAACCACGTAGGTAACCAATGATCTCTGCAATGGCTGATTTAAAGTAGCTTTTGCGGGTAGTGACTAGGGGAAACTCACCTTTACCAACGTTATAGGTTAAGTCTGCATTAATCACTGTTAGGCAGCTCTTTCCTGTACGTTCATTGTTTACCCACTCACCTTCGTTAATGATGCGGTGACAAAGGTCCAAATACTGTTTCATAAAAATGCCTTAGATGTTGGTGAGTCATGACATATTGCGCAACTTAGAAAATGCAATCTAGATGACCATAGGTATAATAATTGCCATTGATTATAAGTCTTCGCTCTTAGATTGTTTAGAGTAATTCATTTTAAAAAGGGTTTTTCTATGTTGTCCTTAATTGTTGCCATGTCCACCAACCGTACCATAGGTATTAACAACTCACTTCCTTGGCATTTGCCAAATGATTTGAAGTACTTCAAGCAAGCGACTATGGGCAAGCCAATTGTGATGGGGCGAAAAACCTTCGAGTCGATTGGTAAACCGTTACCCGGGCGTCGCAATATTGTGATAAGCCGTGATGAAAACTACAGTGCAGAAGGAATTGATGTGGTATCCAGCTTAGATGCAGCGATAGCGCTAGGCGAAAGCATTTGTTTAGTAAACGGACAAGACGAAGTCATGGTAATCGGTGGTTCACAAATTTATCAACTAGCTCTAGAAAAAGCGGATCGCTTATATATCACCCATGTGGATGCTGAAGTTGAAGGGGATGCCTTTTTCCCTGAAGTAAGTTGGGATGATTATAGCTTGGTGGGAGAAGAAGCCTTCAGTGCAGAGGGGCACAACCCATATGACTACCGCTTCTCCATCTATCAAAAAAACAGCTAGGACGATGACATTATGTGGCAGCAGACTGAAATGCAATTACCTCCAATGCCCCGTGGTTTTCATCTAATTACGGATCATATAGAAGCGGCTGTGGCAAAAATGCCTAGTGTGTCGGTGGGTTTATTACATATCCAGTTGCTTCACACCTCTGCGTCTTTAACCATTAACGAGAATGCCGATCCGTCTGTTCGCCGTGATATGGAACGGCATTTCTCTCATATGGTGCCAGAAAATCAACCATACTATGAGCACGTTTATGAGGGCAGTGATGACATGCCTGCTCATATTAAAGCCAGTATGTTAGGTTCTTCTTTAACTATACCGATTAAAAATAGAAACTTTTTTCTCGGTATTTGGCAAGGAATTTATCTTGGTGAACATCGTGATTATGGTGGTGCCCGCCGACTAGTTTTAACCTTACAAGGAGAGTAGTTGCCCTTCTGCTCTCTTTTTGTTGCTTTATCTTCATCTTATTGTTTTACATAAATATTTCATTTCTATTACTGTTTTTTTACAGCCCCAATTGCATTGCTTTTCACTCTCATTCATTTTAAAAAATTATACTTATGAAGCTGTATTCCTTGTGTAGTGCGGCTTTAGCTAAATGGTGAGTAGTTGAACGCATGATCAAAAAAAACAAACAAATAGTATTGATAATACCTATGATAATCATTATCATCCGCATCCGGTTGTAAGGATGCGCCATTTTAACGAACATTCATTAATGGTTATTGAGGTTAAAGTGATCATGCAATTTAAGAAAAAAGAACTCTCCCTTCTAATATGCAGCTGCTTAGCTGCTAGTACTCCAACATTTGCAGAAAGTGAATCCTCTGTTGAATTAGACTCTCTCATTATTTCCGCAAAAGCGCCTGTAGACGAAACCAGCTTCTCAGGTTCGGTAACCGTTGTAACAGCAGAAGAAATTGCCGCTAGCGGCGCTACCAATATAAATGATGTGTTAGCAACAACACCTAGTGTTCAGATGGTAAAAACTGGTCAAAATCCATCTCCAGCTCCACAGTTACGTGGCTTGGATCCTGAGCAAACATTAATATTAGTAAATGGTAAACGCATCCCTAATACGGATAGAACTGTTCCTCAAGAACCAGCATTTCGTTATGGCTTAGTGCCTTTGGCCAATATTGAAAGAATAGAGATTATCCGTGGTCCAGCTTCTAGTCTTTACGGGGCAGATGCTCTTGCAGGTGTCATTAATATTATTACCAAAGAAGCAACATTAGATTGGACTGGCTCTATTTCTCTCTACAGTGAAAAAATGGAAAATGCTAATGGTGGTGACGGCCAAGGAATGAGTTTATCTGCTTCTGGCGCTTTAGGAGAAAATGCAGACCTTTTAATATCGGGTGAGACTTCTTCTACAGATGGAATTTTAGATGATGATAATTCAGATAGCCTCCAAACCTCTAGAGATGTTGATAATTATCAGGTGGATTTAGGTATTGATTTAGATAGTGGTGACCGTCTTGAGTTTGGCATACTTTCTTCAGATGAAGAAAGTATAGAGTTTAGTTCTGGTGTTGAAGATGATTCTGCTTATGTAACTAATCAAATTTTTACAGTTGAATATTTTACGGAAATATCAGGTTTTGATACTTCGATTTCAGCAGTTGCTGGTGAATCTGATGTTTTAGAAGACACTAGAGTTTGGTCAGTAAATGAGAGCGACTTATCTGTTGATTCTCAGGGTCGGCTCGACGATAAAAACTATTTAAGCTTTGGTGCTAATTACCGAGAAGAAGCCGCTGAGAGGGGCGATACAACGGTATTTGAAGATGAAATTGATGCTACAACAGTATTTTTCCAGGATGTCTATGAGGTTACAGAAAGAACAACTTTGACTTTCGGTTTAGCTTACGATTCGCATAGTAAATATGGCAGTGAGTCTAGCCCTAAATTAAATGTGGTTACACAAATTACACCTGAAATAGGTTTTAAGGCAGGCTACGGCGAAAGTTACTTAGCGCCTTCTTTGAGTCAAGGGTCTTCAAGTTATGTTGTGAGTGCAGGTCCAACTCGTCAGTATTCTGGTAATGATGATCTTAAACCAGAGACTGCGAAAACGGCCGAGGTTGGCTTAACATTCCAAAAGCCAAACAGTTCGGGCTCGGTGACACTTTTTCACTCTAATGTTGATGACCTAATTGATACAACTTCTTCGACATCGGGTAGTGTAACCACATATGAATATAACAATGTCGATTCTTCTATATTGCAAGGTCTAGAGCTATCTTGGTCGTTCTTTAATGACGCGGGCTCTAAGAAATTGAATCTTAGTTATACCTTCCTTGATACAGAAGATGAGTCAACAGGCAAGGAGCTAACAGAACGTTCCAAGCATTTAGCGAAAGCAAACTATTTCCATAAGAATGCCTTTTCTGGTTTTGATATGGATGCAGCAGCCCGCTACACGGGAACTCAGTTTACTGATAGCGATAATACAGAAACCATTGGTGCATACTTTGTTGCTGACTTAGGTGTCAGTAAAGAAGTGCTCGCGGGTACAACAGTACGTTTTGGCATTAACAACTTAACAGATGAAGTGGTGCTAAACGACTCTGATCAGTTATTAGAAGCGGGTCGCTCTTACAAACTATCATTAACCTCTTCTTTCTAAGGTGTTGGAGTAGTTATGTCATTACCTGAATTATTTAATAAACCAGTTCAAGAAACTGAACTGGCTGTAAAGTACAGTGACTATGTTAAGGAAAATCCTAAGGCGAGACGTCGTGATGTGGCGAAAGCTATTGAAGTAACTGAGTTGGAAGTCATTGAAAGTCAAATTGGACTGCAAAGCCTGTATTTAAATGGTGACTTCAAGTCTCTACTGAAAGACTTACCTAACCTTGGTTACGTGATGATTTTGCTACGTAATGAATATGCAGTCCATGAGCGTAAAGGCATTTACAGCAATGTAAAAGTTGGTGGTCCTATGGGCATGGGGTTAATTATTTCTGATGATAAGCGCATTGATTTACGCTTGTTCCTCAAACTCTGGAAGCATGGCTTTGCTGTTAGGGAAACGGTTGGTGCGGTTGATCGCTATAGTTTGCAATTTTTTGATGCTGAAGGTGTGGCTATTCAAAAGCTGTACCTGCAACCAGAAAGTGACTTACAGGCATTTGAGACGTTGGTGAAAACCTATGCTAATGAAGAGCAAAATGTCGCTATTGAGTTAGCTGAAGCCTCTGCGGAAGAAAGCTTTGCTGAAGATGCTGAAGTAGACCAAGCTAAATTGGTTGAAGACTGGTCGAATATGACGGACGTTCACCAATTTATGGGGCTATTAAAAAATCACAATGTTTCTCGTGAGCAATCTTTTAAGTTGGTGGGCAGTAAATTCGCTCAAAGCTTTGATGTGAATAAATTAGAAGACGTATTGCAAACGGTATCTAAAGAACAAGTGCCTATTATGTGCTTTGTTGGCAACAAAGGGGGGATTCAAATCCACTCAGGTGAAGTCAATAAAATAGTAAAAATGGGTGACTGGTTAAACGTTTTAGACCCTGAGTTTAACTTACACCTTTTGATGTCTGGTGTGACGAGCGGTTGGGTGATTAGAAAGCCAAGCAGTGATGGCATTATCACCTCTCTAGAGTTGTACGATGCGGACAGCAATCAGGTGGCTCAGTTCTTTGGTAAGCGAGTAGAGCAGCACCCTGAGAACCTTGCTTGGGGAGCGATAGCAGAGGGTGTTATCTCTTAAGCTGAAATAGCTTCTCTAATATGCAAAAAAGCGAGAGTCAATGTGAATTGACTCTCGCTTTTTTATGCTTTGTATCTTGTGATCACTGGGTAGCGAAATATAAAGGTGTGTGGATTTATTGTCGGCTGTCTAACATGATAACGGGTTTTACTCTGTCGGATTGATGGAAAAACTCACCACGAATACCATATACATTAGCAAGGTTTTCTCTTTGTAATACATTCTCAGGCTTACCTTGTGTCACGACTTCACCTTTATTCAGAAGGATAAGTTTATCAGCAAAACTAGCCGCTAGAGATAGGTCATGAACCACTGCGAGTACGCCTATATTGCGTTTGGTGAGCTCTTTAGCGAGGGAAAGTACATGATATTGGTGAAAGACATCTAGGCTAGACGTCGGTTCATCAAGGAATAGATATCTTGCTTCCTCTTGATCATAAGGGAACCAAAGCTGTGCTAACACTCTCGCCAGTTGAGTGCGCTGCTGCTCGCCACCAGATAACGTCATGAAGTTTTGGTCAGAGAGCTGTTCTATGTCCATAAAGCGCATTACATCTAAAATGATAGCGCTCTTTTCTTGCTGCGAAACCTGTTCTTCATAAGCAAAGCAACCCATAGAAACCACTTCGAATACAGTAAAGCTAAAGCCCATTTCATAAGATTGAGTCATGACAGCACGAGCTTGCGCGAGTTCAGCAGGGCTGTATTGCTCAAGGAGGGTGTTGTTAATGGATAATTGGCCTTGGGTGCTTGGCATGTCGCCACAGCAAGCTTTTAAAAGGGTAGATTTACCCGCTCCATTAGGGCCGATAAGAACTGTTAGTTCATTGGGAGATATGGTCAGGTTAATTTGTTTTAAAAGGGTTTTATTTCCCAAAGAGATGGATAAGTCTTGTGCCTCGATCGACATTTTTATTCCTATTTAGTGGGTGTTTAGAATCGCGCAGTTTGTCTATAAAGCACAAATAAGAAGAAAGGGCCGCCTAACGCGCTGGTGACTAAACCAATAGGTAGCTCAGCTGGAATAATGGCAACACGAGCAATGATATCGGTAATCGTCAGAAAACTGGCGCCTAATAACATACTAGTAGGGAACAAATACCTATGGTCTGGACCAATTAGAATTCGTACTAAATGGGGAACAACAAAACCTACAAAACCTATCATGCCACTAATAGAAACCGCAGCACCAATGGCAATGGCGGTAAAAAGGAATACTTGTTTCTTTAGTTGTGGGACAGCAATGCCTAGATGTTTGGCTTGAGCTTCACCCAATAAGTAAAGGTTCAGAGGCTTAGCTAAGCGACTTAGTCCAACTAAACTAATGGCTATTAGAGTTAATACAGGAAGCGTTAATGACCAGCTATTTCCCCCCAAATTTCCCATAGTCCAGAAGGTGAGTTCGCGGAGTTCCTCATCGGTACTGATGAGAGTCAGAATGCCTATTAAAGCGCCAACAATAGCATTCACGGCAATGCCTGCAAGCAGCAAGGTAATAATGGTAAATTGCCCTTGTCGATTGCTCAGTTTGTAGATAGTAGCGCACACCCCTAGGCAACCTAACATGGCACCTAGAGGAAGTGCATAAGAGCCAAAAAAGGTCATAAAGTTTGGAAAAATGGCATTGCCTAAAACGATGATAGTAACCGCGCCAAAAGCACCACCGCCTGCGACACCAATGAGGCCTGGGTCAGCCAAAGGGTTTCGAAATAGTGCTTGCATAGCTGCACCACACATACCAAGTGCGGCGCCAACTGCAATGGAAAGTACTGCTCTCGGTAAGCGGATTTCGAACAGTACATTGGTACTTAATGAACTGTGAACAGAAGTGAAACCATGGCTGATATAGTTTACTACTTCAGAAAGTGATATCGGCATGGCACCAATACCAACCGCTAATACAAAACTGGCTATCATGAGCCCTAAAGTGAAGGGGACGGCCATAATTTGTAGTTTGCTGCGTTCTTGGCTCAAGGTAATGCTGTCTATCATGATTTAATGGCCTAAATTTCCTTGGGTGTTGCGTTTATAGCGGAAGTGATAATTTGCAGGTAAGGGAAATTGCTCGTGAATCATGGTGCCAAGTTCGACAATCGCTTGTGGCGTTCTTGGACCAAAACCTAATAAGTAGCCACCATCAATACCATAAACTGCAGCGTTTTTAACCGCTGCTGTGTATTTGAAATGTGGCAGCTCTGCTACATCGTTTAAAATATTTGCGTGTCTATTCATGACAATGATGACATCAGGGTTAAGCGCTAGAGCAGATTCAGGGGAGAGTTTTTTCCAGCCTTTTTCTGTGGCTAATACATTTATGCCACCGGCTTCTATGATAGCTGTATTGGCAGATGTGCTATGGCCAGAAGCAATAGGAGCCCCGTTACTAAGAGCTAATAAAAAGAGTACTTTTGGTTTGTTTTCGGTGCTTTTGAGTTGTTGCTTCGCATAGGCAAGAGCATCAATATCTACTTGCATTTCTTGAATGAGTTGCTCGCCTTTTTCTTCTACATTTAGCTGTTTAGCAACTTGACGGATTTTGTCCTTTATTCCGGATATAGAGTCGTCTTCATTAATAATGAGCGTCTCTAAGCCTACTGCTTGTACTTGTTCCAAGGCTTTAGTCGGTCCAGTATCGCTTTCACCGATCAAGAGATCCGGTTTTAAAGACAACAAACCTTCTACTGAGATATTACGTACATAGCCAAGTAGGGGGTGTTTCTGGGATGCGTTATTAAAGGTGCTTGTAGAGTCTACCCCGACAATACGCTGCTCTTCTCCAAGGCGATAAATGATCTCAGTGATTGATCCTCCTGCTACTGCAATGCGTTCTGATGCCTGTAGATTGCAAAAAAAGGAGCCGAAGATGAAGCCGAAGACGAGAGAGAGTCGGAAGAAATTCATGGTATAGCCTAATTCGATAGTGATAATGGTTCTTTTATGAATGATAATCATTACTAAATATAAGTCAATATCACTTACTTTTTTTAAGGTGCTTTTACACTGATAAATAACACTTATGTTGTCAAAAGTGCTGAAAATAGAATTAACCCAAGACTATTTACCAAAATACACCGATAATGACGGCCATATTTTTACATCTTAATTGCACTCAATAAGCGGCTATTTAATCCTATGGAAATCAAAGTTAATTTTCTCGACAACTTAAGGCTAGAAGCCAAGTTTGATGACTTTACTGTTATTACGGACCAACCTATTCGTTATAAGGGTGATGGCTCTGCACCGAGTCCGTTTGATTACTTTTTAGCGTCGTCTGCTTTGTGTGCTGCTTATTTTGTGAAGGTCTATTGTAAGGCTCGCGATATCTCTACTGACAACATTCGCTTGTCACAGAATAATATTGTCGACCCTGAAAACCGTTACAACCAAATTTTTCAGATTCAAGTGGAGCTTCCTGAAGATATTTCTGAGAAAGATAAACAGGGAATTTTGCGTTCCATCGACCGTTGTACGGTTAAAAAAGTAGTACAGACTGAGCCCGAATTTAAGATAGAAACGGTTGATAATCTGGATACTGATTCCAATGCCATGTTAATGGGACAGCCAGAAGACCAAACAGATACCTACATAGTAGGAAAGGACTTACCTCTCGAAAAAACCATCGCCAATATGACGGAAATTTTGGCAAACCTCGGTATGAAAATTGAAATTACTTCATGGCGAAATATTGTCCCTAACGTATGGTCGTTGAATATTCGTGATGCTGCGTCTCCTATGTGTTTCACCAATGGTAAAGGGGCAACAAAAGAGAGTGCTTTGTGTTCAGCTTTAGGGGAGTTTATTGAAAGGCTAAACAACAACTTTTTTTATAACGATCAATTCTTCGGAACTGAAATAGCGCAAAGTGAGTTTGTTCATTATCCAAACGAAAAGTGGTTTGAACTTGAAGAAGATGACTCCCTTCCAGAAGGCATTCTTGATGACTACTGTTTATCTATTTATAACCCAGAAGGAGAGCTGTTTGGCTCTCACTTGATTGATACCAATTCCGGCAATATCGATAGAGGCATTTGTAGTATCCCTTATCAACGCCAGTCAGATGGGGAAACCGTTTACTTTCCTTCTAACTTGATTGAAAACCTTTTCCTCAGTAATGGCATGAGTGCGGGTAACAATCAGCAAGAAGCGGCTGTTCAATGTTTGTCTGAAATTTTTGAGAGGGCAGTAAAACGCCAAATTATCGAGCAAGAACTAGTCTTACCAGATGTACCCATGTCGGTTTTAGAAAAGTACCCACATATACTGGCGGGTATCCAAGGCCTAGAAGAGCAAGGCTTTCCAATCGTGGTGAAAGACGCTTCCTTAGGCGGTCAATTTCCTGTTATGAATGTGACCTTGATGAACCCAAGAACAGGTGGCGTGTTTGCTTCCTTTGGTGCTCATCCAAGTTTAGAAGTGGCATTAGAGCGTAGTTTAACTGAGCTAATGCAAGGTCGTAGTTTTGAAGGCTTAAATGATGTTCCGCAGCCGACCTTCAATAGTATGGCAGTGAGCGAACCTGAAAACTTCGTAGAACACTTTATTGACTCAACAGGTGTCATCTCTTGGCGTTTCTTTAGTAGTAAGCATGATTACAAATTTTGTGAGTGGGATTTCTCAGGAACAACTGAAGAAGAGTCAGCCTGTCTTTTAGGTATTCTGAAAGATATGGGGAAAGAGGTGTATATCGCAGAGTTTGATGACCTAGGTGCATCTGCATGCCGTATTCTAGTGCCGGACTATTCAGAAGTTTACCCAGTGGAAGATTTGGTCTGGGACAACACAAATAAAGCGCTAGATTATCGAGAAGATATCTTAAACCTGCATTCCTTGAGTGATGAAGAGCTAGAAGATTTAGTTGAGCGTTTAGAAGAGAGTCAGCTGGATAACTACACAGATATTATGACCCTGATAGGCATCGTATTTGATGAAAATACCCCTTGGGGGAAGCTCACAGTATTAGAGCTTAAGATTCTTATTTATCTTGCTTTGGGCGCCCATGAAGATGCTCATGATCTAGTCGGTGAGTACCTACAATACAACGATAATACGGTTGCTCGTGGCTTATTTTATCAGGCTGTAAATGCAGTATTGGAAGTGACCTTAGATGAAGATTTAGCTCTAGAAGACTTTGTTTACAGCTTTAGCCGTATGTTTGGTCAAGAACTTATCGACAATGCTCTTGGGTCCGTGTCAGGTGATGTGCGTTTTTATGGTTTAACCAAAACCAGTATGCAGCTAGAAGGTATTGAGCCCCATTTAAGGCTGATCGAAAGTTATAAGAAACTGCATGCAGCTAGAGCGAAAGCAGTAAATTCCAACTAGTGTTTTTAAATCACGAGAAATGAAGTGAAATAAAAAAGCCCATCAAATGATGGGCTTTTTAGTTGCAAGATAGCTTTAATTCACGGCAATTTTTTGTTGTTTAGCCTGCCCTGTTTGTACGGCTTCGTTCGCACTTTCCGCTAGCTCTTCAATGGTGTCGCCATCTTCAGGGAAGGTCGCAATACCAACACAGAAGTTCATAGGGTCAACATTGCCTTGCGATAAGGTGATTGCTTCCTCATCTGTTGGGTTGATCATATAGTTTAGACGATTAACCGCATCTTTTACGCTGGTATTCGGTAAAAGAAGGAGCAGTTTGTTGCTTTCAACTCGGGCTAATATGTCCGATTCCCTCATCTTTTTGAACAAATATCTAGCAGATGTTTGTATGGCGATATTGCGATCTTCCATAGATAAAGAGGATAGCTGGTCGTTCGCATCAAGGTGAATTTTCGCCATGGTTAAAGGCGTGTATTGACGTTTTGCTAGACCCAATTGCTTTTTAAAATGGATGATGGCAGATGTTCTGGTAAGCAAACCTGTTAACTCGTCTAGAGTGGCTTGGTTTCTCAAGTGCTCTTCTAATGCCTTCTGATGGCTAATGTCAACGATGAAACCAACAATTTGTTTTATGCTGCCATCTGTTGTTTTTGAGTATGTTTTGCCGCGCTCTTTCACCCAGATGTACGACGAATCTTCTTTTCTAAAGCGGTATTCTATTTCGTAGTATTCTTGCTTGTGTTCGATGTGCTCTTGGATAAAACGATCGAGTCTAGGGGCATCGTCTGGGTGTACTCTTTGATGCCATTCGATTGTCGATGTTGGTGTTTGATCCGTTGAACAGCCGAGTAAGGTAGCAATGGATTTAGAGCAAGAAATTAAGTTGGAGTCGGTTTCCCATAACCATAGGCCAGCGGACGATTCTGCAAGGGCGAATTGCAGTAATGTATTCTCTGCTGCCGATAGATCCATATGATCTGTGTTATAAACGCAGACGAGTACACTATCCTCTAGGTATTGAAACTCCAGCTGCATGTTAATGCGCTTATCGGCAATTTTAATAAGGCTTTGGCAGCGTAAAATTTTCCCACTTTTTATGTTGCCGTGTAACTGATCCCAACTTTTCTCTGGGTTGCTGTCGGCGCATAATTGATCCCAGCTTGCTGCAGGGGTAGTGTGGAAGTTTTCGAATAAAGCGGTAAAGCCGTTATTACAAGAGAGTATTTTCCCTGTGCTGCTTTCAATGACAAATGCAGGGGTGGGCATATGTTGAAAAGCCGTTTCGAATATATTGGTCATAACACACTCCGTCGTCTAAGTTCTATTCTGGTGTAATCCATGTGATTTGATACCCAGCATCGTTATCTTCCGCCAATGTATCTTGCAAAAAAGGTAAAAATTCTTTTGCTTCTTTTTCTAATGTCCAAGGCGGGTTAACAATGATCATACCACTACCTGACATACCTCGTTCTTTTTCTGTATTACGTATACAGAGTTCAAGTAAGAGTACGTTGCGTATGCCTGTGGATTTTACGGATTTTAAAAGGTTATCTGCTTGCCTTCTATTTAACACAGGATACCAAATTGCGTAAGTGCCTTGTGGGAATCTTTGCTGACCTTCTTGTAGAGCTTGGACCACATACTGGTAGTCCTTTTTAACTTCATAAGGTGGGTCCATCAAAACGAAGCCACGTTTTTGAGGCGGAGGCAGCATAGCTTTCACAGCAGCAAAGCCATTGTCTTTTACTACATTGGCCTTACGCTTGTTTGGGAACAATGCGGCAAGGGTAGGGAAGTCATTTGGGTGCAGCTCACAAAGATGAAGTTTGTCTTTTTGGCGTACGTAATAATCTACGATTTTAGGGCTGCCAGGATAAACCTCTAATTGACCGTTCGGGTTCATTTCTCGAACGATATCAAGCAACGCTTCAATGCTCTCAGGTAAATTATCTTCTGACAATAATTTAGCTATGCCTGACTGAAATTCTTTGTTTTTTTGTGCTTGTTCTGAATCTAGAGGGTATTGACCAATGCCAGCATGAGTATCTAAATAAAAAAATGGCGCCTCTTTTTTTATAAGGTGTCGACATATTTGGCTCACCACCAAATGTTTTAAAATATCGGCGTGATTACCTGCATGATAAATATGACGATAGCTGAGCATGATGTTTCCTATATATGATCTAATTTAATGAAAAAGGCCGCGAAACCTATATGGCAGCGGCCTTTTTAATATGGTGTACTGACTGTTAGTCTATAGAGCTAATGTCGCGTACCGCACCCTTGTCTGCACTAGTAGCAAAGTGAGCAAACACCTTAAGAGCAGGAGTCACTTTACGTGGACGCTCTTCAACTGGTTTCCATGCTTTTGAGCCTCGTGAATTCATTTCATCACGACGGGCTTGAAGCTCTTCATCACTTAATAGTACATCAATAGTACGATTTGGAATGTCGATACGGATGATGTCACCACTTTGTACTAAACCAATGGCACCGCCTGCTGCTGCTTCTGGAGAGACGTGACCAATGGATAGGCCTGAAGTACCACCAGAGAAACGACCATCTGTTAGTAGGGCACAGGCTTTTCCGAGACCTTTAGACTTGATGTATGACGTTGGGTATAGCATTTCTTGCATGCCCGGGCCGCCCTTAGGTCCTTCGTAACGAACGATTACCACTTCACCGGCGACAACCTTGTCATCGAGAATATTTTTAACCGCTTCGTCTTGAGATTCTGTGATGTGAGCTGGTCCTTCAAACACTAGGCAAGACTCATCAACACCGGCACTTTTTACTACACAGCCATCTAGAGCTATGTTTCCGTAAAGAACAGCAAGTCCACCTTCCAGTGAGAACGCATGTTCAATGGAACGGAAGCAGCCGTCTTGGCGGTCGCCATCTAGTGAAGGCCAACGAGTAGATTGACTAAAGGCTGTTTGAGTTGGGATACCAGCAGGACCTGCTTTATAAAACTCAATAACTTCCGGTGTAGGTGAGCGCATGATGTCCCATGTTTCCAGAGCTTCAGACATAGTAGCTGCATGCACTGTATGACATTGGTTATGGAGTAATCCAGCTCGGTCTAGTTCACCTAGCAAACCGAAAATACCACCCGCTCTATGGACATCTTCAATGTGATATTTTGGCGAGTTAGGAGCTACTTTACATAGCTGAGGGACTTTGCGAGATAGTCTATCGATATCTTGCATTGTAAAGTTTACGCCAGCTTCTCGAGCAATCGCTAATAGATGAAGAATGGTATTGGTTGACCCACCCATAGCGATATCTAGAGTCATGGCATTTTCAAAAGCATCAAAACTGGCAATTGAACGTGGTGCCCAGTTTGCTTCGTCGTTTTCATAAAAACGTTTAGTAATGTCTACAATACGTCGGCCAGCTTCAAGGAATAAGTGACGGCGATCCGAGTGAGTGGCCAATGTTGTACCGTTACCCGGTAAGCTTAATCCTAGCGCTTCAGTTAGACAGTTCATGGAATTGGCTGTAAACATACCAGAACAAGAGCCACATGTTGGGCAGGCTGAGCGTTCGTATTCAGCTACTTTTTCATCTGTCGCAGTTGGGTCAGCGGCAATAACCATGGCGTCAACTAGATCAAGCTTATTCTCAGCAAGTTTAGTTTTACCAGCTTCCATTGGGCCGCCAGATACAAAAATAACAGGGATGTTTAAGCGCATTGCCGCCATTAGCATCCCAGGTGTGATTTTGTCGCAGTTAGAAATACAAACCAATGCATCCGCACAGTGTGCGTTGACCATGTATTCAACAGAATCTGCAATTAAGTCACGAGAAGGCAGGCTGTACAACATGCCGTCATGGCCCATAGCAATACCATCGTCCACGGCTATCGTGTTGAATTCCTTGGCAACACCTCCTGCTGCTTCAATTTCACGAGCAACAAGTTGTCCCATGTCTTTTAGATGTACATGACCTGGTACAAATTGCGTGAAAGAGTTAGCGACGGCAATAATAGGTTTTTGAAAGTCTTCATCTTTCATGCCGGTTGCTCGCCATAATGCGCGTGCACCAGCCATATTACGGCCTGAAGTGGTGGTTTTGGAACGATATGTTGGCATTGTATCCCCATGAATTTTTATGTTTTATCGAGTTTGTCTATATTACCAATTTTATTGGTCATCCCCAATGACAATTTTTGGACAGGTAAAAATAAATATAGACGGCTGTCTGAGATATTAAAGCGAGTAATTGAATGCTTTTAAAAAGCCTAACCGGCATATTTTCAATTCTCTTTGTAATCTTATTCTTACATCATTGTAAGTTCTTTCGATTTGTTTTGTGAAGAATAGTTCTAGAGTTGTGTGGTTTTGATTCATCTTATTGATATATAAGAATAAATAATAAAACTTCTGCTTTATTGAGTTTTTTGTCGAAGCTAAAAAGTTTGTTACATTAAACACATCCAAACGATATTCATGGATGAAAACGCAAGGATTGCGGAATGATACGCCAGTGAAGGTGGTAAGGAATTAGGGCACTGGATGGCTCAATAGGGAAATAACACAGTATCAGGATGTGCTGTGGCAAGGAGAGTTTGGATGCTTCAGGAAGAAGCGACAGTGATGTTTACTCATAGGATGAGTTGCTTAAAAGGATTTTAAGCAAAGACGGGCGACTAAATAGTCGCCCTTTTTTTGTTTTTGGGTATAGGGTTTATGTGTAAGAAAGCACTGAGCATAAGCTTTTCACTACTTTTAAGAAGAAGTCTTTAGCGCTCCAAATGCTCTAGCTTTTCTTCTACACCATCCCATTCGGAAGCGTCAGGGAGAGAGTCTTTTTTCTCTGATATATTTGGCCAAATCATCGAAAGATCTCGATTTAAATCTAAAAACACTTCTTGCTCTTCTGGTAATTCATCTTCAGAAAAAATAGCGTTAGCCGGACATTCTGGCTCGCATAATGAGCAATCTATGCATTCATCAGGGTTGATGGCTAAAAAGTTTGGACCTTCGTAGAAACAGTCTACAGGGCAGACCTCAACACAATCTGTGTATTTGCATCGTATGCAGTTGTCGGTCACGATAAAAGCCATTCGACTTCTCCTTTAAGCGATAATGATTAATTACGCTTATTTTAAGTGTGTAGATCATTTTTCAGCAAGCGAGTAATACTAATACTCTACCGTAGAATTACTAATGATCTTTGTTGTTTGCTTGAGATCAATTTAATTAGTTAAGCTCGGACTTTAGTTTGTGTAAAGCATTGAGCGCTTCAATTGGCGTCATATTATCTATATCCAGTTCACTTATTTGAGCTTTCAAGTCGTTTTGCTCGGCCATAGCAAATAAGTCTGTTTGTAGAGGTGTGCTCTCAATAGGATGATGAATCCCTTTCTTGGTTTGGTTTGTTGGCTGAGCCTTCTCTGAAGATTCTATGCCGGTTGTCACTTCTAGTTCTTGAAGTTTAAGCTTTGCATGGCTAATGACATTGCGAGGCACGCCAGCAAGCTGAGCTACCTGTAAGCCATATGATTGACTTGCCGGTCCTTCATGAACCTTGTGCATGAATACAATCTCATCTTCATATTCTGTCGCTGTTAGATGGACGTTAGCTGCGTTCTCTAGTTGGTCAGCCAGTGTTGTTAGTTCAAAATAGTGAGTTGCAAATAGCACATAGCATTGTAGTTCACGTGCTAAAAAGTCTACAGCGGACCAAGCAAGAGATAGTCCATCAAATGTGCTGGTTCCTCGACCCACTTCATCCATTAGAACCAAGCTATTTTTACTCGCATTGTTCAAAATGTTGGCGGTTTCTGTCATCTCCACCATGAAGGTAGATCGGCCACCGGCAAGGTCATCGGATGACCCCATACGCGTGAAGATTCGATCGACAACAGATATGGAAGCACTTTCTGCTGGTACGAAACTACCGGTGTGAGCTAGTAGGGTAATTAGCGCGATTTGACGCATATAGGTGGATTTACCACCCATGTTTGGACCCGTTATCATCAGCAGAGATCGCCCATCATGTAGATCCAGATCATTAGGGACAAAAGGTTCTGATATCACAGACTCCACGACAGGATGGCGGCCGCCTATTATGTTAATGCCGCTATTATTATGAAGCTCAGGGCAGGCGAAGTTAAGTTTGTCTGCTTGTAAGGCGAAATTGCTCAGTACATCCAATTGAGCGAGTGCTTGGCTGGTGGTTTGTAACTCTCTTAAAGAGTTGTTAAGCAAATCGAGTAAGTTTTCATAGAGTTCTTTTTCACGTGCTAAAGACTTAGATTTTGCACTGAGTGCTTTATCTTCAAAGGTTTTTAGCTCAGGCGTAATAAAGCGCTCGGCATTTTTCAGTGTTTGGCGACGGATGTATTCAACGGGGGCTTGTTCTGAATGAAGTCGGCTGATTTCTATGTAATAACCATGTACGCGATTAAAGCCTACCTTTAAGGAACTAATACCAGTGCGCTCTTTTTCGCTACGTTCCATTTCGGCTAAAAAGTCTGTCGCGTTGCTGGATAAGGAGAGCAGTTCATCTAGCTCATCATCAAAGCCTTTAGCAAAAATACCACCGTCACGAACAACCGACGGAGGGTTTTCTACCAAAGCTTTAGTTAGGGTGTCTGTTAATTCTGGTTGAGCAATAATGCGCTGGTTCAAGTCTGCTAGCCTCTGAGCACTTAGGGGGGTAAGCAAACTGTTGATCTCTGGCAGTACTTCGAGAGCAAATCGAAGGCGTAATAGATCTCGTGGCCGAGCGGACCTTAATGCGACACGAGAAAGGATTCGCTCAAGGTCACCAACTTTCTTTAAGCTGGCTTCAAAATCAAAATGCAGGTGTTTCTCTTTCAATTCTGCAACAACGGTTTGGCGTTCTTTGATTTCTTGCAAGTCTCTAATGGGGGTGTGTAACCAGCGTTTCAATAGACGACTACCCATAGGCGTGGCGCAGGAGTCTAATACTTCAACTAACGTGTTGGATGTACCACCAGTTAAATTGATATCAATTTCTAAGTTGCGGCGAGTGGCACCATCAATCAGAACAGAATCGTCTTTGTGCTCAACGGTAATGGATTGAATGTGCGGTAAAGCGGAGCGTTGAGTGTCTTTGGCGTATTGAAGTAAAGCGCCAGCAGAAGCAATAGCGGCGGTTAATGCTTCGCAACCAAAGCCAGATAAATCTTTCGTATTGAATTGCTGAATTAACTGACGGTAGCTGGATTCATAATCAAAGTGCCAAGGGCCTAATTCACAGATGCCTTTTTCTAGATTGATTGTGTCTCTGGCTGGAAAGTCTTCTGAGATAAGGATCTCACGGGGGGATAAACGTTGCAGTTCACTGCTAAGAGACTCATGGCCGTCCACTTCAAATAAGCAAAAACGACCACTGGCCATATCCAAATAGGAGAAGCCGAATACATCAAGCCCTTTTCGGCTTTGATGAGATAGAGACAGTAAAAGGTTTTCTCGTTTTTCTTCAAGGAAGGCTTCATCACTAATAGTACCGGGGGTAACGATACGAGCAATTTGTCTTTCTACAGGGCCTTTGCTTGTGGCAGGGTCACCAGTTTGTTCCGCCACGACAACTGACTCACCCATACGAACTAATCGAGCAATGTAGTTTTCTGCAGCATGGAAAGGTATGCCAGCCATAGGAATAGGTAAGCCGCCTGAATGACCACGTGCCGTTAAGGTGATGTCGAGCAATTGTGCGGCACGTTTGGCGTCATCATAAAAGAGCTCGTAAAAATCCCCCATACGATAAAACAGCAGTTGATTTGGATGCTGTGATTTAAGGCCAAAGTATTGGCGCATCATGGGTGTATGGCTGTCAGCTGATTTTTTGCTCATTTCTACGGCTCAATTGTGATCTAAAAAATAGAGGGGTATTCTACGGGATATTTTCTTAGGATTTAAGGTATAGACACTATGAATCAAAGACAAAATCGAGTTGTCTTGGCTACAGAGGTTGGTGAGCTATTAAAAGCTCATAACAGTATGTTAGTGACGGCAGAGTCCTGTACAGGCGGCCTGATAGGGGCAACTTGTACTGAAATAGCCGGCAGTTCGTCTTGGTTTTATGGTGGTGTGATTAGTTATGCTAATGAAGCTAAAGTCCAAGGTTTGTCGGTACAGCAAGATACCTTAGCGTCTTTTGGTGCCGTATCAGAACAAACCGTGAAAGAGATGTGTGCGGGGGCTTTATTACTTGGTGGTGATGTGGCTATTGCGGTAAGTGGTGTGGCAGGTCCTGGCGGTGGTTCGATTGAAAAGCCAGTTGGGTGCGTCTATATAGGTTGGTTAAGGAAAGGTAAGGCAGCCGTTGTGACACGATTTCAATTTGAAGGCGACCGGGAAAGTGTGCGTGAGCAGGCTGTTATTGAGGCTCTAAATGGCCTAAAAGCATGCTTTAAATGATGTCTGTTTAGTCTTTTTTAAAAATACTGTTTTTATATACAGTATTTTCTTGAAATTCTATTTAAACCCCGATAAAGTTACCCACATCGAAATTAGCCATAAGGACTTTAACATGTCATCTATTGCAGATAACAAAAAAAAGGCGCTAGACGCAGCATTATCACAAATTGAACGCCAATTTGGTAAAGGCGCCATCATGAAAATGGGCGAAGGTGCCAAACTGGATATCGACACGGTTTCTACTGGATCGTTAGGTTTGGATATTGCATTAGGTGCTGGTGGTCTGCCTTATGGTCGTATCTGTGAAATTTATGGCCCAGAGTCTTCAGGTAAAACAACACTGACTTTGAGTGTTATTGCGGAAGCACAAAAACAAGGTAAAACATGTGCTTTTATTGATGCTGAGCACGCACTGGATCCAGCCTATGCTGAAAAATTGGGTGTTAATATTGCTGATTTACTGATATCTCAGCCTGATACAGGTGAGCAAGCATTAGAAATCGTTGACATGCTAGTACGTTCAAACAGCGTTGATGTGGTTATTGTTGATTCCGTTGCCGCTTTGGTGCCTAAGTCTGAAATTGAGGGTGAAATGGGTAGCTCTTCTGTTGGCGTACAGGCGCGTTTGCTATCTCAGGCAATGCGTAAGTTAACAGGTTCTATTAAAAGCGCTAACTGTCTTGTGGTCTTCATTAACCAAATTCGTATGAAAATCGGTGTTATGTTTGGTAGTCCTGAAACGACAACAGGTGGTAACGCACTTAAATTCTACTCTTCCGTTCGCCTTGATATCCGTCGTATTGGCTCTGTTAAACAAGGCGATGAAGTGATTGGTAATGAAACCCGCGTGAAAGTGGTGAAAAACAAAATTGCGCCGCCGTTCAAGCAAACTGAATTTCAGATCATGTACGGTGCGGGTATTTACCGTATGGGCGAAATTATTGATCTAGGTGTTAAGCAAGGTTTTGTAGATAAAGCGGGTGCTTGGTATGCCTACGGTGGTAATAAAATTGGCCAAGGTAAAGCAAATGCAGCACAGTTCTTAACCGAGAACCCAGAAATTGCTCAAGAAATTGAAGCGAAAATTCGTGCTGAACTATTAGCAGTGAAAAGTAACTCAGCAGAAGAAAGTGAAGAAGAGCTAGAAGACTAAATTCTCTTTAATTCAAACTTTTTGAAAGCGCTAACTTAGCTTCTAAGTTGGCGTTTTTTTTATTCATCATTAGGCGACAGTGCATAGTTGATTTGATCAAAACTAAATCCTCTGTATTGTAGAAAACGAAACTGCTTCCCTTTTTCTTTAAAGTCCTTGTACTTATGCTCCCCGAACTTACTCTCTTTTGTTTGTCTGGCAAGCTCGAACCAATCAACTTCGGCCTCTTCAATGGCGATTTTGGAAATCTGACTACTAATCCCTTTTTGCTGGAGTTCTTGTAATATTCTATTGGCTCCTAGATGTCTGTTGATTTTGCTGCGCACAAAGATTTCAGCGAATCTTTCGTCATTTAGATAGTTGATTTCTTGAAGCTTCTGAATGGCTGTCGAAATTTCGGCCTCTTCATAACCCTTGGCTTCAAGTTTTTTTTCAATTTCGTGAGCGCTGTGTTCCCTATGGTTGAGCAGGGCTAACGCTTGATCAAATGCCGATTTATGCTGATTAAACATATTTTCCTCTAATGCTTTTTATGTCGATATTCTAGCATTTCCATATTGCTGAACAGGAGGTCTAATGGCGCATTTATCGTTGTAAATTGCCTGTTTGAAACCTGCCGAGGCTGAAATTAGCTCATGTTTACTCTGGAGCTTAGTCATTTTAATGGGAAATTCTTAAGGGAAAGTGATCTATAAGGTGGCTCTAGGGTGCCCATTACCGATATTATAGGATCATTAGAAATAGTAACTTATGTCCATTGCTCTGTGATGGACGTTGTCAGTAGTAAGGGAAATTAATGGCTAGGCCGCTCACCGCAACGATAGATCTGAACAGTATTAAGCGTAATTACCAATATGCAAAAAAACTTCATCCAACCTGCAATGCCTTTGCTGTTATCAAAAGTAATGCCTATGGACATGGTGCCGTCAAGGTTGCGACCTACCTTGATGATGAAGTGGATGCCTTTGCAGTGGCGTCTATCGACGAAGCTCTTGTCGTCCGTGATGCGGGTGTAAAATCGACCATTATGCTTTTAGAAGGTGTGTTTGAAGCTGATGAGTGGGCCATTTGTCAGGAAAAAGGCTTTTGGGCTGCTATAGAAAATCAAAGCCAGTTAGATTGGCTTTTAGAGAGTAAAGCGAAAATCGGCAAGGTGTTTGTCAAAGTCGATACTGGCATGCATAGATTGGGTCTAGAGCCGTCATTAGCCCCAAGCTTTGTTGAACAACTAAAAGAAAGTGGTCTTGTTGACGAAGTCTTGTTAATGACTCACTTTGCCAGTGCTGATGATTTGTCTGATATTACGACCATGGAGCAATTAACACGCTTTGAAATGGTTTGTCGTGATGTGGGAGATGATATCGCAACAAGCGTTGCTAATTCTTCGGCAATCATGAAATGGTCGGTGCCTGAGGGTGGGTGGATTCGTCCGGGAATCATGCTTTATGGTATTTCTCCTTTTGCCGGTTTGACAGGGCTACAGCTTGGTTTATCACCCGCAATGACGCTAACAACGAAAGTTATCTCGGTGCGAAAATTGCGTGAAGGAGATGGTGTAGGGTATGGCTTATCCTACAAGGCGACAGAAGACCATCAATTGGCCACTGTTGCAGTGGGCTATGGCGATGGCTACCCAAGACATGCGCAAACTGGAACGCCTTTAAAAATAAACGGCGTGCCTGCAACGCTAGTAGGTCGTGTGTCCATGGATATGGTTACGGTGAAATCCTCAAGCGATACTCACAACCTTTTAATTGGTCAGGATGTAGAACTTTGGGGTAACGATGTTCCTGTTGAAGAAGTGGCTGACTTTTCTGGCACTATAGGCTACGAGTTAGTTGCAAGAATGACCACTCGCCCACGTTACGTATATAAAGAAGGTGAATCAGAGAGTTAATTCCAAATTGATAAGGCCTAGAAAGTACTTTTTAGGCCTTGTTTAACCACTATTTTTCTAGAAAATGTGCATTAATTACACTTCCGATGAAATAAGCCTAAATTTTCACCACTTTCTTTTGAAAATACCTACCTTTTGAGTGTACTATTTTGTGTTTTTTTAGTGCACAGAATGGGCGTCTATATGTATGCCCATTACGCAATCCAATTTGTTCAAAAATATAGAGATAGAGACTCACCCTATTATGAAGAGTTCTGAATTACGCCAGTCATTTTTATCCTACTTCGAAAGTAAGCAACACCAGATTGTAGATTCCAGTTCATTGGTGCCTGGAAATGATCCTACATTGTTGTTTACCAACGCCGGTATGGTTCAGTTTAAAGATGTTTTCTTGGGGGATGATATTCGCCCATATACTCGAGCTACAAGTTCTCAGCGTTGTGTTCGAGCCGGTGGTAAGCACAATGACCTTGAGAATGTAGGTTATACGGCTCGTCACCATACATTTTTTGAAATGTTGGGTAACTTTAGTTTTGGTGACTATTTCAAAAGAGAAGCGATTGGGTATGCGTGGGAGTTTCTGACGGTTGTGCTTAAGTTGCCAACAGAAAAGCTTCTGGTGACTGTTTATGCGGAAGATGATGAAGCCTTTGATATCTGGCACAAAGAAATAGGCTTGCCGAAAGATAAGATTATCCGTATTGGGGATAATAAAGGCGGCCGTTACCAGTCTGATAATTTCTGGGCTATGGGTGATACTGGACCATGCGGCCCTTGTTCAGAAGTTTTCTATGACCATGGCGAACACATTTGGGGCGGGCCTCCAGGTTCTCCAGAAGAAGATGGCGACCGTTTCATTGAAATATGGAACGTGGTCTTCATGCAGTTTAACCGTTCTGCCAGTGGCGAAATGGCTGCTCTGCCTAAACCATCTGTTGATACGGGAATGGGGCTTGAGCGTATCGCTGCCATTTTGCAGGGTGTTCACAGTAACTATGAAATCGATTTATTCCAGAACCTTATTTCTGCTGCGGCGAAAGCGGTTGGCACCGACGACCTAACCTCTCAATCTTTAAGAGTTATTGCCGATCATATCCGTTCATGTTCTTTCATGATTGTTGATGGTGTTGTGCCATCCAATGAAGGGCGTGGTTATGTGCTTCGCCGTATTGTTCGACGTGCGGTTCGTCACGGCAATAAACTGGGGCAAAATGGCGTCTTCTTTCATACCTTGGTTGAGGCGTTGGATGTTGAAATGGGTGATGCCTACCCAGAGCTGCGTAAGCTAAAAGAACGAGTGGCTTCTATCTTATTGAAGGAAGAAGAGCAGTTTGCGAAAACCCTTGATCAGGGTATGAAAATTCTAGAAGACGCTATTAGTCAGCTAGGGGATGAAAAAGTCATTCCAGGTGAAACAGTCTTTAAACTGTATGACACATACGGCTTCCCTGTTGATCTGACTAACGACGTTGCCCGCGAGAACGAGCTGGAAATTGACGAAGAGGGCTTTGAAGTTGCGATGGAAGCCCAGCGTACCAGAGCGCGTTCTGCTAGTAACTTCTCCATGGATATGTCCGGTGGTGTCACTATCGATAGCGTCACTGAGTTTACTGGATATGACTATTTAGAAGGTCAGTGTGAAGTCGAAACTATCTTAGTGGATGGTGTGGCTGTTGAGTCTATTGAAGCCGGTCAATCTGCAGCGGTTATTTTAAAAAGCACGCCTTTCTATGGTGAATCTGGTGGTCAGGTTGGCGATAAAGGCTGGCTGCGTGGTGTTGGTGCTTTTAAGGTACTTAATACTACTAAGCAAAATAAAGCGCACTTGCACCAAGGCGAATTAAAAGAAGGCTCGCTGTCAGTGGGTGATTTGATTACTGGTGAAGTGGATCGAAGCCTACGTTCTGCTACAACACTGAATCACTCCGCAACCCACTTGGTACATGAAGCCTTACGCCGTGTGTTGGGTGATCATGTTTCTCAGAAGGGTTCTCTAGTAGATCCAGATAAATTGCGTTTTGACTTCTCTCACTTTGAAGCGGTAACCGCGGTAGAAATTGAGCAAGTGGAAGATATGGTGAATGAGCAAATTCGCCTTAACCGTGAAGTTGAAACAGAAATCATGGACATAGAGTCTGCTAAACAGAAAGGTGCTATGGCTCTGTTTGGTGAAAAATACGACAGTGAAGTCCGTGTCTTAACAATGGGCGCTGATTACTCTATTGAATTATGTGGCGGTACCCATGTTAAGCGTACGGGCGATATTGGTTTATTCAAGATAGTTGCAGAGAGTGGTATTGCTGCAGGTGTTCGTCGTATAGAGGCTTTTACTGGTAAAACAGCCATTGACAGTACTCGTCAAACGGAAACAGCACTTAATAATGTAGCTGCTTTAGTTAAAGGTAATAAAGAGAACGCCTTGGATAAAGTGACAGCATTAAACGATCATGCACGCTCTTTGCAGAAAGAGTTGGATCTCTTAAAAGGCAAGATGGCGGCATTGGCAGGAGCTGATTTGGCATCTCAAGCGGTTGATATTGACGGTGGTAAATTACTTGTTGCTCAAGTTGAAGTTGCTGAATCGAAAGAGCTTCGCGATTTACTTGATGAATTGAAAAGTAAGCTTGAGTCCGCTGTGATTGTTTTAGCTGCTGTTAATGATGGCAAGGTGAGTTTGATTGCTGGCGTGACCAAAGAATTAACGAAAAAAGTAAGAGCAGGAGACTTGATCAAAGAAGTAGCGCCTCTAGTAGACGGTAGAGGTGGTGGTCGTCCTGATATGGCGCAAGCGGGTGGTAGTAACCCAGCAGGTATTGAAAGTGTGCTTGCTCGAGTGCCAGCTTGGGTTGCAGAAAAATTTTAATGCATCTTGCTTAAGTGTTTGTAGGTAGATAAATAAATTATGGCTCTATTAGTTCAAAAATACGGTGGTACTTCGGTTGGCTCTGTGGAGCGAATTGAAGCTGTCGCCGATAGGGTGCAAAGGCATAGGGAGCAGGGAGACGATATTGTTGTCGTTGTCTCTGCGATGAGTGGTGAAACCAATCGCCTTATTGGCCTTGCTAAAGATATTTCAGAAGCCCCCAGTGCGAGAGAAATGGATGTTTTGCTTTCTACAGGGGAGCAGGTAACCATTGCTCTTTTGTCTATGGCATTACACAAAAGAGGTCTTGAGGCTCGTTCCTATACGGGTTCACAAATTCGTATTACAACAGACAGCGCTCATGGTAAAGCGCGTATTCAGAAGATTGATACAGAGGCGATGCAGCTAGATTTAGATGCTGGTCGAGTGGTTGTTGTTGCAGGTTTTCAGGGTGCTGATGAGTTAGGGAATATTACTACTCTTGGGCGTGGTGGTTCGGACACAACCGGAGTTGCTCTGGCGGCCGCTTTAGAGGCGGACGAGTGCCAGATCTATACCGATGTTGATGGTGTATACACAACAGATCCTAGGGTGGTTGATAGTGCTCGTCGTTTAGAAAAAATTACCTTTGAAGAAATGTTAGAAATGGCCAGTCTTGGTTCAAAAGTGTTGCAGATTCGTTCGGTTGAGTTTGCCGGAAAATATCAGGTGCCGTTACGTGTGTTGTCCAGTTTTAAAGAGGGCGAAGGTACTTTGATCACAGCTGAGGAGAATGACAGTATGGAGCAGCCAGCAGTTTCTGGTATTGCATTTAATAGAGATGAAGCCAAGTTGACGTTAAAAGGTATTCCGGATATCCCTGGTGTAGCTGCGCGTATCCTTGGTCCTATTAGTGATGCGAATATCGAAGTGGATATGATAGTTCAAAATATTTCAGTGGATGGGACAACAGACTTCACTTTTACTGTGCATCGCAATGAATATGAAAATGCTTTATCGGTTTTGAATAATGTCGCGAAAGAGCTAGGCGCCAAAGATGTGTTTTCTGACGCCAAAATTGCGAAGGTCTCTATCGTTGGTGTAGGGATGCGTTCCCATGCCGGTGTTGCTAGTACCATGTTTAGAGCTTTGGCTGCGGAGTCTATTAATATACAGCTCATATCAACGTCAGAGATTAAGGTCTCAGTTATTATTGATGAAAAGTATATGGAGTTAGCTGTTCGATCTTTACACTCTGCATTTGGTTTAGATACTAGTGCTTACGGTGTTAGCAAGGGTTAATTTAGGTCGTTACAAAAAAAATAAATAAACACTTGGTTAAAATTTAACTAGAGGCTACAATTCATTTTGTAGGGATTGTCCTACATTGCTTGTAGGGCAATCTGCCTAACTAGAAAAATAAATTTAACAGGGAATTATTTATGCTAATTTTAACTCGTCGTGTTGGTGAAACATTAATGGTTGGTGATGAGGTTTCTGTCACTGTACTAGGTGTAAAAGGTAATCAGGTTCGTATTGGTATTAATGCGCCTAAAGATGTATCTGTGCACCGTGAAGAAATCTATCTTCGTATACAAAAAGAACAAGATGAAAGCTCTGAAGATTAATTTTTAAAAAAAGTTTCAAAAAGTCTTTACAGTTTTTTTTGGCAGTATATACTACGCCGCACTTGTTTGGAGAGTTGGCCGAGTGGCTGAAGGCGCGCCCCTGCTAAGGGTGTATGGGTTAACACTCATCGAGGGTTCGAATCCCTCACTCTCCGCCATTTCAAGTAACCTTTTTAAACATCCAGTTTATTAGAAAGGTTGGAGTACTGAATTTGCACCCGTAGCTCAGCTGGATAGAGTACTCGGCTACGAACCGAGCGGTCAGAGGTTCGAATCCTCTCGGGTGCACCATTCCCCCAAAGCATTTAAAACAATCCTTTTTGGATGCTTTTAGAAATTTTTGCTACGCACCCGTAGCTCAGCTGGATAGAGTACTCGGCTACGAACCGAGCGGTCAGAGGTTCGAATCCTCTCGGGTGCACCATTTCTTAAGTTTCTTATTTTAAGTATTGATTCTCTATTGTGAGTTTAATATTTTTCTATGCACCCGTAGCTCAGCTGGATAGAGTACTCGGCTACGAACCGAGCGGTCAGAGGTTCGAATCCTCTCGGGTGCACCATTTCTTATTTTTCTTTCTAACTCTTATTTCCTTGCTCTTATCTCTATCATTTTCTCGTTGATTTCTTTTGTGCTTTTGCTACGTCTTAATTCTTGCAGGTTGTCTTTGATAAAGTCGAACTCAAGTCTTAAATGTCCACACCATTGCTTTAGCCTGCCTAATGTGGCGACTTCATCGTAATGCTCTTGTAGCTTTAGTGTGTAGCTTTGGAATAGATGTATTAGGTCTTCGTGTCGTGTATTTATCTCTTTATTGTCTAGTGCGGCTCTTAGGTCTTGGAATATGAAAGGGTTATTTAAAGATCCTCTCCCTATCATGAAGTGTGAGCAGCCTGTTATAGATTGGCATTTTAATAGAGACTCAATATTGGTGATGTCACCGTTTGCCACAACGATCATTTTAGTATTGTTTTTTATTTGCCCTATTTTTTCCCAACGTGCAGGTGGCTTGTAACCATCTTTTTTTGTTCTGCCGTGTATGGTTAAGGTGTTGGTGTTTGCTGCTTCTATTGCGGCAACATTGTCAAATAGTAAGCTTTCATCTTCATAGCCTAATCGTATCTTGGCTGATAGCTGTGTGTGTGTAGGTATGTGAGAGCGAATGCTTTGCATTATTTTGTGGAGGCTTTCAGAATCCTGTAGTAATACCGACCCTCCACCATGTCCATTTACTCTTTTTGCCGGGCAGCCGAAGTTGACGTCGATGTGTGTTGCTCCAGCGTTAATTGCTGCGCTTGCACTTTCTGCCATCAGCTCTGGGTTGCTGCCTAGTATTTGAGTGTGGACTGGGTGTCCGTATTTGGTTTTTGCCTGATTTGTGTTTTCGGGTACTAAGCGTCGAAAAGTAGGGGTTGGTATCGGATATTGGGTAACCCGAACAAACTCGGATACTAGGTAGTCCATTCCGCCGATTAGGGACAGTTGTTCCCGCATTGTGTGGTCCATTACACCTTCCATTGGGGCAACAGCTAAAGTGATCGTTTCTTTTGTTTGTGTGTCTTTCAAAATAAATGAGGTCTTGAAGGGGTGGTAGGTAATAAAAATCAAACTGTTACGCAAAAAAAATATGAAACTGTTCTGGTTTGTGGTAAAAAACACAGTGTAAATATTAATTATGCATTGAATGTGCATCTGATCATATTTGATCAGCACAAACAAGGTAATAGTAAAAGGTGACTATGCTATGAATGGGTTACTCGGAGACGGTATTGGGTTAATGGTATTGGGAATGGGCTTTGTGTTCCTGTTTCTATGTATCTTAATTGTTGCGACGAGCTTTATGTCTCGTCTACTCAACCAATTTTTTCCAGATGTTGCTGTTGCTGCGCCAAGTGCGAAGCCAGTTGCTGCACCTGCTGCAAGTAAAGTGGATCCGAAACTTGCGGAAGCAATTACGGCGGCAGTGCACCACTATAGAAACAACAAAAACTCTTAAACTACTAACTATCCAGATCTTTTGAGGCTGAAACATGACAACCACTAAGCAACCTCTTGGCATTACAGATGTCGTTTTGCGTGATGCTCATCAATCTCTATTCGCTACCCGTATGCGTATTGATGACATGCTTCCTATTGCTGAAAAGCTTGATAAAGTTGGCTTCTGGTCACTTGAATCATGGGGCGGAGCAACCTTTGACTCCTGCATTCGATTTATCGGAGAAGACCCATGGGAGCGTATTCGTGAGTTGAAAAAGGCGATGCCAAATACGCCTCAGCAAATGCTGCTTCGTGGTCAAAACTTGTTGGGTTACCGTCACTATGCAGATGATGTTGTAAATAAGTTTGTTGAGCGTGCTGCCTTTAATGGTGTGGATGTTTTCCGTATTTTTGATGCGATGAATGATCCGCGTAACCTAGAAACAGCTATTAAGGCGGTTAAGCAACAAGGTAAACATGCTCAAGGCACAATTTCTTATACTAAGAGTCGAGTGCATACGACTCAGAACTGGGTAGATTACGCGAAAACCCTAGAAGATATGGGTGCGGACTCTATCGCGATTAAGGATATGTCAGGTATTTTGACTCCTTATGATGCCTATGAGTTAGTTAGTCTTCTGAAAGCACAAACACACTTAGAAGTTCAATTACATGCCCATGCGACATCTGGCTTGTCTGATATGACGATTCTTAAAGCTGTGGAAGCAGGGATTGATCGTGTCGATACTGCAATCTCTTCAATGTCTATGACGTACGGCCACAGTGCAACAGAGTCAGTTGTTGCAGCTTTACAGGGTACGGACCGTGATACAGGCTTAGATTTAGCTCAGCTTGAAGATATTGCTTCTTACTTCCGTGATGTAAGGAAAAAATACTCTAAGTTTGAAGGCTCTCTGCGTGGCACAGACTCTCGAATTCTTATTGCACAAGTTCCTGGTGGCATGTTGACTAACATGGAAAACCAGTTAAAAGAGCAAGGTGCGGCAGATAAGTTTGATGACGTGCTAAAAGAAATACCTAAAGTGCGTGAAGATCTTGGTCTAATTCCTCTTGTTACTCCAACGTCTCAAATTGTGGGTACGCAAGCTGTATTGAATGTATTAACAGGCGAGCGTTACAAGTCTATCTCTAAAGAAACAGCTGGTATATTGAAAGGTGAATACGGTGCTGCTCCTGCTGAATTTAATGCGGATCTTCAGGCTCGTGTTCTTGATGGCGCTGAAGCAATCACATGTCGCCCTGCTGATTTGCTGTCTCCAGAAATGGATAAGCTAACAGAAGAGTTAGTTGGTTTGTCGAAAGAGAAAGGCATTGAGTTGGCGGATGGCCAAATTGATGATGTTCTTACTTATGCCTTGTTCCCGCAAATTGGTCTGAAGTTCCTACAGAACCGTGGTGATGCAAGCGCCTTTGAGCCTGCGCCTATTGCAAATTCGACTGTAGACTCGGCTAGTGTGGGTAGCTCTTCTCCTGGTGGTGAAGGGGTTTACACAGTATCTGTTTCCGGCGAAGAGTATGTTGTACAGGTTACTGAAGGTGGTGTTGTTGGTGCTATTCAACCTGCCGCTTCTGCATCGACTCCAGCTGCGGCGCCAGTTGCTCCTGCTGCATCTTCAGGTGAGGCTGTTCCATCTCCTCTTGCTGGTAACATCTTTAAAGTACTTGTTTCTCCTGGTCAGCAAGTCGAAGAAGGTGAGACAGTTATGATTTTAGAAGCCATGAAAATGGAAACTGAGATTTCAGCTCCTAAGTCTGGTGTGGTTGGTTCCATTAACGTGAAAGAAGGTGACTCTGTACAAGTTGGTCACACACTTCTTACTTTGTAATCTAGGAAAATTTAGAGATGGAAAATAAGCTACTAAATTTGCTTCATGATACTGGCTTTTACCAGCTTGAGCTGGGTCAGTTTGTGATGATGTGTGTGGGTCTTATACTGATCTTTCTGGCTGTAAAAAAAGGCTTTGAACCTTTGTTGCTACTGCCTATTGGTATAGGTGCTGTCATGGTTAATATTCCGGGGGCTGGCTTTATGGCCGCTCCTGTTTATGATGCAGCGGGTCACTTGGTTTCCCCGGGTGGCCTTCAGTACTACATCTATCATGGTGGTATTGAAACAGGTCTTTTCCCATTGCTTATCTTTATGGGTGTGGGTGCTATGACGGACTTTGGTCCAATGTTAGCTAACCCTAAAACACTTCTGTTAGGTGCAGCTGCTCAGTTTGGTATCTTTGCAACGGTTATCGGTGCAGTGGTGCTGGGTGCTGCTGGAATTATGGACTTCACTTTAGCGGATGCTGCAGCAATCGGTATTATCGGTGGTGCAGATGGTCCTACGGCGATTTTTGTTGCGAGTCGACTTGCTCCTGATTTGTTGGGTGCTATCGCTGTTGCCGCTTATTCGTACATGGCATTGGTTCCATTGATTCAGCCGCCAATTATGAGAGCACTTACTTCTAAAGAAGAGCGTGCGATCAAAATGGTTCAGTTGCGAGTCGTTTCGAAGAAAGAGAAGATCATATTCCCTGTTGTGGTAATTCTTTTGGCTGCTATGTTCTTGCCAAGTGCTGCTCCACTATTAGGCATGTTCTGCTTTGGTAACCTAATGAAAGAGTGTGGTGTGGTGGATCGTTTAAGCGATACAGCTCAAAATGCTTTGATCAATACAGTTACTATTTTCTTGGGCTTGGGTGTAGGTTCGAAGCTTAGCTCAGAAGATTTCTTAAATGTTGAGACCTTGGGTATCTTAGGTTTAGGCTTGGTGGCTTTCTCTATTGGTACAGCTTCCGGTGTTATCATGGCTAAGATCATGAACAAGTACTCAGCAGAAGATATTAACCCTCTTATTGGTGCAGCGGGTGTATCTGCCGTGCCTATGGCAGCGCGAGTTGCTAACAAAGTAGGTCTGGAAGCAAACAAGCAAAACTTCTTGTTGATGCATGCGATGGGGCCAAACGTTGCGGGTGTTATCGGTTCTGCTGTTGCTGCTGGTGTAATGCTTAGTTATGTAGGTGGTTAGTTAATATTACTTAATAGGTATTTTTAAAAAGCCCTTAACCTTTGGTTAAGGGCTTTTTTGTTTTTAGGGGTGGTTTGTGTGTTTGTTGTTGGTTTTTTGATCGATGCTTGGTGTTTTGCTAAGTGTCTAAAACTAAATAGGAATAAAGCTAAAATAACTACCAAAAGTTCTTGCATTGTTTCTGTAGATCCTTAATATACGCCCTCGCTGACACGGGCAGTGCTTCTACTTAGTTATTTAGTAACTAGGTGATTCAAGTAGCTGCAAGTGGTATAGCAACGCTCTTTAAAATAGATAATCAGATAATTTGTGTGGGCGCTCGCTGGAGACTTTCAAAAAAATTGAAGTCTTACACGAGAGTCAAACACGTCAATTCGCTTTATTAAGTAAGTTGGTGTTT
>NZ_JAOVZB010000004.1 GCF_025716875.1 Marinomonas sargassi | reverse complement strand
CGTTGAACCACCTGATCCCATCCCGAACTCAGAAGTGAAAAGCGCCATCGCCGATGGTAGTGTGGGGGATCCCATGTGAGAGTAGGTCGTCGTCAAGCTTTAAATTAAGAGAAACCCCATCCTGCTAAGCAGGGTGGGGTTTTTTCGTTTATGTTCATAAAAAAGATAAGCACAATGCCAGTGCGGGACTCTTTAGACGATACGCGTGTGAGAGAGGCTCAGTCTAAAAGAAAGTAATAGAAGTCATGGTTGTTAGTGTTTACGTGTCATATATATAGTTATTTTTACTGATACGTATGTGCTAGTATCGAATAGATTAATTAGAGATTATTTTTAAAAAACGGTTTTCACTGATTAGTTATTTACATTCAATAACTAAAAAATCTGTATTTAATATAGAAATTGTTCAAAACTTAATTGACCCTAGTGTTAAAAGCAGTCTACAATCAAATTCGTTTAAAAGAGTTGGCAGTATTTATGTCCAGAGTTGCGAATAGTACGTCATGTATTTTCGGTCCTGTTAAGTCATAAGTAATACCGAGTTTTTTTAGCACTAAAACGTATAATGAATATACGTATAAATTAACTTAATCTACAGGATAACAGACATGTCTGACGTAGTAACTGGTACAGTAAAATTCTTCAACGAAACTAAAGGTTTCGGTTTCATCACTCAGGATCAAGGTCCTGACGTTTTTGTTCACTTTTCTGCAATCAACACTTCTGGTTTCAAAACTTTGGCTGAAGGCCAAAAAGTTGAATTCCAAGTAGCTCAAGGCAAAAAAGGCCCTGAAGCTCAAAACGTTACTCCTTTATAAGTAACGTTGCTGAGATAATTCTCAGCGGTGTATGAATGCTAAAAAAGCGACTATTAGTCGCTTTTTTTGTGTCTAAGTTTTTATACTTTCTCTCTTTTAACTCCTCTTCTTTATATCCAGTGTAGATCTTTCTTTAGAAAATTTTCCTCTTGCATGATGGGTTTATAGTCATTTTGTTCTGTGAGCATTTATCTGGATCGCTTGGTATAAGGGGTCTTCTTCAGTTTGCTAGCAGATAAATATTGAGCATGAAGTGATTTTTCTATTATCACTTAATCCAACTATTTTTAAGCTAATTGTATTTGTTATCCAAATCCAATATGTAGGTTTTTTCCTACATGAATTGAGGTTTTTTCTTTATCTTGTCAGGTATTAGTATTACTATAGGACCATACTTGATTTCAATCCGAGGATAAAAATAATGAAAAAAGCTCAACTTACAAAAACTAGTTGCTTGATCGGCGCTTTATTTTTTAGCTGTACAGTACTTGCGAATGGCGAAAGGGTTGCTCCTGTTGAATATGCTAAATATCAGCCTGTATTAGCTGAGTCTAAGCTTCAAGAGTCTGATCCAAACGGCAAGTCAGGCAATAAAAACGAATTTGCATTAGATAGCGATTTTACAGGTGTTGTTAGCGAACATTTTTACGTGGATAAACACTCTGAAGCACTTGTTTTTAAAATGTCTGGTTATAAAAACAGAAGTGAAATTCGAGTATTGGATAACTTTGATACTTCCTTACCTAATACATATTATCGCTTGAGTGCGGATTTGATGCCTATCAATCCTCTAGAGTCTGTACAAAATAGTGAAAAGAAAAATGACGCAATGACTTTCCTGCAAGTACATAATAGCGGTGATGGAAGCAGCCCTAGAGGGAAATCCGGAGAAGGGTATATTCCTCACCCCTTAATGCGAGTGGTGTACGAAGCTGAGCGTAGCGGTAAGAAGAATCATTACTGGGCGATTATCAAAAACAATGCCGTTAACTGTGGTTCAAAAAGTGGGAACAAAGGCACTGAAGCTTGTAAAAAGGCTTATATTAAGCTGGATTTAGGCCCTGTGAACCTGTCTGAACCTACACGTTTTGATATTGTAGTGGGAAATTCGAAGATGCTAATTAATGTGGATGGTGTAACCAAAGTTGATCACGACATTAGTTACTGGAAAGAGAAATTCAGCTATTTTAAAGCCGGTGTTTATAATCAATTTAAAAATGGCACAAGTGAAGTACATTTTTACTCACTTGAGTATAAAGTCGAAACGAAATAACTTTTCGTCAATCTAGAGTACTATTAGAAAGGGTAGATACATGATGTATCTACCCTTTTTTTGTAATCAAACTTTTAAATATTTGAATAGCAGTATGAATGATTCAAGGAGGTGCTTGTGCAGCCTAATGACGTGTTGAGCTTTTGGTTTGAAGAGGTTGAAGAATCAAAATGGTGGGTGAAAGATACCGAATTCGACGGTTTGATTATTAAACGATTTTCAAAAATACATAACCAAGCTATTCAAGGGGAACTTTATGAGTGGCGTTCAACACCAGCAGGGCGCTTGGCAGAGGTCATTGTTTTAGATCAGTTTTCAAGGAACATGTATCGAGGTGATGCAAAATCTTTTGCTTATGATTCTTTGTCACTTATATTGTCACAAGAAGCCATTCGTGTAGGAGCTGATATGGCCGTGCCTATGAGGCAGAGAGGCTTCTTTTACTTGCCTTTTATGCACAGTGAATCAAAAACAATTCATGAACAGGCTGTGTTTTTATACGATAAACTAGGCAATTCGAATAATTTAGAGTTTGAACGTAAACACAAAGCTATCATTGATCGCTTTGGGCGCTATCCTCATCGTAATAAAATACTTGCTCGAGTATCAACACAAGAGGAAATCGACTTCTTATCTGGACCAAACTCTAGCTTCTAGTTTAAACAGACTAACACTTTGATTACTTAAAGAGTATTTGTGAAGAATACTCTATAATATTGGTTCATTGATCGCGTTGGTGGTTGAGCTCAGGACTTGAGAAAAGTAGATGGGTAATCATGATGCGGGAAGTAATATTTTTTAGCGATAAATCATCTGAATAATAAGATGTTCATAATTTTATTGTACTAAAGAAAGCATCTTATTTTACTAAGGATAAAAACACATTGAGCAATAAAAAAGTTAACGACCCTCACCAACAACGCGAAGCGTCTAAATACGATAATCCTGTACCTAGCCGAGAATTCATCCTCGAGTTTCTAGCGAGTCAAAATAGAAGTATCGGCCACTTAGAGTTGTGCCAAGACTTCTCTTTGTCAGATGAAAATCAAATTGAAGCATTACGTCGCCGACTCATTGCTATGTGCCGTGATAATCAGTTATCCAGTAATCGCGATGATGAATACTCACCATTATTAGATAGCGATTTTATCGAGGGCTATGTGCAGGGCAATAAAGAAGGCCATGGCTTTTTACTGCGCTCTGATGACGATGATGTGTTTTTATCTGCTCGTCAAATGCAAAATGTTATGGACGGAGATAAAGCGAAAATTCGTTTATCTGGTCGTTCTGTGAAAGGGCGCTTAGATGGCGTGGTAGTAGAAGTGCTAGAGCGTAGGCATACGCAGATGGTTGGCCGCTACTATCAAGAAAGTGGAACGGCTTTCGTTACACCTGAAAACCCTCGTATTGCTCAAGATGTATTAATAACAACGGATTCTGGTTTAACGCCAAAGCATGGTCAATATGTATTAGCTGAAATCACTTCTTACGCAGAGCGTGGCAAGCCAACACAAGGTCTAGTGAAAAAGGTGTTGGGTGATTTCATGGCACCAGGTGTTGAAATTGAAGTAGCGATGCACCGTTATGAAATTCCTAACGAGTGGCCTAAAGCGGTAGAGCAGCAAGCTAAAAATTTCACCACAGAAGTCGCAGAAGAAGATAAAGTCAATCGAGTTGATTTACGCGAAACACCTTTTGTCACCATTGATGGCGAAGATGCTCGAGACTTTGATGACGCGGTTTACTGTGAAAAAACACCGGGAGGCTGGAAGCTCTTTGTAGCCATTGCTGATGTCTCTCATTATGTCAAAAAAGGGACAGCGTTAGATGAAGAAGCGATAGTTCGAGGGAACTCAGTTTATTTCCCCGGACGAGTCATTCCTATGCTGCCCGAAGTCTTATCTAACGGCTTATGTTCACTTAACCCGGATGTGGATCGTCTGGCGATGGTGGCTGAAATATCTTTGACCACGAAAGGTAAGATGCGTGGTTTTAAGTTTTATGAAGGCTTAATACGTTCTCACGCACGTTTAACTTACACCAAAGTAGCGAAAATGATTGCCCCTGAGCCAGAAGAGCAGGGCCTTGAATTACGTGAGCGTTATTCTTCTATTGTGTCTCATATCGATGACTTAAATGGTCTGTATCATACTCTCCGAGGCGCTCGAGACGAACGAGGAGCAATGGAGTTTGATACGGTTGAGACCCGTATGGTGTTCGATGAAAATTCTAAAATCGAACATATAGTGCCAGTTGAACGAAATGATGCCCACAAGCTAATTGAAGAGTGCATGCTCTGTGCAAACGTTGCCACTGCTGAGTTGTTATTAAAAGCGGATTTGCCCGCTTTATTCCGAGTGCATGAAGGCCCCAAAGACGATCGCTTAATGACTCTTCGTACTTACCTTGGTCAGCTTAACCTTGAATTGACTGGCGGGGCGAAACCAACACCTTCCGATTACGCTGATTTATCTGAGCAAATTAAAGATCGTGCCGATGCCCGTAGTATTCAAACTATGATGTTGCGTTCTATGTCGCAAGCTGTATATCAAGCAGACAATATGGGGCATTTTGGCCTTAATTACGAAGCTTACACCCACTTCACCTCGCCAATTCGCCGTTATCCAGACCTGTTAGTACACAGGGCGATTCGCTACCTAATTCGTGGGGAAGGACGTCCAACGGTCAGACAAGCGGTAAAAGTTGCAGGCAGTGATACGCTAAAAGCCCGTAAAATTTATGGCTACGATCACGCTGACATGGATGATTTTGGTGAATCTTGTTCTATGACTGAACGTAGAGCAGATGAAGCCACTCGTGACGTAGAAGCTTGGTTGAAGTGTCAATATGTTGAACAGCATTTGGGTGAACCCTTTGATGGCGTGGTAACGGCCGTAACTCCGTTCGGTTTGTTTGTTGAACTACAAGGGCTATTTGTTGATGGCTTGGTTCACATCTCAGGCTTAGGGCAGGATTATTTTGTTCATGATATTGAACGCCAAGCCATTATTGGAGAAAGAACAAATCGTGTATTCCGTTTAGGGGATACATTAAAAGTGGTTGTCGCCAGTGTGAATTTGGATCAGCGCAAAATTGATTTGAGCTTGGCAGATAATGGTCAACGACCTCGTAAAAAAGTAGAGCGTTCAGAGGTATCTGAATTAGAAATGCAGCTGGCTCAGTTACCTCCTATTGAATTAGGTGGACGACCTAAACCTAAGTCGTCTAGTAGCACGGAGAAACCGGAGAAATCTAGTGAAGGCCGCAAAAGCCCTGATCGTAAACCTAAAAAGAGACGAACAGATTCTAAAGGCAAGCGTGTAAGACAGAAGAAAACAGCGAGTGCAGCGGCTAAAACAAATTCAGGCTCTAAATCGGCAACTTCTGGTGTGAAGAAGAAACCTAAAAAAGCCAAAACAAAGAAAAGTAATGCTAAGCCAAGGGCGAGGGATTAGTACCTAGTTTAGCGCGTATTAGTCACATAGATTCATTTACATATTTAGAGTAAAAAATGTCAGATTTAGAATGGATATACGGCATGCATGCCGTTGAAAATGCCTTAGTTCAGCAAGCGGATAAAATTAAAGAAATACGTTTTCAAGAAGGCCGAGACGACAAGAAAACACAGCGTTTAGTGAAACTGTGTAAAACTCATAAGGTACGTTATAGCTTAGTACCTCGCCGAGAATTGGATTCTTTATTCAGTAAAAGTAAAGAACGTGTTGTTCATCAAGGGGTGGTTGCCTACACGGCAATGACAAAAGCGGGTAATGAAGCGGACCTACATAAGCTAGTATCGGGGCTTGATGAAAATCCTCTCATTATCATTCTAGACGGTGTTACCGATCCCCATAATTTGGGTGCTTGTTTACGAAGTGCAGATGCGGCTGGAGCACATGCGGTGGTTATGCCAAAAGACAACTCTGCTCCACTGAATGCGACCGTGAGCAAAGTAGCGTGTGGCGCTGCAGAAAGTATGCCTGTTTTCTCTGTGACGAACTTAGCGCGCACGATGAAAAAGCTGCAAGATCAAGGCGTATGGATCTTTGGCACTGCAGGTGAAGCCACAGGCACTATTTACGAGCAAGACCTTACTATTCCGACTGCGATTGTTATGGGAGCTGAAGGCGAAGGTATGCGCCGATTAACTCGTGAGCAATGTGACTATCTAGTGAAACTACCGATGGCAGGTGTGGTTTCAAGCCTTAATGTTTCGGTGGCGACGGGTGTTTGTTTGTATGAAGTCGTACGTCAACGTGCTGTTAAAGCTCAGGGTTAAGGAAGAAGACATTGTTTCCATCATTTAATATCCAATCTCCTGAAGTTGCGATTGAAGCTGACTTACAGAAAAAAATTGATTTTAAAACCAAACCAGCAGGCTCATTAGGGCAGCTTGAAGCATTGGCATTGCAGTTGGGGAAAATCCAAAATACTTTAACGCCAAATGTGTCTAAACCTCAGATGATAGTGTTTGCAGCCGATCATGGCGTGGTTGCACAAGGCGTGAGTTTATTTCCACAAGAGGTAACACCACAAATGGTGATGAACTTCTTAATGGGCGGCGCTGCGGTTAGTGTATTTTGTAAACAACACAATGTTCCCCTTAGAGTGGTAGATACAGGTGTTGCTGCTGATTTAGAGGCACACCCTTTATTAGGTCAACGCAAAGTCGCTTTTGCGTCTAAAGACTTTAGTATTGAAGCGGCTATGTCTGCTGAAGAGAGTCTTAGTGCCTTACAAGCTGGCCTTGATGAAGCCGACCTAGCCATTGATGCAGGTAAAAACCTTTTAATGTTTGGAGAAATGGGGATTGGTAACACCTGTGTCTCTTCATGCATGATGTCCGCATTATTAGGTATTAGCCCAGAAGACAGTGCAGGGCGAGGAACGGGTCTAGATCAAGAAGGTGTTTCACATAAAGCGCAAGTGATTAAATCCTCTTTAGAAAGAGCAGAACAAGAGACAGGGCAAGCAGTAGCTGATTGGACGGCGGAAACACTTGCTCAGCAAGTTGGAGGCTTCGAAATTTTGGCCATTGCTGGCGCTATGTTGCGTTCGGCTGAGCGTAATACCGCTTTTGTTGTCGACGGCTTTATTTGTTCAGTTGCACTATTGTTTGCTGAAAAGGTAAACCCTAACGTATTGAGCTTTGCGGTATTTTCCCACCAATCGAACGAGCAGGCGCATAAACACTTATTGTCGCAATTTAAGGCTCAGCCTCTTTTGTCTTTGGAATTGCGTTTAGGTGAAGGTTCTGGCGGTATTCTCGCTTACCCTCTTATTAATAGTGCTTGTGTGTTTATCAATGAGATGGCAAGTTTTGAAAGTGCAGGGGTCAGCGACGCAAAATAGCCTGCTTAATAGTTAAGGTGTTTTATTATGATATCTCGCACACTACTTGCCCCCCATTGGCAGGGTTTTAAGCGCAGCTTAGTAACCTATACTCGTATTCCACTTAAGGTGGATTGGAGTGATGATATAAAGCACACCCCTTCGGTGTGCTTTTTACCTTGGGTTGGTGTTCTGGTTGCTTTATTAAGTGCATGGCCCCTATGGCTTGAATGGTCGACCTCTATCCAAGCTCTTTTTATGTTATTGACGGCTGTTTTAATAACAGGCGGTTTCCATGAAGATGGGCTGATGGATGCTTGTGACGGCCTGGTAGGGGGCTTCGAACCTGACCAGCGCCTGTCTATAATGAAAGATTCACGCATAGGCAGTTATGCCGCTTTGGCTATTTGGTTCTCTCTCACTATTAAGTGGTTATTGTTAAGTGAACTGCTTACTCTAGCGCCTGAGTCATTTCTGAGCTTTATCTATGTGTTAAGTGCATGGTGTTTTATTCATGCCTTTGGCCGATTTTTTCCTCTCATTTTAATGCACTTATTGGAATACGTAAGTCTTGGAAATAGCAAATCTGCCAATATGTTATCCAAGTTATCTTTACCCCTATGGGCTTTAGCTTTAGCACCATGTGTCTTGTTTGGTGTGATGGCGTTTAATTTAATGGATTTGTTATTTGTTTTCTGCTTTTCAACTTTGCTGATTTTTGCTATCAGAGCCTACTTACATAACAAGATAAAAGGCTTTAATGGCGATACATTGGGTGCCAGTGAGCAAGTGGGTGAGGCGTTCCTCATTTTTTGCGTGTTGGTGTCCTATTCATGAAGCTTTTCCTTATTCGTCATCCCAAACCTGAGGTTGCTAAAGGCCTGTGTTATGGGCAAAGTGATGTGCCTTTAACTACAAATTGGCAGCTGAGTTCACAACCCCTAAAAAAGTCACTTACTAATCAATTGCAAGGTAAGACTTCTTTTTACCACAGCCCTTTAACCCGAACGGCTTTGTTGGCAAATTACATTAGCGATGATGGCTCAACTCCGGTTGACGCTTTGAAAGAGCTGGACTTTGCAGATTGGGATGGCCTGCTGTGGAATGACATAGCAAAGTCAGAAATTGACCTTTGGGCAGAGAATATTGTTAATAGCGCCCCTTATAATGGCGAGTCATTGCAAGATTTAGCCGATAGAGTTTGGTGTTGGTGGCTGACTATACAAAATAGTTCTGACGATAATTGTGTGCTGGTGACCCATTCAGGAGTGATTAAGGTATTAGTGAGTTTACTGTGTTGCTGGCCTTTGGAAGAATGTCACCGTATTGATGTTGGTTTTTGCAGCTTGACAGAGTTATCGATTCAACAAAATTCAGTCATGTTAAAGCGCCTAGGTGCTGGTGATTGGCTTCTTAATTAAATAATTCAATAGAGATATACGAGAATGTTGTTATACCTACTCGGCATGTTTGGTATTGCCGCTTTTGCTATTACAGGTGTTATTTCCTCTGGTAAAAAAGATATGGACCTTTTTAGTGTCGTGTTTTTAGGCATGGTTACCTCATTAGGCGGTGGTACCATTCGAGACACTGTGTTGTCTGTCGAAACTGTATATTGGGTAGAAGATACCTCTTATTTATGGGTGGCTTTTGCTTCCTCTGCGTTTGCCTTTTTTACCATAAGATATATTGAGAACCGTCAAAGACTTTTCCATTACGCAGATTCATTTGGTCTGGCGTTATTTACTGTAGTGGCAACAGAGAAGGTGCTTAATTTAGGTTTTTCTCCTTCTATTGCGATTACTATGGGGGTTATCACAGGGATTGCTGGAGGCATTATTCGTGATGTCTTAAGCCATAAACCGCCTCTCGTTTTGGGTAGAGAGTTTTATGCCACGCCTGCTTTTTTAGGTGCTTTACTGGTCGTTCTACTTCAAAATAATGTGCCTTCACATGAATTTAACTCCATTTACGCCGTAGCATTAATCTTTATACTGAGAATCTTCGCAATTCATAAAGACTTGTATTATCCAAGTTGGCTACTCTACAAAAAGAGATAAAAAATGACTGATACAGTGACCTCAAAAGATGACCAAGACGCATTAGATAAACGAGAAGCACGTTTGTTGAAAAAGAAGGAAGTTGTTGACCAGCGTATTGCAGCGGCGACAGAAGAAAGAGGTGTTACCATCTTGCTTACTGGCAATGGTAAGGGCAAAAGCTCCAGTGCTTTTGGTACCATGGCACGTGCTTTGGGGCATGGTCAGAAGAGTGCTGTTATTCAGTTTATTAAAGGCCGTAAGGAAACAGGTGAACAGCTCTTTTTTGCTCAGCACCCTTTAGTAGATTTTCATGTTATGGGTCATGGCTTTACTTGGGAAACCCGCAATCCAGAACTTGAACAACAAGCCGCAGAACAAGCTTGGTCCTTAGCTAAGCAAGTGTTGTCAGACCCAAGTGTGCATTTTGTTTTGCTAGATGAAATAACCTATATGTACAAATATGGTTATTTAAATGAGCAAGATTTAATAGAGGCTTTAGCGAATCGTCCCTCACATCAAAATGTCATGATGACAGGGCGTACAGCACCTAGAGTTCTGTTAGATAGCGTTGATACCCATAGTAAAATTGCTAATGAGAGACATGCTTTCGCCCATGGAGTAAAAGCGCAAATTGGCATCGAGTGGTAGTTTACGTTAAGAGTACAAATAAAAAAGGGAAGCTGAAGAAGCTTCCCTTTTTTATTTTCAGGCACCTAAAAATAAAATCGACACCTTTATTTACTGTTGGAATTTTCCATCAAAATATCTTTTATAACCATTCTAGGTACTCCCATCGCTTTGAGAACGCTCGCAACAACGGCATTAATAGATTCATCTAAGTTAAATGCCGGACCATTATCTGTTTGATCAAAAACAGGCTGATGAGCATCAATCAAAGCTATACGATCTGAACCGAGCTTCGTTTTCATGAAATCAACGCTTGGTTGTACGTTTTCGATGTAAAACTGAAAGCGCTTAAATAAAGACTCATCATCATCATCGGCTCGACCACGAGCTTGTGCACGAGACATCATTTCTTGGCGACTAATGCTTAAGTGAAGCACTTTTAGCACAGGGATGTTCATTGAGCTTAAAAAGTCTAGAAGGTGTTCCGCTGCTCGTTGAGTTCTTGGGTAACCATCTAAAATGAAGGTTTCGCCATCGGCAAAATTTTCTTGCTCTATGTGAGCCGCGACAAAATTTTCAGTCCATCGGTTGGGTACCAATAGCCCATTCATGGTACAAAATTCAAGCCATTCCAGCTGGGAAGTGAATAAGTCCATACCTGTTTTATCGAACATTTTTTCTAACTCTGCTTGATAGGAGCGAACTTTGGCACTTAATGATTCGGTCGTATCTACACAATCAAAAATATTATTTTCATAACTTAAATCGTATTTAGTCGCTAATAGTTCTGCGAAGGATGGGTCTTCCTTAGCATCCTTAAAAGTACTACGTAAAATTTCTCCCATAGAAAGGTGAGCTTCTGGGCGAATAGATAATGTTTTGCACAGGGCGCTGGCGACTTCGCCTTTACCGCAACTTGAAGGACCTGTCAGTATGATAACGCCAGGCTCTCTTACTTTAATTTTTTCAACTTGAACGAGTGATGTAAATTGGTTCCCAGAGTACATGTTTCCACCTTTTTTTGATTCCTACAAATAGGGTAGAGTGAATGGATGTTGTTGTCAGTAAAAAAGTTATTTTCTTCATCTAGTTAGCGCAAATAGTTGAATGAATATTCTTGGAGTCTGCCCTTCCAACAAATATTTAGTAGCTGCTTTTAATTATTGAGATTTATTCTCATATAGGTGGATTTTTCTTTTCTTATATATAATAATGATTCTCATTAAGTTTTAATTTATTTGTGTTGGGAGGGTACTATGCAAAACTGGGAACGTTTAACAAGACAGGCCAATAAGGCGCATTCAAATTATGCTTTTTCTGATGCTGTAGAGTTGCACAGAGAGGCTCTTTATCAGGCTCAACAATCTTTTGACGACAGCTTCCATCTGGATGCTGAATCTTCTGTTGCTGCTATAGCAGTGAGCTTTTTGAATATGGCGGAGTCTTATTCTTCTTTAGGAGATTACATATCTGCTAACACACAGTATGAAAATGCTGTAAACTTTCTCCAAGCTATTATTGCTCGTCCGGATATGGAGGAAGAGCACCGTGTCTTAATTATGAGAACGGCCTCGCATATTCGCTTCGAGTGGGATTTATTTTCTAAAACCCATGGTAATAGCGTGATGTCGCAAAAAAAGTCTTTGTTACAAGCTCTATCGCAAGCTGTATCCAGTGCTAAGGCAGTGGTGCAGCATTAATTGTTAGTGTATTTTTTTAACTTTCAACATGAACCATAAGGAAAAATATATGAAGTCTGTTGTTACTACTTTACTAGTAAGTGTATTTCTTGTTTTAAGCCAAGTTGCACAAGCACACCCTGGACATGATCATTCTCATTGGATGAGCAGCGCTATCCACGTATTAAGTGTACTTGCTGTAAGTGGCGTTATTCTTTCGGCTGTGGTTTATAAGCAAATTCAACGTCGCCGTAAAAACGATCAATAAGAGGAAGTTAGCCATGATGCATAGTATGATCAAAATGGTAGATAAAGTTGTTCAGTTTAAGACAGCTAAAGCGCATTGCGATATCCCATGTAAAATTTACGATCCATCAACTGCTTTATTAGCGGCTTTGAGCTGTGTTCGCCTTATGGACATCATCAAAGAAGTTGAAGGTGAAGTTGGTGTTGCAGAAGTTGCTAAAGTATCTCGTTTAGTTGCAGAGAAAGAAGCGGCTTGTACTGAAGTTAAAGAAGCAGTTCGCATCATCTGGGGCGATTACTTCAAAGCACCTCAGTTTGAACAAATTCCAAATGCTCATGAATTAACACACAGCATTATGTTGCAGGCTTCTAAGTGTAAACAAGGTATTAACCGCGCTGACGGTGAAAAACTTGTTGAGCTAGTAAATGAGTTCGCTGAAGCATTTTGGTTGACTAAAGGCGTGTCTACATACCGTGCAGCATGCCCATACCCACCAATGCTTGATACAGTTTACCCAGATCTAAAAGGCTAATTGGCTTTTTAATACGAACGGCAAAGTAATACGAAAATAGTTAAGGGAAGGCCTTAGCCACAGCATCAGAGGTGGATAATGTTTAAGCTAATTAAAGTGCAGGGAGAAAGCATGTCACCTCTTTTGGAAGAGGGTGATTTCGTTTTTATTAGTCGTTGGTATCGTAAACTGATGATCGGCCACCTTGTGGTGGTCGACCATGCTTTATATGGTTATATCGTAAAGAGAGTACTTCACATCGCTCCCGATGGTCAGTTATGGCTTGGCGGAGAGAACAACAAAAGCATGCAGTCAGAAAAAATTGGCTGGGTGTCCCCAAGACGTGTTATCGGCAAAGTTATTACGAGTATTCGTTCTTCTCGTCCAACTAAAAGTGTATAGAAAATAAGACACTTTATACAATTTCTTCAAAATAGCTTTTTATTAGGATATTGGACTTAACGTCGCATTTTCTTAGAATTCATGCACCTGTTTATTTCCTTATTCTAATTCATTAAGCGAGCATCTATGTCTACTAGTAAACAATCCCCTCAAAAACATACCCGCCTTGAGGATATTCAAGCTATGGTCATTGGAACCATGATTATAGCCTTGGCAATTAACCTTTTCTCACAAGTTGGTTTATTGACGGGAGGAACGGCAGGTTTAGCGTTTATTATTCAGTACTCATCGCCTTTAACTTTTGGGCAAGCTTTCTTTTTGATTAATTTACCTTTTTATATATTGGCGATAGTGCATTTTGGTTGGGAGTTTACGTTAAAGACTTTCTGCGCAGTATTTTGTCTATCATTATTTTCAGATTTAACTCCGATGTTATTGTCCTTCGAGAGCGTTAATCCTTTTTATGCCAGTATAGCGGGTGGCTTTTTAATGGGGGTTGGCTTTCTTATGCTGTTTCGACATAACGCCAGCTTAGGTGGTATAAATATTTTAGCTCGCTATATAGCTGAAAAATATGGAGTTTCTATGGGGAAATTTCAAATGGTTATAGATTGCGGCATCGTGTTGTTATCTGTATTTGTAGTGGATTACTGGCTAATAATTATTTCTTTTATTGGTGCTTTTGCTTTAAACCTGATTATTACTGTTAACCACAAACCGGGTCGTTACATGGGAAATATTTAAGAATAAGCATCATTCAAATCAATAGCAGTACTGTTAGAATTTTTTGGGTTCAGCTGTATGAGCTAAGTTATGGAATATTTCCTAACGTAGGGCTACTCAGGTATCATAAGTCTCTTATTATGCATCTTTATGTATAGCGATTTGATAAACCTTAAATAGGCAATTTACTTGAGACTTGATTTTTATATTTCCCATGTTACTGAGTTAGCGCGAAAAGCAGCTAAAATAGCGGCATCTAAAGGGCGAATTACAGTAAATGGCAATATTGTTAAAAAAGCCAATTACAATGTACAAGAAACCGATGTTATTAGTTTAGACGGAGAGCTCCTTGCTTGGCCAAGTGAGGGGTATTATTTACTTAACAAACCTGCTGGCTATGTTTGTGCAAACCAAGATGCGGAACATCCCGTTGTACTCGATTTATTGCCCTCTCACCTAGGTCAAAAACTTAATATTGTTGGTCGCTTGGATAAAGACACAACAGGGCTTTTACTACTTACTACCGACGGTCAATGGCTGCACCGTATTACCTCACCTAAAAACGCTTGCTCAAAGCGTTATCGTTTATCCTTAGCTGACCCCATTTTCGACGATACTTTAGATCTTCTAGAGAAGGGGGTTTTGTTGAATGGCGAAAGTAAACCAACACTACCTGCGATTGCAGAACGCATAAGTGAGACGGAGATATACCTGACAATTCATGAAGGTAAGTACCATCAAGTAAAACGTATGTTGGCAGCAGTGGGTAACAAGGTGGAGTCATTACATCGTGATAGGATTGGTACACTAGCATTAGATCTCGTTGATGAAGGCGGGTACCGTCAATTAACGGAAACAGAAGTTGCGTATTTTTAACAGAGATTAAGACATGAAAGAACTATCTATGGATGAGCGAGTCCAATTACTAGTCGCTGCAGATGATGAAAGATTAAGCTATTTTGTGGAGCAAGCAAAAGCCACTAATTTAGTTTGGAGTTTGAGCAACGAAGAAGGCTTCGTGATGGTTGAAACCGATGACGGTGATTGCGTTATGGTGTGGCCCGATGCTGAGTTTGCTAGTCAATGGGCGATTGAAGATTGGGAAGATTGTGAGCCTGTGTCTATTTCCTTAGATACCTTCAAAGGTGAGTGGCTACCTAGCTTAAAATTAGACAATATCACTATTGCTGTATTTCCAAATATTGAAGATGAAGGCAAGTTATCGACAGCAGAAGAATTGACAGAGTTGTTTTCTTAATCTGTGTTGATTAGCCTCCATCGCCTAAGTTAGTTGAATAGAGAAAGGTTTTTTCCTTATGAGTAAGCGTCAAAATAACCGTGAAGAAGTCGTTGTTAAGATTCTTGATGCCGCTGAAATTGAGTTTGGATTAAATGGTTTTAACGGAGCTAGTCTACAGCATATTGCTGAGCGTGCTGGTTTACCGAAACCGAATATTATTTATTACTTTCAATCTAAGGCAAACCTTTATAAGAAAGTGTTGGATCAGACTCTTTTGGGCTGGAATGATGTTTTTGATCGGGCGACCTTTGAAGACAACCCTGCGGAGGTACTGGACCGTTTCATACGCGTTAAGCTACAACAAAGCTTTGACAAACCAGTTGCATCTCGCCTTTTTGCCATGGAAGTGATTGGTGGTGCCCAGCATATAGGCGACTATTTAAAAGAAGAGCTACGCCCATGGTTTGTATCTCGCGTGGAGTTATTACAAGCATGGATGGATGCAGGAAAAATGCAACAAAGAGATCCTGCCAGCTTAATTTATATGATTTGGGCCACTACCCAGCACTATGCTGATTTTGAAGCTCAAGTCGTTGCTTTAAATGGTATTGAAACTACTAGCGAAGAAGATATAAAGCGTATCGGTGATACAGTAAGTGAAATTATATTAACGGGCTGTGGACTTAGCTTACCTTCACAATAGTCACTGCTCGGCTAAGGAAAACTATTAATAAAAAGGGGGCTTAGAGCCCCTTTTTATGTTTCTCTTGATTGATGAATGTGCTGGATTAATGCTCTTAATTTGGCAGGTTTTGCAGGCTTCGCCATATAGGTAATATTCTCTGCTTTACACATATCAACCAACTCTGGATCTCTCATTGCGGTAATGAGCACTGCAGGAATCTCTTTTCCTGCTTGTAACCTCAATGCTTTTATTAACGAGACGCCGTCTTTATTCTCATCAAGGTGGTAGTCTACGAGTAGTAATTCTGCTACCCCTTCAGCTTGTAGCGCATCGTCAAATTGATCGAAGGTTTGGCACTCACATTGCCAGTGATTGAGTAATGTGCTCATTGCTTGGAGGTTATTTTTATCGTCATCTATGCACCAAACATAGCAATTAGTCTGTGGTGTAAGCACTTCTTCTATTGTCTCATTGACGGGTAAGGGGGCTGCTGTAGTTTGATGTGCTAGTGGAATTCCAATACTAAAGCAGCTTCCTTTACCCGGTGTAGAGTGGATTTCTGTTACTAAACCTAACTGTGTTTGCATGCGTTGTACTAGTCCTAGGCCTAGCCCCATACCTGGCTCAGGGTTATTTTCCCAGCGGTAAAAATCCTCAAAAATTTTCTCCTGTTGAGCTGCTGGTATACCAACCCCAGTATCCCAAACTTGCACATAAACTTGCTCTTTTCTCGATCTGACGCCTAATAAAACCCTACCTTTTTCTGTGTACTTTACGGCATTCGAAACAAAGTTTTGGATAATGCGACGTAAATAAATAGGGTCTGTATGAACGTGCAGTGGGCGAAGCCTTGAGCTTAGTAATAAATTTTTGTTTTCCGCGATAACGCCGAACTCAGCGACAATTGGTGTGAGTATATCCTGTAGGTTACAGTCTTCTAGTTTGGGTTGGATAGCTCCTTGGTCTAATCGGGCGATCTCTAGTAGCGTTGCAATTAGCGTTTCAGTAGATTCTAAGGAGTCAAACAGTTTGCTAACAATCTCTGAGCTATCTTTTGGTAATTTGGAGGATTGCAGGACACTCATATAAAGCTTGGCTGCGTTTAGTGGCTGCAGTATGTCATGGCTCGCCAAGGCGAGAAATTCTGTTTTGGAGGCGTTTGCTTGCTCGGCTTCGGCTTTAGCACTGATGAGAGCTTGCTCTGCAGAGTTACGTCGTTCAATTTCTTGGATGAGTTCGTAGTTAACACTTTGGATTTCTTGTGTTCGTGCAACAACGCGATTTTCCAAGTCTATATTAGCTTCTTTTAGGGCTTGCTGGCTTTCAATGTGGATAGTGACGTCGGTGAAACTGGTCACAAAGCCGCCGTCAGGCAAAGGGTTACCAACAATCTCAATAACTCTGCCATTACCACGGCGTCGTAAGAAACGGTAGCTGGTACCACGTTTTAGATGATCTAAACGGCGATTAACCAAGTCTTCTAATTCACCTGCTCCACATTCTCCCCTTGAGGCATTGAAACGAATGAGAGCTTCCACAGAAAGACCTACCTTTAGCATACCTTCAGGATATGGATAGAGAGTTGAGTAAGTTTTATTCCACGCCACCACCCTAAGATCTTTATCGATAACGCTAATACCCTGATCGAGGTTATCCATAGAGATGAAGAGTAAGTTCTGGCTAAACTGAATAGCTTGAGTGGTTTCGTCAAAGTAGGTCACCATCTCTTCTACACGGATTTGTTTGTCGATCAGCACCGAGTTAATAATTGTTCTTGCGGACGAGCCCCCCAATACTCCACCTAACACGCGTTCACAGTAATCAATGAACGGGCGATCGGGGGAGGCATTTTCAGAGATAGTTTGGTTGTAATCTATTTCATAACTAATCAGTACTTGCTTGCACTTCTGGCGGCCTAAAAATGTTTCTAATAAGACAAAAAAATCGCCATTGGTTGCTTTGCTTTTGGGTTTTGCAAAGTTCTGTTCTAATTCTGTTTTTGGATTCACGAAGGCTGTGGCTTGAATTCTATCTATCAGGCGCTCCGTGGAGAGTAGAGACCCCACAACATAGCCAATGATATTGGCGACTAGACTAATAAAAGCGCCATAACTAATGTGTTCAGAGCTTGGCTTGACATTTCTATGCACCCATTCGACATCGCCTGTTAATGGCAGCATCATGATCAGTACCCATGTTAAAAAACCCAGTGTTAATCCCGTGTATACACCATGAGCATGGGCTCGTTTCCAATACAGGCCTCCTACCACAGCCGGCATTAGTTGCAATACCAAAGAGAAAGCAAGGATACCCATACCAGATAGGGAATCATTGTGCGCCATTTCTTTGTAGTAGAGGAAAGATAAGGTCAATATTCCCGCAATGGCTAGACGTCGTACGATTAGGATTTTGCGACTATACAAAGGCAGTGATTGCTGCTGTGCACTTGCTCTAGCCAACATGATGGGTAAGATCACGTCATTGCTGATCATGATACTTAAGGAAAATGTTGCCATAATAATCATGGCAGTCGTTGCAGACATTCCCCCAAGAAATATCAGCATTTGTAAGGCGAGGTTGTCTGAAATAAGAGCAAACTGAATTACATAGGTGTCAGGATTGACGTCTGATGTGAAGAAGGTCTGGCCCGCAATAGCAATAGGCGGAATCATGACGGCAAAAATCAATAAGTACAAAGGAAATAACCATCGAGCGAGCTCTGATTGTTGATTATCTTGGTGGTCTACAACGGTAACGTGAAACTGGCGAGGCAAACAAATTACTGCGGCAGCAGCCATAAAGGTTTGCATGATAAAAGGGAAACTTAGAAATTGCTCTGGCGCCCAAACCGAAGAATCAATATTTCTTGCTAAGCCTTGCAGATTAATGCTTTTGGCCATGAAGATGACGACCAAACCCAGAGCCACAATGGCAATCAATTTAAAGAGCGACTCAGCGCCAATGGCGAGCATCATACCTGAACGGTACTCAGTTACTTCCACTTTCCGTGTGCCAAATAGCATAGCAAAGACACCGATGAGTACAGCTGCGATGAGTACCGCGAAGTGTATGCTCGATTCATCCTGATTGACAAAAAGAGCGAAACTTGAACCGATGGCCTTTAGTTGTAGAGCGATATAAGGAATAACAGCCAGCATGCATATCAAAATGATGAGCGGTGCTGTGATAGGGCGTTTGCCATAGCGAGATGAAATGAAATCTGCAATAGAGGTGATGTTTTCTTTCTGGCTAACCCTAATCATTTTACGTAATAGGGGAAAGCCAAACCGGTAAAGCAAAATAGGCCCAAGTAAGATAGGGAGATAATTCCACCCCGAACGAGCTGCTTCGCCTATTGCCCCATAGAATGTCCATGCCGTACAGAAAATAGCGAGTGAAAGGCTATATACAATAGGGTGATGAGTGAGTCTTTTGGCTTTGGGGCCTTGCTTATCCCCCCATATGGCAATACAGAATAGGCCAAAAACATAAAATATCGCTAATAAAACCCAGAACACAGTCATTTAATGGACTACCTAAACATATACCTAAGCTTATTATTTTTAAAAGCAGTTTGGTTTCTTTTTTCATTTTTCAATGTATCACAATCTGGCGATAAATCCTCTACGACTTAAGTCTGTAAATCACGAATCATTCTTAATTATTGATATAAGGGTATGTAAAGACACAAATAACTGTTTAGGCTTATCCCTTATTTGCTAGTTATTGATGATCTGGAAAGGTATCATTTATGAATTAAACCATTGTTTGGGTTTGTTTAGTTATGCTGTATCGCAAATGACATATTCATTTGCTTTTATTATATCTAGGCTCTGTTTTCCCAATTTATTTTAGCAGGAGAAGGTAATGCAAATTTCAGAAAATGCGGTTGTCAGTATGCACTACACATTAACGGATGAAGAAGGTCAGGAATTGGATTCTTCGATTGGGCAAGAACCGTTAGTTTTTTTAAGTGGTGCGCAAAATATTATTCAAGGTCTAGATACGGCATTGCAAGGTAAAGTGGCTGGAGATAAAGCTACCGTTGCTGTTTCCCCTGAAGAGGGTTATGGCTTGGTTCATCAAGAGCTTATTCAAAAAGTGCCTACAGAAAACTTCCAAGGCGTAGATGATATTCAAGTCGGTATGCAGTTTATGGCACAAACACCAGGTGGACAGCAGCCTGTTACCGTTATTGGTGTTGAAGAAGATGGCATTATGCTTGATGGTAACCATCCACTAGCAGGAAAAGCCTTAAACTTTGATGTGGAAATTATTGAAGTGCGTGAAGCTACAGCAGAAGAAATTGAGCATGGACATGTTCATGGTGAAGGCGGTCATCATCATTAAATAACGATCGTTGTTTAGTTGAGAGTCATGTTTTTAAAAAGGCAGTACTTATTTTAAGGAACTGCCTTTTTTCATATAAGTATAAAAATATATATTGAGGAAAAAAGATTTATTCGGCGAGTTAGAGTTTAATAAGTCTAGTGTATTAAACTTAATTGTATGACAAAATGTATGGTAATTATCCAACGCGCTGAAGTTTGTCGCAGTGGAACAATCATATAAAGAATTCTGTCTTTGTTACGAAGGAACCGCAAATGAAAAAATTTAAACTGCAAGTCATGGGTGCACTTAGCTTGATTATTGCTGCAACCGTATTGATTGTTGCCTTGTCAGACTTTCTATCATTCCGATCCGAGAGTATGGATCTGAATAAACAAATCCTTCGTGAAAAGAATTTAGCGTTAGAGGCGCAACTAGTGGAAAAGTTTGCTAGTTACGAATCCGCTTTGGCTTCGTTAGAAATAAAAAATCATAAAATTAATAGTGATTCTTTATCTGATAGCAATGCTGAAAAATTGGCATCACTCTATAGCTTGCTTAAAGCGCGAAGTAATGGTGTGTATTTGTTTGATACCTCTGGTGCTGTTTACAACAGAACAGGAAAGAAATCGAAAACGAATTATAAAGAACGTAGTTATTACCGAGCCTTATTTGAAAGAGGGGAAACCTTCTTTGTTTCTCCTACTTATACATCCAAAGGCGAATTATTTGTTGCTTTAGCTTATAACGTAAATTCTGATGTTGCCGTAATGACAACGATTCGTTTGGATATCTTTATCGGCCATTTGAAAGATAGGGATGACTTAATCGTTTACATAGGTAATGGTAAAGTCATCGTGTCTCCGTACGAAGAATGGTTAGGTCAAAAAATCAAAGACTTACGCCCTGTTTTTGAGAAGTTTGATACAGATCACCCAGAACTTTCCTATACCGCTGAAGTAGATGGTAAGAATGTCGACTATACGGCTTTCTGGGGGAAAATGGAGATTAATGGTTGGGAATACATTAGTTTCACTCGTGACGAACAGATTACTGAAAGTGCAAATACTCAGTTATTCTACTCCTTATTAGTTGGTCTCATTTGCATTCTGCTGGCAGGAGGCGTGCTACTAATTGTATTGGGTAAACTGGTACTAAACCCTGTTGGTGGTGCACCTGAAGATATTGAATCTTTAATGGAGAAAATGGCTGAAGGTGACCTACGAGAAAAACTTGTAGGATCTGACCGGGATACGGGTATCTATCGTTCACTAGTGGCACTTTCAAGCAGACTAACAACTATTGTTGGCAACACGTTAAGAGGCTCAGATAGTGTTGCTTCAGCATCACAAGAGTTGAACGCTGTTATGAATGATACTTTAGCTAATATGGAAAATGAGAAGCAACAGGTTGAACAAATCTCCATGGCGATTCATGAGCTCTCCTCTACATCTCAGAATGTAAGCGAGAAGGCGGTGAATGCTGAAGAGCAGGCTAAATTAAGTCTTACAACGATAGAAAACGGTAAAGCGACTCTCGATAAAAACATATCCTTGACGAAAGATATTAATGATTCTGTGACTGAAACTGCGAGTCTAGTCGACGAACTAAGGAAGTTCTCAATAGAAATTGGTTCTGTGACAGATGTTATTAATGGTATTTCAGAACAAACCAATTTATTGGCCCTGAATGCAGCAATTGAAGCGGCTCGTGCTGGAGAAACCGGACGTGGCTTCGCTGTGGTGGCTGACGAAGTGAGGGCGTTAGCCTCTAAGACTCAGGACTCAACCATTAGCATTCAAGAGATCATCTCTAAGCTGCAAGATAAATCTGAGAAAGCAAGCACGAACATGCTGAAGAATGTTCAATTAATTGAAGGTTCTGTTGATTTTGCTAAACAGGTTAATGACTCATTTGAAGAGATTTCTAGTGTGATTAATGCTATCTCTGAGATTAACTCCATGGTGGCAACAGCATCATTACAGCAAACGAGTGTGACGGAAGAGCTTTCTAAGAACACAGTGCAAGTATTTGATCTAGTGCAACAAAATACAGCCGCAATCAATGAAACTCTTGCTGCAACTAGTGACTTGGCACAGCAAGCCCAGTCGCAAAAGGATGAGATGGACTTCTTTAAAGTCTAAGTTCTTTAACGCCATTTGAAGCGCCTAGCTATGAGATGTTTTACATTGAAATAGCGAGGCGCTTTTTTGTAGGTAATTGCTATCGAATCGATAAAAACTATCGATTTATTCTTTTTTATTTTTTTAGTTAATATAAAGGCACATAAAAAAAGAGGACTAAAAAATGAAAAATATAACTAAGATAGTAAAAGGCATATTCGTTAAAAAAGTAAAAGTAGATCGAGCTGGTGATGCAAGTCAGTGTAATTATTGCGATAACTACTATGGTGATAAAACTTGTCGAGCTGAGTGATAACACAACAGACAAGCGGAAAGCTTATAAAGAGAAAGAATAAAAAAAGAGCCACAGAGAGCTCTTTTTTACCTTGGGGCTAAGTTGTTTTTAAAAAAGACTTTAACGTTCAAAGCGCTTTTCGAGATAAGTAATAATATCGGAAGACTCGTAAAGCCAGCTGACTTTATTATTTTCTTCTATACGAAGGCAAGGCACTTTTAACTTTCCACCACCCTCTAATAATTCCATACGATATGAAGAACCTATAGAGGCATTTCGCTTCTCTATTGGTAAGTTTAGTTTGTGCATTGCTCGACGTGTCTTTGTACAAAAAGGGCAGGCGGAAAACTGATAAAGAGACAAGCTTTTTAGCTGCTCATTTACTTCTAATTGCTGTTCAGGGGAGCGTTTTAGCTTTTGGCCCCGAGTAAGGAAGTCGACAATAATAATTGTGTAGCCTAAAAGGTTACGTATGAATTGAATAAAAAACTTCATAAAAATAGCTTAACTTAATAAATGGAGGCGCAATTTTAGCGCTATCTTGTCTGTTTATTAAGAGGGCTACTCATCTGTATTTAAATATCTGAATTATTTGCACTATAAACCATGGTGACATGCTCAATTCCATCTTCAATATAAGGTTCTGATGTCGTGGTAAAGCCATGCTTTTGATAGAAACCTTGCAGATGAGATTGAGCTCCAATCTTTATAGGAATGTCTGGCCATTGTGTTATACAGCTTTGTATTGCTCGTTTAACAAGTTGGTGGCCTAGTTTATCTTTTCTGTGATTTTCAATAACAAGTACACGCCCTATGCTTGAATGATTCTGGTAACTGATATTTGGCGCAATGATACGTGCATACGCGATAGGGTTTCCTTCGAGTAAGGCGAAAAGATGCTTTGTGTTGTCATGCTTATCGATATTATCCAGCTCTGGATAGGGGCAGTTTTGTTCAACAACAAAGATGTCTGTTCGTACTTTTAATAGATCATATAAAGTGAAAAGAGACAGTTCAGTGAAGCCTTGTTGGTGCCAAGTTAGCATAATCTTATATCTCGTAAAAATTAACCTTGTTGGATTAAGGTGTGTAGGCGCTTAGGCAAACTCTAACTAAGATTCACTCTAAAGTCATTGAACACAATAAGCTAGGTTGTTTGAAGAAGTAATAGTCGAGTACTAAGAGAGATGCTATTGGGGGATAGAATAAAGAATTAGGGCGTAAATAGCGTTACATGAATGCAGGTACTAGTACGCCCTTTGAGATATTCTTCATTGGTGTTTTACACTCTTTTTATGCTGTTATAAGTTGATTAGAAGGATGTTGTTACGCGTGCTTCATACTCTGTTGGCTTAATGATTTTTTGATATTAGCAAAGCTCGCTTTTACTTTCTTTGCAATTGAAGAAGCCATTGACGCGACCATTTCAGCACGTTGCTTGTTGGCAAGAGCGACATAGTATTCAACTTCTGAAGTAGGGTTAGCAGTAGTGAAATCGCCTAGGGCTTCTGTAGAAAATATGGAATTTTTCATCTTGTTCTCCTTAAAATTATCACAAAGAGTGAATCTCTTTGTTGAGTAAATATTAAGCAGTTAGACTGGACAGAACAAACGATAAAAAATACAGCTTAAGGTGAAAAAAACTAACCTTTACCTGATCTAGTTTTTAGTTAGGTTAGCTATTTAATAATAGATTCTCTTAATTAATAACCTGTCATATTAAGACATAGGGCTACATATAGCGGCTAAAAGTGGGTCATTATTGTCGAGAGAATACCAAGTCGCTTTTGCGTTTTGTGCTGAGTCAGGGAAGTGTGCTCTAGCTTTCTGCTGACAATCAATTACCTGAGGAACCAGTTTGGCGGTTTGTCTACGCTCAAAGAAATACAGGTTCACATGGACTAAATTTGGATCAATTTTGTTAACGGAAGAATTGGTTACATCTGCAGCTATAAAACGCATGGTCTGAGGAAATACATAGCTCCAAGGGCGCCATGGTGCTTCTTCTTGAACTGTCTTCACAACTACGACACCAGAAGGTAATAAGCCTGCCTGATGGTCATACCAGCTGTATTCGCTTTGAATTTGTATTCCAATCATAGATAGCCCCGCAAAAACAGGCACTAGCCATTTCGGTGCGGTTTGTTTGGAAAGTTTTCTTATTAATAAGGCAATACCAGCACCACCGATGCCAGCAAAAACAGTTGCTATAAGTTCCCAAAACATAAGATTCACTCTTTTTTATTGTTGTTATGTATTCGAGTAAGGAGCCAGACCGAGTATTTGCAGTCTGGCTCTTACCATTAGTGCATTATCTAATATTGATCTTATTTCTCTTAGTGATCAACAGCAGAACCAGCACCTTGAGGGTAGCGAACGCTTTCAACAAGGTCTTGGATTTCTTTTGGTGGCTCTTCTGTCATTGAAGATACGGTGAAGGCAACAGCAAAGTTGATTACTGCACCAATGGCACCGAACGACAATGGAGATATGCCGAACAACCAGTTATCTGGTGTATTAGCGAATGATGCTGTACCCGGAATGAAGAACCAACCTAGGAATAGGAAGATATACACCAGAGTAGAGCACAAGCCTGCTAACATACCCGCAATAGCACCTTTGCTATTAACACGTTTCGAGAAGATACCCATCATTAGCGCTGGGAAGATCGAAGCTGCCGCAATACCGAAGGCCAGAGCTACCACTTGGGCTGCAAAGCCTGGTGGGTTCATACCTAGGTAGGTGGCAACGACAATGGCGACGAACATGGATATTCGTGCCGCTTTGAGCTCTCCTTTATCGGTTATATTGGGGTTTATCGAGCCTTTTATTAAGTCATGACTTATCGCCGAGGATATGGCTAACAATAAACCTGCCGCGGTAGATAGAGCAGCCGCAAGGCCACCAGCCGCAATCAGACCGATTACCCAACCTGGTAGGTTGGCGATTTCAGGGTTAGCTAATACTAGGATATCTCGGTTAACAACAAGTTCGTTACCTTCCCAACCACGTGCTGTTGCTTCATCTTGGAAAGCTGGCACATCGTTGTAGAATTGAACAAGACCGTCGTTGTTTTTGTCTTCAAACTTAATAAGGCCTGTTGTTTCCCAAGTTTGAACCCAATCAGGGCGCTCGGCATAAGCAATTGGTTGCTCAGTAGGCCCAGAAGGGTAAACCGTATTAATAAGATTCAAACGAGCCATTGATGCTACAGCAGGCGCTGTTAAGTACAACAATGCGATGAATACTAAAGCCCAGCCAGCAGACCAGCGAGCGTCAGCCACTTTAGGCACGGTGAAGAAACGAATAATAACGTGTGGCAAGCCAGCCGTACCAATCATCAAAGATAAAGTGAACAACACCATGTTCAGCTTGTTATCTACATCAGCGGTATAGTCTCTGAAGCCGAGCTCTCGAACCACTTCATCTAATTTTTGCAATAAAGGCAAACCAGATTCAGTGTGAGTGGAGAATAGGCCAATTGCAGGTAGGAAGGTGTCCGTCAATTGTAGAGAGATGAAGACCGCTGGGATGGTATAAGCGATGATCAAAACCACATATTGAGCAACCTGAGTATAGGTTATCCCTTTCATGCCACCTAATACGGCGTAGAAGAATACAACAACCGCAGCGATCACAAGACCAGTGTTTTTGTCTACTTCTAAGAAGCGAGAGAAGGCCACACCAGCACCTGTCATTTGACCGATAACGTAAGTCACGGACGCAACAATCAAACAAGCCACAGCCACTAGGCGAGCTGTTTTACTGTAGAAGCGATCACCAATGAAATCCGGTACAGTGAACTTACCAAACTTACGTAGGTAAGGGGCCAGTAGCATAGCAAGTAATACGTAACCACCAGTCCAACCCATGAGGAAGGTGGAGTTAGCGTAGCCGCCAGCGGCAATAAGGCCTGCCATGGATATGAAGGAAGCTGCAGACATCCAGTCAGCTGCCGTTGCCATACCGTTTAAAACAGGGTGAACACCACCGCCTGCGACATAAAACTCTTTTGTTGAGCCTGCACGAGCCCAAATAGCAATGCCGAAGTAAAGCGCGAATGATCCACCAACGAAGAGAAGGTTAATAGTAAATTGATCCATGGTTGCTACTCCTGCAGGCCGAATTCTTCATCCAATTTGTTCATTTTCCATGCGTAATGGAAGGTCAACAGGATGAAAACGAGAATGGAACCTTGCTGAGCGAACCAGAACCCTAAGTCAGTACCGCCGACAGCGATGCCTGATAGCATAGGTCTGAGTAGAATGGCACAGCCGTAGGACGCGAGAGCCCAAACGACGAGACTGCCAAGAATAAGCCTTAAATTGGCTTGCCAGTATTTCTCTGCATTAACGTTATGATCTGACACGGTCGATCTCCTATAATTATTTTTATTTTGCATTGTTAATTTATCAGGCAGTTATTCAATATGAAGTTCGACTTTAGTCTTATAGTCTTATTTTGTGGTTTAGAAACTGGGGATACATTAGTAAAACAAAGAGATAGCATAGGAAACTAACTAGGAAGTAAGATGATTAGTGAGCAGATTAGAGACAAAATAGTGACCATTTGTAACGAGAAAATTGATAAAAAAGGGCAAGGTGTGCAAGTCTCCTTTTATGCCTTTTTTACCAATAAAAATAATGATCCAGTGAACCTGATGAAGGTAGCTCGTTGGTGGATAGAAGAGCATCAACTTAATCATTTTGAGAAAGCAACCAAAATTCTTAATATGATGGAATTATTGGACTTCTCCAGAACTAAGTAGAAAGGTAATTTAATAATGTCTTTATCAATAACAATCCAAAGAGTTTCGATTGATGCAGTGCTTCCCCTTCGACATCAAGTCCTATGGCCCAATAAAAGCATTGATGAATGCCGCGTCGAAAATGATATTGATGGGTTGCACTTTGGAGCTTATAAAGATGAGAACTTGGTTTGTGTCGCTTCTATTTTTATTGAAGAGAATAGTGTGCGGCTAAGAAAGTTCGCGACTCTTGAAGCATTTCAAGGGCAAGGCATTGGTAGCCAGATGTTAGAGCATCTTATGTCATTTTTAGCTAATTATTTTAAAGAGCAGAAATATATTTTTTGGTGTGATGCGCGAGAAAGCGCAATAGCACTTTATGAGCGATTTGGCATGAAAATCGAAGGTGAACGCTTTTTTAAGGGTGAAATACCTTATCGTCAAATGGCAGTGCATAAGTCATAAAAAGAATGGGTAAGATAATCAAATGATTCAAGCCATATATGTCGCAAAGAAACCAAAAGCACCGCAAATTCAAATAGAGGCGGTACAAGTCGATTTTGGCAAAGGCATTGTCGGCGATAGGAACTATGGCAAAAAGGGAGACGATGGCCCAAATATCACTTTTGTTGAAAGTGAGGCAATAGCGGCTTTTAATATGAACTTTGAGCAAAATATTGCTCTGTCTGATACACGCCGTAATATTGTTACACAAGGCGTTCGCCTTAACGATTTAGTAGGAAAAACCTTTTCTATTGGCAGCGTTACATTTTATGGAGTAGAGCTGTGTCTGCCTTGTGCAAAATTAGGTAAAGCGTTAGAAAATGATGGTATAACTTCTGCTCAGGTGGTGAAAGCTTGGTTACATTCTGGTGGATTGAGGGCTAATGTTCTTAATACAGGTGTCTTGCGGGTCGGTATGGAGTTTAGCTAAATTTCTACGTCTAAATATAATAGGGGGTAAATTGTTTTTCATATTATAACGACTCTTATTACGATTCGGTTTTTATTCAGTTAACTCAACTCAACTTTTTTATTAATTTCACGATAATGATTCTCGTAACAATTTCATTAAATGATTTGCTCTTCCTTTGCTCTGATTCTGAATGAGGTTTCTTGTAACTGATTAGTTTTTATATGATTATTAATTGGAAAATTTGAATAAAGTATCTAATACTGATTAATAATTATATAAATGGAGTTGCTTATGAAAGGTATTGTATTCGTTAAATTCGGCGAGTTTATTGAAGAGTTGTGGGGTGATGAATTCTGGGATGAACTTTTAGAAGAAGCGGATTTACCCAGTGGTGGTATTTATACTGCCGTAGCGACTTATGACGATGAAGAGTTATTTACTTTAATAGGTTTAGTGGTAGAAAAGAAAAATATCTCCTCAAAAGATGCTCAATTCGCTTTTGGTCAGTGGGTTTTTAAAGAGTTATACAGCTTAGCCCCTGGTGGTGCCCACGATTTTAAAGATGTGTTTGAATTTTTACATGCCGTGCAAAACTTTATTCATGTTGAGGTTAAAAAACTTAACCCAGATGCATTACTTCCAGAATTTGAATTCTTATCCGAAACCGCGAATGAACTTACCTTTAATTATCAGTCTCCCCGTAAACTATGTTTTTTCTGTGAGGGAATTATTCGAGGACTAGCTGAACACACAGGCCAAGAGGTCGTTGTGAGTCAACCTGAATGTGAGCACGAAGGTGATCAGCGCTGCGTTATTAAGGTAGAAAAAGTGTGAGCCAAGATAACGCATCTGAAGCTGTTACTGCTGAAACACAGCCTACATTAGAAGATCTAACGAAGCGCTTAGGTGTACTTGAGCGCAAGATTGCTCGTGAAAAGAAAGCGCGCAATATGGCTGAGAATCAATTAGAGCAATATTCTTTAGAGATATATGAAACGAATTTGTCATTAAAGCGTGCGCTAGAGTCAGCGACGCAGAAGCAAGCAGAGCTTGAATATTTAGGCCTGTCTTCTAGTTATGTGGCGTCTGAGTTGCCCCTTAATGTAATGGTCGACAAAATCGTTGATCTGACTGGGGGATTTAGCTCAGCTTCCCATGGTTTTTATATCATCAGTGATAAGGGAAAAGCGGTCGGTGGTAAGCTAAAGCAGATGTGGTCTTTGGCAGAAGGTTGGCAGGAGGGCAATCCATTTGAAGAGGATGTTTTGTCAGTGCTGCCATTGGGAGAGGCAACTCTTTTAGATACGTGGACTGTACAGTCTATTAAAGAAAGGAATATAACCACAGATCAACCTATCCAAACGATTTTTTATACTAATTTCACACTCGGTGGAGAGAGAATTGGATGGATGGCCTTTTTTTGTACAGAAGAGGCTATTAGTGAAGAGTTACTTTCTGTCTTAGAAACCGCGAGAGAGCATTTGCTGAATGGTACGAGAAGGCGCTTAGCAGATATGCGTATTTTGAAGCGTAATGTTCAGTTACAAGACTCTTTAAATAACCTTGAAAAAGCGCGGAAACAGCTTATCCAATCTGAAAAAATGGCATCCCTAGGGCAATTGGCGGCAGGTGTTGCCCATGAAATTAATAATCCAGTAGGCTTTATCCGTTCTAACATGGAAGTTCTTAAAGAATACTTAACTGATATCAAATCATTTCACGCCGAGTTAAGTCAGAACGTTAAAGAAAATGACACGCTAACATTGAGCGCATTTGAAGAAGCTTGTAAAAAATCTGACCTAGATTACATAGAAGATGATTCAACGGATATTCTCAAATCCAATATAGAAGGATTGGATAGAGTGAAAGATATTGTTGATAATTTAAAAGGTTTCTCTCATTCAGGTGATGAAGCTTTGGTGCCGATGTCTTTACCTGACTGTGTTACTGGAGCATTAAAAATTGTTGCGAACTCTTTTAAGTATGAACACACAATAGACAATCAACTGTCAGAGAGCTGCCCGCGGATCATAGGTAATACGGGGCAATTACAACAAGTGTTTGTGAATTTATTTGTGAATGCAGCTTATGCAATGGAAGGCGGTGGGGAACTTTCTATTTCCCATACTGAAGAAAATGATCGAGTTATTCTTCATGTAAAAGATACCGGAAGTGGAATGGATGAAAAGACGGTAAAACAGTTATTTACTCCCTTCTTTACAACCAAACCCGTGGGTGTCGGTACAGGTTTAGGGTTATCTGTCTCTTATGCCATTCTTGAGGCACATGATGCTCAAGTTGTTGTTGATTCTGAGGTAGGAGTTGGCACCACCTTTAACATCAACTTCCCTATGAGCACGGCAACTGAAGACAGTTAGTCTTCAGTTTTTTCCTCTTCAACCTTTTGTTCTTCGATAATGACTGTGAAAGGTGTTGCTTGCTGTTTTTCAAATTGTAGCAGCTTGGTAATGGATTCATTTGTAAATACATGACCTTCAGGCAGCACAAGGATGTCCTTCTCCGTGAAGACGCTGTATTTCAACACCATTCCAGCCTTGATAGAAAGTGCCTTGATCGGTTTTTCAAGGTATTTGCTTGATACTATCTCAGGGTTATCAATTAGTATTCCCAAAATTTCAGGGTCGTAGCGTACACCCATAAACTTCTTCATTTGTAGTTTTACTTCGGCGTCGGGTATTTCCTCTCTGGTAATTCTGGCTAGCCTATAACGCCAGTAGTCACGGGCAACAGCCAGTATTCTCGCACCAAGTGGAATTTGTTCATCGGTAAGTCTATTTGGACCTGAGCCGTTAAAGTGCTCAAACTGGCAGGTGATAATGTCTGAAACATCCTGCATGTGAGCGGCGGGGCTTAATATTAATTGGGCAATAATGGTTTGGTTTTGATATTCCTGCTTCTGATCAAAATCGAGCTCACCAAAAGATTGGCTATAGACAGCGGTATCCATCCCGAGAAGACCGATTTCACACAATGATGCAGCAAAGCTAATTTCTTTTATCTCTTTTTTAGGAAGGGACAACTTCTCGGCAATACGCTTCGACAACAGACTAATACTATTAGCGTAACTACCACTAAGGTGAGGGTTGATACTGATTAAATTAAATAAGACTTTTTGAGTGGCAATATTGTTTTGCTCAACTTTTTTCATCGCCGCATTAATTTGCTTAGTACGTAGTTTAATTTTGTCCTCAAGGGTCTGATTCAAGCCTTTTAGTAAAGAGTTTTGCTTTTTAATAAGCCCCTGTAGTTTGATGTTTTCATGCTTTAACTTTACTTGTTGTAGGCCTTCGGAAATGGCTTCAATAATTTCGTCATTATCCCAAGGTTTTTGCAAATAACGGTGGATCTTGCCTTTATTAACCGCGTCGACAGTGGATTCCATATCAGAATAACCGGTCAATAAAATACGGTAAGTTTCAGGGTAGGAGGTAGCAACTTGTTCAAGAAGCTGGGCGCCAGTCATGGAGGGCATCTTCATATCTGACATGATTAAATGTACGTCATGCTCCTTCATTAGGGCTAAAGCCTTGGCGCCACTTTCAGCCAATAATATTTGATAGCCTTGTTTATGAAGTAAGCGCTTCATCGACTTGAGAATATTTACTTCGTCATCTACACAAAGTACCGTTAAAGGTAGATCTGCCGTTGAACTTTCAGTACTCATTGAATGCCTCCTATTAACGCCTTAACTTTTTAATAGATCTGACAATAATGTAAGGTTTTTCCTTACATTACAATGATATTTGAATGTTTTGTTTGTCATATATAAAACTTTATTGGTCACTAATAATCTATTGCTTTATATGGGGAATGTGTTGGGCTTGCTAAAAAACATTAAACAGCCCTATTCGTTTTTCAACTGTAAACCTGATATCCTTCGCATTCAAAAAAGAGGCTTGTTTTAGGAAGGCTTCGTTGGGTATAAAATCATTTTTGCTCTTCAACCATCTCCCTTTATTTATCTCTCATTTGAGTACTTCTTTTAGCAAAGCTTTGTGAGACAGGCTTGCTTAAATACTTGTTTACATGGATTGTATTTTTAACGAAATTTTATGCAATTGATAAAAAAACGGCTATCACGCCAATACACTAGTACTGTCATTTGGTTAGTGGTTTATGCCTGTACTTTTGGTGTATTGCTTTTGACCTACAAAGCAATGGTACCTTCAGCTCAGCCTTTTAAGAGTGACTTGCTCCCGTCAGTGGCAGAGGCCACTCTAAATGAAGGTGAAGTAGATAGTTCTGCATTGCCTCCTTCATCTTTGACGGCAGATACTCCTTCAGAAGAAAGCCTGTTAAAGCAGGTGCAAATTTCTCCTATTGAGCGTCCGCTAATGGAATACTCCATTAAATCAGGTGATAGCTTAGAGCGTATTTTTAAGCGTTTGGGGTTGTCATTGTCTTCTCTGTACGCTGTTCTAGAAGCGGATCAAGAATTCTTAGTGCTCGAACCTCTGAAAATTAAAGATGAGTTCACTTTTCAGTTAGATGTGCATGGCGAGTTAATGGTACTTACTCGCCATGTTAACCCGAGTAAAAGTATTTCCTATGTTCGACATGCGGCTGGTGGCTTTTATTATGAAGAAAATATTAAACCAATCAGTTATAGAATGAATGTATTACACGGGGCGGTTGAGGGGAGTTTTTACGCCTCTTTAAAACGCCTCGACTTATCCTCAGTAAATATTGCTACCCTGCGTGAAATTCTTGCCCAAAAAGTAAACGTTGACGAGATATCTAAAGAAGGCGGAGAAATAGATTTAGTGACCACTCAAGGTCATATAAATGGCGTAGAGGTAGGTGGCGCTCAGTTAGATGCGATACAAATTCGAACCTCTTATAATGGTGAGGTTTTCAGTGCTTTTCTTCATTCAGATGGACGCTTTTATGATGTGGATGGTATGAGTTTAACTCCCTCGTTGAGACGCTGGCCCACGTCACAGGAATACCGAGTAAGTTCGCCTTTCAATGATAAACGCTTACACCCAATTACAAGTCGTATATCACCCCATAACGGCGTTGATCTAGCGACCCCCACGGGAACACAAGTGTTGGCCACAGGTGATGGCGTTGTCACACGTGTTGAGCGACATAGGTATGCCGGTCAATTTATTGAAGTGGATTATGCTGGTCCTTATGGCGCTAGGTTTCTACACCTAAATAAAACGCTAGTGAAAAAAGGGCAAAAAGTATCAAGGGGTCAAGTGATTGCTTTATCGGGCAATACTGGCCGATCGACAGGGCCGCATTTACATTATGAGCTACATATTAAAGGTTCGCCGGTTAACCCTATGACGGCAGATATTCCCAATACATTTTCCATTCCTACTGAAAGCAAAGCTGAGTTTGATAGAAATGTGACTCAATCACTAAGGATGATGGCGAATAAAGAGATAGCCTACTACCAATAACACTTCTCTTTACAGCCTTACTCTGTTCTGCTTGTTGTAGTACCTTGTTTATATATTGTGATGCATTAAGTTGATAAAACTTGGATGGATTCTCGATATTCTTCAAGCTCTATGGCGATGCTTTTTGATGTGGGGGTATTGCTGAATTCTCCAGTACTGTCTAATGGAACTAGTGGGTTCGTTTCAGGGTAATAAGTGGCAATATTACCCATTGGAATACTGTATGGGACCAGTATAAAGCCTTCAACTTTACGTTCTACGCCATCTACCCATAATGATTTTAAAGTAACCTTTTGGCCCTCTGTAAATCCCAATCTTTGAATATCGGCAGGATTGATAAACACCACTCTTCGTTCATTTTTAATGCCACGGTATCTATCATTCATACCATAGATGGTGGTGTTATACTGATCGTGTGATCTAAGTGTTTGTAGTACAAGCGTTTTATTTGATAGTAGGTCTTTTACTCCTTTTGGGAGAATGGATTCTGGTAAACCATGCTTATGGATAATGGCTTTCCCAGACGGCGTATTCCAGTTTCTTTCTCGGGCGCTGTTACCCAAATAAAAGCCACCGTCTTGTAATATTCTTTGGTTAAAGTCCTTAAAGCCTGGAATAACAGCAGCAATATGTTCACGAATAATATTGTAGTCGCTTATCGATTCCAGCCAATTTATGGGGGCCTTTCCTAGGGTCGCTTCTGCTATACCCGCAATAATGGCGGGCTCTGATTTCATTTCTGAACTTAAAGGGTCTAATACGCCAGAAGACGCATGGATCATGCTAAAAGAGTCTTCAACCGTGACTTTCTGTGGACCAGATTCTTGAAGGTCAATATCGGTACGGCCAAGGCATGGGAGAATGAGCGCCTCTTTTCCTGTAATCAGATGAGATCGATTGAGTTTTGTACTGATCTGTACCGTGAGTTGGCAGTTTATTAATGCTTCTTCAGTAGCCACTGTGTCTGGTGTAGCCGCTGCAAAATTACCCCCTAGACCTATGAAAACTTTAACTTGGCCGTTTTTCATAGCATGGATAGTATCGACAACTGCTAAGCCATCTTCTGTTGGCGGGGAGAAGGAAAAATGTTCTTCGAGAGCTTTCAAAAAGGCAGCAGAAGGGCGTTCATTAATCCCCATGGTTCTATCGCCTTGGACATTACTGTGTCCGCGTACAGGGCAAGCGCCAGCCCCTTTTTTACCAAGGTTCCCTCTTAGTGCCAGCAGGTTAACTATTTCATGTATGGTTGCCACAGAATGGTAGTGTTGAGTAATGCCCATTGCCCATGTAATGATGACATTTTCCGCATCTGCATACACTTGGGCACAATAGAGAATCTCTTCTTTAGTGAGTCCTGATTGCTCAAGAATATTTGACCAAGGTGTCTGTTTTACTTCTTCAAGGTAGTCTTCCATCCCTTGAGTGTGTTGTTTTATAAATGCGTGGTCAAAAACTGCGCTACCTGCTTTTTGGGCTTCCTTTTCCAAATCGATAAGGGCTTTTACCATACCCCTAATGACAGCCATATCGCCGCCAATTTTTGGGCAGAAATAATTAGTATGGGTGGGCTTGGAACGATTAGAGAGCATTTCAACTGGACTTTGGGGATTCTGAAAACGCTCCAAACCGCGCTCACGTAAAGGGTTGAAGCTTAAGACTTTATTACCACCTTGTACGACCTCTTTCAGAGTTTCTAGCATCCGAGGGTGGTTGGTTCCGGGGTTTTGCCCAAAGACAAAGACAGCTTCGGCATGTTCGAAGTCTTCTATATCCACTGTCCCTTTACCGATTCCTATACTGCTCGTCAGTGCATAACCGCTGGCCTCATGGCACATGTTTGAACAGTCAGGGAAGTTATTCGTGCCATAAGCTCTCGCAAACAGTTGGTATAGAAAAGCGGCTTCATTGCTAGCCCGGCCTGAAGTGTAAAAAGCTACATGGTTTGGGTCTTGTTGAGCCTTTAACGTGTCGCTAATTTGTTTAAAGGCCTGCTGCCATGAAATGGCTTCATAATGATCTGTTTCAGGGTTATAGCGAAGTGGCTCTGTGATACGACCTTGGTACTCCAAAAAGTAATCACTTTGGGTATTCAACCAAGTGACGCTGTGCTGAGCCATAAAAGCGGCGTCAACTTTTCTTGATGTGGCTTCCCAATTCACCGCTTTGGCTCCATTTTCGCAAAAGCGTATTTTTGCTGGGTCGTGTTTTTCTCCCCAAGCACACCCAGGGCAATCAAACCCATTTGGCTGATTGGTTTTCAAAAGGGTATGAATATTACGCACAGAGTTTTCGCTCTGCAGCCAATGTTTAGTGGTACTTTTCAACGCCCCCCAACCACCAGCAGCACCTTTATAAGGTGTATAAACTGTTTTTTTATCCGTCATTGTTAATGTCCTTATTAATCGATACTGGTGAAAATATTCTGGCATTGTCGGCTTTGGGTAAATGGATTAAAGCAAGCCTGTAGTGCTGGGCTAGTTTAATAGCGAGAGTGCTCGGTGATGCCAAATGCGTTAGGTAAGATAGTCCGGCACGAACGGCTTTTTGAACCAACTCAGTACTACAACGGCTCGACATGAGAATATTATGATTATGCAGTGATATTTTCTTTTGTGCGGCATAGCCAATGACTTTATCAAGCGCATTGTGTCGGCCAATGTCTTCCATACAGCACAATGGGGTGTTATCTGGCGCCAATAATAAGGCGGCGTGAATAGCTCCCGTTTTGCTTCCGAGAGTTTGATGTTCTACCAATGCTTTTCTCAGGTCGTTTAAGGTATCGATGGACAGAGGGCGGCTTGGCTCTAGCTTGTTTAGAACGGGCAGAGCCTGTGTTAATGATTCTAGGCCGCAAAGGCCGCAGCCTGATGCCCCTAAGTGAGCGCGTTGTTTTTTAAACTGGGCAAACAAACGAGAGCTTACTTCTAAATTAATCTGGATACTGTCTATGTCTAATTGAACTTTGCGTGTCTCAATATGTATGTCTCGAATATCAGACGTGCTATTAATCAGCCCCTCACTTAAGCAATAACCAATGACGAAAACTTCTAGATTAATTGGAGTAACCATAATCACAGCATAGGCAATACCATTAATGCTGATAGCAAGAGGAGTTTCTTCAACTAAAGGCGCGGATGAAGGGTTGATGCCTGCAAAGTTTGTATCTTGATAGCCTTTAAAAGAGGGAAGGGAGGCAGACATAGTTTATAAAGACCTGATGATAGACAATCCTTGATATTACTGAGAGGCAAGGGGATCTGTCTACTTGTAATCAGATGGACAATAAAAAAGGCGCATAAAATACGCCTTTTTTATTGTCGGTAATGGTTAGCTCTTGAGACTATAGCTTTTGTGTCCAATAACAAAAACATATAGGAAAAGTATCAAACCGATAACTTGAATCCATAAAGCTAGGGCTGGCCATAGCATCATGATAGAGGCTGCTAGCATCATAGCTCTTAGGAAAATCGAAAGTTTATCCTCCAAATAACCTTCCATTGCCGCCACTAATGCATATAAACCAAAAATACCGAAGAAGGTTAAGCGCAATAGGGTTTCAGTATCACCACCTATCAGTGGGGTATAGGCCATGAGTAAAGGCACAATATAGAGGCCTTTTGCTAATTTCCATGCGGTTACCCCCGTCAGCATAGGTGGCGTCTTCGCTATGGCGGCAGCGGCGAATGCGGTTAAGCACACAGGAGGCGTTACGTTACTGTCTTGGGATAACCAAAAGATAATCATGTGTGCTGTCACTAGGATCATGGCTACACTTTGAGCACCTAAGGACTGATCAATCAGCATGCCTTTAAAGTCACTAGGGACTTGTGCTAATAAAGCGGCGGCTTCTTCCATCGGCATACCTTGTGCCAAAGAAGCTAATGAGGCTGGATCCACTAACATGAATACAGCGCTCGCCGCTTCAGGCAGGCTGCCATTACTCATCATTTCTAATAACTGGCTTTCTGCTATAAGGTTGAAAATGGCTGGTGCAGAGAGAGTACCCAAAACAATATAAGATGCCGTAACTGGTAGCCCCATGCCGAGAATGAGCGAGGCAATTGCGACGAGCAACAAGGTGAAGAATAAACTTCCTCCAGCCCAATCTGAAATAAGAATAGAGAAAGTATTACCAACCCCAGTGGTACTAATAACATTAACCACCAAGCCAATACCCACCAACAAGACAGCGGTTGTGGACATGTTTTTGGCGCCCTGAGCCATAGCATCTAAAATTTCAACCGGCCCCATTCTGTGGGTTTTGGATAATAAAGAGGCTGCTATTACGGCTAGTACACTAATGCCTGCTGCATAGGTTGGGGTGAAGCCTTGTACTAATAGGGTAACAAGTACAGTAAGGGGAATAGCATGATGCCAGCCACTTTTTAGTACTTCGGAAATCACAATATCATTATCTTCTTCTGTGGCAATGACCTTGCTGCGCTTGGCTTCGACGCGTACAAAAAAACCAACGGATAAAAAATAAAGCAGAGCAGGAATGGCAGCTACGCCAATAATGGTGACATAGGACACCTGTGTGTAAGACGCCATGATAAAAGCACCAGCGCCCATCACAGGGGGCATTAACTGACCGCCAGTAGAAGCCGCTGCCTCAATGCCAGCAGAGAAGCGTGCTGGAAAGCCAGCCTTCTTCATAAGGGGAATAGTAATTACACCCGTTGATACTGTATTGGCAACAGACGAACCAGATACTGAACCCATCAAACCTGAGCCTAGCACGGCAACAAAACCGGGTCCGCCAATCATTTTACTGGCGAGTGACCGAGACAAATCTATGATGAAGTCACCCGCACCGGATTTGACTAGAAAGGCTCCAAATAAAATAAACATGAAGACAAAACTCCATGAAATACGAGATATGGAGCCAAACATGCCATCGGTACTAAAGAAACTGCGGTACATGAGGGTCTCAAGGCTGAGCCCAGGGAAAGTGAACATACCGCCTAACCATTGTCCCCATAGCACAACATAAGATAGAGCAATCACAATCAAAAGGGGAATAAACCAACCACTTGTGCGGCGAATCAGTTCGAGTGCGATCAGTACGGTGACGCAAGACACAACCCAGTCCGAAGTATTAAAGGTCACGCCTCTCTCATAGAGCGCATCCTCAAAAAAGATAATATAGAACACCATGATAACCAGTGATAAAACAATGGCACCATCAAAATACATGGCAAGCTTGCTGTTTCGCCAATTTGGATTAGCAGGGATAAGTAAGGCACACAAACTACCAAAACCAGCAAAGTGGAAAGCCGATACCCAAAGCTCAGGTAGGGTGGCGATTGTGTTGATATAAATGTGAGCGACGGCCAACAATACGGAAAGGGTAAATATAAAACGGTTTAGCCATGGCCCTGAGCGGTGCTGTGTTTCAAAATCATCAAGGTTTATTTCTTGTGATTCCGCAGTTTGGGAGGATGAAGAAGTCATAAACAGACAGCCTTGTAGACGAGCAAAAATATTGGATAAAAGCACGCCGTATCATGATACGGCGTGATAACGCTATAGCGACTATGTATTGCAGCCGTTGTGTTATTTCGCGACGAGTCGAGCTGGAATCTCTATACCACGCTCACGATAGTATTTCGCCGCACCAGGGTGAAGTGGCACTGGTAAACCAGCTATCGCTTTTTCAATAGACATCACAGAAGTGGCCTTATGGATAGCGCTTAAGTAGGTTAGGTTTTCATACAGTGCTTTGGTAAGTTGATATACGTCATCTTCAGACATACCAGCATGGGTTACCAAGAAATTCGGTTGAGCAATGGTGTTGATTTCTTTAGTTTGACCCGGGTAAGTATTCGCTGGGATAACATAGCGAGTCCAGAGATCATAATCCCCGTTTGCCTGCTTCATTTGCTCGTCAGTGAAGTCTAATACTTTAACTTTACCTGACATAGAGGCGTAGAGTCGTGTCACTGCGCTGACAGGAACACCAGCAGGCGTATTCATGCCTTCAATGTTACCGTTTTGCATAGCGTCAGCACTTGGTCCGTAACCCATGTGTGCAAGGTTGAATTTATCTGGATCAATATTCAAGCCTTTAAGCTGCTGACGACCAGAGCCTTCTGTGCCTGAGTTTTTTGCACCAATTGAGAATTTATTATTGCTACCTTCCAATGCCTTCAAATCAGAAATAGTGCCGGTTTTCACTAGGTCTGTTTTTAGTACAAAGTGCTCAACATTTTGCCAAAGCATGGAGACAGAGCGCAGTTCTGTTTGCTTGCCTGAGCTCTTGAATGGACCTTCGCCACCCCATGCCCATGCGCCGTACAGGCCTTGTAAGATAGCGAATTGAGCTTGATCTTCGCGGATTAACTTCACATTCTCACCAGAGCCTGCTGAGCTAATAGCGGATAATGAGAAGCCGTACTTTGGTGTTAGTTTGACTTTACTCAAGGTTGCGATAGCAACACCTACAGGGTAATAAGTACCCCCTGTTGAAGCTGTAGCTAAGATATAGTCTCGGTTATCCGCAGCCATAGCGCTGGTGGCAGATAGACTAATCGCGGCAGCGGTTGCGCTTGAAAGAATAGCTTTAGTAATAAATCCCAATTTCATTTTATTTTTCTCCTAGTTATGGGGTATGTACCATTTCAGTTATAGCGAATACCATGCCAGACCCTGAAAATATTAATTAGTTATTGATTTATAAGGAAAATATCCACTGTAGTATTTTTTTGTATAGGCATTATTTTCCACACTGGCTATTTTTGGCTTACCAGACCAGTTACAGCATGAGCAATATTTTGCTCATGCTGTAAGTCTTTTAACTCTTGGTATGAATCTGAATCCCTATGAAATAGACTGTCATTCATGAGCAAAATCTTGCCTACGATGAATTAGGGAAACTGATAGTGAAACAAAACCAGAATATTCGTGTTGTATTATTTGATCTTGGTAATGTCCTAGTGGATTTGGGGGATGTATCAGAAATGCATTCCATGCTTAATACTAAGGGTGAAGAAGCTGAAGTTTGGCTACAGTGGCTTAATTCTCCAGCGGTGGCAGCATTCGACTCAGGGCGTATATCTTTTGATGACTTTGCGACAGCCTTATTGAAAGAGGTCGCAAGTGATACGGATAAAGAAGTTTTTAAAACTGCTTTTCAGGCGTGGCCTAGGGGCTTGTTTAGCGGCGCTTTAGATTTGGTTAACTCAGTGAAGCCCGAGCTTCATCGGGCGGTATTATCAAACACCAATGCTGCACACTGGCCAAGATTAATGGAAGAAATGTCTCTCGCTGGCAAGTTTCATAGCTACTATGCCTCCCATCAAGTGGGTTTAGTTAAACCGGAGAGGGCAATTTATCAGCACGTTATCGACGCTTTACGGGTGCTTCCTGAAGAAATTTTATTCATAGATGATAATCAGGTAAATATAGATAGGGCGCTCGAAGTCGGCATGATTGCCCATCGAGTAAAAGGTGTTGAAGAAGCACGTAGGGTTTTAAATCAATATGATGTATTGTCTAGTTAAAAGCGTTACATGGCATTTAATATTTTAAGGGATTTATTTTTAATTAGAGGTTGTTATGCGTTCTTTTGATGGAGTGTTATCAACGACTTACTCTAAAACTCGGCCAATGTACCCAGCAGAGTTGTATCATTGGCTGTCTCAGCAAGTGAGTTCTAGAGGTGTTGTTTGGGATTGTGCTTGCGGAACAGGCCAAGCATCTGTTGATCTGGCCGCTTATTTTGATGTGGTAGAAGCTTCCGATATTAGTGAATCTCAGGTTGCAGCGGCGACCCCCCATAGAAAAGTCCGATACCAAGCTTGCCCAGCCGAAAAAACATCCTATCCAGATAACTATTTTGATGTGGTTTGCGTTGCCCATGCTTTACATTGGTTTGATTTAGACAGCTTTTGGGCGGAGGTACGCCGTGTATTGAAACCTGGAGGGCTGTTCGTATGCTGGGGCTATAACTGGTTGCAAGCGGGTGAACAAGTGGACAAGGTCATTACAGAGGATGTTTTGCCTCACCTTGAAGCTTATTGGCCTAAAAACAGTCGATTGTTGTGGAACCAATATACGGATATAGCATTTCCTTTTGAAGCAATTGAAGTACCGAACTTCGACTTAACTTGTTTCTGGTCTGCAACGCAAACCATGGACTTTATCCGTACTTGGACAGCTTCCCAATTATACATTCAAGAGCATGGCGATGCGTTTTTACAGTCTGCCGCTTCAAAAGTTCGTAATGTATGGATGGAGCCGAATAAGAAACAAGAAGTGTCTTTTCCATTTTTTGTTAAAGCACTCAGAATGCACCAGTAAAATTAATCCTCTCAAAGGTCAATAAGACTAAAGTGGAATAGATACACGAATGTAGCCAGTTATAGTTGTTTCTGCATCCGAATAACAAAAACAAATTAGCAATGGAGCGGGTTATGGAGTCATTATATAGCGCAGCCTCAATCGAGGCAGCGAAGAGTGCCAATGTCAGTCAGGCAGAATTTGAACAACGCTATTTAGAGTCACTTGAGAACCCGAATGAATTTTGGGAAAAGGAAGGCAAGCGTTTAGATTGGTTTAAGCCTTATACCAAGGTGAAAAATACCTCTTTTGAACGCGGCAATGTGAGCATTAAATGGTTTGAAGACGGTGAGCTCAATGTAGCTTATAACTGTATTGACCGTCATCTTGCTACACATGCTGATAAGGTCGCTTACTATTGTGAAGGCGATACTGAAAATTCTGATAAAGTGGCTATTACTTATCAAAAATTGCACGACGAAGTCGGTCGTCTAGCAAACCTTTTAAAACGCCAAGGTGTGAAAAAAGGGGATCGAGTGGCGATTTATATGCCGATGATTCCGCAGGCCGTCTACAGCATGCTGGCTTGTGCTCGTATAGGGGCAATTCACTCTGTTATTTTTGGTGGCTTCTCTTCCCATGCCATTGCTGATCGATTAAATAATTGTGACGTAAAACTGGTGATTACTGCTGATGAAGGTCGTCGAGCAGGAAATACTATACCGCTAAAACACAATGTGGATATGGCATTAGAAAATAATGCTTGTCCGTCTGTAGAGAAAGTACTGGTTTATCGCTATACCCAAAAAGACGTTCCTTGGTTTGAAGGGAGAGATCTTGATTGGGCGGTAGAAGCAGAGAATGAGTCAACTTCATGCCCTGCCGAGCCGATGAGTGCTGAAGACCCTCTTTTTATTCTTTATACATCAGGATCAACAGGCAAACCAAAAGGGGTAGTGCATAGTACAGGTGGTTATCTTGTGTATGCTTCCTTAACACACGAGTTGGTATTCGATATTAAATCGGATGATGTCTATTGGTGTGCGGCTGATGTAGGCTGGATTACTGGCCATAGCTATATGGTGTACGGGCCTTTAGCAAACGGCACGACAAGTATCTTATTTGAAGGTGTGCCGACTTATCCAGATTTTGGTCGTATTGGTCGAGTCGTCGACAAATACGATGTCTCTATTTTATACACGGCACCAACTGCCATTCGTGCTTTGATGTCGAAAGGCGATGAGGCCACGAGTACCAGTAAACGTGACTCATTACGTATATTGGGTAGTGTAGGTGAGCCTATTAACCCCGAAGCTTGGTCTTGGTACTTTTCTGCTATTGGTAACTCATCTTGCCCAATTGCAGATACTTGGTGGCAGACTGAAACGGGTGGCCTGATGATGGCGCCACGTATAGTTCAGGATAATGCCAAACCGGGTTCTTGTATGGGGCCTTTGTATGGGGTGAAACCTGCACTGGTGGATGCACAGGGCAATTTCATGGACGCAGAAGGTGTTCAACAGGAAGGTGGTCTAGTGATAACAGACTCTTGGCCTGGGCAAGCCCGTACTGTATACGGTGACCATGAACGCTTTGAATTAACCTACTTTAGTACATTTGAAGGTATGTACTTTACTGGTGATGGTGCCATGCGCGATGAAGACGGCCATTATTGGATTACTGGTCGTATGGATGATGTATTAAATGTCTCAGGGCATCGTTTAGGCACAGCTGAGATAGAGAGTGCCTTGGTGGCTCACCCTTCTGTCGCAGAAGCGGCGATCGTTGGTTACCCACATAATATTAAAGGCCAAGGTATTTATGTGTATGTTAGTGCTGTTTCAGGTGTCACGCCTGATGAAGAGCTAACGAAATCATTAAAACAATTTGTTCGCCAAGAAATTGGTCCGATTGCAACACCGGATCTTATTCAGTGGGCAAGTAAAGGCCTCCCCAAAACGCGTTCAGGTAAAATTATGCGACGCATTTTGAGAAAAATAGCGGCGAATGAACAAGATCAACTGGGTGATACAAGTACACTTGCAGATCCTAGCGTGGTTGATGATTTGATCGAAAACCGTTTAAATGTGTGAGGCTTCATATATTTTAAAGGATAAACAGTGATATCACTTGTAATCGCAGATGACCACCCTCTGTTTCGAAGTGCTTTAAGTGGTGCGTTACGTGCCGAAATACAAGGAATTGAAATAGTAGAGTCCCATGATTTGGACTCTACTATTCAATGTTTGTCTAATGGTGATGACCTAGATTTATTACTGCTGGACTTAAATATGCCCGGCAGTGGTGAATTGTACGGGTTAATTCGCATCCGCAAAGACTTTCCAGATGTGCCAATCGCCATTATCTCTGGTAACGAAGACAGTAGTGTCGTGGCGAAAGTCATTGATGCAGGTGCATTGGGCTTTATTCCCAAAACCAGTGAACCATCAACTTATGTGGAAGCGATTAACGCTATCTTGTTAGGTGACATCTGGTTACCTGAAACCCTCAGAAAGCAGGTAGAAAATCAGCCCAAGGCAGATTTATCTATCCAGCATAAAGTGGCTGAATTAACACCACAGCAATACAAGGTTTTATGCTATTTACACGATGGTTTGTTAAATAAACAAATTGCTTACGAACTCTCTATTTCCGAAGCCACTGTGAAGGCGCATATTACGGCTATCTTCCGTAAACTGGGGATCAATAATAGAACTCAAGCTGTTTTGGTGGCGAGCGATTTAAAATTGCAGCCAATGGCTTAGTTTTTGTTATGCTCAGAATGGTGACTTTTACAGCCTTTTGAATCGCAACCACCCGTTGGCACAGGGTCTATTCCACCTTCATGCCATGGGTGACATTTTGAAAGTCTTCTTACGCCTAAAAATACCCCCTTAATCACACCTTTTTGCTCTATTGCTTGAATCATATAGGTGGAGCAACTGGGGTAAAAACGGCAGTTATTACCCAAAAGTGGGCTGATTAAGAACTGATAAGATCTGACTAATAATATGAATATTTTCTTCATTAAGTGATTCTTATATTATGTTTTTGGCTCTTATGTACTTCATATCTACAAAGCGTTATTTTATACAGCGTATGCGGTAAGCAATCAATAATAGGGACTTTCTCCAATATGCCAGAACAGTATTTAACACTGAATGCCAGTAAAATTGTAGCCTACCAAGGAGAGCCGGGAGCCTACTCGCATCTCGCTTGTAAACAAACCTTCCCTGATTGGCAAAGTGTGCATTGTGCTACCTTTGCTGAGGCGTTGCAAATGGTGGAACGTGGTGATGCTTACTATGCGATGATTCCAGTGGAAAATTCGACGGCGGGCCGAGTAGAAGAAATATATAGAGAGCTAAAGCAAACTCAATTATATGTGGTGAAAGAGCATTTTGAGCCCGTTAACCATTGTCTTATGGCTCGATCAGGAGTGCCAATAGAGGATATCGAGCGTATTGGTAGCCACCCTCAGGCACTTGCCCAATGTGATGCCAATATTAAAGCATTAAAGGCAAAAAATGTTGCCATGTATGATACTGCTGGTGCAGCCAAACACCTTGCTGAGAGTGAAGAAAGTGGCTTGGCAGTTATCTCTTCTGCTTTGGCCGCAGAACTATATGGGCTCAATATTCTTAAAACCCACTTCAATGATACTGAGGGTAATACGACACGCTTTTTAGTCTTCTCACGGCAGCAAAAAATGCCTGCTTATGAAGAAAATCGTATGTACATTACCTCGTTTATGTTTCGCGTACGTAATATACCTGCGGCGCTTTATAAAGCGATGGGAGGCTTTGCAACGCAAGGCATTAACATGCTGAAACTGGAAAGTTATATGGTGAACGGTAATTTTACAGCGACCCAATTTTATGTGGATGTTGAAGCTCACTTTCAGTCTTCAGTCATGCAAGCTGCATTAGAGGAACTCGGCTTTTTCTCTGAAGAAATACGTATTTTGGGTACCTATTTAGCGGATGACTACCGTTTAAAATAACACTTTTAAAATGGCTATTTTGCTTGTTAACTATTAATATTTTGCTTGTTAACTATTAATATATTGCTGGCTATAAATGGACTTTAGTTTACAAACGATCTAATTGGACAATCAAATCGTGAAAAGGATTTTTACACTCTTAATCTGCCTATTTTGGTCGGTATCAGCATCGTCCTCCGTTTATGTCGTTCATGACATAGAGGAGGGTTCAGCCCGATCATTAGTATTTCAGTTATCTGAACTATTACCTTCAAAAACTCAGCTCATTCCGATACGTAATATTTTTCTAAAGCCGAACTTAGATCATGTAAAACATGACGATATGATTGTAGCGATTGGTGTGGATAGTTTTTCAGAGATCTGTGAATATGCTACCCAAGGTAATGTGATTGCAGCCTTTATCGGGAAAGAAGAGTACCTTAAGGTAAAGCAAACTTGCTCCATCCCTTCTAGTGCTATTTTTTCCGGTGCACCACTAGAAATACGCTTATCTCTATTACAAAGTATTTGGTTTGATAAAAAGCCAATGGCGGTGCTTTATAGTGATAATCTCTTCATCAATAAAGAAGAGATGCTTCAGTATGCATACAACTATGGTTTTCGGTTTCGCTTTTATAAAGTGGAGTCAGATAGGTTATCGGCAACAAAAGTGGTGAGGGAAGCGATAGCAGAATCAGATCTTATTATTTCGTTAATGGATTCTCAACTCTATAACAATCGTACATCTCAAAAAATACGTAAGATATTGTTTCAAAATAACAAAGTGATCATAGGGGCATCTTTTCCTACTACTCACTCAGGGGCTCTGTTTGCGATTTTTTCAAATAGCGACGCAAAGCTAAATACTTTGGCAAGCTATGTTGAGTCTTGGGTTGAGGGCTCTAATCTGCTTCCACCAAGTTATCCAAATGAACTACGAGTTAATTTTAATTCCTTTTTAGTTCGAGCCCATGGGCTTGTGTTACCTTCATCTGCCTACTTAAAGAGTGCGTTTGGTTTATGCTCTGAAGCCCATTGTTAAAGGATGAGCTACCTTACGTATTTATGAAGTAAAAAAGCGCTTTACTAAACTACCAAAAGGGAGTGGTTTCTCTGCATGAAGCCAGTGGCCAGTGCCTGTCAGTATCTTAAAGCTGGCCTGTGGAAAAGCTGTCATTATATTTTTCTGGTACTTAGGGATAATGTAGTCTGAATGCTCACCTTTAATAAAGAGCGTATGCGTCATAACGGCTTGTTCAAATACAGGCTTTTTCAAAATGGTTGGGTAACTGTTGCTAATGTGCTCGACTGCTAAGCGAAGAGTAAGTTGACCTGTTTCTGACTTCACTAGATTCTTCAATAAAAACTGCCTTACAGCAGGCATTTCTACATAGTCAGATAAAATGCTGTCCGCTTCTTTTCTGGATGACACCTTAGTTTGCGTTAAAACATTTAAGCCTTCTAAGATTCTGGTGTGGCTAGGTTCATAATCAACAGGCGCTATATCGGCGACAATCAGTTTCAATATTGTCTTATGTTGATCTAGTGCTGCCATTTGCATAGCAACCTTGCCTCCCATGGAATGACCAAGTAGGTAGAATTCACCTAGATTATTTTCTGAGGCCCAATCTAATACTTCTTGTGCCATCTTTGGGTAAGTTGCATCCGGCATACTGCTAGAAAGGCCGTGATTCGGTAAATCAATGCAATAGATGTTGAAATGTTCTGCTAGGTTTTGCGCAATTGAATGCCAATTGTCTGCATTGCCAAAAAGGCCATGGATAATAATTAGGTTAGGGCCTGAGGAACTATATTGCTTTGCGTGTATCATAATGACCTTAATAAGCTGAAATATTTTAACTATTGTAGCAATTCTATTACGGCTTAGTCATTTTTCGAAACTTGTTCGCGGGCATTTCATGTTAGATCCATTCTTTATTAAACGACTAAAACTTCCTTTACAGGCACTCGCTAATAGAATCGATTCTATTGGTATCAAAGCCAATCAAATAACGATATTTGGCTTTTTAGTGGGCATCTCAAGTATTCCATTGCTAGCGAATGAATATTATTTTCTGGCACTGCTCTGTATTATCGTCAATCGCCTTATGGATGGGTTAGACGGCGCTGTTGCAAGAGTACAAGGGCCGACAGATTTGGGTGGCTATTTAGATATCACCTTAGATTTTATTTTCTATTCTGGCGTGGTGTTCGGTTTTGCCTTAGTGAACCCAGCTGACAATGCATTAGCAGCAAGCTTTGTTATTTTCTCGTTTATGGGGACAGGGAGTAGCTTTTTAGCTTTCGCAATTATGGCCGAGAAACGAAAAATAGAGCACTTAGAATATGGTCGAAAATCTTTGTATTTCTTGGGTGGCTTAGCTGAAGGGACTGAGACGATTATCTTTCTGATTTTACTTTGCTTAATGCCGTCACACTTTGCAGTATTGGCTTATGTGTTTGGTGGTATCTGTTGGGTGACAACAGTAATAAGAATTTATGCAGGGTACCGGACTTTGAAGTAATAGGGGGGATTATAAAAACTCTATTTCTATATCGCTTTTAACAATGGCGCAGCAGGCCAGCATATAACCACTTTGTACCCAAGCCAGTGGCTCAAAAGGGTAAATGACTTTTCCTCGTATTAGCTTAATAGAGCAAGAGGAGCAGTAGCCTTCTCGGCATTGATACTCCATATTAATACCCGCTCTTTCTAGTTGCACGAGAAGTGGTTCATCCTCGGTAACTAGAATTTGTTTCTTCCCAATGAGCACACGGTGCATGTGCTCATGGCTTTCTAGGCTTGTATTTTCTGCCAAGTTAGAGATCGAAGTCATCGAAGTCTGCATCGTCTAAGTCATTGTCAATTTGGCCAACTAGATAAGAGCTAATTTCAGCTTCTTGTGGCGCAACTTGAACATTATCACTTACTAGCCAAGCATTGATCCAAGGGATAGGGTTGTTCTTGGTTTCAAAGCGGGGTTCTAAGCCAACGGCTTGCATACGAATATTGGTGATGTACTCTACGTACTGACCTAAAATTTGAGCGTTAATGCCAATCATAGAGCCGTCTTTGAATAGGTAAGAAGCCCATTCCTTTTCTTGCTCAGCGGCTTCAATAAAGATTTGCGCCGCTTGCTCTTTACACTCAGCAGCGATTTCAGCCATTTCAGGGTCATCTTTTCCTGAAGACATCAGGTTAAGCATGTGTTGCGTGCCTGTCAGGTGTAAGGCTTCGTCGCGGGCAATCAGCTTAATAATTTTGGCGTTACCTTCCATCAAGGTGCGTTCAGCGAAAGCAAAGCTACAAGCAAAACTTACATAGAAACGAATGGCTTCTAATACGTTGACCGACACAACCGTTAGGTAAAGACACTTCTTGAGCTCTCTTAAAGAGATTTCAACATTGCCTTTACCGGGAACATTGAAAGTACCTAGACCCATAGTGTTGTACAGGTTAACCATCTCAATTAAGTCGTCATAGTAGCGAGACACACTATCAGCACGCTTAGTAATTTCTTCATTAGTGACAATGTCATCAAAAATAACGGTCGGGTCATTCACTATATTGCGGATGATGTGAGTGTATGAACGACTGTGGATGGTCTCACTAAAGGACCAAGTTTCAATCCATGTTTCCAATTCAGGTAGAGACACAATAGGCAGTAAAGCCACATTAGGTGAACGGCCTTGTACACTGTCTAGCAGAGTTTGGTACTTCAAGTTACTTAAAAATATGTGTTGCTCATGGGGCTCTAAACGCTGGAAGTCCTTACGGTCATTAGACAGGTCTACTTCTTCTGGGCGCCAAAAGAAAGATAGCTGCTTCTCGATTAACTTTTCGAAAATAGGATGCTTTTGCTGGTCATAACGCGCAACATTGACATTCTCACCAAAGAACATAGGTTCTTTCATACTATCGAACTGTTTACGGTTAAAAGTCGAGTAACTCATTTCGCAAATATATCCTCTAATGCGTAAGACTTAGAATAGAAGCCTTAGATATTCATATTATTTAGTAACACTTTAAACACTAATAAGCCCCAAAAAGATGGGGCCTGCTAGTGTTTGAATGAGTGCTATATTTTACATGCACCGCCAGCACAGTCATCCATGTCTTCTTGCTTGTCTTCGGCACCATCACGTGTGTTGTGGTAGTAAAGGGTTTTGACACCAAGTTTATAAGCAGAAAGAAGGTCTTTTAAAATGACTTTCATTGGTACTTTTTGTGATTCAAATTTCTGTGGGTCGTAGTTTGTATTGGCTGAAATCGCTTGGTCAACAAACTTCTGCATGATACCAACGAGCTGCAGATAACCGTCATTAGAAGGAATGGTCCACAGTAGCTCATAGTTGTCTTTCAGACGTTCGAACTCAGGAACAACTTGCTTCAGGATACCGTCTTTACTGGCTTTAACGGATACAAAACCACGAGGAGGTTCAATACCATTAGTAGCATTACTAATCTGAGATGATGTTTCAGAAGGCATTAGCGCAGTTAACGTTGAATTACGTAAACCATGCTCAACGATTTCTGTTCTTAGACTTTCCCAATCATAGAAAAGCTCAGGAGAGCAAATAGCATCAACCTCTTTTTTGTAGCTATCAATTGGCAGAATGCCTTGAGAGTAGGTTGTTTCGTTAAATGCTAAACAAGGACCAAATTCTTTCGCCAACTTGTTAGAAGCTTTTAACAAGAAATACTGAATCGCTTCGAATGTCTTGTGAGTAAGCCCATTCGCCGAACCGTCAGAGTAACGTACGCCATTTTTAGCAAGGTAATAAGCGTAGTTAATGACACCTACCCCCAGAGTACGACGTAATTCAGTAGCACGCTGTGCTGCTGGAATTGGGTAGTGCTGGTAGTCCAATAGGCTGTCTAAAGCACGTACAATCAATTCTGCTAGCTCTTCAAGCTCATCTAGGTTTTCTAGTGCACCTAAGTTGAAAGCGGATAGAGTACAAAGTGCGATTTCACCTTCTGGATCATCAATACGGTTCAAAGGTTTGGTCGGCAAAGCAATTTCTAAACATAGGTTACTCTGCTTAACTGGCGCTACCGTAGGGTTGAATGGGCTGTGAGTATTACAGTGGTCAACATTTTGTAGATAGATTCGACCTGTGCTCGCACGCTCAGAAGCAAATAGCGTAAATAGCTCGGAAGCTTTGATGGTTTGCTTACGTATGCTCGAGTCTTGTTCATACATAGTGTACAAGCGATCGAACTCTTCCTGATCTGCGAAGAAAGCGTCGTATAGCCCCGGTACATCTGATGGGCTAAACAATGTGATATCGCCGCCTTTAATCAGACGTTGATACATGAGACGGTTAAATTGCACACCGTAATCTAGATGACGTACACGGTTCTCTTCAACACCGCGGTTGTTTTTAAGTACAAGTAAACTTTCTACTTCTAAATGCCAGATAGGGTAGAAGACTGTTGCCGCTCCACCACGCACACCGCCCTGAGAACAGCTTTTTACTGCAGTTTGGAAGTGCTTGTAGAAAGGGATGCAACCAGTATGGAATGCTTCACCACCACGGATGGTACTGCCTAACGCACGTATTGCGCCAGCATTCACACCAATACCAGCACGCTGGCTAACATACTTAATGATAGCGCTTGAAGTGGCATTAATAGAGTCTAAAGAGTCGCCACATTCAATTAATACACAACTACTAAATTGACGAGTTGGGGTACGAATCCCAGACATGATTGGCGTCGGTAAAGAAATTTTGAATTGTGATACCGCGTCATAGAAGCGACGAATTAGATCTAAACGTGTTTCTTTACTGTAATTCGCGAACAAGCAAGCAGCCACTAAAATGTAGATGAACTGTGGGCTCTCATAAATCTCCCCCGTAACACGGTTTTGAACGAGATATTTGCCTTCTAACTGCTTAACTGCAGCATAAGAGAAGTTCATATCGCGGGAGTGGTCAATAAAGCCGTTTAATATGTCGAAGTCTTCAGCTGAGTAGTCTTCAAGTAAATGAGCGTCGTAGCGGTTCTGAGAAACAAGATTTTTGACATGGTCATGCAGGTGTGGCGGTTCAAACTCACCAAAGGCTTTCTTACGTAGGTGGAAGATAGCCAACCGAGCAGCGAGGTATTGATAATCAGGGGTAAATTCACTGATTAAATCGGCTGCGGATTTAATCAAGGTTTCGTGAATGTCTGTGGTTCTAATACCTTCGAAAAACTGAATCTGTGCTTTTAATTCTACTTGGGAAACAGATACGTTATCTAAACCTTCAGCGGCCCAGGTAATGACTTTGTGAATCTTCTCAAGATTAATATTTTCGGTCGCCCCGTTACGCTTAGTAACTGTCAGATTGCTCATGCATTAATTTCCCGTTAGCGCATTATGAAATAAGGTTGTTTGTCTCTATATAGTGTGTTGGTTTTTGTAAACATACTATATGTAGTGCTTTATTGCGAAGCTGTAACGAACAATAGAGCGCATCGATGTGAAAATCAAGGCTTGAAAAACAGGAATAAATGAGAACGATACTCGTGCTGAGTAGTCACTTACTTTGCTTGCCTTAAAAAGCGTAAACTTGAAAATTGGCAAGATTCTGAAACGAATTTTTAGGTTTTTTTTTTAGTTTTTTTTGATTGATTCTTTCTTGGTTTTTATGCACAAAAAGTGCTCAATAAAACAATGTGAGCACTGTTTTGATACCAGCTACAAGGGCAAATAAAACGACTTGGTGAACAAGATAAATTGGCAGTGCAAATCGTCCCATAAAAGCGATGGCTGCAAGAATGACGTGATTAGGTGTCGATACTTTATGCCAATTTAAAAAACCAAGAAGGGGGCCTAATAAAACAACGCCAATCCAAGGGAAGGGGAAAATAATATCCAACGTCTTAGTGGGTAGGGCAACATATTGTGAAATGGTGTGAAATGCATTGGGGAAGTGAAGCAAATCTGTAAAGTGGTAAACTTGCAATATGATTCCCCCTAAAAAAGCCGATAAAACCGGCAAAGTAACTAAAGGGCGACACAGAATCGAAGCAATAAAAATAAAATGTAGTATGCCAAAATAAATCCATTGCTCAGGTATTGCTAAATATGTGGCGACAGAAATGGTGGCTGCCGCTAGAAAAAGTTTTAAATCTCGCCAGAAGAAAGAAGCCGAGGGTGACTTACTTAATGTGATATAGCTGGACCAGCCTATAGCAGTTAAAAATAGAGTTAGGATCAAGCTTCTAAAATAGACCCAAAAAGGGTCGTGTATGGAGTACTCTATAAAACCAAAGTGCCGAAGGTCCCAGCACAAATGAAAAACCATCATTAAGAGCACGGCAGTGCCTCTGTATAGGTCTAAAAAAGCACTGCGTTTTGTCACTGAAGGTGTCGTAGAAGAAGGCATTGAAATCCAAGAGGTCAAATGAAAGCTAAGCCATCATACCGATACTCATTTTCCAGCTCAAGCTTACAGGGCTTTATGCCTCTATTAAAAGAACAGCTTGATTGGCAGCGAGAAGAATTAACTATGTTTGGCCGACAAGTGGTGGTTCCTCGTCAAGTTGCCTTTGTTGCCGATAAGGGCTTGTGTTATCGCTATACTGGGAAAAGTCATTTTGGCGCGGGGTGGCCAGATTGGCTATTACCACTGAAACTAGAGGCAGAAGCATTATCTGAGCAGCCTTTTAATTCTGTTTTGATAAATTGGTATAAAGATGGAGAAGAATATATGGGCTGGCATTCTGATGATGAAAAAGCCCTAGGTCCTAGCCCTGTCGTTGCTATGTTGAGTTTCGGAGCCAAGCGTAGTTTCTTATTTCGCCTTAAGGCAGACCATCAAATTAAACATGCTCTAGAACTAGAAAATAAGACTTGGTTGATTATGGGGCCATCAACACAAGTGTTGTGGCAGCACTCTTTACCAGTCAGAAAAAAGGTCAAAGAAGAGCGTATTAGCTTAACGTTTCGTCTGCTGCTTTGACCCATTTTTAGAGGCCTGAGACTAGGGTGCTTTTCTGCTGATATCCCAGAAGTTACCATTTTTCGTGTAGCAAATTCTGTCGTGTAATCGACTTGGTCTGCCTTGCCAGAACTCGATAAATGAAGGTGAAAGAATATATCCCCCCCAATTGTCTGGGCAAGCCACTTCCTTGCCATCAAAGGCTAGGCTTTCTTTCTCAAATGCGGCTTCTAAATGAGCTCTGCTCTCAACAACCGAACTTTGTTTGGAGGTTCTAGCAGCGAGCTGGCTGCCTCTAGGTCTACTAGCAAAGTAATCCTCGGAAGCCTGACGCTCAACTTTCTCTATTGTGCCTTCTATGCGAATCTGGCGAGACAAGGCAGGCCAAAAAAAGGTCATACAAGCTTTATTGTTGTTTTCGATCTGTTGGCCTTTTTCACTGTCGTAGTTAGTGAAAAAAGAGAAGCCTTGTTGGTTTCTTTGCTTTAATAAGACAACGCGCGAATGAGGGGCAAGGTTAACATCCACTGTGCTCAAAATCATAGCGGTTGGGTCGATAAGGCAAGCTTCAATAGCTGTTTTTAACCATTGATCGAATAGTGACAGTGGGTCATTGCCCGCTTGCTCTTCTAAAAGGTCGTCAAACTGATAATCGCGGCGAATTGAGTGGAGGTCTCTGTTCATACTATATCCGGTAAGTGGTCGAAGTCATGACTTTAGAAATAACGGTCATAACAGACATAACAGGTTGAGGGAATTCATAGCCCCCAGCTTCTAATGCCATGGCTTTATGTCGAGCTTCATCTATGTGCATTTGTTCCAGCACCGACTTACTTTTATGGTCTTCAATCGGTAATGTCTCCATATGCTTTTCAAGATGTAAGCAAACCTGATCTTCTGTTGCTGCAACAAAGCCTAAGCTAAGTTTGTCGCTTATTAATCCAGCTCCAGCTCCTATAACGAATGAAGCACCATAAAAAAATGGGTTTAATATGCTTGGTCTACTCTCTAACTCGTAGAGTCTTTTTTCACACCAGACTAGGTGATCAATTTCCTCTTCCGCAGCATGTTCCATATCTTCTCTAACACTGGCCAACTTTGCTGTCGTTGCTTGACCCGCGTATAGAGCTTGAGCGCATACTTCCCCGGTATGGTTAATTCTCATCAGCCCTGCAGCATGCTTTTTGTCAGGGGCGTTTAATGCCGACTCTTCCAGATTATCTGCTGGCGAGGGGCGAGAGGGTGTCGCGGCATGGGGTACTAAGGTTTGTAATGCACGATCAAACTGTAATACGGCATTATCTAGAAAAGAGACCATATTTTTTCCTTATATATTTAACCTGGTGGCCATTGCATGGCACGACCGCCTAGAACATGCATATGAATATGGTAGACCGTTTGTCCTCCCATCTCATTACAGTTCATCACAACGCGATAGCCTTCATCGCTAATGCCTTTTTGCTTAGCCACTTTGGCAGCAACAATGGGTAGCTTGCCTATAATAGGGGCATCTTCATCAGATAAATCGTTCAAAGTACTGATATGCTTTTTAGGAATGACCAAAAAATGCGTTGGAGCTTGCGGCATGATGTCTTCAAAAGCGATGACATCATCGTCTTGATATAAAATATTCGCCGGAATGTCTCCGTTTACCAGTTTACAAAATAAACAATCCATCATTTTTCCTTTCTGGGTATTATTCAAAGTTTAGTGTAGGTATCAAGTTGCTTTACGCAAAGTATTGATGCGTGACATAAAATTGCCTTTTAATCGGCTACCTTTCTGCGTTAGGTGTGCAAATTTTCTCATGAACTGACTGTCTAGCTCAGAGCATAGCAGGATATCGTCAAACCCAAGTCGTTTAGCATAATCTAAAGACATTTTAACATTGTCGCTAATGAGTAGGCACTGATCTTCTGGCCGCATAAGAGGGAGAATCCTCTGTTGTGTGATATGAGGAATGTGGCCGCCATTATCAAAGACCAAAATAATACTTCCAGCCTCTCGTTTTTCTGGTGAGCTAAGGTTGTCTAGCAAGGCCTCTAAGGTGTCGAAGTGTTCTATTCTACTGGGGTGTTCTTGTAATAATGAGAGTGTTTTTTGTAAGTCATCGTCCTCTTGGCCAAACAAAATAACATCGAAGGTATTTTGGATTTCCATTTGATGGTTAAGTTGGCGTAAATGACTAACAACAGGAATGCGAATATTGATTCTTTTTTGGCTTGTTTTGTCTGATATCTTTACGTCGCCTTTTAAGTGCTGCACCAAATAGTTGATATAGCTGATGCCGAGATCGAAGCTGCTTGCATCTTGAATGCGATTTGGTAATGGATAGCAATTAATCTCCAGCACAGTAACGCCTTCTCGATTAATGACTAAATGACGCACCGTCAGGGTTAGCGTCTGATCTGTAAAGTGTTTGAACTCTAGAGCTAGAACCTCAATGAGGTGTTGAATCAGTTTGCCGTTGCGTAGTATTTCCACATGGTCAGTGTCTTCCGTGGGGATATCGAGGAGCGAGTTATCTTGGTCAAGTCGTTGGAAGTTGCTATAAGCGTTGTCAATGAGTTGATTAAGAGGAATAGGGTCAATCTGTTCCGTGTATTGGTTGTCCTTTAAATCATTAAGGTAATCAATACGCTCTATAAGCCCTTGAATATTACTGTTAGCGGTTTTGCTGCTGGATAATAGCTGTCGAGCACTACTAGATTGAGTAGCTTGTTCTAGGTGTGCTAATCCACCGCCGATAATATTGATCTGGCGGCGTAAGCGGCTAGATAGATCAGATAAAAGATCCAGTACCTCGGTTTGAGTGCGATTAGGCTCATAGTCTCTATTGTTCTGCAGTGGAGAGTTTTGCGTAATCATACTAATCAAATAGATGAGAGCTTCAAAAATAACAGTTGTAATAAGCCCCCATTTTAAAGCGGCCATGCTAGGGATGATGCCATACATAGACAATGACCAAACGGCATAACCTGTAAAAAGTACTAGCCTTGCTACTAGATGAAAACCTGAGAAAGGCAGACTTTTTATGAAAGCGTATATCGCGTAAAAGAGTAGAAGCACCATTAACAGAGTAGGCATTATGAGTATGGAAATGACTTGAAGCTGCTCTGGTAAAAGAGAAAAGGAAATGGCTAATAATGCGCTCAGAAGGCTTAAAAGAATTAATAATGTATCTGTTTTTTTTGTGAGCTTTTTACTGTCCGTATATAGCCGCGAGAAGAGAGTAGTGAAGCTAAATGACAGAAGTAGCGCAGAATAATATAGATGGTCTTGGGCGCCTAGCGTGTTCGGGAAAAATTGCGACAGTTGATCGTTAATAGCAAGGTGGACAATAGCAATCGTCAAAAGAAAACCAGCGTATGCTAGATGCATAGGTTGTAGCGATTTGAAGAAGAAAGCCACATTCATCAATAGGAGTAAGCATAATACCCCTGTCAATAATCCATTAAATAGCAGTTCTTTATTGGCGCTTTCACTTAATTCGGATAGGGTTTTTAGTTGTACTTGAGCGTTAATTGGTCCATTGGAAGCAAGCTTCAAATACAGAGTGAAAACTGGAGGCGAGTTTGCAGGAAGGCTGAAAACATAGTTAAAGGTTTTGATTTGTCGATTGCTATAAGGCCTTTTCCCACCTAATTCAATGATAGGTTGAGTGCTGTTTATGCTAGGCAAATAAATATCGAGTATCTGCAGCCTTGGTGAGACGACCTCCAAGATAACTGGAGAGCTTGTTGCCGTTCTTATTGCAATATCACTGCGTAACCAGACGTTGCCATTTATATCTGAGAAATGCACAAACTCCCGTTGAATGGGCTTGAAGTGTTTAAGGTGATTATCGGAGGCAATGGATGAAATAGAAAGTTGGGCGCTTGTATCAATAATATAGGAGCTTTTTTCGGCTAAATTAACCCTATTGTTTTCGTCATCTAATATGGCAATTTCTGTTGCACTCCAAGTTAGGTTGGAGGCAGAAAGCAAAAAGAGTAAAATGAATCGGTAAAGCAAATTGGTCGCCTCAGCTAACGAAATACAAAGTAGGCTGTCATTATTAACTAGATAGGGGATTGAATGCTATATCCAATTTTAGTCGAACATTATATTTGGTTTAGTTTATTGCTATTGGCTGTCACATGGTGGACAAGAAGAGAGGCTCCAAACTCTAGAACTAATTTCATATATGGCTATGGAATGCTGGCAACATTAGGCTTTGTGCTTGCTTTTGACTGGATGGCAGGCGTTGTATTTGGTCTGTTGTGTTTAGAAGTCGGTCGTGTATTTAAAGCTTGGCTTAATAAAAAAGAAGCGTCGCTAAAAGAAAAGAGTGGTGACTAGTGGTTAAAGCAACTCTGAGTGATTAAAAAAGGCCTTTCGAGCGATCGGAAGGCCTTTTTTGTAAAGCGTACTTTTTGAGTCTAAGGCTTAGCTTTTCTCACGAGATATTGCGCGATGGCCAATATCTGTTCGGAAATAGACTTTATCCCAAGAAAGTGTATCCACAACTTCATAGGCGCCAGCTTGTGCTTCTGCAACTGTATCACCAAGAGAAACGGCACATAGTACACGGCCACCGTTGGTAACTACATCATCACCTTCTAAAGCCGTACCTGCTTGGAATACCTTCTGATGAGCCGGAAGCTTAGTATCCAAACCAGAAATAACATCGCCTTTAGGGTAGCTTGCAGGGTAGCCGCCAGCAGCTAGAACCACACCTAGGCTTGCTCTAGGGTCCCAATCCGCTTCCACACTCTCAAGTTCACCATTGATCGCAGCTAAACACATTTGAGCCAAATCAGAACGTAAACGCATCATGATAGGTTGAGTTTCAGGATCGCCGAATCGGCAGTTATATTCTAGAACCTTTGGAGTGCCATCAGGAGCAACCATAACACCTGCGTACAAGAAGCCGCGGTAGCGATTGCCTTCAGCGTTCATGCCTTTTACGGTTGGCATGATGACTTCGCTCATAATGCGGTCATGAATTTCAGGTGTTACAACAGGTGCAGGGGAGTAAGCGCCCATGCCACCAGTATTTGGTCCTTTATCACCGTTATCACGTGCTTTGTGGTCTTGGCTAGTCGCCATAGTCAGAACGGTCTCGCCGTCTACCATGCAGATAAAACTAGCTTCTTCACCCACCAAAAACTCTTCAATGACAACACGGCTGCCGGCATCACCAAAAGCATTGCCTTGTAGCATGTCTTCGACTGCTTCAATGGCTTCCGCTTCTGTTTGCGCCAAGATAACGCCTTTACCAGCCGCTAGGCCATCGGCTTTAACAACAATAGGTGCGCCTTGCTGTTTGATATAGGCAACAGCAGGCTCGATTTCAGTAAAGTTGCCGTAGCTTGCTGTTGGAATATCGTGACGAGCTAGGAAATCTTTAGTGAAGGCTTTAGAGCCTTCCAATTGAGCTGCGCCAGCCGTTGGGCCGAAAATCGCCAAACCTTCTTTTTCAAAGGCATCAACAACACCAATAACTAGCGGTGCTTCTGGACCTACAATAGTAAGGTCGATGCTTTCGCTTTTTGCAAACGCAACGAGATCAGCAACATCAGTGACACCGATATTAACGTTTTCTACTTTGTTTTCTGTTGCTGTACCCGCATTTCCTGGAGCCACGAATACTTTTTCAACATTATCTGATTCTGCGGTTTTCCATGCTAATGCATGCTCACGGCCGCCATTACCAATAATAAGAACTTTCATTGTATAAACCCTTTTTCGCAAAGCCTAAAGGCCAATTCAGAAATTTAGTTAAGGGGGATGAACTGTCCTCCTTAACGCTTTTCTTAGTGGCGGAAGTGACGCATGCCAGTAAATACCATTGCCATTCCAGCTTCGTCTGCTGCAGCGATAACTTCTTCATCACGCATTGAACCACCCGGTTGAATAACCGCAGTGATGCCAGCTTGAGCGGCGGCATCAATGCCGTCACGGAATGGGAAGAAAGCATCAGAGGCCATAACTGAACCAACGACTTCTAGGTTTTCGTCAGCGGCTTTAATGCCAGCGATTTTCGCGCTGTATACACGGCTCATTTGGCCTGCACCGACACCGATAGTCTGCGCTGCTTTGGCGTAAACAATAGCGTTTGATTTAACAAATTTTGCTACTTTCCAAGCGAATAACAAGTCTTTCAACTCTTCTTCACTAGGTTGGCGTTTAGAGACTACTTTTAGGTCTGCTAATGTAATGGCACCGTCATCACGGTCTTGAACTAATAATCCGCCATTAACACGCTTGTAATCCAACGCGGCAGGCTTTTCTGTAGACCATTGGCCACATTCAAGTAAGCGTACATTTTGTTTTGCTGAAACCACTTCAACGGCTTCTTTGCTAACACTTGGTGCGATAATCACTTCAACGAATTGACGCTCAACAATGGCTTTCGCTGTCGCTGCATCTAACTCTTGGTTGAAAGCAATGATGCCACCAAATGCAGACGTTGGATCCGTTTGGAAAGCGAGATCATAAGCTTCTAGTTGAGAATCTGCCGTAGCAACACCACATGGGTTAGCGTGTTTAACAATAACACAGGCTGGCTTATCGAAACTTTTTACACACTCAAGAGCGGCGTCAGTATCAGCAATGTTGTTATAAGATAAGGCTTTACCTTGTAGTTGTTTCGCTGTGCTAATAGAAGCTTCTTGCGGATTGCTTTCAACATAGAAAGCCGCTTTTTGGTGAGGATTTTCGCCGTAACGCATTTCTTCTTGCTTATCGAATTGCAAGTTGAAAGTGCGAGGGAAGTCTTCGCTACCACCTTCTACTTTTTTGCCTAGGAAGTTAGCGATAGCGCCATCATAATGGGAAGTGTGTTCGAAAGCTTGAACCGCTAAATCAAAGCGTTGGTCGAGAGTTAATCCGCCTTCTGCTTTTAATGAAGCAAGAATGCCTTCATAGCTAGCAGGGGAAACTACGATAGCAACGTCTTTGTGGTTTTTTGCCGCAGAACGAACCATAGTTGGTCCACCAATATCGATGTTCTCTATCGCCATTGGTAAATCGCAATCAGGTCGAGCGATAGTGGCTTCAAATGGGTATAGGTTAACAACAACCATATCAATTTCGTCGATGCCGTGCTCTTTCATGATAGCCCCATCAATATCACGACGACCTAGAATGCCGCCATGTACTTTAGGGTGAAGCGTTTTTACTCGGCCGTCCATCATTTCAGGGAAGCCTGTGTAGTCTGATACTTCTGTCGCAGGGACTTTATTTTCAAGCAACAGCTTGTAAGTACCACCAGTAGATAGAATTTCAACGCCTTGAGCCGTTAATTCTCTTGCGAATTCGACAATGCCTGATTTGTCAGAAACGCTGATTAAAGCTCGTTTGATTGGAGTAACTGTTTTTTGATTTGCCATCATGGTTCTCGCAATAGGATTAAACAAGGGGAAATAAAATGAAAAAGGGCGAAAACGCCCTTTATCAGTGATTCTTATAGCATGCCGTACTGTTTTAGCTTCTTACGAAGTGTGCCTCGGTTTAAGCCTAGTAGGGTCGATGCTTTAGTTTGATTGTCTTTGGTGTAGCTCATTACAGATTCTAGCAAGGGTGCTTCTACTTCTGCTAAAACAAGCTGATATAGATCTGTTACTGGTTGCCCATCGAGATGAGAAAAATAGTTGTGTAGGGCTTTTTCAACATTATCGCGTAGTGTTTGTGATTGCTCAGAAGAAGCGGTTTTGAATGTATATGCTTGAGTTTGTTCTAACACAGAGTAACCTTCTATTATATTAAATTAACCATTGTTTAATGTATAAGCAGTCTCATACATTAAGTCATAAATTTATTCAGCAGTAAAAAATGCTTCTAGTTTGTCTAATTGCTCTTGCGGGTTGTCAATACGATTAAAAACAGCACGAAATTGTGACTTGTCCTCAAGCGTCTGTAGATACCAACCAACATGTTTACGGGCAATTCGAACACCCAAATAGTCGCCATAAAACTCATGTAGTCTGACAACGTGTTTCATCACAAGCTGCTTTACTTCTTCTAGAGAAGGTGAGTTAAGCAGCTCGTTGGTGTGTAAATAATGATTTATTTCGCGAAATATCCACGGTCTTCCTTGGGCGGCCCGTCCAACCATAATGGCATCAGCATTGGTGTAGTCTTTTACATACTTCGCCTTGATTGGGTCGTTAATATCACCATTGGCAAAAACGGGTATGGACAGTTGCTGTTTAATTTCAGCGATTGTGTCGTACTCGACTTGGCCTTTAAACTTGCATTCACGCGTACGTCCATGAACAGCTAAGGCTTGGATACCAATATCTTCTGCCATTTTAGCAATGCTAATGCCGTTTTTTTGATCCAGACTCCAGCCTGTGCGAATCTTTAGAGTGACAGGAACCGATACACTATTTACAACAGATTCCAGTATTTCTCGTACCAAACTTTCATCCTTTAATAAGGCGGATCCAGCGGCCTTATTACAGACTTTCTTGGCAGGGCACCCCATATTAATGTCAATGATCTGCGCGCCTAACTCAACATTCTGCTGAGCTGCTTCGGCCATCATGACAGGGTCGCCTCCTGCGATTTGCACTGATCTTGGGGAAACTTCGTCATCATGAATTAAACGATGGCGACTTTTGCTGGAGTTCCAAAGTCGAACATCGGAAGTAACCATTTCGGAAACCACTAAACCAGCCCCTTGATCATGACAAAGACGTCGGAAGGGTAAATCTGTTACACCTGCCATAGGTGCAAGAATGACCGGCTTCTCTACATGATATGGACCAATAGCAAATGCCATGATGTTCCTGAATACTGGATGAAATATTAAAGAGCGCCAACTAAGTTAGCGGGCGTGAATAATACCTAGGCAATTGATGTTTTTGAAGTCTTGACAGATTAAAAATTGACTGTTTTTTAACCTTTTTATGAAACCATTTAGAAAATGAGGCACTAATAAGATCGAGTGTCTGCAGAAAAGGCGTTTAGTTGATGAGTAACCGCTGTGGCCCCCGGGTCTTTAATAGGGATAACCAAGTGAATAGGTGTGTTTGATGGCATATAGGTAATGTCGAGAAAGTCCTTGTGAAGATAGTCTCTGGGGGCAAAAAGCCGAGCAGCAACAGGGGCACCGTTTAAGTCAAAAAACTCTAGCGCAATTTTAGGCATAGGTTGTGAGAAACTGCTGGTGTTGGTCATGATGGCGTTGACTAAAAGCGTATCAGGAATGCTCGGGTGACTTTGAATTCGCACATGCTGAATCGATATTCCAGTAATGTCTTCAAAGCCGGGTAGAGCGCAATCCAAATAGGAACAGGCCATTTGATAGAATGGTCGTAAGCTGGGAGAGCGACTTCCAGCATCAAAATAATGGGTCGCAACTTGCCCCACTAATATGGCAGCTCCCAAAATAAAGCCCATAAACCATAACCAAGTTCGTGATTTCTTGGTGTGCGACTTTGGCTCGTTTTCTTCAAAGAGAGGGGCTAAGCTTTCTTGGGCGGACAGCTGCTCTAAGATGCTGTGCTGACTTTTTATATCCGAAGGGCGTGCTTGTGCCGAAGCTGTTTGTGCAAGAGAATGCAAAGCAACCATGTAGTCTGGTTCTTGGGCAGGCTCGCTGCCTTGAGGTTGAGACTTTGCTTGTGGTGCTTTGGGTTTTTGAATAGCAGGCTTTTCAGTCGCTTTACTCGCCTTTGGTTTGGGCGTGCTCTTAGAGGTATTACGTGCCTTTTGAAGAGCAGCTTCCACTTCTGCAAGTTCTAATTCCCAAGGGGCTAAGTCGTCTTGGGAGCGTTCATCTGCTTTTTTCTGGCTGTTTTTCTCTGTGTTACTTTTGACGTCATTTATAGGTTTAGGTGTCAGACTGTCTTTAGGTGAAAGAGGGTCTTCGGGAGGTTGAAGATCTTCGTCATCAAACAAGGTTTGCAGCCAGTCAGGGTTGATGATTTCATCATCAGCGGTTAAGTCTGACTCTATTGTTGCTTGTTCAATGGGTGTTTTCTTGTTGTGATCCTCATCTAAAGAGGCACTTTTTCTTGGCTCTTCAGCAGGAGCTGCCGTTACAAGGTTCTCTTTTGCTTTTACGGCAGTAGCAGGCTCTGCTTTAGTAGGTGTGGCCTTCGTTGGTTGAGGTACTTGATTGGCTACTTTAGCTGTATCGAATATGTGAAAGCACTGCCCACACCTTACTTTACCTTTTGCCATGGCTAGTACGTCATCTGTAACACGAAATGCAGTGGAACATTTTGGGCAACGTGTGATTAAGCTATTGGCCATAGGGGAGGTATTTCCTTAAGTAAAGCAGACCTGTTGATCTCAGTTATTAAGCGTTTTTGACGCCGACGATACGAACCCATTCGTCTCGCTCAGTAACGGATTCTATCGTGAACCATTCTTGATAAGCGAGGATAACTTCTTTTGCCTGATTAGCCAATATCCCCGACAAGGCCAGCTGTCCACCATCTTTTACCAATGAGGAAATAGTCGGCGCCAGTTGTGCGAGAGGTCCTGCTAAGATATTCGCAACCACTATGTCAGCTTGAAGGTCTGACTCGTATGGTGGGAGTTTTACCTCGATTCGACTTGAATCTATGTTGTTGCGTTCAGCATTGGCTTGGGTTGCTTGAATCGCTTGTGGATCGATGTCTATACCTATCATGTTATTAGCACCGAGCAATAAGCCAGCAATGCCTAAAATACCCGAGCCACAGCCATAGTCGATGAGTGTTTTGTTTTCACAATCTATGCTGTCTAACCATTGTAAGCACAAAGCAGTCGTTGGGTGCGTGCCTGTACCAAAAGCTAATCCAGGGTCTAGCATCAGGGTGACTGCATTTGGATCTGGCACGTCTCGCCAGCTAGGGCATACCCATAAGCGCTCCCCAAATTGAATAGGGTGGTAGCTATCCATCCATTCCCTTTCCCAGTCTTTGTCTTCTAGTATCTCGATTTTCAAATCGATATTCGTTTCCCCAATTGACGTCGCTTTATGCTCAACGACAGGACGCACGGCATCTACGTCAATATCTGCTTCAAACAGTCCTGTTACCTTGGTGTTACGCCATAGAGGGGTCGTATTTAAATCAGGCTCATAGACAGGGTCATCATAAACGTCTTCAAATGTCACAACGAGTGCGCCGCATTCTAGTAGGGTGTCTTCGAAAGCTGGGACGTGGTCTGGAGTGGTGTGTATACGAATTTGAAGCCAAGGCATAAAGTGAGTCCAATAGGTTAAGAACCCTAATAGGATAACTAAGCTTGGGGGGAGAGGCGAGAGGAAATTAATACCCCCTAATGAAATTTTGTTTCCATTAGGGGGTATTGTAAGTCGTTAAAGACCGAGTTTTTTCTCAAGATAATGGATGTTTACGCCACCAGCAATGAAGTTACCGTCATTTGCGAGATCTTTTTGAAGATCGATATTGGTTTTGATGCCATCAATAAAAGTTTCATCAAGAGCGCCAGATAGGCGTTTAAGAGCCGCTGTTCTATCTGCTGCATGACAAATGATTTTTGCAATCATTGAATCATACGTAGGTGGAACAGAGTAACCGCTGTATAGGTGTGAGTCGACACGTACACCCATACCGCCTGGAGCATGGAAGTATTCCACTTTACCTGGGCATGGCATGAAGGTTTTTGAATCTTCTGCGTTAATACGCGCTTCAACCGCATGGCCATTAAGCTTGATGTCTTCTTGCTTAAGGGACAGTGGTAGACCACTTGCAATGCGCAGCTGTTCTTTCACTATGTCTACGCCTGTAACCATTTCAGTTACTGGGTGCTCTACTTGAACACGAGTGTTCATTTCAATGAAGTAGAAACCACCGTCTTCATACAAGAACTCGAATGTACCTGCACCGCGGTAGTTAATCTTGATACAGGCATCAACACAAGCTTGTAAACACGCTTGGCGAGATGTCTCATCAAGCATAGGGGCAGGAGCTTCTTCTAGAACTTTTTGATGGCGGCGTTGCAAAGAGCAGTCGCGATCATAAAGGTGAACAGCATTACCTTGGCCATCGGCAAGTACTTGAACTTCAACGTGACGTGGGTTTTGTAGGAATTTTTCCATGTAAACCGTGCTGTCACCAAAGTAAGAGCCTGCTTCAGATTGAGTGATGCTAATAGACTTTAATAGGCTGCTTTCGTTGTGAACAACACGCATACCACGTCCACCACCACCAGCGGCAGCTTTAACAATAACAGGGAAGCCGATTTCACGGGCAACACGTAAACACTCGTCTGGGTCTGTAGGAACAGGGCCATTTGAGCCTGGTACTGTCGGAACGCCAGCTTCTTTCATGGCTTTAATGGCAGATACTTTATCGCCCATAAGACGGATTGTCTCAGCTTTAGGGCCAATGAAAGCAAATCCAGAGTTTTCTACTTGCTCAGCAAAATCTGCATTTTCTGCAAGGAAGCCATAGCCTGGGTGAATAGCTGAAGTATCTGTTAATTCTGCAGCACTAATAATTGCAGGAATGTTCAAATAACTTTGTGCTGATGGATTGGGGCCAATACAGATAGATTCATCTGCAAGGCGAACGTGCAATAGGTCGCGGTCAATTTTGGAGTGGACAGCAACGGTTTTGATACCAAGTTCTTTACACGCACGTAAAATACGTAGCGCGATCTCGCCTCGGTTAGCAATCAATACTTTATCGAGCATGATAAAACCTCTTGTTTAAATTAAACGATAGTTACAAGTGGTTGATCAAATTCAACTGGCTCGCCATCTTCTACTAAGATTGCGCCAATTGTGCCTGATTTATCAGCTTCAATTTGGTTCATCATTTTCATTGCTTCAACGATACAAATAGTATCGCCAGCATTTACTTTTTGGCCTACTTCAACGAATGGTTTAGCACCTGGAGCAGATGACTTGTAGTAAGTGCCGACCATTGGTGATTTTACTGCGTGACCAGCAACTTCTGCTGGAGCTTCTGGAGCTGCTGTTGGAGCAGGCGCAGCTACTGGAGCCGCTACGACAGGAGCAGCAACTGGTGCTGCAACGATAGGTGCTGCACCGCCACGGCTGATGCGAACAGCTTCTTCGCCTTCCTTGATTTCAATCTCGTATACGTTAGATTCTTCTAGCAGCTCAATTAGTTTCTTTATTTTGCGAATGTCCATGATTTCTCTCTTTATTGTCATTATTGACCCAGTGAAGCAAAACACACTGGATAATTGTTAAACTGTGCCGCCCTATAATTGTGCGGTCTTGAGTGTAAGATAGCGGCTTTTAAAAAAAATAAAAGTAACTAAAGCATCTATAGGGTGAAATTATCGTGAAAAAGCGTGAAATTGTCCAGTTCTTCGGTAAAAAAACCGAAAAACACTCCGTATGTGTGTTTTTTGATCTCTGGTAAACTAGGGTTTTTTGAGTTGCTGGCTTACTGCGAATTGTAGTCGTTCGATTAGTTCCGCTTGAGTGGGCTCGCCAATCAATGTGAGTTGCTTAAGTTCTTTTCCTTGGGGGTCTAAAAAAACAATGGAGGGTGGTCCAAATAATGAAAAGGCTTTCATTATTTCTCTGTTCTCTTGTGAATTTTGCGTAACATCGACCCTAACGAGCTGTACTTGCTTTGTTAGAGGAAGAGCTTCGGGAGAAGCAAACATGGCTTCAACGTATCGACAGCTGATGCACCAATCTGCATATAGATCCAGTACTATCGGTCTGTCATCTTGGTTGCTTATTATTCTCTGAAGCTCTTCTAAGCTGCCAATGCTGGCATCAAAATGTACTGTGTTATACGTCTCAGTCGAATTAGGGGTGTAGGTTGATTTTAATGGCTGTAAAGCTTCCTTATTTCCCATTGCGCCCCCTATAAATTCCATTATACCAATGAGTAAAAAGGTGATGGCGATAAGCCAGCGGATAGGGTGAGAATGATTGTAGGCTCTGTGTATAAAGTAGCTACCTATAGATAAAGCCAGTAAGCCCCAGAGAAATAGCTGAGCGTGTTCCGGAATCCAGCGAGACATCAGCCAAGCCGAAACGGCTAATAGCCCCAGCCCCATCACGTTTTTTATGTCCTGTAACCATTCGCCATTCTTGGGTAGCACCTTAGAGCCAAATAAACCAACTAATAGCAAAGGGATTCCCATGCCGACTCCCATAGTGAAAAGCATAAGTGCGCCATACCACGCGTCTCCTTGGCCACTTATATAAAGCAAGGTGCCAACCAATGGTGCGGAAACGCAAGGAGAGACAATTAAAGTGGATAAAACCCCAGCTATAAAGGTGCTGCCTGATGTTCTCCATAAAGATTGGGAACTTGATGCTGTTACTTGTAACTTATTTTGCCATGAAGAAGGGAGTCGTAATTCGTAAACTCCAAACATGGCCAAAGCTAATAGGACAAATATAACACTGGATGTTGCTAACAATAATGGGCTTTGCAGTTGTGCTTGCAGATTAAGTTGCAGGCCAAAAATGCCGACTAAGCCACCAATTAAAGAGTAGGTGAGTGCCATAGCCAGAACATAGATAAAGCTGTAATAAAATGCCCCCATTCTTGAATCTCGTGTGCCAACAACAATGGCGCTGACAATAGGCACCATAGGTAGAACGCAAGGGGTTAATGAAAGAAGTAAGCCTAGAAGAAATAAGGTGCCTAGGGCGATCCAAATGCTACTCGATTTAAGGGTTTCGGTTATGGCCTGAGTCTCAGATGGTGCAATTGAATTAGCGGTAGAGGCTTTAGATGTGTTCCCATTTTTCGTGTTGTCAGGTGAGGGGCGTGCGTCTGCAGAGAGTTCTGGAACGGTAAATGAGATAGGCGTGTTTTGAGGGGCGTAGCAAAGCCCCTGATCGGCGCAGCCTTGATAAGACAGTGTGGCATCAATTTCGCTACCTACAGGCAGATTAATGTCGTAGTAGATAGGTAAGGTAAGGGTGTTACGATAAATTTGCACATCACCGAAATAGGGGTCGTTTTTTGTTTCGGCATCTGGAAAATGAGAAAAATGTAGCTTGTCTTTATTTTTACCAGATAAACGGAATTGCTCTTGATATAAGTAATAGCCTTCATGAATTGTCCATGAAGCCAAGATCTTGCCATCTTTCGGAGTGGATAAAGAAAACTGGAAAGCTTGTTCTACCGGTAAAAAACTGGGTTTTGTTAGGCTTGATGTTGGGGCGAACGTAAAAGCATGGGCAATACTTTGGATAAAAAGTAGCAGCAAAAAAATAAGTGGGCGCATAGATATCTACAATATTAATGAATTGAGGGCTGTCGGTACAAAACTGACTTTCAACAGTCCAGATAGAAGGTGTAGACTAACAACCCACCCAAAAGTTGCCAATCACAAGGTGATAAATTGAATAAAAAACTATTTTCTTTGCTATTTTCTGCTTTATTCCTGACAGCTTGTCAGCAAAACCTAGCTCCGGTAAAAGATCAAGAGCCTTTATTGGAAGGTGATCATGCTCCAACTCAGCAAGTGGAAGAGCCTAAAACTATTGAGGCTGCTGCTGATGGTAAGCTTGAAGCTAAAGAAAAAAACAAAGAAAAAACAATTTCAGCTTTTGAAAAAATTACATTAGGCCTTATTGAGAGAGGAGAGCAGGCACTTGCGGCAAGACGTTTACTGACTCCTGAAGAAGATAATGCAAACTTATATTTTCAAGCGGCGTTAGGGCGAGATCCCGGTAACTTTGAAGCGACTCAGGGGATTGCTAATATTGTTGAGCTATATGGTGAATGGGCTTGGCAAGCAGCACAGGGTCGCAATTATCGACAAGCTTCACGCTACTTAGAATCCGCCCGCTCTGTGAATTCACAGGACCCGCTGATAAATGAAATAGACTTGAGAATACAGGATTTGCAGCAAAAAAGATTAGATGAAGCCCGACATGCTGCCCAGCAACAAAAGAAAAAAACACTTGCGGCTAATGATGATCAAGAACAAAGTAAGCAACAAGAGAATGTGTATTTCTTACCTAAAGAACTGTTTTCTTTGAGTGATGATGAAGTGCTGGAGCTGCTTCAGCCTATAATAGATAAGGTAAATGAACAGCGTGCTCCCATTGCTATTTCTTGGGCGAAAGATAAAGAAGCTCGTTTGTTGTATCAGATAATTAATAGCCGTACGCCAGAGTTTCGTCTACGGGCTATGATATTTCACCGTACTGATTATAAAATAGAGTTACAACAGGATTAAGGTAGGACAGATATGTCATGGTTAACAGGTCAGTTAGAACAATTTAAAGAGCGCGTGAATTTTTCGGGGCTGTGGAAAGTGGCCGTTTCTATTGTTGCGATTTTAGTAATACTACTGAGCTTTCTAGGCATGTACTGGAGCAGTGAACCAGATGCGTTTGATGTTGTTGACACGGCAAAAGCAAAGGCAGAGGAAAGGGGCTACCTAAATAATAGTAAGAAGCTTGTTGTTGGTTATACCACGGCAAGTACACTTCATAGCATTATGGATACCTTGTTGGAAAAGCCGGGCGGGTTTATTACCAATGATTTAGCGCCACCTGGTATCTTCATGGATAACATGCCAGCTTGGGAATTTGGTGTTTTGGTACAAGCCAGAGATCTAGCACGAGCGTTCCGTAAAGACTTTAGCCGTTCCCAATCTCAATCCACAGAAGACGTGAACCTAAAAGTAGCTGAGCCTCAGTTTAACTTTGATAACAAAAGCTGGGCATTACCATCCAGTGAGAGCGAATATCGTCGAGGTAACCAAGAGCTAATGGAATACCTTGATCGTTTGGCTGACACCTCTAAAAACGATGCCCAGTTTTATGCTCGTGCAGATAATCTTGCTGACTGGTTATCCGATATCAGTACTCGGTTAGGCAGTATGTCTCAGCGTTTATCAGCGAGTGTTGCTAGCGTACGAGAGAATACAGATTTGGCAGGAGATGCAAATGCGCGTCAGACTAGTGATACAGGGGCTTATCAGTATGTTAAAACCCCTTGGTTGAAGATAGATGATGTTTTTTATGAAGCACGTGGTACTAGCTGGGCGTTAATGCATATGTTGCGTGCGGTCGAGGTGGATTTCTTCTTCGTACTTCAGGATAAAAATGCCTTGGTAAGTTTGCGTCAAATTATTCGAGAATTAGAAGCGACTCAATCAAGTATTTGGTCGCCTATTATTTTGAATGGCAGTGGTTTTGGTATGTTGGCGAATCATTCATTGGTAATGGCCTCTTATATATCGAGAGCGAATACCGCCATCATAGACTTACGTCGATTGTTGGAACAAGGCTAGCCATAGTCTATGGATTGTAAAAATATCGGGTGTATACGTCCTGCGAAATTAGAGGATGCTCCCGATATTCTTGCTATTTATCTAGAAATTGACCCTTTTCGTAAGGATGTCTCAAAGCATAAAAATATCAATCTAGTCGATGTGATTGACTGGATTGAATCTGCTACCAAGCAAAAACCCTTACTCGTCATTGATTCCTTCTATATCGATAAAGAAAACTCAATTAGCCCCAAAGAGAAAAAAGGGAAAGTGGCTGGTTGGTGTTCAGTCGAAGCCTTTTACGGCTTGCCTGCTTTTGATAATGCCCGTGAAGTGAGTTTTTACGTGTCTAGCGAGTATCAGCGATTGGGAGTGGCTTCTGCTTTATTCGATCACCTTATTACCAATCGACATGAGATAGGTTTCTCTCACTTGGTGGCGTATGTTTATGCTGAAAATACGAAGAGTTTGAACTTTTTTTCCAAGCAAGGTTTTGAAGAATGGGGCTTGTTGCCTGATATTGCTCAAATAGAGCGAAATAAACAAAGCGTTCACTTGTTAGGTAAGGTGTTCCCATTGTCGTAATGGCTTTGTTGGTGTTCAAGGTTGATACAGATTAGGTAATAAAGGGAGATTTATGGAACACAGTTGTTTGATTTTTGATTTAGACGGTACCATTAGCGACCCCAAAGAAGGGATTGTGAAGTCGCTTAACTATGCGCTTTCGGCTCATGGTTTTGAGCAGCAAAATGAAGACTTTCTCGCTACCTTTATAGGCCCTCCTCTCGACATTACCTTCAAGCAGCTTACTCAATCTAGCGATGATGCGCTTATTTTTTCCTTGGTAGCAAAATATCGCGAACGCTATTCTGAAGTGGGTTTCGCCGAGAATGTTTTGTATGAAGGTGTTCCAGATGCGCTTGAACGACTCTTGTCTGCAGGTTTTAAGTTAGGGGTTTGTACTTCGAAAAGAGTCGATTTTGCTGAGCGTATTTTGTCATTATTTGAATTGCGAGACTGTTTTCAGTTTATTAACGGTGGTGAGATCGGTGTAGAAAAATGGCAACAATTAGAGAGTCTAAAGCAAAATAACCAAATTGGTGGGGATGCACTCATGATTGGTGACCGTTATGTAGATTTAACTGCGGCGCATAAGAATGGTTTGGCGTCTGCTGGTGTATTGTGGGGGTATGGCTCTCCTGAGGAATTAGAAGAGCATGAACCTGCTTATTTATTTGCCTCTCCTAATGATTTGTTAAAGCTTATTGGATAGGCTCTTCCATGCTTGGATTGGCTGGATTGGTTTAAGGATGTGTAATGTCACAACAATCAAATTTTGTACTCATGGCGGAATACAATGCCACAATGAACCAGAGCCTTTATGCTGCTTGTTCGAGATTGACTAAGGACGAGTTGCTAGAAGATAGAAAGGCTTTTTTTGGTTCCATTATCAATACTCTAAATCATATTCTTATCGGCGATACTATCTGGCTGCAGCGCTTTGCTGACCATGTGGAAGATGATAAGTCCTTAGGCTATGTGAGAAGCTTGCCTAAGCCGTCTTCTCTTGATGCTATGCTGTATGCAGATTTCTCTATATTAAAAGGAAAACGTTTCGAGATGGATGAGGTTATACTCTTGTTTGCAAAACAGCTTAAAGATAGTGACTTATCTAGGGTTATCTCATATGTAAGTACTACGGGTGTCCGCTTTAATAAAAACTTTGGCCACATTGTGCAACACTTCTTTAATCATCAAACGCACCATAGGGGACAAGTCTCGACACTGCTAAATCAGCAAGGGATTGATCTTGGTGTTACTGATCTGCTAATTAATATTCCTGATGTTGTAGTCGTATAGTGAATTCGCTTCATTAGTTATTTGTTAAAGTCACATAATGGAGCGCCTGTTTCTCTCAGAATTAAGGTGTTTAGGTCTTTCCCTTCCTCATCTTTGAAAAACTCATCTAGACCCGTTAGGGATTGAATTCTATCGATGCGAAAGTTGCGGAAGTCTTGTCTTTTTTCACACCAAGTAGCTAATACCCATACAGGGCTGAAGAAGAATAATGACAATGGGCGTACGTCTCGACTGGTTGTTTTTTCCTTTTCGTCTATGTAGTTGATATGTATTTTTTGCTGTTTACGAATGAACTCGCGTAAATCAGAGAAGCTGACTGACCATGGTAATACTGGTCTTGAAGGGATGGCGTAAGCCGTTATTTGTTGAAGTTCCCCTTGTAGATTGGCAGGCAATACAGCCTGAATTTTTGCAAATGCTTCATTGGCCTTTTGAGCAAACTTTTCATCTGTCCATTGGCGTACCATGCTGATACCTAAGCCGATAGCTTCTAGCTCGTCAGCGTCGAAAGTGATGGGGGGAAGGTAAAATTGCTTGTCTATCATGTAACCCACACCCGCTTCACCTACGATAGGGGTACCGGAATCCATTAAGTCTTGAATGTCGCGATAGACAGTGCGTGTGCAAATACTAAATTCATCCGCAATTTGTTGAGCGGTGATGGCTCTGTGTCGACTTCTCATAAAGTGAACTAATTTGATTAATCTATCTGCTCTACGCATGTTTTCTATCCCAATCTAAGCGATTCATAGCTTACTTTAACCCTACTGACATCATGCTGTCAGTAGGGGGTTGTTAGAGTGGCTATTATTCCAGTTAAGGTTTGCTTGGCTGGTTGTATAGCACAATCTTTAATACGATTTTATGGAGTAGAAATTATGCAAAATCCTGTTTGTTGGTTTGATATTTATGTGTCTGATATGGAAAGAGCGAAAGCATTTTATGAAGCTGTTTTAACTGTTGAGTTGGGAGATATAGGTGATCCTGCTGACTCCACTTGTGTAATGAAGTCTTTTCCATCGAGTATGGAAGGGTATGGTGCAACAGGGGCTTTAGTTAAAATGGATGGCGTAGAGCCCGGCCAAAATAGCACAGTGGTGTATTTTTCATGTGAAGATTGCTCTGTTGAAGAAGGGCGTGTTGTATCGGCTGGTGGTCAAGTGGAAAGGCCTAAATTCTCTATCGGTGAGTATGGTTTTATTTCCATAATCAAAGACACTGAAGGTAATGTGGTTGGATTGCATTCTAAGCAGTGACATTAAGCTAGGCTGAAATTGGCTTAATAGCAATTTCAGCCTTTTTTTAGTTTTTTCAATTCTCAACTAAAGCCTACTAAAGTGTTCGGTCTTTGTTTATATCTTCATCGCCTTTTGCTCGACGAGGTGAATCTTGTTTGTACCCATATCTTCAGTCTGTCATTCTATTTGCATCAAGTGGTGAACCAATCTGCGTACTTATGCGTAAGTAAATATTGATTATCTATACAATTATTTTGCTGAATTAGCATTTTATAGCTGCTTCCTATTGTAAAAGGGGTGGGGCAAAAATATAATCGACGGGCTCGATTTACACTTACAGGTTATAAGGTTTTTTTGATGATCTATGTCAATAAACTTGTAACTTGGTGTTGTATTAAGTGCGAACTTTAGCTTTCATAACTGTTTGTGAAATGGTTATGTTTATGAATTTTAAGCGTTTTTTGTTAACGCCTGGTCCGTATGCATATTTTTGCTGTAGGGCATTCTGAGGTTACAGATGAAGAAAAAACTGTTCCAATCAACTATGGTATTTTCGCTTGCACTACTTCTCAGTGGTTGTGAGCTTGCCTTGTTCGATTCTAGCGGTGTTACAGGTAAAGAAATCGGTGACACTATTTTACTTACAATGGGTCTGATGCTTATCGTGGTTATTCCAACCATTATTATGTCGATCTGGATTCCATACAAATACCACGAAAGTAAAAAAGATGAGGTCTACGATCCTGAATGGGAACACTCTAGTAAGATAGAGTTCTTCGCTTGGGGTGTGCCTGTTGTCATTATTGCTGTATTAGCTGTTATTACCTATATCACTTCCTACTCACTTGACCCAAGGAAAGAGATCGCTTCCGATAAGGAGCCTCTTACTATTCAAGTGGTTGCAATGGATTGGAAATGGCTTTTCTTATACCCAGAAGAAAAAATTGCTACGGTGAATGAAGTAGCTTTCCCGGTAGATCGTCCGGTTGAGTTTTTGGTTACTTCACAATCAACAATGAATTCATTATTCATTCCTAAACTTGGTGGTCAAATTTACGCCATGGCAGGAATGGAAAACCGTATGAACCTGATGGCCACCGAAGTTGGTGAATATCGTGGTATTTCTGCAAACTACAGTGGTTTTGGCTTCGCTGGTATGCGTTTCAAAGCTAAGGTGACGTCAGAAGAAGATTACGGGAAATGGATTGAAGGCGTAAGAACCTCAGAGCAAGTATTAACAGACGCAGAATATGATCGCTTAACTGAAAAGACACGTGATCATAAAGTAGAGCATTTCTCTTCAATAGATCCTCTACAGTTTAAGAATATTATTGAGTCTTTCATCGGAGCCCAAAATGGTTCAAACTGATTTAATTAAAGACCCTCATGTGTTAACAGGTAAATTACACTGGGGCGTAATCCCTTTTCATGATCCAGTGGTAATGCCAGTAATGATTGCCGCTATCTTAGGTGGATTGTTCGTAGTAGGTTTTGTTACCTACAAAAAACTATGGGGCTACCTGTGGGACGAATGGTTTACGTCAGTAGATCATAAAAAAATAGGTATAATGTACTGTATCGTTGCCCTGATAATGCTACTACGTGGCTTCTCCGACGCGATTTTGATGCGTACACACCAAGCATTGTCAACGGCAGATGAATTTGGCGCTGGATACTTGCCGCCAGAGCATTATGACCAGATCTTCACCGCTCACGGTGTTATAATGATCTTCTTTGTGGCGACGCCATTAATGGTCGGCATCATGAACGTTGTCATGCCGTTGCAGATCGGTGCACGAGACGTTGCCTTCCCTTTCCTTAACTCATTGAGTTTCTATCTATTCCTAGTTGGCGCATTGCTAGTAAACATTTCATTGTTTGTTGGTGAGTTTGCTGCAGTAGGTTGGTTGGCTTATACGCCACTTTCGGGGATTGATTACAGTCCTGGGGTCGGGGTCGACTATTGGATATGGGCATTGCAAATATCTGGTTTAGGTACCACGTTAACAGCTGTTAACTTTGTAGCGACTATTCTTAAAATGCGTGCTCCAGGCATGACATTAATGAAAATGCCAGTATTCACTTGGACTACTTTCTGTGCCAACGGTATTGCACTGGTTATTTTCCCAATCTTAACGATTGCCATTGCCCAGTTAACACTTGATCGTTACTTCGACTTCAACTTCTTTACCAACGATGACGGCGGTAATCAGATGATGTGGGTTAACTTGATCTGGGCTTGGGGTCACCCTGAAGTGTATTTCTTGGTACTACCTGCATTCGGTATGATCTCTGAAGTAACTGCGACATTCTCAAGAAAACGTCTGTTTGGCTATACCTCATTGGTATGGGCAACGATCGTAATCATGATTTTGTCATTCCTTGTATGGCTACATCACTTCTTTACAATGGGATCGGGTGCAAGCGTCAATGCCTTCTTCGGTATCATGACCATGATTATCGGTATACCGACAGGTGTGAAACTCTATAACTGGATCTTTACTATGTATAAAGGTCGTGTAGAGCTAACTGCTTCTATGTGGTGGGTAATTGCTATGCTAATTACTTTCACTATCGGTGGTATGACAGGGGTTATGTTGTCTATCCCGGCAAACGACTTTGTATTGCACAATAGTATGTTCGTTCCTGCTCACTTCCATAACGTAATTATTGGTGGTGCGGTATACGGTTACTTTGCAGGCTTTACTTACTGGTTCCCTAAAGCAACAGGCGCTAAGTTGAATGAAACACTTGGTAAATGGTCTGTAGCACTTTGGTTCTTCGGTTACTTCTTTGCTTGGTTACCTCTTTACTACACAGGCTTCGATGGCATGACTCGTCGTCTACAGTATATTGATAATCCAGAATGGCAGATGAGCATGTACATTGCGCTTATCGGTGTGGCTATGATTGCCGCTGGTATAGGTACGCAAGTTGTGAACATTGCATGGAGCTTGTACAAGCGTAACGAGCCAGGCTACAAAGATGTCACTGGTGACCCTTGGGATGGCCATACTTTAGAATGGTTCACTGCTTCTCCACCACAGTTCTACAACTTCGGTGAAGAGATTCAGGTTAGCGATCGTGATCCATTATTGGATATGAAGCAGAAGGGCACAGCTTACAAGCGCCCAAGTAAATATGGTCGTATCCATATGCCTAAGAATACATGGGCGGGTCCAGTGCTTGGTATGTTAACGCTACCCTTTGGATTTGGTTTTGTATGGCATATTTGGTGGATGGTCTTTGCTTCTTTAGCTGCAATCATTGCTTGCTGGATCAAATACAACTTTGAACGTGATAAAGACTATTATGTTGAAGTTCCTGAAGTAGAGCGCATTGAAGGTGAGTTCTTGAAGAGTAATGAAGGGCGCGAGTTCTACTTCGAGAAACATGCGAAGCACTACAAAAAATGGAATCCATCAAAAGAAAATGACAGCTCGGTTGTTGCTAAGTAACCAATGAACCGCCGTTGCAGCACTATATAAAATAGTGCTGCAACCAGAATTTTAATTTTGGAATATTTTTATGACAGCATTAACTAACGATCATGATACTCATGACCATGATGATCACCACCACCATGAGGCCGAAGCCGCTGATCGCTATATGTTTGGCTTCTGGTTATATGTAATCAGTGACTGTTTACTGTTTTGTACACTTTTTGCCACTTACGCGGTAATGAGCCAAAACTTTGCAGGTGGTATCACACCACATGAGTTGTTTGACCTTAATTTCGTAGCCGTTGAAACCGCTCTTCTTCTTTTAAGTAGTTTTACCTTTGGTATGGCTATGTTGGGCGCCAATGAAGAAAACATGGGCAGAATGAAGCTTTGGCTGAAAATTACCGCCTTGCTTGGTTTAGGCTTCTTGGCAATGGAGATATACGAGTTCGTACATTTCAGCCATGAAGGTGCTACACCACAAACTAGTGGTTACTGGACAGCCTTTTATAGCTTAGTTGCTACCCACGGCCTTCACGTAACAGTTGGTTTGGTTTGGATGGCGATTTTGTTTGTTCACTTTAACCGTGATGGTTTTTCACATGAGAACAAAATCAGATTGGCTTGCCTAAGTTTATTCTGGCATTTCCTAGACATCATCTGGATCTGTGTATTTAGTTTCGTATATTTGAGAGGTGCAATGTAATGTCATCATCTGAAAAAACTCATGGCGGACAGGCTCACGGTAGCGTTAAAGAATACGTAGTAGGTTTAATCCTATCTATCGTATTAACAGCAATTCCTTTCTATTTAGTTATGTCTGGAGTAGCAAGTGACACCTTTACGGTTATTGCTATTGTGGTTGCTGCCATTGCTCAGGTTTTAGTTCAAATGGTTTTCTTCCTACATATGAACGGATCTTCTGATCAAACTTGGTTAACAGCTTCTGCTATTTATACTGTATTTATTCTTTTGTTCGTCATAGTGGGTTCACTATGGATCTTCGAACACTTGAACCATAATATGCTTATGGGTCACTAACTTAGTCGAGAAAATTATGTTTAAAGACTATGTTTCGCTGACTAAGCCAGGCATTATTTTCGGAAATCTTATAGCCGCTGCCAGCGGCTTTTTCCTTGCATCAAAGGGCAATATAGACGTTTCGTTACTGCTCGCTGTTTTATTTGGAACAGCCTTTATTGTTGCTTCAGGGTGTATCGTCAATAACTATGTTGACCGTGACATAGACCTTAAAATGAACCGTACAAAAAACCGTGCTTTAGCGCAGGGGCGTGTTAGCGTACCTTCCGCTTTAGCTTTGGCTTTAGTTCTCGGGGCGCTTGGTTTTTGGCTGCTACATGCTTATACAACGGCTTATGCAGTTCTCTTTGGTGTGATTGGTATTCTTGTTTATGTTGGCTTTTATACACTGAAATACAAACGCAATTCAGTCTACGGTACTTTAGTAGGCAGCTTATCTGGTGCATGTCCACCAGTAATGGGCTATGTGAGTGTAAGTAACGGTTTTGATGTAGGGGCAGCAATATTGCTGTTAACTTTCTGCTTTTGGCAGATACCTCATTCTTACGCCATTGCTATTTGCCGATTTGATGACTACAAAGCAGCAGATATTCCTGTCCTACCGGTTAAATACGGTATGAGAGTTGCTCGCTATCATATGTACTTGTACATAGTTGCCTTTGCCTTTGCAGCATTACTGCTGGCAGAAAGAGGCTATGCAGGAAACATGTATGCGCTTGTTGTGAGCTTGATGAGTCTTTATTGGATATACCTAGTAAAGTCCGGCCATAAACTGGAAAGTGAAAAGGTTTGGGGGCGCAAGATGTTTGTGTTTTCAATCGTTGTTATCACTGTTTTTAGTGTCTTAATCTCCGTAGATTATGTAAATCATGTCCCTGTCGAAATGGCACTTTCTCGATAAATATTGAGTGGTTGAAAAGTATGAACCAATCTAAAGTTCTTAAAATTGCAGTAGCCTTATCTCTTTTACTGTCGGTTTTAATTATCGTTTTATATTTTTCAACCACCACCCATCCTATCGGTGAAAAATACCGACCACTTAGCGATCTTGGTGGTCCTTTTACCTTACAAACTAAACAGGGCCCATTCTCTCTTTCAGATATTGAAGGGAAGGTTGGTGTTGTTTATTTCGGCTTTCTTAGTTGTACAGAAGCTTGTCCTGCCTCGATTGGTGTTGTTCAGGCAGCTTATAAGCAATTAACGGAAGAAGAACGTAATGGTGTGCAGTTTTTATTCATTAGCGTTGACCCGGAAAGGGACTCGTTAGAAGATCTTTATGACTTCGGCGATTACTACGATAATGATCTTATTGCCCTAACGGGTACCCGTGAACAGATTGATCAGGTTACATCAGATTATGGTGTGTTTTTCGATCTGGTGGATCTAGAGGGTTCTGCTCTTGAATACACGGTCGATCATTCTTCTCGTTTTTATATGATAGATAAGTCAGGTAAGTTATTTACCACTATGAGTCACAGCACAACGCCAAGTGAATTAGCAGCCCGTATTCAACAGCTGCAAAGTACAGGCGATTTTTCTTCCAATTAAGTTCTCAGTGAACTTTGCCTTACCTTCCTAAATAAAGGGTGTGTTATGTTAATTTCGCGTCATTCTTTGTCTATTTTATCCATCGCTTCCAGTATGCTGTTTTCCTTTCACGTTCAGGCAGAAACCTCCATGTCCGTGATTGTGGAAGAGCATAAAATTGAGCTGTGTAAAGCGCCGCTGATTGCGATAGCCGATGAGCTGATTGGTGAAAATGCTCACCGTTTACATGTTGATCAGCCAAAGCACAACGCCGATAAATATCCATTTACAGTTATTGGCGTCGTATCCTATAAAGATCGTGATGCACAAGTGCAATTTAATGCAGCTCCAATGATTAACAATGAGTGTGAGGTATCCTATCAAGAGACTTTCGCACTACCTGAAACCTGTCTTGCTGTTCGTGAACAAGTGTTTAAAAAGTGGGAATATGTTGGTCGATTAAGCGACGATAGTTTCTTTTTACGCCACAAAGAGCGCTTCACGAAAAATGCGACACTCACCAGCACACAACAAGGGGCGGGCTGTTTAGTTTCTCGTCGCCACAGCGGTATTTAAAAGGGACGTCTTATGAAAAAAATAATAGCTTTGTTACTTACTACTATGAGTACGGTAGCTTTCTCAGCTCAACTGGAGGTGAATAGAACAAACCTCAGGGCGAATGTGCCGGGTAGCGATAATACGGCAGCCTATGCAGTTCTTGATAATTTAACAAAAGAAGATGTGCGCATTGTTAAGGTAGAATCTGATGTGTCGGAATTTACCGAATTGCATACGCACTCAATGAAAAATGACCGCATGATAATGCGTAAAGTTGACTATATTGATGTTGATGCGGAAGAAACCGTATATCTAGCGCCAAATGGTTACCATATTATGCTGATTAAACTAAAGCAGCGTGTTAAACATGGTGAGATAGCGACAATCACTTTGCATTATGATGACGGAACATCGCAAGCGGTTAAGTTTAATGTTATTGATCCAAGAAAGCTGAGTAATTAACTCAGCTTTTTTTTACTTCGATAAATTTGAGAGTAAATGATCGATTGCTTCTTCCGTGACCTTGCCATGTAATGCATCCATTACTTGGCCATCTGGTGATACGATGTAAGTTGTTGGTAAAACAGCTGGTATTGACAGAGGCAGAGCCTGAACAGCAGAGCTTTTTAATATTGGGAATTCAATTTGGTACTTATTGATTAGCCCTTTTATTTCATCAACAGATAAGCTGTCGTAGCTAATGCCAAAAACGCGAATATCTGAGCGTTCAGCAAGTTGATTTAACTCAGGGAGCTCTTCTAAACAGGGAGCACACCATTCAGCAAAATAATTCACAATAGTCCACTTGTCGCTTTTCCAGTTATGGCTGTCACCCGATGCCGTTTCAAAAGACGGGTTGCTCCGTAACGACATGACTAGGATCAAAACAATAATAGGTAGAAGTGCACAAGCTAGGAGCTTTAGCGCTAAAGCAATATTTTTACTGAGTGTCATATTGAGGGGGCTCTAAATATTTGAGCTGGACATAATATATAGGGGAGTGGGCACGGGCAAGTAATTGGAACTAAAACCCTATTGATTACGCATTTCCCACTGGGTGAGCAGCATGAACTAAGAAGCTCAATCAATCCGACAGAGTATTTTTTATTTTTATTCTCACTTTAACTAATAAACTATTCGCTAATTTCAAATAACTTTATAGCGCAAAAATATAATAGCGGAGCATTAGTTGGTAGGGAGCTCGTAGATAAAATCGTTAATTAATGGCATTCTAGCGCAACGATTCAATTCCGTTTTATAACGATGTGATTTTAGGTTTTTAGATGATTGATATTCAAAAAGTAAATGAAGAATTAAGCAATGCAACGCCTCTTGAAATAATTAAATGGGCGGTAAGTGCTGGTAAAAAGCCAATGGTGTCTACACACTTTGGCCCCCATGAAGCGGTTGTTTTGCACACGGCTGCCGCAGTGAAAAAAGATATGACAATCCTATGGGCTGACTCAGGCTACAACACTCGTGATACCTACATAGTAGCGGAGAAGCTAATTAGTTCTCTTGGCTTACAAGTTGAAGTATATACGCCAAAAATCACAGCAACTCGTTGGGATAATGCCTTTGGCGGTGTTCCAGCAGTAGGCGAAGAACGTCATGATGAGTTCACTGCAAACTTTAAACTAGAACCCTTTTCGCGTGGCTTAAAAGAAGTTGCTCCTGATGTTTGGATTACGGGTGTACGTGCGGAGCAAACAGAATTCCGTAAAAATATGGACATTGTCAGCCAAGGTGCTGATGGGGTGATTAAAGTAGCACCTTTCTTACATTGGAAAGAGGCGGATATGGATGCTTATTTGAAAGAGCATGACCTGCCTAACGTGAAAAATTACTTTGACCCAACAAAAGGCCTTTCAAATAGAGAGTGCGGCTTACATACTCAGCTTTAAAAGCTTTTGTGTTGTTAAGCAAAAAAAGCACCACCTTCCTTTTGTGGGGGAAGTGGTGCTTTTTTATTTAAACTTATAATTTAAGCTGTTTCGTATTTTTACATAGGCTCAAACACCGAGCCTAAGCTGGGCACAAACAATTTGTTGTACATGCGGCTGGCGTAGTCATCTGTCATCGACGACATATAGTCACAAATAATCCTTAACCCACTCTCCCCGTTTTCTTGGCTTTTACGCCATTCAGCAGCAATCTCTTTTGGCAATAAACGGTTCGGGTCGGCGCTGTAAGCTTCGAACATTTCTAACAGCATTTGTTGACCTTTGTACACCAGCATCTGTACTTCAGGGCGTTGGATAATATGTTGCATCTCAAATTGCTTAAGAAGGTCTAAGGCTTTTCTCTGGCCTTCAGGTAAGCCGACTTGAAAGCGCAATAAAGGATGTTCAAAAGTCGTATTTTCTTCCACTTGGCAGGAGGTAATAAACCAGCTGACAAGGTCGCCTATGGCTTCTTTTCTTAAGTGGCTTTGGCCGCTAAAAAGCTGCGTACGTATATTATCTAAATTACTTTTTAAATAAGGTGTATCTATGGCAGCTAATTTGGGTTCTAAATGCTCCAGCCACATATCTTTTGTGACCATGTTAAGAACAATGGCATCTTCAAGATCATGCACGCCGTAGGCAATGTCATCCGCTAGATCCATAATGCTAGTATCGAAGCCTGAGAATTGTGCTTTTTTATGGATACCTTTGGTACTGTTAACTTGTTGCAAAGCTTGTTTGTCTGAATCCGAAAATGGTTCGAGAATCCAAGTGAGCAAGTCTTGTTCCTCTTGGTAAACACATTTCGGTGGTGCCCAATTAGAGGCTTTAAATTGACGGAAGTTATCTGGTTTTTGTGGGTATTCTCCAACCACACTCTGATGGAGAACAGGGTATTTTAAAATGCCTAATAAGGTGCGGCGTGTTACATCCATTCCAAAATGTTCGGAATAGGAACCTCGTTTTCCTAGAATCCTTAAAGATTGCGCATTCCCTTCAAAACCGCCACAGGATTGCATCATATAATTGAGGGCAATTTCGCCGCCGTGGCCAAAAGGAGGGTGACCTATGTCATGGCTTAAACAAATGGTTTCAATTAACGCATCGCTGGCTAACCAAGGCTGAAAGGCTGAATTTTGTGGCGCGCTGTGTTTTAGGTGGTGTACAATCCCACTGCCAATTTGTGAAACTTCTAAAGAATGGGTAAGACGCGTTCGACTATAGTCATTTTGGCGTATTGCTAATATTTGAGTTTTAGATTGTAAACGGCGAAAAGCCGCGCTGTGAATAATGCGAGCACGATCTCTTTGATAGGGCGTCCGATAATCATTGTCACGAGCCGCTTTATAGCCAGACTGTCTTTCAGTCCAAGGTTGCAAGTCATGGTGCGCATTTGTCATCTTGTTGTCCATGTGATGTTAATAATTATTATAATCTTTCACTAAAACACGGTTTAGATCAATGTTTACCCAAAATGGCTTTGCCATAATGAGATAACATCATAAGGAAATTTTATGTTAAATACACATCATCTAACAACGTTTAAAATTTTGGCAGAAACTAGCAGTTTTACCAAGACCGCTCAGCAGCTAGGGTTAACACAACCTGCTGTGACTCAGCATATTCAAAAGCTTGAGAGTGAGTTAGGTGAAGCGCTATTAGTTCGTCATGGACGTACTACAGAAATCACGGAAGCTGGTGAGCTATTACTTCGCCATATCAAGTCTCTGGAAACTTGTTATAAGAAATTTCAAAACAAGTGGCATAGTGTTTTAAAAACATCTTTAGAGATCGAGCAGGCAATCAATTTCACTAAATAATGTGATCGAAAAGTACTGCTTCGTTTTTAAATAAATCAGCTTAAACTTCTATCGGTGAGCTAAGTGCTTAGCGAGAGTTTGGTACAAGCCGAATAATATGCCTGCGGTAACGCCCCAAATACGAATCTCTTGATACTGAATTTCAAAATATCCTGATGACGTTGGGTCTAGCTTCTTCTTTTTGAATTGATAGTTTTCTGGCGTCAATAGGTATCTAAGTGGTACCCAATGAACGGATTTGACTTCATCTTCGCATAAGCTTAATTCACTTTTACGGGTCATTTCCGCGACAATCGGCTTAATGCAAAAGCCAGACAAGGTACAGAATTCCCCAAGCTCTCCCAATAGATCAAAACAATCGGGTTCTAAACCGACCTCTTCTAAGGTTTCACGTAATGCTGTGTATTGAATGCTGGCATCGTCTGGGTCGTGTTTGCCACCGGGGAAGGCTATTTGCCCTGGGTGGTTGCGCATATGTAATGCTCGCTGTGTAAAGAGTACATACAGCTCGCCGTCTTTTGGTTCATGCCAAATAGGAATTAGTACTGCAGCAGAGCGGTAATTTTCTTGATAGTCATTAGGGAATAAATCTTTATCTGGATTATGGATAGGTTGCGCATAGGGTTCGTTATCTAGAGCGGCACGAATATCGTCCAAACTTAAATGAATGGGTGGGGCATTTAAGAAGCGCTCTATGTCACACATAATACAACCTACTTCAAAAAGACGTACTCTAGAGTATGGGTTAATTTACCCACTTTGGTAAAGGTTTCTTGGTATTCTTCTTGGCATTGCGAGTCTGCAACCAATCCACCGCCAGCCCAACAATGGAGTTTTCCATCATCCGCCACTAAGGTGCGGATGCTTATATTAGAGTCCATTTGACCGTTGCAACTAAAATACGCAATGGAACCACAATACACAGAACGCTGATGGGGCTCTAATTCATCGATGATCTCCATAGACCGAATCTTAGGTGCTCCTGTAATGGAGCCGCCGGGAAAGCTTTGGTGGAAAACCTGAATGGCTTGTTCTGCTTTCTCAATTCGTCCTTCCACAGTAGAAACCAAGTGATGAACATTGGCGTAGCTTTCTAATGCAAAGAGCTTAGGCACTTTAATACTGCCCGTTAGACAGGTTCGGCCAAGGTCATTACGCAGCAAATCCACTATCATTAGGTTTTCTGAGCGGTTCTTTTCAGAAGCTTGTAACCATTCTGCATTGGCCTTGTCTTCTTCTTCCGTTGCCCCGCGTGAAACCGTACCTTTAATGGGCTTTGATTCCACTCTACCTTGGTCACATTGTAAAAAACGCTCAGGGGAGTGGCTTAATACACTTTGCTCAGGCGAAAGCTCTAAATACGCGGCATAAGGAGTAGGGCAAGCCTCTCGTAATGTTTGATAAGCAGAGAAAGTGTCGCCTTCATATTGGCTAGAAAAGCGCTGAGCAAGGTTTACCTGATAGCAGTCACCCGACAATATGTATTCTTGAACACGATTAAACTTCTGCTCATAGTCTGCCGCTGTCATATTAGAGGCAAAAGGCGTTTTTAACAGGAAGGTTTCTTTGTTTTCTATGGAATTTGGTACGGCGTGAAATAGACTGATCAGTTCATCTATTTCATTTTGATCACACCAAGGGGTAAAAATTAATTGGGTGCTTTGTTCTTTATGGTCTGTGATGACTGCCCAAGCGTAGAGCCCAACATCTAGCGTATCCAGCTTGATATCATGTTCTACGGTATCTGGGAGCTTTTCTACATAATGGCCGCTTTCATAACCGTAATAGCCCAATAGACCGCCAGTAAATGGTAATGCTTTGGAAGCAGATATTGCCCAAGGCTCTTGGCAAATAAGTGACATTAGCTCATCCAGCAGTGACATTGGGTTACTGGTTAGAGTTAAATCATAGAGTGGCTTATCACGCCATTGAATCATCGGCTGATTGTTTGATGGGCGAATACGGGCAACAGGATTAGCCACTAGAATATCGTATTGAGTGTCAGGAAAGTCTTTATGGTTGCTATCCAGTAACGCTGGATAAGGCAAATGGCGTATCGCACTGAAAAAAGAGACTAGAGATGCCTGATAGGGAAGGCTTATCTGCGTAATTTCTGACATTTGTTATGAATACCTAGTAGTATATGATGCTGTTTTTAATCACAATTATTGTATTCTTTTAATCGACTTGATCACAGGCTAATTACTCGTGTCTGACATTTTTTTCCTTACTTTACCCAATGCGCGAATTGCGTATCGCCTTTATGAAAACCCCAATGCAGAAACCGACAAGACTTGCTTGCTCATTCATGGGGCTGGTGTGGCGGGGGAAATTACCTATTCTCCTATGATGCCGTATTTAACCCAGTGGCGTTGGATGCTAGTGCCAGATTTAAAAGGCATGGGAGGCTCCTTTCATGCGTCGGGTGAAGAAGAGGCTGTTTCTATCGATGAGTTGACGGATGAGATAGAGGCTTTACTCGACCATGTGAAGTGGCTGGAATGTGATGTGGTTGCCTATTCGCTTGGCGGTTTGGTGGCATTAAATCTCAATTACCGACGCAAACAGCAAAGTAAATCTGCCCTTAAAATGGCCTTGTTAGAACCAGCTTCTCTGGATAGAGAAGACCTAGGTACTCTTATGGAAGTGCGCCTTAAGTATCGCCATGCCTCGCGCTTAATTCGTGAAACAGGTGATGTTGAATTAGGCGTAGCTGCTTTTATGGATGGCGTCTCTCCGAACCGTCGTAAACACCCAGTGGCAGAAGCGACAACACAATCCCGTCTTGCCCATAGACCATTCGGTTTTGCTTATGCACTGGACGCAGTGACGGATTATGTGGAAATCATGAACCAAGAGCCAGAACTGAGGCAGCGTATCATTGATGCTTCCCAAGAAGTGTTTTTATTCTCAGGGGATCTAAGTAATGAGGCCCTAAAGCAACACTATGAACTCTTGAGTATCAAGAATGACAACTGGCAGCACAAAAGCCTCAGTGCCTGTGACCACTCTTTGCCTTTTCAAAAACCGAGGCAAATAGCCAAACATATTAACCAATGGTTTGATAACAGCTCTTCGGAATAAACTGAAAACTTACAAATTATGAAAAACCGCTAAGCTTAAGATAAGCAAGGATGCTTATTGAAAAGTAACAAGGAGGTTGTGCCATGCATAAGCAAGGTGGTTTCTCATTGCTTGAGCTTATATGCGTGATGCTGATCCTCAGCATATTGGCGTATTTTGGCTCTTCTCACTTTCTTTCCTTACATCAAACAACCCAAGACCAAAAAACACTCAAAGAGGCTATGGCACAGCTAGCGGATGCTTTGTTACAAGCTCGGCAATTAGCCGTGGTGAGTGGCCAAACTGCCTATGTGTGTGGTGGGCAGTCATGCTCTGGAGATTGGTCATCTGGCTTTCTGCTATATCAAGAAACAGAGGTGGAAGGCTCACCTTCGATTTATCGAAATATCTTATTGGATGGCGATATAGTCTTATCTTGGCAAGGCTTTCCAAGGAATAAACAAAGTATAGAGTTCACCGCTGATGGTCTATCGGGTTACCAAAATGGCACCTTCCAATTTTGTTTGGGAATTTGGCAAGCGGGCTTAGTCCTGAACCAAGGAGGGCGCTTTTACACCACAAGCCTCACCGAAAAGAGTAGTGAGGTGTGCGATGTTTAAACCTTCAAATCGAATAAAGCACCAGCAAGGCTGGATCATTCTCGAAGTACTCCTGTGTCTATTTTTATTAGCTGTAGTGTTGCAAGTTGTAGAGCGTCAAAGCCATAGGCAATGGTCAAGTATTCAAATATCAGAAGACAGCAAAAAGCGAGCTGAAAACGACCAAAATCAGGAGGTGTTTGAGCATCTAATCGGAGAAAATCTAGCCTCAGAAGATGTTAACACCCTTTATTCATACCCCAATTGCGACCTATGTTCGGGGGAAGAGCTAAAGCAATGGTTTTATGCTTCTCAGTATTCTGTCTCCAGCGCAGACGAAGGCATTAGCCCATGATTTTACGTGGCGGTCAAACGGTAAGGCAAAGAGGAAATCAAAGGGGCAGTCTGTTACTAGAAATGATGGTAGCCTGCTTGCTGATTTCCATAATATTGCCCACCTTGGTGGTGGCACTATCCTCTTTCCAAGAGCGTCAGGCATTAGCGCAAAGATATCAAGACCATCAAAATAGGCGAGCCGCTATCAATGCACACTTTCATGCCCAGTGGTCGAGATTAATCCCTGCCCATTGCTTTGAAGACTCTAGCCTCACGCTCACTATTCAGTCAGGCCATAACTTACCCAGCCGTTTAAGCAATCGTTCCGTGAAAAGCCATTCTGACTGGTTACTTGGATCGGACTATGGTGCTTGCCGCACCAGCCTTACGGTAAACAGCAACCCTTTCACCACTTCGATGGACTGCTATTGGAAGGCAGGCGATGAAGTGACCTTCTCAAGCTGCGGTGTGTCGGTAAAAGGCCAATTACTTAGTGTTTCCAGCAGTGGGACGAGCATAGAGTTAGAAAATGACACCGCCCTTGGTCATTCAGGCATAGTGGAAAGTGAAGACGCTTTTTATTGGTATTTAAGGGAGGGTAAAGATGGCTCTACCGCCTTCTGGCGAACTCCAGCATTTAGCGGTAATTCCTTGGAGTTGATGAATGGTATTGAGCGTTTAGCCCTATTTCCATTACTGGATACCAGCAACGACGGTTTTGTAGATAGTCTATCAACACACTATAGGGATTTTGCATTACAGCAAGTTCGAGGGATTTGGGTGGAATACTTGTATCGGCTAACCGACTGCCAAGAAGGGCAAGGGGCTTTTAGTCGTCAGGAAAGTATCACTCAAGAATACACCTCCATGAGAGGTGAGGTTTGGCTTTATAAATCACAATGTCAGGCCGTGGCTAATCAGATCATAAAACTCAGGTCTGTGTATTAGCTGGAAATTGCAGGGATGGAAAAGGTCATGGAAGCAAAACTGCTGCTTCAGAGCAAGGTAAGTCAAAATAAAGTACGTCAAAGGAAAGCATTAGCAGGCTGGGTGTCGTTACCCATTCTCGCCATGATTCTTATGGTCGCGACACTATCGACGGAATATCAAAATCGCATGTTAGCAGCCTATAAATGGCAAGGTCAGCTACAGGACGTAGAGGCGGATCAGGCAGCATGGGAAAGTTTTCAATCAGCCTTTGTGTTTTCACCGTCGTTTCATCTTGCACAGCAAAGTGATTGCCTTGGTTTTTGTCCTCTTAATGCAAATCAAAATACCGAAGGTGAGTCACAGTGGCACCATGCTCAACAGACCTTTTATTATCAATGGCATGCTTATGATCCAGCTTTAGTTGAAGGAAATGGAGAGGAAGGCAATGAGACAGATAGCGAAGTAAGCAGCGAAGAGAAGAAAGCCTATCGACTCTGTGGCAGCCAAAACCAGCTCAGTTATTTGTGCTGGTGGTGGCAGGAGGAAAAACTCATATCGAACGCTTGGGTGACTATAAATACATAATTACCGGGAACAAATGGTTTACTGGGTATTTTTAGATTATTGAGTGTTAAAGTCGTCTAAATGCTCTTTAGAGCAAAAAGGGCGTTTGTTGTCATCCAATACAGCATGGGAAAGGGGTACAAATACTTGGCATTTCTCACAACGAACCATGTTTTCTTCGGGAGCTTTCTCGTCACTTTGTTCTTTTTTAGCCGATTGAGATGCTTTAAAAGCGACAAATTTACGGTATAACCACAAGCCAGTGAAAAAAATAGCAATAAAAACGATCAAACGTACGATCATACACTTTACCTAAGTAGACTAATTCCAGACAATGAACAGCATAATCTAACAGAGTTAATGAGATAGCAACTGTATGACATTACGAATTACCATGGCCCAGCTGGATATGCTGGTGGGCGACATCGCAAAAAACACACAATCTATTATAGATACGGCCATAGAAGCTCGTGACGAAGAGCGCGCCGATGTGGTGGTGTTTCCTGAATTGACACTAACAGGCTACCCACCAGAAGATTTATTACTACGCCCTAGTTTAGATTCGCGCATAGAAGCCGCCCTCGAAAAAATCCTAGCGGAAGTAAAAGACATATATGTACTGATTGGCTACCCACGTCGTATCGGTGGGGTCCTATACAACTGCGCAGGCGTTATTTATCAGGGTGAATTGATAGGGGAATACGCTAAACAAAAGCTGCCTAACTTCCTCGTGTTTGATGACAAACGCTATTTCGAAGCGGGCACAGAAGCAGGCATAGTGGATATCAAAGGCGTCAAAGTTGGCCTAAGTATTTGTGAAGACATCTGGCACCCAGAGCCAATAGCACAAGCCAAAGCGGCAGGGGCAGAGTTGATATTAAACCTGAACGCTTCCCCTTATCACATTGAAAAAATGGGCGAGCGGGAAATCCTACTTAACCAGCGCGCAAAAGAAGTCGACCTCCCCATTGCCTATGTAAACTACATGGGCGCACAGGACGAATTAGTCTACGAAGGTGGCTCTTTTGTGGTGAACGCGCAAGGTGAAAAAGTCATGCAAGCCCCTTGGTTTAAAGCGGGCTTGTACACTATTGAAATGGCGATAGATGAGAGTGCCGAAGAGAAAAGCACGACTAAGAAAATCACCCCGAAGAAAAGCAGCATAGCACCAGCGCTCAGTGAAGAAGCCAGTGTCTATCAAGCTATGGTGCTTGGCCTACGTGATTACATAGAGAAAAACCGCTTCAAAGGCATAGTGCTTGGCTTGAGTGGTGGTATCGACTCTGCCTTATCTCTTGCGGTGGCTGTGGATGCGATTGGTGCCGATCGAGTGCAAGCCGTGATGATGCCTTACACCTACACTTCTTCGATTAGTCTTCACGATGCGGAAGAAGAAGCCAAACTCTTAGGCGTGAAATACAGCGTATTGCCAATAGAATCTATGGTAACCGCCTTTAGTGACGTCTTAGCGCCAGAGTTTGAGGGCTACGGCAAAGACACCACAGAAGAGAATCTACAAGCGCGTACCCGTGGTGTGACTTTAATGGCCATTTCTAATAAGAAGGGCTACATGGTGCTGACCACAGGTAATAAGAGTGAAATGGCGGTGGGCTATGCCACCCTTTATGGGGACATGGTCGGCGGTTACTCGGTATTAAAAGACGTCTTTAAAATGTTGGTCTTCCGCTTATGCCGTTACCGTAACACGCTAGGTTATGTGATTCCTGAACGCGTGATTACACGTCCGCCTTCTGCTGAGTTAGCACCGGATCAAAAAGACGAAGATTCTTTACCAAGTTACGATATCTTGGATGAGATTTTACGCCTCTACATTGAAGAAGATCAAAGTGCAGAAGCCATTTTAGCCACGGAGAAGTTTGACCGAGAGACGGTCTACCGTGTGTTAAGGCTGGTGGATGTGAATGAGTATAAGCGTCGCCAAGCACCGACAGGGGTGAGGATTACCGCGAGAGGGTTTGGGCGGGATCGTCGTTATCCGATTACGAATGGATGGCATATTGGGGAATAGCTTCTCTTTAATCGCAAATTCGTTTAAAAAGTGATTTTGTTAAAACGCCTCTATATAAGAGGCGTTTTTTTTAGGTTTTTATATGGGGTTTTTGAGGGGCTTCTGATTGGCTTTTAGGTTGTTAGCATGGTTCCGCCCTGCTGGGCGGGTTACTTTTTGCAAGCGCCCAAAAAGTTACCAAAAATTCGCTTTAAGACCTTGAACGACTGATTGCCATTGTTGGATTTTAGTTGTTCAGGTCGGTGTTTTACGTAAGGTATTTAGTTTTTTTGAGGAAGGTCTGAGTATGCCAAACACGGTAGCCCGACTATCGAGCTGTCGTGCAATCGGGATTGCATCGAATTATTTTTTAGAGAAAGTTAGTTTCTAATTGGATATATTTTATACTGGTGGTATTTTTGAAAGTACTTTGGTATCAATGTAAAAACTTGGATTAAAGCTCTAAGTACACAGCTTTTAACTTAAAGAGGCCAAGCATATTCGGTATTCTGACATTAACTTATGTCTTGTTCTATAACAACCATAGTGCAAAGTACGCTTTTCACTAATTGTGCTTTAATTTACGACATTATAATTCATGTATGGCTTTGAAAGATATTCGTGACCTCTTATACCGATGTTTTTTACTCTGAAAAGACTGAGACTTTTTCCTTCGATCAATGTTTTATAAATCAGATTTTTGCTGCTTTGTTTTGTGATGAAAAGAAGTTCACCAATGTTAGCAGTTGGTTTTTTAGGCCTAGCTTAGTATCGATTTATTACCTGAATTGAGATGGTTGAAGTCTGGATGTTTTCTTTAACTTTAGATGAATAAAAACTTTACACTAAAGGGAGTTTATGAATAAATGTGTTAAAGCCTTATTGTTTTAAAATAGGAAGACTTCAGAGGATGAAAGATAAAGAAAAAGAAGTAAAGAGTAATCGAATAGATACTCTTTCTAGATGGTCTAGCGGAGATATTAAGGTAAGAATAGACGGAGAAAAGAAAAAAAAACAGAGAGGTGTTTCTTTGGTTTTTATTTTTTTTATTATTTTGTTTTTTTTAGTTAGACTTGAAGTTTTAGAATCTTTTTTTCTTTCAATAATATCAGGGCTATGTGTTCACTTTATAACAAGAGGGCGTAATTAGAATGAAAATCACAATGATTGGTAAGAGTGGATCTGGAAAGACAGTTTTTATGGAGACACTTTGTGATCTTCTAAAAAAAGGATATAAATCCTATTATATCGATGTTGATGATGATAGTAGATATAGTAATAAGTTATCAGGAAAATCAATTTCAGATAGAAACTTCGAATGGCCAGATGGAACAGAAGAATCAGAATATTGGGAGTTTTCTCTGAAAAAAGGAGAGAAAGAAATAAGTAATTTTAAGTGGGTGGATTATAGAGGGGGCGTTATAGATGATTTATTTGATGTTAACACAAACATGGAGCAAAATGACGAACTACTTCTTTTTGAAGCACATTTAAATACAAGCTCAACTTTAATAATTTTCATTGATTGTGAACAATTAGTTTTTTCCTCATCAAAGAGAGAGGCTGAAAATAGAGTTAAATTAGATAAAATATTAAGACTCTTAAAAATTTATTCTGAAAATGAGCCAAATTCTAAACTTTCAGTTCTTACTATTTTGACAAAAACAGATTCACCTTCAGTTATAAAAAAAATAGGTGATGAAGATTACTTTGATAGACTAAATGATGAAATAGACTCTCGCTTATCAGAACTTTTTAATTTTCATATGTTCCAGAAAAATAAGTGGAGCTTAGGAATTGTAAGTGTGGGGTGTGTTGGAGAAGAAAATTTAGAAACAGAAATAGAAGTTCCTAAAGATTTCAGAAGTGAAATAAAGTCAAAGACAAAAATAACATATTACCCTGAACCATATAATGTTGCAGAGTCTATTTTTTATTGCCTCTATAAAAACTCTAGAAAATTATCTTTAAGCAAAGAGGAAATAATTGAGCTAAGAGAAAATGAAATAAAAAAACAACTAGAAAAAACAGATTGGTTAAGTAAGATAAAAATAATTGCACATCAAAAAAAGCATCCTCTTAATATTGTAAATGATCTTAATGAAGAAATATTGATGCTGAGGAAGGAGATAAAAAATACTGAGCCGCATCTTCAAGAATTAAAAAACATTTTTAGTGAAGCTGTTAGGGAAATTTAGAAATGGAAGTTGAAGTATATATACACACTAGAGATTTTGAATCCGATTACAAATGGATATCAAGTAAAGGGAGTTTTGTACCTGATGAAAAAATACGTAAGATAAAGTCAAATATATCAGAAGCACAAAAAAAAGATTCTAAATTAGAGTCTAGCTTTTTGAAAGGTTTGGATGATGACGGATTTTATTTCTTTTCAATAAGAAAAAAAACTAATAGAAAAGACTATCAAGATAGAAGTATCTATTTGTTTGTTTTTGTTAAATCGAAACTGTTTTTAACAAAAGATATTATTAAGAATGAAATTGAAAAAATAGATTTAGGTTTCTATTATGAAGAAATAAAAGATGAATTAGATAAAGCATTTTTTAGCTATGATAAAGAGAAAGAGAAAGAGAAAGAGAAAGAGAAAGAGAAAGAGAAAGAGAAAGAAAGAGAACGAGAAAGAGAAAGAGAAAGAGAGGAAGTAGAAATTACTTTAAGTAAATTGGGTAGAACTAAATTATTATTAGAGTTAAAAACAAAAGAATTGAAAGTGAAAAGAGAAGTTAAAAGTAATGTAAATATACTTGGTCTTAGGGATGTTGATTTTGTTATAGAGTTTTTTTCAGTTTTGAAGGAATTTAGTATAAATGTAGAAGGTGGTACATTAGAGGTGATATATAGTCAGGGTAATAAATTTTCTTATTTATCATTCAAAGGGCATCTGGATAACCCTGAAAGAATAAATCAGGTTGGAGTAAAATTACCCCCTTCTTTTTTTTCAGTGGGAATTTAATTGAGACAATTTAACAATTTAACTGAGACAGGCATATGTAGAAGCCAGTAAATTCGAGCCTTTAGTTATTTTCTCAGATATTTTTGGTGATCTTTTCTATACTTAATTCATGTTTTCTCAAGGAAGAGGAAGTGAATGACAAATTGAACTAAGACAGGCATAAGTAGAAGCCAGTAAATTCGTACCTTTAGTTATTTTCTCAGATATTTTCGGTGATCTTTTCTATACTTAATTCATGTTTTCTCAAGGAAGAGGAAGTGAATGATGCCTACCCCAAGAAGTCAGCAAGTCTGTGTCGAAGATACCCCTTATTATCACTGTGTTGCGCGTTGTGTTCGGCGTGCATTCTTGTGCGGTGAAGACCCCATAACAGGGGTAAGTTATGAGCATCGACGTGGTTGGGTAGAAAGTCGCTTATTGTTTTTAGCCAGCAGCATAACTAAGACAGGCATATGTAGAAGTCAGTAAATTCGTGCCTTTAGTCATTTTCTCAGATATTTTTGGTGATCTTTTCTATACTTAAGTCATGTTTTCTCAAGGAAGAGGAAGTGAATGATGCCTACCCCAAGAAGCCAGCAAGTCTGTGTTGAAGATACCCCTTATTATCACTGTGTTGCGCGTTGCGTTCGGCGTGCATTCCTGTGCGGTGAAGACCCGATAACAGGGGCAAGCTATGAGCACCGACGTGGTTGGGTCGAAAAACGCTTATTGTTTTTAGCCAGTGTCTTTTCCATTGATATTTGTGCGTATGCCGTGATGAGTAATCACCTTCATGTTGTGTTACATATCGATGCTGAAAAAGCCAAAAGTTGGTCGACGTTAGAAGTATTAGAGCGCTGGCATCAACTTCACAAAGGCACCTTATTTACACAGCAATACGTACGAGGTGATAAGCTCCCAGCGTATGCTGTTTCTTTGGCGGAAGCCTCGGCTAATGCTTACCGAGAACGTTTAGCGGACATCAGTTGGTTCATGAGAGAGCTTAATGAGCCTATTGCTCGAAGAGCAAATGTCGAAGACAAATGTACAGGACATTTTTGGGAAGGGCGCTTTAAATCCCAAGCATTACTTGATGAAGCAGCACTGATGGCTTGTATGGCCTATGTCGATTTAAACCCATTGAGATCTAACATGAGTGATACACCAGAAAGCTCAGATTTCACTAGTGTAAAAAAGCGAGTCACGTCAGCTAAAGGAAAACACCAACCGAAAGCCTTATATCCCTTTGTTGGTAATCAGCGAAAAGAGATGCCAAATGGATTGCCGTTCAAATTAACCGACTACCTAGAGCTAGTTGATCTAACAGGGCGAATAATACGAGATGACAGAAGAGGCTTTATTGATGCCTCGTTACTTCCTATTTTGCAAAGACTCAATATTTCTTCAGAAAATTGGTTATGCATCGCTACTGAGTTCGAAAAAAGAACAGGAAATGTGGTTGGACAAGAGCACTCCATAGATCATTACTGTGAATCACATCACCGACACCGAAAACCCAATCAAAGTAGCGCTCAACTCCTAGCCTAAACTCATCAAAAAAACAGACGCAATCGACGCTTTATGTTAGGTTTTCTAACGGTTAAAAATCGTCAAATAATGCTATTTATCGGGCTTATTCAACCTTAATATTCAGGTTGGCCTATCGCCACCGTTATTTCCTTTTGATATCAAATTAAGTCGCTAGTATATTTAAAGTTGGCATGCAATTTAAACATCTTAAGTACCTTGTTTACTTGCTTTGAAGAGAGGCTGTCTTAATTGATTATTAACGGCTTCTACACACAAACTAAAATTTAACGAAAACCACAATTTTCATGGATGAAAGAATGAGTGCATTTCCAGAATATCAAGAATACTCTAATGATGAGTTAGCCGAGGCGTTGGAGTATGTCGATAGGTCAGCGTATCCTGATCGACTCGAAGCTATAGAGAACGAAATTGCTTCCCGCTCTATTCCAGATTCCCATATAGAAAGTACTGAAGCTCCTCAAGAAAGTGGTGAATATGTACCTAATCATGTTCCTCTTTATGAGCGTATTAAGAATGTTTTAATGTCTCTTTCATTTTTAATTTTTGGCACTATTGGTGTTGTTGAAAACGATCTTGCTGTTAAGCTTTGCAAACGTTGCGATAAGGTTTATCACTTACAAGATGAAGCTGCATGGATAATGTATATTGCTATGTTATTAATGGCTGCCGCCTTTATTTCTGAGGTAGTCGACCATTATGATAAGAAAGATAATGAGCATTTGTATCATCGAATCTCGAATCTCGAATCTTACATTGTTTCCCGGCTTAGGTTTGTTCGCGATAGCAATGTACCTGCATTCTCTGTATTGATTTTAAGCTTGTTTATGAAGGTTTCATACTTACCAAAAAGCATTGTCTCAGTGGTTACGGGGTCATGATAATAAACAAACTTACCTATTTAATTGCTGAGCTTGAGGGTGAGGTTGAAGGCTTTGTTCTTAATTTCAGAAAGCGTTTTAACCCAGAGAGAGTGACTTGGCCAACGGATATTACTATTGCAGGATCATCCGGAATTGGCACTTTGTCTGAGGGACAGGATTTAGACTTTGTTATAGCGGAAATAGCTGTAGTACTTGATCGATATTCGTTTAACGATGTTACCTTTGAAAGTTTAGAGCGATTTCCAGATACGGGTATTTATATATTGAAGCCTTCCCGTGAAAAATTTGACGAGCTGCATAATGCGATTAAAGAAACCCAAGTGAAGTTTAACGATACTCCGTGGCCATTTACTCCCCATTGCACGCTTAGTGCAGTACAAGAAAATTCAGAAGATCTAGAAGAAGTATTTGTAGGGGCTAGATATCCAATTGCAGCCAAGATACGTAGCTTTAGTCTTTACCAACCAGAAACTAATGGTGGTTGTCGAATACATAGATTCTGAAACTATTTTTGGAAAGTGAATATGACAATTATTCCTTATACAGTGAATTTTAAATCTCAGTTTATCCAATTCTTTCAAACGGCAATGGAAGAGATGGGGTTTGAATATATACCTGAAACAAAAGACTCAGATGTTGTTTCTGTAGAAGCAATCTATCAAACGAATGGCGGCTGTTTCATGATTGCTTGCGATGAAGGGCAAGTAGTCGGCTCCATTGGAGTAAAGCGGTTTTCTGAAAATACCGCAGAACTAAAGCGTTTTTATGTATTGAAACATTATCAAGGTAATGGATTCGGCTTTCAGTTACTCGATAAAGCAGTAAAGGAAGCAAGAACGTCTGGGTTTCATTCTATTCGATTAGGCACGACTCACGAATCAAACAAAGCGATAAATATGTTTCAAACATATGGGTTTTATCAAATTGCACGTTATAACCAAGACCCTTATGCAGAGGTATTTATGGAGCTTGATTTGCGAGAAAGCGGTAGCTAGGGACGCTAAGGCTTTATTTTACTTATGCAAAAACAGAAAGCCTCGGTGTTGTTAAAAATCGGGGCCTTTTTCTATCACTGCTTCTTTGTATTGAAGCAGTAAAAGCTTGTTACGCCTTTGGTCGTTTTAAATTACCTGTCTTCTGTGAGGATGGGCGGGAGTTGTTCCATCATGTAGTCGATGAAGACTCGGAATCGAGCTGGTAGGTATTTGTTTTGTGCGTATTGTAGGGCGATTTTTCCGTGGTAGTTTCCCTTGATTGTCCAGTCGCTAAGTACTTCTACCACTTCGCCTTTTTCTAAAGCGTGGCGAGCTACGAAGTCATGAAAGATGCCGATTCCTAGGCCGTCGATTACCCCATTTAAACGCATTTGTGCTTCGTTAACGGCGTAGCGTCCCGAGACAGCAATTGTATGTTCGTCATTGTCTTTAGCGAAGTACCAATTATTGTCGTGGTCGGTTTCTGCTAAATAAAGACAATCATGGTCTATGAGTTGGGTTGGGTGGTTTGGTGTCCCTCTTGATGCTAGATACTCAGGGCTGGCGCACAGTACTAAGGAGGTTACGCCTATCTCTTTCAGAATTAAATTAGGGTTGGGTTTATCTGTGAGTTGAAAGCAGATATCAATGCCTTGGCTGAAGATGTCGACTGGGCCATCGACTGCACGTAATTTTAATTGAGTATCTGGGTACTGTTTTAGGAAAGGAATCACCAAGGGCTGTAGCACTATATTCATGAACGCTTCTGGTGCCGATACCGTTATAGGGCCTGCGGGTAGGGCATGTTGTTCACTGGACAGTTCGACTGCTTGTTGAGCTGAATTGACCATGGTTTGGCACTGCTGGGCGATTCGACTTCCCGCTTCTGTGATCAATAGGCGACGGGTCGTTCTTTCAAACAGTTTGACCGACAGCGCCTTCTCTAATCGGCTTATGGTTTTACTTAGCGCTGAAGGGGTAACCCCTAGTTTCTTTGCGGCAGCGGTAAAGCTTTTCTCTTCTACCACCAAAATAAAGATAGCAAGGTCGGGCAATAGGGTGATGAGTTTGTTTGAAATCATCTATTTGTTCCTTTGATTCACTAATGGTTTTCCATGTATTGGGATAATAGTCTTATTCGCGATGTTTTAGTATGGGTTTACATTTTAAAGAGAAGATTCACGATCTTTTTAACTGTGATCTTGAGTGTTTTCTAGAATATTGAATAAGGATTACGACTATGAGCGCTGCATTTTACGACCAGATTAATCAACAGATAGAGCAGACTAAAATGGATGGCCTCTATAAGTCTGAGCGCGTTATCACCTCGGCACAAAAATCATTGGTATCTATATCTAGTGGCGATCAAGTACTTAACTTTTGTGCGAATAATTACCTAGGCTTAGCCAATCACCCCGCTCTAATTGAGGCGGCCAAACAAGGCATGGATCAGAATGGTTTTGGCATGGCTTCTGTGCGCTTCATCTGCGGAACTCAAGATGCTCACAAAGAGTTGGAAGCTAAGCTTTCTAAGTTTCTAGGTATGGAAGATACGATCCTCTACACCTCTTGCTTTGACGCAAATACGGGGCTTTTTGAAACCATCTTAGGGCCTGAAGATGCGATTATTTCTGATGCACTTAATCATGCATCTATCATTGATGGCGTACGCCTATGCAAAGCCAAACGTTTTCGTTATGCCAATAATGATATGGCAGAATTAGAGCAGCAGCTTATCGATGCCGATAAAGCAGGAGCTAGGCATAAGCTTATTGTTACTGACGGTGTTTTCTCTATGGACGGGGTAGTGGCCAATTTACCAGCTATTTGCGATTTGGCAGATAAGTACTCGGCGTTGGTAATGGTGGACGACTCCCATGCGGTGGGCTTTATGGGGGGCGAAGGCAGAGGAACCCATGAGTACCATGATGTGATTGATCGAATTGACATTATTACTGGTACCTTAGGCAAAGCCATGGGTGGTGCCTCTGGTGGCTATACAGCGGGTAAAAAAGAGGTGATTGATTGGCTACGTCAGCGCTCACGCCCTTATCTTTTTTCGAACTCAGTTGCTCCAGCTATTGTTGCCGCTTCTATCCGTGTGTTGGATTTACTTAAAGATGGTGATGAACTTCGAGCTCAACTATGGCGAAATGCCAGCCACTTTCGTAACCGTATGCAAGATGCTGGTTTTACTTTAGGTGGGGCAGGCCATGCCATTATTCCTATTATGCTTGGCGATGCCAAAGTAGCGGCAGAATTTGCTGAGCGAGCATTAACTAAAGGCATTTATGTGATCGGTTTTTCTTTCCCTGTTGTTCCTAAGGGTAAAGCGCGTATTCGTACTCAAATGTCTGCCGCCCACAGTATGGCCGAATTAGATAAAGCAATTGACGCCTTTATCGAAATTGGGCAAGAAATGGGCTTGATTTAGGTAAATAATGATGAAGATTAAAGCATTAGCAAAACTTAAAGCAGAAGAAGGCATTTGGCTAACGGAGGTCGATAAACCCGAAGTTGGCCACAATGACCTGTTGATTAAGATTAAAAAAACGGCCATCTGCGGTACTGATATCCATATCTATAATTGGGACTCATGGTCGCAGCAGACCATACCTGTGCCGATGGTTGTGGGCCATGAGTATGTTGGCGAAGTTGTGGGAATGGGCCAAGAAGTTCGGGGCTTTGAGTTAGGTGATCGAGTATCAGGTGAGGGTCATATCACTTGCGGCTATTGCCGAAACTGCCGAGGTGGGCGCACGCATTTATGCCGCAATACGGTTGGCGTTGGCGTAAATCGTACTGGTGCGTTTTCTGAGTATTTGGTCATCCCAGCCTTTAACGCTTTTAAGATTCCCGAGGAAATTTCTGATGACTTAGCCTCGATTTTTGACCCATTTGGTAATGCAGTACATGCGGCGCTTTCCTTCGATCTAGTCGGAGAGGATGTGTTGATTACCGGTGCTGGCCCAATAGGTATTATGGCCGCAGCCATCGCTAAACACGTTGGTGCTCGCCATGTGGTGATAACGGATGTGAACCCTTACCGTTTGAAATTGGCAGAAAAAGTCGGTGTTACCCGCGTTGTGAATGTGGCAGAGCAATCGCTGGAAGAGGTGATGCTAGAGCTGGGGATGACGGAAGGCTTCGATGTGGGTTTAGAGATGTCGGGCAACCCAGCTGCGTTTAACAGCATGTTAAAAGGATTAAACCACGGTGGTCGAATCGCATTGTTGGGCATACCCCCTTCCGATATGAGCATTGACTGGAATCAAGTAATCTTTAAGGGCTTGGTTATTAAAGGGATTTACGGCCGTGAGATGTTTGAAACATGGTATAAGATGGCAAGCCTGATTCAATCTGGCTTAGATTTAACGCCAGTGATTACTCATCACTTTAAAATTGATGACTTCCAAAAAGGCTTCGACGTTATGCGCAGTGGGGCTTCGGGGAAAGTGATATTAGATTGGCAATAATGTAAGTCGCTTCTTAATGTTTTATTCATAATTTAAAACAGAAAGCCTCCGTGTAGTTATGCATAGGAGGCTTTTTTACGTCTTTTGAAAATACTTTTTAGTTAGGTGATGTGTATTTCTGCTATACCTATATGTTCTTGAGTTAAAGGTAATGAATTAAGGTTTGGTGTACTGAGTTTTAGCCGCGTTATGTCATTAAATTATTAAATGGGGAAGGTGATGAAAAAGTTAATAGGGATTTTGGTTGGTATGTTTAGTGTTTCAGCCGTAGCGGTTGAGGGCTATAAAGATATTTATCTTAACAAAGCAGAAGACATTATTGTTCACGGCATTTTTTGCGGAGCGGATATAAACCAGCTAAATCGCTTTAAGCCATCTGTTGTTTATACAAACACAGCAGAAATTGAAAAGGGCACTTATTATTTCCGTTCTCCATATGGTGATTATTCTTTTACCTTTAATTCCACCCAAAATGATTTAGTGATGGTACGAGGCTTGTCACAGGGTGGAGCGTCATCCATAGAAGATATGAAGCAAGAGTTTTGTATTGTGAAGTACGATGAAAGGCTACCGTCTGGGGTTAAGCAGTACGTTAACCAAAAAGTGATTAAAGAAAATGCCCCTGATAAGACGAAAGTGCTAGAACAGTATGAATTGGTGAGTGGAAAACCAGCTGTAGGAAAAGGTAAGTATTAGAAGCTTAAGTGTACTCTCTGCTTTGGCAGGGATTCGTAGTAATCGCTGTGGTGAAGTTAGATAAATAGGCGTAGAACGCCTCCATTGATCTAACTTCACCAACGATATTTACGTATTATAAACACCACCATTGATGTCTAAGGTGGCTCCTGTAATGAAACCGTCAAACTCAGAGGCAAGATAAACAACAGCCCGTGCAACGTCATCTGGGGTGCCAGCTTGTTGTAGAGGAATCTCGGCAATGGTTTTATCTGCGGATTCTTTGGTGGTGTGGGTGTTGTGGAAAGAAGTGCCAAGAATCAAGCCCGGTGCCACAGCATTTACTCTGGTTCCTTGAGCGCCAAGCTCTGCTGATAATGCGCGAGTGAAGGTAAGAATCGCGCCCTTACTGGTTGAGTAAGCCAAAGACCCTGCATGACCACCTTTTCGACCAGCCAAAGAGGCTAGGTTAACTATGCTACTGCCATTTTGCTTTGCTAGGTAAGGCGCAGCGGCACGGGTGACAAACATCATGGAAGTTAAGTTGATGTCCATAACCTTGTGCCAGAAGTCAGTTTCCATTTCATCTAGCGATTTACGGGCGACAAGTGAACCTGCATTGTTGATCAGAATATCTAAGCAACCAAGAGCTTTAACCGTTTGCTGTACGAGCTGGCTGGCATCGCTTTCCTTGGTTAAATCTCCACTGATTGTAACGGCTTTTTGGCCTTTTCCTTCTGCATATTGAATCAACTGGTTAGCGGTTTCAGCACTTGAAAAGTAATGAATGGCTACATTGGCACCTTGGTCGATAAAATGCCGAGTGATGGCTTCCCCTATACCTTGGGCACCTGCGGTAATAAGGACATTCTTTCCTGCTAACTTAGAGTCTTTCATATGATTCCTGTCGCGTAATTTTTTATTTCCTGATTATCAATGACTAATTGAGTGGATAAGCTTTGAATAAGAAAACCATAACAAAAGGGCGTAAAAAAAGAGGCTAGCTTTTAGTCTTATAATGGAGTTCCGCTTTGCCCAAAAAATAAGGGAATAAACAAGTAGGGGGTGATGGAGATATTAAAATATCCCGATGACGTGGTTGTTCTAGTCACAGGGATATTTTGATTGCTATTTAGTTTTTGATGCTACTCACTAGGGGGAGTATATGGCCCAACTAATAAACCTCGGTTAGGATTATATATGGCGTTTGCATTGGCTACTCTTACTACCTCGGGTGTCTTGTCAGAGACAGAGCCAATAACTTGTGATGCTACAGCACCTACAAGGTTACCAATTAGACCTCCATTTCCTGAATTAGAACTTTGAATCGCAGATGAGCTTGCGTCCCATAAAAGAGCTCCCGTTCTACCATCGACTAATTTCATAGAAACTTCTACGACAGTGTCTGAGGATAGAACACGATATTTTTGTCCCCAATCATTTATTTCAACATATAAGACTGCATCTGCACCAATATGCTCGTACAGTTTATCAAGAGGAACCAGGTTCATTTCTTCTGGAGTTGGCAACCCATTTTCTTTTAAAAATGTATCAATCACGGCGACAGGAAATACGTAGTAACCTTTTTCACCTAATGGTTTGCTGATTGTTGATAAATAAACGTATGGCGCATTTGCTTCAACTGAGTTGTTTTTAGGAGGGATAACCAATATTGATTTTGGCTTGGCTGCTAACAGTGCATCATAATTATAAGGTTGTTGCGTTGCACACCCAGTTACTAGAAGTGCTAACAATAGAGGGAAGCATAAAAAGATTTTTTTACAGGTTTTCATTAATTAGTTCCTTCTAAACGTTTTAGCATTCCATCTATAAGTGTTGCAGACTCTGGATAGAGAGACTTTTCAGTCGCGAACTCAGCAATTGATTGGTCTATATTTCCTTCAAGGGCATACATATAGCCTAAGTGTGCATGAATACCTGGTGCGATTGGGATATTCTTTGCCTCTGCCTTTTGAATATCTGCAAGCAAAGTTGATATTTGAGTAGTGGAGTCTGCACTGCCAGGTTCAATATACATATCGTAAATCAGACTTTCATATTCACCCCAGTAGAATGTAGTTTGTTTAGAAGCACAGCCTCCTAGCACAAGCATGGATAATATTATTAAGGTTGCTTTGAATCCTTTGTTTGCTTTCATATTATTGCACCGTCCATATGCCGTTTTCTAAGTCGCGTACGATATTATTGACCGCTTCTTTAATTGCAAAATTTAGAACTTTACCGTTTAGAGTTGCGTCATAGCTTGCTGTTGAACCAAAACCTACTACTTCGCGATTACTTAACTCATATTCACCAGCAGCTTGAGTGGAGTAAACTATTTCACCGTTCATCACATCAACAATATTCATACTTACTTTTGCATATGCTGTTTGAGTTTTACCCGAGCCGAGAATACCAAAAAGTTGCTTGTCGCCTGTGACCTTGCGGCCAAACTCTGTAACATCCCCTGTAATCGTATATCGAGCGCCAGTAAGATTTTGTGTTACGCCGTTTAATTCTGCTTCACGCTTTAATAGTTCTAAATTCTCTCTATCTACTACTTTAAATCTATTTGTCTGTTGAAGGTGAGTTTTAAGAATGGTTTTTGATTGGTTTCCTAGTTTATCCGTACCAGATGAGAACAGCCCTTGCATGTAAGATGAGCGGTTCTGAAAGTTACCAACTACTAATGTAGTTTTTGTGCCTTTATATTCAGTGTTGTAACTTGATACAGATTCAGTTGTTATTGCTTTATGAGATTGAGTTGCTGAGCATCCGACTAAAGCTAGGGTAGCTGCAAAAAATAGGAAATAGATAGATTTTCTAAAGGGGTTAAAGAAAGGTTTTGTCATTTTATACTCCATATAAAAATGCAATTTAGTATTGTTACCTAAAACAAAAATCATTCTATCTATCTTGATATTAAATAACCAGCTTAGTTTTTTATTGCTACATTTCTACTTTGGTTGGTATTTTTGACTAGAGGGTCTTTATATTTTTAGTGCTTTTCTGTAGGCTGCGAGGTTTGTAAGTTTATTAGATTTAGTGAAGGTGTTGGGCATTATGAGTAATGAAAATTTGGAAGGTGGTTGTACTAATACGAGTTGTTGTCCTCCTAAGCAGGCTACAGTAACACGTGATACACCTAAAATTGGGCGCAACGACCCATGTGCTTGCGGTAGTGAAAAAAAATACAAAAAGTGCTGCGGTAAAAACGCTTAAGAGCAGCGCTTGTCTTTCACATGTGAGTTATTTTAAAGGCCTCTTTCTTAGCAGAAATAGGCCTTTTTATTATTCCCTACTTTATCAAGGAATTTACTGTGGCATACCAACGTATAATGGGATTAGAGGTTATAGATCAAGGCATTTATCAAAAATACCGTGAAGCCATGATGCCTATTTTAGCGACCTTCGGTGGTGAGTTTACTTTTGATTTTACTGTCTCAGAAGTATTGCTTTCTCAAAGTACGGATAATATTAATCGTCTATTTACGATCACCTTTCCAAGCAAGCAACATATGGAAGGTTTCTTTTCAAACCCTGATTATTTGGCGGTTAAGGCTAAGTATTTCGATTTGTCGGTGAAAAGTGCCACTGTTATTTCTTTACATGAAGTGAGTGCTGAATAGCCTAAGGGAGTTGCAAACGGAATGCGTAAAATAACCTCATCAAAAGATCTTGCACGTATACGTCGAATTGCTTTAGCAGCGCAAGGCTTGTTGCAAACACAAGCGTACGGACGAGGCTTATCTGGAGCAAGAAAGGCAATACAGCATATTGGCTATGTCCAAATCGATACAATTTCAGTTGTAGAGCGGGCTCATCACCATGTACTTCATTCTAGAGTCCCTAATTACCAGCCAGATATGTTGAATCAAATGTTAGTGGCGGGGGACATATTTGAATACTGGTCCCATGCCGCGGCATTTTTACCCATGGAAGACTTTCGTTTCTCTTTACCTTTCAAAGAAGCCACTAAGAGCGGTCAACATCCTTGGTATAAAAATAAAGATCAGAAATTGATGAATGAATTACTAGCTCGTATTCGTTCTGATGGCCCACTAAGATCCAGAGACATAGAAAATAAGCCAACAACAAGTTCAGGCTGGTGGGATTGGAAGCCCGCTAAACAAGCGTTAGATCAACTTTATATGGAAGGCGATTTAATGGTCTGTGATCGCACCGGTTTTCAGAAAACCTACGACCTTGCTGAACGAGTTTTACCTTCACATATAAATACAGCAATGCCGACAAATGAGGAGTTTGCGGAGCACTTGCTTCAGCAACAATTAGCTTGCCATGGTCTGGTGTCATTGAAAGGGGTAACTTATTTACGCCGCAATGCTGAACTGCGAAAGGCAGTAAAAAATCTAATACATGAAAGGCTTCTACAGGGTTCATTAGAGCAAATACAATTGCCAAACGATGAAGTGTTCTTTATTGAAGTCAGTACATTAGAAAGCACGTTACCTAGATTGAATGAAAAATTACGTATCCTGTCGCCATTTGATAATAGCGTCATACAGCGAGATAGGTTGAGACCCTTATTCCAATTTGATTACCAAATCGAATGTTATCTTCCAGCAGCAAAGCGCCAATATGGTTACTTTTCCTTACCCTTACTTTATCGAGCTGAAATGATAGGTCGAATGGATTGCAAGGCACATCGGAAAACAGGGCACTTAGAAATTAAGTGTTTACATTTTGAAGAGCATTTATCGAGTGCGCGTTCTGGCTACGAGGAATCGCTTATTGCGGCTTTTACTGAGGCGGTTAAAACCTTCTGTGTCTTCCAAAAGTGTGACACTGTATCTTTAAACGCCGTTCACCCTAAACGCCTTCTACAACCTATACAGAAATTACTCTTTTAATAAGGATGATAGCCAAAATACTGAGGCTATCATCAGGGCACTGTTTATCTATTCTCAGGGGATGCCATATCTTCCGCTTTATGGGATGCTTTCATTAAGGCGCTATATAGGGCTTCATCCACTTTTTGTTTTTTCAACTCATTGACGCCTTGTTCTGTTGTGCCATTTGGTGTCATTACATCTTGGGCTAAAGTTGAGGGTAATTTGCTAGACATTTCTAGCATTTTGCCACTGCCTTCTAATGTTTTGCTGACTAGGCGTTTAGCCTCTGCATAACTAAACCCCAGCTCTTCTGAGGCTTTAATCATGGCATCTGCAATGACCATTATATAAGCTGGTCCACCGCCACTAATGCCAGTTGCGGCATCGATAAGGTGTTCCTTCTCTACAAAGAATAGTTCTCCTAAGTTTTGCGCAGCAGCAATGAAGGCGGTGTAATTGTGGTCGGCCATGCCATCGTAGTAGATGGGAGTGATCCCCGCGCCATACTCACAAGGCGTGTTTGGCATGCACCTTACTACTGAAGACTTTGACGAGTATTGTTGTATTTCCGAACAAGACACCCCAGCCATCATAGAAATTATCAAAGTAGGTGAACTGTGTTCTAAAGCGATGTTAGGTAAATCTTGTGGTCTTACTCCTAGGAAAAGGATATCGATTTCCTCTGGTAATGAGTCCATCACTTTAACGTCACCAAGGCTCTGAGCTTGTCGCAGTCGATCAACACTTTTATCAATAACAACAACATTCCATAATTCTAGGAAGAAAGGTGCGGTGGCTTTAAATACAGGGAAGCCCATATTGCCGATACCTAAGTAAACACAGGTCTTTTTATTTACACTCATTGTATTTCCCTATTCCTTGTCTTGTTTAATTGAGAGTGCATATTTTTATCATGAAGAAGGGCATTTCAGGCATTCAAGATGAACATACTTAGTATGTTCAAAATAAAGATGAATGAAATTGTATAAAAGCGTATTTTTAATTGGAATTTAGCGAGTGTTTTTTTTAATCGAGCCTCATTTTTCTAGGGTATTTATATAATGGCAAAAGCATTTTCTCCTTCTTGTGATCGCAACCAACAGCCTATTCTTGATCAACTTTCCGTCTATTTTAAACAGGCTCAACAAGTGCTAGAAATTGGTTCAGGTACGGGGCAGCATGCGGTGTTCTTCGCAAAATATTTGTCTCATGTTACTTGGCGAACCAGTGATATGTTGGAGAACCATGGGAGCATTCAAGCTTGGATAGATGAAGCTAATCTGACTAATTTAATTGCTCCTTTTGAATTTCATTTTGGCAAACATGCTTGGCCAGATCTGGCAGTTGATGCCGTTTTTACCGCCAATACCACTCATATTATGCAGCGAGAAGACGCGAAATTGATGATGGAAACGGTGGCTGAAAACCTGCCTAAAGGCGGTGTTTTTTGTCAATATGGGCCTATGAATGTGGATGGTGAATACACCAGTGAAGGGAATAGAGACTTTGACCAAAGCTTACAGCAAGGTGGCTATGGTGGAATTCGAGATATTGCTGAGTTGGTTGAATGGGCTGTAGGTATGACACTGGTTGAAAAAGTGGACATGCCAGCGAATAACTTTTTATTAGTATGGAAACGAGAGTAGAAGATTTCTTCCATTTTACTTGGTTATTTTTATTATTTGAGTTGAGTTTCGTGCCTCGGTTGTGTGGTAGGGGGATAGTGTTTATTCTATTGCCACATTTTAAAGTGATAATTAATCGCTTTTCCTTCGTACCCAATAATATGGCGTACGCTACTTTTTAACCTTTACGGAGTACATATGTCTGCTTATAAACAAGCTGCACAAGAGCTGTTAGGTCGCCGCAAAGCCGGTACTAAAGCCCCTCGTCTTGAAGAGTCTATTCGTCCAACGAGTATTGATGATTCATTAAATATACAGGCTGAAATGGCGAAAATTGAAACGGTAACGGGTTGGAAGTGCTTATTACCACCTGCTGAAGATAAGATCATTGCTGCACCTATTTTCAATGTACAAAAAGGTGACATAGCGGAATTGTTTGAAGATAAAGGTGTTGCTCGTGTAGAGCCTGAAATCGGTTTTGTTTTAGCGAAAGACTTACCGGTTAAAGAAGGCGATTACAGTGAAGCAGAAATCATCGATGCCATCGGTAGTGCACATATGGCATTAGAGTTAATGCAAAGCCGTTATGCTGACGATGCAGGCCAAAGCTTCCATGAAAGTCTTGCAGACTGCATGATTAACCAAGGCTTATTTATTGGGCCTGAAATTGATAAAGCGGCAGCAATATCAACCAGTGCTATCAAAATTACGGTTACACAGGGCGATGAAGTACGCGAACTAGATGGAAAGCACCCTAACGAACGTGCCATCGATGGTTTGATCTGGCTAGTGAATTACATGGGTAAACGTGGCGTTGGCTTAAGTGCTGGTGCGGCTATTATTACAGGTTCATTTAAAGGCATAGTGAACATGGAATTTGATATGGAAACCACCGTAGCCTACGAAGGACTAGGTGAGTACCAAGTGACATTCAAACGTCCAGCTTAACTTTGCTTTAAAATATTCAGCGTTAGTTTAACGCTGAATATTTTACTATGTATTTTTTTCATTTCTAGTTTTCTTTCTCTTCGTATTACTCCCGCTTTTCACTTCCTCGATCTATTTTCTATTTTATTGATTTAAGTCACGTTTCTTCACATTAAGAGTGCGCACCTCTCCTATTTGCCATCTTAAAAAACTCTTAAAATACCAAGTCAGAATTTTACCTCCTTGGTACTGATCTAGGGGGATGGACATAATATTTGGAAAAGGAATAAGGTATTCGTGAACAAGTTTAAGCTACAGATATCGGCGACGTTAGGTGTAATCATTGCAGTGATTATAGTGGTTTTAATATCAATAGGTTTTGTGGCATTCAAAGAGGAAAGTGTCTCCCTGAATAAAGCCATTTTGGCAGAAAAAAACACGACTATTGAGGCCGAATTAACAGAAAAAATTAGTGCCTATAGAAGTATTATGTCAGCAGTTAAGATGGACTCTTCTGACGTTTCAGAGCAAGGGTTATCTGATAACCTAGTGACTCAGCTTGAAATGCTGTTTAGATCACAATCTCGATTTATTGACGGCTCTTATATAGTGGGCAATGAAGGGCAGCTTTATGATGTATCAGGTAAGAAACTGTCGCTTAATGTACGAGATTACCACTTCTTTAAAGCTATGTTTGATGACCGTAAAGAGTTTTACATATCTGCTCCTTTTATTTCAAAAATATCCAATAAAGAAATTGTTGCCCTGACTTATCGAATTAGTGACAAATATGCTGTAGCGACTTCGGTTTTTGTGGATTCATTACTAGGGGACTTAGCAAAGAGAAAAGACCTTTTCTTATATTCTGCTGACGAAGTGATCTTGATTCCTCCCTATCCAGAAATGCGAGGGAAAAATATCTTTGATGTGCGACCGGGTTATAAGTCTTTTAGTGAGCAAAACCCTGAGCAGCATTACAGTGCTGTTGTTGCGGGAGAGGAAATAGAGTTCACTGCATTTTGGACACCTATTGAAAGTACTGGTTGGAAGCTGGTGTCTTTTATTCGTGATTCGAGTATTGAGCAGAGTGTTAACCGTCAGTTAACGACGTCTATCATTGTTGGCTTGCTGTCTCTCCTTATTGCTATGGGAGTGTTAGCTGTGGTTGTCGATAAATTGGTGCTTAAGCCCGTTGGTGGAGCGCCAGATGATATTGCCGATTTAATGGAAAAAATGGCGCAGGGAGAGTTCTCTCAAAACCTAAAAGTGTCCAATAAAGATTCCGGAATATATCTTTCTCTTATTCGCTTATCTAATCAACTGTCCAGTTTGATTCATAGTACTCATGGCATCTCGGAAAGCGTATCAGCGGCTTCTACTGAGTTAAATGCGATCATGAATGAGAGCAAATCAAATGCCTTAAATGAACAAGCGCAAATGGAACAAGTGGCAACAGCAATTACAGAGCTCTCTTCCACCTCACAAGAAGTGAGTGGCAAGGCTCAAGTGGCGGAAAGCGAAGCTAAAGCGGCAACGCAAAGTGTAAATGATGGCAAAGTGAAGCTTGAAAAAAATATGAGTTTAACGACGCGTATTAATCAATCTGTAAGCGAAAGCTCAGACATTGTGAATGAGCTACGTAAATTTGCTATGGAAATAGGTAGTGTCATCGAAGTGATTAACTCTATTTCTGAACAAACGAATTTGTTGGCCTTGAATGCGGCGATTGAAGCGGCTCGTGCAGGTGAGCATGGACGTGGCTTTGCTGTTGTGGCCGATGAGGTAAGGGGGCTGGCTTCAAAAACACAAGAGTCTACAGTAAGTATTCAAGAGATCATTGAGCAGTTGCAGCAGCAGTCAGAACGTGCGCAAGATAACATGCAACATAATGTTGAGTTGATAGAAGAGTCTGTATCATTGTCAGCAAGTGTTAATGTCGCATTTGAAAATATCACCAAAGCGGTGGCTTCTATTTCAGACATTAATACGGTTGTGTCTACCTTGTCTCAAGAACAATTTAAGGTCACGGAAGAGATCTCTGAGATTACCACCCGCACCCATGACCTTGTTCAACAAAATGTGGCGAGCGTTGAAGAAACCTTGCAGGCATCTGCTGAGTTATCTGAATTGGCAGAGAAGCAAAAAAGCGACCTTTCTTTCTTCAAGTTTTAAACACGACTTGTTTTTTAAATGGCAGTCTCTTTTCGCTAAGAGCTGCTATTTAAATTGTAATACTATTAGTGAGAAGTGAAGGCTAAAATCTTTTTCTTCATATTTATACATGTTATTGTTTTCATTAATTATTAAACAATAAAAATAAACCGATAGAGGGAAATATGTATAAATTTATAGGAGTGTTGGCTGCTGTAATTGCTCTAACGGGTTGTGCGAAAGACCCAGTTTACCTTGAGTCTTTGAAGCAGGGGGAGCACCTTTTAAGAAGTGAAAAAACGGTTGAATTTTATGAGGAATATTATGAATACCCACAACATAAAGCTCTTGTGGGTTCGTATATTGCTAGATATTATGCTTATAGTTCCTACAAAACAAAAGAAATTTATGCCATTGAAGATGCTTTAGCGCGTTGTAATGAGGGGGTTTTGAAAAAGGTTGATAAACTTACCCTAGAGAACTCATGTAAAGTTTTAAATATAAACAATGAGTGGGTGTTAGATGATCATGAAAAAGCGAAACTTTTTCGCTTCTTAGAACATGCAAAAGTTCTCATTGGAAGTGACTTTGGGCTAGAGGAATTTGAAAAATACTATTATGAAGATGGTTATAAAGCTTTCGCATATTCCAAAGTAGGTAAAGCAACAGCTTACGTTGCTAATGAAGATAAGAAAAATGTGACAGTTAAGCTGGCTTTAGAAGATTGTAATAAGGGGGTCTTGAAGAAGGTTGATAAACTTACCTTTAGGAACTCGTGTAAAGTTTTAAATATAAACAATGAGTGGGTTACCGAAGGTAAGGAAGAAGCGAAATATGTTAGTTTCTTAGAAAGTGCAAAAACTCTTATTGGAAGTGGTTCTGGGCTCCAAGAGTTTGAAGAATACTATTACGAAACAGGCCATAAAGCGTTTGCATATTCTAAAGCAGGTAAAGCAAAAGCTTATGTTACTAATGGAAGTAAAAAATATTCAACAGCGATATTAGCTTTAAAAAAGTGTAATGCTGAGCTACTAGAAGAGTTTCCTCGTATTACTGATGATATTCGCTGTGCAATTATCAATATTGACAACCGATGGGTAATTGACCCAGATAACTGGGTGGTTGATGTTGACGACCAATTGATAGGCAAAGACTCCAATACTACGAAGCCTAGCGACTATGCAACGGCCTTAGAAAAAGCTAAAAAAGTACTGAAAAGTAATCGGGCCATTCCATTATTTGAAAAGTATTACCATAAACCTAACCATAAAGTATTTGTACAGTCTAAAGTTCACGCTGGTGTAGCCTATTCGACTAACAAAACCAGTGTGGAAGCTGCTAAAGAAATTGCGATGGGAACTTGCCATAAAAATTTGTTGAAGAAGTACGCTGAAATCACCGATGAAATATCTTGCGAAGTTATTAATATAGATGGTGAATGGGTAACAGAGGACAAGTAGTCAGAGGGAACCTTAGACAGAAAGCAAATTTCAATCACTTTAAAGGCCGCTTACAGCGGCCTTTTCCATTTTAATACCATAGCTAAGTGAAAGTTAAATAGGTTTTGCTTCATAATTACAAATGTTAGTGTACTTCATTGATTTAAATTAATAAAAATAAACCAATAGAGGGAAATATGTATAAATTTATAGGAATGTTAGCTGTTTTAGTGGTTCTAGCTGGTTGCGCAAAAGACCCGGTTTATCTGGAATCTTTGCAGCAAGGAGAGCACCTTCTAAGAAGTGAAAAGGCTGTTCAATTTTATGAAAAGTATTATGAATATCCTCAACATAAAGCATTTGCACAGTCTAAAAATGGTAGCTTAAGGGCTTACGCATCCTATAAGACAAATGAAATTTATGCCATCGAAGACGCATTGGCGCGCTGTAATACAGGTGTCTTAAAATATGTTGATAAGCTCACATTAAAGGACTCATGTGAGGTTTTAAACATAAACAATGAATGGGTTATTGATGGTACAGAAAAAGCGAAATTCATTCGCTTTTTAGAAAAAGCTAAGATTGCCCTTGGCAGTGACTTTGGGTTAGAGAAATATGAAAGCTATTACTATGAATCGGGGCATAAAGCTTTCGCTCATTCAAAAGTAGACAGAACAACGGCTTATGTCGCTAGTCAAAGTGACAAGAATATGGCAGCTAAATTAGCTTTGGATAAGTGTTACGATGGGCTATTAGAAGCTCACCCAGAAATGACGGCTGCTGATGCATGTGAAATAGCCATTATTGATAATGAGTGGGCTAATATCAAATCTGATATAACTAAAAGTAGTAAATATAAAGCAGATGTTAAACGAGCAAACAAGGTCATAAAGAATTTGAATGCCCGTAAGATGTTTGAAAGCTATTATCGCAAGCCATACCATAAAGCCCTAGTTCAAGGGAAAAACACCCTACATTTAGCTTATTCAACAAATAAGAGCAGCGCTAAATTGGCCATTGATACGGCTCTTTCAAAATGCCATGAAAACTTACTTAAGGAATACCCTGAAATCACTGACGAAATATCTTGTGAAGTGATTAATGTAAATAATGAGTGGGTAACTAGTGAAAACTAATTGAGCTAATGAAATAGCTAGTTTTCAGTTCTATTTTTACTTATAAAAGGCCGCTTACAGCGGCCTTTTATATTTAGAAAATGATTTTTTAGCCATTATGATTTTTATTTAATTGTGGTGTTATGAAAATGGCTCCATAGAAAAGGGAGAGCATAATAAAGTTAAATTTATGTAAAGCTTCTCTTTAAACTACAGAAAGAGGGCTAAAGTGTAAGTTCTCTAAATCACCCTATGACGAGATAAAAGGTGAAAAATATGACATTCAGGGCAAGTGCATACAGTAGTAAATTTCTGGTTCTGCTTTCTACAATGATAATGAGCTTATTTAGTATTCAGTCGAATGCGGCTGAGGTACATCGCTATAAAATGGATGTGTGGTCGGATAATTGGTTTTCAGCCTATTTGAATGGCGAGTTTCTAGTGGAAGACTCCGTTTCAATTCGAACAGAGCGGTCTTTTAATGCAGAGACAGTGGAGTTTGAAGCGGGAGAATCTTTTCTATTAGGCTTTGTTTTAAAAGACTTTATTGAAAACGATACTGGCCTTGAATACATAGGCTCCCGCCGACAGCAAATGGGCGACGGTGGTTTTATCATGCAGGTAACGAACTTAGATACCAATGAAGTGGTCGCTGTATCTAATGAGGGCATGCATTGTACTGTGATTCATAAAGCACCTTTAAACAGTGATTGCGTTGACGAGTCGAACCCTGTTGCAGGACAGGGAGCTTGCCAATTTACTAAGCAGCCAGAACCCATGGATTGGCAAAGCGCTCAATTTGATGACAGTGCTTGGTCCCATGCTACAGAACACAGCAAATATTCGGTAAGCCCAAAAGGAGGCTACAATCAGATCAAGTGGAATAGCCAAGCCAAGTTTATTTGGGGAGAGGACTTAGAAAAAGACAATACCTTATTATGTCGCTTAACCGTTGGAGTTCCTTCTGGTCATGTCAGTTCTCACTCTCACTCAGAAGTTCACACTCACACCGAAACTCACAGTCAAACAGGTGTAGGTACTAGCAATAAGCTTTCATCGGCTTTTCGTCACTTTACTAATGTGAAAACCAGTGAGGAGGGGAATTACCTATCAATAGAGTCTAATGGTTTGCCGTCCCATAACATGATGACAGGCATTACCAATTGGCAGCAGCAAGTCCCTACACCTCAAAATTACAAAGGCAGTAATAGTTGGAAAGTGCCACTTAAGCCAGAGTTAGCCGATGAGCCATTGATGACAAAAGATCACTTTCATCGAGGAGCCATTGCGATTGCTGTAAATGGTGTACCTATCTTTAATGCTTATAACAATAGAGGTGAATATTCCGCTGATATTGGCGAGCTCGATCAGTGGGGAGGCCACAGTGGTCGAGGTGATGACTATCACTATCATCTCGCCCCTGAGCATTTAGAAGCGGTTGTTGGTAAAGGTAATCCAATTGCTTATGTGTTGGATGGTTTTCCTCTCTACGCTCAAACAGATAAAGAGCTAGATGAGTATCTAGGTAGGTTCAATGAAGAAGGCACCTATCAGTATCATGCTGTCGATTACCCTCCTTACCTTGTGGCTGGTATTCGAGGTGTTGTTGCTGTCGATTCTTTTGATAACGCGCCCGAAGATCAAATTGAACCGCAACCAAGATCAAAACCTGTGCGTACGGGTGACTATAGACCATTAAAAGGTGCTGAAATAACGGGCTTTACGCAATTATCAGACAGCGCATTTTCTTTAGAATATTCCCTTAAAGGCAAAACCTATTATGTGAATTATTCGTGGGATGAAGAAGGCAACTATCAATTTACTTATGTAGATACAGACGGTTCAGAGAAAGTGGAAACTTATACGCTAAATAGTCAGGCTAGCCATAAAATCAATACAAATAAACCCACAAGTTCGATAGAAAAAAGAGAAAAGAAGGGAAGTGGTCGCAAGTATTGTGGCGATGGCCTTTGTGATGCAACTGAAAACAGCAATATGTGCCCCGTTGACTGCTAAATGTCATATTTACTCTCTTTATTATATTCTTTTTATAAACTCTGTTTTGCACTGTCAATCAATGTAAAATTGACATATACCATATCTATCTCTAAGGCATAGCAAAGCAGTGGAACATCAAAAAGCAGGAAAAGATTCACTAACCGAAGCGTCTCACTGGTCAGCTTGTCCAAAGTGCTATGGGCAGGGTAAAAAAGGACGACGAATCCGTAAAAAAGTCCGCTTAGCCTATTTAAAAGCATTAGAAGCCTTTGAACAGTCTGATCAGTTGGGTGAGCCTCCTGCTCGCCCTCAAAAACATATGGAGCTTTGCCTCCACTGTTCTGGTTCAGGTTTACTTCCCGCTACTCATCCTACAGAAGTTAAAACTGATGAATATCCTCATATTGCCATTGTTGGTGGCGGTATTGGTGGCGTTGCTTTAGCTGTGGCTTGTCTTCATCGAGGTGTTCCTTTTAGCCTGTACGAAAGAGATTCGAACTTTGAAGCACGTTCCCAAGGCTATGGCTTGACTCTGCAGCAAGCCAGTAAGGCTATCGAAGGTTTTGGTGTCTTTGCACTGCCTGAAGGCGTAGTGTCCACAAGGCACCTTGTTCATACACCTGAAGGAAAAGTGGTCGGCGAGTGGGGCATGAGAAAATGGCTACACTCGGGTAATAAGGCAGCACCAAAGCGTACCAACATACATATTGCTCGCCAGTCTCTGCGTCATGCCTTATTAAATGAGTTAGGTTATGACAAGGTACAATGGGGTCACCAGTTAGTAGATATATCTACTACTGGTTCGAAAGTCGAATTAGAATTTAATGTGAACGGCAGTACCAAGAAAGCCACAGCTGATATTCTCGTTGGAGCAGATGGCATCCGTAGTACGGTACGTCGTTTTCTCATAGGTGAGGAAGCCTCCCCATTACGTTATTTAGGTTGTATCGTCATTTTGGGCATATGCCCATTAAAAGATATTGAAGAAACCTGTGAACTTATAGATCAAGAGAAAAAAGACCTACTGGATTCAGCAACAGTCTTCCAAACGGCAAACGGCACTGAGCGTATCTACATCATGCCTTACGATGCCGATTCAGTAATGTGGCAACTGAGCTTCCCTATGCCGGAAGAAGAGGCGAAAGCATTAAGTGGTCTAGGTGTTGAGGCATTAAAAGCAGAAGCTTGTCGAAGAACCCAATGGCACGCACCCATACCACAAATCCTTTCGGCAACCTCTGCAAATAAGGTGTCAGGCTATCCGGTATACGATAGAGCTTTGTTAACGGAAGAACTTCTACAGAAAGAAGAACGCATTACCTTGATAGGTGATGCAGCGCATCCCATGAGCCCATTCAAAGGACAGGGAGCTAATCAGGCCTTACTCGACGCTTTATCTCTTGCGAGAACCATAACCAAGAACTGTTTGCCGTTTTCACCTTGGCAAGAGTCGGGGGTACGAGAAAGTGTGTTAAATGAGTTTGAAGCAGAAATGTTGGCTCGAAGTGCCGTGAAGGTAAAAGATTCGGCAGAGGCTGCAGAGTTTCTGCATTCTGATCTGGTTTTATTTGAAGGCAACGAGCCGAGAGGGCGCTGCCGAAACCGAGAGAGTGATTAATCTTTCTCCCTTCAATAAATGGATAGAAGAGGTTAGGACTAAGGATGACTAATATTCCTGCAAAATCAGAGCTCAAAGAAGAAAGCAAGCAAGCCTACTTTTGGGATTGTTACAGTCGTGAAATGGCAATAACAGATGAATCTGCGTTAGCGCTTTTCTTGCAGACTGCCAATACCATGCCTGCATGGTTTACTGGCTTGATGTCGATACGTAACAAGGTGGTTTCAAAGTTAGGTTTGAAGGATCTAGGTCAGATTGGTGACCTTGATGTGAGTAAGCAAGTCCAAGACTATAAAATAGGGGACAGGGTCGGAATTTTTCATCTGATATCTAACTCCCATGACGAGGTGGTATTAGAAGATAGGGATAAGCACTTGAGTGTTAAAGTCTCTATTTTTATTGAAAGGGTAGAGGGAAAGTCTAAGGTATACACATCTAGCCTAGTGCATGTGAATAACCGTTTTGGCAAAGTGTATATGTTTATCATTACACCAGTACATAAAGTCATTGTTCCGCTGATGTTGAATAAACTCTCTAAACGTTACGCTTAAATGATTTGTCTTTGTTAGCCATAGGTCTAATTGTGTCACCCCTATGTTTATGAAAGAGTAGCGCCACTTAGGATACTTTTTCTCCCTACCATTGAAAAACGAAAAAAAAACAGCCTTTTGCTTGTTTTTTGTACGATTCGGTGTGTGTCCGAGCAAAAAAAAGTGTATATTCCCCTACACGAAAAAATCCAACATACAATAATACAATTAGGAGTTAGACATGACGAAACCAGTTATCGGTTTTATCGGGCTTGGCCTTATGGGCGGCAACATGGTTGAAAACCTTCAGACTCGTGGTTTTCAAGTAAACGTAATGGATCTTAACAAAGACGCTGTTGCTGCTGTACTTGCTCGTGGTAACGCTTCTGAAGCTGCTTCAGGTAAAGAACTAGCAGAAAAAAGTGACATCGTAATGCTTTGTCTTACTACTTCAAACGTTGTTGAAGCAGTGGTTTACGGCGAAGAAGGTATCTTAGCTGGTATGTCTGAAGGCAAAACTTTGATTGACTTCGGTACTTCTATTCCTGCTTCTACTAAGAAAATTGGTGCTGATCTTGCTGCTAAAGGTGCAGGCATGATTGACGCTCCTCTAGGTCGTACACCTGCTCACGCAAAAGATGGTCTATTGAACATCATGGCTGCTGGTGATGAAGCAACATTCGCGAAAGTTAAGCCAGTTCTTGAAGAGCAAGGCGAAAACGTTTTCTACCTTGGTGCTCTTGGTGCGGGTCACGTAACTAAGCTTGTAAACAACTTCATGGGTATGACTACAGTAGCAACTATGTCTCAGGCATTTGCTGTTGCAGAGCGCGCAGGTGTTGATGGTCAGCAATTATTTGACATCATGTCTGCTGGTCCTTCTAACTCTCCATTCATGCAGTTCTGTAAATTCTACGCTGTAGACGGCGAAGAAAAACTAGGTTTCTCTGTTGCTAACGCAAACAAAGACCTCGGTTACTTCCTTGCTCTATGTGAAGAGCTAGGTACTGAGTCTTTGATCGCTCAAGGTACTTCTAAGAGCTTACAAGCAGCAGTTGATGCTGGTCTAGGCCAAAACGATGTACCAGTTATTTTTGATTACTTCAAAACTCTAAACAAGTAATTAAATAACTAAATACATACAGTATTTTAAAAATCGCAGTCCTTTTTAAGGTCTGCGATTTTTTTTGCCCATGGAAAATGGGTATCATGCAAGCTATCGTTTTGGAGTATAAGAGGAGCTTTGGTATATGAAGATTTTGGTCTTTTTAGGGACAGTTCGTGACAGTACGCCGCCAAGACCTGCTCGTCTTGGTTTACGCGTCACCAGAGCTTGTATAGCTTGCTTAGAAGAACGCTTCTCTGGGCATGAGATAGAGCTGGTGGACCCTCTAGATTACCCTTTAGAACCAATCTTCAAGCCGCACTTTGCCTACGCGAAGGATAGAGCGCCTAGCCAACTAAATGAGCTTGCTGAAAAGATTTCCCAAGCGGATGCCTTTGTGATGGTTAGCCCTGAATATAACCATTCCATGAGTCCAGCGTTGGCAAACCTGCTGAATCATTTTGGTAGCTCGCTCTTTTCATACAAGCCGAGTGCTATCGTTACTTACTCGGCAGGTCAGTGGGGCGGTATGCGTGCTGCGGTTGGTATGCGAACTTTCTTGGCTGAATTAGGCTGTTTGTCTGTATCCGCTATGATTCATGTACCTAAAGCCCAAGAGGTCTTTGATGAAAACGGTAAGGTGCAAGAAGGGGAAGAGCAAAGCTCTTGGTTTGATTACTTCAGCCGTACTTTTCATCAGCTGGTGTGGTGGGCAGAGGCAACAAAACAGCATAAAGACGCTGTAGATCCCTTTGAAGTTACTAAAGTTTTAGTTTCAAACCCTTCCCAAAGAAACGCTCCTTAGTTTTACTCTAGAGTTGGCTTTAAAGCTGCTGTTTAAAAACAAAAAAGCGGATATCTAAATAGATATCCGCTTTTTATTTTGTTACCGAAAGCTACTGTTAGAAGTCGTAAGACGCTTTCAAGTAAATACGACGGCGTTCACCGATATTGGCATATTTAGAGTTAAAACCACTGATCGCATACTCTTTGTCAAATAGGTTTTTGATATTTGCTTGGAACTTCCAATCTTGCCAAAGTGTTTGCCATGACAGGTCATAAACAGTAAAAGGCTGAATGATATTTTCATCTCGGTCACTTTGTTCACTAACATAATCTGCACCAAAGGCAATGGAAGAGGTGATACTTGGAAATTCGTATCGAGTCCAAAGACCTAGTTGATGGTAAGGAGAGTTAGATAGTGCTCGTGTATCAGCATCTGTGTCTTTAACTTCCAAGTCATTATATGCATAGTTAATATTTGCTACCCAACGCGAGGTAATATCGGCAAGTACGTCTACTTCAAAGCCTTGACTGCGGATCTCACCGATGGATACGTTGTAGTCGTCATCATCTGGATCTTCAGCCAAAATATTGTTTTTAACGATATGGTATAGCGCTAGATTAACATTTACACGGTTGTTTAGTAGATAAGATCGAACCCCAATTTCGAATTGTTGGTTCTCTTCTGGGTCAAACAAGCTGCCATCTTTAGATTTTTGGTCTGCTGCCTCTTGTGGTGTTAAGCTTGTAGAGAAAGAGGCATAAGGTTTGAACTGATGGCTAAGAGCATAAGTCGCGCCTAAACGAGTGGAGTAACCTGTATCATCGTATTTAGCATCTGCTGATCCATCTTGGTTATCGACATCCTCTTCTACATAATCTAAGCGTATGCCCGCTAATACACTAAATTTCTCAGTGGCTTGCCATTGATCTTGAATATAGGCACCAACTTGATTTAACTCAGTCACTCTATCTCTGTTTAGATTGCTTGCTAAGTCGTATGAACTTATATCAGCGTCATAAACAGGGTTAGTTAGGCTTAGAGAGTCAATGCCGCTATCTATACGGTAAAAAAGTTCATCTTCGCTGGCAAAGTGGTAGTCAGCACCAGTTACTATGGTGTGATTATCTAGACTCGCGACAAAGTAAGATGATAAATCCAACCCTTTATAAATACGTGTTTGATCGAAGTAACGGCGGCTCACTTCGTCATTTGAATCATCGCCATCATCTGAATAAGTCACAGTTTGAGTTTGGTGATAAGTGATTGTTTCTTTGCTTTCGAAATAGCGAAGAGAAGACTTGTTATCCAACCAATTATTTATTGATGTTTCTAAACTTGCTTGAAAAATATCTGTTCTAAATTCTTGAGCATCATCTGGCTCATTACTGTTCCAAGAGGTGTCTGTTAAGAAGTTACCGTCAGTGTCGATTGGCACACCACGTAAGCGTTGATCTTTTTGGTCTGAGTGGGTGTATTGTAAAGTTAAAGTGCTGTCATCATTTAGGTCCCAAGCATAACCAAGGTCAATCACTAGGTTCTCTTCTTCGACATTGTTTCGGTAAGAATCTCCGCCGCTTGAGTAAAGACCAACGCGATAACGTTGTGACCCGTCTTCATTCGCGGCACCAGAGGACTCAACACTGCCGCTTAGGAAGTCTTTGTTACCAATAGTAAATTCAACACTGTTTTCTTGCTCATAAGTCGGCTTTTTCGTGACATAGTTAATCACGCCACCTGCTTCACCTGCACCATATACTGCACCAGATGGTCCTTTAAGTATTTGAACTTCATCAATGTTAAAAAGCTGTTGGATAGTAAATAAGCCGAATGGGTTGCCTTTAATGCCATCAAATAAAACGATGCCATCTTGTTCAAAGCCGCGAACGGTGACAGCACTGTAGTTGAAGAAGGAAACGCCCGACATAGAGCGATAAAGGTCAGTAGCCTCGGTTGCAGCCTGATCCTCAATTAACTCACTTGTTAGGACTTGAAGGGACTGAGGTGTTTCATCAATTGGCGTGGTTGTGCGAGTAGCAAAGGTTGCTTCGTCTTCTTTGTAAAGGGATAAAGCGCGGCCTTCGATTTCAAAGGTCGGAAGAGTAACGCTTTCTTCTGTTGGGCTTTCTGGGTTGGTGATTTTTTCTTCCCAGTTCTCTGAGTATTCTTCTGCCGTAATTGTCTCTGATGTTGCTTCAGCAAAAGCGAGAGAGGAGAAAAATAATGCCCCGCAGGCTTGCATCATAATGAAGGGTTTTTTTAAGTGCATAACAGACTTTTCCATAGTGTGTTCTAAAAAAACGGGATAATAATCTAGTTGATAATGGTTATCAAATCTTTATGGTTGTTTTATATATAAAATTGTGTGTTTCTGTATAGGCTGGGGTTATACGAAGAAAAGAGTAGGAGATTAACAATTCAAAAGGGAGAGAAGACGCCAACATTTCAGCATGCTGGCGCTATTGGCTATTGGCTATTGGCTATTGGCTATTGGCTCGCAGCGGCTTTCGAAGAAGCACGTATGGAGGCTCTTATATAACCATGTATGGTGTCTTTCAGTTGTAGTCGGCGCTTTTTTAATCTTTCTTCATCAAGGGTGGTAGAGGGGATGATTTCTTGTTCTCTTTTCTCTACTTCTCGGGTTAAGTGGTGATATTCATCGTGTAGCTTTTTAAAATGGCTGTCGACCATTTTAAGGTGATGAATATCTTCTTTGAATTCGGGAAACTCGTGAATCAAACTATGGTGTTCAATTGGCATAATTGCCTCCTTTCTTAGTTTCAATTTATTCAGATTCTATGTGTTCAGACTAGTCCATTTAGGCTGTTTTGCTTTGATCTATAACAAGGTATCTTATTCTTTACAGAAAATTTTTATCTCCTCCTAGAAATCTAACTCAACACTGGGTTGGCTGCTTTTCGATAGCTCGACTTTTGGTGAGCAAATCAAGATACGAGATGATGCGATATCTTGCTTAACTAAGTACTCTTTAAGGCTTTCTGAGCGTTGCCGTGCCAGCTTTAATGCCGTGCTGTTTTCATCTGCAGTTAGCACATCAGGTACCTCAGATAGGCCGAGGTCTTGGTGAGTAGCGACACCACAAGCCTGTAATTGGCTATCCTCTTTTTCTTTCATTAATTGTGCTAGTTCTTGTAGAAAAGCCGTTTGTGAGTCATCTACTTGGGTTTGCATGGGAGCAAAAACAAGTGGCTCTACTCGTACTTTGAGTAATTGTTCTCCTGCAAATTGCGCAATACTGATGACATTAGAGTAAGGCACGAAAGTTTGCATTAGATAATAGCTAGAGGCTTTGTAAAGGGCTTTACGTAAAGGCTGTACGAGAAAACCTTTCCAGCCAAACTCAGGATTATTAATGTCACCCGAAAGGGGAATATCCAACTCAATGTTATCGTCACTGTCTTTTAGTATGCCAATCGCTATATTAAGAGGTACGGCTCCCGTTTTTACTGCAGTGCTGCTTTCTTGCTGTCCACCAAGATTGAAACGGCGAAGTAGTACATCAGTATTACCGTCTAAAATACCTTGGTCAGATTTAAGGGTGAGATCAAGGTTAAGTTGGCCTGTATCTATCTGATAGCCCAACGTATCCGCAATGTACGGGGAGAAGGGCGGTAGGTCAAACTCCTCTATGAGCAGTTTTGTTTGCATAGTTAATTCATCTGCCAATGGCCATATAGTAGTTTCATTAGCGATGGTGGCATACTTGCCATTTCGAGCTTTAAAAACGAAGTCTGCGGCTTGCTCTTTATCGAGAGTATTCAGGTTTTGTAGTGATAAGGTTTCGACGTCGAGCACCATATCTATTTGAGGTGACACGCTGTTATCTTGCAGAGACAAACTTGAATCGCCAGTTGTAATGTAGTTATTTAAGATAACGTAAAAAGGTGAACTGGAGTCAGACACTTTGTTTGTCGAGTTATCTAGTTTATCGGAGTTAGTGTCTTTTTGACTGTTAAGGTCGTTATCAGTTTGCGGCTCAGAAGGTATTGGCGGGTTTGAATTTTCTTCTTGTTCCGATTGGTCGACAATAAGGTTGGCTATCTCTCCATCTTGATTCAATACGACATACGTATTCACATTATCTACAATTACGCTGTCTATCTCGGCACCTTGCTGAGAAGCCTGAATGTCTTTAACCGTTAATAAACCTATTTTTGCCATTGGAGCTAAGGACGTTAAGCTGTTTTCTGAAGCAACAATGTCAGCAATGTTAAGTTGTGCTAAATCGATGTCGAATTTATCCATTGTTTGAGAGACGGAAAGCTTGTCTATGTTTGCTTCACGCCAAGACAGAGCTCGCTTGTCTTCCGCTAAGAAACTGTCGAAGTTTTTTGCGGATAGGTTAAGTTCATCAAGGGAAAGAATGGGAGACTCTTGTTCATCTATTTCGACATCAATTGCTTTTATTGTTAAAAACAAGGATTCAAGAGTGACACTTTCCCCAGAGCTTTGATCGGCTGAAATACCATTTAGATTCAGCTCAAGATCAGAACTGTTTGCTGTTATTTTATCTGTTGATTTATTTATGGAAAAAGATTGAGACAGGCTAAATTCTTTGTAGCCTGCTGTGATGCCATTTTGCGAGCTGTTTAGTGCGAAAGATGAGGCTGCAGACTCTATGGCAATTTTACCTGAGGCGAGTATTTGATCGATCGATTCAAATGTAATTTCAGATTGTGTAATAGCCAAAGAGAAGGATTTTGTTGTGACCTGAGTACTGTCATCTAAATTTAGAGTTAAATTGCTAATAATGGGGTTTAAGTTCAGCTCGTTTATTTGAAAAGTAGGCTCGCCGTTGAGGTTGGCGAGCTGCAGTTGCAAACCACCCGATAAACTGAATTCCCCTTCTGTATTGTTAAAGGGCTCTGGAATGAAGTTTCTTAAACTTTCCATTGGTACCTGAATACCATTAATGTTCAGGGTAGCCTTTGCGCTATTCACAAAGTAATCAAATTGGCTACTCACCGATAACTTTGCGTTATTCAATTGTGCGGATAAAGCAACATCGCCTTGTATATTGGTCGCAGAAGCGGTTAAGTCTTTTACTATCAAGCTTTCTAGCGTCACTTCATCTAACAAAATTGGTGCAGAGGATGAGGCCTGCCTAGAAAGGCTCAGTTGGCTGTTGTTAAAAGTAAATAGGGGCAGGCTGATAGACCAATCGAGAGGCTCTTGTTGCTCTGTCGTTTCCGTCTCCTCAGATGGACTTACCTGTTGAGAAGGTTTATTGGGATATACTGCTTCGGTTTTCTCGGCTATTTCCGATTGCTCATTTTGTGTTGTAGAAGTAAATTGCGCTGTATTGATTCCTGCGACAATTAAATCATTTTCAGTTTGTTCGACTTTTATAAATAACCCTGAAATATCTGCTTGCGCAATGTTTATGGTACGAGAAGTAAGAGGCCATAGGCTGACTTCAAAGGCCGCCTGTTCTAACAAAAGGTTTTTTTCGCTCTGATCCGTTATTTCAAGATTCTCAATTTCTACTCTTGGAGGAAAATAATCTATAGATAGGCTTTCTAAAGATAAGGTTTGGCCTTGCTCCTCAACGTAGGCAGATAAGTAGTGTTTAACGATAAAAGGCGTTACAGCCCACGCCAGTAATACGAGCAATGTTAATGCGACTAGAGGATAAAAAATAAAGATTCGAAAGTGTCGGCGAGTCATCCGTATTAGCCTTTTAGTTTTTGTGAATTAATGTGAATGAAATACGTCGTGTTGAGATGAAAATATTGATCATTGTTGGCCTTCATTCTCTATCTTTTCTGGTTCTGAGCGAAGGGGCATCCTGAGTAAGTATAAATTGACACAGACTCCTATCGTCACAAGACCAACTGTCGCCCATAGCCTTGATACCATTAAAATAGAAATGAGCATGCCAGCCCACATAAAGAAAATCGCACGATTACGAGATCGTCTTGGAATACCGTTTGAGGATTGCCAGTCTCTTACAATAGGGCCAAAAAACTTATGGTTTAATAGCCAAGTATGGAAGCGTTCCGAAGAGCGAGAGAAACACCAAGCTGCTAGTAGCACAAGAGGTGTAGTGGGCAAAAGAGGAAGGAAAATACCAATAATTCCGCTTACCAGAGAAAACCACCCTAATAACAGATATAAAATACGTTTTCCTTGCATACTTATGCCTACAGTTTAGTTCTTAATGTTTTAGTCATTTAAGGTGACGGTAACTTATTGACCAGAATTAAAAATCGACTCCATGCTTTCTTCTGCTTCATTGGAAATGAGTGGCCAGCCACCTAACTGTTTCCAGCGGTTCACCATTTCACAAAACAACTCTGCAGTTTTTTCTGTATCGTATTTTGCTGAGTGCGCTTCTGAATTGCTGAATGGGATAGAAGCGGCTTCACAGGCTTTCGCAAGAACCGTTTGACCGAAAACTAGGCCGGCTAAACTGGCGGTGTCGAAACTGGAGAATGGATGGAAAGGGTTACGTTTAATACCATTTCTTTCTATGGCAGCATTCAAAAAGCCATGATCAAAAGCGGCGTTGTGGCCCACTAAAATAGCGCGTTTACAACCTGTAGATTTGAGCTCTTTTTGTACTTTTGAGAACATTTCTTTGAGTGCATCGTATTCAGGCATATCCTCGCGGTCAGGAGCAAAAGGGTCTATGCCAGTGAATTCTAACGCTGCTTTTTCTAGGTTTGCACCTTCGAATGGTTTGATCAAAAACTCAATGGTTTCGTGAATGTAAAAGTCACCATTATCGTCCATTCTTACTATACTTGCTGCCATTTCTAACAATGCATCTGTTTTTTGATTAAAGCCTGCGGTTTCTACGTCGATAACAATCGGTAGGAACCCTCGGAATCGCTCTTTTATTTCGTGGTTTGCCAAAAGAAGGTCCTTAATTCTGCCGTTGATGAACAATCACGGTATGTAATAGGATTAGATCATAACACAATTGATAATGCTTGAACGAGACGTCTAAATGGGAACTTCCCAACAATATTTAATTCGCACCTTGCTTTTATTTACAACGGTTTTACCGTTTGGAAAAGCAGGGGCGCTTTCTCACTACCAGTCTGGAATTATGAATTCCGAATGGTTTTTGTCAGGTGATATATTCTCCTGTAGCTTGACGCATCCTGTGCCGAACTATGGCGAAGGCCGTTTCATTAAAGAAGCTGGCGAGCCAATGAAGTTTGTCTTACAGCCGAGAAATGAAAAGCTCGGGCCTGGGCAAGTCTATATTATTTCTCAAGCGCCAGAATGGTCGCCGGGAGTGAAGCCGGAAACCTTAGAGATTCTACCTTACCCAGGTTACGGCTTAACGGTTGAAGTGGGTGGTAAAGTGGCAGAAAGAATGTTGACTAGCTTAGACAGAGGTCGTCACCCAGTTGTGGCTGGAACCGCATGGGAGAACGAGCGAGAAACAGTCGAAGTGGGTTTGTCGAATATTAACTTTGCGCCTGCATACAACGAGTTTCGTCAATGTTTAGCCACCTTATTGCCTGTCAATTATGACCAAATTGCAAGAACAGCTGCTCTTTTCCCTACTAACGGCATGGAGTTAACGCAACGAATTAAAGCCCGTTTAGACTTGGTTGCCTTATATGTTGCGGCGGACCCTAGCGTAGAATATATCTATATTGATGGACATACGGACTTTATTGGTTCACGCCGTGAAAACCGTGAATTATCAAAAGTTCGTGCAGAAAGAGTAACAGCCTACCTTTTAGAGCAGGGCGTGCCCGTAGATAAAATCATTTCCCGTTATCATGGTGAACGTTATCCCGCAACGAATAATAATTCCGCGTCGGGTCGTGAACGAAACCGTCGTGTAACCATTCGTTTAGAGAAGTCAGACGAGAGTTAAGCCTAACCCACTTCCAATACTGAAATATTAAGCCCTATATTTACTCAATTTTCTGAGTAGAATAGGGCTTTTTACTTGCTAAGAAAGAGACGAAATCTTACACTTAGCCCCCGTTTTAAATTGCTTGTGCATACCGCTTTTATTTGGTCTTTAAAGTGCAAGCTTATTGAGGAGAATAGAAATAATGTCTGACGTGAAGAAGGTAGTGCTTGCCTACTCTGGCGGCCTGGACACTTCCGTAATCGTGAAGTGGCTTCAAGAAGAGTACAATTGTGAGGTGGTTACCTTTACTGCTGATTTAGGGCAGGGTGAAGAGGTAGAACCAGCTCGTGCTAAAGCTCAAGCGTTAGGCATTAAAGAAATTTACATTGAAGATTTGCGTGAAGAGTTTGTTCGCGATTTCGTATTCCCAATGTTCCGTGCCAATACTATTTATGAAGGTGAGTACCTATTGGGTACTTCTATTGCACGTCCTCTTATTGCTAAACGCTTAATCGAAATCGCTAACGAGACGGGCGCAGATGCCATTTCTCATGGTGCGACGGGTAAAGGTAATGACCAAGTTCGTTTCGAGTTAGGCGCTTATGCATTAAAACCAGGCGTTAAAGTGATCGCCCCTTGGCGTGAGTGGGATTTAACTTCTCGTGAAACCTTAATGGCTTACTGTGAAGAGCATAAAATCCCTGTTGATTTCTCAACTAAGAAGAAGAAATCTCCTTACTCAATGGACGCTAACTTGCTTCATATTTCTTATGAAGGTGATCAACTTGAAGATCCTTGGACAGAAGCTGAAGCCGATATGTGGCGTTGGTCAGTCTCTCCAGAAGAAGCTCCAGATGAAGCGACTTACATCGAAATCGGTTATGAAAAAGGCGACCCAGTTTCTTTGAATGGTGAAGCGCTATCTCCAGCAACTATGCTTGAAACACTAAATAAAATTGGTGGCGAGAACGGTATTGGCCGTGTAGATATCGTTGAAAACCGTTTTGTTGGTATGAAAGCACGTGGTTGTTATGAAACACCTGGCGGCACTATCATGATGAGAGCTCACCGCGCTATTGAGTCCATCACTTTAGACCGTGAAGCAATGCACCTGAAAGATGAAATGATGCCGCGTTACGCAAAAATCATTTACAACGGTTTCTGGTGGTCAGAAGAGCGTCGCATGATGCAAGCTTTGATTGATACTTCACAAGAGCACGTTAACGGTACTGTACGTCTTAAATTGTACAAGGGTAACGTTAGTGTGGTTGGTCGTCAGTCTCCAAACAGCTTGTTTGATAGCTCAGTGGCTACATTTGAAGATGATGCTGGTGCATACGATCAGAAAGATGCGGCAGGCTTCATCAAGCTAAACGCTCTACGCATGCGTATTGCAGCTCAAAAAGGCCGTGGCTTTTTAGATAACGATAAATAGTTTTATCGCTAGAGCAAAGCAGTACGCTTAAAAAGCGCCCCATTCTAAAGAATTGGGGCGTTTTTTGTTTTTGACTACTTGGTCAATTATGGCCCTTGATATAAGATTGATGGCTGTGCTTATCGCCCTAAATAGTTAGGAATAGTTTTTATGACCATTTACAATTTTGGTTCAATAAATTTAGATCACCTTTATCAGCTTGATCACTTTGTTCGCCCAGGTGAAACTATGGCTTCGAATGAATATCAATGTTTATTAGGTGGCAAGGGAGCCAATCAATCTGCTGCGTTAGCGAAAGCAGGCGCAAGTATTAAACATGTTGGTGCTATCCATAGCAGTGATAAAATCATATTAGCTGAGCTTGAGTCACAAGGTGTCGATGTGAGTCTAGTCGAGCAACTTGATGTGCCAACAGGCCATGCGATTATCCAGCTAACGAAAGAGGCAGAGAACTCTATCATTCTTTTCCCAGGAGCAAATCATTACCTGAGCAGAGAGAGAGTAAATAGTGTTTTAAATAAGGCTACAACGGACGATTGGGCTTTATTGCAAAATGAAACCAACGAAGTTGACTATATTATTCAAGCTGCTCATTCTAGAGGCGTTAAAGTTGCGTTTAACCCAGCACCAATGGATGTGGCTCTGACTAAGTCGGTTCTACCTTTTGTTAGCTTATTAATTGTTAACGAGATAGAGGCAATGGACTTAGCAGGTGTTGAAACTATTGATGCCGCAGCACAAGCTTTGCCAGAAATGTACCCAGATTTAGCAGTATTAATGACATTGGGAAGTGATGGTGTACTTTACTTTGATGGTAAGGGAAGCTTGAAAGTTAAAGCCTTTAAGGTGTCGGCATTAGATACGACGGCAGCTGGGGATACCTTTATAGGTTTCACTTTATCTGCTTTGTTGTCTGGAAAAGAGATATCAGAAGCTATGCAGTTTGGCTGCGCTGCTTCAGCTATTTGTGTTACACGTATTGGTGCAATGTCGTCTATTCCGAGTTTGGATGAAGTCTCTGAATTCCTGATAGCCCATAAGAATGATAAGACCGAGGAAGTCTAACAATGACGCGTAAAATTATTATAGATACAGATCCGGGTATAGATGATGCTATGGCCATCTTTTTTGCTTTCCAAGCGCCGGAAATAGAAGTGCTGGGCTTAACAACGACCTATGGTAATGTGCCTGTTGAAGTTTCAACACGTAATGCTGTGACCTTAACAGAGATCGCGAAAGTTGACGTGCCTGTTGCTATGGGGGTCTCAGTGCCTTCTCAAATCAAACCACGCCCATTTCCTGATTTTGTTCATGGTGAAGATGGCTTTGGCAACATTAATTGGCCAGCCCCAAAGGGTAAAGCAATAGATAAAAGTGCTGCGCAGTTTATTGTCGATACCGTACGCGAGAACCCAGGTGAAGTAACCATTGTCGCTTTGGGGCCTCTAGGTAACTTGGCGAAAGCATTAGAGATCGATCCTGAAGTGGCTGATCTTGTAGACGAAGTTGTCTTAATGGGTGGTACAGCCATAGAGTACGGTAATGTCTCTCCAGTCGCTGAAGCAAACATCATGAATGATCCCCATGCTGCGGATAAGGTGTTTACCGCCCCTTGGCAAGTGACCATGATAGGTTTGGATGTGACACACCAAGTCTTGCTCGACAATGCTATCTTGGAGCGCATTAAAAAAGTTAACCCAACAGAAGGGGGCTTCTTATTTGACTGTGCCCAATTCTATATCGATTTTTACAGTAGCCGATTTGATATGAGTGGCTGTTACTTCCATGATGCCTCAACCATTGCCTATGTGATGGATCCAAGTTTGTTTGGCATTGAGCTAGGTGCTGTGCGAGTGGCTTGTGAAGGTATTGGTATTGGTCAAACCATTTTTGCGCCACAGGAAATGTCATTCCCTGAGCCTTACTGGAACGATGTGCCAATGACCCAAGTTTGTATGGAAGTGGACAGTGAAAAGCTACTTTCTTTATTTGAAGAGACGCTATCTAAATAGCCAGTAAAATAAGCTTTTTATAAAAGTCACTAGTAAAAGGCATGAGACCATGTTCTCATGCCTTTTTTATTGCTCTGAATGAGTTGAGCAACCTTATCTTGAGAAAAAATAAATGAAACTATTAGTTAGAAACCTTGCTAGAAACACAACAGAAGAAGAGCTAAAGGCATTATTTGCTGAATTTGGCAGTCTGCAGTCTTGTTCCTTGGTCCTAGATGAAGCCACAGGCGAGTCAAAGGGCTTTGGTTTTGTTGAAATGCCAAAAATCGGTGAGGCGAAGGTAGCCATTAAAAACCTTAATGGTAAAGATGTAGATGGTAGTAAGATTCGAGTGAAGAAAGCAGAGCCTAAATAGAAGGCAATAGCTTGTTTAGGCTAAAGCTATCCCGTAGCGATTTAAAACTAAAAGGCATACAACTGAGTTGTATGCCTTTTAGTTTGAATTGCCGTTAAGCTTTATACGCTTTTAAAAATCTCGACACATTTTTTGAGAAGGCTTTTGCTTTGGCTATCAAGGCTACTAAACTCAAAATGAATATAGTTTTTATCCCCTTCAATTTGACTGCAAGAAACAACTCTTGCTTTGACTGAAAAGGCTTCCGGCAGGTTGTTTATATGGTTTGATGTGGGTGTTCTTAAAGTAACATCGCACAAAGTATTAGCTTCTAGAGGGCTTGTTAATACTACTTTTAATCCTGTTTCGCTAATGTCTTTCGTTAAACCTTCTGCAGATAAGCCATTATAGTCAATCGTTGTGATCAAATTGCCTGTGTAGCGTTTAGCATTTCTTTTTTCATGGCCCGTGTAATCATTGTTATTGTCGTCTCTAATGAAATTAAAGTCCTGCATTGAACTATCAAGGGACGCAGTGAGGCTCAATAGGGAGTCACTAATATTGGATGTATTAGACAACTTGGTATTACTGCCTTTGATTGCATTGAAAAGAACGTCAAGTTTGTTCTCTTGCTCATTACATTTTTCAAGCTGGTTGTTACTTTCTGACATGATCAAGCCATTTAAACGGTCCGTGTCTTTGGCGTCTGACTCAACTTGTGCAAATAGCTCACTGGTTTTATTGGTGAGAGCTTGGTTTTCCGATACTTCTTGTTCAAGTCGCGTCATGCCAGCGGAAACGTTATCAACCTTTTCTACTAGTTTGTTGATGATGTGCTTCACTTCATCTGCTGAGCTTTCGGTACGTGTTGCAAGACTTCTGACTTCATCTGCTACAACGGCAAATCCCCTACCTGTTTCTCCAGCGCGAGCGGCTTCTATAGCAGCATTGAGAGCAAGCAGGTTGGTTTGTTCGGCAATAAGGCTAATAGTATCGAGAATGCCATTAATTTGCTCTGTGGAAGATTCTAATTCCTTCATATCCTTGGTGCTATCTAGCAGGATAGTGGAAATGGTATTGGACTTATCAATACTCTTTAATGAGTACATGTGTCCTTCTTCTGCTTTAGATAATGTATTTTGGGATTTTTCTTTTGTGCCAGTGGCATGGTCTAAGGTGCTTGAAGCATTGCTATGAAGCAGCTTGGTAACTTCCGCTACATCAGTAGAGTACTGACTTTGTTGCTCACTAATAGCTTGTACCTCTTTAGAAAACAGAGATATTTGATGGGATGACTGCTTAATATGAAACCCTGTGCGTTCAATTTCACACAAAACCTTATTAAAACGCTTGATAGTTGCATTGATAATCATACTGATGTCTATCAATTCATCACGTTTCTTTTCTGGGATATCAATGCCCTGAGTGAAATCAAATTTTTCAATACTCTTAAGGGAGTTTTTTAGTTTGGTAAGGGGAGTGATAATACTTCTGTTGAGTGTGAAAGAGAATAAAAGGGAAATGATAAAAAAGGCAATGAAGAATATGAAGAGTGAGGTGAACAGACTGTTTTCAAATTCACTTATATTCGATTTAATCTCGCTAGCTAAATTCAAAGCATCTCTACTCATTGAGTCCTCAAGGGTAGAAATTTGTTTAAACTTAGTGGCGATCTCTTTATCAGCATCGATCACATTGTTCATCAATGATTTGTAGTTTGCGAACAAGGTTACTAGTGCTGAGTCTTGCTGCTTTAGGCTTTTGAGTGCCTGCTCAAATTGAGTGATATGACTTGTGATTTCGTTAATTAAGCGATCACTTTTAGACAAGAGGTAATTCTTTTCTAAAGACTCTAATTTTGTGAAGCTGTAAAGCAAGTCATTGTCTTGTTTTTTTGCTAGTTGTTCTTTTACTGCCGTTGCGCTTTTTTCCAATGAATGGACTAGCCCTTCCGCAATACTAAGACCATATGCATTTTTAAGCGTAATAAGTTCATGAAAGGCATCTTTGTGTGTTGCCAACTTGTCTTTTAAAGACAAAATGCTCTTTGCTTCAAAGTCTATGGCGTAAAATGCTTTAATCAGCTCGACTTTTTTATCTTCAGCTTTCTGCTCAATAGCCTCATATTGCGTTAAATGCGCTCTATCGTTCTTATATAAAAAGCCATACTCATGGACTTTAAGCTCCATTAGGTGAGTGTTCAGCTCCTCCGATAAAAGTGCAACCTTATTCAAAATCTGTATATGCTTTTCTGCATAAAGCATCAAACCGCTGAAGAAACATAGGATGAAGATAATAAAGACGGGGTTAAGTAAAAGTTTATTCTTAATTGACATAAAAGTGCTATCCCTAATTATTAACCTTGAATAAGGTCTGGTCCTTGCAGTGGAGCATGATATATACAAAGCTATTATTGGCAGTTTTTTTACATTTTGGCAACAGTATGAAACTAAGGTTTACATTAATAAACTGAGTTTCATAGTGGGTATGGGAGCTTTTTTTACAGGTGATTAGGTGAAATTAACTCTAGTCTAAGGCTTTGTTATAAAAAGATTTTATAACTTTAAGGTCTTAATCAGAGGTCTTCTCTTTGTATTCACAAAGGTCTTCGATGATGCAAGCGTTGCATTTTGGCTTGCGAGCGACGCAGATGTAACGGCCATGGAGTATCATCCAGTGGTGAGCATCTAATAGAAACTCTTTTGGGACGAACTTAAGCAGCTTCATTTCCACTTCTAAAACGTTTTTTCCTGGCGCTACTTTTGTGCGATTACCAAAGCGGAAAATATGCGTATCAACCGCCATAGCCACTTGTCGAAATGCAGTATTAAGGACAACATTGGCTGTTTTACGGCCAACACCGGGAAGGGCTTCTAGCTCTTCACGGGTTTCAGGAACGACACTATTGTGCTTCTCAATTAGAATTTTGCATGTCTTAATGGCATTTTCTGCTTTGGCGTTAAATAGGCCAATGGTTTTAATATAGCCTTTTAAACCATCAACGCCCAGTTCGAGCATGCTTTTAGGAGTATTGGCGACAGGGAAGAGTTTACGTGTGGCCTTGTTAACACTCACGTCGGTTGCTTGAGCTGAAAACAAAACAGCAATTAACAGCTCAAATGGTGAGCTGTATTCTAATTCGGTAACAGGGTTTGGGTTTTCTGCTCGTAACCGAGAAAAGATTTCATGACGTTTTTGTTTATTCACACTCTTTGCCTTTTTATATCGACCTAGCTGGTGACTCGAACACGTTTAGACTCACTTGGGCCTGCTTTCGCCTTTTCTGCCGCGATGCGCTTTTTCTCTTGTTCATCTAAGTAATTTTTAAAGGCAATGATCAAACCTAAGCCGATAAAAGCACCGGGAGGAAGAATAGCAAAAAGTACATTAGGATAGTCTTCAAAAACCACCCATTTCCAATTCACAGCGGCTTCACCAAACAGTAAGTGCATGTCAGCAAATAGGGTACCTTGACCAATGAGCTCACGCATAGCACCCAATGCAACGAGAATAATGCCAAAGCCTATGCCCATCATGAAACCATCGATAGCGGACGGTAGGACAGGGTTACGGCTAGCAAATGCATCAGCGCGACCAAGAATCGCACAGTTAGTTACGATAAGAGGAATGAAAATCCCGAGAATCTGATACAGCTCGTAGGTATAAGCTTGCATGATCAATTCAATACAAGTGGTAAAAGAGGCGATGATCATCACAAAAGCAGGTAGTCGTACTGCGTCTGCGACATAGTTACGAATCAAGGATACGGCGATGTTTGAGCCAACCAATACGATAAGTGTGGCAAGTCCCAAACCTAAAGAGTTAACTACCGTGCTGGTAACCGCAAGCATAGGACATAAGCCAAGTAGTTGTACTAAGGCGGGGTTGTTCTTCCAAATGCCGTTATAAATGATCTCGGCATAATTGGTGGTTATTTTGGCTTCTTCGGCTTCTTCGGCTGCTTCGTTAGCTGTGCCTTCAGCAAGAGTATCGTTAGTTGCCATTTCAGCGCTCGCTTTCATGAAAATATCCTAACGCGCTAACAGCGACGTTTTGTTTTCTTCAAAATAGATAAGAGTGTTTTTTACTGCCAGTACGACGGCTCTTGGTGTAATGGTTGCACCAGTAAATTGATCAAAGTCGCCGCCATTCTTTTTTACTTCCCAACCTACTAATTTTGGGTTGTCTAAAGACTTATTGGTGAAGCTTAGTATCCATGGGGACTTTTGTAGATCCACTTTATCTCCAAGCCCGGGTGTTTCTTTATGGCTGATCACTCGGCTACCTGTGACTACGCCATTTTTATCGATAGCCACCAAAAGGTCCAAATTACCGTTGTAACCACCGGGTGCTGTTGTGGCAAAAATAATCCCAGTCACTTCATTGTTTTTACGGGCAATGTGGATTTTAGTACCGCTATCGCCACCTAGTAATGGGTCTGCTGCTAGCAGAGCGGTATCTATTGTTAAATCATTGTCGTACAAATTAGACGGTAGAATTTCATTAAAAGCCGCCACCTGAGCATTCAATATATTATTTTGAATAGTCGTCTTGGTAAATTGTTGAGTCACTGCAATAAGGCCAGCTGTCATCACAGCAAATAGACCTAAACCCAAGCTGTTACGGCGTATAGAGGCTAATATTTCCATTAGTTATCCTCCCCTATTTTAAGGCCAGTTTTGGCTTTCTTATGGCCATAAGTTCTAGGTTGGGTGTAGTAATCAATCAATGGTGCTGAGAAGTTCATTAACAACACACCAAACGCCACACCATCAGGGTAACCACCCCAAGTACGTATTATGTAGATCAACAATCCGATGCCAGCGCCATAAATCAACTTGCCCTTGTTACTGGTGCAAGAAGACACAGGGTCAGTAGCAATAAAGAAAGCACCAAACATAGCGGCACCCGTGGTGAGGTGAAACCAAGGTGTTGCAGCGTGGTTCATATCGAATAGATGAAAAACACCCGCTAGTGCAAATAAAGTGGCTAATAGGGCAACAGGCGTGTGCCAAGTGATGATACGCAACCAAAGGAGGCCGATGCCACCTGCTAGATAGGCAAGGTTCACCCACAACCAGCTGTTGATGCTGGCAGCCTGTAGGGCAGGAATGCTCGCAAAAGCCGCTTGGCTATCTAATGTGTCTTTATGTTTGAAACCATCCAGAGGCGTTGCCATGGTGTAGCTATCAATAGCAGGCAAACCAGAAAAAATGGCGTCTATGCTTTGTGAAAACGAAAGGATTTCATTGGCTGCTACTAAAGAACCAGCACCTAACCATTGGGTCATAGGTACAGGGAAAGAAACGAGCGCCATTGCATAGCCGACCATGGCTGGGTTAAATGGGTTATTGCCCAAACCGCCATAGAGTTGTTTACCAAAAATGATGCCCACACCAACCGCTGTCACGGTTACCCACCAAGGCACACTAGGGGGTAAGGCAATAGCCAATAAAACCGCTGTTAATAGGGCGCTGTAGTCTTTAAGGAAAAAGGCAACCGCACGACGGCGTATAGATAAAATAGCCGCTTCACAAGCAAGGGCTGTTAAGCCTGCAATGGCTAAGTTAATTAATACTCCCCAGCCAAATAGCCAAGTTTGGGCAATAATACCCGGCACAGTGGCGAGAATGACCATTTGCATTACCCAAGAGGTGCGTCGGCCTCCGCGTTGGGTGTGGGGTGATGAAATTCTCAATAATCCCATTTATTGACTCTCTTTTGCTTTAGCTTGCGCGTCAGTAAGCTGAGTTAGTAGCGCTTCTGCGTCGGCTTGTTTTTGTCTTGCTGCGTCAATGTCTTGTTGAATGCTAGACGCTGACTCAGGTTCGTTTGCCAATTGTTTGTTGAGCTTATTGATCTGAGCTTTTGCCATTGCCGCAGCGATTTTTTGTTTCTTTATCTTATCCGCAAGCTCTTCAAGCGATAGGGCGCTAAGATCTGAAGGCGACTTATCCTGCTCTTTGGTTTCACTCTGTGTTGCAGTTTGAACACTCTCTGGCATTTCATCAGAAGTAAGAGCATCTAATTTTTGTTGCGCTTCTTCGAGTTTCTTAGGCCATTCAGAAGAATTTATCTCTTCTTCTGATTTACCTTGTTCTTTCAATAGCTCTATATTCTTTTCTGCTTTCTTGATGCTGGCTTTGGCAATAGCGAGATCAATTTTTCGTTTTTTATCTTCATTAGCGTTGGAGGGTGCTGCAGGCGCAGCAACTTCTGCTTTAACCTCAGCTGGGTTAGCTAATGCTTTTTCAAGGTCATCGGCACGTTTTTGAGCTTCAACCAATTGCTGGCGAAGAATGTCTATTTCAGGTGCTTTTATTTCTTCCGCTTTCTTCAGTGCCTTTTCAACTTTCTTCACAGTTGCCTTGGCCATGGCAGCATCTATTTTTAATTTCTTTAGATCACCGACATTGGCTGCTAACGGAGCAGTGGCTTGAGTAGTCGATGTTTGAACTGCTGGGGCAGATAGTTTCTCAACCAGTTCTTGAGCGTCTTTGAGCTCATTTTCTAGTTTGCCAATTTGCTCTTTTAACCCTTGATCGTCAGGTGTTTCTGTTAGCTGTTTCTGAAGTTTCTTTAACTTCACCCCAGCCATAGCGGCACTGACTTTGGCCTTTTTCAAATCTGCAGCTGATGGTGCATTGGCAGCCGGTGCTGACTCTTTAGGTTCAGGCGTTGGCGCAGATAACTTCTCAACCAGAGCTTGTGCTGCTGTTAGGTCTTTCTCTAAATTGGCTATCTGATCTTGAACTGCCTGATCGTCGGGAGACTCGGCGAGTTGCTTCTGCAGCTTTTTCAGTTTGACGCCTATCATAGCTACATCGACTTTGGCTTTTTTCAGCTCAGCACTGACAGGTGTTTTTGCTGCTGGCGCTTTAGCTTCGGGCGCGGGCGCAGATAACTTCTCAACCAAAGCTTGCGCTGCGGATAAGTCTTTTTCTAGGCCTGATATTTGATCTTTTAATGCCTGATCATCAGGGGATTCTGTCGATTGCTTTTGTAGCTTCTTCAGCTTCACGTCTATCATAGCCACATCGACTTTGGCTTTTTTCAGTTCTGCACTGACAGGCGCTTTTGCTGCAGGCTCTTGAGCGTTAGATGCAGGAGCGGCAGATAATTTATCAACCAGAGCTTGTGCTGCACTCAACTCTTTTTCAAGGCTGCTGATTTTATCTTTTAACTCTGTGTCGTCAGGGGACTCTACAAGTTGCTTCTGCAGTTTTTTCAGTTTGACACCCGCAAGGGCAAGGTCAACTTTGGCTTTCTTCAACTCTGCGCTGACCGCTGGATTACTTTGAGCTGTTGAAGCGCTTGCTGCTGGTGCTTGTGCAGCCGTAACTTTCGCTAATTGCTCATCAAGTTGCTTAACTTGCTGCTCTTGCTCGGTGACTTGCAGCTGTAAAGCCTGAATGTCTTCAATATGCTCATTTTCTTGCGCTTCAAGCAACTGCTTTTGCAGTTTTTTCAGTTTAGTTTTCGCAATGGCAACATCCACTTTTAGCTTCTTAGCCTCAGCATTGGCGGCAGGGGCTGCACTAGCAGAAGCGGCTTTTGATGCGGCTTTAGTAGTGTCTGCGGCTTTTGCTGGTGCCGGAGCCTTACGAGCAAGACGTTTTGCTTCTTTCTCGGCGATTTCAGCTTCTTGACGCGCTTTTCTGGCTTCAAAGCGTTGCTTCGCTAGGTCTGATTTGACAGCCGCTTCACGAGCTTCACGGATACTGCTCTTAGTGTGGCGGTAGTACTGCACTAATGGAATGCTACTTGGGCATACATAGGAACAAGCACCACACTCGATGCAATCAAACAGGTTGTGGTGCTCAGCTTTTTCAAGCTCTTGGCTCTTACTGAACCACAAAAGTTGTTGTGGTAATAAGCTCGCAGGGCAGGCTTGCTCACACATGCCGCAGCGTATGCAGGCTTGTTCTGGGTCAGGCTCTGGCAACTCTTTTTTAGTCGCAGCGAGAATACAGTTGCTGGTTTTTACCACAGGCACAGCGGTGGAATCGAGTGTAAAGCCCATCATAGGGCCGCCCATAACCAATCTGTGTAGCTTCTTGTTGTTTGCTTCTGCGTAATCTAAAAGGTGGTCAACCGGTGTGCCTAGCAGTACTTCAACGTTTTGAGGCGCCTTTAAGGCATCCCCTGTCAAAGTAGTGAAACGAGAGATAAGTGGCTGACCTAGATAAATAGCATTGTGAACGGCCACACAGGTACCAACGTTTTGACATAAAACCCCAATGTCTGCAGGAAATTGACCACTCGGTACTTCTTGGCCTGTAATCAGCTGAATAAGCTGCTTCTCACCGCCAGAAGGGTATTTAGTCGGAACAACCGCCACTTGAATTTCGCTGCCCCGTTCGCTTAATAGCTCGTTTAGTTTAGCAATAGCCGTTGGCTTGTTGTCTTCAATACCAATAATGACTTGTTCTGCTTGTACTAAGTGCTGAAGTGCCTCAATACCGAGAATAAGCTCCAGTGTTTTTTCACGGATCAACATGTCATCGGCAGTAATGTAAGGCTCACATTCTGCGGCATTAATGATGAAATGTTTTAGGATGTTTTTTTGCGCACCTTGTAACTTAACTTGGGTAGGGAAGCCTGCACCACCCATACCCACAATACCCATCTTGGAAAGATAAGCTAATACGTCGGTTGGTGCTTCTTCTTGCCAATTATTGAGAGGCGAAAGAGGAATCCACTCTTCTTTGTTGTCTGGCTCAATGATGATACAGATATCGCTTAGCCCAGAAGGGTGAGCAATTGGACGACTTTCAATGCTGGTTACTATGCCAGACGTGGGGGCGTGTAGGTAACTGCTTAGAAAGCCATTGTTTACCGCTATGCTTTCGCCTTTTAGTACTTTATCGCCAGCTTTGACCAAAGGGCGAGAAGCTTGGCCAATGTGTTGACCTAAAGGCAAAATCAGCTCTTTAGGAAGACGAGGGCGTCCTAATGGCAGTTGTAAGGATTGCGCTTTGTTTTCTGGTGGGTGGATGCCGCCATGAAAAGAAAAGATATTAACGGCTTCCATTAGTGCAACACCTCCGAACTAGGCTCAGAAGTACGGTCAGTAGCAATAATGTTTAATGAACTATTAGTAATGCCTTGAGGTTTTTCCCAAGACCAAGTTTTTGTCGTCACGCCAACTTCTACCATATCAATACAATCTACAGGGCAAGGCTCAACACATAAGTCACAACCAGTACATTCATCCGAAATTACCGTGTGCATTTGCTTTGCTGCACCCAAAATGGCGTCAACAGGGCAAGCTTGAATACACTTGGTACAACCAATGCACTCGTCTTCTCGGATAACAGCAACACGGGTGGCAGTTTCTTCACCGTGATCACCATCGAGAGGGATGGCTTCAACGTCTAGTAAATCGGCTAACGCTTGGATAGTTGCTTGTCCACCCGGTGGGCAATGGTTGATAGCTTCACCGTTAGCAATCGCTTCAGCATAAGGGCGACAACCTGGGTGGCCACATTGACCACATTGGGTTTGTGGAAGTAGGGCATCGATCTGATCAACGATAGGGTCGCCTTCAACATGAAAGCGCACGTTGGCATAACCTAAAATCGCACCAAAAATTAAGGCGAGAATAACGAGGACGGCAATGGCTAATAGAATCGTAAACATAGTATTAGCCCTTTAAATCTGCACAAGGGCGCTGAAGCCCATGAAGGCAAGCGCCATAAGGCCAGCAGTGATCATACCAATGGCCGAGCCTTTGAAGACAACGGGAACATCGGCAACGTTAATGCGTTCGCGCATAGCAGCAAAAAGCACCAGTACGAAAGAGAAACCAACGGCCGCGCCGAAGCCATATAAGATAGATTCAACAAAGGCATTTTGCTTGCTGATATTTTGTAACGCCACACCCAATACAGCACAATTGGACGTGATAAGCGGTAAGAACACACCTAGTACTCTATAAAGTAGAGGGCTGGTTTTTCGCACTACCATTTCGGTGAACTGCACTACCACAGCAATCACCAGAATAAAGGAGATTGTCTGTAAGTATTCAAGGCCAAAAGGCTGGAGAATATAGGTAAACGTAAGGTAACTGCATAGGCTTGATAGAGTCAGTACAAAGGTCGTTGCCATGGCCATACCAATAGAGGTTTCTAGCTTGCCAGAAACCCCCATGAAAGGGCAAAGGCCCAAAAATTGAACCAGAACAAAATTGTTAACCAGTATGGTACTGACCAGTATCAAGAGATATTCAGTCATCTCACGTCCCAAAAATAAGTGTTTATTACGGAAAAATACGATGCAGAGTGGAGGTGCACCTCTAATGGCGACACTATACCAATCTGCTTATAACTAACAAAGCTAAAACTGATGTAAAACTAGTCCAATTAAGTATATAGATAATAGGTAAAAGTTATATGAGAATGATTTTTAATTGGTTTAGTTACTATTGTCTATATCAATAAGGGCTTATGGAGAAAACCAAAAGCCCTTATTTAATATACAGACTAGCTTACAAAAAGTGCGTAAGTTACATAATGCGTTGACCGGGTTTAGCACCGTCATGGGGTTCTAGTAGGTAAATCTCTTCACCACCGGGGCCTGCTGCTAATACCATGCCTTCCGATAAACCGAACTTCATTTTTCGAGGTGCTAAGTTGGCCACAAGAACCGTCAGCTTACCTTCCAAGTCTTCTGGCTTATAAGCAGACTTGATACCAGAGAACACAGTTCGAGTTTCACCACCAAGGTCGAGTGTCAGTTTAAGAAGCTTGTTGGCTTTTTCAACATGCTCGGCTTTTGCGATTAATGCCACACGAAGGTCAACTTTAGCAAAGTCATCAAAGCTGATTTCATCTGCAATGGGCTCTTTGCTTAACTCTGTTTCTACCGCTTCTTCTTTTACCGTATTGCCAGCGCTTGCTTGTGCTTCTAATTCCGCTTCTTGCTTACCTTCTTCGATCATGGCATCAATTTGCTTCTGATCGATACGGCCCATTAGCGGTTTAAACTTATTGATGGCCGTGCCAAATAAAAGTTCACTACGGTTTTCCCAAGTTAGTTCTTTATTTAGGAAAGCTTCTGCATCCGCCACCATGTTTGGCATAACAGGTTTTAAGTAAGTGGCTAGAATGCTGAATAGGTTTAGAGCGACAGAGCAAACTTCTTGTACTTTCGGTAAAGTTGCTTCGTCTTTTGCTAATACCCAAGGTGCTTGATCCGCAATGTAGGTGTTCGCCACATCCGCCAAACGCATAATTTCACGTACCGCTTTGCCGTATTCACGGTTCTCAAAATGCTCGGCAATAAGGTCACCAGCATCAATGAAAGACTGAATCATCTCTGCTTCACTGGCTTGTGCCGCAAGTTGGCCATCAAACTTCTTCGTAATGAAGCTGGCAGTACGGCTGGCAATATTGACTACCTTACCAACCACATCTGAGTTCACGCGCTGGATAAAGTCTTCTAAGTTAAGGTCAATGTCATCCACACTGGCATTTAGCTTCGCTGCAAAGTAGTAGCGTAAATACTGTGGGTCTAAATGGTTCAAGTAAGTGCGGGCTTTAATGAACGTACCGCGAGACTTAGACATTTTCTTGCCGTCTACCGTCACATAACCATGGGCATTAACTTTGGTTGGTGTGCGGTAGCCTGCGCAATCAAGCATGGCTGGCCAGAATAGAGCATGGAAATTAATGATGTCTTTACCTATGAAGTGGTAAAGCTCAGCATCAGAATCCTTCGCCCAGTAATCATCAAAGTTTAAGCCTTCCGTGCGTTCACATAAGTTTTGGAAGCTGGCCATGTAGCCAATAGGGGCATCTAGCCAAACGTAGAAATATTTACCCGGAGCATCTGGGATTTCAAAACCAAAGTAAGGTGCATCACGGCTGATATCCCATTCTTGTAAACCAGAATCTAGCCACTCAGCAAGCTTGTTGGCGACTTGGTCTTGTAATGTACCGCTGCGTGTCCACTCGGCTAGAAACTCTTGGAAATCAGGCAGTTTAAAAAAGTAATGCTCAGACTCTTTTTCAATCGGTGTCGCGCCAGAGTAAACAGAACGAGGGTCGATCATTTCCATTGGCGTGTAAGTCGCAGAACAGACTTCACAGTTATCGCCATACTGATCTTCCGCTTTACACTTAGGACAAGTGCCTTTTACAAAACGGTCAGCAAGGAACATTTCCTTTTCAGGGTCGTAGGCTTGGACAATAGAGCGAACGGATATCTTACCGTTGTCACGCAATGCTTTGTAAATGCTAGAGGAAATCTCACGGTTCTCTTCAGAATGCGTAGAATGGTAATTGTCATAACCAATTAAGAAGTCATTAAAGTCTGACATGTGCTCTTGGCGAACACCTTCGATAAGCTCTTCCGACGTAATGCCATTTTGCTCAGCCTTGATCATGATGGCTGTGCCATGGGCATCATCCGCACAAACCGCAGTACACAAGTGGCCACGCATTTTCTGAAAACGCACCCAAATGTCAGTTTGAATGTGTTCCAGCATGTGCCCTAAATGGATAGAACCATTAGCATAAGGAAGGGCGCTGGTGACTAATATTTTGCGTTGCGTTTGTGCCATTTTTGATAAGCCTGTTGGGTTTAAATAAGGTCGAATAATTATCCGCATTCCTGTATTGCCCTTGTGTATTGAGCAATTGAAATAGGGAGTGCTAATTAATGAAGGCGTAATTATAAGTCTCAGCTAGCTGTGTGCAAGGGCTAGGCTGGCTTTTCTTTGTGCGATTCATTAATACGTCTTTTGATCGTTTCATTAATCCGTCTTATGTTCGCTTACCTTGTAAGTATTCTAGGACGGTTTTGGTCGCGATACCCGCATGACTTTGGGCGCTTGCAACCAGATAAATAGGTACATCCTTTTTGCTGCCATACTCTAAATCGAGCTCTACTAGCTCACCATTTTCAAGTTCTGTTCTGATTTTGTCTTTTGGGATAAAACCAAAGCCTAACCCTGATTTAACCGCTAAAACGCTGCTAGAAAGGTGGGACACTGTCCAGCGCTGTTTGGCATCTAACCAGCCCGCGTCTTGATTGCGCTTAGCACCACTGTCCCGCACAACAATCTGTCGGTGAGTTTTAAGCAAGTCTTCATTTAAATAGGAGGCCTTTGCAAGTGGGTGGCTAGGGGCGACCACTAATGTACGGGTGATAGTTCGGTAGTTTTCTGAGAAAAAGCCGGGTGGTACGTGGGGGGTAATAACAATATCGGCGTCCCTTTGAATCAGAGCTTCGATTGTTCCTGATAGGGTTGTTTCTAGAATACGGATTCGAGTGTCAGGGTGTTTCGTGGAGAATAATTGCAGTGCTTTAAACACATCTTCCATAGAAGCCAATGCATCTACCGCGATAGTAACTTCATCTTGCCAGCCGCTAGCAAGGTATTGTGCAGCTTGGTCCAGTTGCAAGGCCTGCGCGAGTAATGTGGAGGCGTGACGGTACATGGATTCACCAAATTCCGTCAGTTCAGCTTTTCTTCCAGAGTGGTTGAAAATTGGAGAGGGAAGTCTCTGCTCCATTTTTGAAAGACTATAACTGACGGTGGACTGACTCTTGTTAAGTTGCTCTGCGGCTTTAGCAAAAGACCCTTCATCCACCACAGCTTTAAAAGTTGCCCATTGTTCTAATGTTATTTTGGGAATCATATATCTAAAATTTCGATCTATAGTGAGTGAAAAATGCGACATTCAATCGAAATTTATCTTTTAAACTCTGTTTATGCAATTAAATAATCATTAGGAGAAGATTAATGTCACAGAATATTTTAACGATTGAAGCGAGTTTGTTTGGCCAGCAGGGTGTATCAACGGAACTATTAAAAGTGCTTCAGGATCACTTGAGCTCACTTTTGCCTGAACCTGAATTGGTTACCCGAAATGTGATGGATGGCAGCTTGCCGCATTTTGATGGTAACACAATGGCCTCTATTGGTGAGGGGAAAGCGGAACTGGCTGATACCTTGATTGAAGAAGTGAAAGCGGCGGATTATTTACTGCTGGCGGCACCCATGTATAACTTCTCGGTTCCTAGCCAGTTGAAGTCTTGGTTTGATCATATTGCCCGTGCAGGCGTCACATTCCAATACACAGATGAAGGGCCTGTGGGCTTGTTAAGTGATAAGAAGGTGTACGTGGTACTGTCTTTTGGTGGTAAACATAAAGACCAAGTGACAGATACTCAATCTTCGTTCTTGAAAACTATGCTAGGTTTTATTGGCTTGAAGGATGTCGAATTTATCTATGCTGAAGGCTTAGCCATGGGCGATGAATCTAAGCAACAAAGCATTGCCAATGCCAAGCAGCAAATCATGGCGTTAACAGTGTAGGGGGCGGTTATGAAAACTAGAGAGCAATTAGAGCATGTATATGCAAGGTCTGCTTCTGATGGCGATGGGGTAAAGCTATTACGAGTGTTTGGTGGTGCCGCCCCAGAGCGATTTGATCCATTTCTATTGATGGATGAATTTGGGTCGAATCGAGCGGACGATTACATAGGAGGCTTTCCTCCTCACCCCCATCGTGGCTTTTCAACCATTACCTACATGCTGCAAGGGAAAATGGAACACCGCGACCACATGGGTAACGTCGGTCTATTAAACGATGGCGATGTGCAATACATGGTTGCTGGACGAGGAGTCATTCACTCCGAGATGCCAAAGCAAACCTCGGGCAAGATGCAGGGCTTCCAGTTATGGTTAAACTTGCCAGCGAGTAAGAAAATGCAGCCTGCCCATTACCAAGATATTCCCCATGACACTATGGCGCAATATGAGTTTGAAACGGCCTCTATAAAAGCCGTAGCTGGCTCCACTGAAGTTAATGGTAAAGCTGTTCAAGGGTATTTATCTGTGGAAGATACGCACATTTTACTCTTGGATGTTCGCTTGTTGGCTGGTGGGGAGATTAGGTTCCCAGTGGCACAAGGTCATAATTTGATGGCGTACCTTTATGAAGGGGAAGTGTCGTACTCTGGTTCATCTGATGTTGTGCAGCAGAACACATTGACTCGATTCAATACAGAAGGCGACCTTATAATTAGCAATAAATCTGACAAAGAATCGAAAGTGTTTGTGCTTGCGGGTCTTCCTATTAAAGAGCCTATTGCCCAGTACGGCCCTTATGTGATGAATACTCAAGCAGAACTTAGTCAAGCCATGCGTGATTATCAAAATGGTGTGTTAACTGACTAATTTAGAAGAAAAAACTTCCGACCTTGAATAATGTAGGAACCAAGATCAAGACAGGGTATTATTAGGCTCTCAATTTATACCTTGTCTTGGAGTTTTTCATGCCTACACCTCAACAACTACTCGCTAAATTAGCTCAGTTAGAAGACCAGAATACGGGTCATAGCTATGGTGAAAATGTGTGGGAGATTGTTCAAAATCAAGACACTTTCAATATCACCCTAACCTTAGGTTACCCATGCGAAGAGCAAAAGTCGGATTTGATTTCTCGCATTAAAACCGAGGTTGGAGATGACACTTCATTTGATTTAAACCTTGTGGCAGATATTGCCTCCCACAAAACCCAAGGCAACCTACCCGGCCTGAAAGGCGTGAAAAATGTGATTGCTGTGGCATCAGGTAAAGGCGGTGTGGGTAAATCGACCACCACAGTTAACCTTGCTCTAGCCATGGTAAAAGAAGGGGCGAAAGTCGGTATTCTCGATGCGGATATTTATGGCCCTAGCCAAGGCATGATGATGGGCTTTGCCGATGGCACTCGCCCACAGGTTCGTGATGAAAAGTTCTTTATCGCTCCGAAAGCTCACGGTGTTCAAGTCATGTCTATGGCATTTCTTACTACCCAAGACACACCAATGGCGTGGCGTGGTCCTATGGTAACAGGGGCGCTCATGCAAATCTTAAATCAAACTGCGTGGGAAGATTTGGACTACTTGTTTATTGATATGCCACCAGGCACAGGGGATATTCAATTAACCTTGGCGCAAAAAGTCCCTGTGGCAGGTTCAATCATTGTGACCACTCCACAAGATATTGCTTTGCTCGATGCACGCCGTGGCATTGAAATGTTCAACAAGGTGAAAATTCCCGTATTAGGTGTGGTAGAAAACATGTCTACTCACATTTGCTCTAACTGCGGTCATCAAGAAGCTATCTTTGGTGATGAGGGTGGAGCAGGTCTCGCCCAAGAGTTTGACGTTTGTGTGTTAGGCAAGTTGCCGCTTAGTATGTCTATTCGCCAATTGAGTGATGAAGGCAAACCGATTGTTGTTGCCTCACCTGAAAGTGATGTGACCAATAGTTATCAGTCGATTGCTCGTAAACTTGGTGCTACTCTAGCGTCCCAACAAGGTGATGAAGACAGTGGTGCCTTTGTGATGCCGACCATAAGTATGAGCGATGATTAATCACTGGCAGCATGAGCGATGATTAACTACTGAGACATTTTGTGCCAAGTAATTTGCTATAAAGTCATTCACCATAAAAATTGAAAGTAACAATGTAAGGAACCGAAATGCGTTTGTGCGACAGAGATATCATTTCCGCTTTAGATGAAGGGTCAATTGTTATTGAACCACGCCCAGATAACAGTGTTATCAGTGGTGTTTCTGTTGACCTGAGGCTAGGTAACTCCTTCCGTACTTTCCAAGGCCACACAGCACCATACCTTGATTTAAGCAATTCAAAAGCCGATTTAAGTAAGGTCATTGAATCTGTCATGGGGGATGAAATACTGATTGAAGATGGTCAGCCATTTTTCATCCACCCAGGTGAATTGGTATTAGGCGTCACGAAAGAGTCTGTGACCTTGCCTGATAACCTAGTGGGTTGGTTAGATGGTCGCTCATCACTGGCACGCTTAGGCTTAATGGTGCATGTGACGGCACACCGTATTGATCCCGGTTGGAGTGGTGGTATTGTGCTTGAGTTTTTAAATGGCGGCAAACTGCCCATTGCCCTGACGCCCGGTATGACCATTGGCGCGATCAATTTTGAGACCATGTCAGGTTCTGCGGATCGCCCTTATAACAAGCGTGATAATGCGAAATATAAGAACCAGAATTCGGCGGTTGGGAGTCGAATTTCGGGGGATAAGAATTAGGTTTTTGGTTTTTTTAGTTGTTTATAAGAAAGAGGCTTAGGCCTCTTTTTTTGTGGTTTTAAAAAGGTTTTTGAGGAATAAACAGTTCAAGTTCCATTTAAGGGCTTTGTTATAGGGAGCATTTTTCCGCCCTGCTGGGCGGGTAACTTTTATCCAGAGCCATAAAAGTAACCAAAAGGTCTCTTTGGTCAGAATCTTAACGCCTCATTATTGTTTTCTATATTTTTTATCTTCTAGGCGGTCTTTTACGTAAGGTGTTTAGTTTACCCTTGGTTAATTCCTTGCTTATTTTAAACACGGTAACCCGACTATCGAGCGGTCGTGCAATCAGGATTGCATCGAATGTTTTTTGTATGAGATGCTAGTTTTACTTCTTTGATTATATGTTGTGCTGGTGGTGTTTTTGAAAGTGCTTTGGTATTAATGAGTAAGGGAGTCAGTATAATAAATAACTTACAAGCTCGTTTTTCCTGTTTTCGAAATTGTTTATAACTTAAAAAGGTTATATCAAGTTAACTAGCTTATTTGGCCATTTTTGAAAGTGTGTGAACGCGCATACGCACTATTTAAAATGTTAGTACACTAAAGGAGTAATTCATAAAAATGATTGATTGGGGGTTTGATTCCGGCTTTATGCAAGCCTTGGTAATCTTGGTTATGTTGGGCCAAGTATTTGTCTCGGCAAAGATTGTGCTTCAAGCAAGTGGTGCGGAACAGTTTGTAAGAATGACTGCAGTTTCAGCGGGTCTACTTCTATTTTTAGGAAGTAAGGCTTTTGGTATTACATTTGCTGATTTAATGCTTATTGCCGTAACCGATGCGAGTCTATTAAAGGTGCTTAGTATTGCCACAATAATTCCAATAGTTGTTGGCATTATAGTCTCTCAAATAACTATTTCCGCCATGAATTCAGGGGAAGATTTTGCAATTAGAATAGTTTTGCTTATCAGTGTCCTCATGCTAACTCAAATTTCATACCTGAATTATTTTGTTCTCACAAAAACAAGTTTACCTCTTGATCAAGCTCTTTTACCCAATTTATGTTATTCACTGTCTGTATGTTTATGGGCTGTATTTAACTTTAAAGACTCCGGTCAGTTTCATGGCTATAACAGGTACTGACAAATTAGTTAACTACGCGCCTTTCAGGCGCCGGACGCAGCAAAGCTGTGCCGGTTATTGAAGCGTTAGTTTTTAAGGAAAGTTATGAGTGAAATTCCAGTTAATACGCTTGTACCTGTTGGGGTTGTTATTGCTGCCCTTATAGCGGGGGCATTCTCGTTTCTTAGTTTAGTTTTAACCAAAGAGCAGCAAATATCTCAATTACGACAGAACTGGATTGATGCACTACGAGATGATATTTCAAAGTACATTTCAGCTCTGGTCGCAACGGAAGAAATATATTGGGCTATAGAGCAGAAGCATGGAGATTCAGTGGATGTTTTAGCTCGTTCGATGGAGACAAAGGAAGAACATAAAGCACTTGCAATTGCCTATTCAAATATCATGATGCGTCTAAACCCTGATGATAAAAGCAAACACCAAAAAGATTTGCGTAATTGCCTCGTGCAATCAAAAAAACTTGCGAGTAAAGGTAAGTGGGAAGAGTCAGTAGAAATGGTTGATAACATTCGTGACTTTGCTCAACTGACGTTAAAAGAGGAGTGGGACAGAGTTAAGGTTGGTGAGCCTTCATTTGTTAACTCAAAAAGAGTTGGTGTAATTGGTGTAATCATCTCATTACTAGTTGCATGCCTTGTAATCTATAACGTTTCAGTGCCTTTAGAGGCGCATCTAATTAAAAACTAACAAACTGTTCAAAAGGGGGTAGCAACGTATAGCATTTTCACTATGCGTTGGTTTTAGTGTTTAAAATAAATCGGGTCAGAGTAAAATTAGCTTTGTAATTCGACGAAAAATTATTAGGGCTTACACCCTTTAAGCCCTTTAAGCCCTTTAAGCCCTTTAAGCCCTTTAAGCCCTTTAAGCCCTTTAAGCCCTTTAAGCCCTTTAAGCCCTTTAATTACCTAGCTTTGGTGGTTATTATTCTGCCCATTCAAATTACCTCTAGTGTTGTTTTTTATGCGTTTGTTAAAGTCGTCTGTTCACCCAAGTATTGAGTCCCTTGATTCGCCTTCTTTTTTGCGTCTTGCTGCCCGTGGCATTGTGATAAGGGGTGAGGATATTCTGATGCTGTATACCCAGCGTTATGATGATTACACTTTGCCGGGTGGGGGAATTGATGAAGGTGAGAATCCGGTAGAACAAATTAAACTAGGCCATGCACCTCTCAAAGCCAGTAAATCCGTGCATTTAGCTATTTTCTCAGATTTTCTTGGTGATCTTTTCTATACTGAATTCATGTTTTCTCAAGGAAGAGGAAGTGAGTGATGTCTACCCCAAGAACCCAGCAAGTGTGTTTGTCCGATACCCCTTACTACCATTGTGTCTCAAGATGCGTTCGCCGTGCCTTTTTATGTGGTGAAGACCCAATAAATGGCGCCAGTTACGAACACAGACGGGGTTGGGTGGAAAACCGTTTATTGTTTCTCTCCAGTGTCTTTTCAATTGATATTTGTGCTTATGCTGTGATGAGTAACCACCTTCATGTTGTGTTGCATGTCGATGCAGAAAAAGCCAAATCATGGTCAACCTTAGAAGTGTTGAAACGTTGGCATCAACTTCATAAAGGCACTTTGTTTACTCAACAATACGTAAAAGGAGAAACCTTACCTGATTACGCTGTAACCTTAGCCGAAGTCTCCGCCAAAACCTATAGGGAACGGCTGATGGACATCAGCTGGTTTATGAAAGAGTTGAATGAACCCATTGCTAGAAGAGCTAATTTTGAAGACGGTTGCACAGGGCATTTTTGGGAAGGGCGCTTTAAGTCTCAAGCCTTATTAGACGAAGCAGCTCTAATGGCCTGCATGGCGTATGTTGATCTAAACCCACTACGAGCAAACATGACTAAAACACCAGAAGACTCTGAATTTACTAGCATTAAGAAACGAGTAACTTCTGCCAAAGGTAAGCATCAACCAAAAGCCTTATCTCCTTTTGTTGGCAACCCAAAGAAAGATATGCCCAATGGCTTACCATTCAAACTCACCGATTATCTTGAGCTGGTGGACTTAACTGGGCGAATCATAAGAAATGACAAGCGAGGTGCTATTGATGCCTCCTTATTACCTATTCTGCAACGCTTAAATATTTCTTCTGACAACTGGCTATGTATCGCCACAGAGTTTGAAAAAAGAACAGGGAGCGTTGTTGGCCAAGAACAGTCCATCGATCATTATTGTGACTCACATCACCGACACCGAAAGCCGAATAAAAAATGCACTAAGTTACTCGCTTAGTTATAACGAGAACAACCGTTAAAACACAATTATAACCGAGAATGATCTTCGGGGATTCAGAGTGGTTCTTATTCGTCAAACAGTCCTCATTAGTTCAAATCTTAAAGCCAGATCGTCATATAAAGTGACAATCTATAAGACACAGTTTTCCAAGGTGATTCTACGGCAAGATATGCTGTTCATTGTGTTTTAAGTGATAGTTCTGTTATTTTACTGAAGTTAGGGTTTTATTGGCTTTGAGAGGTGCATGGCCTAGTTAATTTCGTTAATTGATTTTGGTTTTAGGGCTCTAGATATCAACTGCGCAATGCTTGTAATAGAAAATCGATCAACACTTTCGTTCGTTTAGGAAGATATTTAGGCTGCTGATAAATAAGATATTTATTCAAACGAGGTAATTCACTTTCACACTCAAACTGCAGCAAACTCCCCTCTTTTAGTTGAGATTCACAAATAGAACGTGGCAATAAAGCAGCCCCAATGCCGAGTAAACAAAGTGATAATGATTGACTAATCTCTGTGGTTTTAATCATTGTCTGTCGATAAGAAAATGGGCATAAAGTAAGTGGATCGTGCAAGGTTAAGTGATTCCAATCTTTAATAGGTAAATTTATCGATATCCACTCTTTTGTTGCCACAAGAATCATATCTGTGGGATCTAACTCCCTTGCGACTAAGTCTTTACTCACAGGGCTTTTGCCACGGATCGCAATATCTATTCTATTCTCAGCTAAGTCTAAGACCTGATCACTGAATATTAATTCAAGATGGATCTCTGGATAATGTTTTTGAAAGTCCATCAGTGTCGTTAAGAAATGCTGATTAGGTAGCGTGGCAGGTAACGCTAAACGTATTTCCCCTTTTAACTTTGATCCAATATCCAAAGCTTCATCTGCATCTTCAAAGGCACTTAATGTTTGCCGACAAGCAGCCAAATATTGTAGGCCTTCAGCAGTGAGTGAAACATTGCGATTATTGCGCTGAAACAAACGCACACCCAACTGTTTTTCTAGCTCTATTATACGCGCGCTGACGGTTGCTCTGGGTTGGTCAAGTTGTCGAGCAGCGGCTGAAAAATTGAGATGCTCGGCGACCAATACGAAAGTTTTAAAAGGGGAAAGTAAGTTCATTGTCAAAAAATCTTATACATAGTGTCCACACTATACCGTATAGATGGCGATAAATACTATCTATAAACTGGCCATCAATCACAAACCAAGGAGATACTCGATATGAAACAACTACATAAATCAATTTTTTTATTGGCTGTGAGCGTTTATTCAACGCTGAGCTTAAGTCAACAGCTGGATATAAAGTGGCTAGGTGGCCCCACTTTATTAATAGAGTTTGGCACCATTCAGTTGCTTACTGATCCGATGCTTGGACAAGGGGATAAAGCTTTCAAAATGGCAGATCCTAATGAAAACTTTGACCTTAGCAAAGGCCCAACCATTAAAGACCATGCACGCATAGGCGCTCTGCCTGACTTCAATCAAGGTAATATTGATGTAGTACTTATTGGCCATACACATGAGGATCACTTTGACCAAGTAGCGCAAAAAGAATTATCTAAAACACTCCCGTTGATATCCCCCGAGAGCGACGCAACACTAATTAAAGGGCTTGGTTTTAGTAATCACATTCCTTTAACTTGGGGAAAAAGTTGGGATGTTAGCGAAGGCGATTATCATATTAAGATAACTGCCATTCCTGCCTACCACACTGAAAACCATGCACTAGAAGAAGTGATAGGTCATGGTAATGGTTATTGGCTTGAATTTACCCATCAAGACTGGAAGCGATCTGTTTATTGGATGGGAGATTCATTCTTAACCCCCGAATTGCTGAGCCTGTTAACTAAATATGATAACCCCGATCTTTTTATCCCACATGTTGGCCGAGTGGGCACGACAGGACCTCTTGGGCAATTATCGATGGGCGCCGATGATGTCATAGACGCCATTAAATATTTAAAACCTAAACGTACTTTACCTAGTCATCACTCCACCTATGCACTTTACCTAGAGCCAATTAGTGTATTAATCGATAAAGCACAGGTACACAATGTTGCGGTCGATGTCATCGCAGAAGGCAGTTGGGTAAGCTACCGGTAAATAATTTAAAAATCCCGTTGTTGGTCTTTTCCTTGGGCATTAATCGAGCCCGAGGAAATATGATATAGAAGTTTTTGTCAATCCAGATAAACGGCATGAATCTGTTGTAGATAGAGTTATACATAATAAGAATAAATCGGGTCAGAGTAAAATTAATCCTGTAATACGGCGAAAAGTTATTAGGGCTTGTATCTCTTAAGTCCTTTAATTACCTACCTTTGGTGGTTATTATTCTGCCCATTAATAAATCGGGTCAGAGTAAAATTAGATCTGTAATTTGGTGGAAAATTATTAGGGCTTGTATCTCTTAAGCCCTTTAATTACCTAGTTTTGGTTCTTATTATTGTGCCCATTCAAATTATCTCTAGTGTTGTTCCTTTGTGTGTCTTTAAAAGTCGTCTATCCATCCAAGTGTTGAATTCCTTAGCCATTTAAACCTTTCTATAAAAAAATCCTCACCTTTATTAATCAATAATATTAATGCCTTCGGAGCCGTTAGTTAGGTTTTTATTTTTAAAAATGTGATCACTTTCGATCAGTTTTAATTGATTGCTGTGCCCTTTGACTTTAGCTAAGGTGTTTTTGTCGAATATTTATTAAAAGGGGAAATGTATATGTTAAGAAATAAAATGATTACTAAATTCTTTCTTGTTTTATTTGGTGCTTGTGTAATGGGAAGTGCTTACGGTTCGAGTGTTATTGAACCTGTATATCCTACTAGTAAGCCTTCGTTACCATTTACTCCAGGTATTAAATTGTCTAATGGTATGCTGTTTGTATCGGGGCATATCCCTTATGTAAATGGTGAAATTCCTGAGTACGCTCGTGACGGTAAGGATGACATGGCAGATCAGGCTAAGATCGTCATGGAGGGGTTGAGGGCTGTTTTGGATAAAGCGGGTTATACCTTTGATGATGCTGTGAAGGTAACTGTTTTTATGACAGACATTAAAAACTATGGCGCTTTTAATAAGGTATACGCGACATACTGGCCTGGCGATAAAATACCACCAGCGCGTGAAGCGATTGAAATCGGTGCATTACCTGGTGGTAAACCTGGTGCAGAAGTCTTAGTTGAAGTGTCGTTGATCGCGGCCAAATAAAGCGCCCACTATATTGCTAAAAGCTAAGAAAACCATGCTGATTATCAAGCTGTTAATGCTTTCTTAGTTTTTAGCAATACCTTTCAAATACCCTCTCTTATTCGTTAAAACAGGTGATTTAGTAATTTAACTAGAGAAGCAATCTATAGTCCTTTAACTACCTAGCTTTGGTGGTTATTATTCTGCCTATTTAAATTACCTCTAGTGTTGTTCTTTTATGCGTTTGTTGAAGTCGTCTATCCACCCCAGTATTGAGTCCCTTGATTTGCCTTCCTTTTTACGCCTTGCTGCCCGTGGCATTGTGTTAAGGGGGGAAGAGATTCTGATGTTGTATACCCAGCGTTACGATGATTACACTTTGCCGGGTGGGGGGATTGATGAAGGTGAGAATCCGGTAGAGGGTTTGATTCGTGAGCTAGCAGAAGAGACGGGGGCGCAGAATATTCACAATATTGCTGAGTTTGGTTTGTATGAAGAGTTTCGCCCTTGGTATAAAGAAAACGCGGATATTATGCAGATGAAGTCTTATTGTTATACCTGTGATATTGATGAGGCGTTAGGGGAAACTAGCCTAGAAGACTACGAGATGAAAAATGGTATGAAGGCGGTGTGGATGAATATTCACGATGCCATTCAGCATAATCTCGATACGATTAAAAACAGTGATAAGAAAGGTATGTCGATTGAGCGGGAGACCTTTTTATTGTGCTTGATTCGAGATGAGTTAATCGCGGTTTAGCTTTGTCTTTATTTAACTTTGTCATAGCCATAATGTTTATTATGGCTTTACCTTGTCATGCTTTAACCTAGCTTTAGGTTGTCCATAATGGCGACTTTATCATCAATCAGTTCGCTCTCTTTCTCAGCCTTTTCTACCTTATTATCACTTGAGTTGCCGTTAAACTTACCGCCCGGTTCAATCGTCAGGTTATCGCTGTAAATGGTACCAGTAATGTGACCAGAGCTCAGAATCTCGACGAATTTAGCATGGCAAGTGCCCTCAAATGTTCCGTTGATGATAAGTCTTTCCGTGGTGATTTCTCCCACCACATAACCAGAGCGGCTAATTCTCAGTAGTTTAGAGGCTTCAATTTGGCCTTCTACATGGCCGTCAATTTGTAACGCATTGGCTACTTGGATATGGCCGTTAACTGTGCAACCCTCTGCGATGAGTGTGGTCGCTTTAGGCTGACTCTGGATTCTATTTTTCCCACCAAAGATTCCCATTCTATTCCCCTTACGCTGTTAAATATGGAGTCGAAGTTATCGACGTTCCATTCAATAAATGGTTTTGGGTCTAATGCCCGTTTTAAAAATCTGACCTCATAATGAAGGTGCGGACCAGACGATAATCCGCTGGAGCCAGAATAGGCGATCAGGTCGCCTTTTCTGACAAAGTCGCCTTTCTTGACGGCAAATTTGCTTAAGTGTGAGTAAGAGGTAGTAAAGCCATAGGCGTGTAAAACATTAATAAAGTTGCCTGAGCCTTTGTCGCTTGGACGAGTGATTTCAATCACGCCATCGGCTGGAGCATAAACTGGAGTGCCTGTGTTGACGGCAAAATCCTGACCGCGATGGAACTTCAGAATGCCTGTGACAGGGTGTTTTCTTTTACCATAGCCTGACGATGTTCTAGCGTCTTTTACAGGAGAGCCGCTAGGTATTTGGTTCAGCATGCTGACGCGGATGGAAGTGTTAATAGTGGCGATGTCGAGGCGAGACTCTAATTGGCTGTCATTCGCACTGTCCATATCTAAGAGGTTTTCGAGGTCTTGTAGCTTGTCTGATACAAGCTGTATACGCTCTTCACGGGCTGAAAGGTCGGTTTCTAAGCGAGTTTTTAGGGTGGTTAAAGACTCAATTTCTTTACTCAGTGACGTCGACTTATGCTCAAGTTCAATTTGCTTTATTTTGGCAAATTCCGCTTCATGCAATAAGTAATAAATGGCAGTACCCATAGCGACTAAAGCAAGAAAAACCGTATAGCAAAACACTTTCAAGGTGAAACGTGTTTTCTTGCCTAGGTTAAATTGTTTGGTTCCTTGAATGGAAGAAACCGATATGGTGACCTTGTCTCTCATGGTGTTTTATTTGATCCTACTGAATCTAAGAGTGCCATTTTAGCGGTGTTTGCTTGAAGCAAAAACCAAAGCCCGTATATTAAATGATTGTTTAATGAAAAAATCAAAAATGAACCTGACTCTTTACGTACTATTTTACCTGCTTTGTCTGAATCTTATCACTTTTATTTTCTATGGTTTGGATAAGTGGCTAGCTATAAAACACTGGCGCAGAATTAGCGAGTTGACCTTACATACATTATCTTTTTTCGGTGGCTGGATAGGTGCCTTGTGTGCTCAAAAACTGTTTCGCCATAAAACTATAAAGAAGCGATTTCGTGTGTATTTCTGGATAACCGTGTCAATGAACATCCTTTTGGCGGCCATGGTCACCTATTTAACCTTCAAAGTTTAAAAAGTGTCTTTAAAGGATGACTTTTTCTTAGTGCTTTATTGAGCGTCGTGTTGCTTACAGGTAGTATTTACCACTAATGATAAGTCAGTAAATACGCTTTAATGTTATAGCGTTCAACGATTTACTTTCCTCAAGAAGATTTCCATCGTACCTTTTGGTTATTGGACTTCACCAAAAAAATTACAGGCCAAGTAGCGCAGTGCTTTTTATCTGACACTGCTTGGCACCATTATTTATATAGGAAACAAAAATGGCGGCTTTTGGTAGCGTATTTATGCCTAAAATGGCGTTAGCAACATTTGCAAACAATAACTGGAGTGAATCAAGTTTAGTTTCTTCAGATAGTATCCAACTTCACCCAGGTGCTCACGTTTTACATTATTCAAGTACTTGTTTTGAGGGCTTAAAAGCTTTCCGTCACGAAGATGGCAGTGTGCATGTGTTTCGTATGGAACAGAATATTAAACGTCTTGCACAGAGTAGCCGCTTGTTGTTTTTGCCAGAAATTGATGAAGCGCAAACCTCTAAGATGATTCTAGATGCTGTTGCCGAGTTTGCGACAGACGTACCAGAACCACCGGGTTCTATGTACATTCGCCCAACGCATGTGGGCACCGAAGCAGCGGTAGGTAAAGCGGCTGCACCAAGTGCAACTTCTTTGCTGTACGTATTGTTGTCTCCAGTAGGTGATTACTTCACAGGCGGAGCAAAAGCACTTAGGTTGCTACTAGATGAAACAGGAATGCGTTGTGCGCCTCACATGGGAATGATCAAAAGTGGTGGTAACTATGCCAGTGCACTAGGGCCAATCGCTAAAGCGAAAGAGGAAGTTCAAGCGGATCAAATTTTGTTCTGTCCAAACGGCGATGTACAAGAAACGGGTGCGGCTAACTTCTTGTTAATTGATGGCAACGAAATCATCACTAAAGGCTTGGATTCTAGCTTCTTGCACGGTGTGACACGTTCTTCTATTCTAACGCTGGCTGCTGATATGGGCATGACAGTAAGCGAGCGCGACATTACTGTGGATGAGTTATTGGAGCGTGCCGCTAAGCCGGGTGTTGAAGCGGTTCTTTCTGGAACAGCTGCGGTATTAACTTCAGTGGGCACTTTTATTCATAACGAGAAAGAGTACAAAGTAGGTTCGGGAGAGCCTGGGCCAGTTGCAGATAAGCTTCGCCAAGCATTGAATGACATTCAATGGGGCAAAGCGGAAGATAAGCACGGTTGGTTAACGAAAGTCGTTTAATCAATAAAACGTTATAAAAAAAGGGAGGCGATACATCGTCTCCCTTTTTTTATAAGTATATCTGGTGGTTTTAGCAATGAAAAATTTTAGGTTACCTCAGCCTTACAGTCCCACTTTTAGTGTAGCGCCTAAGATACTATAACCGTCTGATGTAATGTATTTCCCTGAGACAGAAAGCTTCTCGGTGAAGTAATAGCCAGCAGATATAGTGTATTGGTTTGCTTGATCACTGTCTGTGAGAATAACTAACATCTCGACACCGAGGTCGATGCGGTCACTGACTGTACTTCTGACACCTGTTGTTAAAGACACGTCATTGTCACCGTCATCATTTACATAATGAAGAAGGCCATAAAGGTGGGAGTAGGTGCCGACTTCTGTGTAAGCCCCTGCACCGAGCCATAAGGAATCGGAACCATCAAAGTCTTGAGTTTTAACATTTACCAAAGGGACAACTTCGGTTTCAAAAGAGGTGGTTAAAGCGGAATAGGTGCCACTGCCTGAATTATCGTAACTGATGTTACCCAAGGTGAAATCAATATAATTAAATGGGCCTTCTGCATAGCTGGCGGTAGACAGACTAATAAGGCTAGCTGCTAAAGTGGATAGAATAACCTTTTTCATATTCATAGACCTCTGAGATCGCTAAGTTAAAATTGAATGATAACTACTTCCTATCTATAGCTTGGTATAACGGTATATGACAGGTAAACTTTAGTAAATAGAATCAGTGGGCTATGTGCATTCACTTTAATCAAAAGCTTCACCTTTGGAGCTTAAACAAAGCTCAGATCTTGAGTTCTATCATTTAAGCTAAAAATATATTCACGAATTAAAATAAAGAGTTAGGTACAGTTGTTTATGAAAAAGCTATTTAGAAAACTGTTTTCTCCGATCTTATCCATATTTGAAAAGGGAGAAGGAGAATACAACTACAAAAAGTCTCATCGGACTATCTTAGCGGTATTTGGCTTACTGTGCTTTTTGATTGGCTCAATATCATTAACCTTTGCTTTAGGTCTTGGCGAGCCTGTTGGATTCATTCCAGTTTTATTGTTTTATACAACGGGTTTGGTGTGTGAGGTGGTTGCTTGGTTAGGAACAGATCGAGCAGTAGCCAGAATATGGAAGCGTAACTAGAAACGTAGCTAATAGAGGCTTTTAGCTAGAGGCTTTCAGTATTCGTTAATGAATACCAAGTTAAAAAATGCAGAGTACATAAAAAAGGCGACTATGATGAAATATCCATAGTCGCCTTTTTGCTTATATAGAACGTTTAAAGATTACTTATCTCGGCGTTCTTGTTTTTTCTCGGCCTTTTTAGCCATACGCTCTTCTTGTAGTTCAACATATTTAGCTTTTTGCTCTGGTGTTAACACATTTAGTACTTTGAACTTCATTTCTAGCTTGCTCATTTGTTGAGCTGCATGTTTCTCTGCCATTTCTTGGGCAATTGCATTGGCTTTTGACTTATCAAAGGTATCAGCAAGTAACAAAGCATTTAGTTGTTCAAAGCGTTGTTTGTGCTTTTCCATATCAAAAGGCTGTTGCTCTTTTGCACCGCGTTTTTCTTCTTTTGCCACTTGGCAAAGCTCTTTAATTTCTGCTTTTTGTTCTTCAGTAATCTCTAGTGCTTTCATCATGCCGCGGCCTAGTTCATTGCGGCAGTTGTTGTCTTTACCCTTATGGTCTTTACCTCCAAAAGCGTAAGCACTTGCTGTACCCAATACTAATGGAAGAGTCACTGCTGCAATAACGAATTTTTTAGTAGCTTTCATAATTATTTCCCCTTGGAATTTTAAAATAAATGTTTTGCTAGCGCTGTGTTTCAGTGCATGGGGATAGAATAGGGTCTGCAAGGTAAAGGGGTGTATTGCCAAAGTAAAGTAACGTAAAGGATTCGGGTTTTTACGACTTTACACGTAAAATGAAGCAAGTTAATGAGTAAGTAGAGCTAGGAAGTAGTGATATGCCACATATTTTGATTATTGATGACGATGCTGAGTTGAGTGATTTACTTAAAGAAGTCCTGTCTTATGAGAACTGTACTGTTTCAACGGCATACGACGGCCTAGCAGGCTTGGAAGCTATGAATGAAAGTGTCGATCTAGTCCTATTAGATGTGATGATGCCGAAACTCAATGGCTTCGACACCTTAAAGCAATTGCGAGAAAAGTGGGATGTGTCTGTGCTGATGCTTACCGCTAAAGGTGATGAAGTAGATAGGGTTATCGGTTTAGAGCTCGGTGCAGACGACTATTTACCCAAGCCATTTAGTGAACGTGAATTGCTTGCGAGAATACGAGCGATTTTACGTCGAACTCAAGCAACCAAGAGTAACCCGCAAAATGACTACGTCATGTATCAAGATATTAAAGTTTATCCGGGGCGCTTAGAAGCATTCTGTGGTGGCGACCAATTGGAGTTAACCAGTACAGAGTTTGCTCTTCTTCATTATTTTTTATTACACCCTGGAAAAGTGCTCACTAAAGAAGCTTTGAGCCTAGATGTATTAGGGAAAAGGCTAGCCGCCTTTGATCGCGCTGTAGACATGCATGTATCGAACTTACGAAAAAAACTACCAGACTGGTCGAACGGCAAACCGAGGATAAAAACCTTACGAGGCCGTGGCTATTTGTTGGTTGAGGGCGAATCATGAAACTCCCTAATATAGGTAGCTTATATGGCCGTATCTTCGCTATTTTTTGGTTTACCATGTTTCTGGTTACCATGGCGGTATTGGCTCTGCCAAAGCTTGATCCGCGTTTGACGAAAGACTTGCCCCAGCGTTCCTACAGCGAAAATATCTTGTTAAGAGACCTTCTTCAGCAAGAGTCTATGCAAGGGAAAAGCCTTAAGCAGGCTATTAACGCAGTGGAAAAACAGTCTAAACGCGATAAAGAAGATAAGGCGAAGCTTTTTATTACTGATGCAGAAGGGACTTTGTTAGCTTGGTCTAACCGTGCAGGCTTCTCCATGCGTATCCTGAGAAACTTTATTACCCTCATTGAGAATCCAGAACAGCCTCAACAAAAATTGTATGGTAGAACATTATTGTCAGGCCCTTTTCCCATTCAGTTAACGAATCAAACGGGCTTTCTTTACATTGGAGTCAAATCCGATGCCCCACCATTTTTCCTATTACATTTATTGGATAACCCGTGGCGTTTTTTGCTTGCTGTCATGCTGGTTAGTACTCCTTTCTTACTTTGGTTGTCGTGGGCATTAACTCAACCCGCGCGCCGTTTAGAGGCAGCAGCAAAAAGGGTAGCTCAAGGTAACTTCGAAACGGATGAAAAACTAGAAAAAGGCCCATCGGAATTTCAGCAAGCGGGTGCTAGTTTTAATCACATGGTTGAAGCAGTGAACTCTATGATTTCCCGTCAGCAACGGTTGTTATCGGATATTTCCCATGAATTGCGCTCCCCGCTGACACGCTTGAAAATGGCTCAAGGGTTAGCGGTTAGAAAGCAGGGGGAAAGCACAGAACTCTCACGTATCGAGACTGAGTCGGAAAGGCTGGAGACCATGATCTCCGAGCTGCTTGAGTTATCTCGAATGCAAGTGGACAGCCATTTAAATCGGGAAGAGCAACCGCTTTCTAGTTTGTGGGAAGCGCTCTTGGTAGATAGTCAGTTTGAAGCAGAACAAAACGGTAAAGCATTAAGTTTTTCTGCTATTCCAGAGCGTACGGTTCTTTGTTACCCGCAATTGCTGATGAGCGCACTTGAAAATATCGTCCGCAATGCCATCTGCTATGGTCACAGTCAAATTCGTATCAATATGCAGATAACGGGTGACAAGCTTACAATTCGTGTAGAGGACGATGGGCAAGGTGTACCAGAAACAGAATTGGAGTCTATCTTTAGGCCGTTTTATCGGGTTTCTACAGCACGGGATAGACGTTCGGGTGGAACGGGCTTGGGCTTAGCTATTACCGAGAGTGCGGTTCGTCAACATAATGGCAGTATTCAGGCTTCTTGTAGTGAGTTAGGTGGACTGCTGGTGGAGGTGAGTTTGCCTTTGGTTAAGGCTTAACTTTCTTTTGGATATAAGGATTCTAGGGTGGTTTTTATTGCTTTAGAGTCCTTTCGAATGGCTTTGGGGTGGGAGCATTTTTCCGCCCTGCTGGGCGGGTAACTTTTTGCTAGCGCCCAAAAAGTAACCAAAAATTCGCTTGATCAGAATCTTAACGCCTCATTTTTCTCTTCTATATATTTTTCTCCTACGCGGTCTTTTACGAAAGGTGTTTAGGGCTTTTCTTGTATCTTTGAATTTCTTCAAACACGGCAGCCCGACCATCGAGCTGTCGTGCAATAAATTGCATCGAATGTTTTTTTGTAGGGCAACGTAATTGTATTAAGATGCTGTGAGAGGGGTGGGCATTATGAATGTGTAGCCTAGATAAATTGAACTGTATTACAGAAAAAGGGATTTAACTTGGCTAAACCACCACGATCACACTATTCTCCGAAATTTGCTAATAAAGCATGGGCTGATAGCACAGACTATATATCGTATTTTCATTGTTCATATAGTGAGAAGATTAAAAAGTCGGGTAAAGGCTGGAAGCAATGGGGGGTTGAGCGAGGACTTTATTCTTGGGCTGTAGAAAAAGCACTGGACCAAGAACTGGAAACTTTGGCGGGGCCGATATATCAAAAAATTCTGAACTATAAGAAGTTGTCTGATGACGAGCGTATCGTGTGGTCCCAATTTATATTATCCCAATTAGTTCGTACACCAACTTATATGAAATATGAGAAGGCAGCACATGATATCTTTGGTATTACAGAGGTTGCAAAGCATTGCCGTGTGGGTTGTAAAGATTGTTCTGATTTACGCTTCATAGCCAATAGGAATTGGTACTTACTGTTAGCACACGAGGATGACTTCTTTGTAAGGAGCGATAACCCTATATTGCAAACAGGGTTTATTGAGTTACCAGATACATGTCTATTTTATCCTTTATCTCCTAAGTTATGCTTTGTTGCGTGCTCAATGCCAAAAGACTGGAATGCTTTTTCTAATGAAACTCAAGAAATTAAAGGTCAGCAGTTAAAGAAAGGGCAGGCTCATATGCTTAACTTCTATTTAGCTAGATCTGCGGGAGAGTCTTTAATTCTCTCTCCAAAAGATGACGGAGCTATAGCCGAGAAAATGTATGGAGATGTGTTGGGGTTATATCCTCAGCCACCATTCCCTTTGCACTCAGTGAACTTGGAAGACGTAAATAAGGCATTTGAAAGTATTCGTAATATTATGGTTTATACAGATAACAGTGAATACCCTGCTTGGCAGATTAAGGACTTGGAGCCGTTTTATCGATAAAACTATGCAAAAGAGTTCGAGTAATAGTTGAGTTAACTTAATTAGAAAGTAGCCTTAATAAGGGAAATCGAATGTCTAGTTCTATCATTAGTCACATCACGTTAGGAACGAATGATTACGAGAAAGCGGCTCGTTTTTATGATGCTGCGCTGAAGTCGTTGGGGTTTACGCGGGAGCCTAAGCCTGCTGAAAAGCCTCCTATGTATGCAGTAAATGGTGAAATGCCTCACTTATATTTGTACAAGCCGTATGATGGCGAGCCTGCTACTTGGGGGAACGGGACTCATGTTGCTTTCACGGCGAAAACAAGGAGTGCTGTTGATGAGTTTTATAAAGAAGCACTAGCGAATGGCGGTTCAGATGAAGGTAAGCCGGGGCTAAGAGAACACTATGGCACGAATTATTATGCAGCCTATGTGCGTGACCCTGATGGAAATAAGCTGCAAGCAGTGTGTTATGAAAGCTAAAAATAAAAGTCATGCATGTGTTTGGCTTTAAAACCACATAGAAACTGAGTGTGGCCTTAAAGCGTTCACATTGAAGGGGCGATATGAGACTAAATTGGTTGAAGAGGTTTCATGAAAGAGTTTGATACATTGCTTGCTATTGCAAAGCGAAAATCAACCTTTGATCAAAATAACACTTGGTCGAATGGTTCAAAGACGTATTTAAAAGAAATTAAGAATGAGATTGATGAAGTAATAGAGGAGATACCCAAATCTAGGAAATGTTACTTAGAAGATGAGCTAGGTGATGTTCTTTGGGATTACCTTAATATTTTGACCGCTTTGGAAAAGGAAGAAGGTATTGATATTCAGTCTGTTTTAGAAAGGGCCTGTAAAAAATACGAGCAACGCATCTCTGGTATTGAGGCGGGTGTGAAATGGTCTGAAATAAAAGAAAAGCAAAAAAAGGCGCTAGCAATTGAGCATGCAGAGCGCCAGAAGGCGATGAATGAAGAGCCTTGAATTCCTCATTCCCTAGGCGCTCTTTTGCATACAATCGGGGTGACACAGAAGGCTTTTAAGACTTGTTCCCCTGCTATAAGAAGTCATCAATAAAAGCACAAAATATCAAAAGTCGTATTTTGGTAAGTCCTACAATCGTGTCTCTTACATAACACTGAGGCACGATTATGATGAAAATTTTATTGGTTACCTATACCCCTCGTGAAGAGTCGAATACTGCAAAGTTAGTACAGGCCTATATTGATGAGGTAGGCGATAAACAAAATATTACCCACCTTGATTTAGTTAAAACACCAGCCCCTTTGCTACTAGAAGAAAACCTAAATGCGTTAATAAAGCGAAATTTTATGGGGATGGCATTATCTGAAGGTGAGAGGAGTGCGGTTGAAAGTGCTGATCTGTTGGTTCAGCAGTTGCTAGCGGCGGATAGAATTGTTTTAGCTTTCCCTATGTATAACTTAAGCTTGCCTGCCACAGTGAAAGCTTGGTTCGATGCCATTATTCAAATAGGTAAAACCTTTACGATTGGCGAATCAGGTTATCAAGGTTTATGCCAAGGCAAGAAGGCGTTAATCCTGATGACATGCGGTGGTGACTTCACGGAAGAGCCAATGGTTAGTATGAATCACGCAACACCATTAGCTGAGTCTTTAATGGGGTTTATGGGAATAGAGTCGGAAAGTATTATTGCCCATGGTCTAAATCAATATGTGGATAGGGTAGAGCAGATCGTTTCTCAGGCACAGCAAAATGTTGTGGCATATATACATCAAAATACATAATTAGGCTCAGGCTCAAATAAATTGAAAGGCAAAAGGTTTTGAGTATTAATATACATGCTTTTGCCTTTCATCATGAGTGGAGATGGCTAACAGTGTGGCTTTTTTAATTTGAGGTAGCCAGTTGTGGTTAAGTACAGATTGAAAAATACACCATTAAGGTATGGCTAAAATTGAAAATGAATATTGAAGTATATGAAGAAGAAATAACGCCTGACTTAATGAATTTATTATTAAGTGCAGACCCAGATAAAAAAGCGATCTTATCGTATCTATCTGGGGCGTTAGTGTTGGTCTGCAAAGATGGCGATATATTTGTGAGTATTGCGGTTTTAATTAATTCGGCAGGAGCGTTTGAGTTGAAGAACCTTGCGGTTTTAAAACCCTATCAGGGTTTAGGTATTGCTAAATCTATGATTCAGAAGTCTAAACAAATTGCAAAAGAGGCCGGTGCTAAAATGATGGAGGTAGGAACAGGTAACTCTAGCTTTTCTCAGCTGGCACTCTATCAAAAATGCGGATTTAGAATGCACAGCATTGAACCAAATTTTTTTAAATCTTATCCAGAACCAATCATTGAGAATGGAGTTCGTTGTATTGATATGGTGCGGTTGCGTGTTGAGTTATAGATATTAGAGATACAATTTAACATCTAGAGGCAAAATCAAATAAATTGAAAGGCAAAAAGTTTTGAGTATTAATACACATGCTTTTGCCTTTCATCATAAATTGAGCTGACTAACAGTGTAGCCTTTGTTTTCTAGTAGCGTCAGTACACTGTCTGGGCCAGCGAGGTGTAAAGCGCCAACTAATACGAATTCAATGGTGTCGTCAGTTAGCATGTTTTCTATTTGGGGTAGCCAGTTGTGGTTACGGTCAGATAATAAAGACCTATAGATACTTGGGTAGTCATTGAGGAGTTCGGTGATTCCCATTTTTGCTAAAGCCTCCATATCGCCAGAGCGCCAATCTGTTCTGATACTGTCTATAAGTTCAGATATCTTATTGAGTTCCATTAATCCGAATTTCATCACGAAATCATGATCGAGCTGTTCTAGTTCAACCAGAAAGTTAATTTGTTCATCAATCTCTTCAAGCCATGCTATGGATTTACTGTCTTGGTTCGCTTTTTGTGCGTAAAACTCATCAACGCCTTGGTTGGTAAAACCGAGGTGTTCTAATTCAATAAGGCTTAGGTAGGTTGCTAGAAAGCTGGGAGTAAAGCTTTCAACATTAGCTAAAGGGATATTACGGCTGTCTAAATACTTTTTAAGGTCTGATAAGTTCTGTTGATTGATTTTTTGATCGATGGTTTTGCCGTCATTAGCGAATACGACCTGTTGAAATTTTTGTTGGGTGTCTGGTGTGTTTAACCCATTAACGTCTGTTTCAAAGACAAGCTTTTCGGATGCTAAGTAGGCTGCTTCATAAGCTTTGGGTAGGGGATAATCTTGTTCGCTAAGCATATGAACCGTGCCACCTATGTAAAGTGTGCTCTTCTCTGAGGTGACTTCCCAAACGGCTGCAGCTTGGCTGTTTAATGGCGCAATAAGGAGAGTAATGGCTGATATCAGTTGAAAAACATGCCTGTTCATCTTGAGCATCCTTGGTTATCAATATGCAGATTAATCACTTAGCCTATCGAAATAGGTGGTATTATTCTAGGGATATTCTTTGTCGATGTAATCTCTTATAAATGAAAACTGAAAAAGTTGTAATAGGTCTTATTAACCCGAAGGGAACCGAAAATGTGGGTTCTGTTATGCGGGCTGCGGGTTGTTATTCTGCCGATCAGGTGCTTTACACAGGCAAGCGTTATGATCGGGCTGCAAAAATGTCTACCGACACCAAAAAGGCCAGCCATTCTATTCCGTTAATGAATATCGACGCGTTAGAAGCAGATACTTTTTTTGATACCATTGATGATGATATACAAGTCGTTTGTGTGGATTTAATACAAGGCGCTACGCCGTTACCAGCTTTTAAACATCCTGAAAAAGCCCTTTATATATTTGGCCCTGAAGATGGAACGATAGATCAAAAGGTGGTCGATAAAGCTGATCATGTAGTGTTTGTGCCAACGGTAGGCTGTATGAATCTGGCCGCATCTGTGAACGTGCTTTTGTACGATAGATTAGCCAAATCCGAAAGAGCCAATGCGGGGGATGATCTTATCCTTCAAAGTAAAGACATGAACAACAATGTAAAAGTAAGGCGCTAATGGATAAGCAGAAAGCAACACCAAGATATCAAGGCATAAAAGTCACTATGGTGACGGGCTTTTTAGGGGCGGGTAAGACTACATTAATTCGCCACATATTACAGCAAGCACCGGCTAATGAGCGCTGGGCAGTTTTAGTAAATGAATTTGGTGATATCGGCCTAGATGGGGCTTTTTATTCGGATTTAGGCGTAGCGATTAAAGAAGTTCCGGGTGGTTGCGTTTGCTGTGTTACCTCAGCTGCCTTTCAGCAAGGGCTTAATAAGCTGATTTGTGAGCAGAACCCAGATCGAATTTTCATCGAGCCTTCTGGATTAGGTCATCCAAAACAAATTATCCAAAAGCTACGTAGTCAAACCTACCAAGATGTATTGCTACTGACAGGCGTGATCTGTGTGTTAGATGCTCGAAACCTGCAAGATGAAAGATACACAGAACATGAATTATTTAATGACCAAATAGAGTCGGCCCATGGCATTGTATTTAGCCACGTAGACTTATATGACGAGTCAGATATAGTCGCGTTAAATGAACGCTTTGGTGTTATAGAAGGGAATAGTCTTGAGAGTAAATTGAACCCTCAGTTGTTTTATGCAACCTCTATGGAGTTCAGTCATGAGGACTTAGACCTAGGGCTAGAAGATATTCAACAAACTAGCTCTCTAGAAAAAGCGCCAGAACAATCTCATTCCCACGATCATGGCCACTCACACGACCATAGCCACACACATGATCACTCTCATAGTCATGACCATGAGCACTCCCATAAGGATGATGCTGAATCTGATCAGTTTACATCAGTGAATGGTAAGAGCATTGCTGTCTCTAGTTATCAAAAATGTCAGGACAGTATGATGGTGGCTGGTTGGCGTTGGCCATTGAATACGCATTTCTCAGTCACTGAACTAGAGTCTGTGATTAAAAATATTGCCAAGATAGAAGGGGTGTACCGTATAAAAGGGGTATTCTCTATTGATGATAATGAAGCTGCTTTTGTCAATGTGTCCCGTGGGGAAGTATCTATTCGTCTATCCCAATGGCAACAAGATAGTCGTATGGAAGTAATAGGTAACCTTGCTAACGACTGGCTAACTAAGATTATTTTACCGGCTTAATTCCTTACCTTTTTTGAAATTTGTTCTTCCAGTTCATTGTGTTTTATTAACCTTTGCTAAGTGAGTAAACCCTAAGATGTTCAAGTCCATTCCATGGTCAAAAGTCACGTTAAAGCAAAACTTATCCCTTGCATGGCCAATGACGTGCAATGCGATATTAATGCAGTCTGTGGCCATCATAGATTTGTTATTGATTGCATCATTAGGGGAGCTGCCTATTGCGGCGTTTGGTATCGCGGCGGCCATAGTGACCTTTATTCTTGGAATCCAATTTGCGATTTCTAATGGCACGCAGTTGGTTTTATCTCGGGCAGCTGGGGCGGGCGATAAAGAAAAGATAGCGACAGAAATGGTATCAGCATGGTTAATTAATTTAAGCTTCTCGTGCTTATCTGTAGTGGCATTATTCTTCTCGGCAGAGTTTATCGTCAGCTTGATTACAGATAACCCAGAAGTCATCAAACAGGCCACGCAGTATATCCTAATATCCTTAGTTCTATTGGTATTGGCTTCTGCTTCCGTGGTGATGGTGTCTTACTTTAATGCCAATAAAAAGACACGTATTCCTTTATATGGCTTTATGATCGAAATTCCCCTTAATGTGGTGTTCAGTGTGATACTGATTAACGGCTATTTGGGCGCTCCAGCATTAGGCCTAGCAGGTGCTGCATTAGGTAGTGTCATGGCGATTGCTTTGCGCTTTAGCTATTTGGCTATTCGCTTCTATATGGAAAATAAACAAGGGCTTGTGGGCAGCTTAAACTTACCTAAGCGGCAGGATATAAAAAATCATCTCAATGAAGTCGTACCTGTGGTGGCGAACTTTATTGTTTTATTAACTGGACTTTTAATCTTCCAAATTCTCTTCGCCCAGCTTTCAGTACCAGCTTATGCGGCTATTACCCTGATACTGCCTTGGATTAAAATAGGCTCTATGTTTGCCAATACATGGGCTCAGGCGAGTACCATATTAGTCAGCCAGTATGTGGGGAAAAAAGAGTTTGCTAGCATCCCTGATTTTGTTTACCAGTCCCTATGGGTAACACGACTTATTGCTGTGTTTATCGCTTTAGGCTTTTTTGCACTTAGCCTGTCGTTTTCTTTCCTTTACCCCAATCTATCAGAAGAAACACTGATGGCGCTGAGTATCATTGCACCTATTTATATTATCTTACCCCTAGTTCGTACCAATAATATGTTTTGCGGCAACATGATAAGAGCAATGGGAGACAGTTATTTAATCGTGCGTATTAATATTATTACCCAATGGCTGATTGCTCTGCCTTTGTGCGCTCTGCTTATTTACTGGGATGCACCGCTTTACGTGGTTTTTGGGGTTATCTTGTTTGATGAAATATTGAAATGTTACCCATTTAGAAAAACGCTGCAAAAGCGCTTAGATAGCTATTTAAATTAGCGAATGTTTTGCTCTACCGCCCAGAAAAAATAAATATTTTAAATTTTTTTAGAAAGGCTGCGTCCAATCCTTTATTTCATTTCGTCTTTAATAGTGTATCCCACATTATTAAAGTCAAAATGGAGTAAACAATGAAAATTCAACTTAATAAATTGGTCGCTGGCACTATCTTAATGGCAAGCCCATTTATCTTATCTGCAACAGCGGTAGCCGCTGAGACTGTCCTAGTGAATAAAGACGGTATGACGCTTTATACTTTTGATATTGATTCAGACGGTCTTTCTTATTGTAACGATGGGTGTGCTAAAAAGTGGCCACCTTACATCATGAAAGATGGCGCATCAGTTAAAAAGGGTTACGGTTTTACGGTGCGTGACGATGGCGCTAAACAATGGACATACGATAATAAACCTTTATATACATGGATTGGTGACGTCAAAAAAGGTGATATGACAGGTGATGGTATTGGCGGTGTTTGGCATGTGGCGAAAAAACAGGGCTACTCCTACTAACATTGTCGTGACAGAACTTGGTAGCAGAGCAAGGCCTATCCTTGTTAAGAATCTTATAAAGCAGTAAGTTTAACTTACTGCTTTATTGTCTTGAGAAACCATTTACTTAACAAAGAGATGTGTATTAGTGGAAAACTCACAATGGAACACTGAAGTGAATGCTTTACTGTTTCGGATTCAAACACAAGATAAGCTCGCCCTTAAACAGCTTTATGAATTAACCAGTAGCAAGCTGCTTGGTTTGATCTATCGAATCATTAAGGATCACGCTGAGGCAGAAGAGCTATTGCAAGAAGTCTTTATAAAAGTCTGGCATCAGGCGGACAAGTACCGCGGAGAGGGCAGTGCGTTGGCTTGGCTGTGCGTGATGGCACGAAACGCCAGTTTGGATAGATTAAGAAAAGCACAAAAACATCCTCATATTTCCACAGACGAACATCAAGAGTTTATTAGTTCGCTTACTGAGGAATTTGATGAATCCAGTAATATTGCCTTGAACCGCTGCTTATACAAGCTGAAGGAGCAGGCAAGAGAGAGCGTTTTATTGTCTTATGTGCATGGCTATAGCCATAGTGAATTGGCCCATAAGATGGCTGTGCCGCTAGGCACCATGAAGGCTTGGATTCGTCGCGGTTTACAGGAGTTAAAACTATGTCTGAAGCCCTAAGATATAAGAACCCTGTGATTTGCGAGCATTTGGCGAGCCAATATGTGGCGGGTGTCATGACGCCAAGAGTGCGTGCGCGTACAGAAGCTTTGTCTTTGACTTGTCCTGAGTTAAGCAGAGCAATAGCTGAGTGGGCTGAGACGCTTTCTCCTATACATGATTCGCTAGAGGAGATAACACCTAGCCCTAAAGTATGGGAAAAAATTGAGCGCAGCGTATTTGAAAAAACTGAACAGAAAGTAGAGAAATCGAGTGTCTGGAGTAGCTTACGATTCTGGCAATTTACCGGGATAGGGGCTTCCGCTTTGTCTCTCACTTTTGCGGCGTTATTGTTCTTCTATCCTGCTTCGTCCATGAAAGAACCTATTGTCAGTGCGACGCCAAGTTATCTGGCAGTGATGTCTCCAGCTTCTGCAGACGATTCGAACAGCGCCATAAGTTTTGTGGTTAATGTTTATCAAAAAACAGAAACGTCCCCATCTAGGCTTTTTCTTCAATGGTCTGAAAACAGTCCTAGAGGTTTAAAGCAAGGTATTCATTTGTGGGCGAAACACAGGGAAACAGGGTTGTTAACTTACATTGGTAGTGAGCCAAATAAAGCGACTCCGTGGAATTTGAATAAAAGCACATGGACCGCCGTTTCTAACAGTAGCGAGCTGGTATTCACCAAAAACGCCGACAGCCCATCCGAAGAGAACACCTTATTTACAGGGCCTTGTATACAGCTCGGCAGTTGGAAACACGACCTTAACTCCTAAGTGCTAATGTTTTGTAAATATGTTTTTGTAAATATGAGTGGATTAGGAGAAGAACTAGAATAGAGAAAGGGGAGTAATGGCTCCCCTTTCTCTATTCTGTATCTATGCCGTAACAGACATAATTAACCTAGTGGGCCATTAATGATGGTGTTGCGTAAACCCTCAATAATCTTGTCGCCTTTTTCTACTTTTAACTCGTCGTACCAAGCTTGTGTTTCCGCCATGTTGGCACCATGAGTAACATCACAACGCTTGCGTGCTTTGAGGACCAAATCTTTCACTCGGAAACGGCGTTTCTCTTCATAAGCTTTTAAAACGGCTTCGATATCAGCAGGGGATTCAATAGCGCCATGTTCAGCGAAACATTGTCCTAGTACAACCGAATCTTCTAACGCAGAGCAAGCACCTTGACCTATATCAGGTGTAGTGTTGTGGGCAGAGTCACCAAGCAAAGCAATGTTGCCTTTTACTAAGGTGTCAAAAGGGTCAATATCGTGAATTTCAATGCGATTGGTGGTTTCTGGATTAATGGCTGAAATAAGTTTTTGTACCGGCTCCGCCCAGCCTTGGAAATAGCCAGTTAAATCTTTAATCACAGTTGTGCGGTCTTCTTCTAGACCTGTTGGTAATGGCACATCAAAGAAGAAATAAAAGCGTTTGTCGGCAACCGGCATAATGGAAACACGTTTGCCTTCAGCAACAAAAGTCGTCCATTGATTATCAGGAGCAATGTCCTCATCGACATCGACTAAACCGTTCCAGTTCACATAGCCTGCGTATCGGCGTTCCGCTTGGTAGCCAATGACGTGGGTACGAACTTTAGAATGGGCGCCGTCAGCTGCGATCATAAAGTCGCCTGTGGCACTGGAACCATCGGTGAAATAAGCCGTCACGCTTTCTTCTGTTTGCTCGACTTTTTCAATACGTTTGCCAAATTGAATGTTCTCTTTACCCCAAGAGTCGACCATCATGCTTTGTAGGTCGGCCCGGGAAACGGGGCAAGGGCGCTCACCAACGGCTTCCACTAATGGGCTGAGGCTAAATTGGGTCATAACAGAACCACTAATTCCATCTTGGTAGGCCATGTTATGCATTGGGCCACCTAGCTGATCCATAATATGACCCATACCAAGGTGGTTCATGCATTTCACACCGTTTGACCAAATAGAAAGCGCAGCACCGACTGGCTTAATTTCTTTTACGGCTTCAAAGACATCACACTCTATGCCTTGTTGCTTTAAAGCGGCTGCAGCGGACATGCCGCCAATACCGGCTCCAATAATTAACGCCTTCATATTTTGCTCCCATCTAAGATACGAATATTTAGAGGCAATAAACGTACCACGAAACAATGGTTCCGTCATTTATTTTAAGTGAAATATATGTTTCACTGCTTCACACAGTTCTTCAATGCAATAAAATAGGGTTTCCCCAATATTTTAATCGCCTATTAAAGGGTTTGATTGCTTTCTTTTAGTGCGTTCTTACTGTCGTGGTGCGTTTATATGACTCATACTTTTCTTTGTTTAGAAAAGCCTTTGTTCAAGAAAACAAAATTAGCTACCGCGATAGGTGCTGTAGGAATAAGGCGAGACCAGTAAAGGTATATGGTAGTGAGTGGATTCATCATGAATACCAAAGCGAATAACCACGGTATTTAAAAAATTAGGTTCTTCTAACTCGATACCTTGGTTCGCAAAGTATGCATCAATATCAAATTCTAGCTCGTAGACGCCAGCTATGAATGCTGAGCCTTCTAATAATGGGCTGTCACATCGGCCATCGTGGTTAGAGATAGTGGTGTGTATCAGTTGACGTTGACCTGTATTTGTATGCTGGAATAAACGAATTGCGACATTTTCGGCAGCAATGCCTTTTGTCGTATCGAGAATGTGAGTGGTTAGGTAACCCATAATATTTCCTTAATAATAGAGGTATTGCGGTTTGAGCCCAGTTTTTGCAGATAGATCTTTAAATTAGAACTCTTTATCACCATAACAATAAAGAGAGCTGCAAAAAATAAATCAATATTTATGCCATCGACTTAGATTATTGATCTGAGCAGGCGTTAATAATAAATACGCGTTTAGAAAGCGCAAGTGATTGGAGAAGAAAATGCAGAATGAACAAGCTGTGTTTGCCTCACTAGATGAAGCAGACTTTGTGGCTGTATTGGGTAGCATATACGAACATTCGCCTTGGGTAGCGGAATTAGTGTGGCAGCAAAAAACACAACACCCAAGCAGTTACCTAGATGGTAAAGAAAAGCTTCAAGCGGCCATGCGTGACGTTGTGGATCAAAGTTCTGATGAGCAAAAGCTTATTTTACTAAGGGCGCATCCAGATCTAGCAGGCAAAGCAGCATTAGCTGGTTCACTCACTGATGCGTCTAAGTCAGAACAAGCGGGTGCTGGTTTAGATCAATGCAGTGATGAAGAGCTAGTTCACTTTCTACAGTTAAATGATGAATACCGAGGCAAATTTGGCTTCCCTTTCATCATGGCGGTAAAAGGCGCAACCAAAGAACAAATACTTAAAGGCTTTGAAGAAAGGATGCCCAACGATTGGCAAACTGAGTTTGACCGAGCATTAAATGAAGTACATAAAATCGCAGGATTTCGATTAGCTGAATTGTAGATGAGCACATAATCTTTCTATGTCAAAAAATAGCAAGTACTTAATTACAGTTATACTTATACCGCTCCTAAGTTTGCTGTTATGTACTTTGTTTTTTGAAAAGGGCCGCTAGTAGGATGCCACTTAAAAATCCCCAGAAATGTGCTGCCCAAGAAATATGAGGGAGAAAGTGAGCAAAAGAGAATAGAGTTCCACCATAAGCCAAAAAAGCCACAATAGCAGCAACCCAACTTCTTATAGTTGGGTTGCAAGCAGCGTTCGCAAGTAAGAACCCAAGTAGTGAAAAAACTATACCTGAAGCACCAATCACTAAGCCACTAGCAGAAAATAGCCATATACCTATACCTGAGCCTATTGCACCACCCATCATAATTTGTCTTAGTCTTATATTCCCCACAGACATGTTTACTAATATACCGAGTATCAAAATTGCTACTGTGTTTGATAGTAGGTGATATAAATTGCTATGCAAAAATGGTGATAGCAATATGCTGGGAATATGAGTGAGGGTTCGGGGGCGAATACCAAATTGATCTAAATCGACACCAATCAGAACAAGGTCAAGTATATATACCAACCAAATGGCCATGACAAAATAAAGCACGGTATAAGGAAGGAAAGCTCTAGGCACTTTTTGCTTCCTTCAGAATAGTCTTCAGAGCATCTTCTTCTAATTCAAGCACGTCGATAATAGCTGTAAATAAATCTGCAGAGAACATACCTTTGTGGGTTTTACTGCGTAGGTTTTCTGGTGTCATAGTAATGCCCTTTCGTTGAAGTAGCTCACATAAGTCATCATATTTTAAACCTTTTAAAGCAAGAGATGAGCGAATGTAGCGTGTAATTGCAAGCTTATAAGGGGATAGAGAGTGTCTGTTTTTAATACTTTGGTCTTGATTCATATGATTACTCACTAAGTTAGAGGGCTCAGTTAATGTATGAAGGTAGCATAAAATTTAAAAAACAGCATCTATATATAAAATTATGCTTGATAATAGTTGTTTATATTGTATATTTGTTGCTTATAAGTAACAAATATTTCGTTTCCTTAGAGTTTCTTATAATGAGTCATGTTTATGTTTTTCGCATTAATAAGTGGATTTAGGTTGTGGAAGTTAATCTTGAGAAAGATAATCAATATACATTTATAGGTGCGATAAAAAAGATGGAAATTACTCACATTCAGGATGACAAACTATGACCACATTCTTCTTTAATGATGCAAATTTTCTTTTCAGTACTGCATTATTCATTGTTGTTCTATTGTTTTCGGCAGAAGTTATTGGGATTTTTTTAGGTTCGAGTTTGTTTGGGCTATTCAGCGACATTCCTGATTTTGATATTGAGGTACCGAGTGTTGTAGCGTTAATAAGTTGGTTGGCTCTTGATCGCTTACCAATGATTATTTGGCTTGTTATTTTTTTAACTATTTTTAGTTTGTCAGGGTATGTTTTTAATATAGTTTGGTTGTTTGCGAATGAAGAGTCTTTTATTACACCAGTAATATCTGTACCGATGGCCCTATTTTTTGCAGCTTTACTAACTGGGCGAGTGGGTGCATTAATAGCGCTTATATTACCTAAAGAAGAGTCCTCAGCAATGAGTGATGATGACTTTGTCGGTGTGGTAGCTCAAATAACAGTTGGTTCTGCTCGTATGGGCTGTTCCGCAGAAGCGAAATATATAGATAAATTTAATCAGCTTCACTATGTGCTTGTTCAGCCATTTGAAAATGATGATGAGTTTGTAAGCGGTGATAAAGTTATTCTTGTAAAGAAAGAAACTGGTTTTTGGTTAGTGACAGGTTACTTATAAATAAAAAAGGATTGTTATTCTATGGAAATATTCTCAATAAATATATCAGCATCGATTATTCTTGCGATGATAATCATTCTTGCACTCATAACAATAGGTATTATCTTTGCCAAGCTCTACAAGCGTGCGACGAAAGAAACAGCGTTTGTAAGAACTGGGCTTGGAGGAGAGAAAGTAATCAAAGACGGTGGGGCCTTAGTGTTGCCCGTTGTCCATGAAGTGATACCAGTTAATATGAACACACTTCGAATAGAGGTAGAAAAGACACAAAAAGATGCTTTGATTACCAGAGACAGAATGCGTGTAGATGTTAAGGCGGACTTCTATCTTCGAGTATCACCTAATGGTAATGGAATATCTATGGCAGCTCAGACTTTGGGGACGCGCACTACCCGCGCAGAAGAAGTTAAGAAGCTGATGGAGTCCAAATTTGTAGATGTTTTGCGTGCGGTAGCAGCAGAGATGTCGATGATTGAAATGCATGAGCAGCGAGCAGACTTTGTGCAAAAGGTGCAGCAGAGTGTTGCTAACGACCTAGAGAAAAATGGGCTTGAGTTAGAGTCCGTGAGCTTGACAGGCTTTGATCAAACAGATTTACAGTATTTTAATGAAAATAATGCTTTTGATGCGGAAGGTCGTGCGCGTCTAGCTAAAATTATTGAAGAGAAGCGCAAAGAAACAAATGATATTGAGCAAGATAATCGCATCCAAATAGAAACTAGAAATTTAGAGGCGAATAAACAATCCCTCAACATCAAGCAAGATGAAGAAGAGGCTCTTTTAAATCAAGAGCAGGTTTTGGCATTCAAAAGGCAGAATCAAAAGGCCGAAATAGCGAAACAAAGAGAACAAAAAGAGAAAGAAGAACGAGAAGCTGAAATAGCGAAAGAGCGTGCTATTGAGATTGCCGAAATAGAGAAGTCTAGAGAGATTGAGTCCCAAGAAATTGCCAAGCGAAAACAGCTTGAAGAAGCTCGAATTATACAAGAGAGGGATCTTCAGGTTGCTGAGCAAACAAAACAAATAGCGGTGGCAACTAAGTCTGAGGAAGAGTCTGCCGCTAGAGCGAAAGCGGCAGGTGCAGAAAAAGTTAAAGTTGAGAAAGAAGAAGAAGTTATTACTGCTCGCCAGATAGCTGAGGCGAATCGTCAAATGAAGATTGAAGTTATTGACGCTCAGAAAGAAGCGGAGAGAGAAGCTGTTGGTATAACTGTGGAGGCGCAAGCCAAAATGGAAGCTGCTAAAAATGAAGCAGATGCGGTACTTACCACTGCCAGAGCTAATGCTGATGCGAAGCTTTTTCAGGCTGAAGCTGATGAAAAAGTGTTAGCAGTAGAAGCAGCGGGTAAACAAGCTCTTTATGACGCTGAAAATACTTTAAAAGATGAACAGATAGAGCTACAAAAAGCTTTAGCAATTTTAAAAGTCTTGCCAGAAATTATTGCTAGTACAGTAAAACCTTTAGAAAACATTGAAGGTATTAAAATATTACAAGGTTATAGTACGGGAGGGGGCTTAACAGGAGACAGTGTGAGCTCGAGTAGTGGCAATATGGCAGATCAGGTAACTCAAGCAGCGTTGAATTATCGTGCCAATGCACCAGTGGTCGATGCTTTATTAAGAGAGGTTGGATTAGTTGATAAGGTTGATGGATCATTATCAAACTTGTTGAATGGCGATAATCTTTCTCCAACTTCATTTATGCCTAAAGATGGTAAGAGTGAAGGCATAGAAAAAAAGAGTTAATGATGTAACTGCAAAGTTTGTTATGAAGTAGAAAGATTTTTACATTTTATAAATTAAGGGAGTTCTTATGTCTTGGAACAGAAGTGCATTATTAAAATTAATTGAGTCTCAAGGTAGTTGGGTCGTAGAGTCAGAAGGTGATTGCTTAGCGGTATCTAATGACGAGGGTGTTGATGTTTTTGTATATGTAGGTGGCAGACAAATTTTGGTCGAGGCCGCATTATTTTCAACAAAAAGTGTGAAAGATAAAGCTGCTCTTAATGAATTGATTTTGCGAAGTCATCATTATGTGCCTCTGACTTCAGTATGCATAAAGAATATTGCAAATGAAGACTACTATGTGGCATTTGGTGCTTTATCGGTGGATAGCAAAGATACTGTAGTAATGGAAGAAATCGAGACGTTATTTGAAAATGTGACAGAGTTTCTTGATTTATGCGATGACTATTTAGATGTGGAGAAAGCGCTATGAGTTTAAGAAAACTATGGACGGCAGTGCGTGGTGCTGCTAATGAAGGTATTGAAACTGTTGCTGATGGTCAGGCGATTCGTATTTTAGACCAAGAGATGCGAGAAGCAAAAAAAGAGCTTCAACTGTGCGATGAGAACCTGACGCGTATTATGGCAAAACGTAAACTTGCAGAAGGTAAGGTGAAGGCTCTTCAAGCAGATATTGAAACCTACACGAACCACGCTATTGCTGCGAGTGAAAAAGGCGATGATGCTTTGGCAGTAGAATGCGCGGATCGAGTTGCTGAGTTAGAAACAACTTTAGAAACTGAGCAAAGTATCTTGGACAGTTTTTTGACGTCAGAGCAATCGTTAAAAAGTAACATAGCTAAAGCAAAAGGTAATGTTCGCCGAATGGAGCAGCAAATAGAACAAGTTAAAGCGACTGAGTCTGTACAAAAGGCGCAAGTAGCTGTGTCAACACGTCACATGGGAGCCAATAGCAAAGTTAAAACAGCCCTGAGTAGCCTTGATCGAATCAAAGAAAAGCAAGCTCAGCGTAATGCGGAATTGGAGGCAGCAGAGGAACTTGCAAACGAAGAAAGTGGTAGTGATCTCGATGCAAAATTGAAAGCCGCAGGCATAGGCTCTAACAGTAATACAGCTAAAGGCAATGATAAGTTAGCTCAAATACTAGCAGCAAAAAAAGCAAAATAAGCGGATGAAAAAGCAAAGCCATTTCATAAGTAAATGAAATGGCTTTTTTATGAGTAGGCTTTTAAATTCGTTGGTTTGCAATAGTGTTGTGTGTAGTAAAACTTTTAATTTCCAGTTGTTTAGTGGGTGATTTTAAATATGTTTTCATTTTTTAAAAAGAAAGACGCGAAGGCTAGTGCCACGCCTTCTATCATGGGCCTACGTATAGGCGGCAGTTTTGAAATAGACCCATTGCTATTGAGAATGAATGAAAGTGAATTAATGACAGATGGTGCAGCCACTAGTTATATTATTAAAGCGGTTGGCACTGCAGAATTAGATGGTACTTATGTATTTCGCTTTTACACGGATGATGATGCTTTTTTACAAGTGATTTCAGAAGGTAATAAACAGTCTGAAAGTGTTGTTGATGTAAAATTATTTCACTTCTACGATACCCAAGATATTGTATCCCAAGAAATTTGGGATACCTTACTGAATACGAAAATTGGTACCCCCTCCTATGAAGTGGAGGGAAATATATATCAACGAGTTTGGACTTCAGCTAGTGACTATCATAATCCAGTCTATATACAAGAAGATACTTATGATGAAGACGGGGAAGTTTCATCAACGGATCAGTTCACTATGTTGTTTGAGAGAGAAGTGAGTAATGGCTTTACTGAGTCATTATTTTTGTCCGCAGAAGAAAGTGAGCAAGCTGGTAGTTTAAATCGCTGTTTTGTTTTAAGTACAGGTATAACGCTTTCGCCATCACAACTTACCATTCATGGTTAATACAATAACAATACTAAGGAGTTTTTATGGAAATTCAGGCACTTATGGAGAGTGTGGCAAATTTTGGTAGCTATTTTGGTTTAGCGTTACTTTTTGTCATTATCTTCAAATTTATCTATTCGCTTATAACCCCCCACGATGAATGGAAATTAATTAAAGAAGAGCAAAATACAGCAGCTGCGATAGGGTTTGGTGGGGCTGTTGTCGGTTTTGCTATTGCTTTGGGTGGTGTGGCAGAAAACTCTGTTTCGTTGTTAGATTTTGCTGTTTGGGGCGCTGTGGCATTAATAGCCCAATCTTTAGCCTTTCTTGTTGTGCGATTTATTTTCATGCCTAAAATTGTTGCTCGTATCATTGCAAATGAAGTGAGTGCGGGGGTGATGCTAGCGGCAACTAGTATTGCGGTTGGGGTACTTAATGCAGCTTGTATGACATATTAAGAGGTTTGTGATGAAAAGAAGCAAACAAATTAATATCGCTATTATGCGCAAAGAGTTGATTGTTAGGCCTTTGCTTAAGCCTGTTGCATTAGCTGTTGCGTCCATAACTTTAGTTGCATGTGGAAACGAGGAAGATGTGAAGGTCGCTTCTTCTGTTGATGATTGTGTGTCAAAAACAGACTTAACTCAGGAGCAATGTGAGGTTGCTTATCAAAAAGCTTTAGAAGAAGCTGCTAGAACGGCACCAAGATATAACTCGTTATCCGCGTGCGGTATAGAGTTTGGCCAAAGATATTGTCATCAATCGCCTGATGGCTTTTTTGTGCCTTATATGTCTGGTTTTATGGTGAGTAATGCATTCCACCATGGGTATGTATATAACCCAGTGTTCTATTATCGTAATAGCCGTTCTTCATATCATGGCCGTGTTATGTTGTCTGACGGTACTGTTATTGGTAGTGCAGGTAGATCTTCTTATAAGGTGCCAAAGTCTACTTTGTCTTCTAAGCCTACACCAACACGCACTGTTTCAAGAGGAGGGTTTGGCTCAGTAGCTTCCGCTAAATCTAACTGGGGCGGCGGCAAATCTAAAAGCTGGGGAGGCTAGTATATGTTTCGCCTCCCTATCATGGAACGAGCTCAATGGCAGCAAAGGGCAAAAGAATTTGGCTTTGAATTTCACACCATGTATGGCGAAAAGTATTGGGATGAGACAGCCTATTATCAATTTACGTTAGAACAGATTGAGAAGGGGATTGAAGGTCCAACTGAAGATGTCCATCAAATGTGCTTAGCCGTGGTTGAGAAGGTAATTCATGACGATGAATTGATGCGTCGCTTTTGTTTACCTGAGGGACAATGGGATTTTATTCGGCAATCCTGGCTTAATGGTGATCCTAGCTTGTACTCACGTCTAGATTTTGCCTACTCCGGTGTCGGTGATGCTAAGCTTTATGAAAATAATGCGGACACTCCAACAAGTATTTATGAAACGGGCTTTTGGCAATGGCTGTGGTTGCAAGATAATGTTGATAGTGGTGTATTAAGTTCTCATTCGGACCAGTTTAACTCTCTTCAAGAAAAGCTAGTTAATCGGTTTAAAGAGATAAGTATCCTCACACCAAATCGCACATTGCATTTTGCCTGCTGCAAAGGAACGCCGGAAGATCGTGGTACAGTTCAGTACCTAGAAGATTGCGCTAAAGAAGCTGGATTGAAAACAGCATTTGTCTACATGGAAGATATTGGTCGAGATGTATCTGGCAGTTTTACTGATTTGTCTGATCATATAATTACTTCTATGTTTAAGCTCTATCCTTGGGAGTTTATGTTTCAGGAAGAGTTTTCGACAGACTTGGGGAATAATAATATTCGCTGGGTAGAGCCTCCATGGAAAAGTATTCTTTCCAATAAAGCGTTATTACCTATGTTATGGAAGCTGTTTCCAAACCATCCGAATTTACTCCCTGCTTTTTTTGAAGATGAGTTACACCTAGCGTCTGACATAGACTCCTTAGTTAAAAAGCCTATTTTTTCTCGGGAGGGAGCTAATATTTCCTTTACTGGTAAGCAAAAGGGAATGGCGATATCAGATGGGCCGTATGGAGAGGAAGGATTTATCTATCAAAAAACGCATTTACTGCCTAGATTCGGTGATAATTACACCTTGATAGGCAGCTGGCTAGTAGATAACCAAGCAGCAGGTATATCCGTACGGGAAGACAGTGGTCCAATAACTCAAGATATGAGTCGCTATTTACCTCACATTATTCTTTAGTTTTTAGTGTAGGCATTAATGGTTTTTTAATCATATAGTCACTATATAGCCTTAATACTTCTTTGATTCTCAAGCAAGACTGGTGGTCGTTGTTAATAAGCATATATAATGACCTCTACTGTATAAATGTTATTGGAGAATTTATGGAACTCGATGTCTACATCATCAATGGTCGTGGTGAAAAAGGTGATAAATTTCAATTGGGCCGAGTGAACAACAAAGAAGGTCATTACTTCAAAGGCGAATATGACGCAGCGGCGCAATACGGCAGTATGGATGAAGTGAAAGAAGACTTAGCTAAGATGTTAAACATTGAAACATCAGCTTTGACACTGAATCAAATTAACCTTTAATTTAACGGTTAATATAAAAAAAGGACGCTTTTATGCGTCCTTTTTTTATGGAGCCTTAGCACTGCTTTACTTTAAGCTAGTAGAGTCTTTTTCTACAGGAACATCATAGGTAAAGTAGTGGATAATAGCGCTCCCATTAAGATATTGAAGTACTTATGGAAGGTGGGATCTTTTAGTTTACGTGACACTAGTTTACCTATGGATATCCACATAAATGTTCCAGGAAGAGTCGCCACATTAAAAGCAATAATACATATAAGTGCTGATGGCCAAAATTGATCACCTGCTAAAGTAAAAAGAGAGCTAGCTGATATAAGGCTTGCCCATGATTTTGGGTTAATACCTTGAAAAAGAGCTGCTTGAATCACCCCCATTGGCTGTAAACTATTTTTGCTTGAATGGGGTTTTGCCAGAGCAATTTTAATAGACATATATAAGATGTAGCCTGCCGCAATAAAGGCGAAAACATCATGTGTTTTAGGCCATAACGAAAAAACTTTCCCTAGCCCTAATAAAATGAAGCAATGCAGAAGTGTCATGCCGAGACGAATACCAGCCACATGTGGCAAGGTTCTTTTTATTCCAAAATTCGCACCGGAGTGAGCCAATAGTATGTTGTTGGGCCCAGGGGTTAATGTGCTTACTAGGCAAAATAGTGTTAGTGCGGGAAGTAACTCTAGCAATGCATTACTCATCTTTAAACTCCGTCTAAATAGTATTGTATCTATACAATTTATGGTTTATTGTATGTATTTAGGTTCTCATATTAGAGTTTTGTAGGCAATTGATTTATTGTTATGGGTACAATTGTATGATTAGTAAAATCAAATTTGACGAGGCTTGTCTGGTTCAGCCTAAATACAAAGCCTTGGCATTATTAATTGAGCAAGCCATTTTGTCTGGCGATCTACCAGATCAACAAAAGTTGCCAGCACAACGTTGGTTGGCAGATGAACTAGTGATTACTCATGGGACAGTTACTAGAGCCTATGATTTACTAGAAAAGAAAGGGTTAGTAAGGGCGAAGTTAGGAGCTGGAACCTATGTGAAATCTCCTAGTTCAATAGTATGTAAAGGCGAAGGGCAGATTGAGCTTGAGGCTAATAGAGAGTATGACTTTGCGTCGAGTATGCAGCCAATGCTAGGTCAACAGACTCTAATGCAGAATGCGTTAACTGAATTAGCCGAAGACCTTAATGCCGTCACTCAAGTCATGACTTACTCCCCGCAAGGCGTTTCCAAGCATAAACGGGTCTTCAAAGATTGGTTAGCTGGTAAGCAAATAACAATAGACCCAAATGATATTGTGTTTACTCAGGGCGCGCAGCAAGGCATCTATACCTGTTTACAAATACTCACTCAAGAGGGGGATTATGTTTTACATGAAGAGCTCGCATACCCCGGTTTCTTTCGCGCGGTAGATGCATGCCGAGTAAAGCCAATGGGGGTTCCCATAGCTCCGCAAGGCTTAGATTTGGAGGTTTTGGAAGAATATTGCCAAACATACCAACCTAAGATCCTCTACATTACTGCTAACATGCAGAATCCAACTAATATTCAATATTCTCAGGATCAGCTTGACCGTATTGTTGAGCTGAGTCGGCAATATAAGTTTTATATTATTGAAGACGATGTGAATTACTGCTTGCCAGAAAATTGGCGATCGCCACTGCAACAGCGAGCCGCTGATCGAGTATTCTATATTTCGAGTTTGTCTAAATACGTTGCTGGTGGTTTGAGGGTGGCTTATAGCCTTGTTCCTAAGCAATTACAGAAGGCGTTTAATGCGAATATTCACAGTCAATGTTGGATGGTTTCAACGTTAAACTTCGAGCTTGCAACGCGATTTCTAACCAGTGAAGGTTTTACTTATAACCAATCTTTGTTGGCAACGGAAATGCGTTATCGTCAAAGTGCCTTTAAAGCAATGGCAGAACAGCAAGGTTTAACTGTTCGTTGTGGTGGGCTAAATGTATGGCTAAGTTTGCCTAAACACATCAATGTAAATCAGCTGAATGCCTTTCTATTATCCAAAAATGTGAAAGTCAGAACGGCAGACTTATTTTGTCACTCAAGTTCTTCGTCAGTTTCGATTGGCTTAAATGCTTTTAGAATCTCTCTTGGCGGGTCTAACACCAGAAAAGAGTTTGAAGAAGGTATCGAGGCGTTTAAAAGTGCTCTAGAAGAATTTAACAACCAACAGGATGTGGTGATTTGATTCGCCCGTTACTTACTACACTCACTAGTAAATAAAAGGCGATAACACATCACCACATTGATTTTATCTTTAGATATTAGGTTTTTTCGCCTACAAAGTTTGCCTGTATTCGCTGCTGTAAAAAGTCAGCGGCGCTGATAGGCTGATAATGCTTTGCAGGGCCTTGAATGATCTGTTCCTTATTTGCCTGACAGAAAAAGGCCACAGAATGTCGGCTACCACAGTATTCGTCTATTCTAGGTTGTCTGACTCTGTGTAAGTTAGACTTGAGTTGATCGTCGCTCCAGCGCATAAGCATGTCGCCAATGTTGCAGGTAATGACATCGGCAAGGGGTGGGATATCCGTCCAACGTAGGCTGTCAGCTTCTGCGCCTGGGCATACCTGTAGGCCGCCATGGCCTTCATGCTGGAAGAGTAGAGTCAGGCAATCAAAATCCGTATGAGCCCCCGCTCGCCATATATCACCTTGTTCTGTGACACCTTCCGTAGGGAAGTAATGCAATAAACGTAACGTGCTCTGGTAATCCTTTTGTTTAGGGTCATGGGCTTGGGTGAAAAAGTCTCTATCAAAGCCCAATTTATCAGCAAAGCAGGAGAGTACCTTCATACCCACTTGCCAACAGCGGTTTTCGAATTCTAGGGCGTTTTTTTGAAAGTCGGGCAACTCATCTTGGCTCGGCCATAAGTTGTCCATGTGATACTGGGTAATTTGATAAGACTCTTTTTGATCTTTAGTGCCAGTAGACGGCCTTATTTGGCTGCGACTTTCCCAACCAGCGTTGACGCCTTTTGGTTTTAAGTATTGGCCTTTGATACTTTCAGGAAGGTTGAAAAAACGTTCGGATTCAGTAAACGCAGCTGCGATTTCTTGGGCTGTGATACCGTGATTTTTGAGTTGGAAAAAGCCCACTTGCGTCGCGGCTTGCCAAAGTTGCTCGCGGATTTCTTCTCGGCGTAATTCGAAGTTGCCCATATCGATGACGGGGATTTCTCTATCATTGGCTTCTTCCCCCGCACCGCCAAAGGTCGTTTCTCTTTGTAGTTCTTCAAGTTGATAAGTTGTCATTGCTCCCTCCAAATATGAAGTGATGTGGAGCAATGACCTGGCAATGCCTGACTGCTTCTACTCCAGTTGATGGTTGTCGTTATTCGCTTTAATTCTTAAGTTGGTTTTACCAAACCCCTTCTTGTAGTTTGGCCGCTTCGTCCTCAAGACAAGGGCCTATGACTTCTACACTTCTTTGGCCTGAATCGAACACGGCGCGGCAAGGTAAATCCAGAGTGGGGTTTTCTGGGTGGTTGCCCGTTATCGTTTTCAGTCTAGCTTCACTTAAACCATAAACGACGCGCCCTAAACCTGCCCAATAGGCGGCTCCAGCACACATGGCACAAGGCTCGGCAGAAACATACATAGTACATTTAGCCAGAAAGTCTGGACGGTAAGCCTTGCTAGCGCGAGTCATTAACTTACGCTCAGCATGGCCTGTCATATCCAAATCAGGTAAATAGCCATTTATTTGCGACATTAGCACTTCGCCTTTGTCGTCTACAAGAATGGCGGCAAAAGGGTGAATACCTTGCTTTTTCGCTTCTTCTGCCAGCTCAAAGCTTTGCCTTAAAAACTTCGTATCAATATCGTTAAGGGTCATATTATTTCTTCTTAGGTAAGCTCCAAGGGAATAGCCACATTTGAATCCATTGGATGGATTTAAACAGCAATAAACTAATGATGGACAGGAATATTAGCCCTGAAAATGCCTGTGGGATTTTAAAGAAAGAGGTCGAGAATTGTATAAAGTACCCAAGCCCTTCTTCTGCTGCGACAAACTCAGCAACCACAGCACCTATAATGGCCAAAGTGATAGAAACCCGTAAGCCACTGAAGATATGCGGTATCGCATAAGGGATACGAATTTGCCATGTTTCACGGTAGCGTGGTGCGCGTAATGATTGGCTCAGCTCTATCATCTCAGGCGGTGTTTCCAGCATGCCTGTTGTGGTAGAAACCACTAGCGGGAAGAAGGTAATTAAGCAGGTGATAAGAACACGTGAAGGATCATCCGTGCCCAGTAATACAATGATCAAAGGTGCAACCGCGACCACTGGAGTGGACTGAATCACAATCAGTGCAGGGTATAGGATTCTGTTCATCAATTCAGAGCGCATCATGCCAATAGATAGGGGCAAGGCGATCAGAATAGATAAAATGAAGCCCATTAAAGCGACTCGTAAAGTAGCCCATAAATGGCCCATCCAGCGGGAAAATTCCACATTAAAAAACGCGGTAATAATGGCCGATGGAGATGGCAATACATAGTTTGGTACCTTGCCTAAGGTACAAATCAGTTCCCATAAAATAACCAGCCCTACGAAAAAGATAAGTGGGGCGAAACGGTTGGCTTGAATGGCAAACCAAGACTTAAGCGGGCGTGTTTGGTTCATAGATATAGCCTCTTATTAAGTCGGTTAACTCTGCAAAGCGGCTAGAGTTAATAGTATTGGAAGAACGAGGTCGAGGTAGATCTACTTCGATTAAATCTAACACTGTCCCTGGGCGTTTACTCATAACCAAAATACGGTCTGAAAGCAGTACGGCTTCGGTTATAGAGTGGGTGATAAATAGAACGGTTTTAGGCTGCTTTTTCCAGATATCGAGTAGGTCAAAGCCTATCTGCTCTCGAGTTAAAGCGTCCAGCGCCGAGAAAGGCTCATCCATCAGCAATATGTCAGGATTTAATAGCAGGGCGCGGACGATACCAACACGTTGTTGCATACCACCAGAAAGTTCGTCTGGCATTTTGTCAGCAAACTGAGTCAGACCAGCCATTTCAAGCAGTTCATTTGCTCGTTTCTCGTCAGCTGTACCATAGCGACCATACTTGTGCTTTAGAGGGAATAACACATTCTTACGAACGGTTAACCAAGGCAATAGGTTGGCTTTTTGAAAAACGATGCCGACGTCATCACGAGGCTCAGTAACAGGGTGATTAAAAATGGAAACTTCCCCATGGGATGGGATAAGTAAACCTGCCACCATTCTTAAAAGGGTCGATTTACCACAGCCAGAAGGCCCAACGACAGAAACGAATTCATGCTTCTTTATATCTAAATCGATATCTTGTACAGCCATGGGTGCATCAGGAAGTGGGTCATATTTATGACCCACACCTTTCATGCTCACAAAAGCCATTGGCGAATCTTGTGACATGGTTTAATTACTCCGGAAGAAAGTCTGTAGTAACAGCCGTTGTTGGGTCAAGTGCATCAGCTGATAAACCGTTCGCTTCAGCAACGTATGTCCATGTTTGCTGAATACGGTCAGTACTGAATTTACCCACACCATCTTTTTCCGTCACGTCGTTATAAACTAGACCAGTAATGCTTTTCAACTGAGCGGAAGCGATAGCTGCATCCACCTCTGGCACCATTTTGTGAATATCCGCGCCTGCTTTGTCTGGGTACTGGTAAGTGAAAGCAATGGATTTTGCGTAAGCTTTAACAAAGCGTTTCGCGACATCTGGGCGCTCTTCTAAGAACTTATCTGCAGCAAGCAATGTGGAGCTGTAAAGCGATAGGCCAGAATCAGACCAAGGCATTTCGATTAGCTCTTTACCTGCTTCTTTTGTTTGAGCGTCAAACAAAGCGGTATTGGTCACCCAAGCGATAATGGCATCGGCATTACCTGTAATCATCATAGGAGACAGGGCTCCTGGGTCAGACTTAACCAATTTAATATCGTCTTCTGTTAAACCGTTTTGTTTAAGCACTAAAGGTAGGAAGGCGTTGGATGAAGTGAATGGGGATGTTGCTACTTTCTTGCCCTTCAAGTCTTTAATCGAGGAGATACCGCTGCCTTTAACGGTAAAAAACGCGTGAGGTGCTTGAGTAAAATAAGGTAGCACGGCAGTAACAGGAACATCGTCTTGCGCTTTAGCAGCCATTAGTGCACCAATGTCCGATGTGCCTATATCAGACTGACCTGTTGCCATTTTAGTTAACGCATCGGTAGAACCACGACCACTAGCAATTTTTACTTCAATATCAACTTCTTCAAAAAAGCCTTGTTGAATCCCTGAATAAATAGGGGCTTTATCACCACCTGGCAACCAGTCTAACTGAAAGGTTACTGTATCTGCTGCCATAGCGGATGAGCTGGCGATAAGACCTGCTAACAAAGAAAGTTCAAGTGTTTTTTTCATCGTTTTTTTCATTTGAGGGGGGCTCCAACGTTTAAATGTAAGTTGATGTCATTTGTTTCCATCAGTCATGGTTTTGCAACAAACGTTCCATATTTTTTGTTTGAATGTGATTTATTTCTATCCTTTTGAATTTAAATGACTTTTTTATACTGGGAGAGAGAGGAATATCTTATTTAAATTTATAAAACGATGAAAGCATCAAAATAGTGCGGTAAAAATGGGTGGTGAAAAACTTTAGTGCAAAAAAAGCAGAGGCTTTTAACCTCTGCTTTATTAATAAATCACCAATGGTTAGGAGATATTATTTTTCGTCATCATCATAACTACGTACACGCCATGTTTGGTAAGCCGCGATGCTTGAGTCACAGCTTTCCAGTGTTAGTGTTTTTATTTGATGCTTAGAAGTGCCACCACGGCCATAGCGAGTCTCTTCGCCTGCAGTTAAACATAAGTTAGGCGCAGCAAGTGGAGATAACTTACCTTCATCGGTTAACGAGATATTCTGTAATTCGTTACCTTCACATGTTGCCAAGCCTAATTTAGCGCCAGTATTTAAGCTAGATAGCGTTGCACACACATCGTAGTTAGGCATATATAACTCATTGTTAGCAAAGCGGCTGGTTTCAAAGATTTGATCTTCACCTAGCGAGCCTCTGTAGCTGTAACAGGTGTGAGTTTGCAAGCCTTTGCTAATGTCCACATTACGGTTGCCGCCAGCAATATCGACGCAGTAGCCGTTTAGAATACCATTTAGGTTATCAACTAAAACAATCTCGACTTTCTCAGCAAGCGCAGCGGGTGCTTGGAATGCAAAAATGAGAGCGAGGATAGACAAAAAATTATATTTTTTCATGTGCAATTTCCTTATTTATAAGTGCCAATTTTGGCGCATCATGCCAGTCGAATTATTATCATTCAAGGCTAAGGTTTTATCTTTACTGTTTTTTACTTTTGTTACGTCAAACGATATTTTTAGCAAACACTAATGAACCGAAGATTGAATTAGGTGCCAGCTGCCGTTTTTCTGATAAATCGCCATCTCAATAACAGCGTCGCGCTTTTCATAAACACCTTTCCAAACAGATCTAAATACTTCTGCGCCTTCTATTTCAGCACTGCGTAGTGTGGCTAAAAACTCATAGCTTTTATTTTTGCCATTACGCATCTGCATTTGGTCAATATCATCAGAGAATCTTTCCTGCGTGAAGCCCTCTAGGTATTTTGCCTCGTAGCGTTTGGTATAGAGTAGGAAGTTCTTCGTATCGTCTGCTTCCAACATCTCTTTCAAGAATATCTCGGTAATTATTTTTACTTCTGGCGGCATATCCATGTTCACCTTCCTGTATTTGTCATAGTTACTGTTTTTCTTTGGAGAAGAGACCTAATTGCAATAAGTTAATTTTTACTAAGTCCACCTTTACTCTAATGATGAACGGCTCTTGTTCCAATTATGGCTGTTCGGGAAAACCGTATTTAGATCGCTGTTTTCAACAATTCGCGTTTTATCTCCCGCAAATTTTTCATATAGACCTTGATGCGCTTGTCGTGAAAAAGTATCTGTCCTGATGGGGTATTGTGAAATCCATTCTATCAGCATGGCTAGGTTTTTATCCTGAGCTTCTTTTGAAGGGTATTTATGTGGCTCCCAAGGTCGCGATTCAGCATTTTTAATGCAGGCACTCACCTCTAAATCCATAAAAATGGCTTGGTTGGCGTACTGTGTGCAAATATCTAAAAGATCTGCATAGCATCCTTCAATGACCCAAGAAGAATGTGCTGACATAAAACTGAGTATTTGCTGTTCGCTTTCTTCTAGTGGTTTACGGATCGGGGAAGGGGTTAGGTCCCACGCTATGGTATCTAAATCGAGATGAGCGAGCCCTTCAGATTCAAATTGCTTGGCTAGTGTCGATTTACCAGATCCTGAATTGCCGAGAATAATGACTTTTTTCACTTTGCTCTCCTTGCCAATTTTGTCGACTACGTTTCGCCTGTAAATTTCTATATGGGGAAGTGCACTTCGTGTCTGAAAGAAACAGATGGTGCTATGATGAGAAAACAATAACATACCCCGTCTTAACTGAGCCATTCTGTCCATGTTCTACTTTAAAAAATTACGCTCTTTGTTCGATTTCTCAGCGTTACAGCAAACCCAATATCGTCACTATTTTGTGGCTTCTTGCTTTGCAACTCTCGCGGTTTGGATGGGACGATTCATGTTTGGCTGGTTAGTTTGGGAGGAAACGGAATCGTTTCTCTGGGTGGGTATTATTAGCTCGGCACTTTTGATTCCAACCTTAATCATAACCCCTTTTTTTGGCGTGATATCCGACCGTATTGACCTTCGTAAAGGCATGTTGATTTGGGTTTCTAGTCAGTCTTTTATTGCTTTTTTTGCCTTTGTGACTTTTGTGTTTTTCTCACCAAGTTTGTTTAGCTTAATTTTATTAGGGCTAGCGTTTGGGTGTGTGGCATCCGCTGGCTCGCCTTTACGCTTGTCGTTAATTCCTCGGTTAGTCGACCAAGACAACTTGCCAAATGCGGTTGGGTTGGGTGCTATGATATTTAACTCATCTCGGGTGATGGCACCTGCTATAGCGGCTGCTTTGTTAACGGTTATTGCTGCGGAATACATCTTCCTAATCAGTGCCTTATTTTTTGCTGTGGCGGCGCTATTCAATACTCGTTTAAGTGATTTGCCGCCCGCTAAGAGGGAAAAGAAGCAAAGTAAATTTGAAGACTTAGTAAAAGGCTTTCGTTTCGCCTACCAATCAGAGTTTATTCTTTTAATGTTGCTAATGACCTTGGTGAATAGCCAAGTTGGACGAGCACTCATGGAATTGTTACCTGCCTTATCTGGTACTTTTACTCAAGGTCAGCCCCATGATCTGGCTGTTTTAACCGCCTGTTCTGGTGCTGGCTCTATTCTTGGGGCTTTGTTTATCTCTCGTCAGAAGGGAGATAAACAGCGGCTAATGAAGCTTATGATGATGGCAATGCTGGGAACAGCTCTGGCAATGCTTCCTATTTTACTTGTGCCACCTGTTTTTATTCTTGGCAGCTTGATTTGTCTTATTAGCTTGTTGATGACGGTGATTGGTACAGGCTCACAAATATTGATACAGCTTTCTACCCATAATGAAATTCGTGGTCGAGTGATGAGTATCTGGATCATGATTGCCCTTGGCGGGCCAGCAATTGGCGCGTTTCTCATGGGGGCGGTGGCTGAGTACATTAGCTTTCATCTTATGCTTATTATTATGTTGATATTGGCAACGGTAGGGGGCGTTTGGTTGGGCTTCAAACTAGAAATGCACGCAGAAGTTGAATTGAAGTAGCTCTAAATGTCTGAGTTTTGAGTGACGGAATTGTAGAGTAAAATAGGCTATTTAAACCCGAATACTGAGTAGAAAGCTAAATAAGGCTTTGGCTCGGGCACTGATTGCCCAATGTAATTGTCTTTTGAATATAGCAGTGTCAGGTAGATCACGATAGAAGTAGCCTCCAATAATAAACGGGTAATAAAAAGCCCCCGATAAAATTGAGATACAATTAACGGAGGCTTTATTGTTTTTTGGGGCTAAAAAATTAGCCTTGTAGAGGGTCAGTCAAACCAATTACATACATACCGATAAGGCCTAAAATACCCGCCACTAAACAGTAGTAAAGTGTTGGAATAATAGTCTTTCTAAGGGTTTCCCCTTCTTTATCCAGTAGGCCAACCGTAGCGGAAGCGGCCACTACATTGTGAATGGCTATCATGTTACCCGCTGCAGCACCTACGGCTTGAAGTGCAACCATGAAGGCAGTCGATAAGCCTAATGCGTTTGCAACACCAAATTGGAACTGAGCCAACATCATGTTTGATACCGTATTACTACCCGCAATAAAAGCGCCTAAGGCACCAATCATAGGGGCAAAAACTGGGTAAATCTCTCCAACCGAATTAGCGACGAAGTTCGCCATGGCAACAGGCATAGAGTCAAAACCTGATTCATTGACTCCAGAGTTGATTAAGATTCGTACCAAAGGAATAGTGAACATAAGAACAAAACCCGCACCCAGCATTACTTGAGAAGACTCGGACAGTGCTGATTTCATTTCCTTAAATTTCATTTTATGGAAGAAATATGTGACAAAGGAAACAAAGACTAAAATTCCACCCGGTAAATAAAGCGGCGTAATGGAATAACCTAAACCTTCCCCTAAAATGTCTTTAAATGGAATAACCCAAGAGGTTACAAAGGCTTTCGCTTCTGAGGAAACACGAGTTAACACCAGAATGGCAGCGACTAAAAGGTAAGGAATCCATGCTTTGGTTAAAGACATTGGTGCTTTATCAGTTAGAGTGTCAAATTTCATTTCAAATTTGCTGACCCATTCCACAGGCCATTCTTCTCTTGGCGCAAAATCCCAAGTGCTTTTTGGAAGTAAGAACTTTTTCTTAGCAGCAAAGGTAACAATTGGCAGGCCAACTAGAGCACCAATTAACGATGGGAATTCGGCTCCAAGGAATACACCTGTTAGTGCATAAGGAACGGTGAACGCAAGACCACTAAATATAGCAAAAGGCAGGATGTTTAAGCCTTCTGTCCAAGATTTCTTCTTACCGAAGAAGCGCGTCATCATCACTATCATAACCAAAGGAATTAACGTGCCGACTATGCCATGAACAATGGCAACTTCTGAAGTGATAACCTGAAGATAGACATCCCAATTAGAACCAATTGAAGATAGGGTCGCGCCTATCCCTTCTGAATCCAGCCCTCGATTGATACCGATTAAGATAGGTGTGCCAACGGCACCGAAAGAAACGGGCGTACTTTGGATCATCATACCTATCATCACGGCTGCCATGGCAGGGAAGCCAATTGCAACCAGCAGAGGAGCCGCAATCGCAGCAGGTGTACCGAAGCCAGAGGCACCTTCAATAAAAGAGCCAAACAGCCAAGCAATAATAATGACTTGGACTCTTCGATCAGGGCTAACTCCATTAAACCCAGAACGAATGACGGTCATGGCACCCGAATGTTTTAGGGTGTTCAGTAATAATATGGCACCAAATATGATCCATAAAACGGCAATAGTAATTAAGAAACCTTGTATTGAAGAGGCAATAACACGATTTAGCGTAACCTCCCAAACGAGTAAGGCAACGAGTGCGGTGACGACAAATACAATTGGCATTGATATTTTGGCTGGTAATCGAAAGCCGACGAGTAATACGGCAGCGACCAGAATGGGGAGCACTGCAAACGCAGCTTGGATGCTAATATCCATGTTTTTCCTCTTATTAGAATTTATTAGAAAATTAAAATATAAAGGCCGAATATCTTGAGCCTTTCTTTATATTTTGGATTTTAGTGGTATCAAAATTTAACTAGATAGAGTGAACCTAACGCTGAGAGGCTTTTACAAAATCAACGGATTTCAGCAAAGCCTTTTCTGATGTGTGAAATGAACTTTGTATTAGTACATAAGCTACTTTGCTATGGATTCGAGCCTACCTTAACAAAGGGTGTGTTCGCTTTGAATACGTATTAACCGCATTAACTCCTTATAAAATAAATACTTACTACGTATTAATACTGATTTTTTGTGTTGCTATTTAGTGTTTTTCGATAAGACTGGATGCTATCTTCGTAGCTTTGATAAGGGGCTTTTGCTTAGTGTTTAAAGCGGCTTTAACTTTGTACTGGTTGTTTTTATTAAAAGTTTGTACGATTGGTCAGGTTTTTGCATTTCATCTGCATATAATTTTTTGTTTTTGTAGGAGAGCTCGGTGAAATTTTTACTAAATGATGAGCTAGTGACTGATAATACGCTGCCTAGCGACTTTTCCGCGTTACGTTACTTAAGAGAAAAGCAGGGGCTAACAGGCACTAAAGAGGGGTGTGGATCGGGTGACTGTGGGGCATGTACGCTCTTGGTTGGTGCATTGGAAGAGGGCGAAGTGGCCTATTCGACCTTCAACTCTTGTATTACTCCCGTGCAAGCATTGGCGGGTAAACATGTTGTCTCTGTTGAATATTTGTCAGAAAGCTTAGATAAACTCCACCCAGCTCAACAAGCCATGGTCGACCACCATGGTTCCCAATGTGGCTTTTGTACGCCGGGCATAGTGCTGTCGTTAGCAAGCCTCTATGAGAACAGTCAGTCTGCCAATAAAACCATCAATCGTTCTGATGTATGTGATGCCATTTCAGGTAACTTGTGCCGTTGTACTGGCTATCGCCCCATCATAGATGCAGGTCTTGCTATGCAGTCTGAGCAATCCACTGCTGAGCAATCCATTAGCGAGCATTCGCGAGAAGAGGCTTGGTCAAATATTTCGGCTAATAGTGAGCAAGTAAAAGCTCAGTTAGAAAGTTTGCAACAAGAAGCTCAGTCAGCGAATAACTACTTTCAGCCAGATACACTAGCCGAGTTGTTGGCGATAAAAGCTGACCATAAAGACGCGGTTCTCATTGCTGGTGGGACGGACTTGATGTTGGAAAATACCCAACGATTCCATGACTTCGATGTCTTGATTGATGTGTCTTGTGTCAAAGAGTTGACTCAAATAGAAGAAAGTTCAACCAGTATTAGCTTGGGGGCATCGGTCACTTACAGTGAATTAGAAGCCTTTAGCAAAACGCGCTACCCACACTTATTTCACCTATTGGAACGCATTGCCTCTCGACAAATTCGTAACCGTGGCACCATTGGCGGCAACGTCGCGAACGGTTCACCTATCGCAGATATGCCGCCTATCTTGCTAGCACTCGATGCAGACATTCATTTAGTCAAAGTGGATGGCAGCAAACGAGTGGTGAATATTAATGATTTCTACCTAGGTTATAAGCAAACAGAGTTAGCGGCGGATGAGTTGATTCAATTTTTTGAAATTGACCTAGCTAAACTCGATCTATTCCACCGCTTTTATAAAGTCTCTAAGCGTATGGAAGACGACATTTCCAGTGTCATGCTGGCCGTGCGTTTCGCAGTAGAAGATCAGAAAATTACCGATGTGCGTTTTGCCTTTGGCGGCATGGCGGCCACACCCATTCGTGCAAGCCAAACAGAAAACGCGCTGCTGGGTGCATCAATAAATGATGAGCAAGCCTTGTTGCAAGCCATGAATACATTGAAAGAAGAGCTATCGCCACTAAGTGATATGCGAGCCAGCGCTGGGTACCGATCGGACATTGCTGCGAGCTTAATAAGGAAGGCGTTGCTGGAGTTAAATGGTCATCAGGTGCCGACCTTTTCAGGGCACCCAGTTTCGAATGCTGACTTAGGCTACGAAGTAGCAGCATCAACAACTTCGGCATCCACACAAGGAGGAGCAAGTCATGCGTAAACTTCCTGATAACTTAGTGACCGAACAATCTAATCAAAAGGCCAAAAAACAGCCCATACATGAGTCCGCAAAAAAGCATGTGACTGGAGAAGCCATTTATATTGATGATATGTCGGAATGGCCCAATGAGCTGCATGTGGCGACGGGTAAATCGACAGAGTCCCATGCGGATATTGTCAGTGTTAACCTTGATAAAGTTCGCGCTTATCCGGGTGTTGTCGATGTTATTGTGCAATCGGATATTCCCGGTGAAGTCGACGTATCGCCTGTTTTAAGTGGCGATTTACTGCTAGCGGGGGATTTTGTCCATTACATAGGTCAGCCTATTTTTGCCGTGGCGGCGACCAGTTTTCGTGCTGCCAAGCAGGCGGTGGAACTGGCTGAAATCGAATACAAACCAAGGGAAGCAACCCTTCACCCTAAAGAGTCTTTAGCACGCCAAGAGTTTGTTTTACCTACCCATACCATTCGCTGTGGTGATGCAAAAGCCGCCATGGCCAAAGCGCCCCGTAAAATTAAGTCAGATATCTATATCAAAGGCCAAGAGCACTTTTATTTAGAAGGGCAAATTAGTATTGCGACCCCCACGGAAGACCGAGGTGTGGTGGTATACGCTTCTTCCCAGCACCCTGCCGAAGTACAAAAGCTGGTAGCGAAAGTGTTGGGTGTGCCAGTTGAAAGTGTGCAAGTGGAAGTGCGCCGCATGGGCGGTGGCTTTGGGGGTAAAGAATCCCAAGCAGCAACACTGGGTTGTATGGCAGCTGTGTTGGCGGTGCGTAATCGTCGCCCTGTGAAATATCGTATGCCTCGCCAAGATGACATGGTGCAAACAGGTAAGCGTCACGACTTCTGGAACAGCTACGAGGTGGGCTTTTCCGATGAAGGGGAAATTATCAGCGCAGAATACGACTTGGTCGGTAAATGTGGCTGCACGGCGGATTTGTCGGACGGCGTGGTGGATAGGGCCATGTTCCATTCCGACAATGCGTACTTCTTACCTAATGCCAGAATCAGTGGTTACCGTGGTAAAACCCATACGGTATCCAACACCGCATTCCGTGGTTTTGGTGGCCCCAAAGGGGTGATATTGGCGGAAACCGTGGTGGAAGAAATCGCCTGCTCGGTTGGTAAAGACGCCCTAGATATTCGCAAACTCAATTGTTATCAAGAAGGGAAGCGTCAAACACCTTATGGCCAAAGCGTGGATGAAGATGTGTTGCTGCCTTTAATTCAAGACTTGGAAGACAGCTCAAACTATCGAGCGCGCCGAGAAGAGATAAAAGCTTTTAACCAGCAAAGTCCATTTTTGAAGAAAGGCCTTGCTTTAGTGCCTGTGAAATTTGGTATTTCCTTCACTTCCAAACACCTTAACCAAGGTGGTGCTCTAGTGCATGTTTACACGGATGGCAGCGTGCATGTGAGCCATGGTGGAACAGAAATGGGGCAGGGCTTGTATACCAAGGTGGCGCAAATCGTAGCGAAAACTTTCGGTATTGATTACCAACGAGTGAATGTGGGGGCGACCCGAACGGACAAAGTCCCTAACGCTTCACCAACAGCGGCGTCCGCTGGTACAGACTTAAATGGTATGGCGGCATTGGACGCGGCAAGAACCATTAAAGAACGCCTGCAAGAATTTGCTATGGAACACTTTGGTATTGCTGCGGACGAATTCGCCATTGAAGATGACCAAGTCATACTAGGGAAAGGCGACAGTGATTCTCAGGTGATGAGCTTCCCTGAGTTCGTGAAGCTGGCCTATATGAACCGTGTGTCTTTGTCGTCTACTGGCTTCTACAAAACGCCAAAAATTGGTTACGACAGAAAAGCCGCTAAGGGGCGTCCTTTCTTGTACTACGCTAACGGCGCGGCTGTATCTGAAGTTGTGGTGGATACCTTTACTGGGGAATATAAAGTCACTCAAGTGGATATTCTCCATGACGTGGGTGCTTCCATTAACTCAGAAATCGATATCGGCCAGATTGAAGGTGCCTTTGTGCAAGGAATGGGCTGGCTAACTTCGGAAGAGTTAAGTTGGGATGAAAAAGGGCGCATTACCACTAACAGCCCTGCCAACTACAAAATCCCTACTTCGGCGGATGTACCTGAGAAGTTCACTGTGAAGTTGTTTGATCGAGCTAACAGTGAAGAGTCTGTTTACCGTTCTAAAGCCGTGGGTGAACCACCGTTAATGCTGGGTATTTCTGTGTGGTGTGCTTTGAAAGACGCTTGTGCTGCTGTGTGTGATCATCAAATTTCACCTCCTTTGGCGGTGCCTGCGACGCCAGAAGCCGTGTTTTATAGTATGCAAGCGGCGAAAGAGTTCAGTGCAGGTGCTGTATCAAATTCTGAGAAGAGTATGAAAAGCCTTTAGGGAGGTTTGTTTATGATGTCATCAATGAGTTGGATTCAGGCCTTAGCTGAAGTGGAAAAAACAGGCCAATCTTGGGTGATCGCCACCGTGATTGGCACCCATGGCTCTGCGCCAAGGGAATCATCCAGTAAGATGATTATTACCCAAGATCACAGCTTCGATACCATTGGCGGTGGCCAGCTGGAATACGCTGTCTGCCAAAAAGCCCGCGCTATGTTAAGTAGTGGTAGTGATGGAGAAACCAGTGCTTCCCATGTGTTAGAGCACTTTCCCTTGGCGGCGAAAACCAACCAATGTTGTGGTGGCTCGGTGAGTGTCTTACTGGAATATTTTCCAGAGCCTGCCACCAAAATTACCATATTTGGTATGGGGCATGTGGCCTCTACCTTGGTGAATGTATTGGCGAACATGCAAGCGAAGGTGTCTTGGGTGGATAGCCGGGAAAACCTCGCTCAAGACCGCCAAATGCAAGGCGTGCCAGCCAATGCACAAGTCTTCTTGTATGAGTCCATGTTGGAACACGTGGAGAAAATGGGCGTTAACGAAATGGCGCTCATCATGACCCACGACCATGCGCTGGATTACCAACTGGTTGAAGCTTTATTAGACAGAAAAGACTGTCGTTTTATTGGCTTAATCGGCTCACAAACCAAAGCTCTTAGATTCCGCAAACGCCTCGCCAGCGCCTCATTCAGCCAAGGTGAAATAGACTCTGTCCATTGTCCCGTTGGCTCGCCCGACATTACAGGCAAAAAGCCCTTTGAAATTGCTATATCCATCTCCGCACAAATTATCCAACTCACCCAGCAAAGTTTGTCAGAAACCAAGAAACGCAGTGGATTAACATGGAAAGAAATTAACACTGCATTGAGTGAAGGTAAGGTAGAGGTTTAGTGGTGCTAGTTTTGAATGTTAAGGAATAGCTGTTCTTGGTATGTCGAACTTCAGTTCAATAAATTGCCTTATTCTTATTGCATTATAGTAACTGATCAAGAGGACTGTCAGTGCCAGAAAAATGTTGTCCAATAACATGAGTGTAAATTTGTGTTGTTGAAACATCGTTATGACCAAGTAACTCTTGAACCGTCCTAATATCTCTTCCAGCCATCAGTAAATGTGTCGCAAAGGAGTGGCGAAACGTATGACAATTTACTTTTTTCTCTACAAGGTTTGTACATTGTAGCGCTTGCTTTAAGGTCTTTCGAGGAACTGAATCGTGCAGGTGGTGACGGCATAGTTCTCCTGTTACGGGGTGAGGGCTAATCGAAGAGGATGGAAACAGAAACATCCAACTGAATTGTCTAAATGCATTGAGGTACTTTTTTCCAAGAGCAAAAGGTAATGATGGTCCATATCCCTTTTTATTATCTTCTTGTTGGATTGCTTGTGCTGAAGTTTTTTGCTTTTTTATAGCGTTGGCGAGTTTACGACTTAATATTGTGGTTCTATCTTTATTACCCTTACTACAACGCACATTCAAACTGCCTTGTTCCAAATTAATATCCTGAATTCTGATTCGCAAACATTCACTGATTCTTAGACCTGAACTATATAATAACGAGAAAATTAAATGGTCTCTTACATTTAAACTAGAAAGTATTTTTTGAACCTCATCGGGAGATAAAACAATGGGTAATCGGCGTCCCTGTTTCGCATGTTGAAACCCTAAATCCCCAAGTGGGCGATCAAGAATTTTGTTGTATAAAAAAGCAAGGGCGTTAAGTGCAGACTTCTGGGTGTTAATTGCTACATGCTTTTCAATAGCGAGAAAAGACAGAAAGTCTCTTACTTCTGCAGCCCCCATAAGGGTAGGGTGCTGTAATTGGTGAAAGCAAATGAAATACCGAATCCAGTAAATATAAGATTTTTCGGTTTTAAGGCTATATCCACGTAGCCGAAGTTCGCTTCGGATATGGTTTAAAAAAGGGCTAGAAGACATATCACATTCCTTGTGTATAAATCTAAAATACATGTATAAATATACAGTCTATTTTTTACTTAGCCAGTTTTTTGCGCGTTTAGCCAAAATAAATAATCCAGTTGTGCGCGTTTTGTACTGGTGATGATTTTTAAAGTATTTTAGTATCAATGAGTAAGGGAGTTCACAAAATAAATAACGCGCTGTGGACAAAAGGAATAACGCGCATGCTCGTTTTTTCAATTTTCAAAATTGTTTATAACGTAGAAAAGTTATATGAAGTTAAGTACTTATAAGCTTTTTGGGGAAGTTTTAGAAATGTGTAAACGAGCATGCGCACTATTAAAATGTTAAATAGTTGGGTTTCTTTGGGCAGTTTTTATGAAGTCATGGCTTAACCAAAAAAAAATATATTTTGAAACGGTAGCGGCCTCTTTGCTGGGAGTTATGGCTATTTTGGTCTCAGTATCTCAGGTTTTTGTGGCGCTGAAACAACAAGAACTAACTGAAGCCCAACTAACAGTGGCGAAACAGTCTATTAGCCCAAAAATTCATGCTACTGTAGTTCAGATTAGGAGTTCGGATACGGGTCGTTACTCTGAGGAAGAGCTCAGGGTTTATAATCTAGGTGGGCCGGCATTTGCGGCAGAAGAATCAAATGCAGTTTGGTTGCGGGTAAAGCTATACCCAGAAGATAAGAGCCAAGAAATTATCGAGGTAGAGTTGGCAATGAGTGGCTACTTTTCTGCTACTGAAGTCACTCAAAATCCGAAGGGTCTAATGTTTACTTCGATAGGGAGTCATAACTATCAAAAGTGGATGGACTTCAATGTCGAGTTTATGCAGTATGTGGAGCTTCACGGCTATTATGCAGAAATCAGCCTAAGTCGATTTCTAAAAGTTTCCTACCGGGATGGTTTTGGCGAAATTCAAACAGACTACTTTTCTGTGGTTCCATTGAAGGGAGCTCAAGCACTTACTGATGAGGTGGGGGAAGCAAAATTTGCTCTTTTCCGCCAAAGCTTCGGTACTGAAAAAGCAGTTGATTTTTACTCTCTTTCCGAAGAAAGCTTACTAAATCGAGTTTTAAGTTTATCAATAGATCATTCATCAGATATTTAACAAGTCACAGCACCGGACGTTCGCAAGCTCACGCTGGTGTGTTCAGCATTAAGTGAATCATGAAAGATGTAGATAAAGAGTTAAAAGTAAATATCACGCAAGCCTTACATGAAATTGAAAAGGCTGGAGATGTTGTTTTGATTTCACCTGTGCTTGAAGGTGCAGCAAAGATTATTGCTGAAAAAACTAAAGAAGCATATATCGGAGAGCTTTTCTCACACGAAGAGTTGGTTTTCTTCAGGCAATTAGTCGCAGAAGCAGCTCACAATGACAAGCTATTCTGTGGAGAGCTACAAGCAACAACTGGATATACTAAAGAAACAGTGGAGGAGCTTCTTGAAAAGCTCAGAAACCTTACAAGTTATTACTAGGCAGCAATCACTTAACAAGCGCATGGTGCATCGCGCACTACGTGCGCTGGACTCGCAACAAGTTGCTCGCCGCACATGCGGGCGTTAGTGTTCATCAAGAATGGAAAACGAAGTAGAAATTTTAGTTAATAGATATGCAGCTGGAATATTGTGTACAGACGATATTCTTGATTTTGTGCACCGGCAGTTGAATGCTGGGGAATGGTCGGATATTTTTCTAGAGATAATTGATCATCAACCACAAACCTGGGTAGCAATATCCAAACTATTTGAGCAATATTTAAGAGAACAACATGTTTACCTCCCGAATCTAGAAGAAGCGGTTAGATATCTTGTGGAGTACCACATTACTAAAATCGCTTCGGGAAAAGTAGTACCTTACGATCAATTTAAAGAGATGCTCCAAGAGATAGATGGTTACGATTATTACGGTAAAACGGAAAAGTACGTCGGTGACGATCTAGGAATTCACCTAATGTATGGGTGGTATTACGAAGATTACTGTTCCGAAGGGGAAATTAATCGGGGCATATTCAATGAATCTAAGGTTTGGATGTCTAGCTATGCTAAAAAACACTAACAAAGCAATCAACCGGACTCCGCATTGCGTGGTTCGCTTCGCTCACTTTACCACGCAATACTCCGCTCGGTTATTGCGGCGTTAAGTGTCCTTATGGAAAATGAAGAGTTTAACCAGAAGCTCTACGAGCACGATATTGATCGAAGCATATTTAGCTTGGGGAAGCCTCCAAGTGATTGTATGTATACGATCCAGGTACATGGAAGCTCCTATGAAGTTTATTACTTCGAACGTGGCATTAAGGAATATACGCAAACTTTCTCTGACAAAGGCGGCTCATTGGAATACCTTTTTAAACTATTATTGGCTGACCCTCGTGCAAAGAAAAAATAGTTTAAATTTGCAGAGTCAAACACTTAACAAGAAAATTAACTACGCACCTTCGGCGCCGGACGCTCGTTCCTCGCGCCGCTTATTTGGGCGTTACATGGCTAGATGTATTTAGCGCCGCAGTCATAGAATTTAAGGAAAGATAGTGTCTAAAGAAACACAATTATTTATAGGGCTTAGGCGTGAGAATGGGCAGATAGGTTATTTGTCCGAAAGCCTATCAATTCCGGAATTTTTTGATTTGGTTCGCCCGGTAAGTGATGGCCATAGTAGCCTTGTTGATTTCTCTCCAGTTATCGAGGCTCTTCATTCAAACCATGAGAAACACGTTGAACAATCGATTCGAGAAAAATACAATTCTGTGTTCAATTATTGGCAAGAATCTAAATCTTACTCAAATATGCAAATAAAACTGCCTAAATTTGAGAGTTTATCGTTACTGTCAAATGAATTAATTATCTCTTTACAGTCCAGAATCGAAAAATCTAAGAGTAGTCATTCTCACTGGAGAACAGGTGATCTGGATGAAAATATAAAAGTGATAAGGGGAATTGAGAAAGACTGTAACGTATACATTGATGTGCTACTTTGCTTTATCCATTCTAAAGCATCCTTAGAAATTGAATCATTTAAAAATGATGTGGTATTAGGTCAATATTGTGATTATTTAAAAGACGTAATCTCTGGTTTATTTAACGATGTTGTTGGTTATTCAACATGGAATGATAGATTTAGCCTAGTGGATTCATCTTTGCTTTATCAGATAGCGTTTAAAGAGACAGATGAGATTAGTTATTATACCAAGCTGTTACCATCTTTCGATCAGTCTCAAGACCTAAGGCTGTCCCTTCTTAATAAAAGCTCTTCAGAAGATTTCCATTATGGACAAAATGAGCGAGTAACTAAAATTGGAATAGAATACAGAGCCCCTGGTTACCAAGAACTAGAGGCAGCTAAGATACTTAGAAATATATCCTATAAAATTAACTCGATCTCAGAATTACTGAAACGCTTAAAGAAAGGTGATGTCGATTGGGACCCAAACGAGAGTGCAGTTGAAGAGCTTAAAGAGCTAGTTTCGAATGATAAAACCATGTAACAAAAAGCTGCAATCTGACTCCGTAAACTGTCACTTTTTGTGCAAAAAACGCACAAAAACTGACAGCTTGCTACGCAGTTGAGCTGGGCGTTAGCTGTCAAAAATGAAATTCGAACTAATTAAATATTCAGATCTAAATCGGAAGCATTTCGAAGAATCTCTTACATGGGTTCTGAATAATTGGGGTCAGAGTCGAATTAAATCTTACATAGAGAAACCTCGTCAGAGGTTTCTAATACTCCCTTAGCACCTTTTCTATTCTGAATTCATGTGTTCTCAATAAAGAGAAAGTACCTGATATCAACCTTCAAGAGCCCTCATAGATTCAGGCGATAAACCCCTTCTAGGCAATCCCATGACACGGTATGCCGTGTTAATTTTTCGTGAAGAAAGTGATATGAAGTTATATGGTCACCCTGAATCAGGTCATACGTTAAAAGGGTGGCAAAGCCCTTATGAAATGCTAAAAGGCTAGCTGTGCTTATTTCTCTGAGGTATCTTCTTTTTCAAACACTCGTATGAGTTACCTTGATTATTTTAAGGTTTTTAATATTCACAGTTAAGACAAAAAAACAGCTTCATCCTCTGAAAAAGGAGAAGCTGTTTTAGTTGTATAGACTTTAAAATTAGGTTTTTAAAGCTAAGGTTGGGTTGATTCACTTAAAATAAGTTCAGAGAAAGTGGCGCTAACATAGTTACCGTCTGCTTTGTCTGTTTCCCAGTCTCCAGTCCCCGGACAAGCGGCATACCACATACCTTCAGCATCTTTATTACTACACTGGTTATAAGCGCCAGCTTTGAAATACAGAAGGTCTTCGGCGTAACCATTAGGGTTGCCTTTAGGGTCAACTTTACCGTATGGGTCTATATTGTCGGCTAAGCTTATAGAGTATTTAACCGTGTCTTTATTGGGAGCAGAGAAGGTTAGGTGCATTATGTTGCCATGTACATTCACTTCATAGCTAAACTCTTCACCTAACGCGATACCAGTATCGACAGGTTCTGTTTTATCCAACCATGTATTCCCCCAAACAGGGTAAACAACATCAGCACGATCTGGGTCTGCCTTTGCTAAGTTACGCTCGTAATTCCAAAAGACAGAGCCGTATTTATGATTCGGCCACTTTTTATAGTAAATTTTTAGAGGCTCATTACCGAAACCAAAACCTCTGTTTTCTGCTACTTTCTTCTTATCCTTAAGGGCGTGAATTTGCCCTACTACCACTGAATAAGCGGGTGGTTTCTCTGGGTAACCTGCGTTCATTGAAACGTGGTTTACTTTTAGTGTCGCGTTCATTTTCCCGCCAAAAATCAAGCCCTGCTTATTTGCTTCAAGGGCGAAATTATTTTGCCGAGATTTTGTGCCAAAGCTGGTGTTCATGCCGCGGGACATCTGGCGTAGCTCGCTTCGAGTATTTGAAGAATTTGAGGTGGTTTTAGCTTTATTGGACGCCGCGAAAACCATATCGCCATTAGCATCTAAATAAAAGAAATCTGGGTGAGAGTAGGTTTGGATGGCCTTTACTTTTATTTCGTCTATTTTTCCGTTTTTATCCGCGTCTAAAGGTAAAGTAATCTTCCAATTCGTTAGATCGAATTTATCAGCAGGGACCATTGTCGGTGCTTCACTTGCTAAACAATAGCCTGTAGTGGTTAGAGTACTGATCATTATGCCTATTATTTTTTTTGGATGGCGCATATCTTTTTCCTATTAGCATTTTTTGTTTACGTTATTGCTACGGAGTATTTTTATATTTAATACCGCAACAATATCATCATAGTTTAGTAAAAAAGCGAAGAGAAGGTGTTGGAATGAAAATATTTGTATTATCAAATGACTTTATTTTTTTATCTTTATATATCAATTAATTACTGGTTTTATCGACTAATAAATAATACTGGATTTTAATTAAAATAGGCTGTTTTTTATTTTATAAAACACAATATAAAAAACATATCATATATAGCGACCCTAATTAAATTTATTGATAAATAAATTTGGTTAGATTTAGGTTAAATATTATATAAGGAGGTTTTTATAGAAATTGATATTTAGTATGCAATTTTCTGTGTTGTAGTTTTACCTAATTTTATTGTTTGGTTAATTTCTTTTTACGCCGAAATTGGCTTTTGGTTATTTCATCTTAGCTACGATAGCTATTCTGGCTTTTTTATACCATCACTTAGATACAAGTTCTCATTCAGCTGACTTTTTGACCCAATCTTAAAGTAATGTAAATTTTATTGTTTGCAGAAGCTGGTTTCCTAATATGAATGACTGCCCCCCAATTATTTATAATAGGAAATTATAAGATGAAGAAACTAGCCCTATTTACCTTGCTCACGCTTATGACTATGAGCGTGAGTGCTAACAGCGAGTCTGCGAAAATTGCTGATACGCTGTTTATCAATGGAAAAATTTTAACGGTTGATGAGGATTTTAGTATTGCTCAGAGTTTGGCTATTCGTGACGGACGAATCGTGGCTGTGGGTAGTAACGCTATGACAGAACCTTTGATTGGCGATCAGACAAAGCTTATTGATCTCAAAGGTAAAACGGTCATCCCCGGGCTTATTGATAACCACCTTCATTTTATTCGAGGTGTTTGGAACTTCAAGTCGGAAGTCCGTCTCGACGGTATAGAATCACGGACTGAGGCGATGAAGAAAATCCGTGATAGAGCAAAGCAACTGGAGTCAGGCAAGTGGATCACTGTAATGGGGGGCTGGAGCTATGAGCAGTTTCTCGATGACAATGCTGGGTTTAGTTTGCAAGAACTTGATGAAATTGCACCGGACAATCCGCTTTTCTTGATGCGCGGCTACTCTGAAGGCTTTGCCAATAGCAAAGCGTTTGAACTGGCGGAAGTGGAGAATGGTGGTCAGGCTCAAGTCAAAGGACGTGACACAGTAGGCGAGTTCATTAATCTTGTTAGCTGGCGCAATAAGCGCTCTGACGAGAATGCAATCCGTACATACATGAAAGAGCTTAATCGTGTCGGGCTGACTACCGTCTATGATGTTGGTCGACCTTCTGAAGGTGATCTTGGTGCACTTGAAGACTTTGCTGAAAGTGGTGATATGCCGTTGCGGGTTTTCCATACATTGCGTTACAACGCTCGTGATGCGAAGTCCACAGAGAGTGCGTTAAAAATGATCGAATCTGACAGCATATTGCCTCGTTCAAATGATGAGCAGTTTGGTTTGCTGGGGTTAGGAGAGCACATCTATTCACCTGTTACAGATAACCCAAGGAACAAAAGTCAGTGGAAGGAAGAAGTTTGGGGGCCATTTACACAGATTTCATTTGCCGCTGCTCGTAACGGCTGGCCGGTTCATGAACATGTTATGAGCCAAGTAATGGCAGAACAGTATCTCGACCTAGTGGAAGATATCGCAGTTGAGGTTCCGACTGTAAAAGACCTTCGTTGGACTTTTGCCCATGTTAATGGGATGAAAGACGAAGATATTGCTCGGGCGGCGGAGCTTGGTATTGCCTTCGCTGTGCACAATCAAGCCCGTATGAGTGTGCAGATATTTGATTCCCCTCGAATTGGTAGTATTGCAAACTCTGGTGCTCTTTGGGGGTTAGGCTCTGATGCAGGTATCGTTGCGCCATATCAACCTTTTATAACTCTTGAGTGGGTGGTTGCTGGTACCAACGTCGCAGCTAAAGCAACGTGGGGTGAAGATCAACGAGTTAGCCGAGAGCAGGCCTTGATTGCACACACGCGAAATAACGCTGAGTTGCTTTTTATGGAGCAACACATTGGCTCCCTTGAAGTTGGCAAACTAGCTGATTTAGTCGTGTTGGATAAGGACTATTTGACGGTTGAGGAAAATGAGATTTCTGAGTTAATGCCATTGCTTACCATGACGGGCGGTAAAGTCGTGTATTCACAAGCTAGTATGGACTAGAAATACTAAAGCGAGTGAAATCTCTACTTAATTGAGTGCTTCCTCATGGATAAGGATGCACTCAATTAAGATCTAGAAAAGTTCAAATTAGCCTAGAACGCCTCTTTTTAAACCCAAGAGGAGCCTTGTTCGGGTAACTGTCACCAGTGTTGTTGGAATTTAGCTAAACACCGATTTTAGAGGCTAAGCTATGTGCTTTGGTCAGCCTTCCATTTCAAAACCTATTGGAAGTAGAGATTGAAATAGTGGAAAAAAAGGTCATTTATAGAAAAACACTGGATTTAAAAAATAACAGGCATATATTCAATATATCAAGGTAAATTAATCAGTTAAGGGAAAGCCTAGTTACTGCCATGAAAACTCAATTTCTTATGATCATTGCTGTGGTGTTATCGTCTTTAATGACGATATCTCAACACGCCAGTGCTCAAGAGGTGAGTCAGCTTCATTGGTTAGAACCTGTTGTAGAAAAACTCCTTGATAAAGTTGTTGCTGATGACCAAGACGAAGATTTAGACAATAACGACCTTGCGTTTAATGTATTCATTCGAGAAGTATCTTCTACTTCTTCGCCTCATATTTTTGTTGGGTATACGGTTCCAGCACACAACAAAACTTACCAAAGCATTAGTCCGAGAGCCCCTCCTTTTTCATTGATATAACCCAATCACTTTTTATTTATTATTGGAGATTTATCATGAAAAAATTGACTTATGTGTCTACAAAAAGCGTTAACGAACTTACTTGGCCTACTGTGGTTGAAGGCATCAATATTTATTCTTCAGCGTTGACCGTTTTTACCGATTTCAAGACAGCTGGCCCAAGGGTCATTGAAACCAACACACGTGCAGATGTATTAGTGAAACTAATGAAAAAAGAACATGTGCGGATGAAGATTGTTGTTGATGAATATAACCACTTTGTTGGGATTATCAGTCTTGAAGACTTATCTGAAGATGCGCTTATTAAGCGTGTTGCAGAAGGCTATAAAAGATCAGAACTCATGGTTGCAGACCTAATGAGGCCAAAAGAAGAGCTGATTGCGCTTTCTTATAACTCATTGAAAAACTCAGATATTGAATCTCTTTTATTGAGCCAAAGAGAAAACCCTCTTCAGCACTTGTTAGTGATTGATGAAGACAGCAACACCATTCGCGGTCTGATCTCATCTAACGATATTGTTCGCCAACTTAGATTAGATGTTGATGTGGCTTTTTCTAGTTTTGCAAGTACCTATCGAAGTGCGATTTTGGGGCAAAAATTTCAATCAAAAAGATTGAAAGCCGCTTAATAAAAACGAATCAAATGATCTTTTTTAAGAGATAAAATACCTCCTTATTTTTAAAGTCTGGAGGTATTTTTTTATCTCTACCCAAGCATGATTACACCTCTGTGTTAGCCGCTTCCCATATGCTGCTAGCGCGTTTTCCTGTTCGACAGTAACCATGGATTTTGTCCGCGCCTTTTATGGCTTGTTTAAAAGAGGTGACATCCGATGCTTGCATTTGACCGCCAGCAAAAGGAATGTGGACTGCCTTAATGTTTAACTCTTGGGCCCGTTGGGCTATGTCAGCAAAAGCGAGTTGGTTTTCCTCTTCTTTGTCTGGGCGGTTACAAACAATTAAGGAAATACCGGCTGCAGCGAGAGTGTTAAGGTCGTCTAACGTTATTTGCTCAGACACTGAATATTGCTCTGTAATTTGTGTGCGTATCATGTTGCTGTTTCCCCTGTGATTACTTGATTATGTTTGTCTGATATATTAGATTGTTCTAATATTTAAAGCTAATTAAAATCGCAAATCTTTAATGTATGGGTGTATATGTATGAGCCTTCGCTTCGATTGCGAGTATGAGGCTAGGCTATGGATTTACAGTCTTTAATGGGTTAACTTTTGTTTACCGATGATTAAAAGCCAGAGCTTAAATGTTAGCCATACTCATAGCCTCCACACTGTTTGTTCTTCTAGTGACACTACTGCCTTTATTACGACTTTCCCATTGGGTGATTAGGGGGATGGATTTTCCTCGTTTACAGTTTACCGCTGTCTCAAGTGTGTTGCTGGTTGCCCAATTGCTTTTGCTAGACGATGAGTGGCTCATCACTCCAATATTAATTGTCATAACGGCTCTTTGTTTGATGTGGCAGTTGTTCTGGATTTTACCTTATACGTTTTTTTGGTCTAAAGAGGTAAAAACATCCATAAACCACAATACTGATAATCAGATCAGTGTGCTTACCTCGAATGTACTAACCACAAACCGTAACTCGGAAGCGCTTATCGAGTTAGTTAAACACCACCAACCCGATGTGCTTGTAACTTTGGAGTCCGACAAGTGGTGGGAAGAGAAGCTTGAGGTATTAGAAGCTGAAATGCCGTACACGATTAAGTGTCCACTCGATAATCTTTATGGGATGCATGTTTTTTCTCGGTTGCCGTTGGATGACCAAGAAATCAGCTATCTAGTCGAGGACGATGTTCCCTCAATACATACAACGCTGGAGCTGCGAACAGGGGACAAGGTTCGTGCCCTGTTCCTTCATCCTGCACCGCCAAGCCCGACAGAAAACCCAGAATCCATCCAGCGTGACGCTGAGTTAGTTATTGTGGCTCGAAGTGTCGCTGAGAGTGATTTACCTGTGATTGTTACTGGGGATCTCAATGATGTTGCTTGGTCTGCTACCACTAGGCTGTTTCGTAAAATGAGCGGTTTATTAGACCCACGTGTCGGACGGGGGATATTCAATACTTTTCACGCCGACTATCCGATTGTGCGCTGGCCGCTGGATCATTTATTTCACAGTAAACACTTCACATTGCAGGACATAAAGCGTCTGCCCTCGATAGGTTCAGACCATTTCCCCCTGTTGACGCGTCTCTCTTTTACACCATCAAAAGGTAAGGAGCAGACAGGCATCGAAGCATGCGTTTCTGACAAAGAGTGGGCTAGTGAGATCGCAGAGAAACAGCAAGTCAGCAAGAGCGATGTGCCAACACCAGGTGAGTGATTAATTTAAATGAGCCATTGCGAATACTTGAATCTTAACCGTGGCGTTATCTACCATTGAGACAATTTATGAAAATGAGAAAGTTCGAATCCAATGACAGGGATGCTTTAATTCAATTATGGGAAACGGTATTCCCTGATGATCCACCTCATAATGAGCCAGCCGCTGTTTTACGTGCAAAGCTTGAAGTAGACGACTTGGTTTTCGTGGCAGAAAGCAATGGGAAAATCGTAGGTGCTTGTATGGCAGGTTACGATGGTCATCGTGGTTGGTTATATGCGGTTGCTGTCTATAAAGAGCATAGGCGAAATGGTACTGGTGCCGAACTTGTAAAACATGCCATGGCAGCGTTAAAGGAGTTAGGTTGTATTAAAGTTAACCTTCAAATTCGTGTAACTAACACTCAAGTAGCAGCATTTTATGAGTCATTAGGATTTAGCGTTGAAGAGCGTTTAAGTATGGGCGCTTTTCTCTAAGAAAGGCCTAACCTTCAAGCGAACTACCCGTATAATTACCTGAAGTTTTACTCTTTAAATACTATTTATATATCCATCCAGAGGTCGTAATGGAAACAGAGGTTGAACAAGTAGAGTCACAAGAAACGGAGCAAGAAAGTGGCATGGAGTTTTATTCCGTTTCTACAAAAAAATTTTTGATAATGTACTTCGGGACATTCGGGATCTATTCCCTCTATTGGTTTTATAAACATTGGAGCCTCTACAAAACAAGTGGCAACAAAAAATTGATACCCATCATGAAGGCTATATTTAGTATCTTTTTTACTCATGCTTTATTTTCTTTATTTGAAAAAAAGTATCACCAAAAGACGGGAGAGTATCCACGAAGTATACGATCATTAGCGACCATATATGTTGTTATAGGTGTCATTGGTTATATCGGCGCCATAATTAATGGTGATGGTCGTGGGTTAACAATGATTTCTCTTTTTGGCTTTATAGCTTTACCAATCGCATCTTGGTGCTTATATCAGGCTCAATCACTAGCCAATTATGCAAGCAACGATGTCCTTGCCAGTGAAAATAATAAGCTGACGTTGTTAAATTATGCGTGGCTGCTAGTTGGTGCTTTGTACTGGTTGTTAGCGATTGTTGGCTTATTGAATAGTTTTGCAGCTCAAGCGGTATAGGGTTAAATAAAATGAAGTTATCACTATTTGATGAGTCCCAATTTTACGAGGTTATTGACCTTTTTAAGCGCGTTTTCTCTGCATCTGAGAGCGAAGAGGATGGTCAAGTTATCGCTGATTTTGTTAGCAATTTAATAACAACTACCAAGCCTGAAGATTTAATAGGCTGTGTGGCTGAAGATAATGGTGGGGTTATTGGCTGCATATTCTTTAGCCGTTTAACTGTACCTAGTGGACAGGAAGCATTTATTTTGTCGCCGGTTGCCGTTTTAACAAATGTGCAAGGTACAGGTATTGGTCAAAAACTCATCCGATACGGTTTGGATCACCTCAAATCGTTAGGTGTTCATTTAGCTTTCACTTACGGTGATCCAAGTTATTATTGCAAGACGGGCTTTGAGCCAATAAGTGAAAATATTGTTAAAGCCCCTTGCTCTTTAAGCCAGCCAATGGGGTGGCTTGCACAAGCACTTAATGGCTCAGAAATTCATACTATGGTTGGTGAGACAGCATGTGTAGAAGCGTTAAATGACCCAAGCTTGTGGTAGTAAAAAAATAGTCAGTAAACGATTAACTAGGTTACTAAAAATAGAGTCTATAAAAAAAGCCAGCACTTCTTACGAGATGCTGGCTTTTTTAATGCTTAATTAAAGGGCTCTTGCTTCTTTTGCTGTTAAATGCTGAATCGTCGGCCATTTTTGTTCCGCTGTTTGAATGTTACCCGGAACGTCTTTTAACCATCTTTTTTGTACGGATTTACTGTTGTTTAGGTAAAGTTTGCCATCAACAATTTTCCACGCTTTAGGGTCAATGTTAACCTTTTGGCCGAACGCTACACCCATGGCACAGAATCCACCGTACTGTGGTAAATATTTTGTTTTATCTGCGTTAAACAAATCACGGTTTTCAGCAGAAGCAAAGTAATAGGTTGCGCCTTTGTAAGTCGCTGTAAATTCCTTGCTACCTTTTACTGGCTTTTCCATGGTGAAGTAGGCCACTGTATCGTAGCCTTTAATGGCAACGTTTTTCGAGTTAGCGTTAATATCGACATCAGCCGCTAAAACACTTGCGCTCGCAAAGATTACGATGGCCGCAGTAACGCTTTTAATCAGGTTGTAAAAGTTCATAATACCTTTCCTTCTCATTATTGAGTTTGGTTTCATGCTAGCATGATTAAACCTTGGTTCAGTTTAGGTGTGAGTGGCTCTTTTAAGCAGAAGCAAACTGTTTTCCTAAGCAGTGAGGCCAGTATATAAAGCTTCGCTCGTCGTGAAGCATCGAACCGTCCATAAAATGAAACATATCGTCCAAATATATAAGTTAAGTGATATTTATGAACCAGTTACAAGACATTATTGATAACTTCTCTATTCAATCTGAGGTGATATTCAATGGTAGCTTTTGTGGTGAGAAGTCGCTTCAGACAACAGGGAAAAAGCATGTCGGGCACTTGCATTACCTTCACTCCGGAGTACTAACTGTTCTGACGGATTCAGGTCATAAAAAGCTATTTGACCGTCCTACTATTATTCTTTTGCCTTCTGATACTAGTCATCAGATTATTAGTGCTGAGACAGAAGAGGTGAAGTTAGTATGTGCGACAGTACATTTTAAGGCACTTGAAGAGCAGAGACTGATTGCTAGTTTACCGAATTTAATTTCTCTAAGTTTAGAGGAAGAGTCCATGATAGAAACTGTTGCTTGGCTATTCTATGAAGCTGAAAAATCAGGGCTTGGCCAGAAAAGCATTATGGGGAAGTTATGCGATATTTTGTTAATCAAGATGCTGCGTAACCTTTCTGAAGCCGGCCTCACAGAGCAAAGCTTGCTTGCAGGATTAAGTCATCCATTGCTGGCTTCTATCATCACTCAATTACAAGCGTCACCAGAGAAACCGTGGACACTGGATTCTATGGCTGAGAGTGCAGCCATGTCGCGTTCAAAGTTTGCAGACTTATTCCGAGAGACGTTAGGTCAAACCCCCAATGATTTTTTGACCGATTTGCGTGTATCCATGGCTCAAAAGCTATTAATAGAAGGGAAACCTGTGAGTTTCGTGGCCAACCAAGTTGGCTATGAACACGGCTCTGTTTTAGCACGAGTGTTCCGTAAAAAGACAAATTTGTCCCCTAAAGAGTGGCTACAGCAATACCATGCAGAGTGATGGTGATTTGAGAAGTAATTGCTTTTTATTAGTGAGATTAACTAGAAATTAAAGGCATTCAAAGAGTATGAATTACAGGGAAATGACGATTAATGATTACGAGGAAGTGATGTCTGTATGGGCTGAGTCTGAGGGTTTAAAGCTTCGAGATGCAGACTCTAAAGAGGGCATTCATACTTACTTAGAGCGTAATCCAGATTTGAGTTTTGTGGCAGTGAGCGATAATTGTATTGTTGGCACCATAATGTCAGGGCATGATGGAAAACGAGGCTATATTCAGCACTTGTCAGTACTACCAGCTTACCGAAACCAAGGCGTTGCTAAAACGTTAGTAGATCATGCCTTGGCTTCACTCAAAGGTGTGGGTATTTCTAAATCTCATATTCATGTGTTGGCAGATAACGTACAGGCAAAAGCTTTTTGGATTAAACAGGGCTGGCTAAAACGAGATGATATCGAAACGTATTCTTATATTAATGGCAGTGAGGAAAACGCTTAATCGAGTGTTGTTCATAAGGGGAGAGAATGGTTACATTTAATAGATCTGATTTCGCAGGTTTTTGGAGACGACTGGTAGCTTTATTTATCGATATGGCTGTTGTCTCAATCATCGTTTTTCCTTTTGCATTGTTTATTGGTTTCATTGCACCTAACTTAATATTAGTTAAAGTTCCATTTGGTCTTTTTACTACGACTACTGTTGTTTCTGAGAATACTGAAGACCAAGCATCTATTGAAAAAGTTGAGGTCTTAGATTTATGGACAAACTATTATAAAGTGAAAAAAGAGGAAAATGATAAAGGGAAAGTGTCAACCAAGAGAAGTCTCATTGACCCGAAAACGGAACTAAGCATCAAGAAAACATCGTCAAGTGATATTGAGTTTTACGTAATTTTTATATATTGGATTCTGCTTGAGGCTTCGATTTGGCAGGCGAGTGTAGGGAAAAAAATAATGGGCATTAAAGTGGTGACTCCAGATGGAGGTAAGCCAGATTTTTTTCAATGCCTTGCCCGTAATGTATTAAAAGTAATATCAGGTCTTATTCTATTTATTGGCTTTTTTATGGTCGGTTGGACCAATAAAAAGCAAGGCTTACACGATAAGATTCCTAACTTACTTCTCATCAAAGCTTCTCGTCATAGCTCGTTAACGCAGTCTCGTAGTGATTCAACTGACGTTTCTAATTAAGATCTTCTATCTCAATTAGGTGCCTATAGTTGAATAATGGTGAGATAAAAGCGATAGATAAATGAAAACGTTCAATATTGGAGAAGTGAGCTGCTACAAACACTTTTAGCAGCTCACTACAGAGTCGTATTAGACTTTATTCGTGCTCGAAATTAACCAGCAACTACAGTCCATTGCTTAAGGTCAGCATCCACTTTTCCGCACTCAAGTAGTGCTAACTGGCGCTTAACCCAAGGGCCAGCTTTTTCTGTATTTGACTCTACTACAACACATTGGCTAGGGTCTTTATCTAATCGTAATGTTCTATCGGATTCTTGATAGACAAATTTTTGGTGGGGGTGGTCGCTGCATTCCAGTAAGGCGAATGAGGTCTTGCCTGTCGCTCTCAATACTTGCATACATTGCCCTTCAAACGCATAAGAGCTTATTTGCTGTGTTGCGGCCTTATATTCAAAGCGCACATCGTGAGAAGAGTCATTTCTGGGAGTACCTTCAGGCCTTTTGGGCTTGCAGGTGTGGGTCTGCATAAGTTCGGATTGGCCTCGGCCATAAGTGTCGATACAAAAACCATAGCCATTAGGTTCATCTAAGTTCTTGCTCAGCACAATATAAGGTGCTTCCGTTGGTACGTTTGGTGCTGTTGCTAATGCGTTTCCAAAAGGAAGTGCAAATACAGATAAAACGGAAAGTTTAAGTGTTAAGTTTTTCATGGTGTTCCTCTCTAATTATCCCTATTTTAGTGCGCCCTAAGTAGAAAACTTAGCCCACAATGTGAAAACAAAGAGGAGTATAGCTTCCCATTTATACAAGCTTTTATTTTTGGACGGCTAATTTTAAAAAGCTAGATTTCATTAAGTTCCTCTAAGGTAAGAGGAAATAATTTAAATATGATAATAGGAATGACTATTTTTTATACTAACTTTGTTATTGGCATAAAAATAGCTTTGTTTTGTTAGGTGCCTTGTGAAGGAGCGATGAGCACTTTTATTAACGGGTTTTAATTCGAATGGACTCAGGTGGTTGTCACAAAAGTGTCTTAACTCCTTGCTAATCTCGACCTTAGTCCAAATTAAACATTGCTTTATTTAACTAGAGGCCAAGATGAAAAAATTAACCGTTCTATCTGCTGCGATTGCTCTATCTCTCTCTGTGTCAGCACAAGCTGCTGAAGAATTACGCCTATTGACTTGGGGTGGTTATGCTCCTCAAGAAGTGGTGGATTTATTTGAACAAGAAACTGGTATTAAAGTAAAAGTCACTAAGTCGAATAACGAAGAGATGATCTCTAAGTTAAAAGCGACTCGTGGCGCAGGTTTTGACTTGGCTCAACCTAGCCAAGACCGAATTACTAGCGCTCAAAAAGCTCACAACATCTATAAGCCTCTAGATTTAAGCAAGATTGATAGCTCTCAATTCATCCAATCTATGTTGGCAGCTACGAAAGATCAGTCTACTTTAGGTGGTGATGTTTACGCTGTTCCTCACGTTTGGGGTTCAAGTGGCTTGATTGTGAATAAAGCAGATGCTGCGGATATTCAAGATTACACAGACCTATGTAAGCCAGCTTATGCAGGTAAAGTAACCTACCGTTTAAAACGCCCAACTTTGATCGGCTTCGCTTTCGCAATGGGTGAAGACCCTTTTGCGGCTTATGCTGACAAAGATAAGTACCAGCAAATCATGGAAAAAGTCGGTCAGAAGTTAACAGACTGTAAAGCTAACGTGAAAGCTTACTGGAGCGGTGGCGATGCCATGCTTAACCTAATGCGCTCAGGTGAAACAACAGCGGCAATGGCATGGGATGCTGGTGGTTGGAAACTGAACAAAGACAACGCTGACATTAACTTCGTGGCACCGAAATCTGGCGCTCTAGGTTGGATCGATACTTTCGTTCTTCCTCGTAAAACGAAAAACGAAGAAGCAGCTTACAAGTGGATTAACTTTGTAATGCAGCCAAACATTGCTGCCATGATTACAGAATCTGCTGGTAACTTTACAGCTTCTAAAGGTTCTGATGCGTATGTAGATGCTAAGCTAAAAGCACAATATCAAGCCAGCTTCTCACCAGCAGACATCGACAACATTAAGTGGTACCCACCGGTTCCAGCAGGTTTGGAAAAAATTGAAGGTAAGATTTTAGATCGCGTTAAAGCTTACTAATCTCTCTTTCTCTACCATATTCGCGCTCACATTCGTGAGCGCGATTTTTTTATAAAAGCCTTTTAATAAGACATTGTTATGCAAACCGATGCTATCGATTTAGCCTGTGAGAATATCTGTAAACATTTTTCTGAATTTACTGCGGTAGATAATGTTTCTTTTACCATTCCACAAGGCTCGTTTTTTTCTATTCTTGGGCCGTCAGGCTGCGGGAAAACAACGCTTTTACGCATGCTAGCAGGCTTCGAATCGCCGACTAGTGGCGATATTCTAATTAAGAACAAATCTGTATTAGACGTACCACCTAATAAACGTCCTATCAATATGGTGTTTCAGCATTTAGCCTTATTCCCAACCATGAATATTGAGCAAAATATTGGTTATGGTCTAAGACGACAGGGTGTTGCGAAAGCAGAGATTGCTGAGCGAGTCGCTGCAGTATTGAAGCGTGTAGGTTTGCCTGATAGTGGTAAAAAACGAGTTGACCAGCTTTCTGGTGGTCAACGCCAGCGCATAGCTCTGGCAAGGTGTCTTGTTCTGAATCCAACCTTGTTGCTGTTAGATGAGCCTCTAGGGGCTTTGGATCTTAAACTACGTGAGCAGATGAAAATTGAGCTTAAGCAGTTGCAAAAAGAGTTTGGTACCACCTTTGTTTATATCACCCATGACCAATCTGAAGCCTTAGTAATGAGTGACCAGATAGCCGTGATGAACCAAGGTAAGTTTGAGCAAGTTGGCACGCCCCATGAATTGTACTACCAGCCAAAAACTGCATTTGTCGCCAGTTTTGTGGGGGATACGAATCGTTGGTCTGGTGTGGTGAAGTCTTCTGTTAACCAAGAAGACCATCAAACTCAGTATCAAGTCACGACAAATGATGGGCTGACCCTAGACTGTGTGAGTCAATCGTCAGATATTCCTGTTTCTTCTAATGTCGATGTGTTTGTACGCCCAGAAGCCATTACCGTAAGTTTATCTGCAATGGATAACTGTTTAGAGAATCAGCTTGAATGCCAAGTGGAAAATATTCTGTTTGATGGTGCGAAATCACAAATTATCGCAATTGATAAGCAAAGCGGAGGGTGTATTACCGCTGCTATGCCTCAAACGGCTGACTTTATGGGGCTAAAAGCAGGAGATGCTGTGTATTTATCCTTTAGTGCAAAGCAGGCTTTGAGCTTTAGTGAAAAGCAAGGGGAGATGAATGCTAGTCTCTAGCTCTACTGCCTCAGGTAGTCGTTCTCGAATAAAACTCGGCATGTGGTTGCTGTTAGCACCTTTGTGTTTGTGGTTACTTTTGCTGATTATCTTGCCTCATATTGAGTTATTAAGCTTCTCTTTGAGCGATCCAGATGAAGGTGGGCTAACGCTAAGTTTTTATGGCGAGTTCTTTAATGAGCCCCTGTATTGGCGAACCTTCTTGCGTACGGCGATCATGTCGATTTTGGCGACTGCGCTAACTTTAGTAATTGCTTTCCCTGTGGCTTTCTTTATTGCCAAAATGATCAAAGGACGATCGAAAGGTATTCTATTCGCTATGTGCTTGATCCCTTTCTGGGTCAGTGAATTGGTGCGTACTTTTGGTTGGATGATTCTGCTAAGAGAGTCAGGCGTGATTAGCAGTGGCTTACAATGGTTGGGCTTAGCGGACTCAGGTGTTGAGCTGTTATATACGGATGCCACCATTATGCTGGGACTAGTGTACAGCGCCATGCTTTTCATGGTGGTTCCCTTAGTGAGTACTTTGGATAGCTTAGATGACAGCTATATTGAGGCTGGCTATGACTTGGGGGGCAATAACTGGAATATCATGCGGGAGATTATTATTCCCCATGCTACACCGGGTATCGTGTCTGGTTGCATCATAGTGTTTATGCTTTCCCTAGGAAATTACCTAACGCCTGTATTACTTGGTGGTAAAGATAGCCTTTGGTTCACAGAGCAAATTTATACCCAATTTATTACCCGTTTTAATTGGGAGCAGGGCAGTGCCTTTGGTATTTTACTCCTGCTCTTGTCTTCACTCATTGTCTGGCTAGGTTTGAAAGTGACTGGCCAATCTTTCACGAAAACTATGGGTTAAGTCATGATTCCATCTATTAAGCAAACCAGTTTCTTTTATCGTATTTACCACAGTTATTTGGTGTTGTTCTTTTTGTTTCTGGCTGCGCCATTAGTTGTGGTGGCGGCCTTTGCTTTTAACGACAGTTTGTTTCCTTCTTTCCCTTGGGAAGGTTTTACGCTTAGTTGGTTTTTTAGCGAAACAGGCGAAAAAATCGGTATTTTCTTTGACTCAGAGTTGCTGGAAAGCATCGCTTTATCAAGTGCCATCGCTATAGTAACCACTTTATGTGCGACACTGGTTGCCTGTACGAATGCCTTTTTATTCGAGCGTTATAGCTTCCCTGGAAAGTCTTTCCTTTATGTATTGATGCTATTGCCCTTAGTTATTCCCGGTGTTTTGTTAGGTGTATCTATCTTGGTTTTTAGCAGTAGCGTCGCTAATTACTTCGAGGATTATTGGTTTATTGATTTAGAGTTCCTAAGACCGGGTTTAACCCTAGTTGTGATCGGGCAATTTGCTTTTATTACCACGATTTGTACTCTAATTATTAGTGCCCGTTTACGAAAGTTCGATCTGTCATTAGAAGAGGCGGCGCTCAATCTAGGAGCAACACCGATAATGGCTGTGTTTACTGTAACCTTGCCTTATCTGAAACCAGCATTAATTGGTGCGGCCATTGTGAGCTTTTTAATGTCGTTTGAGAACTTCAATACCACCTTTATGCTGGTGGGCTCTGATGCGCCACTGACGGTGGCCATGTATGAACGCCTTAGGGAAGGCAGTACTCCCGTGCTAAACGCTATCTCTGTATTGTTGATGTTAGGCTCTGCAGTGCTTGCCATCATTAATATGTCGATGCAGAAAAAAGCTTAGGTTTGGGAAAGGATTGAGTTCAAATAGTTAGTAAGAGAGCGCATGCCGAAATACTGTTTGCAGCATGCGCTAACTCAAGTGTCTTTTATCTAAGACTATTTATCTTCATTGACCACAATAACTTTGCGATGAGGGAATGGGATTTCAATATTGTTCTCATCCAATGCTTTCTTGATCTGTTCAGGGACAGAGTAAAGTATGCTGAAGTAGTGCTCGCCTTCACAGAATGGACGAACTAGGAAATCCACCGAGCTATCGTTAAGTGTTTCCACTTCAACAAATGGTGCAGGGTCTTTAAGAATATGAGGGTGGTTGTTGATGACATCCATAATTACTTTACGTGCCGCATCAATATTCTCATCGTATGCAATGCCGAAGTGCATATCGACACCACGCACTTTATAGTGTGAGTGGTTAATGATTTGGTCACCCCAAATTTGGCTGTTTGGCACGATAATTTGCTGATTATCAAAGGTTTGTAAGATAGTCGTGAACAGGTCAATTTCAGTCACATTACCAAATCTGCCTGCAGCCTCGATGAAATCACCTGCTTTGTATGGACGGAAGATAAGTAGCATAACGCCTGCTGCTAAATTTGACATAGCGCCCTGTAATGCTAAGCCAACAGCCAAACTTGCCGCACCTAGTAGAGCAACAATAGAAGCGGTTTGTACACCAAAACGATTAAGTACAGCAATAAGAACAAACGCCATCACTATATATCGAGCAACGCTGCCTAGAAAGCGGAATAGGGTGTCATCTAACTTGTCGTGTTTTTTGCTGATCTTGATGATGGTGTTGCGCACTTTGTTCGCAACCCATAAGCCAACCAGTAAAATTACGATAGCGAGTAGGATATTGGTTGCCCACGAAATGGCTTCAGGTAAATACTGATTTACGTCTATGTCGTTGATAATTTCTTGCACTGTTTTATTCCTTAAAAGTGTCACGCTAATAATCTAGGGATTAGGTTATTTTCTAAATGGATTATAGTGGAAAAGGAACAAGGTGGCTGTAATCTATTGTGTAGCCAAAAGGTGCTTGATTGTCCCAAGCACCTAGGCCTGTTGAGCTTTAATGGTTACTTCCATAGGGGCTTACTTAATTCAGCTTTGATGTCTTCTCTTGTAATACCAGTATCGTCCATTTGAGATGAGCTTAGTGAATGAAGTGCTTGCCTTGTTTTCCAATTGTGATGGATCTTTTGGAGAACCATAATTAGTCTATTTTGGTTCACTTTATCTAATGTACTTTGGCAGCATGTATTCACTGCTTCCACATATGAATCTATCGCTTTTTCTTCTTTATATGATTGAACGTTCATGATCTTCTCCTTTAGCCTCTTTTCTATGGTGTTTGTTTAGTAGGATAATTGATCAATACACTTACTTTCACAAACGAGAAAAATATGCTTTAGTTAAGTTTTTCTTAACTATGGGGTTGTTATGGCGATAGGACGTTCTTTTCCACCGTTAAAGTCCTTACAGGCTTTTCGCTATGCTGCGCAATTTCTTAGTTTTAAAGAAGCAGCAGAGACACTTTTTGTTACTCAAGCTGCGGTGAGCCAACAAATTAAGTTGTTGGAAAGTACTCTTGGGGTGACGTTATTTGATCGACAAACACGGCAGGTCATTTTAACGCCTGAGGGGCAGTATTTATTTGAGTATATTGAGAAGGCATTCCACCTTTTAGAAGAAGGGGTGAAGGGAATAACAGAAGACCCAAATCCCAATACCTTGGTTATCAGCTCATTGCCCTCTTTTGCCAGTCGTTGGTTGGTGCCTAGGTTGGCGGCATTTCAAAATCAAGCGGAGAGCATTAATTTACATCTTAGCCCTAGTCTGAATATCGATAACTTCACCAACAATGACCTAGATATATGTATCCGATTAGGACAAGGCAATTACGAAGGGCTGAAATCTTCACTGCTTTTTGAAGAAAACTTAGTGACTGTTTGCCACCCTGATTTGGTTCGCAAAGACGAAAGCATTTATCAGCGCTTAACCAATATTCCATTTATTGCTGATTCCGGCCCTGATGCGCAACATATTCGTCCAACGATTAAGCGCTTCCTCAATGACTTTGATTTGCCTATTACTTCCCATTTAAGAATAGGGGATTCGACCGCTCTCATTGAGGCGCTGTTATCTAAACAAGGCTTTGCCATGACAAGATTTGGGTTAGTGTATGAGCTATTAGAAAAAGGCCAACTGGTGTGCCCTGTTCCTATTTATATGAAATCTCGTTATGACTTTTATTTGGTTGCTCCGTCACCTCACTTTCGATATCAGAAAGTAATCCAATTTAAACAGTGGATCGAAAAAGAAGTGAGAGTGATTAATGCGGCTTGGAAAAAACATTGCCTTGATAACCCAGACTTTAAAGAGATGAAGGTGTAGCGAGTAAACCTGTGTTGTGGGGTTCTGTTTCTTAAATTCTAATCATCAATTAGAACTGGATTATATCACCTATTAAATGTTATGTTATAACATATCTTATGTGTGGTTGATGTATTAATGAATGCCAAATCCCTAGCCAGTGCGTTTACTTTCCAGAAATTAGAGTTACTACAAAAGCAAGCTAAGACACTAGAAGAGGCGAAGTGTCGGCCTGCTAGTATGGAGTTGCGGTCGGTTTCTTGGGGGCCTAATGCTAATAAGTCGCTTGTGAAGTCGGTTAGCTTACAGGTTAAACCTGCTGAGTTCTTAGCGATTGTTGGGCCAAATGGTTCAGGAAAAACGAGCCTGTTACGCTGCTTATATCGAATTAACCAACCCTCTCAGGGGCAAGTATTCTTAGATGGCGAAAGTCTATGGGATTTATCTGCCCACGACTGTGCGAAACGTATCGCTACTGTGTTGCAAGATGCGCCGGGAGATTTAGGTCTTTCTGTATTTGATATGGTGGAAATTGGTTTAACGCCAAAGTCTCATACATGGCGTCGCTCAAAGAGCGATAGTGCCTTGATTGAAGAAGCTATGTCATTGATGAATGTAGAGCATCTGGCACACCGTCTTTTTAGTACATTGTCGGGTGGTGAGCGACAGAGAGTTCTGATTGCACGGGCACTTGCTCAACGTCCTGATGTTCTTATTCTTGACGAGCCAACGAATCATTTAGATATTCGTCATCAATTAGAGCTGTTGGACTTACTGGCTAAGCTGCCATGCACTCTAATTATTTCCCTCCATGATTTATCCCTTGCTTCTACCTATGCCGATCGAGTCTTGATTATGCAAGATGGCGAAATGCAAGCCTGTTCTGCACCGAGTCAGGCATTTACGGAGCAAAGCATTAAACAGGTTTTTGATGTTGATACTGTGATCGATTGTCACCCAATCACACAGCGCCCTAGGTTTTCTTTTTATCTTTAATCATTATTAGGAGTACTGATGTCTACCATCGTCCCAAAGAGTGTGAAAAACACTTTTTTATCTGCAAGTTGCGTTCTGTTTACTGCATTACAATCGGGAGCTGTACAAGCTTCCCATTACCCTGTATCGGTAGAAAGTTGTGATCGTACTGTCACTTTTAATCAAGCCCCAAAAGCGGCTGTTTCGAATGATGTAAACCTCACAGAAATGATGCTTGCCCTTAAGCTTCAGGATCATATGGTTGGCTTTACTGGTGTCTCAGGTTGGAAAACACTTCACCCAAGTTTCCGAAGTGGCATAGGGGAATTACCAGAATTATCCCCTAAATACCCAACGAAAGAAGTCTTGTTAGGTGCTGAAGCCGATTTTTACTTTGCGGGTTGGAACTATGGTATGAAAGTGGGAGGCGGTGTCACGCCTGATACGCTTGCTCCTTTGGGAATTAAGGTATATGAGCTCACTGAGAGCTGTATCCACATTATGGATAAAGAAAAGGCTTCTATTGAGGATATGTACCTAGACCTTGTCAATCTAGGGAAGATTTTTGATCGTGAGCAAGAAGCCAATCAGCTGGTAGCTGGCTACAAGCAAGAATTAATCAATTTTAATAGCGCCTTAACGCCATTAACCGATGTGCCAAGTGTTTTTGTTTATGATTCAGGCCAAGATGAACCCTTTACATCAGGCCGACTAGGTATGCCAACTGCCTTAATTGAAGCGGCTGGCGGTAAGAACATTGTCGATGATGTTGAGAAAAGTTGGACACGAATTGGCTGGGAAGCCGTAATTGATAGAGAGCCAGAAGTCATTATTATCGTCAATTATGGGGAAGTGACTGCCCAAGAAAAAATTGATTTTATGCGAAATACTGAGACGTTCAAAGATATTCCAGCAGTGAAGAATAACCGTTTTGTGGTCCTAGAATACGTGGAAGCAACACCGGGTCCACAAAATATTCAGGCTATTAAGCGTTTAGCGAAGGCATTTAGAAGTCAGTAATGAAGAATAATCAAAAGTCGACTTTGCTAGCAGGGGATATTCCTCTGCCAGTTTTGCTGTCAATCTTAGCTTGTTTGTTAGTCTTATTAGTTGGTGTGGCTGTTGGCGTTGGTGCTGTAACCATTAGTCAGCCAGTTGTATGGAGTGTTATAGCCAGCAAGTTATCGATTTACTCTATCGAGCCTTTTTGGTCGTTAGGCCGAGAGAATATCATTTGGTCTGTTCGTTTTCCTCGCACTCTTTTGGCCGCCATGGTGGGTTGTGCACTGGCTGTTGTTGGTGCGGCTTTACAGTCTGTGACTCGTAACCCTTTAGCAGATCCTCACTTATTAGGCGTCTCCTCAGGCGCGGCTTTTGGAGCTGTGATTGCTTTGTTACATACAGGTATGATTTTGGGCGCTATGACAGTCCCAATCTTTGCCTTCATAGGAGCTTTGTCGTCTATTTTGCTTGTATTAGCTGTTGCCAATTTCTCGTCAGCCTATGATGCGGGGCGCCTTGTTTTGGCGGGTGTTGCGATCTCCTTTGTGCTTTCTTCTTTAGGTAGTTTATTTATCTTTATGGGCGATCACCGCTCATCCCATACTGTTATCTTTTGGATGTTAGGGGGCTTTGGGTTAGCTCAATGGGATCAACTGGGTATTCTCTTCATCGCTTTAATCATTGGAATAAGTTACTTGGTGTATAAGGCTCGCTACTTGAATGTAATGACTTTAGGGGACGAGAGTGCCAGCACATTTGGTGTCCCTGTTGTTCGTTTTCGTTTGGCAGTCATCATAATATGCGCTTTATTAACCGGCGCAGCTGTGGCTTTCTCTGGCATTATAGGGTTTGTGGGTCTCATGGTGCCCCATATAGTGCGCATACTGGTTGGGGCTGATTACCGTAAAGTGCTACCTCTTTCCGCTTTATTGGGGGCAATATTCTTAGTGGCTGCGGATATTATAGCGAGAACCTTGATTCCCCCTGAAGATATGCCTATTGGTATTATTACTGGTCTTATTGGTGGGGCTGCTTTTATTTTCTTGATGCGTAAAAAGCAAATGCTTCCGCAATAATGAGAGCTTGATTGCTTTGTCTAACAGTATTTATTCCAAACCCCTTTAATACATCTCTCTTTTGGTTACCTTGATGACGAATGAGACAAAGTAAAGTATGGTTCTGACTATTAATTTTTCCGCGCATTAGAGGTTAGATAGTCGGTTATGCATTCTTTTATAAGTCTTAGCTTTATGCTGAGTTTTATTTTTCTCATTTCAAGTTCCCCCTTATTGGCAAGAGACCTCTCTAGTAATCTCAATCAAGTTATTGTTGTTGGCGGCGATTTTAATTACCCCCCTTATGAATTCTTGGATAAAGAGGGGAATCCAACTGGCTATAACACTGAGTTGACGAGAGAAATTGCTGAGGTGATGGGTATTAATGTTGATATCCGCTTAGGCAATTGGTCCGAAATGCGAAGCCTCATTCAAGAGGGTGAAATTGATGTTTTGCAAGGCATCATTCAATCTGAGCAACGGGCAGAGAGTTACGACTTTTCGCCCCATCACGCCATTATTAATCAGTCTGTATTTACGCGGAACGATAATCCCAAAGCGGTGGCAAGAATAGAAGATTTGCGTGGTAAAGAGGTCATAGTGCAAGAGCGTGGCATTATGCATGACTTAATGTTGACGCAAAATATTGATGTCACTTTAATTACAGTCGATACCCATGCGGATGCGTTACGACTATTAGCCTCGGGTAAACATGACTATGCCATCATAGCGAACCTTCCCGGTTTATATCTGGGAAGAGAATTCGCTTTATCTAACATTAGGTCGATTGGACAATCGTTTTCAGCCCAGCGTTACGGCTACGGCGTGATGAAAGGTAGAGAAGATATTTTGGCCAAGTTTAGTGAAGGTCTCGCCATTTTAAAAAACACCGGAAGGCAGCAAGAAATTTATGATAAGTGGATTGGGGGCTTAGAAAAGCCTGCATTTCCATGGAAGCAAGTAGGCCAGACAGGCGCTATTTTATCGGTGCTTTTATTGTTAATACTTGGCGGTATCGTTATCTGGAATAGGATGCTGAAGCAAGAAGTTGACCGTCGTACCAAAGAACTCAAAATGCAGCAGCAACAGTTACTTCAAGCCGACAAAATGGCGTCGTTAGGGGTCTTGGTGTCAGGTGTTGCCCATGAAATTAATAACCCTTGTAGCTTAGTCTTGATGAATTTGTCCATGCTAAAGGATGTATTGCGGGACAGTGAAGAGGTATATGAAACCTTCTATAAACAGTACGGTGATTTTAATTTAGGTGGCTTACCTTATGAAAGAATGCGAGAGCAAATACCCTGCATGCTTGAAGATATCTCTACTGGCGCTAACCGTATCCATAGGATAGTGGATGATTTGCGAGACTTTGCTCGACAAGGTTCTTTGGAGCTAGGTGAGCAAGTTGACCTAAATGCTGTGGTTGAGGTGTCTATTCGCTTGGTCGATAACACCATCAAAAAATCCACAGATTCATTTTCGAAAGTATTAAGAGAGCCTTTGCCAACCTTCCTAGGAAACTCCCAGAAAATTGAACAGGTCATTATTAACCTCATTGTGAATGCCTGTCAGTCACTTACCAGCACTGACAATGAAATAGTGTTGTCGACCTATTATGAGGAGCATAGCCAATCGGTTTGCCTAGAAATTCAAGACCAAGGCAAGGGGATTAAAGAAGAAAACCTGCCTAAGCTGAATGACCCTTTCTTTACAACAAAACGAGATCAGGGTGGTATGGGGTTAGGCCTTTCTGTTTCATCGGGAATTGTTAGAGAACATGGTGGTACTTTAGAATACGAGTCTATTTCTGGAGTAGGAACACGAGTAGTGCTTTCTTTACCTGTTAATCAAAGGAGTTCTAAAGCGTGAGAGAAAACCTATACCCTTCTTTCGGTATTTTATTAATTGATGATGAAGCATCATTTCTACGAAGTTTTAGTCTGCTATTGGAAATGACGGTCGGTATTAACCATGTATACACCTGTGATGACAGCCGACAGGCGATGGACCTTATCGAGAAAAACGATATCGGCCTAGTCTTGCTTGACGTCAATATGCCTTACCTATCGGGTGAGCTGCTTCTATCGGCAATTGTCGAACGTCACCCAGACATCAATGTCATTATGTTAAGTGGTTTGAATCAGTTAGAAACGGCAATGGATTGTATTCGTCTTGGAGCATTTGATTACTTTGTTAAGACAACGGACCAAGTTCGATTAGTGGACGGTATAAAAAGAGCCATAAAAATGCAGGAGATGCGTCTTGAAAACCAAGAAATGCGTCGCCTGTTTTTCTCTGGAGCATTACAAAACCCAGAAGCGTTCGAAGATATCGTGACTCAAGATAAAAGCATGAAGTTGGTATTCCAGTACATCGAATCCATTTCGAAAAATAATCGACATGTGCTGATAACGGGTGAGAGTGGCACAGGGAAAGAGGCGATAGCTCAGGTCATTCATAATCTAAGCGGACGCAAAGCACCGCTGATTTGTATGAACGTGGCTGGGCTAGATGACACTCTTTTTTCCGATACTCTATTTGGACATCATAGAGGGGCTTTTAGTGGCGCAGATAAAGCTCGTCTAGGGATGATAGAGCAAGCAAACGGGGGAACATTGTTTCTTGATGAAATTGGTGACTTGAGCTTGTCTTCACAGGTCAAGCTTTTGCGCCTGTTACAGGAAGGGGAGTATTACCCTTTAGGTTCAGATACCCCTAAAAGAGTGAACGCCCGTATTATTGTCGCGACACATCAAGACTTAGAAGCTAAACAGATGGATGGTAGCTTCAGAAGGGACTTATATTATCGTTTATGTATGCATCAAGTTGAGTTGCCTCCATTAAGAAAAAGGTTGGCTGATATTCCTTTATTGTTAGAGTTCTTCTTAGAGAAAGCTGCAGATGAACTGGAAGTGAATAAGCCAACGGCACCAAAGGAACTTGCCGTATTGCTGCAAAATTACTCTTTTCCGGGGAATGTTAGAGAGCTGCAAGCCTTATGTTTTGATGCCGTTAGCCGACACCGGGGTGGTGTACTGTCTATGAGTGTTTTTAAACGAGCTTGTGAAAGTGCGGACACCAAAATAGCTGTTAGTGAGAACCAAACTAGCTCCCTCTATCCGAATGATCTGCCTTTACCTACCTTGCAGGAATCTGCTGAATTACTGGTAGATGAAGCCATGCGTAGAGCAAATGGCAATCAGTCGATTGCTTCTCGGCTATTGGGTATATCCCAGCCAGCGCTGAGTAAACGGCTGAAAAGTCGTACTACACCCTCTTAATTCATAGAAAAAGGCCTATAACTTAAGTTATTAATATAACTTAAGTTATATTCCACTTAAGTTATTGAAATTTAAAGAAAATAAAAATAATTTTTCAGTATCTGATAATAATGGTTATACCGTTACAAAGCCTTCTTATTATTTGCTTATTTCAATATAAATCTTTATAAAACAATATCTTATTTGGTTTTTCTCTCTATGGCATGCCCCTTGCTATCAATATAGTTGTTAACCATTTTTTAATACTATATTTTTAGAGGAAATAGCTATGCAAAATGAGAAAAAGTCAGGCTTCTGGGGAGGTTTACCTCTCTGGAAGAAAATCTTTATCGGCATGGGCTTGGGTGTGCTTGTTGGTACTATCTTAGGTCCAGACGCAGAATACCTAAAACCAATTGGTACTTTGTTCGTTAATGCGATCAAAATGCTTATCGTACCGTTAATCTTCTGTTCTTTAGTGGTGGGTGTTACTTCCATGGAAGACAGTGCAAAAATGGGACGTATTGGTATCAAGTCTATTGTCATTTACCTTGGCACAACGGCTGTTGCTATCACGATCGGTTTAACTTTGGGTAATATTTTTGCTCCAGGTGCTGGTTTAAACATGGCTATTACTGATGCCGCTGCGGCAGGTAAAGAGGCACCAAGCTTAGTAAATACTCTACTTAACTTGATTCCAAAGAACCCTGTAAATGCTCTAGCAGCTGGTAATGTTCTACAAATTATCGTGTTTGCATTGGGCCTTGGTATCGCCTTGAGCCTATGTGGCGAGAAAGCGAAGCCAGCCATTGCTCTTTTCGATAGCCTAGCAGAAGCTATGTACAAGCTAACAGAACTTGTTATGAAGCTAGCACCATACGGTGTATTCGGCTTGATGGCTTGGGTTTCTGGTAAATACGGTATCGAAATTCTTCTACCTCTATTTAAAGTAATCGGTGTGGTTTACCTAGGTTGTGTTCTTCACGTCTTGGTTGTTTACACAGGCATTATCAACTTTGTAGCGCGTTTAAACCCAGTTCGTTACTTGAAAGCTTTGCTAAACCCAGCAGCGGTTGCTTTCACTACGACAAGTAGTTCTGGTACTTTGCCTGCAACAATTAAAGCTTCTCGTGAAGAGATGGGTGTATCTAAAGGTGTTGCAAGTTTCGTATTGCCACTAGGTGCAACAATCAACATGGACGGTACAGCACTTTACCAAGGTGTATGTGCACTATTCATTGCACAAGCTTTCGGTATTGATCTATCTACTTCTGATTACTTGTTGATTATCTTAACTTCTACTTTGGCTTCTATCGGTACTGCTGGTGTTCCAGGTGCTGGTTTGATCATGCTTTCTTTAGTATTAACGACTGTTGGTCTTCCTATCGAAGGTCTAGCGATTGTTGCTGGTATTGACCGTATTCTTGATATGGCAAGAACAAGCGTTAACGTTTGTGGTGACCTTATGGTTTCTGCTGTTATCGGCAAAAGCGAAAAAGAGCTTGATGAAGCTGTTTATAACAAAGAGACACCAGCTGCTTAATAGCTAATCGTGCTTCTTTTTTAGTTACTCTGCATGTTTTATGTAGGAAGCAAAACGCCTATTTCCCTAAAAAATAGGCGTTTTTTTATTTCAGCTAACATAGCTTTATTTAGCTAGGAGTTAGGGTTTTTAGGTATTGCTTCGGGTTGAGACCAAATTGCTGTTGGAAGCGTTGGCTGAATCTGACGGAAGATTGGTAACCGCATCGTAAGGCAATATCTGTTTGCTTGCGATAACCCTTCTGCATCAAGGATAAAGCGTGATTCATACGAACCTGCGCTAATAGTGTTTTAAACTGGGTATGCTCTTTCTTTAAGTGGCGAATGAAGGTCGCTCTGCTCATTGAGAAGTGTTCTGCAACTATGTTGAGTTGATGGTCGTGATCAGGAGTATGGGCTAAAAACTGGCTCACTTTCTGACTAAAAGATTGCTGGTAGTCAGTAAAAATATGGTGCAATCTTCCTTCTTCTGCGAGCTGTTGATACAAACCAAATAGCCATAGTTTTTGGACGTCTTTACTGAGCTCTTGCCAAGCGATTTGTGTAAATAGTTTGAGAGTGTCTAATACTCTTTGGGGCGCCGCATAGTCTGGTTGGTAGGTTGCGGAGCCGATATGCTCACTTAGCTCAAGCATGCTTTTCGGCGGTGATATAAAAAAGCTAAATTGATAGGTGGAAAACGTTGCTCGTGTGGGTTTGTTTTCAAAAGAGAGCTGTTGTTGCGCTTGGGTAAGCAGCACATTGCTTGAATCAAATAGAATATCTGAGTCCTGCCAAAAAAGTGATTTCTTGCCAGATTGAACCCAAAAAAGACTAGGGGAGTGAACAGTAACATTCCTTAACCTCTGGTTTTTTACACCATATATATAGCTGACAGAAATTGCCTGTTTCATACTTTCCCCTAGTATCCTACTTACTATCTAGATTTAGAGTTAACGGTTATAGGTTGCGGTAAGCTGAGCTTTACCTATTGCCATGCTGTTTAGTGTGTAACCTAGGATGGCTGCCGATACCGAATTATCCAGTTCAAGTTTATCCACTGGCAGTGCCCATACTGTGAATTGGTAGCGATGCATACCATGTCCTTTAGGTGGGCAAGCACCTCCAAACCCTATGCTGCCATAGTCCGAGGTCAATTCGACAGCGCCTAACCTTGCCATATCTTGGCCGCGTTTAAGTGAACTTGTTTCCACTGGTATGTTAAATCCTAACCAGTGCCACCAACCGCTGCCAGTTGGCGCGTCAGGGTCATAAGCTGTCACAGCAAAGCTTTTGGTTCCTTCTGGAGCATTGTCCCAAGACAACTGCGGCGAAAGGTTATCACCTTCACAACCAAAGCCTGAAAACTCAAACGTCTTAGCCATTTTTTGGCCTTCAGTAATATCTGTACTGGTTAACTCAAAGGCACTGCTGCTGGTTGAGAGAGTGATACCAATCGCGAGGCTGAGTAATGTGTTCATTTTCATAAAATGTCTCCTAAAAATAGTTGCTTGTTCTTTTGGTTAATTAATTAGAACAGCTTCATTTTAGGAAAGAGGAGTCTTTATTTTTGCTCTTAAAGTATCATAATTATGTTTATATAAATATATAGTGATACTTATGGTTTTTATGTGGCTAGGGCAGATTGAAATTAAAAATACATAAAATTGTAAAGCGTTATTGATATAGTCTGTGGTGATTCATTTTTAAACTACTGGGTATCTCATGTCGCAACTTTCTAGCAATGGTGTGTTAGCAGAAATTGAACGCCTTTATCTTTCCTATGGTGAGCAATCCTATGGTGAGGTCTGCACACAGTTTCAACACGCTTCCCAGTCAGGAGCTTTAGCTTTTGAAAACGGGTGTGACGATGAGGTGGCGATAGCGGCTTTTTTGCATGATATTGGTCACTTGATTGCAGAAGACTCAGGTCTGTTTGAAGGTATTCAATATGGTTATGCTGCCCATGATTTGGTAGGAGCAGACTATTTACAAAGGTTTGGCTTTTCAGAAAAGGTGGTGTACTTGGTGCGAGAGCATGTGCAAGTCAAGCGCTATTTGGTCGTTACAAAGCCGGGCTATATGGATTCCTTATCACATGCCAGCCAAGAAACATTGAAGATGCAAGGTGGTCCAATGTCAGATGAAGAGGTTGCTCTTTACCAGCAACACCCTCATTTAGACGACATTGTTGCGCTGCGTAATATTGATGATTCTGGCAAGCGCCCTGAAAAGCCTTGTGAACCACTAGGGTTTTGGCTAGAAAAAATTAGAGCGCACCTGAGCGGATTTTGATCTCATTATTAAGTATTCCTGTAGGGAATTTGAAAGATTAATTTTATTCCTTTTACAAATAGCTCTTATCCCACCATGCTGTCGCTATTCATTAGTAGATAGAGGTTTTTGCATGTGGATTCTTATCACCTTGTTTGCCGCAGGGTGCCAGTCAGTTCGAACCGCGTATCAAAACACACTGGCTAAAGAAGCGGGTTTTCTTCATGCCACCATGGCTCGCTCTCTCTATGGGTTACCGTTAGTTTCTGTGTATTTAGTGCTGTGCTATTTTTTGTTTGGGTGGGTATCCCTTGAGCTAGATAGCGCATTTTGGCCAATCGTGTTGGTGTGTGCTGTTGCACAAATATTTGCCACCTATTTTATGCTGCGGGTTTTTCAATCTGGGAGCTTTGCCTTGGGGGTCTTGCTAGCTAAGACGGAAGCCGTTCAAGCAGCGGTAATTGGTTTGTTCTTTCTTCACTACACTTTGAGTCTTACGGCTTGGTTAGGTGTTGTGTTAGGGGTAATAGGTGCACTTGTCATGAGCGTGAAATGGAAGAATATATCGTCTTTTCATAAAGACACTTCTCTACTTTTAGGTATGGCCAGTGGTTTTTGCTTTGCTGTCGCAACGGTAACGGCTTCTATGGCGAGCCACAGCTTGTCAGGTTCTATTATCACGAGTGCAGGGGTGACCTTATGGTGTGTATTGGTTATTCAATCCATTATTTTATGCGCTATTCAGATTGTAAAAAGCCGAGACATTTGCGCGCCTTTTCGCCATAGTTTGTCGTTAAGCATGAAGGTAGGGGGCTTTAGTTCCCTTGGCTCAATTGCTTGGTTTACCAGCTTTGCTTTAGTTAACCCTGCTTTGGTTAAAACCTTAGGGCAAGTTGAAATATTGGGCACACTATATTATTCAAAACGCCGATTCGCTGAGAGTATCAGTAAGCAGCAATGGGTAGGGGGTGCTATGATCATTGCCAGTGTGGTTTTAGTAGTTATTTCTTAATACTGTTGTTCTTAAAGTGAAAAGAGAGAAGGAGTGCTTACAGTGGAATCAAATAAAATTAACTATGTTGAATTACCTGCCCGTGATTTGTCTCTCAACAAGGCTTTCTTTAGCAAGGTGTTTGGCTGGGGCTTTCAAGATTATGGTGAAGGCTATACGGCTTTTGAAAACGCAGGTTTAGACGGTGGTTTCTTTCAAGCTGATTTTTGCTCTCGTCCTCAAAATGGTGCGGCGCTGGTGGTTTTATACCATGATGATTTGGCGTCACTTATTCCTAAAGTCAAAGCCGCTGGTGGCCATATTGAACAAGAAATATTTGAGTTTCCCGGTGGTAGCCGTTTTCACTTCTTAGACCCGTGTGGCAATGAATGGGCGGTATGGTGTAAGAAAGGATAGGAAAAATTTAGTTTTCTACTGATAATATTACGGGGAAACTTCATAGTAATGTGTTTCCATTTAGCTATCTAGCTTTATGGAAACACACTATATATTCACCAAATAGAGCTTCTATAATTCCGTAAATTTTTTCGTTATTTAAGTTAGTTTATTCAGTAGAGTGAGTACAACACTGGAAAACTCTTCTGATTTTTTAGCTATGGAGTTGACTTTGTCATTTTTGCTTTCTGCAGATTTAACAATTTTTAATAGTTCAGCTAATTTTTTCAGATCCGCTGGTTCAGGAAATAGCTCATTTATTTCATCATCTGTTAATCGAGTAACAGAGGATATTTGTGATGCTAGTTTAGAGTCGGTGACCTTAACAGATTCACTAATAGCTTGTTCTACACCTTGGTCAAATTTTTCCCAGTCGATAGGCATAATAAGCCTCCTATTTGATTGATTTTTGAATGTCTTTTACTTTTTGTGCGAATTTTTTGGCTGAATCAACTTTATCATCTGCTGTGTATCCAGCTTCTAATAGGTCTGATACTGCACTATCTGTGTTATCAATGAGTGTTGAAATTTTATCATCTGTGGCTCCAACCATTTCTAAGTATCTACTCCGGTTTTCGGCAACTTCTGCAGCTGAACGTAAAAAGCTGGTAATGCTATTATTTATTCCTCTTGCTTGTTCATATTCAACTTGGATATTACGTGCAATTTGCTTTTCTAATTCGTCAAGTGGTTTAATTAATTCTGTTCGCTTTTTATTTACCGCTTTTTGTAATTCTGGCCCAGCCTTCATTAAGAACATTAATCGTTGTTTTTTATCGTTTTCAGAAACAATTGTATTCCACGCATCGGCTATGAAGGGCTTCTGGAAAAAAGCATTTGCAAATTCAGGAAGCCATACTTCTTGAATAAATCGATCCACTTCAGTTCTTTTTTGATCGAAGTATCGATTTAGTAAGGTGATATTTGCATTCTCTAAAGCTGATATTCTTTTGCCTAACTCACTTGATAAATTAGGTGCTTCAGGGGGGATGCTTGCACAGCCTGATAATACTAATAAGGAAAGAGCAACTATAATGTAATAACGCATTTTTAAATTCCCTCTTTTAGTTTCTATTTATTGCAACAATGGCTAATTTTCTTCGATAAAGGCTAATGGAATGGTCTGCTAACGGTTTACTCCAAGGTAGCGCTTTAACATAAAGCATTTTTATTCGATAAAAGAAACTCACAGAATATAGCAAGCTAACAGCGTCATAATTACCACCAGTACAATTTGTGAGATAGCGCATGTTACCTCCATGCAGGTACCCACCAAATTTAGATAAAAGAAAGCTTCGAATATTTTTACCAACTCGTGGAATAAGACCTAACAACCAACTTAGTGCAGAAATTGTATCTGAGCCAGGAGGCATCATTGTTACGCAATCTGCAGCATTTACTACACGATATAGGGGAGTCTTAATATTAGATATCCATTTTTCATCCCCAACTCTAGGAGAGCCATATGTGTAACACGCTGCAATCCCACCAACATGCTTTAATTTCTTAGCTGCTATTGTTGCTAACGCGCCACCTAAGCTGTGGCCTGTGATAAATAGTGGTTTATTTTTAAATTCTTCCCGATCAAGAGTCCTTTGAATTTCAATTGCAACTTCTTCAAATGCGCCTTTAAAGCCGCTATGTATGTTGCCACCACTAGCGCATTTAGTTGTTGTTGCTTTAGCATCAGACTTTATGTCTTTAATGCTGGTTGCTTCAGTACCTCTAAATGCCAAAGTAATAAATTTATCTGTCGATATTAAAATGGCCTGTGTGCCATTAGAGTCGAATGTTTCGATTAGCTGTGCATTCAAAGAACCAAGCTCTGCTATTAATTTTTCCTTTTCAGCCTCATGATCATAGCCAACAACATCCAACAACTTTATAAGGCTAGGTTTCTTAGCCTTTTTAGTAAACTCCTCTATATATTTGGCTATCAGCTCTTTCTGCTGATTGTTGGTAAATAGAGGGTTGAACCTTAAGTAGGCTAATTCAGAAAAACAAGCCATAAGCCATGATGTTCTATCGCTATATGCTTGGCGATATGTTGGTACATTTTTTGATAATAAATTTTTAACTACTTCAACTTCTGAAGTATTTTGAGCAATTACACTTTTCATTTTTTAAAACCTCTCATTGATTAATATGTTCATTTATAGACAAGAGTAAAAGCACCCTCTAAATGAAGGTTTACCATTAGTTTTTACGTTAATAAACGTACCAAAAACGGTATTTCTCTTTATCCAAAAATCACTATTGCTCAAGCTTATGAATGATCTTTTATAGCGAAATGCTGTTAGATATCACTCGATTTACAACAAGATCACATTAAATGTTTTGTTATTGAAAATTCAACTGTTTGATTTTTGATCAGTGATTAGGTTATATGATCATTTTGATTACATCAAGGTTTTTTTTTGATTATTTTATTTGTCTTTGTTGATTCTATTATGTGATACTTAAATCAAAACAATAAAATGTATTAGCTTTAAAGTGCGTGTGTTGGGAGTGGTTGATGAAAGAGTTAAGTGAGCTATCTAAGAATGTACATGATCGCCTTGAATATATAGAGTTTATGTTGAGATTTAGGGGGTGGTTTTCCAGAGCTGACTTAACTGAACGATTTAAGTTAGGAGAGGCGGCGGCAACTAGAGATATTAGGTTATATAAAGACTATGCTGAAGATAATATGACTCTGGAGCCCAGTACTAAAAGGTATATTTTGAATGAATTATCATTTTCACCACTATTTGATATGCGAGCACAGACAGCTTTGTCAAAACTGAGGAATTCGAAAATATGTGAAGCATTGGGGTTGGCCGAATCAGATGGGGTATTATGCCCTCCACGTTTAACACTTCCTGATGTGAATGTGCTTTCAAACATAACTAGAGCCATATCATCTGGCTCAACTTTAATTACTACTTATTGGTCAATCAAGAATGGCGCGTCTGATAAAGTTTTAATTCCTCATGCGCTATTCGATAATGGTGTTCATTGGTATATGAGGGCTTTTGACCCCAAACACAACGAGTTTCGTAGCTATGCACTAACTAGAATTGAAAATGCAAAAGTATCTATCAAAAATACAGATGCAAATGCCGCAATATTAAAAGACCATCAATGGAATAGAATTGTAAACCTTGAGCTAGTGCCACACCCCAATAGAAGAAATGTTAAATACCCGGAGACAGTGGAGCATGATTTCAATATGGAAGAAGGGTTCTTTAGTATTAGTGTGAGAGCGGTTGTTGCTGGCTATTGGTTGCACAGCTGGTCAGTGGATTGTACAGAAGATCATTCTTTAGAAGGTTATGAGTATCAGCTGTGGTTAAGGAATCACCACTCTCTTTATGATGTAGATAGTCGAAAAATTGCTCCAGGGTTATCTGATTATGAGTATAGCAACTAGCTAGAAGAGAGCAGATTAATAGGTTTAGTATTTTCTTATTCACAAAGGCTTTAGTTTCTTCAGTTGAAGCATATTCTTCAATTAAAATTAGATATATAAAAAGCCCTGATTTATCAGGGCTTTTTATTGGTCTTTAATAGTATAACCTCTAGGTTTTTTGCTTCTTTTCTTCCGGGATAACTAGCGTTAATACAATGGCAGTAAGGCCGGCCACTGTAATTGGCCCAGAGAAGACTTGTTTCACAAGTGCCGGTAAATGTTGAGTTGCGTTTGGCACTAGAGTGACACCTAAAGCTAAACCTAACGAAACAGCAATGATGTAAATGGTACGTAAGCTCATTTCTTGAGAGGCAAGAATGCGAATGCCGGTTACCGCTATGGTTGCAAAAAGCACTAGCGTTGCACCACCCAATACAGGTTTAGGGATAATAAGAAAAGCGGATCCAATAATAGGGAATAAGCCCATTATGAATAAAAGGCCGCCGACCCACATGCCCACATGACGGCTCGCGACTCCCGTCATTTGAATCACACCGTTATTCTGAGAAAAAGTCGTGTTAGGAAAAGTATTAAATACTGCAGCAATGGCTGAGTTAACCCCGTCTCCTAATACACCGCCTTTAATGCGTTTTAAGTAGGTGTCTCCCGATACTGGTTGACCTGAAATAACAGAGTTGGCTGTTAAATCACCAGATGTTTCAATGGCTGTGACTAGGTATAAAAAAGCAATTGGAAGGAAGAGTGTAAAATCAAAATCGAGGCCGAATTTAAAAGGCAGAGGCATTGCAAACAAGCTAGCACTGCTAAGTGGTGCCGTATTTACTAAACCAAAAAAGCTTGCCAAAACGGTACCTGAGATTAGACCAATCATAATGGCTGAAATTCTTAGGGTAGGGTTACCAATAAAGGTCATTATCAAAATAACAGTAACCACAAAAAAACCTAGCAATAGAAATACTGGCTCACCTAAGCTGTCACCTGCGCGTGCGCCACCCGCAAAATCCGTAAATCCTGCCCTTGTTAAGCTTAAACCGATAACGGTAATAACAATGCCTGTTACCGTTGGTGTGATGATGCGTTTTAATTTATCTAAGTACTGGGATAATAGTATTTCGATCAATGAACCTGCTAAGCACAAGCCAAAGATCATAGAAAGAATGTCCTCTGGTGTGCCACCTTTACCTTTAACAGCAAAGCCTGCCGTGATGACGGCACCTAAAAAGGCAAAGCTAGTGCCTTGTACGCTTAGCATACCAGACCCAATAGGGCCGATTTTCTTACATTGGATGAAGGTGGCAATACCTGAAACGAAGAAGGCCATGGCAATTAGGTAGGGGATATAACCACCTAACCCCAGTGCACCGCCTACTATCAACGACGGGGTTGCAATGCCTACAATGGAAGCCAATACATGTTGTGTCGCTGCTAGCAGTGACTTGGCTGGTGGTGGTACATCATCTAGTTGATAAACCAATGAATTAGCTTGTTCGCTCATATATGAACTCCTTAAGGTTTTATGTGCCTTGGTGCGCGGTGTGATCAAAGTTGATACCCATGAAACATTTGTTGCATATATTGTACCAGTTGATTTATTTGTTTCATATGTGTTGAAAAATATAATTAAATCAATATTTAAGGTAATTACATTGGGTTTGATAGAGCTGTGGCTGTCGAAAAGATAGGGCGTTAATGTCCCGTTAGGGTGCATGTATTCTTTTTAGGTTAAGAATGATGTGTTGAAAAAGTGCGTAGCTGGTTGCTAAAAGAATTAGACAGGGTAGAAGGGGATAATAGAAAAGTAGGCAGAAAAGGTCATAAGCCTAATCGCCATATCACCTTAGTGAAATATATATGTTATCAGTGGCTATGGGGTTAGCTTTATTGATCTGTTGTTTCATCTGATAACAATGGAGTCGATTCTAGCTCACTGGGTTCAGCCGCTTCCATTTTTTCGCGTTCAGCTTTAGATATATATTTTGGCTTAGCTTTTTTGGGGTTAGCTTTTAAATTGGCTTGTTTGTTCTTTTTAGTAAGAATGCTTTTGATCTTTTTGCGACGGTTCATTGTGTGAGTTCCTAAATGGTTTTTGTTTTGAGTCATTTTCCTCAAACGACATTCAAGGAACGAAAAAAAAGCCCTGATCGATGATCAGGGCTTTTTATGTTGGTACCAGTAGGCGGACTCGAACCGCCACGCCTTTCGGCAACGGATTTTGAATCCGTCGTGTCTACCAATTCCACCACACTGGCCTTGAAAAAGGTGATGCGTATTCTATGGGAAATCGTATGGATGTCAACGCCTTAATTTAATTTTTTTATCTTTTTAATATGCCGTCTCTTAGAAGTACCTTTTTCAGTGGTTTTTCGATAAAATGCTGGGTCGATTTTTTTAGGTAGTTTTCTTTTCATGCGTGTTTCAGATTATCACTTTGACTTGCCCGATTCATTAATTGCGCATTACCCGACGCCAGATAGAACGGCGAGTCGGTTATTGCACCTTGATGGCCCTAGTGGTCATTTGGCTCATAAGCAATTTCCTGATGTGCTGGACTTAGTCCAAGCAGGCGACCTAATGGTGTTTAACAACACTCGAGTAATACCTGCTCGTGTATTTGGTCAAAAAGACTCTGGTGGCAAAGTTGAAATACTGATAGAGCGAATTCTTGATGGTGGTAATGAGGCACTTGCCCATGTTCGTGCCAGCAAGTCCCCTAAGGAAGGCAGTAAGCTTTTCTTGGGAGTGGATCAAGATGAACAAATAGAAGTCAGCATGATAGGTCGCTCAGGTGCGTTGTTTCATTTGAGCTTTAGTGAGTCGGTGCTCGATGTTTTAACACGAGTGGGGCACATGCCTTTACCGCCTTATATAGAAAGGCCTGATGAAGAGAGTGACCAAGAGCGCTACCAAACGGTATACAGTGAGAAGCCAGGGGCCGTTGCAGCACCTACAGCAGGCTTACACTTTGATGATGCGCTTTTAGAAAAAATTAAAGCGAAAGGCGTAGACGTCGCTTTTGTTACTTTGCATGTGGGCGCTGGTACCTTCCAGCCTATGAAGGTGGAAAATGTGGAAGACCACATTATGCACGCTGAGTATGTGGAGGTAGAAGAAAGTGTAGTGGCGCAAGTTAAAGCCACTAAAGCGAAAGGTGGTCGTGTTATTGCAGTGGGGACTACCAGTGTCCGTAGTCTTGAGTCTGCGAGCCAGTCTGGTGAGATTGCTACTATGCAAGGCGATACCAGCATCTTTATTTACCCGGGATATGAATTTAAAACTGTCGATGCTTTGGTAACCAATTTCCACTTACCAGAATCTACTTTGATTATGTTGATCAGCGCCTTTGCTGGCTATGATCAGGTGATGGCCGCCTACAAAGAGGCCGTGGAAAACCAGTATCGATTTTTCAGTTATGGCGATGCCATGTTTATTACACGAAATGCGATGGCGAAAGGCCCGCAAGGTGAGGAATAAGACGAATGTCTGATAAACGTCCAGAATGTTTTATGGATTTTGACCTTCATACCACGTCAGGGAAAGCGCGCCGAGCGACACTAACTTTCCCTCGCGGTAAAGTTGAGACCCCAGCTTTTATGCCAGTGGGCACTTACGGCACAGTAAAAGGTATGTTAACCAAAGATATCGAAGAAATTGGTGCCGATATCATCTTAGGTAACACCTTTCACCTTTGGTTGCGTCCGGGTACGGAAGTGATTAAAGCTCACGGTGATCTACACGATTTTACCCAGTGGAAAAAACCAATTCTAACGGACTCTGGTGGCTTTCAAGTCTTTTCCCTAGGAGAGCTTAGAAAGATCACAGAAGAGGGTGTGAGCTTTCGCTCGCCAATCAATGGCTCTAAAGTTTTCTTGAGCCCTGAAATTTCTATGCAAGTGCAGCGCGATTTAGGTTCAGATATCGTGATGATATTTGATGAATGTACGCCATACCCTGCAGAAGAAGATGTAGCTGCTAAATCAATGCGCATGAGTTTGCGTTGGGCGCAACGCTCTAAAGATGAGCATGGTGATAGCCCATCTGCTTTGTTTGGCATTATTCAAGGCAGCATGTACGAAAACCTGCGTGATGAATCTTTAGAAGGTTTAACCGACATAGGCTTTGATGGCTACGCCATTGGTGGTTTGTCTGTTGGTGAGCCAAAAGAAGAAATGATGAAGGTGCTTGACCATGTCACACCTAAGATGCCGGAAGATAAACCTCGTTATTTGATGGGTGTAGGTAAACCAGAAGACCTAGTAGAAGGTGTTCGTCGTGGCGTAGATATGTTCGATTGTGTTATGCCAACCCGTAACGCTCGTAATGGTCATTTGTTCACCTCTGAAGGCGTAGTTCGTATCCGAAATGCAAAATATCGTGATGATACCGGCCCATTAGATAAAGAATGTGATTGTTACACTTGTAAAAACTTTTCTCGGGCTTATCTATATCACTTAGATAAATGCCAAGAGATGGTGGGAGCACAATTAAACACCATTCATAACTTGCGTTACTACCAAACACTCATGGCGGGATTGCGTCTGGCGTTAGATGAAGGTAGATTTGACGCCTTTGTTGATGAGTTTTATGCAAAGCGTGGCTTAGAAACGCCTGCATTGAGTGAATAATAAACAAAAAATATGCACTTCGTTACGAAGTGCGCGAAAAGTTTCATAAACCATTGGAGAGTTAACCTCATGATCGCATTGATCTCACCAGCTTTTGCTGAAGGTGGCGCGCCAGCTGAAACAGGTATTTTTAACCTAGTTTTGCTAGCTGGTTTCGTTGTTATTTTTTACTTCCTTATGTGGCGCCCACAGGCAAAACGTGCGAAAGAACATAAAAACTTGCTTGCTTCTTTGGAGAAAGGTACTGAAGTGGTAACAGGTGGTGGTGTTTTGGGTAAAGTAGTTAAAGTTGATGATAACTACGTTGCTCTAGAAGTTGCAGAAGGTGTTGAAATGAAATTCCAAAAATCTTCTGTTGCTGCTGTCTTACCAAAAGGAACATTAAAGTCTATTTAATGTTTTCTTGAGAAGCGCCTCTCGTAGAGAAGGCGCTTTTCTTCTTTTATTGATCCATTTAATTTTAAGATCTAAAGGATTCTTATGCTTAACAAGTACCCCTTGTGGAAGTATTTGCTAATAATGCTTGTTTTGGCTTTGGGGCTAGTTTATGCCTACCCAAACCTTTATCCAGATGACCCTGCACTTCAAATCTCTACTCAAAAAGCAACATCGGTTGTTGATGAAAGAGCATTGCAAACAGCCAAAGATGCGCTTGAAAAAGCCAATATAGATTTAAAACAAGCAGAATTAACCTCTGCTGGTGGTACCTTGCGTTTTTATAGCGGTGAGGACCAGTTATCTGCCAAGCCTGTAGTAGCCGCGGCACTAGGGGAAGACTTTGTATCGGCATTGAACCTTGTTCCTACAACACCTGAATGGTTATCTGCTATTGGTGCTGGCCCTGCTAAGTTGGGTCTTGACCTTCGTGGTGGCGTACATTTCTTATTGGAAGTGGATACACCATCAGCGATTAAGCAACGTTTAGAAGTTAGCTCAAGCGAAATGAAAACGGCATTACGCAAGGAACGAATTCGTTACCGCAGTGTGTCGGTTGAAAACAGCATCTTGTCTATTCGCTTCCTTAAAGATGAGGACTTGGCTCTAGCTGAAAACTTACTGAAAGATGGTTTTCCAGACTTCCGTTACGGTGCGCGTGAAGAGGGTAATAGCTTCTTCCTTGATATCAGCTTCTCAGAAGCAGAAAGTAAAAGCATAGAAGCCTACGCTTTAGAACAGAACTTAACGACGTTACGTAATCGTGTAAATGAGTTAGGTGTTGCTGAGCCCTTGGTACAGCGTCAAGGTAGTAACCGCATTGTGGTTGAATTACCGGGTGTACAGGACACGGCAGCAGCCAAGCGTATTATTGGTGCGACAGCTAACCTTGAATTCCGCTTAGAAGCTGGATTAGAAGAGAATGCAGCTAACATAGAAACCCTAACCTTCCGTGATGGTAGTGGTCGTACAGCTCGTTTGGAGCAAGATTTAATTGTAACAGGTGAAAATGTTTCCGATGCCAGTGCTTCATTTGATGAGAACGGGCAGCCTCAGGTAAATATCAACCTAGATTCTCTAGGTGGTAAGCAGATGGCGAAAGTCACTCGTTCTGCGGTTGGTCGTAGTATGGCAGTGGTTTTCATTGAGCATAAGTCTCGTAGCCGCTTTGTGAAAAACGCTGAAGGTGAATTAGAAGAAGTTCGTCGTAGTTACAGTGAAAAAAGCATTATCTCTCTAGCAACGATTCAAACGACTCTTGGTAACTCTTTCCGTATTACAGGTTTGGACAGTCCTCGAGAATCATCTGAGCTGGCCTTGCTACTTCGTGCTGGTGCATTAGCTGCGCCTATGTACTTCGTTGAAGAGCGTACCATTGGTCCAAGTTTAGGTGCGGAAAATATCAAGCTTGGTGTGATTTCTGCGCAGATTGGATTGCTGGTTGTGATGTTGTTCATGCTGGTTTACTACAAGGTATTCGGTATTTTTGCCAATATATCCTTGGCCTTGAATATTATTCTTTTGATGGCCTTTATGTCTCTATTGTCTGCCACGCTTACTTTACCGGGTATTGCAGGTATTGTTTTGACCATGGGTATGGCGGTGGATGCCAACGTGCTTATCTTCTCTAGGATTAAAGAAGAGTTAGCAAGCGGTGCTCAAAGTCAGCAAGCGATACATTCTGGCTTTAACCGTGCTTTTACAACGATTTTTGATGCCAATATCACAACTTTGCTGGTTGCGGTTATCCTCTTCGCTGTAGGTACAGGGCCTGTTAAAGGTTTTGCTGTGACTCTGTCTTTGGGTATTTTAACGTCGATGTTTACTGCCATTGTAGTAACGCGTGCACAAGTTAACCTTGTGTATGGCGGTCGAAACAATAAGAAACTACGTATTTAGGAGAGCGCCATGAAAGTGACAAATATTCCATTTATGGCATTGCGTAAAATGATTGCTGCATTTTCGCTATTGCTTATCCTTGCATCGATTGGTTCATTGGCGGTGAAAGGCCTACAGTTCGGCTTGGATTTTACCGGCGGTACCTTGGTTGAAGTGGCTTATGAAGAAGCGCCTCAACTAGATGATATACGCACCTTATTAGCCGAGAATGGCTACGATGATGTGGTTGTGCAGAATTTTGGTTCGCCTACCGATGTTGTGGTTCGTATGGCTAACTCATACACAGCGACATTGGGTGACGAGGTGATAGCAACCTTGCAGAACGAAGGAGAAACCGCGGTTTCTTTGCAGCGTTCTGAGTTTGTTGGTGCGCAAGTGGGCGAAGAGCTTCGAGAGCAGGGCGGCTTAGGCATGCTATTAGCCTTGTTGATCGTGATGCTTTACGTTGCAGTTCGTTTCCAGTTTAAATTCTCGCTGGCGTCTGTCGCGGCCTTGGCTCATGACGTGATCATCACCTTAGGCTTCTTCTCGTTGTTTGAAGTCGAATTTGATTTAACCGTATTGGCGGCTTTATTGGCTGTAGTTGGTTATTCATTGAATGACACTATCGTTGTATGTGATCGAATTCGTGAAAACTTCCGTATCATGCGTGAAATCGAACCTGTGGATTTGGTGAATGTTTCTATTAACCAAACTTTAGGTCGTACGTTAATTACCTCTTTGACAACAATATTTGTATTGATGGTGTTGTTCTTTGCAGGTGGGGAAGCGATTCATAACTTCTCTATGGCGTTATTGGTTGGTGTGATCATTGGTACATACTCTTCCGTATTCGTAGCGGCGAACTTATTGCTTGCTCTGGATGTGAAAAGAGAAGATTTGGTACCAGAGCCGAAAGAAGAGCTGGAAGACGAATTACCTTAATTCACTCTGCTTGCTTGTATGTAAAGGCCCGCTATTAAGTGGGCCTTTTTGCTTTAGAGGCCTCGTCCTAAGATGGTGTTTCGCCCAGTAATAAGTATCTTGTGCTTACATGAGGAAAGTTTTTATGCGTTCTAATGGTTTGTTGTTGAGTCTGCTGTTTGGTTTGTTATCCATGAGTATGTCAGCTAAAGCGTTGGACTTTAGTGAAATGGATAAAACAGTGAGTGGTTTTTCTAACATTAAGACGGTACAGATTGCTTATAAAGGGGAGTTGGTCTGGAAAAAAGCCTACAACAAGGCCAACTTGAACGCTGTGACTAATATAAAGTCGGCGTCAAAGTCCTTGATGTCTTTGCTAGTTGGTATGGCTATAGAGCGCGGTGATATAGATAGTGTTAATCAACCAGTGATATCACTATTAGCGGATCAGTTTCCCAATAACCCTGACCCTAGGTTAAAGCAAATTACTATCAGTCATTTACTCTCTATGCAGGCAGGCTTGGAGCGCACATCGGGTCGTAACTATGGTCGTTGGGTAACCAGTGATAATTGGGTGAAAACAGCGCTTTCTTGGCCTTTTGTAGATGAGGTCGGTGGTAAGATGCAGTACTCCACTGGAAATACCCATATATTGTCCGCAATTATTATGGAGCAAACTGGGCAATCAACATATCAATTAGCTAATCGCTGGTTAAAAGGCTCGGGAATAGCAGTGCAAAGTTGGGAGACTGACCCTCAGAGCATTCCAATGGGCGGAAATCAAGTGGGTATGACCCCATCTTCCTTGTTGGCTTTAGGGGAACTATATCGCCGAGGAGGTGTAACAGAAGCAGGGCAGCGCCTTATATCAGAGAAGTGGATAGAGGAGAGCTGGACCCCAAGAACCCAATCTCGTTTTCATAGGGGGCAATATGGTTATGGTTGGTTTATGCAGCCTTTTGCTGGTGTGCAGGGCTACTATGGTTGGGGTTATGGTGGTCAGATGATTTATGTTTTTCCTGAACTTGAGCTGACCATTGCTATTACATCGCAAGAAAACTTACCTTCTGGGCGAACAGGTTATCGGGATTTACTACATGCTATGGTCAGTCGAGATATTATTCCTGCCATTCTATCTGAGCGATAATTCTCTCAAATCAAGAAATGTCTAATCTAGGGAAATAATAAACGCTTACAAAAAAAGCCTGCAAAATGCAGGCTTTTTTATGGTGTGGCTGAATGGATTATTTGGTTACTTTACCAAATGTCATGCCCATTTGGGTCGGAGTCTCAGCAGCAAGAGACTCTTCCCATTGAACAGCGTCTTTTCCGAAAAGAACAATAGCTGTTGAGCCCAGTTTAAAGCGACCCATTTCTTCGCCTTTTTTGATCTCAATATTATTCAGCTGCTGATAATCCCAAGTAACCACATTCTTGTTGAAAGGCGTTACTTGGCCTGCCCATACGGTTTCTATGCTGGCTACAATCATGGCGCCAACTAAAATAACGGCCATAGGGCCTGCTTCGGTATCAAATAAACACACTGTGCGTTCATTGCGGGCGAATACATTTGGAATTTGTTCCGTAGTGACTTTGTTCACAGAGAAAAGCTTTCCTGGGACATGAATCATTTTGGTTAACTTGCCAGTTAATGGCATGTGTACCCTGTGGTAATCCTTGGGAGACAAATAGACAGTAGCAAATGACCCGCCAAGGAATTGGTCTGAAAGAGAAGCATCGCCGCCTAGTAAACTGGTAAGGCTATAGTGGTGACCTTTTGCTTGTAGAATGGTACCGTGCTCGATTTTGCCTAGTTGGCTGATAGCGCCATCGGCAGGGCAGGCAATGCCGTTTTCTTCTTCCGTTATTGGGCGTAGCTCTGGTCGAATGGCTCTCGTAAAGAAATCATTAAAATTGCGATAAGCTAAAGGGTCGCTTTCAATAGCTTGAGACATATCGACTTGATATTTTTTAACAAACTGACTAATGAAGGTGTTTTTGATCCAGTTATTTTCGCACTCTGCAATTCTTCCTACGAAGCGAGATAGGGCTTTTTGAGGGGTGATGTGCTGCGCAAAGGCAAAAATTTGGTCTTTAGTCACTTTAATCTATCCTGCTCTTTTGATTTCTAGTTAGCTTTTGTTTTGGGCCGTTAGGCTGACAATTTGCTTAAGTGTTTTGAAGTCGTTTTCATCGAACTTCTCTTGCGTTTCCAGCCAAAAAATAGCCATATCTGTTGCTGAAATTTGTACTGATGAGAGTATTAAATGGCTGTTTTTGCCAAGTAAAGCGTCTGATTTTTCAGGCAGCTTCTTGCTTATGCTTGTAAGTTTTTCACCGAATAAGTGTATGGCTGATTGTTTACTTAACAATTTTTTGAACACACTTGAGGGTGGGGTATTCCACCTAATTTTCTTCATTTCAACCGTATCATAACCTGATTGTAAAAGAGGCGCGATACGATCTTTAGTGTGTTTGAAAATAATGCAATGATTTGCATGGGGAATAGCTTGTTTTATAGTTTTTAAAGCAAGGCTAGCCTTGTATTTCGTGTCGTAATTATTGTTTTTGCCTAATGCTTTTTTTAGTTTTGCTACAGGTGTTAAAGATGCTGGCTTTTTAGGTGCTGTGCCCTTGTATAAGTTGGGTTCTAGTAGTTGTTTGGCGAGCAAAAAGTGACCGCCAAAATCGTACCTTTTTGCTGTTTCTATGCAGGACGTGTGAGTCGACTCGATTACTTCGCTTATATATTTGCGTGTAATGGCTGCCATAACTCGATAAAAGAAGAATAGCTGTTTTGAATCCCAGCCCCTCTTATGGGCTTCACGTACGACCTTACTGGCAAAGGTTGAGTAGATTAAAGGGCTGTTGATAAGGATAATCAGCTTTTTGTCTTCGGTAAAATCAGGCAATTCATTAGTAATGTGTGCGAGTTTAGCTAATGCTTGGGTGTCTTTAGTGCTAGGTAAATTTTTAGCTAAGAATGGATCGATTAAGCGAGAAGAGGTTTTCCAGTGGGTGAATAACCTAATGGTTAGCTCATCGATGCGACAGCCCAATATGTTGAGCTCGGCCTGACCTGACTTTTCACCTTTTGTTATTCTCATGCTCACCGCTCTCATAAGAGGGTAGGCGTAAAACCAAAGTAGCCATCTTACCGCGTCTTTAAACAGTGTTACCCAAAAAATACTCTCTTCGTGCCCCGGCAGTTTTTTGAGGGTCCAGTTTTTCGCAAGGGTGGCAGATTCAAAGCTGATTTCTACTTCACGCAGAAAGGCTTTTAGATTGGGTTTGTTGCTATGAATATCGACAGGTGAGAAGCGAGAAAGCATTTTCTGCATGCTGTTTGAGCCTAGCATGGCGGCGGCGTGGACAGGGTTGCCTATTTCGCTGTTGTCATTTTTCTTAAACTTGTTGGCTTGGTTGATAATGGCAAAAGCTAAAAGAGGATCAGATGAGAGCTCTTCATGCATGTTAGCAAGAGAGCTGTTCTCTTTGGAGTAGTGGGATTTTAGTCGAGCTAAGTTCGTATCTTTAACAGGAAATTTTTTACTTTTTAGAAAGTCTAGCCACTCACTTAAACCAAAAGGTGACTTTTTCTTCGCGTCTGTTGGCATTATTGGCTCGGCCTGTTTCCGTTTAAAGTGCTGATCCGATATTGGTGCTTATTACTCAAAGCCGCTCCATTTATTTTAAAGCGGTTGGGCTTCCAATTTGTGTTGTCTATGGTACTGCATATTGTCGCAGTCGCCTAGCCAACCTTTGTTTTAGCTAGAAAGCGTTATTGTCTCGTATCGACTGCTTGATTCTCAAGAAACTTTGGAATCTATGCTCTGAAATCTCCTCTTTCTCTAATGCTTCTAGAATTGCACAGCCTGGTTCTTTTTCATGGATGCAATCACGGAAGCGGCATAGTCCTAGGTGTGGCCGGAATTCAATAAATCCATTTAGTAGTTCATCTTCACTTATGTGCCATAAGCCAAATTCACGTATGCCGGGGGAGTCAATAAGGTCACCGCCTTTTGGCATATGAAACAATCTAGCTGTTGTGGTGGTATGAACGCCTTTTTTACGCTTTTGAGAAAGGGCACCGACGCTGATATCAATATCAGGCAGTAGGGTGCCAATCAATGATGATTTACCTACACCAGATTGCCCAACAAAGACACTGGTTTTATCCTGTAAAAAGTCATACAGAGCTTCCATGCCTTCTTGATCTTTTGTGGAGGTGCGAATGATTTTATAATCGAGGCCTTCGTAGGTTTTAAGAAGCGCTTCTAACTCTGGGCGGTTGGTGTCATTAAGAAGGTCGCATTTATTTAATAGAATAACAGGGGGGATACCAACGGTTTCCGCTGCTACTAAATAGCGATCAATTAAGTTTGCATGAGCAACGGGTTCTGCGGCGATAACGATAACAATGTGATCAATATTGGCAGCGATGGGTTTGAGTCGACCGTGCATGTCTGGGCGGGAAAGGGATGTGTTACGTGGTGTTGTCGCAACAACCACTCCACCTTCATTTTGCTTTGGGCGCCAAATGACCTTATCGCCGGTGACAAGTTGTCCTAAATTGGCGCGTAAATTACAGCGTGTCGAAAGTCCTTTGAATGGATCTTGAGTGCCTTCTACCTCCACTTGTGTACCAAAGTGGGAAAGTATAATGCCTTCTGTTTCAGGGCCAAGGTCAGAAGACTGAAGAAGCTCTTCGGCGGCATCTGCGCGTTTCTGGGTGCGTTCTACACGTTCTTTTTGAATACGCTCGATTCGCCAAGTTTGCTGTTTAGTTAGTTTTCGCTTCGACATTCGCTTCGTCTAGTTCTAAAGTAAGTGGCATAGAGTATAATGCTTGGCATTGATAATAAAGGACTTAGGGTATATGAGCTTTAATAAAGACAATTTGGTCTGGATTGATTTAGAAATGACAGGGTTAGACCCTGAAAAAGAGACCATTATTGAAATCGCGACGGTTGTTACAGACAAAGATCTCAATATTTTGGCGAAAGGTCCTAATCTTGCGATTTATCAAGAAAAATCAGTAATGGATGCAATGGACGAATGGTGTACAGAGCACCATGGTGCATCAGGATTAACTGAGCGTGTCTTGAATTCATCTATAACGATGGAGCAAGCAGAGCAAGCAACGATAGAGTTTCTTGCTCAATATGTACCTGCTGGCGCATCACCAATTTGTGGTAATAGCGTTGGGCAAGACCGTCGTTTCTTGTACCGCTATATGCCTAAACTAGAAACCTTCTTCCATTATCGCTACATCGATGTGAGTACGATTAAAGAGCTTGCCAAGCGTTGGAAGCCAGAGGCGTTGGAGGGTTTTAAAAAGTCTGGGGCGCATTTAGCGTTAGATGACATATTAGAGTCTATTGGTGAGTTGCAGCATTATCGCTCAACCGTATTTAATATCCATTGATTGTTTTCACTGCCCTAAAATAGTCGAAACTCCATCCCAGACTAATTTAGTGCCAGTGATAAATAGAAAAATATACATAAATTTAAAGAATTGCTCGGAGGGGAGGCGGTAGTGAAGCCAAGCTCCCATTTGTACTCCTAAGTAAGCAACCGGAATAAAGCATAGGGATAGGAGAATGTTAGATACTTTGAGTTGTCCTAATAATCCATAAGGAATTATTTTTGCGTAGTTAATGGCGGAAAAAATAACGGCCGACGTTGCAACGTATTGAGTTTTCTCTAAATTGCACCTTAGTAAATAGACATTCATTGGTGGTCCGCCAGCATGGGCGATGAAACTTGTAAAACCTCCGAGCGTGCACCACAGTTTCCCAACAAGATAGGGAAGTGGTTTATTTGAGCTTTTCTTAAAGCTTTTAGACCATGTATTGATTGTGAAACCAATGGCGATAAGGCCAACCAAAACTTTAATCCAGTCAGCAGAAATCCAAGATGCAGTCAGTCCTCCAATAATTATTCCTGCTAACGCGGCTGGGATGCATCTTCTTAAATGCTCAGTGCTCCACTTTTTCCAGAACTTTTGTACCGTAAAAATATCCATGATGCATAAAATGGGGAGCATGATAGCGGTGGCAACTACGGGTGATGTATGAAGGGAGATGATCGGAACGGCTAAAATGCCAAATGCGCCAGAAAAACCGCCTTTAGATATGCCAGTGATGAAAACAGCCAAGGCGATGAGTGAAATAAAAATCCAGTCCATGAAGATGTCCTTTGAGTGTTTCTGGCTGTGTTGAGTGTATGGGCATACATAAACGAAAATATTCTACGTTATCAAGGTTTGTTTACAACGTCCCCTGTAATAGAATTGAGCGATATTTTTTGTGCGCAGTAATATAAAGATTAGGAAGTAGCTGTTAATGCAAATAGAAATGAATGTGTTTGGTGAAGATGCAATGGAAAAGTTGGGCGCTGCTTTTTCTTCTTCACTAAAAGAAGGAGCGGTTGTGTACCTAGAAGGCGATCTTGGTATGGGCAAAACCACCTTAGTAAGAGGTGTACTAAGAGGTCTTGGTCACGAAGGTGCGGTAAAAAGTCCTACCTATACCTTGGTGGAGCCTTATGATGTGTCGGGCTTTGAGGCATACCACTTTGATCTGTACCGCTTGTCTGACCCTGAAGAGCTTGAGTATATGGGAGTTCGAGATTACTTCTCTGAAACCAGTTTATGCTTTATTGAGTGGGCTGAAATGGGGCGTGGTGTTTTGCCTGAGGCGGACTTGATTGTGTCGTTAAGTTTCATCAAAGATGGTCGTCATGTCGTTTTCTCCGCAAAGACGGAGAAAGGTAAAGCAGCGCTAAGTTCTTTAAAGGGCTAGTTATTTAAATTTTGTATAGAACTCTTTACTGTCAGGAAGATTGTTATACCTCGGCTCAGCCGTTATAGTGGAAAGGATACATTAGCTAGCTTTTTGATATGCATACTAAATTTTATAAATATTTCTTTTTTATTGTTAATGCCTTTTGGCTATTTGCCTCTTTTGCAGCCTCTGCGGTAGAAGTTCGTGACGTACGTGTTGCTCAGCAGCAGGGTATGACACGCTTGGTATTTGAGCTTTCTGATATTTCTGAACATCGCCTTTTCCCTTTGTCTAACCCTGATCGAATTGTCCTTGATATTACTAATGCTGAGCTTAGTGGGAATGCTGCCTCTAATCTTTCTAAACTATCTTCTGATGTATTGATACGAGTGCGCTCTGCAAAACAAACCAAGGCTACTCGTTTTGTTTTTGATATGACTCGCAAAGTTAAGGCGAAGAGTACGGTATTGGCCGCGAATGCTACCTATGGGCCGCGAATTTTGATTGAGTTGGAGTATGGTGCACCTAAAGCGGTCACCGTAGTGAAAAGCTTAGAAACCTTGTCAAAAGAAAAGCGCGATATTGTTGTTGCCATTGACCCCGGTCATGGTGGTAAAGACCCCGGGGCTTTGGGGAAACATAAGGTTCGTGAGAAAGATATAGTACTTTCAATCGGTAAAGAGCTGGCGAAAAGAATCAATGCTGTTGATGGCTTCAAAGCGGTCATGACTCGCTCCACAGATAAGTATCTACCATTGCGTGAGCGCTCTAAAGTCGCACGTGAAGCCAATGCGGATCTAATGATTTCGGTTCATGCGGATGCTTTTACAAAGTCGAGTGCTCGTGGTGCCTCGGTTTGGGCGTTATCTTTAAGTGGTAAAAGCTCTGAAATGGGGCGTTGGTTAGCTCAACAAGAGAGTTCTTCAGAATTGGTTGGCGGAATATCCTTGGATGATAAGGATCAGCTGTTAGCTGAAGTTTTGTTGGATATGTCAATGAACTCTACCATTCAGATGAGCTTGAATATTGGTGATAGTGTGTTGGGTAAAATGAAGAAGGTGGCAGTGTTGCATAAAAATGAAGTGCAGCAGGCAGGTTTTGTCGTCTTGAAGTCCCCAGACATACCATCCATTCTTATTGAAACAGGTTTCGTCTCTAATAGTACGGAAGCAAAAAACTTGGCGAGTCGAACCTATCGAGTGAAGTTGGCATCCTCTATCGCTTCAGGTGTTATTGAATATTTCACAAATAATGCACCGGATGGGACTTTGCTGGCTTGGAATCAGAGGAAAAAAACAGATTCTGTTTATGCGGTAAAGCGAGGCGATACTTTGTCTGAGATTGCCCGCGCTAATCGTGTGTCTTTAGATGTATTACGGTCAGCAAATAACCTCAAAAACAACAACATCAGAATAGGGCAAAAATTGGTTATTCCTGCAGGGTAACCCGTGGAAGCCACTTCTTACCTAGTCTTGTATTACACTTTTTCAAAGGCCGTTCATGAAAAGAATTAATCTTTTATCTCCGCGTTTAGCCAACCAGATAGCGGCAGGAGAGGTGGTTGAGCGACCTGCTTCTGTGGTTAAAGAATTACTTGAAAATAGCCTTGATGCGGGTGCTTCGCAGCTTGATGTTGACGTTGAGCAAGGTGGTGTTAGGCGAATTAAAATTCGCGATAACGGCACAGGTATTATGAAGGATGACCTTTCTCTGGCGCTTAGCCGCCACGCTACCAGTAAAATTGTCACCTTAGATGATCTCGAAGCTGTAAATACCTTAGGTTTCCGTGGTGAGGCATTGGCCAGTATTAGTTCTGTGTCACGTTTACATCTTACTTCTCAGGCGGAAGGCGAAACAGAGGCTTGGCGTGCAGAAGCAGAGGGCAAGGATATGGCAGCGGCTGTGCGCCCTGCGTCGCATCCTCAAGGTACAACTATTGATGTACGTGACTTATTCTTCAATACGCCTGCGCGTCGTAAATTCCTTCGTACTGAAAAAACCGAATTTAACCATTTAGAAGAGGTGGTTAAACGGCTAGCGCTAAGTCGATATGAAACAGGTTTTCGCCTAAGTCACAATGGTAAGCAAGTTTATGATTTACGTCCGGTAACGGATCAATTACATGCCGAGCACAGACTGGCTACCTTACTGGGTAAGAAGTTTATTGAAAATGCTTTGACGCTGGATGTTGAAGCGGCAGGCTTGCGATTGTGGGGCTGGATTGGCTTACCTACCTTTTCTCGCTCTCAAGCAGATTTACAGTACTTCTTTGTAAATGGTCGAGTGGTCAAAGACAAGCTGGTGGCCCATGCGGTTCGTCAAGCTTATCGGGATGTTCTGTATAATGGCCGCCATCCTGTTTTTGTTTTGTATTTAGAGCTTGATCCTGCCACGGTAGATGTCAATGTGCATCCTACTAAACACGAAGTGCGCTTTCGTGATGGCCGTTTGGTCCATGACTTCCTTTTTAGTCGTATACATAAAGCCATTGCCGATGTTAGACCCGAGTCGGACTCCGCGCCTACGGGCTTGCAAGATACCAACGCTAATGACCCTGCTATTACCGAGCAGTCGCCTTTACCTTTGGCGAATCGAAGTAACGCGTCATCTATGGATTGGATGAGGGCTTCTGCTCCTAATAATAGTCTTGCTACCTCTGATGTGCGCGGGCAGTTAGACGGTGTGGGGCGAATGTCTGATTATGCTCAGCAATATACCTCTAGCATGGAGCAGGTTGACCCTGAAACAGGTGAGGTTAGAGTCGCTTCGTTAGAAGGGGAGAGTGCACCTTTTTCACCTTCTTCTGTGCAGGAGTCTGGTTATCAAGCAGTACCACCAATGGGTTTTGCTGTCGCACAAATACATGGCGTATATATTCTCTCTGAGAGTGAGCAAGGGCTGATTTTGGTAGATATGCATGCTGCCCATGAACGCATCGTCTACGAAAGAATGAAGACTGCTTTCTACCAAAAGAATATCGCTTCTCAGCCTTTGCTGGTGCCAATTAATATCTCGGTTTCTCAAAGTGAGGCGGATTTAGTCGAAGAAAATGGCCAAGTATTTGGCTCGTTTGGTTTCCGTGTGGAAAGAACCGGCTTAGAAAGTGTCATGGTTCGAGAAGTTCCTGTTATTCTTATTCGAGGTGATGTTGAAAGTCTCGTCCGAGATGTGATCAGTGACTTGTCCACCAATGGTGTTTCTGATTTGATGGAGTCTCGCGCTAACGAATTGATGGCTTCCATGGCCTGCCATGGTGCTGTTCGGGCAAACCGAAAATTGACAATAGCAGAAATGAACAGCTTGCTACGTGATATGGAAGTAACTGAGCGCAGTGGACAGTGCAATCACGGTCGTCCTACGTGGGCGCATTTAAGTATGTCTGATTTAGATAAACTCTTCCTGAGAGGGCGATAACATGACAAAACCGCAAGTTGTTTGCTTAATGGGGCCTACCGCATCTGGAAAGACTGGGTTAGCGGTAGAGCTGGCTGAGAATCATAATTTTGAGATTATCAGTGTTGATTCCGCTCTGGTCTATAAAGGTATGGATATAGGTACAGCCAAGCCTGATGCGGAGCTGTTGTCGAGAGCACCGCATCGCTTGATCGATCTTATTGACCCTATCGAGTCATATTCTGCTGCTGACTTTGTTTTAGATGCCATAGATCATGTTGAAGAGATTGTTGCCAAAGGGAAAACGCCCTTATTGGTTGGTGGCACCATGATGTACTTTAATGCTCTGCAAAAGGGCTTAGCGAAAATGCCTAATGCGAATGCTGATGTGCGCTTGGTGATTGAGCAAGAAGCCTCCGAGAAAGGTTGGGAGGCACTTCATGATGAGCTCAAAAAAGTTGACCCAGAATCTGCGGCCCGTATTCACCCTAATGACCCCCAGCGTTTACAACGAGCACTTGAAGTTTATCGCCTGACAGGCAAAACGATGACACAATTTTGGGCGGAACAAAGTGAAGTATCGTTACCTTTTGATATGATAAATATGGCGGTGATGCCAAAAGAACGCAGTGTTTTGCATGAACGTATTGAACTAAGGTTCAAGCAAATGATGGAGCAAGGTTTCTTAGCTGAAGTGGATGCCTTGTATCAGCGTGGAGACTTAACAATCGAGATGCCATCTATACGCTGTGTCGGTTATCGTCAATTATGGCAATACTTGGCTGGTGAAGATGTATTGGATGATGCTATTTTTAAAGGCATTGTTGCTTCACGCCAATTAGCTAAGAGGCAATTAACTTGGCTTCGTGGCTGGGAAGATTTGAGGGTTTTTGATAGTTTATCGAATAATCTTACTACTGAAACCTTGAATTATATTGAAAGCAGAATTATATAAGAAGAAATCAATAAAATTATGGTGTAGTATCTACAGTATTGTTTTATCAATGTTTAATTTATATATTGCACTCATTTAAGGAGATCCAAATGTCAAAAGGGCAATCATTACAAGACCCTTACCTAAATATTCTACGTAAAGAAAGAGTGCCAGTATCAATCTTTCTTGTAAATGGAATTAAATTACAGGGCCAAATCGAGTCATTCGATCAGTTTGTTATTCTATTAAAAAACACGGTTAGTCAGATGGTTTACAAACACGCCATTTCGACTGTAGTACCTTCTCGTACTATTCGTGTCCCTTCCCCTGATCAGCTAGAAGAAGACGCTGAATAGTTTGTCTGAAATAAGGCAAACAGAGGAATACTGAATTGTTTTTTGAACGTCCAGATAGTGGTGAAATAGCTGTACTGGTTCATATAGATTTTCATGTTCAAGGGGAATCTTATGAACCTAAAGAGTTTGTTGAACTGGCTATCTCAGCAGGTGCTGATCCTGTTGCCGTTATATCTGGCTCACGTCAGAAGCCAGATGCTAAATACTTCGTGGGCAGCGGTAAGCTTACGGAGATAAAAGACATAGTGGATCGAGAAGGGGCTGAAGTTGTCCTTTTTGACCACGCTTTGTCTCCCTCCCAAGAGCGTAATCTAGAATCTGTTCTTAAGTGCCGAGTACTTGACCGTACTGGGCTTATTTTGGATATTTTCGCTCAGCGTGCCCGTACCCATGAAGGTAAATTACAAGTCGAACTTGCTCAGTTGCAGCATATGTCGACACGCCTTATCCGTGGTTGGACTCACTTAGAACGCCAAAAAGGCGGTATAGGTATGCGTGGTCCTGGTGAAACTCAGTTAGAAACAGATAGGCGTTTACTTGGTGAACGAATTAAATCTATTCAAAAAAGATTGAGTAAGGTGGGTTCTCAGCGAGACCAAAATCGTCGTTCTCGCTCTCGCTCATCTGTGCCAACGGTCTCCCTCGTTGGCTACACGAATGCGGGAAAATCTACGTTATTTAATCGTATTACGGGCTCTGAGGTGTATGCTGCTGATCAGCTGTTCGCTACACTTGACCCGACGTTGAGACGTATTGATGTTGAACAAATAGGCTCAATTGTTTTGGCGGATACGGTTGGTTTTATTAAACAACTCCCCCATAGACTAATTAAAGCCTTTCAGGCGACTCTTAAAGAGTCCTCTGAAGCGGATTTGCTACTGCATGTTATTGATGCAGCGGATATTGCCCGTGATGAGAATGTGGCGCATGTTGATACTGTGCTGGAAGAAATCGGCGCTAATGAGGTACCGACTCTTAAAGTGTTTAATAAAATAGATGCTTTACCAACAGGGGAGCCTCGTATAGATCGAGATGCGGATGGGAACCCTTATCGCGTTTGGTTGTCTGCATATGATGGGCGCGGTATTGATCTGCTTAAGCAGGCAGTTGCTGAGTTGTTGGCAGAAGATGTATTTAATGAAACGTTGCATTTACCTACTGAATTGGGTCGTTTGAGAGCAATGTTTTTTGAGCATAGTGCGGTTCAGGCTGAGCGCTTTGATGAAGAAGGTCGCTCGGTACTTGACGTTAAGCTACCGAAAAAAGATTATTTACAAATTTTAGCGCGGGCGGGTGTCTCTGAAGAGAGTATCGAAGCCGTCTAATAGGTTTATCATTTAAATTAAAGTGGAGATGCAGTATGGCCTGGAATGAACCGGGTAATAACGACAATGACCCATGGAATCCAGATAAAAACCGTAATAGTGGTTCTGGGCGCTCTGACGAAGGTCGTGATAAAGAAACCAATAGCAATGATCCATGGGGTCGTCCATCTGGTGGTAAAGAGCAAGGTCCGCCAGATTTAGATGAAGCCTTTGGTAAATTGATGGATATGCTGGGTGTTAAGAAATCTCGTAAGGGCGGTGGCTCTAACGGTGGTGGCTCTGGCATGTCTGGAAAATTTGGTGGCAGCTTAGTGGCTATTGCTTTATTTGCTATTGCGGCGCTATGGGCGGCAACTGGTATTTATCAGGTCGATCAGCAAGAGCGTGGAGTGGTGCTTCGCTTAGGTGAATATCATTCAACAGTGATGCCTGGTCTGCATTGGAATCCGCCTCTTATTGACTCTGTAAGTAAAGTGAATGTGACTAAGGTCCGTTCTCTCGATCACAAGGCACTTATGCTTACCGTGGATGATGCCATCGTTGAAGTGGGTGTTTCTATTCAGTACTCGGTTCAAGAGCCTAAGAATTTCTTGATCAATGTGCGTAACCCTGAAGAGTCTTTAGCTCAGGTGACGGAAAGTGCATTGCGCCATGTGGTTGGTAGCTCTGAAATGGATCAAATTTTAACGGAAGGCCGTGAGTTATTGGCGGAAGAAGTTAAAGTTCGTATTCAAGACTACAGCAACCTATATGGTACGGGGTTATTAATCTCGAAAGTGAACGTGGAAAACACTCAAGCGCCTACACAGGTGCAAGAAGCGTTTGATGACGTTATTAAAGCAAAAGAAGATGAGCTTCGTGTGCGAAATGAAGCGGAATCTTATGCTAACGGTATTATTCCTGAAGCGCGTGGTCGTGCTCAGCGTATCCGTGAAGAAGCTGAAGCTTACCGCTCAGAAATCGTAGCGAGAGCGAGTGGTCAAGCGGATCGTTTTGATCGTTTATACCGTGAGTATGCAAAAGCACCAGAAGTGACTCGTCAGCGTTTGTATATAGAAACAATGGAATCTGTTTACCAGAATGCGAATAAAGTTATCGTTGATACTGAGGGTGGTAATAACATGATGTACTTGCCTTTAGATCAGCTTATGAAGCAGCGTTCTAATGCTTCTGCATCTGGTGTTGACTCGGGCAGTATTGAGACATTAGCAGATCAAGTGTTAGAAGAGCTTCGTAAACGTCAAAGTTCGACAATTCGTAGAGAGGGGAGAAATTAATGAAAGGTTTTTCTTTTGCAGTCTTATTTGCTGCTCTTCTAGGGATTCTGTTTGCTTCTCAGACTCTGTATGTTGTTAAAGAGACAGAGCGTGCTGTCGTGCTGAAATTCGGTGAAATTGTTCAAGAAGATGTGCAGCCTGGTTTGCACTTTAAACTTCCTGTAATGAATGAAGTGAAAAAGTTTGATGCTCGAGTATTAACAATGGACTCTCGCCCTCAGCGTTACTTGACGTTAGAGAAAAAAGCAGTGGTTGTTGATTCTTATGTTAAGTGGAAAATTGACTCTGTTGCAAAATTCTATCAGGCAACGTCTGGTGATGAATTTGTTGCAAACCGTGTCTTGTCTTCACGTGTTGATACCGGCTTAAGAAATAAGTTTGGTGAGCGAACTATGCACGAAGTAGTGTCTGGTGAGCGTGACCAATTAATGACTGAGCTGCGTGATGATCTAAATATCGTTGCTCAAAATGAGCTAGGTATTTCGATTGTTGATATTCGCGTTAAACGTATTGACCTACCACCAGATGTTAGTGAATCTGTTTATCAGCGAATGAGAACAGAGCGTGAACGTGAAGCCCGTGAGCACAGATCGAAAGGTTTAGAGCTTGCTGAAGGTATTCGTGCCGATGCCGATCGTCAGCGTGTGGTATTAGAAGCGGAAGCGCAGCGTGATGCGGAAATGATCCGAGGTGATGGTGACGCTAAAGCGGCAGCTATATACTCAAACGTTTATACGCAAGATGCTGAGTTCTACGAGTTCTACCGTAGTCTTCAGGCGTACCGTGAAAGCTTTAATAGCAACAGTGACTTATTTGTTCTTGAGCCAGATAGTGAATTCTTTAAATACTTAAATAGTTCATCTAGCAGTAAGTAGAGTGAATATTCATTATTAATCGTATCTGTTTCCTGTTTGTTAAAACAGGAAACATGTTACTATTACACAAACCGGACATTGTGCCGGTTTTTTAATGGTCAAAATAAAGAGATTGTATGCAAGAACTTTTGCAGGCGCTGCTAGTTGGTGTCAGCCTTTTATTGATCGCTGAGGGTATTTTGCCTTTTCTAGCGCCAAATTTATGGCGGGAGATTATGGTGAAAGCCGTTGCAAGCCCAGACTTCACCTTACGTATTATTGGGGCGATTAGTATGTTTCTTGGATTAATGCTGCTTTTGCTGACGCGAAGCTAGAGGATAAATGAATGACATTAGCAGATCGCTGGTTACTTCCAGAAGGTGTAGATGAGGCCTTGCCTAAACAGGCTGCAAAAATCGAACATCTGAGAAGAACATTGCTTGATCTCCATAAAAGTTGGGGCTACCAGTTAGTAATACCTCCTCTTTTAGAATATTTGGATTCCCTTCTTACTGGTGCAGGTTCAGACCTTGAAATAGAAACCTTTAAAGTGATTGATCAGCTATCTGGTCGACTAATGGGGATTCGTGCCGACTTTACCTCCCAAGTGGCGCGTATTGACGCCCATTGCTTAAAAAGTGAATCAGTTCAGCGCTTAAGTTATTGTGGTAGCGTCCTGCGTACCATGCCAGATGGGCTAGATGGTACTCGTGGTCCTATTCAATTAGGTGCGGAATTGTATGGTCATGGTGGCGTAGAAAGTGATATCGAGGTGCTTTCCTTGATGTTGCAAACCTTGTCAGCTGCGGGCTTATCAGATTTAGTGCTTGATCTTGGGCATGTCGATATTGTGAACGGCGTTTTATCTGCCTGCGATATTGAGCAAGATACTGAAAGCAAGTTAATAGAGCTATATAAAACAAAGGATCTTCCTGAGTTAGATCGTTATGTTGATTCTTTGTCCTTGCCTAAAGAGCAAAAACAGTGGCTAACTGGATTGCCGCGTTTGTGTGGTGGTAAAGAAGTATTAATGCAGGCGAATAACTTGTTTGCAGGTATTGCTGATACGGTTCTTGATGCATTATCTCTGCTACAGAAGTTGAGTGATGTGTTGAGCTTGCGCTACCCAAATGTTGGGCTGCACTTTGACCTAAGTGATTTAGTATCCTACAGCTATCATACGGGTGTAGTATTTGCTGCCTACGTACCGGGTCATGGTAATGCCATTGCTCGAGGTGGGCGTTATAACAATATTGGTCAAGTCTTTGGTCGCTCTAGACCAGCGACAGGCTTTAGTACAGATGTGAAAGCATTGGTTGCTTTATCTGATGTTGTTGTAATTCAGCCTAAAACTGTTTTGTCGCCAGTTTGTTCTTCGGAAGAGCAATGGCAAAAAATAAATTCATTACGTGCTCAAGGATATCGAGTTGTAGAAGCTTTAGATGAACTGTGTTCTGAAAAGGCTGACTTTACGCTTGATTTCGTTGACTCGGCTTGGCAGTTAATGCCAATTCAGAAATAGAAATTTCTTTAAGAACTATCTAAATGAGACCTGAAACTATGGGTAAAAATGTTGTAATTCTAGGCACTCAATGGGGTGATGAAGGTAAAGGTAAGGTTGTTGACTTACTGACAGAAGATGTAGCTGCGGTTGTTCGCTTTCAAGGTGGACATAACGCTGGTCATACATTGGTGATTGATGGCAAAAAAACGGTTTTGCACTTGATTCCTTCAGGTATCCTGCGCGATGGTGTGCAATGTATTATTGGTAATGGTGTTGTTTTATCTCCAGAAGCTTTGAAAAAGGAAGCTGAAGAGTTACTAGAGCAAGACATTCCTGTTGTTGACCGCTTAAAAATAAGCGCAGCTTGCCCATTGATCCTTCCTTATCATATTGCCCTTGATCAGGCTCGTGAACTGGCTAAAGGCGAGAAGAAAATTGGTACAACAGGTCGTGGTATTGGTCCTGCTTACGAAGATAAAGTGGCTCGCCGCGCACTTCGTGTTGGTGACTTGTTAGATCAAGAGCGCTTTGCGACTAAGCTAAAAGAAGTTTTAGATTACTATAATTTCGTGCTTACTAATTACCACCAAGTTGAACCAATTTCGTACGATGAAGTGTATGCGGCTGGCTTGGAAATGGCTGAGTTTATTCGTCCTATGGTGGCAGATACAATCGGCTTGATCCATGGCCTGCGTAAAGCAGGCAAGAACATCATGTTTGAAGGTGCTCAAGGCTCATTGCTAGATGTGGATCACGGTACTTACCCTTATGTGACTTCTTCGAATACAACAGCGGGCGGTGTTCCTGCTGGTGCTGGTTTTGGTCCTTTATACCTTGACTATGTTTTGGGTATTACTAAAGCTTACACAACTCGTGTTGGTGCTGGTCCTTTCCCAACAGAGCTTTTTGATGATGACGGCGAGCGTTTAGGTGTTCGTGGTCATGAGTTTGGCGCAACAACGGGTCGTGCTCGTCGTTGTGGTTGGTTCGATGCAGTTGCTTTGCGCCATGCTGTACAGATCAACTCAGTCTCTGGTATGTGTCTAACTAAGTTAGATGTATTGGATGGTTCTGAGGTAATTAAGGTTTGTACTTCGTATGTTGATGCTGAAGGTAATCCTATCCTTGGTTCTCTTGTTGATAGTGAAGGCTATGAAACAGCGAAACCTGTATACGTCGAGCTACCAGGTTGGACAGAATCAACGGTTGGTGCTGAAAACTTTGAAGCACTACCGAAAAATGCTCAAGACTATATTCGTTTCTTAGAAGAGCAAGTTGGTGTACCAGTGGATATTATTTCTACTGGCCCTGATCGTAACGAAACTATTGTTATTCGCGACCCTTTTAAGCAATAAGTTTAAATTTGTCGAAATACTAGAAAAGCCGCTTAATGCGGCTTTTTTTATGGCTGCAATTTCGCATTTATACGTAATCTTTGTAAATAGATTGAAAAGACAAGATTGGCTTTATTTAACTCTAGGTTACTATCTATATTAAAGCTTACAAAAATGATGATTATAATCATCGAGTTATAAAGAATGTGAGGACCACAATATGGTAAAGCTGTTACTTGCTGACGATGATGCTCGTTTGTCAGATCTAATTAAGGACTATTTTGAAGGGGAAGGCTATGACGTCTCCCATGCATGGAATGGTCGAGAGGCTTTGGATATGTTGTCTGATTGTGCGCCAGATCTGGTTATTTTGGATGTCATGATGCCTGAGTTAGATGGCTTCGAAACATTAAAGCAGATACGTAATAAGAGCTCTGTTCCTGTCATTATGTTGACAGCCAAGGGAGAAGATATTGATCGTATTTTAGGTTTGGAGATGGGCGCGGATGATTACTTATCAAAGCCTTTTAACCCGAGAGAGCTATTGGCACGTATTAAGGCCATTTTGCGCAGATCGACCCAAGATAAAGAGGGCGACCCTAATGCGGATATAGAGTTGTCTGGTGTGTTGTTACGCCGCAAAGATAGGACTGTCTATTTGCATGGGGAATTAGTTGAGCTTACTACATCAGAATACTCACTTTTAGAGTCTTTGTTAGTCGTGCCCGGTCAGGTGCTGACTAAGCATGAATTATCTGAAAGAGCATTAGGGCGAAAATTAACTCTATATGATCGCAGCCTTGATATGCATATTAGTAATTTGCGTAAAAAAATTGGAAACCTAGAGTCTGGCGAGCCACGGATAAAAACGGTACGTGGAGTAGGTTATATGTTTGTTGAAGCTGAATAAGGCGTCTAGCTTATATGAAAAATACCTTTCTACGGGTTTTTTTGGTGGTGCTGCTTTCTAATATTCTTGTGGTCAGTATTGGGTTGGGTACGGTGCAGTTCATTCAGCAGCGCCATCAAGTGTCATCGGATATGTTAGGTGAGGCTGGGGTGCAGTTGGTTGCGGGCTATGAAAAGCTTGGTCTGCCTTTTTTGGAAATTGAAGTTGGGAAAGCTGAGCAGAATTTATCTGGTGTTATCTACCTTTATCAAGAAAATGGTAAGCCGCTATTAAAGGCTCTGCCTCGTAATTTTAATAAGCAGAGTTCTCAAAGTGGTCGGCCACGTCCATCTGCCGATCTTTTGCATAGTCAGTTTTTACAAATTACCGGTAGCAGTGGTATCCAGTATCTAATGATATTTAGGCCCAATCCAAGAGTAAGTGCCGTTGCCCCAGAAATGGTGATTGCATTTTCTTTGTTAGGCTTATTGGTTTCAAGTGGTGTGTTGGCGTATTGGTTATTAGGGCCATTATTGAAGTTGCAAAGTGTTGCCCGGTTATTTGGTCGTGGCGATATGACGGCTAGGGTCGATGATAAGTTAGCACGGCGTAAAGATGCGATTGGTAAGCTTGCGAGCGAGTTCAATGAGATGGCTTCTAGGATTGAGGTGTTGCTTTCATCTAAAGAGCGCCTAATGCGAGATGTTTCCCATGAGTTAAGAACCCCCCTTGCTCGAATTGAAGTGGCATTGACCATTGCAGAGGATAAGCGGGGTCAAGAAGGCCAACAAAACTACCTAGCTCGTATTCGCACAGAGTTGCATGAGTTGGATGAGCTGATTGGTCAGGTTCTGAATTTGAGTAGGTTGGAGGCCGCTTCACTGTCAAAAGAGCAAATGAGTTTGCAGCCTTGGCTCGAAGATATAATCGAAGATGTTAGTTTTGAAAGTCAGTTAAAGGGAATCTCTATTAGTAAGGTGGGTGATATGCCAAAAACTATGTTGGGTGATCCATTGCAGCTGCGTCATGCACTTGAGAATGTTCTGCGAAATGCATGTTTCTATGCTGGTGAGAATAGTGAAATTCAGGTGGAAACTACTCAGGAGTCTGATTTTGCGAAAATATATGTTAGAGATAATGGGCCGGGTGTTCCCGAAGACAAGCTGGAGAAAATATTTCATGCATTTTATCGCTCTTCTGAGGCGCGGGAAGAAAATAGTGGCGGCTTTGGTGTTGGCTTGACGCTATCTCAGCGAATTATTCAAGCGCACAAAGGTAGCATATCGGCTAGAAATCGAGATGAGGGTGGCTTAGAGGTTTGTTTTAAATTACCGCTGAGTTGATTTCTCCTGAGAAAACGCTTGTTATTGTTGATATGGGTAAGTAATATGCGGCTCGCAAGTTGGCTAGGCAGTCGCCGCTCAATTTATTGGGGGGAGGAAAGTCCGGGCTTCGCAGGGTAAAGTGCCAGGTAACGCCTGGGGGGCGTGAGCCTACGGAAAGTGCAGCAGAAAATATACCGCCTAAGCAGTTTACTGCCGGTAAGGTTGAAATGGTGCGGTAAGAGCGCACCGCGCGACTGGCAACAGTTCGTGGCATGGTAAACCCCACTTGAAGCAAGACCAAATAGGAACTCTTTGGCGTGACCCGCGCTGAGTTCGGGTAGGTTGCTAAAGACGTGCAGTGATGTACGTATTAGATGAATGATTGTCCACGACAGAACCCGGCTTATCGGCCAACTTGCACCTTTCTTTTTTCTACATATCGTTTTTTACCTTCGGCGTTGTTGTAATCCCTTCAATATTTTATCCGTATGATTTTTAAGCTGTTTTTATCTTTTTGAACTCATAAAACTTATTTTTACTAAAGTGCCGCTTTTTTAAGCGGCATTTTTTTGCCTCTAATTTCGCTTTTTTACATATTTTTTTTACTATTTTGGGTAAAAAGTGTTAAATTGTGGGTGATTGTGTCGATAAGTGGGTAGTTATTTTGTTTAGAGGGATTCATCAAGTCAGTGTTGATGCTAAGGGGCGTATGTCGCTTCCTGCACGCTTGCGCGATGAGTTAGCTCAATTTGATGAAGATAATGTGGTTGTCACTATCGACCCTGTGTCTCGTTGTTTACTGCTTTACCCACTTTCAGAGTGGGACGTTATTCAACAAAAGCTTGATAAATTGCCAACCTTCCAGCCTCAAGCTAGACGTCTCCAGCGATTGTTAGTTGGGCATGCAACAGATTTGGAAATTGATAAGGCTGGGCGTGTTTTACTGCCTGCACCATTAAGAGAGTTTGCCCGCTTCGATAAGAAATTGACGATTTTAGGGCAAGGTAAAAAGCTAGAAATTTGGAGCTATGAAGAGTGGGAAGCTCAGCGCGAAGATTATTTATCTGAAGATGCGTTAAGTGACTTACAAATTGAAACCATGATGGATATTTCTTTATGACAAATGCGATGGCAGAGCACATAAGTGTCATGCTCAACGAGTCGGTAGATATGCTCGTAACAAACGAGAACGGCTTATATGTTGATGGCACTTTTGGTCGAGGTGGACATACCCGCTTGGTATTGGATCGCCTTGCTGAAGGGAAGATGCTTGGTTTTGATAAAGATCCTGTGGCTATTTCCCACGGTCGTTCCTTGGAGCAGGAAGACTCGCGCTTTTCCATTGTGCAAGATAGCTTTGCCAATATGGCATCTCACATACCTGATGTTTTTGGTGTTGATAAAGTCGACGGCGTCATGATGGATTTAGGAGTCTCATCTCCACAGCTAGATAACGCAGAGCGTGGATTTAGTTTTATGAATGACGGCCCTTTGGATATGCGTATGAATCCAGATGCAGGCATAAGTGCTGCTGAATGGATTGAAACGGTCAAGGAAAGTGATTTAGCGGATGTGATGTATCAATATGGTGAGGAACGTTTCTCTCGTCGTATTGCGAAAGCAATTTGTGAACACCGCGCTCATACCCCCATTTTAACAACGTTACAGTTGTCAAAGATTATCGCCGATGCTCACCCAGCGTGGGAGAAAGGTAAAAACCCAGCGACGAGAGCTTTCCAAGGAATACGCATTCATATCAATAATGAGCTTGGTGATCTTGAGATCGGTTTGGAAGCAGCGGCCGAAGCTTTAAAGGTTGGTGGTCGATTAGCCGTCATTAGTTTCCACTCATTAGAAGATCGTATTGTTAAACGCTTTATGAAACTAAAAGCGAAGGGCCCTGAAATACCAAGGCACTTACCAATACAAAACCTCCATCACAATATCAAATTTAAAACCGTAGGAAAGGCGATTAAGCCTTCTAAGTCTGAGGTTGACGATAATGTTCGATCTCGAAGTGCTGTGTTACGGGTGTTGGAGCGTATCAGTGAATAGACCTCGTATACCTTTGCCAGTATTTGTTGTTGGTGTGCTGTCTTTGGTGATTGTGTCTATTTTTGTGGTTATTCAAGTGTACGACTTTAGGAAGAATTTTTCTTACCTGCAGTCATTAAAACAAGAAGAAGTGGATTATGAGGTGAAGTGGGGGCAGCTGTTGCTTGAACAAAGCGCTCTTACTCAGCCTAGCCGTTTGGAACAGGCGGCAATAAAGGATTTATATATGCACGCACCCTCTCAAGATGAATTGATAATAGTGAAACCGTGAACATGGAAAATAATCTTCACATCTCAGGAAAATGGCGCTTTAGGTTTATTTATGTCGTCGCTTTTGTGCTGTTCGCAGTGGCTGCTGGCCGTCTATTTTACCTGACTGTAGTCGAAAAGGACTTCTTGCAAAACCAAGGTGAGATTCGAGCGGTTAGAACCCAGTCAATTCCAGCTACACGAGGAATGATTCTAGATCGTCGTGGTGAGCCTTTGGCGGTGAGTACGCCAACATGGACCGTAGTGGCTAACCCAAAAGAACTTTGGAGTATTGAACGAGACCCGTCTATTAACAAAGGTCCTGAGCAAGAGATTAAACGCCTTGCTGAAGTGATGGGGGTCGGTCGCACTTGGTTGCAAGAGAAATTTGAAGCGAATAAGCACCGTTCTTTCATGTATTTAAGACGTCAGCTTCCTCCCCATGAGGCGGACGAAATAATGTCTGCAAAAATAGTAGGTGTTAGTAAAACGAAAGAGTATAAGCGCTTTTATCCAGCAGGTGAGGTTGCATCCCATGTGGTTGGCTTTACTAATATTGATGATAAAGGACAAGAAGGTATTGAGCTTGCGTATGATCAAGCTTTGCAAGGGGAGCCAGGTCGTCGTAGTTTTGTTAAAGATTTATCGGGCAACATCATCCGTGGTATTGGTGTCGATAAGACAGAGCATCCCGGTGAAAATATCGAATTGAGTGTAGATTTAAGGCTGCAGTACTTGGCCTATCGCGAGTTAAAGGCGGCTGTGACTGAGCATCGTGCTACATCTGCGTCAGCGGTTATTCTTGATGTAAAAACGGGTGAAATTTTGGCGATGGTTAATCAGCCTTCTTATAACCCAAATGACAGATCGAAACTGGAATATGAAGAACTGCGTAATCGTGCCGTGATTGATTTGTTTGAGCCGGGTTCGACAATGAAGCCATTTACTGTTTCGGCAGCGCTTATGTCGGGGCAATATTCCACTGAGACACAGATTAATACGGCACCAGGTTATATGCGCTTTGGGCGTTTTACCATTCGTGATTCGCGTAATCACGGTGTCATGGACTTTGAAAAGTTACTGATTAAGTCCAGTAACGTTGGTGCCTCTAAAATTGCTCTTTCACTACCCCAAGATGCTATTTGGAATATGGACTATGAACTGGGTATCGGCTCACCTGTAGGTATTGGTTTTCCTGGTGAGGCTTCTGGGGTTTTGCCGTCACATCCTAAGTGGCACCCATCTGAAATTGCGACCTTATCTTATGGTTATGGTTTGTCTGTATCAACATTACAACTTGCACAAGCTTATATGACCTTGGCCAATGGTGGCTACAGAGTACCTGTTACTATCTTTAAGCAAGATATTCCTTCAGATGGAAAGCAAGTCATCCCGCGTACGGTTGCAAAAGATGTTGTGAAAATGATGGAGGCAGTGGTACAGAAAGGATCTGGTCGAGCTGCTCAAATACCGGGTTATCGTGTTGCGGGTAAGACGGGTACTGTGCATAAAGTAGGCTCTAAAGGTTACGAGTACGATCAATACATTGCTCTTTTTGCAGGTATGGCTCCGGCATCTAACCCCAGATTGGCTATGGTGGTTATGGTGAATGATCCGAAAGGTCGTGAATACTATGGTGGTGAAGTCGCTGCTCCTGTGTTCTCTCGTGTAATGGAGGGGGCGTTAACCACATTAAATATCTACCCAGATTTGCCTGAAGGGCTTAGAGAGGTTCGTTTAGAAACGAAAAAACAACCTATTCAAGTGGTTCAAGGTGGCTAAATGGCTGAACTAACACACGTTGAGCTTTTGGAACTTGCGAGCTACTCCCCTGAGGAGAGCTCGCTTTCTGCTTTATATACCCATATAGAAACGGATAGTCGAAAGGCTGATGAAAATAGCATCTTTTTTGCCTTGCCAGGCGTTGCGACTAATGGCTGGGATTATCTCGATCAAGTCGCTTTATCTGGTTGTAAAACCGCGGTTGTTCCAAAAGAATTAAACTTGCAGCACGATGCGCTGGAGTTGGTAGGTGTCGACCATCCGACAGAATTAATGATTCAGTGTGCCCAGCTCTTCTATGGCGACATGCCAAAACAAATGGTTGCGGTGACAGGAACAAATGGTAAATCGTCAATTTGTTACTATTTGGCCCAGCTTGCTCAAGCAATAGGCTTGAAAGGCGGCTTAGTTGGTACCTTTGGCATTGGTCCACTTAATGCCTTATCTGAAGCGGAACAAACTACTCCAGATCTTTTGTCTCTTCATCGTACTTTAAGGGGAATGGCTGCAACAGGTATTGAGCTTGTTGCCTTTGAAGCCTCTTCCCATGCTTTGGATCAGGGGCGAATGGAAGGGGTGCCTTTTCAAACGGCCGTATTCTCTAATTTGTCCCGAGATCATCTCGATTACCATGGCGATATGGCATCCTACGCTTTAGCTAAAAGTCGCTTGTTTTCATTTCCAGGTGTTCAGCATTCCATTATTTGTGCTGATGACGCTTATGCTGATTTTATGGCTAAAGCTGCATCGCAGAACCATTGTCATTATTACAGTGAACAGAATTCAGGTGCAGACTTTTTCGTCAAAAATCTTCAACAGCACGCAAACGGTTTTCAATTTGTTCTTTGTTGTCCTGACGGAGAATATAGTGTGTCTTTACCTCTTTTAGGGCACTTTAATGTACAAAATGCTTTGGCAGCTCTGGCGGCTCTTTGGAATCAAACAGAAGATAAAGCACATTTAATTAAAGGGTTATCTTGCTTAAAAGGGGCTCCCGGTCGAATGGATAAGGTTGAAGTGCCTAATGCCCCTTTGGTTGTTGTCGATTTTGCTCATACATCTGATGCTTTGCAGGTTGCTTTGCAAGCATTGAAAGAGCATGTGAATGGTCGGCTGATTTGTGTTTTTGGCTGTGGTGGCGATCGTGATAGGGGGAAGCGTCCCCTGATGATGGATGCAGCTTTGAAGAATGCCGATTTTGTGTGGCTGACTTCTGACAATCCGCGAACAGAATCTGTTGAGCAAATTTTGTCTGATTGTCTAGCGGCGGTTGGAGAGGGGCAAGGTCACTTCAGTGTCGAAGGAAGCCGTAAAGAAGCCATACAAAAAGCTATTTTGGCTGCGAGCAGCGATGATGTGATTTTATTGGCAGGAAAAGGCCATGAAACTTATCAGGATATTGATGGTGTTAAACATCACTTTGACGATAAAGAAGAAGCTATGAAGGCGCTAAAAAACTATGTTGCTTAATCTTACTTTGGCGGATATCGCTTCGGCTTGTAATGGTCAGCTAGTAGGCACTGATAAGCCTGTGTCTAGTGTCGTGACAGATACACGAAAAATAGTAGAAGATTGCTTGTTTGTTGCTTTAAAAGGTGAACGCTTTGATGGGCACGATTATGTATTGCAAGCTGTTGAAGAGGGAGCTGCATCGGTTGTCTCTGAAAAAGGCTTGGCTTTGAGTTCTTACATAAAAGTTGAAGATACAAAAGTCGCTTACGGTTGTATTGCTCGTCTAATACGAGATGCTTTTCAATACCCTGTCATTTGCATCACAGGCAGCAATGGAAAAACAACAGTAAAAGATTGGTTGTCACAATCTTTTACTGACAAAAATGTTCTTAAGACACAGGCTAATTTAAATAATCAAATTGGTGTACCTCAAACCTTGCTGGGTCTAGAGAAGTATCATGAATTGGCAGTAGTGGAAACGGGAACCAGTGTACCCGGTGAAATTGCTCGTTTAGCCTCGATAGCTCACCCAGACGTTGTCGTATTAACTAACGCTAGCGGTAGCCACTTCGAAGGTTTTGGAGATCTTGCTGGAATCGCGCAAGAAAAAGGTAATCTTATTTCTGGGGCAGCTACCACAGCGACTGTCATACTGAATGCAGATGATGGCTTTTATTCATATTGGTGTGAATTGGCTGGCGATAGAAAAGTAGTGTCTTTTGGTTTTAATGACAATGCAGACCTTTATGCATACGACTTGCAATTAGGTGCAAATGAGAGTCAGGCGACATTCCGTTATCAAGACGAGATAATACCAGTAACTGTTGCTGGTGCGGGCAAGCATATGATTGCTAATGGCATGTCGGTTGCTTTGGCTATGATGGCCGTTGGGGTTAGTTTTACCGACGCGGTTGCTCAATTAGCTATTCCTGTATTAGTTTCAGGAAGATTAGAGCGCTTAGAGTCAAAAAATGGAGCCCTATTAATCAATGATTGCTACAATGCTAGCCCAAAATCCGTTGAAGCTGCAATTGACGTTCTCGCTATGCAGGATGTGGAAGAAACTTGGTTGATTTTAGGGGCTCTAGGGGAATTAGGGGCACTTCAGGATGAGGTTCATCGTGGTCTCGGTATTTATGCCAAAAGCAAAGATATCTCTCATTTAATTTGCGTCGGTCCTGTAGCAAGTATTGCAGGTGCAGCTTATGACAATGAGGGTGGTAAAGCATTGCTCTGTAACACACATGAAGAAGCGGCAGAGTTGGTTGCTTCGCTTGGAAAAGAGCATGCCATTTTAGTTAAAGGTTCACGATCCGCCAAAATGGAAAACGTGATATCAGCATTGAAATAATTGGGATAATTTTTAGAAATGTTACTTCTTTTAGCGGTTTATTTAAGTAAATACCATACGTTTTTTGCAGTATTTAATTATCTGTCATTAAGGGCTATTTTGGCTGTGTTGACGGCGTTGGTTATTTCCTTATTGATTGGCAATAAAGTGATTGTCTTATTACAGCGCCTACAAATTGGCCAAGCCGTTCGAGATGATGGGCCGCAAACACATCTGTCTAAAGCAGGTACCCCAACTATGGGGGGCGCGCTTATCATTTTCTCCATATCAGTGAGTACACTTTTGTGGGGAGATTTGAGTAATAAATATGTATGGGTTGTGATGCTCGTCATGCTGGCGTTTGGTGCCATCGGTTGGGTGGATGATTACCGTAAAGTTGTTGAAAAAAATCCCCGTGGTTTACCAAGTCGTTGGAAATATTTTTGGCAGAGTGTATTCGGCTTAATTACCGCTATTTACTTGTATTCAACAGCCAGCACTCCGATTGAGACTTCTTTAATTGTGCCGCTTTTCAAAGATGTTGCTATCCCACTTGGGATATTATTTGTCGTTTTAACCTATTTCGTTATTGTTGGTACCAGTAATGCTGTGAATCTGACAGATGGTTTAGATGGTTTGGCTATTTTGCCTACAGTACTAGTCGGTGGCGCGCTGGGTGTTTTTGCTTATCTGACTGGTAATATTGTGTTCTCCGAATATTTATTTATACCTTATGTGCAAGGTTCAGGTGAATTGCTAGTTTTTTGTGCAGCGCTTGCTGGTGCAGGTTTGGGCTTTTTATGGTTCAACACTTACCCTGCGCAGATTTTTATGGGCGATGTAGGGTCATTGGCTTTAGGTGCGGCGTTGGGTGCGATAGCAGTGATTATTCGTCAAGAGTTGGTTTTGTTTATTATGGGTGGGGTTTTTGTAATGGAAACCGTGTCGGTAATTCTACAAGTGGCATCCTACAAGCTAACAAAGCGCAGAATTTTTAGGATGGCACCAATACATCATCACTTTGAGTTGAAAGGCTGGGCTGAGCCGAAAGTCATTGTGCGTTTTTGGATTATTACTGTTTGCCTTGTGTTAGTAGGCTTTGCCACCTTAAAAGTACGTTAGGAGTTATTGCATGTCGTTGATCGGGTCAGATCGGGTTAGAGCCGTTGTGGGCTTGGGGGCGACTGGTTTATCTTGTGTGCGCTTCTTGGCGGACAAAGGCATAGAGTTTTATGTTGTTGATTCTCGTGATAACCCACCAGGATTAGAGCAAGCTAAAGAGTATTGTTCAGAAGATAAAATATTCACAGGTAGTTTAGATGTTTTAGAAACATTAAATGTCACTGAGTTGTATGTGAGTCCTGGCATTTCTCTGAAAACCCCAGTATTACGCCGTTTAGCAGAGCATGGTGTGGCCATGAGAGGGGATGTGGATCTGTTCTGTGATTATGCAGATAAACCTTTTGTTGCTATCACAGGCTCTAATGCGAAAAGTACGGTAACTACATTAGTCGAGGCTTTAATCAACGCCTCAGGTAAAAAAGCCATTGCTGGTGGCAATCTCGGACTGCCAGCCTTAGATCTTTTAGAGCAGCAAGCGGATTTTTATATTCTTGAAGTCTCAAGCTTCCAATTAGAAACGACTCACGCCATGAAAGCGGATGTTGCTTGTCTTTTAAACGTCTCAGAAGATCATATGGACAGATACGATGATTTTTATGAGTACCAGCGAGTTAAACAAAAAATTTACCGTGGCTGTAAAGCGGCTGTTTGTAATAAGCAAGACATCCTAACGGCACCTTTGTTAGCTGAGTCGACACCAGTTCGAGCCTTCACCACAAAAAGTCCAGATTTGAAAGAATTTGGTATGTTGCCAGACGGTGACGGTGCTTGGTTATGTAAAGGCGTTGAACGACTTTACCATACCTCACAAATTAAGCTAAAAGGCTCTCATAATTACGCCAATGTTTTGGCTGCATTAGCAATCTTGGAAATGTTAAAACTGGAAATTGTGTCTCCGGATATTGCCTCTGTTCTGTCTGAATTTGGAGGGTTGGAGCATAGGTGTCAAACAGTTAGAACACTTGATAATGTTACTTTCATTAACGATTCAAAAGGAACAAATGTTGGGGCGACCATTGCTGCTCTAAATGGTTTGGGATCTTTGACAAAGAAAAATATTCTATTGATTGCTGGTGGTGACGGTAAAGGCGCGGACTTTAAAGACCTTATTAAACCTGCAGCTCAGTTTGTTAAGACAGTCTATTTATTCGGTCAGGATAAGAAAAAGATCGGGAGTGTTCTATCCACCTCTGTTGAGGTTAAATGTTTTGATAATTTAGAACAAATTATTGACCTGATCGGTTTGGATAGTGAGCAGGGGGATATTGTGCTTTTTTCGCCTGCATGCGCCAGCTTCGATATGTATCAGAGCTTTGAAAGGCGTGGTGAGCATTTTATGCAGTTGGTTAAAGCGTTATGACATGGCTGAAGCTTCTTGATCCTGTTACTGCCCGTGAGTTTTCTCGCGTCGATTCTCTATTTATCGCTTCAATAGTCGCTATTCTTGCCCTTGGTATTGTTATGGTATCAAGTGCTTCTATTTCCATCTCTGAAAGTATCTATGGTCATCCATTTTTCTTCATGGGGCGTCAAATTCTATATCTGATCCTAGGGATGATTTCTGGCTGGGTGTTGTTGTCTATACCAACACAACAGTTGCAGCGGTGGGGGATTCTCCTAATGGGGCTGTCGCTGATCCTGCTGGTTTTGGTTCTTGTTCCCGGAATTGGTAAAAGTGTGAATGGTAGCCGCCGTTGGATTAATCTTGTCGTGTTTAACCTTCAGGCATCTGAAGTCGCTAAAGTATGTATGGTTGTGTATGTTTCTGGCTACCTAGTTCGAAGGGCGGATCGGGTTCGTGAAGGTTGGGCTGGGTTCTTACTGCCTCTTTGCTTATGCAGTATATTTTTATTGTTTTTGTTACTCGAACCAGATTTTGGTGCCTCGGTTGTGCTGCTTGGTACTGTAATGGCATTGCTGTTTTTAGGTGGTGCTCCCTTGTATCAATTTTTACTTTTGCTAGGGGGAGCTATTGCTATGTTAGGGGTCGTTGCTGTTTCAGAAAGTTATCGAATGAAACGTCTGATGAACTTTATTGATCCTTGGGCAGACCCTTTTAATCAAGGTTACCAACTTAGTCAGGCGCTAATAGCGTATGGCCGAGGTGAATGGTTTGGACTTGGTTTAGGTAACAGTGTTCAAAAACTTTCTTATTTGCCAGAAGCTCACACAGATTTTGTGTTTTCTATTTGGGTTGAAGAAACCGGTATGTTGGGCGGATTATTTCTAATTGCTCTATTTGCTGTGCTGATTAGTAGAGTGTTTAAAATAGGCCATAAAGCGATGGCCATGTCTCGTCCTTTTGCTGCTTATATGTGTTTTGGTTTTGCAATTCTAATATTGGCTCAAGTTATTATTAACATTGGTGTAAACACTGGCTTTTTACCAACTAAAGGACTGACACTGCCTTTAATTAGTTATGGTGGTAGTAGTTTGATTATTACCTTGAGTAGTTTGTTTGTCATTGCTCGAGTAGACATCGAAAATCGACGTGCTGACAATAGTGAAGAGCCAACAGAAGAGGCCAATTCCTAATGAAAAATGTGAGTAAAGTTGTTGTGATGGCTGGGGGCACAGGTGGTCATATATACCCAGCCCTGGCGTGTGCTCAATCTTTTCGTGATAAAGGGCTTGATGTCTCTTGGCTAGGATCGAAAGGTGGAATGGAAGAGTCCCTTGTCCCTGAATATGATATCCCATTGCATTCTTTATCTATAAAAGGGGTGCGAGGTAAAGGTATTGTGGGACTTCTGGCTGCTCCTTTTCGAGTACTTCACGCTATTGGGCAAGCTGTTGCGGTATTACAAAAGGTCAAGCCAGATGTCATCTTAGGCATGGGTGGCTTTGTTGCTGGGCCTGGTGGTGTAGCAGCCAAGATTTTGGGCATTCCTCTAGTAATACATGAGCAGAATGCAATAGCTGGAACGACAAATAAAATTTTAGCAAAAATCGCTAATGCTAGACTTCAAGCCTTTGATGGTGCTTTACCTAAGGGTTTAACTGTTGGAAACCCTGTTCGGGCATCTATATTGCAGCAATTAAAAAGAGAGCCAAGAGAAGGTGCGGCTCGCCCCCTTCGTTTATTGGTGGTTGGCGGTAGTTTAGGGGCGAAAGCAATTAATGATGTTGTGCCCGAGGTGTTGTCAAATTGGCCTTTATCCCAGCGTTTAGACGTTTGGCATCAGACAGGTAAACGGAATTTTGATGAAGTGTCTGAACTCTATAAAGCGGCCAGTGTTGAAGCTAGGGTAGATGCTTATATTGATAATATGGATCAGGCTTATTATTGGGCAGATATAGTTTTGTGCCGCGCAGGCGCTATGACAGTAAGTGAGTTGGCTATTGCTGGCTTGCCTTCTATTCTCGTTCCTTACCCTTACGCGATTGATGACCACCAAACTGAAAATGCGCGTTATTTAGAAAAAATGGGTGGCGCATTGTTATTGCCTCAAGGGCTACTTACCACTGAAAAAGTTATATCGTTGCTTTCTCAATGTATTGAGAATGACGATTCATTATTAAAAATGGGAGAGCAAGCGAAGAAAGCGGCTCACCCTAATGCAACACAAGATGTTGTCGCACACTGTTTAAGGTTAATAAAATCATGATTGATAATAAAGCTCAGTACGATATTCCGACCATGCGTCGTATTCAAAATATTCATTTTATTGGTATTGGTGGTGTGGGTATGTGTGGTATCGCTGAGGTATTACACAATCAGGGCTATCAAGTTTCAGGTTCGGATCTTAAGTCTTCTGCTGTGACTAAGCGTTTAGAAGGGATGGGTATTAAGGTTTATTTTGGGCATGAAGAAGAGAATGTCTATGATGCCCACGTTATTGTTGTATCAACGGCGATAAATGAGACAAACCCAGAAATAATATGGGGGAAAGAGCATCGTATTCCTATTGTTCGCCGCGCTGAGATGTTGGCGGAGTTAATGCGTTATCGTCATGGTATTGCTGTTGCGGGTACACATGGTAAGACGACAACAACTAGCTTAATGGCATCTGTTCTTGCAGCAACAGGTGATGCACCTACTTTTGTTATTGGTGGACGTCTGACAAGCGCTGGGGCTAATGCGCAGCTAGGTAGTAGCTCTTATTTAGTGGCTGAGGCGGATGAAAGTGACGCTTCTTTCCTTCATCTACAACCTCAATCTGTCATTGTCACCAACATAGATGAGGATCATATGGATACCTATGATGGTGATTTTGAAAAGGTAAAGCATACCTTTATTGAGTTTATACATAATTTGCCTTTCTACGGTCTTGCGGTTTTATGTGTTGATGATGAAAATGTGCGAGAAATATTGCCTTCTTTGAGTCGCCCTGTTTTGACTTATGGTATTGAACAGGAAGCCGATTTCTACGCTACTGATATTATTCAAACTGGACGTCATTGTGAGTTTTTAGCCCACCGCCCTGAAGGTGAGCCAATTAAAATTCGTCTACCAATGCCTGGGCTTCACAACGTGCTTAATGCACTTTCAACTATCGCAGTGGCGACTGATTTAGGGGTTGATGTTAATGCTATTCAGGCTGGTTTGATGGGCTTTGAGGGAGTCGGTCGACGCTTTCAAGAGCAAAAACCATTAGAGCTTCCAGATGGCGCTAAAGTCATGTTTATTGATGATTATGGACATCACCCGAGTGAGGTTTTGGCAACCATTAAAGCAATTCGTGCGGGTTGGCCAGATAAACGACTGGTTATGGTGTATCAGCCTCATAGATATACGAGAACCCGAGATTTGTATGAAGACTTTGTAAGGGTTTTATCTCAAGTTGATGTGCTTTTATTGCTCGATGTTTATGCCGCAGGGGAAAACCCAGTCAATGGCGCAGATAGTCGGTCTTTGTGTGGCAGTATTCGTCAACGAGGTAATATTGACCCAATTCATGTGGGTAGCGAAGCGGATTTGAAATCAATCCTGAAAAACGTTCTGCGTGAAGGCGACTTGTTTATTTCCCAAGGTGCAGGTGATATAGGGAACGTGTCTAAAAACTTATCAATAAGCGGGATTTAATATGCAGAAAACATTAAAAGAATCCATTATTGCTGTGATCTACGGTGGCCGTTCGGCTGAACGAGAGGTTTCCTTACAAAGTGGTCCTTTGGTTATTGAAGGGCTAAAGGAGAAAGGCTATCAGGTAATAGGAATAGACCTTTATGGCTGCGATGGCTCACTGGATCCAGTGACTCAGTTGCAATCCGCTGAGTTCGATTTTGCTTTTATAGCCTTGCATGGCGGTGAAGGGGAGGATGGACGAATTCAGGCTCTTCTAGAGTTGCTGAATAAACCTTACACGGGTAGCTCTCCACTGGCTTGTGGTTTGGCAATGGATAAAATACTTAGTAAGCGCTACTGGCATGGTATTGGTATTCCCACTCCAGCTTACTTGTCATTTGTTAAAGATGCCGATGCGAACCTTATTGAAAGCTCTATGTCTTATCCTGTCATTGTTAAACCTTCACGTGAAGGCTCCACAATAGGGATTAATAAAGCGGCGAATCGCACTGAATTAGATAACGCTTTATTGAAAGCACTTGAGTACGACTCGGATATCTTGGTAGAGGCCTTTATTGATGGTCCTGAATTTACAATAGCCATTATAGATGACGAGGCTTATCCCGTTATCGGTCTGAAAGCCTCAGCAGAGCATGAGCTTTATGATTATGAGGCCAAGTATATTGCAAACGATACAGAGTACCTGCTGCCGTCTGGTTTGAGCGATGACGATGAAATCTTGGTTAAGCAATTGGCGCTAGATGCTTATCGCTCTTTGGGTTGTTCTGGTTGGGGGCGAGTAGACGTAATGCGTGATGTTGAAGGCAAGTTTTGGGTTTTAGAAGTCAATACCGCACCTGGTATGACCTCTCATAGTTTGGTTCCTATGGCGGCTAACCATTTAGGGGTAAATTATGCTTCTTTGGTAGAAAAAATTGCGCTGGAAGCTTGGTGCCAAAAAGGGGTTAAGTAATCGATGAGAATTGCGGCGTTATTAGGGGCTATTTTATTAATAGCGGTCGCTTCATTGCAAAATAGTGATATCGACTCTTGGTTTGCTATCAATGAAATTGAAATTAAGGGTGACCTCTTAAATGTAACGGAAGCTGAGCTGCAAGGAGATTTTTCGAGTTTGCTTGATAGAAGCTTATTAGATTTATCGTTACAAGATTCGTTAGGTATTATTTTGGCTTCCGAATGGGTTGAAAGTGCAGAAGTTCGTAAAGTTTGGCCAAATAAATTGCAGGTACTTGTTAGAGAATATTCCCCTCTTGCATACTGGCGTGAAGGGCAATTAGTGTCCACAACGGCGGTTGTATTTTCCCCTAAAATGGCTGTCGATTTGCCGCTTCCTCATTTGCATGGACCAGAAGGGGCGAGTGATATAGTGCTAGAACAGTTCGGTTTAATAAGTCAGGTATTGGCCTCGACTTCATTAAGGGTCTCTAGTCTTATTTTGGAGGCACGAGGTGCTTGGACTGTGACCTTTTCAAATGGTATTCCTGTTAAGCTGGGTAGAGAGCAAGTTTTAGACAGATTACAGCGTTTTATCGCTGTATATAATACCGACTTATCAGGTAGAATAGAGCAGGTTTTTTCCGTTGATGCACGTTACCCGCATGGTGTTGCCGTAGCTTGGAAAGAATAATTTAAGTGTTGGCCTACTATTTGCTATTTGATTATATAAATGTGAGTCGATTACACAGTATTTAATGCCCGGAAGGTAAAATGATAGTCGGTTTAGACGTAGGTACATCGAAAGTTGTCTGTTTGGTTGGTGAAGTCTCAGCAGATGGTAGCTTGGAAATTGTTGGTATTGGATCTCATAGCTCTAAAGGTATGAAGCGTGGGGTTGTTATCAATATTGATTCAACAATAAAGTCTATTCAGAGGGCTGTAGAAGAAGCCGAACTTATGGCTGGCTGTAACATACATTCTGTTTATGTAAGTGTTGCAGGAAGCCATATTCGTAGTTTGAACTCTCATGGTATTGTCGCTATTAAAGACAGTGAAGTTCAAAAAGAAGATATCGAACGTGTAATTGATGCAGCGCAAGCTGTTCCTATCTCCTCAGATCAGCGTGTGCTGCATATTTTACCTCAAGAATACAATATAGACTCCCAAGAAGGTATTAAAGATCCACTGGGTATGTCTGGCGTTCGTCTTGAGGCGAATGTGCATATGATTTCTGGTGCACTTAACGCAGTTATGAATGTCGAAAAGTGTATTAAACAGTGTGGTCTAGGTGTGGATGGGGTTATTTTATCTCAGCTTGCATCGAGTGAGTCTTCATTAAGTGAAGATGAGAAAGATTTAGGTGTTTGTTTAGTTGATATTGGTGCGGGTACATCTGATATAGCGGTTTGGATTGATGGTGCGCTTTATCATACGGCAGTGGTTCCTGTCGCAGGTGACCAAGTAACCAATGATATATCTATGGCATTGCGTACACCCATTAAACATGCCGAAGAATTAAAAGTTAAATATGCTTGTGCAATGGCATCTATGGCGTCAGCTGATCAGGTGTTAAATGTTCCAAGTGTGGGTGATAGACAGCCAAGATCTATTACGCGTCATGCTTTAACTGAAGTTGTTGAAGCTAGGTATGAAGAAATATTTAATTTGATATTAGATGAGCTAAGGCGTAGTGGCTATGCTGAAAGAATACCTGCAGGCATAGTTATTACTGGCGGTACCTCTTTAATGGAGGGGGCTACTGAACTTGCTGAAAAGATTTTTCAGATGCCTGTTAGGTTATCTGTGCCAGATTGTACTAAAGGTATGTCAGATATTGTCGATAACCCATTATATTCAACGAGTGTTGGTTTATTGGCTTACGGCAGTAAAGATGCAGAGGTGGTAGAAACCTCAAAAAAAACGAACTCTAAAATGTCCAATAAACGAGATACGTCAGTGTTGACATCTGGTGAAATCAAGCCTTCTTTCAGTGTAGCGAAAGTGTGGCAACAACTTAAATATTGGTTTCAGAGTTATATTTAGTCAAGATTGATAAAGAATTTACTAAGGAGCGATAAGCCCATGAATGTCTTTGATTTAGCCGAAGATAATTTAGCTGATAATGCGGTTATAAAAGTAATTGGAGTTGGTGGCGGTGGCGGTAATGCTGTTCGCCACATGCTTGAGAATCACATGGAAGGTGTTGAGTTTATTTGTGCAAATACGGACTCGAAGGCTCTGGTTGGTTTTGATACGGGAATCTCCTTACAGCTAGGTTCTGCAATTACTAAAGGTCTTGGTGCCGGTGCTAACCCTGAGGTTGGTAGGGACTCCGCTCTTGAAGATCAAGAGAAAATCACTAACCTGCTTTCAGGTGCTGATATGGTCTTTATTACTGCTGGTATGGGCGGCGGTACTGGTACTGGAGCTGCACCTGTTATTGCTAAAGTTGCTCGTGAATTAGGTATCCTTACAGTTGCTGTTGTGACCAAGCCATTCTCCTTTGAAGGTCGCCGCCGTGCAAGAGTGGCAGATGAAGGTATTAAAGAATTGCGTGAAAATGTCGATTCATTAATTACCGTGCCTAATGAGCGCTTATTGCCTGTATTGGGTAAGAATATTTCTCTATTAAAAGCGTTTGGTGAAGCGAATAATGTTTTATTCAATGCTGTGCAGGGTATTACAGACTTAATCATTCGCCCTGGGTTGATTAATGTTGACTTTGCAGATGTAAGAACTGTTATGTCTGAAATGGGTATGGCAATGATGGGTACTGGTTATGCTACTGGTGAAGATCGTGCTAAAACGGCCGCTGAAGCTGCCATACATAACCCATTGTTAGAAGATATAAATCTTAAGGGTGCCCGTGGGGTGTTAGTAAATATCACAGCCAATGAAGAGGTTGGACTGTCCGAGTTTACTGAAGTTGGTGGCATCATTGAGGAATATGCATCGGAAGATGCAACGGTTGTAATTGGTTGTGCTATCGATCCAAGTGTTGGTGAAGATATGCGTGTGACAGTTGTTGTTACAGGGTTAGAAAGTCGTGGCTCTGTTGAGATGAAGTCTGCTGTAGGTGAATCGGTTGCATCTCAGTCTGTATCGAAAACAGCTGAACCAGTTAAACCTAGTGTTGATGCTTCTGTCGTTAAGGAAGTTAAAAAAGCTGAGCCGTTATCGGCAAAGCCTGAGGGTGAAGTGGTGGCAAACTTGGAAGTGAATGGTGAATCTAGTGATGCACCTGCTGCTTCAAGTGACGATAAATTGTCTTATTTAGATATACCTGCATTTTTACGTAGACAAGCAGATTAGATTCTGTAAGAAATATGTAAGATTGGTAGTCTTGATTGAATAATAAGCAAGTTATTGATACTATTTCATAAATTAATATATTAGTAATGAAACTGTAGGAATGTCATGGTACGCCAACACACACTAAAAAATATCATTCGAGCAACTGGGGTAGGTCTACACTCTGGCGAAAAAGTGTATTTGACACTTAAACCAGCACCAGTAAATACAGGTATCGTATTTGTTCGTACTGACTTGGAACCTGCTGTAGAGATTCCTGGAGATGCCCGACTAGTCGGCTCAACAAACTTTGCTACTGCTTTATGCCAAGGTGATGTGAAGGTTAGTACTGTAGAACATCTATTATCAGCAATGGCTGGTTTAGGCGTTGATAACGCATACGTTGAAGTTAGTGCTAGTGAAGTTCCTTTGATGGATGGTAGTGCTAGCCCGTTCGTTTTCTTACTCCAGTCTGCTGGTTTGGAAGCGCAGAATGCGCCGAAGAAATTTATTCGAGTGAAAAAGCCTATTCGTGTTGATGAAGGTGATAAATTTGCTTCGCTGGAGCCTCATTCTGGTTTCCGTCTTTCTTTCGCTATCGACTTTGATCATCCGGCTATTGGTGAAGACGTACAAAATACATCGTTTGATTTCTCGACAACAACCTTTGTTAAAGAAATTAGTCGTGCTAGAACCTTTGGTTTTATGAAAGATCTTGAATACTTTAAAAATAATGATCTTGCTCGTGGCGCTAACATGGAGAATGCAATTGTCCTTGACGATTATCGTGTTCTTAACGATGAAGGTCTTCGTTATAGGGATGAGTTGGTTCGCCATAAAGTGTTAGATGCGATTGGTGACTTATATCTATTGGGCCATAGCTTAATAGGTGAATATAAAGCTCATAAATCTGGACATGGTTTGAATAACAGATTAACTCTAGCATTGCTCGAACATCAAGATGCTTGGGAATATGTGGTCTTTGAAGACGAAGCTCAAACTAAGCCAGTTGTTTATGTGGATCCTGTATTAGCGGGCGCTTAATCTGAGCTTTATTTAATCTAGATTTAAAAAAACCAGACATTTTGTCTGGTTTTTTTATGCTTAAGACCTTGATATTTCATGCTTTGCCACACATTACCATGGTAGACTGCTTTTATTACTAATTAACTATGTTGAGTTCAAGATGTTAGGAACTGTGATCAAAAAAATTCTTGGGACTAAAAATGACCGAGAAGTAAAAAGATATAAAAAGACTGTAGCAAAGATTAATCAATATGAAGATGCTTTACTGAAATTATCTGATAGTGACCTATCGGGTAAAACAAGTGAATTTCGCGATAGGTTAGAAAAGGGTGAAACTTTATCAGCTATTTTACCTGAAGCTTTTGCGGTAGTCCGAGAAGGTAGCCGAAGAGTGATGGGTATGCGCCACTTTGATGTGCAGCTTATCGGTGGCATGGTATTGAATGAAGGCCGTATCGCAGAAATGCGTACAGGTGAAGGTAAAACATTAGTTGCAACTTTAGCTGTTTATCTTAATGCCTTAACATCAAAAGGTGTTCATGTTGTCACAGTAAATGACTACCTTGCGAAGCGTGATGCTAACTGGATGCGCCCACTTTATGAATTCTTAGATATGAGTGTCGGTGTGGTTTTCTCTGGTCAGGATAGAGAAGATAAAAAATCAGCCTACTTGTGTGACATCACGTACGGTACGAATAATGAGTTCGGCTTTGATTACCTACGTGACAATATGGTTTTTCGCTTAGAAGACCGAGTTCAGCGTGATTTGAACTTCTCTGTAGTGGATGAAGTTGACTCTATTCTTATTGATGAGGCTCGCACTCCATTAATTATTTCTGGCGCAGTTGAAGACAGCTCTGAGCAATATAGAAAAATCAATATGCTTGCTCCTTTACTAGTTAAGCAAGAGTCAGAAGAGATTGAAGAAGGTAGTGATGAAGAAAGAGGGCACTACACTTATGATGAATCTCAACGCAGTATTGAGTTGACAGAAGAAGGGCATACATTCGTAGAAAATTGGTTAGTTGATAAAGAAATGCTGGAAGAAGGCGATAGCCTGTACTCTGCGAGTAACCTGACTCTACTACACCATGTACATGCTTGCTTGAAAGCCCATGTCATTTTTAAGAAAAACGTGGACTATGTCATCCAAGGTGATGAGATTGTTATTGTTGATGAGCATACTGGGCGTACTATGCCTGGACGTCGCTGGTCAGAAGGTATTCATCAAGCTGTAGAAGCTAAAGAGGGTGTTACTATTCAGGCTGAGAGCCAGACTTTGGCTTCAACTACTTTCCAAAACTACTTCCGCTTATACGAAAAATTGTCAGGAATGACAGGTACAGCAGATACTGAAGCATTTGAGTTTCAGCAAATTTACGGGTTATCTGTCATTGTTATCCCAACAAACAGGCAGATACAGCGTAAAGATTTTAATGACCTTATTTATATGTCAACAGAAGACAAATTTGAGGCCATTGTTGTTGATATAGAAGAGAACGTTAAAAAAGGTCGCCCTGTTTTAGTTGGTACAGCTTCTATCGATTATTCTGAGTTGCTTTCTAATTATCTACAAAAGAAAAAAATTCCGCATAACGTACTAAACGCTAAACAGCATGAAAGAGAAGCAGAAATTGTTGCTAAAGCGGGTAGTCCAGGTGCGGTAACTATTGCGACAAATATGGCTGGGCGTGGTACCGATATCGTCTTAGGTGGTAATTTACAAGTTGAGTTAGATCAGCTGGGTGATTCCGCAAGTCAACAAGAAATTGATGCGTTAAAGGCGGATTGGCAGTCTCGTAATGATGCTGTTTTGGCTGCAGGGGGCTTACATATAATTGGTACCGAGAGACACGAGTCTAGACGTATTGATAATCAGCTTCGTGGTCGTGCAGGTCGTCAGGGGGATGTGGGTTCATCTCGTTTTTATCTTTCACTAGAAGATAACCTAATGCGTATCTTCATGTCAGACCGAATCAAGAAAATGATGATGGCTCTTGGTATGGAGAAAGGCGAAGCTATTGAGCATAAAATGGTTTCCAACGCTATTGAAAAAGCTCAGCGAAAAGTTGAAGGCCGAAACTTTGATACTCGTAAGCAATTGCTTGAGTACGATGATGTGGCTAATGACCAGCGTCAAGTTATTTATAGCCAACGCTTCGATATGATGACATCTGACGATCTGTCTTCTGCTATTGCAGCAATGCGAGAGGAAGTTGTTTCAGGTGTTATTGATGAATTTATTCCACCTCAAAGTATTTTTGATATGTGGGATATTGAAGGGCTAGAAGAAAAACTACGTAACGAATTTAGTTTGTCTTTACCTATCTCGCAATGGCTGAAAGATGATAAGCAGCTATATGAAGAGCCTCTTCGCCAGCGTATTCTAGATGGTTTTATTGAAAATCATGCCAATAAAGAAAATGTGGCAGGTGAAAAGAACTTTAGAGCATTTGAGAAGCAGGTGCTATTGCAGGTTCTTGATACTCTCTGGAAAGAACACCTTCAAACCATGGATATGCTAAGACAAGGTATTCACTTACGTGGTTATGCACAGAAAAATCCTAAACAGGAATATAAGCGTGAAGCGTTTGAGTTGTTCCAAGGTTTATTGGAACAAGTTAAATTTGAGGTAATTCAAATCATCACTCGTGTTGCTGTTCAGTCTGCCGAAGAAGCTGAAAAGATTGAAGAAGCTCGTCGCCAACAGGAAGAGAAAATGAAGCTTGATATGCAGCATGGTGACGCAGGGTCACAAGCTTCTGCATCAGAGTCAGGCTCTCAAGAAGAGTTTCCTAAAGTAGGAAGAAATGAGCCTTGCCCTTGTGGATCTGGTAAAAAATATAAGCAATGCCACGGCAAACTGGTTTAATTGGAGAAAGCGTAAATGGCTGTAGGGTTAAATGATTTCCCTTCTATTCCTGAAGTTCGTGGAATTAGAATGGGAGTCGCAGAAGCTGGGATAAAAAAAGCAAATAATAAAGATCTTGTTGTTTTTGAATTAAGTGAAGGTTCTTCTGTAGCTGGGGTTTTCACTCAAAATGCTTTTTGTGCGGCACCAGTTAAAGTATGTCAGAAACATTTGGCATCTAGTTCGGCTCGATACTTAATTATTAACACCGGTAATGCCAATGCTGGAACTGGCAAGTCTGGTTTAGATAATGCTTTTAAAACATGTCAGGCTCTTTCTGAGGTTGTTGGCATTCCTTCTGAGTCGATCTTACCATTTTCCACCGGTGTGATTGGTGAGCCTTTACCAGTAGAAAAAATTGTTAATGCCATACCGTCAGCTATTGCGAATCTTTCTAAAGAAGATTGGCTCTCAGCGGGTTTAGGGATAATGACAACAGATACTTTACCGAAAGGCTCGTTTAAGACCTTTGAGTTTGAGGGTAAGGTTTATACTGTTACTGGTATCTCTAAAGGTGCTGGAATGATTCGACCTAACATGGCAACCATGCTGGGTTATGTGTTTAGTGATATAGCAATAGAAGAGTCCCTGTTGCAAAGTATTTTGAGTCAGGCAACGAATAAGAGTTTTAATAGAATAACGGTTGATAGTGATACGTCGACTAATGATTCATGTATTGCTGTTGCTACAGGTAAAGCTGGAAATTCAGTAGTTGAGGATAGGAACTCACCATTGGCCCAAGCTTTTATTAATGCTTTTACGGAAGTGATGCAAGAGCTGGCTCATGCCATAGTCAGAGATGGTGAAGGCGCTACTAAGTTTGTGACTGTTGAAGTGGCTGGTGCAGCTAGTGAGTCTGATGCCACAAAAACTGCGTTTGAAATTGCCCATTCTCCACTGGTTAAAACAGCATTATATGCTTCAGACCCAAACTGGGGAAGAATTCTTGCAGTAGTGGGTCGAGCAGGCGTTGAAGGTTTAGATGTAGACACAGTCCAGTTGCATATTAATGGCTTTGAAATCGCACGTGATGGTGGTCGCTCTCCAGATTACCTTGAAGAACATGGTCAGCAGGCTATGGAGCCTGAAGAAATTCATATCGTTGTTGATTTAGGTATGGGCGAATCATCGGATACTGTATGGACAACGGACTTCTCGCAAGAGTATGTCACTATCAATGCTGAGTATAGAACCTAATGTTAATCAAAGTTGCAGCAGGTATTATTCTTAGGGGGGATAAGGTCTTTATTTCCTTGAGAAAGGCTAGTCAAGACCAAGGTGGGTTGTGGGAGTTCCCCGGGGGGAAGTGTGACGACCATGAAACTGTTCTAGAAGCCCTTAAAAGAGAGTTACACGAAGAATGCGGTATTACCATAACTGACAGCCATTTCTTTAAACTCGTTTCTCATGATTACGGTTCTAAGACAGTGGAATTGCACTTTTATAAAGTAACTGCATTTGAGGGTGAGCCGCAGGGGAAGGAAGGTCAACAAGTGGCTTGGGTTAATATCAAAGACCTTGATAGTTACGAGTTTCCTGATGCGAACAAAGGAATTGTTAAAGACTTACTTAGCTAGTATGCAATTAAGTTTGACTTAAAAAGAGCTTCATATAGAAGCTCTTTTTTTGTTTATGGGTTATTCGTTAAGCATTTGGGCTAATAGCTTACGAACAACGCTCGGCTCGAAAGGCTTTCCGCAAATTGCATCTACGCCTTCTTGAGCGATATTTGACAGTTGGCTGTCACCAGCATTGGAGCTAACCATTAAAATAGGGATATGAGCTAAAGAGGCATCATTACGAATGGCGTTTGTTAGCTCTTTGCCGTCCATCTCAGGCATATTGTAATCGGTAACAAGAAGGTCGAATTCAGATTCGTATAGAATTTCAATAGCTTCTTTACCATTTTCAGCAAAATCAATTTCGACAATACCCATTGAGTTCAGTGTCTTACTTATATGCTTTCTCGCTAAAGGACTATCGTCGGTTACAAGAACTCTAAGAGTTTGAGGGTCGAACATTTCCAAATCAATTTCTTCTTCAACGATTAAGTCTAAAGTTGCTAGGATAGCGCGTTGTAAGTCTTTAGGATTGAATGGCTTAGGAAGGATTGCTAGAACACCCGATTGCCTAAGGTTTTCTAGGTGGTCTCTATTTCTTTCGCTAGAAATAAGCATGAAGCATTGATCTTCGGTATCTTCATTTGAACGAATTTTATTAATCAGATCATTTGCTGTGCCATCAGGTAGATACATAGAAGAAATGACAAGATCGGGCGGAAATGAAGAGAGTAGCTCTAATGTTTCTTCAATGTTATTGGCGTACTCTATTTGTTTAATACCTGCTTCTTTTAGCGCTTTGGTTATAATCTTTTTTTGCGTATCTGACGGCTCTACCAGTAAGAATGAAAGGTCGCTAATTGATGCATATGCGCTCATGAATGAAGTTGCCCTTTTTTATTAATGCTCAAAGAGCACTGATATGGTTTTTTATGTGAATCCCAATATAGTAAATGGGTTATCATGGTTTATCTAGTAGATTTAAGTATTAGGAGGAAAAATGGCAACGGCAAGCGCGTGTCATATATTAGTAAAGAAAAAATCTGAGGCAGAGTCTATCAAGGTAAAATTAGACAAAGGGGCAGATTTTTATAAACTTGCTAAGCAGTATTCAACATGCCCTTCTGGTAAGAAGGGTGGAGACCTCGGGGAGTTTCGTAAGGGAGATATGGTAGCTGCGTTTGATAAGGCAGTATTTAATGGTCCGCTACTAAAAGTACAAGGGCCGATAAAAACCCAATTTGGTTTTCATTTGATTAAGGTTCTATACCGTTCCTGAGCACTCCACATTTAATGAGGAATTAATATGTCTAATGTTGTTGTCCAGCTTGATAATAACTATTTTGTTACAGCTCAAATCATGGCCTCTGATATGGCTGAATTTAAAGCGCAGGGCTTTGAACAGATTATAAATAATCGTCCAGAGGGTGAATCTGAAGGTCAACCGTCTGAAGAAAGTATTCGATTAGCGGCTGAAGCATTAGGAATGCAGTATGTAAACAATCCTATTGTGTTATCCCAGTTGTCTCAGCAGCAAATTGATACGCAAGAAGAAGCTCTGTTAGTAGATAAAAAAACACTAGCTTTTTGCCGAACAGGAACACGATCCTCTGTTTTATGGGTGTTATCAGAGACAGGAAAAGGCGGAGATTACAGCCAGTTGGTTACTGAAGTGTCCGGTAAAGGTTTTGACCTTGAGCGTTGCGCACCAGCAATGGCTCCTTTCGTTAAAGGTTAATTGTAGGGTTATGGTTAGTCGTCCGTCATTAGAAACTGCTACAGCATCAGAGCCTGATCGTTTTGTAGAGCCACTTGAATTGGGTAAGCGGGTTAAATCGATTCGCCTTACTAGAGGTTGGACTCTTGAAGAAGTCAGTAAGAAAACAGGGATAGCTAGGTCTACTTTGTCAAAGATAGAGAATGACCAGGTTTCTCCTAGTTTTACAATTGTTCAGAAGCTAATAAAAGGTTTGGAAATGGAATTGCCTCAGCTGTTTGTTGAGGCAAGTGAGTCTTCTATTGCAGGAAGAAGAGATATTACCCGCAAAGGTAAAGGGGAGTCCCACCCCACTTCGACCTATGAGCATGAGCTTTTAAATTACTCCATTAGCCGAAAGAAAATGGTGCCTTTTAAAACTAGAGTTCGTGCACGGTCTTTTGAAGAGTTTAAGGAGTGGGTACGCCATGACGGAGAGGAGTTCTTATTAGTTCTTAAAGGTAAAATTAATTTTTTCTCTGAACTCTATGAACCAATTGAATTAAAAGAAGGCGACAGCGTGTATTATGATGCCACTATGGGCCATGCCGTTGTGTCTTTGTCTATAGAAGATGCGGAAATACTTTGGGTAGTTGCCCGTTAAATTACTTTAAACAATAAATGTCATAAAAAGGATAAAAAAGAAAATGAATCAATGGGAACTCGCAAGTTGGAGAAGCAAAACAGCGTTACAGCAACCTGTTTATCCTAATGCAGAGCATTTAGCGCAAGTTGAGCGCACATTAGGAAGTATGCCTCCACTTGTTTTTGCAGGTGAAGCTCGTCGACTAAAAAGCGCTTTGGCGCAAGTTGCTAACGGTCAATCATTTTTACTTCAAGGTGGTGATTGTGCAGAGAGCTTTTCTGAGTTTCATGCAATTAATATACGCGATACCTTCAAAGTTATGCTGCAAATGGCGGTAGTGTTAACTTATGCTGGTAAGTGTCCTGTTGTGAAAGTTGGTCGTATGGCTGGGCAGTTTGCCAAACCAAGATCTGCTGGTAGTGAGACTATAGATGGTGTTGAGTTGCCAAGTTATCGTGGTGATATCATCAATGGTATTGAGTTTACAGAACAGGCAAGGGTTCCTGATCCTGAGCGCTTAGTTAAGGTGTACAATCAGAGCGCCTCTACTATGAATTTGCTACGAGCCTTCTCACAAGGTGGCTTTGCCGACCTACATCAAGTGCATAAATGGAACTTAGAGTTTTTGAATGCTAGCCCAGTAGGAAGTCGTTATCAGCAAGTAGCGGATAAAATTGATGATGCCCTACAATTTATGGAAGCCTGTGGTGTTGGTTCTTCTATGTCTCAGTTTCAGGAGACGGAATTCTATACTTCTCATGAGGCGTTGCTACTTCCTTATGAGGAAGCTTTAACTAGACGTGACAGCCTAACAGGCGAGTGGTATGACTGTTCAGCTCATATGTTGTGGATTGGTGATCGTACTCGTCAAATTGATGGTGCTCATGTTGAATTCCTAAGAGGGGTGAAAAACCCAATCGGAGTCAAGGCGGGTCCTTCTATGGATCCTGAAGACCTTATTCGTCTGTGCGATATATTGAATCCAGAAAATGAAGCAGGGCGCTTGAACGTAATTGTACGTATGGGTGCGGACAAAGTGGAAGAGGGGATGCCGAAACTGATTCGAGCAATCGAGCGCGAAGGTAAGAAAGTTGTCTGGAGTAGTGACCCAATGCACGGTAACACAGTGAAAGCTTCAACGGGTTACAAAACACGTCGTGTTGATGATGTTTTAAAAGAAGTGCAACAGTTTTTCCAAGTACATAATGCTGAAGGTACTTACGCTGGTGGTGTTCACTTTGAAATGACTGGCCAAAATGTGACTGAATGTGTGGGTGGGGCTTTTGAAGTGACGGAAGCTGATTTAGCAGACCGTTACCATACCCATTGTGACCCTCGCCTTAATGCTGACCAGTCCCTTGAGTTGGCCTTCATGATTTCTGAAACTTTAAAGAAAGCGAGACTTTAAAATACTTAGAGTTGAACAAAAGAGAGACAAAAAAATCCCCGCTAAGTGCGGGGATTTTTTTGTCTATTCAAAGTCTATATCTTAGTCTTTGAATTTTTTGATTTCACCACTCTCAAGACGAGACATGTATGAAGCCAACTCTTTCTTAACAACAGGCATTAGGAAGTAAAGACCTGTAATGTTAACAACAGCCATAGCAAAGATTGCAGCATCAGAGAAGTCGATAACAGGACCTAAGCTTGCTGCGGCACCAACAATGATGAATAAGCAGAAAATAATTTTGAAAGTAAGTTCTGATTTTTCAGACTCGCCAAACAAGTAAGTCCATGCTTTTAGACCGTAGTATGACCAGCTCAACATAGTTGAGAAAGCGAACAAGATAACTGCAATAACAAGGATGTATGGGAACCAGCTAATAGAAGCGCCGAATGCTGCAGAAGTTAATGCCACACCTGAGTTTCCATCTACTGTTGCAATTTTACTACCATCAAGGATGTACATGCCTGTAGCAGGATCTGTCATTAATTGGCCTGTAATGATGATAACCAAGGCTGTCATAGTACAGATAACAACAGTATCGATGAAAGGTTCTAATAGAGATACTAGGCCTTCAGTTACTGGTTCGTTTGTTTGTACTGCAGAGTGAGCGATGGCAGCTGAACCGACACCGGCTTCGTTAGAGAATGCGGCACGCTTAAAGCCTTGAATCAATGCGCCGACAAAACCACCAGCAATACCTAAACCAGTGAATGCACCTTCGATGATTTGTCCAAAAGCCCAACCGATTTTATCGAAGTTCATTAGAAGAATGACAAGCGCAGCACCTACGTACAGGATACCCATGAAAGGAACGACTTTCTCTGTAACGTTTGCAATAGACTTGATGCCACCAACAATTACGGCAAATACAATTACAGCAAATACAACACCAGTGATCCAGCCTGGGTAGTCACCGATTACGCCAGATAATTGAGCGTGTGCTTGGTTAGCTTGGAACATGTTACCGCCACCGAAAGCACCAAGGATACAGAATACAGCGAATAAGCCTGCTAAAAGTTTACCGCCTGGTAAGCCTTTTTCAGCAAAGCCTTTCGAGATGTAATACATCGGACCACCAGAAACTCGGCCGTCAGCGTATTCGTTACGGTATTTAACACCCAGAGTACACTCAGTGAACTTTGATGCCATACCTAATAGACCAGCTAGGATCATCCAGAAAGTAGCACCAGCACCACCGATACCAACAGCGACAGCAACACCAGCGATGTTACCTAGACCTACTGTACCAGAAAGGGCTGTTGTAAGTGCTTGGAAGTGGCTTACTTCACCCGCATCATTTGGGTTTGAGTAATCCCCTTTGACTAGGGAAATAGAATGACCTACACCACGGAACTGGATAAAGCCGAAGTAAAGTGAGAAGACACTAGCGCCTATTACCAACCAAAGAACAATCCATGGGAAGCTTGTGCCAGGGATGGGAGCGAAGATTAAGCCAACGAACCAGCCTGTAGAAGCAGAGAAGAAGCTATTAATAGCTTGGTCTAAGCCTTCTGCTGCGAACAATGATGGGCTCATTATTATGGCTGCAAAGGCAATAAGATAAGTAAAAATTAGAGAGAGTTTTTTCATAGTAGATTCCTTAGCTGACAACAGTAACTGGCACATTTGAGCTCATAACCAAGTTGGCAGTAACACTACCAAAAACACGTGCACTTAAGCCTTGCTCGCTAGAGCGTGCGACGATAACTTGTTCAGCATTCGTTTCAACAGCAATATTGTTGAGAAGCTGAGCGACTTTACCGTGTAATACTCGGCCATTTGCTTTAATGCCGTCGGCTTTAAGAGACTCGATTGCTGGTTGTACTACACGAGTGTTTGCACTTTCTAATTCTGTTTTACGGTGAGATTTTCGTGTTGCATTCTCTTCTGCTGTTTGGAATGTGTATGGAGACCATTCAACTACACAGACAAGTTCAAGAGTACACTCTTCACCAATGAGGGTTGCAAGACGTTTAGCATAAGCAAGGGCTCTGTTCCCTGCTTCGCTACCGTCTAGGCCGACGACTATAGTTGCTGACATATTTTACTTCCTTCTTTAATTTGTCGTTTATAGATTTTTTTTAGTATATTTATTAGTGCTTATTTACAAAAAAACGAAAAATTCACTATGGTTATAAGCGCTATAAATTTAAACAATACTTAATCTCATGGTCAATCATTTTTGTAAGAAATAAGGACTATTCTCTAATTTCTTAGCAATTGCTATGCCATTCTAGTGTTCCTTGTCGCTTTTATAGATATGTGTTCTAAAATTCTTCTTTTTAAAAGGCTTTTAATCTGTTTGATTTTTTTAGGGTGCAAGAGCGCCCCATTTTTGACAGGGTGAGATGGGCCTATGCTCTAAAAAAAAGCATAAAGTGGTTGTTGGTTGGGGGGATTTTTTATGTGCTATATAAAACCTAAACACTTTTATGGGAGTGCTTAGGTTTTATCGTTTTGTTACTAGAGTGTATGGATAGGGGGATTAGTCGCTTAGGCCTAAGCGTTTTTCTTCTGCTTCTCTCAAAAAGCGAAAGAGTTTTTTTCTATTTGTAGAATTTCCATTTTGAGACACTTCTTTTTGAGACTGGCGAATCAGTTGTCGTAATAACTGAATGTCTTCTACATTCGGGTTTTCTGCTAAATATTGAGACAAAGCTTCTTTGCTGTGCTCGCCAATTAGAGTATCTCGTTTGATTTCTAATTGGTGGAATAGTTTGTTGTAAGCTGCGGATGTTGAATCAAATAGAGCAATGCGTTGAGCTATTGCTTCATGGTCTTCTGTGCGCATGACTTTGCCAATATATTGCAGGTGTCTTCTTGACGCTTCTCTATGCTTAATTCGCTCCGCTTCAGCAATCGCTTCTCTAAGGGGTTCGGACATTTCAACTTTTTTCAATTGGTTTTTGCTTAAGCTAAGTAGTTTTTTTCCAAGCTCTTGCAAGGCTTCAACTTCGCGTTTGATTTGAGTTTTACTTTTTGGGATGTCTTCTTCATTGTCAAATTGATTGAAGTCTGTCATGTGAACCTATATTAAGAAAATGGTAGCAAGGCCGAGGAAGGATAAAAAGCCTATTACATCGGTTACTGTTGTCAAAATCACACTGCCAGCTAAGGCTGGGTCGATACCCATTTTTTTTAATAAAATAGGTAATAGTGTTCCTGTCGCTGCTGCAAACAGCAAATTTATTACGATAGCGCCAGCAATGATATAGGCAATCTTTATGTTGTCAAACCAAAAGGCGGTAAGTACGGCAATGACAGTCGCCCAAAGCAAACCGTTTATTAGGCCAACTATAAGCTCTCTGTTTAATAGCCAGCGAGTATTCGTGGCTCCAATTTGATTGAGTGCTATACCTCGAATAACAAGAGTTAATACTTGAGAGCCTGCTATTCCGCCCATACTAGCAACAATTGGCATTAGAATGGCAAGGGCCACAACTTGGTCTAGTGTGCCTTGGAACAGGCCTATAACATAAGAAGCAATGAATGCTGTAATTAGGTTAATGCCCAACCAAACAGCTCGTCTTTTTGTGGTTTTTAATACCGGAGAAAAGGTATCTTCATCTTCATCTAAACCTGCCATGCTGAGCATGGAGTGTTCTGCTTCATCTCGAATGACATCAACGACATCATCGATAGTGATTCGCCCTAATAGCTTTTTACTTTCAGAGTCTATGACAGGGGTTGATACTAAATCCATATCCTCAAAGAGTTGTGCGACTTCATTGGCCGGGCTCTCTGCAGTAATTGCTGTGAACTCGGTCTCCATTATATCGCGTACAGTATCGTTCACATCCGATACCAGTAATTTTGTTAGGGGTAATGTGCCTAACAATTTATCGGAGCGGCTAACGACGAGCAGGCTGTCGGTCATATCCGGTAGCGTAGAGTGTCTCCGTAAGTAGCGGAATACAATATCGACAGTAATGTTTGGCCGTATGGTAATGGTATCCGTGTTCATCAAGCCGCCAGCTGAGTCTTCAGGGTAGCTTAATAGAGTCTCTACTCGCATCCTGTCTTGTGTTGACATGGAAGCAAGTACTTCGCTGACGACGGTTTCAGGAAGGTTTTGTAATAAATCGGCTAAATCATCGTTTTCAAGGTGTTCAGATACAGCAACAAGTTGCTCTGTATCCATATCTTTTAAGAATTGGCTACTTATATCGTCATTTAGGTATTGTAATACTTCACCTTCATAACTTGGCTCAATAAGCTCCCAGAGGAGTTGGCGTTCCCGTGGAGGAGAGGATTCTAAAAGTCTAGCAACATCTTGTGCGGGTAGGGCGCCATTGAGTAAATAGCGAGTTTGCATCGTCGCCCCGGATTCGAGCGAGTCAGTGACTGTTTGGAGGTGAGTTAAAGTCGTTTGGTCTGGCATAGGCAGGTTTTATTCGTCTTCGCCAAAGCGGTCATTAATTAAATCAAGTATAGACTTTAATGCTTCTTCCTCATCATCTCCATTAGTTTTTATATTTATTGTTGTGCCTTTTGCTGCTGCAAGCATCATCATGGCCATAATACTTTTGCCATCAACATTGCGGCCATCTTTTTCGATTGTGATATCACAGGAGTAGCGAGTTGTTGTTTCAATAAGCTTTCCCGCTGCACGAGCATGCAAGCCGAGCTTGTTGATGATTGTGATTGATGCTTCTTGCATGGCGTTTTTATCCCTATACTAATGAGTCAAATATACGATATAGCTCTTCATCTGTCTCTGCTGATCTTAGTTTTTCTAAGGATTGCGGAGACTGGGCTAACTCAGCAATTTGAGCGAGCGTAGATAGGTGTTCACTACATTCACTTGGTGGAACTATCAAGGCAAAAATTAAATCTACAGCCACTTTATCGATGGAGTCAAAATCAATAGGCTTTTGCAGAGACATTACTAGAATCGCTGTGTGATTGGCGGATTCTAATCGGCAGTGGGGGATCGCTATACCATTACCAATTCCTGTACTGCCAAGTTTTTCTCGAGCAAGTAGGGCATCGTACACGGCTTCATTTTCGCAGTGTAATCTATTTGATGTTAGGTCGGCTAAGCTCTCTAAAACGCGTTTTTTACTAACAATATCCTGTTTAGCTAAAACAAGTTCTGCTTTTAATAAAGATTTTAATGGCATGGTGTTTATCTGTCCGTTTAGATCAATCGCTTGCGTTCATTAGAAGGAGGAATATTCATCGCTTCTCTATATTTTGCTACCGTTCGCCTTGCTACTTGGATGCCTTGGCTGGCGAGTATAGTTGCTAATTTGTTGTCACTAAGAGGTTTCTTTGCGGGCTCATCAGTAACTAGCTTTTTAATCATAGCCCTGATCGCTGTCGATGAACACTCGCCACCAGAAGCTGTATTTACATGGCTAGAGAAGAAGTATTTCAGCTCAAAAATGCCTCTTGGTGTGTGCATGTACTTTTGAGTCGTGACTCGAGATATTGTTGATTCGTGCATTCCCACAGCTTCGGCAACGTCATGCAGAACCATGGGTTTCATGGCTTCTTCACCTAGTTCAAAGAAGTCAATTTGGCGACTTACAATACAGCTGGCAACCTTTAAAAGTGTCTCATTTCGGCTTTGTAAGCTTTTAATAAACCACTTTGCTTCTTGCAGAGAGGTCTTAATGTAGGTGACGTCTTCAGAGGCTGCAGCTGTGCTCGCCATTGCTGAGTAGGTTTCATTTATTTTGATAGGCGGTAAAGCATCATTGTTCAATTCTACTTGCCACGTACCATTGCGTTTTTTTACTGATACATCTGGGATGACGTAATCTGTATCATCAGCATCAATTACTGAGCCTGGACGAGGGTTGAGTTGTTGAATCAAATCGATGACTTTTTTTAACTCGTCATCTTTTAGTTTGGTTTTCCGGCTTAATTGGGAGAAGTCTCTGCTACCTAGTAAAGGAAGATAAAGGTCAACAAGATTATGAGTGCTTTTATAAAGTGGGTGGTCTTGAAAAGCTTCTAATTGAACAAGTAGGCAGTCTCGCAAATCTATTGAACAAACTCCAACTGGGTCAAAGCGTTGTAGTCTATGTTGTACTGCAATTACTTCTTCTAAATCTAGCTCTTCTAAATCTGTTGTGAGTGACTCCCATATTTCTTCGGGGGTAATGCTTAAATAGCCATCTGGCTGAACACATTCAATAATGGCATAAGCGACTTCAATGTCTCTGTCCGACATGTGAGTCAGATTTAGTTGCCATAATAGATGATCTTGAATGCTTTCTAATGGCGAATTGAAGCTTTCAAAATCACTTTCACCTTCATAACTACTTTGCTCACTAATAGATGCAGAACTTTGATAAGTGTCGTCCCAATTGCTATCGATTGATAGCTCTTCAGGAATATTGTCTGTCCATTCGGATTCTACTCTAGCTTCTTCGCTGTTATTTAAATCAGCAGTAGTGGCGGTTTCTGTTTTTGACTCGATACCTGCGGGCACTTCAATAGGAGCTTGATCATCATCATCGATTTCAAGAAGAGGGTTAGATTCAAGGAACTCATGGATTTCTTGTTGCAAATCTAGTGTAGACAACTGTAGCAAGCGTATCGCTTGTTGCAGTTGTGGAGTCATGGTCAGCTGTTGACCTAACTTTAATTGTAAAGACTGCTTCATAAAGCAACTCTATTTGAATTTAGTGAATTGGAACGAGTTATGCATACTACTCCTTTTTGTAAGGAATGATAAGAGGTTATAGGCGGAAGTCGTCGCCTAGGTACACCTTTTTTACTTGTTCGTTGTTAATTATATCGTCAGCATTGCCTGACGCAATAATGTAGCCGTTACCTACAATGTAGGCTTTGTCACAAATATCTAGCGTCTCTCTGACATTGTGGTCGGTAATTAATACGCCAATGCCGCTTTCTTGTAAGTGTTTAATAATGAGCTTGATGTCACCAACTGAAATAGGGTCAACGCCAGCAAAGGGTTCATCAAGTAAAACGAATTTTGGGTTCATTGCTAGGGCGCGAGCAATTTCTACTCTACGCCTTTCACCACCAGAAAGGGCCATGCCTAAATTTTTTCTGATGTGGGTGATATGAAACTCTTCTAATAGCTCTTCTAGTCTGCTTTTTTGCTGACCTTTAGAGAGTTCTTTGCGAGTTTCAAGAATGGCTGAGATATTATCTTCTACTGACATTTTTCGGAAAATAGAAGCTTCTTGCGGCAAGTATCCAATGCCTTTTTGCGCTCTTTTGTGCATGGCGTCACTGGTAATGTCTTGGCCGTCAATGAAGATGCCGCCTAAATCGTTAGTTACCATGCCAACTATCATATAAAAGCATGTTGTTTTACCTGCACCGTTAGGCCCAAGTAAGCCAACGGCTTGGCCGGATTCAACGCTAATGGAGACATCTTTGACGACTTGGCGCTTTTTATAGCTTTTGGCTAGGTGTTTTGCTTCTAATAGTGCCATTTACTTTTTTGCCTCAGTTGCTTGAGGTTTTAATGTCATAGAAACTCGCCCTGAATCGGTTTTCTCTGCGCTAAATGTACCATTGTTTAATTGATAAGTAATATGATCAGCAGTAATGGAGTTCTCTAGTTGGCTTAAATAGCCTTCACCCTTAATCTCAAGTTTTGTGCTATCGCTTGAATAGAGAATGCTGTTGCCCTTACTAATGACAAGGTTACCTTCGTCATCCAGTTGTTGGCTAAATTGGGCTGGCGTTCCAGTTGCTTCTAGTTGGCTAAATTGGCGTGTGTTTACATCTGTTGAAATTTTGAGAAAGTCGGCTTGGATTTCTATTGAGCCCTGTTTGATGAACACATTTCCCTGATATATGGCTTCTCCGGTACTTTGGTTAAAGGAGGCTTCATCAGCTTGAATTTCTATAGGCTTAGATGTGTCATCAGGTAATGCAAACAGAAACTGACTGCTTAATAATGATAATATGAAAATATTAATTTTAGTGAGACGCTTCATAGTAGCCCCGTACAAGTTCTGTCATGATGACTTTGTCTGAATTGATATAACTAGTGATTTTTTTAGCAGAGGTTTCCCCCTGAGTCGAGATAAGTTTTGCATTGCCTTGGCTAGTTAAAGACTGTTCTTCATCTAGGTAATGCACTTCATCTGCTTTTAATGTGATGTCTTCAGCTGAGGGATAGGACTTTTTTGCAAAAACGTTATCCATTAATAGAATATCATTATTTCCATCATGGAGAACCCCTGTGTCCGCACTGGCGCTCCAGCTGCCTGTTGTTGAGTAGTGACTTACGTTTGGGGAGTCTAGTAGTGTTTTTGAATCGCGAATAAAGTGAGATGCTTGTAAAGCATTAATGCTTTCAACCAGCTTGCCATCGCTATCATATGTTTTGACTGAGATGTCAGTGATGAAATAGTCCGGCGAGCTGCTTAGGGCGGTTGTCTCGACTAAATTTGATGGCATTTTTTGGTTTTGCCACAAAAAAATGCTAACTAAGGCGGCTGTTAAGCATATTAAAAGCATAGCCTTTGTTAACATTTTTTTGCGCATATTTTGCATTTCGTTAGCTTCCTGTGCCTATCATTACAAGATAGACAGCATAAGCCCCTAGTAATGGTAAGCCAACCCACTTGGGTATGCTTTTTGTCGCGCTTCTTTTAAAGAAAAAGATCGCAGCAGCAAAGACAAGGGTTAACCCAAGTACCCAAGGGAAGTCGCGCTCAATGACGCTTGCATTAATTAACCCAGGCGCTATTAATGCAGGTAGAGGTAATACGGTTGCAAGGTTGAAAATATTCGACCCTAAGATGTTACCTATTGCTATGTCGTGGTGCCCCTTTTTTACACTGGTAATAGATGCAGCTAGCTCTGGCAGACTAGTGCCTATTGCAACAATCGTTAAACCAATGATTAACTCGCTAACCCCAAGAGCGGTTGCTATGCCTATTGCTCCCCAGACAAGTAATTTAGAGCTGCCAATCAACACTATTAAGCCTAGTAGCGCAAAAAATAAAGAGTGGCTAATGGGTGCGCCATCGTCCTCAGGTAAATCTTCGGTTAGCTCATCACCTAGGTCTTTACTGCCTTTTAATAAAAGAAATAAAACGACTAGAAAAGCGACAATAAGCAGAATGCCATCTAGCATATCGAGGTGTTGATCGTATAAGAGGAAGCCCGCTAGAAAGGTAATCCCCAAAAAGAGAGGGACTTCTTTGGTTGAAATTCCGTCAGCAACAGGTATGGCTGCAAAGAGTAAAGTGACGCCAAACACCAGTGCTATATTGGCAATGTTTGATCCAAGAACATTGCCTACTGCAAGATCAGGTGCATTATCAAATGCCGCTATCGCAGACACAACCATTTCCGGAGCAGATGTGCCGAGAGCAACAAGAGTAATGCCTATAATAATAGGGCTTACGTTTAACTTTTCGGCTACTAATGCAGCATTTTCAATGAATTTATCTGAACTGATTACTAAAAGTATTAGGCCGGCGATTACAGCAGCGGAAAATAACAACATTGTCATGAATATTTACTCAAAAACACAGGGGGCTCTATTTAAAGGGGTTTGTGCTTTAAATTCAAGACTTGATCTGGGAAAGAAAATGCATTTAAGGTCGATGTGATTCTATTTATTAAAGGGCAATGTTAGTATCAGCGGATATTTATGTAGGGAAAAATAAGGTGAACCAGTAATGGATACATACATAACTGTCCAGAATCTCAGTTTTGCCAGAGGTGATCGTATAATTTACGACAATATCTCCCTTAGTGTCCCAAGAGGGAAGATTACGGCGGTAATGGGGCCAAGTGGAACCGGCAAAACAACATTACTAAGGTTGATCGCAGCACAGCTCGCTCCTGATGAAGGTGCGGTAATGGTTAATGGTGAAGATATTCATGCGCTGTCTCGTTCGGGGCTTTATAAAGCGAGAAAAAAGATGGGCATGCTGTTTCAAAGTGGGGCGCTTTTTACAGATATGTCCGCAGCTGAAAATGTAGCTTTCCCTATGGAAGAGCATACCGACTTAAATTCAAGTCAAATTCATCAGATTGTTTTAGAAAAACTACACAGTGTGGGCTTAAGGGGGGCGGCTAATTTGATGCCTTCTGAATTATCTGGCGGTATGGCTAGACGAGTCGCGTTAGCTAGAGCTATTGCCTTAGATCCTGAACTGGTTATGTATGATGAGCCCTTTACAGGTCAAGACCCAATATCAAAAGGTGTATTGGTGAAGTTGATCCGTCAGTTAAATGATGATGCTAAAGTGACATCTGTGCTTGTTTCCCACGATGTTGAAGAAGCGCTCTCTATTGCAGATCATGTTTGTATACTAGCTGGTGGAAGTGTTATCGCAGAAGGAAGTGTGGAGGAAATTCGCGCTTCTGAAGAGCCCCAAGTTAAGCAGTTTTTAAATGGGGATCCTGATGGGCCTGTTCCTTTCCATTATCCTGAAGCGGCTGTCGATAGAGGAGTGGTCATATGAAAGCACTCGGCTCGATAGGGGCATGGTTTTATGATTGGTTAGAGGCGGTTGGCCGAGCGGGAATTTTTATTGTCCAGAGCCTCTTTAGATTGCCTGTTCGTTATAAGGAAGCGTTCTCTTTACTGATTAATCAGCTTTATTCCGTTGGTGTATTGTCCCTTGTTATTGTAGTGGTTTCCGGCACCTTTATTGGTATGGTAATGGCTCTGCAGGGGTACAGTATTCTAGTTAAATTTGGCTCTGAAGACGCTGTCGGGCAATTGCTTGCCTTGTCTTTGCTAAGGGAGTTGGCGCCTGTTGTCACCGCTTTGCTTTTTGCCGGTCGAGCGGGCTCTTCTTTAACAGCTGAAATAGGGTTGATGAAAGCGACTGAGCAGCTATCCAGCTTTGAAATGATGGGGGTCGACCCATTACGGAGAGTCATTGCGCCGCGCTTCATTGCTGGCGTCATCTGTTTGCCTTTGTTGAGTGTTATATTTGCTGCAACGGGTATTCTTGGTGGTCTGGTTGTGTCTGTTGGTTGGTTAGGGGTTCATGAAGGTGCATTTTGGTCTTTGATGCAGCAATCTGTTTACTTCGACACTGATATTGTTAATGGCTTCATAAAAGCCCTGTGTTTCTCAATAGCGGTTACTTGGATTGCTGTCTATCAGGGCTATGAGTGTGTGCCAACAGCAGAAGGGATAGGTAAGGCAACAACACGTACTGTTGTTGTGGGCTCGTTGTCAATTTTAGCGTTAGATTTTATTTTAACCGCTGCCATGTTTGGGGATTTTTAATATGAGAAGTAAGCGTACGGAATTGTTTGTTGGTGGTTTTATTGTTTTGGCCGTGTTGGGTTTTACTTACTTAGCGGTTCAAGTGAGTGGCTTAGCTTTCTCAGGAAAAAAAGACTCTTATCAAGTGGTTGCAAGGTTTGATGATATCGCAGGTTTATCAGCGCGAGCGAAAGTAACTATTGCGGGTGTGGCAGTTGGTAGTGTTGAGTCTATCTCTTTAGATAAAGAGCTCTACATGGGCTTGGTAACCATGAATATTGATGCGGATGTAAATAATATTCCTGTTGATAGTTCTATTGCGATCTTAACGAGTGGCTTGCTAGGTGAGAAGTATTTAGGAATTACCATCGGGGCAGAGGATGAAGTGTTGGTAAATGAGAGCGAAATTTTTGATACCCAATCAGCACTTGTTTTAGAAACTCTAATTAGCCAGTTCTTATTTAATTCAGACGATTCAGAGGAATAGTGATAATGAAATTTTGCTTAAAAGTTGCTTTGTTATTTAGCCTTATCTGGAGTGGCTCATTGTTTGCTGACGAAAGTGCTAGGCAGGCAGTAATAAATCTTGTTGATGCTTTTCGTACAGACATCGTTGCAGATAAAGATATTTTAGCAAATGATCCAGTTTTACTTGAATCTCGAGTGGATGGCGTTTTTAGTCAGGTTATTGATTTTGATGTTTTTGCGAAAAAAATTATGGGCAAGTATTACCGTCGAGCGAATGCCGAGCAGCGTACTCGCTTTTCTACGGTAACAAAAGATACTCTCCTTAAAACTTATGGGAATGCATTGCTTGATTTAGACCCTAATAAAATCAACGTCCTTCCTCTTGGGGCTCAAAAAAACTCGAGAGAAGTTAAGGTAGATGTTACTTTTGAGTTGGATCAAGGTGGCAAGTTAGATATCTCATTTCTTATGGTAAAATCAAAAAATCAGATTTGGCAATTAAGTAATGTTGTTATCAATAATATTAATTTTGGTTTGACGTTCCGTAAGCAATTTGGCGTTATGATGAGCCAAAACAAGAATAATATAGATGATGCTATTAGCGCTTGGCAGCAATCCTTAGCTAAAAAGCCTAGTTAGTCTTTTTGTTCTTATCCTAAAAGCCGAGTTCTATTTCATAGAGCTCGGCTTTTTTGTTTCTGAGTGGGTGCCATCCGCTTTTAAAGGTGAAAAGATTTGCTTTTTCTTAAACAGTTAGGGGTAGAGGTGTTAAGTAGTTGGCGTTACTAAGGTAGAATAGGCAGAATTTAATACAATGTATGATTGGAGTAGCTGTGAACTCAAGCGAAGTTAAAACACTTTTAGAATCTTCTCTTCCAGACTGTGAAGTATTGGCTGATGGTGAAGGGTGTAATTTTCAAATCACCGTCGTATCAAGTGCATTTGATGGTTTGAATACAGTCAAAAGACAGCAACTTGTTTATTCGCATCTTCAAGAGGCAATTGCTAGTGGTGCTATCCATGCAATTACTATGAAAACCTACACTCCTGAACAATATAAAGCGCTATAAAGACGCGAACTTAAGAGAATAAGAAAATATGGATAAACTTCTAATAACTGGTGGCGTTCAGCTTAATGGCGTAGTGCGAGCATCAGGTGCAAAAAATGCTGCTCTACCAATATTAGCAGCGACTTTGCTGACCAAGGAATTAATCACAATCAAAAACCTGCCTCACCTTCATGATATTACGACCATGATTGAATTACTTAATTCAATGGGTTGTGGCGTGGTTGTGGATGAAAAAATGAGTGTGCAGTTAGATGTCTCGACATTAGACAACTGTGAAGCACCATATGAACTTGTAAAAACTATGCGTGCATCTATTTTGGTACTTGGCCCGCTAGTAAGTCATTTTGGTAAGGCGGTGGTTTCTTTGCCGGGTGGTTGTGCAATTGGTAGCCGACCTGTGGATTTACACCTTCGTGGTCTAGAAGCAATGGGTGCTCATATCTCTGTTGAAGGGGGTGACATCGTTGCTAGTGTTGATGGTCGTCTTAAAGGGGCTCGAATTTTCTTCGATAAAGTGACGGTAACCGGCACCGAAAATCTATTGATGGCGGCAACGTTAGCAGAAGGACAGACAATTCTAGAAAACGCTGCGCGTGAGCCAGAAGTTATTGACCTTGCCGAATGTCTGATCGCTATGGGCGCTAAAATTTCAGGGCACGGTACAGATACTATCGTTATCGATGGTGTCGAAGCTCTGCATGGGGCAACTTACCCTGTTATGCCTGACCGTATAGAAACGGGTACTTTCTTAGTAGCTGCCGCGATTACAGGCGGCAAAGTAAAAGTAATAGATACCTGTGTTAAATCCCTTGATGCCGTATTGTCGAAGCTTGAAGAAGCGGGTGCGAAAGTTTCTCATGGTGATGATTGGATTGAAGTGGATATGGAAGGTCGTCGACCAGAAGCTGTGAATATTAGTACAGCTCCTTACCCAGCTTTCCCTACTGACATGCAGGCTCAATTCGTTGCGTTGAATTCTGTAGCGACTGGGGTTGGCCGAGTAATAGAAAATATCTTCGAGAATCGCTTTATGCACGTAGATGAAATGCTACGTATGGGGGCTGATATCGAAGTGGCTGGTAATACCGCCATTGTACGAGGCGCTGAAGCGCTAAAAGGCGCGCCTGTTATGGCGACAGACCTTCGTGCGTCTGCGAGCTTAGTTCTTTCTGCACTGGTTGCAGAAGGTGAAACTAAGATTGATCGCATTTACCATATTGATCGTGGCTATGAATGTATTGAAGAAAAATTTGGTTCATTAGGTGCGAAAATTTCACGGGTTTTAACATGAGAAAAACATTAACGATTGCGTTGTCGAAAGGGCGCATTCTGGGAGAGACGTTACCGCTGTTAGAAAAAGCGAATATCGTTCCCGCTGAAGATATTAGTAAAAGTAGAAAGTTAATTTTTGATACGAATCACGAGCATATTAAATTAGTGATTTTGCGCGCGACTGATGTACCAACTTATGTTGAGCATGGTGTGGCAGATTTTGGTGTCGCTGGTAAAGACGTTTTAATGGAAGCGGCGACCAAGAACTTATATGAGTTGCTTGATCTAAAAATCTCTAAATGCCGACTAATGACAGCAGGGGTAGTAGATCAGCCTCTACCTAATCGCCGATTGAAAGTAGCATCTAAGTTTTCTAAAACAGCTAAAGCTTATTTTGCTGAACAAGGTATTCAAGCTGATGTGATTAAGCTATATGGGGCAATGGAGTTGGCACCTATCATGGGGTTAGCGGATCTTATTGTCGATATTGTGGATACCGGTAATACCTTGAAAGCTAATGGCTTAGAAGCTCGTGATTTAATCGCGCCTATTAGTACGCGTCTAGTAGTTAATAAAGCGGCTTATAAAACGAAATACTCTGAAATTGAACCTATTTTAGAGATGATCCGAAATGCCGTAGAAGATAATGAGGGCAAATAATTGAACCTTAATATTCGAGAACTCTCATCAGAATCAGCAGATTTTCGTTCAGAGTTAGAAGGGCTTCTTGCTTGGGACTCAGTGTCGGATGATGCTGTTCAAAAAGCCGTTACAGAAATTGTTGAGCAGGTTCGTGTAAAAGGTGACGAAGCTGTTATTGATTACACCAATCGCTTTGACCGTCGTCAGGTTTCTGCTGCTACAGAATTGGTAATCTCTCGAGATGAGCTTGCTAAGGCAAAAGAGAGAGTGAGCCCTGAATTAGTTGCCAGTTTAGAGGCGGCAGCCAAACGAGTGTTTGATTACCATGAAAGGCAAAAACAGCCTTCTTGGCAATATCAAGAAGAAGATGGCACGGTACTTGGTCAAAAAGTGACGCCCTTAGATCGAGTTGGTGTATATGTTCCTGGTGGAAAGGCCGCTTACCCATCTTCAGTTCTAATGAATGTAATGCCTGCGAAAGTTGCAGGTGTTGAAGATATCGTCATGGTTGTACCAACCCCTGACGGCTTTGTGAATGATATCGTTCTGGCTGCAGCTTATATTGCGGGAGTTGATCGTGTCTTTACAATCGGTGGTGCTCAAGCGGTTGCTGCCTTGGCTTATGGAACGGAAACGATTCCGAAAGTGGATAAGATCGTTGGCCCGGGAAATATCTATGTGGCGACGGCCAAAAAGATGGTTTTCGGGGTTGTTGGTATAGATATGATTGCAGGCCCATCAGAAATTCTTGTGGTTTGTGATGGTAAAACAAATCCTGATTGGATTGCCATGGACCTGTTTTCTCAAGCTGAGCACGATGAAGATGCACAGTCTATTTTGATCTCGCCAGATGCAGCTTTTATCAAAGAAGTTAAAGCGTCTATGGAGCGTCTTGTTGAAACGCAAAGCCGTAAAGATATCATCAAGGTGTCGTTGGAAGAGCGTGGCGCTTTTGTGCATGTTAAAGACATGGATGAAGCAATGGATATCGCCAATATAGTGGCGGCAGAACACCTTGAGTTATCTATGGATGAACCGGAAAAATGGGCAGAAAAAATTCGCCATGCAGGCGCTATTTTCATGGGTCGACACACCCCTGAGGCGCTAGGTGATTATTGTGCTGGTCCAAACCACGTTTTACCAACATCTGGAACGGCAAGGTTCTCCTCTCCTTTAGGTGTTTATGACTTTCAGAAACGCAGTTCTATTATTTACTGTTCTCCTGAAGGGGCTAGTAGCTTGGCTAAAATTGCTTCACCTCTTGCTCGTGGTGAGTCTCTAGAAGCTCATGCTATGTCTGCTGAATATCGCCTTCTAAAGGAAGATTAAAGTGACTCAAAGTTCGCATCCAGCGGCGCTTTATCAGCTAAGAAAAGTAACTCGCATAATAGCGCTTGCTATTTTAGGGTTGGTTTTCTTGGGCTTTTTCTTGCCTAGTGATTACAGAATAGAAAGGAGTGTTAAGGTTAATGCCCCTTTAGATCTTGTATCTCAAAATATATTTAACGGCGACTACTTACCTGAATGGATGTTTATTCAAAAAGGTCGCCTTAATGTATTTTCGGGGGAGCTTTCTGTAGGGCAGAGTGTTGCAATTTCTTATGATGAGTCGGATGCGCAGGGGCAGTTAACCTTAACTGGATTATCTAACTCTAATATACGCTTTGATGTTCAGCCTAAGGAAGGGGTAAATATAGTTACGAATAATATATCTCTATCTTCAGTTGGCGATGAAGTACTTGTTACTTGGGCAATTCAAGGTCAACTTGATGCTGGTTTACTGGGCCCGTATCTTGCTTTTTTTGCCAATGATATAGCGGGCAAGAACTTCGAAATTAGCCTTGATCGCCTGAAAGCCCAGATGGAACAGCTTGACCGATAAAGTTAATAAGTGAGCCGCTGCATAGTTGGCTGCTCTTCAAGTAAAATGTTTATCTTATAAGATTGGGCTCCACGAATACCAAGTAGTGAAATGCTTGTGCCTGGTTTGAGTGAAGCGATAAGGTGCTTTACTTGAAATGGATCTTCACTGGACTCGTTGTTGATTTTTAAGATGACATCCCCCACTTGAATTCCTGCTTTTTCGGCAGGGCTGCCTTTACCTATCTCACTGACTAGTAAGCCTTTTGAAGAGGCTAAAGATAAGTTCTCCGCTAAAGGTTGAGTGATTTTTTGAGCTTCCATACCTAGGTAGCCTCTGATTACTTCACCATGCTCAATAATTTCGTTCATGACTTGTATAGCATCATCAATAGGTGTTGCAAAACCAATGCCTTGAGAGCCTCCACTACTTGAGTAAATAGCAGAGCTAATGCCAATTATTTCGCCTTTGAGATTAACTAGTGCGCCCCCCGAATTGCCCGGGTTAATCGAAGCATCAGTCTGTAAAAAATTCTCGTATGTATTTAATCCAATACTATTTCGTCCTTTAGCGCTAATAATCCCTGCGGTCACTGTTTGACCAATACCAAATGGGTTACCAATGGCAAGTACTCTGTCGCCAATCGCAATATCTTTGCTGTTGCCTATTTGTATAGCTGGCAGCTTTTGTAGATCTATTTTTAATACTGCTAAGTCAGTTGAAGGGTCTGATCCGATTAATCTTGCTTGAACGCGTCTGTTGTCGTTTAGAGCAACGACAATGCTTCTAGCATTCTGTATGACATGATGATTGGTTAAAATGAATCCGCTTTTCATCATGATTACCCCTGACCCTAAATTGACAGTGGTGAGAGGTTGATTCTGAAGTGGGTTAGGTTGTTTTGCTGTATGAGTGTATATATTCACCACTGAAGGGGTGGCAATTTCTGCTGGTGTTGAGTAGCTGAACTCAGCAGTATGTTGCTTCTCTTGGATCAATAAAGTTGCTAAACCTATACAAGTGCCAGCAAGAATAGAGATAATGATAGGAATCCAGTAATTGTTATGTGTCATAGGTTTAAGGAGTTATTTTGCTACGTAGTGAATTTGAATTGATTCTGAATCAAACTTTGAGCCCAAATCGCTTCAAAGATTATGCTCCGAATGGTTTGCAGGTGGAAGGGAAAAAAGAAATTTGTCGAGTGGTGACTGGAGTGACGGCAAGTCAAGCGCTGATCGATAAGGCAGTTGAATATAAAGCGGACGCTATTTTTGTTCATCATGGGTATTTTTGGAAAGGGGAGAGTCCTCAAATTACTGGCATGAAGTATAAAAGGGTTTCAGCACTTATTAAAAACGATATTAACTTGTATGGTTACCACCTGCCTTTAGATGCCCACCCTACATTGGGTAATAATGCTGGTTTGGCTGATGGTATTGGCTTAGTTAATAGGGTTGGACTTCAGGCTGGTGTTCCTCTAGAAGAGGCGATAGGTCTAGTGGGTGAATTAGAGGAAGCAATGAATGCTGATCAGTTTAAAGGGCTTGTCGAAAAGGTAGTGGATCGTAGTGTCTTATTTGAATGCGTTAATGACAATAAGATTCAGCGAGTAGCCCTTTGTACTGGTGGTGCCCAAGGCTATATAGAGCAGGCTGCTTCGATGGGAGCGGATGTATTTATTACTGGTGAGGTTTCGGAGCAGACTATTCATATTGCAAGGGAGATGGGGATACACTTTATTGCTGCTGGGCATCATGCTACGGAGCGTTTTGGTGCGCAATCTATAGCGAAGTTTTTATCTGAGGATCATGGTTTAGAGGCAACCTTTATTGATATAGATAATCCAGCCTAGAGTAGGCTTAAACAAAAAAGTCACATCATTAGCAGTAGTTGCTGCTTGATGTGACTTTTTTATTGAATGCTTTTTAAAGACCGCGTTTGATATCTTGCTCTGGGTCTTTATTTTCTAACCCAAAAGATTCACTAAGCATGCCTTCGGCTTCTTCTGTTTTCGGTGCATAGTCTAAAGGTGGCATTGCTGTAGCCGTATTTTCAATTGATTCTTGGGCTTCGTTTGAAGAGCCTTCTATGGCAACGTTCAGTGTTTTTGCATTGCTTGTTAGAGTGCCTTTTAAACTGGTGATTTGCTTCTCAAGAGCAATGATTTTCTCGTTGCTATCAGTAAAGAAGTTATCGATTAGTGCTTGTTTGTTATCAATTTCTTGTTGTAATGATGTCATTGTAACGATATCAGATGCTGAATCTGTCGCTTTCTTTGAATTTTTGTTGGTAAGGCCCTTAAATGCAGACGTTGCAATACAACCAAAGATAACGCCAGTGATAAAAATAATAATGTTGAATTCTTCTAAGTTCATGACTTTCTCCATAAAGCAGTTTAACTATTATAGCCGAAACCGTGCCTACGATAACAGCTAGATAGGTGTAGTTTAAAGTGTAATTTGTTAGAATGCTGTAAATCATTGATTCAAACGAAAAGAGCGCTAATGACTCCCATCACAAGATATAAACAAGACCTGACTAGAGAAGACTTTAATTACGATCCAGCTCAAGAAGAAGCGGTCGAAGCGCTTCAAGACTTATTCGATCGCTTAGTTGCGAGGCAAGACAGCTCAAACTCGTCTGGCTTTTTTAGCAAATTCCGCAAGAAAAAGGCACCAAGCGTAGAGCAAGGTTTATATTTTTGGGGCGGTGTTGGTCGTGGTAAGACCTATTTAATGGATACCTTTTTTGATTGTCTTCCAACAGATAAAAAAATGCGCCTGCACTTTCACCGCTTTATGCAGATGGTTCACCAAGAGCTACGCAAACTTGATGACGTAAAAAACCCTCTAGAGATAGTGGGGAAAGAAATTTCTTCTAAGGCTCAAGTATTGTGTTTTGATGAGTTTTTTGTAACAGATATAACAGATGCCATGATCTTAGCTGGCTTGTTAGAAGTTTTGTTTGAAAACGGTACAACCCTAATAGCTACCTCTAATATTGAACCTGATGGTCTCTATAAAAACGGCTTACAGCGAGCACGCTTCTTACCCGCTATCGCGCTAGTCAATAAACATACTAAAGTGATGAATATCGATGGTGGTATCGATTACCGCTTGAGAACATTAAAACAAGCCAAGCTCTATTACACTCCCTTAGGTGATGATGCTGAGAAGGCCTTAAATGAACGTTTTATGAGTCTAATTTCGGATGCGTCTCATATAGAAGAGGGCGGTAGTGTTGAAATTGAAGGGCGCAATATCGAGTTAATACGCAGTTGTGAAGGTTTAGCTTGGTTTGATATGAAAGCGCTCTGTGATGGACCAAGAAGTCAAATCGATTATATTGAAATTGCCCGATTATACTCTACCGTGATTATCTCTAATCTTCCGCAAATGGATGCTCCACGAGATGATCTGGCGAGACGTTTCATTAACTTGGTGGATGAATTTTATGATCGCCATGTGAAGGTTATTATCTCGGCAGAAGTAGCTATCCCCGATATTTATACTGGTACTCGATTAGCGTTTGAATATGATCGTACTATCAGTCGGTTATTGGAAATGCAGTCTGAGGAATACTTGTCTCTTGAGCATCGAGCATAAATGATAGATCGGCTTTCTTCTTGAAAATTTTTGGTATATAATTCGCTCGCCTTTTTTAGGGTAAGTGTACGTTTATTAGATCTTGATTTAATAAACCAATAATAATAGGTATAGCGTGTCATTGAACACGCGTATTGAAAGGGTTTTTTGATGAAAACTTTTACAGCTAAACCTGCTGAAGTTCGCCGCGAGTGGTTCGTGGTCGATGCTGAAGGCAAAACTTTAGGCCGCTTGGCTACAGAAATTGCTCGCCGTTTACGTGGTAAGCATAAAGCAGAATACACTCCGCACGTTGATACTGGCGATTACATCGTTGTTGTTAATGCAGAGAAAGTTCATGTTACTGGTAACAAAGCAGCTGCAAAACAATACTACCGCCATACTGGTTACCCAGGCGGCTTGCGTTCTATGAATTTCGAGAAGTTGATTGATCATGCTCCAGAGCGTGTTCTTGAACTTGCCGTTAAAGGTATGTTGCCAAAAGGTCCTTTGGGCCGTGCAATGCACAAGAAAATGAAAGTGTACGCTGGTACTGAGCATCCACATGCTGCTCAACAGCCTCAAGAACTTAACATTTAATACGGAAGATCATTATGTCAGCTACTCAATACTACGGTACAGGTCGTCGTAAAACGTCTACCGCTCGTGTTTTCCTTAAAGCCGGTTCTGGTAACCTTGTTATCAATAACCGTACTCTTTCTCAGTACTTCGGTCGCGAAACTGCACAAATGGTTGTTCGTCAGCCTCTTGAGCTTGTTGAAGCAACTGAAAAATTTGACGTATACATCACTGTTAAAGGTGGTGGTATCTCTGGTCAAGCTGGTGCGATCCGTCACGGTATCACACGTGCATTGATGCAATATGACGAGACTCTACGTCGTACTCTACGTTCTGCTGGTTACGTAACTCGTGACTCTCGTGAAGTTGAACGTAAGAAAGTTGGTCTACGCAAAGCACGTCGTCGTCCTCAGTTCTCTAAGCGTTAATTTTAGCTTTAGAACGACTATTAAAACGCTTGGTATATATTTTTTACCAAGCGTTTTTTTTGTTTGAAAAGTATGTTCTTTGTAATCATTTTAAGAAAATCGCTTATTCAAACAAAAACATATAAAAATAATGTTAGAATACTACTCTCATTATTCATGGTATTTAAAGAGCAGATGCTTTTGTGATGCATTCTATTTTAAATCGCAGAATATAATTTTGTTTCCATGAAGATTTTTTAGTGAGTGTTTGGTGTAAAAGCTTTTCTCCATGCACTCATGGTTTAATTAGTCCTCTTTTTATAGATAAAGAGGCCGTAGATGTTTCAATATAGGGGTTAGACATGGGTGTTATTGTAAAGCGCTCTGCAATGACGTTCTTCTCTGATGGAGAAGATCATTATAGTCACCGAGTTCGTATTGTCTTGGCTGAAAAAGCCGTCACAGTAGATATCATAGATGTAGACCCATTTAACAAGCCAGCTGAGTTGGCAGATGTTAATCCATACAATGAATTGCCAGCATTAGTGGATCGTGATTTGGTACTTTACGAAGCCAATGTCATGATGGAGTATCTAGACGAACGTTTCCCACATCCGCCATTGCTACCTGTTTACCCGGTTGCACGTGCAGAAAGTCGTTTGTATTTGTACCGTATTCAGCGCGACTGGGCTAGATTGGTTGACCTTATTCTTTCTAGTAAGGATGATGCTGAAGTTGCAGAAGCACGAAAAGAGCTACGTGAAGGTTTGATTAGCATTTCTCCGATTTTTGAAGAAAAGCCTTACTTCATGAGCGACGACTTCACTATTGTTGATTGTTGTTTAGCGCCAATCCTATGGCGTTTACCTCTTTTGGGTGTCGATATTTCAAAAGAGCAAGCTGCTCCATTACATAAATATATGGATCTTTTGTTCTCTCGTGAATCTTTCCAAGAAAGTCTGTCTGAAGCAGAACAAGAGATGCGTTTAGATTAATCTAAATGTCATAGCGCTTGATTCAGATTTTATTAAAGGAGCTTCGGCTCCTTTTTTATAATTTAATACTAATGGCCAACTTAATAATGGCATATTGCTAGGAGTGATTATGCTACCTAAAAGATCCTACTTACTGAATGCCACTTATGAGTGGATTTCAGATAACGATATGACTCCGTATCTCTTAGTAAATGCAGAGGAAGAGGGTACTGTTATACCCACTGAGTTTGTTCAGGACGGTCAAATTGTTTTGAATGTCAGCATGTCTGCGGTTAGGCATCTGATAATGGACAAAGATGGGGTGTCATTTGAGGCTCGCTTTAGTGGTAAGCCGATGCAGGTTTTTGTACCAATTAAAGCCGCCATTGCTTTATATGCTAAAGAAAATGGTGATGGCCTTGTGTTCCCTGAAGAAGACTTTTCAGCTTCATCAAATCCACCACCCCCTCCTGAGCCGCCAAAACCTCAAAAAGGCTTTCAGCTTAAAGTGGTAAAATAAAAACTCATAAAGGGTTATGGAGGAGGGGTATCACCATTGTCTACTCTTCTCTGTTAGAGAGACTCGAATAAACAAAAAAGCCATCTACAGATGGCTTTTTTATTTATTCTGGCTGTGTTTGAACAGGCTTAGTCTTCATAGCCAAATAACTGCCGCTCTAATAAATCGACTAGGGTATGGATGACAGTCACTTGGCATTCATGAACCCGCGCTGTTCCTAATAGGTTTACCTTAATTTCCGTATCATCTTGTAGGGTGAGGGAGGAGATGTTTTTTGCTTCAGGGCTGGTAAGGGCGACTATGTGCATTTTTCGTTCATGGCCAGCTTGAATCGCTTGAATGATAGGGGATGTGTTGCCTCGGTTGGCTATCACAAAGAGCACGTCCCCTGGATTACCAATGGCTGTTATTTGTTTAGAAAACACATCGTGTAGGTTGTCATTGTGTGTAATGGCCAATAAAGCACTGCCGTCGCCACCTAGATTGATTGCAGGCAAGCCAGGTCGCTCCCTATCCATCTTATCTATCATTAGGGTGCTAAAGTACTGAGACAAATGGGAGCCTGTGCTATTACCAAGACAAATGACCTTGCCGCCAGAAGAAATGCTTGAAAACATGACTTTTGCAGCGTGCTCTATGTAAGGGGGTAAGCTTTCTAATGCTTGTTGTTGAGCTTCAAAACTTTGTGCGAACTGTGTGTAAATTGCTTCTTGAAAATCCATAATGTTTAAAATACTGCTTTAAGCCAAGTTAAGTGTTGCTTATCGATTTTTTGATCAAACAATATCGCGTCAAAGCGAATTGGGTGATCCAGTTTGTTATTTTTTTGTAGCCACAATGAGGCGCTGTTTCGCACCTTTGTTAACTTGGATATGCCAAGGCTTTCTGCTGCATTGCCGTGAGTTGGCTTAGCCCGAAAGCGAACTTCTACAAAAACATAGGTATCTTTATCTAAAAATATCAGATCTATTTCACCTGTTCGGCAAAAATAGTTTCGTTCAATAAAGCGTAGTCCTTTAGAAAGCAAAAAGTATTCCGCTTCTTGCTCTGCTTTTTCGCCATTATTCTTTGCGGCTTTCTTCTTGCGGAAAAAATTGCTCACTATCTGCATATACCAAATTTCCTTTTCGGTAAGTCATGACTTCGGGGCGTTTATGAAAAGTGCCATCATCACCTAATGTGATAATGCCAGTATTAGCCGAAATTTTAGTGCTAGGAAGCAAAGTAAAGAGCTTGTGTTTGTTTGCCAATAAATAGGCATCCGCACCCAATGCCTGTAAACGTCGAAGAATATTAGACTTTGTTGTTTTTCTGAGTGTGAACAAAGCATTATCATTTGATGATAAAGCGGGGGCTTCAGTGAATAATATACGTTCAAAATCACTGCTGTTCGACGATTTTTCAGGGGTACTGTCATTTAAAGAGCTTGTTGCTAGCATGGGTATGTCATCAGCAAAATAAAAATCAAGTAAGGGTCTGATTTGCTTAGCATCGCCTAGTCGCCCTACATAGTAAACGTAATCAAGGTCGGTTCTTGACCGTGCTATGCCTTCGACTTGCTCACCTGTCCAGCGTTCAATTGATGCTTTTCGTTTTAGGCTTTTATCAATCAGTAACAGTTTTTGAACTGCACCTTGGCGGCCTTTTGGGGTGTCGGCATAATCGAGTCGAGAGACGACTTGTATGTTTGCTTCTAAAGCCATTTTATAAAAGTCGTCGCCTTGTTTCTGTGCCCAAGTATCTTGAGTGCTCAAAATCGCGGCAGTGGTAGCACCTTCTTTTTTGCTGAAGTTGATCAGTTCTCGTATCTCATCGTCTGCATTGAGAGAAAGGTGAAATAGACGATTATTGGGACTCAACTGGTCTAGCTGGTTAAGGGCAATTACAGGTGTGGTTAAGTTTTGACGACTAATAGTCGCTACATTACTTTTTTGTAATGGGCCAATAATAATATCAGGCTGTTTTTCATTGGCGGCAGATAAGGCGTCTTCTACATTATCGAATTGATCGATATCAACAATAAGGACTTCGGGTCGGCTGTTTTTTTGGTTGTAATAAGAGACTAAAAATCCTGAAACAATGGCTTGAGAGGCCTGTTCTAATTTACCGCTCATTGGCAGCATAAGCACAATTTTCTCAGGAGCCATTTCTTCAATGGTAGACAAAATATGGAAATCTTTTGGAGGAGTCTGAGAAGCAGGGTGGAAAGGGTTATCCAATTGCCATTCGTTAAAAGCGTTAAGTTGTTGGTCTGTAGAAAGTGTCTGGTCTCTCAGGATGTCGCTAATTTGCAACCAGCCATTTAACGTAGGCTCTTCTAATAAATACAAGACACTGACTTCGTTTTGATTCAGATTTTGAATATCTAACCAGAGTTTCTCTTCATTGAAGGCTTGCTCATCTAATGGCAAGTTATAACTTAAATCCAAACGCATACGGACAGCTGAAATCCAGTTATGCGTGTTTTCGTAGATACTTGCAGCTGTATCTTTTAATTCATTTTGATGGTCAGGGTGAGCAGCACTGGAAAGGGCTTCAGCTTGACGTAAGAATTGGAATGCTTGTGGTGTATTGGATAGTTCAGATGATGCTAAAGCGGCGAGTAGGTAACCATCGAACTGCAATGGACTATCAATGTTTAAAACATTTAATTCAAGACGGTCAATAGTTTGCTGGTAATCCCCTTGAGCAAATAAATTTCTTGCTAATTGGTAGCCAGCGGTTACTTCAATTGGCGTAGCGCTCTTTTTCAGAGGGTGATAAATACTTTCAGGCAGCTCAGTTTCTTGAGGAGTGTCATCGAGAACAACTTGAGTGTTCGTTGTCGTGGCTGGCTGGAAATTTACCGAGTTACAGGCACTTAACAGCAAACAACAAAGAGATAGTGGTATGATGCGATAATTAAGTAAGCTCATAAGAATATACAGTAGATAAAAGAGGCAACATGTTACCACATAGTTCGGATGATGTGAGAGGGGCGCTGTACATAGTTGCAACGCCAATAGGCAATCTTGATGATTTTAGTAAGCGAGCAGAGCAGGTGCTTCGCGATGTTGATTATATTGCTGCGGAAGATACGCGTCATAGCCGAAAGTTATTAAATCATTTTGGTATAGAGGCCAAACTATTTTCCATTCATGATCATAATGAGAAAGATAAAGCAGATTATGTCGCCAGCTTGCTTGATGATGGTAAAAATGTCGCCCTAGTGTCTGACGCAGGAACACCTCTCATTTCAGACCCCGGTTATCATGTTGTGCATGCGTTACGTGCCCAAGACCATAAAGTGTTACCTGTACCTGGGGCTTGTGCGCTTGTTGCAGCCTTGTGTGCATCAGGATTACCAACAGACCAGTTTTTCTTTGCAGGCTTTGTGCCTGCGAAATCCAAAGCGCGTTGTGATTTGTTTGAGTCATGGAAAAAACAGTCCGGCACAGTTGTGTTTTATGAATCTACCCACAGAGTTTATGACTCCGTTAAAGATGTTGAAAAGGTCTATGGCGATACTGCGCAGCTGGTCTTAGCACGTGAAGTGACTAAAACATTTGAAACGTTTCTTTCTGGAACTGCGAGTGAAATTCTAACCAAATTTGATGACGATGCGAATCAAATGCGTGGCGAGTTTGTGGTTATGCTGCATTTTACAGAAGAAAATACAGATGAATCCGAACAAGAAATAAAGCGTATTTTAGGGGTGCTACTAGAAGACCTCCCTGTTAAACAGGCAGCGGCAATAGCGGCTAAGCTAACAGGCGAAAAGAAGAATGGTCTTTATAAAATGGCCTTAGAAATGCAGGGTGACTAAATAAGTAATATGGTTTTGGTAAAGGTGATATGTGAGTAGAAGTGTCTTACTCACATATTCTACTAAGCTTACTTTTCTTCAATGCTAGGCATGTTTTTCTTCGACTGCTTCATTTCATACATACGCTGATCTGCTAGAAACACCCAATCGTAATCCGCTTCTCTCTCGTCACGTGTAGCTATACCGTAGCTTGCATCTGCTTGAGCAAAACCATCAGCCTGTAATCGTTGAATAGCCAGATTCATACAGTGCTCTATCCTTTGGGATGGTAATACCTCGTCAATAAGAATGGCAAACTCATCACCACCAATTCTAAAGAGTTGCGCGCCTTCGGGGTCTAAAATATTTTTAATATGTCCTGCATAACCTTGTATTAATTCATCACCTTTTTGGTGGCCGTGCACATCATTGTAATGTTTTAAACCATCAAGATCCGTAACAATTAATTGGCGGTGATATGAAGATTCTATAGCCAATGAGAAGGCGTGGCGATTCCATAAGCCAGTCAACTGATCGTGCTTTGCCATGTAATATAATTCGCGGCTTTTTTTACGCAACTGCACGAACATAATCAAAATGATCGTTGCTATCCATATCAGGATGATCGCAGCCCACATGAATAAACGGCTTTTTAATTGAGCTCTTTCATTATCGGCTTCTGCCAAAGCTAACTTTGTAGAGGAAGCTAGTGCTTCTTTCTCCAAGCTTAGATTTCTCTGTTGTTGTTCTAGATTTGCAATGGTGGCTCTATCTATGCGCTCTCGTTCCTCTGTATGGGCGGTATGGAAATATCGATAGTATTTTAAAGCTGTCTGGTATTTCCCCAGCTGTTCCAAGATGTCGACATATTCCAAGTAGACTTGTGGAGAGGTGCTCTCGCTAATACCAGTTGGTGAATAAACTGCTTCCGATAGTAGCCTCTCTGCTACGAGCATATTGCCAAAATGCCCCTCTAGGAAACCAAGGTGACGTTTCGCATCTTTTAAATAACTCTTGTTACCCACTTTTTCAGCTAAGTGATGAGTGTCTTTCGCTAAAGATAAGGCAATGTCAAAAGTCTTTAAGTCTCTTAAGACTTCTATATGCACGAGGGAGAAATACAAAAAGTAGTCTTGCCTTGGATCAACAGGATTGTCCAGATACTCTTGGATAGTCGCCAAGGCATCTTCGGGTCGCTCCTGCTGTCGAATGGCTGATGCTAAAATACCATAGAGGTAGCTGATGGCATCTACTCGTCCTTTAGGGATGATTTCAAGCGCGCGTTTAGCATACTTTTCGGCCTTTACGTACTCTTTGGCATGTAAAAAAGCCTCGCCTAAAATGACATTAATAGTAAATATGGACGGATGGTTTGCATCTATGTTTTTGAACCATTCTTCGGCTTGATAAAAGTAGGGGAGCGCCTCTGCAACACGTTTTTGTTTTACTAAAAGTTGGCCGTAAATGTGATAAAGGTTGGCTTGAGTGTTTTTGGCTCCATCTGATGCAGGTTGCCAAGTTTTGATCGAGGAAAGTGCTTGTTCCAGCATACTTCTAGCGGCTGAAAACTGGCTAAAAAACATTAAGTCATAGCTGGTAATCATCATCCATCGATAACGAACAGCGTTTTGTATTGTGTTGGCGTCTTCACTAGAGAGCCATTCAGATATGTAAACACTGGTTTCTAATTGCTCCGTGTCTCTTAAAAGGGCGCTAATTTTAGAGCTGGCTGCGGTGTAGTGTTCTTCAGAAAGCTCATTACTTTCCAATATATACGTGGGCAGCATGTCGCTTACTGGACTTTTGTCTTTTGAATAAGATGTCGTTTGAATATTCTGAAACAATGTTTCCGTATTCTCTGCATGAGAATTAGAAGAAAAAATCGCAGCCAATAGGGCGAAAATGCAAACAATGAGGGTTTGCTTTTGTGTGCATTTTGAGCGTGGCATTTTATTACCTGATGGCTGCTGATACAGACTGTAAAAAACTAAAGAAGACTCAGAGCTCGGAAAGCCGATATAATATTCCGACTCTCCTTATAAATATTTAAAATATCCTAAGTAAGTTTCAATGTAATTACAATAAGTCTATGAGACTTAAGTCGTTAATGTATCGAACTTTTACCAATGTAGTTTGTTTTTCTTAACACTTAGCTGAAAAGCCGTAAATTGATGAGGTAACGCAAGTTAAAATGAACTACGAAAGCCAAGTGAAAAGTTGGATCGAATCAGATCAGGAAAGAATGGAGGCGTTGTGCTTAGCGGCTTCATTAGGCTTAGGGGATTGGTGTTTAGCTGCAGGTTTTGTTAGGAATTTAATTTGGGATAAGTTACACCAAAAGGCAGAAAAGACACCTTTGAATGATATTGATTTAATTTATTTCGATAACAGTGCTACTTCGGAAAATGCCGACCTTATATACGAAGCCAAATTAAAAGCCCTCAGTCATCAACCTTGGTCTGTTAAAAATCAGGCCAGAATGCATATACGTAATGATGATGCTCCTTATCTTTCATGCGCCGATGCTATGAGTTATTGGGTGGAAGTTGAAACCGCGGTAGGGGTGACTTTCAATGAAGTTGATGGCCTATCAATAGTCTCGCCCTTTGGGTTAGAAGCAAACTTCAATCAGACTATTACCCTTAATGCTAAGCGACCTAAACCAAAGGCGTTTTATGGGCGTATTCAAAGTAAGGGGTGGCAAGTGTTATGGCCTCAACTAGAGGTTGTCGCCTAAACCTTTTATCTGTATCTGAAGTGTCATGAAATGTTCGTATTCTTTTCGCTTTAATACGGACAATATTCGTCTATCATTCTGTGCTTATCTTTCATTTGAGTCTGTGTTTATGGTTCCATTTCATCCTAGTTTTATCCTTAAAAATAAACACTTGCAAACTGTCTATGCCACTCTGTTCCGTAAGCCGTTATTGCTTGATACTCAAAGAGAGGTATTTGAACTGGAAGATGGTGATTTTGTCGATTGCCATTGGTTAGAGAAGCCAGAAGCAAATAACACTAAGCCTATAGTGATATTGTTCCATGGGTTAGCAGGCTGTTATCGATCACCTTATATTGAGGGCGCAATGCAAGCCCTGAGAAAAGGTGGATATATTCCCGTTATCATGAATTTTCGCGGTTGCTCCGGTCGCGATAATAAACGAGCGAAGACCTACCATAGTGGCGCGACAAGTGATGCTAAAGCGTGGATAGAGCACCTTAAAGTAAGTTTTCCAGACTCACCCTTGTTTGCTATTGGCTACTCTCTAGGTGGCAATATGCTTTTGAAACTCTTGGGGGAGTATGGTCATGCTGGTTCAACTTCCCCTTTAACCGCAGCTATTTCGATCAGTGCACCCATGCAGTTAGATGACAGTGCTGAAGCAATTCAGACGAGTTTTTTTGGTATTTATGAGCGGCATTTATTACGCCTTTTAAAAAGAACGCTAATCAAAAAATATCAGCAGCATGATATGGAGTCCTTACTAGGGAAAACACCTAAAGAGATTCAAACATTAAAAACGATTCGTGAATTTGATGATGTTTATACAGCCAAAGTAAATGGCTTTGATGGTGTGCAGGGTTATTATAATAAGAGCAGCGCGAAACAATATTTACCGCATATAAAAACCAATACCTTGGTGATTCATGCATTAGATGACCCATTTATGACTCCCAAAATATTGCCGCAAGCGTGTTTAGACCAGTGGCATAAGAATATTACAGCGTCAGCAAGTTTGAATATGATTTCCTCAAATAGAGCTCTAGAAAATGAGATTTCCCCGAAAGTTCAATTGGAGATTCATAAAAACGGTGGGCATGTAGGGTTTGTGACGGGTAGCCTTTTTAAACCTGTGTATTATCTCGAAAAGCGTATGCTAACGTATTTCGACGAATTTAAATCAATCACTGAGTAGGTCTTATTGCATGCTCTGTATAATCAGATAGGTATTTATAATTCAATTTTTTAATGGAGTTGGTAAAAATGGAACCTCAGAAAGACTTTGACGCAAATTCAGATAATAAGCGGCCTTTTCAAGGCTTATCTGCCCAAGATGATGCAGCGAAAAAAAACGTATTAATTTCATATATCTTGATGCTGGTGGGGGTATTTACTGGCGTATTTTGGTTTATTGGTGCTGTTTGGGCCATGGTTAAGCAGTCTGAAGCGAAAGGCACACTATTTGAAGATCATTATAAAAATATCATTTCGACTTTTTGGTGGGGGATAGCGGTCACTTTATTAGGATTGTTCTTAACCTTCTTTTTTGTGGGCGTAATTATTCTTTTTGCTATTTGGGTGTGGTCGATCTTTAAAATGGTCAAAGGTCTTTCTCGGGTGTTATCGAATCAGCCTTTTTCATCAGTGAATGAATAGATGATACTGATAACTATTTCATAATTTAATGTGTTATCTTGGCCGCTTACTGTGTAGTTAATTAAGTAAATTCTTAAGGATAAAGAGTTATGGAAATGATTTTGGATTATATATTGAACGTTCAAGTATTGGTTTTAATACTTGTTGTGGTGGGGTTAAAGGCCTCTTTAAAGTTTGTTCCGCAGAATGAAGCCTATTTGATTGAGCGTTTTGGTAAATATCAATCTACCAAAGAAGCGGGTTTGAACTTTATTATTCCATTTATTGATCGTATTGCTGCCATGCGCTCATTAAAGGAACAAGCAGTTGATGTTCCTGAACAAAGTGCTATTACGAAAGATAATATTTCTTTAAATGTCGATGGTGTCTTATATTTTCGTGTTCTTGACCCTTATAAAGCGACCTATGGCGTTGATAACTATGTGTTTGCTGTTACTCAACTCGCTCAAACCACAATGCGATCTGAACTCGGTAAAATGGAACTAGATAAAACCTTTGAAGAGCGTGATTTACTGAACACTAATATTGTCTCTGCAATTAACGAAGCAGCAGGCCCTTGGGGTATTCAGGTACTTCGTTATGAAATCAAAGACATTAACCCACCACAATCCGTTATGGTTGCTATGGAAGCTCAAATGAAAGCGGAACGTGTAAGACGTGCGCAGATCTTAGAGTCAGAAGGTGACCGACAAGCTGCGATCAACCGTGCGGAAGGTGAAAAAGCATCAGTAGTACTTGCTGCGGAAGCAGAAAAAGAAGAGCAAGTGTTACGAGCGGAAGGTGAGGCCAAAGCCATTGTTGCTGTTGCAACAGCTCAAGCCGAAGCATTGCGTATGGTAGGTGATGCGGCAGCAACAGAAGAAGGTCAAAAAGCGATTCAGTTGGATCTAGCGACCAAGGCTATTGAAGCTAAACAAGCCATTGCGAAAGAATCTTCTGTCGTTCTATTACCTGATGGTTCAACCGAAGCATCTGCGGTTGTGGCTCAGGCTATGACCATTATTCAACAAATGTCGAAAGGAAAATAACGATGGACTTTATTACCAATAATTTGGCTGAAAGCTTCTTAGTGATGGGATTAGGTCTATTGGTTATTGAAGTGGCAGTACTGGGCTTCTCGACGTTTGTACTCTTTTTTGTTGGCTTAGCCGCTATTGCATCTGGCGGGCTCATTTATTTTGGTGTGATTCCAGATGATTTATTGAGTGCTTTCTTAAGTACTGGGGTGATAACAGTGGTTGCTGCGACAATCTTATGGAAGCCTCTCAAGAAAATGCAATCGGATGTGAGTACCGTCAAGGCGCAGGGCGACTTAGCTGGTCATCAGTTTATTCTGCAAGAATCGGTATCACCCACTCATATAGTGACGTATCAATATTCTGGTATTAGCTGGAAGCTTATTTCAACTACTTCAATTGAAGCGGGAACTAAGGTTGAGGTCATCGATGTACAGGTAGGTGAATTTCATATTAAAGCAGTAGACGCTTAATACGAATAAGAAGGCTGAAAAAGCTGTTGTGATCAGCTTTCAGCCTTGCTGCTTGATCATTGAGCGTGAATGATATCGGCAATGCCTTTGGCAGAGAAAATCTCAATCCAATAGCCATCGGGGTCTTTTATAAAAGCCAATCCTTTCATTGAGCCATCATCGGGCTTCTTCACGAAATCTACATCGTATTTAGAGAATCGTTCACAGGCGGCATAGACATCTGGCACACTGATACCAATATGACCAAAGCCTCGCGGATCTTCATTACCATTATGGTAGCCTGCAAAGTTATCGTCTTTCTCACTGCCCCAGTTGTGGGTTAGCTCGATGAGAGCGGGACGGCGAAATACCCATTCGGTATTTTCTTTGTCACTTTTTTCTGAGGCTGGTGATTCGTAGCCAAGAAAATAGAGGGTGAATTCCATAGAGGGGAAGTCATATTTACCCAGTAATGTCATTCCTAAAACATTTTCATAAAAATCCAAAGAAACTTTTGGGTCTTTAATGCGCAGCATGGTTTGCTGCATCACGTAGTCTTTGGTTGCTTTGGTGATTTCTTCGGGTGATTCATTGTAGTCAGCCATAATACAGTCCTTGATAAAGCAATGTTTGGTTCCTGTTGTTAGCTCGTTATAATAAAGCCAATTCTGACTAACTAATAGAGTCACTCACAAAAGCATTAGTGATGAGTGCTTAATGGAGTAGGTATGCCAGCGTTACAATTTGACGAAAATGACAAAAAGAAAATGATCGATAAGCTCAAAGGCTATTTGGAGGATGAACTAGATACTTCCATCGGTACTTTTGAGGCGGACTTCTTCTTGGACTTTATTGCCGAGAACTTTGCAGCCACTTTTTATAATAAAGGCTTATCTGATGCACAGGATGCCATGATGGCACGTATTGAAACCATAAATGATGCCATTTATGATTTAGAGAAATAGGATGTTTAAACAAGTTTTATATAGTGTTGTGGCTGCTATGTTGTGCTTTTCGCAGTCACTTTTTGCCTCTCAAAACTTTCAGTTGATTCATTTGCAAGCTGAACTATCGAACCATGCTTATTTGGAGCAAGATGAGCTCGAAGCAAATATTCAATTAATAGAGCATAAGTTGATTCATCACTCAACTATTGAGGAAAGCCAAGTTAATTACTTTCTTAGTGAATCTGATGGTGTGCAAACCATAGCTATTCGAGGCACGGCAAACCTCAATAATGTCATACTCGACCTTTCTGTTTCTCTGACCTCAGATGATGTGTTAGGGATTAAGCTGCATCATGGCTTTGCTTCCGGCTCTAAGGCAGTGTTCGAAGATCTTCTCCCGTACTTATCGAAAGACAAGCCTGTATTTATCACAGGCCACAGTTTAGGTGGGGCGATTGCGGTTATTTTGGCTATGCAGTTACAAAAGGAGGGATATCCTCTTCAGCAAGTGGTTACCTTTGGGCAGCCTAAGGTGACCAATGTTAGTGGTGCCAAGGCTTTTTCAAATTTGCCCTTAATTAGAATAGTAACGCCAGAAGATATTGTGCCTCTGGTTCCACCAATTAGCCCTTTGCAAATTAAAGACTTAGATATCTATTGGCACATGGGGATTGAAGTGATTTTGAGAGGTGAGGGTGAGTATGCCGAGACTCGAGGTATAAAAAGTGCCCTAAGGGCTACTAAGTTTAGCAACGCCTTACCTAGTGAGAAAAACTTGCAAGCCCATAAAATGGCGAGTTATTTACAACTAGTGAATGAGCTGGCTATAGAATCCAAAGAAGTGCCTTATCAATCTGAAATTAGCCTTTTTGGTTTGTCATTTGATTGAGCTATTCCTGAGTGGGATAGTAGGGGAGAGATAGCAGGTTGGGAAAGCTATAAAAAAGGGCGTTAAGTAAAACTTAACGCCCTTTTTTAAAACCAACTTTAATTAACTTACTACTGAATTAAATAGTTCAAAGTAAGTAGGGAAAGTTTTCGAAGTACAGCCCGGGTCATTAATGGTCACAGGGGTATCTGAGAATGCGACCAGAGAGAAACACATGGCAATACGGTGATCGTTATAAGTATCTATCGCCGCATGTTGAAGTTTCTCAACAGGGGTGACGGTAATATAGTCTTCCCCTTCAATGACTTCTGCGCCAAGTTTTTTCAGCTCAGTTGCCATAGCAAATAGACGATCCGTTTCTTTTACACGCCAGTTATAGATATTGCGAATGGTGGTTGTTCCTTTCGCAAATAAGGCGGTGGTCGCAATTGTCATGGCGGCATCTGGGATGTGATTCATATCTAGATCAACGGCATTTAGCTCATTGTGCTCAGCTTGGATCCAAGTTGGTCCATAGGTAATGTTGGCGCCCATTTTCTCTAATACTTCAGCAAATTTTACATCACCTTGAACACTGTCCGTACCAACGCCGTGCACTTTTATCTTACCGCCAGCAATAGCCGCTGCCGCTAAGAAATAAGATGCTGAGGAAGCATCACCTTCCACCATGATTTCGCCGGGGCTTTGGTAAGTCTGTTGGCCTTTAACATGAAAAGACTGGTACTGATTATTCTCTACTTCAACACCAAATTGCTTCATGGCGTGGAGTGTAATATCAATATAAGGCTTAGACACTAGCTCACCTTCCACATTAATGGTCAGATCGCCTTGGGCTAAAGGGGCGCTCATTAATATAGCGGTAAGGAATTGACTAGAGATATTGCCTTTTATAGACACTTCACCGCCTGATAAACCGTTTGCTTTAATGCAAAGAGGTGGGTAGTTCTTCTCGCCTTCGTAGCTGATATCAACACCTAAATCTTGTAGTGCATCGACAAGGTCGCCAATTGGGCGTTCGTGCATGCGCGGCTCACCGTGAAGGTGGAACTCGCCTTTGCCAAGACAAAGTGCAGCAGTAAGAGGGCGCATTGCTGTACCTGCGTTACCTAGGAATAGGTCACCAAAATCGGCTTGAATTGGGCCGCCTAGTCCTTCTAAAACACAAGTGGTGCCTTGGTCTTCTAAAGAGTAAGAAACGCCAAGTTTTTTAAGACTTTCTAGCATGTAACGAATATCGTCACTGTCTAGTAAGTTAGTAATCTTAGTGGTGCCTTTTGCCAAAGTCGCTAATAGCAAAATGCGGTTAGATAGGCTTTTAGAGCCAGGGATTTGGATTTCTCCATTGGCCTTTGATAGTGGCCCAAGAGTAATTGAATTCATTATTAAGTCCATCACAGTAATTTATGTTTGTTAGATATGAGCTATGCGCTGGGAGTTATGCGTAATAAATAATGCTTTCGTATAAAAATGTTCCGTTCTTTGTGTGGTCGCGTCGCCCTGTGATAGAGGTCAGTCTTGAATGAGGCCGATTATACAGCTGAAAGCCATAAATGTCAGTCATCTGGCTGATGCTGAATTGGACTAGGGGAAGTACTGGAATTATTGGAAGTGCTAGATGGTATTATTTTAATTTGAGAGAGAAGGGGGTTTTGTGAACATCCGTGTTCAACATGCCTGAGAAGTTGTTATTAAAACAGCTTATTTTAACCACAACACTTCTTGTATTTTTTGCCTGAGCCACAGACGCAAGGATCATTGCGGCCGACATTCATAGTAGGAGATTTGACGAGAGGAGTGTTCTTTTCGATTTCATGCTCGCCTGAAATATAGAACCACGAGCCTTTAATCTTTTTAAACAAAGAGCGCTCACTTAAACGACCAATGTGTTTGCCTTCTTTAAAGTGAGCGGAAAAAGCCACCATACCTTCTTTGTCTTTTTCTAACCCATCGACAGTTTCGGTAACTTCTAGCTTGATCCACTGTGTTTCACGGTTACTTTCAGCGATATCAGCATCAGATTGCTTAGGGGCATTTTTTAGCTTTTGAGTAGAAGAAATGTAGTGGAAGTCATTCAGCGCAAAAGCAGAATAGCGGGAACGCATTAAAGCTTCAGCCGTTGGTGCTGTTCCAGGATTATGATGATACATGCCGCAGCACATTTCATAGGGTGCATTCGTACCACATGGGCAATTCACCGGTGTTGCCATTGATCTGTTCCTCTACATCGCTAAATACACTTTAATAAACGAACTTTAACAAACGAACTTTAAGATGCGTATAATACCGATTTATTTTATCGCTTACAGGAATTTTTTGTGACTTCATCGGGCCCAACGTCATTTTTTTGGTTTGACTTCGAGACAACAGGAACGGACCCAGCTAAAGATCGACCTATGCAATTTGCTGGAATTAGAACGGATTTAGAGTTTAACCAAATTGGCGAGCCAATTATGTTTTACTGCAAATTAGCAGAGGACGTTTTACCTCAGCCTGAAGCTTGCTTGTTAACAGGCATTAGTCCGCAAGATGCTAATCGTGAAGGTTTATGCGAAGCCGAGTTTATGGCAGCAGTGGAAGCCGAGCTTTCTCAACCGGGAACCTGTGCACTAGGTTACAACACAATTCGCTTTGATGATGAAGTGGTACGCCACGGCTTTTACCGCAACTTTATCGATCCCTATGCAAGGGAATGGCAAAACAACTGTTCTCGCTGGGATGTTATTGACTTGGTGCGTATGACCTATGCCCTAAGGCCCGAAGGGATAAAGTGGCCGACCAACGAAGAAGGTGTGGTTTCCATGAAGTTGGAAGCGCTCACCCAAGCCAATGGTATTGCTCATGAACAAGCCCATGATGCCTTATCCGATGTTTATGGCACCATAGAAATGGCCAAGCTTATTCGTGACAAGCAACCTAAGCTGTTTGATTACTACTTCAAGATGCGTCAAAAACATGAGTTACAGCAGTTTATCGATGTCATTCGCTTTAAGCCGTTTCTACATGTTTCTGGCATGTTTGGCCAAACGAAAAAGTACTCGGCTTTTGTTGTGCCCATTGCGCCACACCCAACCAATAAAAATGGCATTATTGTTTACGACCTCATGGCCGATGCCCAACCTCTGTTGGACTTAAGTGTCGATGAGATCCGCCATCGAGTCTTTACTCGTCAGGAAGAGCTAGGTGACGTTGAGCGCTTACCGCTTAAAGTGATTCATTTGAATAAATCGCCTGCCGTTGCTCCTGCGACATTTCTAAAAGAGGCTAGTGTGGTGGAACGTTTGGCATTAGACGGAGATCTATGTCGTCATAATCTTGCCATGATTAAAGGTCACAATGGCTTAGCAGAGAAAATGACGTCGGTTTTCATGCAAGAAGATAGACCTATTCTAAAAGACCCAGATTTGATGCTTTATGCTGGTGGCTTTTTCTCTCGTGAAGATAAAGCGAGAATGGAAACGATACGAGAAACACCTGCCCATGCTTTGTCTGAATTGGCTATGTCATTTGACGATAGGCGTTTACCAGAAATGCTGATGCGTTATATTGGCCGTAACTATCCAGACCAGTTAGGTGAGCAGCAGAGGATGGAGTGGGAAGAGTATCGCCAAATACGCTTATTAGAAAAGGATGGCGGTGGCTCCATTACTATGGAAGCCTACTTTAATCGTTTGAACGAAATTGCTCAAACACCAGACCTGCCCGCAGCAAAGCAGATTATGCTGCAGGATTTAGCGGATTACGCACAAAGTATTTATCCTATCCCTTTATAGAATGTATTGTTAAGCCTTAGGCCTCACTTATTAAATAGGCTAAGAGCGAAGGAGTTAAAATGACTGAACAGCATAAAGGAACTCATTGGTTGGTTGGCTTTGCTGCCCTGATCATCATTATTGCTGGCTTAAAAGCAGCATCGCAAATTGTTGTGCCTTTTATGCTGTCGGTATTTATTGCCATTATTTGCACGCCTTTAATGACTACATTACGTCAACGAAAAATCCCAACATCCCTGTCTATTTTGCTGGTGGTGTTACTGATTTTAGTTGGTGTTGGTTCGCTAGCATTATTGGTAGGGGCGACTCTAGATGACTTCTCTAGTCAGTTACCTAACTACAAAATACGCTTTGCGGAAGAGACCTCTAATATTATTCAGATGTTAAACGGCCTAGGTTTGCACATTTCCAGTGATCTAGTGGAAGGTTATGTGGACCCTTCGGCCTTGATGCAAATGATGGCCAATGCATTACGCAGCATTGGTAGTGTATTAACCAACTTGATCTTGGTGGCCATGATCGTCATCTTCATTTTGTTTGAAGCAGTTGAGTTGCCTAAGAAATTAACCTTGGCGTTAACAGATGCTTCCCACTCAATGGGCAAATTTGAAGCCTTTATGAGTTCTGTTAACCGATACCTAGTAATAAAAACCTTAGTCAGTATGTTAACGGGCGTGCTTATTACCACTTGGTTATGGGTCTTGGGTGTCGACTTTCCTATTCTATGGGGCGTCTGTGCTTTCCTATTAAACTTTGTTCCTAATATCGGTTCTATTATTGCTGCTGTTCCTGCAGTGTTGTTGGCATTTGTTCAACTAGGCAGTTTGTCAGCAGGTTTAACTGCGGCAGGCTTTGTCTTTGTGAACTTAATTGTCGGTAATGTGATTGAGCCCAGATACATGGGCCGGGGGTTAGGTTTGTCTACCTTAGTGGTGTTTTTATCTTTATTGCTTTGGGGCTGGGTGTTTGGTCCAGTGGGCATGCTCTTATCAATACCTCTAACTATCATTGTTAAGCTAGCATTAGAGGCGAATCCCAAAACCCATTGGGTAGCGATTCTGCTTGATTCCCATGCGGGTGAGAGTAAACGCTGAGTTATTCGTTTAAAAAAATACAATTGCACATATTTTGATCAGTAAATAGATAGCTTATTGTCCTTTTGTAGGATATAATCCGCACTCGATTTTCCTCAGTAGTTTCTAGAGAAAGTTTATTAAGGCATGTAAATCGGTTACAGGCCTTATCCTCACCCAAAAAAGGTACTAATTTACATGTCTGAAGCTGATACTCAGCCTACATTTGATTCGTTGGGCTTAATCGCCCCTGTTCTAAAAGCGGTTGCTGACCTAGGTTACGAGCAACCATCTGCTATCCAAGCGCAAAGTATTCCATATTTATTAGAAGGTCGTGACCTTTTGGGACAAGCGCAAACGGGTACTGGTAAGACTGCGGCTTTTGCGCTGCCGCTATTGTCTCGCATTGATATTACAGATAAAACGACCCAATTACTTGTGCTGGCCCCAACTCGTGAACTTGCTATTCAGGTTTCTGAAGCATTCCAAAGTTACGCTCGTAATATTCCTGATTTCCACGTATTGCCTATCTATGGTGGTATGTCTTACGACTCTCAACTTCGTCAACTAAGACGCGGTGTGCAAGTTGTAGTAGGTACACCTGGTCGTGTTATGGACCATATTCGTCGTAAAACATTAAAACTAGATACGCTTAAGGCGCTAGTACTTGATGAAGCAGATGAAATGCTACGCATGGGATTCATCGACGATGTCGAGTGGATTCTTGAGCAAACACCACAAACTCGCCAAATCGCTTTGTTCTCTGCGACTATGCCTTCTGTTATTCGTCAAGTTGCAAAACGTCACTTGAACGATCCTAAAGAAGTTAAAATCGTTACCAAAACATCGACGGCAACGACTATCACTCAAAAATACTGGCCTGTTAGTGGTTTGCACAAGCTAGACGCTTTGACTCGTATTCTTGAGATGAACGAACACGATGGCATGATCATCTTTGTTCGTACTAAAGCGGCAACCGTTGAATTGGCTGAAAAGCTAACGGCTCGTGGCCATGCTTGTGAAGCATTGAATGGTGACATTAGCCAGAACTTACGCGAGCGTACGGTTGAGCGCATTAAGAAAGGTCAAATTGACATTCTTGTTGCCACTGACGTAGTAGCACGTGGTCTGGATGTTGAGCGTGTTAGTCACGTTGTAAACTACGATATTCCATACGATACAGAATCTTATGTTCACCGTATCGGTCGTACTGGTCGTGCTGGTCGTTCAGGTACAGCGATTTTGTTCGTTGCTCACCGTGAACGTCGCATGTTGCAAGCCATTGAGCGCGCAACTCGTCAGCCAATCGAAAGTATGACATTGCCAACAGCGTCTGACATTAATGCTCAGCGTATTGGTCGCTTTAAGCAACGCATCACTGATGCAATGGATAACGAAAACCTCGATTTCTTCTTAGAATTGGTTCAAGACTACCAAAAAGAAAACGAAGTAGATCCATTGAAAATGGCTGCTGCTTTAGCGCACATGGCACAGGGTAAAACGCCATTGCTATTGTCTGAAATGGAAGTTCGTCAAGAACGTCGCGAACGCCGTGATCGCAATGACCGTAACGATCGTAATGACCGTGGTCGCGACAGAGACAGAGCGCCTCGTAAAGTACGCCCTGTAACAGCGGATGCTATGCCATTAAAAGACGATCCAAACACAGCAATGACACGCTATGTTATGCAAGTTGGTTACAATGCAGGTGTTAAGCCTGGCAACATTGTAGGTGCCATTGCCAACGAAGCGGACATCGAAAGTCGCTATATCGGTCATATCGAAATCTACGAAGATTTCTCTACGGTTGATCTACCAGCGAGCATGAAGTCTGACACTCTAGGTAAACTAGGTAAGACTCGTATTTGTGGTCAACGTACTGATATTGCTAGGTTGGAAAACGCAGAAGAGCTGAACAAGCGTGCAGCATCACCTTCTCGTAAACGTCCATCTGGTGGCGGCGCTCGTTCAGGAGATCGTCGTCCATCTAATCGTGACCGTCGTCCAAGACAGCGTCGTGATAAAGAGAGTTAATCCTCTCATTTTAAAAGCCGCTTAATTGCGGCTTTTTTATATCTAAATTTTGAAACCTGTTATTGGTAAAGTTCAGCGCTATCCAAACTTCCACGATAGTTTGCTAATATGCTTTTACGCTTTTCTTTTTATATAAAGGGCCTGTAATGAACGAAATTACTATCATCAAGCCAGACGATTGGCACTTACATTTCCGTGATCAAGACATGTTGTTAGAAACCGTGCCTGCTACAGCGCGTTGTTTTGAACGCGCTATCGTGATGCCAAATTTGCGACCGCCAATAACAACCGCTGAACTGGCGATGAGTTATAAAGAGCGCATTCTTGCAGCTCGTCCGGAAGGCAGCAGTTTTAATCCTCTCATGACACTTTATTTAACAGATAAAACCAGTGTAGAAGATATCAAAGCCGCTAAAGCGGCAGGCGTTCTAGCAGTAAAAATGTACCCAGCTGGCGCGACGACCAATTCAGATTCCGGTGTGAGCTCATTGTCATCTCTTTACCCTGTATTTGAAGCCCTTGCTGAACACGATATGTTGCTACTGATTCACGGTGAAGTGACGCAAAAGCACATTGATATTTTTGACCGTGAGAAAGAGTTCATTGACCAGCATATGGTGCAAATTGTTGAACGTGTGCCAAATTTGAAAGTGGTATTCGAGCATATCACCACAAAAGATGCGGCCGAGTTTGTTCTATCTGCCCGTGAAGGTGTTGCGGCAACCATTACGCCTCAGCATTTATTGTTAAACCGTAACCATATGCTAGATGGTGGAATACGCCCACATAACTACTGTTTACCTGTTTTGAAGCGCAGCACTCACCAAGAAGCATTGCGTGCAGTCGTAAAATCGGGATCACCTAGATTCTTCCTAGGAACGGATTCAGCGCCCCATACTAAGGACAATAAAGAGACAGATTGTGGCTGTGCGGGTTGTTACAGTGCTTGGTCAGCATTAGAGCTGTATACACAAGTCTTCGATGAGCTCGACGCTTTGGATAAATTGGAAGGCTTCGCAAGTCTCTATGGTCCAGACTTTTATGGTCTGCCTCGTAATACGGAAACCGTGACACTGGTTCGCGAAGCATGGGAAGTGCCATCTAACATTACCCTACCTAGTGGTGATCTGATCGTGCCTTTCTTCGCTGGTGAACAAGTTGAATGGAAGCTTAAGGATTTCTAATTAAGGTCTGTCATAGACTCGATTAGTAATGCTTGTAACATGTATAAAAAAGCCGAACTTTATAAGAGTTCGGCTTTTTTATGGTGAAATTTTCTAATCAAAGGGAAAACATTTTTCATCTACTAATGGTGGGTTTTCCTTGCTCTTTCACGGACATAGAAAACAAAAAATGCTTTAATATGGCTCTCTAATTTGCTGCTCAAGGCGAAACCATATTATGGAACACCATTCGTTTTCTTTATTACTGAATACGCTCGATCTCGTGACGCTTTTTGTTTTTTGCTCTGCTTGGTGGGGGTATGCTACCTATGCACGGCGTACGGCGAAAAAACGTACTTGTCTGGTGAGTGTATTACACCAATTTAGATTAGCTTGGATGTCCCGCTTGCTGAAACGAGATAATCGAATTGCCGATGCCTCTGTCATGGCGAACCTAGAACGCAGTAGCTTGTTCTTTGCATCCAGTAGCCTACTGATCATTGCCGGTCTTTTTACCGCCTTTAATTACTCCGAAAAAGCGCTAGGTATCTTATCTGACTTTTATTTCTTTGCACCTTTGAGTCCTCAGGAATGGGAACTGAAAATCATTGTCCTTGTGGTGATCTTCTCCTATGCCTTTTTCACTTTTACATGGTCTGTGCGCCAATATAATTTTTGCTCAGTCTTAGTGGGGAGTGCACCACTTGCCACAGAGCGTGGTATTAATGACAGTGAGCGTGAATTGTATGCCAGCCATATGGCGGAGGTGTGTAGCTTAGCGGCCAACCAATTTAACTATGGTCTGCGCTCTTACTATTTTGCCATGGCATTCTGTGGCTGGTTCTTAAGCCCTTATGTTTGCATGGCAGCGGCTGTATTAGTGGTGATGGTACTGTATCGTAGAGAATTCCGTTCAAAAACGTTCAAAACATTAAATGCTGGTTTGGTGATGACATCCAATGCTACCTAATTTTCCGAAACCTGTTCCTGAAGATGATAAGCCCGTTAATCGTACCGTTAAAGTTGACGATGGCTTGTACCAATACTTAGTGGATGTGTCTGTCCGTGAGGCTGACCTCTTAAAAGCCCTACGACGAGAAACCGCACAATACCATATGGCAAGAATGCAGCTGTCTCCAGAAGTGGGTCAACTGCTGGCCTTGCTAGTGAAACTACAAGCCCCTAAAAAGCTCTTGGAAATAGGGGTGTTCACTGGCTACAGCACTTTATCCATGGCCATGGCTATGCCAGAAGAGGCGAACTTAATCGCCATAGAAAAAAAGCAAATGTGGCTGGATATTGCGACCCGTTATTTAACGGAAGCGAATGTCATGGATAGGGTAACGACCCACTGTGATAAGGCCATTCCTGTGATGAAATCCCTACTAGAAACACAAGCGGAAACCTTCGACTTTATTTTTATCGATGCCGATAAAAAGAACCTAGTGGAATATTACCACTTGAGTAAAAAGCTCTTGAGGTCAGGGGGCTGCATGGCGATTGATAACACCCTATGGTGGGGTAATGTTGCAGACCCAAGCTTTACCGATCAAGACACCTGTATTGTTCGAGAGCTGAATACCACCATTCACCAAGATCAAGCGGTGGACGTGTCTCTTATTCCTATAGGCGACGGACTCACTCTCATCCGTAAAAAGTAATCCCTTCGGCGTTTTTCGCTATTCACCTACTTTTTTTGTGCTTTTTCAAATCTTATTCCATTAAGCCTCTTGAAATCCCATCAAGAGGCTTTATCTATGCAGCACTAGTCAAAGAAATACACCTTTGCCCCTTGCGCAAAGGTTCATTTAAATAGGAGCAACATATTACATGGCAACTGATACTCAAAAAGAAACGTTAGGGTTTCAAACAGAAGTAAAACAACTTCTACATTTGATGATCCACTCTTTGTACTCAAACAAAGAAATCTTTCTAAGAGAGCTTATTTCTAACGCATCCGACGCGGTAGACAAGCTTCGCTTTGAGTCTGTCGCTAATGCAGACCTTCTTTCTGACGATCCTAACCTACGTGTGCGCATTGAATTTGATAAAGATGCCAACACAGTGATCATCGACGACAACGGCGTTGGTATGTCCCGCGAAGAGGCCATTACTAACCTAGGTACGATTGCAAAATCTGGTACTTCTTCTTTCCTAGAGCAATTAAGCGGCGACCAGAAAAAAGACAGCCAATTGATTGGTCAGTTTGGTGTAGGTTTCTACTCAGCTTTCATCGTTGCCAACAAAGTAACAGTTGAAACTCGCCGTGCAGGCGCAGAAGAAACAGACGCAGTACGTTGGGTATCTGACGGTTCTGGTGAGTTCACTATCGAGAACATCGACAAAGCGACTCGCGGTACACGCATCACGCTTCACCTTAAGTCGGATGAAAATGAATTTGCAGACAACTTCCGCCTACGTTCTTTGGTAACCAAATACTCTGACCATATCTCTATTCCAGTGGAAATGGAAAAAGTGGTTTACCCAGAAATGGACGAAGAAGGCAATCCAAAGCCTGTTGATGAGAGCAAACCGGCTGAATACGAAGCGGTGAACTCTGCGAAAGCCCTATGGACTCGTCCTCGTAACGAAGTGACAAAAGAAGAGTACCAAGAGTTCTACAAGCACATTTCCCACGATTACCAAGAGCCACTTAAATGGTCTCACAACAAGGTTGAAGGTAAACTGGAATACAGCAGCTTGCTTTACATCCCATCTAAAGCACCCCATGACCTTTGGAACCGCGATATGCAGCGCGGTCTTAAGTTGTATGTGCAACGTGTTTTCATCATGGACGAAGCAGAGGCCTTCCTTCCGCCTTACATGCGTTTTGTAAAAGGTGTGGTTGACTCAAATGACCTGTCTTTGAACGTATCCCGTGAGATTCTACAAAATGACCACGCGGTTGACTCAATGCGTGCTGCTTTGACGAAACGTGTGCTAGACATGCTGACTAAGATGGCGAAAAACGACCCAGAAGAGTACCAAAAATTCTGGGACGAGTTTGGTAATGTCATCAAAGAAGGCCCAGCCGATGACATGGGAAACAAAGAGAAAATTGCTGGCTTGCTACGTTTTAGTACCACTAAGACAGACGCTGCAGAGCAAACGGTTTCTTTGGCGGAATACATCGAACGCATGGCTGAAGGTCAAGATAAGATCTACTACATCTATGCGGAAAGCCACAACACTGCGAAGAACAGTCCACACTTAGAAATCCTTCGTAAGAAAGGTTTCGAAGTATTGCTACTAAGTGATCGTATCGATGAGTGGATGATGTCTTCTCTACAAGAGTTTGATGGCAAATCTTTCCAAGACGTGACTAAAGGTAAGCTAGACCTAGCGGAAACGGACAACGAAGAAGAGAAAAAAGAGAAAGAAGAAAAGGCAGAGCAAATCAAGCCACTTCTTGATCGCATGAAAGACGTACTTACTGAGAAAGTAACAGGCGTAAACAGCACAGACCGTTTGACTAACTCACCAGCGTGTTTGGTGGTTGGCGAGTACGACATGGGCTTGCAAATGCGCCGTTTGCTAGAGCAAGCGGGTCAGCAGCTTCCTGACTCTAAGCCAACATTGGAAGTGAACCCAGATCACCCAATCGTTGCTAAGATGAACGAAGAATCTGATGAAGAACGCTTTGCAGACATGGCTTGGTTGTTGTTCGAACAAGCGACACTTTCTGAAGGTGGTCAGTTGGAAGATCCTGCGACTTTTGTAAGCCGCATGAATAAGTTGATTGTTCAGTTGAGTAAGTAGTTATTTAGTCTTTTTTAGACTGAGTTTATTAAAGCCCCATGCTTTTTGAGTATGGGGCTTTTTTGTTTTTTTATATTCTGTAAGTACTTTTCAAATGCGCTTTATTGAAAACATTTTTCCGCCCTGCTGGGCGGGTAACTTTTTGCTAGCGCCCAAAAAGTAACCAAAAATTCGCTTTAAGACCTTGAACGCCTAATTTCTGATTTATAACCCTTTTTTTCCTACGCGATGTTTTACGTAAGGTATTTAGAATACCTCAGGGGAACTCTTACTATTTAAAACACGGTAACCCGACTATCGAGCGGTCGTGCAATCGGGATTGCATCGAATGGTTTTTGTAGTAAGGCTAAGCTTTGAGTGATGGTTGTGGATAATAGTTATTTTTATGGCTTTTTATACAGTTTATTTTTGATGTCTCCGTTTCTTGGCTCGTTTTGTCATTTTAAATAACTCGTTGTGGCACGCTTTGTACTGGTGGTGTTTTTGAAAGTACTTTAGTATCAATGAATAAAGGAATTCATAGTAGAAATAACGCGCTGTGGATAGAAAGAATAACGCGCACGCTCGTTTTTCCATTTTTTAGAGTTGTTAATAATGCGGAAAAGTATTATTAAGTTAACTACTTACTGGGTTATTTGGCTGGTTTTGGAATTGTGTAAACGCGCATGCGCATTATTAACATGTTAGCATGCAGGGAAGTTTGTGAGAATATTTCTAGTTTTTGCGTCATTATTTTTAATAGGCTGTTCTCCTGCGTGGGAAGATCAACCTTATGAAGTGTATTACATTGACGGCACTAAAACGTTGGTGCATAGCCTTGGTGAAGGTGCATATATTGGGCGTATTGATGAACCAGTAAATATAGAAACTAACGAAAAATATATCTCGGTTTATGCTTGCCCGCATGAAACTTGCGCTTTTTACTATATTGATAAAACCAAAGACCACAAATTTGCCGAACACGACGAGTTTGTTTATGGTCCTTATACAAAAAGTCAGTTTTCGTCTCTTATTAAAAAGTTAGGGTTACCGCTTGTAAGTTCGGTGTAAACTGCAATGCTAACAAGGCATTCAAACGGACTATTAACAGTTGGTTGTGGTTCGTGCCTCACCAAATTTAACCAACTATTACTAGCCGCTTAATGTGGCGTTAAGCATCTTATGAAATACGGATATACATACGAAAGTACAAATTGGGATCGGGAAGCGTTTAATAGCTGGGGTATGAGATTGCTGCGGCTTTTGCTATTTTTTATCCCGAGAGCAAACCCTGATCATGAAAAATTGTATCTGGAAGTCGCTAGGTGGTTTCTGGAAATAGATGATAATGGGCTCCCCCAAAGGGAAATTGGAATTAATAGCGATGGTGCCCCTATTTTTGTTGCGCCCGATAATAGAAATCTAGGTATGTGGACAGACTTTCCACATGTATTTGATGAGTCGAAGCTTGAGTTGGCATCAAAAGAAGAGTTTGAAAGTGTACTTAAAAAGCTCAAAGAAAAAGCTTAACAAGACGATGTTCGGGACCAGCTACCGCTGGCCCGAAATTTAGGCGTTAGGCTCTCGGGACCATGAATATAAAATTTACACTCTTATCATACTCCGTTTTTTTACTCGTATGCCTTTGTGGGGCTTTTTTGTATTTGTCGACCCTTGAAGATGTGAAGCCTGTATCAGAATTCATAGCAGTTACAGGACCAATGCCTCTGATATGTCTCCTTTTTAAGATGGGCTGGGTACCAATCTATGCGGCAGTCGCAACAGTCACAGTATTTGCAGCAGCCTCACTATGGTTTATCGTAGTTAACCGTTCAGGTGTCTTAAGATACTTGGCAACAGTAGGAATTATTATATTTTGGCCGTTATCCGGTCTATTCTGTTTAGGTATTTCATACTATGGTTGAACGAAGGCTAAGCCACTCAATTTCAGCAACGAGCCTAACAAAACGCTTAAGTCGCATCCCGCTACGTGGGCTGCTGGGACAAAAACATAATAAATAGGGTCGGAGTAAGAATAGGGTTGTAGGCTAGAAAGTTTTTGCTTGAAACGGCCTTAATTTATTTTTAGTTCTTTCATGTCTGGAGTGTTTTAATGCTCCTTTTTAGGGTAGTGCTTATATAGTTAGGTATTGAATGAATTTGAAACATTGGAAGTTACTTAGAAATTTTTCAATAATCTATGTCTTGCTGATTATTATATTGTTTATTGCAAATATAATAATCATCAATATTGTAGAGCATGGCTATAAGCCACTAGGATTTGTTGGTTGCTATGTTTATGATGCAATGTTAGTTGGTTTCAAATGTTCAGGTTTTCTGGGTTCAGAAATACTTGCTATTGCTCTTAATCTTCCTCTTTATCATTTTTATATGCCGCTTTTTGTTTTATTCGATCCGATGCTTATATTTGTCGTATTGGCTCTTTGGTTCTTTCCTGTAATGCTCTTGGTTTCAATTACAAAGTTACGGAAGCGGAGCTCACAATAAATAGGGTCGGAGTAAAAATAGGGCTGTAGGGTAGAAAGTTTTTGCTTGAGCAGCCTTTATTCTGTCTTTAGTTTTTTCATATTTGGAGTGTTTTGATGCTCCTGTCTTAGTAGGTAAGCCAATCTTTTTCCTGTTGATCGGGGTTGTGTTCTAGGAGTGTTCGTTGGGTATTTGGAGTCTTGCGCATACGTTTGAGTTTGAGGGGCGTGCTGTTAAGTATGGTGTTGCTGGGGAGGGGGAGCCGTTGGTTCTTGTTCACGGTACGCCTTGGTCTTCGTTCAATCTTAGGCATTTAATTAAGGGCTTATCTCAGCACTATAAGGTGTATTACTTTGATCTTCTTGGTTATGGGGAGTCGGATCAGTCTGAGGGGGATGTGTCTTTAGGCATTCAAAATAGGTTGTTAGATGCTTTGATTGAGCATTGGAGTCTTGAGTCGCCTTATATTGTCGGTCACGATTTTGGTGGTACGACAGTGTTAAGGAATCACCTTCTGGATCAGCGTAGCTATCGCAAAATGGTGGTTATTGATCCTGTAGCCTTGTCACCGTGGGGTTCGCCATTCTTTAAGCATGTTGAAAAACACGAAGAAGCTTTTGCTGGGGTGCCTGAGTATATTCATGCTGCGATTGTCGAAGCTTATGTAAAAACAGCAGCCTATCAAGTGTTAGACTCTGAGACCATGGATGGCATATTGAAACCTTGGATTACTGAGCAAGGAAAGCCTGCGTTTTATAGGCAAATCGCCCAAGCCGACTCTAAGTTTACCGATGAATTCCAAGACAAGCTCTCGACTATTACTACTCCAGTCTTAATATTATGGGGAGAGGAAGATCAATGGATTCCTTCAGAACAAGCCCATGTGCTGAGTAGCAAAATTGAAGGTTCTAAAGTCGTGACAATCCCTAATGCTGGTCATCTTATTATTGAAGAAAAGCCAACAGAGTTAGTGGCTGAGATATTAGACTTTTTGGCCAATTAAATATTTATCGCTTGGAATAGAGCGTAGGACCAGCTTTAACTTCCTTTCTTTATCTTGTATAGCCAATAAGCTGTGTTTATTATTCTTTTATATAAGGAATAAATTAAAGTTATATCTAAAAGGATTTGATGTAATTACCGTATTTATTATCAATTTCTATTAGGTTTTTCTAGATGACAACTTCAGATGAGTATTTTCCTGTTATGAAGCCACCTCAGCTTGGTGCTGATGAAAACTTCTTCCAAACTACAATGAAGTACTCGCCTGTTAGTATGCAACTTTATACACCTGATGGTATTTTACGCAGTTATAACGAAGCCTTTGAAGCCTTGTTTAATTTAGATGGTGCGGCTGTTGTCAATAAATACAATGTTTTTGAAGATGAGAAGGTTAAGGAAATAGGCGCTCTCCCACTACTTAAGGGAACTAGTAGAGGGGAAAATTTTCATACCCACATTGCTGAGTATGATTCATCGGTTGGCTTTAAGGTGGATAAAGGGCGTCGATGTTGGTTAAAAAGTCGCTTCTTTCCCATTAAAGATGAGCAAGGTGAAGTGACGCACTTTGTTATTATGCACGAAGATATCACTGAGCTAAGAAAATACCAGATGGAGCTTGAAGCCTTAGTTGCAGAGCGAACTAAGGGTCTTGAAGCGGCGAATAAAGAGTTAAACCGTTTAAGTAATATTGATAGTTTAACGAGCTTAGCCAATCGTAGAGCCTTCGACCGTTTTATAGCGGAAGAATGGAATCGATTAGTGGATACTCAATCCCCATTGGCGTTGATTCTTTGCGATATCGATTTATTCAAAGATTATAATGACACTTATGGTCACTTAGCTGGCGATGATTGTTTAAGGGAAATAGCGCAAGCTGTCCATGATGCAGTAAGTCGTGCTGGAAATTTAGTGGCTCGATATGGTGGTGAAGAGTTTGTTGTTGTATTGCCTAATGCCGATACGAAAAAGCTCATAGAAACAGCCAAGATTATTCAACAAGTTGTATTAGGTTTAGCGATAGAACACAGTGCTGCACCAGAAAAAGTTGTTACATTAAGTACGGGGCTATCCTCCGTTATTCCAGAGCAGGGTTGTAATTCGCCAGACACTCTAATCTCCGCGGCTGATCAGGCTATGTACACGGCAAAATCAGCAGGGCGCAATTGCATTTATATAAATCAAGACTCTGCCATTCGACCTATTAGCTAATTTACTTTCGTGTACTTATAAAGCTCCCGATAAATCGAATATGAGTAACATAGGGTAGACCTCTAGAAAGCTTTATCTTGAATAGCCATTAAGCTGTGTTTATTATCCGTGACACTTTTTTATTTATTGAGGTTATGTGCTGTGTTGTTTTTCCCAACGCAAGAAGATTTAGATTGTATTAGTGACTCAGGAGTTATTCTTGGCAAGATCAAGTTTTGTCATGAGAAGAGTGTATATGCTTTTCATCTGGATGGTGCGGCAAAGCTTGCTAAGGAAGAAGAGTTGGAGATTGCAAAAAAACTAGCGGAATTATCTGCGGGTGAGCATCTTGTGCCTATGCAGGATGATGATTAACTCTTCTATCCTTTAATACAAATGTTATAAATATCTAGCCCGTTTATTAGCGGGCTTTTTTGTGTCTGTTGTTTTTCAAAAGAGTCATTGGAGATTATGGTTATCAGCTTCTATACCTAAATGATGGCTAACATTCGTTAGTTTGCGCGTTATGGATGACGCGATAAATGATCACAGGAGTGAGTTATGTTATTTCAACGATATTTTTTCCTTTGTTTAATTTGCTTTTGGTGTCTCCCTGTTTGGGCTCAGCCAGATGTGCAGTTGGCTAAGGTCTTTTCCGACAGTGTGGATGTGGAAGAGTATTTGGTTAGTGAAAAATACGATGGTGTTCGTGGTATTTGGACTGGTAGCGAGTTGCTGACTCGGCAAGGTAATAAGATACATGCGCCTGATTGGTTTACTGAAGGGTTACCTGCTGTTTGGTTAGATGGGGAGTTATGGTCTGAGCGTCAGAGCTTTGAAGCGATTTTATCTACTGTTAGTAAAGACGTACCTAACGATAACGAGTGGAAGACAATTCGTTATATGGTGTTTGACGCACCAGATAAAGAAAAGACCTTTGAAAAGAGGTATGAGTTTTATAAAGAGTTAATCACGAGCCTTGCGCTTGAGCATATTTCTCCAGTGGCGCAGTTCAGTGTTTCCTCGATTGACGCTTTGTATAGGGTTTTAGATGAATATGTGAAGGCAGGAGCCGAAGGTTTGATCTTACACCGTAAAGCGGCTTTATTTGAAAGTGGGCGCAGTGATAATTTGTTAAAGCTAAAGCCTTATATGGATGCCGAAGCGAAAGTCGTTGGTTTTTTAGAGGGGAAAGGTAAATACCAAGGGTTAATGGGTGCTTTAGTGGTTGAGATGCCAGACGGGGTGCGTTTTAAAATTGGTACTGGGTTTTCTGATGTAGAGCGTCGGAACCCTCCTAAATTGGGAGAGTATGTGACTTATCGATATCAAGGTTTAACGTCTCGGGGTATCCCAAGGTTCGCAAGTTTCCTTCGAGTTAGGGATACGAGTTATTAGCCTAATTGTTATAACTGCGGACAGAATAGGGTGTGTAAGGTAGCAATTAAGGTACGCACTCTTTCATCTTCAATTCGGTAATAGATGGTTTGCGATTCGCGTCTTGTTTCGACTAATTTGTCTTTTCTTAATACCGCAAGGTGTTGGGATAGGGCAGATTGGCTGAGTGGTACTTTGTCATTTAATGCACTTACCGACAGCTCACCATCCAATAAATAACAAAGAATCAGTAGGCGACTTTCATTGCTTAATGCTTTTAGAAAGCTGGCAGCTTGGGATGACTGTTGGAGCATGTCTTCCATTGTTGGCATATCATTCTGCATGGCGATGTAGGCTCTCTTTGTTAGGTTCTTTTCTAAGTCATCCACATTGTCTGTGGATAAGCTTGGGGGTAGTAGGTGTTAATGTGATTTATTCTCAATAAATACGGCTATTGCTGTTTCTGGTTAAAATCTAGCCAATAGCCGTATGGTCTTTTCATCTTAGCTTAAATCAAAGGATGTCCAAATAGGCGCGTGATCAGAAGGCTTTTCAAGGCCTCTTAATTCGTAGTCAACATCGGCATCTTGCAAGCTAGGCGTTAAGCTAGTTGACGATAAAATCACATCAATACGTAACCCACGTTTTGGCGTGTCATCAAAGCCTTTAGAGCGGTAATCAAACCAGCTAAAACGGTCGTTTACTGTTGGGTTAAGCTGGCGGTAAGTGTCTGTAAAACCCCAATCCATAAGAGTTTTAAGCCATTCTCTCTCTTCAGGTAAGAAGCTACATTTTCCTGTTTTTAGCCAGCGTTTAGCATTTGGCTCGCCTATGCCAATATCTAAATCCGTTGGGGAAATGTTGATATCCCCCATGACGATGATTTTCTCATCGGGAGAGTGTGATGCCAGATAATCCATTAGGTCCCCATAGAATTTACGTTTTGCTGGAAACTTAGTTTCGTGTTCACGGTTTTCTCCTTGCGGGAAATAACCGTTAAGTACTTTCACTGGGCCTTGTGGGGTATCGAATGTGGCAATGATCATACGACGCTGGGCGTCTTCATCATCACCGGGGAATCCGTACTCAACCTTGGTGGCTTCTTGCTTACTAAAAATCGCAACGCCGTAGTGAGACTTTTGACCGTAGTAGTAGGCATGGTAGCCAACGGATTCCGGAATCTCATGGGGGAAGGCATCATCGTGGACTTTAATTTCTTGCAGGCCAATCACATCAGGGGAATGCTTTTCTACCAATGCTTCGATTTGGTGAGGGCGCGCACGTAAGCCGTTTATATTAAAAGACACAAATTTCATGAAACTCTTCCATCTGAAAAAACAATAAAGTATGTCTAATGATACCTAGATGTGAAGTGCGCATAAAGAACTTAACTGTTTAGAATAAATTGATTTTTTTGATGTATTTGATAGCGGTAATTTTTTTAACAATGGGGAAGTGCTCTGTTACACTTGGGCGATACATTAAATAAGTAACAGTTGGAGAACTAAATGGCTTATCAGTACGATCTATTTGTTATTGGTGCAGGCTCTGGGGGTGTACGTGCGAGCCGAGTGGCTGCGTCAAAAGGATACAAAGTGGCTGTAGCAGAAGGCAGTGCTTTAGGTGGTACTTGTGTCAACATAGGTTGCGTCCCTAAAAAGCTATTTGTTTATGGTTCCGAATACGGTCATGGCTTTGAAGAAGCTGCTGGCTATGGTTGGTCACATAAAGGCGTTGAGTTTGATTGGTCTGTTTTACGCGACAACAAAAACAAGGAGATTGAACGCCTGAATGGTATTTACGGCAATATGTTGGGTAATGCTGGTGTTGAGGTGATCTCAGGTTATGCGAGCTTTGTCGATGCGCATACGGTTGAAGTAGCGGGCAAAACTTACACAGCAGAACGTATTCTAATCGCTGTTGGTGCTAAGCCATTTATTCCTGAATTTTCAGGTAGTGATCTAGTGGTAAGCTCTAACGAAATGTTTTACCTAGACGCTTTACCTAATAAAGCTTTGGTTGTGGGTGGTGGTTATATCGCTGTCGAGTTTGCAGGAATTCTAAATGGTCTAGGAGTAGACACAGCCTTAGCTTACCGTGGCGATCAAGTGTTACGCGGCTTCGATGAAGACATTCGTGCCTTTGCTAGCGAAGAATACAATAAGTCTGGTGTCGATGTTCGTTTGAATACGGACGTTGAGTCCATTGAACTTGTTGATCCAAGCAAACCAGATGGCGAGCGTTTAGTGCGCTTTAAAGACGGTCACACAGAAACATTCGGTCTTATCTTGTACGCAACGGGCCGTGTTCCTAACGTTGGTTCTCTAGCGCTTGATAAAGCAGGCATCGAAACAGGTAAAAACGGTGCCGTGAAAGTAGACAATAACTTCACGACAACGGCTCCTAGCGTTTTCGCACTTGGCGACGTAACAGACAATATTCAATTGACCCCTGTTGCTATTAAAGAAGCTATGGCACTGATTGATTACTGGTTTGAAGGTAAAGAAGTTAGCTTTGACTACGACAACATTCCAACTGCCGTATTCAGCCAGCCGGCGATTGGTACCGTTGGCCTTTCTGAACAAGAAGCCGAAGCGCGTGGTTTAGATTTTAGAGTTTACCAAACGGATTTCCGTGCGATGAAACATACTCTAAGTGGTGCGACGACTCGCTCTATGATGAAACTACTAGTAAACAATGCTGATGAAAAAGTCATTGGCGCTCACATGGTGGGTGACTATGCTGGAGAAATCATTCAAGGCCTTGGTATCGCTATTAAAGCTGGCGCAACAAAAGCGGACTTTGACTCGACGGTTGGTGTTCATCCAACCAGTGCGGAAGAGTTTGTGACTTTCTCTGCTGGTGCGTTAAAGCCAAGGAAGTAAGAGAAGGGCATAAAAGGCTGGTTTTTTAATGAAAAAGGCGCACATATGCGCCTTTTTCATTATTATTGTATTACTGATGTTTTTTTGGTGCATAATTAATACTTATCTATGTTTTTGTTTTGAGCAATATTCAAAGCTAGCCTTCTACTAGAGTGTCTTTGTCTAACCTAATATTAAACGGGATGTGAATGTTAAAAAATAAAGATTATCTTCCTGATTTAGTGTCATCCAGTCATGTTCAATATGACGATTACCGCAAATACTCGGTTATTTTAGCGGTAGGCTTAATTGGGTTGGTCATACACATTGTTTTTCTGTTTCTTTTTTACTACCTCAATATCCCTTCTTTATCACTTTTTAATATTGCTAGCATCATGCTATGGATTGCTGTGCTTCATGAAAACTTCAAAGGCCGCCACTCTAATGCCATCATGTTGGCCTGTGTTGAAATAACAGCGCACTCGCTGTTTGCAGTATCCCAATTAGGCCCAGTTTCTGGTTTTCAATTTTATCTATGGCCCATGTCTTTATTTGCCACGGTTAATCCAAAGCTAAACAAGTTTGAGGCGACTGCCTTTGGTTTTAGTTTTATCCTGATTTTTGGTTTGATTGAAACCTATTTTAGGGATGTCCATTATGTACATCACTTGGAAGAATATATGCCTTGGCTGTATTTCAGTAATGCTATTTTTGCTGGAATTCCCATGGTGGCCTGTATCATTGTTGTTCGCTTCGTTAACGAGCAGCAGCAAGATGAATTAAGGGAAATTGCCATTAAAGATGAGCTTACGGGGTTATATAATCGCCGATACGTGAATGACACTTTAAAAAACAACTCGCTTAAGCTGAATCATAAACGACAACCCTATTGCATGGTCTTGGCAGATGTCGACTATTTTAAAAAAGTAAACGACACCTTAGGTCATGATATTGGTGATGAAGTGCTCGTTAATCTGTCCGCTTTTTTGCAAAGTCGATTGAGAAAATCGGACATTGTGAGCCGTTGGGGTGGAGAAGAGTTTTTAATACTGTTGACCGATATTTCAAAGCATGATGCATTCGTTTTGATAGATAAAATTCGCCAAGATATTTCTGAAAAAGCGCTAATCAGTTCTCATCCAGATTACAGAGTGACCATGAGTTTTGGCATTGTCGAATCACAAGATCAAGTTTTATATGGTGAGCTTATTAAAGCAGCAGATAAACGCTTATATGAGGCGAAAGCAGGCGGGCGTAACCGTGTCGTTGCCTGAATTCTGTAGCACTTTTATAGACTAAGTTAAGCTGGTGGCTTTGAGTGTCATAACGCCTGAATCAGACACTTATAAGCCAATACAATAAAGGGTGAAAAGTTATAGTGTCATCGCTTAATTTTACGATACAACTAGACGATAAAAAAATATCTGGAAAAAGCGGTGATAATTTACTCGATACTTTATTGACGAATAATGTCGATGTAAATTATGGCTGTCGCGCAGGCGTCTGTGGCGCCTGTCGGTTATACGATAAAAACAAGCAAGAAGAAATTCTGTGTTGTCAGGTCAATGTTTCCTCCCCAATGTCCATCTCTTCTCATGTTCCATCCCCCTCAATAGGCTTTATGGTGGAGCAGGTTCAGGTTATAAATGAATTCACTATAGAGTTAACCTTGCTCGGACCAAGTGATGATAGCTTTGGAGATAGGGTGAGCCTTTTATTGCCTTGTGATGATGAGAGTGTTTCTTATGACAGTATGGCGATTAACTCTGCTGGGGAGCCCTTAAAACTATTATTGCAAAAGGCATCAATAAAGCATGTCAAAGCAGAAGGGATTTGGCGGAAACTAGTTACTCTTACAGTAAATGACACTCTCCAAATCAGCAGTAAAGTAGGCGTTAGAAAGGGGCGCTTATTGTATGAAATGGGGTTGGACCATGGCTCAGTTCTAGTGGTTTCTACATTTGAAAATAGTGTGTTTGAACCCTACTGGGAGTCGGCATTAAAAAGCCTTTCATCAAACTTAATTGGCTTTTATTCTTTACCTTCGTCTATATCTCATTATGCTGCCGATAGGGGGTTGACGGAATTTATTCGTGCAAAGCTGACGGAAACAAGTCAGCCCGATCTGCAAATCATTTATCATGGTCAAAGATTCCCCCAAGATACATGGCAAACTATTTTACGCCCTTTACGCTTACGTATGAGTCAGCTGCACTTTGTTCGCTAGTACCTCTTTTATTCTTTTTGGTGTCATAACATGAAAATTTTACATACCTCTGATTGGCATCTCGGCCAGCACTTCATGGGGAAAACTCGTCGTGATGAACATTTGGCCTTTATTGATTGGCTCTTAAATCTGGTTGTGGAAAAGAGTATTGACGCTGTCATTATTGCTGGCGATATTTTTGATACGGGGGCGCCGCCAAGTTATGCCCGGGAAATGTACCATCAATTAGTATTGGATATGAAAGCTTGCCATTGTCAGTTGGTTGTCGTGGCGGGCAATCATGATTCAGTAAGTATGCTAAATGAGTCTAAGAGTTTGCTGTCTTATCTAGATACCAGTGTGACTAGTCAAGCTTGTTTAGAGGACCTCGAATCCCATATTGTCCCTCTCTATAACAAACAAAAAGAGATAGCTGCTTGGGTATGTGCTGTGCCGTATTTACGCCCCAAAGATGTCCTTTCCAGTACATCAGGGCAATCTGAGCAAGATAAAAAAATTGGCTTGTTACAAAAAATAGAAAGCTTTTATTCGAGCCTATATGAGCTTGCATGTGAAAAAAATAAAGCCCTTAAAGCACCAGTACCTATTATCGGCACAGGGCACTTAACCGCAATAGGTGGTCAAACTAGTGAATCAGTGCGTGACCTTTATGTGGGGACGCTTGAATCATTACCCACTTCCGTCTTCCCGCCTTTCGATTATCTCGCCCTAGGTCATATACATAGAGCTCAAGCCGTAAGTAAAGACGGTAAGTTTCGCTACAGTGGTTCGCCTATCCCTTTAAGCTTTGATGAATTGGGACGCGAGAAAACGCTGGTGGTTATAGACACCGATTTACTAGATAAAGCGAACGAGATACCAACAGATTTGTTTGAAGAGAAAAAGGAACCAATACAGCTGCACAGTATTCCTTGCTTTCAACCAATGAAAAGCATGAGCGGCAACCTGAAAAGTTTATGTTCGCAAATTACTGATTTAATAGAAGAACGAAAGTTACCAGAAGGCAAAACGCTTTGGTTAGAAGTGACGGTTATTGCAGACGATTATCTAAGCGATGTTCACAAACGCTTATTAGAAGTTATTGAAGGTCAGCCCATTGAGTTATTACGTGTCATGCGAAAAAGCGTAAATGAACGAAAGAAAGAGGCGTTTGAGGCGAGGCAAACCCTGTCAGAATTGACGGTAAAAGAAGTATTTGAAAAAAGTTTACAAGGCTATCCTGACATTGAAGAAGCGGAAGCGACAATACTGACACAAATGTTTGATGATTGTTTGCAGGAAGTGGAAGAGCAAAATCAGGGGAATGAATCCCTATGAAGATTTGTAAATTACGACTCAAAAACCTGAACTCTTTAAAAGGTGAGTGGCAAATTGATTTTACGAAAGCACCCTTTGATGATGCTGGTGTATTTGCCATTGTTGGTCCTACTGGAGCAGGTAAATCAACCCTATTAGATGCCATTTGCTTAGCCTTGTACCATGAAACGCCTCGGTTAAAGGTTTCTCCAACTCAAAATGAGCTGATGACTCGCCACACAGCAGAGTGTCTTGCTGAAGTGGAATTTGAAATCAAAGGAAAAGGCTATCGCGCTTTCTGGGGACAACGCCGTGCTCGAGGCAAGAGTGATGGCAAACTGCAACCCATGACCTGTGAGTTATGTGAAGCTGATGGCTCCATTATTACTACCAAAATAAATGAGAAGATAGACAAGATCGCCAGCATTACAGGCTTGGATTTTTCCCGCTTCACTAAGTCCATGCTATTAGCTCAGGGTGGCTTTTCCGCTTTTTTAAATGCCAGTGCAAATGACAGAGCCGAGTTATTGGAAGAGCTAACTGGCACTGAAATTTATGGTCAAGTTTCCCAATGGGTATTTGAAAAGCATAAAACTGAGCGGCAAAAAATCCTTCAACTTGAAGCTCTAAATGAACAGCGACAGTTATTAAGTGACGATGAACTGCAAGTCTTACTTGCTCAGCAAAAAAATTATGAAGAGCAAGAGCATGTTTTGTCTAAAAGCTTTAAACAGCATCAAAGCAGTGTCGACTGGTACCAAACAGAGCAAACCTTATCGTCTCAGCTGGCGTTACATGATCAGCAAAGTCAGGAAGCAAAGGTTGCCTTAGAGGCTTTTAAATCGCAGCAGTCATTATTAGATAAAGCTGAAGTCGCTAATGAGTTAACACCTCAACATGAATCACTTAGTAAGTTATTGAATCAAGTTAGCCAGCTCGAGCAAGAAAAGTCAGAGTCGATACAGAGTAAAGCTCAGCAACAAAATTTTTTGCAAGAAATTGAGCAGAAAATACAGCTATCTCAATCAGCCTTTGACACACAAACGCAGACTTGGAATGCGCTTAACGATGACATAGACCAAACCATACAGCCGATGGTGAGCCGTAGACAAAGTATCGATGAGCAACTGCAAACTGCTAACCAGCGTTATGCTGACCTTGAAAGTAAGCATCAAGCTAGCTCCGCGTCATTAACGTTATTGCAAGACAAGCTCAAACAAGAGCAGCTGTTTTGTCAGCAGAGTGAACAGAGCCTCAGTCAATGGCAAGAACCTGAGCAAATAGAATCACAAATATCAAACTGGCAATACCAGCAAGAATCTATTCAAGCTAAATCTCTGACGCAGGAAAACCTGACGTCAGAAGTGAACTTAGCAAAAGATGCATTAGATAGTGCATTAGCCTCGTTTGCTCTGATCAAAGAACAACGAGACCAACAAACTCAGAAGGTTCAAGGGTTAGAGCAAAGCGTTAAAGGCATTCAGCTAGATTTTTCGAGCCTAGCAGGAGGGCGTGAATTAGGTGAATGGCAAGAGTATGTTCACGAACTGGAAAGCCATCAACAGAAGTCCCAAGAGTTGCTGCAGCGATATAAAGCGTATTTGTCTAAGCAGACAGAACTTGGCAGTGTCGACAACGCTGTTCAGTCATTAGAAGGCCAAATTGCGTCACAAGAACAAGAATTAATACAACAGAGAAAAGCCTACAAAGAAAAAAACCTTCATTACTCAGATCTTGCTAAATTGGTGGATGCTGAACGTCATATTCTGGTATTGAATCAGTTACGAGACAATTTGACTGATCATGACCATTGCCCATTGTGTGGCTCTAATGAACACGACTTAGATCGTGCTTTGCATCAGGAAATAGAACATAACTCACAACAAAGGTTGGATGAGCTAAAGGCCGAACTGGAGCAATTGGTTCATTCTGGGTCGCAGCTAGGTTCAGAACAAAAAGCGGCTATTCGAGAAAAACAAGTGCGCCTTGATTTACGAGGTACCTTAGTGAATGAACTTGCAGAGCAAGAAACAAGATTGTTGGCTTTACTAGAAGACTTAATGCTTTATGGCGGGCCAGATTTTAACCTCGAAAATGGAATTTCTGATGAGTTGATAACAACTATTTCTAAAGCTGTAGAAGGTGCGTGGCAGCAAGTATGTGCGACAAATCAATCTGTACTTAAAGTACATCAGCAACGCTTGTTACTAGAGGAAGAACTAGCAGGAGCGACTGCTCAGTTACAGAATATTGAGCAGCAGCTACAGCAGCAAGAAACACAGGGGCAGTTGTTGCGCCAATCATACGATAGCAAGGTGGCAGAGTCTTCTAAGCTGGCTCAAGACATAGGTAGTGGGAGTTTGTCTTTAACGGAGTCCATGATAGCTGCGGGTGTTCCTGGGCCGTTTCGTGCTTCGCCACTTAAAGATTCCTTGTTGGCACTAGAAACTTCGCTACGAGAATGGCGTGCGGCAAAAAATAACTTAACAAGCCAACAGCAAAAAGTGGAGCAATTGGGCTATGAAATAACATCATTAGAATCGCAAGTGACTAATGATGCACAAGGGCGACAACAGGCCCATCAAGAATTAAGCAAATTAAAAGCAGACTTGGAGCTTGTGGATGTTCGTTTGTTTGAGATTTTAGGGGACAAAACTCTAGCCCAATATCGTCTTGAGGCTCAATCATTATTAGAAACTAAACGTTCAGCGTTAGATGCGGATGTATCGGCTAGGGAGAAGATCCAGCAAAATTTGGCGGCAGCGGCGGCTACCTCTGTAACTCTTGAAAAATCATTCGCTACTTTACAAAAGGAAGTAGAGCTTGCGGAAACAGCATGGCGTGAGGCCTTGCAACTAAAAGGCTTTGAAAATACCTCATCTTGGCAATCGGCTTGCTTATCGGAAGACGACCTAGTTTCTTTGAAGCAAAAGTCTGCAGAATTAAAAAGTCTAGAAGCACAGCAATCCACTTTATTAAAGCAAGCTGAAGCTGCTTTGGAAAGCCACCGGAACGGTCGACTCGAGAAAGACATTATAGATACCAACTCACTTGATGAGTTAATCACTCTCACTCAGCAACTAGAAGAACAGAGGCAGCTGTTGAATCGCAGTTATGGTGAGGTGTTAAATAAAATTTCAGAAGAAAAGTTGCGTAGGGAACAGGCGCTGGCCTCTTTGGAAGAGTTACACCAGTTACGTGAGAGTCTAGTTTACCTTGAACGTTTAAACTACATGATAGGCTCTGCCGATGGCGCTAAGTTCCGACGCTTTGCACAAAGTTTAACGCTCGATCATCTAGTGTATTTGGCAAATCAGCATTTGATGATTTTGCATGGTCGATATCAGCTAACAAGACAAGCGGATGCCTTATCACTTGCTGTAGTTGATACATGGCAAGCAGACGCATCACGGGATACCAAAACCCTCTCAGGTGGTGAATCTTTCTTAGTGAGCTTAGCTTTGGCATTGGCTTTGTCTGATCTGGTTTCACACAAAACCAGTATTGATTCCTTGTTCTTAGATGAGGGCTTTGGAACGTTAGATAGCGATACTCTTGAGTCGGCTTTAGATGCTTTAGACAACCTTCATTCTTCTGGTAAGACCATAGGTATTATTAGCCATATTAATGCCTTAAAAGAGCGCATACCGGTACAAATTAAACTTACAAAACAAAGTGGTTTAGGGGTAAGTCGTTTATCCAATGAGTTTTATGTCGCGACTAAGGAATAAAAGTGAACCTTGCCTATAAATGGTGCGTAAGTTGTCCCCAGAGATTAGGGAACAAGTATGTAAGTAAGTCTAAAAAAACAATATAAAACAATAGTTTATATCTATGTTTTTTTATTGAGCATTGTAGCTTTAGGGAAGCACATTAGAAGTGCAGCCGTTCCTGAAGCGTCTATGGATAGTATGACTTAGAGGTTTTATGTGTGTATTATTAAAGGTGTTCACTTCATTAGTCAGAGCTTTCATAATGCTACGTATTCTTATCAGCTTGATACCTATTAGTATTTTACTTACGGCGTGCGGTGAACCCATAAGCCCACCTACAAAAGTGAATAAATCTTCCAATGCTCCTGCTGAGCTGCCTATTTCTTCGACGAATCCTAAAGCCTTATTAGGGTCGCAACTTTTTTTTGATACCAATCTATCTAAAGAGCGTAATCAATCCTGTGCCACTTGCCATGATTTGGCCAATGGTTTTGTGGATAAAAGAAATGATGTGTTAGATGGGGCGGTATCTTTAGGCAGTGATGGACAATCCATTGGTGGCCGAAATACGCCGTCAGCAGCTTATGCGGCTTTTGCTCCACCTTTCCATCGTATGTCGAGTGGCGAATATAGGGGAGGCCAGTTTCTTGATGGTCGCTCGTCTGGATTGGTTGAACAGGCGCAAGGGCCTTTTATTAATGAAGTAGAGATGGCAATGCCATCAGAAGCATCCGTAGTGGAACGAGTTAAAGAGAATGGTCGTTATGTAACCATGTTCAATGATTTATATGGCGAAGGTATTTTGGATGATGTTCCCAAAGGTTATGTGGCCATTAGTGATGCGCTAGCGACTTTTGAGAAGACGGCTTTATTTATGCCCTTTGACTCCCGCTACGATAGAGCTTTGAGGGGAGAGATAAAGCTTACTCCTGAAGAAGAGCTAGGTAAGACGCTCTTCTTTTCACCACAATTTACTAACTGTAATTTGTGTCATCAGCTAAATAAGTCGCCTTTCTTTGATCAAGAAACCTTTACGAATTATGAGTATCGCAATATTGGTGTGCCAGCAAACCCTGCTTTAGTGGCTCGTAATGGAGGCGTTATTGACCAAGGCTTATTAGATAACCCAGATATCAGCGATCCAACACAAGCGGGTAAGTTTAAAGTACCGACGCTTCGCAATGTCGCTGTAACAGGGCCTTACATGCACAATGGTGTATTCCAAGATTTACGCACCACGATTTTGTTCTATGACAAGTACAACAATCGAAGTCGCACTATCAACCCTGAAACGGGGGAAGTGTGGGGAGAGCCTGAAGTCGCTCAGAATATTGACTTTGAGAACTTGGAAGTAGGGCCAGCTTTTGATGAGCGCCGTGTAGATGCTTTGGTGGCATTTCTTAAGTCATTAACAGATCAGCGTTACGAACATTTATTAGATAAAAAGTGATTAGGGTCTCGCGAGAGACTACTAATGTTGTGCTATTTAAATTTAAAGGATAATAACGATGAAATATGTGCCACTTGGCCGAACTGGTTTAGATGTTTCTCGAGTGTGCTTAGGCACTATGACTTGGGGGACGCAAAATACTCAAGCAGATGCAGATATTCAACTGGATTACGCTTTAGCGAATGGTGTGAATTTTATTGATACCGCAGAAATGTATTCTGTTCCACCAACACCTGAATCTTATGGCAAAACAGAAACTATCATAGGTGATTGGCTATCTCGAAACCCTTCACGCCGTGAAGAGTTTGTTTTGGCCACAAAGATTGCTGGGCCGGGTTTACCATATATACGAGGCGGTGGCCCAATTACTGGGGAAGGTGTGATCACTGCAGTAGACGAATCTTTAAAGCGTTTACAAACTGACTATATTGATCTTTATCAGCTACATTGGCCAAATCGTGTTTCTCCTCATTTTGCCAAGCATTTTCCGGGTCATATCACATTCTCGGATGTAGATAGAAAAGCACATTCAGAGCAGATGTTGGAAATTCTCCAAGCAATAGATACTTGTATTAAGGCTGGTAAGATTCGCCATTATGGTTTATCCGATGATACGACTTGGGGCATTAATGAATATATTCGCTTGAGCGATGAGCATGACTTACCGCGAGTGGCTTCCATTCAAAATGAATTCAGCCTTCTACATGCTAAAGACTGGCCTTATCTGATTGAAAACTGTGTGCATGAAGATGTGGCCTATTTGCCATGGTCACCACTGGCGGCAGGTGCGTTAACTGGCAAGTATATTGATGGTGCCAGACCACAAGGCAGCCGTTGGGGTATGGAGCATCGTCATGGCTTGTTCCGTGATACAGAGCATGTGAACAATGCGGTTAAAGGCTATGCTGATGTTGCTAAGAAATACGGTATGACGCCTGCTCAGCTGGCTTTGGCTTGGTGTGATCGAGTAGATGGGGTTACTTCTACCATTATTGGTGCAACGTCTTTAGATCAGCTAAAAGAGGATATGGATGCCTTTGATATGCTATTAAATGATGATGCTATGGCTGAGATTATGTCTGTCTTTAGAGAGTACCCAGTGCCTTTCTAATGAAAGAGAGTCTGATGATATGAATTGGAAAAGGGGCCTTTTGGCTCCTTTTTTGTACCTGCGTAGCAGAAAAGGTTGAATGCAAGTTTTTCAAGGCATAAAAAAACCGATGCATTTTCATGCATCGGTTTTTTTTAACTTAAAGAAAAGCTTATTGCTGTTCTTTTTTCTCTTTCGCTGCTGCGATTACTGTCTCAGCTACGTTAGAAGGACATGGTAGGTAGTGAGAGAATTCCATAGAGAATTGACCACGACCAGAAGTCATTGTACGAAGTGTACTGATGTAACCAAACATTTCAGCTAGAGGAACGTCTGCTTTAATACGAACGCCAGTTACGCCTTTCTCTTGGTCTTTGATCATACCACGACGACGGTTAAGGTCACCGATAACATCACCAACGTGATCATCAGGAGTGAACACGTCAACCTTCATGATAGGCTCGATTAACTGAGCGCCTGCTTTAGGGATAGACTGACGGAATGCGCCTTTAGCAGCGATTTCGAAGGCTACAGCAGAGGAGTCAACGGCGTGGAAACCACCATCGTATAACTCAACTTCAACGTCTAGTACTGGGAAGCCAGCTAGAACACCTTCGTCCATCATAGACTTAAAGCCTTTTTCAACAGCAGGGAAGAATTCTTTTGGTACGTTACCACCCACAACTGAAGAAGAGAAAGTGAAACCAGAACCTGGCTCACCTGGTTTGATGCGGTAGTCGATTTTACCGAACTGACCAGAACCACCAGACTGTTTCTTGTGCGTGTAAGTATCTTCGATTTCTTTCGTGATTGTTTCACGGTAAGCAACCTGAGGCTGACCAACAACTAGGTCTACGCCGTAAGTACGCTTCAAGATATCTACTTTGATATCTAGGTGAAGCTCACCCATACCTTTAAGGATGGTTTCGCCAGAATCTTGGTCAGTTTCAACACGGAATGTTGGATCTTCTGCAACCATTTTACCGATAGCAATACCCATTTTCTCGTTACCGCCTTTATCTTTAGGAGTAACAGAGATAGAGATTACTGGCTCTGGGAATACCATGGCTTCAAGAGTACATGGGTTCTTAGTATCACAAAGAGTGTGACCAGTTTGAACGTTTTTCATGCCAACGATTGCTAAGATGTCACCAGCTTGAGCAGAGTTGATTTCTTTACGATCATCAGCTTGCATCTCAACCATACGGCCAACACGCTCAGTTTTACCTGTGAAGCTGTTAAGGATAGTGTCACCTTTGTTGATCTTACCAGAGTAAACACGTACGAAAGTCAAAGCACCGAAACGGTCATCCATGATTTTGAATGCAAGAGCACGGAATGGTTCGCTAGCGTCAACGATTGCTTTCTCGCCGTTTGGATTACCTTCTTCGTCAGTAAGATCCTGCGGGATAACGTCAGTTGGGCTTGGTAGGTAATCAACAACAGCGTCAAGAAGAAGTTGCATACCTTTGTTTTTGAAAGCCGAACCACAGTAAGTTGGGAAGAAAGCAAGGTCACGAGTACCAGTACGGATACAACGCTTGATATCTTCGATAGAAGGCTCTTCACCTTCCATGTATTCCATCATTAGGTCGTCGTCTTGCTCAACAGCAGTCTCAACTAGTTTCTCACGGTATTCTTCTACCTGATCAACCATGTCTGCTGGAACGTCTTCGATTTTGTAGTTTTCTGGCTGGCCAGAATCATCCCATACATAAGCTTTGCGGCTTAGTAGGTCAACAACACCAACGAACTCATCTTCAGTACCGATTGGCAATACCATGATAAGAGGTGTAGCACCTAGTACATCTTCAACCTGCTTAGTTACACGGTAGAAGCTAGCACCTAGACGGTCTAGTTTGTTTACGAAGATCAGACGAGCAACGCCAGATTCGTTTGCGTAGCGCCAGTTAGTTTCTGATTGTGGCTCAACACCACCAGATCCACAGAATACACCAACACCACCGTCAAGAACTTTTAGAGAACGGTATACTTCTACTGTGAAGTCAACGTGTCCAGGTGTGTCGATAACGTTAAAGCGGTGATCTTTCCAGAAACAACTTACTGCTGCAGACTGGATGGTAATACCACGTTCAGCTTCTTGTTCCATGAAGTCAGTTGTAGATTCACCTTCATGTACTTCACCGATTTTATGGATAATACCGGTCAGTTTAAGAATACGCTCTGTAGTAGTAGTTTTACCCGCGTCAACGTGAGCAAAAATACCGATGTTTCTGTATTTTGATAAGTCAGCCATTACATTACTCTAAATTATTGAGGACGAAATTTGCGCGTTATTATACATGGCTTTTAGTTTCTAAAGCCAAATATTTTCGCGCTATTCTATTATATTTTTCATGCTCAAAGGAAGGGGTAAGATGCTTTGATAGAGATAAATGTTTAAGAAGCCATTTTAGGGCGTAGAGATTCGTTAAAACATTAATCTCTACGCAGTTTGTTTGACAGGGCAATTGGCGAAGGAAAGTTAAGAATGACAACGTAAGTGGATAGAGCAAAACTTAATATGGCCGTTGCCTGAATCACGTGAGATGCCTCAATGCCAATCAAACCGATATTGGCTGCTAGATAAGCGATGAGCAACGAGAACTCACTGACTTGACCAAGTCGAAAACCCACTTCCCAAGAGGTACTGGCTTTTTCTTTAATGCCTTGCAGCAGGTATCGAAACACAACAGGTTTTATTGCTAGGGAACCAATGGCCAGAATGAGAGCTGGAATAATAACTTGTCCTAAAAGGTCTAGGTTGAAGCTGGCACCAATAGAAAAGAAGAACAACACTAAGAAGAAGTCTCTCAGTGGCTTTAAATGGGTAGCTATGTATTGGGATATTGGGCTGGTTGCTAAGGCAACACCGCCAATAAAGGCACCCATCTCAGCCGATAAGCCAAGCGTTTCAGCCAGTACTGCCATAGATAAACACCAGCCAATGGATACTAAAAAGATATATTCGTGAAAACGGTCGAACTTTGCGATGAGTTTTAATAGCACATATTTGACGAATAAGAATGCGCCACAAACTAGCAAAGGTAGGCTTATTAGGGGCTTGATGTATTGCATGATGTTCTGACTGTCGCCGTCATTGCCAGACATACTATAGAGAACAAGTAATACTGCGATAGCGATGATGTCTTGCAATAACAATAACCCAACGACTAATTCACCCGTGTGTTTGTGGTGTAGAACCGTGGTAGGAAGAAGCTTGATACAAACTATGGTGCTTGAGAACATCATAGCGACACCAATAACTAGGCTTTCTATGTTTGTGTAACCACAAAGTAGGGCGACACTGTAACCTAAAAGTGCGAAGGCTGCTGAACTGAGTAAAGCGATCCAAGAAGCTTTTTTAAGCATGTTGAGTAGGTGACTGGGTTGCATATCCAAACCCAGCAAGAACAGCAAGAATATGATGCCTATATGGCTCATTTCATCCATGAGCTTAGGTTCATCTATTAAAGATAAAACGGAAGGACCAAAAAGTACGCCTAATGCTATATAGGCAATCAACATAGGTTGTCTGGTGTAGAGTGCTATGGAAGCAACAACGGCGGCTCCTGCAAAAATCAGAAAGAAGGAGTGAACGATTGATGCTTCCATACAGTACCTTTAGTTAGAATTAGTCACTAGAGCTAGTCATTAGAACCAAGTGTCAGAGGTTTTCTTCTTGCGTTTTAAAGATGGCAGTAGCACGCCTAATAAAAGTCCAGAGAACAATGTTCCCACACCTATTAAGAACCAATATTGCTGGCTATTATCCTGAGCGCTTTGTAGTTGTTGTGTTGAAATCTCAGCTTGCTGCTTATAGCTTTCAATTTGATAGCTAGTGCTTTCATTTTCAGCCACGATAACTTGCGCTTGTTCGGTGATTTTATAGCCTTCTTCTAACTGTTGCTTTAATGAGCTGTTTTCTTGTTCCAGTAGTGCTTTCACTTCGTTTAACTCAGCTATGGTCTGCTGACTTTCGTTAAGTGACTCGGTAAGTGTGTTGTTGGTTTCCGCACTTGTAGTTAAGCGATTTTCAAGGCGGAGAAGTTGGTCTCGACTAACGCGTGTCTCACTGAGAAAATAATCTGCTACCCAGCCTTCATTTCCTGATGGCGTACGAACCTTGGTGTAACCATTACTTTGTTCTATTAGCTCCAGCGGCGTACCACTTTTTAGGCCTCTTTCTACCGCTCTGGTATTGTTGCTAACACCTTCACGAATAGAAACGAATTGGATATCTGAAACATATAGGGTAGTCGCTTGGGCGGCGCTAGAAAGAAGGGCGCCAATAAGTAAGCCTGTAAAGCGTTTTTTAGACACGTTGTGAGTTCCTTTAATAATCAATCACTTTAATCCTTTAGTACGATAATCATCGGTGATTGAATACGCAATAGAAAAAGGCCATCGAAATGGCCTTTTACAGAATAGAAGTCTATTTTTTGCCTTAGCGGCGTAAAAATATAGGCCTCGGGTCATGTACATCGCCTTGGTATGCAACAGTGAAAGGGCTGTGCAAAGCAAGTGCTTTTTCAAGATCAATAGATTCTGGAAAATCAAAGCTAGTAAAACCAACGCGTAATAAATAACCAAGTTGATCTGGGATAAAGTTACCCAATGCTCTAATCTCACCTTGGTAATTTAGTCTTTCTTTGAGAAGACGAGCGTAGCTAAAACCGCGGCCGTCTGCGAAAGCAGGGAAGTTAACGCCGATTACTTTGAATTGGCTAAGGTCAACACCTTCTAAACATTCAACGCCTTCTCCAGCGTCTAACCAAACACCAGCAACTTCGCCAATACTGTCTTTCTCTGAAAGCCATTTTTGTACTGGTACAATGTGCTCTGCTGTTGCAGTTTGTTCAGCGTCTTGCAACCAAGTGAACGGGTTGTCGATAATTTCTCCGTTTTTAATTAGCTTTGGCATAAGCGGCCTCTTTGTATGGTTTGATGCCAAGACGGCGATAGGTATCGATGAAGCGTTCATCTTCGAAACGGTTGTTTACGTAAACATCCAATATTTGTTGGAGAACGTAGCTGATTTCTTCTTCGGCAAAAGAAGGGCCAATGATTTTACCAATGCTCGCATCGTGGCCAGACGCACCACCAATAGAAACTTGATAGAACTCTTCGCCTTTCTTATCAACACCTAAAATACCTAGGTTGCCCACATGGTGATGACCACAAGCGTTCATACAACCTGAAATATTCAAGTCAATTTCACCTAGATCATGTAGGTAGTCAAGATCGTTGAAGGTATCTTGGATTTGAGCGGCAATAGGGATTGATTTTGCATTCGCTAATGCGCAGAAGTCACCACCGGGGCAACAAATCATATCCGTTAGTAGGCCTAGGGTAGGTGTTGCAAAACCAGCTTCTTTTGCTGCGTCCCATAACTCTGCCAATTGGTCTTGACGAACATCTGCAAGAACAAGGTTTTGCTCATGAGTAACGCGAAGTTCACCAAGGCTATATTTGTCAGCTAGATCAGCGGCTTTTTGCATTTGCTCTGCAGTTGCATCACCGGGTGCTTGACCGGCTTTTTTCAGTGATAGAGTGACAATGCGATAGCCAGCTTTTTTATGGGCAAAGGTATTGCGCTCATACCATCGGGCAAAGCCGGCACTGTCAGCTAGTTTACTCGTTAGGGTATCAGGCTGATCACTTAATGCTTCATAAGCAGGTTCGCTGAAGAAGTTTGCTAGTCTGTCAAATTCGCTTGTTGGTACAGTACCTTCTTTACCTTTTAGATGAGCCCATTCTGCGTCTACACGAGAACGGAAATCTTCTATACCTAACGCTTTCACTAAGATTTTAATACGCGCTTTATACTTGTTTTTTCTGTCACCGTTTTGGTTATAAACACGAATAATAGCGTCTAGGTAAGTTAGGATGTCCTCGCGAGCTATAAACTCGCTGATGGTCACGCCAATCATAGGAGTACGACCAAGGCCGCCACCGACAATGACTTTAAAACCTATGTTACCAGCTTCGTTCTTTTTAATGTGTAAGCCAATGTCATGAACTTGAGTCGCTGCACGGTCAGCAGACTCTGTTGCGTTCACTGCAATTTTGAATTTACGAGGTAAGAAGGCAAATTCTGGGTGGAACGTAGACCATTGACGAATCAGCTCACAGTAAGGGCGGGGGTCAACAACCTCATCAGAAATAACACCAGCATATTGGTCTGTTGTCGTATTACGAATACAGTTACCACTGGTTTGTACTGCGTGCATTTGAACTTCAGCTAATTCAGCTAATATGTCTGGCACGTCTTCTAGTTTTGGCCAGTTTAATTGTAAGTTCTGACGTGTACTGAAATGACCGTAAGAGCGGTCATAACGACAGCTAATGTCAGCAAGTCTTCTTAATTGAGTACTAGAGAGCATACCGTAAGGAATAGCGATACGTAACATTGGCGCGTGGCGCTGAACGTATAGGCCGTTTTGCAGACGAAGCGGCAAGAATTCTAACTCAGGTAATTCATTGTTTAAGAAGCGTCGTGTTTGGTCGCGAAACTGCGCTACACGCTCTTCAACAAGTTGTTGGTCAATGGCGTCGTATTGATACATAGTGATTATGAACCGTGATTGATAAATTTTAGTTGCCTTATAATAGCAAACATCCTTTATTCTAAAAATGAATATTTATCTATATCTTTAGCGGTTTTGCTAATAAGCCTTATTAATCTTTCAGTGTTTGAGAACGGGTCTCAAGTGGGTGGCAAAAATGCCGAAAAATACCTTAGTTTTTTACTGGGTCTTTGTTTTTTGTTGGGGAACTGCGGTAATATAGGTGCATTGATTGTTATGAATATTTAGAAGGGTATATATGAATATTACTATTACAGATGGGGCACAAGAATACTTATCCTCTCTGCTTGAAAAACAAGGTGTTGAAGGGATTGCTGTACGTATTTTTATTCAGCAACCGGGCACACCCCATGCAGAAACCTGCCTTGCTTACTGTCGACCAGATGAAGTGAACCCTACTGACGAAATATTAAACCTCCCTAAGTTGAAAGTTTACATTGAAAAAATGTCTGTTAATTTCTTAGATGAAGCATTTGTTGATTATGCGACTGAGAAAATGGGTGGGCAATTAACCATCAAGGCTCCTAATGCCAAGATGCCTAAAGTTACTGAAGATAGCCCGATTGAAGATCAAATAAACTACGTTTTATATTCTGATATTAATCCAGGTTTGGCTTCCCACGGTGGTGAAGTGAGTTTGGTTGAAGTGTTGGACGGTAGTGTTGCTGTGCTTAAATTTGGTGGTGGCTGCCAAGGTTGTAGTGCGGTAGATCTAACGCTGAAAGAAGGTGTTGAGAAAACGCTTATTGAGAAAGTGCCAGCATTAACGGCTGTTAAAGATTCTACGGATCACACTGTGACGGATAACGCTTTCATGTAATTGTCGGGTTTGATGTTTGATTGGCTTATATACCTGATTAGCTTTGATGCCAGATTAGAAAGTAGAAAGACATAAAAAAGGGTTAATCTTCTCAGATTAACCCTTTTTTATTACGAGTTTTTTATTTATTAAGAGCGCTTACGCTTTGGCAATACGTCGCGTAATGCATTTGCCATAGTCGTTAGACTTTTCTCTGTTGCTTCCCAATCAATACAAGCGTCTGTAATAGACACGCCGTATTCTAGGTCACATAAATTAGCAGGCACTTTCTGGTTGCCCCAGCCAATGTTACTTTCGATCATTAATCCCATAATAGAGTGGTTACCATCAAGGATTTGCTGAGTTGAGTCTTCCGTTACAGTCACTTGTTTCTCAGGCTGCTTGTTCGAATTCTCATGGGAGCAATCAACCATAATGTTGTGTTTCAAGTTTGCTGCAGTAAGAGCTTCTTCACTTTTAGCCACATGTTCTGCATCGTAGTTTGGCTTGCCGTTACCACCACGAAGTACTAGGTGGCCATAAGCATTACCCTTGGTGTTGACGATACTAACTTGCCCTTCTTCGTTAATGCCAAGGAAAGAGTGGCCATGGGAAACAGACTGCATAGCATTTACAGCAACTTTCATTGAACCATCTGTACCGTTTTTGAAGCCTACAGGGCCGGAAAGGCCTGATGCCATTTCACGGTGAGTCTGTGACTCAGTGGTACGAGCACCAATCGCAGACCAACTGATTAGGTCTTGGATGTACTGAGGTGAAATTGGATCCAATGCTTCAGTTGCAAGAGGTAAGCCTTGTTCAGCTAAATCGATCAGTAATTTACGACCAATACGAATACCTTTATTGATATCGAATGTGCCGTCTAGATTTGGATCATTGATTAAACCTTTCCAACCAACCGTTGTACGAGGTTTTTCAAAATATGCACGCATGATGATATACAGGGTATCGTCTAACTTCTCCGCAAGAACCTTCAGTCGCTTTGCATAATCAAGTGCTGCTTCGGGGTCATGTATAGAGCATGGTCCGATAACAATTGCTAAGCGATGATCTTTGCCATCCATGATGTTTTTGATGACTTCACGAGAGGCTGAGACATGGTTGCTAACTGTCTCGCTGATAGGTAGTTCTTTCTTAAGTTCTGTAGGTGTTACTAAAGACGAGAAAGAGGCGATATTTAAGTCTTCAAGACGTGCATTGCTCATTAAGAGGATTCCTGTACATTACTGGTGTTTTTTTATGCGGCGTACAATATCCTGTTTTGCGCTGCGAATGAACCGTAAAACGTAGTTTTTTTACTTTTTAGAAGAAAAGGTACTTTACTCCGAAAGATAAAAGTGCGGTCGACAGTACCATTTGCAAAATATGGTTAGGAACATGGCCAGCAATACGGGTACCGATATAAATGGTAGGTATTGAGCCTATCAGTAGAGCGACTAATAAACCGTAGTCAATGTTCCCTAAGAATAGATGACCCACACCAGCGACAAGGGTGAGTGGAACGGCATGTGCTAGATCTGTCCCAACAATGTTCTTTGCCCGCATGAGAGGGAACAAAATCATCATAAAGGCGGTGCCTAGGGCTCCAGCACCAACAGACGTGAGTGTCACAAAAATACCTAGGAAAAGGCCGCAAATAAAAATCAACTTGGAGCTTTGATTACTCGACATATTTAGGTTTAAGTTAGCACTTATTTTTGCCCTAAATAGAATGACGATGGCGGTAATGATTAACATCAAACCTAGGGAGCTAGTTAGTATTTCTTGGTAATGATCTGGTTTTTCGAATTGCGACAGTAACCAAATGGTAATAAGGGATGCTGGAATACTGCCAGAGGCCATGGCTGTAACCACTTTCCAGTTAACATTACCGCGCTTTGCATGCATGACTACGCCGGTGCTTTTAGCAATACCCGCATACATCAAGTCTGTACCAATGGCGATATGAGGTGGAAAGCCGAATAAAAGAAGAAGAGGAGTCATTAGAGACCCGCCGCCCACGCCGGTTATACCTACTGCTAGACCGACACCTGCGCCAGCCAAAATATACCAAAGAAAATCCATTGAGAAGCCATAAAAATTATTAAGCTGGCAAGGTTAGATGTTTTTTACTATTCTATAAAGGAATATTTTATTATGTTTTTAACTCTTTTTAGAATAAGGACGGCGATGAAGTTACAGCAGCTTAAGTATATTTGGGAAGTGGCTCGTCATGATTTGAATGTCTCTGCAACTGCTCAAAGTTTATATACCTCCCAGCCCGGTGTGAGTAAACAGATTCGCCTTTTAGAGGATGAGCTAGGGGTCGAAGTTTTTGCTCGAAGCGGCAAGCATTTAACCCATGTTACGTCTGCAGGCGAAAAGATTATTGCTTTAGCGGGTGATATCCTCAGTCAAACGCAGAATATTAAGCGTGTAGCCAAAGAATTTAGTGATGAGCGTAAAGGGTCTTTGGATATTGCAACGACCCATACGCAAGCGCGTTATGCGCTGCCTAATGTGATCAATCAGTTTATTGAAAGCTACCCAGAAGTTAGTTTGCATATGCACCAAGGTACACCGATGCAAATCGCGGAAATGTCTAATGATGGTGTAGTGGATTTTGCGATTGCCACAGAAGCCCTTGAGCAATTTAGCAATCTTATTATGTTGCCTTGTTATAAATGGAACCGTTCCGTTGTTGTGCCAAAAGATCATCCCTTGGCGCAAACTGAAAAGCTAACTCTAAAAGCGCTGGCTGACTATCCGATTGTTACCTATGTATTTGGTTTTACTGGTCGATCACGCTTGGACTTGGCGTTCCAGAAAGAAGATCTAAGGCCAAATGTTGTGTTTACAGCGGCAGACTCGGATGTCATCAAAACCTATGTGCGTTTAGGTTTGGGAGTCGGTATTGTTGCATCTATGGCTTATGACGAAGTTCAGGACGCAGACTTGGTGGAGCTAGATGCGTCTCATCTTTTTGAAGATAGCTGCACTAAAATAGGTATTCGTAGTAATACTTTTATTCGTGGTTATATGTATAAGTTTATTGAATCCTTTGCTCCACATTTAACTAAAGACGTTGTAATGGCCGCCATGGAAGCTGGTAATAGGCAAGATGTTGAAGCCCTTTTTAAAGGGGTTGAATTGCCAAGATATTAAGGCCCATATATTTAAAGTCACAAAAAACGCGTTATCTATTGAGGTAGATAACGCGTTTTTTTGTGTTAAGAATTTGGAGAGGTTTACTTCCCTAGCTTAAGGGCCATTTCTGCGATTCTTATGCCTTGTGCTTCACAAAGCTTTTGTTCCTCATCGCTTAATGATGTTTCTTGAGTGTCGTTAGCAAGATGACTGGCACCATATGGTGTTCCGCCTGTAGCGGTGCTAATGAGTTCCTTATTCTTGTAGGGTAGTCCCATCCATATCATGCCGTGATGAAGTAGTGGTGTGATCATACTATGGAGGCATTGTTCCTGCCCGCCATGTAATGTACTGGCGCTGGTAAAGCCGCAAGCTGGTTTGTCTATTAGACGGCCAGTTAACCATAGGGTAGAGGTCTGGTCGATGAAATGCTTTAGAGGTGCGGCCATGCTGCCAAAGTAAGAAGGAGAGCCTAAGGCAAGCCCTGAACAGTCTGCCAATTCTTCTAGTGTGCAGTAAGGGGCGCCTTCATCTGGTATGGCAGGAGAAGCAATTTCTGTAGTATCCGAGACGTTGGGGACTTGTCTGATTTTGGCTTCTATCCCTGCCACTTTATTCACACCTCTCGCTATATGTTTCGCCATTTCGGCAATAGAGCCGTGTCGACTATAGAAGAGAATAAGGATGTAATTGCCTTCACTCATTTGAAGAGCTCCAATACATTTTCTGGAGGGCGACCTAATTTTGCCTTGTTGTTATGGATGACAATAGGTCTTTCAATGAGTTTTGGGTGATCTTGCATTGCCTGTAGGCGCTCTACATCAGAAGAGTCTTTCGTTAGGCCTAACTCTTTGTATACGGCCTCTTTGGTACGCATTAATTCAAGGGGAGATATGCCAAGTTGAGCTAATAAAGTTTCTAGCTCTTCTTTACTTGGTGTGTCTTGTAGATAAAGGCGAACATCTGCTTGGATATTGTTCTCTTCGAGTAACTGTAGTGTTTGACGGGATTTTGAGCAGCGAGGGTTGTGGTAAATAGTCGTCATGGCCATGTCCTTTTAAGAAACGAACGTATTTGATTGGGGAAAAGCAAACCTGACGGAGCGAGTGCTGCCGTCAGGTTATAGGGTTTATTTTTTAGCGTTGACAATAAACTCTACAGCATCTGCTCTGGCGATATCTTGGTTCTCGCCAGCTTTACGAGATTTGTATTCTAGTTGATCTTTCGCAAGACCTTTGTCGCCAACGACGAGTCGATGCGGAATGCCCAATAATTCGCAGTCGGCAAATTTTACACCAGGGCGCTCTTTTCTATCGTCAAGCAATACGTCTAGACCTTGAGCTGTTAGCTCGGAGTACAAACGCTCGCATTCTTCACGTACCGCTTCGGATTTATCGTAATTCATGGCGATAATGGCGAGATCAAATGGCGCTATGCTTTCTGGCCAAACAATGCCTTTTTCATCAAAGTTTTGTTCGATGGCAGAAGCAACAATACGAGATACACCAATACCGTAACAGCCCATTTGCATCACTTGTGCTTTGCCGTTTTCATCTAATACTGTGGCATTTAAGGCTTCGGCGTATTGTTTGCCTAGTTGGAATATGTGACCGACTTCAATACCACGTTTAATAACGATGGTTCCCTTACCATCTGGAGAGGGATCACCCTCTACGACATTACGAAGGTCGGCAATGTCGTGATCAATGCCGTCACGCTGCCAGTTTAGGCCTGTGTAATGGTAGTCGTCTTTGTTCGCGCCAGCGCAGAAGTCAGACATAGTTGCTGCCGTGCGATCAGCAATAACGCGAATGCCTTTTTCTTTTAGGCCTTTTGGTCCAATTGACCCAGGGGCACAGCCGATTTGCTCTAAGATATCGCTTTCGTTTGCAAATTCAAAAGGAGATAAGATGCCATCTAGCTTTTCTACTTTCAATTCGTTGATCGTGTGGTCGCCTCGAAGAACAAGTGCGACTATTGTATCTTTCTCGTCGGCATCTTGACCTTTGACAAGCATGGTTTTTACTGTGCTTGTAACGTCAAGTTTTAAAAACTCAGCGACTTCGGGAATGGTTTTGCAGTTAGGTGTAAAAACTTCTTCAAGTTCTTGGTTTGGTTGGTCTGCTTCTTCTTTTAAGCAAACAGCCTCTGCCAATTCAACGTTAGCGGCGAAGTCAGAAGAATCACTAAAGGCGATATCATCTTCACCTGAATCGGCAAGTACGTGGAATTCGTGTGAGTAGGCGCCACCTATGCTTCCTGTGTCGGCCAATACTGGTCGGTAATCTAAACCAATGCGATCAAAGACGTTACAGTATGCTTTATGCATTACATCATAGGTTTCTTGTAGTGACTCTTCACTAATATGGAAAGAGTAAGCGTCTTTCATACAAAATTCGCGTGAACGCATTACACCAAAGCGAGGGCGAATTTCGTCTCGGAATTTGGTTTGTATCTGGAAGAAATTCATTGGTAATTGCTTGTAGCTAGACAATTCATTACGAGCAAGGTCTGTAATCACTTCTTCGTGTGTAGGGCCAAGGCAGTAGTCTCTGCCGTGACGGTCTTTCATGCGAAGTAGTTCTGGGCCGTATTTCTGCCAGCGGCCACTTTCTTCCCATAATTCGGATGGCTGCACACTTGGCATTATGACTTCTAATGACCCTGCTTTTTCCATTTCTTCTCGAACAATGTTTTCAATTTTTCGGAAAACCTTTAGTCCTGTAGGTAGCCAAGTATAAAGGCCTTTTGAAATCTGGCGGATCATCCCAGCACGAATCATTAGCTGGTGGCTTGTTACGACTGCATCCGTTGGGGCGTCACGTAGGGTAGAAAATAAATAGTTGCTTGCGCGCATGATAACCTTATCTATATGAATAAATGGTAGTTTAGCCAGCGAACTTAGGTTCGATTTGGCCTTTTGTATTGGTGTCTATGGCAAAGATTCCGCCGGCGTGAGGGAATTCTTTTAGCTCTTCTTCGCTATGGGCAGATCGACAAGTGCTTATGAAAAGTGTGCTCATGTCCTCGCCACCAAATGCCACCATAGTTGGATAAATGGCTGGCACAGGTATCTCTTCTAGAATTTCACCGTTTGGACTAATTTTAACAACTCGTTGTCCTTGGTAAAGAGCGGACCAGTAGTTTCCTTCAGAATCTACTGCGGCTCCGTCTGGGCGACCATTTCCTCGAGGGAACTCTATAAAGGTTTGTTTGTTAGAGGCTGTACCTGTTTCAAGGTCATAATCAAACTTGTAAACAATATGGTTAGGTGTATCTGAGTAATACATTGTTTTGTTATCAGGCGAAAATGCTAGCCCATTGGATGTCCAAGCTGCCTGATCAAGTAGCGTCTCTTTGTTTTGGCTGAACTGATGAAGTGCACCTTTAAACGCATCTTTCGGGCTGTACATGGTTCCCGCTAGGAAGCGACCTTTTGCGTCGCAGCGGCCGTCATTAAATCTTGTGTTGGTTTGGTCGTATGTTGCTAGCCAGTAGGGTTCTAACTCTGCGTCAAAGTCCGAGAAGGTATAAACCCCAGATCGAAAAGCGGCAATGAATCCACCTTGGCTAGATAAAGAAAAGCAGCCTATTTCTTCATCGAAAGTGCGTGTTTTTAGCTCTTTCGAAGCTAATGTGTAAGCGTGTAGTTGAAATGAATCAATATCAACAAAGTAGAGGGTTTGGGTGTCTTCGTCCCAACGAGGGCATTCGGCTAGTTTGGCTTTTGCATCTAGAATGCATTGCACTGTGGACATGCGGGCTCCGAGTCTCTTATATGATTGTTTAAGTAAAGTCGCTAATAGTGCTTATGAAAGCCTTTTTTGTAAATAGCTGACTTGAAGTTTGTACTGCTTAATGATCACTAAATAGCGAATAAAAAACATTGAAGATAAAATGATTTATGTGAGGGGAGGCAATGATTGCCGTATTGGGCAAACGGGTGCCTGATATTGTCGGTTTAGGCCAGTGTGTTAGACTTTTTTAAATCTTATGCTTTTGTTTTTAAAGACCTTTTTAGAGTTGGCTAGGTTTTTGCTTTTTTGGCTGTAAATACAAATTATGTGCTTCTTACTTTATTTAGTTTGGTGCGCATTGATTTTAAAAGTTGTGATGGAATTTAGCTGACTGGAAAGCATGTTTTATGAGCATACGCAGAAGAAAAAAGGCCATACAGAAAGTTGTTAAACTGTTGAATTTAGCAACTTCATCCAATTCTAGTGAATCTACCATGGCGCTTCGTCATGCAGAGTCTCTGATTAGATTATATGAAATCGCCCAGCGAGAACTGCCGATCTTGCAGTTATGTGATCGCTCGATGCTTTATAAAGTTAGCTGGGGTGGTGCTTCTCCTAAGTTTACCAAAGAGAGCAAATCAGAGTCTTCTTCTCAGCAACCTGTATATCAGCGTCGCTTCAGTGAAAAGGCCTATGACCCTAGCAGGGCTTATGAGTCAGCTCCAACGATTTTAGATGATATGGATTTGAGTGGCTCCTATGGTTCTGATGATTCTTTAAATTCGACTAGTCAAGATGCTGCTTCAGAGCAAAGTGATGCTGCTCCTGAAAGTTTAAATGATGAATTGGTGGGCGATGCTAGCTATCAAGAAAGTGCGACTAATGAAAAACTTGTTGTTGAGGATGAAAGTTTGACCGAATCGGATGTTGAGCCTGAAACTGTATCGGCCAATGATAATGTTATTGATGCATCGGATGTGTTTCGTTTCGAGCCTGGTGCTTATGCTGATAGGCTTAAAAAGCAGGGTTCAAACAGTGATCCATCGGCTCCTTTTGCTGACAATGTATATTGGCAGAAAGTATATGAAGAGTTAGCTGATTATGACGAGCTGAAAGCCCAGACAGATATTGAAAATTTGACTTTTCAGTTGTCCTTGGCAGAAGAGAATTTGCAACTCAAAAAGCAGAAACGTCATGAGCTTGAGTTAATGGAAACTCAAGAGCGTGCCAAAAGAGCGGAAATCGAGCGGAGCTTTGAGGAGGCAATGGAAAGAGCTTTTAAAGCTAGGGCGAAATCCTATGAGGCTTGGGAGGAGAGTTGCTCTAAAATTCGTGTTTCCAGCATGAAAGATGAGCAAGAGGCTGCTCATGGTTTTGATCAGTTGAGTCAGCAGCTGGTGGAAAATAAGTTGGCTTATGAAAGTCATTTGAAGCGTAAAGAAGATTATCAAGCGGCTAAAGTGATGCATGATCTTCGCGGTCATCTGATAAGTGCTGTTTCTGTTGGTGATGAAGCGGCTGCATCTTATTCGAAAGTGATCGAAATCATGGAGGAGAACGCTTTATCTCTTAAGGATTTAGAGTTTTCGGATATCAAAAATAAGAGTTTATTTATTCGTTTGCTTGAGCGTGAGTCTGCGCTTATTGAAGATGTTCAAAAGCGTGAGTTTTTTACAGAGGAAATGCTTGATAAGTTTTTGTCATCAAGTGTTGCTCAGAAATCGACTCAGCCAACGGAATCTCCGTTAGAGCGTATTCAGGGGTTGTTGGTTGCAGCGAGTGAGGGTGGTCAGTTTGAGGCGCAAAAGAATCTAGAGCAGGTGATGTACCTTATGGATTCTAACGGTCTTAGTGTCCGTGATGTCGGTTTTGGTTATGTTAAAAAGTACTCTGTGTTTATTCGCTTAATTAATTGGGAGGCTGAAAAAATCACTTCCCTAACTGAGCGCGAAAAATTCACAGCTGATATTTTGGAAGAATACATTCAGCACTCAGTGCAGAAGCCTAAAACAGAGAGAAAGCAAAAAGTAAGCTAGCTTTCAGTCTTTTTCTAAATTTTTGTTTTTCGTATACCCCTCATTCATTCGGTTGATGAGGGGTATATTTGTTTTATGTTCATGTAAAACCTTTCTTTGCGTGGCTGCATCTTTTACCATTTCGTTTTCATAAAGTTGTAATACTCAGCAGGAGAGAAGCATGAGCATTATTAAAGAAAGTGATTTGGTGGATAGCGTTGCGGATGCATTGCAATTCATTTCTTATTATCACCCGTTAGATTTTGTTAAAGCACTTCATGAAGCCTATGAGAGGGAAGAAAGTAAGGCGGCCAAAGATTCAATGGCGCAGATTCTTATTAACTCTCGCATGTGTGCCGAAGGTAAACGCCCAATATGTCAGGATACTGGGATTGTTACCGTCTTCGTAAAAATAGGTATGAATGTTCAGTGGGAAAGTTCAAAAAGTGTCGCTGATATGATCAATGAAGGTGTGCGTCGTGCTTATCTTCATCCTGATAATGTTTTGCGTGCCTCTATCTTGGATGATCCAGCAGGTGCTCGTAAAAATACCAAAGATAACACTCCAGCAGTGATTCATATGGAGGTTGTTCCTGGTGATACGGTAGATGTTCACGTGGCAGCGAAGGGTGGTGGCTCTGAGAATAAGTCCAAGTTGGCGATGCTGAATCCAAGTGATGATATTGTTGAGTGGGTTAAGAAGACGGTTCCAACTATGGGGGCAGGGTGGTGTCCTCCAGGTATGTTGGGTATAGGTATTGGCGGTACAGCTGAAAAAGCGATGGTTTTGGCTAAAGAATCATTGATGGAGCCCATTGATATTCATGAGCTGCAAGCTCGTGGGCCAGAGAATCGTGTAGAAGAATTACGTCTTGCTATCTTTGAAGCGGTGAATAACCTCGGTGTTGGTGCTCAAGGCTTAGGTGGTTTAACAACTGTCCTTGATGTGAAGATCAAAGATTACCCAACTCATGCGGCATCTTTGCCTGTCGCAATGATTCCAAACTGTGCAGCAACTCGTCATGCTCATTTTGTTTTGGATGGTTCTGGTCCTGCTGACTTGGTTCCGCCATCATTAGATGATTGGCCTGAAGTGACTTGGGAAGTGGGTGAAAGTGTTCGCCGTGTTAATTTGAATGAGATTACCCCTGAGCAAGTTAAAGATTGGGTGCCGGGTGAAACGATTCTATTAAACGGTAAAATGCTAACAGGTCGTGATGCTGCCCATAAGAAAATGGTCGAAATGATGGCCAACGGCGAAGAATTGCCGGTAGATTTGAAAGGGCGTTTTATCTACTACGTAGGTCCTGTTGATCCAGTGCGAGATGAGGCAGTTGGTCCTGCTGGCCCGACAACGGCAACTCGCATGGATAAATTTACTAGAACCATTCTTGATAAGACTGGCTTGCTTGGGATGATAGGTAAGTCTGAGCGTGGTCCGGTAGCTGTTGAAGCGATTAAAGAATTTGGTGCTGTTTACTTGATGGCTGTTGGTGGAGCTGCTTATTTAGTATCTAAAGCAATCAAAAAAGCGGAAGTTATTGCTTTCCCTGAATTGGGAATGGAAGCGATTTACGAATTTGATGTTGTTGATATGCCTGTGACGGTTGCAGTAGATGCAAGTGGTACTTCGGTACACATTACTGGTCCAGAAGAGTGGAAAGCTAAGATCGAAGCTCAAGCGCTTGAAATTAAGTGATTTAGTTTTTTTACAAGACTGAATAGCAAACTTTAAAAACGCCATTTAATTAAATGGCGTTTTTTTTGTTTATTCTCTTGCATTAAATTATTAAAGTGGTAATATACGCCTCCTTGCTGACACGGACAGGGTCTCAGGCTGCTGTAAGTGGAATTAGCAACGCTCTTTAAAATAGATAATCAGATAATTTGTGTGGGCGCTCGCTGGAGACTTTCAAAAAAATTGAAGTCTTACACGAGAGTCAAACACGTCAATTCGCTTTATTAAGTAAGTTGGTGTTT
>NZ_JAOVZB010000003.1 GCF_025716875.1 Marinomonas sargassi | reverse complement strand
GTACAGTGACGATTGAGGAAGGTGTAACTAATACCATTGAAGTAGAAGTCAATGGCCAAACCTATACAGCAACAGTAGATGAGAATGGTAGCTGGTCGGTAGAAGTGGACGGTGAAGATGTTATCGCGGCTATTGAATCTGGTACCGATATTACAGTGACAGTGACATCGACAGATGAAGCTGGGAATACTGCAACTGAAACCACAACAATTGATGTGTCTGATATTAATGTGGATGTGTCAGCCACAGCTGGTGAAATTGCGGTAGATGCGATCACATTAGATGACGTGATCAACGCAGCAGAAAGCAGCGATACGATCGCGGTATCTGGTACAGCGACAGGTGGCGATATCGCAGAAGGCGATGTTGTGAGCATGACGATCAACGGAACCACATACACAACCACAGTCGATGCAGATGGAAACTGGACAGTAGACGTAGATGGCGCGGATTTAGCAGCGGACACCGAGTTCGAAGTGAGCGTGGCATCAGAAGACGCGGCGGGCAACACAGTCGACAGCACAGCGACGTCAACGCACACAGTAGACAGCTCAGCGGATGCGGGCACAGTGACGGTGAGCGACATCACCTCTGATGACGTGATCAACGCAGCAGAAAGCAGCGATACGATCGCGGTATCTGGTACAGCGACAGGTGGCGATATCGCAGAAGGCGATGTTGTGAGCATGACGATCAACGGAACCACATACACAACCACAGTCGATGCAGATGGAAACTGGACAGTAGACGTAGATGGCGCGGATTTAGCAGCGGACACCGAGTTCGAAGTGAGCGTGGCATCAGAAGACGCGGTGGGCAACACAGTCGACAGCACAGCGACGTCAACGCACACAGTAGACAGCTCAGCGGATGCGGGCACAGTGACGGTGAGCGACATCACCTCTGATGACGTGATCAACGCAGCAGAAAGCAGCGATACGATCGCGGTATCTGGTACAGCGACAGGTGGCGATATCGCAGAAGGCGATGTTGTGAGCATGACGATCAACGGAACCACATACACAACCACAGTCGATGCAGATGGAAACTGGACAGTAGACGTAGATGGCGCGGATTTAGCAGCGGACACCGAGTTCGAAGTGAGCGTGGCATCAGAAGACGCGGTGGGCAACACAGTCGACAGCACAGCGACGTCAACGCACACAGTAGACAGCTCAGCGGATGCGGGCACAGTGACGGTGAGCGACATCACCTCTGATGACGTGATCAACGCAGCAGAAAGCAGCGATACGATCGCGGTATCTGGTACAGCGACAGGTGGCGATATCGCAGAAGGCGATGTTGTGAGCATGACGATCAACGGAACCACATACACAACCACAGTCGATGCAGATGGAAACTGGACAGTAGACGTAGATGGCGCGGATTTAGCAGCGGACACCGAGTTCGAAGTGAGCGTGGCATCAGAAGACGCGGCGGGCAACACAGTCGACAGCACAGCGACGTCAACGCACACAGTAGACACGTCTATTGCAACGCCTTCTATTAGCTTCGAAAGCACTGGCGATGATAGCGTCTACAATGCTGAAGAAGTGGGTGAAGATGGTGCGGTGACAGCGACGATCTCGGTAACAGGTTCGGAAGTAGGCGATACGTTAGCGTATATTGTTGACGGCGGGTTTAACTCCGTTACTTTGACTCAAGATGACATAGATAATGGCGTAGAAGTGGAAGTTGTACCGGGGGAATCTCTTAAAGCATTAACTGCTGATTCTTCAGGGAACATATCCTCAGCTGTCACTGAAACAGCTGCTGAAGCGGACTTAACGGCAGAATCCGGCACGGTGACAGTGGATGCGATCACAGAAGATGATGTGATTAGTGCTAGCGAAGCGGCTAGTACAGTTACAGTGACAGGCACTGCAATGGGTGGTGACATTGCGGACGGTGATCTTGTTACATTAGAAATCAATGGTGAGACTTATACAACCACAGTTGACGAAAACGGCGAATGGTCGGTTGATGTTCAGGGCTCAGACCTTGCTGCTGAAACCGCATTCGATGCTGTTGTGATGTCAAGTGATGAGGCTGGAAACACAGTTAATACAACGGGCTCTTCTACACATACAGTTGATATCGTAGCAGAATCGGGCACGGTAAAAATAAACGTTATTACCTCTGATGATGTGATTAATGCAAATGAGAGTGGTGGTAACGTTACTATATTTGGCCGTGCTTACGGCGGAGATATAGCAGAAGGTGACACAATCACTCTTGAAATCAATGGAACAACGTATACATCGGAAGTGAAATCCAGTGGTAATTGGAATCTGTCTGTTTCGGGGGTAGATCTAGCTGCAGATACTGAATTTGATGTGACGATAACATCAACAGATGATGTAGGTAATACAGTAACCTCTATAATTACCTCAACTCATACTGTAGACCTTGATATAGCGACACCAGAGATCACTTTTGAGAGCACGGGTGATGACAGCATCTACAATGCAGAAGAGATTGGTGAAGATGAGACTGTGACTGCGACGATCTCTGTGTCAGGCTCCGAAGTAGGTGACACTTTAACTTACACTGTAGAAGGTAGTGATGAGATTACTGTTACTTTGTCACAAGACGATATTGATAATGGTATTGGACTGGAAGTTTCACCGAGAGACACGTTAGTCGCTACGTTATCTGATGATGCTGGCAATAGTTCTGACGAAGTAAGTGAAACGGCACCAGAAGCAGACCTTACTGCTGATTCGGGTACGGTGACTGTTAATGCGATTACAGTGGATGATATTGTTAATGCAACAGAAGCAAGTAGTACCATAGAGGTTTCAGGTACAGCAATTGATGGTGATATTGTGGAAGGTGATATCGTCACATTGGTAATAAACGGAACAACATATACAACTACAGTAGATGGAAGTGGTGAATGGGTAGTTGATATTGATGGTGCGGATTTAGAGGAGGATGCATATTTTGATGCCGTGGTGACTTCCACTGATGATGCTGGAAATACTGTTGAATCAACAGGGTCATCTTTTCATACTATAGATACGAGTGCAGTTGGTGGAATTGATGTCGATGGTATTACGTCGGATTCCATCATCGGTCCAGAAGAATCCGCTGAAGGTGTTTATGTCACCTTAACTGGTTATGTGTTTAATGACGCAACGGCGGGTGACACTATTATTGTTTATGTTGATGGTAATGCTGTTGGCACTGCTACAGTTTCTAATGAAACCAACGATGATGGACAATACACCTATACTGTTGACGTATTAGGCTCGGATCTTGTTGCAAGTACATCAACGCCACCACAAGTTATCGTTACTGTGACCGGAACAGATGATGCGGGTAACGAATTTAGCGCTTCAACGAGTGAGGCTTATCAAATTAATACAAATACTAATGCAGATATAGATTTGTTTGTTTTTGATGATAGTGGCGATAATATTATTAACTCTGATGAAGTTGATAATGTAACAGTAGGTGCTTTTTATCTTGGTAGTACCCAGTCTTTTCTAATAACTATAACTGATAGCGAAGGTGGAACTATCTCTACCTCTGATGCTGTGATAGATGAGGATTATGGTGATTCCTACTATATCGAGACTTACTTGGACGTATCTAGTTTGGCGGATGGAAGTCTATCTGTGACGGTAAGTTTTACGGATGCTGATGGTGTTGTTAGTTCTAAAACTGATTCGATCACTAAAGATACTGGGACGGTCGTAACAGAAGGAACAGCATCTGACGATGTTATTGAGGGCAAAGATTATGAGTCTTCAGATGAGTCGGACACTCTATATGGGTATTCTGGTAGTGATGAGCTTACTGGTGGTGAAGGTGGTGATATTCTCATTGGTGGAGCTGGAAATGATATTTTAACTGGTGGGTTTGATGAGCAAGATGATGGCAGTATAGACACCATGACAGGTGGGGACGGAGAAGATACTTTTGTTCTTCAGGGTAGTGATACGTTAGATATTATTACCGATTTTTCAGCCAAAGATGATAAGTTGGACCTAACTGCTTTGTTGTCTGATTTAGATGGCAGCCCTAGTGATGATGCAGATGCTGCTGTGATAGAAGCATTTTTAACAAATGTTATTACGGTTACAGATAAAAGTGTTGAGATAAATGGTGCTGAGGTTGCAGTGTTTGGAGAAAACTCTGATTTCGATTCAAATCAAGATGGTACTGTAGACTCATATGACACAGTCAATGTTATTTATAATGATCAAGAATTTAGTATTTATATAGATGGTTAAATTAGGCGCCCTGCATAAGAGTAGTAATACTTATGCAGGGAAGTAACTTTAGTATGCGGGGTGCTTTTTTAAAAAGATTGAAAGGCAGCTGGCAGCTAATAGAAAAGAGAAGGAAAACCAAAGACAGCTTGCTAGTCCGAACTCTTGGTATATCCAGCCAGATAATACTGTTCCTATTAGTCGACCCATAGCATTTGCCATGTAATAAAAGCCTACATCCATAGACACGCCTTCGCTATCAGCATAGTGAACTATTAGATAACTATGTAGCGATGAATTTATAGCGAAAATCACGCCAAATAAAATCAAACCGCCAATTAGTATTAGTTGAGGATGGACATTCTCTTGTAAGCCAAGAGCCATCAGAGCTGGCGTAATTGCTAACAAGGCAACCCATGATGTGATAGTAATGTTACTGGGAGCTTTGCCGCTATTTTTACCTGTTATTTTCGGCGCTAAGCCTTGAACAACACCATAGCCAATTACCCAAAAGGCGAGGAAACTACCCACGGTCCAATGATCCCAATTGAAGTGCTCACTCAGGTAGACAGGTAGGGCAACAACAAACCAAATGTCACGGGCACCAAATAGAAACATTCTTGCGGCAGACAGGATGTTTATCTCTTTGCTTTTGGAAAAAATTTCAGAAAACTTCGGCTTGCTTTTGGTTTTACCTAAGTCGTCTTTCAGTTTCCATAAGCTGAATATCCATACTACCCCAAGCGCTATCGCCATAACTAAAATCGCATTTTGGAAGCCTATGCTAGTAAGCAGAATTCCTCCAAGAAAGAAGCCGACACCTTTCAAAGTGTTTTTTGATCCAGTGAGAAAGGCAACCCATTGATATAGAGTATCGCTCTTGTCTTTGGGAACCAGCACCTTGATGGAGCTTTTTGCACTCATCTTATTGAGATCTTTAGCTATGCCGGATAATGCTTGTGCGGCCATCATCCAAACAATGGTTAACCACGACGCAGGCACAAGTAACATCGCAAGGGCAAAAATTTGCATTCCTAGCCCAATGTTCATAGTACGGTTTAGCCCCCACTTCGCTCCAAGCCAGCCCCCAATGAGATTTGTGACAACCCCAAAAGCTTCATAGAAAACAAATAGTAGGGCGATTTCCAGTGCCTTATAGCCTAAATCATGGAAGTATAAAACAACGAGCATTCTCAAGGCGCCATCCGTGAGAGTGAAGCACCAGTAATTAGCGGTTACGATCAAATATTGACGAACGCTTTGAGGTAGAGTTGAAATCATATTGAACCTTGATTGTTACTTTTTAATGGTGCTATTAAAGATCAAGTTGACCAACTTTACGCATAAGTTCTGCAGTACGGTTTGCATAACCCCACTCATTGTCATACCAGACATAAAGTTTTACTTGAGTGCCGTTAATTACCATGGTGCTAGGTGCATCGATAATGCTAGAGCGAGGGTCCGTTTTATAATCAATTGAGACCAAAGGGCGCTCTTCGTACCCCAAAATATCCTTCATTTGGTTTTGACTGGCGCCTTTTAGTATCTGATTGATTTCCTGCTCAGAGGTTTCGCGGTTCATTTCAAAAACACAGTCTGTTAGTGATGCATTAGTGAGAGGAATACGCACTGCGTGACCATTTAACTTGCCTTTTAATTCAGGGAAGATATGGGTAATAGCAGTTGCTGAGCCGGTTGTCGTTGGAATAAGGCTTGTACCACAAGATCGCGCTCTTCGAAGGTCTTTGTGAGGAGCGTCGATGATGGTTTGTGTGTTGGTTATGTCATGAATCGTCGTCATAGAGCCATGCTTTATACCTACGGTTTCTTGAAGAACCTTAACAACAGGGGCAAGGCAGTTTGTTGTACAGGAAGCAGCCGTCACGATAGGGTGAATTGATGGGTCATAATCTTCATCGTTGACTCCCATTACAACATTAAGAACACCTTCTTCTTTTACTGGTGCTGTTACCACAACGCGTTTAACGCCTTGATCAAGGTAGGCTTGTAATAGCTTTTTGCTTTTCATTACACCTGTAGCTTCGATGACAACATCACATTCGGACCAATCAGTTTCTGTAATGCTTTTATTTTTTGAGCATTTTATGATTTTGTCATTGATTTGAATAGTATTTTCAGTTGCTACTGCTTCGTGGTGCCAGCGACCATGAACTGAGTCGAAGTTTACGAGATGGGCAAGTGTTTCAGGTGTGCCAGCTGAGTCGTTAATTTGTACGAATTCGATATCGTCCCAGTCGAAGGCTGCTCGGAAGGAGAGTCTGCCCATACGGCCAAATCCATTGATACCTACTTTGATTGTCATGTTTATAACCTTTATTTAATTTTGAGTAATGTTTTGAATACTAAGTAATCGTGTGTTGTTAGTTGCAAGCCGTTAGTCTATCTGGCCTATTCTTCATTCTTTCAAGCTGAGTCAGATTTTGTTCTAGCCAACTGATTTGAGCCTCCAGTGTTTCTTGTAGGGTTGTATTAGCCCAACTAGGTAGGTCTGGGTGTAGGCGATAATAGACCCATTGCCCTTGTCTTCTGTCAACCAATAAGCCGCTTTTTCTCAGTTGAGCTAGGTGGCGAGAAACTTTTGGTTGAGCCTCTTCTAGCGCAGCCATAAGTTCACACACACAGAGTTCGTCAGAATGGGTAATGAGTAGAAGGCAGCGAAGGCGAGTTTCATCTGCTAATGCCTTGAAGAAAATAGTAGGGTTCATGCTTTCTCTCTGTACTGGTCGTGTAGTTTCAATAGTAGGATTGTATCGCATTAATAAAACATACGAAATATCGCATATTCGATTTAACAAATATTTAATCTTGTTGTCACATAAGGTTGGATGATGGGTAAAAAAGAGGAAGAGTTAAGCGAAAACGATTAAGGCTTTATAGGCCTTAATCGTTTGGTTAGGGATGCGTTAATGAGGATTAGTGTCCACCCATTACTTTTTCAACTTCGGCTGGGTCGTTGTGTACGCCAAATTTATCAACGACTGTTGCACTGGCTTCGTTCATACCGACAACGTTTACAATAACGCCTTCTTTGCGGAATTTAATAACTACTTTATCTAGTGCTGATACAGATGTGATATCCCAGAAATGAGCGTCAGATAAGTCAATGGTGACAGTTTTTAGTGGTTCTTTGAAGTCGAAAGACGCTTTAAATTGATCTGCGGAGGCAAAAAATACCTGCCCAATAACGTTATAAATACGCTCTTCGCTATTTTCTAGCTTATCGTTTTTCACCACCATGAAGCGGCCAATCTTATGTGCGAAAAATAGTGATGCGAGTAATACGCCGACAAACACACCTAATGCTAGGTTGTGAGTTGCTACGACAATAGAGACGGTTGCTAACATCACAATGTTTGTCGATAGAGGGTGCTTCTTGAGGTTGGTGATGGACTCCCAAGAAAAAGTTCCAATAGAGACCATTATCATCACGGCAACTAATGCAGCCATTGGTATTTGACCAATTATGTCATCTAAAAATACCACCATGATTAATAGTAGGAAGCCTGCAATAAAAGTGGACAGTCTGCCGCGACCACCAGACTTAACATTGATAACAGACTGTCCAATCATTGCGCAGCCTGCCATACCACCTAGTAAGCTTGAGCTGATATTGGCAATACCTTGGCCTTTACATTCACGATTCTTATCACTATCTGTGTCAGTATATTCGTCAACAATGGTTGCTGTCATCATTGACTCTAATAAGCCCACTGCGGCTAATGCGATTGAGTAGGGTAGGATGATCATTAGAGTTTCTAAGTTTAGAGGAACATCTGGCCATAGGAAGATAGGTAAAGTATCAGGCAGCTCTCCCATATCGGATACTGTGCGGATGTCTATTCCGTACGTGATGGCAACTAGGGTAAGAACAACAATACAAACGAGAGGTGATGGTAATGCTTTACCTATTACTGGAATAAGAGGGAATAGGTAAATGATACCTAGTCCTGCAGCTGTCATAGCATAAACATGCCAAGTCACATCAGTTAATTCGGGAAGTTGTGCCATAAAAATGAGAATAGCTAAGGCATTCACAAACCCGGTGACAACAGAATGAGATACGAAGCGCATTAGGCTACCAAGCTTGAGATAGCCTGCAAATATCTGAATGACACCTGTCAGCAGGCTGGCGGCAAGTAGATACTCAAGCCCATGGTCTTTTACTAAAGTGACCATTAGCAAAGACATTGCACCTGTCGCTGCAGAAATCATTCCAGGGCGGCCACCTACAAACGAAATAACGACCGCAATACAAAATGAAGCGTATAGGCCAACTTTAGGGTCTACACCCGCAATGATGGAAAAAGCGATTGCTTCAGGAATTAGCGCTAGGGCTACCACTGTGCCAGCGAGGGTATCGCCTTTTATATTGGAGAACCAATCCTGCTTGATGGAGTTTATCATTTATTACCTTCTGATAAGTTGAGTAAAAGACGTGCCCACAGTCGAGAAGCATGCTTGTCGAATATTGAGCCTTCTCGGTTAGTCTTTATTTATGAATGGGCTTTAACTTGCTTTATGGGGCAGGGATTATAGTTAGTTGGTTAATGCATAGCAATGTTACGCCTAGTGGGAATAAGCCTATATAAACGCTCATTTTAAAAAGCGTCAGTGATAAAAAATTGAAATAACTGCTTTGATTGTACCTAAGTACAATAGCTAGATTGGATTTCATTGTGTAAGTTCTATCTATATCGTAAAAATATTCCGTTTTCAGAATCTAGGAGATTCACCATGAGCGACAATTCTTCATTTGCAACGTTAGGCGATTCAATTGGTGTTGTAACCGAAATGACAGGTTCAGCAACTATCGAATCTATCGATGGTCAGGTTCGAGAGATAACACTCGGGAGTCTTGTTTACTTTGGTGAAACCATTAATACGTCGCAAGGCACAAGCGTTACCATTAGCTTCGGCGACGGTGGTTCAGAAGTTATCGTTATTGGTGAGGACTCCCTAGTCGAATTAACAGAAGAAGTGTACAACCTAGGAGGCAACGAAGAATTAGTGGCAGACTCTTCTGCTGAAGCGGAGGCGTTGCAAGAAGCTATTTTAGCAGGTCTTGACCCTACTCAAATTCAAGAAGCACCAGCAGCTGGTGAAGACGGTTCTGAACAGCTAAATCGTAATGATGTCTCTATTGAGCGTGATGGCGGTGAGTCAAGCGTTGACTTTGGTAGTCATACCGAGGGAGGTTTTGCGAAGTTTGGTTACGATACTGATAATGGCTTCTCTAGTTCCGATAAGTCGTCTTTTAGAACTGCCTCGTTTAGTGTTTCCTCTAGTTCCTCTAGTTCCTCTAGTTCTGCACTGGACACCTATGTTGCTCAGTTTGCAGATGGATTAGTCAACGGTATTACATACACGACCTCAAGTGGATTAACGGGTTTGACTGGTGACCAAGGAGAGGACGGCTCTTTTCTTTACCAAGACGGAGATACCATTACTTTTTCTGTTGGTGGTGTGATTATTGCTGAATTTTCTTCATCTGTCATTGATGGGGATTATCTGTTCTTACAGGACATTGCTGGTGTCGACCTGTCTGATACGAATGATGACTATGTAGAGAATATGGCTATCTTTATTCTTGCCATTGCAGAGGGCTTGGAGGATAGCGACAGTACCGACGGTGTTTTAAATACTAATGACATAGTTAATATGGATTCATTAGATGATGTTATTACGATCTCTGAAGAAACTAGAGAAGCGTTTGCTGATTATTCGTTAGATCTAAGCTCCGCTGGTAAAGATGATGTTTCTGATGCGTTAGCTGTTTTAGATATTGTGTTTACAGCTGAAAGCGAGCAAGAAGATGGCTCTGGTGTAAATACATTTGAAACACAGGCAATGGAGCACGTTACAGAAGTTATTACTGAGTTGGCAGGAGATAGGGCTCCCGAGGAGTTTGATGAAAGAACCGTAGATACTATAGATGTTGCCGGTGGAAATATTGAATATGTTTACAGTGATGACCTTAGTGAGATCACATTCTCTACGAGTGATCTTCTAGTTGGGGCTGTTGCGCAACAGGTCAGTGACGACGGTTTTGTAGTTGACAATGTAAGCTTGTCTAGTGCTTTTGAAGATATAGGAACATTAGTAAATAACGGTGATGACACTTATACAATCCAGCTTAACGATGGTATCGATCAATACGACCTTGAAAATTTGAGTATCGATTATCGAGTTAGTGACTGGACTGCTTCGGTCGAAGCAACTTCAGCAACACTTGATACTAACAAAGCTCACTTATCAACAGATGTTGAATCTGTCTCGGAAGGTGATGGTTATAATCAATTTACCATTAGTAGTACTTTGTCATTCGATGAAGATCAAACGCTTAAAATTACATTTACTAGCGAGGCTTTAAGTGCTGAACTTGGCAAACAAATCGCCGAGTATGCTGATGATTACTCTATGCCTATTGAGTACTCGACAGATGGTGGTGAAACATGGATTTCTATTAGCCTAGATTCTGTAACCATAACGGATGGTGTTGCTTGGCCAACATTTGCTATGGAGCTCCCTGCTGGTAGTACGTCAATTGAAGTGCGTATACCTATTTTTGATGATGTAGAAGTGGAAGGTACTGAGTACTTTGATGCTGTCATTACAGGTGACAACTTCTACGACGAATCTCTTTCTTTTGCAATCGAAGATAATGATATAGAAGAGACAACGGACCCCGTCATTTCCATTGATTATGTTTATGCCGTAGAAGGGCAGGAATATGCTGAATTCACGGTGACTCTTGAACCAGCATCAGATACAGAAGTTACCGTTGATTATTCTACTATTGATATCGGTGCTACAGCGGGTGAAGACTACTCGGACTATGAAGGGACGGTTACCTTCGCTGCAGGTGAAACAACAGCAACTATTTTAATTCCTATCACTGATGACCTAGAAGTCGAAGATATGGAGATGGCATTTGTTACTTTATCAAATGTAACTGGTAATGCCGTTCTCGGTGATGCTCAAGGTTCGTTACGTATCTTTGATAATGATGGTGAGTCTACAATAGATGTAGAACTTGAAATCGACCCAATTGCAACTGATGGCATTATAAATGCTGAAGAGTATGAAGCTGGTGAGGTGGTCGTAACGGGTACGGTTACCGGTGATGCGTTTGTTCTTTCTGTGGTTGTTTTGACTATTAATGGCGAGACTTATACGGCAAATACATCAGAGGATGGTGAGTATAGTATTACAGTGTCTGTGTCAGACTTAGAAGCAGATGGTGATAATGTTATTACAGGTGAGGTAGTTGCATATAACTCAGATGGTGAGCAGGGCCAGGCTTCATCAGAAGTTTCTTACAGTATTGATTTAGTCGCAGAAGAAGGTGTTGTCGTTGTTGATACTATTACTGGTGATGACGTAATTTCTGCCGAAGAGGCGGAATCTACGATTACGGTAACAGGCACGGCCACAGGTGGCGACATATCTGAAGGTGATACGGTTACACTAGAAATCAATGAGGAGACTTACACCGCGACGGTTAATGCAGATGGAACATGGTCTGTTGATGTCGCGGGCTCTGATTTGGCTGCGGACCTTGATTTTGATGCTGTGGTTAGTTCGAGTGATGAAGCTGGAAATAGTGTTGAAACAACCGGAGCCTCTGAACATGCCTTAGATGACTCTGACCTTCTTGTTTTTGTTGATGTGGATCCTATTGCTGAAGATGCAATTATAAATGCAGAGGAAGCAAGTGGGACGATTACAGTTACAGGTAATGTTACAGGTGATGATTTTGAGTCTGGTGACCTTACCTTAGTTGTTAATGGTGTTACTTATACAACCACTGTTAGTAGTGATGGAGCTTGGTCTATAGATGTTGATGGATCTGACCTAGCTTCCGTAAATGAAATTACAGTAGACGCAGTTGTAACTAACTCCATAGGTCAACAAGGTGAAGCAGATACGTCAGAAACTTATCTTGTTGATTTGGTTTCAAGGGCAACGATCACTGTGAATAGCATCACTTCAGATGATGTGTTAAGTGCAGAAGAAAGTGAAGGAACTGTCACTGTATCTGGTCGAGTCGGCTTTGATGCTTCCGCTGGTGACACAGTATCTATGACAATTAATGGTGTTGTTTACACTGCAGTAGTATTAGCGAATAAATCTTGGAGTGTAGAAGTTGCAGGTAGTGACCTTGCGGCAGATTCTTCATTTGAAGTGAGTGTTTCAGGGACGGACGATTCGGCTAATCCATTCACGGCAACTACGGTATCAACTCATAATGTTGCACCGACAGCGGTAGCCGAAACGGCTTCTGTGACAGAAGACGCAACAGTGGTAGGCACGATCAGTGCTTCAGATGTTGATCTTGCAGAGGGTGCGAGCTTGGAGTTCAGTACAGACTCAGAAGTGACAGGCTTGACGCTGAATGAAGACGGTACTTATGAGTTCGATGCGTCGTCTTACGACAGCTTAGAAGCGGGCGAAGAACAAGTCATCGAAGTACCAGTGACGGTTACAGATGACCAAGGTGCGACAGCGACAACGACTCTTACGATTACAGTGACAGGCACGAACGATGGCCCAGTTGCCACAGACGACACAGCGACAGGCACAGAAGACGGTGGCGTGATCACGATTGATGTGTTGGATAACGACACAGACGTTGATGGCGATACATTGACGATCACAGAAGCGACGGTTCCTGCAGAGCAAGGTACGGTAGCGATTGTTGACGGCAAGCTTGAGTTCACACCAGCAGCGAACTTCAACGGCGAAGCGACGATCAGCTACACGATCAGCGATGGCGAAGAAAGCAGTTCAGCAGAAGTTGCGGTGACTGTTGATGCGGTTAACGATGGCCCAGTTGCCACAGACGACACAGCGACAGGCACAGAAGACGGTGGCGTGATCACGATTGATGTGTTGGATAACGACACAGACGTTGATGGCGATACATTGACGATCACAGAAGCGACGGTTCCTGCAGAGCAAGGTACGGTAGCGATTGTTGACGGCAAGCTTGAGTTCACACCAGCAGCGAACTTCAACGGCGAAGCGACGATCAGCTACACGATCAGCGATGGCGAAGAAAGCAGTTCAGCAGAAGTTGCGGTGACTGTCCAAGATAATGTTATTGGTACACCATCAATCCGCTTCGAAAGTACAGGTGATGACAATATCTACAATTCTGAAGAAGTAGGTGATGATGGTTCTGTCACAGCGACAATCTCGGTATCAGGTTCAGCTATTGGTGATACTTTGACTTATACCGTAGCAGGTGGAGAAGAAATCACAGTAACTCTGGATCAAGATGATATTGATAATGGTGTTGAGGTTGAAGTGTCTCCAGAAGACACTGTCACAGCAACCTTGTCGGATGCAGCAGGCAACACATCAGATGAAGCGAGTGAGACAGCAGCAGGTTCTGATGTTGAAATCGGCACACCATTGATTAGCTTTGAAAGCACTGGCGATGACAGCATCTACAATGCAGATGAAGTTGGTGAAGATGGCACAGTCACAGCGACGATCTCAGTAGCAGGTTCAGAAGTTGGCGATACGTTAACTTACACTATTGCGGATGGTGATGAGGTAACTGTTACCTTGACAGCTGAGCAAATCGAGAACGGTGTTGAGGTTGAAGTGTCTCCAGAAGACATAGTGACAGCGACCTTGTCGGATGCAGCAGGCAACACTTCAGACGAAGTGAGTGAGACAGCAGCGGGTTCTGACACTACTGCTACTAGTGCACCGAGTGTCACAATTACAGAAGATGTGAACAGTGATGGCTTCATCAACGATGTAGAGTCTGATGGTGATGTCGACGTAACTATCTCTCTTGCAGATACTGGTGCAGTGGCTGGCGATACGTTGACAGTGAATGGCACAGAGATCGAGTTAACAGATGCTGATATCGAAGCGGGTTCTGTTGATACGACGGTTGAAGCGGTTGCAGATGGTGAGACGGTCACAGTGACAGCGACGATCACCGATGCCGCAGGTAATACTTCAGAAGAAGGTACAGCAAGTGCGGTTGTTGATACAACGGCAGATGCAGGTACCGTTAAGGTGAATAGTATTACCTCTGATGATGTTATTAATGCAAATGAGAGCGGGGGTAACGTTACTATATTTGGTCGTGCTTACGGCGGAGATATAGCAGAAGGCGATACAATTACTCTTGAAATTAATGGAACTACATATACAACCGAAGTGAAATCTAGTGGTAACTGGAACATTTCTGTATCCGGTGCTGATCTAGCCGAAGATACAGAGTTTGAAGTGGTTGTACAGTCAGAAGATGCAGTTGGTAATACAGTTAATAGTACTGTTATTTCAACACACACAGTTGATATAACAGCAGCTAATGCACCGAGTGTTACTATCACTGAAGACGCTAATAGTGATGGTTTGATCAGTGTATCGGAAGCAGACGGTGCGGTTAATGTAACCATCTCTCTTGCGGATACAGGTGCAGTGGCTGGCGATACATTGACAGTGAATGGCACAGAGATCGAGTTAACAGATGCTGATATTGAAGCGGGTTCTGTTGATACGACGGTTGAAGCTGTTGCAGATGGTGAGACGGTCACAGTGACAGCTACTATTACTGATGCTGCAGGTAATACTTCAGAAGAAGGTACGGCAAGCGCGGTTGTTGATACTTCTATTGCAACACCATCAATCAGCTTCGAAAGCACTGGCGATGACAGCATCTACAATGCAGAAGAGGTTGGTGAAAATGGCACAGTTACAGCGACGATCTCAGTAACAGGTTCAGAAATTGGCGATACGTTAACTTACACTGTTGCGGATGGTGACGAAGTAACAGTTACCTTGACAGCGGACCAGATTACGAACGGTGTTGATGTTGAAGTGTCTCCAGAAGACACAGTGACAGCGACCTTGTCGGATGCAGCAGGTAACACATCAGATGAAGCTACGGCAACAGCAGCAGGTTCTGATGAAGAAATTGGTACCCCATCAATCAGCTTCGAAAGCACTGGTGATGACAGCATCTACAATGCTGAAGAAGTGGGTGAAGATGGCACAGTCACAGCAACGATCTCGGTAGCAGGGTCAGAAGTTGGTGACACGTTGACTTACACTGTTGCGGATGGTGATGAGGTAACTGTTACCTTGACAGCTGAGCAAATCGAGAACGGTGTTGAGGTTGAAGTGTCTCCAGAAGATGCAGTGACAGCGACCTTGTCGGATGCGGCAGGTAACACCTCAGAAGAAGTAAGTGCGACAGCAGCGGAAGCAGACCTTGCAGCAGAAGCAGGCACTGTCACCGTTGATAGTATTACTGAAGATGACATTATCAATGCTACAGAGGCGGGAGAGACAATCACTGTATCTGGTACAGCGATAGGTGGTGATATATCTGAAGGTGATGTTGTCACAATGAAGATCGATGGTACTGATTACTCAACAACTGTTGATAGTGACGGTAACTGGTCTGTTGATGTTGATGGTGCTCACTTAGCTGAAGATGCATTTTTTGATGCGGTTGTTACTTCTAGTGATGCAGCAGGTAATACTGTTGAGTCTACAGGGTCATCTTCTCACTCCATCGATACAAGTGCTGTCGGTGGTGTTGACGTATACGGAATTACATCAGATTACACAATTAGTTCTGAGGAATCTGCAGAAGGTGTCTATGTAACCTTGAGCGGTCATGTATTTAATGATGCAACGGCAGGTGACACTATTACGGTATATGTTGATGGTAATGTTGTTGGAACTGCGACTGTTTCAAATGAAACGAATGATGATGGCCAATATACTTACACTGTTGATGTGTTAGGTTCTGACCTTGCGGCTAGTACTTCTACTCCGCCAGAAGTAGTTGTTACCGTTACAGGGACAGATGATGCTGGCAATGAGTTTAGCGCATCAACAACAGAAGCTTATCAAGTCGATACTTATGCAGATATAGATACATTTGTTGACGATGGCAATGGTGACAATGTTGTTAACTTCGATGAGGCTGGTCATTTAACCGTTGGTGGTTGGTTTGAAACTGGCGGTGAAGTTACTTCAATTACTGTTACTGATAGTGAGGGTGAGAGTATTACTTTCACTGGTGAAGTAACGGAGTCTGATGATGGCGGCTATGTTTATTTTGAAACAGACTTAGATGTGTCTGATTTGGCTGATGGCACTTTATCAGTAACAGTAAATATCACTGATGTTTACGGTAATACAGGTTCCCAGACGAATACCATTGAAAAAGACACAGTCGCTGATGAAGGTACTGTTACCATCGATGATATCACTGGTGACGGCGTTATTACTGCTAGCGAATCTGTTGAAGAGACAATTACAGTAACGGGTACTGCGGAAGGTGGAGATATTGCAGAAGGCGATATCGTTACCATGACTATTAACGGTGAAGACTACTCAACTATGGTTGATGGTGATGGTAACTGGTCTGTTGATGTATCAGGTGATGATCTTACGAATGACACAGAATTTGATGTAGTTGTCTCGTCTAGTGATGCGGCTGGTAACACTGTCGAGAGTACTGGTACTTCAACTCATACTGTTGATTTGTCAGCAACATCTGGCACAGTGACTATCGGCTCTGTTACTGAAGACGATATCCTTAATGCTGATGAAGCAGCGGGTACGGTAACTATTGATGGTACTGCATCTGGTGGTGATATTTCTGCAGGTGATACTGTCACTATTGTCATTAACGCGACGACTTACACGACAACTGTTCAGGATGATGGTAGTTGGGAAGTTGATATTGATGGTAGTGACCTAGCAGCAGGCACATCGTTTGACGCAATTGTGACTTCTACAAATGCAGTAGGTGTTGCAGTTAGCTCTACAGCGACTTCTTCTCACACTATTGACCTCTCTGCAGATGAAGGCACGGTGTCAATTAATACTATCACTGAAGACGATATCCTAAGTGCAGAGGAACTTTACACTGACATTGAAGTGAGTGGTACGGCTTCTGGTGGCGATATTTCAGAGGGTGATGTTGTAACGCTGGAAATAAATGGCACAACGTACACCACTACGGTTGATTCAGATGGTAACTGGTCTGTCGATGTTTCGGGTGAGGATCTTGCAGCGGTATCTACTTTTGATGCTGTTGTAACCTCTACAGATAGTTCAGGTAATACAGTTGAAAGCAAGGCGACATCAGATCATACGGTTAACTTGGCAACTACCATTGCTACAGTTACTGCGATTGAAGGTGGTTCAGTTGTATTTACTGACCTTCCTGATGGATTTACCTTCCCAGAAGGTGAAACAGAAGTTGAAACTGCATTAGGTGGCACCATCACATATGATGGTGAAAATTACACTTATACAGCTCCAATAGTTGATCATGATGGAGAAGACTCCGTTGAGGATACTGTAACTATTACATTGGACGACGGTCGTACTTATTCATTCACTGTAGACCTTGAGGATTCCGCGCCAGTTGCTGTAGATGATGAAGCAAGTATTACTGTTTCAGAGGAAACATTCACAGTTTCTAATGTGGATGTTAACTGGACTAGCTACACAGATGGTACTTCGGTAACGACGTTCGATGGTACAAGCGACTTGGGTGGCCTAGATAATGATGATTCAGAAGACCAGATTCGCTGGGGTTCTGCTGCGGGCGATGAAGGTCTGCAGTCAGGCTACGGATTCATTGATAATGATGACGACTTGAATGGCGAGTTTGAGCTTAATGAAGATATTGTTCTAGGGACTTTCACTCATTATAACTACCCAGTTTACTCAGGTGGCGCTATTACTGGGGCGTCAATGGAAGTGACTTACTACATAACGGACGCTAGTGGTGAATCTCAACCTGTAACGCTAACAGTGAACTTTACTCATGACGAAACGGCTAATGTCTCTGGAGACGATGAAGCGTCTAGAGATATCGTAACAGTTGAAAGTACATACGTTACTTTTGAGTGGGAAGGCGACATCTATACATTGCAGGTGGTGGGCTTCACTGACTCAAGCGACCCTGATAGTGATGTAGTTTCTACTATATACACCTATGAAGATGCAGCGACAAGCTATGATCTAGTTGTTCGTATTGTGGAAGGTGATGGTTATACCTTACCTGAAGTAACCGGCAATGTTCTTGACGATAATGGTTTAGGTGCGGATGAGTTAAGTGAAGATGGTGATGTAACTGTTATCAGTGTTTCAGCGGATGAAGCCTCTGATTCAGATGATGGTACGGTTGGTACAAGCATTGAGGGTGACTACGGTACATTAACTATCAATGAAGATGGTAGTTACACTTATCAAGCCACTGCTAGTGTCTCTTCTATCCCTGAGGGTGCGGTTGATACCTTCTCTTACACAATAGTGGATGAAGATGGCAGTACTTCTACAGCCGAGCTTTCAATTAATGTGGGTACGGAAACTTATGACACTGATGAAGTTGTTACTGTGGTTAGTGTTACCGAAGCTGACGACGCAGAAGTGACTATCAGTATTACTGATAATGGCGGTAGTGATACTTCTGACTCAGGTGTAGAAGGTGAGGTCTATTCTGCTTCAAGTAGTATCGATGATGAGACTCTTGATGAAAATGATGGTTTTGAAGATGGAAACGATACTATTAGTGTTACTGGCTCTGGTGATGATATTAAGGGTAGCTCTAGTATCGAGACTAATGGTGGTGACGATACTATTATCGTCGCAGATGATGTAGGCCACACTGCTACCATAGATATGGGTGACGGTGATGACACTCTAATCATAGGCGACGATACTAGAAGTAGCGCTGAGATCGATATGGGCGAAGGTAATGACACTGTTACAATTGGTGGTGATCATACTAGCTCTAAGTCAATCGAAACAGATGAAGGTGACGATACTGTAACGGTTGCTGGAAGTGTGAGCGGTGAAATCCATTTGGGAGAAGGGAATGATTACCTATCTATTGGTGGAACATTAAGTGACACGATTAATGGCTCTTCTGGAACGGACTACTTACATTTGGAAGGCTATGATTCCAGTGATTACGATAGTATTAGTGACTATATAAGTGCTTTTGAATACATCATGTTCAATGATGGTGTTATTTATGATGGTGATGGTGAGGTAGTTTCAGATTCAGCTGTGGAAAGCGTGTTTGAAAATGGTACTGCTGCAACGTCGGGTTACTCATATACCATTACCTTGTCTTCTGATGCTGATTCTGTAGTGACATTAGATAACTTACCTGATGGCGTTACAGTGGTGGGTGCAGACGAAGACGGTGGTGTTTATACGGTTACAACAGATGAAAACGGTGATGCGACAGTTACTCTTCAGAGTGACACCGAGATCAGTAGTGATGACCTTAATGCCATTACAGCAAGCGTTCCATCTGACGATACAGTAACAGTAACAGGTACAGCGGAAGGTGGTTACATTGAAAGCGGTGATGTCGTTACGTTAGAAGTGAATAATACGACCTACACAACTACCTTGTTATCTGACGGTACTTGGATGGTAGATATCGATGAATCTGATTTAGATGCTGATAATGAGTTCGATGTTACTGTTACTTCATACGATAACGATGACAATGTTGTCGAGACAACAACATCTTACACATATACGCCAACAGCTGATTTAGCTGTGAACCTAGAAGAAAGTGTTGCAGAGTTTGAAGAGTATGATTACACAGCAGACGATGCAGATTCTTACATTCAAGGTACTACTAATGATGATGTTCTTTCCGGTGGTGAAGGGGCAGATAACATTGTTGGTGATAGTGCTCAGGATGAGCTTTATGGAGAAGAAGGTGATGATTGGTTAGAAGGTAATGATGGCGATGATGATCTGTATGGTGGTGATGGCTCTGATTTACTAGAGGGTGGCAGTGGTCAGGATTACCTAGAAGGTGGAGACGGTAACGACTTCCTATTTGGTGAAAGTGGTGACGATACCTTATTAGGTGGTGCTGGTGATGATGTTCTAGATGGTGGTACTGGTCAGGATACATTTACTGGTGGTGATGGTAATGACCTATTCATCCTCGAAGATGATTCAGATTCGTTGAATACTATTACTGACTTTAATGTTGATGATGATGCATTGGATGTAAGTGATTTATTATCAGGTGAAGGGTTAGATGCAGATGCAGATGCAGATGCTATTACCGCTTACTTGAATGAAAACTTAACCATCAATGCAGAAGACGACGGGTCAGGAACGCTTTCGGTGAAAGACTCTAATGGTGCAGATAAGGATGTTGCGACATTTGGTTCTGACTCAACATTAGGAGATGCGGGTTCATCTGTAACTGTTATCTATAATGACACGGAGTATACAATTAACGTAGATGGCTAACGCTAGCTAATTAAATGTAGTGCCAAAAAGGCCGAGTTGATGTATATCTACTCGGCCTTTTTTGTTTTTATATATTATTGGATTAAGTAGGGGCTAAAACTAACTGGTTTAGTTGGGTTAAATAGGGCAAACCACACCTGTGCCTTTTAAACCGCAATAGCCATTAGGGTTTTTATGAAGGTATTGTTGATGGTATTCCTCAGCATAGTAGTAAGCAGATATAGGCTCTATTTCTGTAGTGATCATACCGCCGCCGGCGGATAGCAAAGCCTTTTGGTAGTGCTCTTTGCTTTCTTGTGCAGTGAGTAAGTCCGCTTCATTGTTAGTGTAAATTACAGACCGGTATTGGTTACCGATATCATTACCTTGCCGCATACCTTGTGTCGGGTCATGGCTTTCCCAAAAAACTTTTAAGATGCTTTCTAGAGAAGTTAATTTAGTATCAAAAATCACATGTACCACTTCACTATGGCCCGTTTGTCCAGAACAGACTTCTTCATAAGATGCATTCGGAGTATATCCTCCGGCATAACCAACTGACGTTGTGATAACACCATTTGTGTTCCAGAGTTTTCGTTCTGCTCCCCAGAAGCAACCCATGCCTAAATAAACTTCGGACTCGTTGCTTTTTAATCGTCTAACGAAGCTTTCATTGTTCACTGCATGTACCCCTGAAATTTGTATGGCAGTGTCTCTACCCGGTAGGGCTGTTTCTTCGGATGGTATTGTGGCCTTTTTTAATATTGCTTCTAATTTACTGACCATATTGGTTAGCTCCTAATGAATGTGAATGACTATTTTTTACTCTTTAGCTGATCCGTATTCAAGTGATTTTAACCAATGAGATCATATGCTTATGGCAAGTAAACAATGTTTTTTGACTATTCCCATATATAAATGATGAATTCTATTGACTCCTCTTTATATCTGCCTATAATACGCACCTCGTTGTCGCGGGATGGAGCAGTCTGGTAGCTCGTCGGGCTCATAACCCGAAGGTCGTTGGTTCGAATCCGGCTCCCGCAACCAATTCAAATACTTCTATAAAAATCTTAGTCTTACACTAAGTTTGTCGCGGGATGGAGCAGTCTGGTAGCTCGTCGGGCTCATAACCCGAAGGTCGTTGGTTCGAATCCGGCTCCCGCAACCAATTCAAATACTTCTATAAAAATCTTAGTCTTACACTAAGTTTGTCGCGGGATGGAGCAGTCTGGTAGCTCGTCGGGCTCATAACCCGAAGGTCGTTGGTTCGAATCCGGCTCCCGCAACCAATTCAAATACTTCTATAAAAATCTTAGTCTTACACTAAGTTTGTCGCGGGATGGAGCAGTCTGGTAGCTCGTCGGGCTCATAACCCGAAGGTCGTTGGTTCCCTGTCTAGTTCAAGAAAGTGGCTCCCGCAAACAATTAATGTTCTAAACTTTGAAGGTCGTTGGTTCACTTTTTAATCCAAGAAAGTGGCTCCCGCAACCGATTAACTGGCTCTAGCGGCTAATTTAAATGCCTCTAATAAATCTTCGCTTTGAACTAAGCTTGTCTTGGGCTCATAATCCAAAGAATTAGATTTCTAGATCAATTCAAGCACCTCGTACTAAACTAAAAAAGCTATTTGTTCATTTTCTTTTTCAGGCAAGTGGTTTCTATAATCAGCTCACATACTTTCATATAAAACTTATTTCTAGACTTAATTAGTGTCTAGAGGGGGCTAATAGTTTATTGGGCTCATAACTCGAAGGTTGTTGGGCTACTCTTTATTTCTTTTGGTGATTTTAAAAGCAATTTAACCTCTAGATAGTGGTTTGTTTATAGATTCGATGTGTCGGGTGTTTCGAGTGTCTATTAGTTATTTGAGTGGGAGGGAGATATTGGCCTTTATGTTGCTTGTTATTCTTGTATTATCTTTTGATGTCTTTAGTTTTATATTCTTTAATTTTTATTTTTTTAAGTATTTTAAACTTTATTTTTTTATTTAGATGGTTTTAAAAGCTGATTTGGTTTCATGTTCTAGCAGAAGTGATGTATTGGTGTTTTAATTTGTAAAAATTGTATTTTGGCGGGAGGGTTTGTTAATGAGCAATAAGTCAGCACAAGAGATGGCGCCAGCAGAAGTAAGGGCTTTAATTCGCTCTGGTGAGTGGAATGTGAACACCTCAGGTATTTCGTCTGGTTATGTACAGGGCAATATCGTTATCTTACCGAAGAGTTGGGCTGATGATTTTCTTAAGTTCTGTCAAATGAATCCTAAGCCATGTCCAATCGTTGGTATGTCTGATAACCCGGGAGACTTTATGTTGTCTTCTGTCGGTGATGATGTCGATATTAGAACAGATGTACCCAGCTATAAAATATTCCGAGACGGTAAGGTGGTAGATGAAGTAACCGATATCCGTGATGTGTGGCAAGACGATCTCGTGACCTTTGTGTTGGGTTGCTCATTCTCATTTGAGGAAGCTTTGGTGGCGGATGGTTTAGAAATACGCAATGTAACAGAAAAGGTTAATGTGCCTATGTACCGCACAAACATTGAGTGTCGTACAGCAGGTCCTTTTTCTGGAACGACTGTTGTCAGCATGCGCCCAATGAAGCCTAAAGATGCCATTCGTGCTATTCAGATCTGTACACGTTTTCCTTCTGTTCATGGCGCTCCACTGCACTTTGGTGACCCTGAAAGTATTGGTATTAAGGATATTAATCAGCCTGATTTTGGTGATGCGGTGACGATTAAAGAAGGTGAAGTTCCTGTTTTTTGGGCTTGTGGTGTGACACCGCAGGTTGCATTAGAACAAGCTAAACCACCTTTGTGTATTACCCATAGCCCCGGCTGCATGCTAGTAACTGACTTACGAAATAGTCAATTAGCGGTACTGTAATTTATTTATGAAGGACAAAAAGATGAAGTTGAATTGCGATCTTGGTGAAAGCTACGGCTCTTGGAAAATGGGGTTGGATAGTGAAGCTATGTCTCATATTGATCAAGCAAATATTGCCTGTGGTTTTCATGCTGGTGACCCTCAATGGATGATTAAAACGCTTTTGTTAGCAAAGCAGCATAATGTCGAAATAGGAGCGCATCCAGGCTACCCAGACTTAGTGGGTTTTGGGCGCCGTAGTATGAAGTGCTCGGCTGAAGAGGTTCAATCTCTAGTGCAGTATCAAATGTCTGCGCTTGATGGGATGGCACGTTGCCAAGGGTTAGAGATGACTTACATCAAACCTCATGGTGCTTTATATAACGACATGATGGCTGATGCTTTTGTGCGAGAAAACATTATGAAAGCAGTGGCGAATTACTATCGCCCTGTGCGTTTGGTGCTTCAAGCAACACCATCATCGGCTCAGCACAAAGAAGAAGCTGAGAAGTTCGGTTTAGAAGTCGCTTTTGAGGCTTTTGCGGATCGTTGTTATGACGATGACGGTCGTTTATTGGCTCGTTCAAAAGCGGGTGCCGTTCACACTAAAGAAAAAATGCTTGCTCAAGTTAAGCAACTAATGGAGCAAGGTACGGTAACAACCGTGAGTGGCATAGAGCTAGCCCTTCAAGTGGATACCTTATGTGTCCATGGCGATAACGAAGAAGGTGTTCGCAGTATTGAAGCCATAAAAGTGATGGTGGCGGGACAATAAAATGAGAGTGGAAGTAGCTGGAGAAAATGCGTTAATTCTTTATTTCTCTGATGAGGTAAGTGAAGCATCGAGCGCCTATATATACGCCATGACTCAGGCGTTAGAGGCGTTAATTGGGAAAGGTGTGATTGATCTTGTCCCATCTTATGCTTCGTTGTTAATTATTTTTGATCACAATGTTTATGACTATTATTCGTTAAAGCAATACATAAGTAAGGCTAAGGCGGTAATAGATCAGACTAGAATTGCTTCAGGGAATAGTACTGATTCGATTGAAGCGCCAACGATTACATTGCCTGTTTATTATGGAACAGAAGCAGGGCCTGATTTAGAGGAGTTGGCTAGAAATGCACAGCTAACCACTGAAGAAGTGATCGCTATACATCAAGCGGGCTTATATCAGGTTTATGCCATTGGTTTTGCGCCAGGGTTTGCGTTTTTAGGGCAGGTGGATGAGCGCATTGCAGCTCCCCGTAAATCAACACCACGTAAAGCGGTTCCTAAAGGGGCGGTTGCTATTGCGGATAGGCAAACGGCTGTCTACCCATCTGTTTCACCGGGTGGTTGGAATCTGATTGGTTTGTGTCCTGTACCTATGTTTGATGCAGAAAAAACACCGAGTATGCCATTGGCTACGGGTAATAAAGTTAAGTTTGAAGCGATATCCAAAGCAGAGTTTATTGCTATGGGGGGCGAGCTATGATTGTTAATAATCCAGGTGTTTTAGCGCTAATTCAAGATGCTGGTCGTCTAGGGCAGCATCGTATTGGTTTAACGGTCGGTGGTCCAATGGACCCATTTGCCTTTCGTTGGGCAAACCGCTTGTGTGGTAATGATGATAACGCCAGTGTTATAGAGGTTAGTATTGGAGGCTTTGTTGCTGAGTTTACTCAGCAGGCGCATATAGCGATTACTGGAGCAGAGGTTGACGTTAAGTTAAACGGTCAAGCGGTTGAACAGTGGCAAACCTTATCAGTCTCTGAAGGGGATGTTTTGAAACTGGGCTTCGCCCATGCAGGTTGTCGCATCTATATTGCCGTGCAAGGTGGGGTGCAAGTACCGTCTCAATTCGGCAGTTGTTCAACGGTTGTTCGTGAAAAGATCGGCGGAGTGGATGGTGGCTCTTTAGTTAAAGGTCAGGTTCTTTCTATATCTCCTTTTGAGCAGAGATCTAAATTTATCATGCCGATAGAGAATCGCCCTGCTTATTTATCGAATGGGCAGCCTGCTGCTAAAAGTATGTCTCCTTTGAGGGTTGTTCAAGGCTATCAATCAGATAGCTTTAGCCGTGCTGATAAAGCCCTCTTTTTTAGTGGTGAATATACAGTCAGTGAGCGTATGGATCGCATGGGCTATCGCTTAACCGGCCATGAATGTCGCTCGACGATAACCAATATGCTTTCAGAAGGCATTTGTCATGGTGCGATTCAATTGCCGCCTGATGGGCAACCCATTGTCTTGTTGAATGATAGGCAGACGATAGGTGGTTATCCAAAGATTGGTTCTGTTATGGCGAGAGATACAGCTCGATTAGCTCAAATGACACAGGGTAATACAGTGTTCTTTGAATCAGTAACGATCGAAGAAGCTCATGCTATTAATTTGTTGGCTGAATATAAAGAATCCCAAATTGCTTTAGTTGACCTTGACTAAAGATAAGTTAGCTCTGTTGTAGATAGGACGGTGAAATGTCGAATTCATTAGAAACGGCAAGTATTAATATTGAAGAAGCTTTAGTTGCTCGAAATCTTCGAGGTATGGCCCATGTTCGACCAGCATTGCAGGAAGGCTACTGTCTTCGTGCTGCTCAGACTTTATTTGATGCGCAAGGTGTGGTGCTTATTGGTACGGGGTTTCCTGTTACGGATACCTTTGAGACCGATGGGCCTTTGGGGGCAATTGCGCTTTATAAAAGTTTGGAAAAAGTCGGCTCTACGCCTTATATCGTATGTGGTGCACCGTTATCGGAAGCGATTAAAAATGAATATAGAGTGATCGATATCAAGTTAGGCAAGCATGATGCGCAAAATCAAGAGGCGCAAACAGTATTAGATGAGTTGCAGCCTAAAGTAGTTTTCTCAATTGAGCGTCCAGGCCAAGCTGAAGATGGTCATTACTACAATATGCGTGGCGAAAATATAAGTGCACGCGCTGCTTGCTTTGATAGCTTTATGAACCAAGCCACTTGCCCAACTATTGCCATAGGTGATGGTGGTAATGAGATAGGCATGGGGAATGTAACAGAAGCGCTTAAATCATTGGATATTGTTGCCGCTACTACAAAATGTGATGAGTTGATTGTGGCTGATGTCTCTAACTGGGGAGCTTACGGCTTAATCGCCATGCTAGGTAAATTAGCTAATACTGATTTGTTGGCGGAAATAAACCCATTGGAAATTTTACGTTATCTCTCAAGTTTAGGCAGTGTCGACGGCGTAACCCGTCTTAACCAACTAACAGAAGACGGCCAAGAAGCCGAGGTTGGGGATGCTGTCATTTTAGAATTACGCCGCTTGTCCGGCTTTTAAATTTAACAATACCTATTTTTAGAATAGTTGTAACAGACAATATATATGGAGAACACAATGAGCATTGTTTTTTTGAATGATGGTTTTATGCCAATTGAGGAAGCTAAAATTTCTCCCCTTGATCGTGGCTTTTTGTTTGGTGACGGCATCTATGAAGTGATCCCAACCTACAATGGTAAGGCGGTTGGTTTAGAACCACACATGCAACGTATGTTTGATGGTTTAGCTGCCATTGGTATTAAGAGTACAAAAACGTTAGCTGAATGGAGAGAGCTGATTGAACAGTTGCTTGAGGCTAATGAAGGTGATTATTTAGGTGTCTATTTGCAGGTGAGTCGTGGAGCAGACGTCAAGCGTTACCATGCTTACCCTGAAAATGTTGAGCCAACTATTTTTGCTATGACGACAGCAATTAAACCTGCTATAGCAGCAGATGCGAGTGCAGCGAAAGGTTTTTCTGTTAGCACAACTGAAGATATGCGTTGGAAGCGTTGCCAAATTAAATCTACAGCACTATTGGGTAATGTGATGCATTTCCAACAAGGCTACGAAAATGGCAGTGACGAAATTCTTCTTTATAACGAAAACAACTTTCTTACAGAGGCAAGTTCTTCTAATGCCTTTATCGTGAAAGACGGCGTTGTTATTACTCCAATCGCAGACAATCAAATTCTGCCAGGCATTACACGTAAGTTGATTCTTGATATTCTGGAGAAAGACGGCTCAATTCCAGTGGAAGTGCGAAATGTCTCTATGGAAGAAGTGTTTAATGCTGATGAGGTTTGGGTGACTAGCTCAAGTAAAGAGATTGCTCCTGTTACTTCTATCGATGGCAAAGTGGTAGGCGATGGTAAAGTAGGGCAAGTTTGGGAAGCGGCTTTCAAACTTTATACTGCCCATAAGTATGAATACTAAAATTTATTTTCTTACTATTTAGCTCAAATTTGGAAATGGCTAGCAATGAATTGTTAGCCATTTTTTTATGCGTATGATAGTGGGTGTTGCAGAATTAGGAGAAGGGGATCGTATGTTGTGGGATAAGAGGCTGTGAAAAAGAGTGATGTGCTTCAAATTGTTAAGAGTGAGCTAAAAAACCGCTTGGATACGGCTAAGTGGGCGGCAAATCAGGCTCATGAAGCGGCGACAAGTAAAGAAAGTATTGCTGAGAATAAATACGATACTTTTGGCTTGGAAGCTTCATATTTGGCTCATGGTCAATCCCAGCGAGTAATAGAATGTGAAGATGATTGGCTGCAATTTAATAAGGTAGATTTTGATCTTGTTTATCAACAAGTCGCTGTTTGGTGTTTGGTGCAGTTGGTGGCTATTGATGATGAAAGCGTGAGCGAAAGGTATTTTTTAATCTCATCGTGCGCTGGTGGGCTCAAAGTAGAACTAGGTTCAGCTCTTGTATATTTAGTGACACCTTCTAGCCTTGTTGGGCAGAAATTGATGGGTAAGTCCGTTGGTGATGAAGTGAGCCTGATGCAAAGTGGCCAAGAGGTTCTCTTTGAACTGGCTGTTGTGGAATAAAATAGAAGTGTGATTGCTCAATTTTCATTGAGCTCCTAGAAATTTCAATGCTCCCACTAGAGAGTCTTTCTTTGTTCGCATATAATGCCTTGCTTAAAAATTTTTAGTTGTTCTGTTTTGGTTATAAAGCGCCTTATTAATGGCGTCAATTGACAGAAAACATATCACTCTCTTACTGAGACAGTAATAGGAAACAAATTATGCGCAGCCATTATTGCGGCGAGTTAAATGCTTCAAATATTTCACAAGAAATTACCTTATGCGGTTGGGTTCATCGTCGCCGTGATCACGGTGGTGTTATTTTCTTAGACGTACGTGATCGTGAGGGTATTACCCAAGTTGTTTTTGACCCAGATCGTGCAGACAGTTTTGCATTGGCTGACAGTGTTCGTAATGAATATGTTGTTCAATTGAAAGGTTTGGTTCGTGCTCGCCCTGAAGGTACTGTGAACCCAAATATGAATACGGGTGAAATTGAAGTTCTTGGTACTGAACTGCAAATTTTGAATGCTGCGCAAACACCTCCTTTCCAATTGGATGATCACCAGAATGTTGGTGAAGATGTACGTTTGAAAAATCGTTTTATTGATTTGCGCCGTCCTGAAATTCAGCAAAAAATGCGTTTCCGTTCAAAAGTAACATCACTATTGCGTCGCTACCTAGACGACAATGGCTTTTGGGATACTGAAACGCCAATTTTGACACGAGCGACACCTGAAGGTGCCCGTGATTACCTAGTACCTAGTCGTACACAGCAAGGCAGCTTCTTTGCGCTTCCTCAGTCTCCACAGTTGTTTAAGCAATTGTTGATGGTGTCTGGCTTCGATCGTTACTACCAAATTGCAAAATGTTTCCGTGACGAAGACCTCCGTGCTGACCGTCAGCCTGAATTCACTCAGGTGGATATTGAAACGTCATTCATGAGCGAAGAGCAAATCATTGCTATGACGGAAGAGATGATTGTTAGCGTATTCAAAGAACTATTGAATATCGATCTAGGCTCTTTCCCTCGCATGCCATATTCTGAAGCAATGGAAAGCTACGGTAGTGATAAGCCAGATTTACGTATACCACTTACTTTGGTAACCGTATCTGACCTTATGCAAGGCGTGGACTTTAAAGTTTTCTCTGGTCCTGCAAAAGATCCTAAAGGCCGTGTAGCAGCCTTGAAAGTGCCAGGTGGTAACTCTCTAACTCGTAAACAAATCGATGACTACACTAAGTTTGTAGGTATCTATGGTGCGAAAGGTTTGGCTTACATTAAGGTTAACGACAAGTCGAACTTGGAAGAAGGTTTGCAGTCTCCAATTGTTAAGTTCTTGCCAGTTGATGTTCGCGAAGCTTTGTTAACTCGTCTTGATGCTCAAGATGGTGATTTGATTTTCTTCGGTGCTGACTCTGAGAAAGTGGTTAACGAAGCATTAGGTGCTTTACGTTGCAAGCTTGGTGAAGATATGGATCTTTACACGTGTGAGTGGGCTCCTCTATGGGTTGTTGATTTCCCTATGTTTGAAGAAACAAGTGATGGTGGCATTACTGCTATTCACCATCCATTCACAGCACCTTCTTGTTCGCCAGAAGAGTTAAAAGCAAGTCCTTTGACTGCTTTGTCTCAAGCTTACGATATGGTTCTTAATGGTACTGAACTAGGTGGTGGCTCTATTCGTATTCACGAGTCTTCAATGCAAGAGACCGTATTTGAATTGTTGAATATTTCAGCAGAAGAGCAAGAAGAGAAATTTGGCTTCCTATTAGATGCATTGAAATTTGGTGCGCCACCGCATGGCGGCTTAGCATTCGGTTTGGATCGTCTTGTTATGCTGATGACGGATTCTTTATCTATTCGTGATGTTATCGCTTTCCCTAAAACTCAGAGTGCTACATGTCTATTGACTCAAGCTCCTGGTGAGGTGAGTGATAAGCAATTGAAAGAGTTAAGCATTCGCGTAAGAAAACCAGTTGTTGAATAATTGACAACGAAATGTAAAAGGGCCGCTTATTAGCGGCTTTTTTGTATTTAAGCATTGCATCTCGCTCAAATGACTGTTGAAATATACAGTACTTTATATGCGAGAAAGAGAATGAAATGGTAAGCACCAGAATACTAGCGATTGACCCCGGTTCTCGAATCACGGGTTTTGCTGTTATTGATGCAGTAAATGGAAAATCGCATTATGTACACAGCGGCTGTATTCGCCTCCCTGATGAAGACTTGTCCGTTAGGCTGAAACATATATTTACCGACGTGACAGCTTTATTGGAAGAATATAAACCTGATGAGTTTGCCATTGAAGAAGTGTTTCTGGCTAAAAATGCCAACTCAGCACTCAAGCTTGGACAGGCAAGAGGTGCTGCGATTGTTGCCGCATCACTAAAAGAACTAGCGGTTCACGAATATGCCGCAAAGCGCGTTAAGCAGTCTGTTGTGGGTAGCGGTAGTGCGGATAAAGAACAAGTTCAAATGATGGTGCAATTATTACTAAAGCTCTCATCTAAACCTCAGGCTGACGCAGCTGATGCTTTGGCAATTGCTTTATGTCATGCCAATTCTAGGACATCTGGCGGGTTAGAGTTTGGAGTAGGGAAAAGGGCAAAACGAACCACTCGTCGTTGGACTGAACAAGATGTAAGGAAGGCAATGTGATAGGTCGAATTGTTGGTACCTTAATAGAGAAAATGCCACCTGAGTTGCTGGTGGATGTCATGGGAGTAGGCTATGAAATTAGTGCTTCTATGACTACGATTTATGAACTTCCTCAAATTGGTGAAAAGGTCACTCTCTTTACTCATTTTTCTGTTAAAGAAGACTCCCAAACTTTATATGGCTTTATTGATAAAAATGAGCGAGCCCTGTTTAAAGTATTGATTAAAGTGAACGGAATTGGGCCTAAAATGGCGTTGGCTATTTTGTCTAGTATGTCGTCAGAAGAGCTTGTTTCTAATGTTCAAGAATCTGATGTAACAGCGTTAACCAAAATTCCGGGTGTTGGTAAGAAAACCGCTGAGCGCCTTATTATTGAGTTGCGAGATAAGTTAGGGCAAGCTGCGAAAAAAGATCTGTTTTCAGCTCCAGCCGTATTACGTCAAGTGCAAGCGGACCCAAGGCAAGAAGCCGAAGCGGCGCTTATTTCCCTTGGCTATAAGCCTCAAGAAGCAGCTAAGACAATCTCGGCGGTTCCCATGGATATTGCGAGCAGCGAAGAAATAATTAAAGTGGCTTTAAAAGGGATGCTGAGGAATTAATTGATGATTGAAGAAGATCGTATTATCTCAGCGGAATTAAAAGGCAATGACAGGCAAGTAGATAGAGCTATCAGGCCACAGTTGTTAGCGGAATACATTGGACAGCCTGTTGTAAGAGAACAGATGGAAATCTTCATTCAAGCTGCAAGGCAGCGTGAAGAGCCCCTTGACCATACTCTTATCTTTGGCCCCCCGGGTTTAGGTAAAACAACCTTAGCGAATATTATTGCCAATGAAATGGAGACAGAAGTAAAAACAACTTCTGGTCCAGTGTTAGAGAGGGCGGGAGATCTAGCCGCCTTACTCACTAATTTAAATGAAGGTGATATTCTGTTTATTGATGAAATACATCGCCTAAGTCCTGCTATCGAAGAAGTTCTTTATCCAGCAATGGAAGATTATCAGCTTGATATCATGATAGGGGAAGGGCCTGCGGCTAGATCAATAAAAATTGAACTCCCACCATTTACCCTTGTCGGAGCTACAACGCGAGCAGGACTTTTAACCTCTCCTTTACGTGATCGATTTGGTATTGTACAGCGTCTTGAATTTTATGATGTGAAATCCTTAACTACTATTGTAGCCCGATCTGCTAATAAAATGGGAGTGGAATTAGACGATTCTGGTAGCTATGAAGTAGCTCGGCGCTCACGAGGAACACCTCGGATTGCGAATCGATTATTGCGCCGCGTAAGAGACGTTGCTCAAGTAGAAGGTGTGTCTGTAGTTGGACAAACAGTTGCCCAACGCGCATTAGATATGTTAAGTGTAGATAGTCAGGGATTTGATCACCTAGACAGACGTATGTTATTGACCATGATAGAGAAGTTTGATGGTCGCCCCGTCGGTTTAGATAGCGTATCTGCCGCTCTAGGAGAAGATAAAGATACAATAGAAGATGTCATTGAACCTTTTCTAATACAGCAAGGTTTTATTATCCGGACGCCAAGGGGGCGTCAGGTAACAAAACGTGCATATAAACATTTTAATTACCAGTTACCTTCCGATTTTAAATAGAGGTTAATAATGTCAGTTTGGGGTCTTATCGCCAGTGCTAGTATCGTCGTTCAACTTGTTATGTTGACGTTATTAGCTGCGTCCGTTTTTTCATGGGTTGTTATTTTTCAAAGAATAAGAGTTGTAAAGCAGGCTAAAAAATTAAGAGCGTCTTTTGAAGATCAATTTTGGTCTGGAATCGACTTAAGCCAGCTCTACCGTAAATTAACCCAAGAAGGTCGTACCGTCGAAGGTATGGAAGTGATTTTTACTTCTGGCATCAAAGAATTTACACGCCTAAGACAGAACCAAAATGTTGACCCTGATGCTGTTATGGATGGTGTACAAAGGGCAATGCGAGTAGCTTTATATCGAGAAGAAGAAAAGCTTGAGAAACACCTTCCTTTCTTAGCGACAGTTGGTTCAACAAGCCCATATGTTGGTTTATTTGGTACGGTTTGGGGGATCATGCATTCCTTTATTGGCTTGGCGGAAGTTCAGCAGGCAACACTCGCGACAGTTGCGCCAGGGATTGCAGAAGCCTTGATAGCTACAGCTATCGGTTTGGCAGCAGCTATTCCAGCAGTTATAGCTTATAACCGCTTCTCAGCGGTGACAGAGTCCTTGGCTGCAAGTTATGAAAACTTTGCTGATGAATTTACTAGTATATTGCACCGAAAAGTTCATGTTAAAGAGGGAGGGGCTGCATAGTGGCTCGCTCTAGAAGAAGAAATAAACGTCGACCAATGTCTGAAATCAATGTTGTTCCATACATTGATGTGATGTTAGTTTTATTGGTTATTTTTATGATCACAGCGCCAATGTTAACTCAAGGCGTTGATGTTGAGTTGCCCAACGCAAATGCTGCACCAATCCAAGATTCGGAAGAAGATGTGATGATCGCATCCATTGACTCTAGTGGTCAGTTTTATCTTGATGTAGGGGGGCAAGAAGAACCTATTACACTTGCGCAGCTTCAAGATAGGGTTCAGAAAGTGCTAACTCAAAACAAAAATATATCTGTTTTGGTGCGTGGTGATAAAAGCGTGCCCTATGGTGATGTGATTGGATTAATGGTGTCTTTACAGGCAGCTGGTGTTCCTAATGTCGGACTAGTTACAGAGCCGGACCAAAACTAATGAAATGGTTTAAAAGCGATAGCTATAGCTTGCCAGTAGTATTAGCCATTAGTCTACATGCATTTATTGTAATTGTTGGTATTGTTACCGTAGATTTTACGAACGATAAAAAGCCAGAGCCTAAAAAGCCTGTCATTGTGAATGCTAAGGTTATAGATATTTCTGAAACGGTTATTGGTAAACGAGAAGCAGAAGAGCGAGCAGCGAAACAGCAAGCTCTGGCACAAGCGGCAAAACAAAAGAAAGAAGCGGAACAAAAGAGAAAACAACAAGCTGAACGTAAAGCATTAGAAGACAAAAAGAAGCAGTTAGCTCAAGCTAAGCAGAAAGCCGCAAGAGAAGCAGCTCAGAAAGCGGAGCAAGAAAAACAGCGCTTAGCAGAACAAAAACGCATTGCAGAAAAAGCTGAGCAGGAAAAACGTTCAGCGGAACAAAAGCGAATCGCTCAAGAAAATGAAAGAAAGCGTCAAGCTAAGGCTGCTGAAGAAAAACGAAAGGCAGAAGCTGCAGCAGAGAGCAAACGCAGAGAACAAGAGTTACTGGCTCAAGCTGAAGCGGAACGTATTGCGGAAGAAGAAAGAAAGCGTCAAGAAGAAGCTCGACGCATAGCGGACGAAAAAAGAAAAGCGGAAGAAGAGGCAGCTGCCCTTGCTGCAGCCGAGAAGGCTAGACAAGATGCTGCCGATGAAGCTCAAATGGTCCAGTCCATTAGTGGTTTGATTAATGATCGAGTGGCTTCGTCATGGAATAGGCCGCCTAATGCTCGAAATGGAATGAAGGCTCAGCTAAGGATTGAGTTTTTACCCAATGGAGAAATATTGGATGCTCATATTACACAAAGTAGTGGTGATGATTTGTTTGATCAGCGGACGCTTGATGCAGTATTTAAAGTTGGAAAAATTGAAGAACTTGCCGATATAGATATTGTTAGGTTTGAGCGAAATTTTCGTAATGTAGATTTAATATTTAACCCTCAGGATTTGAGAAATTAAATGATGTTTAAAAAATGGATAGCTGTCTTATTTACTTGTATTTTTTTTCTAAATGCAGCAAAAGCACAATTAGTTATTGAAATTACCAGTGGTGCAGATCAGCTATTACCTATTGCTGTTGTTCCGTTTGGGTACCAAGGTTTTGAAGCTCTACCTGAGGATATAGCTCAAATTGTCGAAGATGATTTATCCCGTAGTGGTCTATTTCAGCCAATTCCTAGAACCAGCATGTTGAGCATGCCTTCTAAAGCTGCTGATGTGTCTTACCGTGACTGGCGTGTTCTAAAGAGTGATTATGTCGTGATCGGCTCTGTTCAAAAGCTTACTACAGGGCAGTTTAGAATTGGTTTTGAGCTGCTTAATGTTTTAACCCAAAAGCCTGTTCAGCAATATAGTTACTTAGATGTCAGTGCTAGAAATTTCCGCGATGCAGCTCATTATATAAGTGATAAAGTGTATGAGTTACTAACGGGTACCAGAGGTGCTTTCAGCACAAGAATTTTGTATGTAACGGCGGAAGGGGATAAAGCTGCGCCTACCTTTAAGTTGCAAGTAGCGGATGCAGATGGCCATAGGCCACAGGTTATTGTTGAATCTAAAGAGCCCATATTGTCACCATCTTGGAGCCGTAATGGCAAAGACATTGCTTATGTTATGTTCAGGAACCGCCGACCTAGTATATTTATTCAAGAGTTGGCAACGGGCACGCGTCAACAGGTAGCACAATTTAGAGGTTTAAATGGCGCGCCGGCTTGGTCTCCAGATGGAAGTAAACTGGCCTTAGTACTATCTAAGGATAATAATCCTGAGCTATACACACTGGACCTAGCAACTCAAAAGCTAGAGCGAATGACTAACCATTACTCGATTGATACAGAGCCAAGCTGGGAGCCAGATGGAAAAGGTATTGTATTTACTTCAGATCGTGGCGGTAACCCTCAAATTTATCGATTAGATGTTGGTAGTAAACGAGTTGAACGTGTAACCTTTGAAGGTGATTCGAATACGAGAGCAAGTATGACACCGGACGGCCGTTACCTTGTAACTGTTCAAAAGTATGACAGCAGTTACCATATAGCGCTTCAAGATATGAAGAATGGCCGAGTACAAATACTTACAGAGACTTACTTGGATGAATCGCCAAGTATTGCCCCTAATGGTAGTATGGTTATGTATGCCACAACTTATAAAGGTAAGGGCATCTTAGCTGTAGTATCCGTTGATGGTTTGGTTAAATATAGGTTACCATCGGCTGAGGGTGATGTACGAGAGCCATCATGGTCACCATATTTTAAATAAAAATGTTAGATTAAGGAGTAAAGAATGACTGCAAGTAAATTAGGCAAGTTTGCCGTAATAGGTCTATCGGCCGCTGTTATTGCGGGTTGTAGCACAACTTCAACTGATACTGACACTTCTGCAGCAACTGAAGATACTGCAGCAGCAGAAACGACAGATGCAGCAACAGACACAGATACTAGTAGTACAGCTGGAGCTGGCCAAGATGCAGCCATCACTAGTGTAGTTGTTGAAGCGGAAGAAGCAGCGGCAACGGCCCTTGATTCTTTAGCTGGTGTAGCAACTGTATTCTACTTTGATTTTGATAAATCTATTGTTCGTCCTGAATCTCGCGAAGCTTTAGCGAAACATGCAGCGTACCTTGTTGCTAATCCTGATGCTCGTGTTGTTTTAGAAGGACATGCTGATGAACGCGGTACTCGTGAGTACAATATGGCTCTAGGTGAGCGTCGTGCAAAAGCAATTAGCCGTTACCTTACTATTCAAGGTGTTGCAGCTTCTCAAATTGAAACGGTTAGTTTTGGTGAAGAAGTTCCAATGGCATTTAGCCATAATGAAGCGGCTTGGCAATTAAACCGTCGTGTTGAAGTACGTTACGAATAATGGCTTTTAAGAACGTCAAACTATGCTCCTTAGCAATGGTGCTGTCTTTGACAGCGCCATTTGCTCTATCTGAGAGCACAAATGCAAATAGCAGAGGGCAAATTTCACCTGATGCTATTGCTGACCTTTTGTTTCAACTAGAAACTTTACAGCTAGAAGTGCAAAGCTTAAGAGGGCAACTAGAAGAACAAGGTCATGCACTTAAACTAATGAAAGCAAGTCAACGCGATAGATATATTGACTTAGATAAGCGCTTGTCATTTATGATGACATCATCAGTAGCTAACTCTAATTCTAACTCGCCTACTGTTGCTCAAACTTCTATTGTAGAATCTAATCAGCCTGTATCTGCTAGAGAGCAAACGTCTCCTGTAGTACAGCCCGTAAGCACTCCTGTTGTCGTAAGTTCTGCATTGGCTCCGGCACCTATTGTTCTTCATTCTCCTACGGATCAGGAGAAACAAGCTTACTCCGATGCCTATAACCTTATTCGTGAAAGAAAATTTGATGAGTCAGAAGTAGCTCTATCCAATTTTGTTGAGGCGTATCCAGACAATACACTGACAGGTAACGGTTATTATTGGTTAGGCGAAGTGAAGCTTGTTCAGGGTAAGTCTGAAGAGGCTATCAAAGCATTTCAAACCGTTCTACAGACATTTCCAGGTCACAGTAAAGAGCCCGATGTTCTTTACAAGTTAGGTACGGTTATAGATCAACTTGGGGATACGGTAAAAGCCAAATCCTATCTTCAAGATGTTATAAAGCGTTTCCCCGATACTAGTTCAGCAAGTAAAGCGGGTGCCTACCTTAGTAAAATTAAATAACTTGAAATATTTAATGGGCTCTGTAAGATTACGAGCCCATTTATTTATGTTTGCAGTTGCTGTTTAAGCTAATTTAATAACAAGTTTTCAGGTTCTTCATCGGTAACAATATGTCACAACTTCTTAATAAATCTGCGCTTCGAGAAACGGTCCAACAATATCTTTCTGAGGCTGAAAAGAGCTTAGAAAAAGAGTTTGTTGATAATGAACAAATCCGTTCAGAAATTAAAGCGCTGTTAAAAGAGCGTAATGCTGCTTTAGTCGCACATTATTATACGGAAGATGCCATTCAAGCTTTAGCGGAAGAGACTGGTGGAATTATTGCTGACTCTTTAGAGATGGCTCGATTTGGCGCGAATCATGAAGCGGAAACCTTGATAGTTGCTGGCGTGAAGTTTATGGGCGAGACCGCTAAAATCCTTAGTCCTGAAAAAACTATTTTAATGCCCACATTAGAGGCGACTTGTTCTCTTGATATCGGCTGCCCAATTGATGAGTTTTCAGCTTTTTGTGATCAGTACCCTGACCGTAAAGTAGTGGTATATGCCAATACATCAGCAGCTGTTAAGGCTAGAGCAGATTGGGTTGTGACCTCTAGTATTGCTTTAGAAGTTGTTGAGCATTTGGTTGAGCAAGGGGAAAAAATTATTTGGGCTCCCGATCAGCATCTGGGTGGCTACATACAGAAAGAAACCGGTGCGGATATGATTCTTTGGGATGGGGCTTGTATTGTCCATGAAGAGTTTAAAGCAAAAGGTATTCTAGATCTAAAGTCTATTTATCCTGATGCGGCTGTTCTTGTTCATCCTGAATCTCCAGAAGCGGTTGTCGAAGTGGCAGATGTTGTGGGATCGACCTCCCAGCTTTTAAAAGCATCGATAGAAATGATAAATGATACTTTTATTGTCGCTACGGACAGAGGTATCTTTTATAAAATGAAACAGGCTTCACCTAATAAGCGCTTTATTGAAGCGCCAACGGCTGGCTCTGGTGCCAACTGCAGAAGTTGTGCCCACTGTCCTTGGATGGCCTTAAATAGTCTAGAAATGTTGCGTGACTCTTTATTGAACTCTTCGGGTGAAATACATATTCCTGAAGAAACTCGATTAAAAGCGCTAATACCATTGCAGCGCATGCTGGACTTTAAAGTCTAACTTTTCAATACGTGTAAAAAAGATTTAGCTTTGCGGGGTAATATATGAGCCAAGAATTCATCAAGTTTATGCGTAACAGAGTATCTCAGCCTATTTTAAATGAACCTGCTCCTAATGTTGCTGAATGGGAGTTGATTCTTGATGCAGCTAGTCGTGCAGCAGATCATGGCAACTTAAAGCCGTGGCGCTTTCGTATTTATGAAGGAGAAGGGCGTAATCAGTTAGGGCAGATCTATTGGCGTCATGCGATGGCTGAAGTTGAATCCATTGCCGATAGTAAGAAAGAGGCTTTTATAAAAAAAGCCTATAGAGCTCCAGCAATTTTACTTATCTATGCTCATGTGCAAGACCACTCCAAAGTCCCTGCAATAGAACAAGTTATGGCAGTATCTGCGGCGGCGCAACAGGCGTTATTAGGGCTAAATGCTTTAGGTTATGGTGCCATATGGCGAACTGGACCTGCTTGCTTCACGCAAGCAACGAAAGATTTGTTAAGTCTTAAAGAGGAAGATCAAATAGTTGGTTTGATTTACGTAGGCACAGCTAAAGATGCCGGAAAAAAAGTTTTAGACACTAAGTTGTCAGACAGGCTTGAGTGGGTAAGAGATTAATTTTTAAAGGAATTGCTTAGTTTTTCTCTTGCAATATTTGTTCTTTATCACTACTATACGCGCCATAAATTACATTGTATGTAAGTTAATGGTGAGCTGTCCGAGTGGCCGAAGGAGCACGCCTGGAAAGCGTGTATGTCGAAAGGCATCAAGAGTTCGAATCTCTTGCTCACCGCCATTATTTTAAAAAAGCCCTTTTAAATCAAGGGTTTTTATAACCTTTTTTGTTTGTCAGGTCATACCTACTTATTTCGTTCTGCTTTAATTTAGATTCTATTAAATTAATAATTTCAGAGTTTTTATACACTTTTGCGTAATCTAAGTGGCTAATAGTGGGATCATTGTTTCTAGGATCTATGTTAGCATCAATTATTGCTTTTACTTTCTCTGCTTCATTCTTGTAGATAGCTTCTTGTAAATCTTTATGAGTAGACTCCATATCGGTTAATAAAGGTGTGTTGGATGTCTGATTGTTTCCGCAATGCTTACAGATTTTGGTATCAAGTTTTATCAGCTCAGCACACAGTTTGCATTTCTTTTGGTTTCCGCTTTTAAGTATTCCGTCATCATCTTTGCTTGTTACGAGAGAGAGTATAGTTCCTATAGGGCCTAAGAGTGCGCCAATAAAAAATCATCCTATACCGCTTCTACCTTTTCCTGATGCTATAGTTGCAGATATTAGCCCGCAAGCTATCCAGAAAATTAACCATCCCATGTTTATGTACTCCTAATTTTTAAAGGCTGTAAAGTGCCATACTATTTATATGCTTTGAATTATAAGTCTATTCTAACCTACTTTAGATATATCTAATGTAGTGAGCAGGGTTTCATTACTTCGTGTATAGTTTTTTCTCGTAATTGTAAGATATAAGAGTTATCAAAAACTACACTCATTTTAGTTTAAAGCTGTTTATTGATATGGAGTAAACATGGAAAGGAAAAACCAATTAAAAGAGCTTGCTAGGACGTGTGGAACAGAAATTACTTGTCCTTATTGTGAATACCAACTAGATAAGATCCCTAAGCGTAAAGCAAAATGTAAATCATGTAAGAAGTCTATATACCCTCGAAACGAGTCGTTGTCAGGCAAGATACGATTGTATCGATTTCTAATAGAGGAATTAAAAGCTTTATCTGATGGTAATTGGGAGGCTTGGTTTGAAGCTAATGGAGATGTGCTTGAAGCCCGTAAATACCTTGCGAAGGAATGGAAGCTGGATGAAGTAAATGTCTTGGTTTCAGATGCCAAGTGGAGAGTTTTGAATAAAAATTTATCCATTGGGGTGTCCCAAAATGATTGGGAGGGAGTGTTTTTAACTTATTGCTCAATGTTAAGGCAAATACAAGGTGAGAAAAATACTAATAGTGGCTTATTAGCTAGTTTAGTTGCTGGATTTATGATTTCTGGTTATGGTCGGGAGAGAGAATCAATTTTTTCCAATAGTGCATATAGGATTGGCAGGCCTCAATACACTTTGATACATCAACTGGCTATAAATCCAGATGATATTTTAAGTTTAATTCAAGAAACTGATGCTGGTAAAACTTATTGTAGCCTATTAGGGGGTTCTTTAAATACGATTATTGATCGCTATAAAGCTGAGGTAAGTGAAGATAAGGAGAAATTAAAGAGTTTAAAAAAGGGGGGAGTGTAAGGTCTGCAGTTATCAATGATATTGAGTCATCTAGGGAAAAGGTTAATAACTCTAACAAATCTAAAATCTCAATATTTGTAATGTGTATTTTGTTTTCGGCTCTATTAATTTCTATTTTTTAACTTAGTCCTCTTTAGGGGATCAAAAAAATCCTATACAGACCTTCGAAAACTCTTATAATTTTCCGACACATTAATGCGAGATACGACATGTTACCCCTATCGGCGATGGAGAAAGTATCGTGAGGTCACACAACGGAAGCTGATCCAATGAAAGCAAAAGGCAGCTTTGCCCAGATACGTCAATCCATTGTCGATCAAAAGATTATGCAAGATCTCGATTTTCGGCATTTGAACTTCGATCACTTTGACCTTGCAGGTGCGCATTTTATTCACTGTATGTTCGATGGTTGTGTGTTTAAAAAGAGTGATTTAAGTAAGACGTTTTTTAGTGAATGCAGCATGACGAATGCGCAATTCTCCGATAACTATTATCGTTCTGCCCAACTTGTTAAGTGTCTACTAGATAGCAGCCAATGGCATGGCGAGGTCAAAAAATTAAATTTCAGTGATTGTTCAGTTAAGGCGTCTGTTTGGAATCAAGTAACACTGACTTTTTGTGCTTTTAGTTTGGGGGATTTATCCAACGCTCAGTTTAATTATTGCCAATGGCTAACCGTATCTCTTACTAAGCTGATAATGAACGATACTGAATTTCAACATAACCAATTTATCAAAGTCTCGTGGATGGATACAGATTTTTCCACATTGATGCTGAAGCATTGCGAGTTTGAAAGGGTGTTATTACTTCAATGTGATTTGAGTGGTTTAGATTTCTCTAATTTGAAGTTTCATTTTTGTACTTGTAATGGTAACCGTTTAGTAAAAACCAATTTTTATGGGGCCACGGTAAGCAACTGCAGTTTTTCCAACAGTGAGCTGGAATCGGTGGATTTTCGTCAGGCCAAATTGATGAAATCCTTGTTTACAAAGAGTGTTCTCAAGAATTGTCAGTTTGATGGGGGCGATTTGGATAATAGTAAATTTACCGACGCGCATTTACAGGATTGTTCTCTGATTGGGTGTGATTTAACCCAGTCGATTTTTAAACAAGCCAATATGTCGAAGGTTAATTTTTCCCATAGTCAGCTAGCCTATGCCAACCTAAGTTATGCTCAACTTAGCCAATGCATTTTTAATCATGTTCAGTTAAATTCCACCAATATTCATTCTCTAAAAGAAGATAAATGCCAATGGAAAGGGGTAAAAAATCAGGTTTTTTAGAGCAGGATGAACAACAAATTGCCATGGATAAGCGGTTAAAAACGTACGATTAAATAACAATTTTTTCATAGGAGAAAATAGATGGACGCACAGTTGCATTTACAACCCTACGCAACGCCTGAGTCTTTGGCGTCCATACTTCCTGTTACTATTACATCTTCGGGGCGCGAATATTCTGTAGTGATAATTTAGAGATGATATCTTTTGCTATGCTACTCGTTGCTGAAACAATGGCTTGCGGCCAAGAATTACGTTTGCAATTAAATAGTTCTTCTAGCCCATCTAAAGGGGCGTTACGATACATTGCGCTTGTGATCAGAAATTTTTCATCGAACTTTATATTGTGGTCTTGTAGGGCATCGATAAAACTCTGTTTTTTTAGTTGTGTTGATCTATGGGTGCCTGTGATTCCTGCAAAAGCAAAGCGCCTTACTGAGTGGTCGTTGTGTAGGTGGGCTACTAGATCAAACATGCCCTTTTGTGCAGAGAAACCTATATCAATATAGCCGGGTACATCGCTATTAATGGTTATTATGGGGATGCCTGAAAACTTGCTTAGAAAGCTCGCGTGCTCTTCACGAGAGATAAAACGGCTCAAAGACCCTATTGGTATGATAATGCCATCAATTAAGTCTAAATCTATTAGCTCAAAAATTCTGTGACGAGACATATCAGTGGGGGTATGTTTGGCAAACTTCGACCCAGAAAAGCATAAAATATTATAATTATGCTGTTTCGCGAAGTCAGCGGCCCCAAAAATGATACCTTCTGTAAAAGGTGTTGCCATTGTATTAGTTAAAATGGCGATAGTTGGGTAATTGTTTTTTAGGCTATTTATTTTTGTCATTATTATCGCTAATAAGCCTCATTAAAACTCAGAAGTGCAAACTGTTACTTACCATAAATTGAATATAACGGCTTTGAATATCAAATACCTATTTTGTAAACAAAAATAAACATATTGGTATTAAATAAACATAAATACACATTATTCTTAGGGTCAAAAATCTTAATGTGATAACTTTTTTATGTCGTTTTAAAATTAGGTTTTTACAGCTCAAACAGCTTGTCTGCTTGCTTAAAAAGAATAGGTTTGCCCGTATTAGTTGTAGAGGCGACTGTCATTTTTGCTTTTAGCATTAGTTGCTTGCTGTCTGTTAGGTAAATTTCTTGATAAAAGGCTATTTTAAGCTTTGATACTTGTTTAGCTGTTGTGGTGATATAAAATCGGTCATTGCTTTTCAGAGAGCGTTTGTAATCTAATTCTGCTTTAGTGAGAACTAGATTTATGCCTTGCGATGTAATTTCGGCAAAATCTAGTCCCTTAGAGTGAATGAATTGATGTCGTGCATGTTCTAAGTAGTTTTGATAAACGGCATTGTTTACTATGCCCTGCATATCACACTCATAATCTCGTACTTCAAAGTTGACACTGTGAGTTTGATTTATAGGGTTATTCATAATTTAGCCTTTAGAAATATCTATTTACGGTGAACGACACAGTTTTTTCCAGACTTTTTAGCATGTACTAAGAAATCTTCAGATCGTTTTATAAGGTCGCTTGGGCTTTCGTTGCCGAACAGAGTGGCAACACCTATAGAAACCGTAACAGAATCAAGAATAGTCTTAGTGTTTTTATTACGGATTTTTTGAACTGATACTTTTTTACGTAAATTTTCTGCAAATTGAGAGGCTAAACTCAGTTCCGTTTCACTAAGCAATATTGCAAATTGTCCGCCATTTAACCTAGCTAGATGAGAACCCTCAGGTGTATGGCTGGATAATAGTTTTGCAAAATAGCGTATCAGTGATGTGCAAATGGCTTTGCTATTTTCTTCATTGATTTTCTTTAGGTTATCTATATCAACAAAAAGTAAGCTGAGGTCATCTTCTGAATAGGGAGCAAGGGAAAATAGTGCTCTCTCTAAGCCTTTTCTATTCATTAATGAGGTTAGCTGGTCTAATTCCGTATTGAGTTTAGCATCCGATAGCTCTGCTTTCAGTAAATCTATTTCTTCTTGAGCTGCGATTAAGGTTTCACTAAATTGTTCTACAATTTGATTGACTTGAAATGTGCGTTGTTCAAGTAAGGATGTTAATTTCTCGATGTGAGCGACGTCGTTTGCTTTATTGATCGCTTTGGTAGCTTTGCTGAGAGTTCTTTTAAAATTTTTCAGCTCATCGTTAACTTGGTCTGTTTCGTTAGCCAAGTCATGAGTGAGCTTTTTAAGAGTAGGTCCCTGAGATTGAGCGCATTGAAAGTCTTCAGTTAAGATGAACTCATTGAAAATATCTTGAGAGACGAAAGCAGGGAGGCCACCGAATTTACGTAATGCTTTGTCTACAGAGGCGTTTAATTTTGGAGTACGATTGGAAACGTATTCAAACCAAACTCCATAATTGAATGGTGTTGGCGGTATGTCCAATTTAGCCATCAAAGGGATGGCTGCCTTCATAAGTGAGTTAGCTTGGTTTACATCTTGTTGGAACATAACACCTCTATTACTAAACCTTTCTTAGTAAACTGTTCCATTATTTACTATAAGAAAAAACGTTGTAGGGAGAAAAATTAGTGGTTAATTCGTTAACCCATCTAGTTATCGACCTATTGAGGAAGTTCTTTAGCTAAAAAAGAGTTTTTTTAGCTGCTTTAGCCTCCTGAAAGTTTGCTTTTATAACCCTCTTTTTCAAGTAGCTCTTTGAGCTTTTGTCTATTGTCTCCTTGAATTTCAATTTGACCGTTTTTAACTGCGCCACCAGTACCGCATTGGCTTTTAAGTTTCTTACCGAGTTTTTTTAACTCAGCTTCAGTAAGAGGAAGGCCTTTTACAATGCTAACCCCTTTGCCTTTACGGCCTTTCGTCTCTAGGAATATCAAAACGTTACCATCGCCAAGTATGCTGTCACTTTTGCATTGGCAATCTGAAATTGCATTCCCACAATCTGGGCACATTCGACCTTGGTCTGTGGAGTATACGATGTTCTTACTTTTCATTACTTAGCCTTTTATTTTGAACTGCGGTGGTGTGATGATTGATCCCTAATATTGATTAGAGAAGCTTAATCGTACATCAGGTTATCCGCTTTATTCTTATCAAATTCTTTGATTGATTTTCGCGCCAACTGACGGAAGGGAAGTGCCTTAACAACCTCCTCAAAGGGTTGTATAGCAAAAGCCCAGAATATCGAAACATCAAAGTATAAAATTAATAATGCGCACAAGGGGATAGAGATAACCCACTGTCCTATGAAGTTAATTTTAAATACTGAAGTTGTTTTCCCTAGTGCTCTCAATACATGGCCATGGACAGTATTGTAGCCTCTTACAATGGGCAACAAAATGTAGAGAGGGGCTATCAAGTTGAGCGCAATATAGGTTTCTTCTTCTAAGTCGGGGTAGATACTTGGCAACATTAAGCTGAATAGGAAAAAAAGGAATGCACAGGCAATGGAAACCATCACGGCAACATCAATACTCTTGTTGATGTTGTAAGGTAAATTTTCCAGCTTTCGTGAACCTATCATCTGACTAATACTAATGGCAGAAGAGTGCGCCCATGCAGTAATGAATTGGCTACCACCCTTAAGCCATGGCATGACAAGAGTAATAGCAACATAAGCGTTGATATTAAGTTGAGAGTAGAGAAGTTGGTAGATACTAATGCCAATCTGCAGAATAGTAATGTTGGCGGCAACAGGAAAAACCTCGATACAATGTGAGCGGATACTGCTTATAAACTCAGATAGATTGGTAGTTAGCGTTAGGTTTAATTCTCTATCCAACTTTATATATGCCATTAAATAAAAAGTTCGAATTAACATGGCAAGTAAGCTGCCCAGTGCAGCACCTTCAACGCCCATGCCTACAATGTTTTGAAACCCATAAATTAAAAGGTATGACAACAAAACGTTGCATGGCATTTCGATTAGATAGCCTTTTAAAGGGATTTTACTTTGCCCTCTGCTATTGAATAAAGCGACTTGTACCTGAGTAATAGCAGTGAGGGGAATAAGATACTGTGCGTATGTTAGGTAGCCATGGGTCTTGACCTGTAAAACAGTATCCTTGGTTAAAGCTGTGATGAGATCTAGGCTGAAAAAATGCAGCAGCAGCCAAAAACAGAAAGCAACAGAGAAGTTTATTGTGAGTCCACTCCAAAAACCTTTAGAAAGGGCTTCTTGGTTATTGGAGCCAACTGCGCGGCTTAGAACAAGCTGAGTGCCGTTTGCCAGAGCCATCTGTATGCCTAAAATAAATATTAAGATGGCACCAGAAATTCCCATAGCGGCGAGTGGAATTTCTCCAAGAGGAGAAACTAATAGCGTGTCTATCATCAGCATGGACTGCATCAATAGGCCGTTCAGAGCTAATGGCCAAGCTAGAGCAATATTTTTTCTAAGGTAAGATGGTGAGGACGACATGCTTTTCCTTTCAAGTTACTAGGTTTTTATATAGAAGTAACCCATTGATAGTTTTAAATATTATCTCACAAAAATCACGATAAGGTGTATGCACTAGAGGGGAGGAAATTAACGTCACCTAAATAGCTAGTTAGGTGACGTTAATGGCTTATCCGTCGTTCGGTCGTTCTTTCAGCTGTGCTGTAAAACGCTCCCCACAAGTTGGTTGTTCGTCTGTATTTTTAGCCAGAGGACGAATGACCCCATCTTTACGATAAAAGCCAATATCATTCAGCTGGCTATTATCCAGATGACGCAAAGCCTCGTTAGTGCGACGAGTGATTAGATATTCTTTCGCGATGTTTAGTAGGGCGATGATGCTCATAAGTTGTCTCCAAAAAAGTGTTTTTTGCGAAACTTACGAGGTTATTTGTTCAGGAGACCGCGTAAATTTCGCGGTCAATGTTGGCTTTACACAGGCATTGAACGCACAAGCGAAAAAGATGTCACTCGATTAATTCGGGACACCATAGAGGTAGCGATATGTTTAAGTACATAAGTCATGTTCATATAGCTTCTCCTTGATTCTTTGTGCATTGGATGTGTAAAAAGTACTCTATTAAAGAGTCTCTTTATTGAGCCCGAATGGTATTTATATGTCAATTAGTTATATGAAAATAACACTATTTTTTTATTTCTTTTAATTTAAAACGGTGTGTTGCTTCCTAGGAAAGCAATTTGTCATGAAGAGCCGATAATATTGGGTTTTGCTGTATAATCGTGCCTCATTCTTTGATGCGCAATTTTTCAGGTATCAAATAAACCTCTAGGGAAGATGCGAACAAATTCACTGGCTTCAGTGTGTGGATAAACCTTTATTATTCGCACCTTCCCTAGCAATATTAAAAGTAGTAAGTAGTTTTTATGGCCATTAAAGCGACAGTATATAAAGCAACAGTTCAAGTGTCTGATATGGATAGGCATCATTATCAAGGTTATGACTTGACCTTGGCGTTACATCCGTCTGAAACGGAAGAACGTATGATGGTGCGATTGGCGGCATTTGCTTTATTAGCGGATGAGAAAGAAGGCACAGAGCAATTGAGCTTTACAAAAGGCATTAGCACGGAAGATGAGCCAGATCTATGGCAGAAAAACTTCTCGGATGAGATTCTAATGTGGGTAGAGTTGGGTCAGCCAGATGAAAAACGTTTAAGAAAGGCCTGTGGAAGAGCCCAACAAGTCATTATTGTCAATTACAATGACAAATCAGATATCTGGTGGGAGCAAAATAAAGGCAAAACAAGCCGTTTTGATAATATTAGAATACTGCAATTTCCTGAACAGCAGGTGCAGGCTTTAGAGAAGCTTTGCTCTCGATCGATGCAGCTTAATGTTACTATTCAAGACAGCGAAATGTGGGTGTCTAGTGAGCTTGGCGAATGTGCTTTAACACCAATATGGCGCGGCGAGTCCTAATAAATAGGATTGTTTAATATAGGCAGTTGCGCATTAGGCACATTCCCAATGCGCAACAGCAAGCTTATTACCGCTAATTAGGCTATCTATTTAAAGTTCTTTGAAATAAAGCGATGGCTTTTGTATAACACTCTAATGCCAATGCTGGGTCGTATCGATCACCTTCATCTCGCATAAACGCATGCTGGCCATTAAATTCATGCCAAGTGAAAAGGCGCTCCGTATCCATTAATTGTTGGTATATTTTTTGACGGCCTTCTGTTGGCACATGAGGGTCTTGTTTCCCCCACACCATGGTTATTTCACCTTGAATCTCAGCAGTTCGGGTAAATGAGTCGTTACCTTCCTTACATGGAATGGTATTGGAATGTATGTCTGTTGCGTACAAACAAAAAGCTGCTTGAATTCTAGGGTTTAACGCCGCGCGGTATGCAAGGTGCCCACCTAAGCACACCCCCATAGAGCCAAATTGCCCATTACAATATTCGGCATTTTCAAAAGCACTAATCATAGCCACAGTGTCTGTATCGTGATCTTCTAATGGCTTGGTAAATTTATCCGTATTACCTTTGTCTTTACCTGCATCGTCATAACTTAAAACAGTGCCGATCGGATTTAATTCGTGAAAAACCTCAGGGACGATAACAACAAAACCGTGACCTGCCATCAATGCGGCAGATCGAGCTATGGGGGCAGTTTGTTGGAATATTTCAGAGTAGAAGATAATGCAAGGAAAGCGGCCTTCAGCGTTTGGGTGATATACAGTACAGCGCATGGTGCCAGTGGGTGTAGTAATATCTTGGTCGTGTTTCTGAATAATCATAATGTCCCTTAAGTAACTGAGTGTATTTCATTATGATATTCGACCAATAGATGAGAAACAAATAGACGACTATAAAAAGAGAGCGAAGCATTGCGGATTTTATTGATTAGCGCGTATGAAGCAAAAAGCCATAAGGCATGGGCGACATGTTTGATGGAAGGCTTACCTGAGCACAGTTGGGAGTACATTTATTTACCTGCTCGCCATTTTGCTTGGCGAATTCGTGGTAATGCAATGAGCTTTGCTTTTGACCCAAAGTTTAAAGCAAGTTTAGAAAAACCATACGATCTAGTGATTGCTACCTCAATGACAGATTGTATAGGGCTAAAAGCCTTCTGCCCTGATCTGCAAAATATCCCTTGGCTTTTGTACTTCCATGAAAACCAATTTGCGTACCCTGCTAGTGATAAGCAGCAAGGGGTTGTCGAAATGCAAATGATGACTTTATATAGCGCCTTAGCAGTAGATCAATGCATCTTTAATAGTCAATTTAATCGCAACTCATTTTTTAATGGGGCTCGTGCGTTATTAAATAAATTGCCTGATTATGTTTCCCCCGATTGGCTAACCAGAACCCAAGAAAAGTCCATAGTATTGCCTGTCCCTTTAGATATATCCCTCCAACATCCCAGTTCCCCCACTGTTTTTGAAAGCGATAATCCAATCAAACTGGTGTGGTCCGCTCGTTGGGAGTTTGATAAGGGCCCCGATAGGTTACAGGCCATTCTTCAAGAACTAGAGAATAGGGGAGTGAATTATCAAATTGCTATTTTAGGAGAGCAGTTCCGCTCTATTCCTGATGAATTCGAGCAAATCAAAGTGAAATTTTTACACCGGATTACACAGTTTGGTTATGTGGAAAAGCGCAGTGATTACCTGAAAATTTTATCCTCTTCGGACATGGTGCTATCCACTGCGTTACATGAATTTCAAGGCCTGTCTGTTTTAGAAGCGGTTTCCTTAGGTTGTATTCCAATTTTACCTAATCGCCAAGTTTATACGGAAATTTTTGATGAATTTCATCTTTATCAAAGCGACTTGGACGATGTTTGCAAAGAGGCCAAGGGGGCTGCGGATCTGATTATTCAGCGTACTGAGGTTCCAGTACTGCCCTTGCTTGAGTCTTATTTAGGAAATGAATTGATAAAGAAGTATCATAAGTTGATAGAAAAGCTAAAAGTACGGGTGTTTAAATGAAATAAGGAAAAAATTAGATATTTTTTCAATAGTATACAAAGTATTATTGTATTAATAATGTAACTTATTTACATAATTTTTCACTCTGCTGTTTTAGGGGTTAAAGGATGACACTAGGTAATAATATTAAGCAGTTTTCTTGTTTGGTACTTTTGACAATTGTAGCAATTTTCTCTCACTACCTAGGTGTTTTTAATACGAAATACGCTTTGTATAACGATAATTTTGATCCTATTGAACTTATTAGCCTTGGTGACGTTAGGGTTTCTAAAGGCGAACAAAAAGGTGCTCATGTTGTTTGCCAGTTAGATGATGCTAGTGGCTATAACTTATGCGGGGTTGGTATAGGTGTAGGGGAGAATGACTGGGTTTCTGGGAAAAACTTTAATCCCTATGAAAGCATTGAGTTTGAGTTGTTTTATAAAACACCTGATGATAAATCTAGGCTTAAGATATCTCTACGCAACCATAATAAAAATTATTCAAAATCTTCAGACCGTGTCTCCCATAAATTTAACACCATTACTTTAGATACTTCTACTTTTGACTTACCTATAGATGTTCCGCTTGAGGTTTTTCAAGTGGAGACTTGGTGGTTAAGCCAATATAACGTCGATTTTGAAAATAGTCTTTCTGATTTTTCTAATATTATTCAAGTAGAGTTTTTGACTAGCGGCATGGAAGCTGAGGGGGGATATGAAATATTAGTTAAAAGCATCACCCTGAGAGGGAAGGCTATTTCGTTTCAAAATTTAATTACAATTATCGTGTGTATATGGTTTTTTACAGGAATTTACTGCATATTTAGGCAGCAAAATTTAGTTAAAGAAATATCAAAAAAAGATATGGTTACAGGTCTACATAATCATATAGGATTTGAAAGGATAGTTCAGAGTAGGGCTTTAGGTAATAATATAAGTATGCATTATATTGGTATAAGTGAATTAAAGGATATAAGTGATACGTATGGTTATAAAATTGCTGATGAAGTTGCTATTTATGCTACCAACTTAATTAAAGAAAAACTTTCTAAAGTTCAATGTGAAAGTTATCTTTGTCGATACTCTGATGATGGTTTTGCTATTTTATTTGAAAATACTAATGAAGAAGATCTAATTTCTTTCTCTAAAGAAATAACTAGAATCAAGAAAAAGATAATCACTATTCGTTCCCATAAGGTTAACTTTTCTATGTATTTAGGGGTTTTTAATTCGCCTGATTGCACTCATGATTATCGAACTTTAATCTCTCACTCTCGGGCAGCGATGAATTATTCTCAGCAAAATAATTCGTTATCATTTCAAGTTTTTGATGATGAGTTTTCTCAAGAAATATTGCAAAATAAAAATATTTCAGAGTACATAAAGAGTGCGATTTCAAATGATGAGTTTACTCTAAATTTCATGCCTATATATAAAACTGAAACATTGGAAGTTTCTGCAATGGAAGTTTTGTTAAGAACAAATTCAGAAAGTCTTATTGGAATAGGGCCAGACGTTTTTATCCCTATTGCTGAAAAATTTAACTTAATAAAAGAAATTGATGCATGGGTTATTGAAAATACACTTTCTATAATTAAAGAAAACTACACATATTTAGAAGCTACTAAGCCTATATTTTGTATTAATATTTCATCCGAGCAACTTAGGAATACTAAATTTGTCGATCTACTTTCTCGTCTCTTAAAACAGTATGATATTCCGGCTGAGTGGATCGAGTTGGAGTTAACCGAAACAAGCTTAGTTAATGTAGAAGATAAAAATATTGAGGTATTACAAGGTATTCGTGATCTAGGTGTACGACTTAGCCTAGACGACTACGGCACAGGGTATATTTCTTTTAATCAGTTGATTAATTACCCTGTCAATAATTTGAAAATTGATAAGTCTTTTATAGACTTGCTAGAAAATAAAGATGACGCATCAAAAATGATAGTTAAGTCAATTCACTCACTTGCAACGACTTATCAATTAACGACTGTTGCAGAGGGTGTCGAGACGATAGAGCAGTATCACTATTTGTCTGAGTTAGGATGTGACTTTTTACAAGGCTATTTATTCTGTAAACCTGTGCCATGGAATCAGGTTAAAACATTGCTCGACCCTAGCCACATAGAAGAAGTTAGAGAAAAATTAAAAGAAAAACATATTGAAAGGTGATAAATATATGTCTTTACTTTGATGCTCTACTGCTTCGAATACTTATTGTTTTAATATAAATTATGAGATTTTGATGAATCAAATGAAATGGTTTTTTTTTCTGGTTTTTAGTACGGCTTTAACCATATCGCTTTACGCTCTTGGATACTTAGATACTAAAAAAATATTATACCCAAACGACAAGAACGAAACATTTCACTTTTTTTCGTTAGGAAAAGTAAAAGGCAGCTTGCAAACAGAGGAAGGCCAGGCTGTTGTTCGATGTCAGCTTGAGCTTGTTGAGACCTTTAGTTTATGTGGTGTTTCTTTGGAGTTAGGGAAAAAAGATCGATTGAATGGCCTTGATCTTTCTATTTATAATAGAGTTGACTTTGAAATAGAATATATATCCCCTGTTGAAAATGATAAGTTAAAAGTAAGTTTTCGAAATCATAATGAAAATTACTCGATTCCTAATGACTTTGTTTCTCAAAAGTTTAACTCTGTTAGCTTTAACCCTTCAAACTTCAATAAAAACTTTATCACCGTTCCTCTAAAATCTTTAAATGTCGATCGCTGGTGGTTGGAAAAATACAGTGTTAATTTTGAAAACAGTATGGTGGATTTAACAAACATTGTGCGTATCGAATTTAGTACCAATAAAATGCCAGTGTTAGGCGAATACAGCATTGCTATTAGAAAGCTAGTTTTTCGAGGGGAGAGAATATCAGAATACAATTTACTCAAAGCAATAGTCATTTTATGGCTGGGAGTTGCTTTACTATTACTTGCTAAACAACATCATAAACTCAAGGAATTGTCAAAAATAGACTCTTTGACAGGAATTTATAACCACCGTGGTATTCGCGAAAAGATCAAAGAAGTCTCAGCTGAAAGTCGTATATACCTATTTTATATGGCACTAGATCAGCTCAAAGAAATCAATGGTACTTATGGCCATAAGGTTGGAAATCAGGTGCTGATAGAGTTTACCGATGTAATAAAAAATATTATGATGAAATTCGGTGAAAAAGGACACTTTTGCCGATTTTCAGGTAATGAATTTATTATCGTTTTTGAGAATATTTCAGAAAAGAAAATGTCCTTTATTGCTTCATCAATATGTGGTGGCCAGTACCACTCAATCACACTGCCTTCTCAAAATCTAAGCGTTGGTATTAGTCTAGGTGTTGCTAAGGGGGAAAATGTTGCTGCTGAGTTTGATAAGCTAATTTCTCATTCAAGTTCAGCAATGTATCATGTAAAAAGTAATAGCTTGCCTCACTTTCAAGTATTCGATAAACATTTTTCACAACATGTCTATTTTAATAAGGAAGTCGCTGGGTTTATTAAGGATGCATTACGAAAAAATGAGTTTTACCTTCAATATATGCCAATCCACGAAGCCCAATCCTTAAAAGTTGTGGCTTTAGAGGTATTATTAAGAACTACGTCTAAAAAGATGGAAGGTATCGGTCCGGATGTTTTTATTCCTATTGCTGAAAAATTTAACTTAATAAAAGAAATTGATGCATGGGTTATTGAAAATACATTTTCTATAATTAAAGAAAACTACACATATTTAGAAGCTACTAAGCCTATATTTTGTATTAATATTTCATCCGAGCAACTTAGGAATACTAACTTTGTCGGCCTACTTTCCCGTCTGTTAAAACAATATGACATTCCGGCTGAGTGGATCGAGCTGGAGTTAACCGAAACAAGCTTAGTTAATGTAGAAGATAAAAATATTGAGGTATTACAAGGTATTCGTGAGCTAGGTGTACGACTTAGCTTAGACGACTATGGCACAGGGTATATTTCTTTTAATCAGTTGATCAATTACCCTGTCAATAATTTGAAAATTGATAAGTCCTTTATAGACTTGCTAGAAAAGAAAGATGACGCATCAAAAATGATAGTTAAGTCAATTCACTCTCTTGCAACCACTTATCAATTAACGACTGTTGCAGAGGGGGTAGAGACGATAGAGCAGTATCGTTATTTGTCTGAGTTAGGATGTGACTTTTTACAAGGCTATTTATTTTGTAAACCTGTTCCATGGGATCAGGTTAAAACATTACTCGATCCAAGTCATACCGAGAAATTAAGGGAAAGCTTAAGAGAGAAGTCACTCTAAAGAAAGTGCTGATTTCGTGTCTAATCAGCAATTTTTCTTATAAAAAAATTTATCCACTTATATTAAAGGACTCAAGTAAAGGCTGTTTCCTTCCATAGCCTCAGCATCTTTTTCATCGTGAGTGACTAAGAGTGCAGGTATATTTGCTTGGCGTATTTCTGTCAGCACAAAAGCCCGTACATCACGCCTTAGGGCTGGGTCTAATTTACTAAAAGGCTCATCTAATAATAAGTAATTTGGCTCCGCTAAGAGTGTCCGTAGTAAGGCAACGCGGGCTTGTTGTCCACCAGATAACTCATTAGGTAGGGCATTGGCCTTATCTCGAATCTTGAGCTTTTCTAATGCTTCTATTGCTAAGGCCTTGCGTACTTTTTTGGGCTTGTTTTCTGGGATGGCAAAGAGTAGGTTTTCCATAATACTCATGTGTGGGAATAATAATGGAGATTGCTGTAATAGCCCGACTTTTCGTTGTTCCGCAGGCTTGTCGTGTAAGCTGATATCATCTAAAAACACCTCACCAGTCGCCTGTAGTGAGTTGGCTAAATGACCACTCAAGTAGTGTAATAAGCTCGATTTACCAATACCGCTGGGACCCATTAAAGACAAAACCTGTCCTTTCTCAATATCAAAACTTAACGCTTCAATTAGCGTTTTATTGGGTGTCGATAAAGAAAAATCTTTTACTCTGAGCATTGTTTATCCTTACTGAAAAAGCAGATCAGCGTTAGGCGCCATTTTGTCCAGCGAGAGGGAATATATTGAGCTAACCAAAAAACAAGAACAGGGAAGAGAGCCTGCAACAGAGCCATGCTGCCTACTTGCTTCCTGTCACCAGAGGCGGCTCGAGCGACGGCTTCTGTAGTGAGTGTACTGTAACGGCCTTCACCCGCAATAAGAGTCGGTAAATATTGAGCAACACTGACAGAGAATCCCATGGCAAACGCTGTTAATAACGCAGGCCTCAGCATAGCCAACTTCACAACAAGATAGTGACGCCAAGGGTGATATTTTAGGCGGTTGGCTTCTAGAAGGTAGTCTTCGTTATAGGCTAAGTAGGGTCCTTTCAACGTTAAATAAACATAAGGCAACACATACATTATGTGTAAAGCGACAATAGTGTAGAAGTTTCCATTGAGGTCGAGATAGATAAGCAGAACATGTAAACCAAACAAAAAGCCAATTTGCGGCAGTAGAATAGGAATATAAATGAGCCAATCAAATACATGATTGTTGCTTGTTGAAGGTGATTTTTGGTAGCTAATACGCTTTGTTTCCAACATTACTAAACTAACCGCGCAGGCAATAATAGTCGAAAGTAAAGCAATGCTTAGAGTGTTACTCGTTAGCTCAAATAATAGGGGCTTGGCACGTTCGATATTGTCCCATGTCCACTTTGAAGGTAAGGCATCTGGAAAGCGCCAACGTTTTGCTAGCGCCCAAATAGGCAAAACCAACAAAGCAACAAAAGCGCTGGCCAAAGTCACTATGCTTAAATAAGCCCCCAGGTGTAACAGACCATCGGTTAAGCCCCTACGTTTACCATTTCCCCTTTCTGCACGAGTTATTCGACTGAACACTCGATGAATTGTTTCCCAGCCAACTAAGACCAGTGCAATAACGAGCATCAGAAAGATAGCACCAGCACTAGCCATTAACCTTAAAGATAAATCAGGGTTGTTAAACCAACGATATAGGGTGACTGCAAGAGTAGATGGGGTATTAGGGCCGATCACTAAAGCTAAATCAACCACAGTTAAACTAAAAGCCACCACAATAAAAATGGGTAGACGAATTAAGGGGTAGATCTGAGGAATTAATACTTTGCGCCATAATGTGAAGCGACCATACCCTAGGCTTTGTCCGACTTGTAAACTTTCTTTTACTTTCAGGCCTTTTAGTGCGGCTAAGATAACGAAAAGTAAATAAGGCATTTCCTTAATGGCAAGAGCAAAAACCAAAGACAGACCATAAGGGTCTTGAACGGTAATCCAATTAGGAGGGCGCTCGAACCCTGTGAGCCAAGGGCTGAATAAGCGAACAAGCCAGCCAGACGGGCTGAGTAAAAAGAGCAAACCAATCGCAATGGCTGCATGTGGTACAGCAAGAATAGGGGAAAGTAGACTTTCTATTGTTCGAAAGAAACGTTTGTCATGTCCCCAAACTACGAGCGAAAGTGCAAACCACAGGGAAATGAGCGGTGCGACAATGCCAGTCACTAAAGTAAGTTTTAAGCTGGAATAAAATTCTTGGTTAGAGAATAAATTTACCCAAGGAGTAAGAGAGAACTGATATTCTCCAATAGGTGGAAGAAATTGAAAAGCAGGCAATAGGGTGCCAATTAGACCAATGAAGATTGGAAAAATCATCAATGAAGCAAGAACAGCGGTTATCCAGCGAGTATGTGTTAGTGGCATTTTATGTCTTTAATATATGAAAGCTGTGTTTGCAGTCTTGGGTCTAATTAGATCAACATAGCAAACAAACGCTTTTCAAAGCTGCTGATATTAACCTTGACGAAACGTTTGCTTGCTCATTATTTTTAGTTTAATAGTTATTTACTTAAATAACCTTTAGTCAAATTACTTTGCGTAACGGCTACGCCACTCTTTCTCCAAAGCATCCACCCAGCTGCTATGTGGCTCTGGTAGAGATTTCCCAAGCTCTTCAATGCTTAGTGTTGCAATGCCCTTAGGTAATGCCTCAAATTTAGCTTTGTCTTTTGCCGTGAGCTTGTCGTAGGACAACACGCTTAAATCTCCCCAAACTGCAGGTTTCTGTTTTTCTACCTGAGCTTCTGGTGAAAGGAAGAAGTTGGCGACTACCTCTGCGCCCGCTTTTACGCCACTGTTATAAGGAATGGCTAAAAAGTGAGTATTACCTATAGTGCCGCCATCAAATACATAGGTACGAACAGACTCAGGCAAATTGCCTTCATTGATTTGTACGGTAGCCGATGAAACATCAAAACTAAAAGCAATATCAATCTCTTGGTCATCTAATAGGCGTATCATTTCTTCTGAGCCTGATGGGAAGCGTTGCCCGTTTCGCCATGCAACTGAGTGTAGGTCATCTAGGTAACCCCAAAGAGGGGCAGTAACCTTGTTGAAATCAACAGTATCTACCGGTTGAGATAGCGCTTCTTTGTTATTTGTTAATTCATATAGAGCTTGTTTCAAAAAAGTGGAACCTAGAAATTGTGGCGGCTCAGGATAGGTGATTCTTCCAGGGTTCGCTTTAGCGTACGTTAATAGGTTGGCAATGGATTTAGGCGGACTTTCTAGCGTCTCGGTATCATGCATAAAGACGACTTGTGCCATGCCCCATGGGGATTCCATACCTTCTACAGGTGTTCCAAAATCTTGCGATAAACTTTGGCGGGCATTTTCATCTACATACTGAGAAAAGTTAGGTAAGCCCTGACTAAAGGGCCCGTGGAGTAATTGGTTGTTTTTCATGGATCGAAAGTTTTCACCATTAATCCAGATGAGATCTACAGAGCCGTTATCGTTTTTATTGGCTGCTTTTTCGGCAAGTACTCGGTTAACCGCATCAGCTGTGTCCGTTAACTTAACGTGTTTTAAGGTGACATTGTATTCTGCTTTGATGCGATCTGCGGCCCACATTATGTAGTTATTGATATTGTCTGATCCGCCCCATGCATTGAAATAAACCGTTTGCCCGCTTGCTTCGGATAGCGTGTCTTGCCAAGCCGCTTGGCTATTTAGGCTGGTACATAATAAAGCGGTTGCAATGGAAGCCGCAGCAAAGGTTTTTTTCATTCCTATCTCCTAATTAATTGTTCTAATAAAGGTTAGACGGTGTACATCAAAAATTATTACAGAATTTATAGGCAATTTTTTGTTTAAGCGTGTTGCCTCTAATGGCTTTTGATTAAATAGGCTTTAGCGTAACATGTTGCTGGTTTTATTCAGTGAAGTATTTCTCAGTATTTAAGGTCATTTACTTCGCTTCCATTCTGTTTTGATTCTAGTGTCTCATTTTGAAAAAATCGTACCGAACACAGTTAACCAAAGAACAGCAAGACGTTGTTTATCATGAGCTTTCAGCGCCTGCTAAAGTCATTGCGGTGGCGGGAGCTGGTAAAACCACTACGCTCATATCGAGAGTGGAATACTTGCTAGAGCAAGGTATCGATCCTTCCGAAATCGGCATCTTTATGTTCAATAAAAGTGCGCAAACCGAGTTCTCTGAACGTTTGAGCGCCCAACTTACAGCATCGGGCCACCGTCGTTCACCTAGTGTGATGACTTTCCATGCTTTTGGTATGAAGTTTTGCCGACGTTTGGAGCAGCAATCTTGGTTGCCATCCGCTAAATTACTAACCGATGACTTTAGTTTGGTAAAGTTGCTGCGCGAAGCCTTACAGCGCTTAATTCGCAAAGGCGAGAAAATAGCCATTCAAGATGAAAAAGATTGGCTAGAAGAAGTGTTACTTTTCATTGATCTAGTAAAAGCCTCTGACCTTTCTGCAAGCGACGTTTTTGAGTCTTTAAGCTGGTCAAAAGACAGAAATTTCTACCCTGCGTTATATGAAGAGTTAGAAGCGTTAAGGAAGCGAAATAATATACGCTTTTTCGCTGATCTATTGAGTGACCCTTTCGAGTTAATTAAGGGCTTGGATGATGAGAATCTTGAACGAGTTCGAGCCTTGTTACCCAATTTTCGTTATTTATTAATTGATGAGTTTCAAGACATAAACCCTTGTCAGTATGAGCTACTGAAAAAGCTTTTTCTGCCCCCTTGCCAGTGGATGATAGTAGGCGATGTGCAGCAATGCATATACGAGTGGCGCGGTGCTAGCCCAGAGATTATGGCTTCCCAATTTGACCAAGATTTTGCATCTGTGGCCTGTTATCCTTTGAGTACGAGTTTTCGCTTTGGGCACTCAGTTGGCTTAATGTCTTCCAGTGTTATTACAGAGAATGACCCGAATGCTCTAGTACTAGGCATGGGAGAGTCGACCCATGTGTCTTTTGCCCGCTATGAAAAAACGGGAAGGGCGTTACTCAGTGAACTTAAAGTTTGGCTTGATGAAGGTGGAGCGCTGCAAGATGCTGTCGTCTTATCTCGCCTATACAGTGATATGGTGCCTGTCCAGTTGGCGCTTATGCATAAAGGTGTGCCTTACCAGCTACACGGGGATTCCCCCTTATTAGAGAACCGTCAAATCCGTATGCTCATGGCCTACTTAGCCATCATGGCAGGAGCGCTTGAAAACCCTAAGATGTTCTTCAAATTAGAGGATATTGAATGCCTGCTCACTGTTCCTAGCCTAGGTGGGTCAATTGACCAGCGTAAGCGCTTTATTCAGCAAGCCAAACAGTCCCCCCATTTGTTGCCACAAATTATTGAAACTCTAGCCGATGCCTCGGAAGGTTGGCGGGCTAAAAAGTTGTATGAACGAGCTGATTGGCTTCGTAGCCTTACGCTTTATGCGAGCGACCCTGCTCAAGGTCTGACGCATACCCTAGAAAAGCTAGGGATATATCGTTATTTTGAAAGCACCAGTAATAAAGACATTCAAAGCCAAGAAAAAATAGCCACTTGCGAAGCTTTTATCGGCTATGTTCGTGGTGTGGGAGGAGACGCTGCCAGTATTTTAAAGCAGCTATCAAGTTTGAATGAAACCCAGCGAGATGATAGTCATGGTGTACACCTCATGACGATCCATAAGTCCAAAGGCCTAGAGTTCGACATGGTGCTTTTATCTGGTTTACAAGAAGGGCGCTTCCCTTATTATGAAGAAGATCTAAGTGCTATCGATAAGCAAGCTGCCAGTGATATGGCATCAGAAAGGCGCTTGTTTTATGTGGCCATAACAAGAGCGAAAAAGAAACTTGTGCTTCTTGAGGCTCCATCTAAAGCAGACAAAAAACAAATGCAGCAGGGCGATATTCCCAATGAGTCTCGTAAAAGCCATTCCTTATCTCGGTTTGTCTTTGAGTCCCAACCCCACGCGGTAAGTCAGATTTGTGATGCTTGGGAAAATGCTGATCTGGCATCAAATCTGCATTCTGATAAGGCCATTAATACGGCAAAAGGGGATGTGTTCCAGCGTTATCTGAGTCGAGTGGAACCTTCACCTAAGCTTACCTTTCGCCATCAGATGGAAAGTCAGAGCAAACTTAAGCCGGGTGATAAGGTACGCCACGACCAATTTGGCCAAGGCGTTGTTGTCAGGCAGGAGCAAAGTGGTAAATACATGATTTTTGTCGATTTTGGTGATCTTGGGTTGAAACGTTTTAACCCCAAACACACGCAACTGATTAAATTGTCTTCACGAACTTAACAAGGAAATAACATGTCTATTCCTTTGATTGATTTAGAAAAGCTAACCCACGAAACAGAGTCTGTGCGTAGCAAAGAAATAAAAGCATTAGATAAAGCTTGTCGAGAAATAGGCTTTTTTTATCTTGTGAATACCGGCATGCCAGCCTCTAAAATGCAGGCTTTAATGCGCGAAGCGAAGCGCTTTTTTGCGCTGCCTCAAGCAGAAAAGAGCGCAATCGATATTACCAATAGTGTGAATCATCGTGGCTATGGTGGCATAGGTGAAGAGCAGCTGGATGAGACAGGCAATGCGGATTGGAAAGAAACTTTTGATATGGCCTTGGACTTTCCTTCGGATCACCCTTTAGCCGGAAAATACCCGTCTATGTATGGGCCGAACCAAAACCCTAAAGACCCTCGCACCCTGGAAGTTCTACAAGACTACTATGTGGACGCTTTTGAAATTGCCATGAAGTTGTTAACCGCTATGGCTCAAGCACTAGATTTAAAAGACGATTTCTTTACTCGTTGCTTTGTGAACCATGTCACAGTATTAAGAATGATCCATTATCCACCAAGACCGAATATCGAGCATGACAATGGCGCGGGAGCCCATACGGACTATGGCTGTGTGACTCTGCTTTTACAGGATCAAATTGGTGGCCTACAAGTCCGTAATCGCCAAAATGAATGGGTAGATGCCACGCCAATTGAAAATGCATTAGTCGTGAATATTGGCGACCTCATGCAACACTGGACGAATGATGAATACGTATCGACAGCCCACAGAGTAAGGGCTTCTATGTCTGACAGCCATCGTTATTCTTTCCCTTTCTTTGTGGAGCCTGACTATGAAACAGAGGTGGCTTGCGTACCGAGCTGTGCTTCCGTAGATAAGCCAGCAAAATATCAACCTATCTTAAGTGGGGACTGGATTAAGGCTCGCTTGGATGCAACTTATTCTTACCGAGAAGAATAGTGTGGGCTGAGTTAGCAACCAAAGGCTTTAATATAAGATATTAAAGCCTTTAAAAGTCTCTACTCATCAAAAAGCGGCATAGCGCAATAACTGTGGTTTTTGATTCTCGCAATGTGTCCAGAAGGGACTTTATTCCAATCTTTGTTAGACAGCTCAAGCGGCTCAGAGCCAATCACGATATGGTCATCGTATTGTTTGAAATACAGGCTTGGTGCGCTTTCATCGCTAGAATAACGTACAGCGATCATCTCATTGCCATCTGAAAGTACAGACGTAAAGCGCAAGGCTTCTTCAATATTCTTTTCTTTCATTAGTTTAAAAATTTGAGATAGGGTGGTCTTAATGGCTTGTTCTGGGTCTTCTTCTAAGCCGTTGGCAATCATCAATAAGAAAATTACCTCGGAATCTGTTGCGCCTCTGCGCTCGTTATAAAGGTATTCAGGAATTAACCTGTCTAGCTGCCAGCGGATGGATTCGTATTCTCCAATTTGCCCGTTATGCATAAACAACCAATTCTTGTAACCAAAAGGGTGGCAGTTTGAACGGTTTGTTGCCGTACCTGTAGAAGAACGAACATGGGCAAAGAACAGGCCGCTTTTAATATGTTTGGCAAGGTTCTTGAGGTTACAGTCACTCCACGCAGGTAAAATTTCGTGGTAAAGACCGGGCTCTTTTCGCTCGTCGTACCAGCCTAAGCCAAAGCCGTCAGCATTGACCGTTACAGTAGACTTTCTCGCACAAAGGCTCTGTTGGATAAGGGAATGTTCTTGTTCAAATAATATTGATTCGAGATAGACGGTCTCTCCTTGGTAAGCTAACCAACGGCACATATATTTTTCCTATAAATAAAAAAGGGGGAGCCCAGATGTTTTTAAATACGTACTTCAAAGAAAGAAAAAGGAAGCAGTGTGCTTCCTTTTTATTTAGCTTTTGAGTTCAAATGTTAAGAAGTCTGAAACTCAATTTAACAGGTCTTATTAGACATTGAAATAGCGAACTTTTTTGGATAACTGAGTTGCTAGATTTGTTAACTGATCTGTTGCCTGACTGATAGCGTGGATGGACTTAGTGGTTTCAGTCGATATTTCCATAATGTTAGAAACATTGTTTGTAACATTCGCTGTAAAGGTGGCTTGCTCAGTTGTGGTAGCAGAAACGCTATCATTCATTTGGGTGATTTTAGAAACAGAAAGACTAATCTCTTGTAATGACATTGCCTCTTCTTTTACTTGAGTAACTGTATTCATAGAGCGCTCATGGCTGCTGTTCATTGCTTTAACAGCATTAGCAGCACCGCTTTGAAGGGAGTTAATCATGGTTTCGATCTGCTGTGTTGCTTCTTGAGTATTTTGTGCCAGATTACGAACCTCATCTGCAACAACGGCAAACCCTCGACCTTGTTCACCAGCACGCGCAGCTTCAATTGCGGCATTCAGTGCTAGTAAGTTGGTTTGCTCTGCAATGCCTAAAATAACCCCCAAAATGCTGTTTATGTCATTGGTGTTGTTTTGTAGCTCTTGCATAGCTTCAGCTGAGTCAGAGATTTCACCCGCTAGACTCTCAATACTTTCAATGGTGTTATTGATGGCTTGCGTACCTAACTTCGACGCTTGCTCTGCATCATGGGCGGCTTTACTAGCATCCGTAGTCGAGTTTGAAACATAGTCCGCTCTCTCCTGAATCTCAGCAACGGCCTCAGAAATGAGTTTAGTTTCTTCTTGCTGGCTATCTACCATTTGAGAGGATTCGTTGGTGATTCGGTTCAACTCAACTGCCGAACTGGTTAGTGAATTACTGGATTCAGTCACATCTTTTAGGATGTCTCTTAATTGTAAAACAAGCTTATCCATAGCGACTTCAAGCATGCCTACTTCATCTTTACGCTGGCTATCGCTTAAAGGCTGCATCAAGTCTCCTGATGCAATTTCTCTAGCTCGTAGAACGGCTTTAGCAAGAGGGCCACAAATGCTATTCACTATGATGAGGCTTAGGGTAATACCGACAACAATCAAAATAGTTGCTGCGATATAGTTCGTCATAATGCTTCGATTAAGATTATCTTCTTGGTCTTTCTCAACACTTAGATCATATTCATCGATCGCCAGCGTAATCTCTTCCATCTGTTGGCTGATAGTATCTAAGGTGGCAAGGGCGAGACGTCTTGCTTTATTGGCTTGTAATGTTTTGAGTTTTTTCCACCAGCTATAGGTATCTAAACTGGCTTTCAGGAATACCTCTTGTTGCTGCTCTAGCTCATTGATTTGTGTAAGTAGAACATCTAAACCTTCATGCTCAGGTAGAGAGGCAAGTGTGCTCTTAACATTGTTAATACTGTTAATAAGTTCACTGGTATAACCTTTGAATTTTTCTTCTGACTCAGCTACTTGTTCTATACCGTAACCCTGTAAAGACTTAGCAATAGACACTTGAAAGAAGCCTCTTTCGAATTCAACCGTTTGCTGAAGTAAAAGTTGTCGACTTTTTTCTAGGTTATGTACTAAATCTAGACTTTTGTGAAAAAGGCTTTGTAGGTCTGAGTAGGTCGACTTACTTGACGAGGCTGAGCTGACGCTTACACCCACGATAGCCAGTGAAAAAAGCGCAATTAAAGAAAGAATTTTGATTCGTACCGATAAGTTGTTCATTCATCAATCCATATAAAATTTTATAATAAGTTACAAATAGCAACGTACGTGCCAATATAGATACATTTCATTACATTTGGTAGTGGGTTTATTAAAATCAACCGAAAAATATGCAATATATAGATATATAAACTGAAGTTTTGGCTTTATCTGGTGAGAAGTAATATGAATTGATCGCTTTGTGATCTTTTTGTGCTGCAGGAAAATAAGAATTTATTTTATTCTAGGAAAAAGGCAAAGCCACAATTTGACTATGCCTTGTAATGGTGCGTTTTGGTTCTCTAAATAGGCGCTTTACTGATAACGACGTCATCGCCTTCTATTGTAAAGAAGAAGCAGTCTCTTCTGAAAGTATGACAAGCAGCACCTTTTTGATCCACCTTCAGCAAAATACAATCACCATCGCAATCAAATGACATAGAAACTAGTGTCTGTCTGTGACCAGAGCTTTCACCTTTACGCCAGTATGTTTGGCGGGAGCGAGACCAATAGCAAACTTGTCCGGTTTCTAGTGTTTCGCGGATAGATTTTTCATTCATATAAGCCATCATTAACACTTCACCCGTATCATGCTGTTGAGCAATCGCCGCAATAAGACCAGCATCATCGGTTTTTAAGTTGGCTAAAACGGTATCTAAAGGCAGCTTTTCACCCATATTTAGATTTTCATATTTTTTTAAACTCATGCTACTACCTTTCTTTCTGAAATCGCGCCCTTGCCAATGCCTTCGAACGCGTGAACTTCTATGTGAGTGTTAGGGTTTTCTTGTGCCAATGTCTCTGCAATATGTGACGACAAGGATTCGACTGTCGTATCGCAATCCAGCATATAAGTTTGGTTGCTGTCTATCACTAACTCAAAAAGCCCTTGTTGGCTGGTGTAAAAGAAGTGATGGTAAGATTTACCTTGTTCCTCAAACACCTTTTTTAAATCTTCATTTGTGCCTAAATAAATGTCTTCCCAACGCTTAGCCCAATCGGCTTCTAAGACACTATCGCGCTGACCGTTTGAGTAGATTTCTATGGTGGAACGGTGGCCATGGGCAATACGTTGGCAGTTACCATCGTGCTTTTTTAAACCGTGGCTGTATTGATACTGTTCGCCTTCAATGCTTTCAGGAGTAAAGCGTATTTGAACAGCTTCCAATTCTGCAGGAAGTAGATTAAGAATTTGTGACTCTACCCAGCTTTGAGTCGCTTCAATAGATACTTCTTCCATGGGTAGGGCGCAAATGGCTTGTTTAGGCGCATCACACTGAAAACGTCGACCATCGTCGTGTAAAAAGCGAAAAGAAACGCGATCGCCTTCCAAGTTAGACAGTTTGCTATTGGCATGTTGAGCCGGAATCGCCAGCATATGGTCGATGTTGTCATCTAACCATCTCTTAATTTGTTTTTTCACAATACTAAAATCACAAATCATGCTTTCATCGTTTAACTTGCCCGTTAATACGATGTCCGTTTGCCAGCTTTCACCTAGTAGTCCACGTTGACTATCAAAGTAGGAAAAGTCCACATGGGTTAGGTTTTTTACAAATAGCTTCAACGCCCATTCCTCAGTTACAGAGTTTCAAATAATGCTTCGGCGCGTATCTTACCGTAAGACAAGATCGGGTACTAATAACGATTATCAAAAAGAAGCGATTAACCCAGAAAAAGTATTTAAAACAAGCCTGTTGATATTTCAAAAAGCCTGCGTATAATCAGCGCCCAAGGTCACAGACCTCCTTTATGGTGTCTCTGCTGGTCCCCTCGCAACAATAAACCGTTAATCTGGTCAGGTCCGGAAGGAAGCAGCCACAGCGGTGGACTTGTGTGCCGAGGTGCGGCTGGTGGAGATGCCACCTTAATTCCCTCCAGTTATTTTTTATACTATTAGATAAACATTTCTCTACTTCAAATTTATAGTTTTAATATATTCTCGCTTTATAACCTATCAATAAAACCTTATTTGGTTTGTTTATTTCCTATATATCAATTATCTACTGCATATAGATTTTTCATCTGTATTTATACAAGGTACACTAAAATCTAATCGTAACGGATAAAGGATGTCTGCGAGTGCCTTCAATTCAGTCTAATTTTGTTTTCCTCAAAGGGACGGACGACTTTTTATTTACGATTCTCCATACCTCCGAAAAAAATTATCCAGATGATGCCAACACAGCGTTAATGAAGCTGCGAATAGCAGGCGAATATGTCGCTAAGCACCTCGGTAAACTACTGAATATTGAACCGCAAGACACTCAATTTAAACTGCTCCAAGAAATAGAAAAACGTACTTCAATTGATGAAACCATTTTAAATGTATTTCATAAGCTACGTAGTTTGGGTAATGACGCCGTTCATAAATATCATGATGATATAAATGATGCTGAAATGTGCCTTCGTTTATCTTTTAGACTCGCCGTTTGGTATTACCGCTTAATAAGTAAAGATAAAGACTTTGTAGCGCCTTTATTTAAATTACCCATAGACAAAGAATCTAGCAAAAATGCGGAACAAGAAATTGCTGAGTTAAAACGGCAGTTGTTAAAAGCGAATCAAAAGGCCACACAACAAGAGTACTCGAGCCAAGCAGAATTAGATGAGCAGCAAGCTAAAGTTACCCAGCTAGAAGGCCTATTGGCTGTGCTCGAAAGTAAGGAGAAAGAAACCGTCGCTCAAAGTGAGGCTCGAATTTTAGCGTTAGAGGCTCTGCTTAAACAAAAAGATGTTGAGCTAGCAAAACTAAGTGAACCAGAGCTCAAGAAATATCATTCCCAAGCACGCAGTCAAGCGACTCAAACACCGCTTAATTTGAGCGAGCAAGAAACACGTTACCTTATCGATGAACAACTACGTCTTTCAGATTGGGAAGCAGATACCCAGCACTTAAAATACAGCAATGGTACACGCCCTCAAATAGGCCGTAATATAGCCATTGCAGAGTGGCCAACAGGTATTGACGAAACCAAAAAAAAAGGCTTTGCCGATTATGTGTTATTTGTCGGTTTAACGCCCGTTGGCGTTGTCGAAGCCAAGCGATACAACCAAGATGTTGCTGATAAGCTTAACGAAGCCTACCGTTATAGCCGCACATTTGACATGCTCACTTACCGAGAAGAATTGACTCGATTGGCTGCTAATGACGAGCTCAATCAAGAGAGTATTCTTAAATACGTTAGTGAGATGAAAACCAATCAGTACAATGCTACTGGCTTCCATATACCGTTTTGTTTCTCAGCCAATGGCCGCGGTTACAGTGCTGCCGTAAAAACCAAAAGTGGTATTTGGTATAGAGATGTCCGATTAGACACCAACCAGCCAGACGCTTTACCCCAATGGTTCACACCAACAGAGTTACGAAACAAACTAGCTCAGCAAATAGGTAAGTTGAATAACTGGTTCAAAGCCAACCCAGATATGAGTGAATTAGGGCTGCGCTACTTCCAAGAAGACGCGGTGCGTGCAGTAGAACAAGCGGTTGTTGAAGGAAAACGTAGCGCGTTACTGGCTATGGCAACAGGCACAGGTAAAACTCGTACCGCCATTGCGATTATGTATCGCATGATCCAATCCCAGCGCTTTAAGCGGGTGTTATTTTTGGTAGATCGCCGCTCATTGGGTAATCAAGCACTGAACTCTTTTGAAAGCACACGTATTCAAAGTTACACCTTCAATGAAATTTTCAACATTCAAGGACTGACAGAACGCTTCCCAGAAGACAGTACCAAAGTTCACATCTCCACAGTGCAATCGTTAGTAAAGCGAGTGTTACAGGGTGATAACTTTATAGGCGTTGGTACTTATGACGCCATCATTATAGATGAAGCTCACCGTGGCTATATACTAGACAAAGAGCAAACCGAAGGTGAACAGGCTTTTCGTGACGAAAAAGATTATATCTCTGCCTATCGTCGAGTCATTGACCACTTTGATGCTTTTAAACTGGCACTGACCGCCACACCAGCCTCGCACACATCTGAAATATTTGGCCGTCCAATTTATACCTACTCCTATCGAACCGCCGTCATTGATGGTTACTTGAACGATTACGAACCGCCTATCAAAATCAACACCAAGCTTAATACCCAAGGTGTCTGCATTGCCGAAGGCGAACAAGTTGAACGTTTGAATGTGACAGGTGATGTAGAATTAGACACGTTAGAAGATGAACAAAATTTTGAAGTCGATCATTTTAATCGACAAATCATCTTGCCTAATTTCACCAAAGCCATCTGTGGCGAGTTAACCAAATACCTAGACCCAACCAGCGAACAGAAAACCCTAATATTTTGTGTCAATAACAACCACGCCGATACAGTGGTGGATGAATTGAAAGCTGCGTTTAAAGAGCAATATCCTAATCTTCCCCACGACGCCATCATGAAGATTACTGGCAATTCAGACAAAGACGCCAACAAGGTTCAAGAACTCATAATTAAATTTGAAAAAGAACCACGAATTCCCAATATTGTTGTCACTGTGGATCTACTAACCACAGGTATAGATGTGCCGAGTATTTGCAATCTGGTGTTTTTACGCAAAGTACGAAGCCGAATTCTCTATGAACAAATGAAAGGTCGCGCCACTCGATTATGTCCAAAGGTCGGCAAAACCAGCTTCCGTATTTTTGATGCGGTAGATTTATACTCCACTCTACAACCTGTCGATACCATGCAATCTGTGGTTGTCCGCCCAAATGTGAGCCTAAGCACACTAGTTAAAGAAATTAGTACTGAAGAGACGTATCAAGTCATAGAAGCCAACGACAAATCCTTTGCCGAAAACAGCCACGAACAGCTGGTTTCCAAGTTGCAGCGAGTTATTGTGCAAGCCGAATACCATCAAGTTCGTAGTCCAGAAGTAGAAAGAGCCGTTTTCTCAATCGATGAACGTTTAAAAAATGTCGTTAAATGTGGCTTCTTTGAATTCGCCAAAACTCTGAGAAATGAAGGGCCAAAAGTCTCAGCCCAATACTTTGCAAAACTCCCTACCTTAGTAGAGCAGGTGGAAGACTTAAAACGCACTATCAATAGGCTGCGTTATCGACCGATTTTTTCTGATGTGCCTGATGAGGTAATCAGCGTAGATACCTTGTTCGGAGATTACAATAAAGCAGAAGATTTTCTCGAAGCCTTTGATCAACTAGTAAACGACAACACCAATAAACTCACCGCATTGGATGCTGTGGTCAATCGTCCACGAGATTTAACTCGTAAAGGCTTGGTAGAACTGCAAGAATGGTTCGATACCAAGCACTTTGATGAATCCGCCTTACAAGTCGCATGGAAGAAAAAAACCACCCAAGAAATTGCCGCCAAGCTGGTTGGCCACATTCGCCGTGCCAGTATGAAAAACCCTGTTTTACAACCTTTTGGTGTACGAGTGGATCATGCTCTCGCGAGAATCAAAAGTGAAAATGACTGGAGCAGTGTACAGATCAAATGGCTAGATCGCCTTGCCAATTCCATAAAGGACAAAGTGGTATTGGACGATGACGTCTACAAAATAGGGAACTACAAACGGGAAGGCGGTAAGCGCAAGCTACAAGAAGCCCTCAACAACGAGCTAGATGAAATTCTAGAAAAATTCAGCGAGTACATCTGGGACGAAAGAGCATAGCTCGGTATCATAGCGCCCAAATTTAACTAACAAACCATGATGCTCAAATTAATCAAAGCATCACCAACAAATAAAAATCAAAAGAGACACTGTTATGAATAACAACGAACTGGTCGCCAAACTCTGGAAACTCTGCGACAACCTACGCGACGGCGGCGTCTCTTATCAAAACTATGTAAATGAATTAGCCTCATTACTCTTCCTGAAAATGTGCGAACAAACAGGCCAAGAAGAAGAGTTACTGCCAGAAGGGTATCGTTGGAAAGACCTAACCAGTAAGAATGGTGTGGAACAGCATAGCTTTTATAAAAGTCTATTAAACAAGTTAGACGGCGACCATCATGCTATCGTACAGGCCATCTTTTTAAATACCACCACGACCATCACTCAGCCAGCCCAATTAACTGAGCTGATTACGGAAATGGACAAGCTAGACTGGTACGAAAAAGGCCGAGATGATTTTGGTGACATGTACGAAGGTTTGTTACAGAAAAACGCCAACGAAACAAAGTCGGGCGCTGGGCAATATTTTACACCTCGCCCATTAATCAGTGCCATTGTGCAGCTAATGAAACCACAACCGCGTGAAATTATTCAAGATCCAGCGGCGGGTACAGCAGGCTTCTTGATCGAAGCCGACAAATACATCAAAGCAAATACAGATGATTTAAATGCATTATCAGACAATGATGCAGACTTCCAAGTAAAGCGCGCTTTTGTTGGTTTGGAATTGGTTCCAGAAACTCGCCGTTTAGCACTGATGAACTGTTTGCTACACGATATTGTGGGAGACGATGACGACGGAGCCATTCGCCTAGGTAACACCTTAAGCAGCGATGGGGAGAAGCTAAGTGCCAACTTGGTATTATCTAACCCGCCTTTTGGCAGCGCCGCCAGCACCAACATTACGCGTACCTTCTTATACGCCACTGGCAATAAACAGCTCTGCTTTATGCAGCATATTGTGGAAACGTTAGAGCCCGGTGGCCGTGCTGCTGTGGTGATTCCTGATAATGTCTTGTTTGAAGGTGGCAAAGGCACGGACATTCGCCGCGACCTTATGCACAAGTGCAACTTGCATACGATTCTGCGTTTGCCGACAGGCATTTTTTACGCCGCTGGAGTAAAAACCAACGTGCTGTTTTTCCAAAAAGGCACCCCAAGCAATCCACACCAAGACAGGGACTGCACAGAGAGCACTTGGGTGTACGACATGCGAACCAATATGCAAACCTTTGGCAAACGCCGCATGTTAACCGACAAGCATTTTGAAGCATTTATCACTGCTTATGGCGACGACGCCAACGGGCAATCGCCACGCGCAGAAGGGATTTACCAGCAAATTGGTGAAATCGACGGACTTTCTACCGATGAAGGTGACGACACCGCCCGCTGGCGTGTCTTTAGCCGCGATTACATTCGCGAGCAAAAAGGTGACTCTTTAGACATTAGTTGGCTCAAAGACCTAGAAGCCACCGACTCCGAAAACCTGCCAGAGCCAGATGTGCTAGCAGGCGAAGCCATGGCGGAACTCACCGAAGCCATGGGCGAACTCTACCAACTTATGCAAGCCCTCGGCGCAGACGACGAAGCCGAAGCCCAAAAGCAACTGCTAGAACAAGCTTTTGAACTTGAGGAAAAAGAATCCAATGAACAAGGTGAGTTATTTGGAGCGAAGTCGTGAGCGAATTACCGAAAGGGTGGGAAAGTACTAGTTTAAAAGAGTCATTAAGTGTGAAATCTTTTATTTCCGATGGAGATTGGATTGAGTCAAAAGATCAAGATACTAATGGAGGTGTAAGACTTATTCAGTTGGCGGATATTGGGGACGGTTTATTTAAAAATAAATCCTCAAGATTTATGACAATGGATGCCGCTAAAAGGTTGAATTGTACTTTTCTAGAGGAAGGGGACTTACTTATTGCTCGTATGCCAGACCCATTAGGGCGAGCATGTATATTTCCAGGTGTTAATCAGAAAGCAGTTACTGTTGTAGATGTTTGCTTAATAAGAAATATAGATAGCTCAGCATTTATAAACCCTTTGCTGAAATATTGGATTAATTCTCCACTGGTTAGAAATCTGATTTATAGCAATTCATCAGGGTCAACTCGTAAAAGAATTACAAGAAAAAAACTTGAATCTTTTTCTTTACCTGCCCCTCCACTTGCCGAACAAAAACGCATCGTCGAGAAGTTGGATGAAGTGTTGGCGCAAGTCGACAGCATCAAAGCCCGACTCGACAGCATCCCCGACATCCTAAAACGCTTCCGCCAATCCGTCCTCGCTTCCGCTGTTAGTGGGAAATTGACTGAGGAGTGGAGAGGAGGAGAAAGCTTTAATCCATTACAGGTAGAGCATAATATAAAGTTACCTACTATCAGCCAATCTTTTAAAGATCATGGGAGTATAAATACTTGGGTCCCTATTAGATTAGGTTCTGTAGTAGATCTAATTAATGGAGATCGAGGAAAAAACTACCCTAATAAATCTGAATATACAGAATCAGGCATCCCATTTATTAATACTGGTCATATTGACCCTGATGGAACACTATCTATAGACAGAATGAGCTATATTTCAAGGGATAAATATTTATCCCTTGGAAGCGGTAAAGTTAAGCCTAAGGACATAGTATATTGTCTACGTGGTGCAACAATGGGAAAAACAGCAAAGGTTGATTTTTCAGAAGGCGCAATAGCCTCATCTTTAGTGATTTTAAGAGCTAACAACAATATATTAAGTGAGTTTATTTACTATTTTTTAATTAGCCCAGTAGCTAAAAAGTTAATAACTGAATACGATAATGGCTCAGCCCAGCCTAATTTATCTGCTAAAAGCTTAGCTTCATATCCTTTATACCTTCCACCACTCGAAGAACAAGCCGAAATCGTCAGCCTTGTTGACCAATATTTCGCCTTCGCCGACGCCATTGAAAAGCAAGTGAAAAACGCCCAACAGCGCGTCGATAAACTCACTCAATCCATCTTAGCCAAAGCCTTTCGTGGTGAACTCGTGCCACAAGACCCAGATGATGAACCCGCCGACAAGCTACTAGAACGCATCGCCAAAGCCAAACAAGAAGCCGACGCACTCGCTAAGGTAGCTAAGAAGTCAGCTAAAAAAACAGCGAAAAGTAAGACATAAAATACACAGATAGTGAATTAAGTTGAAAAGGAGTTTTAGGGAAAAATGCAGTCTGAAGGAAAAGAGAATATGAAAAGTGATGAAGCAATAAAAGGAAGCTTCACACTATCAGAGAAAGACGGTCAAAAGCTCAAAGGTGAGTTTGAAAATAAAAAAATAAGTGGTAGCTACTTATCTATAATAAGCAAGTTTTTTGAGTTAATGATTAAAATAAGTGCTTTTCTTGCAATTGCTCTTGCTGTCTATGGGTTTGAATACCAAAAAGGGATGATTGAATCTATTGGCTTAGATAACATAGATGTTAATTACGAGATAAAAGAAATTTATCACTTTGCATTTATGGGGCTCATTGAGTTTACATCTAGAGTAATTAATATTTCTAGCATACCATCAATTCTTGATGTTTTATTTTTTACTATTATATTTTTGGTTTTGGGATTAGTTATAAATTTTCACTCTTACTATTCACTTTTTAAGAGGAAAAATAGTTCGCAGAAAGAAAAAGAGCCTCATAAATGGTCTTTATCTAATTTTTTTAGCTGGTTGCTGCTCTCAAGTAGGTTGTCAATTATTGTTTGGGGGGGCATTGGCTTAATTGTAGCTTTTGCTCAGCAGAGTAGCTTTAAGTTAATAGCTCTTCTGTTATTTGGTTTTTTCGCGGCACCTAGTTATGTAGGCTATATAAACGGGTTTAATAGTATTGAGAAGTTGAAGTCAGAGCCTTTATGCAATGAGCCTGAATTTAATAGAGAATATTTTCAAAACACTAACCTTTGCTCAATGGTAACTATAAAAGGTAAAGCTTTATGGGGCGATATTGTTTTATTCACGAATGATGCTTACTTTATTCAAAAAGAATTTTACTTTGCTTACATTTCTAAAAATGGTGAAAACTGTGCTTTTTCTTATTATCCCTCTCCTTTTAACGCAAGCCGAAAAGGAGAAAAAATAAAGCTGGAAATTGATCCTGAGATCAAAGCCATTTGTAAAATTCCACTTCTTTAGCAATCAAGTGACTCATTATTAATATTTTAAGGAAAAAATCTATGTTGTTGTCAATAAAGCGTTTATTGGGTCTATTTGACCTATCTTTAGGTTACCTTTTATCGTGGATCATGCGTGCTTGTTTGTATGTGTTTACATTGCTGTTTTTTATTTTATGCGCCTTTTTCATTTTCTATACACCATTTGAAGATTCATTAAATATTAGTGAATTAGATAATTTAGAACTTCTGGTGGTCGTGATTTTTATTGGAGTTTCTATACGCTTTTTTATCCGCAGTAAAATGGAAGGTTTATCTGTATGGCAGAGAATTCGCCATTATGTCCTTGTCTCGATTGTAGCGAATGCTGTCAGCTCCCTTATATACATGTCGTATTTAATTACTTTGCTTTACCAAAGAGGTGAGTTCGGGATTAGTGATGCTGAGGCTTATGATGATTTTACGTTTTTTGCCAGCAGCATTTTCTATATTCTTGCTTTGTATGCCTTTACGCCTTTACCTAAGTTATCTTGGTTATCTAAAAAGAAAGTCTCGAATGACGAGTCTGAAGCTCCTCTACAAGCTGACTTTTTTACAGATAGTACGGGAAATACTCATGCAGACTCCATCAATAAAGAAAGTAAATAATAAAAGGATTTTAGAATGACTTTAATCACTCGTGTTGTATCTGTTCTTCTGTTTATGGCATTAAGTGTGAATACTTTTGCCCGTAATGATATTCCTTTGAAATCAGGCAGTAATTTTTTAATTAGTGCCTGTCAAGAAGTGGTCGATATTTACGATGCTCGTGGCGAGAAAAAATTTCTGGCATCCCAGCGTACTTCTTTAGCTGAGGGTATTAGGACAGGTTATTGCCTTGGCGTGATTGCACAATATCGAGAAGAAGCTGGTTATTGTCGATACTCAGAACGTAATGTTTTAGAGATGGCAACAGCCATTGCTAACAGTAATTTAACTGCTTATCAGCTGGGCAGAACATCCACCTCTGAATTATTAGAGGAAGCGTATTGTGGACTCTAAGTATTATACGATTCCAGATGCCTTACGCATGCTATTTGGTTCACAAGTGTTGGTGACAACGCCGTCTTTGCGAACCAAAGCGAATTCCTTTCTTCGTAATGGCGTTTTGAATTTTAAAGCAGATTTAAATATCCATAAGAATACCAACACCATTCCAGAAAGCGAGCTGGATACTTTGTTTAACGCCATGTTGTTGAGCTCTATTTTTGCAGACTCAAAGGAAGTAAAAGCTATTTTCTTTGAAGCCGAAAAGCGTGCGAACTGTGCTGAAGTGGTAAAAGCCATGTTTACTCGCCAGCACTCACTGGCGGGTATTGCGCTTTCTAGTAGTGAGGCTTCGGCTTTTATTGCGTGTCTTGAAGGGAGTTTTGACCTTAGAGCGGAACGTCTGCCGAACCCTTTCAAAACCTTGCCTCAGGTAACTCTTGGTACTAATACTTCGTTACTTCGTGTTTTGTTGGCGCAAGCTGCGATACTAGAACCAATGGACAGTATTTTAATGAAATATTTAGATGGTGACTTGCTGGAAGCGAAGGATTTAATAGATCAGCTAGATGTGAATGCATCTGGTGTTGCAGAGTTGAAAGCAGAAATTGAAAAGAAGATTACTGAAGCGGAAGACGTAGACGTCCTTTTAGATTTCATGCGAACACTTTAAGCGCCTGAAAAGAGAAACCGAAAAAAAGCGAAATTAATTTTAAAAAGCACTTTGTTGTGCAGTGCACAAGTTGAATCTAGGTTTTGTTGACAACATCCCGTTGGCAACAAAAACGGAGATTCAATTATGAAATTACTTACTACGGCTACACAGCGCAAGCCAGACTTAGTCATTAACTTCCACATGACGGAAAAATGCAATTATAGTTGCACTTACTGTTATGCCACTTGGGACGATCTTGAATTCAACAATGAACTTCATCGATCATCTGATAAAGTAGAGTCCCTTCTTGAAAATCTAGCGTCTTATTTTCTGTCAGACAATTCACTCAAAGCCAAAATGGGTTATGAAAACGTGCGCCTTAACTTTGCTGGCGGCGAACCTATGATGCTTGGCAAACATTTTATTGCAGCTGTGAAATTCGCAAATCAATTGGGTTTTAGAACATCACTGATTACCAATGGGCATTATTTATCGGATGCGATCCTAGACGACATAGGCCCGTCTTTGGATGTTTTAGGTATTAGTTACGATTCGGCTGATTATGATGTTGCTAAAAAAATTGGTCGTGTAGATCGTGCAAATCGTTGGATTTCATCGGACAAATTATTGGCAATGTGCTCTCGTTATCGAGCTTTAAACCCAACTGGCGTGTTGAAGTTGAATACTGTGGTGAATTCGGTAAATAAAGACGACAGCCTGTTGCCGCTGATGACTCAAATTCACCCTGATAAATGGAAGTTGCTTAAGGTTCTTCCTGTCCATAATCATGATCTAGCCATCTCTCAAGCTGAATATTTTTCTTATGTTAATCGTCATCAAGCATTAGCTAACATTATTGTTGAAGAAGACAATAATGCCATGACGCACACCTATTTGATGGTCAACCCAGAAGGACGCTTTTATCAAAACTCTGAAGCAGGTTCTGGCTATTTATTGAGCGATTCTATTTTGCAAGTTGGTGTAGATGAAGCCTTATCACAGATTCCTTTTGATGTGTCTGGTTTCCAACAACGCTATCAGCTTATTCCCGTTACCGAGGTGTAGTGATGATGAAACTCATAATCCAAGGGCTAGAGTCTATTCCTCGACATTTACGTAAAAAAGCCAAAAAAGAAGCGTTGCAATTGTCTCGATCGCTAGAGAGAAACAAGAAGTGGAAAAAAATTAGCAGTAAGAAAAATATGATTCGCTGCAAAATTAATCGCTCTTATCGCTTAGTTGTTTACTGTAATGATAAGGCAACGGGGCCTTATTTCGCGATGAACCACACTGAATTTGATAGACGTTATAGCTAGCGATGTGAAGACGTTTTTTTATAGAAAGTCTCAAAAATTTTAACTATGTAATTTATGTACGGAGATACGAACATGAACAATGGAATATTTATAGTGATCGAAGGTTTAGATGGAACTGGAAAGTCTACAACGGCAAAAGCATTAGCCACAGCGTTAGAAGGTGTCGCGTTAAATACACCGCTTGATAAATTTAAAGAGGTAAGACCAAAGCTTGAAGGAATTTATGGGAAAGAGTCTTATGGGCGCCAATTATTTTATGCGTCTACAGCTATAGCTTCTTCAAATGAGGTGAGAGAGAAATTAGAAAGTATTCCTGCGGTTGTGCTGGACCGTTACTGGTTATCCACGCAGGTTTATCACAGCTGGCGTACTCAAGGTGCTCATTTTCAGTTGCTCGAAGTAGAGGGCATGCTCTTGAAGCCAGATTTAACCGTGTATTTGGAGCTATCGCTCGAAGAAAGAATCAAGCGCTTAGGAGGGCGCAGTGATAATACAGATGAAGATCGTCAGACAATGGGGCTTGAGAATAATCAGAAATTGAATGAGTTATATCATGCTTATAACGACTCTCCATGTGTTGGAAAATGGCTTACAGTAGATGCAAGTTTAAGCACAGTGGAGATCGTTGATAAAGTGATTCAATATCTGAATAAATAATTTTCCCATAAGAAGTTGGTAAAGTTTAAGAAATTTAAGGTCTTCACTCTGTTTTTCAGAGTGTAGGCCTTTTGCGTTCTTGTTGTAATTAGCACTTTCAAATTACTTTCCAAGAGTTAGTTTTCTCTTTTTGCGTAGTAATAAGAAATCTCAGTATGTGAATGAAATAAGACCCCCCCCCACAAAGCTGAGTAATAGGTAGGTGTTTAACCTCATTTACACTATGATGCTAGTGCGAAAGCATTGTCATACCAAAACCTATTTCTTGTCTTAAGTTTTTTTACTTTTATCGACCTCTTCTTTATTGGCGGAACCTTATGAAAATTTTCAGTTGTCAGCAATGCGGTCAAACAGTGTTATTTGAAAACACCCATTGTGAGCAATGTTCGTCTGCTCTCGGTTTCTTACCAGAAAAACAGGTGCTCAGTGCGCTGAAATCTGTCGATAATGCTTGGTACGCCATGGCTGACACATCGGTTCCGGTTAAGCGTTGGTATTACTGTGAAAACCATCAGCATCAAGTATGTAATTGGCTGGTGGAAGAGGGTGGAAGTTCATTCTGTGTCGCGTGCGATTTGAACCGTCACATTCCTAACTTAGGCAAAATAGAAGAACGCCAAGCGTGGCAGCAGTTGGAGTTTGCCAAACACAGATTAGTCTATTCTCTTTTGCGTCTTGGCTTGCCTTTGATTAGTAAAAAGAACGATTCAGAAGATGGACTGTCATTCGACTTTATTTCTGAAAATAATGTGGTGCCAGAAGATGTGAGCTCCATGACGGGTCATGCTTCAGGCCAAGTGACCATCAATGCGGCAGAAGGTAATTCAGTAGACCGAGAGCAAATGCGCGAAGACATGAATGAGTCTTATCGAACTGTGATCGGCCACTTTCGACATGAGATTGGACACTACTACTGGGATTCATTGGTATTTGATGATAAGCAAGTTTTAGCGGATTTTCGTGCTCTATTTGGTGACGATACGGCAAACTATGCTGAAGCGTTAGAAGCTCATTACAAAGCACCGAATGCGGATTGGCAGCAATCTTTTGTGAGTGTGTATGCTTCATCACACCCTTGGGAAGACTGGGCAGAAACTTGGGCGCATTATCTGCATATCGTCGACACCTTAGAAACCGCCAGTGATTTGGGGTTGAGCTTTCAGCCCATTGGATCTAATCGACAAAACTTGGCCGTTATGGTGAATATTGATCCTTTCAGTCATGATGATTTTGATGAAATACTGACGCAATATATTCCTTTGACCTTTGCTGTAAATAATTTAAACAGAGGCATGGGACAACCTGATTTGTATCCTTTTGTCTTGGTGCCAGCGGTACGGGAAAAATTGGCTTTTATTCATAAATTACTTCGAACTTCAAACTTAACTAAGACAGGCATTTCTCAAAGTCAGTAAATACGAACTTTTAGTTATTTCTTGAGAGTCTTTGGTGATCTTTTCTACGGGAATTTATGCGTACTCTATGAAGAGTCATCATCTGCGTGTCGCTGTTGAAAAATAATCCTAGCCAAATCAGAGGAGATTAGGAGGGGAGGAGTAAAATCAAAGCACTCACTCTTGCTGATTTTATTTATGCCTTGATTTCTTAGCAGGCCTGACGTGTGTCTCTAAAATACGCTGTTTTTCTGCGCTTACATTTGGATTTTTTCGATATCCCCATAAGCGATCACGGGCGTCTTTTGCAGCGTCAGCAAGGTGAACAATAGGAGCAGGGTAGTCTTTACCAATCTGGCATTCATAAAGGGCTTCTTCCATAGGCGACATGTCCCACGGGGTGTGTACTAACGGGGCTGGCACCTGCTGCAATTCTGGCACCCAGCGGTGAATAAATACTCCTTCTGGGTCTTTTTCCTGAGACTGCTTTACTGGGTTGTAAATACGAATGGTGTTGGTGCCTGTCATGCCCGCTTGCATTTGAAATTGTGGGTAATGAATGCCGGGCTCAAAGTCGAGAAATAGCCGTGCTAAATGGTGTACCCCTAAACGCCAATCAATGTTTAAGTGGTGGCATAAAAAGCTGACCAACATAGCTCGCATACGAAAGTTAATATAGCCCGTCGACTGTAAAGCACGCATGCAAGCATCGACCATTGGGTAACCTGTCATTCCTTGTTGCCAAGCTTGTAAGTCGGCCATAACTTGGTCGTCTTGGCGATAGGGGAATTCTTCATAGGCACGATTAACAGGCTGAAACTCCATACGGCATTCGCTCTCAAATTTTTGCATGAAGTGGCAATGCCAGTGCAAGCGAGAGCTAAGGGCGATCAAGCTGCGTCGCCAGCCAACCGTATTCCAGCGTGATAATAGGTCTTGGTAAACCTCTCTTAAACTGATATTTCCCCAAGCCAAGTAAGGCGACAGTCGCGTGCAGGCAGAGCGACTGCTTGATGGGCTAGAAATCGATCGATAATAATTTTTACCACGACCTTCATAAAAGCTATGCAAGGTCTGCCAAGCTAAGCTTGGTCCGCCTGTTTGCATGCCTTTTTGGTAGGTTGTCCACGCTGTGGGAATATCTGCTTTTACCGCCTCTATAGGGTGCCAGACAATGCTCTCAAGTTCGACTTTTACCACCGGCGCTCGCATTACTTTTTGCCAGTCATTATCCCAGTCTCTTCTATGAGTCAGTGGTCGAACAACTGCGCCTGTTGGCGATTCATGCCATTTGATTTTGTTTTCTTGGCACCATTGCTTGATACGAATGTCACGCTTGAAGGTAACACCTAGACCGATTTCTTCGCTGCTAAAAAGCGTATCGAATTGGGTGCTTTCATGGAACTGTTGAAGTACTGCTTGCGGCTCGTCTAAATAGACCTGAACTTGCCCGCCATGCTCAGCCAGTTGACGGTTTAAATCTTCGAGGGATTGCCAGACAAATCGCCAATGGCGTTCATCATAATGTGGATCAGATAGGAGCTCTGGCTCAAAGATGTAGAGCAAAATGATCGGACGGTTCGCCTGTATGGCCAGACTTAAAGGCAAGTGATCGGTCAGGCGTAAATCTCGCTTAAACCAGACAACGGTTGGCTTTTGAGTATCAATCAAACTTGTCATGGCTTTGGCATAATTGGCCAATCTGAGGCATCCACAGAATCCAACTGGCTATCATAAATATGACCTCGCCATTGACGAATAAAGCTGTGATTCGGGTCATATTGCTCAGTTTGTTTTTCTAGATTAAAACGTCGACCGCCACGTGGGTCAGCACCAACACCTGCTATGTATTGCCAGTTGCCCCAGTTCGATGCCACATCGTAATCGATAAGCTGTTCTTCAAAATAGGCCGCGCCATAGCGCCAATCGATATCGAGTTCATGAACTAAGCAGCTAGCCACAATCTGGCGACCACGATTACTCATGAAGCCCGTTTGCTTTAACTGCTTCATGCAGGCATTCACAATTGGGTATGGCGTATTGCCTTCACACCATTTACGAAAACGCTCTGGATAATAACTACCGTAAGCTTTTTTATTGGATAAACCACCGACTAAGAAGAGTTGTTTACCGTAATAGGTGGCATACCAATGGAAGTATTCGCGCCATAGCAGCTCAAAATAAATCCAATACGTCGATTCGTTTGCCCCATGTTGCTCTTCGTATTGGGTTAGCGCAGCTTTTATCTGTCGTGGTGAAAGGCTTCCTTGGGCAAGCCATGGTGAGAACTTTGTCGAATTAACCCAACCGTCTAAGGCGTTTCGTACCTCCTTATAATGACTGGGTAACTTGGTTGAAAAGTAGTCATTAAGCTGCTTTTGAGCGCCTTCTTCACCGCCTGCAAAGGTTTGCTCGTCTGTATCTGGCTCGATCTTCCATGGACGAATGGATGGCAAAGAAAGTTTGCTCAACAATTCTGGCACTATCGGTAAGTACGTCACCTTGGGCTTTGGTAAAGAAACTTCTAATGGCTCGACTAATTTTCGAAATTTTGAAAAAGAACTCGGGAGACTAGGTGATCTGTCTAGCGTCTCAGAAGACAGTAAAGTGAAAGGCAGTTGCTCTGGCTCAAACAAGGTTAAGCCATGTTCAATATGAAAGTGCACATCTGAAAACTCAGACGCTAGCTGTCGGAGGTTTTGCTGCTCATCCCAACCACTGTGATGATTGCAATAAATGTGGGAAATCGGCATTTCGTTCAGTAATAGTCTGATACTAGAAACAGCGTCTTCTTGACTCACAAATAAGGTTTGATCGAGTTGTTTTAATTCTGCCGCTAAGCTGTTCAGCCCTGAATTTAGAAAACGACGACGTAGTGCAGACATGCCTCGGGTAGCATAACGACTGGGCTTTTTATATTTAGGCTCATCACAATACAAACAGATTAACTGATCGACTTCTTTTGCTGCCAATGACAACATACTTTGATCGGCACAACGCAGGTCATTACCGAACCAAACCAATCCCAATTTCATACCTTACCTCTGTAATATGAGCTTATGTATTTAATACGTAGCACCAGAGGAATTGGTTTGTTGCTGTTAGATATTATCCAAATCACTGAGTAATTTATTAGCATGGGATAATATCGACTCTCTGGCTTCGGGTTCTTTCTTTAGCCAGTTTGCATACACCATTTTGGTTCTTGGATTATTCGAAAATTTTTCTTGATGTTGATCCATAAACTGCCAATAGAGGGAGTTTAATGGGCAAGCATTATCAGTAGCGGTTTCTTTTACTTTGTAATGGCAATCGCCGCAGTAGTCGCTCATTTTATTGATGTAATTGCCGCTGGCAGCATAAGCTTTTGAACCTACAATACCTCCATCGGCAAATTGGCTCATTCCACGGGTGTTGGGCATTTCCACCCATTCAATTGCGTCTATGTAGATTCCTAAATACCATTCATCCACTTGATCTGGATGGATGCCAGCGATCAAACAAAAGTTACCTGTAACCATGAGCCGCTGGATATGGTGGGCGTAAGCGTAGTAGAGGGATTGTTTCACCGCATGGGATAGGCAGCGCATCTTGGTATCCCCAGACCAAAACCATTTAGGCAAATTATTCTGGGCGGTGAGAAAGTTTAGCTCAGCGTAATCTGGCATGTTTGCCCAATAGATACCTCGCACAAATTCACGCCAGCCTAAAATCTGACGAACAAAGCCTTCAATTTGCGCGAGTGAAATATCGGTTTCAGCATGATGAAAGTGGTACACAGCCCGGTCAATCACTTGTTGTGGCGATATCATTTTTGCATTCAGAGCAAAGGACAGTCTTGAGTGATAAAGAGACCATTGCTTTTGCTCCGTTAAGGTATCGAGTCTGCCAGACATGGCGTCTTGAAAACGGCCAAAATTGACTAGCCCGTATTGGCAAAAATGATCCAATAAAACAAAAGCCTGTTGACGAGTTGTGGGCCAAATTAGGTTTGTTTCCGCTTTGCCTATGGTGCTTATATTATGGCGCTTCAGCCTCAGTAAAATATCTTGTACGTCATTACTGAAGAGCAAGGGCTCTGGCACGGCAGAGTAGTCTTGAGGTTTCAGCTTTTGGCGGTTATCCGCATCGTAATTCCATTGTCCGCCCAATGGTTCAGGCCCATCCATCAGAATATTAAAGCGCACTCTCATTTTTCGATAAAAGGCTTCGAGCCGATGTTTTTTGCTTGCTGTAAAAAAGCGGCAAAGTTCATGATCCTCTAAGAAAAAATGCTCACTTTCATACACGCTAGTCTGGATAGCTAACTGAGTTGAGAATTCTCTTAATTGCTCCCGTAAGCGATATTCGTCAGGTAACTGATATTCAAAGCAACTAACTTGGTGTTCATCGAGTAAGGCTAAGAGTAGCGCGGGCAGGTCTTTATATTGAGTCGTATCATCTAAGGTTAAATGGATCACTTTATGCCCCGCTTTTTCTAGGGCTTGGGAGAAAGACAGCATGGCAGAAAAGAAGGCACATATTTTTTGAATATGGTGCTTTGTGTAGTTCGCTTCTTGGTGTAATTCTGCAATCACATAGAGGGTATTTTCATCTGTATTTGCAAACCAAGAGTGCGACGCATTCAGTTGGTCGCCTAAAATTAGCCTGAGTGTTTTTCCCTTCATGATGGCTTGTATTGGCTAGGGCAGTGGCTGCGAATGATGTCAGGGTGACGCAGGTGCAAGTGTTTCGTCTTCCTGCTAGTGACCCTTTTGCGCCAGACAATAAAGGTTTTTCGTTTTAAGTTTGAGCGCATGAGTCGAATCACCTGCGGTTCACTAAGGCCAAACAAGGTGTTAATGGCTTCAAACGGTGTTCTATCTTCCCAAGCCATCTCAATGACACGAGACAAATCGCTTTTAGTTAACTGCATTCATTCTACCCATGAATTTGGTTTAGTATTTATGTGATGTACAGGGAATACGATCAAGGCAAAATGAATGGTTCATATTATTTGAGTGGATAGGAATAGTTTGGGTTGCACAGCTAGCCCTTAAAAAGGGCTAGGGTCAGCCAGATCTAAGTTAGGGGCAAAGCCAAATTGAGTGATCACTTTCCTTTTTCAATTAATTAAAACGCTCCTATCACGCCAACTAGGGCGAATACACAAAGTAATAGGATTGGGATTAGGCTCAACATAAAGCCTAGCCCTCTGCTTGAAGGGCTGCGGACATAGGCGAACCAATAAATAAAGCGCCCAACTAGGTACACACTGCCGATAGCTGCCATCCAAATAGGGTTATGGTGGGTGCCAGCAATCAATAACGCGGGTAGAAATGCCACTAATAATTCAAGGGTGTTCATTTGCACACGGTACATGCGTTCAAATTCTGGTGCGCCTGTTGTTGCTGGTGCCAATAGCCCTGTCCTTCTTCTTGCTCGCCCTGTCATAGCGCCAAAAAATAAGAACTGACAAACCGATAATATTGCGATTAATTCCACAAAATGCATAAGAGTTTCCTAAGTAGTGGGGGAGGCTTTAAACCGTAATCGGCTCAATAGGGATGGCGTAATAGACGACTGAACTGTCTGACAGATATTCAAACTCAGGACCATAGGTTTCCACATCAGGCCCGTAGGTGTGCTTCATGTCAGATCTCAGTAACCAGCTTGAGTAGATGTAACCAATAGTCTGGTTAAACTCGTCGGTATTGACTTGGCCTGTGTGTTTGAACTCAGCGTACTCTTGTTCGGGGAGAGAAGTACTCACCATGCCTTCAGGTAGAGAGGTGATATCAGTGACTTCAATGCAGGCGGTATAAAATAGCTTCTGCTCTTCATTATCATTCTTTTCTACACTGATGATGCCGTAGCAAGTGCCTTCTACTTTATGCTCAATCTCAGTTAGTCTTGGCATGAAGTCTTGCCATAGCTCAGGCAGTTTCTCTGCGATGTTGGTTTTTTCAGACTCAATACCGATCACTTCAATCTTAGTGCCCACCAATATCTTTTTCGGTGCTGTGTATATTCTCGGCTCTAGGGTAAGGTTCTGGCTAAGGTTTTCTAAATAGTCTTGGTTGATTCGCGCTTTTTTAATGATTAAGGGTTGGCGTGCACGCTGACGATACTCATTCGGCGAATAACCAAATAGCTTTTGGAAAGCCCGTGTATAGGCCTCGTGGGACTCAAAACCCGCAGCTAGGGCAACATCTAAAATAGACAAGTCTTTGTTGTAAAGACTGTCCATAGAGTTGGCAATGCGTCTAGAGCGTACATAAGACTTTAAGGTTTCATTGGTTAAGGCTTTGAATATACGCTGGAAATGCCAGTGGCTCATATTGGCATGGGCTGAAATCGAGGTAAGAGGAATTGGTGAGTCTAAATTCTCTTCGATAAAATCAATGCCTTTTTGAATGCGGTCTAAATACTTCATATCAGTCCCTTATTTAGCGTTTCAGCTATAGTAAACCGAATACCCAAACCTTCATTTGATTTTTTGTGCTTTTTTAAAATCCTTAAGAGTAACCGGTTTGAATTTAGGTCTACTTTTTTATCTCTAATATCTTTATGCTAAAACCATGTCTCGCTCTCTTGTGTTTAGTATGTATTCCTAATGAATGAAACAGATATTTTGTATTTGGAGTGAAAGGTATGAGTTACGAAAAACTGTATGAAGAAGCGTTTAAAGTGTTAGGTGATTTTCCATTAGCAGGTTCAGGTTTTTCTGCCGGCTCGGTTGCATCTGCTCTTATGACTGAACAGGGAAATATTTTTACTGGAATTTGTATCGATGTTGCATGTGGCCTTGGTTTTTGTGCTGAACACTCTGCCATTTCTGAGATGTTAAAAAATCGTGAAACACGTATTTTAGAAATAATAGCGATTAGTAAGGATGCAGTTATGCCTCCTTGTGGTCGTTGCCGAGAGTTTATTTATCAAATTAACTCTAGAAATATAGAAACAAAAGTACATTTATCAAAGGGTAAAGCGCTTTTATTGGATGATCTGCTACCCCATAGATGGAATATCAATGCTTAATCAGTCTTGTTTATTACTCCTTGAATAAATGTAATTGTAGCTATCCATCGCTCTAACCCTCTTCAATATCCTCATGCTTCTCAGCATTCTGAATGCTTTCAAAGGAAAGCTTTATTTCATCGATAAAGCTTTTTTCTTTATCTGTGGCGTTGTCTTCTGCTCTTGTCAGTAAAAATCGTGCGGTTTTACTTTTGCCTTGGCTAAAGTCGAGTAGGGCTTGGTAGGCCAGTGTCATAGCTAGGTTTCTTGTCGTCTGGAAATACTGGATGTTCGCTCTCCACAATAGGCGCCTTTCGTATAAATACTCTGCTGTGAGTGCTTTGGGTCTAGTTTTGCCAATTTCAGCTTGCAGCATTGAGAAAATGAAGTTGTTAGGAGCAAGGTCGAGTTGCTTTTGGGTAACGGCAAGGCCTTGATCTTGTGCACCCGCAGCGCTGTAACTGAGGGCGGCTAAATAGTCGGTAAATTGGTTTTGGACCGTAAGTTTCGTTAAGAAAGACAAAGCACGTTCTGGAGATTGAATAAGGTAAGAGAAGAGTGCCTTAGCAAACAGGTTGGCGTTAATGTCTTTTACTTGTTGATTGAGGTAGGCGTATGGTTTTTCTTCTAGGCCAGCCCGATAAGCAAGTAAAGTGGCACGGAAGAATTCAAACTCGGTTTGTTTTTGATATTCCAGAATAGAGGCTGATTGCTCCCCTGTGAATGAGTCAGACAGTCTGGTATTGGGTAATGGGTGGGTAGATAGAAACTCCAGTTTAGGGCGACCAATGGCTTTTTTGAAAAAGGCTTGGAAGAGTTTGGTCATGCCATCAGGGGATAGGCCTGCATCTATTAGATATTGTCTCCCTTGCCTATCTGCTTCTATCTCATGTTGGCGGCTATAGGCGAGGGTATTATCTACTTGGTTAGCAATACCGCCAATCCAAAGTGCTGCGGTTGTATCGGAATCGGCACCTGCAAGCATGGCCACCAGACCAGCCCCTAGAAAAGCCAATGTTTTTTGCGTTTCTTGACCTGAGTTTTGGCTGCGACGCTCATGGTGCTTCAAATCAAGGTGGGCAACCTCGTGGGCGAGTAAGCCTAATAGGATGTCTTCACTGGTGATGGTTTCCATAATGTCTGAATAAATAAACATATGGCTGCCGGGAATAACAAAAGCATTACTTTTTGAACTGTTTAAAAACGTTATTTCGACAGTTTTATTGTACAGGCCTGTTTGTGGTAAGAGTGTTGATAAGGTTTCTTTTAGATAGTTATAAGCCGGCGGGTAATCGATTAATGCGTTACTGCCATTGAGCTTTCTGAACCAATGCTGGCCCAATACATAGGAAGGATTAGAGAGCGAGCGTTCGTCTTGATGAGACTCTAGGTTGGGTGTTAGGGCAAAAGAAAGCGTGGATAAGAGTAATCCTATCAATATGCCTGTTGTAACCTTGGAAAATAGTCTCATAATATGGCGAGTGTCATTATTGGAAATGAATAAATGGAAAGTGCTCAGTATGACGTAATCTTGGATGCAAGAGAAGATAGGTGTCCAATGCCATTACTAAAGACCAAGCTGTCATTGAGTAAAATGCAAAAAGGGCAGTCCTTGTGTGTTATTGCAGGGGACCCGGGTTCATTAAAAGATATTCCCCAATATATAGAATTAGTTGGCTTTTCCTTATTGTCTGTCGATCAAGACGATAATATATTCACTTTTGTTATTCAAAAAAACTGAGATGTTCCCAGTATGTTTAAAATAGTCGATACCCTGATAAAACGATATTTCTCCAATGAAGAAGTGGTGGTGTTCCTGTTGTTGCTAGTGGCTACAATGGGTGTGTTGGCGTTTTGGGGTGGTGTGTTAGCACCTGTTTTAGTCGCCGTTGTGCTGGCTTTTTTAATGCAAGGCTTGGTAGATAGCTTTAAAAAGCTAGGAGTTGGCCACAACACCTCTGTGATACTGGTATTTTTTGCTTTTTTAAGTGTGTGCGGTGTGTTCATTGCCTTTATGGTGCCGATTATTTGGCGACAGGCGGTGCGCTTTGTACAAGAAGTTCCGGGAATGTTTACCGGATTACGAGATGGTGTGTTCGCTTTTACTGAAGAGCATAGTGAGTTTGTTAATCAGGCGACGATTGACGAGCTGCTCAATTCATTGGCAAATGAATCTACCAATTTAGGCCAGTGGTTGGTGTCTTTTTCTCTATCTAGCATCCCATCGTTATTTTCTTTGGTGATTTATTTAGTCTTGGTGCCTTTGGTAATGTTTTTCCTTTTGAAAGACCAAGAGAAAATACTGACTTATTTAACCTCTTGGTTGCCAAAAGAAAGAAAAATGATGCGCAATATTGCCCATGAGATGAATGATCAGCTGGCAAACTACATTCGTGGGAAATGTATCGAAATGCTGGTGGTCGGCATAGTCAGTTATGTTGTCTTCTTGGTTTTCGGTTTACGTTATCCAGAGTTGTTGGCTTTGTTGGTTGGCTTGTCTGTATTGATTCCTTACATTGGCGCGGCTGCTGTGACGATTCCTGTTGTCTTGGTAGCATTTTACCAATTCGGTACAGATAGCCAGTTTATGTATGTGGTTTTGGCCTACTTAGTGGTGCAAGCACTGGATGGTAATGTTTTGGTACCATTATTATTCTCCGAAGCGGTTAATTTGCATCCACTGGCTATTATTGTGGCAGTCTTGTTCTTTGGTGGGGTATGGGGCTTTTGGGGGATATTCTTCGCGATACCGCTTGCGACCTTAGTGAAAGCCATCATCAATGCTTGGCCAAACCAAGAGCAATTAATCAACGAGTAATTAGTTATTTAACTTTGCTGATGATTTGTTCTTAGCTTAAGATAAGCACTATAAAAAATGCCCGTTCCTCATAAAGGAACGGGCATTTTTATTTCTAGTGTTCAGTTTACAGAGCTATTTAATAGAGCCAAAGAACACTGAGTAAGCGGGTAAGGTTACTTGTTGGTTTTCAAAGTGACCAGATTGAATGGATTGCGGAAGAGGGAAGGTTTCCAACTCCAAAGTCGTAGCGATGACTTTCTCTTCTGCGGATGTATTTAACGCAATATAGAGTTGCTCTGAGTCATTCTTGCGTATGTATTCCAATGTGGTGTCGTCATGGGACAGAAACTCAATATCACCATTAATCAATACTGGGTGTGCCTTTCTTAAATGCAAAAACTCACGGTAGGCATTGAGAATAGACAGGGCATCGTTATCTTGTTCACTCACGGCAAGGGGCAGTTGCTTATCTGACATAGGCAACCATGGCGAGTCAGATAGGGTAAAACCACCAGATGCTTGGTTCTCCCATGGCATAGGGGTTCTACAACCGTCCCTACCTTTAAATTCTGGCCAGAAGTTAATGCCGAAAGGGTCCACCAATTGTTCAAATTGTAGCTCGGCTTCTGGCAACCCAAGTTCTTCCCCTTGGTATAGGCAAACACTTCCCCTTAGGGAAAGCTGCATGACCATATAGACCTTGCTTTTGGCGATGGCGTCTTGCTCTTCTCCCCAACGAGTGGCGACACGTGCTACATCGTGATTACCAATCGCCCAACATGGCCAACCATCACCTAAACCTTCTTCTATGGTTTCCATGGTGTTGCGTATGTGTGTCATAGAAGAATCGTGGGTGAGTAGGTCAAATGAATAACACATATGCAGCTTATCGTTACCCTTGGTATAGGCCGCCATGGTGTCTAAGGAGAAATCACAACCTACTTCGCCTACCGTTGTTGTATTTGGATATTGATCTAAAAGTGCTCTTAGGCGTTTTAAGAATTCAATATTCTCTGGGCGCGACTTGTCGTATAGGTGAAGCTGATACGCATAAGGATTATCTAGGCGAACACCAATGCTACCCTCGACGACTTCTTCCTTAGGAGGGTTATTACGTAGTTCTAGATCGTGGTAGTAGTAATTTGCTGTGTCTAAACGGAAACCATCGACGCCGCGCTTCAACCAGAACTCAACCGTATCCAGCAGAGCATCAACCACATTAGGGTTGTGGAAGTTAAGGTCTGGTTGGCTATCTAAAAAGTTGTGCAAGTAATATTGCTTTCTTCGACTGTCCCAATGCCAAGCTGGCCCACCAAATACGGATAACCAGTTATTGGGTACTGTGCCGTCTGGGTTTGCATCGCCCCAGATATACCAATCGGCTTTGTCGTTATCTAGACTACTGCGGGACTCAACAAACCAAGGGTGCTGATCTGAACTGTGGTTCAGCACTTGGTCTATCATGACTTTTAAACCATGCTGGTGGGCGGCTTCGATCAGTTTGTCAAAGTCATCTAAATCACCAAAAATAGGATCGACACCACAATAATCGGAGACATCGTAGCCAAAGTCCTTCATGGGAGAAGTAAAGAAAGGCGAGAGCCAGATGGCATCCACTCCTAATGACGCGATATAAGACATTTTGGCAGTAACACCGGGTAGATCACCGATGCCGTCATTATTCGAATCAAAAAAGCTACGAGGGTAAACTTGATAGATAACGGCGCCACGCCACCAGTCGTTATTGGTTGTCATATGTCTTATCCATGAGAGTTGAAAATTGAGTCATGAAAAGCCGGCAAGAAATCATGTTTTTGTTTATTGAAAGCATGAGTTGTCGTGCTTTTGATCTATAATTGCAGCATACTCAATCATTATCATTTGTACACGGTTTTGTTGTTTCTTTTGTGTGTCTTTATGCCTTTTTTGTGACTCAATAAAAAGGGCTTTCTCTGGAGTTAAGATGTTTTCGAAAAGATCAGGTTCAATTGCTTGGCCCTTGTTCTATTTTTACTTTTTCTTTTGTGCGCTGATCGGGGTGATGAACCCTTATATCTCGGTGTACTACCAGTCTATTGGCTTAACGGCTTCTGAGATAGGTCGTTTAATGTCGACCTTTACCCTGTCTGGCATTCTGATACCTCATTTTTGGGGCTGGCTAACCACAAAAATTGGCTTGCCTAAAAGAATATTACAAATCGCCGCTTTGGGTTGCTTGGTAGCATTGATTCCCTTTAATTGGACCGACCAGTTTGAAACCTTGTGGTTACTAACCTGTTTAATGGCGCTTTTTTATTCGGCCTTGATACCCATGCTAGATGCATTAGCTGTGCGTAGTATTCGCTATCTTGATGTGCCTTATACCCGTATTCGAGTGGGTGGCTCTATTGGTTATGTGGTCGCGGTAGCGGGAGCAGGCTTTCTCATCGATCATTTTGGTTTCTGGGTAGTCATTCCTATTATGTGTCTGGCATTAGGCTTTGCTGTGTTGATGTCTTTCTTTTTGAAAGAGCAGCCCTTTGAAGTGAATGTGCAAAAAGCCTCGGAATCTTTCTTATCTTTGGTTAGAGGAAGAGAGTCAGTGCTGTTTTTTGTACTGGCGTTTTTAGCCTTTATGTCCCATGCCCCTTTTAATGTCTTTTTTGCCGTACATCTTTCTGATGCTGGTTACAGTGGGGAAGAAATCGGCTTACTCATGGCGTTAGGGGTAATTATTGAAATTATCCTCTTTATCTTCTTTGGTAATGCCGTTAAATATTTTCCTGTTGTGTACCTAGTAGCATTTTGTTTCTTGGTTGGCATAGTGCGTTGGTTTTTAGTGGGCTGGTTTGTGGGTGAGCTATGGATATTAGTGATGACTCAACTCTTGCACTGCGTGACCTTCGCTTTATTTCATATGGTGTCTATCGAGCAAATTCGCCGTTTATTCCCTGAGCGTTTTGCTAGCCAAGGTCAGGCCATGTACAGCGCCTTTGCTATTGGTTTAGGCGGCGGTATTGGCATGGTCTTGTCTGGCTACTTATGGGAGTGGGCTGGTGGTGCTTGGGTATTTACGGCCGCTGCGGGTGTGAGTGCCTTAGCCTTGGTGATTTTGTTGGTCAATCAGAGGCGCTAGCTGTTTTCTCCATGTAAATACGGACTGCATGTGTGAATGCGTCCGTATTTTTTATCTGTTTTTCAAGTTGCTTTACTTTCAAGTCGCTTTAATAATGCCCTTCATTTTTTAATAGCTCAATAAAGGCCAAAGCCGCACGGCTAAGGGTCTTCTGCTTGTGGTAAATGACGCCAAGCTTTCTTTCGACATTGAGATCGGGTATATCCAAGACGCTAAACTTATCGTCCACCAATGTGGAAGGTAATAAAGACCAGCCCCAGCCGATGCTAACCAGCATGGCAAGTGTTTCTAGATTATTGGTGCTCATTCTTACTTGCGGTCGCAGGCCTTGTTTACCGAAAGCTTGATCGGCAATTTGTCGAGTAAAGGTATTCTTGTTTGGAAGAACGCAGGTGTAATTAGCAAGCTCTGATAGGTTTAGTGTGTTTAATGAAGCAAGAGGGTGATCTTTACTGACTACACAAGTTAGAGGGTCAGACCAAATTGGTAAAGCTTCAATAAGTGGGTTCTCTTTGTTCGATAGGGTGATAATGCCTAACTCTGCTCGCCTTTTAAGTACGTCCTGATAAGCATCCTCAGATTGTGTAAATTCTATTTCTAATTGCGCACTTGGGAAGTCTTCTTGGAATTGCTTTAGTGATTTAGGCAAACGGCGCAAACCCACATGGTGGCTGGTGGATATTCTTAGCTCACCATTCACGCCTTCCATTTGCAGTGACATGCTGCGTTTTATGTCTTGTAAATCCTCAAGCATTTTACGTGCTTTGGGTAAAAGGCGTACACCGGCCTCTGTAAGCTGAACTTGGCGGCCAATGCGGTCGAATAGTTTTACTCCTAAGCTGGCTTCCAGCGCGGAAACACGCTTACTCACAGCAGGCTGAGTGACAAAAAGTTGGTTGCCAGCTTCTGAAAAAGAACCTGTTTCTGCCACCTTGGTAAAAGTTAAAAGTTCAGCAATGTCTATCATTCCAAAAGATTATCCAAAATATGAAAAATATGAATTTGAGTTATTTATACCAAAGATTTAGGATAGCGCAATAATATTTTTAGGAGAGATGTTATGTCAGGTAAAACCCTTTATGACAAGTTGTGGGACAGCCACCTTGTTCAGCAACGAGACGACGGCAGTGCGTTGATTTATATCGACTTACAATTGCTTCATGAAGTTACTTCGCCACAGGCTTTTGAAGGCTTGAGAATGGCAAATCGTAAGCCTTGGCGTGTATCGTCTAGCTTAGCAACACCAGACCATAACGTACCAACGACAAAGAAAGAGCGTATTTCTGGAGTCGATGGTATTGAAGACCCAGTTTCTAAGATCCAAGTAACTACATTGGATGATAACTGTGATGAGTTTGGTATCACTGAATTTACTATGAAAGACATTCGTCAGGGGATAGTGCACGTTGTTGGGCCAGAACAAGGTGCGACGCTTCCCGGTATGACTGTGGTTTGTGGTGACTCTCATACATCGACTCACGGTGCTTTTGGTGCATTAGCCCATGGTATTGGTACATCAGAAGTAGAGCACGTTTTAGCGACCCAGTGTCTTGTACAAAAGAAAAGCCGCAACATGCTAGTTCGTGTTGATGGTGAATTATCACCTTGGGTATCTGCTAAAGACGTTGTACTTGCCATTATCGGTAAAATTGGTACCGCTGGTGGTACAGGTTACGCGATTGAATTTGGTGGTACAGGTATTCAGTCTTTATCGATGGAAGGTCGTATGACCGTATGTAACATGGCCATCGAAGCCGGTGCCCGTGTTGGTTTGATCGCTGTTGATGATACTACCGTTGAGTACGTGAAAGGCCGTCCTTATGCACCGAAAGGTGAGCATTGGGATATGGCTGTCGAAGCATGGAAAGATTTGGTATCTGACGATGATGCCCAGTTCGATGAAGTGGTTGTGCTTAAATCAGAAGAGATTAAACCTCAGGTAACTTGGGGTACATCGCCTGAAATGGTTATTGCCATTGATCAGCCGATTCCTCGCGCCGAAGATCAAGAGGATCCAGTGAAGAAAGAAGGTTATGCACGTGCATGGAAATACATGGGCTTGGAAGGTAAAACAACCTTAGCTGATGTGACCTTAGACCGAGTATTTATTGGTTCTTGTACTAACTCACGTATTGAAGATTTGCGTATTGCGGCTGAGGTCGTTAAAGGCCGTCAAGTTGCTTCCACTTTGAAACAGGCGATTGTAGTGCCGGGTTCTGGTTTGGTAAAAGCTCAAGCAGAAAAAGAAGGCTTGCACGAAATTTTTGAAGCGGCTGGCTTAGAGTGGCGTGAACCGGGTTGTTCTATGTGTTTGGCAATGAACGCAGATAAGTTAGGGGCAGGTGAGCATTGTGCTTCTACCTCAAACCGTAACTTTGAAGGTCGTCAAGGTTTTGGTGGTCGTACTCACTTGGTGAGTCCTGCTATGGCTGCAGCGGCGGCTATTGCTGGTCACTTTGTTGACGTAAATGATTTGGTTAAACATTAAGAAGCCCATTAGGAGACAATATGCGTCCTTTTACTAAGCATACAGGTTTGGCTGCACCTCTTGATTTAGCCAATGTCGATACGGACATGATCATCCCTAAGCAGTTCTTGAAATCCATCAAGCGCACAGGGTTTGGTAAAAACTTATTTGATGAGCTTCGTTATGAAGATGAAGGTCAACCAGACCAAGAATGTACTGGTCGTCCTCTTCGTGAAGACTTCGTATTGAATTTGCCAAGCTATAAAGATTCTAGCGTGCTGTTAGCACGTCAAAACTTTGGCTGTGGTTCGAGTCGTGAACACGCTCCTTGGGCATTAGATGATTACGGCTTCCGTTCTATCATTGCACCAAGCTTTGCAGATATTTTTTATAACAACTGTTTTAAAAACGGTTTGTTGCCAATTGTTTTGGCTGCGGAAGAAGTGGATCAATTGTTTGTTGAGGTTACCGCTCAAGAAGGTGCTCAAATTACCATTGACCTAGAAAACCAAAAAGTAACTTCACCTACAGGTGCAGAGTTCTCTTTTGAGGTGGACAGCTTTCGTAAGCATTGTTTGTTAAATGGCTTGGATGATATCGGTCTTACTTTACAACAAGAAGACTCGATCAGAAGCTATGAAGAAAAACGTATGAATGAAGCGCCGTGGCTTTTCTTGTCACGCGAGAAGTAATCTAAGTAGATTGATTAGAAGGTTTTAAAATGACTAAGAAAGTATTGGTATTGCCAGGTGATGGTATTGGTCCAGAAATTGTTTCTCAAGCGGTAAGAGTATTGGATGCTGTGAATGAGTCTTTCTCATTAGGCATCCAGCATGAAAGCGCATTGGTTGGTGGTTCCGCTTACGATGAAACAGGCTCTCCACTACCAGAAGACACTTTAGCTAAAGCCAAAGCAGCTGACGCTATTTTGTTAGGTGCAGTTGGTGGACCTAAGTGGGATGGCCTAGATATGGCTGTTCGTCCAGAGAAAGGTCTACTTGGTTTACGCGCTAACTTAGAGTTGTTTTCTAACCTTCGTCCAGCGATCTTATACCCGCAATTAGCGGATGCTTCTAGCTTGAAACCTGAAGTGGTTGCAGGCTTAGATATCTTGATCGTTCGTGAGTTAACTGGCGGTATCTACTTCGGTCAACCACGTGGTATTCGTACTTTAGAAAATGGTGAGCGTGAAGGCTTTAACACTTACGTTTACTCAGAATCTGAAATCCGTCGCATCGGTCGTTCTGCCTTTGAAGCAGCACGTCAACGTGGCAAGCGCGTTTGTTCTATCGATAAATCTAACGTATTGGAAGTAACGGTACTTTGGAAAGAAATCATGGAAGAAGTAGCTAAAGAGTATCCTGATGTCGAATTGACTCATATGCTAGTAGATAATGCTGCAATGCAGCTTGTTAGGGCGCCAAAACAGTTTGATGTAATGGTTACTGGTAACATGTTTGGTGATATCCTATCTGATGCTGCTGCCATGCTTACCGGCTCTATTGGTATGCTGCCTTCTGCGTCACTAAATGCGGAAGGTCGTGGTATGTATGAGCCATGTCATGGTTCTGCTCCTGACATCGCAGGTAAAGGTATTGCTAACCCATTAGCGACTATTTTATCTGTGGCTATGATGTTGCGTTATTCCCTTGATGCGAAAGAGGCAGCAGACGCGATTGAAGCGGCTGTAAGTAGTGTCTTGGATCTAGGTTTAAGAACAGCAGATATTGCATCCGAAGGATGTGAAACCGTTAGTACGCAAGCCATGGGTGATGCGGTACTGGCAGCACTAAAAGCTTAATTCTACAAAAGAATTAAGAGTATTCATTAGGGACATTGCTCTTGGTATGAGTGACCCCACAAAAAAAGGTAGAAAACCATGTCAAAACAAACTGTAGGTTTAGTCGGCTGGCGCGGAATGGTTGGTTCCGTGTTGATGCAACGTATGCGAGAAGAAAAAGACTTTGATCATATTGATCCAGTGTTTTTCACCACTTCTCAAACGGGGCAGAAAGGACCAGAAATTGGTAAGGATATTCCATTGTTACAAGACGCAACAGATATTGATGCGTTGCAAAAGATGGACATTATTATTACCTGCCAAGGTGGAGACTATACCAAAGCGGTTTACCCACAGTTGCGTGAGGCTGGTTGGAACGGTTACTGGATTGATGCGGCGTCTTCACTGCGTATGGAGAAAGATGCCATTATCGTATTGGATCCAGTTAACCAAAACGTCATCAAGCAAGGTTTGGTTGATGGGGTGAAAACCTTTGTTGGTGGTAACTGTACCGTGAGCTTGATGTTGTTGGCTCTTGGTGGTTTGTTTGAGAAAGGCCACATTGAGTGGATGACGTCTATGACGTATCAAGCGGCTTCAGGTGGCGGTGCTCGTCATATGCGCGAGTTGATTAATCAAATGGGCATGTTGCAGTCTTCAGTGGCTTCTGAGCTTGCTGATCCTGCTAGTGCTATTTTGGATATTGACCGTAAAGTGGCGGAGCAAATGCGTTCTAATACTATGCCAGTTGATCAGTTTGGTGTGCCGCTAGCAGGTAGTTTGATCCCTTACATCGACTCTCAGCTTGATAATGGTCAAAGCCGTGAAGAGTGGAAAGCTCAGGCGGAAACAAACAAGATCCTTGGAAATACAGGCTCAATCATCCCAGTTGATGGTTTGTGTGTACGTATCGGTGCCATGCGTTGTCATAGCCAAGCCTTCACTATCAAATTGAACAAAGATATTCCGGTAGCGGATATCGAAGGCATGCTAGCAGAGCATAACCAGTGGGTTGATGTTGTACCAAATGATAAGCAAGCGACTATGGAGCGTTTAACGCCTACTGTAGCAACAGGTACTCTAGGTATCCCAGTTGGTCGTATTCGTAAGCTTAATATGGGGCCTGAATACATTAGCGCCTTCTCTGTTGGTGACCAGTTGTTATGGGGTGCTGCAGAGCCATTACGTCGTATGTTACGTATTTTGCTTGATGACTAATTTTAGTCAGTAAGCAATAAAGCAAGAGCTATAAAAAAACGCGTATCGAAATTCGGTACGCGTTTTTTGTTTGTCTATTTTTAATGTTTTTTTGTTTACAGTGCAGCTTATTCTTCAAGCTACACTACATAGTTTTTAGATGGACTCGCTAGGGGCAAATCTATGGTAGCCCATTGCCTCTTCCATTAGAGGGTCTCTGTCGTATATGTCATGACGGAACTCCAACATACCGTTCATATTAGGTACCACAGTTAGATATATCAGATATACCGGCAGGTATTTAGGCAAAGTGACTACCGTATTAGATTTATTCGATAAGGACTCTGTCATTTCCGTAAAGCGTTTACTGTTCTTAGTGATAGCTTCGGCAAACTCGTGGGGTTTTTCTAGGCGAACGCAACCTGAACTGTAGGCTCTGTCTGTTTCTTTGAATAAATGCTTAGCAGGGGTGTCGTGCAAATATATTTCGTTCCTGTTAGGGAACATAAATTTATATTGGCCGAGTGCATTTTCCTTATCTTGATTTTGCTCGAATCGATAATTTAGGGTTTCAGGCGTTATTTTGTTCCAGTCAATGAGTGTACTGTCTAACTCTTTAGCACCAACGCTCCAACTAGAGAAAACCTTATAACCTCTTTCTATTAGATAGTTGGGGTTGCTTTGCAGTTTAGGTAGAAGGTTTTCTGTGGCAATTCTATGGGGAACACGCCATGTTGGGTTGGTTACCATATAGGTCATCAGGCCTTTGAAAACCGGAGTTTTTCTTTCTGGTTTGCCAATAACGGCTTTCATGGTGGTGAGTTCGTTGTTTAGGTGTAGGTCAACTGTGTAGTTGGTTAAGTCTACCCAAATACGATTGGATTCGAGTTCGCTTGGCAACCAGCGCCACCTTTCTAGGTTGTAAGTGATTTGTTTAACGCGAGTGCTTAGAGGCACGTTAAGCATTTGAATGGTTTTTGAGCCAGCTGCGCCATCGGAAGTAATGTGGTGGCGATGTTGAAAGCGCTTCAAGGCTTCTTGTAGCTTTTCATCAAATTCATCTTCATTGACTCTGCGGGTAGAGAAACGAATGTCGCCTAACTGAACCAATCTAGCACGCAATTGGGCAACACGAGGCCCTTGATCTCCAATTGAGAGAGGTACGCCAGCTTGCACTAAAATGTCTTTTTCCTTTTGAATTAAATCTTTGTAGTAGGTAAGCCATTTTTGTAGAACTTGATACTCTGGGCTTCTTGGTGCGAGTACACCAAGATAGTTGACCATATCTGTTGCGGAATCTAAGTAAAGTAATTCATTCCATGTGTTACTTGGTGCGTCTAGCTGCCAGTTAGGGTCGATGAGTTGCGGCTCATAGCGACCGTTGCTCAAGTCATGGGCATAGCTGCCTAAAGCTATGGTGGCTATTACATCCATTTCGGCAAGTTGCTGAGTGCTAGGTTGCGGAATGGCAAGGTATTCGTTGATGATGTTTGTATAATACAAAATTGGATTTAAGCCATGGGTATGTGATTGTTCTAATATATCGACCAATTTGTATATGGAAGGGTTAATGGTTTGGTCTTTGATCCATATAGGGCTGTAGTTACGTGCTCTATAGGCGGCTAAAACGCTGTTGTTTGCTAATGCTTGTCCAGCAACGGGGGCAAAGGCATTAAGCGTTATGGCAAGCTGTTGATTAATTGTTGTCTCAATTTCTGATTCGGTGGGCGGTGTTATTGCAAACTGGCTGTCTACTTTTTGTTTTGGAGCAGAACAAGCGGTAATAAAAAGGCAAGTCGCGGTAAAAGAAAATATCTTGAAAATTGAACCCATAGGGAAGTCCTTGTGTACCTTATGCAAAGTTTATTTTGTATCGTTTTCTAAAATATCTAATATCATAATGGCATCTTCTCTTGTGTCACCACAAATTGCTGTTTCAGCCATAAAATCAGCGCATACTTTTGGTCTTGAAGGGGACCCAAAGATAGCGCAACTCATATCTTGTAAAAGTTTTATGCAGGGCTCTCCTGCCGCTTTACCGTTTGGCATTCCTGGGATAGGGGAACTTATAGAAGGGGCTGTACAGCATGCACCACAGTGACTACGGCATAACATTCACAGCATTCCTTTTGTTAATCTATTTATGTAATAGTACTATTTATCTGTAGATATGTTATTAATTTAATAAATACCACACTAAAGTGAATTTTAATGTATTACAATGGTGTGTCATAGTATCTTATGCTAATAGTTATGTTTGCTAGTAGTTACGTTGTTTTGTGAACAGGGAATCATTGGAAATGGTGAAAAGAAAGATATTGGTGGTCGAGGATAGTGTTGTTGTACTAAAAGTCCTTAATCATCTGTTATCGCAGAATCCTACTTTCTCTCCTGTGCTATGCCCTTGTTATAAAGAGGCAGAAAAGAAGCTTAAAGAATCTCCTGGTGAGTTTTTTGCTGCAATAGTTGATTTGAACTTACCGGATGCTGAAAACGGTGAAATAGTTGACCTCGTTCTCTCACATCAAATTCCTCCTATTGTACTTACTGGTAATATCAGTGAAAAAGTCCGTTTAAACCTTCTTAATAAGGGGGTGCTGGACTATATCGTCAAAGATAACCGCTATTCATTCAGTTATGTCATTAAGGTGGTTGAACGCTTAGTGAAAAACCAAGGTGTGAAAATTTTGGTGGCTGAGGATTCAACAACCAGTCGTTTGTTTATTAAAATTTTACTTAAACAGTATGGCTTTGAGGTGCTTGAAGCTGAGAATGGTCAAGAAGCGCTAGCTCAATTAGAAGCGGACTCTGATATAAGAATGTTGATTACTGACTATAACATGCCGCTGGTGAATGGTTATGACTTAGTTAGAATGCTTAGAAACAACAATCGCTTTCAGGATTTAGTCATCATAGGTTTGTCTGCTGAAGGGGATACCTCGTTATCTGCTAAGTTTATTAAGGCAGGGGCGAACGACTTCTTAAGAAAGCCGTTCTATCACGAAGAGTTTCACTGTCGCGTAATCCATAACTTGGAAGCGCAGGACATGTTGGAGACCATTCGAAACCTCGCAAATATTGATCAGCTAACAAAATTAAAAAACCGCCGTCATCTCTTCGAAGAAGGGGGGCAGCTATTCCGTCATCGTAAGGCGGATGTGTCTTTGGCCATGATGGATTTGGATTTCTTTAAGAAAGTGAACGATAACTATGGTCATGTCGTAGGTGATAGTTTGTTGGAGTTGATGGGGGAAGAGATTCTTGAGGCTTTCCCTGATGATTTAACTTGCCGCTTTGGTGGAGAAGAGTTTTGTGTGATCTCTACAGCACCAGTGACAGAGTTCATCGCTAAGGTTAAAGATTTCCTAGAAACGATTCGCTCAAAAGAATACACAGATGCTAAATTGTCGGTTACCTGTAGTGTGGGGGTTTGTGCCTTACCTATGCAAACCTTAGAAGAGTCTATTCAGGTTGCGGATAAAAACCTCTACGAAGCAAAAAATTTAGGGCGCGATAGGGTGGTTTCAAGTATTTAATAAGAATATGAAAACAAAAAAAACCGCTTAATGGAGCGGTTTTTTTATATCTAAAAGGTGTCTTTAAGGAAGGTGCGAATAAGTCTTCTGAGCTTCAGTCTTATCAGAGAAATGGTCTATCAAGGCAAGAGTGAGCAGGAATGTTAATACCTTTCAATCACTCTTAACACCGAGAGGCCGTTTCTCTGAAAGACCCGAAGGGCGTGATCTAAACACTTTTTATTCTTTGTTAAGCTTCTTGCCAATATGTTCAATATTGGACTGCGAAGCTTGCCTCGAATAATAAAGGTTTATCCACACGCTGACGCCAGTGGACTTGTTCGTACCTTCCTTAACCTTTCAGCATTTTTGCAAGAATAGGGTTAACCATAGCTGGGTTAGCTTTTCCTTGTGATGCTTTCATAACTTGACCTACAAAGAAGCCAATCATCTTTTTCTGTTTATCAGGTTCAGCCGCTCTGTATTGCTCAACTTGTTGCGTATTTGCATCAAGAATACCCTGAATCATACTTTCAATGGCGCCCGTATCCGTTACCTGTTTTAGGCCTTTTTTGTCGATGATCTCGTCGGCAGAGCCTTCACCATCCCACATGGCTTGGAAAACATCTTTTGCTGTTTTGCCATTGATGGTATTGTCTTTTATACGCACAAGTAATTCACCAAAAGCAGCAGCGCTAACCGGCGCATCTTGAATCTCAACCTGTTCTTGGTTAAGTAGCTTGCTTAGCTCTCCCATTACCCAGTTAGCCGTTAATTTGGCGTCTTTGGTAATGGATAAGGCGCTTTCAAAGTAGTCAGCAAGTTCTCTCGAAGACGACAGTACATTGGCATCATACTCACTTAACTGGAACTCAGTTTGGAAGCGTGTTGCTTTCTGACTAGGAAGCTCAGGTAACGTACTTTTGATTTCGTCTACGTATTCTTGTGTCAGCTCTACAGGAAGTAGGTCTGGGCAAGGGAAGTATCGGTAGTCGTTAGCATCTTCTTTCGAACGCATGCTACGAGTTTCATTTTTCTCAGGATCGTATAAACGAGTTTCCTGAATAATGCGACCGCCATCTTCTAGGGTATCGGCTTGACGCTCGATCTCGGTATAAATGGCCTTCTCAATAAAACGGAATGAGTTAACGTTTTTGATCTCTGTACGTGTACCGTATTCTTCTTGGCCTTTAGGGCGCAAAGAAAGGTTAATGTCGCAACGCATTGAACCTTCAGCCATGTTGCCATCACAAATACCTAGGTAGGTAACGATAGAATGGATCATTTTCACATAGGCAACGGCTTCTTTTGCCGAGCGAATATCTGGCTCAGAGACAATCTCTAGAAGCGGTGTGCTAGAGCGGTTTAAATCGATCCCTGTCATGCCTTGGAAGTCTTCGTGCAAAGATTTTCCTGCGTCTTCTTCTAAGTGAGCGCGAGTGATACCAATGCGTGAAGTGGTTCCATCTTCTAGGGTGATGTCTAGGTGTCCTTTACCGACAATAGGATGATCCATCTGGCTGGTTTGGTAGCCTTTTGGAAGGTCAGGATAAAAGTAGTTCTTACGAGCAAAAACCGATGTCATGCCAATTTCAGCATTAATGGCGTGACCAAACATGACAGCCATGCGCAAAGCTTCTTTGTTGAAGACAGGTAATGCACCAGGCATGCCCAGATCAACAAGAGTTGTTTGGGTGTTAGGTTCTGCACCAAAGCCAACAGCGGCACCGGAGAAAAGCTTTGATTTGGTAGTGAGCTGAGTGTGAATCTCAAGGCCGATAACAACTTCCCAATTCATCTTTATACTCCTTCTGCCATAGATGGTGATTGTAGGTGCCAGTCAGTATTTTGTTGGTACTGATGTGCAATATTAAGAAGCTTGGCTTCGGCAAAGTAGTTGCCCATTATCTGTAATCCAACTGGCATGCCATCGACAAAGCCCGCAGGAACAGACATAGCTGGAATACCAGCAAGGTTAACAGATAGGGTATAAATATCTTCTAAGTACATAGCCACTGGGTCATTGGTTTTACTGCCAATGTTAAAGGCTGTTGTCGGTGCAACAGGGCCCATAATGACGTCTACTTCGCTTAGGGCTGAAGTGAAATCATCTTTGATTAAGCGGCGAATCTTTTGAGCTTTTAAGTAGTAAGCGTCATAGTAGCCTTCGGATAGGGCATAGGTTCCAACCATGATGCGCTTTTGTACTTCTTCGCCAAAGCCTTCCGCACGGGTACGCATGTACATATCCAGAAGGTCTTTTGGATCGTCGCAGCGATGACCAAAACGAACGCCGTCAAAACGAGAAAGGTTTGACGATGCTTCGGAAGGCGCGATGACATAGTAAGATGGAATGCTTAGCTTCAAGTTAGGTAGTGACACTTCTTTTACCGTTGCGCCAAGTGCTTCAAACTCTTTCACTGCCGCCATAATGGTATCGGCAATTTTGGGGTCTAGTCCGTCACCAAAGTACTCTTTCGGTAAGCCAATTTTTAAGCCTGTTAGAGGGGCATTAAGGTTGCCGATATAATCTTCTGTCGCTGTTTCAGATGAAGTGGAATCTTTTTCGTCAAATCCAGCCATGGCTTGCAATAGGTGAGCACAATCTTCTGCGCTTTTTGCCATTGGGCCACCCTGATCCAAGCTCGATGCATAAGCAATCATGCCAAAGCGGGAAACGCGACCATAGGTTGGTTTTAGTCCAGTGATGCCACAGAAGGATGCAGGCTGACGGATAGAACCACCTGTATCTGTTCCTGTCGCTGCAATAGCTAGACCCGCAGCGATTGCGGCTGCCGACCCACCTGATGAACCACCGGGTACTGTGTCTGTATTCCAAGGGTTTTTCACTGCACCATAGAAGCTGTTCTCATTCGAAGAGCCCATGGCGAATTCGTCCATGTTGGTTTTCCCCAGCATGACCGCTCCTGCTTGTTGGATGCGACTGGTTACTGTGGACTCATAAGGAGGGATAAAATTGTTTAGCATTTTTGAGCCGCAAGTGGTTAAGGTGCCTTGCGTACAAAAAAGGTCTTTGTGGGCAATGGGTATGCCAGCCAAACTAGAACCTTGGCCACTTTGAATTAATGCATCAGCGGCTGCAGCTTGTTGCAATGCTTGTTGCTCGCTCACTGTGATGTAGCTGTTTAATTGAGGATCTAAATCGGCGATACGCTTCAGAAAATATTGAGTCAATTCAACACTGGATATGTCTTTATCGCGAAGTTGTTTTGCTAATGACGAAATGTTTTGTTCGAACATGCTTGTTTCTCTTAATCAATCACTTTTGGTACTAGGAAAAGGCCTGCTTCTGATTGCGGCGCGTTGGCAAGAAAATTGTCACGTTGATTGTCTTCAGTGACTACGTCTTCTCTTAGTCTTTGTGTCATTTCTAGTGGATTAGATAGCGGTAATACACCATCGGTATTAATTGATTGCATTTCTTCTACAAGTGTAAGAACACTGGATAGAGAATGTTGATATTTATCTGCATCTTCCTCAGTAAGAGTAAGGCGTGCCAGATGTGCAATTTTTTGCACGTCGTCTTTATCTATAGACATGTTTCACCTGAGTTTTGATTGTCGTAAATGCTTGCCATTGTATCTTATTAGTTTCATATCTATAAGCGAATGGGCTGAAAAAACACATCTGTTGTTAAAATTCTAGAAATAACGAGTAACAATAAAATTGAGAAGCAGTTATTTGCAGAATAACTCGGAATCAACTTGCCCAATTGCCGTGCGATTGTTACATTTTCCCACTATCCATATTTTGTATTTACTCAGGACGTAAGAATTCATGTTTAAAAAAATCAGGGGAATATTTTCAAACGATTTGTCTATCGATTTAGGGACGGCAAATACCCTTATTTATGTTCGAGGCCGCGGTATTGTTTTAGATGAGCCTTCCGTTGTAGCTATTCGCCATAATGGCAACCAAAAAGTATTAGCGTCTGTAGGTGCTGACGCAAAACGTATGCTAGGTCGTACGCCAGGTAACATTACGGCTATTCGTCCAATGAAAGATGGTGTAATCGCTGACTTTCATGTGACAGAGAAAATGCTTCAAGATTTTATTAAGAAAGTACATGAAAACAGTTTCTTTAAACCAAGCCCAAGAGTGTTGGTTTGTGTGCCATGTAAATCTACTCAAGTAGAACGACGTGCTATCAAAGAATCAGCACTTGGTGCGGGTGCCCGTCAAGTTTACATCATCGAAGAGCCTATGGCGGCAGCGATTGGTGCAGGCCTTCCAGTAGCGGAAGCATCTGGTTCTATGGTTATTGATATCGGCGGTGGTACCACAGAAATCGCTATTATCTCTCTTAATGGTATCGTTACTTCAGAATCTATTCGTGTTGGTGGTGACCGCTTTGATGAAGCCATTATCACTTATGTACGCCGTCAGTATGGTAGCTTGATTGGTGATGCAACAGCAGAGCGTATTAAGCAAGAAATTGCCATGGCATACCATACCGGTGACGAGTTACAAATCGACGTGCGCGGCCGTAATTTGGCGGAAGGTATTCCTCGCTCATTTACTCTAAGTAGTTCAGAAATTTTAGAAGCGCTTCAAGAGCCACTAGCGCAAATTGTTCAAGGTATCAAAGCTGTATTGGAGCAATCTCCTCCAGAGCTAGCGGCTGATATCGGTGAAACAGGTTTAATGCTAACCGGTGGTGGTGCATTACTACGTGAGATCGATCGTCTTATTAGTGAAGAGACAGGCTTACCTGTTATCGTTGCTGAAGACCCACTTACTTGTGTTGCCCGTGGTGGCGGTATGGCATTAGAGATGATTGACCGAGTAGCCGGTGAGTTATTCTCTGTTGATAACGAGTAAGCAATAGGAGCGTACCATCAATAACTCGCTTCAGTTTAAAGGCAAAAGCCCAACAACACGTTTTGTTGTCTTGGTGCTTTTGTCTATAAGCATGATTTTTGCTGATGTCCATCACAATGCCTTTTCTCAATTTAGACCCTATCTAACCTTGATAATCACCCCTGTTCAGGTTGTAGTGAACACGCCTAAGAAAGCGTTTGCTTGGATTGGCGAGCACTTGGTGAGTCGAGAGGATTTAATTGCAGAAAACCAGTTGTTAAATGCGGAAGTATTACGTCTACGTAGCCGTCAGCAGCGACTCGATGCATTGCAGGCGGAAAACGTTCGCCTTCGAGAGTTGCTCGATGCATCCCAGCATGTGGATGAAAAGACCATAGTAGCTGAAGTGATCGGTTTTGATCAGAATGCCTATAACCACAGAATTATGATAGATAAAGGGCTTTCGTCCGGCGTCTATGTTGGTCAGCCTGTTTTAGATGCCACTGGCGTGTTAGGTCAGGTGGTTGAAACCTCTGCTTACAGTAGTCGAGTGCTTTTAATTGTTGATGCCAGTCATTTTATCCCAGTTCAGCTTTCTAGAACCGGTTTTAGGGGCATACTTAAAGGTACCGGTGATATTCTAGAAATGTCTTTAATTAGTGTGCCTCGTTCCGCAGATATTAAGAAAGGTGATGTGCTCACAACATCGGGCTTAGATGATCGTTTTCCGAGTGGTTATCCGGTGGGTGTTGTTAAGTCTGTGACTTATATTGAAGGCGAGTCTTATGCCGATGTGGATGTCGTGCCATTAGCCCAGCTCGGCCGGAGTCGACACATAATGTTAATTGATAAACAGTAAATAAGGCGAAGATGAAGTCTATTTTAGTATTTTGTTTTACCCTTCTGACGGCCTTGATGCTTGAAGCCATTACATTTCCAGAGGAATTGATATGGTTCCGTCCTGAGTGGGTGTTATTGGTTATTCTGTATTGGGTAATTGCTCTGCCTTTAAAAGTTGGCGTCGGCTTCGCATGGTTTTTTGGACTATTAGTTGACTTGCTACAGGGTGGGATTATTGGGCAGCATTCTCTTACTTACGTGATTATTGCCTACACCTGCGCTGTATTTTATAAAAGGCTAAGGATGTATAAACCATGGCAACAAGGCTTTTTTATTGGCATTTTGGTGAGTATTAATCAACTGATAGATTTTTGGATTGATTATTACTTTGGCAACGCGGAGCCAACTTTATATATCTTCATTCCTGCTGTGATTACTGGGTTATTATGGCCGTGGTCGTTTGTTATTCTTCGCAGCATTCGACGCATTTATGCTATCCGTTAAATTTTTTTAGGTAATATTATGCTTTTCTTAGCCTCTGCTTCACCAAGAAGAAAAGAGCTACTGAGTTTGTTGGTACCAGAATTCAATATTTTGCCTGCGGATATTGATGAAACTCCCCATGTTGGAGAAGCTCCAAAAGAATACGTTATTCGCATGGCGATAGAGAAAGCGAAAGCGGCTTCACTTCTATATAGGCAAGACACCTCTACTGATCATTTTTCTGCCCCTATTTTTATTGCTTCTGATACCAGTGTGGTAGTGGATGATTGCATCTTGGGTAAGCCAGAATCTTTAGCGCATTCTCAAGAAATGTTAAGGCTATTATCGGGTCGTAGCCATTTTGTTATGACATCCTTGTGTATCTATCAACCTGATAAAAATCAATTGGTTACTGAGTGTGTTACGAGTGAGGTGACTTTTCGTTTGATTTCTAATGTGGAAATCGAACAATACTGGCGCAGCGGTGAACCGAGAGATAAAGCTGGTTCCTATGGTATTCAAGGGTTAGGGTCGATTTTTGTTCAGGCTATTTCTGGCTCTTACTCAGGGATAGTGGGTCTGCCGCTTTTTGAAACAGCACAGCTATTAAAACAATTCGGAATTCATTCTTTAGAGGAAATGTCCCATGAGTGAAGATGTACTGATTAATGTTACGCCAATGGAAATTCGTGTTGCCTTGGTTGAAAACGGTATGCTGCAAGAAGTTTATATCGAGCGATCTAGCCGTAAAGGAATTGTTGGTAATATATATCAAGGTAAAGTGGTTAGGGTTTTGCCCGGGATGCAGGCCGCTTTTGTCGACATTGGTTTAGAAAGGGCTGCTTTTATTCATGTATCAGAAGTAGCCGACCGTGATGCGGTTAACCCAAGCGATCAGATTGGCAGCTATTTACGTGAAGGCCAGTCACTGATTGTTCAAGTAACAAAAGACCCAATTAGCTCTAAAGGCGCGCGGCTAACAACCCATCTATCCATTCCGTCTCGTTATTTAGTCTATATGCCAGATCAGTCACATGTTGGCGTGAGCCAAAGAATTGAAGACGAAGTGGAACGCGAAAGGCTGAAGTCATTGATCTCAGAAGCGTTAAGCGGCGTAGATGACAAAAGTGGTTTTATCTTGAGAACGGCTGCTGAAAATGCAGGAGAGGAAGAAATCCTTGCCGATATCAAATTCCTTACTCGCTTGTGGCAATCGGTTAAAAAGCGCATAAAAACGGCGAAAGCGCCTTCTGTTATTTATGAAGACCTGCCTTTACACTTGCGTACTATGCGTGATCTTGTCGGCTTAGCGACGAAGAAAATCAGCATTGATTCAAAAGAAAACTATGTAAAGCTTAAATCCTTTGCAGAAGATTTTATTCCTGAGCTGCAAAACAGAGTAGAGTACTACCCAGGTGAACGGCCAATATTTGATCTTTATAGTGTCGAAGATGAGATTCAAAAAGCACTAGATCGTAAAGCGCAGCTTAAATCAGGTGGATATTTATTGGTTGAGCAAACCGAGTCTATGACCACGATTGATGTCAATACTGGTGCCTTTGTTGGTAGCCGAAATCTTGAAGAAACCATTTATAAAACCAACCTAGAAGCAGCCACAGCGATAGGACGTCAGCTTAGGTTACGTAACCTTGGTGGTATCATCATCATCGACTTCATTGATATGGAAGATGAAGAGCACAAGCGTCAAGTGTTAAGAATGCTTGAAAAAGTATTGGATGGTGACCATGCTAAAACTAAAATCACGGGGGTGTCAGAGCTTGGTTTAGTGGAAATGACACGCAAGCGCACTCGAGAAAGTCTTGGGCAAACGCTTTGTGAACCTTGCCGCTCATGTCGAGGAAGTGGCGTCGTAAAAACGCCTGAAACTGTATGCTATGAAGTGTTTAGAGAGATACTAAGAGCCGATCGAGCTTATAATTCTCAAACCTATACTGTGCTTGCTGCCAGCTCCGTTGTTGATCGATTCTTAGAAGAAGAAAGCTCCAATGTGGCTGAGCTAGAGGCCTTTATTGGTAAAACGATTCGTTTTAAAGTGGATTCAGTGTATACGCAAGATCAATATGATGTTGTGCTCCGATAGTTAGCGTGAAGGCGTCTAAATGAAATGGCTACTGAGTAAAGCGATTGTAATCCTTTTTTGGGGGGCGGTATTTATATCTTCCCTTGGGATTATGTTCGCTTTAGGTTTTGGTAAGGTATTGCCGTACTTAGATAACTATCGCCCCCAAATTGAAAGTAATTTACAGCAAATCATTGGTCATCCCGTCAGCATTCGCATGATTGATGGCCGTCTTGAGGGACTGGACCCTTCCATTTCAGTTAGTGGGTTTAGTCTTGCTCCGAATGGAGTCCCAGCGGTCACAATCAAAGAAATGCGTATTCGATTGGATCTTATTCAGTCGATCTTAACTTTAAGTCCTCAATTTTCATATTTACGTTTTATTGACCCTCATATCCATTTGGCAGAAGATCAAGGTGCTGTGCGATTAAAAGGCACTACTCCTAGCTCCAGTGTGAAAAGTGATGTTGGTGTAGAGCGGGTGTTAGGTTACTTATCAGATTTACGCAATGTGTCTATCTTAGGTGCTAAGGTGAATGTGACCAGTAAAACATTTGGCGATCATTTTTTTGAAAGCTCTGAAATTTATGTTTTTCAAAAAGAAAACGAAACGCTTTTCCGCGGGGAGTTTTACTTAAACGAAGGTGAGTCCGCTTTTCTTTTAAATGCTCGTCTTGAAACCCCGTCTAGCTTTTTAGGAACTCCAAGGCTGAAAGCGTCAGTCGTAGCTCCTAACTTTAGCTTACCTTTGAATAGTTTGATGTCATCAACGAACTTTCCGATATCACACGTCGATGTGGAAGGTAATATTTGGCTTGATGTATTGCTAGGTAAACAACTGGATTTAAGGTCTGAGTCTAATAATATTAGGCTGACTTTTAATGACGGAAAATATTATGATTTATCCTCTTCGCTGAAGTTAGGCTACATTCACTCACAACCCAGTTTGAAGCTAGTGCTAAGTGATCTCGCTGTTAAAGAGAAAGGCCAAGATTACTTAGCAACCGATATTGAAGTTGATTGGTCTTCTCTCACCAATCGGACTCGCATCAAGTTTGATCAAATTGACCTTGAACTAGCGAAGGGCTTGGGGGGGCAGTTTATACCTTCCCATTACCAAGCTAAGAGGCTGGTTGATGGCCTTGCTCCAAGCGGCAAAGCATTAAATGGTGAAGTTAGTCTTTTCCGTAAAAATGATAAATTGTCTTTTGAATATATTAGTAATTTACAGTCTGCGTCGGTGAATGCTTACCAAGGTATTCCCGAGGTCGATAAAATAAACGCAGTGTTTCGTTTGTCGGAAGACGAAGGCTCAGTCGATTTTCGTGGTAAAAGTAGCAGTCTACTTTTCGAAGAAGTATATAGCCAACCTTGGTTAACAGAATCTGCTTCAGGTTATGTCGCTTGGAAACAAGATCAAGATTTCATTGTGACCGGACAAAATTTACATATTCAGCGTAATAAGGCGGATATAAAAGGCGATTTTCGTTTGGAAATCAGACAAACTGAGCCTGATTGGATATCCCTGGATTTACATGGGGAAAATATCCCAATTATTGATAGGCTCACCTATATTCCACCAACTGCTCTAGATCAAGAGCTTCAAGAGTGGATTCAGCAAGCTTTTGATGGGCAAGGGCAAGCTGATTCTATTGATGTCTTTGTGCAAAGTGAATTATCCAATAGCGCTTCCCCTGATGTGAAAGTGAAATTAGTCGCGAGTAATTTGGATGTTACTTTTGATGAGAGCTGGCCAACGGCTCATGAAGTAAAGGGGGTATTTGAATACGATAAATCGGGCGTTATTGTGCAAATTGACAGTGCGCTATTACAAGATTTATCTGTTTCAGGGATACGTTTAGAGGCTCCAATTATTGAAAATAAAGTCGATTGGTTATATCTGAAAGGTGCTGTAGAAGATGATTCTAATGTGATTTTAGCATTGTTAAATGATACGCCATTACGTGATAGCGTTCTAACACCCTTTGAAAACTGGTATATGGAAGGTGATGTAAAAGGGCAGATGAATATCGGTATCCCTTTTACTGATCAAGATGCCAAAGTAGATGTTAGCCTCAATTTTAAAGATAACCCTCTTTTAATCAAAGATCTGGAGCTTGAGTCGGTTATTCAACAGGGGCAGGTAACTTATACCTCTGAAGATGGTCTGAAGAACACGAATTTTGATATTCAAGCTTTTGGGGGAACCTCTCACCTTAAGCTCACGTCTCGTTTTACGGAAGAGAAGGATTTAATTGTTTATGGAGATTTGGAAGGAGTAGCCAATGTACAAGATGTTGCTACTTGGCAAACAGCTCCAGAGGCTCTGCTTAATAAAGCTACAGGTACTACTCATTATGTTGGGAACTTATCTATTAATGAGGCTCAGGATGGGCAATTCGAACTAATGGTTACCAGTGATTTATTTGGGGTTGATATTTATTTACCTGAGCCAGTAGGGAAGAGCAATGAAGAGCTCCGTGCACTCGAAGTAAAAGTCATGGTGCATGAAGACGACTTAGTGGTGGATGCATTTTATACGGACCTTTTAGACTCACGTTTTTTGTTTAAAGACAGCCACTTTATTGGTGGTGAAGTCTTACTTAATAGTAAGACAAGTCTTTCTACCAATGTTCCGCAGGGCGTGGTGTTAAGAGGCAGCATGGATTATGTGAATAGCGAAGACTGGCATGCTGCTTTCGCTGCTGATGCTGACCAAGTTTCAAGTGATCAGGGTGGTGCTTCTGAATCTTTTGATCTGTTCCCTAGTTGGTTAAATACTGTTGATCTTATTGTCGATTCTCTTTTACTCAATAAAGATAATACTTGGAATAACCTAAAGGTGTCTTATCAAAAAGAGAATGATAATGGCTTTTTAGTGAGTGCTGATGAAGGAAACTTGCGCTTAACCATATCCGATGTGCCTGAGTTGCATTTTGGCTATTTAAGTTGGTCTACAGATTCGTCAGAAGACGATCAAAGAGGGCTAGAAGAAGCCCCTATTTCTGCGTCACAAATACCTGACATGCGATTAAAAATAGATGAGCTGTATATAGATCAGCAACCCTATGGGGATTGGCAAACTACAGTTTCGCGAACAGGTACTAAGGTTATTGCTTCTCCTATTACTTCAGCTTTGAAAGGAGGGGAGTTCCTAGGTTCTTTCATTTGGGACGATAGGGGGGAAAGTTCAACGGTTAAAATGGAAGTAACTGCAAAAGGAAAAGATCTTGCTGAGCTTACCGGTAAGTTTTCTGAAGAGGCTTTTATCTCGTCAGAGAGTTACGATATTAACGTGGATTTAGGCTGGCAAGGACACCCGTTTGATTTTCATAGAGAGTCTCTCTCAGGCGGTATTCGCTTCCAAGGTGAGAAAGGTAACTTTAATCAGGTAGAAGAAATCCCAGCCTTTTTGAAGGCCTTGGGGATTTTCAATGTTGGAGCCTTAAGTCGCAGGTTAACATTGGACTTCCGCGATGTTTATGAACCGGGCCTTAGTTACGATACCTTTTCAGGTGATCTTAACTTGAAAGATGGCATACTAAAAACGGTAAAACCTATTCATATTGTTTCACCCTCTGCAGAGCTTTCTTTAAAAGGTACAGCAAATATTGTTGATGAAACCTTAGATGAAAGGCTGACAGCGACGTTTCCTTTAAGTGGAACCTTACCCCTTGCTGGCTTGCTGTTGGGTAGTCCCCAGCTAGCAGGAATACTCTTTTTAACGGATCAGCTGATTGGTGATCAAATCTCCAAAGTGACAAGTATACAGTACAGTATCAAGGGGCCGTTCTCTAATCCTAATATTGCCCCAGTAAAATTTGAGCCATCAAATAAAAAGAAGGGTAATTGACAATGACCAGTACTTTATCTGTTGCGGCCATTCAGCTCACTAGTACAGACAATTGGCGAGACAATTTAGACACGGTTAAGTCGTTAGTTAATTGTTGTGCTGAAGAGGGGGCTGAACTCGTTGTACTACCAGAGAATGTATTTCTGTTTGATGGAAAAAATATGCGTGCTTTGGCGCAATCTTCAGATCAACAAATTATTTTGGATTCTATTACCGAACTGGCAACATCCTTGGGTATTTATCTTGTTGTTGGCTCCCATCCAATGTTGTATTCAGAAGATAATCACGCTGTTGTAGGCGATAGAGTAAGGCAGTCTTGTTTGGCGATATCGCCTCAAGGTGAGCTAGTATCTCGATACGATAAGATCCATTTATTTGATGTCGATGTGGATGATAAAGCGGCTTCTTATCGAGAGTCTAGTGTTATTGAAAAAGGTGAATTAACTCCTAAAGTTATTGATGTTAATGGCTTTAAAGTGGGTCTAAGTATCTGCTACGACTTACGTTTCCCTGAACTATATAGAGAGCTAACACAATTAGGTGCTGAATTGTTGTTGGTTCCTGCAGCATTTACCTATGTAACCGGAAAAGCCCATTGGAATACTCTTTTAGCTGCAAGAGCTATAGAGAATCAATGTTTTGTCCTTGGTGTGAATCAATGCGGTTGGCATAACGCCACTCGCCAGACCTATGGTCATTCTTCATTATATTCGCCTAATGGTGAGCGTTTAACTGGGCTAGAAGGCGAGTCGGGCTACTTTGTCTGCCATATTGATAAAGAAAGTTTGATATCTCAAAGAAGTAAGATGCCTTGTTTTTCTCACCGAAGGTTTTAGAGCCTGTCTATTTCGATTCTTAATGTATTCCTAATACTGATTTCTCTTTTAAATTCTACAAGTGATTTAGGTCAATAAACCTCGCTCAAATATAAAAATGTATACAAAAATGTTTTTTGGTTTATAGTATTCCCTTTACTTCAATTAGGGAGAACCTGTGAACAAGGTCTTTAAAGATGTAAGCCTAAGTGCTTGTGTGGCTGGTTTTGTCGCCGTTTTAATTGGCTTTGCGAGTTCTGTGGCTATTGTATTTCAAGCCGCGCAGTCGGCAGGAGCCAGTAACGATATTATAGTTTCGTGGATAATGGCGCTTGGTTTAGGGATGGGAGCTAGCTGCTTCTTATTATCCCTGTGGTATAAAGCCCCAGTTATTACTGCATGGTCAACGCCTGGAGCCGCTTTATTGGTAACCAGCTTGGGCGGCATTAGTTATCCGGAGGCCATTGGAGTATTCGTGTTTGCTGGCGGTTTAGCTTTGCTAACTGGCATTTCTGGTTTGTTTGATAAGTTGATGAGCATAGTACCACTACCTATTGCCTGTGCCATGTTAGCTGGAGTGCTGTTCAAGTTTGGTCTATCGATATTTGACTCTATGTTTAGCCATACCTTTTTAGTTTCTTGTATGCTCATCTCATACTTGTTGAGCAAACGGTTTACTCCTCGCTACGCTGTATTGTTTGTTTTAGCGACTGGTGTTGCCTTTGTTTTAGCCAGTACAAATATGGACTTTTCTGAACTGCCTATTGAAGTGGGACACTTTATTTGGGTGTGGCCTGAATGGGATATAAGCGCACTAATAGGAGTGGGTATTCCCTTGTATATTGTCACAATGACCTCGCAAAACGTTCCAGGAATTGCCGTAATGAGAAGTAGTGGTTACGACACTCCAGCCTCACCCTTAATTAGTTGGACGGCAACGGCATCTATTGTTCTAGCGCCATTAGGCGGTTTTGCTTTTAACCTAGCAGCGATTACCGCAGCTATATGCTCTGGAAAAGAGTGTCATGAAGATCCTAAAAAACGCTACATAGCAGGGCTTTCTGCTGGTGTGTTTTATTTACTAGCTGGTTTGGCAGGAACCACTGTGGTGGCTTTATTCTCATTCTTTCCTACTGCCATGATTGCTTCACTCGCAGGAATTGCTTTACTCGGAACAATTGGCGCTAACTTAAAAAATGCCATGATGGATGATGATATTAGAGAACCTGCATTGGTAACTTTTTTAGTTACTGTGTCGGGTGTGGCTTTTGCTGATATTGCTTCTGCTTTTTGGGGTATTCTTTTTGGTTTAGTATATTTATTTGTACTAAAGAGAAAGGCCTAAATTGCATTATGAATGTAAAGCAGCAGATAAAAGAAGATATCTTAAATTGTGTCTTACCTAGGGGCAAAGCTCTTAGGCAAGTTGAATTATCGACACGTTATGGCGTAAGTCGTATTCCTATTCGAGATGCTTTGCTGTCATTAAAGTCCGAAGGGTGGTTGTCTCCGCACGGTAAAGTTGGCGTTATGATTCCTGATTTGAATTGGCGTGAAGCGGAAGATATTTATCTTATGCGTTCGACTTTAGAGCCTCTTTTACTTGATAAAGCCTTTAGTGCAATTAGCTCTAAGGAATTAGAAGAAGCCCGACAGTATCAATCTGAACTAGATGGGGAGAACCTTTCTCTCATTAGGCGAGGGGAGCTAAATTGGGCGTTCCATCAAGCAATATACCAAGCGGCTAATAGGGGTACTCTACAGCGTGTTGTCGAGTCTTTAAATAAACAGGCGATAAGGTATTTAGGCTTTCAATATGGTCCTTTAAACTACCGGACAACAAGTCAATCGGAACACTCTGAATTGCTTTTGATGATTGAGAATAAAGATAAGGATAAAGCGTTAGAACACTTAAAAAGACATATAGAAAAAGCAGGGGCGTTACTGGTGAACTATTTAAAAGAAGTGCAGTAACGTTACCGCTTAATATTTAGTTTAAGGTAGCTGGGGTAAATAAATATCTAGCTTTGCTCCACCTAGCACCTGAGATGCAGTTTTCTTGATAAAACCTTGTCGCTCCTTAATTACATGAGCCTCGGCAGAGAGCTGAGAAAAGTATAAGCCTAGGCCAGTACCACTTTCATGAGCACCTTCAATATTTTCTTCTTCCGAGTTAAAGCCAGCGCCATCATCTTCGATAGAAATAATTAGATAACCGTTCTCCAAAGAAGCTGACAATCTGACTTTGGTTTTGGCGAAGCGGAATGCGTTGTATACTGCGGTACTAACGACAGCAACCATCAGCCGTTCATCAAATATGCCATGAAGGTTCTCATCACACTCAAATGATAAGGCGAGGTTCTTTGTAGCAGCAGAGTCTTGTAGTGCAAATACTTGATCATCTAAGAATTCTTCGAGTAAAAAAGTATCGCTATGTAATTCATAACCATCAGATGCCAATTTATATAGATAGAGATATTCTACCCAGTCATCATTGAGCTTCTTCAGAGCTTCTTCAATATGAGTTATTTTCTGCGAATTTGTACTTTCTACGCTTAGAGACTGTTTTAGCTCTTGTAGTTGATAAAGCAAAGACCCCATTTGGTTCTTACTTTCATGAATAGCGCTGGCAAGGATAGTACTCATGTCTAACTTTTTCATTCGTTATTCTCCAAAAGCTTGAAGGTAAGTGGCGCTTTGTTGCTCTGTCGGTGCCGATGCGGAGCCTTTTTCTGTTTCATTTTTCCATGTTTCAAAGACGGTTTTTGCTTTAGTTAGATTGCTTTCATTTAATGCCAGCTCTAATTCGCATTGATAAGCCCTTGCTCTATGGCTTGGATTGTCAATCGATATTTCATGAACGTTTTTCAGTGTTCTATTAAAGCTGTCTCTATGGCGAGAAGATAGGGGGCCTTCACTTGCTAAATGTACAATAGAATCTAAGTGGCATAAGTAAATCTCATCTATATCGAAGCATGAGTGCTTGGCAAGAAAAGCAGCTCGTCGATAAGCTGACTCAGCTGTAATATAGTCTTTTATTAATAAGCTCACTTTTCCCAATTCAACTTGGCGAAGTAGGTTTTTAGGGGACTTTTCTATCGCCTCTAATATTGTTGATTGGGCTTCTTCTGGCTTGTTTTGAGACAATTGAATTTTGGCGAGCCAGTCATAAGCACTTACAAAAAAACGGTTATCTAGCATAAGTTGGCGAAAGTTTTGCTCTGCTTTGTCTAATTTATCAAGAAAGAAGTAGGTTTTGGCTTTGCCGAATAGAGCCCACGGCATTTTTCGGCTTGCTAGGGTCTCTTTAAACACTCTGAGCGCGTTATCATAGTCTTTGAGCTCTAAGTAACAGTCGCCAATAATTCGTTCACATTTACCAGTAAGAGAAGGGTGCTTTTCTATAGTCTTTTGGGCTTCTTCTATTGCTTTCTCATATTTTTTTGCATCGAGTGCCTTATTTACTTCTAATAGTCTCTCTTTCATTTCAATTAATTTGGAAAGACGACGATGCAGAACTACTTGTGAAAAGGGTTTGGTAATGTAACCATCTGGCTGAAATTCAATAGCCCCCATAACCATTTCAACGGATGTTTCAGCGGTAACCATGAGATAAGCAGAAGTATTTTTGATTAACTCTGAACGTCGAACTTCTTCTAATAACTGCTGGCCATCCTTGCCTTTACCTAAATTATAATCAGAAAAAACCACATCATAAGATTTGCTTTTTAATAGATCGATGGCTGTTTCAGCCTTCATTGCAATATCAATGGCAGTGAAACCAAAATCAGTCAGCATTTTCTTCTGCATGATACGAGCTTCTGCCATATCTTCTATTAGAAGCGCTTTCTTCTTAGAGAAATCCTGTGATGTCATAGATGGTTTGTTTCCATTTTCACTGTTACATAAATGATTTATTCGGATCTATCGTTAGGCTTTCCGAAAATATTTCATCCTCTTCCGAGTCCTGTTGTGGGATGGAGTAGGATTCATTTGCCCATTCACCAAGGTCAATAAGCTTGCATCTAGAGCTACAAAACGGACGATCAACATTTTCTGTCGTCCAAGGTGTTTTAGTCTGGCATGTAGGGCAAGCAATCAGTGTTACTTTATTGTTTTCTAACATTTTATTAACTCAATGATCTTGTTATGCATTGTTAAGACTCTATCACTCATATCATCAAGATTGCCAGAGTTTTCAAATACTAGATCGGCCATCTTCAATCTTTCTTGATTGTTTAGCTGGGTGTTTATAATCTTTTTTGCCATTTCCGCATCTGAGGTGTCCCTTTTCACTACACGATCTACCTGAATATGCTCTGGGACATCGATTGCAATAACTAATTGGCATTGAGTATTTTGCTTTGTTTCAAAGAGTAATGGGTGAACAAGTAATACGTAGCTTGAAGTGGCATTGCTTAGCTGTTTCGCTATCTCTTCTCGAATGACAGGATGTGTTAATGATTCTAACCATGTTTTTTCGCTAGGTTCGTTGAAAATGATATTCCTTAATGTGGCCCGATCAAGTTCCCCGTTTGGTAATAAAGCCCCCTCACCATATCTCTGTACTATTTTATGTAGGCAGTAGGACCCAGGTTCGACAACCAGTCTTGCGATATCGTCAGCATCAACAGATTGAACCCCAAGCTTATGGAAGAAAGAGGTTATTGTACTTTTACCAGAGCCTATGCCTCCAGCAAGCCCTATGACAGGAGGTGTTTGCTTTATCATAAATATTTAAAAACTATCGTTGTTTAGGAAAATATAAGAAAAGGTCCACATGATATGGACTTAGTCCTACTTTCATTAGTCAATAGAGTGTATAGGATTCCAGTTAAACTTGCACAAACCAGCGTGATCGAGAGGTTGGTCAGAGCGCCTATATTGGCATTTACGCAACTTTGAGCAGTGGAAGATATAGCTTAATAATAGTGTGAGTAACAAAGCCCGCGGCAATGAGTAAACATAGAGCGGGTAATATTCTCTCCAACCTCTGTATTTTTATGTTCCAGCTTTTTTCATGTTCTATTTTGGCTAAAGTGAGAGCTCTCTCTATATCACCATCATATTGAGTAGAGTGCAGAGCAAGGCTAGAGCTTTTTGGGAACCAATGTTGAGGAAAGCTTTTTATATAGCTGTTGCCAAGTCTAAGTTTATAATAAACCGTAAGGGTTTCTAGTTTAAATCTATGATAAGTGAAATGTTGAGCGGCTATCCAAACCCCTTCTTGTAATGTGCATCCTGTATTTCTAATTGTGTTGAGTAGTGAAAAAAACTTATTTAATCGGAAGCTAGAACTATACCTTTCTAGCCAATGACAAGCGTCACCTCTTTGAAAGCTCAGGATGAGGGCTAGTTGTGTCAAACTGCATAAAGCGTATAGAAAAATAATGAATATAAAGTTTATTAGATGTTCAGTTAATGAGTAAGTTACTAGAAAATTGATCATCAAAATGATGATAGCCAGTTGAATTAAAAAGAAGGGGTATAGTAAAGATTTGAGTAAACGTTGAGACCAATCTAATAGTGTTCTTAACTGTTTTATGGAAATTTCAAGACTGCTAAGACAGGCTTCTTTAGTGCTGTTTGTATTAACTAATTTACAGTACGCTTGAACTGGCGGCTCAACCAGCTTCATTAAGGTGGTATTTAAGGGCCTACCTTTTTCTAATTCACTTACTATGGCGCTACAAATGAGAGCTATGTCTGCCTTTGATGAAAATGTGCCAAGGTGAGATATGGCTTCTTTAATTTGTATGCCAGATTGTAGAGCGCTGTAGAGCTCCTCGTAAAAAACTAATAAGGTTCTGTAGTTGAGCTTTTTAGGATTCCATTCCGCTACTTCAATAGCCCAATTTTGTTGCGTGATAAACTCGCAGAGAAGCGCCTCTTTACTGGTTGAATGTAGATAGTGTATTTCTCCGGCTCTTTCCGTTACTTTGAACCAAGGCATGTTTTAGACCCTTTATTCATGTGGGAATACATTCCATAACTCAGGATTCTCAATTAAAGTCTGATACGAACTTGGCAAAGGTGTTGTCCATTTTGGTTGTAATGCATTAAATATTGGTTGTGGTTGGCCTGTTTGATAGCTCATGGACTGGTGAATAATCAGCTGTAGGGAGCTTGCTAGAGAGAAAAAGTCCACATTCCAGCCATGGCAGCGATGTATTGCATCGATAGGGGAGTTTGTATGGAGTGTGGCGAGAACAAGATGACCAGTCAAAGCGGCGTTTACAGCTAGATTCGCTGTTGTGGCATCACGAATTTCTCCGACCATAATGACATCAGGGTCTTGTCGCATAAATGACTTTAATAAATGCGGGGCGTCAAGCCCTATGTCTATATTCGGTTCACATTGGAAAGTTCCATCGGTTTTATATTCAACGGGGTCTTCTATGGTAAATATACTCTTATCTCCTTGGTTTAAGTTATCGAGACAGGAGTATAGAGTGGTGGTTTTTCCAGCTCCGGTTGCACCACAAACAAAAATAAGGCCACTTAGCTCATCTAGTTTGGAATGCAGAGTGTTTAAGAGAGCTTTGCTCATCCCTGTATCTTGAAGGGCTATTCTATTTCTGTCGGGCAATAATCGTAATGCTACTTTTTCACCTTTTACCGTCGCGATAATGCTAACTCGGATAAAAGTTTTACGGTTGGTTTCTTCAAGTAAAAACTGCCCTTCTTGTGTTCTCCTCGTTTCCGATAAATCTAGATTTGCGCGAATCTTAATGCGGTTTAGTAAGCTGGTATCGTGGGGGAACTCTAGCGTCTTATAAAGTGCTCCATTATGGCGTTGGAATACACGAATACTTGAGCTTGAATCCTCTATATGAATGTCTGTGACATGCTGATCTATTGCCTTGGAAATAATTTCTTCTAGCATCATGGTGATTCTCCCGCTTGGCACAGGGGAGGGAGTAGGTTGTCATTTAGGTCTGAAGTACATGTCCAATTTCTGTTTTCGTCTCGAGAATAGATAAAGTATTGTCCTTCTGTAACCCCTGTGCTTTCTGAGAGAATTAGTTTTAGATCACCAGTCGAGTCATTTTCATTTTCTACATTTATAGAACTGACAATAGAGTTATCCGCTAGGGATGCTTTGATGAGATTGAAATCCGCACCTGAAGGGAACTTACCATTTATGAGGATGAATTCTTCAATAATTGATTGGTGCTGTGTAGCAATGTTTTGTGCTTCTAATAGTTTGGCTTTAGCCACATAACGAATGAAAGAGGGCGTCGACAGTGTCGCTAAAATAGAAATAATGGCTATAACAACCATGAGTTCTAAGAGCGTAAATCCACGCATAGAGAAAGGTAGGCGAAGAGTATGCATCATATCATCCTTGAGTAATTTAGCCTTTGGCATCCTGCCTAAAGCGGTTTAAATAAGGTGTTTTATGAACTTGAGTTAGTTAATAGAACTAATAATTGTCATCGGCAAATTCATCTTCTAATTCTTGGGCGAGTTCTGCTGCTGTTTTTTCGTCTTGCTCTTTGATTCTACGGTCTTCTTCACGTAATTGATCGTAGCGTTGTGCTAACGCTTTTGCTTCTTCTGAAATGGTTACTATCAAATCACTTGAGGCTTTGGCGTTACGAGCATTCAAATCAGCTGTACTGGTATCATCATCTGATCGAGTGTCGAACTGGGTATGGCCTGGTGTTATCGGTGGCGTCATAGTGTGATTCGCAACTGCGATAGAGTGGGGTAAACTGCCAGACATAGTGATCTCCAACAAGTGAATATAGGTTAATACTAATTGGCATTTTAAGTTATGTCCAATACAGGTAAATAGCTATGCTCTGTATTGGACATATGGCGGCGTGTAAATTAAGCCTCAGCTTGTCCTGCTTGAATTGCTGTAATAGCGATTGTGTAGACAATGTCATCGACTAGGGCGCCACGCGATAGGTCATTAACAGGTTTGCGAATACCTTGTAGCATAGGGCCGATACTCACTACATCCGCACTTCTTTGAACCGCTTTATAAGTCGTATTACCTGTATTTAAATCAGGGAATATAAAGACAGTGGCTTTACCTGCTACCTTACTATTTGGCGCTTTTTGCTTGGCAACCTTTTCCATAATTGCGGCATCGTATTGCAATGGACCATCGATTAACAAGTCTGGTCGTAATGTTTGCGCAATACTCGTTGCTTCTCTTACTTTATCGACATCATTACCACTACCAGAGCCACCAGTACTGTAACTAATCATTGCGACTTTTGGTGTCACGCCAAAAGCGGCAGCAGAATCCGCACTTTGAATGGCAATTTCTGCAAGTTGCTCAGCGGTTGGATCAGGATTAATAGCACAATCACCATAAACCAGTACTTGATCTGGTAAGCACATAAAGAATACAGAAGAGACTAAGCTGGCATTGGGGGATGTTTTAATTAGCTGTAAAGCTGGGCGAATAGTGTTGGCGGTAGTATTGACGGCACCGGATACGAGTCCATCTACATCACCTACCTGCAACATCATTGTGCCTAGTACTACATTGTCAGCTAGTTGTTCTCTGGCAACAATGTCAGTCAAACCACGGGCTTTTCTTAGTTCAACCATTGGAGCAACGTACTCTTCTCGAATGGTCTTCGGGTCAAGAATTTCAACATTGTGATGAATTTCTATGCCATTATTTTGGGCTATTCGTTGAATTTCTTTTTTACTTCCTAGTAATGTACAGCGCGCAATACCTCGCTCTGCACAAATTGAGGCTGCTTGAATGGTTCTTGCTTCCTCACCCTCAGGAAGGATGATGCGTTTGTTGAGAGAGCGGGCTAACTCTATTAAGCGGAAACGGAATGCTGGTGGAGAAAGTTTTCTCTCCTCTTGGTTCATAGCAAATGAATTAATCCAATCATGATCAATACAGCGAGCAATATGCTCTTTGACCATTAGGATTCGTTCTTTGTCATCTAATGGAATCTCTTGGTTGAAAGACTGCATATTGATGACGGTTTCCCAGCTATTCGATTGTACCGATAAAACTGGTAGGCCTTTTGCCATGGCTTTGCCACACAAGCTCATTAGGGCATCACTTGGTTGGTAGTCACCTGTCACTACAAGGGCTGCAATTTTTATGTCGTTTAAAGCGGCAATTGCTGTTGCCATGATGACATCTGTTCTATCACCGGGAGTGAAAACCAAGACCCCTGGGCGTAAAGCTTCAAGTACATTTTCAACACCGCGGGCACATAATGTATAGGATTGTACGCGTCGGCTAGTTAGCTCCCCTTCATTAATAATTTTTGCACCAAGGAAATCGGCAACATCTTTTACTCGAGGGAAGGTGAGTTCATCCGAGGCTGGAATTTGACCAAGTAAGCTGAAATTTCGCTTGAATATACTTCTTTGGGCGAACAAATCACCGTAGGATTTTACGCCTAATGAGCCGGGGGTTGTTTTGTTTAAAATACAACCGATGACATCATTTGCTTTAATGCCACCGTAAGAGCCAGCTGCTATTTCAACATGATGCTCTAGCTCGTTAACTCGCATGTTATTAGGCGCAGTGACTAATACAAGGTCTGCGTCTAACGTTCGTGCAATGGCTTTATTTAAACGCGTTGCATAGGGGTGCCCTGAAATTTGAGCAAGTCCTTCAACAATAACGGTGGAATTGGGTTCTACGCTGGATTGAAAGCGCCCAACAATTTCTTCCATTAATTCATCAATGTTGTCGTTATATAGGTAGCGCTCAGCTTCATGTAGTGGAATAGGCTCGGCAGGAATGAGGGTCGAGCCTTGTGTAACCATTGCTGTTGATTTGTCTGGGCCTTCGTCACCCGGTTGCGGTTGAGCGATAGGCTTGAAAAAGCTTGCTTGTAAGCCTTGTTGTTCTAAGGCGCGTACAAGACCTACTGAGACGGATGTTAAGCCTACGCCTGGTCCCGTTGGGACCGTCATAAGTACATTAATCGGCATAAAATATCCTAAAATTTAGTCCATTGTTTAATTGTGAATTACGGCTTATCTTGAATTAAGTTAATAGTATCCAGTGCGATCATAAGCTCTTCGTTAGTTGGAATAATCCATACCTTGGTCTTATGTCCATTTGCACTTATTTCGAACACTTCGCCTCTGGGCGCTGTATCATTTAAAGTATTATCTATTTCTATATTGAACGCTTTTAGGTACTTGCAAATCGTGCTTCGAATATAAGATGAGTTTTCACCTATGCCACCAGTAAAGACTAGGTGATCAATACTATCAAGCGTTGTAGCTGCGCTAACTAAGTGCTTTGCTGTTCGAGAGGCAAACATATCGAGTGCTAATTTGGCTTTACTGTCTCCAGATGTCATAGCTTCTTCAAGCGTACGGCAATCATTAGATATTTCAGAAACGCCCAGCAAACCACTTTTCTTATTGAGGATAGAAAGCGCTTCTTCTGGTGATATGTTTTCTGCTTCGCTTATAAATGAGAGGAGACTTGGGTCTAAGCTACCAGAACGCGTTCCCATCATAAGGCCTTCTAGCGGAGTGATGCCCATACTGGTGTCAGACGCTTTACCGTTATTAATAGCGCACACACTAGCGCCATTGCCTAGGTGAGCTACAAGTACACCTTCATTTATACTTTCTTTGTATATTTCTGCTAAGTGTTTGCTGATATAACGGTAGCTGGTGCCATGGAAACCATATTTACGGAAATGGTGTTCGCGATATAGCGACATGGGTATTGGGTATAAGAACTGCTCTTTATCGAGTGTTTGATGGAAGGCCGTATCGAACACAGCGGCTTGAGGTAGACCAGGGAAGAGCTCAAAGGCAACTTCAATCCCTTTAGTGTGTGCCGGGTTATGCAGTGGTGCAAATCGTGCGCAATCTTTAATTCCATCTATGACAGCTTTATTTATTAGCACTGATTCTGAGAAAGTTTCTCCGCCATGAACAACTCGATGGCCAATACCGGCAAGCGATGCCTCAATTTGTGGTTGAGTAGAAAGCCATTCTTTAATCTGGTTTACGGCACTTTTATGGCTGCCATCACTCAGCGCAATCTCGGTTTTTGTTCCTTCAAACTTAAATGAAATGCTGCTTTCTGTGGATCCTAAACGGTCAGCAATACCTTCAACTAAAGTCTGTTGTCCGGCGTTAGCTAGTATGGCAAATTTTAATGATGAGCTGCCGCAATTGATAACTAAAATACTGTCTTTCATAATGACTTCCATTCTCATTTGTGGGCGCGTAGCGATAAGTCTACCGCTTGAATGTGTTTTGTCAAAGCGCCAATAGATATAAAATCAACGCCTGTATCGGCTACCTCTAGAAGCTGCTCTTTTGTCATATTTCCTGATGCTTCAAATTTTACTCTACCTTTAAAGGTTGTAACGGCTTTTGACATGTCAGCGTAGGTGAAATTATCTAGCATTATAATGTCTGCGCCTGCAGTAACGGCTTCTTCAACTTCGTCTAGATTCTCCGTCTCAATTTCAATTGTTTTGCCCGGTGCGATTTTTTTTGCCATGGCTATGGCATTTTGAATAGAGCCTGCAGCCATTATATGGTTCTCTTTAATTAGGAACGCATCGTAAAGCCCAATTCTATGATTTTTACCACCACCAACAGTAACCGCATATTTTTGCGCTAGCCTAAGTCCAGGCAGGGTTTTTCGAGTATCTAATATAGAGAGGTTAGTGTGAGCGACAACTTTGCTGTATTCGTTTGCAACTGTTGCTGTGTAGGATAATGTTTGAATGAAGTTTAAAGCCGTACGCTCACCGGTTAAAATGCTTCTTGCATTGCCTGAAAGAGTGACAAAAGGCTTATTTGCTTCTAGTAGGTCTCCATCATTTTGATGCCAAGTGATAGACACATTATTTCCCAACTGAAGAAATACTTCCTCAAGCCATGCTTGACCACAGAGAATGGCGGCTTCCCTACTAATGATACTTGCTGTGATGGTGTTATCTTCAGGAATTAATTGTGCAGTGATGTCCCCAGTGCCAACATCTTCTGTAAGTGCAAATTTAACTTGCGTCTGCATATGCTCAATTAGCTGACTATCTAAGTGGGTCATTTACTTTACCTAACTTCTTAATTTCAAAACTATAAAAAATGCATTGTAGCTTGATATTTCAGTCTCGTCAGTGGCGATTGTTTGGATTTGTTGATATGAATTGGCTTTGACTTCAAAAAAATAGCACCTAATACGTTTTTTTAGCTTTTTTATTATAAAAAAGCTTATATTTGTATGACTTATCACTTTGATTTTCTTTATGAATGTTAGTGGTTGCTTGCAAAACTTCTGTTTAATGCCGTCAAGTTGCAAGTGTAAAGCTGTTCTTGAGAGCTTTTTCATAGCCCATTCTAGAGTGAATAATTGCATTCTTAGGCTTGCTGGCTAGTCGAATTGTCCAATAGGTGATAGTCTTACGCTCAAATTAAAGGACTGACATGTAAAAGAAGGTTGGATTTTGCCTACATGAAGTCCTTAATTTGGTACAAAGTTTTGAGTTTTTGTGGGTCTTTAGTTTTACAGAAAAGGCGCATGAAAAATTAATGTTGAGCTTGTTGAACCAAGCTAAAATTTGGAAGCAAATCGACTGGTTAATAATCAGTGGTCGATGTAATGGATAAAATATAAAAATAAAAAGCATTTTCATTAGATATAAAGATAAAACGACACATAGTACACAGCGTGTTAATGTGTCGTTTTATCCTTAGATCGGCTGGGCTTTATGCGTTTCTGTAAAGCTCGATTGATTTGTTTAAGTAGCTTGCAAGTCACTAAATACAATTAGTGTTCTTGTTTGTTAAGTATCTGTTCTAATAGCGGGAGTTATTTACACGATGACTGAGCAGCATATACTCGAAGACATCGATCCAATTGAAACCAAAGAGTGGGTCGATGCGCTTGAGTCTGTCCTTCGAGAAGAAGGTCCTGATCGCGCACAATACATTTTAAATCGTTTGACGAATGAAGCTTCAAAAGCTGGTACGTCAATGCCGTCGTCCATCACGACACCATATCGGAATACAATATCTCCTGAAAATCAGAAGCCATTGCCGGGTGACGTATTCATGGAGCGTAAAATCCGTTCCATTATTCGTTGGAACGCATTGGCAATGGTAATGAAGGCAAACCGAGCTGATTCTACGCTTGGTGGTCACATTACAAGTTTTTCTTCAGCGGCAACGCTTTATGATATTGGTTTCAATCACTTCTTCCGCGGTAATAGCGATAAGCAAGAAGCTGATATGGTTTTCTTCCAAGGTCATATATCTCCTGGTATCTATGCTCGCTCTTACATTGAAGGGCGCCTAACAGATGAGCAATTAGATAATTTCCGTCGTGAAGTCGATGGTAAAGGTATTTCTTCTTACCCACACCCTTGGTTGATGCCGGATTACTGGCAGTTTCCAACAGTATCTATGGGTCTTGGGCCATTACAAGCTATTTACCAAGCACACGTAATGAGATACCAACATAACCGTGGTTTGATCGATCAAGGTGACCGTAAGGTTTGGGCTTTCTTAGGTGATGGTGAGTGTGATGAGCCAGAATCCTTAGGTGCTATCTCCCTTGCAGGTCGTGAAAAATTAGATAACTTAATCTTCGTTATCAACTGTAACCTTCAGCGTCTTGATGGCCCTGTTCGTGGTAACAGTAAAATTGTTCAAGAGCTTGAAGGTGTTTTCCGTGGCGCTGGCTGGAACGTTGTTAAGTGTCTATGGGGTCGTCATTGGGATCCATTATTCGAAAAAGACACTAAAGGTTTGCTTGTTAAGCGTATGAATGAAGTTTGCGATGGCGAACTACAGAACTACAAAGCAAATGGTGGCGCTTATACTCGTGAGCATTTCTTTGGTAAATACCCAGAGTTGCTAGAGATGGTTAAAGATATGACCGACGATGAGATCATGAATCTTAATCGCGGTGGTCATGACCCTCACAAAGTTTATGCAGCTTATGCAGAAGCGACTTCACATAAAGGTCAGCCTACTGTTGTCTTGGCACAAACCGTTAAAGGTTACGGCATGTTTAAGGCGGCTGAAGCGCAGAATACAGCTCACCAAACTAAGAAACTGGATGAAGAGTCTTTGGCTCAGTTCCGTGACAAGTTCGGTATTCCAATTAGTGATGAAGAGCTTAAAGATCTGCCTTACTACAAGCCAGCTGAAGATAGCCCTGAAATGCAATACTTGCGCGCACGTCGTAAAGAATTGAGTGGTGACTTCCCAGTTCGTCGTCGTGATTGTGAAGCGCTAGAAGTGCCTTCACTAGAAGCATTTAAAGCTCAAATCGCTGGTACGAAAGGCCGTGAAATTTCAACAACTATGGCATTTGTTCGTGCATTGAATGTTATGGTGAAAGACAAGAATATTGGCGAACGTGTTGTGCCAATTCTTGCCGATGAAGCTCGTACTTTCGGTATGGAAGGTATGTTCCGTCAGCTAGGTATCTACAGCTGTGAAGGACAACGTTACACGCCACATGACCACACTCAGGTTATGTACTACAAAGAATCACAAGACGGTCAGATCCTTCAAGAAGGTATCAATGAAGCCGGTGCATTCTCTTCTTGGTTAGCGTTAGCGACTTCTTACAGTAATAGTAATCTTCCAATGATTCCTGTTTACATCTACTACTCAATGTTTGGTTTCCAGCGTATTGGTGACTTGGCTTGGGCAGCAGGTGACTCTCAGGCTCGTGGTTTCCTATTGGGTGCAACAGCAGGTCGTACAACACTGAATGGTGAAGGCTTGCAGCACGAAGATGGTCACTCTCACATCTTGGCAGGTACTATCCCTAACTGTATCTCTTATGATCCTACTTACTCTTACGAAGTTGCTGTTATCGTTCAAGATGGCTTGCGTCGTATGTATAAAGAGAAAGAGAGTGTTTTCTATTACTTAACAGTAATGAATGAAAACTATGCTCATGAAGATATGCCTGAAGGCGTTGAAGATGGCATCATTAAAGGGATGTACAAGCTTAAGTCTCACGAGAAGAAAGCCAATAAGAAACAAGTTCAATTGCTTGGTTCTGGTGTAATTCTTCGTGAAGTGGAAGCAGCGGCTGAAATTCTTTATAAAGATTACGGTGTAAACTCTGATGTATGGAGTGTTACTTCTTTCAACGAATTGCGTCGTGAAGGTTTAGATGCAAGTCGTTGGAGTATGCTACACCCAGAAGAGGCGGCTCGCCCATCTTATGTTGAGACTTGCCTAGAAGGTAAAGGTCCAGTTATTGCGTCTACCGACCATATTAAATTGTTCGCAGATCAAATTCGTCCGTTCATCAAAGGTACATACAACGTACTAGGTACAGACGGCTTTGGACGCAGTGATACTCGTGCACAACTACGTCACTTCTTCGAAGTGAACCGTTACTGGGTGGTTGTTTCTGCCCTAAGCGCACTAGTACAAGACGGTGTAATTGAAGCATCTGTAGTAAGTGAAGCAATTGCGAAATTTGGCTTAGACCCAGAAAAAGCAAACCCTGTAACTTGCTAATTATCTGACAAGCTAGGTATCTAACTTGGAGGATAGCTCCAAGTTAGATGAGTTTTTAAGTTTGATGCGTCTAAAAGACAAAGGAGATTTCTGTGAGTACTGAAATCGTTCGAGTACCCGATATTGGTGGTGCGGCTGATGTTGAAGTTATTGAAATCAGTGTAAGTGTTGGCGATGTTATTGAAGTCGACCAATCAATTATAGTTCTGGAAACAGATAAAGCTTCTATGGATGTACCATCATCTGTAGCTGGTAAAGTGACGAGCATTTCTATTAAAGAAGGTGACTTGTTGTCTGAAGGTGATGAAATTCTTGTTGTTGAAGTTGAGGGTGCAACGGCATCTGCTCCAGAAGCAAAAGTAGAAGAGCCTGCTCCAGTGGCTACAGCACAAGCTGCAGTGGCAAGTGAAGAGAAAGTTACCGTTCCTGACATTGGTGGTGCTGAAGGCGTCGAAGTTATCGAAGTTTGCGTTGCTGAAGGTGACGATGTAGCGGAAGGTGATTCACTAATCGTTCTAGAAACTGATAAAGCTTCTATGGATATTCCTTCTCCAGCTTCTGGGAAAGTTGGGTCTATCACTATTAAAGTGGGAGACACTGTTTCTGAAGGTGCAGATATTCTAGTTCTATTGACTGAGTCCTCTGCAGCAGCTGAAGTATCAGCGCCTGTTGCGGCTCCAGCTCCTGCGGCACCTGTTTCAGGTGGTGTTGAAGTCGTCAATGTTCCTGATATTGGTGGCGCTGAAGGTGTTGAGGTTATTGAAGTTGCGGTTTCTGCTGGCGATAAAATCGCTGAAGGCGATTCTATTATCGTGCTTGAGACAGATAAAGCTTCAATGGAAATTCCAGCACCGAAAGCGGGTACTGTTAAATCTGTATCTATCAATGTAGGTGATTTAGTTTCTGAGGGTCATCCTGTACTAGAGCTTGAAGTTGAAGGTGTTGCTGCTCCTGCCGCTGCGCCAGTTTCGGCTCCTGCTCCAGCCGCTGCGGCACCTCAAACTGCTGCGCCAGCAAAAGCGTCAGCTCCTGCAGCTGTTGATACTTCTGCAGTATTGTCTGAACCTTCTAAGAAAGTTCATGCTGGCCCTGCTGTACGTATGTTGGCTCGTGAACTTGGTGTTGATCTAGCATTGGTTCGCCCAACTGGTCCTCGTAATCGTATTACGAAAGAAGACTTGCATGCCTACGTGAAAGCCGCTGTACAAAAAGCAGCTTCTGCCCCTGCGGCTGGTGCTGCATCAGGTGCTGGCTTACCGACTGTTCCAGACCAAGACTTTAGTAAGTTTGGTGAAGTTGAAGTTATTAAGCTAAGTAAGATCCAGCGTCTAACAGCTCAGAACATGGTTCGTAACTCTTTGGTTGTTCCTCAGGTTACTCAGTTCGATAAAGCGGATATCACAGACCTTGAAGGCTTCCGTAAAGGCTTGAAACCAGAAATGGAGAAGCAGGGTGTTAAATTAACTCCTCTTCCTTTCTTGATCAAAGCTGTAGCGCAAGCAATGGTTGCGAACCCAAGCTTCAATGTGTCTCTAATGGCTGATGGCGAAACTTATGTGCAAAAGAAATATGTACATATCGGTATCGCGGTAGATTCACCAGCTGGCTTAGTGGTTCCTGTATTGCGTGATGCAGATAAAAAATCTGTAGTTCAGATCGCGCAAGAAGCTAACGTGCTAATTAAGAAAGCGCTTGATAAGCAACTTAAGCCTGCGGATATGCAGGGTGGATGTTTCACTATTTCAAGCCTTGGTGCAATTGGCGGTACTGGTTTCACGCCAATCGTTAACTGCCCTGAAGTTGGTATTCTAGGTGTCTCTAAAGCTGACATTGAGCCACGTTGGAATGGTAAAGAGTTTGAGCCTCGCACTATGTTGCCTCTATGTCTATCATACGACCATAGGGCAATTAATGGTGGTGATGCAGGTCGCTTTATGACCTTCTTGAACTCTGTATTAAGTGACTTACGTCGCCTGACGCTTTGATCAATACTTAATCGTTAAAATAAAAGGCCGCATATTTATGCGGCCTTTTTTGTTGCCTGAATAAAGTGTCTTTTGGTTGTTGTAGTTAGTCATGCTGGTAGCTATTAAAAGTCGTTATTTTTAATGGGGAAGAGTAATAGGGATATTTGTAGGTTAGTTTTGGAGGAAGTAATAGGGTTTGGGGTGGAGGGGGAAAGCGCCTGAGAGCTCAGGCGCTGATTCATAGGATTATACTAAATTACCTACTGCTTGTTCTAATGCAGACTGACGGCTTTCACAGAAAGCATTGTGGGGAAGTCGCTTAAGCACCCCAAGCTTTTCTAGGCGCTCAGTTGTTTCACCATTTGGACTGTATATATAGACATTACATTTCGCATCTATGGCATCCTTGATGGCGTTTTCAAGGGCTAAGCTTATGGTTAGGTCCATCATAGGAACAGCACTCAAATCCAATACCACGGCTTTATAGTTGTGTATCTTATTGTGATGTTGGGCAATGGCTTTACTTGCCCCGAAAATCATCGGGCCTGATAGGTAAAATAATAGAACTTGGCCATCAGCTTTATCTAATAGCTCGGCTTCTTCTTCGGTAAGTAAGATGTCATCGTCAGCATCGCTGATGGCTTTTACGTCGCCAGATTGAAGCTGGCTGAGCTTTTCTATTGTTAGTATGTTTGCGATGAAAACACCGATTCCCACAGCCACCATTAGATCAACAAATACAGTCAAAGCCATAACGCCATACATTATGATAGTAGGAGAACGAGCGACCTTATGGGCGCGTTTTAAAAAGCTCCAATCAAGAATGTTTAGGCCTACATAGAGGGCAATACCAGCAAGAACGGCCATAGGTATAGGGCTAATGAGTTGAGAGGCCCCTAGTACTACAAACATCAGGATTAAGGCACGAGCAATGGCCGCTAACGGGGATTTGCCACCAGATTGGATGTTTACCACTGTCCCCATGGTAGCGCCTGCGCCGGGTAATCCGCCTAATATGCCAGATGTTAAGTTGGCAACACCTTGACCAATAAGCTCTCTGTTAGAGTCGTGTTCTTTGCGTGTTAGGTTGTCTGCAATAACCGCTGTTAATAGTGTATCGATACAGCCTAAGGTTCCTAGAACTAGGCCATCAATCACCATCTCCATAAAGACGCTAGCTTCAAAGTGCGGCCATTTAATTGAAGGCAAACCAGACGGTATTAGTCCAATGCGTCGAACGTCGGTTTCACTAAAAAGAATGATAGAAACAAGGGTGATGGCGACTAGTGCAACAAGTTGCGGTGGAACATATTTACGCCAGTGCTTTGGTAAGTAAAACAAAACGCCTAGAGTCAAAAGACCCAGAAATAATTCAGAGAAATGTAGGTTTAATAGTAAATGTGGGAGGGCGGTAATGGTTCCCATGACGCCGCCTGCTGGAGAGGGGTGGCCAAGGAATGGCGCAAGTTGTAGAACAATTAATATGATACCAATACCGGACATGAAGCCTGATATGACGCTATAAGGCATCAAGGTAATGTATTTCCCAAGCTTCAAGTAGCCAAGGGATATTTGAAAAAGGCCTGCTATCATGACGACGGTGAAGGCCATGGCAAGGCCATGATCTGGGTTGGCTGCCATCATGCTGGTTAAAACAGCCGTCATAATGACCGTCATTGGGCCAGTAGGCTCTGAGATTAAGCTTGTTGAGCCGCCAAATAAAGCAGCAAAAAAGCCAACAAGTATGGCGCCCCATAACCCGGCTTCAGCTCCTGCACCGGAGGCTACGCCGAAGGCTAAGGCGAGAGGGAGGGAGACGATAGCGGTAGTTGCCCCACCAAATAAATCACCCAGTAAATTCCAATCTTTAAATCGAGAGAAGTCAATGATCATTATGCTATATCCACTGCCTGATTTTTCTTCATATTAATGCATTGAAAGTCTTTGTGCTTCACTTATTAAAGAGCCCGCATCAGGCGGGCTCTTTATTCAGAATAAAACAAAAATTACAAGATATTAATTGTTTTCTGAATTTGCCTCTGGAGAAGCGTTATTCTCGCGAGCTAACCTAGGGTCGTTTTTGACTCGACCTGATGAGCTGCGTCGTTTCTCGCTGTTTACTTTACGCTTTTCAGCCAATTCCTGACGCATTTTCTCCTGTTGCGCTATGATAGCGGCAGGTAATTCAATAGGCGCTTTGTTTTCAGCTTTTGCTACTGGAGCCGCTGGTTTTCCACGGCCGCGGCGAGGTGTGCGGGCGGGACGAGCACTTTTGGTCTCTACCACAGGGGCTTCTTCACTTGCTGTTTCTGGTGAAGTCTCTTCTGTAGGAGCTTGTGCTACCTCTACTTCTGGTGTTTCAGTGCTAGCAACTTCAGCAACTTCAGCAACTTCAGCAACTTCAGCAACTTCAGCAACTTCAGCAACTTCAGCAACTTCAGCAACTTCAGCAACTTCAGCAACTTCAGCAACTTCAGCAACTTCAGCAACTTCAGTAATTGTTTCTACTGTTGGTTGGATAGTTTCTTCTTTAGCTTCAGTGGCCTCTGTTTGAGGAGCTTCAGTAATTTCTTCCTTGACTTCAATAGCCTCTGTCTGAGGTACTTCAGTAACCGTTTCCTGAGCTTCAGCAGCTTCCACTTTTGGTGCTTCAGTATTGGCGGTCTCAGCCTTAGGCGCTTCGATGTTAGTCGAATCAATATTTACCGCTTCTGTTTTAGCTTCCACAGTTTCTGTTACTTGAGCTTCTACAGTAGATGGCTGTTGCACTTCAGTCGTTGCTACATTTTCTTGTTGAGCTTGAGTGCTTGCATCTTCTTTTGGTCGACGAGAGCGACGAGAACGACGAGACTTGCGCTGTGGCTCGTCCTTATTGTCCTTAATGTCTGATTGCGCATTTTGCTCAGCGGCTAATTGAGCAGATGTTTCTTGCTCTAACTGGTTGGCTGCTTCTAACGCTTCATCTTTTAATTTACCGCTGCGACGACGGTTATTGTTACGTTCACGCTTACGTTCTTTAACTTCAGGAACCACTTTTTGTGCCTGACGAGAAGTGCCAGTTGTTTCTTGTGGCTCTTGCTTGTTGTCACGGTTAGTATTTCGGCTACCTTTAGCTTCCGCTTTTTCACGACGAGTTTTGCGTGTCGAGCGTTCAGTTTGGTTGTTCAGCTTCTCGTCACGCTCTGTGCTCTGATGCTTAACATTGCGCTTGTTGTTGCGGTTGCCTGTTTTTTTAGTAGGTCTATTCGCTTCTGGCTTTTTGCTAGAGGCTTTAGAATTGGAGCTACGAGAAGTTTTGGTTTGAGTTTGCGCTTGGTTATCACCAAACAATGCTCTCATGATGCGAGAGAGTAAACCAGGCTTATTCGCTTTCGTTACTGCTTTCGGCTTAGCTACTGGCTCAACGTGCTCAGGAGCTGGAGACTTAGGAGCAATGCTTGTGACTGCTGCTTGAGGGCGAACATCTTCAGTAACTTGGCGAGGCACATAAGGTGCTTGCTCTGGAGTTTCAACTAAGGTGTAGCTGTTTTCATTTTGAGTGATAACAGAATTATCATCGCGAATACGCTCCACTTCAAAGTGCGGTGTTTCCATATGTGGGTTAGGCACTAGAATAATGTGAACGTCGTTGCGTTTTTCAACTTTTGCTATGTTGGTACGCTTCTCATTAAGCAGGAAGGTAGCAACAGAAACAGGTAAGACAGCGCGAATCTGAGCAGTGCGCTCTTTTGCGCATTCTTCTTCAATTAGGCGCAATACGGATAGGCCTAAAGATTCTACGTCACGAATGAAGCCTTGGCCGGTACAGCGAGGGCAAACAATACCACTGGTTTCACCTAGAGAAGGGCGTAAACGCTGGCGTGACATTTCTAATAAACCAAAGCGAGAAATGCGACCAACTTGAATGCGAGCGCGGTCAGCGGCAAGCGCATTCTTCATGCGATTCTCAACTTCTTTCTGATTACGAATTGGTGTCATATCGATAAAGTCGATGACCACTAATCCGCCAATATCACGAAGACGAAGTTGGCGAGAAATTTCATCCGCGGCTTCTAAGTTAGTGCGCAGTGCGGTTTCTTCGATGTCTCCGCCTTTCGTTGCACGAGCCGAGTTGATATCGATTGAAACCAATGCTTCTGTTGGGTCAATAACAATTGAACCACCAGAAGGTAAACGTACTTCACGTTGGAAAGCGGTTTCAATTTGCGTTTCAATTTGGAAACGATTGAATAGGGGAGTTGTGTCCGTGTACATCTTAATGCGAGATTTGAAATGCGGCATTACCTGCATAACAAAGTTGATGGCATCTTGGTAAGCGCCTTTTTCGTCGATCAGTACTTCGCCAATGTCTTCGCGTAGGTAATCACGAATGGCACGGATAACAATGTTGCTTTCTTGGTAAATCAAGAAAGGAGCTGGCTTCTCAGAAGCCGCTTTAGTGATTGAGTTCCAAAGTGTATCTAGGTAATCCAAATCCCATTGCAGTTCTTCAGTAGAACGACCAACACCTGCCGTACGAACAATAAGTCCGCCATTTTCAGGTGTCTTTAACCCTGACATAGCTTCTTTCAGATTGCTTCTGTCGTCGCCATCGATACGACGAGAAATGCCGCCTGCACGAGGGTTATTTGGCATCAAAACTAGGTAGCGGCCCGCTAGACTAACAAAAGTCGTTAGCGCTGCACCTTTATTACCACGCTCTTCTTTATCAACCTGAACAATAACTTCTTGGCCTTCGCTTAAAACATCTTTGATGTTAATGCGGCCTTCGTTGTTGGACTTTTTGGAAAAGTAAGTTTTGGAAATTTCTTTAAGAGGGAGGAAACCATGGCGTTCTGCGCCAAAATCAACAAAGGCAGCTTCTAAGCTTGGCTCTATACGAGTAATACGGCCTTTATAAATATTGGATTTTTTCTGTTCGCGAGAACCGGATTCGATATCAAGATCGTACAAGCGCTGGCCATCTACGAGGGCAACGCGCAACTCTTCTTGTTGAGTTGCGTTAATAAGCATTCTAATCATTATATGTGTGAACTCTGTTAGCTGATGCGAAGAGTCACGGCGGTGGTAGGGTAACCATTAATAAATTTGACTTAAAATTAGAGCAAAATATTCAGTTTTATTGATCAGCTTGGGGAGCGATTGTTTATTGTGTTTAAACGATATCATTCAACAACTGTCGTAATTTCTACTAAATAGCCTCTTTAATCTGTCTCGTTCTTTTTTGCTTTTGTTATTGCACAACGCATACCTGCGAGGTCGAGCAACTTAATGAGAATTCCTTCCACTGACGCGGGTGTTTTCGAATCATGCGGTTTAATTATTTAAGATTAACTGTTGCAGAGGTAAGATAGGGCCAAAGTGTCGCTTTGGTAGGTTTCATTCATTCTAATTTCTTATCTTCGAGGTGTTTTGTTACCTCTTACCCTGTGCGAATGCTAATATAGCAGCAAAATCTAAGTGCTTCAATTATAAAGGAAACCAATCTTTGCTTAACTCGGACTCAGAACAGAATTTAACGCCTCGCCCGGCCGTCCGTTACGTCACCATAGACGAAAATAATGATGGTCAGCGTATAGATAACTTTTTAGTGACCTTCTTAAAAGGTGTACCTAAAGGGAAAATCTATAACTTGCTCCGAAAAGGGGAAATCCGAGTTAATAAAAAGCGCACCAAGCCTGACTATCGCCTGCAAAGTGAAGACATTGTAAGGATTGCGCCTATTGTCATTACACCGCCTTCTGATAAGCCGACTCTGCCAGAAAAACTTAAAAACGACATAGAATCTCGTATTATTTATGAAGATAAAGGCCTGATTGTGGTCAATAAGCCTTCGGGTTTAGCGGTACATGGAGGAAGTGGGTTAAGTTTTGGCTTGGTAGAAGTTATTCGCCAAATGAGACCGCAAGAAAAATTCACTGAGCTTGTTCATCGACTTGATAGGGATACATCAGGTCTTATCATGATTGCTAAGAAGAGATCCGTGTTAAAAAAGCTCCATACGGCTTTGCGTGAAAAGGAAGGTGTACAAAAAACCTACCTTGCTCTGGTATATGGCAGTTGGCCAAAGCGTAAACTGCAAGTAAACGCACCTTTATTGAAGAACGAATTGAAATCTGGCGAGCGTGTTGTAAAAGTGCATACGGATGGCAAAGAAAGCCTGACCCGATTTAAGCTTGTGCGCCAGTTTGAAGGTTACAGTTTAGTTGAATGTGAACCGGTAACAGGTCGAACCCATCAAATACGTGTCCACACTCTCCATGCGGGTTACCCTATTGTTGGGGATGATAAATACTCGCCAGCTGAATTGTTAAAAGAAACCAAAGCGTTGGGCTTTAAGCGTTTGTGTCTACATGCGACACGCTTAGAGATAATGCTAGATGGTGAAAAGAAAGTATTTGAAGCGCCGCTAGAAAAAGAATGGCAACGACTCATGAATGACGTACTGGTATCGCCTTTCTAATATTATGCATGACTATACCCAACAAACGGTTTCCTTTGTCACGATTCGTCGCCAATTCGACTTTCGTGGTATAGAAATGGGGCGTTGGGTCACAGAGGAAGAAAGAGATAGGGCGGCCATTCAATTTAATTTGGCCTTGCATGATTTAATGGCCATTTTGCAAGGGCCTGAAATATTGGTTTCCTTACGAGGCACCCTAGGTTTGCAATTTGGTAAGGGTGGGCAAAAAGGGGTTGCTGCCCACTATACACCCGCAACACGGCAGTTAGCTTTAGCCAAAAATGCTGGGGCAGGCAGTCTAGCCCATGAATGGTTCCATGCTTTTGACCATTATATGGGCGATAAAATGTTTCACTTCGCACCATCCACCAGTTTTGCGTCCAGTAATTGGCTTAAAGAGCCAGACTCGAGCAATATCAAACCTCACCCATTAAATAACTTATTATCAGAGTGCTTCAAAGCAATTTTATTAAGCCCAGATGGTAATGATACGAGTGACTTATTTAAGGCCTCACTAGTGGCCGATAAAACCCACAATATTTTCTACTACGCCAAACCAGAAGAAATCTGCGCCCGTGCGTTTGAGGCTTTTGTGGAAGATGCTAACCCAGCGAGTCGCTTTTTAGTTAAAGGTAGCAAGTATTCAGAAGAAGCCAAAGCGGGTCTGTATCCGCAGGGACAGCAGAGGGTGTTTATAGGGGAAGCGTTTAGAGAATATTTTTATTCTTTGGGCTACGCATTATCTAGAGTTGGTTAATACGACTTAATCATTAGCGACATTAGATTGATATGTGCTGAAACAAAAAAGCCTCAAGCTAAACAGCTGAGGCTTTTTTGTTTCAGCGTCAATGTTACTTAACAGTGAAGTAGTTTACGTTTTTCTTCAGTTTATTCGCTAACTCCTCAAGAGCGAGCGTTTCTGCTGTATTACTTTGTAAGAACTCACTGGTTTCTTCAGACATGCTTGCTACATCTTCAATGCCTTTACTGATCTCCAACACCATATCAACTTGTGATGTTGTTGCTTCAACCACTTCAAGCGTTTTCCCTAATGAATCATTCGATTGTTTCTGAATATCGCTCAGTACCCCGTTGGCTTCTTGGGCTAAACTCAAACCATTTTCAACCTGTGGCACTGTCGTTTCCATTGCCGCAACGGAAGCTTGGGTGTCGTCTTGAACTTGACTAATCATGGTTTCAATATCACTGGTTGCTTCGCTGGTGCGTTGAGCTAGTTGTCTTACTTCATCGGCCACAACGGCAAAACCACGTCCAGATTCACCTGCTCTTGCGGCTTCAATGGCAGCGTTTAGTGCTAACAAGTTTGTTTGTTCTGAAATACTGCGAATCACATTAATGATCTCGCCTATGTCTCCAGTTCTTTTCTGTAGAACATTCACCTGCTCGACGGTAGCGCTAACAGTGTCAGAGATCTTTTGTATTTCATTCGCTACTTTTTGAATGGCGTCACGGCCTTGCTTTGATAGTTTAACGGTGAGGTTGGAGTTTTCCTCTGTCTGGCGAACCGTATTCGCTATGGTGTTAATGCTTTGGTTCATTTCACCTAAACCTTGTACGGCAATGCTAGATACTTCAGCTTGCTTCTTAGCAGCAACAAGTGCTTGTTTTGTGCCAGTTGCCACGAACTCTGAGCGATTTAATACTTCATCTGATGTGTGGATGATGTCGTTCACGATATGCACAAGTTGACTTTGCATAACCTGAACGGATGACATCATGCTATCAGGGCAGCAAGAGGTTACTTCTTGAGTTAGATTACCTTGGGAAATATTGGCAATGACTTTAGCTGCTTCTTGAGGCTCGCCACCAACAGAGTTACGAATGCGACGACTAATGACGAAAGCAACACTTGCACCAATAACAATTGCGATCAGGGTTAAAGAAACCATCCAGCCTTGAAATGAGCTTGTTACCATTCTTGTTTCAGCTGTCGCTTGCTGGGTAGTTGCTTCTTCTAAGTTGATAAACTCATTAATAGCGCCTAGCCAATTTGTGAAAGCAGGCTTGGCATCATTTAATAAAAGATTCAGTGCTTCTTCTTTATTGCCGTTTTGGTTTATCTCTATGATTTTTTGAACAATAGGGAGGGTGCTACTCTCAATGGATTGAATTTTTGAATACAGGCGCTTTTCTTCAGAAGTTAGTTTAATACTATTCATAGAGTTAGCGGCTTGCTTATAGAAATCAGCTAATTTGTTGATTTCGGAAATACTGGCATTCACCTCTGAACTATTTCTTGCTAATACCACGTCACGAACGGCTATGGCTCTGTCATGTACACTGCCACGGAAGTTAATGGCATAGCGTTGTTTCACTGCGTTTACATCTGTCATCTGTGTAATCGCAGAGTCAATGAAGTTTACACGGTGAATGCCTATCGAAGTAAGAACAATCATCATACTCAATATGATGGAAAAGCCCACGATCAGTCTGGTATTAATGGTCATTTTTATACCTATTTTATTTATAGGGAAGATTTAGATTGGAAAAGCTGGATGTTATTACCATGTTATTGGAAAGCGTTAATACAGCAAGCTTTAAAGCTGCTGCAATTCTAGCAAAATTTAGAACTAAAGCTCCCCTTTTAGAAGTTTTCTTAAAAACTAATATTTACTCGTAGGGAATGAGGAGCAGGAAGAGGGGGCAACTGTTGCTAGCTCCGCTAGAGTTTTGAGGCTGTAAAGCATTTTTCCGCCCTGCTGGGCGGGTTACTTTTTGTAAGCGCCCAAAACTTTCCTTGAATTAGATAGGCAAAAATTCGCAGGGTCAGAATCTTAACGCCTTGTTTTCTTATTTAATCTATATATTTTCTACGCGGCCTTTTACTTAAGGTGTTTAGTTTTTCACTGATGGTTTTATATTGTTTCAAACACGGCAACCCAAGCATCGAGCTGTCGTCAATCAGGATTGCATCGAATGTTTTTAGTTGGAATAAGTTGTTGTCAGAGCTTTGGGCAAGAGCTATTTTTTGGATTGGCTATAGAAGTCTCTGGTTGTAAAGCATCTTTCCGCCCTGCTGGGCGGGTAACTTTTTGCAAACGCCCAAAAAGTAACCAAAAATTCGCTGGGTCAGAATCTTAACGCCTCGTTTTCTTATTCAATCTATATATTTCCTACGCGGTCTTTTACGTAAGGTGTTTAGTTTATTGTTGGTAGTTTTATGTTGTTTCAAACACGGTAGCCCAAACATCGAGCTGTCGTGCAATCAGGATTGCATCGAATGTTTTTCGTAGCTGGAATAGGTTTTGCTTAGGGTTATGGAATGTGTGATGCTATATATCGGTTAGAGTTTATTTAGCCACTATTATTAATTCAAGTGAACAGCCTTACTGTTCGGTGGTCTTTTTAAAAGTACTTTAATATTGACAAATAATAGAGCTCGAAGAAAAAAGCATGGGTATACATATAGGTAAATGGTTATGTATGGAGAAAATGACTTTAGTAGAGATGTTGTTGAGAAGTTTGGAAGCGACATTGCTGAGTTAGGTGAAGAGTCTGGAATGCTACACACCCAAATGGGCATTTTGGCTGATGCGATAAGGTGCAATATCCCGTGCAAAAATGAAATACTTAATTTTATTGAGAGCCTTCTATCGAAAAATGACGTTATTCTAGAAATTGAAAACGCTGTTGCTATTTCATTTTTAGAATTAAATGAGCTCTCAGATTTAAAGTTACAACAAAATATGCCTATCAAACTGCATAGATTACTAAAAGAGCAACACTTTAGATGGCTAAATATTCAAAACACATAATTATCGTAGACATACGGAGAGGCTTTCCGTTGCGGGTCAACTTTGCCCATGTCCAGAGTGTTATGAAATAGGTGGTTTAATTGAAATTATCTGAGTTATTTGACCTTAGGGAAAAAGTTGAGACTAGAGTAAATCAGTATTGGACTTATTGGTCTGTATCAATTTTTGCTGTTTGTGGTTGGATATTTACAGGTACGGCACAAGATAGTTTAAATAAAGAGACTGCTCCTCTCATTGCTACAGGTTTGTTGGTATTTTTTATTTCGAACTTAGTTGTACTTAAAAATGCAACTGAATTTGTCATGTCGGTTGAGAGTGAAATTGCGCTTCGAAGCACTGAGAGCGAGTTTAAATCAGAACAATTTAAGCGAATACTATTAAAAAGAGATACAAAACTCAGACTCTTACTAACAATTTTCCTTCATTTAGTTGTTGACCTGGTTCTACTTTGTGCAGTTTTTATCTCAGGGTTTAGTTAAAGCTATTATATCTCGATAAGCGAACGAATTGGTTTGGGTGTTATGTATTAAGGAGATAATGTGCTCAAATTGGAAATTGAGCGTGATAGTGTTCATGCTGGTGATGACTATTCATCTCATGCAGTGTTAATTTCTGTGCATGAGGATATGAGTGTTGAAGAACTTTTGGTTAAAGCCTCCAATGAATGTGTTTTGCCAAAGATATCAGGAGGTAAAGCCACATGGTTCGCCTATTTAGATACAGAACCAAAACAATATCTTGGTGTAATAGCTCAGCAGTGGGAATCACCGAAAGTGATTTTTTCGGGTACAGTAAGTTCTGCCCTGCGCATGCCACTAGCTAAACTAATATTTCGCTACTGGTGTCAGTCTGACCCAGATCAGGTGTTTAACGCACTTGTTAATAGCAAAGAGTTACCAAGGAGGTTCTCGTGAAAAATATAAGAATCAAAGAGGGTTCGGCGAAGTGCTTATTTTCTGCTAATGTTTGGTGCGCTTTGTGAGTATTAGTAATATTAATTACGATTATACGCTGTTCCCTAAAATGGAGCAGGGTTATCTAGTTATCCCTAAGCCTTGTGATGGCTTGAAGCCGCATATAGAGCTCTATGATAGGTTTTGTTCAGCAATTTTTATGGCCTCTATGATCTCAGAAAAAGCCAAAAAGTATATGATCAGGGATGCTGCACAGCAGTGTGCATATGTCCGAGCTACTCTAGCTGAGTTCTGTAGTATTGAAGAGTGTATTAAGCAACTGCACCCTCAATTAGACAAAAAACTATACTTAATACATTGTTCTGAAAATCCAGCATTTCATATGATTAAGCTCTTACGAAATTATAATATCCATTTGTCAAATAGTACTTTATCCAAAAAGAGTATAAGAGTAGCGCCTCTAAATAAGCCCGAGTCTGAATGTGATATGAGTGTTTTATATATCGATAATCTTGATTATTCGGCAATATCAAAGTTAAATTCTGCAAAAAAATATTACTCAATGGAAGATCTTGAGAGCTTTATACGTTTGTTTGATGATAAACAGCATGCATTCGGGCTCTCTGACCTATTGATAGCCACTATAGTTCAGTACTCCGAATTAATATCAAAAACTCTAAACAAATAATTTGCTATTAAGCTATAAGCTAACGGTTCTACTTCATACAATAGTGGCTCTGAACATAAGGATTGCCCCAATAGTTAATGCTTTCTTTGTTTCTTTAATTATGAACGGCTATTAAATGTTATCTCGACGCAATCCTGATTGCGCGACAGCGTAAGAGCTTTACATCAGTGTGTGATGATATGTCTCCAGCCAAAGAATCTATTTAATACCTTACTGAATCGAATTACGTAGAAGCATCTTCTTTAATGGCGACAATGAGCCCTTAAGATTCTGATTAAGAGACCTTTTGGTAACTTTTACGGATCTGGGTAAAAGTTACCCGCCCAGCAGGGCGGAAAGATGCTTTAAATACATAGGCTTTCAAAGGTTTACTTGATAACCAATATCTATGAAAAAGAGTTGTTAAAAATAAAAAACGAGCCATTTGGCTCGTTTTTAATTTCAAGAAAGCTTGAAGAAAAGAAGACTTAGTCTTCGTAACTATCAATCGGTGGGCACTCACAGAAAAGATTACGGTCACCGTAAACGTTGTCGATACGACCAACTGGTGGCCAGTATTTACGCGCTTTAATCCAAGTCAAGGGGTAAGCCGCTTCTTGACGTGTGTAACCATGTTCCCATTCCGTACCCAGTAAGCTGTCTGCTGTATGAGGTGCGTTGACGAGTGGGTTGTCTTCTAGTGTCCATTCGCCCGCTTGTACTTTGCTGATCTCGCTGCGAATTTGAATCATGGCATCACAGAAGCGATCTAGCTCTTCTAGGTTTTCAGATTCTGTCGGCTCGATCATCAGTGTACCGGCTACTGGGAAGGACATGGTAGGTGCGTGGAAACCAAAGTCCATTAAACGCTTTGCTATGTCTTCTTCGCTAATGCCAGATTCCGCTTTTAGTGGGCGAATGTCGATAATGCATTCGTGGGCCACTGTGCCATTGGCACCTGTGTAAAGCACTGGGTAATGGTCAGCAAGGCGTGTGGCAATGTAGTTAGCGTTTAGGATGGCATTGTAAGTAGCATCACGTAGACCTTTGTCGCCCATCATTTTGATGTACATCCATGTGATAACAAGGATGCTGGCACTACCGTATGGTGCTGCAGATACCGCACCGTGTTGTTCTTCCATTCCTAATACAGGCGTTACTGTGTGACCCGGTAGGAAAGGCGCTAGATGTGATTTAACACCGATAGGCCCCATGCCTGGGCCACCACCACCGTGAGGAATACAGAAAGTTTTGTGCAGGTTAAGGTGAGAAACGTCACCACCAAAAGCACCCGGAGGCGCTACGCCTACTAAAGCATTCAAGTTGGCGCCATCAATGTAAACCTGACCACCAAACTTGTGAACTATGTCACATACTTCGCGGATATGTTCTTCGAATACACCGTGAGTAGATGGGTAAGTTGCCATGATGCAGCTAAGCTGGTCTGCGTGTTTCTCTGTTTTTTCTGCAAGATCAGCAATGTCGATGTTACCGTCTTCGTCACATTTAACGATGACAACCTTCATGCCAGCCAAGGCAGCAGAGGCTGGGTTAGTACCGTGTGCTGAACTTGGAATCAGACAAATATCACGTTGATCTTCACCACGGGATTTGTGGTATTTATCAATCGCTAATAGCCCCGCGTATTCCCCTTGTGCGCCAGAGTTAGGCTGGAGGGAAATGGTGTCGTAGCCGGTGGCTTTAGACAGCATTTCGATAAGGTCTTGCAGTAGAGCGTGGTAGCCAGTGACTTGATTGTCTGGTGCAAACGGGTGAATGCGACCAAATTCAGCCCAAGTTACAGGGATCATTTCAGAAGTAGAGTTCAACTTCATAGTACAAGAGCCAAGTGGGATCATGCTCTGGTTAAGGGCGATGTCTTTTACTTCTAACTGATGCAGGTAGCGCATCAATTCTGTTTCACTGTGGTGGCTGTTGAATACTGGGTGAGTCAAGATGTCATCTTGGCGTAATAGGGCGGCATCAAAACCGTAGTCAGCGTTAGCAGTTAAAATATCATCAAGGCTTAGAGTTGCGCCGAAACAATCCGCAAGGTCAATCACGTCTTGGGTAGTTGTGGTTTCGCTTAATGAAACAGAAACTTGCTGCTCAGATACCTTGTAGAAGTTCATTAACTTCTCTGCACCTTTTGCCATAATGGCATTTGTGCTTTCATTTGTATCGATAACAAGAGTGTCAAAATACCCACTATTAGTTGTAAAGCCTTGTGACTGAACAGCTTTAGCAAAGGTGTTAGTTAGTGCAGCAACTCGATTAGCTATTTTCTTAAGACCGTCTGGGCCATGATAAACCGCATAAAAACCGGCCATCATGGCAAGCAAGGCTTGTGCAGTACAAATGTTAGATGTGGCTTTTTCACGACGAATATGTTGCTCACGGGTTTGCATGGCCATACGTAATGCAGGCTTGCCGTGGCTGTCTTTTGATACGCCGATTACACGACCAGGCATAGAGCGTTTGAAAGCGTCTTTGGTTGCTAAGAAGGCAGCGTGTGGTCCACCGAAGCCCATAGGAACACCAAAGCGTTGTGCGCTACCAAAGGTGATGTCAGCACCCATATCGCCCGGGGATTTCAATAGAACAAGAGAAAGTAAGTCAACGGCAATACTGGTTAGTGCTTTTTGCTCGTGAGCTTGTGCTATTACGTCCGTTAAATCTGTTACTTCGCCGTTAGTGCCCGGGTATTGGAAGATGGCACCGAAAACGTCATAGTTAGAGAAGTTGGCAATGTCATCGACAATGACTTCAATGTTTAGTAATTCAGCTCGTGTTTTTACCACATCGATGGTTTGTGGCAGGCAGTGGCTGGCAACAAACAAAGCGTCACATTTCTTGCGGTTAGAGCGCTTCATCAGCGTCATGGCTTCCGCAGCGGCTGTTGCTTCATCTAATAGTGAGGCGTTGGAAATCTCCATTCCTGTTAGGTCAATGACCATTTGCTGGAAGTTTAATAGTGCTTCCAAACGGCCTTGTGAAATCTCAGGCTGGTAAGGCGTGTAAGCTGTGTACCAACCTGGGTTTTCTAATAGGTTTCTTAAAATAGGGGCTGGTACATGTGTATCGTGATAACCCATACCAATAAAAGAGCGCGCCACCTTGTTTCGGTTAGCGATGGCTTTCAGTTGGATTAGGGCTTCGCTTTCACTAACTGGGTCAGTGGAAAGGTCTAGATTTGCCTGACGAATGGCTTCTGGAACGGTTTTTTCGATCAGCTCAGGAAGAGAGTGTATGCCAATAGCAGATAGCATTTTGTCTTGCTCTGTCGCGTCTGGGCCGATATGACGAGCAATAAATTCATCGTTGTTTAACAAATCGCGGATACACGAAGTCATGTTTTAATCGCCTATTAAGATAAAATCAGGGGAGAGTTGTTGGCTTGTGAGAAACAAGCCAACAGGAATATTATCACTCGATTGAAGCAGAGTAGCCTGCAGCATCAAGTAATGTATCAAGGTCAGCGTCGTCGCTTAGCTTGATTTTGGCAATCCATGCATCTTCAAATGGAGATTCATTGATAAGTTCAGGAGCATCATCTAGTGCTTCGTTAACTTCAATAACTTCGCCATTTACTGGAGCGTATATATCAGAAGCGGCTTTTACAGATTCTACTAGGGAGAATTGCTCAGTCGCTGTTGTTTCTAGACCCACTTCAGGCAGTTCAACATAAACTACATCGCCTAATAGGTCTTGGGCGTGGTCGGTAATGCCAACAGTCACTGTGCCATCTCCGTTGTCTAAAACCCATTCGTGAGATTCTGCGTATTTTAAGTTCTCTGGAATAGTACTCATTTTTATAACCTCATAAAAAATGCCCAAGAATTAGTATCCTTGGGCATTGGCTTTTAGCGATAAAGTGGGAAGCGTTTGCAAAGCTCGTTTACTTCAGCAAGTACGCGGGCTTCAACTTCAGGGTTGCCTTCTGGTTTTTCAATCAGACCGTCTAGTACATCACTGATCAAGTGACCAACTTTCTGGAATTCTTCTACACCGAAGCCACGAGAAGTGGCTGCTGGTGTACCGATACGAATACCAGAAGTGATCATTGGTTTTTCAGTATCAAAAGGAATGCCGTTTTTGTTACAGGTAATGCCAGCACGTTCTAGGGCTTTATCGACAACGTTACCTTTAAGGCCTTTCGGGCGAAGGTCAACAAGCATAAGGTGGTTATCTGTACCGCCAGTTACGATGTCGCAACCACGTTCAACCATAACTGCAGCAAGTGCTTTGGCATTGGCAACAACTTGGTCAATGTATACTTTGAACTCAGGTTTTAGTGCTTCACCGAATGCAACGGCTTTACCAGCAATAACGTGCATTAATGGGCCACCTTGGTAGCCTGGGAATACTGCTGAGTTGATTTTCTTACCAAGATCCAAGTCGTTACTTAGGATCATGCCGCCACGTGGGCCACGCAATGTTTTGTGAGTTGTCGTTGTCACAATGTGCGCGTGTGGTAGAGGAGATGGGTGAGCGCCTGTCGCAACAAGGCCAGCAATGTGAGCCATGTCAACGAAAAGATATGCGCCAACTTTATCAGCGATTTCACGGAAGCGTTTGAAATCGATAACACGAGGAATTGCAGAACCACCAGCAATGATCATTTTAGGCTTGCATTCTAACGCTTGCGCTTCGATTGCATCGTAATCGATCAATAGCGTGTCAGGGTTAACTTGATATTGTACAGCGTTAAACCATTTACCGGACTGAGCTGGTGGCGCGCCGTGAGTCAAATGACCACCTGCGTCCAAAGACATACCTAGAATCGTGTCGCCAGGTTGAAGCAAAGCAAGCATTACTGCACCGTTTGCTTGTGCGCCTGAGTGAGGCTGAACATTAGCGAATTCACAGTTAAAAAGTTGCTTAGCACGATCGATTGCAAGCTGTTCAGTAACATCGACGGCTTCACAACCACCGTAGTAACGACGGTTTGGGTAACCTTCAGCGTATTTGTTTGTAAGTACAGAACCCTGCGCTTCTAACACGGCTTTTGAAGTGATGTTTTCAGATGCAATTAATTCAATGCCTGTTTCTTGACGCTCTTGCTCTTCAACGATAGTAGCAAAAAGCTCTGGATCTCGTTCAGCTAGGTTTTGGCTGAAAAAGGCTTCTGTGTTGGACATGGAGGGTTCCTCTTTAAATAAACTTGTATGCCTAGAGACAATAACTCGCGCATATAATAACACTATGGTCAGATAAAGTTGATGAAAAAAGATCATCTTTTCGCGAGTGTTAGTCATCCTTCGGTGACATCGATTTTGGCTATGATAATAAAAAAGTTTCCGATTGGAAACAAAGGAAGGGCAGTAAATGCATTTTTCTATCTGGAATCTTCTGACCAATCGTTCAGCTATTGCCTTTGGGCTTCATAAAGTGTTTTTTCCTAATATTAAAAGGTTTAATCTCTTGTCAAATCTGCCCTCTTTTCGATACTCTGTTTCCAATAGGAAACAAACTTCTTAACTAATTTAAAAGGCTTTCTAATATGAAACGTACAGCTTTATATGATCTACATCTTGAATCTTGTGCCAGAATGGTTGAGTTTGCCGGATATGAAATGCCTGTGCAGTACCCATTAGGGGTTAAGAAAGAGCATTTATGGGTGCGCGATAATGTCGGCTTATTTGATGTGTCTCATATGGGGCAAGTCATTCTCAAAGGCGCGAATGTTAAGTCCTTATTGGAAAGTATTTTACCTGTTGATGTGATTGATTTGCCTGCTGGTATGCAGAGATACGGTATGTTTACTACTGAATCTGGTGGTATTACGGACGATTTAATGTTTGCCAATTGGGGCGATGACATTTTTATGGTCGTTAATGCGGCATGTAAAGACGCAGACATTACTTATCTTCAAGAGAAGTTGGTTGGCTGTGAAGTGGTGGTTGAAGATAGAGCTTTATTAGCTATTCAGGGGCCAAAAGCGCGAGAAACTTTTGCTCGCATCTTGCCTGAAGCTGCAAATATGACCTTTATGCAAAGTGCTAAATTTCAATGGCAAGGTGTTGAGGTTTGGATAAGTTGTTCTGGTTACACAGGTGAAGACGGCTATGAAGTGTCGGTACCGAACGACGAAGCTGGTGCTTTTGCTAACGCTTTATTGGCTTTTGATGAAGTTGAGTGGATAGGTCTTGGGGCTCGTGACTCTTTACGATTAGAGGCAGGGCTTTGCTTATATGGCCATGATATTGATACCAATACCACACCAGTAGAAGCTTCTATCAACTGGGCTATTCAAAAAGTTCGCCGTTTAGATGGTGAACGTGCTGGTGGTTTCCCAGGAGCTGATATCATTTTGCCTCAGTTTGCCGATAAGCCTAGCACTAAGCGAGTGGGGTTCTTGGTTGATGGTAAAGCGCCAGTTCGAGAAGGTGTCGAAATCCTTGATGCGGAGGGTGTGGTGCAAGGTAAGGTTACCAGCGGTGGTTTTTCTCCTACTTTATCTCAGCCAATCGTTATGGCTTATGTAACGGTTGACTCTTTGGAAGCACCACTTTTTGCGAGCGTTAGAGGGAAAAGTATACCTCTTAAACCTACGGCAATGCCTTTTGTTCCTGCTCGCTACTATCGTGGCTAAGATAAGTCGAGGTTAATCAGCCATGGCTAAGATAAGTCGCGGTTAATAGCCGTGGCTAGGTAAGTCGTGGTTAATAAATCGTGGCTAATTAGGTTGTGGCTAATTAGGTTGTGGCTAATAAGTCATGACTAATTAAAAGTCTCGGTTTAAAAAACGACGCTAAATGAAAATCTGATGGTTAAGTCATGCAAATGATAATGCTTTGCATGGCTTAAAGTCCTTTCCTGTGTGATAATTCCCTGTTTTTGGAGCTTTCGTTTGACAAGTGTTATTCAGCTTGTGGAGGCGTTTGATGCCTGCTTTTTATCTCGATTTAATACGTGTTTAGTTGGCGGGGCGGATGAGCCCTTATATGTGCCTGCTACAGAATCCCGTCCAGCGGTTATTTATTTCAGATTAGACTATTTCTCCAGCGCTTTACATGAAGTGAGTCATTGGTGTTTGGCGGGAGAAAAGCGGCGGCTATTAGAAGATTATGGCTATTGGTATAGCCCTGACACCAGAGATCTTGAAACGCAAAAAGAATTCGAGCGGGTAGAGGTAAAACCTCAAGCAATAGAGTGTGTGTTTCATTGGGTTCTTGATCTGCCATTTCGTGTCAGTGTTGATAACTTGTCTTTGCCTGACTATGACGCCTCAGCATTCGAGCAGTCCGTGTTGAAACAAGTGCATGAGTTTATTGAAAAGGGTCTTCCTGAGCGGGCAAATAGCTTTGCTCGATTCTTATTTAAACAAAACGATTTCACTCACAACTTTGAAGAGTTTTTACAAGATAAATATGAAAATCATTGCCGATGAAAATATGCCTAATGTGGAGAAGCTTTTTTCTGCATTAGGCAAGGTTGAATTAGTGAGTGGTCGCGACCTTTCCCCTGATATGGTTAAAGATGCGGATGTTTTGTTAGTGCGTTCTGTTACTAAGGTGACGGAGTCTCTTTTACGTGGCAGTTCAGTTCGATTTGTGGGTAGTGCAACCATAGGTGTTGACCATATCGATCAGGAATACTTAGAAAAAAACAATATTGCCTTTAGCAGCGCGCCTGGTTGTAACGCGCAGGCTGTTGCTGATTACGTTCTAAGTGGTTTAAGTCATCTATACATGAATAAAGGCATCAAATGGCTTGATAAAAAAATTGGTGTGCTTGGCTTTGGCAATGTCGGTCAAACTGTATATAACCGATTCAAAGCAATGGGTTGCGATGTTTGTGTACACGATCCTTTTAAAGTGCAGGAAATAAAAGCAGCAAACTTTGTTTCACTTGATGAACTTATGGCTTGTGATGTGATATCGCTTCATGCTCCCTTAACGGATACTGGTCCTTATCCAACAAAGGATATGATAGCGCTCGATCAACTTAATAGGCTTCCTGCTGGGGCAGTTGTTATCTCTGCTGGACGTGGGGGAGTCATCAATGAGAGTGATTTGATGGTTCGCCATAAGGAATTGCAAGGCAACCTACATTTAGTGATGGATGTCTGGAAGGGTGAGCCAAACATTAATCAAGACTTACTTTCCATTGTTGATATCGCGACGCCACATATTGCGGGTTACAGTAAACAAGGCCGTGAGAAAGGTACTTGGATGATTTATGAGGCGCTACAGGCGTTTCTTGGCCTTGAAAATCAGAATAGTAGCGCGTCGGAGGCAATTAGTGCAGGGTGCTTGTCTGCTTTAAATTTAGTAGATGGAATCTTATCTTCTGAAGAAATGCTGGCTCGAAGTGTGCATGCTATTTATGATGTGGCAAGAGATGATGTAAGATTAAGGTCTAAGTACCGAGAGAATAAAGAAAATAATATTTTTGACTGGTTGCGTAAGCATTATGTTGAAAGAGATGAATTGAATACTTGTACGGTTCATCATGCTGAAAAGCAGGTTCTTTCGCTTTGTAAAGCAGCAAGTTTTTTGACTAATTAGAAGGTAAGTGCATGGCTGATGTAATGCAGGTTGATCTAGGCGATCTGGATGTACCTTTAGGAACAAATGTTCAGATTGAATTGATTTACCCTAGTGGTCGTTACATGGTGAAGGTTATTGGGCATATTCCGAAAAGCTCTTTAATCGTTTCTTGTCCTAGAATGAACGGCAAAAACCTTTTGGTGCGTGAAGGGCAAATTGTTAATGTGCGATTGATGCTTAGTACTCATGTCTGTGCCTTTTCAAGTAAGGTAGCAAAAAGTTATCTAGACCCATCTGGTCATTTGCATATAGCTTACCCTGAGTTTGTTGAAACCTCTGTTGTTCGTCAGGCTGTTCGGGTTGAAACCAAGCTCATTTGTAGTGTGGAGCCTGTAGACTTAGAAACTTCTATTGGTCAATCGGCTTCTTCTATCTTGGTTGACTTGAGTTTGGGTGGCGCAAAGCTTATTTCTAAAGAGGACTTTGGTCTTGCTGGACAGACCTTTCGACTCAACGGTAATTTGAAGATAGGTCCTTACAGCCAGCTTATTAAAGTTGAATGTGAAATCCGATCGCAAGAGATACAAATGCTAGATCAAGTTCAGGCTAGCTTAGTTGATAATGAATTTTTGTCTCGCATGGGAGTGGAGTACTTTTATGTCTACGGCGTGCGCTTTGTGGATGTGAAAAAAGACGTTGGCATCCCACTTACGGCTTACATTTTGGAAACGTTAAAGAATAACACTAAGAAATAGGCTTTATTTCTGCCCTTCATACATAAAAAACGCCAGCTAATGCTGGCGTTTTTTTGTGCTCTAAATTGCAGTTACAGAGCTTGTAGTGCTTTGATTCTGTCTTCAATTGGTGGGTGACTAGAAAATAGCTCACCCAAACTTGGTGTTTTGCCTCTACGGATACCGAAGGCAAGCATAGAGTCTGGCATATGGGTTTGTTCATGTTCCTGCTGTAAACGGGCTAAGGCAGATATCATAGCGTGTTTGCCTGCAAGTCTTGCTCCCGCTTCATCGGCCCTAAACTCTCGGTATCGAGAGAACCACATCACAATCATTGAGGCTAGAACCCCAAATAGCATTTCAAATACAAAGGTAGCAATGTAGTAACCAAAACCTACGGATTGGTTGTTGTCATCACCTCGTCTTAGGAATTGGTCCACCGCGTAAGCGGCAATACGGGCAAAGAACATAACAAAGGTATTAACTACCCCTTGAATAAGAGAAAGAGTGATCATGTCGCCATTTGCTATGTGACCTACCTCATGGGCAAGTACAGCTTTTATTTCATCGGGAGAGAAACGCTCTAGCATGCCACTGGATACAGCGACTAATGCTGCATTTTTATTCCAGCCTGTGGCAAAGGCATTCGCATCATGGGAAGGAAAGATAGCCACTTCCGGCATGCCAATATTAGACTTGTCTGCAAGTTCTTTCACAGTATCTAGAAGCCAAACCTCTTTGTGGTTTCTAGGTTGTTCTATGACAACGGCACCAGAGCCTTTTTTGGCCATAAATTTAGACAGAAAGAGTGATATGAAGCTACCAACAAAACCAAACACTGCACAGAAGATGAGAAGTGAGGTTAGGTTTAAGCCGTTGCTTGTCATGTAGCTGCCGACACCAAGGACGCTTAGCACAATGCCGGCGACAACCATAATGGCTAAGTTGGTTAATAGGAATAATAGAATGCGCATAAATATGCTCCTTAAATGAACTATCTAAGGAGCATATTATGGTCTTGAAAGACAATTTCAATGATTATTGTAAAGAGAACTTAATTCTTCCTTAATCTTGCTAGGAAAGCATCAAACCTTTCCATCGCAGACTCAAGTTCTTTTACATGGGGTAAGAATACAAATCGTACATGATCAGGTGTGGGCCAATTGAAGCCTGTGCCTTGAACGATAAGGACTTTTTCTTCTCGCAAAAATTGTAAAACGAGATCCATATCATTTTGTATGTCGTACATCTTAGGGTCTAGTCTTGGGAATAGATAAAGGGCGCCTTCCGGCTTATGACAATGTACCCCTGGCATAGCATCAAGGGCTTCCCAAGCGACTTTTCTCTGTTCGTAAAGACGGCCGTCTGGCGCTATTAGTTCGTTAATGCTTTGGTAGCCACCTAGTGCTGTTTGTATTGCGTGCTGAGCAGGCACGTTGGCGCAAAGTCGCATTGAGCTAAGTATGTCTAAACCATCAATGTAGTCCTGTATACCTTTGCGTTCACCTGTGATGGCCATCCAGCCAGAGCGAAAGCCTGCGGTACGATAGACTTTTGATAGGCCACCAAACGTAATACAGGGCACTCTGCCTTCTGTAAGTGTGGCGGTTGGTATGTGTTTCGCTTCATCATAGATGATTTTGTCGTAGATTTCGTCAGAGAAGATAAGCAAGTTGTGCTCTTCTGCTAAAGCTACGATGGATTCTAAAACATCTTTTTCGTAAACAGCCCCTGTTGGGTTGTTTGGGTTGATTATGACGATGGCTTTAGTTTTGTTAGATATTTTTGCTTTGATGTCTTTGATGTCAGGTTGCCAGCCTGAACCTTCATCACATAGGTAGTGTCTTACGTAGCCACCTGATAGAGTGGCTGCCGCTGTCCATAGAGGGTAATCAGGAGCAGGTACTAGAATTTCATCACCGTCATTAAGAAGGGCTTGCATGGCTAAGACGATAAGCTCACTAACACCATTGCCGATCCATACATTATTGACATCGGCAGACTTGATGCCATAAGCCTGATATTTTTGCATAACGGCTTTGCGGGCAGAATAAAGGCCTTTTGATTCACAATAGCCTTGTGACGTAGGTAGGTTACGAATAACATCGACTAGGATTTCATCAGGTGCCTCAAAGCCAAAAGGTGCTGGGTTACCAATATTAAGCTTTAAAATTTGTTGGCCTTCTTCTTCCATGCGCATGGCTTCTTTTAAAACAGGTCCACGGATTTCATAACATATATTGGCGAGTTTGTTTGATTTGCGAATTTGCACCGTTTTATCCTTACTTACAGAGGCTTATCTAAAAAACACTAACTGTACACCGAACTTGGGAGCATTCAAGATGAGTGATCAAGATATAAATAAAAAAACATTGAAAACTGAGGAAGAATGGAAAAAAGAGCTGCCAGAGGACGTTTTTCATATCACACGAAAAAAAGGTACTGAAAGAGCCTTTACTGGAAAATATGAAAAAAATCATGAAGAAGGCCAGTATGTGTGTCGTTGTTGTGGGGCGCTATTGTTTGAATCTAACACTAAATATGACTCTGGCTCTGGCTGGCCAAGCTTTTATGACGCAAATAAAGAAAACATTAGTGAGTCGATGGATAGCTCATTAATGATGCGCAGAACGGAGATATTATGTCAGAAGTGCGATGCGCACTTGGGGCATGTTTTTGATGATGGGCCTCAGCCAACAGGGTTAAGGTACTGTGTAAACTCAGCCTCATTGGATTTTAAGAAGTCTTAAGTAACTTTAGTTTTAATTATTCTAATAAAAAGGCGCTATCTGTTGGTTCAGATGGCGCCTTTTTGTCTTCAAACTGATTTTTTAAAGATCTAATTGGATTGCAATAGAATAATGATGTTCGGATCCTTTAAGAGGCGATTGACAGTCTGGCTGGCAAGGTCATTCATGTCACTTTCAACATCTTTCTCAAAAGGGAGGGTGCCGTACTCTCTTACTTTTTGTGATCCATAGCTAGATTTATAGGTTTGGCCTTTTGCTGCTAAAGTGGCCTTAATTTCGAAATCAATTTTCGCAATGGTTTTTAATTTTTCCACTTCTGTAACGTAACTCATTTTTGTGATTTCAATATTTAGGCTGGCAGGGGGCATTACTCCTTGATCGGGGGTGAAGCCAAGCTCTCGTAAGCCTTTCATTACGCTGTCGTTAACGCTTTGACTTATATTGTTTGTAGCGAAAATATTGGCTGTCTCTTTGATGCCAGTTTCAATTGAGCCAACTTTACTGTCGAGTAGGGTGCTAGTGGATACTTGAATGACCCTGTCGTTTGTTAAACTGCTAGAGCTGACTTTTATTTCAGGTTTGATCTCAATGTTGTGGGTAGTAGAGCAGCCAGCAAGTACGAGTGTGGATAATGATATTGCTAAAAATAAATGCTTGTTTAACATAATTACTCCGATCCAATTGATTTTAAAAGTGACTTTCAAACAAAGTAGCTTAAATTAATGAAAAAAACTATTGATTTTCAGGCTGGTAACAGTAATATACGCACCCGCTCACACAGCAAGATTTTTTAGATGTCCCATTCGTCTAGAGGCCTAGGACACCGCCCTTTCACGGCGGTAACAGGGGTTCGAACCCCCTATGGGACGCCATTTATTAGCGATAGTAAAGGCTGTTTTTCAAAAAATATGTGTGACGTGCGGGAATAGCTCAGTGGTAGAGCACAACCTTGCCAAGGTTGGGGTCGCGAGTTCGAGCCTCGTTTCCCGCTCCATTTATTATTCGCCTAATAAATGGAAAGCGTTTTAAGCTAATTTGTGTCCCATTCGTCTAGAGGCCTAGGACACCGCCCTTTCACGGCGGTAACAGGGGTTCGAACCCCCTATGGGACGCCACTTTAATTTGAAGTGATATTTAGTGAATAAAACGTGTTTTTTGTGTCCCATTCGTCTAGAGGCCTAGGACACCGCCCTTTCACGGCGGTAACAGGGGTTCGAACCCCCTATGGGACGCCATTATTTTTACGGGTTGCTTTGAAAGGCAGCTGGTTATCTTTCTTGAATAGAGTAGGGGAAGAGTGTTGCGGGAATAGCTCAGTGGTAGAGCACAACCTTGCCAAGGTTGGGGTCGCGAGTTCGAGCCTCGTTTCCCGCTCCATTTACTTGTTTTGATTGATAAGTAAATTGTCAGTGTTTGACTGATTTGTGTCCCATTCGTCTAGAGGCCTAGGACACCGCCCTTTCACGGCGGTAACAGGGGTTCGAACCCCCTATGGGACGCCATTATTTTTACTGGTTGCTTTGAAAAAGCAGCTGGTTATCTTTCCTGAATAGAGTAGGGGAAGAGTGTTGCGGGAATAGCTCAGTGGTAGAGCACAACCTTGCCAAGGTTGGGGTCGCGAGTTCGAGCCTCGTTTCCCGCTCCATTTACTTGTTTTGATTGATAAGTAAATTGTCAGTGTTTGACTGATTTGTGTCCCATTCGTCTAGAGGCCTAGGACACCGCCCTTTCACGGCGGTAACAGGGGTTCGAACCCCCTATGGGACGCCATTCCTTTTCACCCCCCATGCTTTACCTTATCCACATCTTTTAATCACAATTCTATATATGCTCTACTGTTTCTAAATTCAGCTTGCCTGTCTGTTGGGCTCTGATGCTGAATTAAATCTTCGTTTAACTATTTGTCATCAAAGTTTAGAATCATTTCTTTTGCGCGAGTTACTACAAATAATGAGGCCTTATGCTTAACCCAATTTGGTTAAACACTTTTGTTGTACTGGTTCAGACAGGGCATTTTACGCGGACGGCGGAAAAGCTTTTTATGACTCAGCCCGGTGTGAGTCAGCATATTAATAAGCTTGAATCAGCTTGTGGTTTCCCTCTTATTGCAAGGGAGAAAAAAGGGTTTGATCTTACCGAGCAAGGAAGGCTGGTGTTTGATTATGCTCGCCAGCTTGAAAAGAATGAGAGTGAGCTAATTGAGAAGTTGTCTTTTGATGACCCTTACAGCGGTGTTTGTAGCATCTCCTGTTCAGGAGCTTTGGCATTAACTCTTTATCCAAAGTTACTAGATTGGCAGGTTAAGCATCCTTTGTTAGTGGTTAGTTTGAAAGCCGCTCCTCAGAATCGGATATTGAGTGATATTAGAGAGGGTATAGTCGATGTTGGTATCGTCACTGAGCTGCCAAATACAGCCCTTTTTGATGTGAAAGAAATCGGACATGAAGAGCTGTGTTTAGTTTTTTCCCGCAGTGTCGATGTTGATATGGATATCTATAAAGTAATAACGGGGATGGGGTTTATTGGCCATCCTGATGCTGAGCATTACTTGCCCCTTTATTTTGCCCAGTGTGGTGAGCCAAGCTTAAGAAAGTTAGCAATAGAAGGTTTGCCTCAAGCTGGTTTTGTTAATCAAATTGGCCAAATATTACAACCCGTTGCTAAAGGTCTAGGTTTCACTGTTATGCCTTTAACAGCGGTGAAAAGTTTTCATTCACCTGACCTCTTGACGGTTTTTAAACCTAAGACACCAGTAATTGAACCACTATTTCAAATTCAAAAGAAAAACCGTATTCTCCCTGCGCGTTATAAAATGCTAAATGAGATAATTCAAAATATATTAGGAATATCTTGAGCTTAATTGTGCTGAATGGAGTAGCTAATGCATTAGCTACTCCCGATTAGCTTATTACTCGTATTCTGAAGAGTAGGTTTCTTCATAGGAGTGTGAGTACAGCTCAAATAAGTTACCAAAAGGGTCTTCTAGATAGACCATTTTTGCCGGTTTTGAGTCGTCTTCAGGGTGATACCTCATGATATCCATTCGTACTTTTCCGCCCATTTCCTCTGTTTTTTGTATAACGGCTTCAAAGTCATCGGATTGAAGGCAAAAATGAAAGATTCCGATTCGTGAAAAGTTAACTTCGTGCTTTTGTTCACGGTTCTTCATTTCAAACAGCTCAACACCTATACCATCTGTAGTGACTAAATGAGCGATATTGAATCCTTCAAACCCCTCGCCGAAAACGGCAATGCACATTTTACCTATTGCGCTTTCTCTTTCTTCTATTACCTTCGTTTTATCCATGATGACTCTTAAGCCAAGAACCTTAGTGTAAAACTCAACAGCTTGACTCATATCGCCAACCATTAAGCCAATGTGATTCATTTTCATATGTCTCTCCAAAAATAGTGGGTTAGGTAATGAGGTGATCTTAATTTTTTTAATTGATCAAATTAAATTATCATTAGTTTTTGTAATGATAATATTTTGTTATTTATGGGGTGAGGTAGTGTTTTAACTTAGCTAGTAATAATAAGTAGGGAGAATTTGTGTCGATAGCTTGTTGCTGAATCATCTAGCTTCAATGAGTCAGCAGTTGATAAGCCATTGGCTTGATTAATATGGAGTTGACTGCCTATGTGATGACATTCGTTTTTGCGTTATCATAACGGCCATATTTTATTGAGTTTTTCACCATGACTTGGTTTGTTAATTACATAGTGGATGATGCTATTTCGCCTGCTGATCGCGGCTTAGCTTATGGGGATGGTGTTTTCGAGACTATTCATGCGACTCCTGTGTCGCTTCTTCAATTAGATAACCATCTGGCTCGACTTTACAAAGGCTTAAACAAGTTAGGTATGTCGTTGAGTCCCCAACGAAAGCAAGAATTAGAGGACTTTTTATTATCTGATATTTTGCCTCTTGTCAGTGTTGACTCAGTTGTAAAAATTATTGTCACACGTGGTGAGGGTGGTCGAGGTTATTTGCCACCAGAAGAGCCTTCTCATACTGTCTGTATTGGTATCTTGCCTTGCCCTGATTACTCTCTTCAACAGCAGCAAGGTGTGTCCTTGTCTATATCACCAGTTACGGTGTCTTCTAATCGTTTTTTGGCTGGCATTAAACACTTGAATCGCTTAGAAAATGTTTTGGCAAAACAACACTTAAGTGATTCTGACTTCGAAGCCATTATGTTGGACGATAAGGGTGACGTGATTGAGTGCATTCAAAGTAATATTTTTTGGTTTAAGGGTGGCAAAATCTATACACCGTCTCTCGAGTTTTCTGGTGTTGAAGGAACCTATAGAAAACAAATTATTGAACACTTTGATGGCGACGTACAGTTGGGTAGCTTTAAGCTAAATGACGTTTTGTCTGCAGATGAAGTCTTTATTACTAATAGTTTAATGAAGATAGTGCCAGTGATAAATATTGCAGATACTGCATTTGTATATGGCTCTTTAACCAAAGCTTTGCAGCATGAAATACAAAAAAAGGAAGAAAATGCGATTCGTTAAATGGTGTTTTAGGCTCGCGTTGATGGGGCTTACTTTATTGGCGCTTGCGGCATGGTATTTATATGGTTCTATGACGTCCCCCATGAATCTTGAAACTAATAGTAAGTTTGAAGTGAACTCTGGTGATACCTTTTATAGTTTAGGTCAGGCTTTGCATGCTGAGGGCTATATTCAATATCCGTTCTTGACTCGACTTGCAGCTAAGCTGAACCCTCAGTTATCGCCTAAAGTGGGCGAGTATGCTCTAGAACCAGATATGACATTGTTGGATGTCATGGCCTTGTTTGATTCGGGTAAGTCCATAACCTATTCGGTGACACTTTTAGAAGGTAAAACGACGCAAGAGTTTCTGCAGGCTATGGCTGCTAAGGGTAATATTGAAATGACCCTGCAAGGTCTATCTAATGAGGAAATTGCTACACGTTTAAACCTCTCCGTTCCCCATGCTGAAGGGCGTTTCTTTGCGAATACTTACAGCTACCGTGATGGTGATACGGATGTCAGCATACTAAAGCATGCTAATGCTCTGTTGGTGTCTACGCTAGAGGAATTATGGCAATCTAAGGTGAAAGGCTTACCATACAAAAGCCCCTATGAAGCCTTAATAATGGCATCTATCATTGAAAAAGAAACAGGGGCGGCGGCTGAACGTCCATTGATTTCTCGTGTTTTTATTAGCCGTTTAGAAAAAAGAATGCGCCTACAAACAGATCCAACCGTGATATATGGTCTTGGTGACTCTTATAATGGCAATATAACCCGTAAGCACTTAAAAGATTACACCCCATACAATACCTATCGAATTTCTGGCTTACCGCCGACCCCGATTGCTAATGTAGGGAAAGAAGCTATTTTTGCGGCCTTGAACCCGGGCGAAACAAAAGCGCTTTATTTTGTTGCTAAAGGGGATGGTACCCATGCATTTTCAAATACGTTAAAAGCGCATAATGCAGCGGTTAAAGAGTACCAGTTCAAGCGAAGAACGGATTATCGTTCAACGCCAGAAGTTACTAATTAGAGGTAGGGTATGAGAGGCAAATTTATTTCACTCGAAGGTGGTGAAGGGAGTGGTAAAACCACGGCGATTAACTTCATACAAGAGTGGTTAGAATCTCATGATATTCCATATCTGATGACAAGGGAGCCGGGTGGTACGCCCTTGGCCGAAGAGATTCGGCAATTAGTCTTAGCTTCCCGAGATGAAAAGGTAAACGACACCACAGAGCTGCTTTTGGTCTTTGCTGCACGAGCACAGCATTTAGCTGAAAAAATCCAACCAGCCCTTGATAAGGGTATTTGGGTGATTAGCGATCGATTTTTAGATTCGAGCTATGTATACCAAGGCAAAGCTCGTGGTGGTGATGTATCGGTAATAGATCAACTAAGCGCGTGGGTGGTTGGTGATAATAAACCTGATGCGACGTTATTATTAGATATTTCTGTACAGCAAGGTCAGCAGCGAGTAGCCCAGAGAAAGCAGCAGGATCGTTTGGATAATGAGTCCATTGCTTTTCACGAGAAGGTTAGAGAAGGCTTCTTGGAGCGTGCTAGAGTAGACTCAGATAGAATTAAAGTAATAGATGCCAGTTTGACTTTGAATGAAGTAAAGGCTCAGATAGAGTCCCAGTTAATGGCGTTGAACCATGCGTGGGCAGGTGAAGCTGAATGATGCTGGCGGAATGGTTAAAGCCTTGTTTACAGCAAGTTCAGACTTTGAAAAAAGGCAATGCCTTATCGCACGCTTTGCTTATTACGGGCGCTGATGGTGTTGGTCAGGAGTCTTTAGCACATGAAATGGTTAAAGACTTAATGTGTGAAAGCGATCAAGGAATTGCTTGTGGCGTCTGCCATTCATGTGAGTTGATGAATGCAGAGACACATCCAGATTATCGAGTTTTGGATGGTGAAAATGGCACAATAAAAGTCGACCAAGTGCGAAGCCTAGTTCAAAAAATTAGTCAAAAGCCTCAGGTCGGGAAAAGTAAAATTACTCTGATAACCCACGCAGAAGAAATGAATGTGAATGCGGCAAATGCTTTGTTGAAAGCCCTTGAAGAGCCTGCTGAAAATACTTTTTTCATTTTAACAACATCACAGTCAAAAAGCCTTTTGCCCACCATTCGTAGTCGTTGTTTGTTGGTCAGTATTCCAACCCCAAGCCTTAGTGATGTTCAGGCTTGGTTGTCGCAGCTTCCTGAGCATAGTGAATTACAGAATTTGTTTTGGTTAACCACACAGCCTTTTCGATTACTGAGTCTGCAGCAGCAAGGTAAGGTGTCTTTATATGCTGATTTACCGTCTAAGCTTGTCGAACTGTTACAAGGTAGAATGAGTGTTAGTGATGTCTTAAAAGGTGTGGATACCAGTAATATTGAAGATTACACAAATGGACTAGGGGCAATTTTACATCAATGCATTCTTCATTCCGCAGGTGGGAATCTTGAGTCCGCTTTGCAGGAAGTCTATCCAATCCTAATATCTCGAATCAGTATTCAGGGTCTTATGGTGCGCTACACCGCTCTACAACAATTGAAAGAAGACCTTCAAAAAACAAATTTAAACCCCATTATGCAACTTACATACGAATTGAATCAGTGGTAACGCTTTATGTTAATTGATACCCATTGCCATCTGGATATGCTGGATTTGGCCCCTTACGATAATGATATTAAGGCCGTGCTTAACGGCGCTTACGAGAAAGGGGTTCGTCAGCTTCTGACTATTTCCGTGGATCTAAAAAAGATGGACGACATCTTGGCCTTCACACAGTACGACGGTATATACGCAAGCTGCGGTGTTCATCCTTTACAAACAGAAGGTCTAATTACCAATGGGGATGATCTTTTTGAGCGCGCTCAAAACACTAAGGTTATTGCCATAGGTGAGACGGGTTTAGACTATTTCTATGAAGAATCCCCAATCATTCATGAAGCTCAAAAAGTTAGCTTTGCTGAGCATTTAAAAGTAGCTGGCAAGTTAGGTTTACCTGTCATTGTCCACACTAGGCAAGCTAAAGAAGACACCTTGGATTTAATCAGAAAACACGGTAATTCTGATTCTGCTGGTGTATTGCATTGCTTTACCGAAGATTACGACATGGCTAAAAAAGCCTTGGATGAAAACTACTTGATTTCCATTTCAGGGATTGTGACTTTTAAAGCAGCGCAAGAATTAAAAGACACAGTGCGTAAGCTGCCATTAGAATCCTTGATAGTGGAAACGGACTCTCCGTATCTTGCTCCTGTTCCTCATAGGGGCAAAAAGAACGAACCTAAATACGTGTCTGATGTTGCTCAATATGTGGCAGATTTAAAAAGTATTCGATATGAAGAATTACTCGAGGCGACCGCTGAAAATTTTCACAGAGTCTTTAATCGAGCGAATCCTGAGAATCAATTGGCATTAAATTAAGGTGAGATTGAAGAGTTTTTCTCTCACTGCCTAGGTTTTACAGGGGTAGAGTGTTAGCCTCAAAGTATCTTAAAAATGAAACAATATATAAGAGAAGGTTTGCTTCTTCTCCAAGCCACCCTCTATTTGCTTTTGGCTTGTTTAACATAAGGAAAGTCATTGATGACAAACATGGTTACTCCGCTACCTTATCAAGCGTTATCCGCTAAAATTCCTGACGAACATTTACCTTTCGATACTCTTAATGATATTGATGCCTTAAGCGGCATTTTAGGCCAAGAGCGTGCTGTAGAGGCCATTCAGTTTGGTGTTGCTATGCAGCGCCCCGGATATAACGTCTTTGCTATGGGAGATTCGGGTACAGGGCGATCATCTTATATTCTTAATTATCTAAGAAGTGAAGCGAAACGCCGATCAGCTCCGAACGAGTGGGCCTATGTTAATAATTTTACGGAAAGCCATAGACCTAAAGCATTAGAGTTTGCTCCAGGTTTAGCCAATGTTTTTGAGAGCGAAATTAGAACTCTTATTGATGGCTTGATGGGAACCTTTCCAGCAGCGTTTGAAAACCCGACTTATCAGCAGCAGAAAAGTTTGATTGATCGTGCTTTTAATGAGCAGTACGAAGCGGCTATTAATAAAGTGGAAAAGGCCTCTGTGAAAATCGGCGTGGCTATGTTCCGCGACGCATCCTCTGTTAGCTTTGCTCCTATGAAAGAGGGGAAGGCATTAGAAGAAAACGAATTTGCAGCCTTATCCGATGAAGAACGAGATGCCTTTCAAGAAGGGGTATCGGCCCTAGAGAGTTTATTGAACGAAGAGCTTTTGGCTCTTCCTCAGTGGAAGAGAGCTACCTATGATCTGCTTCGTCAGTTGAATTTAGACACAGTCAAGGAAGCGGTTGAACCTTTGATGTCAGGTTTGTTTGAAAAATACAAAGACGATGCGGATATTTCAGCCTTTCTTGCTTCATTAAGAACAGATTTAGACACTACCATTATTGACCAAATGGCGGACGATAAAGCCTCTGAAAACCGTGATGAAATTGGTCGCCGTCAATTATATGAAGACCTGTATTTACCGAACATTGCCATCAAGCACAACGACAATGAAGGGCAGCCGGTTATTTATGAACCTCACCCAACTTACAGGAATCTATTTGGGCATGTGGAGCACAGTAGTGATCAAGGTATGTTGATCACTAATTACCGCCTTATTCGTTCCGGTAGCTTGCACGCTGCCAATGGCGGTTATCTCATTCTTGATGCCGAAAAGTTGCTAACAGATCATTATTTGTGGGAAGCACTTAAGCGCGCCCTGAAAAGCAAAACGTTAAAAATCGAACACCCTTATGCCGACCTTGGAATGATGAATACCATGACACTGTCACCCCAAGACCTACCCTTGCAGGTTAAAGTGGTGTTGATAGGGGCAAGGGATATTTATTATCTATTGCAAGATGCTGATCCAGATTTCCAAGAAATGTTTCGTGTTTTGGTGGACTTTGACGACACATTAAAACGCTCTAAAGAATCTGAGCTTTCTTTTGCTCGCCTCATGAAAGATCGCATTGACAAAGAAGAATACGCCAATGTAACCCGTGGTGGAGTCGCATCTCTAATCGAATACAGTAGCCGCTTAGCGGAACATCAGAGGGAAATGACCGCTAAAATTGGTGATGTATTTGAGTTGCTAGGTGAAGCGGATTTTGTTCGTCAGATGGCCAAAGATGAACTAATTACTGAGCAACATATTTCTCGCGCTTTGGCTGCGAAAAAACATCGTACCGGCCGAGTCAGTGAGCGGATTATTGAAGAAATATTAGAAGGAACGGTACTACTAGAAAGTGATGGTCATGCGGTTGGTAAGATAAATGGCCTTACTGTTATGCAGATCGGTGATAGTAGTTTCGGTGCGCCTGCCCGCATTTCAACGACCGTTTACCCAGGTGGTAAAGGTATCATCGACATCGAACGTGAATCCAATCTTGGCCAAAATATACACTCCAAAGGTGTATTGATCTTGTCTGGCTATTTGGGGAATAAGTATGCCCAGCGTTACCCGCTTGATATATCTGCTTCTATTGCCATGGAACAAAGCTATGGCTATGTGGATGGTGATAGTGCTTCAACGGCTGAGCTTTGTTGCCTTCTGTCTGCCTTAGTGCAAGTTCCTCTAAGACAAGACTTAGCGATTACAGGTTCCCTTAATCAGTATGGTGAAGTGCAAGCAATTGGTGGCGTAAACGAGAAAATTGAAGGTTTCTTTAATGTTTGTCGTGCTCGCGGTTTAACTGGCACTCAAGGGGTTATTGTTCCCAAATCTAACGCTAATAATTTGATCCTCAATGACGATATTCTTGATGCTGTAAAAGATGGGATGTTTCATGTTTATGCCATCTCTACAGCGGATGAGGCATTGCACCTTCTAACTGGAGTCGAGCCAGGTGTCGCTAATGATGAAGGAGAATACCCAGAAGGTACTCTTTCAGCAAAAGTGATTCAGCGTTTAGAAGAGATTTCTAAATTGGGTGAAGACGAGAGCGAAGATGAAGACGAGGCGGAAGAATCTGAAGAAAAGACTAAAAAGTCAGAAAAGTAAGCAATAAGGCGTAATGTAAAAAGGGAAGCCTAGTGCTTCCCTTTTGTTTGTTTGAGGACTCTAACCGATTTGCAGTCCGTGCTGACCAAAGAATAGACGGTGTAATACAGGTCTGTAGATTTCACGTAAACATAGCTTGCGACTTCCTTTCTTTTGCTTGGTAGATGCCTTTTTAACACCATAGCTCTTTTGAAAGTTTTTCCGCCGACATGCTTCTGTGCTGTTTTATCTGCGGCAGCTTTAGAGTCTATATCTCTACATTCAGCGTATGTGGCTTTACTAAAAGTTGCGAGTAATAGAAATAGTAGAAAAACTTTTAAAGGCACTGTGCTGACTTCCTATGGTTACTGAGCGTTTGATAGCTGAAGATATTAGCACTTTCTTGATACTTTATTTAATAACTGTTTTTAGCCCATAAAAAAGCCGAAGATGTTTAGTCTTCGGCTTTCCAGTATGCCTGCTTATAATTAGGCTATCTTGCGATTAGGCTATTTTTTGGTTCACTGTTGCAAGTACAGCTTGAATCGAAGCGGATACGATATCGTTATGAATCGCAACACCGTTAAAGCGGTCTCCGTCAATGTTTGCTTGAACATAAGCTATCGCTTGAGCATCACTACCAACAGTCAAGGCATGTTCTTGGTATTGGATAATATCAATACGCATTCCAAAGTGTTCACCTAATGCTGTACTGAAAGCAGAAAGGGCACCATTGCCATTACCAGAAATTTGTACGTTTTCCGAGCCAATAAGCTCAGCATTAACTGTGTCGATATCGTCTTTTGTTAAGTCGTATTTACCTAACTGGTAAGGTGTTGAGCCTGTCATGAAGCTATCTTCGAAAAGTTTTTTCATTGACTGAGCATCAACAACACCGCCGTCAATTTCAGCAAACTTTTGTACAATAGGACTGAACTCTACTTGTAACCAGCGAGGCAATGCTAAGCCATATTCTTGCTCAAGTGTGTAAGCGATTCCGCCTTTACCAGATTGGCTATTAACACGAATCACTTCTTGGTAGCTACGGCCCACGTCAGTAGGGTCAATTGGCAAGTAAGCCACATCCCATGGTTTGTCGGCTGTTTGATTGGCTAAACACTTCTTAATAGCATCCTGGTGTGAGCCAGAGAAAGCGGTAAAGACAAGCTCGCCAGCGTAAGGGTGGCGTGGGTGAACTTGTAGCAATGTGCAAGCTTGCACAACACTGATGATACGGTCCATATCGCTTAATACTAATTCTGGATCGACACCTTGGCTGTACATATTCATCGCCATGGTTACCACGTCCATATTACCTGTACGTTCACCATTACCTAACAATGTGCCCTCGATACGATCAGCGCCTGCCATCAAACCTAACTCAGCTGCAGCAACACCACAGCCACGGTCGTTGTGGGTGTGAAGGCTGATGATCATGTTGTCACGCTGCTTTACATTACGACAAAAATACTCGATCTGATCTGCAAAGCGATTTGGTGTTGCCACTTCAACTGTCGCTGGTAGGTTTATGATGATCTTGTTGTCAGGCGTTGGTTGCCAAACATCGGCAACAGCATTAACTACTTCAACCGCAAAATCTGTTTCCGTACCAGTAAAGCTTTCAGGAGAATATTGGAAAACCCACTCTGTTTCAGGGTGTTTTGCAGCATGTTCTTTTACGCACTCAGCACCTTTAACGGCAATTTCTTTAATGCCGTCTTTGCCAAGGCGGAAAACTTGCTCACGCTGAGTTTTAGACGTTGAGTTATAAACATGGACAATGGCTTTTTTTGCACCTTTAAGAGACTCATAGGTACGAGCGATCAATTCAGGACGAGCTTGTGTCAAAACTTGAATGTACACATCGTCAGGAACTTTGTTTTCTTCAATTAACCAACGAACAAAGTCAAAATCTAACTGTGAAGCAGCAGGGAAGCCGACTTCAATCTCTTTAAAGCCAACATCAACAAGTAGAGCAAAAAACTGTTTCTTTTGTTCTACAGTCATCGGCTCAACCAAGGCTTGGTTGCCATCACGAAGGTCAACGCTAGACCAAATTGGGGCTTTTGTTATTTCCTGATCAGGCCAAGTACGGTTCTCAATAACAACTGGCTGAAACGGCGTATATTTTGTGTGGTCAAAAGATGTCATGATCTTTCCCTTCTTCTTGTTATGGAGCGGATAAGCTCGCTTGTCTTTATGCTCATTGGGTGAATGGGCGTCAATGGCTATATGATACGGCTTTTTTAAGGGTAAAAGATTGCGTTTTTTATGTTTTTTTGGTTTATATTGAAATTATATTGCTCATTTCTTATTTTTTTTACAATAAATGGCTGATCATATGGTTTTTGATAAAATAGATTTAAGTATACTGTCAGAATTACAGCAAGATTCTAGCTTAACCAATCAGGAATTAGCCGATAGGGTAGGTTTATCCGCTTCGCCTTGTCTGCGAAGAGTGAAAGCGTTAGAAGAAAGTGGAATTATTGACCGAAAAGTGACGGTTTTAAAACGCTCGGAATTAGGTTTGAAGTTGACCGCCTTCCTGCAAATTAGCATGGACCGGCATACGCCAGATAGATTTAGTGTTTTTGAAGAGCAAGTGAATCAATTCTCAGAAGTGAGAAACTGTAATCTTGTTACAGGACAGAACTGTGATTACTTGTTAGAGGTAGTCGTAGAGGATATGGAAAAGTACCATGATTTTCTATTAGGGCAACTAACACGTATTCCCGGTGTGACAGGTGTGCAATCTAGTTTCTTGCTACGTAGCGTTAAAGAAAGTACTGCATTGCCATTAGGGCACTTAAAGTAAATTTAATGTTACAATATAACTTCTTCTTGTTTTTTTAGATTTCACCCTAATAAAGAAGCAGCATAAGAGAAGTTTTGCACCTATTTGAGATAATTAAATGACTGAATTTAAGATAAAACAGCGAGTTAACATCCTATTAAAAGCAGGCGAGATAACCGCTGACTTTATTTCTTTCGAAGGCAAAGGTACCGAAAAAGAACACATAGGTATTTACTTTGAAGGTACGGAAAAGAAAGAGGGCACGGCTCCCTTAGTTAGATTGCACTCTGAATGTTTAACGGGAGATGTTTTTAGCTCAGCTCGTTGTGATTGCGGTGATCAGTTAGATGAGGCTATTGACCTCATCAATAAAGAAGGTGGCTATATCATGTATCTTCGTCAAGAAGGCCGAGGTATTGGCCTTTACGCTAAGCTAGACGCCTATGCACTTCAAGATCAAGGTTATGACACCTATCAAGCAAATGAAATGCTGCATATGCCTCAAGACGATCGTGATTTCGGCGTTGCTGCGGATATGTTAAAAGCGTTAGAGGCCAATACCATTCGCTTGCTTACTAATAACCCAGATAAAGCGCAGCAATTAAAAGACAGCGGTATTGATGTGGTTGAAGTTGTACCAACGCAAGTTCACGTACACGAGCATAATCGCAAATACTTAGAAACCAAAGCGGAACGTAAAGCTCATACAATACACTTTGAAGATTGATTGACGCGTTATGACAATAAAAAAGCCCCTTATGGGGCTTTTTTATTGATTGCTACTTTTTGGTTGCCTTCTTCTTTTTCTTAGTGCTTGATGATCGTACTTTCGTTTTAGGTTCAAGGCCTTGAATCTTACTGAATTTGATATTTGCTTGCATAAAGCGCTGAATTTTTTCCATCATAGGAAGGTCATTAATATCAACTAGAGATATGCATTCGCCGGGAGCACCTTCACGAGAAGCACGTCCCGCCCTGTGTATATAACTGTCTGCTTTACGTGGTAAGCGTAAGTTAATAACCGTATTAATCTCAGGTAAGTCGATACCGCGAGAAGCTACGTCAGTTGCAACAAGAACTTGCAATCTTCCACGCTTCATTTGTTTCATGTGTTCACTGCGGTCGCCTTGTTTCATGTCACCATGCAAACCATCACACATGATATTCATTTTTCGAATGCGTTGTACCCAGATGTCCACATGCTCTCTATTTGAAACAAACAGGACAGCCTGTTGGACTCGTTCTTGTGATAACAAATGCTTTAAGACCGCTTCTTTGTGTTCTTCGTCATCAATACGATATGCCGTTTGCTTTATTTGGCTTGGTACTGTTCTTGATGATTCTCCTAGGCGTATTTGTTCTGTGTCTTCATTTAGTAACTCGCCGGCAAAACGCCCCATTTTCTCACCTTCTAATGTGGCAGAAAACATGAGTGTTTGTCTTTCCTTCGGAAGCTCATTGGCAATGTGTTTGATGGCGCCTACGAAACCCATGTCAAGCATACGGTCCGCTTCATCAATGACAAAATACGATGTATCGGTTAAGTCTAGCCATTGTTTTTCATCTAACTCGACTAAACGACCAGGTGTGGCAACGAGAATATCGCATGGCTCGCTTAGTTGCTGTTGTTGCATGCCATAAGGTGTGCCGCCTATGATCAATTGAGACTGAATGCGAGTGTGTTTTGTAAGTAGCTCAACCGTGTTAAATATTTGGCGAGCTAGCTCACGACTTGGCGCTAAGATTAACACCTTGGGGGCGGTTGTAGATTGCTCGTCTCTATCAAGAATATGTTGAATAGCGGGTGCGCAAAAAGCAATGGTTTTACCTGTGCCTGTTGGTGCTGTCGCAAGAAGGTCCGAACCATCTAATGCAACTGGTATTGCTTGTTGTTGAATTTCTGTTGGCGTATCAAATCCCAGCTCGCTAATGGCGTGCTCGATGGTTAAATCTAGATCTAGTTCGGAGAATGACATGTAGGCTCTCTAATGGCGAAAAATGTAATGGTAGAAAGAAGCGTTGCTTTTTCTAGCCTTTGGTCAATTTGCTGACCAGAATGAGGCTTATGATACCTTGTTTTACTACTCTGCGAAATCGAAACTCAAGTAGGGGTGGGATAAGTTAGACCCACATAGCGCTTTGCTCTAGAATAGCCAAAAATATTTAGGATAAGGCACTTCCATGTTGCTCTCTGACGAATTAGTAACCGCCCAAACGATGAGCTGGGTGAAAGATTTCATTATTACGCAAAATGTCTGCCCGTTTGCCAAGCGTGAAGTAGAAAATAACAGTGTGAGATATGTCGTACTTCGCTCTAAGAAAATGGACGTGGCTCTTGAAGAGCTTATGGCTGAAATTCAATGGTTAGATCAAACGCCTGAGACGGAAACGACTTTGATTATCTTTCCTTCATTGTTTAAAAGCTTCCACAGCTATTTGGATTTTGTAGAAATGGCGGAAAACCTTATGTTCGATCAAGGTTGCGAAGGTGTTTATCAATTAGCGACATTTCATCCTGATTATTGCTTCTCAGGAACAGAACCAGATGATGTTTCTAACTACACCAATCGTTCCCCTTACCCTATGCTGCATTTATTAAGAGAGGCAAGCTTAGATAAGGCAATAGAGTTTTATGGTGATACAACTGAAATACCGAACAATAATATCGAGAAGATGGATCAGTTAGGTAAACAGAAATTAGATGCTATGTTTGAATCTTGTATGAAAACAAACATAGAAAGTGAATAAAAATATGGCTAATGCTTATGTTGAAGCATTAGATGATACGAAATATTGTTCGGAGAGCCTATGGCTGCAAATATTGGACGTCTAAACACATTAGAAGTAGTAAAAGAAAAGGATTTCGGTGTGTATTTAGACGCTGGGGACCTTGGTGAGATTCTTCTGCCAAAAAGGTATGTACCAAAAGGCATCGAGTTGGGTCAAAAAGTTGAGGTCTTCGTTTACCTTGATTCAGACGATAAACTGATTGCCACAACGGACTTACCGAAAGCACAGGTAGGCGAGTTTGCTGCTTTGACTTCAGTAGCGGTTAACCAAGTAGGTGCATTTTTCGACTGGGGGCTGCCAAAAGATTTATTGGTGCCTTTTAGTCAGCAGAAGAATAGAGTGGAAGAGGGTGAAACTCACCTATTGTTCATTTATCTTGATCAATTTACGAATCGTATTGTGGCAACCACAAAGGTTGATGCCTTATTGAATCGTGAAGAGGCGCCATACCGAGTGGGTGATAAAGTCTCTATCATCATTGGCGATAAAACCAATATCGGCTTCAAATGTGTTATTGATAATCGCTTCTGGGGTGTTTTGTTTTTTGAAGATGCCTTTAGGCAGCTAAGGAAAGGTGAGAAAACCACAGGCTTTATCAAACAAATGCGCGAAGATGGCAAAATCGATTTAAGTCTTCAGGAAGTCGGTTATAAAAAAGTCCGTAACATATTAGACGATGTACTGGATTACCTAGACTCACAAGGCGGCGAATCGCCATTGACAGACAAAGCCTCGCCAGAGGCGATTTATGCGGTGTTTAAAGTAAGTAAGGCAACTTATAAAAAAGCACTGGGCGCTTTGTATAAAGATAAAAAAATACACCTAACCAAAGAGAAAGTGACCAAGCTGTAAGCTGGTTCTTAAATAAGGTGATTTTAAAAAGCTGCTAGACGATGTTTAGCAGCTTTTTTTTGTAAGTCTCTCTTTGATCTGCAGAGGTGACAGCATCATAAAGCAGTTTCTGAATAGGGAGCTCAATAGGGCTGTTCGTGAGTAAAAAGCCTGAAATGTAGTCGATTTCAGTCGTCCTCTCTAAACGTAAATCTTCATACATAGACGAGCGGTTGAGTTTGGTTAATTGAGCAACGGTCTGTATGCGATTAGTCAAAACCTCTTTTGTTAGGTGTTGGCTATGTTCTTTGTATTCGAATTTATTATGGCAGAAGACGCTCTCTAGCTCTGTTATTAATGCCTCTAGTAAGGGGCTATATTCTGGGTTAAGTAGCTCGCCATTATGTATTTCAAAAATAGCTGTAAGAGGGTTTATACAGGCATTAATAGCGAGCTTATCGAATAGCTTTGGGTGAATGTTTGGTACTTGGTAGTTATCTAAGGGAAAGGATTCACTGCTTGAGTGTGTTGACCAAAGACCGAAGAAGGTATCGCCAAGCCCTGTATGTGTGACTTGATTTTTTGCTGTCTTCAACATGCCTTCACTGGTGGTTCCGACCCAGAGCCTTTGTGTTGGCGCTAGTTCTTTTTGTAATAGCTGTTGTGCTCCCATGCCATTACATAAACAGGCAATATCGGCTTCTAATGAAATGTTGTTTTTACAATTCAGGAAGGCGTCCTTTAAATCGAACGATTTTGTGCAAAGTAATACCTTGTTATATGACCGGGTTAATTCACTTGCTTTGAAGCTTTTTACCTTATGTTCGGAAGGAAGATGTGCTTCCCCTGATATGGCAGAACTCAGCGAAATTAATTTGCCAGGCTTTGTGGATCTATAAACTAAATGCACCTTATGCCCCAGCTGTTCTAGCTTGCATGCCCAAAAAAGACCAACTGCGCCTGCGCCTATTACTAGCCAAGGTGTATTTTTCATAGAAAAGCTATCCATTAGGTATTTTATTAAAATCCCTGCTATTATCGCCTCAAATTACTTATGTTGAAAATGTTAAGGAGCATAAAATGCCATCGTTTGATGTAGTATCTGAGTTGGATTGGCACGAAGTCAGCAATGCAGTGGATCAAGCCAATAGAGAAATCACAACGCGTTATGATTTTAAAGGCGTAAAAGCTCATTATGAGATTAAAGATAAAACCAGTGTTGTTATGGAAGCAGAAGCAGAACCACAACTACGCCAAATGTCTGATATTTTGAATCAAAAGCTAGTTAAGCGTGGTATCGACCTAAAAAGTCTTGATAAAGATGCGGTAGAGAAGGGCAATATGCGAGCGTCTCAAGCTATCAGAATGAAAGAAGGTTTAGAGACCGACGAAGCGAAAAAAATTGTCAAGATGATCAAAGATAGTAAGATCAAAGTGCAAGCGCAAATTCAAGGTGATCAGTTGCGTGTTACGGGTAAAAAGCGTGATGATTTGCAGCAGGTGATGGCGTTGTTACGCGGAGCGGATTTGGCTCAGCCTGTGCAATTTACAAACTTTAGAGATTAAGTTTCTAATATTGTAAGAATGTTTTACAAAGGGGATATTTTAATCCCCTTTGTTGTTTTCATTTACTGTCAATTTATTACCTAGGATTACCCAGCCTTCTTCCTCTAGTTTCTGCTTTTGGCGCTCATAGGCCTCTGATCCCTCAATAAAGCTAATATGATGTTTTGCATTAACTACCCTATGCCAAGGCAGTTTAGTGTCTTTGGGTAAGTTTTTGAGTAATGTACCGACTTGTCGTGCATGGTTAGGAAAACCTGCTTGTTTAGCTAATTCCCCATAGGCAATACACTGGCCTTCTTGAATATTGTTTAAAACAATAAGAACTTGAGATTTAAACCCATTAATTGCTTGATTAGTCACAGATAAGCCCATAGATAGAGTGTATGTTGAAAAGGAAAGAAAAGATTATGAGAATTGCGCTTTTATTATTTATTTTGGTGCCTGTTGTTGAGTTAGCTGTATTGATTCAGGTAGGGGGAGAAATTGGCGGCCTCACTACCATAGCTTTAGTTTTCTTAACCGCTATTGTAGGGGTGAGCCTCATCCGTAAGCAAGGCTTAGAAACATCTCAGAAAGCACAAGAAAAAATGCAGCGGGGTGAGTTACCTGCATCTGAAATGGCAGAAGGCCTAATGTTGGTTTTTGCTGGTGTATGTTTATTGATTCCGGGGTTTGTGACGGATGCCATTGGTGGTGTGTTACTAATACCATTCTTTAGAAAGCTCCTTGCTGCGGGTTTAATTCTGAAATTCATGAGCTCAGTTATGCAGCGCAGTTCACAATGGCGAACAGGTGCCAATCGTACTGGGCAAAACGAAGACATCATAGAAGGTGAATTCGTTAATGAAGAAAATGATCTAATAGATAAAAAATAAATTTTCTTACGGGTTGAAATCCTATTTCTCAGCCGTATATAGAAAGTCGATAGAGATTCTCACATTGGTTGTGAGATACATCCTGCCAGGGGAGTCCTGGTATTGTTTTAGTTGGAGAAAATAACTAATGAATATTCGTCCTTTGCACGATCGTGTCGTTGTTCGCCGTAAAGAAGAAGAGACAACAACAGCATCTGGTATCGTTTTGCCTGGATCTGCTACAGAAAAGCCTACTCAAGGCGAGGTTTTGGCTGTAGGCACTGGCCGTATTCAATCTAACGGAGACGTGCAAGCGTTGGCTGTTAGCATTGGCGACACTGTATTGTTCGGCCAGTATTCAGGTCAAACGGTGAAAATCAATGGTGAAGAACTACTTATTATGAAAGAAGACGAAATCTACGGTGTTATTGAAGCCTAAGAGTCTTGTAGTTCGTATTCAGTTTTTAATATTTAAAACATTAAAGGTATAAAAAATGTCAGCTAAAGAAGTTAAATTTGGAGATGGCGCTCGTCAGAAAATGCTGAAAGGCGTTAATGTTCTTGCGGACGCAGTAAAAGTTACTTTGGGACCTAAAGGTCGTAATGTTGTTATTGAAAAATCTTTTGGTTCTCCACTAGTAACCAAAGATGGTGTTAGCGTTGCTAAAGAAATCGAACTTGAAGACAAGTTCGAGAATATGGGCGCACAAATGGTTAAAGAAGTGGCGTCTCAAGCAAATGATGTTGCTGGTGACGGTACTACAACGGCTACTGTGTTGGCTCAAGCTTTTGTTACAGAAGGTTTGAAGTCGGTTGCAGCTGGTCGTAACCCTATGGATCTTAAGCGTGGTATTGATAAAGCTGCCGCGGCTGTTGTAAAAGAAATTGCTAACCTATCAACGCCTTGTGCAGATACTCGTGCGGTAGAGCAGGTTGGTACTATTTCGGCTAACTCAGATTCTTCTGTTGGTAAAATCATTGCTGAAGCAATGGAGCGTGTTGGTAAAGAAGGCGTTATCACCGTTGAAGAAGGTTCAGGCTTCGAAGACGAACTTGCTGTAGTTGAAGGTATGCAATTTGACCGTGGTTACCTTTCTCCTTATTTCATCAATAATCAAGAAACAATGAGTGCAGAACTAGAAAATCCATTCATTGTCCTAGTTGATAAGAAAATCTCTAACATCCGTGATCTGCTACCTGTATTGGAAGGTGTTGCTAAGGCTTCACGCCCATTACTTATCATTGCAGAAGATGTTGAAGGTGAAGCGTTAGCGACTCTAGTTGTAAACAGCATGCGTGGTATCGTGAAAGTGGCTGCTGCTAAAGCCCCAGGCTTTGGTGACCGTCGTAAAGCAATGCTAGAAGATATTGCGATTCTTACTGGTTCTACTGTTATTTCTGAAGAAGTAGGCATGAAGCTTGAAGAAACAACAATTGAACAATTAGGTACTGCTAAGCGCGTTACCCTGACTAAAGAGTCTACTACCATCGTTGATGGTGCTGGTGATGCGACAATTATCAAGGGTCGTGTTGCGCAAATTCGTGCTGAAATGGAAGCCTCTACTTCTGAGTACGACAAAGAAAAGCTTCAAGAGCGTGTTGCTAAATTAGCTGGTGGTGTTGGCGTTATCAAAATTGGTGCAGCAACAGAAGTGGCAATGAAAGAGAAGAAAGCCCGTGTTGATGATGCGCTTCATGCAACTCGTGCTGCAGTAGAAGAGGGTGTTGTTGCTGGTGGTGGTGTTGCTCTTGTTCGCGCATTAACAAAAGTGAACGAACTGTCTGGTGATAACGAAGATCAAAACGTTGGTATTGCCTTAGCATTACGTGCGATGGAAGCGCCTATGCGTCAAATCGTTACTAACGCAGGTGACGAAGCCTCTGTTGTGGTTGATAAAGTTAAGCAAGGTGAAGCTAACTTTGGTTACAACGCAGCAACAGGCGAATATGGCGATATGCTTGAGATGGGTATCCTAGACCCAGCTAAAGTAACTCGTTCAGCGCTTCAAGCGGCAGCATCTGTTGCTGGTCTTATGATCACGACAGAAGCAATGATCGCAGAGTTACCAAAGGAAGATGCAGCGCCAATGCCTGATATGGGTGGCATGGGCGGAATGGGTGGTATGGGCGGCATGATGTAATCATGGCCTTTACTCCTTTCTTTTAAATAAAGCCTCGCTTTTTAGCGGGGCTTTTTTATTATTAACTTTATGAGTTATAAGAATAAATAGATTTATATGAGTAGAGTTTTTATAATAAATATAAATGTTAATTATTTTTATTTGCATGGGTCCTTAATTAAATATGAGTCAGTTATCCCAGAAAGTATTGTTAGAGTTACTTGAGGCTAAGCGTTTTGGTGTTGAGTACCAGCCTATTGTGGAGCTTAAGACTGGGGAGACTTTTGCCTATGAAGCGTTATCACGCTTTAAGTCAGCCCATGGTGAATTTATAAGGCCTGATTATGTCTTTGCGGCCTTGCATGATAGCCCTCTATTATTGTTTCAAGTTGAGTTGGCGCAAAAGAAAATTCAGCTCGAACATTTATCGAAAGAACAAAAAGTGTTTGTTAACTTAGACCAAGATGCGTTTTATGCCTGCGGTCAGGATGCAACTGAAAATCCGTTTGTTCAACTTATCGAAGATAATTGTCGTGAGCGTGTAGTGGTGGAATTGATCGAAAACTCTGAAATGAGTGACGCCATTATGAGCCTTTCTATGATTGAGGTATTTAATAAACTTGAAATAAAAACAGCGCTAGATGATTTGTGTAACCCTAAGTCTATGTTGTCGGTATCTGTTTTGCAGCTTGTTGAGTGGATTAAGCTAGATCGCTTTGTTTTGAAAAAACGAACAGACTCTAATTTTATGGTCTTTGTTAGTAAAATTATTGATTTTGCCCATTTGACTGGTAAGAAAGTGGTTTTAGAAGGAGTTGAAAGTGAAGGTGACGTTCTCTTCGCTCGCTTTCTTGGTGTCGATTATGTGCAAGGGTTTTATTATCGTGATCGTTTCTTGAACTATGAAGCTTACTAAAAAACTTTATAAAATGTGTTTTTAGGCCCCTGTTTTGCTTTAGTGCAAACCATTGATTCTAAAGCTATTGATAAATGCTTATCTGTGTAAGATACTTGTTTAATCTTTGTAGCCATTATTTGTTAATAAAGGGAAGCTTATGCTCAGAAAAACCCTCGTTAGTATTGCTGTGTCAAGTGCACTATTTGTCTCCAGCAGTTACGCATTGGAACTGGGCGAGTTAACCTCTCAATCAAAAATTAGCGAGCCCTATCGAGGCAAGATTGAATTGTCTGATGTGGGAGCGCTTACTCAAAATGACATACTGATTCGCCTAGGTAGTGAAAGCGAATTCCGTCAGGCTGGTTTTTCTCCTACTCGAGTTCTTTCCCAACTAAAGTTCAGTGTTGTTCGTGAAAATGGTGAGCTTAGCGTTAGGGTTTCTTCAGATGAAGCTTTAAACGTGGAAGAGCTTAGATTTATCCTAGCAGCGCGCTGGCCTAGTGGTCAGATGGTTCGAGAATACAAAGCCCCTTTAGATCAATCTGCATTAGTTGAAAAAAGCGAAAGCGATGTAGTGCAATCTACTGCCATGTCAAAAGGAAGTGCTTCTTCTGGAAGTGTGCTTCGTGATTCCATTGCGCCTAAGGCAAGTATGGCACGACCAGAAACACTTGCTGTATCAAAGGGGAATACTCTCTGGTCTATTGCTGATAAAAATCGCCCATCAAATGAGTTGAGTATTTATCAGACCATGATGGCGATACAGTCCCTCAATAAAGATGCATTTTACTCTAATAATATTAACTTATTAAAAGAAGGTGTTGTTCTTCGTTTACCTTCCCAAGAGCAAATTGAAAAGTTCAACAAAATCACATCCAGAGAAGAATTTCTTCGTCAGCATGATGCTTGGATGGCCTTAAAAGGGAATAAGGGTTCTTCTGTTGATCGTGCTCAGCTTAATACTCAGGCAAAATCTAAAGCAGCATCTTCAAATACAGGCAAAGCAGAAGATAAGCTAACACTGGCTTCTGGGCAAAGTATGCTTGCTGAGAATTCTGGTAGTTCCAATGCTGGTAATGGCGAAGCAGCCAAACTTGCAATGGAACTTTCAGCTTCACAGGAAATGCTCGACAAAGAAAAGAGAGAGAAGGAAGAGCTTGCTGAGAAATTAGGTGAGTTGAATGAGCAATTAGAAACCTTAGAGCAGTTGATTAGCCTAAAAGATGCCCAAATGGCCGAATTGCAGCAACAATTTACCAGTGCTGTTCAGGCTCTACAAGAGCAAAAGAATACGGTTGATCAGCTTCTAGAAGCTGATCAAATACGTAGAGAGAAAGAGCAAGCTGAAGCAGATTCGTTAGTTAACAAGATATTTGGTAATCCTATAATTGTTTCAATAGGGGCTGCTGTTCTTCTAATGTTAGGTTTCTTGATCGGCTTGATTATGAGGCGTTCAGGTAAGAAGAAAGACCAAGAAGATAGTGTAAATCAAGATGAGTTTGATCTATCTGCAGCTGCACCAGCGGCGGCTGTCGCAGCGGTAGCTTCTCAACCAGATGAAGATGAATACGACCTAGACGATGATGTTGTTGATGATCTGGATGATTTTGACTCTGATGTTATTTCTGATGATGAGCCAGAAGATATGGCAATCTCAGAAGAGGCGGATTTTGACTCAGGGTTTGATGATGTAGAGCTTGAGGATGATGAATTCTCGGAAGATGACTTACCTGAACCCGTTATTGAAATTGATGAAGATGATTTAGAAGATTTCTCTGAAGAAGAGATTCCCACCATGATGGCAGAGGTGGAAGACTCTGAGGAAGAATCAATACCCGATGTTGATGATGCAATCGATGAAGCCATCGCAGAAATCGATGAGGCAATTGATTCGATTGAGGAAAGTGTTGAGCCAGAGCTTGAGCCGGTAGAAGAACAAGAAGATATAGACCCATTTGAAGAGCAAGACGCTGCCGACGAGTTGGCTGATGTTGATGAATTGGATCTTAACTTGGAAGAAGCGTTGGAAGACGATATTACAAGTGAAGAAGAATCTTTTGTTTCTAGTCTCTTAGATGATCCCGATCAAGATGATACTGATGAATCTGCTATTTTTGATGGTGTTCCTGATGATTCGGTTGAGAATACAATCGAAGAAACCCTTGCAGAAATGCAAGAAGAGGAAGAAGTTGAAGCTCCAGAGTTTGGGGAAGCAGAAGCCGCTGAAGATGAAGAAGAGAGCGATGAAGAAGAGGAATTTGACTTCTTTGATGCTAGCGGAGATGAAATTGCAACAAAATTGGATTTGGCGCGTGCTTATATGGATATGGGTGATGAAGAAGGTGCCAGAGTAATCTTAGAAGATGTTGTTGAGGTTGGTAACGAAGCTCAAATTGCAGAGGCAAAAAGTATGATGGAGCGTTTGTTCCCAAGTGACTAAGAAAGTTGTACTGGTTGTTGAATATAATGGTTCTGCGTATAAAGGTTGGCAAGCACAGAAAAATGGTGTGCCAAGTGTACAGGAAAACATAGAAAAGGCTCTCTCTGTTATTGCAAACCACCCAGTTAAGGTGGTTTGTGCTGGCAGAACAGACGCTGGTGTTCATGCCAGTGCTCAAGTAATCCATTTCGAAACTCATGTTCAAAGAAATGAACGCTCTTGGACGATGGGCGCTAACACTTATTTACCCTCTGATATCTCTATCGTTGCTGCCAAATATGTTGCTGATGACTTTCATGCTAGGTTTAGTGCATTAACTAGACGGTACAGATACGTCATATATAGTGCTGATTTTTGTCCGGCAATTTTATCAAAAGGTGTTACTTGGACTTATAAACGGTTAGATGTTGAGGCGATGCAGCAGGCAGCTAAAGTTTTTAAGGGAACTCATGATTTTACCTCGTTTCGTGCTGTTGGTTGCCAAGCTAAAACACCAATGCGGACGGTTCTTAATTTTGAGGTTCAGAGCTTTGGTCAGTATGTTGTACTGGACGTAAGGGCAAATGCTTTTCTGCACCATATGATTCGTAATTTTGCCGGCGTGCTTATGTCTATAGGTGCTGGTGAAAAGCCAGTTGAGTGGGCAGAGGAAGTGTTACGGTCCAAGGATCGTACGAAAGGGGGGATAACAGCACCGCCTTTTGGTTTGTATTTTGTAGATGCTGAGTACCCTGAAAACTTCCATGTTCCTAAAAATGCATTAGGACCACATTTTTTACCTTTTGTAGAAGAGCCTAACTATGAATTGCCGAGTTAAAATATGTGGCATCACTAATTTGGACGACGCTTTGATGGCGTGTCAGCATGGTGCTGATGCATTAGGTTTTGTCTTCTACGAAAAAAGCCCTCGTTACATATCTCCAGAAAAAGCGAATGAAATTGTGCAGGCACTGCCTCCCTTTGTTGTGCCTGTCGCGCTTTTTGTGAACGCAACTAACGAGGAGGTTTATTCAGTTGTCGATGGTGGCTCTCGATGGATGATCCAATTTCATGGTGACGAGTCAGAATCTCAGTGTATTTCCTTTCAGCGACCTTATATGAAAGCCCTAAGGGTGAAAGAAAGTGATAATATATCGGCTTTAGTTGATGAATACCCAAGTGCTAGCGCTATTTTATTGGACGCTTACAAAAAGGGGGTTCCTGGAGGGACCGGAGAAGTATTTGATTGGGCTTTGATTCCAGAAGGATTGTCAAAGCCTATTGTGTTAGCTGGAGGTCTTGACGCAACAAATGTTAAGAGTGCAGTGAAGCAGGTTTCACCCTACGCAGTAGATGTGAGTGGGGGCGTAGAATTATCTAAAGGCTTGAAAAGCGAGTCTAAAGTTAAAGAATTTATTAGCGGAGCAAAACGTGGATAACAATAAAATAGATTTAAACTTACCAGACGCTCAAGGGCGATTTGGTACTTATGGCGGAGTGTTTGTTTCAGAAACACTCATGTCTGCACTAGAAGACCTTGCTGAAATGTATGAAGACTTATCAAAAGATGAGTCTTTCCAAGCGGCGTTTGACCGTGACTTGGCTCACTATGTTGGGCGCCCATCACCGCTATACTTCGCTGAGCGTCTTACCGAAAAAATGGGCGGCGCAAAAATTTACCTTAAGCGAGAAGATCTGAACCATACAGGTGCCCACAAAATTAATAACACCATAGGGCAGGCTTTGCTTGCTAAGCATATGGGAAAACCTAACATCATCGCAGAAACTGGAGCAGGGCAACATGGTGTGGCATCTGCTACTGTTGCCGCTCGCCTTGGTCTTAAATGTAAAGTGTTTATGGGCGCAGAAGATATTCGCCGTCAGTCACTTAATGTTTATAGAATGAAACTACTGGGTGCCGAAGTTATCTCAGTTGAATCTGGCACCAAAACATTGAAAGATGCTCTGAATGAAGCCATGCGTTACTGGGTCGGAAATGTTGATGATACTTTTTACATTATCGGTACAGCGGCTGGACCACACCCATACCCAAAATTGGTTCGCGATTTTCAAGCGGTAATTGGTCGCGAGACTAAAGCTCAATGCCTTGAGCAAGAGGGGCGTTTGCCTGACGCTGTGGTTGCTTGTGTAGGTGGCGGTTCTAACGCAATTGGTATGTTCCATCCATTTATCGAAGATGAAAGTGTTGCTATGTACGGTGTTGAAGCAGGTGGTGACGGCATTGAAACGGGTCGTCATGCGGCGCCTTTATGTGCTGGTCGACCGGGTGTGTTGCACGGTAACCGCACCTACGTTATGGCCGATGATGATGGTCAAATTATAGGGACTCATTCTATCTCTGCTGGCCTTGACTACCCAGGTGTAGGCCCTGAACACGCTTGGTTAAAAGATATTGGTCGAGCTAACTATGTTGCCATCAATGATGATGAAGCAATGGAGGGTTTCCGTGACCTAACTCGTCTAGAGGGCATAATGCCTGCTCTTGAGTCAAGCCATGCAATTGCTTATGGAATGAAATTGGCTGCCACAATGGACAAAGATAAAATTGTTGTGATCAATTTATCTGGCCGTGGGGATAAAGATATTTTAACTGTAGCTGAGTTGGATGGGATTGAAGTATGAGCCGTATAGTACAATGTTTTGACACATTACAGAAAACAGGAAAAAAGGCGCTTATCCCATACATTACAGCGGGTGACCCAACTCCTGAACATACGGTTACCATGATGCATTCTTTAGTGAAGTCTGGTGCTGATATTATTGAAATTGGTATGCCTTTTTCCGATCCAATGGCAGATGGTCCAGTTATTCAGCTAGCTTGTGAGCGTAGCTTGGAAGCTGGTACGACGGTTAAAAAAGTATTAAGCATTATCGCTAAATTCAGAGAAGAAGATAGCTCAACACCAGTCGTTTTGATGGGCTATTTGAACCCTATTGAGTTCTTTGGCTATCAGGCTTTTGCAGATGCAGCAAAAGAAGTGGGTGTAGATGGCGTTTTATTGGTTGATCTGACTCCTGAAGAAGCGACAGATGTAGTAGAATGCTTTAAAAATAATGAAATCGACTTGATTTACCTATTATCGCCGACAACCACACCTGCGCGAGCTAAGAAGATTTGTGATCTAGCGTCTGGATATGTTTATTACGTTTCAGTTAAAGGTGTGACCGGATCCGCCGAATTGGATGTAGATAGTGTTAAAGCTCACGTAGATTCATTAAAAGAAATTACAGATTTACCAATAGGTGTAGGCTTTGGTATTCGTGACGCAAAAACGGCTGCAGCGGTGAGTAAGTGTGCCGATGGCGTTATCGTCGGTAGCGTGTTGGTAAACGCCATAGCTGAAAATGCGGCAAAAGATAAAGAATATATAGCTGATGCTTTAGGGTCTATACTAGCTCCAATGCGCAGTGAAATGGACGCCTAAGCGACAGCAATTAAGAAATATGGAGAATTAAATGAGTAGCTGGTTAGATAAATTTGTACCTTCGATCGTTCGTAGTGAATCTAAACGTGGCGCATCAGGTTCAGTTCCTGAAGGCCTTTGGAAAAAATGCCCTAAGTGCGAAAACGTTTTATATCGTCCTGAGTTAGATAAGAACTTAGATGTTTGCCCAAAGTGTAACCACCACCTTCGTATCGGTGCGCGCCGTCGTCTAGATATTTTCTTAGATAAAGAAGATCGTCAAGAAATAGGTGCTCACCTCGAGCCTGAAGATAAATTGAAATTTAAAGATTCTAAGCGTTATAAAGACCGTTTAGCGGATGCTCAAAAAGCGACGGGTGAAAAAGATGCTCTAATCGCTATGCAAGGTACTCTAGATGGTATGCCTGTTGTTGCAGTTGCATTTGAATTTAGATTCTTAGGTGGATCCATGGGTGCTATCGTTGGTGAACGTTTTATCCAAGCAGTTAATGTTTGTCTTGAAAAACGTATTCCTCTTGTGTGCTTCTCTGCCAGTGGCGGTGCTCGTATGCAAGAAGCCTTGATCTCTCTAATGCAGATGGCAAAAACCAGTGCTGGCCTTGAACGAATGAAGCAGCAAGGTATCCCTTATATTTCAGTCATGACAGACCCTGTTTTTGGTGGCGTGTCCGCTTCTTTGGCTATGTTAGGTGACCTAAATGTTGCTGAGCCTAACGCGCTTATTGGTTTTGCTGGTCCTCGAGTGATTGAGCAAACAGTACGTGAAAAGCTTCCAGAAGGCTTCCAGCGTAGTGAGTTTTTATTAGATAAGGGCGCTTTGGATATGATTATTTCACGTGAGGACATGCGTTCTCGTTTGCATAATATCTTATCCATTTTGACTGCCAATAAGGTCGCTTAAGTAAATGACACAAAGGTCATTAGACAGTTGGCTTTCATATATTGAAAGCCAACACCCCTCTGAAATTGAAATGGGTTTAGAAAGAGGGAGCAAGGTGTTAGCTAGGCTGAATCTATCACGGCCTAAACAAAAAGTGATAACGGTAGCAGGTACGAACGGTAAAGGTTCAACCTGTGCCATGTTAACTCAGTATCTTTGCCAACAGGGTCTTTCCGTTGGCACCTATACTTCCCCCCACTTCATCAATTTTAATGAACGCATTTCTCTTAATGCTATTCAATGTAGTGATGAACTAATCTGCCAAGCATTTTCTGTAATAGAAGCTGCTCGAGAAGATATCCCTTTAACTTACTTTGAATTTAGTACTCTTGCTGCTTTATGGGTGTTTGATTTCTCCCAGTTAGATTATTGGGTGTTAGAGGTTGGGTTAGGTGGACGCTTGGATTCGGTAAATATGGTGGATACCGATCTTGCTGTGATCACTTCTATTTCTCTTGATCATGTGGATTGGCTTGGTGATGATCTAAATGTTATTGCGGGTGAAAAAGCGGGAATAGCTAGAAAAGGTAAACCTCTCATTAGTGGTGTTGTGAATCCACCAAGCAATATTGCTGAAGTTGTTTCTAAAACTGGAGCTATTTTAACGCAGAAAGGTATCGATTTCTTTTTTGAAAAGAAGGCAGCGGGTTGGAATTGGCATAATGAAACAGTGAATTTTGAAGGTTTGCCCATACCGTCTCTACCTATTCAAAATGCAGCGACTGTTATTGCCGTTTTATTAGAGTTGGGTGTGAATCCTTGCCAAGATGAGCTTGTAGAGCTATTTTCTTCGGCGGAACTGACTGGCCGATTTCAGCAGGTTTCAGCTTCTCCTGATGTTTATATTGATGTTGCCCATAACCCAGAAGCGGCAATGGAATTATCTAGTAGAATCCAAGAGTTTACACAGCCGCCAATTGCTGTTTGTGGCATGTTGAAAGATAAGGATATCAAGTCTGTTGTCTCACATTTGTCAGAAAGTTTTTCTGAATGGCATTGTGTTGACCTTAGTGGTACTCGCGGAGCGACGGCACAAGATATTATTGAAAATCTACCGAAAGAAAAAAGGATGGCTCATGGGTATTCGTCCATGAAAAATGCATTTCAAGCTGCATATGCCCATGCCCAATCAAGTGGCAGATCAATAATTGTATTTGGGTCTTTTGTAACTGTCTCAGAGTATTTAGCACTGAGCCAATAAGATGAGTGATTTATGATAGATAAAAATATCACCTACAGACTGATTGGTGCCAGTATTATTGTTTTATCGGCAGCTATTCTTTTGCCGTTGATTCTTGATGGCGAACGACCACCAGAGCTTGAGGTTGAAGTTCATGTGACAGAGCCGCCTGCTTTTCCTGTTGTCGAGATTCAAGCGGTGCAGCCAGTAGAAAGCATTCCCTTTGAGAAAGAAGAAGCTCCTTCAGAACAAATTACACTCATTCCTGTCGCTAAAGTGGAAAAAAAGAGTCCACCTAAAAGTGAAAGTACGCAGGCAAAACTTCCAGAAAAAACGGTTTCCCCTTCGCCTGTTAAACAAAATGTGGGGCGTTGGGTTGTTCAAATTGCTACTTTTAAAAGTAAAACCAATGCTACTAACCTAGTCAAAAAACTAAAAGCAGAAAAATACGATGCTTACAGTGTTACGGTGAATTCTCTTTATAAAGTTTACGTAGGGCCTGAATTTGACCGCAGTGCATCAGAAAAATCTCGTGATGAGATTAAAGAGAAATTTAACTTAGCTGGAATCGTTACGAAATTTTCAGTGAATTAATGGTAGCAGTTCTATAACGGTATTTTGAATATGGGATTCATCTGTTAAACTGCGCTCCTTTTTTAGAGGTACGAATGGAACAAGCTAGTGCAATGTCGACGGTAGACTGGTTAATTATCGGTGTAGTTGTTCTTTCTTCATTACTCAGTTTAAAACGAGGCTTTGTTAAAGAGGTTTTGTCGTTACTAACTTGGGTTGTTGCATTTGTTATAGCGGTCAAGTTTGCAGACCAAATGCAGGCTCTGCTATTAGATCAGGTTCAGAACGACCAGATTCGTTATATTGTTTCTTATGTATCTCTATTCGTTGCTTCATTGGTTGTGGGTGCTCTGGTGAGCTACATGCTGGGGTTTTTAATCCAAGTAACAGGTTTATCCAGTACGGACAGAGTATTAGGCATGCTCTTTGGTTTTGCTCGAGGCAGTTTGATTGTTATTGCTTTCGTATCATTACTAAGTTTGAGTCCCGCTATTGAGGAAACAGAGTTTTGGAAGTCGTCTCAGTTAATTCCGCAATTGGGACAGTTAAACGATTGGACACGTGAAATGTTAGGCAAGAGCTCGGACCTTGTGGATTCGACTCTCATTGACCGTGTTCTTAAATAAAAGCTACAGACTTAAAGTAGCTAACATACGGTAATAAATTTGCGGCATTGGCCGTAACTCCCCAACACGAGGATTTGTAACATGTGTGGTATCGTTGGTGTCGTAGGCACTTCAGTGGTTAATCAAGCAATCTTTGACGCATTAACCCTTCTTCAGCATCGTGGGCAAGATGCTGCGGGCATGGTAACTAGCCATAATGGACGACTGCACTTACGTAAAGACAACGGACCTGTGAGCGAAGTGTTCCGTACGCGTCATATGAAAAAGCTGCATGGTAATATAGGTATTGGCCATGTTCGTTACCCAACAGCAGGAACATCAAGCTCAGCAGAGGCTCAGCCGTTCTATGTTAACTCTCCTTATGGCATCTCTTTAGCGCATAACGGTAATCTAACCAACACTGAAAAGTTAAAGCGCGAAGTCTTTGAGTCAGATTTACGTCATATCAATACGACATCAGATTCAGAAGTATTGGTGAATGTACTTGCTCATGAATTACACGAAGAGGGCAAGCTAGTACCTTCAGCAGAAGATATTTTTAACGCTTTAGAGAGAGTGTATAAACGTATAGAAGGCGGTTATGCCGTAGTTACTCTGATTACTGGCTATGGAATATTAGCATTCCGCGACCCAGATGGTATTCGTCCTTTAATTTATGGCTCGCGAGTGACTGATACTGGTGTTGAATACATGGTTGCTTCTGAAAGTGTTGCTCTAGACGCTGCTGGCTTTAAAGTAGAACGTGATATACAGCCAGGCGAAGCTATCTTTATTGATTCAGATCATCAAGTACATTTCCGCCAATGTACTGCTAAAAAAGTAGCGCGTCCTTGCTTGTTTGAATATGTGTATTTTGCGCGTCCTGACACAGTAATTGATAACATTTCGGTTTATAAAGCTCGTATTAACATGGGCGACCGTCTTGCTGCGAAAATTCAAAGAGAATGGAAGGATCATGACATTGATGTGGTTATTCCCATTCCAGACACTAGCCGTACTGCAGCGTTGCAAATTGCTCAGGCGCTAGATATTCCATTCCGCGAAGGCCTAGTAAAAAATCGCTATATTGGCCGTACTTTTATCATGCCCGGTCAAGCGGTTCGTAAAAAGTCTGTGCGTCAGAAGCTAAACCCTGTGCCATTTGAGTTTAAAGATAAGACCGTTCTCTTGGTTGATGACTCTATTGTTCGTGGTACTACGAGTAAAGAAATTATCGAGATGGCACGTGAAGCCGGTGCGAAGAAGGTGTATATCGCCTCTGCCGCCCCTGAAGTGCGTTACCCAAATGTCTATGGTATTGATATGCCAGCGGCAAAAGAGTTGATAGCTTACAACCGAAACGTGGATGAAATTTGTGAGTTGATTGAAGCAGATAAGCTTATTTTCCAAGATTTGGAAGATCTTATCGATGCTTGTATCGATGAAAAACATTCAGATGTTCGAGAGTTTGATACGTCTGTTTTCGATGCAACTTACATTGCGGGTAACATCGATGCGGATTACTTAACGAATATTGAAAATGCTCGTAATGATTCAAATAAATCTTCTTCAGAGAAAATTGAATCTAGTGATATGATGCATCCCATGTAAAATTGGAATTTGCGTGACGGATATTCAACTAAGCCAGGTCACAACCTGGCTTAGTTGTTTTAGAAATAAAGAAAAGTGAGGAACTAATGTCAGATTATAAAGATGCAACAAAGGCCATTCGCGCAGGTATACGCCAAACACAAGAACAAGAGAATAGTGAAGCCATCTTTATGACATCGAGCTTTGCTTATAGCAGCGCAGAAGAGGCGGCGGGTAAGTTCTCTGGCGAAGAGGATGGCAACATTTATTCGCGCTTTACCAACCCGACAGTTGAGTTGTTTGAGAAGCGTCTAGCGGCTCTTGAAAAAGGTGAAGCAGCAATTGCCACCAGCTCAGGCATGTCTGCACTAATGACTTTGGCTTATAGCTTGTTAAGCGCTGGCGATAGAGTAGTTTGTTCACGTAACATTTTTGGTTCCACCGTTAAGTTCTTTAACACCTACACGACCAAATTTGGTGTCGAGGTAGTATACGTTGACGCTACGGATTACCAAGCGTGGGAAGAGGCCATTAATGACAAAACGCGCTTTTGTTATTTCGAGACGCCTTCGAATCCTTTATACGAAGTGGTTGATGTGGAGCGTGTTGCCAAATTAGCTCACGCCAAGAATGCATTGTTATGCGTTGATACTGTGTTGGCAACACCGGCATTACAAAACCCGCTAACTCAGGGAGCAGATATCGTTATGCAATCTGCAACTAAGTTTATCGATGGCCAAGGTCGTTGCTTAGGTGGTGCCTTGATTGCTTCACAAGAGCTTATTGATGTCTTTACTGCCTTTATGAGAAGTGCTGGGCCGTGCATGAGTCCATTTAATGCATGGGTACTACTAAATGGTTTAGAGACCTTGTCATTACGAATGACAGCCCATTCATCTAATGCAATGAAGTTGGCAGAGTTTCTTGAGGCTCACCCTAAAGTGGCAAAAGTGAACTATGGTGGTTTGCCTAGTCATAAGTACCATGAACTTGCTAAGCAGCAGCAAAAAGGCTTTGGCGGTCTTCTCTCATTCGTCGTAGATGGAGGACGTGAAGCAGCATGGTCTGTGATTAATGCAACTAAGTTGATGTCTATTACAGGAAATCTTGGTGATACAAAAACCTTAGTCACACATCCTGCATCGACAACTCATGGTCGTCTAACCGATGAAGAAAAACAAAAAGCCGGTATCGCAGAAGGCTTGGTTCGTATTTCTGTTGGTCTGGAAGATATTGATGACATTATTGCTGATATAGCTAATGCACTAGCTCAGCTTTAAGTCGATCGATAAAATCATAAAAAGCGGATTTAGATAACTTCTAAATCCGCTTTTTTGTACGCAATAACTATTAATGAAATCAGTCAGCAGTGGCAGCTGCCAATCTTTTTCTTTCTTTCCGACGATAGCCTAATACTAATAAGCATGGCGTTAGAATAAGAGTTAAAGGCGTGGAGAATGCCAGCCCACCTGCTATTGCGGTTGATAGCTGAGTCCACCATTGTGCAGAAGGGGCGCCAACACTGATAGTTTGATGGATCAGATCTATGTTGAGCTGAAACACCATTGGAATCAAACCCAAGATGGTTGTGATAGTCGTCAGGATAACAGGCCTTAAGCGCTGAACACCTGTACGTACTGCCGCTTCACGCACTCTCATACCTTTTTTGATAAGACCATTAAAGGTATCAATCAGGACTATATTGTTATTTACAACAATACCTGCCAACGCAATAACGCCAACCCCGCTCATGACAATACCAAAAGGCTGGCCTTTTAGCATAAGGCCAATAAAGACCCCCATGGTGGAGAAGACAACGGCACTTAAAATCAAAAGACATTGGAAGAAGTTATTAAATTGAGTGACCAATATGATCGCCATAATAAAGAAAGCCACACCAAACGCTTTAGCTAAGAAAACCATGGATTTTTGCTGTTCTTCGGTATTGCCTCGGAACTCGTAGCTCACGTGACTATCTATGCCTTGGGCGTCTAGCTCTGCTTTAATGCGCTTAATCACTTCATCTACCACAAGGCCGTCTTCAACATCCGCTTCAATTTGTACCGATTTTTTACCCTCAGTACGATTGACTACGCCTTGCTTTGGAGCTGCATAGCGCTTAATGAAGTTGCTTGCAGGAATGCTTCCTTGATTCGTTGGAATCTGCAATTGGTCTAACTGATCTAAGCTTCTGTTATTGACTGGGTAGCGTAGGATGATATCGATTTTATCATCGGCGCCTTCCGGTAAGAAGTCACTAAGGGTGATACCAGTGGTAACCAGTTTGATGACATTTCCTAGGCTGTTCACATCAACCCCATAGCGACTCGCTTCTTCACGATCGATTTCAATACGCCATTCTATACCGGGTAAAGATCTATCGTCGTTTACGGATAGGATCTCCTTACGTTCACGTAACCTTTTACTAATTTCATCCGCAGCGGCATTAAGCGCAGCGGAATAGTCGGAGGTAAGCTGTAATTGAATATCAGCACCAGATTGTGGACCGCCTTGCTCTTTTTCTGCGCTAATTTCGATACCCGGGATACTCTTTGTGCGCTCTCTGATTCTCTCTAAAATAACGCTGGCTGACTCGCGTTCATACCAGTCGGTAAATTCGAGATTGATTGAGCCAATGCTATCAGGAGAAGCATTGTTTCCTGGCGTTACGAAGCTTGTTGTTACTATGCTTTGTAGTTCAGTAATGTCTAAGAGTTGATTCTCAACTTGCCTGACTAGGTTGTCCTTCTCGGCGAGAGAAAGGTCTCCACGAGCACGGACTTCCAAGTTGGCAGATTCAGGCTCAATATCAGGGAAGAATTCAACACCCTTACCGAACTTTCCGTATACCGTGAAAACACTGATTAACAAGGTGATGGTAAAGAGTAGAACAATAATAGGGCTTTCTACTAATTTATTAAGCATTCGGCCGTATAGGCCTGTTAGTCCAGTTAATTCTCTGAGATCGCCACTTTCAGTCACTGCTAACGCTTTCATGTGCTTCTCTGAATAGGCGCCTTTCTTACCTATGACGGAGCCAATGGTCGGTAAAACAATCAAGGCCATAACAAGAGAGGAAGATAGTGTGGCTATAATGGTGATAGGCATGTAGCGCATGAATTCACCCACGATGTCAGGCCAAAATAAGAGTGGCATAAATACAGCGAGTGTTGTTGCTGTTGAAGCGGTAATTGGCCATGCCATACGTTTAGCTGCCTCTTTATAGGCTTCGCGTTTATTGGCTCCTTCAGCAAGTCTTCTGTCCGCGTATTCAGTGACAACGATTGCGCCATCCACCAGCATGCCAACACTCAAAATTAGTGCGAAAAGAACGACCATATTAATGGTATGTCCCTGCAGGTCTAATATCAAAATGCCAGCTAAAAATGCCCCCGGTATAGCTAAACCTACTAGGATGGCGCTTCGAGCACCTAAGGCCCAAACAATAACGATCATTACTAGTAGAGTAGCGGCCAATACGTTATTGAAGAGATCGTTTAAAGAGGTTTCTATATCAACGGATTTGTCACCAGTAAGATTATATTCAATGCCATCGACCCAGCCTTGGCTTTCCTCGGCCACGACTTCCTTTACTGCGTTAATGGTTTCGATAATGTTAACGCCTACTCGCTTGGATACCGCTAAAGAGATGCTGCGCTTTCCTGCCACACGAGCATAGCTTGTTGGATCTTCAAAAGTGAGCTCTCCGGTTGCCACATCACCTAATAGAACCACATCATCGCCATCCACTTTAATTGGCAGGTTTAATATATCTTCTTTGGTTTTTAATAGTCCCGGTACTTTCAAGGAGAATCGGCCAGCACCCGTATCCAGATTACCAGCAGCCACCAAACGGTTATTCCCAGCAACAAAATTAGCTACTTCAGCGAGAGAAAGGTTATAAGATTCTATTTTCTCTGGGCTGATGATGATTTGCGCCTGCTGATCACGGTCACCGCTAATGGCGGCTTCTAATACGCCATCAATTGCCTCAATACTGTCCTGCAAGTTTTTAGCGGTTCGACTAAGGGTTGCAAAATCGACATTGCCCGATAGATTCACTCTCAAGACAGGGAAGGTTGATAAATTGATTTCTGTTACGGTAGGCTCTTCGGCATCGTCAGGCAATTCACTTTTCGCTCTATCTACCTTGTCTTTAGCGTCAAGGATCGCTTGGTCAATATCAGTACCAGATTCAAACTCTAGGATGATAGAGGCATGGCCTTCAGAGGCTGTCGATTTTATTTCTTTTAGGCCTTCAAGGCCTTTCAGCTCCTTTTCTAAAGGGTGAGCTAATAGGCTGTCAGCATCTTCAGGGGATATACCCTCTAAGGAAACGGATACGTAAGCCACTGGGATAGTGATATCAGGATCACTTTCTTTAGCAATTTCAATGTATGAAACTATGCCCATTATGACAATGAGTATAAAGAACATCATAACGGTACGTGAGCGAGCTAAGGCTGCCTCAATGAGAGTTTGCATTCCGAGTTCCTTAGTTTTGGTAATGGGCGTCGACAGTATCGTTTTCAGAGACAAAGCCCTGACCAACAGTAATAATGTTTGTTGTGTCTTCTAATCCGGTTACCCAAATTTGTTCTCTTTCTGATCGAATGATTTCAATAGGAGATATAACAACTTTATTATCACCACTTAAGGTCTTTACTGCAGTATTTCCAAAGTCATCCAAAGTGAGAAGAGCAGGGGAAAATGCATGCGCTTTCTGCCTTTCCAAAATAAAATCAACTTTTGCAGTAACGCCAGCAAAGATGTTGCTCTCGGAGTTGTTTACCAGTAACTCAACGCTAATGGTGCGATTTGCTTCATTTGCAACACTGCTTATATAAGAAACAGTACCGTCTGTTTGGTAACCCGAGTCAAATTGAATATTGGCTTGAGTATCAATAGAGACTTTATGAATTTTGCTCTGAGGAATATCTACACTTACCTTGATAGGGTTGATGGATATGATCGTACCCACAGTGGCGCTGTTTGCCAGTAGCTGACCTTTCTCTACATCCAGACTGTTCAGTATTCCAGAAAATGGTGCAGTTAAGTTGGCATTTTCTAGTTGAATCTTTAATGCCAGCTCAGTTGCTTTGGCTGAAGCCAGTGCTGTTTCTGCAGAGGCTAAATTGGCTTTAGAGGAGAAGTTGTTGACGGAAAGTCTTTTTATACCTTCTAGCTCAAGCTTTCTTTGAGTTACTAAAAGCTCAGCTTCCTCTATTTGTGTTTTTAATGCACGGGTGTCAATTTTTAGGATAGAAGAACCTTTTTCAACTTTATCACCTTTAGCATAAGGCAAAGAGGTAACACGGCCAGCATAACCATTGGTTAATGTAAGGCTGTCATTGACTAGGGTTTTCCCACTTAACGTTAGGTGTGTCTCAACAAGTTGGCTTTGAAGTTTCTTGGCTTGTACTGGATACAGTGTATTGGCTTTTTGTGTATCAGATGTAGCCTGTGCTTCTTGAGCTGGCTCATTTGATGCGGGTGCTGCGGTAATTCCGTTTCCTCCTATCACCATCCAAGTAACCGTTGCTGAAGCAATAACAACCGCAGTAAGAGGCCCAACTTTATTCTTTAACGACATTTAACGCTCCTAAGTTAAGGAATAGTTGCCGAACAAGTTGTGCTCCTTTTAATGAGTCAAACCCTGACAACTAAAGAGAATCTTGTGATATCTCTTGATGATAACAATAACGACAGTTTGCTTTCTAATAAAATATATAAAAAACTTTGTTATATCTTATATAACAATCAGTTTTTGGCTTGTTGTCCCTTCATATTTACTGAACCTTCTAGCAGAAGAATGATACTATAGCGCCACTATTTTTTTACTTAAATATGGATAGATATGAGTCTATTGTCGTTAGAACAAATCAGTATTGCCTTTGGTCATAACCCGCTACTTTCAAAAATTAGCTTTGCCGCAGAAGCAGGTGAAAGGGTGGCTATCATAGGTCGAAATGGCACAGGTAAATCAACTCTACTTAAAGTAATTCTAGGTGAGCTAGTACCTGATGAAGGTGTGGTACGACTAGAAGGCGGGATGAAACTTGCTCAACTGCCTCAAGAGTTGCCAGATGCAAACGAAAAAACAGTTCGAGAAGTGGTTAGTGAAGGTGCAGGCGAAGCTCATAATTTAATGACGCGTTACTTTGCATTATTAGAAGATCTAGATAATGACCATTCAGATGAACTGGGTAACATTCAAACGGAATTAGACCGTATACAAGGTTGGGATTTAGAACAACGTGTTAATCATATGATACAGCGTTTGGCACTACCAGCAGATAAACTGATGTCTGAGTTGTCAGGTGGTTGGCGCCGACGAGTCATTCTTGCTCAAGCCTTAATTTCCAATCCAGATGTCTTGCTACTGGATGAGCCGACCAACCATTTGGACGTGCCAACCATTGAGTGGATGGAGCAACAGCTTCAACAATTCCGTGGCCTCATTCTTTTTATTACCCATGATAGACGTTTCTTGGAAAAGCTTGCCAATCGTATTATCGAACTCGATCGAGGTAACTTAATTTCCTTCAGTGGCAACATCCACGAGTTTCTTATCTTCAAAGAGAAGATGCTTGAAGAAGAAGAACGTGCCAACGCTCTATTTGATAAACGCCTTGCAGAAGAAGAAGTATGGATTCGCCAAGGTATTAAAGCCCGCCGTACTCGTAATGAAGGTCGAGTAAGAGCCTTAAAAGCTATGAGGGTAGAGCGCTCTGAACGTATCGGCCGTCAAGGTAATGCAAAAATGGCGATTGAAACCAAAGAGAAGTCGGGCAAGTTGGTGGCTGAATTTACTCAGGTTGCCCATTCCTTTGAAAATAAAGTCATTCTTAAACCGATGGACTTTATTGTTAATCGTGGTGATCGAATTGGCTTAATTGGACCTAACGGTTGCGGCAAAAGTACCTTCTTGAAAATTCTGTTGGGCAATCTAGAGCCTGAGTCTGGTAAGGTTCGCCAAGGTACCAAGTTGAATGTGGCTTACTTCGATCAACTTAGGGAGCAACTTAATCCTGAACAAACCGTCGCTGAGAATGTGGGTGAAGGCAAAGATGTGATTGAAATCAATGGCCATAACAAACACGTTATTGGTTATTTAGGTGATTTCTTGTTCCCCCCAGAGCGAGCGCGAACTCCAATAAAAGCTTTGTCAGGTGGTGAACGTAACCGTGTCTTATTGGCTAAGCTTTTCACCAAGCCAGCTAACCTGCTGATTATGGATGAGCCAACAAACGACTTGGATGTAGAGACTTTAGAGCTTCTTGAAGAACTCTTGATGAATTATGACGGCACGCTTTTGTTGGTGAGCCATGACCGCTCTTTCTTAGATAATGTTGTGACTAGTGTGGTGGCGTTTGAAGGTGAAGGTAATGTGAAGGAGTATGTTGGCGGCTATCAAGATTGGATTCGTCAAGGTGGTAAATTCCCTACAGAATCAACCTCGCAAACTGATACGCCTGCTAAAAAAGAAAGCAGCGTTAAAACCGAGGCTCAGGAAACTAAACCTGCTCCAGAAAATAGTAAACCTAAGGTGAAGCTGAGCTATAAGCTTCAGCGCGAGTTTGAAAATATGCCAGATGTGATTGCTGAACTGGAAGAAGAAGTCGCATCCTTGCATGAGATAACCAGCTCAGCCGACTTTTACTCAGGTGACTCAGCCAAAGTACAAGAAACACTTGAGAAATTAGCAGATAAAGAACAGCAGCTTGAGAATACTATGGAGCGCTGGTTAGAACTTGAAGAAATGCAGAACGGATAAATTATGACTCAGAAAATTACTCCAATATCTTTTGTACCTCGTTTTATCGGGGCCTTTGGTCAATTTTTCAAATACCTTAGTGATGGCCAGTATGCAGCTCGTTGTCAGCTTGCTGGAAAAGGGGAAGCCTTTTCTTTTGAGGCTGAGCCTAAAGTCATTACAGAGACAGTAGAAGTGGTTCGTGAAATAGAAGCGCCACGCTTGGACTCAGTAAATGAAGATGGCGCGCACCAATTGCTGCAACTACTGCAAAAAGAAGCCCGCTTCATCGATTTTGTTCAAGAAAGCATAGCGGACTATGAAGATGCTGATGTGGGGGCTGCGGCCCGTCAAATACATGCAGGCTGTGCAAAAGTGATTAAGCAGCATTTTTCCATCGATGTTGTTAACTCAGCGCCTGAAAACAGTCGAGTGGAAGTACCTGTTGGTTATGATATTAAAGAAATCAAGCTGGAAGGTCGTGTTGAAGGTGAAGGGCCATTTGTTGGCTCTTTAATCCACCCAGGCTGGAAAGTAACAGAGACTCGTTTACCTAAAGTAGTTAACACTGACGGCCTTTCCATATTAGCGCCTGCCGAAATCGAGGTGTAAGTATGGGGAAGTATTTTATTGGTGTCGATCTTGGTACTACGCATTCAGCCGTCTATTATTCTGCATCCTTTGAAGGTGGTGAGCGCGCTCAAATTGATTTAAAGCAGTTGAAAATTCCACAACTTACTGCTGCGGGAAGAGTGGATGAGTTAAATCTATTGCCTTCCTTCGTCTACTTTCCCCATAAAACAGAGTTTTTAGAAAGTGACTTACAGCTCCCTTGGGGGAAAGTGACTTCGATTGTTGGGCAACTAGCACGGGAGCTAGGTGCTAAGTCATCTGGGCGTTTGGTGCAGAGTGCCAAAAGCTGGTTGTGCCACTCGCAAGTTAAAGCCCATGAGGCCGTGCTTCCTGTTGATGCATTAGAAGAAGTATCAAAAGTATCATCAGCAGAAGTGACGGAAACCTTGCTGTCGCACCTGATTAACGCTTGGAGCTATGCTTTTCCTGATGCACCAATAGCAGAACAGAATGTTGTTATTACTGTTCCCGCTTCTTTTGACCCAGCTGCCCGTACTGTTACAGAGCAAGCTGCCGAAAAAGTTGGCTTACGTGCGCGTCTTATTGAAGAGCCACTTGCTGCATTTTATTCATGGCTAGCGGATCAAGCATCATGGACTGACGAGCTTGCTGTAGGTGAGCATGTATTGGTAGTGGATGTAGGTGGTGGCACAACAGATTTATCTCTTGTTAAAGCCGTTGAAAACGAGGGTGTATTTGGCCTTGAACGTGTTGCGGTTGGTCGTCATATCTTACTAGGTGGCGACAACATGGACATGGCGTTGACCTATCATGTGGCTAGCCAGCTCGCACAAACTGGAACACAGTTAGAGCAGTGGCAAATAACAGGTTTAACCCAAGCTTGCCGAGAAGCGAAAGAGCGGCTTTTTGCTAACCCTGATTTAGCTGAAGTGAGTGTAGTTGTGCCGAGTCGTGGCCGTAGCTTATTCAATAAAAGCATTAAGGGGACTTTATCCCAAGCAGACCTTAAGGCGCTTCTAGTTGATGGTTTCTTTCCAAGTGTAGAGTCTGGTGAGCAAGCTCATAGAGCAACAAGATCGGGTTTTAGTAGTATTAACTTGGACTTTGAAGCCGACCCTGCAATAACTCGACATATCAGTGAGTTCCTTGCGACGCATGATGTTTCGCCCGATAAAGTTCTTTTAAACGGTGGGGTCTTTAATGCTTTACCATTACGCTCGGTACTAGAGTCTTCTATATCAAGATTACTTAATAACCCACAGTTGGTTATGTTAACGCCTTCACACTTGGACTTTGCTGTTGCCAAAGGTGCTGCCTATTACGCACAAATTAAAGAGCAAGGTGGGTTGAAAGTTAAAAGTGGGCTGGCTGCCAATTATTACATAGGTGTTGCTAGCCCTATGCCCGCTATTCCAGGTATGGCGCCACCCGTAGATGCTGTGTGTGTAGCGCCTTTTGGTTTAGAGGAAGGCTCTGATGAGCAAATGCTTCCTAATGAGTTTTCACTGGTCGTTGGTGAAAGCGTTTCTTTCCGATTCTTTCAATCTAACACCAATAAAATAGATTCTGTCGGTGCCGTTATTAGGTCTTTTTCGTTAGGTCAATTAACTGAACTAAATCCGTTATCCATCAGTTTAGATGCTGGTCACTATGCCTCCGCGGAGTTGGTTCGAGTCTACCTATCGGCTAGGGTTACTGAACTTGGTTTGCTCGTACTAGAAGCTCACGATACTCAGTCTGAGTTAAGCTGGGTAATTGAATTTCAAGTTAGGGAGACGAAGTAGATGTCAGCTAAGCCGGCGTACCGCGTTGGTATTGATTTAGGAACAACCAATTGTGTTGTTTCTTATGTGGCCATTGATGAGCCTATTGAAAACTCTGTACAGGGAGAAAGTAGTCTAGCTCCCACACTGCTTTCTATTCCACAAGTGATGGAGAATTGTTCTGTACAAGAGTTTACTTACCTTCCAAGTGCCATTTATTTGCTTGCCAAGGATGAAGTAGGGGATAGAACCCCAGTATTGCCGTGGCGAGAGCAGAACTCGGATATTATTGTTGGTGTGGGGGCATTAGCTTTAGGGCAGCGACGAGCCGGTCAGCTCGTGCAAAGTGCTAAAAGTTGGCTCAGTCATAATCAGGTAGATCGCCGTGCAGCTATTTTACCTTGGGGAAGCGACTTTCCTAAAAAGGTGAGCCCATTAAATGCAATTACTTACCTATTGAGTCATATTAAACAAAGCTGGAATAATTACTTCCCAGATCATGCTTTAGAAGATCAGGAGATTGCCTTGACTCTTCCGGCTTCTTTTAATGAAGAAGCTCGCTCTCTAACATTGGAAGCTGCTCAACAAGCTGAGCTAGGCTCTCCTTATCTACTAGAAGAACCTCAGGCTGCCTGTTACTACTATATTAGTGATGATCAAAAGCTGACTGCATTAGCAGATAAAAAAATGCTCTTGGTGGTTGATATCGGTGGTGGAACCAGTGATTTTAGTTTGGTGGCTATTCATTCTACAGCTAACTCTTCTACTACAAATACTTCAGTTTCTCCGATTGCACTTAAACGTGTCGCAGTAGGTGAGCACCTTTTATTAGGTGGAGACAACTTAGATCAGGCCCTTGCTTATCAGTTAGACCCTAGGAAAACCTCAGCGCTATCTGCTTCCCGTTTAGCCGCACTTGTTCAACAAACACGAAAAGCGAAAGAAGCTCTACTAAGCACTGATGCTCCAGAATCTTTAGATATTACTGTATTGGGAGGAGGGAGTAAGTTAATTGGTGGTTCTCAAAAATTTAATGTTTCACGAGAAACGTTAATTGAACAAGTTGCTTCAGGTTTTTTTCCACTGGTTGATGTAAATGAGCCTGTTCAAAAGCATCATTATGCGATGCATACCTTAGGTTTGCCTTATGAATCTGATCCTGCTTTCTCTCGTCATTTGGCAGCTTTTTTAAGTCAACATCAAGACCTGATAATAAGTGCCACGGGAACACCAATACCTGACGCTGTATTATTTAATGGTGGCTTATTTAATAGCTCTTTTTTAAAAAGCAAAATTGTAAACCAGCTGAATGCTTGGTCTAAAGCGCCTATTTATGACTGCACAGCGGACGAACCCAATGATGCGGTAGCAAAAGGCGCAGTGATTTATCTAAATTCATTAGCCGGTCAGAGTGTGCGTATCGAAAGTGGTGTGCCCCATAGCCTGTATCTACAGCTCGATGACGATAAATACATTGGTTTGTTGCCAAAAGGTACGTTGAAGGATGAAGCAATACGGCTGGAACGAGAGTTTACTTTAAAGCTTGGTCAGCAGGTTCAGTTTCCATTATATCGTTCAGATGATGCAATAGAGTGTATTGCTGGGGAAATAAAGCAGGGCGTTAAGTTTCACTACATATCAAACTTAACCTCTGAGCTCGATTCCAGTGAAGAGCTCAATGAAGTGCAGGTTAATCTTATTGCTAAAATGACAGAGGTAGGTGTTTTAGAAGTCTCTCTTCACTCCACTCAATCTAGTGAGTCTTGGTTATTGAGCTTCGCAACTCAAAAAGATGAAACGGATGTGTCTGCTGAACAGGAAACGGTAAGTGTATTACACACTAATATGGGGCAAGCAGAAGAGCTCCTTATGCGCTGTTTCTCAAATGTTGGTCAAAAAGCATTTCCTGATCTCATCAAGTCATTTAAACAAGAATTAGATGCCTTATTAGGTAATAGGGAAGAATGGAGCCTTGCTACTCTTCGGCGCTTAGCAGACAAACTGTTGTCTTTGAAGTCAGGGCGAACAAAGAGTGCTCAGCATGAGCGCCAGTGGCTTCAGTTACTAGGTTTCTGTTTGCGTCCAGGATATGGAGATAGTCATGACCCTGAACGTCTTCAGCAAGTGATTAATGTAACGCAAGCAGGTAATCAATTCGATACTGCGGCTGTGTGGGGGCAGTACTGGACATTATACCGACGTGTTGCTGGTGGATTAACGGTTGAGCAGCAAGCAAGGCTTTATAAGCAGTTTAGCCAGTACTATTCACCTGCAGGGCAACGCTCTCGTGAGAAGATGAAGTCTTTAGAAACCAAGTCCAGTGATGATCTAGTACGCTTGGTGGGTTCTTTGGAGGTCATGTCGCTTGATGACAAGTTAACTACTATCGAATGGCTACTAAAGAGGCTAAAGAAAAGCTCGGAATCGGAAACCTCTTGGTGGGCTGTTGGTCGAATTGCATCTCGCCACCTTCTTAACGCTGAGCGTGATCAACGTATACCAGAGGAAAGGCTCTACGATATTTTAGACTTTGCTCTAAAAGAAGATTGGAAAAAACGTAAGCAAGCGGGCTTTGCTGCAGTACTTATCTCTCAAATGAGTGACGGTGAGTCAGATAAGTTAAAGAGCTATCGTCTCAAGGTGGCAAAGAAACTAAAGAAAGACAAATGCCCGAACCAATGGTTGTCTCGTTTACAAAGTGAAGTAGAGATAAATAAAGAGGAGCTGAACTCTTTATTAGGTGAAAGCCTTCCTATGGGCTTAAGTATTTAGCGTATTATTTATTGTTGATGAATAGGGCATTCTTGTTAGCTTGCCCCTTAATGAAGTAAGCAGGAGTAAGGTCAAAAAAGACCTCGAGAAAGGAATTTATGAATACAGATTTTTCCATACTGTCGGCAATGTTGTTGTTTTTGTTTGTCATAGACCCATTTGGCAACATACCTATTTTACTGGCAGCAATGAAGGGAGTGGCTTCTCGAAGACAGTCTCAAATTGTAATCCGCGATGGCTTGATTGGTTTGGTCATATTGGTGGCCTTTTTGTTTTTCGGTGCTGAATTCTTAGCGCTTTTGCATCTAGAAACTGAATCCATCTCTATTGCTGGTGGTGTGGTTTTATTTGTGATTGCCTTGAAGATGATATTTCCTTCACCTGTATCTGCAAATACAGCTCCAGCAGTTGAACCTTTTATCGTCCCTGTGTCGATTCCTATGTTGGCAGGACCCTCAACATTGGCGACATTGCTAGTAATGGTAAAAAGTTACCCTGATGAGCAACAAGGTCTATTAATAGCCATTTCAGCTGCTTGGGGAATTTCAGTGGTTATTCTTGCTATGGCGCCTTTGTTAAATAAAATATTGAAAGAGAAAGGCTTGGCTGCTTTAGAGCGCTTGATGGGGATGTTGCTCTTAATGATGTCGGTGCAAATGTTGGTGAATGGTGTACGAAGCTTATTTACCCATACACTTTCTGCTATCTAAGCTTTTCATATTAGCACCTTACCTAAATGGCTAAGGTGCTTTTCATAATTAAAGTTCTAATCTTCTATTGCTGGTATGTCACTTGGCGATATGAGTTCTTGCTCAACCGCAGTTTGTAGCAATTGAATAATTAATTCATCAGGTGGAAGAAGGTGTAATGGGGTAGTTTGCCCTTGCTCTAACATAGCATCATCAAGATTGACGCCTCTTTCTTCAAACCAGCTGTGTATGCTATGCACTTCAAAACTTGGCTCTAGGCCTTTACTGTCATAGGTCGCTTCAATCAGGGTATTGAGAAGTTCTGGCTCGAGCCCATATATAACATCGGTATCAAATTCACTTGTCCATTCTGCTAGAATATCACTGGCTTCGAAACCAAATTCATAAAGTTGTTGTTCATCGAGATCAAGAGAGTTTGCCTCTATCGTATGCTCTTCTAGCCATTCATCGTCAGGAATAACCAGAACTTCTTTTACTTGGGCTTCTACGGTTGACCAAGTATAAAGCAGTGGGAAGGCGGGCTCGTCAGAAGAGTTGGCGACAGCCGTCATGAATATAGGTAAACTTGCCATAATGTAGAACCAATGTTTGATTGTTAAGGAAAAGTAAATGACCAGCCGAATCAAGATCAGCAGTGCATTTGATGGCGGTAATATCTCCGTGATAAATGCTTCGGAGCCGGACAATATTAGAGTAAAAATCCCTAATGATACAAACTCTAAATTCCTTCAGTGGTTTTATTTTCGCTTACAAGGCGGAATGGGGGAAGAGTGTGTTATCTATTTTGAGAATGCTGCAGACGCCGCTTACCCTGATGGCTGGAAAGATTATCAAGCAGTAGCCTCTTACGATAGAGAGTACTGGTTTCGAGTGCCAACAGAGTACCGTGACGGAAAACTGGTAGTAAGCCACCAGCCAGAACATGACAGCGTATATTATGCTTACTTTGCCCCTTACAGCTATGAGCGCCATCAAGATATGGTAGCGTGGGCAGCAAACCACGAAGATTGCATTACCGACCATTTAGGAGAGACAGCGGAAGGCCGAGACCTTACATTACTTGAAGTCAGTAAGACCCAAGGTCTAGCCAAAAATATTTGGATTATTGCTCGACAACACCCCGGTGAGACTATGGCCGAGTGGTTTGTAGAAGGGTTGCTAGAGCGCTTGTTTGATGAGTCTCATCCAATAGCGAGAGCCTTATTAGAGCAATGTCGTTTCTATGTGGTGCCTAATATGAACCCAGATGGTGCTGTGCATGGTAATTTACGGGTTAACTCAAAGGGTGTAAACCTTAATCGTGAGTGGAAAAATCCAAATAAGGAATTCAGTCCAGAAGTCTTAGCTGTGCAGAATAAAATGGCAGAAACCGGTGTTGACCTCTTCTTAGATATTCATGGTGATGAAGCTCTTCCTGTGAATTTTGTAGATGGTTGTGAAGGTATTCCTTCTTTTGACGACCGTATGGCATCAATGGAAGCACTTTTTAAAGATGTATTGGTTTCGGTAAGCCCAGATTTCCAAACTGAAATAGGTTATACGCCAGATCAATTTGGTGAAGCGAATTTGTCTGTTGCAACAAAATGGGTTGGTGAAACCTATAAGTGCTTGTCTTTTACCTTAGAAATGCCTTTTAAAGATAATCAGAACTTACCAGATGAAGTTGTTGGTTGGTCTCCAGAAAGAGCAAAAATTCTAGGGGCGGATGTGCTTTACCCTATCTATCAAGTCATGCAGAGTTCCCATATGAAAGTGGATGGAGAATAAAGTTGACTGACCCTATGAAGTCTCAAGATTCTTTAGTTGTATTAAAAGAAGCCATGCAGAGCTTTGCGAAAGAAAGGGATTGGGATCAGTTTCATTCCCCTAAAAACTTATCCATGGCATTAGCTGGTGAAGCCGCAGAGCTGTTAGATTGCTTTCGCTGGTTAACAGAAGCAGAATCTAGCAAGTTAGACGCTAATCAATTTCAGGCGGTAGAGGAAGAATTGGCAGATGTTCTGTTGTTTACCGTTCGCTTAGCGGATAAGTTAAACATTGATTTGTTGTCCGCCGCACAAGCAAAGATTGCAAAAAATGGGATGAACTACCCAGTTGAGAAGGTTAAAGGTAGCTCTAAAAAGTATACTGAGTATAAGTAGTTGAGCGCGCTCAAAAAATTAAAAATAATATTGAAGTAGGATTAAAGTATGCCTAAGGCAAGTGAAATTAAAAAAAATGTCGCCGTTAGTTTTGATGGTAAAACCTATATCGTCAAAGATATTGAACGCTCTGTACCGCAAGGCCGTGCTGGTGGAAGTATTTACCGTTTTCGCATGTATGATGTAGTGACTGGCCGTAAATTAGATGAGTCGTTTAAAGATTCTGAAATGCTTGATTTGGCCGACTTAATTCGACGCCCAGCGACATTCTCTTATATTGATGGGGAAGAGCATGTTTTCATGGACACTGAAGATTACACACCATACAACTTGAACACAGCGTCAATCGAAGACGAAGTCTTGTTTTTAAATGAAGAAACGGCAGGTTTACAGGTGGTGCTAGTTGATGACTCTCCGGTCGCTATTGAATTGCCAACTGTTGTGGAATTGGAAGTTGTTGAAACAGACCCTTCTATTAAAGGGGCTTCTGCTACTTCTCGAACTAAACCGGCAACCCTGTCTACTGGTGCGATAGTTCAAGTTCCTGAGCATATTTCCACTGGCGATCGTATTAAGGTAAATGTTGAAGAGCGTAAGTTTACGGGCCGCGCTTAATTTAACCTTATTTATCTACAAAAAAACGCAGTGACTTATCAAAACGCAGTGACTTATCAATAAGTGCTGCGTTTTTTTATTTCTTAGAGAAAGACTATTCTGAGTCTTTCTTCTTAGTCTCTGGATGGTTGTTTGCTTCTGTTAATCCCGCTTCGCGTTGAACCGCTGCCAGCACCCCACGAAGGATACCAAGTTCTTGTTTTTCAGGGCGTGAGCGATTAAAGAACCTATGTAACTTATCTAAAACCTTTCCGGGGTGGTTTTTCACAATAAAGTTGATGCCATATAAGGTTTCTTCTAAGTGTTCGTAAAAAAGGTCCATGTCTTTTTTACGTGGATATTCAGCAGCGTCTTGTTTAGAAAAGTCTTTATTTTGGTTGGCCATCCAGATTTCATAGGCAACAATTTGAACTGCTTGAGAAATGTTTAGAACAGGATATTCATCATTGGCATCGATATAAACTTGACGATGACATTGCGCAATTTCTTCATTAAGTAGCCCGGTTGTCTCTCTACCAAATACAATGGCAACATTATGTGAGTTAGCTTCAGGAATCACACTCTCGGCACATTCACGAGCATTCATAATAGGAAGCTGAAAGGTTCTGTGGCGAGCGCTGGTACCTATAACCAAGCTACAGTCTGCTATCGCTTCTTCGAAAGTCGGCACAATGGTTGCGTTTTCTAGTAAGTCGACGGCACCCGCTGCACGGCTGGTTGCTTCTTCTGATGGGTAGTCGTTTGGGTCCACTAAGTACAGATTAGTAAGCCCCATATTCTTCATTGCGCGTGCTATGGCGCCAATATTTCCAGGGTGAAAGGTGTTGATCAAAACAATTCGTATATTACTTAGCATGGACTCAAATGTACTCTGAATAATTAGTCTGTGGTTTATAGTTTGCAGTTATGGTTTAAGTGCTAGTGATTGCTCAGTACTAGCGAAATCAACATTCTCTAAAATCACCTTGTTAGCATAATTAAAAAGAAAGCGATTGCAGGCCTGATGATACAGAGATCCCGTTTCTAACACCAATCGATATTGGCCTCTGGGTATGTAGTTTGCTGCATAAGATTGTCTGGCATGTAGGTAAATAGAAAAAGGGGCTTTGCCATCGTAAGACTCGAAAGTTAATAAACTATGCTGAGGTAGTTGATTTAAGATTCTTAATCTACTTTTCCCGTTGGCCTCGCCAATACTTTCACCATGATCAGGAACAACTCCCGGGTACCCCATACAGCCTGTTGATAGAGCGTTCTCGATACTGCCAAAACCAATGTCTTTTGCCTCCACCCAGCCATTCATTCCTTGATGACGAATAGTCAACCAGTCACCCTGCATTTTAATGCTCTGTAAGTTTGTTTGCTCAGGCAGTTGGCGTATCACTGTGCTTGTTCTGTCTGGCTCTGCGTATAAATTGGTGGCGTGAAGGGTATGATTAATAGCGCTTCTAAATTGAGGGTATAAGCCACTGACGTAATCGGTTTCTTTGTTATTAGCGGTATCTGTTTGTGAGGATGATTGCCAATGTAATGTGCCGTAGATACCAGCAGCAAAGCAAGCAATGTAGGTGCAAGCTCTAAAAGCGGCTTTCGCAGCATCTAAACGAATAGGGTGGCTAATAGCTTCATCTTGTTGAGCCTCTATGTCTTCGTCATCATCAACAAAGCTCTGGTAAGGAGGGATGTCGCCTTTGAAATAGCTTTCATCATGGCTATATTGACGATTTTTTTCAGCAAACTCTTTTGAAGATTTCAGAGCCTCTTCATAGAGTGCCTTCATCCGTCTTTCGTTTAGAGTGTTACGAGCAGCATTAATTGCATCATGTTTAGCCTTTTCTTGAACGGCATTATTACGCTTCATTTCTTCATAGGCGCGTTGTCTTTCTTTTATAAAGGCTTCTTGTTCTTTGTCTGTGTTTCTTGTTGTGCGTTGTGTTTTTCTTTGTCTTGCGTAGGCGCCAGCTTCGTTAAAACTAAAGGGCTTCCAGTCATTGGTTTTAGAACCTTGGCGAATTGCACTAACAACACTTTCATAAGCGGACTGTAGGCGCTGGAAGATTTCAGTAGTATCTGTGTCTGGGTTTTTATCTGGGTGATATTGTCTTGCTAACCGCCTGAATGCTGCTTTTGCTTCTTTCTCTGTGGCAGTGGTAGGGATATCCAGAAGTTCATAGTCATCGATAAGACTCATAGTGGTTTATAAACCCAGCATACAGCATTGAATAAGACGATATTATGCATCAAATAATTACTCGGACAAAGGCTGATTTTGTTCTTCTATTAATGTTAGGTAGGCGTTTGGTGACATCGGACGATATAGGAAATAACCTTGTCCTATTTTACAGTTCCATTTTTTCAGGAGGTTGAGTTCATCTTCTGACTCTATGCCTTCTGCAACATTAGTGATATTCAGCTGTTTGCTAAAATTAATGATGTTTTGACAAAGTATCTGGCTTTGTTTGTCATGACTTAAGTTTTTTACAAAAGATTGATCGATCTTCAGCTCATCGGCATCTAGGGAAATGATATTTTGCATAGAGCTGAAGCCAACACCAAAATCGTCTATGGAAAGCTTAAAGCCAATGTCGTGTAGTTTAGAAATATTGTTTTGAACCATTGGACTATTTTCGAAACTGCTTGTTTCTGTAACTTCTATTGTAAATTGCGATGCAGAGAGGTTGTATTGCTTAATCAAGCTTTCTATTTGAGTTGCAAAGTTTTCTTGTAATAAATCTAATGCAGAAATATTAAGAGACAAGTTTTGAGTGGTTAACTGAGGGGACTCTGAAACCCAAGTAAAAACTTTCTCAAAAATCATTTTTGTAAGGAGGTGAATTAATCCAGTTTGTTCGGCAAGTGGTATAAAGCTGGAGGGAGGTATCTTACCCAACAGCTCACTTTTCCAGCGTATTAATACTTCAGCACCACAAATTTTATTCTCCTCTAAGTCTACTTGTGGCTGTACTTCAAAATGGAGCTTGTTGTTTTTTATATCGTCCGTTAAATAAGTAATGAGACTTATGTGGTAAATATGGCTGCTTTTGATCTCTTCATCATACGATGTCCAGTTACTGTCTGGGGAATCATCAGAGTTATTTGCGATTAAAGCGTTCTGGTACAGTGCGTCTAAAGTGTCGGCTTGAGATGGGTAAAGTGCACTGCCAATTTTGTATTCATGGCAAAATAGAGAGTTATCTATATCGTTGTATTTATTTATTATTTCTTCAATCTGTAAAACTTGCCTGTCTAGCTCATGAGGTTTTGTACTTAAAACACCAATAATGGTAGGGCTCATTCTGATGATGTACTTAGTGTCCCCATTGAGTGTTTTCATAGGGAAAACACCGTCCATTTTCCGTACTTTTCCATGAACTAAATTAATCATGTTTGATAAGGTTGAGTCTGCTTTAACAGGTCCAAAAGCCTTACTAAAGCTCATATGGCTGGTGATATTAATAACGATTAAAGCAAGTTGAGGGTGAAAAGCTTGTACCTTTTTGATTTCTATTGGTAATTCGTCAAAAAAGTATGAACGATTAGGAAGGTCAGTTGCTTTATCTGTTAAGTTAGCCGCCTTTCTTTCCTTTTCGAAATAATTGGATTTGTCGGCAACAGCAAAGGACAATCCAAGCAGTTGAATTAAACAGCTAATTGGCAAAATACTTTCAGTGACAATGTTTACAGGGAGAAGCTTCCAGTAAATCATAGTGTTTAATATGCAACCCACCATTAGAGATACCCAAGAAAATAGGTAGAACCTAGCCACTAAGAAACCTTTCAGATAAGCCGATATACCCCAAGATGTGCAGGTTATTAAAATAAATACCTCTAGTAGTGCGAAGGCGAGGGCATGGTATTTGACTATAATTGTTTGGCTCAAAATCAAAAAGACAATAAAAATGATGTCGCCATATTTATTAAATACTGAGTTTGGTGCGGGTGTTTTAGTTTCTTTTAAAAAGTTAATGCTAAATCGATATATGACCCATGTGCCAACGCCAAAAACAGTAAATAGGTTCCTCATAATCCATTGACTCACGTCTTCGGGGAATATCCATCGATTAAAGCCAGTGATGATAGCTAGCGCTATAAATAGGATAGCGTTTAGAGAAAGGTAGTATAGGAACCCTGGTTGCTTTAATAAGACATAGACGAATAAGTTGTGGGTAAAGAGCATTAGTAGGCTGCTAATAATAAAAGCCCAGAAGAACACTTTTTGTTTTTTCTGTTTTTCAGCTTCTTGTGCATCAAATATCTTAAAGGGGGTTAGTAAAGGGCTATTGCCTGCCTTGCGTACTAAAAGCGTGGTGTTTTCGTTGAGTGATAAGGTGATAGGTATCCATATGCCGCTGTAAGTTCCGCTTTCTTTAGTCCAATTTTGTAAGGCTCCACGGGACCAATGCTGATGGAGTTGATCCCCGTGATATAAGTAAAAATCTAACTCTTCAATGACGTAGTAACTTAGGTTAAGTTGCCAGCTACGCTTCCCTTCAAGTATTTCAGGCTTAGGAAGTGAAATTTTATGCCAAAAAATTTCATTAGAAAAATCCTGCGACTCTTCATATAAATCAGTTTGAAAGTCTGAAGATGCTAAAACCTCATTTGCGGTTGTGTCTTTATTGGATATTAGGGTTGGTAAGTTTTCTAAAGGTATAGTTCTAGATAATACAGAGGTAGACAGGAGGGTTACAGCAATACAGATTGTAATGAAAATAAGCCTTTTCATGATCTTCCTATGTCTGATTTGTAATCCTTATTAAAAACTATAGTGAAAATTATCTGATATATCCATAATAGCGTGTCAAAAATCAACTATTTGTAGTGAAATGTATTGATGGATATTTGTCCCCGAGCGATAACAGGCTCTTGTGGCTTTTTCTAATCTATATATTCAGATCAATATAAGTGGCAGTAATTTTGGTATTTCTAAAGTCCCTCACCAAAGATGCTGTCTAAATGTTATTATTTTCCCTATATATAGAGTGCGCTCTTTATTAGGTGATGTTGTAATTTTATATACGAGTTAACGGTTTTATGGCTAATGAACTAACACACTTAGACCACCTTGGGCATGCTCACATGGTGGATGTATCGGATAAAGGTGTCACTAAACGTAGTGCTACGGCAAGAGCTGTTTTGTCGATGAAAGAATCTACTCTCACCAAAGTGATAGAAGGCGGCTTACCTAAAGGAGATGTGCTTGCAACAGCCCGTATTGCTGGCATTCAAGCAGCGAAAAAGACATCAGACTTAATTCCTCTGTGTCACCCTTTAATGTTAACCAAGGTGACGGTAGATATTTCTGTTATCTCGAAAAATGAATTAGAAGTGCTTTGCACATGCTCACTCTCAGGCAAGACGGGTGTGGAAATGGAAGCTTTGACAGGGGCAAGTATTACCGCTCTTACTCTTTACGATATGTGTAAAGCAGTCGATAAAGGCATCGTTATTAATAATGTCTCTTTATTGGAAAAGACTGGCGGTAAAAGCGGTGACTGGAGTAGTAAAAATGCAGAATGTTAATGTTGTGTTTTTTGCTTCACTAAAAGAGCGCATGGGTATTGCATCCTATGAAGCTCAGTTAAACCTCCCCGTAACAGTTGAAGAGTTGAAGCATAAGCTTTCAAAAGAGCTCAATAATGGGGGATCTTTGTTAGAGTCGGGTATTCAGTCTTCTATAGATTTCGAATTCTCACGTGATACTGATGTGATTCCTGAAAATGTAAAGGAAGTGGCTTTCTTTCCTCCTGTGACGGGTGGCTAAATGATACGAGTTCAGCAAGAAGATTTTAATGTTCAGTCATTATATGAGTGCCTAGTTGAAGAGAATAAAACAGGTGCCGTTGTCATGTTTGTTGGTTTGGTCAGGCAATTTGCGGATCTTCCCAAAGAGCAATGTTCTTTTGAGCTTGAACATTATCCGGGAATGACAGAGCAAAACTTGAGCTCTATTGTTACTGAGGCAAAAGGGCGTTGGGAATTGCTTAATGTTACCGTGGTACACCGAGTCGGCACGTTATCTGTGGATGACCAGATCGTTTTTGTGGGAGTGAGTTCTGCCCATAGGGCGGAAGCCTTTCAAGCATGCGATTTTATAATGGATTATCTTAAGAGCCGCGCAGCGTTTTGGAAGAAAGAAAATCAGGGAAGCGACTCCAAATGGGTGTCTGCCAACATACGGGATGAAGAGAGTTTAGAGCGTTGGTAGAAATAGGGTTTTACTAAACTTAATGTGGGCGTAAGTTTTTCTTACGGCCACTGGCGTGACGTTCCCTATACTCGGTATCTATGTATTTGTCTGTCGTGGCCATGCTGGCATGTCCTGCATCTTCTCTAACATGCTCTTTCGGTCTAGTTTTTACATCCTCCGAAATGCCAGTATGTCTTAACCAGTGAACTGTTGCTACTCGCAAGTCTTCAGCGTCGTTCTTCATGCCATCTTCACACATGCGAACGTAGGCTTTGTCGAAGCAACTTTGAACAATATTACGTACTTGTCTTGAGCTGGTCATGGCACCTTGGCCGCGATTTTTAGGAATGAGAGGAGTGCTTTCGGCAATGGTTGGCAAGTCGGCTAGGTCTCTAAAGCGGCGGTAACGAATGAGTGCTTGCAGCATGTCATCAGATACTGTCACCAGCCTTTCTTTGTTGCCTTTAGAAAGAACCTTAAACCACCAATGCCCATCGGCGTCTTTTATAAAATCACCCATAATCGGAGCCGACCTTTCATCGGCTACTAATTCTGAAATACGCAGGTACATTCCCAAAAGAGCATTCATTATAAAGAGGGTGCGCTCATGCATCACCGGGTCTTCTTCAGCTAGCATCTCTGCTGTCTCAATAACGTAATCCCATTGCAGGTTGGATATTCGTCTAACTTGCTTTCTAGAGACTTCTTTTTTGATGAATTTACTTTTTTGCCGTATTAATGCGACAGGATTTTGCTCCACCGCATCTTCTTGCATGAGGAAACCGTAATAGGAGGATAAGATAGAGAAGGTCGCTCGTATGGCAGCTTGCGAAAAAGAGTGCTGCTTTGCTTTAGGTGTATTGCCGTTTTTAAATTCGAGTTTACTGATATGAGCGACAAAAGGGCGCCATTCATTGTTTGGCTTTCTTAAACCTTGCTGCAATTTAAAGCGGGCAACATTTTTTGTGCCAATCCATGTTTCAGGTGGTGTTGCGCAAAAATGAATAAATTCCTCTATTTGCTCGCGCCTAAGTTGTGTGCTCGGGCAATTAGCCATGTTCCAAGACCATAAAAGCAATCGCTCAACTTCTCGTCGATAAGAATTAAAGGTGGCTTGGGAGCCGTTATAGCTATAAATAAAGCAAAGAGCCAGCTGCAGATCTTGCTGATATTCTGTTTTATCCAGCTGTGGAATATGTGGCCTTAATTGATCGACAATTAGCTGAAACCTTGTAAATGGGTTAGGCAGGTTGTCTAGATTATCAATTAAGGCGAGAGGCATCATAGTTTAGTTAACTGTGTGTATTTATGCTGGAAGCATAATAGTTGCTTCACCTGTGACAACGACTTTTCCGTCACATTCGCACGTGGTTTTTAACGTTGCACGACAGCGGCGTTCATTGATGTCTGTTACGGTAACCTTGGTAACCACTTCCTGACCAACAAATACTGGAGCTCGGAATTTCAAGCTTTGCTCTAGGTAGATACAGCCGGGGCCAGGTAATTGGGTGCCTATTGCGGCAGAGATAAAACCAGCAGTCAGCATGCCATGGGCAATAGGTTTGCCGAATGAGGTGGTTGCTGCATATTCTTCATCCAAATGAACTGGGTTCGTATCACCAGTGACGTCAGCAAATGCTTGAACGTCAGCTTGAGTAACGGTTTTACGGTATTCTACGCTTTGGTCTACTGAAAGTTGCTCTAGTGTATATCCGGAAGTCATTGTCTTTCCTTAAAAAGTGAATTCTCGCTATGTTACACTTTCGGCGCAATATTCTTAAGAGGTATCTATGGTTAAGTTAGTGATTTTTGATTGGGACGGTACCTTATTCGATTCTATCGATAAGATTTGTCAAAGCATGCTGCATGCGGGTGAGCTATCTAATGCACCAAAGCGAGAAAAAGACGATATAAAAAATATTATAGGGCTTTCATTGGATAAGGCGGTTTCCACAGTATGGCCTGAGCTTTCCAATGAAGCGCAAGAAGAAATTATCGAACATTATAAAAAATTGTATGTTGCGAGAGATCAAGTGCCTCCAGAAGCTTACGCTAATGTTATAACAACGCTAGACAGCCTGAAATCGAAAGGCATCATTATGGCGGTTGCTACAGGCAAAACCAGAAGAGGGTTAGAAAGGGTGTTGGATCTTACTGACACTCGAAATTACTTTCAATCATCAAGATGTGCGGACGAAACTTTATCCAAGCCAGACCCTCTTATGCTGAATGAGTTGTTGTCAGAATTGGCTATTTCACCAGAAGATGTGGTTATGGTGGGCGACACAGAATACGATTTAAATATGGCACATAACGCAGGTATTAGGAGTGTAGGAGTGACTTATGGCGCCCATGAGTCTTACCGTTTAGAGGCTTGTCGCCCTTATGCTTTAATAAATAACTTTGATGAACTGATAGATGTTTTGGAGTTAAAGGAATGAGTTGGACTGAAGAGGAAGAGAAAAAACAAACTGAAGTGACGGAAGGTGAAGCGCAGGAAAAAGAGCCTGTTAAAAAAGACCTAGTAGACCCAAACTCTGCCATATGGGGGCTTCTAGAAAAAACGCTAAACGAAAATTTAGTTGAAAAACGTCGTGCAAGACGTTGGAAGATATTTTTTCGTTCAATTTCCTTTGCAATTGTTTTGAGTTTGTTGGGGAGCTGGTTATATAAAAGTAACTTTGATGAAGTGGCTTTACCTCAAGATGTTGTCGCTATGCTTCCTATGCGTGGTGTGATTGGTGCTGAAGCGGATATTGAATCTTACGAATTTGTAGGAATTTTAAATAATGCTTACCAAAACTCAAGATTGCAGGGGGTTGTTATTGAGATGAATAGCCCAGGTGGTAGCCCTGTTCACTCGGGAATTATTTATGATGCCATCATGGATAAAAGGCAGGAGTATCCAGATATTCCTGTGATTGTGGTGGTGGAAGATATGGCGGCCTCGGGTGGTTATTATATTGCATCTGCCGCAACTGAAATATATGCAGACAAAGCCAGCTTAGTCGGGTCCATCGGGGTTATTTCATCGGGTTTTGATGCGAGTAACTTGCTAGAGAAAATTGGTGTTGAGCGTCGTACTTTTACAGCAGGCAGAAATAAAGCATTTTTGGATCCGTTTTCCCCTATGACGGAAGAAGCGCAAGAGAAGTGGCAGTCTGTTCTTGATGAAACGCATAAGCAGTTTATTAGTGCAGTTAAAGAAGGTCGTGGTGATCGTTTGATTATCAATGAGGATGTTTTTTCTGGCATGGTGTTTACTGGAACACAGGCGATTGAGATTGGTTTGGTTGACGGCCTATCTAGTGTGAGTCGTATTTTAGAAAAGCGTTTTCCCGATGCTGAGCCTGTATTTTATAAGTCAAAGAAACAAAACCTAGAAGATTTTGTAAAGGAATTGGGGGTTGAGATGGTGCACTCAGTTTTTAATAAGATTTCTTTGAATTAAGCTATTAGCATATGTTTTATCAAAAGCCCCAACGAGGGGCTTTTTTTGTGCCTTGAGTTTTTTTCATGTTTTATGTCTTTGTTACATTGAGCTGCATCTTCAACCTTTAAAATAAATAGTGTAATATTTTTATCTAATTTATCTTTTGTTTTCATTGGAGGTGTTCTGTGGCTAGAAAGGCAAATATCACATCAGAAGAAATACATATGGCTTGCTGGGAGTTGATGGAGTTGAACCAATATCCAAATATTCCAAGATTAGCGGAATATTTTTCGAACAAGGATGGAAGAAAGTGCTCAAACACCACTTTTATGAAAGCTATCTCTGAATGGGAGGACTTATATCGGGAACACCAAGAGAATCAGTTTGCGTCATTGTCAGAAGTCTTAGCTCCAACTTTTAAAAGCTTTAATCGAAAGCTAATGGAACAACTTGGACAGCTTTTAGATGAAAAAACAGTAGATGCTGAGTCTAAGCAGAAATTAAAAGTAGATGCCGTAGAAGGAGGGTATCTATCACTCTCCCAAGCTTTATCTAGCTTACAGGAGAAATTTGAAACTCTTTCAAAATCTTATGCTAAAAGTCAGATAGAGTTATCAGAGTTGAAAGCTAAACTTTCTTATAGTGAAGAAAGGCGTCAAGATTTAAAAAATCAAAATCAGGTCCTCTTCCATCAGCTCAAAAAAGAGAAGGAAGAGAATAATTTACTTGCGGCAAATTTATCTCAGAAAGAGGTTGATTTAGCAAAATTAGATAACGAGTTGGCTTCTTTAAAAGCGGATAACAGACGTACTTTTGAATTAGAACAAAAACAAGCGACTCTTCAAAAAGAAGACAGCGATGCTAAGTGGCAAAATCTCAATGATAGATTAGATTCGATGACGGCAACTTTATTGAGTTTTCAGAACAAAGATAGAGAGATTGATGAATAGGCGCTATAATGCGCCATTAAAATTTTCACTAAGAAGAAATAATGAGTACGAGACAATCCGCCATTCGAGATTTATCCAGCATAAAAGACTTTATCCGTTGGACCTTCACTCGTTTTCAAAAGGCTGACCTTTTTTATGGTCATGGCACAGATAACCCGTGGGATGAAGCTGTTCAATTGGTTATGGGAAGCTTAAGCTTGCCGCTCGATTTCGATCGAGACATGCTGGAATGCTCTCTTACAGTGAATGAAAAGAAACATATTATAAAACTGGTTGATACGCGCATTAAAAAGCGTGAACCGCTACCTTACTTGTTAGGTAAAGCGTGGTTTATGGGGTTACCTTTTAAAGTAACAAAAGACACCTTGATTCCACGCTCTCCGATTATTGCTTTACTTGAGGCAGAATTTTCTCCTTGGCTATCCCATTACCCACTTAACATACTAGATATGTGTACTGGTTCTGGCTGTTTAGGTATTGCTGCCGCTTTGGTGTTTGATGACGCTAATGTGGATTTAACCGACATCAGTGAGAGCGCCCTTGAAGTGGCTAATGAAAATATTATTACCCATCAGGTGGAAGATAGGGTGCAAGCCATTCACTCAGATATGTTTAAAGGGTTAGATGGTAAACAATATGACCTAATTATCTGCAACCCTCCTTATGTGGATGCAGATGACTTTAATAGTGCGCCAGCAGAATTCCATAGAGAGCCTGAGCTAGCATTAACATCCGGTGAAGATGGTCTTACTTTCACACATGAATTTTTATCTCAAGTTGCCCATTACTTACACGATGACGGTATTCTCGTGTATGAAGTAGGTAACACAGAAATCGCATTGCAAGCTGCCTATCCAGATACACCTTTTATGTGGGTTGAATTGGAGAATGGCGGAAATGGCGTTTTCGTATTAAATAAAGAACAACTTGTCGAACTTTTACAAGAGCAGAATTAGCCTATGTCTGGTAATACATTTGGAATACTTTTTAAAGTCACCACTTTTGGTGAAAGTCATGGTTTAGCACTAGGTGCTATTGTGGATGGTTGCCCGCCTGGGATTGAGATATCTGAAGAAGATTTACAGAGAGATCTCGACCTTCGTAAGCCTGGTACCTCAAAGTTCACAACTCAAAGACGTGAACCAGACCAAGTAAAAATCCTTTCAGGTGTTTTTGAAGGGAAAACGACAGGAACGCCAATTGGTTTACAAATTGAAAATACCGATCAGCGTTCTCGAGATTATGGCAACATTGCGGACACATTCCGTCCTGCCCACGCCGATTATACCTACGACCAAAAGTACGGTTTTCGTGATTACCGTGGTGGCGGCCGTTCCTCCGCTCGTGAAACCGCAATGCGAGTTGCAGCGGGTGCAATTGCTAAAAAATACCTAAAGCAGCAGTTTGGTATTGAGATTCAAGGTTACCTATCTCAACTCGGTCCAATCAAACTGGAAGTTAAAGACCTTAGCCAAGTATATGAAAATAGCTTTTTTAGCCCTGATCCAGATGCTATCCCAGAACTTGAAGAATACATGACAGCATTACGCCGAGAGAAAGACTCTATTGGCGCGAAAATAACTGTGGTTGCGAAAAACCTTATGCCAGGCTTAGGTGCACCTGTATTTGATCGCTTAGATGCAGATGTTGCCAAGGCTATGATGAGCATCAATGCAGTAAAAGGTGTTGAGATTGGTGATGGTTTTGCTGTTGTTGAACAGAAAGGTAGTGAGCACAGAGATGAAATGTCACCTGAAGGCTTCTTAAGTAATCATGCCGGTGGCGTTCTTGGTGGTATTTCATCAGGCCAAGATCTTGTTGTTCATATGGCACTTAAGCCAACATCGAGTATTGTTACTCCTGGAAAAAGCATCGATAGAGAAGGTAATGAGATCGAAGTTGTCACTAAGGGGCGTCACGATCCTTGTGTTGGTATTCGTGCAACGCCAATAGCAGAAGCAATGCTTGCGTTAACGGTAATGGATCACTTACTAAGACACAGGGCGCAAAATGCGGATGTAGTGTGCCCAACGCCTATCATCAAAGGGCAGGCTTAAGCTTAAAGTTGCTTGAGTATTTTTTAATGAGCCGTGACTGAGTTTAGTTACGGCTTTTTTATTTCAAAATTAAAAGGATTTATCTGGCGGTAAAAATGACTAAAGAAATTTATTTATGCGTTGCATCCACCAACCCAGTAAAAGTCTCAGCCGCTAAAAATGCTTTTTTAGCTGTTTTTCCTGATCTTGTGATTCAGTGTGAAGGTATGGAAGCCCTTTCAGGGGTGGCTAACCAACCCATGACAGAGTCAGAAACCCGTTTGGGGGCTGAAAATAGGGTACGATACTGCTCTAATCTGGACTCAGAAAACAGATTTGATTACTTTGTTTCTATGGAAGGAGGAGTGGATAAATTTGAAGAGGGCGCCGCTACATTCGCCTATGTTTCTATCCTTACTAAAAATATGAGTCTAACAACTGGTCGATCTGCGAATTTGCCATTACCAAGTAAAGTATTTAAACGATTAGAGAATAATGAAGAGTTAGGCCATGTAATGGATGATATTTTTAACACTTCAAATATACGCCAAAAAGGCGGTGCGATAGGCCTCTTAACAAACAATGTAGCGACTAGAGAAAGTATTTATACTCAAGCGCTTGTCTTGGCTTTAGCCCCCATTTTGCATGCAGAGCATTATCTATAATGAACGAGGGAAGTAAGATGGATTATAAATGGGTGTTGTTTGACGCTGATGAAACTTTGTTTCACTTCGATAACTTTTCTGGTCTTAAAAAGCTTTTTGAGCGTTATGGAGTTAACTTTACTCAAGCCGACTTTGAGTCCTATCAAATGGTTAATAAGCCATTATGGGTAGATTATCAAAATGGTGCTATTACCGCTGCGGAATTACAGACTAAACGGTTTACCCAGTGGGCCAATAAATTGAGTGTGAGTGCAAAAAAACTGAATTCAGAGTTTCTTGACTGTATGGCTGAGATCTGTGAGCCGCTCGCAGGTGCAAAAGAGTTACTAATAAGCTTACAAAAAAAGAATATTAAGGTTGGCATAATAACCAATGGTTTTGCGGCGCTACAAAAAGTCCGTTTGGAGCGTACAGGTTTTGACTCCCATATTTCTCTTTTGGTTATCTCTGAGCTTGTCGGTATTGCCAAACCTCACCGTGATATTTTTCAGTATGCATTTGAGAAAATGGAGACTCCAAACAAAAATCAGGTACTCATGGTGGGTGATACATTGGAATCAGATATTCTAGGCGGAAATAATTTTGGCTTTGATACTTGCTGGCTAAATTCTAATAGTAAGCAGGCTGAACATATAATTCCTACCTATGAAGTGAGCACATTGAGTGAACTGGAGGAAATTTTAAATCCATCTAATTGATCGCTTTAAAAGGCGATTGCTTTTAGTCTAATATTTCCGATAAATGTTATTATCGGAAATAGTGTATTTGCTTAAGAATCCCTTAACTCTGATCCAATATGCTAATGGCTTTCTAATTATTCGATAATGACGCTTCTGTTACGGCCTCTGCCTTTAGCTTCATACAAGGCTTCATCAGCTAGATTTAAACTGTGGTCGATTGAAATGCTATCTTTTTGCCAAGATGATACACCGATAGATACTGTAAGGTGTCCAACAACATTAAATTCTTCTTCAGATATTTTAATGCGTAATCTTTCTGCGCATGTATATGCTTCTTCTTGTGAACAGTTTTCAAGAATGAAAATAAATTCCTCACCACCAACTCGAGCGACCATATCACTGTCTCTTGAAAAGCTTACCATGAGTTCAACTAGGCGCTTTAGAACATCGTCACCAACTTTATGTCCATAGCTATCGTTTATGTGCTTGAAGTAATCAATATCTAAAGCTAGAACAGAGAATGGTGTTTCCAATAATTCATATTGCTCAAGTCGAAATTTAAGAGCACGTCTATTATTAGCACCTGTTAACGGATCTGTTGTAACGTCTCGCTGTAACTGGCCAATTTGTTTATGAATCAGCTTCATGCTGCTTAAGATAGATTTTTTAAGGCCGTGACTCTCAACATACCAAGAATTAATTTTCTCAATATCTTGAATGGTCGATGGGCTTTCAAGAAGTTTTGCTTTTTCAGCAAGTTGTTGTAATGGTGAAGATATTGATCGAGCAAAAAACCAGACAAAGATGAAAACAGCGAAGGTAATAGGCGTAGTGTGTAAAACTACTTCTTCCATAATGCCTGTTAATGGTAGTAATGATGATGCGACGGGCGTTTGGGCGATAATAACCCAGTCCGTACTAGGTACTTTTGAGTAGCCTATAAGTACGTCTTCACCGCTTTCCATATGTATTAGACCGCCCTCTCCCTCGTTACTTTCGACAGTATCTAAATCAACATCTGCGAAAGTACCTACTTTACTTAAATCATTGTGATAGAGAATCTTTTTACTTTTGTCTATTACATATATGGTTGAGCCATCTTTGTAATGATGCTCTCCCAATATGTTGCCTAAAATGTTGTCTCTTTCAAGATATATAGAGCCGCCAACAAAGCCTGCATATTGGTTATCAGCATCAAACATAGGTACTGTCATGAGGATGATTAATATCCCGGACACACTGCTGGGGAAAGGCTCCGTTATAAATACAGCCTTTTCTTCTATAGCTCTAGGTGATATGAGTCCAAGTCTTCCAATTAAAGCATCCACTTCTTTGGAGCCGGCTAAAATGATTCCGTCTTTATTGCCAAGTAATGTTGAGTTAAAGGATTTGGTTTGATATCTGAGTTGAGCTGTCTGCTCTTGCAGAAATGCTAGATTATCAATTTTGTTTGCTGCGACTTTACTAGTGTAATTGAGTTGTTGTAATGATGACTGTAGAAATATTTCTGTAGTGTCGGATAATTTTTTTGCGTAAGCACGGTTAACATCAATAGCTTGAGATACTAACTGTTCCTTTTGAACTTGATAGTTAGAAGCGAGACTATTAATAAAGGTGATTACGGTAGCGGTTAAAGCGGTAAATAAGATAAGTCTATTCAGTTTTAAAATACTACCTTTGACTTTAGACAAAGCAAGAGCCCTCTGAAGTTTCATACTGGATGACTGAATAGGATGACGAGATTGATAAAACAACTCTACTAGATATAACTATAACAATATTTTGAAATAATGTTTAAGCGATTGATGTAATTATGCTTTAAATGCTTAGATAAAAGTTAATTTTTTAAAATTTTCATATCTAAAAAGGTATATCTGGTACTGTCGGTGCTTTAATTACTCAGATAATACGCAACAGTTTCTGCCTTTTTGCTTAGCTTCATATAGAGCTTTATCTGCGAGTGATAGAGCGTTTTCAATGGATCTGCTTTTAGGTTGCCATGAGGATATTCCTATTGAGATCGTGATATCTCCTACACTATCAAATACTTCATTTTCTACCTGTAATCTAAGACGTTCGGCGCATGATAAAGCACCTACTCTTGATAGGTTTTCTACTATAAAGACAAACTCTTCCCCGCCTGTTCTTACTAGCATATCGTTTTCTCTTGAAAAGCTATTAATTAACGCAACTAGCTGTTTGAGGACATCATCACCGGCTTTATGCCCATAGGTATCATTTACTATTTTAAAGTGATCTATATCAAGTGCAAATATAGTGAAAGGGACCTCTATTGCTAGATACTCTTCTAGACGAAGTTGTAATGCTCTTCTGTTATTGGTTCCTGTTAATGGGTCGGTATTTACATCATTTTTTAGTTTACCTATTTGTTTATGTATCAGTTTCATACTGCTGATAATTGCTATTTTTAAACTCAAGCTCTCAAAGTACCAAGAATTAATTTTTTCGATGTCTTTCACTGTATCCATATCACTTAATGCTTTTGAGCGCCGCTCAAGCTTTTGAAGAGGAGCAGAAATAGATTGTGCAAACAGCCAGATAAAAAGTAATACCATTATCGTTACAGGTAGTGTCGTTAATACGACCTCTTTAACTACGTCTGATAGACGCAGCATTGTAGATTCTTTTGGGGTCTCTACAACGATCAGCCAATCAGTAGCTTTTACTTTAGCTACCCCTACCAGTAGCTCTCTATCATTTTTTTTAATTACACCGCTACCTTCTTCAGTATTTGAAATTAAAGCAGCTATTCTGGAGTCTGATAAAAATGAGCCAACATGAGATAAATCGTTGTGGTACAAAACTTGGTTTTTGTTATCTATTACATAAACACTTGAATTGTCTTTATAGTGATTTTGCCCAAGAATTTTGTTGAAAATATTGTCCTGCTTTAAATAAATCGCACCGGATATAGAGCCTAGAAAATGCTTTTTTAAATTAACAATGGGTGATGACATTAAAATCACTAATTCTTTAGCACCCCGACCTTGAGAAGCAGGGCTAACATTTAAAGTTTTATTTGAAAGGGAATTGTATTTTACTATGTTAATAAAGCCACTTAGATGTAAAGCAACTGGAGAGCTGGCTAATGTCCGACCTGACTTACTATTTATAATAACGGCGTTAAAGTTATCTGTTTGAGCTCGAACTTGCTCGACTTCCTCTACTAGAGCCTCTTTATTTGTCATTTTAGTAGAGGCTTTTTGTGCCGTATAAGCAACTTGCTGTAAAGATGCGTTCAGAAAAAGTTCAGTGGTATCTGCTAGCTTTTTAGCGTATACACGGTTAACTTCGATACCTTGAGTAATTAAATACCCTTCTTGTACTTTATAAGTGGAATAAAGACTGTTTATTAAGGTAATAATGGTGGCTGTTAAAGCAGTAAATAGGATTAACCTATTTAGCTTTAATGGGTTACCTTCTCCCTTCATAAACACTTGCCTTATTTATATTTTCTTAGAGTTGAGATCTGGGGATATGACCAAATGGTCATTTTTTCATGACATCTATGATTAAACAAACAATTTTACTTATCGAAACAATTTGGCACAAAGTTAACAAAGGCAAATATGTAAAAGCATGTAATGGATATGTGTATACAGTAGTCGCTCTAAAACCTAGAGCTGAAAAGGAGTCCTATGTCTCATTTAGTGCCTTTCATGACGCTAAATGAGACATAACTTAAAATGCTTGAGGCTACATTTAATGTAGCTTTAATTTTGGCTTTACTACTTTACCTATTTTTTGAGCAGCCATGATAACCGTTGCTTTTAACCAACCATGTATAGCGATAAGGTGTAACCTATATAAAGAGACGTAAACAAAACGTGCAATTCGCCCTTCAATAAACATCCCTCCGCCCATTAAGTTCCCCATCAAACTTCCGACGGTACTGTAGTTACTGAGATTTACTAAGGATCCGTAATCTTTGTAGGTATATTCTTTTTGAGGCTCATTTAAGAAGGATGACTTAATATTTGAGAACACGAGTGACGCCATTTGATGTGCTGATTGTGCGCGAGGCGGGACAAAAGAGCCATCTGCTTGCTCACAAGCACAGCAATCGCCAATGACATAAATGTTTTCATAGTTATGAGTTTGCAACGTTTTTTTAACTAGGATCTGATTATTACGAGTGGTTTCAATGCCTTCAATCTGAGAAATGAAATCAGGCGCTTTGACACCTGCCGCCCATATCATCAGATCTGCTGCTATTTTTTTATCATCTGCAGTAACAAAACCTTCCTCATCAGCTTTTATTACTCTTGTATTTTCTGAAACAGTTACGCCAAGTCGGGTTAATTCTTTTTTAGCTAACGCAGCGATACGATCTGGTAAAGCGGGTAATATACGTGCTCCCGCTTCAATCAACTGTACATTTACCCTCTTTCCTGACATTTCTGGCATTCCGTATGCTTTTAACATATCGGCAACATGAAATAACTCTGCCGATAACTCCACACCAGTTGCGCCACCACCAACTATAGCTAACTGCAGTTTTGCAGTATCACCTTCTTGCTGAATGCGTAAAAATTGGTATAAAAGTGCTTGCTGAAAGCGTTCCGCTTGTTTATGTGAATCTAAGAAATAGCAATGATCTGATACACCGGGAGTGCCAAAGTCGTTACTAACGCTACCCACAGCCATAATGAGAATATCATAGGATATGATGCGCTCCGGTAAAATAATATGCCCTTTCTCATCTGATAACGATTTAAGGGTTAACTCTTTTGATTGTGGGTTAACCCCAGTCAGAGTACCCAATTGAAAGCTATAAGAGTGCTTTGCAGCATGAGCACGATAATTTAAGCCGTCATTATTAATATCTAATGAGCCTGTTGCCACTTCATGAAGTAGAGGCTTCCATATATGAGTTTGGCTTTTATCGATAAGAATGACTTCTGCTTGGCGCTTTTTACCAAAAGCATGACCAAGTTTAGTCACTAGTTCTAAACCTCCAGCTCCTCCGCCAACAACTACGATTTTTCTCATTTAAATCACCTATAACTGGGAGTAATCCGACACAAACAAATAGATTGGTTTGACTGCATGCCTTGATATTTATGTAATATGTTTTGCTAATAACCTATCAAGTGTATTAGCGAAGGACATTCTATCTTGTTGACTGAAACTAGTTGGTCCTTCTGTTTGAACTCCTGACGCTCTCATTTGCTCCATGAAGTCCCGCATAGCAAGCCTCTGCTTTATGTTTTCTTGAGTATAAAGTTCGCCACGAGGATTAATGGCCAAAGCACCTTTTGTGATGGCGTCTGATGCTAATGGAATATCCGCAGTAATAACAAAATCACCGGGAGTTAAATTTTCAACAATATAATTATCTGCCTCATCAAAACCTGAGCTTACAACTCGTCGTTCAATCCACTTTGATGCAGGTATGCTTATTGCCTGATTTGCGACTAAAATACATTTCTTCTCAATTCGCTCTGCAACACGAAAAAGAATTTGCTTAATTACATTTGGACAAGCGTCCGCATCTACCCAAAGCTTCATATGAATGCTCGACGATTGTTAGCGACTGTTCATTATTGAATATGAGGGTAATTAAATCTACTCAGACATGATCAAAAAGTTATACTTATCGTTCAAAGCTGCTCGAAGATAACTGGTTTAACGTAGGCTGGCCGTTACAAATAGATTCGAAATGGGTATTTGTTCTTATTAATATGTGATCACAATAAAAGTTGATCGAATCGACCCAGGATTTTCTTACTTCATCTGGTAAAATATTACTATCGACTGTGAGTTCATTTAGAGCTCTTAACTGCAGCCAACCACCGACCATATACCCTATCAGCATCATATAAGAATGCGCTACGCCTGTTGCTAGAACAGCAGAGTGATCCATTGCTTCCAGACAATATCGGGTAGACTGTTTGGCCTGACTTAGGGACTTTTTAAAATTAGCTATCTGGTTTTGCGAATTGCGAATGGCCCAGTTATCAGCTTCGTGTTCAATATCCGAAAGCAATTTTCTCATTGCTTCCCCTTTGTCAAAATGCAATTTTCTACTAATTAAATCTATGGCTTGAATGCCATTAGTTCCCTCATAAATAGGTAATATTCGGGCATCACGGGCGAACTGAGCTACCCCAGTCTCTTCAATATAACCAGCACCTCCGTGTATCTGAATGGCTAAGGATGTAACTTCTTGAGCTTGCTCAGTAATCCAGCCTTTTATTATTGGGGTGTATAGTGCTGTTCTAGCTTTCGATAGAGTTTGCTCTTCACCAATGGCTAGCTGAGACAAATCATTTTCTCTTGCTGCGACATGAATAAATGATCTCATGGCATCAATTTGAGACTTCATTGTCATCAACATTCGAAGCACATCAGGGTGTTCTATAATGTTCGCTCTTTCACCAATTGAATTAACCCCTTGTTGACGCTCTTTAGCGTAGGCTAGAGCCTTTTGATACGCCCTTTCTGAGATGCTGAGTCCTTGTAGACCGACACTTTGCCTAGCATTATTCATCATGGTGAACATAGAGCGAATACCAGTGTTCTCTTTCCCTATGAGGTAGCCTACTGTCCCCTGATTTTCTCCAAAACTCATTACACAAGTTGGAGAGGCATGTATCCCTAATTTATGCTCAATCGAAATAGGTTTTAAATCATTACGTGTTAATGTTCCGTCTTTGCTAACCAAAAACTTTGGAACAAGAAAAAGTGAAATGCCTTTCATACCTTTAAGCGAATTGGGGGTTCTTGCCAATACCAGATGAATAATATTCTCACTCATTTGGTGATCACCCCAAGTGATGAATATTTTTTGCCCTTTAATGCGGTAATAATCACCATCAGGGGTTGCTTTACACTGAATGCTTGATAGGTCTGACCCAGAATTTGCTTCTGTTAAATTCATAGTTCCTGACCATTTTCCAGACAGTAAATTCGGCAAGTAGTAATCTTTTATCTCGTTGCTGGCATGTTTTTCTATGGCTTCAATTGCACCTTGGCTTAATAATGGACACAAAGAAAAAGATAGATTTGCAGACTGAATACCTTCATTCACTGCTGTAGAAATGTAGGATGGTAACCCTTGTCCACCATATTGGGGTGAAGCAGAGAGACCAATCCAACCACTCCCCGAGTAAATTTGAAATGCCTTCTTTAAAGCTTCTGACTCAACAACATCATTTTCAACTAATTGGGCTCCCTGCGCATCCCCAACAGAATTTGTAGGGGCTATAACTTGCTCCGCTAATTTTGCTGCTTCATGTAGTAGAGCCTCTATGAAGTCTTTTTCTATTGGTTCTTCTAAATATGAATTTAGCTTTTCTACCTTAGCTATGGAAAATAAGCTGAATAGGATGTCATTGATTGGATATTGGTAATCACTCATACCTCTCTCCCAACATGGTTCACGTCATTCTAAAATGATGAATCTGCTTATTTTACTCAATAACAAATTAAGCCATTCTTTATGGCATTTTTTGGTAGTATTTAGTGATTATCTTAGTTGTGAAGTGTTTTTGTCGTTACGTATCATCATTTAAGTGGTTTCTATATTCGCTTGGTGTCATGCCGACCCATTTTTTAAAAGACCTAAAAAAAGCACTCGGCTCATCAAAGCCTAGTAAAGTCGCTATGTCATTTAAAGTTAATTGAGGTGAGCTGATGTAGTTCAGTGCTGCTTCTTTCCTGCATTCATCTTTTATTTGTTGATAGGAAGTATGTTCAGCATGTAATCGACGACGTAATGTTGAAATACTCATATATAAAGTACTAGCAACTTCTTCCGCACTGGGAATTTGTCTTGAAAAGTCTTTACCTATTATAGCGATTATTTGTGACTTTAGGCTGTTGTCATTCTCCACCATCACTAGCAATTGATACGGGGCTGTCTTTATGAAATCTTTTAGACTGTTTTCGGTTTGAATAATGGGCATATCTAAGTAGCTTGCTGAGAAAACAATGCTATTAGCATGTTGATCAAATTTCACCTCAGATTGAAAAAGTGCTTTGTAGTCGCTTGTATTCTCGGGTTGAGAGCTTGAAAAGTAGGCAGCTTTTAATATTAAGCGCCGGCCAATTAGCCATGAAATAAAGTGATGCCACATAGAAAGGGTGTTACGAATTTGACCTATTGACTCATTGGCAAGCAAGTCATTTATGTCCTCTTTTTCTCCATTTAACATCGAAAATGTGACTAAGGCAGACTGTCCCTTTCGAATTAGGACTGGTTTGATTTTAGGACCTTTGCAGATCTCATAAAATTCACTACACCTATGTAATGCATGTGAAAGGGTTTTTGCGTGTAAAATGCTTAGACACATCATTTTGAAAGCACCATTTGGCATTTTTCCGCCACTTAGTATTCCGAATGACTCATCTTTCATAAGCATCATGGCTTTTTGATATAGTAAACTATATTGGTAGGCCGAAAACTCAGTAGCTGAGTCAATCTCTATTTTTGAGTGTCCAAGTTCTTCTAGTAAACTGGTTGTGCAAATTGATTTTTTTTCTAGACACTTCAGTAAGTCAATAACGTTTGATATTGGCACTGTCGCTTTCATGAACTCGTCCTTGATTGCGTATTTGTTGTTATGCTTATGATTGTAGTGCGAATTTACAAAAAATTTCTTAAAAATGAGAAAGTTAAACCTTCCGATCTCTTTGTGTTGTTTGATTTTTGTTTTAGCTATGGTCTAATTTTTAACAAATTTTATATAATAAAGGAAAGTGTTAATGTTATTTAGAAAGATTGCCTTCGCTACAGGTGTTAGTTTTGTACTGTTATCCTCTAGCCAAGCATTTGCCATTAAAGATTTTTGTACGCCTAAGTTAGAATCTTATATAGAAAAAACACAAAAGATTGTGGACTCTAAATATGTGTCTGGTAGTAAAAAAGAAACGGCTCAAAAGCTTCTAGACAAGATAAAATCAAGCCGAAACGAAACAAATGACTGTGTTATCGTAGATAAGTTACTCCCTTAATTTTTCATCTTAGAGACTATTACAACAATAGTCTTTTTGGAGGTTATATGCTTAAGCAATGGTTAGTTGGGTTCGCTCTTGTTCTCTCCTTCTCTGTCTATGGGCATGGTGTGTGCGGTAGTACAGAGTTGCACGCTTATATGATAGGTATTAAGGACGATTTGAAGTCGCTTTCAATGAATGTTAAATCTGGCGATCATAGTTCTGCAGAAAAATATGCTGACAATGTGATTTTGCATTTAACAAAGTCTCGAGAAGTGCTCCCTTACTCTTTAACTCTTGAAAATGATACTGCTGCAGAGAAGGAACTATATATAGCTTTAATCGACGAGAGTATTTTGGTTTTCAATAATCTTAAAGTTGCTCTGAAAACGTCAAATTCAGGGGATATTAGAAGATTGTTTGGAGAGATAGGCTCTCTTAGAAATAAAGGCCACCGACAGTTTAAAAGGGCTTGTTGAAAGAAGTTATGATGACCTTCTGTTAATTCGTTGTTACAATAACTAAGTTAATAGTGAGGTTATTATGGCTCGATTGAAGAAGTCCCGCAGCATGCGCGGGAAGTTAGGCAAAACAGGATCAAAGGAAGCAATGAAAGAGCAGAAAAAAGCTCGTAAAGCTTCTGCTAGTCGTCGCTTTGTCACAAAAAAAGCGAAAGAAAGAAAAGAACAAGCACACAAAAAACTTGAACGATTAGGCTTACTTCCTGAAAAAGAAGAAGCTATAGCTCCAGCCCGTCCTCGTCGTTTTGTTTTCGTCAAACCGAAAGAAATGGAAAATGTTAGCGAGCACGATGAAAATTCAAAAGACGCTACAGATCTTCCCGAGCCATCTGTTGATGATCTAATTTCGGAATTCACTGAAAGTCACTAACCCTTTGTGATTTTTTCTATTAAGAAAGGGCTTATATTAGCTCTTTCTTAATCTACTTCACTCCTCTGACCTCTATATTTTCAAATGAAAGAAGCTATTTTTTCATTATCCAATAGTAGTACGTATCATTATCTTGTGTTTGATCAAGTAATTTATGACCAAGAAATTGGCAAAATTTCGGTATGTCTCGTGTTGTTGATGGGTCTGTTGCAATCACTTTCAAAACATCTTTGGTCTTTAGTCTACGCATTTCCGCATGTAGCATCATAACGGGTTCAGGGCAAAGAAGACCTGTTGTATCTAATAGTTCATTGTATTCCATTAAGTTGTCTACACTCCAACTGTTTTCTTAAGCCAGTTTTTAGTTATTTCTGCAATCTCAAAAACTGTTTCCATTTGATTTTTCTTGAATGATTTTAGAGTTTTAAAGTCATGGTCAGCGCCTTCTATCCATATAATATCGACATTATTTGGAATAGCTTGTTGATTAACCCACTCATAATTTCCTAGTTTATCTCTAGTGCCTTGTATTATTAAACAAGGAACCTTTAAGCCCTGTATGAAAGAAAGCCTATGTTTTTCTTGTTTCCCAGGAGGATGAAATGGGAATCCAAAACATACAATGGCTTTTACATTGGGTAAACAAGATAGTTGTGTCGCTACCCTTCCACCTAAAGACTTACCGGCAACAATGCATGTGTCATTACCAACAATGTTTTGATATTCAGGAATAAGCTTGTCAATTCTAGGAGGTGGTCGTTTTTTCCCTTCTTTTTCTTGTTGTTCCATATAAGAAAAGGTTACTGGAGTAACCTGTTTAATACTCGTATTGGATTGCTCTAGCGCAGTGATTAATGAATTTAAAAAAGGTGTACTGTGACCAGCACCTGAGCCATGAGCAACAAATAGTGTAGGTTCTATCATAATCAGAAGGGCAAAATTAAACTTTGATTGTACACCATTTTATTATCTCAGTATTAAGGTAGAAAGATTGATCTGTGTCAGCATAATAAATACATAGATGCGTAATACTCTTACTTAGTAACTCTTGTAGGAATATACCATGATTTGGGACGCTTCACTTATCAGTAAGTACAATTTAACTGGGCCTAGATATACCTCCTACCCAACGGCGCCCCAGTTTAATGAGAGTATTAGTAAGATATCGCTTGTCGATAAAATGTTAGCTCCATCTGATTCTCCTTTAAGTTTATATTTTCATATTCCGTTTTGTGCACACCTCTGTTACTACTGTGGTTGTAATAAAATAGTCACTAAGCAATATGATAAAGGCGATGAGTACGTAGAATTATTGGGAGAGGAAATGAGGTTAAGAAGCCTCATGCTTGATCCAAATCGCCAAGTAACTCAACTACACTTTGGTGGCGGAACTCCCACTTTTTTAAGAGAAGAACAGTTATCGAAGCTGTTTGACTATATAAAAGAATACTTCAACCTTATTAATGATGGGTCTCAAGATTATAGTATTGAAATAGACCCTAGAGAAATATCTAAGTCAAAGTTAGAGTTGTTACATCGAATGGGGATAAATCGCGTCAGTATTGGCGTTCAAGATTTTAATTCTCAAGTGCAAAAAGCAGTTCATCGTATTCAATCGTTTGAATTAGTTAAAGATCTTGTTTCTGATGTCCGTAACTTAGGTATAAAATCAGTTAATTTTGATTTAATTTATGGATTACCTAATCAGACAGTCGAAGGGGTTCGGGAGTCGCTTAAAAAGGCGCTTTCTTTATCACCGGATCGTATATCCCTTTTCAACTATGCTCATTTGCCTGAACGATTTCCAGCGCAAAAAAGAATACCAGCGGAAAGCTTGCCTCCTGCTGACAGCAAATTAGCCATTCTCAAAATGTCAATTCAACTACTCATTGAAAGTGGTTATGAATATATTGGTATGGATCACTTTGCTAAGCCTACAGATAGTCTTGCTCTTGCTCAAAAAGAAGAGCTCTTGCAGCGTAATTTTCAGGGTTATACTACACACTTGGGAACTGAATTAATTGCATTTGGCGTTTCATCTATCAGTAATTTAAATGGTATTTATATCCAAAATCATACTAATTTAGACCGCTATAAAACCTGTATTGAAAATGGTCAGCTAGCAATCAATAAAGGCTATATCAGTGATTTTGATGATAAGTTAAGGCATAGAGTTATAATGACTCTTATAACCTCATTCAAGCTAGAGTGTCATATAATAGAAAAAGAGTTTGATATTTGCTTTCATGAGTACTTTCAAAATGAGGTAGCCAAACTTCGAGAGTACTTAGACGATGGTATGTTAGAAATCTTGCAAAATAATAATAAAGTCACGTATAAAGTTACGGGGAAAGGTAGATTGCTAATACGTTGTATTTGTATGGTGTTTGATAAGTATTTAGGTCAAAACACATCTTACTCAAAAGTAATATAAGCAGGATTTTAGGAGTATTCATGTCTATCGCACATATGTCATCACGGTTTAGCAGTACACTTACCGCTCAATGTCAAAACTGCAGTTTAAGTGCCCTTTGTCTTCCTATTGCTCTTGCTGATGAAGATATTACAAGGCTAGACCAAATCATAGAAAGGAAGAAACCTCTTAAAAAAGGTGAATTCTTGTTCCGTCAAGGTGATGCGTTTGACTCTGTATTTGCTGTGCGTTCAGGAACGATTAAAACCTTTAACATAACGTCTCTAGGGGAAGAGCAAATTACAGGCTTTTATTGCCCTAGTGAACTATTAGGGTTAAGCGGAATTGACACAAATACCTACCCTATCTCTGCCAAAGCTTTAGAAACGACAACGGTTTGTGAAATTCCATTCACCCATTTAGAAGAGTTATCGAGCCAAATTCCCTCTTTAAAACATCAATTATTTAAACTGATGAGCCGAAAAATATCGGACGATCAGCAAATGATGGTGTTATTAGGCAAAAAAAATGCAGATGAGAAAATTGCGTCCTTCTTATTAAATTTATCAAATAGGTTTAAAAAACGTGGTTATTCGGCAAGTTCATTTCGCTTATCAATGTCTCGAGGGGAGATAGGTAATTATCTCGGGTTGGCAGTTGAGACTGTTAGTCGGGTGATCACTCGCTTTCAGAGCAATGGATTGGTTCATGTTGATGGCAAGGAAATTGAAATATTAGACTTTAATGAAATGCAAAAACTCATAGGCGCTCCAGCCGTTTGTGATAAAATCGCCTGTATCTAATAATATACAAAGGCGTACATATATGCTCTATGATGATTTTTATGTTAAATCTCTGATTCAAACAATAGAAGATTGGCCTAAAGAAGGCATTAGCTTTCGCGATATCACCCCTATTTTCACAGATCCAAAAGGCATGCGCATGGTAGTGGATGCTTACGTCCATCGTTACATGTCTGAGGATATTTCTCATATAGCTTGCATTGATGCCCGTGGGTTCTTAATCGCCGCTGTGCTTGCATATGAGTTACAAAAGCCACTTATTTTGATCCGAAAGAAAGGAAAATTACCAGGAAAAACGGTTTCTCAAAAATATGCTTTGGAATATGGTGAGGCAGAACTTGAAATTCAAGAAGGAGCCGTACAAAGTGGCGATAGAGTTTTATTATTTGATGACCTAATTGCAACAGGCGGGACTCTATTTGCTGCGATAAAATTGCTGACAGAGCAAGGGGCTAGTATAAAAGAAGTGGCTGCAATCATCGATCTACCAGATTTAGGTGGCAGTGAGAAGCTACGCGAAACAGGTATCCCAGTGTTTAGTTTATGCGCTTATGATGGCGAATAATTTTTTACTTCGAATTTAGGGTAATAAAAAAGGTGGCACAGCCACCTTTTTTATTTTTTAAATATTTGTTGGCTTTTAGAAACCAACATTGGCACCAACAGAGAAGCCTCTGTTTATTTCATTTCGTTCACCATCATCATATACAACAACAGTATTGCCGTAGCGAATGAAAGCGCGTGCATTCTGAGTTGTCATATATTCAAGTCGTGTTTCATAAGTATAAGTATGGTCTAAGTTACTGAATGACAGGACTTCAGGTGAGTAGTACAAAGAAGCATACAGGCTTAAGCGATTGGCTTGTTGGATGGTGTATCTATACCAACCGCCTACACCTAATGCTGCAGATAATTCATCTTCATCATCATTGATATCAGCATCAATCAAAATAGCTCGTATACCTACACCAATTTCAAGTGGACCACCACCTCCACTTTCTGAGTCCTGTACATTTATTCCAACGTGTGTTGTAGAAGCGTTTACATCTACATCATGAGTAATACCTGCATTAAGGTTAATATTACCCAATTGTAGATCGATATCACCTTGTGCTGTTTCATTTGTTAAGCTTACTGTGGCGTTAGAAGCATATGTAAATGATGCACCTAGAACTCCAGCTGTTAATAATAAAGTTTTAAATTTTTGATTCATTTCTATGGTCCTACAATGAAATAACATTAAGGCGATTAAGGGCGCCTTCAGATTGTGCTAACCCTTTAAAGTCGAATAATTCAGTGTCTGCTAAATGCGACGGAACAACATTTTGTAGTGCTGTAAACATGGTATCGGTTCTGCCAGGAAAGTCTTTATCCCATTTTTGTAACATGTCTTTAATAACTTGCCTTTGCAAGTTCTCTTGGGAGCCACACAAATTACATGGGATAATTGGGTATTCTTTTAATTGGGCGAACGCTTCAATATCTTTTTCTTTGCAATAGGCTAAAGGCCTAATTACTACATGCTTACCATTGTCGCTTAACAATTTCGGTGGCATAGATTTCATTTTTCCACCGAAAAACATATTCAAAAAGAGTGTTTCTAAAATATCATCTCTATGATGGCCAAGTGCAATTTTAGTGGCACCGATTTCTTCTGCAAATCCATACAAAGAGCCGCGTCTTAAACGTGAACATAAACCACATGTAGTTTTGCCTTCAGGCACTATCTCTTTAACAATACTGTAGGTATCACGCTCTAATATGTGAAAGTCTACCCCAAGTGTCTCTAGATATGCTGGTAAAATATGTTCTGGAAAGCCTGGTTGCTTTTGATCTAGGTTAACAGCCACAATACTAAAGTCAATTGGAGCGCTTGCTTGTAAATTTCTAAGAATTTCAAGCATAGTGTAAGAGTCTTTCCCGCCCGATAAACAAACCATTACTTTATCCCCTTCTTCAATCATGTTGAAGTCAGAAATTGCTTGGCCAGTTAATCTACGAAGACGCTTTTGAAGCTTGTTGAGTTCAAGCTTGGCTTTAGGTTGGTTTGATAAGTCCATTGAATACACGCTATAAATTAAACGCACACATCATACTCTATTACGCTAAAAACCGCATCTGAAATAAGAGCAAAAGCTCTCTGTCAAAAGTAAAGTATCTGCTAGTTTATGAATTTTTATTGGTTTTAATATATTGCAAAGTTGTTTTGCAAATTTTACAGATGTACTCAACACCTTTTTGGGCACGATTATGGCGCTGTTTAGAGAATTGATAGCATTCGCATGAACAGTGATATTCATAGGACTCTTTTGGTAATGGCGTGTCAAATTGATGAGTTCTATCTGGTTTTAAGCCATATACCTTCATCATCATAGCTTGCCATTCTTTACCGTGAGGCTTTACTTTACTGCCATAAATTTGAAAAATGATAATGTGAGCAACTTCATGGGGAACAACAGTTTCAATAAATGAGGCTGGGTCTTGTTGATACATAAAAGGGTTGAAGCGTACTTCATTTTTTTGTAGATGAGCCGTTCCAGCCGCCCGCCCCTTTTGTCTAAAATTACAGGAAGGCGGTGTGAATTTCGTTTCAAAAAAAGCATTTGCTTGGGCGACACAAAGGTCAACCTGATCCTCTATAAGCTTTAAATCCCGTAATGGGTCAATAGCATGGGTATGTGCTGAGGACATTACGTATTTCTCTTTTCGCTTGGCTCATGAAGTAGATTTAGGATATCCGTAGAAAAGGTCGATACCACTTCTTTTGATAGCCCTGTTAATCTACTTAATGATGCGATTGTTTTAGGTTGATGTAAACAAATTAGCCTTAATTGACTGTCATTTACTTGTGCCACCTTATTCTCATTTCGCCACGCTGTTATTTGATGAAGCTTTATGTTTTCTTCTGAAAACTGGCCATCATCAATGATTGGATAATAATATTCACTTGCTATCAGCGCCTGTTCCTTTCCCTGTAATAACACCCTAGACTTTTCTGTTAGGTGAACAGTAAATGCGTGACCTTCACCAAGCTCGATGTACTCAAGTGCAAGAAGGTATCTAACTATGGCTTTCCATTGCGCTTCATTTAACTCTTTCCCCTTTCCAAATAAAGGAGAAAGCTCTGCCCTTAAAGAGGTTACGGCTTTACTTCTTTTGCCGATTAAAGTCTGGATTAAGACTGAAAAAGGGTGAAGTCCCTTTGTATGATAGATAAGTGAAAGTATCTTTTGGCAAGCTGTTGTTACATTTTGCTCTGATGTTACTGAGTTGCAGCGATCACAGTTGTTGCATACCTCAACAGTTTCATCGAAGTAAGCTAGCATATTTACTCGCCGGCACCCTCTCGTTTCTAAAATTTCAAATAGCTTTTGTAGAGATTCATTGGAGCTAGCACCTGAGTTTGATGCTAGCTTTTTTGCTTGGAGCATGTCCTGCAAACCATAAAGTAGTAGAGACTTAGCGGGTCTTCCATCTCTTCCCGCTCTACCAATTTCTTGAAGAAATGCTTCTGGACTATTTGGAAGATCAACGTGAATCACAAACCTAATATGAGGAATATCTATACCCATACCATATGCGGTCGTTGCAAACATTAGACTACCATACGTCCCTATAAAATCTGTGTGGTTTTTTTGTTTTTCATCATTAGTCATTGCCGCGTGGTAGCCAAAACTAGGAATACCTAAGTCATTAAACCAGGCCGTAAGTTCATCGACCTTTTTCCGTGAACGGCAGTAGATAATGCCGGTTTCCCCCGGCACTTCATTTTTAATAAAATAGAGTATCTGCTGCTTGGCTTTTCTTTTTTGCGCTATTCGAATATGTATGTTTGAACGGTCAAAGCTATTACGCAAAACAAGGCAATTATCTAAGCTTAAGGAACTTTTAATTTGGTCGGCCGTTTTTTTATCGACCGATCCGGTCAAGGCGATAATGGGAGTATCAGGAAATAGCTCTCTCAATTTTCCTAATTGGCTGTATTCTGGCCTAAAATCCCCCCCCCATTGGGTAATGCAATGGGCCTCATCAATTGCAAACAAAGATATTTCAACACTTTGTAAAACTCCTAGCACAGAGGCCTGTACTAATTTCTCTGGAGATAAATAAAGCAGATCTATATGGCAATGACGTAATGACCATACTAGGTCGTCCTGTTCACCAGGGTTTAATGTAGAGTTTAGAAACCTTGCATTAATGCCTTTTTTATTCAGCTCATTTACTTGTTGTGACATAAGTGACAATAAAGGGCTGATAACAACAGCAACACCTCTGCGAATTAATCCTGCCGATTGATAGACTAAAGACTTCCCTCCACCAGTCGGTGCAGCTAGCAAGACATCCCTATTCTCACATAAAGCGTCTATGGCTTCTTCTTGAAGTGGGCGGTAATCTGTAAAGCCTAATTGAGTAAGTACAGCTAACTTGTCATCCATTCTTAGATTATCTCTTAACGGCAGATATTCTGCATCGATTTTTAATACTCTTTTAGTTAGAATCAACTTCTTTTAAAAATCCATAATAGGAAATATGACTTCATGGCACACCAACCCCTTGATGATCTTGAATTAGAAACACTTGAAGCTTTTTTGGAATCAGACCAAGTCCATGAAGAATGTCAAAATTTTGTAATGGCTCATGGCTTTCTCACTGCTCTCGCTATCTGTCCTGCGAATATTGCTTCTGAGCAATGGCTACCAGTAGTCTTTGAAGAAGAGCCTAAGTTCAATAGCTCAAAAGAAGGAAAACAAATACATCAATACTTGATTCGCTTGTATGCCGATATTGAGAAGGAGCTTGAGTCAGAAGATGGCTTTATTCTTCCTTGTGATATTGAAATGGCCAGTGCTGAAGATGAACTCAGTGAGTTACAAGAGTGGGCAACAGGGTTCATGGAAGGTGTTTTCATGACTGAGGTTCACTGGTTTGAATCTGATAAAGAAGAAGCTATTGCAGAATTGCTTTTGCCTATGATGGTAGCATCTGATCTCTTTGATGATGAAGAAGTTGTTCAAATAAGATCAAGTGAGAAGTTGACGCAATCCTGTATAGCGCAAATACCCGAAGTAGTGACTGATATGTTTTTAGTGCTAAGAACAGAGCCCGAAAAGCGCCCTTTTCCAAAAGCGAATAATAACAAACATAAGCAGAATAAGAACAAAAAGAAAAAAAGATAAAGTATTAGAAAGCCTTCACCCTTTGAACTAGGTGCGGGCCTTCTTATAGGCTACAAGGGTTATGTCATCCAATTGCTCACATTCCCCGAGATAGCGTGATAATTTTTTCTCCATATTGAATTGAGATACTCTTAAGTCTTCTTCATTATTGCTATAAGCCTGAGAAATATAAGCTTTTAAAAGCTCCTTCCCTAGCATTTCGTTTTTATTATTCTTAAGTTCTAATACCCCATCTGAAGCAATAAGCAGTGTATCTCCATCATGGAGTTGACTGGTATGAAAATCAGATTCGAATTCATGAATGGGTAGAATACCTAAAGGCATATGATTTGAGCTAATAGCATCAAGGCTTCCTGAATCACGAAGAATAAGTGCGTCGGGCATTCCACCACCCCAGTAAGAAATTTCACCTTGCTCTGAAATCAGCATCAAATAGCCTGCGCAGAACATATAGTCTGGCAATATACTTAATAGCATTCGATTGATTTGAGTCACCAGATCACTCACTTCTGTAAGTTCATCAACAGCATCAAAAAAAGCCTGCATTATAGGTAATGCACCAATAGAAGCAGACAAACCATGTCCCGTAAAATCACCAACGAAGATAAGTGTAGAGTTATCAATTCTGGTTTTAACCAGAGCTAAATCACCGTTGAAACTTGCTGCAGATAAACGTGTAACCGCTAGGTTTCTGGTGTTAATTTCATTTCGATTTTGAATATGGTTAAGCACTTGATGAGCCATCTCATGCTCACGCTCTATCATTGTCTGAAAATAGGTTAAGGTTTTATTTTTTCCATACATTTCTTGCATAAGTTGAACATTACGCATGTGAGCTTTGAGCCTAATATTAAATAGCTGCTCATTGAAAGGCTTAGGAATAAAGTCATCTGCACCAATAACAAAGCACTGATCCATCATTAAATCAGATGAGTTGGAAGTTACAAAAACAATAGGAACTAAACGTTCTCCGGCGATAGCTTTGAATTCTTTAACTAAATTAAATGCATTGCCGCCCTTTATCAGTACATCCAATGTAACGATATCTGGCTCATGCTCTAAAAAAGCTTCCATTGCTTCTTTATATGTTGATGCTGTATGTACCTCAAGATTTTCTTCTTGAGCGCAAAGGGAGATTATTTCGCGATACGCAGGCTCACTGTCTACACACAACAATTTCATTAAATGTATCCTTACTACTTAATATCAAAGCGCTTATCAAAACGTGAAATCATTAGAATATTTTTAATGAAATCATTTGCACCTTTCAATTGAATGGTTGCATTTCCTGATACTGTGTTCTTCATGCTTAAAAGCATACCTAATGCTGCACTGTCTAAATATTCCACGTTAGAAATATCGACAATATAGAGGCTGTAGCTTTTCTCTAAATCCGTATAGGCATTTCGAAAATCATTAAATAATGAAAAGTCGAAATTGCCAATGATAGTTATAGTGACATAATCTTTTTTGTCATCAGTTGCTATAGAAATACTCATTACGGCTATTATTCGCCTCCATGACATTTAGGTGAAGATGGAGCTGATGAGTTACGTTCATCCCACTCTTTTGTGGTATACAAATGCAAAGCAAGCGCATGTATTTTGGGCATAATTTCACTTAAGGTACGATAAACAAGCTGATGCCTTTGAACTGGCCTTTTGCCATTAAAAATATCACATACCAAAATCAATTTGAAATGAGATTCACTATCTTTTGGTACATTGTGCATATAGCTCTCATTTTCCAAGCTAATATATTGCACATCAAATTCTTGATTAATGATTGATTCAATTTCAGTTTGTATTTTCACAGGACTGTTATACCTCAAGCTTACGGTCTTCTAGTTGACCATTAAGCAGGTTTTTTCCTTTTGATTTTGGATAAGCGACATCAATTGACACCGCTCCCCCCTCACGCCAGACACTGATAATAGTATCCATATTTGCCGCCATAACAGCGCGTTTATCATCAGGAGCTGCAGCTATAACTTGCAGACCAATGTCTTTCATAAAACCCATACAAGTGGATGTTTTCACCATATCGATCTTATTAAAGGCTTCGTCAAACATGGCGAGGGAGAAACCACCAACAACTTCGCCTTCTGCAGTTTCATGTAAGCGATAGGTTGTTGATAATGCAGCTGCAATTGCCAAATAAAATGGTATCTGATGTTCACCACCAGAACCTGTTTGGATTCGTTGGCTTAAGGTTGTTTTCTTGTTACCAGCTGCATCCAAAATATCGACTTCAAAGTTATAAAACTTACGGTAGTCTGCAAGATCCTGTTGCTTCTCTTCATCAGAAATAAGTTCTTGAATGGCTGTTATCGCTCGAGCATGTTCTGGAGAGTCATTTAAATGAGGATCAAATAGCCCTCCAACGTTTGCTTGATCCTGCGCACTGAATCGCTCAACAAGATCCAGAATATCTTTCATATCGCCATTAGGGTAATAACGGAACTGATAAATTTCTTGGTTAAACGGTCGACGCTTAAGACTAGAGTTAAGCTCTCGAATAATGTGAGCCACTTGATCTAAAGAGTCTTTAAGTTTTGAAACATAATCAGATCTAAAGGTCTCTTCTGCCTCCCTACGTGCCAATTCCGCTCGCTTAGCATACTTAGCAAGCTCTGTTTCACCTAGCACTTCTATCTGATAAGCAACATATCGCTCAAACTCTTCAAACTTAGACTCGAGGTAGTCTAATTGAACATCATTGTCTAAATTGTCATGGTGATATTTTGCATAATGGTCGGCGACTTCTTTACGTACTTTCTGATCAAAGCTACGTGCCTTTTCACTGGCCTTCTCTGATCGGCTTATGGCTTCTTTGTAGATTGCTGCACCGTTAACCATGCTACTTTCTAGTAGTGCATATCGCTCACTGGCAAATTCTGCATCGTATTTCGGGTTGGATGTTAACTTGGTACGCTCCTCATCCAGTGCCGAAAGAGCATTGCTAAGCTGAGTTTTCTGCGTATTAAGTGCACCGAACTGCTCTGCAATTTGCTGACGTTCACGATCGCCTTTTTTCTGTTCTAGCTCAACATTACTAATACGTGCTTTTAACTCTTCGATGCGTTCTTGTAGGTCTGTATCGTCATGTTTCTGAAGCGCTGCCATTTCTTCTTCGACAGAAGAAAGTTCTTGAGTTAAACGCGTTAATGTATGACCTGCATTGTTTAATGAATCTGTATCAAGCTGATTGTTCGCCATGATACGACCGAGTAAAGAATCGGCTTGCTCAAGCTTTTGATCAGATTTTAAGAAACTCATTAGCTCACCGGAAAGCTGAGCTAATTGTTTTTCTCTGGACTCTCTCATGCCATCAGTGTTGATACCAACCATCATATGAGAGGTAAAACGAATCGTAGAAATTGTTCCAGAAAGTTTAAGCATGCCATCCGCAGTCATTGCGCTGTCTTCACGCAATAATTGACGCTCTGTATCTACAGGTTTAATACCACCTAGTCGACGATTCAAATAAGCTTGAGCATGATCATTATTACAACGTATATAACGCAATGCAGAATTATCGTTCCCTCTACTCAACCAAAGTCTAGTCTGAGTGGTATCAATAACCCGACAACCCATAAGCTGGCGTCTGTGTGCTCTGAAAATACGAATGGCTTCTTCTGCATCCTCAGGCTCGACAATGAGTGCTTCTCGTTGAGCCCCTAAGTAACCTTCAATAGCGTCTTGCCATTTACGATCAGTAACTTCAGCGAGATGGCTAAGAGGTGTCGCAGTAATGTTGGCATCTTTTAAAAGACTAATAAGTCGTTTGGTATTTTGCGATAAAGGACTAACACCACCTTTTAAGGAAGAAACATCAGACTCTAGCTGTTTACATTCATCCTTTAGATTCAAGATGCTACGGTTCAACTCTGTGCGCTGAGAGAAAAGCAACGATTTTTCTTTATCTAAAAGATCATTCAACTCACTAAGCTTTTGCGTCAGTGGTTTCAAATTTCCTAGTACTTGCCCGCTTTCACTGATTAAACCATGAAACTCAGATAATTCTTTAACTTGATTAACAACGTCTTTCGATAATAATTCTTCAAAGGAATATAAAGCGGACAACATTTGAATTAATTGACGAGCTTGCAAGACCGCTTTTTGGTCTTGCTGACCTTGCAAGGTCAAAAGCTTTTTATTCTGCTCTAACTGTTGAATCTTTAAACCAACATCAGAATGTTCGTACTGCTGCTCAAGTCGTAGTAATTGAGCTTGAAGTTGCTTTAATAAGCTAGCTTGTGTCGTTAGCTCTTCCTCGATCTCTTCTTCACGCTCTTTTTGTAGTTCATATTGATCTTGAATTTCGTCTTGCTTACTGCCTAACTCATCAAAACGAGCTTCTGTCGCGATCCATTGGTAATTAATAGCACTTTGTTCTTGTTGATGTTTTTTATCACAGTCAACTTGGATGACTTTTAGGTCATCAATACGCTTAGATACTTCAAGTGTTTTAGCTTCTAGGTGTCGATACTCATTCAAGGATTTTTGATAAGCCCCAACTTGCAAAGGGGCTTCAGCCAATACAAAATCTTGTACAAAGCGAGTTGGAGATGCGATTGGCACAAACTTCAGTGCATTCTTGAAGTTCTTTAAAAAACCATCCAAGGTGATGAGCTGATCTTCACTAGGGCTAAGTTCTTTAAGATAAGTATTAATATACTGAGTAGCAGAAGCACTGCCGGACTTAATGTAGGGGTCGAGACAGGCTTTTTTCATTGTCTCGCGAACTTCTACCCAAGGCTTAGCTTGATAGCTTTTTCCCGACATTTGATCGATATAATCTGTTTTCCTAGCACCATAATTAGGCAACACGAAACGACCTAATACCTGCTCTTCTGGCGACGCAAGGGAAGCACTTAAAGCCAAACCAACAGTAGACTCCGTACCAGACACGCTATCCTCAAAAACCAGCGCTAGGTAGCTGGTTGCATCTTGCCTTGGCTGTGTACCAAATACTTTGGCGTTGGCCTGTCCTGAATCTATCATACCTAGAATATAGGAGCGGATACTACGCCCACTAGCTTTACCGTCATTGGCGCTGGCGTTGTAATTAAGGTGACGCTTACTAGCACCTGTAAGTACGGTTTGAATGGCATCCAGTAAAGATGATTTACCTGAACCTGTTGGGCCTATGATGGCGGTGTTACCACGTATACTAATTTCTTCTGCACCAAGCAGGTACCAATTAACTAATACGATACGATTTAGCTTTTTCATATTTTGGCCTTAATCCTGTTCGGTTTCTGTCGTGTCTTCGATTTCTGCATCAATATCGTCATCTTCTGGATCAGCTCCATTGAAAGACTCTAACTGACGAAGGTAGGCTTCGGTTACTATGAGTCGTACTACAGGAGTGATATTGATCATCAAGTTTTTGCTGTCTTCTTCGTAAGCTTTACCGCGAATAATGACGCCATGGCGACTAAATAACGCCAAAATGTCTTTGAAGCGTGTCTCAGAAGGGATTTCACGTTTTACCAGCTGCACGTATCTATCTAAAATTGTGTGGGTATTTGTCGCCACAAAACCATTATCGACCTCAAAGTTTTCAATTTTTTCTTCGTATATTTGACGTAGTACTAGAAGGAACAAGGTATCTTCTGTTTTAAGTCGTACAAAGGCTTCTCTCTGCACAGGCAAAACACCAGCTAATCGCTCATTTTCATTGACATAAAGCTTTAAACCAAGGGCATCAAATAAGTTGTCAAAGTAATCTTGATAGGATTCAACGAGTAAATAGTGTTTTCGTTGACCATGCTTAAAAGCGCTGACAAATTGATTGGCAACAACAAAGTTTGCAGTCTGTTGGAATTCCTGGGCATCTTTGCCTGATTCCTCAACCACTTTTTTTAATTCTTTAAGCACTGGCCTTGCTCCTACGTACTACATTAAATTCACGACATTCAACAAACTCATGTACATCTAGATATTGGTTTGTGAAATGTATTTCAAAAGAGTCTTCTAATTTTTTGGCACTTACGCCAAGTGAACCGATATAACGCAAATGATCAAAGCAAACAAAGTCTTCTACAGATTCAATAGTAAAATCTAAAATATGCTTACTCTTGTCTGCTTGCATTTGCCTTTCTAAATAGGTCTGCATTTTAGGAACGGTAACTTGCCTTGCTTCATGGAAACGGCGTTGTAAATCACGTAACTTGATTGCATCTGCTGACACTTCAGAGGGGGTCATGACTCTAGGTGGTGGTGGCTCCCTGCGCTTCATAGGCTGTGCCGCTGAGGAGGCTCCGACAAAACGACTACCAAAGACGTTCTTTAAAACGGGCAAGTGTTCGAACTTAGCCACATCGGAAATGATACCTGCAACTTTATTGGCTAAACCTGGGCGGGAGTTGTCCATGTAACGGGCAGTATCGGCTGCACGTTTTTCTAATCGGTAACGGTATTCATCAATTCGTTCTAATCTTTGCTCAATATTACTGAATGTCTGAATAATATCTCGACAGTCTTTCTCAACCATAACTTGCGCTTCTTCAAGCGAAATTAACTGCTGATCCACATAACATTGAGCCACTTTATTTAGAGTATCAGTATCACTTAGAAACTCTTGTGTAAGCTCTAATATCTGGCGACGAAAGCGGAATGGGTTATTGCTCGTTTTGATGGTTTTGTAATCAGCGATCAAAATCCCTTCTACAAACAAATCAAAGAAGCCAGCAACAATGACTTTAGGATCGCGGCTGGCGAATAGCTCCCGCTGTAGGCTTCGAATACCTAGAAGAATTTGGTTGAGATGCGCAGAGAAGTCTCGTGATGCTTCCGCAGATTGTCGTAAAGTAACCCCACGTTCTGTTGGGTGTTTAGCCACTGCTTCTAAATTACTTAGAATACTAAGTACAGTTGCACCGTAATTACGCTTACCATGACGGCTAATTTCCACCAATGATCTCAGTAACATAGATATCTGTGGTGTCATCAGAACACTCACACGATATAACTCTTGTTCCTCAACCAGCCAACCTGTGTTAACTAAGCGGTGATAAATGCGCAATGCATAGTCGTGGATCGTTTTAGGGGAATCAAATGACTCTTTATGATCTTCGTGCCATGAAAAGGTATCCACTTTATGGAGAGTATCTTCGATAGACTCAATAATAGTGGATTTATCTTTAATTGGATCTTCTGCATGATCGTAAAAGACTTCAGCTAAGTCGGTTAAAACCGCTTCAATGAGTGCTCTATTTGAACCACTTAGCGCCTGAAATATTTCATCAGGAAGATGTCTAAACAGCATCCATTCGACTCCATAAACTCAAAATTAATACGACCATCTTAAGCTGAGCCTAGATGTTGTGCAATTGCTGTACGCATGGCGTTTTTTACCACTAAATCATCGCCAATTGGCGGAAGTAATTCTATGCTTAAATCATCTGTCTGTAATGCTTCTATTTGCGCAGGGACATCTTTTCTTAAATGTCTTCCCACCGCTAAGAACAAAGGTAATACAGCGACACTTCGAACATCCTTATCCAATGCTGCGACAGCATCTTCAAGAGTCGGTGTAGTAAGCTCCATATAAGCTAAACTAGATTTTTCTGCTCCATATATTTCAGTTACTTCATTGTATATGGATTCAAAAGGCTGTTTCCAGAGAGGGTCAGGACTTCCGTGTGCAAGAAGGATAATGTGGTCGTAATTTTTACTTAACATTGTAATGCCTTAAATTCTGGTTTCCTCATTTTAGCCATCCTCTTGAAGAAAAAGAAGATCTCGAACAAAAAACCTTCCAAATCCAAGGCCAAAACAAGAAAAGTGAAGAGAAAAAGGGTGGATTAGGAAGTAATTGATCTTGTTCTCTTTTTATTACGTATAACAATAAGATCCCGATTACTTTGAGGTTATAAAGATGAAAATTCTGATTTCTGGAGCAACTGGCTTTATTGGGCGTAATTTATTGGCTCATATGCAGTCAGACGAGTATGAAATATACGCACTAGTAAGGGAGCACTCTACCCTATTGGATAAGAGAATAATTCAGCTTGATATCACCTCATTGAGTGAACTTAATGTTGAACTTGATGTTTTTATCAATTTAGCGGGTGAAAATATAGCGAGCAAGCCTTGGAGCAAAAAGCGCAAACAAGTTTTGTATGAAAGTCGTGTTAGTTTAACCGACCAGATAAGAGAGGCACTGAAAGTCGCGCCTAAAAAAGTTATCTCTATGTCAGCAATTGGCTTTTATGGCTTAACAAAAGAAGGTGAATTTGATGAACAGACACCATCAACCCGAGGTTTTTGTTTTCAGCTCTGCCATAACTGGGAAAAAGCGGCTGAGCGCTTTAAAGATAATCAAACAAATGTGGTGATATTTCGCTTAGGAGTGGTGTTAGGAGATGGCGGCGCTTTGCAGAAAATGCGCCTACCCTTTCTAATGGGATTAGGAGGCCAAATAGCTGAAGGAGATCAATGGTTCTCATGGATTCATATTGAAGATGTCATCCGAGCCATATTGGATAGTATTAAGACAGACAGCTTAACAGGTACTTATAACCTTGTAGCTCCTCAATATATAACGCAAAAAGACTTCGCCACGACTTATGCAAAAGTACTAGGCCGACCAGCCGCCTTGAAAACACCGAGATTTCTATTGAAGTTACTGTTTGGGGAAATGGCGCAACTACTTACAGAAGGCCCTAAGGTATCATCAAAGAAATTAGAAGGGGCCGGGTTCGATTTTACCTTTACAACACTAGAAAGTGCACTGATAGATATAGAGAAAAGTGCTTAGCGCTTTTTGCGAAGAACGGGTAAGCCATTATTATCGTTTAATGTATTAGTGCAGTCAGGGTAACGTACACAGCCCCAAAAATAACCATTTTTACTTTTTTTACGAATCAAATAGTGGCCACAGGATCGGCATGGGTACTTCTTAGTACTAGAAGGCACGCCATTGTCATCTTCAACTGTGGTTTTACATTCAGGGTAGCTAGAACACCCCCAGAAGGCATTATCTTGATAAGTCTTACGCTTCATAGGTGATTGGCAGGTTGGGCAAAGGTAGCGTTTTGCTCGAACAGGCTTGCCCCCCTCGTCATTAGCTGTGTAATCACAACCTGGGTAGGCTTCACACCCCCAAAACTCACCTTTACTGCCCTGCTTTAAAACCAACAAACTTTCACATTTTGGGCATCGATAACGGATTTTTGCCGCTTTTATGTGAGCATCATCTTGCTCTAGAAACTCTTGCTCCCAGTTACTTGTTCGCGATGGTGTTTTAGGTTTTTCAGCCACTCTTTTATTTACTCTTTGTTAACCAAGAAGGCAGCTCTTGTATATCAGATAAGGTTTGTAGTTGTGGGTAATTTTCTAATACCTTGTTTTCAACCTCTTCATGTTCCCATGTACTATGGTAAGGGATATGTATCGCTTGCGCCCCCAAATCTAAAACTGGCAATATGTCTGATTTTAAAGAATTTCCGACCATTAAGAATGAGCTTTTATCTATGCCATTTCTTGTTAAAACTTGGTTGTATGACTCTGTTGTTTTATCACTAACGACTTCAAATGCATCAAAAAGACCAACTAAGCCAGAACGAGTAAATTTACTCTCTTGGTCTAATAAATCACCCTTGGTAATGACAATTAAACGGTAATCTTTTTTAAGCATTTTTAATGTTGTTTTAACATTGTCTAACAGCTCGATTGGAGTTGCCAGCATACGTCTTGCGAGCTCTATTATTTGGTGTACTTCACTGCCAACAATACGCCCTTCTGTTAATTCTATGGCCGTTTCTATCATAGACAGTGTGAAGCCTTTCACTCCATAGCCAAAATGTTTTAAATTCTTAACTTGTACTCCATTCAAATGGGAGCGAATAAAATTCTCATCATGGTAGGCTAAAAGCAATTTAATAAATTCATCCTGAGCATGGATAAAAATATCCTCGTTACGCCATAATGTGTCGTCTGCATCAAAAGCAATAGTAGATACCGTTTTATTAATCATTAGCTTTCCACTGTTGAGTGTTTTCTATAACTAGGCTTGTATATAAAGCGACATGATCATCTGAGTCGTTTAATGCGGGGACATAATCAAACGCTTCTCCGCCACTAGATTCAAACTCTTCCTTAAGCTCGATTTGAATTTCTTCTAAAGTTTCAATGCAATCCATACTAAAAGCCGGGCTAATGACATTAACTCTTTCTATACCTTTGCTTGGCATACTCTTTAACGTCGCATCGGCATAGGGCTTCAACCACTCTTCTCGCCCAAATCGTGATTGATAAACATGCGTCCAATCCGAGTCTTTAAGACCTAACTCCTTGGCGACCAACTGACTGGTTAATTCACATCGACTAGCATAAGGGTCCCCTTGGCTAACATAGCGTTTGGGTATGCCGTGATAAGAAAACACTAAATGCCTTTGCTCTGCTTGTTTTTCCCATTGGGCTCTAATCGAGTTTGCTAACGCTTTTATGTATAAAGGATGGTCTGCGTAATCTTGAGTAAGGTTAAGGGATGGCCAATGGGGGCACTTTTTCAACGATTTCATTAAACGATCGTAAGCTGCCGCAGTGGTAGTAGCAGAAAATTGAGGGTACATAGGTATCACAAGAATCTTATCTACCCTCTGCTTTCTCAGCTGATTTGCCGCACTTTCTACACTTGGATTACCGTATGTCATTGCTAGCTCAACAGGAATCGCTTGTTCGTCAGAGCTAGCTAAAGAATCAGAAAGTGCTTTTTTTAATCGGTTACTGAGCACCAATAAGGGTGAGCCTTCATCCATCCATACCTGTTGGTAGACTTTTGCTACCTTGCTTGGACGCAGGTTTAATATAATAAGGTTTAATATAGGGCGCCAAATTAGAGGGTTTAGATCCACTACTCGAGAGTCTGACAAAAACTCTTTAAGGAAGCGGCGAACAGCTTTCTTTTCGGGAGCGTCTGGTGTCCCTAAATTCATTAATAAAACACCATACTTCACATTTTCTTTCATTTTAAACCTTATAGCCCTATTCAAATGGCTTTTTAAATCAGAAAAACCTGAGCTGTAATCACAACCAAAGTCTAAATACAGTAAATACTAAAAACAGAACACAAGATATTATCAGAACATTTTTATCTAAATCATTGATTTGTCTACGGCATAATAAATAAGCAACACTGAAGCTGAGTCCCATTATAAGCGCTGAAGGTAAGTGTACTGCACCAGTGAATCCAAACAAATTATGTGTATCAAAGCCTTGAGCTGGAAACGCAAAACCGATAAGAGCTGCAATGGAGGTGAAAACAACAAAACCTCTAACAGTAGCTTCTTTATTATTTAGGTCTTTGCTTAAAAAAGAGAAAAGCGAATCACCTAAAACTCGACCACAACTCCCCGCTAGTAATGACACTCCCCCAACAAGCATTCCCACTAGCAGTGAGAAGCCTTTTGATGTTTTACGCACCTTATGAGTGATTAGATTACTCGATAGAAGAGCGTTATAAGTATAAATAATAACTAACAAGGAAAAGCATACTTTAAAGACAATAGGATTCATAAAAGATAGTACCTGCGCGCCAATGATTGCACCTAGGGCAATACCTGGTGAAAACTGCACAAGCATAGGAAAATCTATTGACTTACTTCTCATCGACTCTAGCCAAGTATAAATATGCATAGGTAGAAATGAGAAAATACTAGTTGCAACGACAGACAGAAGAGCATGCTCTAATGAAGTATTAAAAATTGGTAAGAAGAAATAGGCAGCTGAAATCGCAATAAAGGCAGGAGAAAAGTTTACTGCTTTACTTAGCACTCCAGCGACTATGCCAATAAGCATTAAAAATAACGTAAGCTCAATTGTCATAACTTTAAACTTAATATAAAAACAGTTTTGGTAAATTCATATAGAAACAAAAAAGCAGGCGCTAGCCTGCTTCCTTACACCAAAAAAGCCTATTATTCTTTATAAATAACCTGTCTCATTCTGTCTTGAATGACAGTGGCTAATTTATCTGGTTGGAATTTAGAAAGGAAATCGTCACAACCTACTTTTTGAACCATGGCCTTATTAAAGCTACCACTTAGAGATGTATGTAGAACAATATATATATCCTTTAGTCTTGGGTCATCGCGAATTTCACGAGTTAAGGTGTAACCGTCCATTTCAGGCATTTCGGCATCAGTGATCATCATGAGGAGCTTTTCTGGTACATTATCACCATCAGCTGCCCAATCTTTCAACATCTGCAGGCCTCTTTTTCCATCGGTTGCTTGATGGACTGTGATACCTAAAAAGTTCAGAGTTGATTCAACCTGAGACCGTGCGACTTTAGAGTCATCAACAATCAGGACTTCAAGACCCTTAGCAAGAGACAGTAGGTCTTTATCAATGACATCATCACTAATAGTGCCATCGTAGGGTGAAATTTCAGCGAGTATTTTCTCCACGTCAATGATTTCTACGATACGCTCATTTACACGCGTGATAGCCGTTAGATAATGCTGGCGTCCTGCTCCGTCAGGTGGCGGTAATATTTCGCTCCAGTACATATTAATAATGCGATCTACTTTTCCGACCATAAAGCCCTGAATAGTATTGTTGTACTCTGTAACAATAAGGTTACAAGGTTGAGAGCGATCAATTGGCTTCATGCCGATGGATTCAGAAAGATCTATAACTGGAATTGTTTTCCCCCTGAAGTGCGTCACACCAGCAACAGAAGGATGGCGATGAGGCATGAGGTTAAGCTTTGGCAGCTGAACAACTTCTTGAACTTTGAACACATTGATTGCAAACATTTGCATACCGCCTAAATGGAACATCAGCAGCTCCAAACGGTTTTCGCCAACCAAGTTAGTCCTTTGGTCTACAGCTTCTAACACGCTCGCCATATATCACTCCAAAATTTTCTACAATCTATTCAATTATTTATTATAACCATAACAGGATACTTCATCATATGGTATTCAGTTAAGTGTTACAGCATTTTTTTGTATTTTTCTAATACTGTAGAGAGTAAAAGGCCATGAATACTCATAATATTTATATCTTGGTGAGATATATAAATTATTAACGAGTAATAGAGAAATATAGTTAAACAATAAGCGCAGCAGACAAAACTCAATTCTGTGCGTAAAATCGTTCGCTTCTCACATTAATAATTAAGTATTTATATGATAGATATTGGCGTAAATGTTAACCCTACTTTTTTACTAGATGATCTAGATATACATCTAACAGAAATGTGTGAAGCAGGTGTAAAAGGCATGATTTGTATCGCTTCGGACTTAGAAGAAAGTATTCTAGTTCAGGAGACCTCTCTTCAGTATTTGAATGTGTGGAACACTATAGGTTGTCACCCCCATCAAGCTAAAACATTTCACGCAACCAGCAAAAAAGCCTTCTCTGAACTTATTTTTAAAAGACGCCCAGTTGCAATCGGCGAAACTGGCCTAGATTTTAACCGAAATTACTCTACACCAGAGGAACAGATTTATGCCTTTGAGCAACAAATTGAACTCGCTGCTGAGTTTGATTTACCGCTGTATCTGCATGAACGAGACGCCCATGACAGTATGATAAAAATTCTAAGCAAGCACTCTACTCTTGCAGAGAAATCAATCATTCACTGTTTTACTGGCAATGAAGATGAACTAAGTAACTACCTAGATCTTGGTCTTTCAATCGGTGTTACCGGTTGGGTATGCGATGAAAGGCGTGGTGCCGATTTACAAGCGTCAGTACCTAAAATTCCACTGGATAAACTCTTACTCGAGACAGACGCCCCATACTTATTACCAAGAAGTATTCGTCCAAGGCCTAAGAAAAATCATCCAAAATACTTACCTTGGGTTGCCGAAGAAGTAGCAAGATTAAAAGAAATGTCTGTAGAAGAGCTAAACAAGCAGGTACTTAAAAATACAGTTAACCTATTTAACTTAGAGTTAGCGAAATAATACTCTGAATGACAGTTATAACAGTGAAATCTGTTGTGAAAGAAGGCTGTCCATACTCACCCCAAAAAACGGCAATATGCTTTCGGCAATGGGCTGGAGCTGTTTTTCTATATAGTGCTCATAATCTAAATTAACGAGGTCTTCAGCGGTTTCATAGGGAATAACACCTGATATCTGATATAGGTAATACACCCTTTTTCGACCTTTATTAAATTCTAAAGGCAAGCCGCTTTCTGCTCGTTTTTGGTCAACAAGGGCAGCCGCCCTGACATGGGGCGGTTTATTTTTTGTATATGAGTCCAAAGGCCTACTAAGTTGCTTGCTATAAATTAACTGATCGTCATATTCACCTAAACGCAATTTATCTATAGTTCCTTGAATAAAGGCAACTGGGTTTTCGTCATTAAATACTTTTTCAAAGAGTGTCCTTTGAAATTGACGAGCAAAAGGAGTCCAATCACTTCTAGCAGCTTCTAAACCTTTGAAAACCAACTGACCATTAGAGCGGCCAGCATAACGTTTTTTACTGCCCTCCTCTTGACCTCGAATGGTCGGCATGAAGAAACGCTCATAGACACATTCAAACTCTAGCTCTAAATGAGATTCCAGATTGGCATAGTCACGACACCAATCTACAAGGCATTTATTAATTTTCTGGCAAAGCTCTTCACCCGTTTTTAACGGATCACTATGTGTGTCATCCAAAGTGACAAATAAAGAGTCTGTATCACCATAAATGACTTTAGTGCCGCTTTCTTCTAACCAACCTTTTGCTCTTGCTAATAACTCATGGCCGCGCATAGTAATCGAGCTGGCTAACTCTGCATGGTAAAAACGACACACGTTTGACCCAAGCACACCATAAAAAGAATTCATAATGATTTTAATAGCATAACTTAGGATACTGTTATCGTCTTTTTTTGCGCCTTCCCTTGCCTCTGCTAGCTCTCGAATCAATTCAGGCAAAATAGCCATGTGACGATTAAACTGAGCTCCAAGAAAACCGGGCACCATAGGATTAACACCAGAAGCATTGCCGCTTTCATTGATAGTAGCAGTTACCCGTGCAAGAGGATCAACGTAAAAGGTACGAATAATACTTGGATACAAGCTTTTAAAATCAAATACTAAAACGTTTTTATAAAGCCCTGGGATAGAAGACATAACAAAGCCACCGGGGCTTGCCACAAACTCTTCATCTCGCCAAGCAGGAGCAACCCACCCAGCCTTATGAAGCCGTGGTATGTAAAGGTTTTCAAATGATGCAACAGAGCCACCGGGCTGTTCAAAAGGAATACCAGTTAAATCCACCCTCGTCTGCTGTAACTCTATCAGTTGTAACTTTTCGAAAATGCGTAAAACCAAATCACAATCTTGCAGGTTGTAAGCGACAAAGGCTTGCAAGTCTTCTTGGTGTAAGCGCTCTATTTCTTGCCAGCGCTCTCCACCATGCAAAAGTTTACCGTCATCTAATATTTCTTTGCTGACATTGTTTAAGCTGTATGACTCAAAATGATACCCACCTACTTTGAGAAGCGTTATCCCATCCAAGGCAACTCGCCCGGGGATGCTTATAAAATAACGACCTTGATTTTCAGAAGCTCGAATATTCCAGCTTTCACCATGGTGACCAAACGCAGGTCGTATACCTAATACTTGGCAACGCTTATCGATAAAATGCAAATCAAAACTAATTAGATTCCAACCGATAAAAATATCTGGGGAGTGCTTTTTTACAAAAGCAATGAATGCCAATAACATTTCTTTTTCGGTCGCGAAACAGTGAATTTCATCGGATTCAATGTGTTGCTCGCTGACAATAAGGCACACTCGTAGGTCGTTCGATGTAACACCAATAGAAAGCAACTTATTGTGAGTAACCGATGTTTCTATATCGAGAGACCAAATAAGCCAATTGGGCAAATAATCACCAACAATAAGTCGAGCTTGCTGGAAGGTTTGCTGTGATGTATCAGGAATACCAATGAAGCGCACAGCACCACGAATATTCCTTTCCATCAAATAACGGTTATGGGGTTTAACGTCTTCTTCAAAAACTGAGTGACCATTCGCCTTGGCGAGCTTCACCATTTGTTGGTGGATAGTTAGGCTTTGACTCTGTATCAAAGTAACAGGATGGTTTTCGAAACTTTTAAAATGAGTAGAAGATACCGAGACTCCAGATAGCCCTGTAGGAAAACTATCTGGAGCGGCATCAGTAAAAAAGACACTATGCTGTTTGTCTGGAACGACTTTTACCGTCCCTTCAGGAGTTTTGATGAAAAGGCTCATTTCAATTCGCCCATTCACCTCTTTAGTGTGGCGACTGACAATGTAGCCACTTTTTTCAACAAACATTCAAACAGCCTAGGTAGTTACGACATTTTATAAATCACGCAATAAATGCATAGGAGGCACTTTTAACACAGTCCTACTCGCAAATATACCAATTGCTGTAATAATTAAAACGCCAATACTAGGCCCTATTATCCAGAGCATAGGGTGGAAGCTAGCTTGAGTTTGAAATACAAAGACTTGCAGTCCGTATAAACAGGTTTCGGCACCTAATGCGGCTAATAGTCCAGAAAAGAGACCTAGCGCACCAAACTCAATCAATAATGCCTGACGCACCAAAGAACTTTTGGCTCCCAAAACTCGTAGTAAGGCCCCTTCTTCTAAACGCTCCTCAAGAGTAGAGCGTACGCTAGCTAAGAGAACAAGCGCCCCTGCACTGAGAATACAAACCAGTACTAATTGAATAGCATTAGAAAGTTGTCCAACTATGGTTTGTATCTGTTTCAGGATATCACCAACGTTTAATATAGAAACGGTTGGAAATTGCGACATAGTCTTATAAAAAGACTGGGCATTGTTATCACTTATAAACAGGCTACTCACGAAGTTAGCAGGGTAATCTTCTAGAGCGGATTTAGGCAAAATAAGATAAAAATTAGGTCTCATAGACCCCCAATCTACTTTACGAATTGACGTAATAGGTAATCTTATAGGGTTACCACCAATATTAATGGTCAGTTCGTCGCCGAGCCCAACATTCGCTTCTTGCGCAGCACTTAACTCAACGGATAATCCATTAGCTTTAAAATCACCAGAAATGAGTGAATTTCCTTCACCAATCTCATCCGACCAAGTTAAATTTAGCTCTCGATCATAAAGTTCAGGTTCCCCTCGCCCATCTGGGTACAAACTTTCAATTGAGGTATCGTTTACATAGGTAACGCGTCCTCGGACCATGGGATACCAGCTAGACCTTTCCACATCCAATTCTTGCGTTTTGCCATCAATGGACTCTATTTGATCCGCTTGTACATTGAAAAGGTAATGGTTTGGCGCATCCTCTGGCAACTGTTGCTGCCAGTCTGCGATTAAACTGGATTTGACGCCAACCAAGATCAAGCCAAGCATAATAATAAGAGTGAATACTAAAAGCTGGAACAAATTAGGGACTAGACGTCGGTATAAAGAGGCCAAGCCAATTTGCCAACCGCTTGTGGCACCAGATGTTAAGGAGCGCCCTAAGCGAAATACTGCCCAGCCAATCAGCGCTACTACCAATCCAATAGCCAATATGGCGATCGTCATTATACTCGGTAATAAAAAGCCCTTGGTGTAAACGCACATCAAGCCGTACATACCAACAAAGCCAATGGCATATATCAATAAGGTGTTTTGCTCTATTTTTGCACTAGGCTGTAATACGGAAAGCGGAGATATTTGTATAAGCCTAAGCATTAACGGGAAACAAAACACCAACATGGAAATGGCGCCCGTAGCGGCCCCAAGCCATAATCGACTAACCGAAGGTTCAGGTAATGCCGTCGACATTAAGTTAGATAATAAACTGGCGATCAGCTCCTGCATGCCCCAGCCGATGCCTAAACCAATCAAAGCACCGCATAAGAAGAGAATGGTAAATTGTTGCGCGAACAGTTTAACCAGTAGATTAGGCGTTGCTCCCAAGGTTTTTAAAATAGCTACTTGCATCAAATGGCGTTTTACAAAGCGTGCCGATGCCAACGCCATAGCCACGCCCGACATAACAACAGCAAGGGTACCAGCTAATAATAAAAAGGATTCCGCTCTGCCTATGGTATCCCCTATGCGCTCTCCCCTTTGTGTAGGTGTACGCCAACGATGACCGAGATCAAACTGAGGTTTTACCCAGCTTTCATATTCACTCAAGGCTTCCGCTTCGCCTGCTAGTAAAATTGAATAACGCACACGACTTCCCGGTATGATGACATTGGTCGCTTCTAAATCTACTAGGTTGATGACAGCACGTGGCGATATAGCAAAAGCGGAAGTACTAGACCCTGGGTCTCTTACGAGGAATTTACTTACCTTGAATAAAGCATCACCTATTTCAACTTGATCCCCAATCTTGATGTCCAACAAGCTTGCTAGTCGTGATGACACCCAAACCTCACCTGATTTAGGTGATGACTCTGTTTTATAGCCAGTACCAAACAGGGTGTCTTCAACAAGAAAAGCCCCTTTTAACGGGTAACTGTCAGTCACTGCGCTAATTTGTGACAATTGCAAAGCGTCATTTGCAAACATCATGGTAGTGAAGGAAGTACGCTCCGCTTTCTGTAATGACAAGTCATCCGCTTTCTCTTTCCAAGAGTCAGGAATAACCTCATCAGAACGAACAAGGCGATCTGCAGCCAAAAGGTTAGCGGATTCTTGTTCAAAGGAAAGTTGTAGGCGATCAATAAAGAGGCCTATGGATGTGACTGTGCTCACCGAAATAACCAGTGCCAGTAGCAGTGTTACCAAATCACCACTGCGTAAATCTCGAAACATTAAACGAAATGAGAAATTCATGATGTTTTTTCCGTTAGTTGACCTGCAGACATAACCAGTTGGCGATCACACATTTTGGCCAGTTCATTATCATGGGTCACCATCACCAGAGTCGTTCCTTGGGACTTATTAAGATCAAACAGTAAATCGACAATTAACTTGCCATTCGCCTCATCAAGATTCCCCGTCGGCTCGTCAGCAAACAAAATTTTTGGTTGAGAGGCGAAGGCTCTTGCGATAGCAACTCGTTGCTGCTCGCCTCCAGACAATTGATTCGGGTAATGGGTTAAACGATGGGATAGGCCCACTTTATCCAACAGCTCTTCAGCTTTTTTACGAGCCTCTTTATCGCCTTTAAGCTCAGCAGGCAGCATGACGTTCTCAATTGCCTGTAAGCTAGGTAAGAGGTGAAAAGACTGGAAAACAAAGCCCACATATTCTCCTCTCATCAAAGCGCGTTGCTCTTCACTTTGGTTGGAGAAAGGTAGGTCATAGATAGTAATGTCACCAGATGTATTCACATCTAAACCTGCAAGCAACCCCAACAAGGTCGACTTACCAGACCCAGAAGAACCGACAATAGCCACAGACTCACTTTCCATAACTTCCATATTTATTCCTTTCAATATGGTCAAATCCCCTGTATTTGATGTCACAGTGTGAGTTAAATTAGATACTTTAATTGCTGTATTTTTTGTCATGCTGACTTTTCTCTAAATAAGGTTATATATGTTTATTAAAAAAACTTTACTGATTCTATGTTCTCTTTTTATCTTTGCCACCAGTGCCAGTGCCAATGCCACTTCCACCACACTATTAGTAATGGGCGATAGTCTAAGTGCGGCCTATAACTTACCTCAACAAGATGGCTGGGTGAGCTTACTTGAAAAACAGCTTACAACGTCTTACCCAGAGGTGAAGGTCATTAACGCCAGTGTAAGTGGCGAAACAACCCAAGGAGGACTTTCTCGCTTCACTGCTTTACTAGAAAACCACCAACCGCGCTGGGTTATTCTTGAGCTTGGTGCTAATGATGCTTTACGTGGTTACCCACTTGATCAGACCACTTTGAATTTAGAAAACATGGTCGAATCAGCTCATAATCAAGGTGCTGCAGTATTACTTGTTGGTAATCAGATACCGCAAAACTATGGCAGACGTTACACCCAAATGTTTTTCAATCTTTACCAAACCATTGCTGATAAATATCAGCTACTCTATATGCCATTCATGCTAAAAGATGTTGCTTTAGATAAAACCCTAATGCTTAGCGATGGCCTTCACCCAAATAAAAATGGACAAATCGTAGTGCTTAAGAATATACAGCCTTACGTAGAAAAATTATTAGATAAAAATAAGGAGAAATAATGAAAGCGGTTTTTTTAGATCGAGGATCCTTTCCTGAAAGCATCAAAATTAGACTATCTAATAAGGTCACTGAATTCGTTGAGTATGAAAATACCCAACCAGAAGAAGTAGCTGAGAGAATTAAAGACGCTCATATCGTCCTATCCAATAAAATTTTACTAAATGAGGGCTCCCTGAACCAAGCGACTAACTTACAACTAGTGCAAGTTATGGCTACTGGCACGAACAATGTTGATAAAGCCGCATGTGAGCGGAACAATATCAAAGTACAAAACGTTGAAGGTTATTCCACTATTACGGTTCCTGAACACACCTTTTCTATGCTACTGGCCTTACGCCGTAATTTGTTTTCCTACACGCAGGACGTGGAAAACGGTAAATGGGCATCATCAGAGCACTTTTGCTTCCTTGATTACCCAATACAAGATTTGTCTAGTACCACCATGGTAATTATAGGTGGTGGTTCATTAGGAAAACGGGTTGCTAATATTGCAGAAGCATTCGGAATGGAAGTCATTTTTGCAGAGCGTAAAGGTGCGGAAACGATTCGTGACGGTTATGTCCCTTTTGAAAGTGCATTGCCGCAAGCCGATGTGATTAGCTTGCACTGCACTTTGACTGAAGAGACGACAAACCTGATTGGTAAAGCTCAATTTGACCTCATGAAATCGAATTCAATACTTCTAAATATCAGTCGCGGTGGAATAGTAAATGAGGAAGCTCTCTTAGGGGCACTTCAGAATAAACAAATCGCAGGTGCAGCGTTTGATGTTGCTACACAAGAGCCTATGCCTTTAGACCACCCATTGCAGAAGCTGAGTCAACTTCCAAACTTCTTACTTACCCCACATGTTGCTTGGGCCAGTAATGAAGCTATGCAAAAACTTGTGGACATTGCCACCGCGAAGATCACTACCTTCATAGATGGTTTGAACAATAAATAACATGTCATTAGAAATTTTATATCAAGATGAATACTTAGTGGCTGTTAATAAACCTGCTGGGCTTTTAGTTCATAGAACTCACCTAGCGAAAGAGGAAGAAGATGCTGTTGTACAGCGCTTGAGGGACCAAACAGGAAGATGGGTGTTTCCTGTTCATCGCTTGGATAGAGGAACCTCTGGTGTATTGATAATGGCCTTTACACCGGATATAGCAAGACAGCTTTCACAGCAATTTATGGAATCGGAAACTAACAAAACCTACCATTGTTTGGTACGAGGCTTTAGTGAGCCAAGCGGCGTAATAAATTACCCGCTAGCAAAACTCAACGAGCAGAAAGGTCGTTCAAGATTCAAAATTGAAGGGACTGAAAAAGATGCTGAAACGCACTTCACTCGCCTTGCTCGTTATGAGTTACCTGTTGCTGTAAGTCGATATTCAAGTATGCGTTTAAGTTGGCTAGAAGTTCGACCTAAACAAGGTAGAAAGCATCAGATTCGACGACACTTTAAGCATACCTATAACCCTTTGGTTGGGGATTCTTGTTACGGTTGCCGCCACATCAACAAGGTAGTAAAAGAACTATGGCCAGATGACTTTAGATTAATGCTGCATGCTTCAGAATTGCAGTTCACTCACCCAAAGACAAATGAAATTTTAACAGTTGAAGCCCCTTTCGATCATAAGATATACACTATCTTAGGCAAGCTAGCACCCTACCTCCAGTGAGCGTTCTATAAAGAAATGTATTCATGTGGTTTATTAAACCAAGATGTTAGGGTCATGATATCCTTCAGCCTAACAAAGAGCGCATACTATACGTATTTCACGCTATCTATGGGGACTTTTAATTTCGCTTTCTACAGAAAACCAACATAGATCCCCCTGTAAAAATTATATATAAAGCTATTTCCAGTAAGCTTAAGAAAATGATACCACCTAAGAAAATAGCACCTATAGACACAAGAAAATCAATTTTTTGATATTTATAACGCTTTGAAAGATAGGTAAAAAACACAAACCACGATAGGAAAAATATTATTTTCACTTGAACAGAGTAAGCTATTTCACTAGAAGTGACTTTTTTACTATGTTCATAGTCCAAATACTCATCACTTTTTTTAATTAAATATTCAAATTCAAGCTGAGATAGTTCTTGGCGTTTTATCTCTTCATAATATTTCTCGTAATTTTTACTGATCTCTGATTGTTCTGGAGTGCTTACGAAATTATTCGTAAAGCTAGTTAAAGCAAAAAATAAGAAAAACTTTAAAAACCTAATCGATATTTTTTCATAACCTAATTTAACTGCATTGAACATGGTGAGTGCCATACCTTAGCGTCACAATTTATATGGTTAGAGTCTTTCACATTCTATAATTAGCGTCCATTCTTCTTGTTGATAGGTAATTAAAGAGGACATATTCAAAAAGTTAACGGCATACAGCATAAATAGGATTATTTAGCAGCTTTTACCATCCTAGTATGTGTAGTGCAAAAGTAAAAAAAGGCCATAACATACAAATGCTATGGCCTTTTTAATATGGCTATTTATAAAATAAAGCTTTTATAGAACAATACTATAAACGTACGTTTTCAATAACCAAATCAACAACATCATTCAACGCTGTTTCGTTAATTGCTGAGTCTGCTATGTCAGCATTAGAGACTAAGACAGCAACACCTGTTTGACGAAGTAAGCTGGCTTCTTCGGCTGTCGCATCCGCTTTCACTAAGGCAACAATACCTTGACGAATAAGCTGACGCTCTAATGACTCTGCTTTTTCTAGTGCTTCGGCAGAAAGAGCAATAACAGCAGGTTTCTGACCAAGGCGAGCGGCACGATCTTCAGCGGTTACAGCAGTATCACTATCGATATCAGCCACAGCCTCTTCCACCATACCAGCACCAACAGTTACGTTAGTTAGGCGGTCAATGATAACCAGAGCACCTGTTAGACGGCTGTTTTGGTATTCGTCAAATGCTACTGGTGCATCAAATTGAATGACACAATCACCAATACCGTTAAGCTCTAGTGATTCAATATCACTGTGCTCTAAAGTATTCACATCAACACGGTGGTTAAAGTGATGAACTTTACCCGGTACCGTTTGAGTGCCTAATTTAAAGTCGTAAAGCTTGCCAGATACTAATGGCTGATCCGCCATCCAAACAACAGATGCACGCAGTGTTGAAGCGATCAATGGTTCTTGATCAGTGTGCGACAACATGTCACCACGGCTGATATCAATCTCATCTTCTAGCGTGATAGTAACAGCCTGTCCTGCTTTCGCAGATGACAAGTTGCCATCGTAAGTTACGATTTCAGCCACTTTTGATGTTTTACCTGATGGTAAAGCAACAATCTTGTCACCCGGTTTTACAACACCTGCTGCAATGGTTCCTGAAAAGCCACGGAAGTCGAGGTTAGGACGGTTAACATATTGAACCGGTAAACGGAAAGAATCGCGTTTTACATCACGGTTAATTTGTACTGTTTCCAAGATAGCCATCAAAGGCTGACCTTGGTACCAAGCCATACTTTCTGATGCGTTAACAACATTGTCACCACGTAAAGCAGACATAGGAACAAACTGGATATCACCAGGTTTACGGTCGCCAAGCTGCTCAACAAAGGCAAGGTAATCCGCTTGAATCTCGTTGAACTTCTCTTCAGAGAAATCCACCAAATCCATTTTGTTAACGGCCACAACCACGTGCTTAATACCCAATAAGGCTGCAATGTATGAGTGACGACGAGTTTGTGTTTGCACACCGTAACGGGCATCAATCAAGATAATGGCTAGGTCACAAGTGGAAGCACCTGTTGCCATGTTGCGTGTGTATTGTTCGTGCCCAGGTGTATCAGCAATGATGAACTTACGCTTCTCAGTAGAGAAATAACGGTAAGCTACGTCAATTGTAATACCCTGCTCACGCTCAGCTTGTAAGCCATCTACCAAAAGCGCTAGATCGACTTCTTCACCTTGCGTACCAGATTTTTTACTATCACGTTTTACTGCATCTAAATGATCTTCATAAATCAATTTAGAGTCATGCAATAAACGACCAATAAGGGTACTTTTACCATCATCCACGTTGCCACAAGTTAATAGGCGCAGCAGATCTTTTTCTTCATGCTGTTTCAGGTAGCCAAGTATGTCTTGGCTGATCAATTCTGACTGATGAGACATTCTTTACTCCAAACTTAGAAATAGCCTTGTTTTTTCTTTTCTTCCATTGACCCAGATGAGTCATGGTCGATCATTCTGCCTTGACGCTCAGAACTGGTTGTTAATAGCATTTCCTGAATGATTTCAGGTAAGGTCGCTGCTTCTGACTCAACAGCCCCTGTTAATGGGTAACAACCAAGAGTTCTGAAACGAACAGACTTCATTTCAGGCGTTTCACCGTTTAGAGGCATACGTTCATCATCTACCATGATTAACGTGCCGTCTCGCTCAACAACAGGACGCTCTGCTGAGAAATATAGAGGTACAATTGGAATACTTTCCAAATAGATGTATTGCCAGATATCTAGCTCAGTCCAGTTAGATAGAGGGAAAACTCGAATGCTTTCACCTTTATTTACTTTGCCGTTGTAAATATTCCACAGCTCTGGACGTTGGTTTTTTGGATCCCAACGGTGCTGCTTATCACGGAATGAGTAAACACGCTCTTTCGCACGAGATTTCTCTTCGTCACGACGAGCACCACCGAAAGCTGCATCAAAACCGTATTTATCTAAAGCCTGCTTTAGAGCTTGGGTTTTCATGACATCAGTATGCTTGGAGCTACCATGTGTAAATGGTCCTACACCTTGGTCTAGGCCTTCTTGGTTCTGATGAACAATAAGCTCCAGACCAAGCTTGGAAACAAGTTCATCACGGAACTTGATCATTTCCTTAAATTTCCAGCCCGTATCAACGTGCATTAAAGGGAATGGCGGCTTACCAGGGTAAAACGCTTTCATGGCAAGGTGCAGCATTACAGCTGAGTCTTTACCAATGGAGTACAGCATTACTGGATTATCAAATTCAGCAGCCACTTCACGAATAATGTGAATACTCTCGGCTTCAAGCTGTTTTAGGTGAGTTAATCTTTCCTCAGTCATAATTCCTCATCTCTGTTGTAAGGATTTCGTAATAGGCACACTATATCATATCCAAAAGTTATAAAAACACTTTCAAATAGACTTTTCTTGTATATCGATATTAAAAACTGATGTGTGAGAAAAATAGAAAACCGCCATACAGATACATCAAACGTATTTGTATGGCGGCTTTTTAGAGAAGAGTTATTCAGCGTTTAATTGCTGCTCTAAAATAAACTGATTAATTTGCTTACGTAAACGAATGATCTCTGCATTCACTTGCGTTCTGAAAGTGTCATTGGATTGAATTGCATCTTCATGGTTGCTCAGAGTTTGCTGAATATTAGCCATTTCAGCCGGCAACACTGCAGTTTCCTCTTTAGCAACATTGCTTTCAACAGAAGCCAACTTAGACTCCAGTGCCGTTAACTCACCTTTTATATTATCTAATGCACTTTGTAGTCGAGCTGCATCAATAGATTGAACTTCAACTAAACCAGTTTGTGCGGTCAATTTTTCATCCATAGAAGCAAGGGTCTTAGCTTGCTCACCTAGAACAATTTCAGTTCCTTGGACTTTTTGGTCAATAGCACTAACGGTTGGTAGAATTTTATTATAGTTAGCTTCCACTTCATTAAAGGCTTCAGCTTGAATAGCGATACGCTTACCTTGAGTTGAAACATTATCACTTAAAGTGGCTAACTTTTTATTAATGGATTCCAGTACTTCATTATTCTCAGCAATGGCTTTTCTGTTTCTATCATAAGCCACACCCCAAAGTTTACGAATTTCACTATCGTGTATTTTTAAGGTCTCTTCTATGGTTTGACCCTGCTTATTCGCCGAAACATCAGCAGCAAGCAATTGATGGTCTAGGTTTTGAATTTCACTTTTCGCACCGTAAAGCTCATTACGCAGCTGTTGGTTTTGATCCCACAGCCAATAGCCAGCACCACCTGAAGCTCCTAGAATCAGAAGTAATAATATGTAGATACCTGCGAGGCTGGTTTTTTTATGCGCTACCGGGGGCGCATGAGCAGGCCTAGAAGGAGAAGGTGTTGCCCTAGGCTGAGGTGCTGCTTTATTTGGCCTTCTTTCACTAACTTCATCTTGATCTAATGTTAGACTTGGAATCTCAACGTCATCATCTTTTCGCATGAAAATCTCATATACACAATTAACAAAATTTATGGAGAATTAACTTGTAAGCCGTTAAATAATATTATTTAAGCGGATGCAATGACAACATATAATCACCATTAACTGCTTGATAACAAGCCTTTTTCGTAAAAGGTGGTATTTATGAAAGGAATTTTCTAGTTAACACACCTATCTCATTTTTCACGAAATAGGCGTGTGCAGCTCTTGCAAATAAATATTGGAAATATGTAATTAGATCCGGAACACTATTTCTCTTGAGCTACTTCGTTTTGAACAAACAACTTAGCTTGGATAAATTCAGAATGGGGCATTAAAAGTAATTCGCTGATTCGTCGTATTCTATGGTCTTCATAGGAGTCCAAATGATCGTCTGCTAAGGCTACTCGCCATAGACCCTTTAATAGCTCCATCTTTTGCTCAATAGACGCAACGGAGTTAATCACTCTAGTAAATTGATAAAGGTCATTAGCCTCTTCCACTCCCGCTATGGTTTCTTCATAAAGCGCATCGATTTCATCACCAAGATCTGTTGACTCAAGTAAGAACTTTTTAATTTCTGCTTCTTCACTTTGGTCCACTTCATGGTCAGCTAACATGACTTCCATTAACAAGGCGGCTACGGCCTTTTGGTAGGATATTTGTTCTTTAGACTCTACTGGCACTGCGAATAATTTTTTTAACGATGCAAACATGGTCGCTCCTTAAGGTGTTCACGTAATGACTCTACAAGTATGTTAGGGAATTGTCGGTAATCTAAGTATGGGCACCATACACGAGATTGATAAATATAAGCCGTATGCTTTTCACCAACTGCTAAAGCCTGATCATTTACAGGCAAAATCTCTTTAAAGCTATTCCCTACTAGATAAACCAGACCAGAAAAATCTTCGAGTTGTTCAATACAGAATACCAACCTTACCTTTTCTAATAGTTGTAGGTCTCTAAATTGGCGCCAATCTTCAGAAGATGGCGAGGCTAGTTTTGCCATGATGGTAAAAATCTTTCGCCAATGATTTCCGTTCAATTCAATAATATGAGCAACATCGGCTGATGTTAATTGCTTCCCTTCTTCGTCTTCGGGAAGTAATGGTTTATTGGGTAAAAGGAAGATGCACTCAGCATCATCAGCAGAAGCACCAAGAGATAACTCGTTCATATCAGGTCTCATTTATATTCGCCTATTAGGGTACCGTGACTATTATCAATAGTCTTTAATTGCCCTAGTAAAGCTATGTAAATTTAATGAAATATTATAGATCTTGAAAATTAGAAAGCTCCCGAATATTACAGAGCACTTGAATATTAGATATTGCTAATTTATAGTAATTAGAAATATCTAATATAAGAGGCAGTACATGGAACTTTTTATCTCTCCCTTACTAGGAGGAGCATTAATTGGGCTAGCCACATTAATCTATTTATTGTGTTTGGGTCGTGTTACTGGTGTTAGCGGCATATTATCTAATGCCTTATTTAAAAGCGATCGACTAGCACCCGCACTATTTATTATTGGTTTAATTGTCGGTGGTGCAAGTTATGGTTCTTTAGTTGAGCAAACTGTAGCCTTCCCTGAAACAAGAAGCCCTATTCTTCTAATCATCTCTGGACTATTAGTCGGTTATGGAACTCGATTAGGAGGTGGGTGCACAAGCGGCCATGGTGTTTGTGGAATATCTAGGCTTTCAGGTCGCTCAATTATCGCTACAGTCACTTTTATGGCCACTGCCATTTTGACTGTTTTTATATCCTCTTTTATCTAATCTTTAGGAAAAAATATGTTTGCTCTTATTTCTCTTACATCAGGGCTAATCTTTGGTTTAGGCTTAGCTGTTTCAGAAATGGCTAACCCAACAGTCGTATTGGGTTTTCTAAATATTTTTGGCGAGTGGAACCCATCATTAATATTTGTGATGGTGGGGGCTATTAGCGTTGGTCTCTGTGCTTATAGGGTTCAAAAAAGACTCGCTAAACCGCTCTTTTTTAATGATTGGAGCATTCCGAAACTCAAACAAATTGATTCCAAACTCATTTTAGGTGCCAGCCTATTTGGTATTGGTTGGGGGTTATCTGGCTACTGCCCAGGACCTGGACTTACCGCTATAGCAAATAACTCAGCTGAGGCCATATATTTCGTCTCCGCCCTTATTGCTGGCAGTGCCTTACATTTCGTGCAAACCAAAGTAACCAATTAAATTCCCCCATATATTGAAGAGCCCTATGATGCATCATAGGGCTCTTTTTTATTCTAAAATACTTGACGCAAGCCCCTATGCGTTTATTATGCGAATCGCGTCATTGCTGAACATAATCCGCACCGATTCAACTGCCGCGCTAGTCGCTTAAGGCTCTTTATTAACGCAAATTAATAATGCCGGATAAGTAACAGCCATAAGAGGACGGGGTAAGCTAGGACGTATTTCATAAGGTTTATGTTTTGCACATTTAAGGGGTAACTTAATGACCATTGACGTCCATTCATTTTATAGTACAGAGCGCTTCTCTCGATTCAAAGCTTTTGCAGAAACAAAAGAAACGCCTTTTGTTGTTATTGATACTGAGATTATTGATGAAGCCTATTCTGAGTTAACGAAAGGCTTCCCAGTAGCTGATATTTATTATGCTATCAAGGCTAATCCAGCACCTGAAATCCTTACATTACTACGAGATCGAGGTTCAAATTTTGATGTTGCATCTCGATATGAGTTAGACAAATTACTGGCTATTGGCGGCGTATCTCCAGAGCAAGTAAGCTACGGAAATACCATCAAAAAAGCCAAAGATGTACGTTATTTCTATGAAAAAGGCGTGCGCATGTTTGCAACAGACTCTGAAGCAGACCTTCGTAATATTGCGGAGCAAGCGCCAGGCTCACATGTTTATGTGCGCATTTTAACGGAAGGTACGGTTACTGCTGATTGGCCTCTTTCTAGAAAGTTTGGCTGTCGTCCAGATATGGCCATGGATCTGCTTATTCTTGCAAAAGAATTAGGGCTAACTCCTTATGGGGTCTCTTTTCATGTTGGTTCTCAACAACGTGATATAGGCGCATGGGATGCGGCTATCGCAAGCGTTAAAGTCATCTTTGAACGTCTAAAGGAAGAAGATGGTATAGAGCTAGAGATGATTAATATGGGCGGTGGTTTTCCTGCTAACTACATAGCTAGAACCAATGAACTTGCCACTTATGCCGAAGAGATCACTCGATTTCTTGAAGAAGATTTTGGCGATAAAATGCCACGTATTATTTTAGAGCCCGGCCGTTCGCTTATTTCAAATGCTGGTGTATTAGTCAGCGAGGTTGTCTTGATTTCTCGTAAATCAACTACAGCTCTAAATCGCTGGATTTATACGGATGTTGGTAAATTTTCAGGCCTCATTGAAACATTAGATGAGTCTATTAAATACCCAATTCATGTTGAAAAAAAAGGCGAACTAGAAGAAGTTATTATTGCAGGGCCAACCTGTGATAGCGCAGATATTATGTATGAACATTACAAGTACGGCCTACCTCTTGATCTTGAAATTGGCGATCGTATGTTCTGGCTTTCCACTGGCGCTTATACAACGACCTACAGTGCAGTCGAGTTCAACGGCTTTCCTCCTTTAACATCATATTATTTATGACCTAAAAGCCATACCCATTTTACAACAAAAGCCTTAGAATCACTTTCTAAGGCTTTTTACTTTTATAGCTACCCCAAAAAACTAAGAGGACTGAAATGGATTACTCCTTAAGTGAAATCAATATTTACCCAATTAAATCCGTTCAAGGTGTATCCCTAGATAGTTGCCAAGTAACCTCAGCAGGATTATTAAATGACCGCCAATATATGTTGGTGGATGAAAATAATGAGTTTGTTACAGGTCGAGACAAACCAACCCTCACACAAGTGCAAGTAAATGAAGTAAGCGCAACTGAGTGGCACTTAAGTCATCCGAGCAAAAATGATGTCTTTATTTTTCATACAGACCAATTAACGCCTGATTATAAAAAGGTCATTATTTGGGAGGATGAACTTGAAGCCCAAGTTGCTGCTCAAGGCGTGAACGATTGGTTTAGTAATATTGTAGAGAAACAAGTTCAACTAGTATTCTTCGGCTCACAATCAGAGCGATTCACTCAAAGAAAGCCGGATACCCCTGTTGCTTTTGCTGATGGTTACCCATTTCACTTAACTACCGAAGCATCACTAGCCGAGTTAAATGATAACTGTACCATCGAGTCAAGTATGGCGCAGTTCCGCCCTAATTTAGTGGTAAAAGGCAATAAGCCTTTTGAGGAAGATAGCTGGAAGCGGATACGAATCGGTGAAGTGGAATTTGAAAACGTTAAACCTTGTGTACGTTGTATTTTTATTACTGTAGATCCTGCAACTGGTGAAAGATATAAGAGAGGCGAACCATTAAAAACCCTTGGTAAGTTTCGAGTTTTGAAGAATAAAGGCATTACATTTGGGTCAAACCTGATTGCTCTAAACTCTGGTGTTGTTAATCAAGGCGACCAAGTAGAAGTACTGGAATATCAAGAACCAGAAGTATACTTAGATAGACGACGTAGATAAGATTTATATTTCTTACTACTTTTATGAGGCGCAAAAAAGGAAGGCATAGCCTTCCTTTTTTAATTCTAGATACAGATTAAGCATCAAGCTTAGCTAAGTACTCATCATAAGTGCCGTGGAAATCAACGATACCATCGCTTGTCACTTCTACAATGCGTGTTGCAAGGGAAGATACAAACTCTCGGTCATGACTGACGAACACAAGCGTACCTGGGTAATGTTCAAGCGCTAGGTTCAAGGCCTCAATGGATTCCATATCCATGTGGTTAGTTGGCTCATCCATTACCAATACGTTTGGCTTCTGCAGCATTATCTTGCCAAAAAGCATACGACCTTGCTCACCACCAGATAGCACTTTGACTGATTTCTTAATATCATTTTGAGAGAACAATAAACGTCCAAGTGTGCCGCGAATGACTTGCTCGTCATCACTCTCTTGTCCCCACTGCCCCATCCATTCAATTAGGTCGACATCTTTCTCAAATTCATGGGCATGGTCTTGGGCATAGTAACCAATATTGGCATTTTCAGACCACTTAACCTGACCTTTCGTTAGCTCAGTATCGCCAACTAAACATTTCAACAGTGTGGTTTTACCTATACCGTTTGGACCGATTACCGCAATGCGCTCACCTACTTCAACCATCATGTTAAGACCACTGAATAGTTGTTCGTCATAGGACTTAGCAAGATTCTCTACCTGTACAGCAAGACGGTGGAGTTTCTTTTCTTGCTCGAAACGGATAAATGGACTTTGACGACTAGAAGGCTTAACGTCTTCTAGTTGAATTTTATCAATTTGCTTAGCTCGAGAGGTCGCTTGTTTAGATTTAGAAGCGTTGGCAGAGAAGCGGCTAACGAAAGATTTAAGCTCATTGATTTGAGCCTTTTTCTTCGCGTTATCAGCTAATAGGCGCTCTCTTACTTGCGTCGCTGCTGTCATGTACTCATCATAGTTGCCAGAGAACAGACGTATTTCACCGTAGTCTAGGTCAGCCATGTTAGTACAGACAGAGTTCAAGAAGTGACGGTCATGGGAAATGATGATCATGGTGCATGTTCTTTCAACTAATACACCTTCCAACCAGCGAATCGTATTAATATCCAAGTTGTTGGTAGGCTCATCAAGTAACAATATATCTGGGTCAGAAAACAAGGCTTGTGCAAGTAATACTCGTAACTTCAAACCGGGTGCTACTTCGCTCATCAAGCCGTAATGTTGCTCTGTAGGTATGCCTACACCCAATAGTAACTCACCAGCTCTTGAGTCAGCAGTGTAGCCGTCCATTTCAGCAAATTCAGCTTCCAAGTCGCCAGCACGTAAACCATCTGCTTCCGTCATTTCTGGGTTGGCATAAATAGCGTCTTTTTCAGACTTAATCGCCCAAAGTTCTTCATGCCCCATGATAACGGTATCAATAACCGAATGCTCTTCATAAGCAAACTGGTCTTGTTTCAGTTTACCTAAACGTTCATTTGGGTCTTTAGAAACATTACCAGAACTTGGCTCGAGATCTCCACCCAGTATTTTCATGAAGGTAGATTTACCGCAACCGTTTGCCCCAATCAGGCCGTAGCGCTTTCCTTCGCCAAACTTAACAGATACGTTTTCAAAAAGAGGTTTTGCACCAAATTGCATGGTGATATTGGCTGTTGTTAACAAAGTATTATTCCACTCAACATAAAAATATTATTCACTACAAAGTTTGTAGTAAGACGATGAGGGACATTATCGCACAGAAGTCACTTAACCTTTAAGTCAAATGTCTTATTTGCAGGAAGAAATGGAGATAAATTAGATGTGAGATTAAGTATTGTGAGGCAGAAAGAGAAGCTACCTCACATATTAAAACCTTTATTCCTTAAGAGCCGCTATCACGGAGATTTCTACTAATAATTCAGGCCTTGCCATTTTCGCTTCAACACAAGCCCTTGCAGGGGCATGACCTTCGGGAATCCACTGATCCCAAACCGCATTCATAGCGTCAAAATCATTCATATCTCTTAAGTAGATTGTAGCGGAAAGAATATAAGATCGATCGGAGCCTGATTTTTCTAACAAGCTATCGACCTTATCAAGCATAGTTTGCGTTTGTTCGCCTATATCCTGATTAGCATCTTCGGCAACTTGCCCACAAAGGTATACAGTCTCGTTATGTTTCACGATTTGACTCATACGTTGACCAATATCCATTCGTTCAATCGTTGGCATATAACCCTCTATCAGATAGAAAAATAAGTACTTGTGTAAAAAAACCAGCAGAAATAAGAACAAAAAAAGGAAGAGATTTCCAGCACTTTTTTGTTTCTTTAAAACTCCAAACCTTTTTGAGCCTTTATGCCTCTTTTAAAAGCATGTTTCACTTCTTTAATTTCACTTACAGTGTCCGCCAATTCGATGAGGGCTTCTGATGCGCCGCGACCAGTCACTACGAGGTGCTGATTTTCTGGTCTGGCCATGAGAGCTTCTAATACTAGATCTTCTTCGAGATACTCGTAATGCAATAAGTAAGTTAACTCATCTAATACCACCAAATCATAATCGGTACTTGATAGCATCTCAGAAGCATGACGCCAAGCATCCTTGGAAGAAGCTATGTCAGCTTCTCTATTTTGGGTTTCCCATGTAAACCCCGCGGGCATTATTTCCCAACGTATACCTTGCTGACTTTTGAAAAAATCAATTTCGCCGGTATTCCACTCACCTTTTAGAAATTGCACAACACCGACTCGCAAACCATGGCCTAAGGCACGGGCAACCATACCTAACGCTGAGCTAGATTTGCCCTTCCCATTTCCCGTCAAGAGCACAAAAGTGCCTTTATCTTCCTGAGCTTTGGCGATACGTTTATCAACATGGGTTTTAATCGCCTGCATGCGTTTTTTGTGCAATTCAGGATCTTTAATTGTTTTAGCCATGTGCTCCTCATTATCGGGTACTTTATGAATATATTGGCAAAAAATTGCCCAGCTATTATGGCTCTATGTACGAGCTCGCTGGGCATTTGGATTACAGAGACTCATGAATTACAACGATTAAATACGATCGTCTTCTGGGTCATAACCAAGGTTAGGAGCCAACCAACGCTCTGCATCGTCTTTACTCATACCTTTACGCTCAGCGTAATCATCCACTTGATCAGGACCAATCTTACCAACACCAAAGTAAGTAGAATCAGGGTGAGCAAAGTACCAGCCACTAACTGCTGCGGTGGGTAACATGGCAAAGCTTTCTGTGATATCCATATCTATGTTGGCTTTAACATCAAGTAGTGACCAAAGTTTGGCTTTTTCTGTATGGTCTGGACACGCAGGATAACCCGGTGCTGGGCGTATTCCTTGATACCTTTCCTTAATCAACTGCTCATTTGATAAAGTCTCATCGGCTGCATAACCCCAATACTCTTTACGTACTTTTTCATGGAGGTATTCTGCGGTCGCTTCGGCCAGTCGGTCGGCAACGGCTTTGATCATGATGGAGTTATAGTCATCGTGATCTGCTTCATATTTCTCTACTAATGGGTCAATACCAAAACCTGCTGCACAGGCAAATGCCCCCATGTAATCGGCAACACCAGACGCTTTTGGTGCCACGAAGTCCGCTAAACAACGATTGTATTTGCCCGGTGCGCCAAGCTGATTTTGAATTCTCAAGAAAGAAAGTTTCTCAATGACTTCGGTACGGGATTCATCGGCATAGATTTCGATATCATCATCATTTACTTGGTTCGCTGGGAATAAACCAATCACAGCACGAGCCTGTAAAGATTTACTAGCAATCACTTCATCAAGCATATCGAGTGCATCTTGATATACTCGGGTCGCTTCTTCACCAACTACTTCATCCGTTAAAATTCGCGGATAAGCACCCGCAAGCTCCCAAGTACGGAAGAATGGTGTCCAATCTATGTAATCTCTTACTACGGACAGATCCACATCGTCTTCCGTTAGAATGGTCATCCCAACCTTATTTGGCTGTTTAACACCTTGAGTGAAATCAATCGGTGTTTTATTTAAACGTGCTTTATCAATTGAAACACGAGGACCCGCTTTTGAGCGATCTTTGTAACGAATACGGGTTTTCTCATAGTCATCTTTAACCTTATCGATAAAGGCCTGACGCTTTTCTTGGTCTTTACTTAGCAAAGTACTCGCTACACCCACACTACGGGATGCATTGGTGACATGAACCACTTGGTTGCGCGTGTAGTTTTGCTCGATTTTCACTGCCGTGTGAGCTTTTGATGTGGTCGCACCACCTATCATCACAGGTAAATCAAAGCCCTGACGTTCCATTTCTTTTGCAACGTGGACCATTTCGTCCAAAGAAGGCGTAATCAAACCTGATAGGCCGATCATATCTGCACCCTCTTCTTTTGCTGTGCGAAGGATAGTTTCAGCAGGCACCATGACACCAAGATCGATCACTTCAAAGTTATTACATTGCAGAACAACACCAACAATGTTTTTACCGATATCGTGCACATCGCCTTTTACTGTTGCCATAACGATTTTGCCGTTACTTGAAGAAGCGGTATCCATATTTCTCGCCTTTTCTTCTTCGATAAAGGGCATTAAATAAGCCACGGCTTTTTTCATTACACGGGCAGACTTAACCACTTGTGGTAAGAACATTTTACCGGAGCCGAAAAGGTCACCTACGATACTCATGCCATCCATTAGAGGTCCTTCAATCACCTCTAACGGGCGAGGGTAAGCCAAACGAGCTTCTTCAGTATCTTCATCGATAAATTCAGTAATACCTTTTACTAACGCATGACTTAAGCGTTCAGCAACAGGCAAGTTTCGCCACTCTTGGGTTTCTTTTTCTGCCACTTCGCCACTACCAGCAAACTCACCAGCAATAGCCAATAGATTGTCGGTTGCATCTGGCGTGCGGTTCAGCACCGCATCTTCCACCGCATCTCGTAATTTAACTGGGATGTCTTCATACAAGGCTAACTGCCCTGCATTAACAATACCCATTGTCATGCCTTGTTTAATCGCATGAAAAAGGAAAACAGCGTGTATTGCTTCACGTACTGGGTTATTCCCCCTAAAAGAGAAGGAAACGTTAGAGACACCACCTGACACTTTGGCATAAGGAAGCTCGCGAGTGATATCTCCCGTCGCTTCAATAAAATCCAATGCATAGCGGTTATGCTCTTCAATACCTGTCGCAATGGCGAAGATATTTGGGTCAAAAATAATGTCTTCTGGTGGAAAACCCACCTCATCAACAAGAATGTTATAAGATCGACGACAAATTTCTATTTTGCGCTCGCGGGTATCGGCCTGACCGACTTCATCAAATGCCATTACAATAACGGCAGCGCCGTACTTCATAAGAGTGCGAGCTTGTTCTCTGAACTTATCTTCACCCTCTTTGATGCTGATCGAGTTAACAACACCCTTACCCTGAATCCACTTAAGGCCAGCTTCTAGAATTTCCCACTTAGAGGAATCAAGCATAATTGGCACACGGGAAATATCGGGCTCAGAAGCAATCAACTTTAAGAAGCGCTCCATAGCACCTTGAGAGTCCAGCATGCCCTCATCCATGTTGATATCTATGATCTGTGCACCATTTTCAACTTGTTGGCGCGCCACATCGAGGGCGGTATCAAAGTCACCTTCTTTGATTAATCGCTTGAACATAGCGGAGCCTGTCACATTGGTACGCTCACCAACGTTCACAAATAAGCTGTTGCCATCAATATTAAATGGCTCTAGACCGGATAAGCGACAGGCCTTTTCAATAGTAGGAATGACTCGTGGCTTTGCATTTTCAAAGGCCTCAGCAAAAGCCTTGATATGGTCCGGAGCGGTACCACAACAACCACCGACGATGTTTAAGAAGCCTGAATCCACCCAGCCTTGAATCTCTTCAAGCATTTCTTCTGGCGTTTCATCGTATTCGCCAAAGGCGTTTGGAAGACCTGCATTAGGATGAGCTGAAACATGGGTATCAGCAATGCGTGAAAGCTCTTCCACATATTGACGAAGCTCTTTTGGGCCCAAGGCACAGTTTAAACCAACAGATAAAGGTTTAGCGTGGGCAATAGAGTTCCAAAAAGCTTCTGTCGTTTGGCCTGAAAGTGTACGTCCCGATGCATCGGTAATGGTACCGGATATCATAATAGGATAACGAACACCGTTCTTTTCGAAGTAGTCTAGAACCGCATAAATAGCCGCTTTAGCATTTAACGTATCGAAAATGGTCTCAATGAGCAGGACATCTGCCCCACCCTTAATTAAGCCATCTACAGCAGTAGTGTAAGCTTCTACTAATTCATCAAAATGAATATTTCGAAAGCCCGGATCATTTACGTCTGGAGAGATAGTACAAGTTCGACTCGTTGGGCCTACGGCACCAGCAACAAACCTTGGTTTATCCGGATTGTTTTTTGTAAATTCATCTGCTGCTTCACGTGCTAAACGAGCCGATTCAAAGTTAAGCTCATAGCTAAGCGATTCCATGTGGTAGTCCAACATAGAAATCGAGTTAGCGTTAAATGTATTGGTTTCGATGATATCGGCACCAGCCGCTAGGTAGCTAGAATAGATATCTTTAATGATTTTTGGCTGAGTAAGAGATAAGAGGTCATTGTTACCTTTTAAGTCACTTTTCCAATCAGCGAAACGCTCGCCTCGATAATCCTCTTCTTCAAGCTTATAGGCTTGGATCATGGTACCCATGGCACCATCAAGGATTAACACGTTTTCTGCTAAGCGTTTTTCAATTATCGAATACGAATCGGACTTTACCACTCTCACTACCTCAAAAAATAATCTGCAACCGTACTATACCGAAAAGCGTTTAGGTTAGGTTGAAAAATAGTAATGAGAAAATGAATGATTCGAAAGAAGTGGATGTGGGGGCTAATTAGCCCCCGTTTTTATCGAAGAAATACGAGATTAAATCTCATTTTTAGATTTATTTAGGCGCCCAACTAAGAAACCACCAAACAAACCCAAGAATATTGCCGCTGCCCAAAAACCGTATTTATCTAGAACGTCAGTATTAACCAGAGACAAGGTCTCTTCACCTCTGTATACCTGCCTAGATATCACTTTACCTTGGACATTAATTTGCTGACTGACGAAAAGGTTAAGTTCCGCGTTTGGACTTTCATTTAAGCCAGATACACGCCAGCGCCATTGCACTCGCCCATTTTGTACAGAGGCTGTAACTATAGGGTCACTTATCATTTGAATGGCACTATCTATAACCAGCTCAGCCTGAAATGCTTGGCCTACAATAGCAGGCTGAACATTGGCAGATACTAGAATCTCAAACGTATCATTCAATGCGATTTCATTAGGAAGTTGCCATTCAATTCCCTGTAGACTGACATTTACTTGAGCTTCTAATGCATCCATTATGGCTGCCATAGTAATGGTGTCGTTCACCTTGATATCCAGCTCTTTTCGAACTTCATTCAAGTCAACCGCTAGTGAGTCGATTTCAGATTGTTTTACCAGCAATTCAGCTTCTTTTTCTGCAAGTAAGCTAGATAGTTGCAGGTTTTCCTCTTGAACCTCTAAAAGCTTCTCATCCATTACGCTGAGCTTACGTTCATAAAGTCGATTCTCAGCTAAAGCTTTCTCTAGCTCAGCTAGATGCTTTTGTCTTTGCTGTTCGAGTAAATCATTCCACTCTTGCTCTTTTAATAGGTAAGCTTGATTGAGCTCTTCTTCCCTAATTTTTTGAGCCTGATTTAACGCTTTTTGAGCTGCAATTTCATCACGAGCATCTTCCAACTCTTTTGCTTGAATCGCGTTAGCTGTCTGCAAAGATACCAACTCATCTAATGTTACATTTGAGCTAGCTTCGAGCTTGGCAAATTCATCTTGAAGCTCTCTATGTTTAGTGAGCAATGAGTTATAGTCTTTTTGCAATGTTACTGAGTCCAAAGACTGACTATGTAACTCTTCAATTTGCTGTTTCAATAAAAGGTTTTCATTCTCTAGCTCTGCAATACGCTTAATTAGAGCATCATTATTGAGCTTCAGTGCATTGTATTGAGCTTCAAGGTCATCTCTTAATTGCTTTTCTTTTTCCAGCGCTGCCAACTGCTCTAGATTAGAAGCAGTAACTGCCTCATTAACTAAAGCAATTGTGCTATTCGAGGCATCATCAGAAGAAGTACTGGTGTTATCAGCATAAGCAAGAGACGCTACGGAAGTTTGATTCGGTGTGTTAGTTTGTTGAAGAGAGCGCACTTTTTGTAAAGGACTAATGGACTGAGACTCTAGAGAAGCTATTAATGCTTCTTTTTCATCTAGCGCCAAACTCAAGGAGTCTAACTTGGCATTATTACTGTCTAGCTGACGTTGAAGCTTAGCAATAGCGTCTTCTCTGGCACTTAGTTTTGCTCTAAGTATGGCGTTTTCTGAATTCAAGCTGGCAATATCGTTCTTGTATATCTGCAACGTATCATTGTTAGTAGCTTGATCTGTAATAACTTGAGGGGAGGACAAAGCCGCAGTATTCGTTTCTTCAGTACTTGTCGTACTACAGGCCGAAATAAATAAACCTAGAGAAATTGGAATCAAAGCCTTACTACAAGTGTTCACCGCTCACCTCCAATCATTATTTTAATTTTGATAACAAACCATCTCACTTATGCCAGATATTACATAAGATTGCAAAAGGAGATAGAACCTCTAAACCATTAATACTTTTCATTACTAAGATACGAGGTTCTATCAAAAAACGCCACTTATTATAAGGTGAGCCCTAAGCTAGACACTTAGAAATCACTTCATATACATCTTTAGAAAGGTCCTCTTTCAAAATACGCTCAAGTTGCCCTTTCATTTTCTGCCCCAATTCAGGCTGCAGCTTTTTCCAACGAGTCAAAGGCGTACATAAACGAGAAGCAATTTGAGGATTAAGCTTATTTAAAACAATAATCTGATCTGCCAAAAAGGCATAGCCACTTCCATCTTCATGATGGAAACCGGATACGTTTTGCCCAAACCCACCAAGTACAGAACGAACCTTGTTAGGATTTTTTAAGTCAAACGCTTCATGCTCCATCAAACCTTTCACTCTAGATAAAGCGTCTGCAGCTTCTTGATTAGCACTTAACATAAGCCACTTGATAACAACCAAAGGCTCATGCTGCCACTGCTCGTAAAACGAGGCCAACATATTCTCCGCATCTTCATGTTGACTATGAACAGCAGACGACAAGGCAGCAAACTGATCTGTCATGTTGTTCGCGCTTTCAAATTGTGTTTTTACGGTTTGATGAGCGAGCTCACTATCTGTTTCCAACCAATAAGATAAAGCCATATTTTTTAATGATCTATGGGCTATATCTTTTGCTTGAGGAGAATACTCTCCTTCTAAATGATGTTCTCGATAAAGCCTTCCAAAGTCTTCCTCTAACTCTTTAGCAATAAGTTTTTTGAAGAAGCCTCTTGCCTCTTTAATTGCCGCAGGATAGATAGTTTCTGCCAATTCAGATAAGTAAGCTTGACTTGGCAATGCCAAAATGAGCGCCACCATAGCTGGGTCTAATTCTTTATTTTCTAAAAGATTTTTAAAACCTTTTACTAATTGAGAATCAATAGACAAGGCTTGCTTGGCAATGGCTTGATTAATCAGTACAGTCAATTCATTTACTGCAAGTTGTTGTGCTGCACTCCAGCGATTAAAGCCATCAGAGTCAGAAGACATCAACAATAACAAGTCTTCAGATGAATAATCATAACGAAGTTTTATTGGTGCTGAGAAGCTTCTAAACAAAGACGGTACTGGCTGAGTAGTCACACCTGTAAATTCAAAAACTTGGCTTTCAGCAGTTAAGTGAAGAACATGCTCTTGGGATTCTTGACCATTAAAGTACGCAGAAATCTCCTGACCATTTGGATCTAGCAAGCCCATCTTCACAGGAATATGTAATGGCAGCGTTACAGGTTGCGCCGCTGTCTCTGGTGTATGCTGTGTCATAGTCAAGCGATATACACCTGAGGCAGCATCAAACTCATCAGTCACTTCTATAACTGGCGTTCCCGACTGAGAATACCAACGTTTAAAGTGAGTAAGGTCTACTCCAGATGCATCTTCCATCGCAGAGACAAAGTCATCACAGGTAACAGCTTGTCCATCGTGTCTTTCGAAGTATAAATCTGATCCAGCACGGAACTTTTCAGCACCTAACAAGGTATGGATCATGCGAACAATTTCTGATCCTTTTTCATAAACCGTAAGAGTGTAAAAATTCGAAATTTCAATAAATGATGCAGGTCTTACTGGGTGAGCCATTGGACCTGCGTCTTCAGCAAACTGAGCCGTTCTTAAGAAGGAAACATCCTCAACACGCTTAACCGTTTCTGAATGCATATCCGCTGAAAAGCTTTGATCACGAAAAACCGTAAAACCTTCTTTTAAGCTAAGCTGGAACCAGTCACGACAAGTGACTCGGTTACCTGACCAATTATGGAAGTACTCATGGGCAACAATGGCCTCTACTCGTAAGTAACTGTCATCAGTTGTTGTTTTTGGGCTTGCCAGAAGACATGAAGAGTTAAAGATATTTAAGCCCTTATTCTCCATGGCTCCCATATTGAAATCATCAACAGCGACTATCATGAAAATATCTAAATCGTACTCACGACCATAGGCGGTTTCATCCCAACGCATGGAGCGCTTTAGTGCTTCCATGGCATAGTCGACTTTATCTAGATTGTGAGACTCAGTGAAAATTTGCAGTTTTACTTCTTTATTGCTTTGCGTGACGAAGACATCATTTTTAACTTCTAAATCCCCTGCCACTAAAGCAAACAAGTAGGCAGGCTTTGGAAATGGGTCGTGCCAAACAACGAAGGTTTTGCCTTCATCCGTTTTCCCGCGTTCTATTTCGTTACCATTAGACAGCATCACAGGGTAACGAGATTCATCCCCGATAATGGTCGTTGTGAAGATAGACATCACATCAGGACGATCTAGATAGAAAGTAATGTGGCGGAAGCCTTCTGCTTCACATTGGGTGCAGAACATGGACGATGAGCGATACAAGCCTTCCAAACGTGTGTTGTTTTGAGGCTCAATCAAGGTTTCACAGGTAAGGATAAATACGTCTGGTGTCGCTGATATGATTAGCTGGTTTTCACTTAGACGATATTCTTCTTCTGGCAAGGTGTAATCATCAATTGCCAAAGCGATTAACTTCACATCGACACCGCTGTCTAACACTAATGGCGTGGTCGATAACCCGAATTCTGGGTTACGGCGCATATGCAATCGAGAAGTCACAACGGTTGTTGTTTCATCAAGGTCAAATGTGAGCTCTGTCTTATCAATTAAGTAAGGAGGAACTTGATAGTCTTTCAAGTAAATCGTTGAAGGTTGGCTGTCTTTCACTGGTTCTCTCCTAAAATTCGAGTATTGCTTGGTAGCCCGTGTATTTACGAATGTTAATCACGCCAGTATCAAGGATCCAGTATTGGCCTTTGATACCCATTAGTGTGCCTTCGATACGAGGCGTTTTTTCGGCATTTAAACTGGTAATTTTGGTGGGATATTCCAAAACTGGGTAATGAAATTGGAAGGTTTCGTTCTTATCAGACAAATCTACAATGGATTGAAAACCGAACTCACTCTGTAAGGCATCCAATCCTTCATAAACCTGTTCAATTAGTCTTTCTTGCTCTTGTTCAAGGTCCATAACCACATCAATGCCTTTTAGCATGTTACGCCAATTGGTCTTGTCTGCTACCTGAGCTTTAAATAAGGTTTCTACTAGACCGGACATTCTGCGGTTTTCTACAGAAAATAGTGCTCTACCCTGCGTCGCACCTTGGTCAATCCAGCGGGTGGGCAATTGATCGCCACGGGTGATGCCCACTTTTAAAGAAGACGTATTAGATAAGTACACATAATGACTTTGCATACAAAACCTTTCAGCCCACTCTGGCTCACGACAGGTGCCCAAATGAAAGTGGCATTTTTCAGGGCTCATAATGCAGGTGTCGCATGCGGCTAACTTACGAAAACAATTAAAACAAAATCCTTGGCTAAAAGATTTTTTGGTCACCTTGCCACAATTAGTACAATGTATAGTGCCATCTATCTGCAAAGTCACTTTTTCGCCAAGTAACTCATTGACGAAAACGCGCTCACCATTGAGCTCTAAATAATACTGAACTTGGTTGTCGTGCACATCGGCCGACATTTTTTTTAGATTACCTTGCAGCATTAATTAGACGCCTTTGGCCCATCGACCCACTTGATAGTTTCATGCTCATTGGTACCTGTTTTACTATCACACGCATCATGAACTTGAGTGTCGATGTAACCAACACGATCTGTTTCTTCTTTGTTAGCGTAATCGTATGTAATCACAGCCTGCATACACAGTTCTTTTTGCTCAGCTGTTAATTTTATACCGTTTGGCCACTTACCTAACTCCACGGCTTGCTTCAGGCTAGCATAGACTTCGGGTGACATATTATCGATCATATCTTTAAAATTCATTTCTATTCTCTCTACTTCTTAATCCGCTAGTTTAGTTAGCGCGATATAAGCTTATGTATAACGCCATACACCAAGGCCAGTAACAAGCCGGTTGCGAGACCTATGGCATGGGCGGTATTAGCGATACTACCTAAACCTAGCAACTCAGGAAGTGGTGTATACCCCACCCCAAGCCAGATAACAAAAAAAGCTAATAAGGGTTTGCTAATAATATTCGGGGCCTGTTTATTTAATATTGGGTACAAGTAGGCAAAACCTATCATTCCGTAAACCACACCGGATAAGCCGCCAAACAAAGGGTATCCAGATAACAAATATTGCAGAACATTACTTGCTACCGCGATAACCAAAACACCCACCAGCCATAGGGTGGAACCCAACAAAGACTCTAACCTGCGACCAATATCCCAAATCCATAATGCGTTAAACACTAAATGCACAATGCCGAAATGTAAAAAAGCAGGCGTTACCAAGCGCCAATACTCACCAGTAGAAAATATATCTGGTAAGTTGTACGCATATAGCTGCCCTGCGTGTACTTCTATAGCACTAATAGTGAAATAGCCTACCTTAGTTAAATCCGCACCTAGCTGGGTAAACATAGCTACAAATGCAGACAACAAAATCAGTATAAGAGTTACGGGAGTATGAAATGGGCGAGAAAAAAAACTCTGGCCTTTAGCTGAAGTAGCAGAAGAAGTAGATGCAGCAAATTCTACACTAGCAAGGGATAAAGGGTCTTGCTTCCATTGCGCTATAATCTCTTCAACCTTATCTAACTGATTGGGATCATTTAACCAAAGTTCATTATGCCCATCATTAAAAGCTATCTGATGGGCAATTTTATGACGCCATAACGCTTTCGTTAAGTGCGATGGGTCTTCTGTAGATGAAAAGCGATAAACTGGATACATGCAGTTTTTTAAACAACACCTTTGTTAATTGACGCCTTAAACAGCGAAACCTAAGGCAAATAGCTTGATTGCCAGCCTAACTTATCTCGACAGACATTATAGAAATCGTGATTTTTAGGGTGGATAAGGCGAATACTTCCTGCTTTTTTGGTTATGTGAATCTCATCACCAGGTGCGGCTGTAATGTTGATTTGACCATCACAACTCACACTAGGATAAGTTAGATTAGATTCACATACTACAATACGGATTTTTGCGTTGGCATCGATCACAATAGGACGGTTACTTAGAGTATGTGGGTGCATAGGCACTAATACCAAAGCGTCTAATTTAGGTAGCATAATCGGGCCACCAGCAGATAATGCATAAGCAGTAGAGCCTGTTGGTGTGGCAACGATCAGACCATCTGACTTCTGATTCATGACGAACTGATCATCAATAAATAGATCAAAACGTATCATTCGCGCAGATTTTCCGGGGTGTAGCACCAAATCATTTAAGGCGATTCCTTCACCACTCGGTTTATTTTGCCTCGTTACCTTGGCTTCTATCATGAAGCGTTGCTCTTCGTGATATTCGCCTCGAAAAATAGGGTCTAACTCTTCCTGTAAATTATGGGGAGAGATATCTGTCAGAAAGCCTAAGGTACCTCGGTTAATACCTAGAACTGGAATATCGTCGTTACAAATGGCTCTTGCTGCACCTAGGAAACTTCCATCACCGCCAACTACCATAACCATGTCACAATTATCTGCCAGTTCTTTTAAAGCAGAGGCGTCCACTTTAATACCAGGCATCATTGCTGCCAATTCGTTTTCAAGAACTGGGGAGATATCCTTACTTTCTAAATACTCCATCAGCTTTTTAACGGTATCTAGAATTTGTGGCTTGTCTAAACGAGCAATAATACCAACGCGCCTAAAAAGACTCATACTTCACTCTCTTCCATACAGTATTCAGTGAATGCCTAGCGAGAAGAAATAAACCAAGAAGCTCTTTGCTTATTAGCTCTCTAACATTTTTAGCAACTTTAACATGAAGAACAGGAATATCGCCACGGTGTTAAGCACTTAGAAATGGATTCTTATCATTTGAATATCCACCCCACCCCTGTATTCCCCCAGTATGAATAAATAATGTACGTGAATACGGCCAAACACCCTGTTTCATGGCAGATATGATGAAATACATACTTTTGCAGGTATAAACTGGGTCTAGGGGAGCATAAAAGTTATCTTCTGCATACTCTTTCATAAACTCAGTCAGTTCATTACTGTGCTTGGCATATCCACCATGGTGTTTATCTGAATAAAAAAATAATTTATCAGCGAGTTTATTTATTATGGAACCTTCCACTGATTCCCGATGAAAATAGTTTTTTTGGGCAATCTCTTCCGCAAGTTTAAGTATTTCTACTTTTTGTGCTTCCGCCCCTTTAAGTGCACTTATAACATGCAATGTCGGTGTCGCTTCGTAAGCTAATAACCCTGCTGCTGTTGTCCCTGTACCAGATGACACAACCCATGCATCATATTGGCTATCAAGACGGTGAATATTCTCAGCCCATTCCATGCACCCTAACGCTCCTAACTCACCTCCCCCACCTTCGGGAATCCAGTAAACGTTCTCATATAAACGGTTAATGGTTCGAACCACTTCCGCATCCATAGCCAACTTATAATCACGACGCGAGCTAGGCCACAGCTCAACACCATTTGCTATCACAGCGTTTAACGTAGTGTTGAGTTGAGGCTGTAATTCACCGCGAACAACGGCCAGTGTTTTTAAACCTGACCCTTTTAGAGTCGAACTAAAGGCATGAAGATGGTTTGAGAAAGGTCCACCAAAAGTAGCAATCGCTTTGGCGCCTTGTTGTTTTGCTGCTTTCAAATGGTGTTGTAACTTGTGCCACTTATTGCCTGGTGCCTCTTCATGCTCAAGGTCTCCTCGAAAAATATCCAACTGGAGGTTTTGGCTGTTTGTCTCTTTAATATTGGTTTCTTTTAATAGACGAGACAAATCAACAGGGTGTATTAATGGCATGAGCATTTCCAAGCATTACGGAAGAGATAAGCGAAAAAATACATCTTACAACACTTCTTTGATAACATCTCACCCCCAACAAATACTCACTACCCTGTTTTACTTTATTTTTAGCAGGACTGACTTTCTAACAGGGCTTATTCTATAAAGGGTAAGCATATTAAGGGCTTTAATGAGTCAACATACTCTCTTACACGATAGTGCCGACGAATTTGGCCTGATTCGCGTATTCGACGATGGTCAATTTCGTATTCTTTCTTTTGCAGAAGGCGATGAACAAAGCCGCATGCGCATTTCATCCCCCCATGTTCTCCAACATGAATACACTCAGGCTATGGCTCTCTCATTATTATTTTGCCAGCCTAAAAGAGTCTGTATTTTAGGACTAGGTGGCGGCACACTGGTTAACGCTATTTATCATGCCGTTCCAAGTGTTCAAATTACCGCCGTTGAATTGAGACAAGAAGTGTTAGATGTTGCAGAAATGTACTTCAAGATACCCAAAGGCAAGCGAATCCATTTAGAACATGCTGATGCTGGAGAATACTTAGAAAAAGGCTTAAGTAAAAAGGTCGATCTTCTGATGACGGATATTTACCACGCAGAAGGCATGGACAGGCAAGTTTTAAAAACATCTTTCATTGAAAATTGCGCAAGAAATATTAAGGAAAATGGCTGGCTCATTCTGAATTGCTGGACAGGGGGACATGATAGTGATGATTTACATGACCTGTTAAGAATACATTTTTCAGATATTAGAGCCTTAGACACAGGCACGGGTAACTGGGTGATTTTAGCTGGGAAACAAGTAAGTACAATTTCCAATAAAGAACTTAAGAGTCAAGCAAACAAGCTGAGTCAAAAGCTTGATATTCCTTTAAGCAAATGGCTATCTAGACTAACAAATATTTAGGTCGTAGCTGAGCTAAAGAGTGTCACATTTTTACTATTTATCTGTCACATAACTGCAAAGCATGAAGCCTAAAATCGCAGCTACCAATTAACTATTAGGTATCTACGATTATGGAAAACAATCAAGCAGCGCTGCAAAATAAAAGCGATATAGAAAGCTATACCCAGTGGGCCATGGTGGCCTTTTTAGTTTATCTTCTAATATGTGCCGTAGGCATGATTGGCGGAGGTTTTAAACTGGCTGCAGGTGGACAAGCGAAAGAGCTTTTTGCTTTTGCAAGTAACCCATTTGCGGGTTTAGTTGTCGGCATTGTGGCAACAGCCTTAATTCAATCATCCTCTACCGTTACTTCTATCATTGTCGGTTTAGTAGCGGGTGGTCTTCCCGTTGAACTGGCGGTGCCTATGGTAATGGGAGCAAACGTTGGCACATCTATTACAAACACCATTGTTTCTCTAGGTCACGTGAGAGCAAAAGAAGAATTTAAACGTGCTTTTTCTGCTGCTACTGTCCACGACTTTTTCAACTTACTCTCAGTTGCTATTTTCTTACCTTTGGAGATTGCCTTCGGCATTTTAGAGAAATTGGGCGGCTGGATGTCAGGATTGTTTTACGGCTCTGGTGACGCTTCAATTAAGAGTTTTAACTTTATAAAAGCGGCTACGGCACCTGTGGTCAATACTTTTAAAGGCATGACTTCCTCACTAGGGGATCAAATTGGTGGCATTACACTTATTATCCTTGGCATCGTTTTAATCTTCATCAGTATTACGATTGTTGGTAAATTGCTGAAGAAATTGATGGTTGGCAGAGCGAAGGACATCATGCATACGGCTATTGGCCGTGGCCCTTTATCTGGCATTGCTTCCGGCACCTTGGTCACCATTCTGGTTCAATCTTCTTCTACAACAACTTCTTTAATGGTACCTCTGGCTGGCTCTGGTGCTTTCCGCTTGAAGGATATCTACCCTTTCACTTTAGGTGCCAATATTGGAACCTGTGTTACTGCAGTACTTGCAGCAACAGCCGCAACAGGTAATGCCGAAGCCGCATTACAGATCGCTTTTATTCACCTTGTGTATAACATCATTGGTGTCATCGTGATTTACGGCCTTCCTATGCTTCGCGATATTCCTGTTAGAGCAGCAGAAGCTTTAGGCGCCACCGCTGCCGAGAACAAGTTCGCAGCGCTAGCTTATATTCTTGCTGTATTTTTCTTTGTACCTGCTTTATGCCTTGGTGTTAGTAGCCTAATTTAAGAAGGAGAAGATCATATGGAAAATTTACAAGTTATCACTACGGAAAGGTTGAATAAGCTCATTAATGAGACTCAACAAACGTTAGAAGAGTTAAAAGAAGAAGTAACTCGTCGTGAGCACCTTAAACAGGAGCATGCCATTATCGACTTAGATAGGCACATGACAAGCGCTGAGTTTAACTTAACAAGCATTAAAAACTTTATTGCTTACCTTGTTGAAGAGTCAAAGAAAAACAAGTCATAAATTTTTCAATAAAAAATCCCCAGTCTTCATATGAAGACTGGGTTTTTTTTTATTTATGACATTAAGCTTTAAGCATTTAAGACACTGCTTACTAAGCTCTTAGCTTCCTCTTCTAATTCAGCTAAATGCTGCTCAGAAATAAAGCTTTCCAAATAGATCTTATAGACGTTTTCAGTGCCGGATGGGCGAGCTGCAAACCAGCCATTTTCTGTAGAAACTTTTAGACCACCAATAGCAGCACCATTACCTGGCGCATGGGTAAGCACACTTGTTATTGTCTCCCCTGCTAGCTCAGTTTGCGTAACGTTCTTAGTATCTAATGCACCAAGAATAGCTTTTTGCGCTGGTGTCGCTGCAACATCAATACGCTTGTAGAAAGGCTTACCATATTTTTCGACTTGCTCCATGTAAAGGCTATGAGGGTCTTTACCTGTTACTGCCAATATTTCTGCAGCCAAAAGAGCGAGAATGAAACCGTCTTTATCCGTTGTCCAAACTTTGCCATCTTTTCTGAGGAAAGATGCGCCTGCGCTCTCTTCCCCACCAAAGGCCATAGCACCTTCATACATGCCTTCAACATACCACTTAAAACCTACAGGCACTTCACAAAGTGTTGCATTCACACCCTTGATGACTCTGTCTATCATGCCACTAGAAACAAGTGTTTTGCCAAATTGGATATCTTTCGACCATAAAGACCTGTGTTGAGAGAGATATTCAATGGCAACACCTAGGTAGGCATTAGGGTTCATTAAACCAGACTGAGCACACACAATACCGTGACGGTCATAATCTGGGTCATTGCCAACAGCGATATCAAAGTCATCTTTTAGCTTTAATAAGCCACTCATTGAATAAGGTGAAGAACAGTCCATACGAATACGACCGTCTTTGTCTACGGGAACAAACCTAAAGGTAGGATCAACTTCTGTATTAACAACCGTAATATCTAAGCCATAACGTTCCGCGATAGGCTTCCAGTAGTGAATACCCGAACCTCCCATTGGGTCAACACCAATACGAATATTTGCCTTAGCGATGACCTCCATGTCAATTACGTTTTCTAGATCATTGACATAATGAGAGATATAATCAAACTCTTCAATTAAACCACTAGCATTCACTTCTTCTTGCGAAAAAGTTTTCACATCCACAAGATTTGCAAGCAGTAAATCATTGGCTCTTTTTGCAACCCAATCGGTAATCTCTTTGTCCGCGGGGCCACCTTTCGAAGAATTGTATTTGATACCACCATCTTCCGGCGGGTTATGGGAAGGCGTGATCACTAAGCCATCACTTGTGTCTGATTGAGTTTGGTTATGTGTCAAAATAGCATGAGAAATAACAGGTGTCGGTGTAAAGCCACCATTCAGTTGAACTCTCACACGAACACCATTGGCAGTCAGTACACTAAGAACTGTTTGGAAAGCCGCTTCTGATAGAGCATGTGTATCTTTACCCACATACAATGGGCCTGTGATGTTTTGTGATAAGCGGTATTCAGCAATCGCTTGAGAAATAGCAAGGATGTGATTTTCATTGAAGCTGACAGATAACGCGCTACCACGATGTCCAGATGTACCAAAGCTAACACGCTCTTCCGCATTATGTTCGACATTGGGCTTCTTTAAGTAATAGGAAGTTAATAGTTCAGGTAAATTTACAAGAGAATCGTGCGGGGCTAGCTGTCCAGCTAGAGGGTGAATTGCCATATTATTTACACCTATTGAGTCTTTGAAATTATTTCTTACAGTCTCCCTTAAATTCAGATGAGTTTCAACGACAGAACACGCAACATAAATTTACATGCGCTCTAAAAGTTACACTCGATACTATAATTAATTGATAAAACAAAGAATCCTTATAAAACATAAGTACAACTCTACAGACTAAGCGGGGTTGATATGAAAAGTAACGACGCATTAATTCTATCTGGCGGTGGCGCCCGAGCGGCCTATCAAGTAGGTGTTTTATCTGCCATGGGGAAAATTCTCCCAGAGAATAATAAGCTCCCCTTCTCCATATTATGCGGAACCTCCGCAGGGGCACTTAACGCCACTATGCTGGCTTGCCATGCCCATAATTTCACCAAGGCCACCTCTCGACTTTCCCATGTATGGAGCCACCTCACTCCAGATCAGGTCTATTCACTTGATAGGTGGCCTATGGTTAGTTCTTTAACCAAAGCCTTACTGTCCCTATTTCACTCCCACAATAACCCTTCGGCATTAGCTCTGATGGACAACTCGCCTTTAAAGGCTCTGCTAAGCCAAAATTTAGACTTTACCAAAATAGACAAAGCCATCGAAAACCAAAACTTATCAGCCCTAGCCATAACCGCCATGAGCTATACAACGGGAAAATCCACCACTTTTTTTAAAGGACGTAATGGTTTTGATGAGTGGATCAAGTCAAGAAGCCACGGTATAAAACAAGACCTATCAGTCAAGCACCTACTAGCATCGAGCGCGATTCCTATGTTGTTTCCCGCTCAGAAGGTAGGCAAACACTATTATGGTGATGGTGCGATAAGACAAAAGTCTGCCATTACCCCTGCCATTCAATTAGGTGCTGAGAAACTTTTCATCATTGGTGTGAGTGGTAACAGAGCACCGCAGAAATGGACCAGTGAAGAGTCAGTTGAAGAAGTAACGGCTCCTAGCCTGAGTCAGATTTTAGGGCAACTCTTAAACAGTGCCTTCATAGATAATCTCGAAGAGGACATTAGTCAGCTGGAATTGGTAAATAACTTGATTAGTGAGCTGCCAGAAGAAAAACAGTTAAAACAAGCCAAATTACCTATGAACACCTTGATTGTTTCGCCTTCAGAAGCACTCAATGAAATCGCCCACCATTACTTACACACCTTACCAAAAAACATTCGCGTTCTGCTTAAAGCCGCTGGTAGCTCTTCTACTTCAAAAGTTAGCTCCGCCGCTAGCTATTTACTATTCACCCCGCCATTTTGCAAAGCGCTTATTGAATTGGGCTATAAAGACGCCATGTGGGAAAAAGATCGAATATTGGCATTTTTTAAAGATGAGCTAGAAGAATAATGCGTTTATCAGTTTAGAGTGAACAGAGAATTGGAAACAGTGAACAAGATTCAAACAATATGAATATACTTGTGTTGGCTTACTGCATGTTTTGCAGCGACCCAAGCTTGTAACCTAGGTATATTAACAAGCCCTTTAGTACTACAGAGCTCAACTCGACCTTCTACACCAGATTGTATACGTGACAGCAACGGCTCTGGCAGTTCCTGCTCCAGACGACGCAATAGCTGCGCAGCGACACCAAGACTTGGCTCGATAATCTCACAGCCTGTTCCAAGAACAGACTCAAACACTGCTTTCACTAAAGGATAATGGGTGCAAGCAAGTACTAAGGCATCAATATGATTGGCTTGCATCTCTGTTGCTAGCTTTTCAATTGTAGCAGTCACCCTAGACCGTGAATCAGGCCATGCATCAATATCATAAGCCAATGATTCAGAAGATTGGACAGTAACATAAGAATCGTTTTGCCATTTTTCAATAAGCTGTTTTAGCCTTGCACTATTAGCCGTTACTGGTGTTGCCAAAACAGCTACTCTTCGCTCTTTAGATAAATAACAAGCGGGCTTTACCGCAGGCTCAACGCCAATAATAGGGATATTGATGCTCTCCCTTAGTTTATCAATAGCGACAACAGTGGCTGTATTACAAGCTACAACAATGGCAGATACACCTTCCTGCTGAAAAAAACGTCCTAATGTGACAAGCCTATTTTGAAGTTGCTGAATCGACTTATCTCCATAAGGGGCAAAGGCTTCATCAGCCAAATAAACAAGATCGAGATAAGGTAGCTTCTGCTGAATACTATTAAGTATCGATAAGCCGCCAGCACCAGAGTCTAATACTCCAACTTTCAAACTTAATCACCTTGCCTTAGGGAAGGTATCGGCAACTCAACAGGCTCCCTTTCAAGTTCAACGCCATACTTTTCAAAAACAGCATGCTTTACTTTTTCTTCCAGAGCCAATAAAGCATTCGCGCTCGACTCCGAATAGTTCACTAAAACTAAAGCTTGCTTAGGGTATACCCCTACCCCTAAATATTCTTTGCCCTTCCAGCCAGCTTGGTCTATTAACCAGCCAGCCGCCAATTTATATTGTTCACCATGGGCAAAAGACACAAGTTCAGGGAATTGCTCCTTCAAAGATGTATGTTTCTCTTGGCTGACAATCGGGTTTTTGAAAAAGCTTCCTGCATTGGCTATTTTTGCTGGCGAAGGTAGCTTACTTTCCCGTACTTCGCATACGAGTTCAAAAACACTTTTTAAAGTCGCCTCGCCTTTAAGCTGGCTATGCAGACCACCATAACTTAACTCTAACTCTGCTTGTTTCTTAAGCTTGAGTTCAATCGCTGTGATAATCAGATTGTCTTTCCATTTACCTTTAAAATGACTATTACGATACGCAAAGCCGCAATCTTCAGCTGGGATCCAAAACACATCCGCTGTCTGTTTATCTATCACTTGGACTTTAGATAAAACATCTTTGACTTCAACACCGTAAGCGCCAATATTTTGTACTGGTGCAGCCCCTGCGGTTCCCGGTATGAGAGCAAGATTTTCAATGCCGTACCAATTTTGATAAACAGTGTATTCAACTAACTTATGCCATTCTTCCCCGGCAGCCACTCTCAGCGTGACATTTTCGCTATTGCTAGTGTCAGCATTAATGCCCATCAGACGATTAATAATCACCAAGCCAGAAACATGTCCAGAAATCAGTAAATTACTACCACTACCTATTACAGTAACAATTTGGTCATTCTCTTTGCCCCAAAGAAGTAATGCTCTTAATGAGTCAAGGTTATCTGCTATTGCAAAGTATTCGGCTTCATAGTCAAAGCGAAATGTATTAAAGGCTTTTAGAGATATGCTTTTCTGAATAAGCTGGTCGATAGAATCAGGTGATGTCATGGGGGCTATATCATTAGAAGTTAAGGATCATTAAAAATTAAAGAGTTTCTAAGTGAGCAACAAAGGCTTGGGAAATCGCCGTAAGATGCTCTCTCATATGAACAAAGCCTTCGTCACCACCATAATATGGATCATCCACTTCACCAAATTGAGCGCGCTCACAGAATTCGCCAAACATAACAACACAAGCTCGACTATCGGCTGGCTGTAGTTTTTCAAGGTTAGCTAGATTCGCTTTATCCATTGCGACAATCCAATCGAAGTTGTAGAAATCCTCTTCACAAACTTGCCTAGCGGATTGACTACTGATATCTATGTTCACTTGCCTTAAGCTGGCAATAGAGCGTGAATCCGGCTTGTTCCCTACGTGGTAGGCGGCGGTTCCTGCAGAATCGAGTTCTAAAAAAATACGACTTTCTTTAGCAACCGTTTCTAGAATTCCTTGTGCCGCAGGAGAACGACAAATGTTCCCCAAGCAAACGGTTAGGACTTTAAAGGATTTCATTTTCCCGCACTCGAATTCAGGCGTTCATCGGTTGTCAGCGTACGAGCTTCTGTTTCTAGCAATACGGGAATGCCATCACGAATTGGGTATGCCATGCCGCCTGCTTTACTAATCAATTCGGAGCCATCATCACTCAGTGTCAAAGGAGATTTAGTCACTGGGCAAACAAGTACATCTAATAACGCTTTATTCATGGTGTGTATCCACCTTTATTGATTTAAGTTTGTCTAAGAAAGCCTGCTGAAAGCCATCTGGCAAATCGATAGAAACAGGCAGATACCATGTATCTTTATTTGTTAAGCCAATTGCCTGACATTTTACCGCATCTTTTTCCGTCATAATAACAGGCTTGTCGTTTGGAATATCTTCCACTTGGTAATCGTGATGGTCATCAAACCAAAAATGACTGCTATTTTGGGCGTTTAGACCGAGCCCAGATAAAGTTTCTAAAAAGCGATCTGGATTACCGATACCAGCAACGATATGCCAATTGTCGTTTTCTGCAAAGGCTTGAGATGACAACCAAGACTCACCTGTATGTAGATTAATCAAATCATTTGCCACTAGCGGCATTAGGGTAACAGGCGTATCAATATCTGATAACTGAGGAGTTATTTTTCGACTAACACTTATAACAAAGTCTACTGTCGATAAACGTTCGATCGGCTCTCTCAAAGGTCCAACGGGTAGTAACTGACCATTACCCACACCCCTTTTCGCATCTAGCATGGCGATTTCAATATCTCGATCTAATTGATAATGCTGCATGCCATCATCAGAAATAACGATATTGATGTTGGTATGTTTTAAAAGGTGCTGAACAGCCAAATCCCGCTTAGGGTAAACAACCACAGGGCGAGATGTCTTACGAGCCAGCATTAATGGCTCATCGCCGACTTCTGAGGCTTTGCTGCCTTCTTGCAGTAAAATAGGTGAAGTGACCTTAACTCCGTGCCCTCTTGAGACAATACCAGGGCGATAACCATTATTGATAAGGAGTTTACAGAGGGCATCTACCATGGGGGACTTGCCAGTACCTCCAACACTAATGTTGCCCACTACAATCACAGGCACTGGTGCTTTGTAAGACCGTTCAGGGAAAGCTAAAAATGCTTTCCTCTTATTTTCGACACAATGTTTTACTATTGGCTGAAGTGGGCGAAATACATTTGTCCAGCCATGTTTACCGTACCAAGAACGAGTTAGAAATGACTCCAAACTCATTGTGACTGCTCTTGTTTCGCAGTGTGGGCAAGTTTAGTGATGCCAAGTGCTGCGGCGGCATCATAAGCTTTCAATACCATATCGTACGAGGCTTTTGCATCTGCGGTAATAATAAGAGGACGAGATACATCACCTTCGGTAATTTCAGTAATACCCTGTATCAGAGTAGCTACTTGTTCATTCACTAAGGTTTGACCATTAATAACGTATTGCCCGTCTGCAGTAATCACCAGTTCAACATTCAGCTCCCTATCAGATCGTGGAGCATCTGTAGTCGCTGTTGGTAAGTCGATGGTTAGCTCAGTGCTTTTATTAAAGGTGGTACTGACCATGAAGAAAATGAGTAATAGAAAAACAACGTCAATTAACGGTGTTAAGTTAATTTGTACGTCATCTATCTTTTGACGACGAAACTTCACTACGCCGCTCCTGACTTGCTTTTATCGCCATGTAAGACATCAACTAATTTTGTTGTTTGCTGTTCCATAGTGACCACAAGTACATCAATTTTACGGCTAAAGAAACGGTGGAAAATAAGTGCAGGTATGGCAACACCGAGGCCTGCTGCCGTAGTCAACAAAGCTTCTGAAATACCGCCTGCTAATAATGCAGTATTACCAGCGCCGCTTTCCATTAATACTGAAAAGACCTTAATCATACCGACTACGGTTCCCAATAGACCAAGCAGAGGGGAAATGGCGGCTATTGTACCGAGTGTATTCATAAATCGTTCTAGATCATGGATAACATGACTTGCTGCTTCCTGAACGCTTTCTTTCATCGCACTACGTCCGTGCTTAGAATTCAATAAGCCAGCGGCAAAAATAGATGATAAACCGGCTTTAGATTGCATAGAGCGAATATAATCGATCGACATTCTATCGTCTCTTAAGCGTGTCATTACGTCATTCAACAAGCCCTTAGGCACAACGTCAGACTCCCTAAGAGTCCAGAAGCGTTCCAAAATAATAGCCAACGTTAAAATAGAACAGGCAATTAATGGCCACATAAAATAACCACCAGTTTGAATAAAAGCTAACACTTGGCTCTCCATTTCGATTTTGCAGATAATCAATTTTGACGATAATTTACCACACTCTCTAGTTTTTCTACACGTTTACAAGTGTCCGATCTCAAAAGAAAAATAGAATAAATGCAGGCAGAGTGTTTCAAGCGAATTTGTTCACCTACAAAGTAAATATGCAATGACTCATTAGGCAAGACTTCTAACCAGCCAACCTGTAAGGCATCAAGCTTAGTAACTAAACTTATGGGACCTACTTGCTCAAGGACAATCCAGTCGACATTCGAATTAATCAAAGTCTCTGATGACAACTCGACAACCCTGGAAGGGGATAGAAAAAGGTTCATCTCAGAATAGGAAGGAAAGCTACGGGTCACATTCAACTCTCCTAAAGAGCCAATATACCAATCATTGGACAGTAGCAGCTTTTCTCTATTAGAAAGCAACAAACTCCCATAGCTATTTTCCACGACAAAATCGGCTTGCTGAAAATAATTTGAAGCAGGAAAAAACAGGACAATTACAATAAAAATGAAAGCTAACCAGCCCCTTTTTAAAGGGCTATGAAAGACCCAATAGACAACTAAAAATAGCAGCAGCCAACGATGTATAGACGGGGAATTTAATTCAAAATCTAGTAACGGTGTATTGAAAGCCCCCCATTCCATCCAACTTAGTACATAGCTAAGTAGACTATCTAATACGCGATAAGCATGGTCTGTTGATAAAAGCAGAGTCTCAAGACAAGAAAGCCAACCCCATGGGAACCAGATAAAGGCCGCAAAAGGAATCAGAACGAGATTCATCAATATAGACACACTAGATATGGCCTCTTGCCAGCCTAGAATTAAGACCATCGAAGCCGTACTCAACATCAATTGAATAAAAACTATACGGCCAAATTTGTGTTTCACGGTAAAAAAACTAATTAACAAATACACCATACTAAATGATAGCCATAGGCCTGCATTGAGAATAGCTCTTGGCTCAATTAAGAGAACGAGCCATAAAGTGAAAGTAACAACCTGCAATGCAGACACTCGTATCAACAGAATACGCGCCCCCAAATAAAGGCTTAGCATTATCATGGCTCGTACTACGGGCTCCCCCCAACTCGTCAAGTAGCCATAAAAAAGTAATAAGGGTGGAATCGCGATAGCTTCTAACTGCCAACGGGTAAATCCACGCAGAAGTATTCGATGTGGCATAAGCCACCAAATAACGCGACAAATTTGCATACCAAGTACAAACATAAAGCCTGTATGCAAACCAGATACAACAAATAAATGCGCTAAGCCTAAGGTTCGTATTACCCAAGTATCTTTTTCACCCCATAAGCTGGCATCGCCAAAAAGTAGCGCTTTAGAAAACCGCCATGATGAAGCGTGAGCAAACTTTTCATCCAATACGCCCAGCCAGCTGTGTCTAATAGATTCATCATTTAATTGCACTAAGAATGGTTTAATTAGAGGCTCTAACTCGATTTCAGCCGACAATCGTTTTTGGTAAAGCTGCCGTTGCTTCCATCCCCCACTTTTATCTGACAGGGTTACTTTTTTAACCCAATAGACTTCATTGTTTCGTGACGTATTAATTGCTTGCTCTAAACCTAGGTACCTTAAAGAGAACTCTACGCCCTGCTCCAAATAAGCATTGGAAGGCAAACGAATAATTACCTTGTCTTTTCTTAGAAAAAATCTTGTTTGATATGGTTCATCCCTTGTCAGATACATTTCTCTCGAATCAAAATTGACTAATATCCTCTGACCTTCTTCAATTGGTAATGTTTTGGTAACAAAGAATTCACTATTAACTGCTGAAATTATTGAAATAAAAATGAAAGAAAGCACTATCCAACGTTTTACGACGATTAGGTAGAGACACACCAGAACGATATGCGTAGAATACAGCCCGACATAATCTAACGGCACCAAGACGGCGCCAATTAAAATGGACAAACTCGTTAGTAACATAAGACCTCCATGTCTTAAGTTGCCTTTGGTTTTTTTACCTTACTATGCCAAGAAACTATTTACGCAAATTTATTCCTAACCCTGAAAAGCTGAAAAAAAATAAAGCTTTAGGCGTTTTAGGGTCTCAAATTTACGAGGCTAATTTGTGGCATTTAAATAGAAAATCAGTTGCTCGTGGATTTTTAAATGGCCTATTTTGGGCGTTTATCCCTATGCCATTTCAAATGCTTGCATCTGCTTTACTTGCCATCCCCCTAAGAGCAAACATTGCCGTCTCTTTGACTTTAGTCTGGATTACTAACCCTTTCACCATGCCGTTTGTATTTTATTTCAACTATAAACTCGGCACTTTCATTTTAGGGAATAAGGACACTAGAGACTTCAAGCTCTCTATTGAGTGGATATGGGATAAGATGGAGTACATCTGGTTACCGCTTTTCACAGGATCCGTGGTGGCAGGTTTAATTGCTGGCGCAATAGGCTACGGCCTGATTATTTTCTTATGGCGCTTCCATGTAATTAAGCGCTGGCAGCAACGCAAGCACAGATAAAAGCCTCAAAAAAAAGCGCCGCTAAATAACTTAACGGCGCTTTTTTTTTTACATTTAACGCTTACTCATTTACAAATAAAGCTTACTTTAACCTTGCTAACTTCCCTTGTGAAAGTCGGTAGGCTGAGTCCATCCAGTTAAGCATTTTTTCATCATGGGTAACAATCAAAAAGGCCATATCACAAGTTTCTTTAAGCTCATTTATTAAAGCTTGTATTTCCATTGATGTGGTCTCATCTAAGTTCCCTGTCGGCTCATCCATCAAAACACAAGCTGGCTGGTTCGCAAGAGCACGGGCGATGGCAACGCGCTGCCTTTCGCCGCCCGATAACTGTGATGGCTTATGCTTCATTCGATCTTTTAAGCCAACCTGAGCAAGTAATTCAGAGCCACGTTTGCTAGCAGCCTCTTTGCTCACGCCAGCAATCCACATGGGCATAACCACATTTTCTAATGCTGTAAATTCTGGCAGCAGGTGATGAAATTGATAAACAAACCCCATCTCTCGGTTTCGCATCTTTGAGCGCTGCTTATCTTTCATACTTGACCAAGCATGACCTGCAAGCTTAACCTCTCCTGTTGTTGCTAGGTCAAGTCCAGCTAATAGATTGAGTAAGGTTGTTTTACCCGACCCTGATGCCCCAACAATGGCACAGGTTTTTCCTTTTTCAAGAGAAAAGCTAATATCACTAAACACATCTACGACCTGTTTGCCGTCTTGATATTGTTTAGAAAGCTGATTGCACTCAAGCACAGGACTATTATTCATAACGCAATGCCTCTGCAGGTTCTACTTTAGATGCTCGCCAAGCAGGATAAATGGTGGCTAAGACAGTCATAATAAAAGCTGATGTCACAATGACTCTGACGTCAGACCACTCCAATTGAGATGGTAAATAATTAATAAAGTAGACATCTGCATTTAGAAATTGGACATCTAATAAAGACTGCACTCCAGCGATGATATCGCTCACATTAAGAGCTAAAGTCACACCCAAAATCACGCCGATTAAGGTACCTAACATACCAATAAAAATACCTTGCACTATGAAGACACACATTACTTGCCCAGAAGTAAGTCCCATGGTTCTCAAGATGGCGATGTCGTTACGCTTATCGGTAACCACCATGACCAAGGTCGATACTATGTTAAACGCCGCCACAGCAACAATTAACAAGAGCAGCAGGCCAATCATGGTCTTTTCCATTTGAATGGCTTGAAACAAATTACCGTGAGTTCGAGTCCAATCACTCACCCTATTTTGTCCGGGTACAGCATGGGCAATATCCCAAATTCGACTGGATGCCACGAACAAATCATCAAAAGCAATTCTTAAGGCTTCTACGGATCCCTCAGGATAACGCTTCAACTTCGCTGCATCATTTATGTTGATATAAGCCAGACTACTGTCTAACTCAGCACCCACTTCAAATGTTCCCACCAAAGTAAAACGCTTTAATACAGGGGAAACACCCACAATAGAAACATTCGCTTTAGGAAGGATGGCCGTTACTTTATCACCAATACTTACCCCAAGCCGCCTTGCTAACTGCCCGCCAAGAACAATACCAAATCGAGTATCATTGAGGGCTTCCAAAGAACCTGTGACGATATGCTCGTCAATGATAGAGACCTTCTTCTCTAGCTCAGGGTTAATACCATTTAATATGGCACCATGGACACTGGACCCAGACTGAAACATAACTTGTGCCTGAGTATTCGGTGCAACTGCAATCACGTTAGGCATTCTTTCCACTATTGACGCGCTCGCCTGCCAATCATCTAACTCAGGGTTACCCCATAAAGTGGCATGGGGTACCATGCCCAAAATACGCTGACGCAACTCTCGATCAAAACCATTCATGACGGACAAGACAGTAATTAATACCATGACACCTAGTGCAAGGCCTGCTATTGAAGAGAAACTAATAAAAGAAATGAAATGATTGGCACGCTTAGCTCGAGCGTAACGTAAACCAATAGTGACGGGGAGAAAGTTAATCAATGTGTATCCTTGCATAAAAAATGGAGGAGACAAGACTCCTCCATTAGGGATTGCACTTATTATCCGAAACCGCGATCGACTTATTTATGCATCGAAGTCCATACCGATTCGGCGGCCTACTTCTTCATATGCTTCGATAACACCACCTAAACCTTGGCGGAAACGGTCTTTATCTAGCTTTTCTTTAGTTTCAGCATCCCATAAACGGCAACCGTCAGGTGAGAATTCATCACCAAGAACCACTTCGCCATTAAAGATTCCAAACTCAAGTTTATAATCCACTAAGATCATACCACCTTCAGCAAACAAAGCTTTCAATACATCGTTCACTTTGTAAGTAAGCTCTTTTGCTTTTGCTAGATCAGCGGCTTTCGCCCAACCAAAAGATTCAACGTGTGACTCGTTAATCATTGGATCGCCTAGTTCATCGTTCTTCAAGAACAATTCAAAAGTAGGAGGTGTTAAAGTAATACCCTCTTCTACTCCTAAACGACGACACAAGCTACCAGCGGCAAAGTTACGTACGACGCACTCTACAGGCATCATATCGAGACATTTCACTAAAGACTCAGTATCACTCAATAATTTTTCAAAGTGAGTAGGAATGCCAGCTTCTTGTAATTTGGTCATGATAAATGCATTGAACTTATTGTTTACCATGCCTTTGCGGTCTAGCTGTTCAATTCTTTTACCATCAAATGCTGAAGTGTCATTGCGAAATACTAGAACCATCTTGTCAGGATCATCTGTACGAAATACAGATTTTGCCTTACCTGCATACAGCTCTTCTCGTTTTTCCATTGGGTGTCTCCAATTGAGGGGTTAGTCTTATTAATTTATAAAGCGTTGCGCAAGTATAAAGGATACGATCTCAGGATATTTCGCAGCAGAAACATCAATAACTAAGAAGTCACCCTTTTTTTGACGTTGGACTTGATAAGTGTATTCTCGCTCTTGCCATTCAACATCATCTAAGTCTCGACGATAAACGTTAAATAATTTTTTTGTCTCTCCATTGCCTACTGGAACAACAAAATCAATAACGTCACCAACGCGTGCTACTTTTTCTTCAGGTACTGGTGATAATGTACTTTCAGAATTAGCCATTAAGTAGAGTCCAGCAGATAATATTTTAGACTCAACAACATCATCTGTAACATCATTTCCTAAACGAATACCGTATTCACCGTTATGATTAATCCAGATAGGAAAATCAGTTGTTTTATCTAATGTTGATAGATAAGCCGAAGATTCATCGACTTTGCGACCAATATTTCCCCAAAGACGCGCAATAATCGAATGCACCTCTGTATTACTTGCTGGACTCATCCAATCTGTTGGCTCTTCGCCTCTTTTTTCATGACGGAATTGGATCGCCACTTTAGTGCTTTGCTCGCCTTCAGAAAACTCAAGGGAAAGCACCGTTTTTTCTGGGTATAACCGAGTAATACTGCTCCAAATAGCAGCAAGCTTACCTTGCTTCTTTAGACTAAGTTGAGTTGTGACAAGTGTCGTTTCAGTCTGCGAAGCAATCACTTCTCCCTCACCGTGAACAGAAGAAAGGTAATCTGAAATGATACGTTTAGATTGTTGTGCGTTAGCTGGAATGGAGAATTCAACTGAATTCTCTGTTTCTACATAAGACACGGCTGCCATTGGGTAAAATACAAATGGGGATCGAGGAATAGTAAAAGGCGTGACCTCTGTTACGTCAGCAATTACCTCTTCATTTGGGATCACCATTATATCTTTTTGTTCAAGGGCACCTTGTGGCAACTCTAGTTTATTCGAAGTCGCTTTCGTATTTTGATAATCACTAGAATGATCCGTGTAAAACAAACTACAGCCAGAAAGGGACACTGTCAGCACACTAAAAGCTGCTACATTTGCTAGAGCTTTATTCATTCTGATAAAACTCCTGATTTCACTAAGGCTTCACGAACTAAAGACTGATATTCCTTAGCTAATGGCGTCAGCGGTAGACGAATACCATCACCACATAAACCAAGTTGAGTACAAGCCCATTTTACTGGAATAGGGTTTGATTCTAAAAATAGGTTCTCATGAAGTGTTGCAATTTTAGCATCAACTGCTTTTGCTTGTTCTGCGTCACCATTTATTGCGTATTCTGCCGCTTGAGCAACAGATTTAGGGGCAACATTCGCTGTAACAGAAATATTTCCTTTACCACCTAACAACATTAAAGAAACGGCAGTAGGGTCATCACCTGAATAAACTAGACAAGAATCTGGTAAAGCTTTAATAAGAGCTTCGCCTCTTTCAAGGTCACCGGTAGCATCTTTAATACCAACAATATTTTTATGGGAAGATAAACGCACTACCGTCTCATTTTGCATATCGCACATGGTTCTGCCCGGTACGTTATACAGAATTTGAGGAATATCTACAGCATCCGCTACAGCAGTAAAGTGCTGAAACAAACCTTCTTGTGTGGGTTTGTTGTAGTAAGGTGTCACCAATAAACAGGCGTCAGCTCCTGCTTCTTTAGCTCTTCTGGTTAAATCAATGGCTTCATGGGTTGCGTTCGCACCCGTGCCAGCAATAACCGGAACTCTGCCATTAACAGTCTTCACGACTTGGCGAATAACATTGGCATGCTCTTCATGGGTTAAAGTAGAAGATTCACCCGTTGTACCAACCGCGACAATACCGTGAGTACCTTCATTAATATGAAACTCAATTAGATCATCTAATTTGTTAGTGTCTACAGCGCCATCTGCTGACATAGGGGTGATAAGCGCAACTAAACTACCTGTGATCATTTCAAGTCTCCGATAAAATTATAAGCGCGCCTATAGTAACGCTCAGATGGAAGTTTAACAATAATTGACTGTCGTAAAGCCCATGTAAATTAACAAGAATTTTAAAACCAGAGATTTTTTTTGCCTGACTTGTTAAGCTATTTAATAGACTTATTTTGTTACCCACTGACATTGCATTGAGAGACTTTTAATATGACGATCGAGATAGGACAAATTGCACCAGATTTTAGTGCTAAAGATCAAAACGGTGAAACCATCACACTAAGTCAATTCCGTGGAAAAAAAGTTGCCTTATACTTTTACCCACGTGATAACACCCCTGGCTGTACAGCGCAAGCTTGTGACTTAAGAGACAATTACAACGCCCTGCTAGCTCAAGACTTTGTGATTCTAGGAATTAGCACGGATACAGAAAAGAAGCACCAAAACTTCATCGCAAAATATGACCTCCCTTTCCCACTCATAGCGGACGTAGACAAAGCTGTCCATGAGCTTTATGGAACTTGGCAGCTGAAGAAATTCATGGGCAGAGAGTCTATGGGTACGGTAAGAACAACCTTCATTATCGATGAGGAAGGCAAAATCTCAGACATAATCAGCAAGGTCAAAACCAAAGAACATGCAGCTCAAATACTCAAATAGAGCACATTTCAAATAAAAAAGGCGCGATAAATATCGCGCCTTTTTTATTTGAAAGCAATTACTGCCTAGTGAGTCTATCGTTACCTAAAATCAAAGGGACAGATGAACGGTAAGGATTAATATCCAACCCACCTCGCCTTACATAACGGGCATATACCGTGAGAGATTCAGGCTTACATTGACGCATAATATCGATAAAAATACGTTCCACACATTGCTCATGAAAATCCGTATGCTCACGGAATGAGACAATATATTTCAATAGGCTTTCATGGTTAATTTGAGGCCCTTTATAGTCAATAAAGACTGAACCCCAATCAGGCTGATTCGTCACAGGACAATTGGATTTTAATAAGTGACTCACCAAGCGCTCTTCTACAAAACTTTCTTCTTGAGCTACTGATAAAAGGTCCGCGTTCGGGTGGTAGTCTGTTATTTCCACATCCAATTCATCAATGCAGTAATCTGGCGTTAATACCACCAAAGAAGACATGCTATCAACATCTCTTAAAACAACAGAAACATTCCCTTTGACTACATTAGACAAATCACGCTCTAAAATAGCCTGCACTTCTTCCATCGATTCATAGCGCATTTGATTTAAAGAATTCAAATACAACTTGAATGATTTTGACTCAACAATATTTGGCGAATTACAAGGCAAGCGAAATTCAGCAATGGCTGCTATTGGTTTGCCTTTTAAATTTAGCCATGACACCTCATACGCGTTCCATATATCTTCTCCATAAAATGGAAGGCGTTCGGACTCAATTCCCATCTCGGTCCATTTATCCACTCTCGGAATGGGGTAAAGCAACCCTGCATCGTACTCAGAAACATATTCCGTTTGCTGACCTAAGGGTAAAAAGCCCATATAACACTTACCTCAATTTCTAATTCCCTTGCCCTTCTCAAGCAAATGTAAGCTATAAGAAAAAAGAACAAGTATAAACACAGATATCATTACTAATGCCCAATATGCATCAATGTCAGATACACCAAGAATGCCAAATCTAAAAGCATTCACCATATAAAGCACCGGATTTAAGAGCGACAGAGATTGCCAAAAATCAGGCAATAAATCAATCGAATAAAAAACACCGCCTAAATATGTCAAAGGCGTTAAAACAAAGGTCGGGATAATGGACACATCATCAAAGCTTTGAGCGTAAAGCGCGTTCACAAAGCCCCCAAGCGAAAACATAATTGCCGTTAGAAATACCACTAATACGGTAAGTAACAAGTTTTCTACTAACAAATTAGTAAAAAACAATGACAGTATTGTGACAACTAAGCCAACCAATAAACCACGCGCAACACCACCCAAAACATACCCTAATAAAATCACCCAATTAGGTGTAGGGGATACTAGCAACTCTTGGATGCTATGCTGAAATTTCGCAGAAAAGAACGAGGAAGACACATTGGAGTATGAGTTGGTAATCACCGACATCATAATTAAACCAGGGACAATATACTCCATGTAAGAAAAGCCCCCCATTTGACCAATACGACTACCGATTAAATTACCAAAGATAGCAAAATATAATGTCATCGTAATGGCAGGTGGCAACAGGGTTTGTGGCCAAATACGAGTAAATCGACGAATCTCTCTTGTTAAAATTGTAAAGAACGCAACCCAGATTTCAGAGTTTTTCATATCACTTTCCTTTAACCAATTTCACAAATAGCTCTTCAAGTCGATTTGACTTGTTGCGCATACTCAACACATTGATTGATTGCTCACTTAAAGCACTAAATATTGCATTCAACGACTGCCCCTTGACCACTTCCACTTCAGCGGAGCAAGAAGTCTCATCAAATGCTACGGAAAAACCTGCTACCCCCCACCCATTTGGCAAAGGATTATCTAAATCCAAAATAAACGTTTCTTGATTCAAGGTTTTTAATAAAGCACTCACACTGGTATTCTCGACAATTTCTCCAGAGTTGATGATGGCAATATTTCGACACAATTGTTCTGCTTCTTCTAAGTAATGTGTCGTTAGTATAATGGTCGTCCCCTGCTCGTTCAGCTTCTTAATGAACTCCCACATAGAGCGACGTAACTCAATATCCACACCAGCGGTAGGCTCATCTAAAATGAGCACTTCGGGCTCATGAATTAGTGCCCTAGCTATCATTAGGCGACGTTTCATACCACCCGATAACATTCTCGATTGAGTGTCTTTTTTATCCCACAGATCAAGCAGCTTTAAATACTTCTCAGCTCTTTCCATGGCCAAAGGGCGTTTGATGCCATAAAAGCCCGCCTGCGTGACCACCACGTTAAAGACAGTTTCAAAAACATTAAAATTGAATTCTTGCGGTACCACACCTAGGTATTTTTTTGCTTTAGCGAAATCCTGATCAATATCCACACCAAATATCGAAACTGAACCAGAAGATTTATTAACCAAGGAACTTAGGATTCCAATAGCCGTAGATTTACCGGCACCATTTGGACCAAGCAAGGCAAAAAAGTCACCCTTTTTCACCTTCAGATTAATACCTTTTAACGCCTCAAAACCATTTTCGTATTGCTTTTTAAGGTCTCTTATTTCAATTGCATATGTCATAATTACAACTCTCGTATGGCAGACGCCATCTAAATAATTCGCTAACAAGGTTTTTACGTGGAAAATCGCACTCTATATATACTCAACGCCTTTGAAGACTTACGTCACCGTATTTCTGAACACGCCCCTTTTAACCAAACCGATCTAGCAGAAGAGGAGCAGGACTTTTTAGATAAATGGGATCAGTTAAGCACAACCATCAAACAAAACAGCCCGGATTACACTTTTATTGCTCAGGATGTCCTCTCCCGCTTCATTCGCTGCTATGCAAACCTCGTCCCTCTAATAAAACGCGAGTTATTATGGTTCACAGGCGGAGAATGCCTTCACTTTTTAGGTGACGAGGAAATTGCGTTATACCAAAATTTAGAAGATCGATTGTATGAGCTAGACAGCAAACAACAAGATTATAATATTGCTGAGGAAATACAGGCTTTACGTGAACTCCCGACAGGTCAGATTCACTAAATATTAGGGTGGAGCTATCTCCACCCTAAATAGTTCTACTTCATACCCTTAAACACTAAGGTTCCATTTGTTCCGCCAAAGCCAAATGAATTATTCAAAACCACATTGATTTTGCGTTTCTGCGGTGTGCTTGGTACATAGTTTAAATCACAGCCTTCACCTGCTTCATTTAGGTTAATGGTTGGCGGCGCTATCTGATCTCTAATAGCAAGAACAGAAAATATTGACTCAACGGCACCAGAAGCGCCTAACAGGTGTCCAATCATAGACTTAGTTGAACTTATAGCGACATCAGTCGCGGCTCCAGCCATAAGAGTTTTAACAGCCTGTGTTTCAGCTAAGTCACCTGCTAATGTAGATGTACCATGGGCATTAATATAGTCCACGTCTTCTGGCTGTAATTTGGCATCTTTCAAGGCCGCGCTCATTGCTGAAACAGCACCTGCACCGCCCTCAGGAGGAGCCGTCATGTGATGGGCATCATCACTCATGCCAAAGCCCACTAATTCTGCATATATTTGCGCGCCACGGGCAACAGCATGTTCGTATTCTTCAAGCACGAGCACCCCTGCACCATCCCCCATTACAAAACCATCGCGGTCTTTATCCCAAGGGCGGCTTGCCGTTTTAGGGTCATCATTACGTGTAGATAAAGCTCTAGCTGCGCCAAAACCACCAATACCTAGAGGTGTAATTGCCATTTCAGCGCCACCGGCTACCATTACGTCAGCATCGCCATATGCAATCATGCGCCCAGCCATACCTATGTTATGCGTACCTGTTGTACAAGCTGTCACTATGGAGATATTAGGCCCTTTAAAGCCAAATCGAATCGCCACATGACCAGAAATCATATTAATAATCGCGCCAGGAACAAAAAATGGAGAAATACGTTTTGGGCCAGATGCATTCAATAATTCAAGGTTTTTCTCAATCATTGGCAAACCACCAATACCTGAGCCTATCGCACACCCTACTCTAGACAAATCAGCAGTTTCTTCATTAAGGTTGGCATCATCTAGTGCCTGTACTGAGGCGGCAATGCCATACTGAATGAAAAGATCCATCTTCCGAGCTTCTTTGTTGCTCATATATTGAGTCGCATCAAAGTCACTCACTTGCGCGGCAAAACGAGTTGAGAACTGGCTCACATCAAAAGATGTGATATCAGACACACCGCTTTTACCTTCCAAGATATTATCCCACGTATCTTTCACGTTATTGCCAAGGGGGGTCACCATTCCAATTCCCGTGACTACAACCCGACGACGAGACATACAATTCCTCCAGAATTTATTGTTTTTATTGAACGACTAATAATAAGAAAAGCCGCTGTATTACATACAAGCGGCTTTTCGGGAAACTCAGTAAATCAAAGTCTTACAAGTTAGCGTTGATGTAGTCATTCGCCGCTTGTACAGTTGTAATTTTTTCAGCTTCTTCATCAGGAATTTCAGTATCAAATTCCTCTTCAAGAGCCATAACTAGCTCTACAGTGTCTAGAGAGTCTGCACCAAGGTCATCTACGAAAGAAGCAGTCATTACAACTTCCTCTTCTTTAACACCTAGTTGTTCACAAACAATTTTTTTTACGCGTTCTTCAATGCTACTCATTAGAAGTTCCTATTCTACTCATTAACAGCTCAGTGTGAGCATATTATTATTCGATAACTATTTACATGATTCTCGACATGAACCGAAAACGTATTTTCGTCGAATTCAAAATAAAATTCAACTCAAATTACGACATATACATGCCGCCATTCACATGTAATGTCTCTCCGGTGATATAAGCCGCGCCTTCTGACGCTAAAAATGCGACTGAAGCCGCAATTTCTTCTGGTTGACCAAGACGAGCCGAAGGTACTTTCTCTACCAATTTCGCCTTGTGTTCTTCTGGAAGAACCTTAGTCATATCTGTTTCAATAAAGCCTGGTGCAACACAGTTCACGGTAATACCGCGGGATGCAATCTCAGCCGCTAGAGAACGACTAAAACCTTCTAAGCCAGCTTTAGCTGCTGAATAATTTGTTTGCCCACCATTGCCCATAGAGCCAACAACAGAGCTGATGCTAATAACACGACCAAACTTCGCTTTTGTCATACCACGAAGACATGCTTTAGTAACACGGAAAACAGAAGTTAGGTTAGTGTTCACCACTTGCTCCCACTCATCTTCTTTCATACGCATCATTAAGTTGTCGCGAGTAATACCGGCATTATTTACCAAAACGGTAGGCGCACCAAATTCAGCGGTAATTTCTTTAACTACAGAATCAACAGATTCGCTCGATGACACGTCTAGGACCCAACCTTTACCATTTTCACCAAGGTATTCGCTAATACTTTGCGCACCGGACTCACTTGTTGCTGTACCAATAACAGTAGCGCCCTGAGCAACCAATGCTTTTGCAATGGCTTTACCAATTCCACGAGTTGCCCCTGTTACCAGAGCAATTTTCCCTTCAAGACTCATATTCGTCTCCACAAAACCAATTAAAATAAATAACCAAACTTATGCAGATATTGCTGCTTCAAAACCTGCCACATCACCAATAGCAGATGCCGACAAACCTTTCACAATACGCTTATTCAAACCACTCAAAACTTTACCCGGACCACACTCAATAGTTGCGGCAACACCTAAGCTAGAAAGCAAAGCAACAGATTGAGTCCAAAGCACTGGCTCACTCAATTGAGAAACCAAATTAGCCTTAATAACAGCAGGATCAGAAACCGCTTCAGCCGTTACATTCTGAACTAATACACATGATGGGGTATTGAACTCAATTGAAGCTAATTTTTCTGCAAGTTTCTCACCAGCAGGAATCATCAGTTCACAATGGGATGGAACACTAACAGGCAAAGGCAAAGCACGTTTTGCGCCCGCTTCTTTAGCGTTAGCCATCGCTTCTTCGACAGCAGCAACATGGCCAGCGATAACCACCTGACCAGGTGAATTAAAGTTTACCGCACTCACTACACCTTCAACGGCGTCGCAAGCAGCAACAACTTTATCGTCATCTAAGCCGATGATAGCTGCCATTGCTCCCTCACCTGCAGGTACTGCTTGTTGCATATATTCACCACGCAGCTTAACCAGCGCAACAGCATCTGCAAAGCTCATAACGTTCGCACAAACTAAAGCTGAGTATTCCCCTAAACTATGGCCTGCAACGTAATCCGGCTTAGCGCCACCTTGTTGCTCCCATAAACGCCACAAAGCCACACTCGCCGTTAATAAAGCTGGCTGTGTCTTATCTGTCTGACTAAGCTGCTCAGCATCGTTTTGCACAAGATCCCATAAGTCATAACCTAACACATCAGAAGCCTCTGAAAATGTCTGCTTTATCACATCATGCTTCTCTGCTAGGTCAGCAAGCATACCCAGCTGCTGAGAACCTTGACCAGGAAAAACAAAAGCTAATTTAGTACTCATTTTATTTCCTCATTACACAAGCGCGTTTGCATAGCAGTACAGAGGTCTGCTCGCGCAATATCAATCCCATACTCTATTGCCCCAACTGTCGCAGGAACATCAGAACAACCATGACCTTTTACCAAATTGCCACGTACACCGACAAGACAAGCACCATGCCGACGCTCAATTTGGTAAAAACTCTTCAATAAAGACGCAGCACCCTGCTCCGCTTTAAACTTCTCCATAATAAAAGACAAAAGTCCTTCGGAAGCCTTTAATACAGCATTCCCCACCATACCATCACAAACAATGACATTTTTGTCACCATCAAACAATTCTGTACCTTCTGCGTAACCCAAATACTTAGGCCAACTACAATCCGATAACAAATCATCGGTTTTTTTAATAACAGAACTACCTTTGGTACTTTCCACTCCAACATTTAGTAAGCCCACTTTGGCCTCTTCATCTGCTATCGCTTCCACATAAGCGGCGCCCAACTCAGCAAAGCCATACAACATAGAAGGAGCACAGTGCACATTAGCACCTAAGTCTACTAAACAGCGCAATGGATTGGATCTAAGTTCTCGAATCAAAGCTGGGTAAAGTTTAGGCCTTAAAAGCCCCAAAACATATCTAGCCAAAGCAACCATAGCACCAGTATTACCTAGGGTGACAGCAACATCAGAGGTGCCATTAGATAGAGCTTCTAAAGATCGATATAGAGTACTGTCTTTGCGACGAAACAATGACAAAACAATATCATCATCACCATCAATCACATCAGAACAAGGAATTAGAGATAGGCGTTCGTTTGGCGCTGGCGTATCTACACCAGAAACTGGGGAATAGTAAATAGTAATGGAAACATCGCTATGGCGAGAAAGAACTTCTATTGCACCATCAAATGCAATGCGGGGACCTAAGTCCCCGCCCATAGCGTCTAAAGCTACCCTGATCATGGGCCTCTTAGTTACTCACCTTTAGGTGCAACAACTTGACGACCACGGTAAAAACCGTCTGCAGAAATATGGTGACGACGGTGAAGTTCACCAGTAGTCTTTTCTACAGAAAGTGTTGCGCCTGTCAAAGCGTCATGTGAACGGCGCTGACCGCGACGTGAACGTGTTACTTTGCTTTTTTGTACTGCCATTTTTGGAGCTCCTAACTTTTCTTGGCCTTTAATTGGGCCAATATACTAAATGGATTCGGTTTTTCGTCATCCGGTGCGTCATCGGTAGACGATGCATACTTTACAGCTGTTGGGTTGCAACCACTTTCTTCGTGATAAGCGACAATAGGTAACGCAAGTATAATTTCTTGCTCTACCATATCTGCCAAAATTACTTCACCGTCGGTCATGACAACAGGATCATAAATTTCTGGAAGATTTTTCGCATGGTCTTCGTCATAGACAAAAGCCAAAGATAAATCCACCGCCAAATCGTGGGGAACAGGCCCCATACAGCGCTGACATACAACTTGTACTTGAGCTGTAATTGATCCGGTAGCAATATATCGCCTATCCTCATCAACTCTAAAGTTCAGATGAATAAGTACATTACCCTCATCAGAGGCTAAAATAGCAGATAGCTCCTTAAAGTTTTTAAGGGGCACCCCTCCTTCAAGCGTTAGCTCTTGGCTAGCGTATTTACGAGGGTCAAAATATTTAGGTAATGCGTCATTCAACATGGCGGCAAATTCTATTGTTAAGGGCTGGAATTGTCAAAGTCTATGTGCGTTTTCAGGCTTTTTTTTCACCTTATTCGCCCACAAAGGCAAAAAAAACGTAAAATACTGAAATCCTTCAATGAAATGGCACACTAGACATGCAAAAAAAGCTTATTCTCGGTTCATCCTCTCCTTATAGAAAAAGCCTTTTAACTCGGTTAAATCTTCCTTTTGAATGCCTCTCTCCAAACATTGACGAAAGCCAAAAAGAGCATGAATCGGCGCACCAACTAGTCAAGCGATTAAGTATTGAGAAAGCGATCGCTGTTCATCAGGAATACAATCAAACTTGCACTCAACTAGACGCTCTTATTATTGCGTCGGATCAAGTTGCCATCTTAAACGACAAGATATTAGGTAAACCGCTTTCTGAGGAAAATGCAATAAATCAGCTAAAAGAGTTCAGCGGTCAAAAGGTAAGTTTTTTAACTGGCTTATGCCTTTTCAATCAAGAAGATGAAAGTTATCAGTATGAGACCAGTGAATATCACGTCTATTTTAGACAACTTACAATTGAAGAGATCAAAAACTACGTCCGAATAGAGCAGCCATTACATTGTGCAGGTAGTTTTATGTGTGAGGGTTTGGGAGTGAGCCTGTTCGAGAAAATGGAAGGTCAAGACCCGAACAGCCTTATAGGCCTTCCACTTATTTCTTTATGTCGTCTTCTAAGGTTATATAACATCAATCCGATTGGATAAGTGTCAGCCTTAATGAGTTATATTACTCAATATAAACAAAAGATATTTGGTTTTCACCTAGAGACTCTCGCCCCATATCTGCTAGGTTAATGAAACGAACCTTACCAGCCAAATTACGCCCCAAACCAGTCACAACCGTAGATATTAAAGCGTCACCGTTCTGAATAGCTGTTTTTCCACTATCGCCATTACTAGTAACAAACGCCACAACTCTTTTATCACTTGGAAGATCATTTAAAAAACGGCGTATTCTTGGTAAATCTTCCACAGCCATTTGTGCAACAACATCTGATTCAGAGCCACTTATATTAGCTGTGGTTACCGTATCTAAACGCACCATTACATCACCAGCACCACGGCGATTCAAATAAAGGATGCTGTATATACCCTGCATATTCTCAACAACTAATAGATGCTGACTGTGGTCAGAACCATAAAGCAAATAGTCTTTAAAAAAGTTGTTCGCCCATGCATTACTACTACCACAACCTCTACTTTGACACTCAAAAACGATCTGCGCGCCATTTAATAAAAGCTGGCTACGATAATAGCTATAAACATCCGACAACAAGGCATTACGATTAATTTTATAAAGTGATGAAAACTCATCTCCGTTAACAGTGCGAATAACATCCGGCTCCCAACCTCTACCTGATCGGCTAATTTTCCCTAGAGGGATATCCACTGCAATATTTTCTTGCAACTTACTTTTCACCAATTGCGCATCACGATAAGGTGAAATCTCAACTACAGAGAACGCATAGGAGCTAAATACTAAAGCCACAACCCAAAACGCACTATAGAGTTTCATAATACAACTTCCTTACCTATTCAATTAGGATAAATAATGATTAATTCAGTTCTATAAATTGTTGTATTTCTTTTGCTACTGCCGAGCATGTATCAACTTCTAAATGAAAATGATGACTGCCATCGAGCCACTTAAGCTTAACCCAAGAAAATTGAGATGCTCGCCTTTCTACAAAAGCCTTATTACCTTTATAAACACCATCATTTGCCAATAAAACCAATGTCGGGCACTTTATTTCTTTAATAAAAGCCCGCACTGACTCTTCATCCATGCGATATGGAGATGGAAAAGTTAACTTACCATCATGTTTCCAAACCCAAGTATCATTTTCTTTTTTTGCCCCACGCTCCACTAATAATCTAGACGCATCTTCTGATAGTTTAGTGAACCCATTCATCCGAGCAGAGATCATTTCCGCCTCATTTTGATAAAGGCTTTTTCGATCGACCCGATGTTTGAGCATTTTATTAACAGAACGCTGCAGAGTGTTCACTCTTGCCTCAGACGAATCAATCAGAGGCCCCACATTATCCAAAACAATCAAACCTCGGACTTTGTCTGGAGCAATAGCCGCAACCAGCATTGCCACTGCTCCACCCATACTATGACCAACCAACCACACACTTTGTTCCATAGCTTTTAGAACTGAAACTATATCCAATACATAATCCCAAAGATGGTAGAAGCTTCCATCAGGCCGATGCTTGGAGTCACCATGTCCAGCCAGATCTAAAGTGATATGAGAGAAGCTTGAAAGGTGCTTTGAAAGGTTTATAAAGCTAGCAGCATTATCCAGCCAACCATGTAAAGACAGTACTTTGATATCAGAAGATTCTGATGGGAAAAATTGTAAGCCTCTAAGCTCAGTATGAGGCAATCTATAAACTACGTCCTTTCCCATTTATTCCTCAACAAAAACCAATGACACAACCCACAAAAAAGCTAAGACGGCAGTAATTGCCAATTATACTGACAGCAAGCGCCCGCCAAGACTTCACCCTCTAAAGCAACTAGGGCTGCGGTTGGCATAGCAAAACCAACAGGCAGTGGCTCGTCTGATAAAAAGTCAGCCAAAAAAGAAGCAAAAGGCTGGTGAGTGATTAATAAAACGGAATCATATGGGGTAGACGATAACCATGCTCCAACCTGAAGTACATCACCATCAGGGGTAATATCAGCAGAGTCAATACGCTCGATGCCATCAGTGCCCACAACAGAAAAAAACGCTTGCGCTGTTTGCTGAGCTCGAACATATGGACTAACGAACACAGCATCAAGTGAAATACCTTTATCTTTAAACAAGGTCGCCGTAGAGACAACTTCTTCAATACCTGCCTGAGTTAAGTTTCTCTTTGAATCACCTGCACCATGGTAACCTTCAGCTTGCCCGTGGCGCATAATGTAAATGCGCTTAGTTTTGCTCATCCGCTTTAGCTTCCGGCCAAGGTTGAAAAGGGAAAGGCTTTTCTTCCTCTTCAAAGGATAAGAAGGAAACAATCTGCTTGATATAAGCCGTCACTGAGGTGAGCCAGCAAGCTAAAGTTTCAGGCTGTTCTTTTGAAGCAAATTTAAATGCCGTCACAATCAAAAGCAAAATACCAAAAACGGTTAATGACACATTAAGAATCAACCAATAGATCAACATAAAAACTAAACGAAACCAAAAACCTTGATCACTATAACCTGGTTTAGACATTTTTATTCTCCTCATTTGTCGCAAATTCGACATCCCATTTTTGATCGCCAGTCATCATCGAGCCCACTAGAATTTTAAGCTCAGCGTTTTCAAACAATAATTTCGAAAGACCTTCAGCAAGCGGCATATACAAACCATGCTTATGGGCCTCCCCTACCACCATTCTTAGGGTGTTAACCCCTTCGGCTACTTCGCCAATTTCTTCTATCGCGTTGTCCAACGTTTTACCTGAGCCGACAGCAAAACCAACTCGGTAGTTACGACTCAATGGTGATGTACAGGTCGCGATTAGGTCACCCATACCTGCCAAACCTAAAAAAGTCATAGGATTAGCGCCAAAATGCACAGCAAAACGACTCATTTCAGCCAAACTTCTGGTCATTAGCATAGCCATGGTGTTTTCGCCAACCTGCATTGCCTTAGCCAATCCACACACAATAGCATATATATTCTTAAGCGCACCGGCCAACTCAACACCCGTTGGATCGTGGCTCTCATAGACTCGAAAAGTAGGCGATTTAAGCAAATCTATCGTCATGTTTCTAACGCTATCATCTGGACTAGCAATTACCGAACCCGTTATCTGTCCTGCTGCAATCTCTTTTGCTAAATTAGGTCCACTTAGCACACCAATCTTTGATGTCGACGGGTTACGGCGCAATATATCACTCATTAGTTCAAAGCGATTTGGGTTAAAACCTTTCGTAGTACTAATTAACATCTTATCAGCAGTAAGTAACGGCTCTATCTTGTTCACTACCTGCTCAAACGATTTAGACGGAATAGATACAAAAATAGTATCGCTTTCACGAATAGCCTGCTCTAAATTACTGGTGGCCAGTAATTCACTGTTTAGCGGTGCATTTGGCAAGTAGCGACTATTTAAACCAGTGAGGTTAATTTCCTCTACTTGATCTTCATTACGCATCCACTGACTCACTTGATGACCATTATTGGCCATAATATTAGCTAAAGCAGTACCAAAACTACCTCCACCCAAAACACATACTGAATGCTTCATAACCATATTCTCTCAATATCCTTTTCGACTAAGAAGAACAACTTACTTCTAAAGACTTACCCCACTCTGGTGGGCGCTGCGCTAGAGTCTCTGACTCTTCATGCTCATCAAAAGGGCTAGTTAATACTTTTAGCAAGCGTCTGAAAGGCAAAAAATCACCATTTTCAGCAGCCACGATGACATCATGAGCCAAATAGTTTCTTAAAATATATTTTGGATTAACCTGTAGCATAGCTAGGCTAACATCCTGCCAGCTAGCTTTCTGCTTAGATCGCTCAACACAGTACTCTAGCAACCAAGCACGCATACGTTCCCTATCGATAACCTCATCCAATATTAATGAAAATGTATTTTCTTCCAGCTTGCTTAACAAGCGAAAGAACACACTGTAATCCATTTTTTCTGATTGCAAGATGGTGAATAGAAAAGAGAGTAAAGCGTGCAATTTTTCTGTTTTATATAGGCCTAACTTAGCCGCCATAAGCTCGTCATAATGAGACTGAAGCTCTGGCTCATAATGCTTTAAAATATCTACTAATTCATCTTTCGATAGGTGCTTTGAAAAGCAGCGCATCAAACAATTCAAATTCCATAAGCCAACACCTGGCTGACGCTCAAACGCATAGCGCCCCTCATAATCCGAGTGATTACAGACCCAAGCAGGATCATAGTCATCCATAAAACCATAAGGGCCATAGTCAATCGTTTCTCCAGTAAAGGAGAAATTATCGGTATTCATCACCCCGTGCTGAAAACCAATAGCCTGCCATTTAGCAATCATTCTAGCAGTACGTTCAACCACCTCAATGAGCATGCTCTTTAAAGGTGTCTCGGATGACAAAAATTGGGAGTAATAATGCTTTAGACAGTACTCGATTAGCTGATCCAGCTCTTCAGTTTTACCTTGATAGAAGAAGTACTCAAAGTGTCCAAAACGAATATGACCGTTTGCCACTCTTAGTAACATAGCGCCCTTTTCTGGTTGCTCCCTATATACCGCTTCCCGACTATCATAGAGCGCTAACGCTCTAGAGCTTGGCACACCAAGAGCATGCATAGCCTCACTAGCCAAGTACTCACGTATAGATGAACGTAACACGGCACGACCATCCCCTCTACGGGAGTAAGGCGTTAATCCCGCACCTTTCATATGCAAGTCGTATAGGTTTTTATCTTGTCCACGCACCTCCCCCAGAAGGACACCTCGCCCATCACCAAGTTGAGGGGAGAAGCCGCCAAACTGATGTCCCGCATAAACCATGCTGACACTATGAGAGATAGGCACATTACCGCAGAGTAAATCTTTCGTTTCTGGATGTTTAATATCGATAGATAAAAAAGAAGCTAGCGTCTGATTAAACTCAACCAAACGCTGTTCATGGAGGGGGCGGATAGTCGTTTTTGAGGAAAAACCACTACCCAAATCTGCAAAATTACTTTCTAAATGCATTTGCGTTTATTCATAAAAGATGACTATTGGGAGACATCAACCATGTATTCACAGCGAATACTTTCACCAACTACTTTTTCTATTTCAGGAATGATAAACGCATCATCTTCACTTGCAAAGCTCACAGACTTGCCTGTCTCTCCGCCACGACCCGTTCGGCCGATACGGTGTACATAGTCTTCTGGATCTTCAGGTAAAGAGTAGTTAACTACTAACTCCACATTGTCTACATGGATACCACGACCTGCAACATCGGTTGCAACTAGCACCTGAATGGCACCCTCTTTAAAGTTTTTCAGTGTTTTGACACGCTTATCTTGAGAAACTTCGCCAGACAAGATGGCGCAATTGATATTAGCTTTACGTAGGCGCTCATGTAGGCCACGAGTTTCATCACGACGGTTAGCAAAGATAATGGTTCTTTGACCTGAATTTTCTTGAATCAACTGCTTCAAGATAGGCCATTTCTGCTCTGCTTCAACAGTATAAATAACCTGTTCGATATTCTGATTCGTCGCTTCTTTAGGAACAACAGAGACTTCTTTTGGGAAGAAGGTCCATTGCTGAGCCAGTTCTTGCACGCTTTTCGGGAAAGTCGCACTAAACAACATAGTCTGACGAGTTTCTTTATTCGGCGTCATACGAATGATGCTTTTCACGTCAGGTATGAAGCCCATAGACAGCATTCGGTCCGCTTCATCCAACACTAGGCATTCAACTTTGTTTAACTGCACTTTGCGACTACGAGCAAAATCCAACAAACGACCCGGTGTTGCGACAAGAATATCGACATTCTCTCTTTCTAATGCTTGTTTTTGTTTTTCATAACTTAAACCACCAACAAGCGAAACAACATTAAGATGACAATTTGTCGTTAACTTGACTGCTTCATCCGCGATTTGCAAAGCCAATTCACGTGTTGGCGCAATAATCAAACCACGGGCGATATTATTCGCTCGAGCTTCTTCCAATGGGTAATCTAAGAAATCACTAATCATAGCAATTAGAAAGGCAGCTGTTTTACCTGTCCCTGTCTGAGCCTGACCAATAATGTCATAACCCTCTAGAGTAATAGGCAAAGTCTCGGCTTGTATTTCACTACAGTATTCGAAACCCATTTCAGCAATTGACTTCAATACTCGATCTGGCAGATTCAAGTCATGGAAACGCTGCTTACCTTCAACCTTCTCAACAGGAAAATCGTCTAAAGACCAAATACCACTTGTTGCATCATGGCTAGTTTTTACTTCGGAGTTACTTGAGTCAGACGTTTTTTTATTTCTTGGACCCTTGTATGAACGACGATTACGTTTTGGTGATGCTGGTTTTTCTGAAGGTGTTGCTTGAGTTTGGTTTTCCATATTGGAATCTTTACGCTTCTATAATAATTTGAGTTTAATATCTGGGCACAGAGTGTACCTAATTGGCGATTTTTTATCACCCTTTGCTTTACATTGTTTCGATATACAAGGTTACTGCTGACGATATGGTGGCAAACTGTTTATCAGTTGGGAGCCATACCTCTTAGTGCGCAATCTTTTATCTAAAATATGAATTTCACCTGAGTCATTCTCATTCCTCAGTAGCCTACCGGTTGCCTGCACCAAACGTAACGAAGCATCTGGAATAGTAATCTCCATGAAGGGGTTACCACCACGCCTTTGTATCCACTCAGCTAGCGTAGCTTCAACTGGATCATCTGGTACTGCAAAAGGAATTTTAGCGATAAAAACGGTCGTTAAATATTCACCCGGTAAATCCACACCTTCAGCAAAACTTGCCAAACCAAACAGTAGACTGCCTTTACCATCATCCACTCGCGCTTTATGAGAGTCTAAAATCACTCTTTTCGACTGCTCGCCTTGAGTTAATAAGATTTCTTGTAAGCCAGCATCAATAGATTGCGCCACTTCTTCCATTTGACGACGGGAAGAGAACAAGACTAAGCTCGCCTTATCCTTGTCGATATGCTTATTGATATATTCCGTTATTTCGACTGTATGCTTTTCCGCTTGATTGGGTTCATGGTCCATATGAGGAATAACTAAAATGCCGTTATTTTGGAAATCAAATGGGCTAAGCACCTGCAAGTACTGACTTTCTTGCGGAACACCAGACCTCATATTGAAACGATGAAACTGATTGAGCGCAGTCAGTGTAGCTGAAGTAACGACAGCACCAAAGCATTTATCCCACAATTGTTGACGTAAAGTATTAGCTGCCAAAATAGGCGACCCACCCAACTCAATATCTTGTTCCATACCTTGTCCAGACAATACTAACCAGCGGGCATTTGGCGGATATTTTTGGTCATCCAAGGTCGAGTAAAGTCGCCACAAGCTGGTAGATTGCTCAAGTCTTCCTAGTACTGCCCCCAAAATTGGCTGCCATGTTTCAGCCACTTCAGGCGTAACACCCATACCTTCATTTTGCTTTGTTTTTTTGCACTCGTCTTGAATACTTTCAATGCTGTTAAACAGCTTTTGAAAAGAAGTTTGCAGGCTATAGGCAAGCTGCCTTAGCTCTTCGGGAATAACCCCCTGCTCAAAGCGATGGACATTGCTATCTTGATCTAAACCTAGATTAGCGACATAAGGCGCTAGACCCTGTTGGGCATATTGAATGAAATTAACAATACTCTGTATTTGTTGTGGGATCTTCATTAATAACTGACCGGTAACACTCACACTGTCCGTTAACTCTTGCTTTAGAGTCACTAGGTTTTTTTCTAACTGACGAAGCCAAGTGATACTTCCTTGCAAGCGAACTTCATGACGAAAGTGCCCTATCGCTTTATCGGGAAGATGGTGTCCCTCATCAAATACATAAATCGTCTCTTTCGGTGCGGTTAAGATAGCGCCGCCGCCGAGAGACAAATCTGCCAGTACCAGATCGTGGTTAGCAACAATCACATCCGCCACCTCTATCTCAGCTCTCGCTTTGAAGAATGGACAGGCTGAATAGTTGGCGCAATTACGATTAGTGCATTGCTGATGATCCGTTGTTAAGCGTCGCCAGTCTTGCTCCCGAATGATGCCATCCCAATTATCTTTATCACCGTCCCAATCACCCTTAGATAAAGCGGCATCCATCTCTTGATACAAAACACTATTAACATCATCGGCCTGCAAATGTTGCTCAAATAGGCCTGCAAACATGTCTTCAACAGAGGCTTCTTCCTCTCCTAAATAGCCCTCAAGGTTATTCAGACAAAGGTAACGTCCACGACCTTTCGCCAAAGTATATTTGAAACTAAGGTCTGTATGTTCCAGTAAACTTGGTAATTCCTTATGAAGAATTTGCTCTTGCAAAGCCACAGTCGCAGTCGAGACGATAAGCTTTAGCCCCCGCGTTTTAGCAATAGGAATCGCCGCTAGACAGTAAGACAGGGTTTTACCTGTGCCTGTTCCCGCTTCGACAACCGCTACGTGTTTTTCTTCTAGTCGCTCGCCTTCGGTACCTTGCTTAATATTCCCCAAGGTTCGAGCGATAGTGCCGATCATTTCTCGCTGACCAGCTCTTGGTTTATGCGACTTAGCATCTAAATACGCTCGGTAAGCAAGCTGTATTTGTTTTTTTAATTCATCTGAAAGCATTTATATTATTGAGATTAGTTAAGAATGCTGTATATAATAACAGTTACTGTATAAACAACCAGATAAGCCTATGATTAAATTAACCAAAAGACAGTCTGACGTATTAGAAACCATCCGTGAATTTATTGACGAAACTGGTTTCCCACCCACTAGAGCCGAGATTGCTCGCCAATTAGGGTTCAAGTCACCGAATGCTGCTGAAGAACATTTAAAAGCCCTTTGCAAAAAAGGTGCGATTGAAATGTTAGCAGGCGCATCTCGCGGCATTCGCCTTGTTGACCAATCCCCTGAAGAAGCAGTTGAAGACCTCGGCATGCCCATAATAGGTAAAGTGGCTGCAGGGTACCCTATTCTGGCACAAGAGAACATAGATTCTCACGTAAACATACCGCCCAGCATGTTTTACCCCAAAGCAGATTATTTCTTGTCTGTTTCTGGTATGAGTATGAAAGACATAGGCATCATGGAAGGCGACTTACTGGCCGTTCATAAAACAAACGCAGTGCATAACGGCCAAATCGTGGTTGCTCGCATTGGCGATGAAGTGACGGTAAAGCGTTTTGAACAAAAAGGCAGTACGGTTCGCCTTATTGCTGAAAATGAAGAGTTCTCAGACATTGTCGTAGACTTGGAAAGTGAAGAGTTCGCGATTGAAGGTTTATCTGTTGGCGTCATTCGACAAGGCATATAGCTTTCTACTTAGTGCTAGGGTCAAAAAATATAGCACTATAGTCAAAATATAAAAAAGGCGAAGTTTTCACTTCGCCTTTTTTGATTTCTTCCACTTAACCGCATTAATGCAATATTTTTGGTCTGAGATCTTCATCGTCAGCAATGCCTGATGACTCATCATAAATACTTTCATCTGAATAAACATAGTCGATTCCAGCATGGAACATACACTTCGCTAGCTCAAAATAGCGGTCTTTTAAATAATTTCGCGTTTCATCAGATATTTTCAGTGTTGCTAATGGCTCAGTATCCTCACCACTTTCACTGGCTGGCCTGAGGACAATATCGCCATTATCCAGCTCAACAATTTCTAGGTAGGATTCTTTCATATTTAATACTCAGATGACTCTTCTCGAAAACGTAAAACCAATTCAACTAACTGTGTTAGGTAAAAACTTGCTGAGGCGCCAGCATCGTCACCTCGCCCAATAAGGTCGCCACTATCTACGACGCTTGGAGCTGCTGAACGAGACTCCAATTGTACCAAGTAAGCTTGCTCTAACTGATACACCCATGAGTCCTTTTTCTCCCACAAACTCGATAGCTCATTTATGACAGGAACAATCATCCCTTTAGACTCAGTTTCAGCATGCAAAGCAGCAATATCTAAAGTTGCAGATAAGGAATAGGCTGCAGCCACTTCGTTTAACAAGCCATTTAATGCACTTCTTAACTGAAAAAGTGCAGAGCTTGATAAACCGATACTCAGCCACTGTTCATCACTATCTTGGCTTTGGCGAATAAAACGTCTAGCCGTGTCGATTTTTTGATTTGTGCGACTTGCTAAGCTTGCATTGGTCACTTCTTCTTCCCTTCTTCAATTGACCATTTCCCACCACTATAGAAAGCTTTCCAGCCAGTAGGCTTGCCATCGTCTTTCTCTGTCATAACATACTGCTCTTTCGTCTTACGACTATAACGGATAACAGTAGGTCTGCCTTCAGAATCTTGAACTGGCGCATTAGCGAAGAAGTGGTATTTAGGATCAATTTGATCCATGTAAGGCAATAACTCTTTCACTAATGGCGCGCGAGTTTCTCTTTTACGTGGAAACTGACTAGCTGCCAAAAATAGACCTGTCGCACCATCACGTAAAACATAGTGATCTTCTACTTTTTGACAAGCAAGATCAGGCATAGGAACAGGGTCCATTTTTGGTGGCGCGGCTTCCCCACTTCTCAGGAGCTTACGAGTATTTTTACAATCTTCGTTCGTACAACCAAAGTACTTACCAAATCGGCCATTTTTTAGCTGCATATCTGATGAACACTTATCACACTCGATAACAGGGCCATCATAGCCTTTGATTTTGAAGGTGCCTTTTTCGACCTCAAAGCCAGAACACATTGGGTTATTACCACAGACATGCAATTTACGCTGTTCATCCATTAGGTAACTGTCCATGGCAGAGCCACAAATTTCACAACGTTTTTTCTGAATTAACGCTTTAGATTCAGCCTCTTCATCATCAACAGCGATGGCTTCATCACCACGAGTCAAATTGATCGTCGCCTTACAACGCTCTTTTGGTGGTAATGCATAACCTGAACAAGATAGAAATACCCCAGTACTCGCAGTGCGGATCTGCATAGGACGAGAACATGTAGGACATTCAATGTCTGTCGGGGTTGGCTCATTAAGCATCATCCCGCCTTCAGGGGACTCAGCCTTAGCCAGTACATTACTGAAATCTTTATAGAAGGCATTAAGCGCTTCTATCCAGTTCTTTTTACCTTCAGCAATATCATCTAGCTGCTCTTCCATTAAGGCAGTAAAACTAAAGTCCATTAAAGAACTAAAACTATCAACCAGTCGCTCAGTAACAATATCGCCCATCTTCTCTGCATAGAAACGGCGATTTTCTACTCTTACGTAACCACGATCCTGAATAGTTGAGATAATTGAAGCATAGGTAGATGGACGACCAATTCCACGCTTTTCAAGCTCTTTTACCAAGCTGGCTTCACTAAATCGTGCTACAGGCTTAGTAAAGTGTTGCTCTGGCAATAGTTCATTAAGTGCAAGAGCATCCCCTTTCGCCACATCAGGTAAAATATTATCTTCACCTTTCTTGACTACGGTTTGCATAGCACGAGTATAACCATCAAAACGTAAAATACGGCCTTTGGCTTTAAACTCGTATTCACCATTAGCAACTGTAATAGCCGTTGAGGTGTATTGCGCTGGCATCATTTGACAAGCCATAAATTGACTGCGAATTAGGTCATAAAGACGATGGGCGTCTTTTTCCATGCCTAATAAATCGTTTACAGCCACATTCACGTCAGAAGGACGAATGGCTTCATGGGCTTCTTGCGCACCCTCTTTACTGCTGTAACGAATCGCTTCTTTTGGCAAATAGGCTTCACCAAAGTTTGAAAGAATGTAACCCCTTAGAGCCTCTACAGCATCCGCACTCAGATTTGTTGAGTCAGTACGCATGTAAGTGATGTAACCCGCCTCATAAAGGCGCTGGGCTAGCATCATGGTCTTTTTAACACCGTAACCTAAACGTGTACTCGCTGCTTGCTGCAAAGTCGAGGTTATGAAAGGTGCAGATGGCTTACTACTGGTCGCCCTGTCTTCACGCCCACTAACTTGATAACTACCGTTATTTAAACGCGCAACATGCTCGTCGGACTGGGATTGATTGATTGGCCTATATTCTTGGCCTTGGTATTTGGTCGCTTCAAACTTAATAACATCATTTGAAGGCGTTTTAAGCAGCGCATCAAGTTCCCAAAATTCTTCAGGTACAAAAGCACGAATCTCTTTCTCACGCTCAACAACCAAGCGAACGGCAACCGACTGCACTCGCCCAGCAGACAAACCCCGGGCCACTTTGGCCCACAACAAGGGAGACACCATAAATCCAACAACTCGGTCTAAGAATCGTCTCGCTTGCTGTGCATTAACTTGGTTAAGGTCTAATTGTGTCGGTGTTTCAAAAGCAGATTGAATTGCTTTCTTGGTGATTTCATTAAAAACCACACGTTTATAACGTGAATCATCACCACCAATGGCTTCACGAAGGTGCCAAGCAATGGCTTCTCCCTCTCTATCCAAATCGGTCGCGAGATAAATTGTGTCGGCATTCTTTGCTAATCGTTTTAATTCATCAACGACTTTTTCTTTACCCGGTAAGACTTCGTAATGGGCGTTCCAATCATTTTCTGGATCTACGCCCATACGGGTAATTAACTGCTTTCTCGACTTGGCGCTTTTGTATTTAAGCTTTTCTTCAGGGCTCATTTTACGAGTCAATGCTACCTGTTTGGCACGCTCCTGAGGTGTCGAAGTAGAGGTTTTACCTGTTGGCAAGTCACGAATGTGGCCGACACTCGACTTCACGACATAGTCATTGCCTAGGTATTTATTGATAGTTTTCGCCTTAGCGGGCGACTCCACGATTACCAGTGATTTTCCCATTGAACTATGTAAGCCTTTTATAAAAGTAAGTCTGCAGATCCATATAGCAGGAAGTTTTATCTCTTGGGGCGCTGATATTAAGCAAACACCTTTTATATGACAAGCGATCCCTGTATTGTTTCACATATTATATCTTGCTGAACATGGTATTTCTTATTTAACATACGCAAATAATTACTTAAGGACAATCATGGCTACCCTGCAAATTTTAACTATCGTCGTTTTAGCTATTGTGGCAATCCTATCCGTCATCATAGGATCACGCGCGCATCAAAAAGAAAAAGACCTCACTCAACGCCGCGTAAAACAGTTGCAACTGGTACAAAGAGCAGACCGTGCAGAAATGCATATCAGAGGTTTAAAAAGCCTTAACACAGACACTATCGCCACCGATGTTCTCTATGATTATTATTTAGATACCCTTAGAGAGCTCTTACAATATTCAGACGATATTGAAAAAATAGAGGTGCGTATCGCCAAGGCAGAAGACGGACGTAATCAAGAATCCCTTGAGTTTAACCCTGAAATACCACCTATGAGCTTTCAAGAAAAGACCATGTACCAGGAGCGCCTTACTAAATTAGCCAAAATGCTCCTATACCTTCGCCGCAAGGGACGCATTAGTAATCAGCACTATCAAAATTGTCATGAATATTTAAAGTGGCTTAGTTTATGGCTGCAAATAAATAAGCAAGTCGCTCAGGCCAACTCAAACTTCAATAGCGGTGATTATCAAGTAGCGCAAACATTATATAGCGTTATTGAATCTCACTTAAAATCCAGTGCTGTCGAAAGACCTGAAAAGCAGAAGCTTAATGAATATGTTCAGGAGAAAATGAAAGAGATTACTCGAATTGAAGCCGAGGAAGTAAGAAAAGCCGCAGAAGCTGCAGCGGCTGCCGCTGCCTTAGCCGAACAGGAAGCGGAAGAAAAAGCAAAAGAGTACGAGCTACCTACTCGATAGTTTTTATAGTGGCAAGAATATCAACAAGGCGTGCTAGGTGCTCGAGATCTTCCTCTTCACCTTTCTCCTCCCAATAAAGAGTAACCCCCTCAGGCGCAATATTGATGGCTTTAATCAATGCACCTTTTTCCTGTAAAACCTTTTTCACAGCTTCATTCCAATCTTTTTCTGAGCTGGACCACCAGCCATCAACAATCGAGTGATACTTCCACACCTCATAAGGCAAAAACCAAACGTTTTTGGTGACACCTTCAAGAGGCTTAATATGGTAACGAGAATAAGCAGCCACTTTGTGAGACTCTTTTACTTTATCCCACTTATCAGGTAAGTCTACCGAGGTAAGCTGTACATTTAACCCCAATTTTCTAGCCTTTAGTCGTAGCGACATACGATCACGATCCCTTTTTGAGGGTAAAACCCACATAACAGAACCCGCTAGGGAAAAAACAACAAAAAGCACAATTATTAATGTCATAATAAATATCTATCTCTAGTCTTTTAAACTAAAATCAAATAGTCGAATTTAATTGGGAGTAATTTCTATGTTATATAACAGAATTCTTCTAGCTGTTGATTTAACGGACGAAAGCATAAAAGTAGCCCACAAAGCGGTTGCCTTATGCCAAGGTGCTGGCGCTGAACTCATCATGCTCCATGTTATCGAATCATTAAATTATGCCTACACTGGCGATGTTCCGATTGACATAACAAACATTCAAGACCAACTCAAAGAAACAGCACAAGAGCGTATATCTATACTCGAAGCACAACTCGACATACCATTTACTGAAACCTTTATTACTCAAGGCGGAATTGAAAGTGAGATACACCGCATTGCAGAAGAACAAAAGGCAGACCTTATTGTAGTGGGAAGCCATTGCCGACACGGTCTAGCTTTATTACTAGGATCAACATCGAATGGCGTATTGCACGGTGCACCTTGTGACGTACTAGCGGTTAAAGTTAGTCCATAAATTTACAAAAACTTATTAAAAAGGCGATGTATATACATCGCCTTTTTTATTTATCGTCTCGACCAACTGGTCCCTTCTCGGCTATCCAGAAGGTCTATACCTTGACTTGCCAGCTCATCTCGAATCTCATCACTTCGCGCAAAGTTTTTATCTTTACGGGCTTGTGTGCGCTCATCAATCAAGGCTTGAATAGCTGCTTCATCTAAGCCATCGGTAATGACACTATTCTGCAAAAAGTATTCAGGGTCTTGATAAAGTAAGCCTAACAATTCAGCTAAAAATTTCAGCTCAGCTGCCAGTACCAACGCTTTATCCGAGTCATCCGTTTTCGCCTTATTTAAATCACGTACCAATTCAAAGAGTACAGACAAGGCTCCTGCAGTATTGAAATCATCGTTCATCGCTTCTTCAAAGCGTTTTGTGTAATCCGATGGAGTAACAACATCAGCCACACCCTGATCACGCAACGCAGTATAAAGACGCTCTAGAGCAACTTTGGCTTCTAGCAAGCTTTGATCTGAATAATCTATTGAGCTGCGGTATTGACTAGAAACCATCAAATAGCGAATAACCTCTGGATTGAACTTTTCCAGCACTTCACGCACGGTGAAGAAGTTACCCAGCGACTTCGACATTTTTTCGTTATCAACACGAACCGCACCACAGTGCATCCAATAGTTGACATACTTTTCACCAGTACAAGCTTCAGATTGTGCAATTTCATTTTCATGATGGGGAAATTTCAGATCTGGCCCACCACCATGAATATCGAAGTGGTTACCTAAGCAGCTAGTAGACATAGCGGAACACTCAATGTGCCAACCTGGTCGTCCATTACCCCAAGGTGAAGCCCAAAACACTTCACCTTCTTTAGTTTGCTTCCATAAAACAAAGTCTGCAGCATGCTCTTTTGCTTGCTCCACATCAATGCGAGCACCAGCTAGCATCTCTTCAAGCTTACGGTTGTTTAATTTACCGTATTCTTCGAAGGCAGTAGCACGATAATAAACGTCTCCAGAGTCGCCCTGATAAGCAAAGCCCTTTTCAATAAGCACTTCAATCATGTCGATAATTTCTTGCATGAATTCCGTTGCTTTAGGCTCACGGTCGGGCATTTTGTTACCCAAACGCAACTCATCTTCTTGCTGTGCCGCAATCATGCGCTCAGTTAGTGCTTGAGTTGTCTCATTATTCTCAGCAGCACGTTTAATAATTTTGTCATCTACATCAGTAATGTTACGCACATAATTCAAATCGTAACCAAGGTGACGAATGAAGCGAGAAATAATGTCAAACGAAATCATTGCCCGGGCATGGCCAATATGGCAAAAGTCATAAACCGTGTTGCCACATACGTACATGCCGACTTTATCTTCGACAATAGGTTTAAAAATTTCTTTTTTACCGCTAAGTGTGTTGTAGACCTTTAACATTTATTTTCCCTTCGCTTCAATTTTTGCCCAAGAATCTCGTAAAGTTACGGTACGGTTAAATACCATACCCTCTTCTTTTAAGTCTCGACAAAAATAGCCTTCGCGCTCGAATTGAAAGCCCTGCCCTTTAGCAGAATTCAATAGGGACGGTTCCGCCTTAGCACCTTGTATTACAGTCAAGGAATCTGAATTAATGAAGTCCAAGAATGTCTTGTCTTCATAATTAGCATCAGGAGCTTCATTATCAAATAAACGATCATAGAGGTTCACTTGTGCATCCACTGCATGTTCTGCACTTACCCAATGAATAACACCTTTTGGCTTATAGCCTTCTGGATTCACACCAAGCGTGTTCTCATCATAAGTACACAACAGCTCCACAACATCGCCGTTATCATTTTTAACGACTTCACTACAGGTAATCACATAACCACCGCGTAATCTGACAGCACCGTCTAGCGTCATACGCTTCCACTTACGTGGCGGCACTTCAGCAAAGTCAGCAGCATCAACAAATAAGTGCTTACTAAATGGTACTTCGCGAGTACCTGCTTCTTCATTTTTAGGGTGGTTATTAACCGTAAAGATTTCTTCTTTCCCTTCAGGGTAGTTAGTTAACGTCACTTTAATCGGGTTTAAGACCACCATAGCGCGATTTGCATTGGCATCTAAATCTTCACGGATAGCATGTTCCAGCATCCCCATATCAACCACGCTGTCAGATTTAGTAACACCAATTCGATCACAGAAATTACGAATGGATGCCGCAGTGTAACCACGACGACGCAAACCAGAAATGGTTGGCATACGTGGGTCATCCCAACTGCCTACATGCTTATCATCCACTAATTGCTTAAGTTTGCGCTTACTGGTGACTGTGTAGTTCAAATTAAGACGAGCAAACTCAATCTGCTGAGGGTGAGCTGTACCCAGTGTTTCCAACGTCCAATCATATAGTGGGCGATGATCCTGAAACTCCAACGTACATACAGAGTGAGTTATGCCTTCTATCGCATCAGATAAACAGTGGGTAAAGTCATACATAGGGTAAACACACCAAGCATCCCCTGTTTGGTGATGGTGTACATGGCGAACACGATAAATAATAGGGTCACGCATGTTGATGTTCGGGCTGGCCATATCTATTTTGGCACGCAAAACTGCTTCACCATCTTTATATTTCCCAGCTTTCATATCCATAAAGAGAGCCATGTTCTCTTCGACACTACGATCACGGTATGGGCTATTTTTACCCGGCTCTTTTAATGTGCCGCGGTACTCTCTCATTTGCTCAGCGTTTAACTGACATACATAAGCCTTACCCTCTTGGATAAGCTGAACTGCAAAATTAAAGAGTTGCTCAAAGTAGTCTGAAGCGAACTTGATATCTTCTTTCCACTGAAAGCCTAACCACTCAACATCGCGCTTTATGGACTCAATGTATTCGACACTTTCTTTTTCTGGGTTGGTGTCGTCAAAACGAAGGTTACATTGACCCTGATAACGTTGAGCTAAACCAAAATTCAAACAGATTGATTTGGCATGACCAATATGTAAATAGCCATTGGGTTCAGGTGGAAAACGAGTAAGTACCTTACCGCCATGCTTACCTGATTCGTTATCTTTATCAATGATTTGGGTAATGAAATTACCTGGTTTTGACGTGTCTGACATGTTTGATGTAAATCCCGATAAATGTGTGTCTAACAATACGTTCTAAATTGAGAGCAAGAGTATATATGATTTAGCTTTATATGGGCGATTAAAGGGAGCAATCTTTTAGATAAATCGCAGCATTTTTATAGTGAAAATAGATATTTCGCCAAAAAGAACACAAAGATTCCTACCCCAATAGTTAATAATTGCTTCTGCCATAAAATGCCAACCAAAAAAGCGGCCATTCCACCTATTAACCAGTAGTTAGTGAAAGAAACATCCAGTACTTCATTTGGCATTAATATCATAGGCATGATGATAGAAGTGAGCACTGCAACAGGCACAAACTTTAACGCCCTTTCAAAGAAAGCTGGCATAACAACTTTATGGGCACTAGCAAATAACACAAAGCGCACACCAAAGGTTACGGCAAACATGCCAAACAAAATCATTACTGCGTTTATAAAATCCACCTTAGACCTCCCGATTTTCACTTACCTGCAACGAAGTGTCAGCCTGACGACTAGCATCGCAAAAATAACCCACCAGCACGCCAATTACTGCTGATACAAGCAAGCCTAAATTATTAGGCAGATCTACCAACAGGATGGCTGAGCCACCAGCAGAAACCATACAAGCCCAAAAAGAAACATGCTTAAGGTAAGGTGTTATAATGCCTATAAAGGTCGCTACCATAGCAAACTCCATTCCCCACTCACTCATTTCTGGAATAAGCTCACCGAAGGCAACACCAATAAGAGTGGTCAGATTCCACATAAGGTAAAAAGATAAAAAAGAGCCTAAATAAACAAAGTGCCCCGTTTTCTCATTTGCTTCTCCTGTGCCGTACAAAGGTCTTACAGCGGCATAGGTCTCATCTATCAAGCCAAACCCCATCCATAGGCGAACAGAAAATGGTAAATGTTTAACGAACTTAACCAAATCAGCTGCGTACAAAAGGTGCCTTAAGTTCACGATAAAAGTCGTTGAGACTATAACCCAAAGGGGCGCGTCCAAAGCAATCAACCCCAAGGCAACAAATTGGGCAGAGCCTGCAAACACAAAGGCAGACATGGCAACAGCAAACCAAGGACTAAGGTCATAGCTTGAGGCTAAAGAGCCGAACAACAGGCCAAAAGGTACACCCCCTACTATCATAGGGATTGAAGCAATTGCTCCAATTTTCATATCCTTATATGTACTCATGTATTGCTCCGTAGATTTTTTTCCATATAAACATCAGACCTTTCATAAATAGAGTCTTTTGGCATCGCTTTCTCAACGAAGCCATTTTTTTCATATAAGGACTGGGCAGAACTCAAACAAAAAGCTGTCTCTAAGGTTAAACAGCCTATTCCTTGCTGTTCGGTACAATGAATCAGATGGGATAACAAAGCTTGAGCCACGCCTTTCTCTTGAAAATATTCAGCCACACATAGCTTAAGTATCTCAGCAGTATTGCCTTTGGGGCTTGGTAGTAAAGCAATAGTGCCGACCACTTTTGCCCCTCCCCCTACTGCATTTGGCTGCTCGCAAACCGCCACCCAGACACAACCGCCTTTTTCTATAATATTTTCTTGCGGGCTGCGTAATAGTGATAAGTCATAGTCCATGATTTGGTTTGGGAAGTACTTTTCTAGCCACGCAAAATTAAGCTCAAAGAAAGCCTCCCCATGCTCCTTTTGAAGCGGCACAATTTTATAAGTTTGCAAGCGATCTAGTACTTTAGCTGACAAGCTACCATCAAAGGCTTGCTGCTCCAACTTATCTAGAGCATCCATAAAGTTAGTGTTGGCAACATTGGTCATTTTCTCGATGACCCATTTCAGCTCTTTTAAAACTGGCTCTGCTTGCATTAGAGCATTAATAGCAACATCCGATAGGTGCAGTGAAGAACGCCTTTGGTCTTGCTCATCTTGTTTTTTGATCAGCAAACCTTCCTTAATCATCTTATTGGTCTGCTTACTTACCGCTGGATGACTAATATTCAGCTGTTCCGCAATTTCGATAACAGATAATCCACCTACTTTTTGCAACAACCTCAAGGTTGGAAAATAGGTCGCTGAAATAGGTACCGCACATTGACCATATATTTCTTGCACCTGAACAAATAAATAATCACTTAGTCGCTTCAGTCGACTACCCAGTGTTAAGACGCCAAACTGCTCCATAATTCCCTCAAATTAATATGCGTAACCAGTTACGCATATTAATTTACGACAACAGATACCTTATTTCAAGTCTCTTGCTTATTATTCGAGTTTGATAAAAAAGCATCTCTGATATACTTGTCAAAATTTTCTACGATAGTGTGCTGGGCACGCCCTTTCACCTATAAGCAAACAAACTAAGGAACAAAAATGTCAGAAAAAGCCGTCGTGGTATATTCAGGAGGGATGGACTCTTTTACGGTTTTACATACCGCTATTCAAAGTGGCTTGGATGTCCACGCCTTATCCTTTAATTACGGTCAAAAGCACAGCAAAGAATTAGAAGTCGCAGCAAAGGTTTGTCAAAGCTTAAATATATCCCATAAGGTGGTGGACATTACGGCCATCAACAGCTTAATGGCAACCTCGTCCCTCACCAGTGACGCTGAAATACCAGAAGGTCATTATGAAAGCGAAAGTATGAAATCCACCGTAGTACCTAACCGCAACATGGTTTTACTTTCTATGGCCATTGCTTATGCCGTGTCTCTTGAAGCTGGCAAGGTCTATTATGGGGCGCATTCAGGTGACCACCATATCTACCCAGACTGCCGACCTGAATTTGTCGAAGGAATGAACGCCGTCGCTAAAATCGCCAATTACCAAACAGTAGAAATAGTTACACCATTTTTGCATGTCTCAAAAGGCGATATTTTAAAAGCGGGCTTAGCGATGAATTTGGATTACAGCAATACTTGGACTTGTTACAATGGCCGCGAAAAGTCTTGTGGTAAATGCGGAGCATGTAACGAGCGCTTAGAAGCTTTTGCTGAACAACAAGCGACAGATCCACTTGCTTACGAAGCATAACCACACTTAAACAATTTTAGTTTTTTATAGAGATAATGGCTTTTGTTCCACAAATGTCCCATGTCTCAAAACCATATCAACTAAAGTTATAACCCTTACCTCGAACTGTTTTTCGAAACGTAAATGGTGTAACACAATATGTATTCTATCAAAGAAGCCTTCTATTCATTACAAGGTGAAGGCGCCCATGCAGGACGCCCTGCTTTATTTTGTCGATTCACGGGCTGTAACCTGTGGTCTGGCCTTGAAAAAACACGCATGAAATCAGATTGCCAATTTTGTGATACCGATTTTATTGGTACCGATGGCCAAAATGGCGGGAAGTTCAGAACGGCAAGTGACCTCGTTGCGCATTTAGATACACTTTGGCCCGAAGGCCATGGCCATAAGTACGTTGTCTTTACGGGAGGTGAGCCTGCCTTACAGTTAGACGACGCTCTAATTCATAAAATGAAACAACATGGCTATACTATTGCCATAGAGACTAACGGCACCCTAAAATTACCGGAAGGAATTGACTGGATATGTGTTAGCCCAAAAACCAGTGCCCCCCTCATAGTCAACAAAGGTAGTGAGCTAAAGCTGGTTTATCCTCAAAGTCATTTATCACCTGACCTTTTCGAAAATTTAGAATTTGCTCATTTTTATTTGCAGCCAATGGCACAAGACCACTTGCTACCCGACCAAATTCCTCTAACTAACACTCAAGAAGCCACATTAAATTACTGTTTATCACATCCACAGTGGCGTCTTAGTCTACAAACACATAAAATGCTCAACATTGATTAACCATCATGCTTAGATATTATTCAAATTAAGGAAAGCACAATGATCATTCTTCATACAAACCATGGCGACATTCAAATTGAATTGGACTATGACAAAGCCCCTAAGTCTGCAAAAAACTTTGAAGACTACGTAACTTCTGGCTTCTACAACGGTGTCATTTTTCACCGTGTTATTAATGGCTTCATGATCCAAGGTGGTGGTTTTGAGCCAGGTATGACCCAAAAAGAAACCAACACGGCAATTGAAAACGAAGCGGATAATGGCCTTAAGAACGAAGTTGGCACTTTGGCTATGGCTCGTACTATGGACCCTCATTCTGCGTCAGCACAGTTCTTCATCAACGTATCTGATAACAGCTTCCTAAACCACCGCAGTAAAACGCCAGACGGTTGGGGTTACGCGGTATTTGGTAAAGTGACAGCGGGAATGGACGTTGTAAACAAAATCAAAGAAGTGAAAACAACAGTCAAAGCAGGTCACCAAGATGTTCCTGCAGAAGACGTTATTATTGAAAGCGCTGAATTGGTAGAAAGCTAAGCCAATGATTCGATATTTTATATCTGATTTGCACCTTAGCGACAAACGCCCGGATCTTATCCGGGCGTTTGTACATATGACAGAGTGCTTGCATAAAGATTCACAAGAAACTGAGTTTTATATTCTTGGTGATTTTTATGAAGCTTGGATTGGTGACGATTTTCAAGCCGACTGGAACTCAACCATTGAAGATGCCCTACGTGCTCTATCAGACTCTGGTGTTAATATTTTCTTCCTACACGGTAACCGAGACTTTTTAATCGGAGAAAACTGGCTAAAGCGTGTTGGAGCCAAACTGATAGACGAGCAAACTAAACTTGATCTAGGCAGCTTCTCAATTTTATTAAGCCATGGGGACGAATATTGTCTAGAAGACGTTGAGTACCAAAAATTTCGCGCCATGGTTCGCTCATCCGCATGGCAAGCCCATATATTGGCATTACCCCTTGAGCAACGCATTGCATTAGCGGCTCAACTGCGAAATGACAGCAAGACAATGGCATCTGATAAAAACATGGCTATCATGGACGTGACAGAATCAGCTATTGCAGATTCACTCAAACACCATCAATGTAAATCTATGATTCATGGTCACACTCACCGTCCAGATACCCATAGATCCACAGAAGTTTTACGATGTGTATTAGGTGATTGGGATGAATATATTTGGTTAGCCAAAGTAACAGGCAATAGTTACAAGCAGCTTCGCGCTACAGTAAGTGATTTCAACAAAAATGGAATGTCTGCGTTGGAAGGTATTCACTCGGAAATGCTTACTTAAGAACTTTTAAGTAAGCATTTAGCAAAAATAATAAGAACTACTTTTTAGTCGCCCTTATTTACAAAATAAAACACCTTTCATTATTGAACTGGTGGTCCACTGTGCATACGAAATTCCGTATCAGGTTCAGTAACAAGCTTATGCTCTAAGTCTCGGAAAAACTCAATACGATCATCAATAGGCTCGTTTGAATATTCCTTTGCTAACTCAAGGTAATCTTCGAAATGTCTCGCTTCCGATTTCAACAAAGAAATATAGAATCGAGATAATTCTTCATCGAGATGAGGGGCAAGTGCGGCAAAACGTTCACACGATCTAGCCTCTACAAAAGCACCGATAATCATGGTATCCACTAAGCGGGCTGGCTCGTGGGTGCGAATATGTTTACGCAGGCCATCTGCATACCGAGAAGCCGTTAAATGCTCATAAGCCACGTCGCGTTTGCGCATTATCTTATGCACTTGCTCAAAATGCAGCAGCTCTTCACGGGCTAAGCGAGACATTTTATGCAGCAAATTATCTCTGTCCACATAGCGATACATAAGACTCATTGCTGTACTAGCTGCCTTTTTCTCACAATGAGCATGATCAACTAATAATAAAGTCTGGTTCTCAAGAGCCCATTCTACCCACTCAGTTGGGGATTGACATGGAAGAAACTCAACAAGCTCTGGATAGGCTGATAACATTACTCTACCTTTTTGTGTTAAAAAACGCGATTATACTAGGTATTGAACACTTAGGCAGCAACGTCTTGATTTGGATGCTAAATTCTTAATGAATGATTTATACGACCACACAAAATTAAAAATTGGCCAAAACGTTGGCACAGAGCTCGATCCTTATACTTTAAACTACTCTGTCGATGACAATAAAACGACCTGGATTGCAGATCAAAGTGGTCGTCCCTTTACCTTACGCTTTTATCAAGGCAATAAAGGCAAGGTAGATAAATTTCTACAAAATGCCCGCCGATACGCAAACATCAAGCATGCTGCCATCACCCCCAACTATCCGCCCTTCTTCTCTAATTTATGGGTATTTTCATGCTCTGCAGTGTGTGGAGGCGAAAACCTCTATAGTTTTTTAGGAAAATACCCTGAAGGAGCGCCATTGAATGTTGTTATCAGCTTATTTGACAATATTGCAAAGGCATTAGATCAAGCACACAAAAATGACCTTTTCCATGGCCACCTAGATTTAAACTCTATCCATGTTGTTAATGGTGTCGGTGTTATGACGGGCTTTGGTCTGCATAACTGGATGGATAAAATCGACAAAAATGAAATGGATCCACGCTTCTTCCCTCCTGAGTATTTAAAAAAGGTACAAAAACGCACACCATCCGCTGATAAATATGCCTTTATGAGACTCATCATGGCAGCTTTATTGGGTGAGTCTTGTCTAGATAAAGACTTATCCACCAGCCTACCCGAGTCTCACCCACTCTTAAGTGACCCTGCATGGTGGCGATTACTGAAATGGAGCCGATCTGGAAGTCAACATAGACCAAACTCTTTAGTCGAAGTAATACGAATCATTCGAGCAGATTCCTATAAGCCACAAACAAGGGAGAGCTCTGCCTTAGAAAAAGCGATTCACAGATATACGCTACACCATTCTGGAAAAATGATTGGTTTGGCTTCAGCCTCTTTAGTGAGTGTTTTAGCTGCAGTTATTTTGTGGCCTTCCCCACAAGAAGAGGCTACTCCCTTACCTGCAGTTACAGCGACAAAAAAAGAAACGGTAGAAACACCACCTCCGTTTGAGTCTTTACCTCAAATATTAGAAGAACCTCTAACCGCTGGTGGAACGGCACCAAAAATAGAAAAGATTCCCCCCGCAGTTTTTATGATGGGAGATCAAAATAGAATGGGTGATGACAACGAGAAGCCCGTCCATGAAGTTGAAGTGCCCAGTGGCTTCTATATCAGCAAGCATGAAGTAACCTTTGATCAATTTGATAAGTTTGCCAAATCCACTGGTCGCCCGCTTCCACCTGATAATGGCTGGGGGCGTGGTCAACGCCCCGTAATTAATGTCAGCTGGTATGATGCCAAAGCCTACACAGCTTGGTTATCTGAACAAACACAGCAAGAATATCGCCTACCAACGGAGATTGAGTGGGAGTACTCTGCCAGAGCCGATTCCAATACAGCATTCTGGTACGGCAATGATGTAAAAGCGGGCTATAGTGTCTGTGATAATTGTGGCAGCCAATGGGATGGCATATCTACAGCCCCTGTCGGCAGCCAAACCAGTAACCCATTGGGCTTATTCGATATGCATGGCAATGTCGCCGAGTGGGTCGAAGACTGTTACCACGATAGTTACCAAGGCGCACCTACTCAGAATCAAGTCTGGTTATCGAGCCAATGCGATACTAGAGTACTTAGAGGTGGCTCTTGGTTCGACATATCTAGAGTTGGTAGAAGCGCTACACGCTACCGTGCTGAGCCCAATTTAAAAGCCAGCAATTGGGGCTTTAGAATCGTTAGAGTTATTCATCAAAATAATTAAGAATCTAAATCAGAATAATTCCGCTAAATACCACCTATTCTAAATTGTTATGGCTTTCTGTAAGCCATTGACAGTTTTTTTCTATAGAATAAAAAGTGTTGAGATTTATTGAGCAATAGGCCAGAAACAATAGCCTGTTACTCTAAGAAATGATGGAGAGTCATTTTTTCGCTTTTTTGTCTTGTAAAGTGACTATCCTAACAAGAACACTAATCAAGGAATGAAACAATGAAGTCGGCTGCCTAGAGCATAATTTAAGGCCATTTCATCCCCCATATCCTTTTTTGGTACATAACATCCACATCAATTATTATTCAGAGGTGTCCATGAGCCTGTATTTAGAGTATTTACAAGAAATAGAAGATCGTAAGGGTGAGGGTCTACACCCAAAACCAATCGACAGTGCTGATCTCTTGTCAGAAGTTATTGCCCAAATCAAAGACACTGGCAATGAACACCGTGCTGAATCCCTTAACTTTTTTATCTATAACACAATCCCAGGAACAACCAGTGCAGCTGATGCAAAAGCGGCTTTCCTGAAAGATATTATTTTAGGCAAAGAAGCAGTTGAAGAAATCACACCTGATTTTGCTTTTGAGCTTCTTTCTCACATGAAAGGTGGCCCTTCTATCAAGGTGCTACTTGACCTTGTGTTAGATCAAAAGGACATTAACATTGCTAAGCAAGCAGCAGATGTTCTTAAAACCCAAGTATTCCTTTACGAAGCAGATACTGAGCGTTTGCAAGCGGCTTACAATAAAGGCTGCCCAATCTCAAAAGAGATTTTGGAAAGCTACGCGCAAGCTGAGTTCTTCACTAAACTTCCTGAAATTGACGAAGAAATCGAAGTTGTCACTTATATCGCCGCAGAAGGTGATATCTCTACCGATTTGCTGTCACCAGGTAACCAAGCACATTCTCGCTCTGACCGTGAACTACACGGCAAGTGCATGATCACACCTGAAGCACAAGCAGAAATCCAAGCTCTACAAGCTAAGCACCCTAACGCGAAAGTTATGCTTATTGCCGAAAAAGGCACTATGGGCGTAGGTTCTTCTCGTATGTCCGGTGTAAATAACGTAGCTCTTTGGGCAGGTAAACAAGCTAGCCCATACATTCCATTCGTTAACATCGCTCCTGTTGTTGCTGGTACAAACGGTATTTCTCCTATCTTCCTAACGACTGTTGGTGTTACTGGTGGTATTGGTCTTGACCTTAAAAACTGGGTTAAGAAAACAGATGCTGAAGGCAAAGTAGTTACTGACGCAAATGGCGACCCAGTATTAGAAGAAGCTTACTCTGTCGCAACAGGCACTGTGCTGACTATCAACACTAAAGAGAAGAAACTATACAACGGCGACAAAGAACTTGTAGATGTATCTTCTGCCTTCACACCTCAATCCGTTGAGTTCATGAAAGCAGGTGGTTCTTACGCAATTGTTTTCGGTAAGAAACTACAAACATTCGCAGCAGAAACTTTGGGCGTTAAAGCACCTCTTGTTTTTGCACCTGCAAAAGAAATGTCAATCGAAGGCCAAGGCTTAACGGCTGTTGAAAAAATCTTCAACAAAAATGCAGTTGGCGTCGCTTCTGAAACACCACTTCACGCAGGTTCTGATGTTCGCGTTAAAGTAAACATTGTTGGTTCTCAAGACACAACTGGTTTGATGACTTCTCAAGAACTTGAGTCTATGGCTGCAACTGTTATTTCTCCAAGTGTTGATGGTGCATACCAATCAGGTTGTCACACAGCATCTGTATGGGATAAGAAAGCACAAGCAAACATTCCAAAGCTTATGTCTTTCATGAACAAGTTTGGCTTAATCACTGCCCGTGACCCGAAAGGCGTTTACCCGCCAATGACAGACGTAATCCATAAAGTATTGAATGACATCACAGTAGATGATCAAGCAATTATTATTGGTGGTGACTCTCATACCCGTATGTCTAAAGGTGTCGCATTTGGTGCTGACTCAGGTACAGTTGCGCTAGCACTGGCAACAGGTGAAGCGACAATGCCAATCCCTCAGTCAGTAAAAGTGACGTTCAAAGGCGAAATGAAAAGCCACATGGACTTCCGTGACGTTGTACATGCGACTCAAGCACAAATGCTTAAGCAGTTTAGCGGTGAGAACGTCTTCCAAGGTCGCGTTATCGAAGTACACATAGGTACGCTGCTAGCTGACCAAGCTTTTACTTTCACTGACTGGACTGCAGAAATGAAAGCGAAAGCTTCTATCTGTATTTCACAAGACGACACTTTAATTCAATCTCTTGAATTAGCGAAAAGCCGCATTCAGATCATGATCAACAAAGGCATGGATAACGAAGCTAAAACGCTACAGGGCCTTATCGATCTAGCTGATAAACGTATTGCTGGAATCCAATCTGGTGAGCAACCAGCCCTTGCTCCTGATGATTCAGCAAAATACTACGCAGAAGTTGTTGTTGATCTTGACGAAATTTCAGAGCCAATGATTGCCGACCCTGATGTGAATAACGATGATGTTTCTAAGCGTTATACTCATGATGTTATCCGTCCAGTATCTTTCTACAAAGGTAAAACGGTTGACCTAGGCTTTGTTGGTTCATGTATGGTTCACAAAGGTGACATGCAGATTATTGCTCAGATGCTACGTAACATTGAGAAGCAAAATGGCAGTATCGAATTTAAAGCACCTCTAGTTGTTGCTCCACCAACTTACAACATTGTTGATGAGCTTAAAGCTGAAGGTGATTGGGAAGTTCTTGCTAAATACGCAGGTTTTGAATTCGACGATGCGAAGCCAAAATCTGAAGCACGTACTAAGTACCAAAACATCCTGTACCTAGAGCGCCCTGGTTGTAACTTATGTATGGGTAACCAAGAAAAAGCTGAGCCAGGTGATACCGTAATCGCCACATCGACTCGCTTGTTCCAAGGCCGTGTTGTAGCTGATACTGCTGAGAAGAAAGGTGAATCTTTGCTTGGTTCAACACCTCTAGTTGTACTTTCTACGATTTTGGGTCGTTTCCCAACCATCGAAGAATACACAGCGGCAGTTGAAGGCATTAACCTAACAGACTTCGCGCCCCCAGCAGAAGAAATGACCGTTGCTTCGGAACTTATTCCTACAGCAAACGTTTAAAATTTTAGCTAAAGCGCTGAGCCTATAGTAAAAACGGCATCTCTTGAGATGCCGTTTTTTTGTTTCTCTACTTTATAAGAAAGCACCATACTTCTTTCCACTCTATATAAAAAGTGTAGATGTCAGGCATTAAAAAGCCCCGCTATGCGAGGCTTATACTAGTCTATTAAAGCTAAATTAAATGACTTCTCTCTCAACAAGTTGATCGAACTCGTCTTGTAGCTGACGCTCAATAGGTGTTTCCATGTCTTGAGCGTTTAGATGATGTTGGCGGGCTGCCGTTTTAGATTTGGATTTATGTTTAATGAGCTGTTTTTCTAACTTTCCAACCAGAAGATCTAAGGCTGGCTTAAGTTGCTTATCTGTTTTAACCGTAGCAAATAAATCATGACCAGGAATATGCACACTGGCCTCTACAATTAATTCATGAACTTCATGCTTTTCAGTATTAAGAATCACATTGATGGTTGTGATTTGATCGGTAACACGAGCCAGATGATCCATTTTTTCTTTAACAACTTCTCGTACTTCTTCGCTAGACTGAACGTGATGACCGCTAATATTCAATGTATACATATAAGACTTTCCTTCTGTTTTGATCAAATTGGTGTTTACTTAAATCCACATCCTCCTAAAATTTATTTGTTTGATATATACAATCTATAGGCGAAGTTAGGATATTTCAATGATAAGAAGGAAAATACTTGTCGAAGATCATAAATAAAATAGTTCGAAACTAAAAAAGCCCTGAAAAATCAGGGCTTTTTTAGTTTTTAAGTAAGCTTTTCTTAATAGACGTATAAGGTATTTTTCACCTTTATTTAATCATGATACACACGGTCACTTCTTCCCTATCATGGTAAAGATGCTTTATTTGATAGTGGTAAGCTACACCAGCTTGCTTCAAAAGCGTGTTAATTTTTTCCATACACAAAGACACTTCTTGGTAACGCTTTTTCATGGGCAACTTCAAATTAAAAATAGCTCTTCGCGTTAAACCTTTTGCCAACCAATTCGCCATTAGCTCCGCCACTTTGATCGGCCTTTCCACCATATCGCAAACCAACCAATCCACCATATAAGGAGGCTCAAACTTAAAACCATCCGCTTTTTCATGCTGGACAAGGCCTGTCGCCATCAACTCTTTTTGCATAGGGCCATTATCAATAGCAAAAACATGAATACCTTTTTTGACAAACTGATATGTCCAACCACCGGGAGCAGCGCCTAGATCAACAGCAGTCATACCCTCCACCAAATCTCTTTCACGTGTTTTTTCAGGGACAAATTGTAAGAAAGCCTCCTCAAGTTTAAGAGTCGATCGACTTGGGCCAGCGGCTGGGAAACGTAATCGACGAATCCCCATAGGAAATTCACTGCGGCATTCAGAATAAGAAACGCCCAAGTAGGCTTCTGTGCCACTCAATAGGAAAAGATGATGTCTCACTCCTACTGCTTTGTTACGCAACACGCCAGATTTTTTCCAACCTTCACGTAACGGCTTGTCGAGCTTTTTAATCAGACCCGATAGCGATTTGGCTTCATTAGTATCGGCTGTTTCAATCCATATATCTTCAGCCAAAGGAAGTTCACGAGCGGCTTCTAATAAAATCTGAACTCGACCGCCCTGCTCCATTTCAATCAAATCATTCACAGCAATAATTTGTCGAGCAAAGATTAATTGATTAAACCTTAGTTGCTTAATTAACAACTCACCGGCATCAGGCTGATCCAAATGAAAAACGACGTAACCAGAGTCTTGAACTACCTTGGCATACCCATAAAACCCTTTACTGCTGGCTACTTCAGAGAGTTCTGCCGCACAATCTTTTTCAAAGCCTTGACGACAATAAACTAAAATATTTTTCATTCAGATTCCTTCTCGTGCAGAGCAAACTCTGCTGAGCTATATAATTATTTTTTAGATGGCCAAATTAATAACGCGTCATCCAATTTAGTTTCTACGCACGCCATAAAATCATTGGTAAAAATATCACCAGATATTGGAGGGCAAATATAATGTTTTCTCTCACCTTGCCAATCAAAGGACAAAGCATAAGCATGCAAATAACCTCGATCTGCAGCTTCTCCACCATATCTTGAATCCCCTAAAATAGGTGAACCAATACTTTTTAAAGCAACACGAATTTGATGTGTTTTTCCTGTTAAAGGCCGAACTATAAATGCCCTACCTCCTTGATGCGCCGCAGAAAAAAACTGAGTAATGGCAAAATTATCTTTACCTTGCGTTAGCTTCCACTGTCCTCTTCGACTCGGTTCCATACCACCCGCTATTGTACCTTGTTTCTTTTTAGGTTTACGTATTGAGAAAGCAAGGTAGCGTTTTTCGATTTCATGATTTTCAAATATAGAGCCAAAAAGAGCCGCCGCCTTTTTATGACAAGCAACAATTAATAGGCCTGATGTCATTTTATCCAGCCTATGTACAGGGTAAAAACTTTGCTCGGGAAAAGCTTCAGAAAGAGCCTGTATTAGTCCAGCTTCGTTTGACTCATGGTGAAAGCTCACACCTTCTGATTTATTTATTATCCAGTAGTCATAACAACGAAAGATCACTTCAAACAAAACAGCACCACACCAAAAATAAAGGAAAAATCGAGTAGCCAACAAACTTATCCACAGAGTAAGTGGACAACTCATATGTCAATACAAAGTAAAAATATATTTTAAAGAAGTGAATCCATTTCTGTATAAACACAATTTCGACCATTGTGCTTGGCAAGATACAAGGCTTTATCTGCTTTTACCAACACTTCTTCATAACGAGATGTTGAAGAATCCATAGAGGCTAATCCGATACTTAAGGATATCGATATTTCCGTGTCATCACGTAGTGAAATCTGGCTATTTTTAATACTTTCTCGCATCTTATTCATGAGTATAACAGACTGTTCTATATGGATATTTCTCATAATAACGATAAACTCTTCACCACCATATCGACCAATCAGATCTTGAGGTCTAAGTGCAGACTTCATAATGCTTGCCGCTTTCGCCAGCACCAAATCCCCTGCATCATGCCCATAGGTATCATTAACCTTTTTAAAATAATCTAAATCGATAATGGCAAATATACATGGAGTACTATTAAGTACAGAGGCTTCAAAGATATTTTGCGCCTCAGCCAGCACTTTACGGCGGTTATACAAACCTGTTAATTCATCTTTTTCAGCAAGATTGCGTAAGTACAAATTTACAGCATTAAGACGACTCATCACCAAGGTAATGACGGTGGTAAAATGAAAGGTTAATTTGAAAAATACAAAGAAAATACAAAGACTTTTGCCTACTTCTGTCAGAGCAAGGCTACTTTGACTAAAGAACTCACAAACGAGAAAACCTAGGCTAGATGAAAATAAGATACCGTATTTTATCACCTTCTGATCGCCTCTAAAAACCACAACAGCATAGACAATGATATTGGCAAACAACCAGTGAAACCCAGTTTCTTCGCCAAAAAAGAACAAGCATAAAATAAGCACTTTGCTGCTCTTTAAAATAGGGAAAGTAATTTGCGCTCGAGTAAATTCACCTTTGTAACAATAACGCCAAGCCACACCTCCCATTAGCATCCAAATGAAGCAAAAGACAGCAAGGATAGGCTGACTAATGAAGCTGAAAAACAACAGTAGAACTAAGCAAGAAGCGAAAAATAATAAATAAGAGAAATTTACAACGTGCTTTTGATTTAAGTCGTTACCCGTATCGCCCTTGGCAAAACCGATATTGAGATATTTTTCTAATGTTTTTTGAATTGGAAAATACACAATGAACCTAGTTGAGTGAAACTTTAGGCACTATATTCTCCATAACATAGCAGCATAATAATCGAATCTTTCATTATACTTGTTTGACAATAAACTTCCTATTGATGAGCCAAGTTAAAAGAAAATAAAACGCCTCAATAGCACAGCTAAAATTAGATATTCCTCAAGATAGAACTCAGTAACTAACACCCCCATTGGCATGGATATTGATATATATATAGCCAATATAGATTGCCACTCAAAATAACTAACTAATCGGTCAAATTTAATACAGACGCGAACCAAAATAGTGCAAACAGATCGCATTTATGGTGCAAGAAAGTTAACATATTGAGTGATAAATAATATATCCATTAAAAATCATTTTAGGGCACTAGAATTTTGAAAGCGCAAACATCGGTATCTCGGCTTGAGTTAATAGGCCTTACAAAACAATATCCAGGCTGCTTAGCAAATGACGATATTAGTATCACGCTTCAACCGGGTGAAATACACGCTTTACTCGGAGAAAACGGTGCTGGCAAAAGTACTCTCGTAAAAACAATTTATGGCGTTGTCTCCCCCGATAAAGGAGACATTTTATGGAATGGTAAAGAAGTAAATATTAAGTCTCCCTCTATCGCCCGAGAACTCGGCATTGGTATGGTATTCCAACACTTCTCTTTATTTGAAACGTTAACTGTCAGCCAGAACATAGAGCTCTGTTTAAGTAAAAAACAACTAAGTCAAATCGACGATCTCGATAGCCGTATTAATACACTTTCTGAAGAGTATGGCTTAAATGTTGACCCAACTAGATACGTACACTCTCTTTCTATTGGTGAAAGGCAAAGAGTGGAGATTATGCGCTGCCTTGTACAGTCCGTTAAATTGTTAATCCTTGATGAGCCCACTTCAGTACTCACACCACAAGAAGTATCTGGGTTATTTGATGTGCTACGAATTCTCTCTAAAGAGGGCTGTAGCGTTCTTTTTATTAGCCACAAATTACATGAAGTCACGGAAATATGTGATCAAGCAACCATATTGAGAGGCGGAAAAGTAGTTGATACTTGTGTCCCAAATGATGAAACCCCTGCTTCCATTGCAAAAATGATGGTAGGTGATCTTGCCGAGCAGGACGCTGGTTATTCTAAAAAAGAAGGTTCTAAAACACTATTTACAGCCTCCAATCTATCCTTGTCTTCTAAGCAGCCATTTGGCACCGCATTAAAGAAAATCAATTTTGATTTAAAGGCAGGTGAAATTCTTGGTATCGCCGGTGTCGCAGGTAATGGACAAGATGAGTTAATGGCTATTCTCAGTGGTGAAGATGATCGTAATGTTGGTAGTGCATTACTTATGAATGAGCTGGAAATAGGCCATCTACACGCAGGGGAAAGACGTAAACTCGGCATGGCATACGTACCTGAAGAGCGTCTAGGTCGTGGTGCGGTTCCAGATATGAGTTTAACAGAAAATACCCTACTCACTCATAGCAAAGGTTTCGTTTCAAAAGGCCTAGTACAATGGCAAGGTGTAAAAGATTACACCAACCAACTTATCGAAAAGTATAAAGTGAAATGCCATGGTGAGTTCTCAGAAGCCAGAAGCTTAAGTGGTGGTAACTTACAAAAATTCATTATGGGTCGAGAAATTGGCCAAGACCCTAAAGTGTTGATCTGTGCTCACCCTACATGGGGTGTGGATGTTGGTGCAGCATTAGCCATACACCAAGCATTACTCGAGTTAAGAGACCAAGGCGCAGCCATATTACTAGTCTCCGAAGACATCGATGAGCTTTTCTTGCTAGCCGATTGCATGGCAGCTGTTTGTGATGGCTACTTATCTCCTCAAGTTAAAACAGAAGACACTAACATTGACCAAATTGGTCAATGGATGGCAGGCACCTTTATTAATGAACAAGCAAGTACAACGCAGCCTCAATCACCGACTAAGGAGGCTGTAATATGATTCTTATTCAAGCTCGAACTGAGCCTAGCAATACAATGAAATTCGTTTCTCCATTATTGGCTGTTACTTTAACACTCATCTTTGGCGGGATTTTATTCACAGCAATCGGTAAATCTCCAGTACAGGCACTACAAGTATTGTTAATCGCCCCATTATCCGATGCTTATAATATCGGCGAAATGTTCGTTAAAATGGGGCCTCTTTTATTGTGTGCTGTAGGACTGTCCCTTTGTTATCGAGCTAATATGTGGAATATTGGTGCTGAAGGACAACTTTTAGCGGGTGCATTAGGTGGCTCTGCTGCGGCACTTTACTTTATCGAGTCAGAATCTATATTCGCACTGCCTCTAACACTCATTGCTGGCATGCTATCTGGAATGATATGCGCAGCTATCCCGACTTATTTAAAGTTACGCTTTAACTCCAACCTCATCCTTACCACCATAATGTTTAACTACATAGCCTTGTACTTACTCATTTGGTCTGTACACGGGCCATTAAGAGACCCGCAAGGTTATGGATTCCCAGAGTCTGCTCTTTTTGCTGACAATACTCTCTTGCCAACTTTATTTGAAGACAGTCGCATTCACCTAGGTGTACTTTTTGCTCTTATTGCAAGTGTAATTGGCTGGTTTATTCTAACCAAAACCCATCTAGGTTTTCAGGTTCGAGTCTTTGGCGCGGATGAATCTGCGGCAAAATATGCTGGCTTCAAAGGTAACAAACTTGGCTGGTTAGTCATGCTGTTTGCTGGTGCATTAGCAGGCCTTGCTGGGGTAAGTGAAACAACAGGTCCAATAGGTCAACTAGTTCCCAACGTTTCTCCAGGTTATGGCTACTCAGCCATCATTGTTGCCTATTTAGGGCGATTGCATCCTATCGGAGCCATTATTGCTGCTGTTTTTATGGCAGTACTTTATATGGGTGGCGATTTAGCACAAATCGAAATGGGCATTCCGGTTGCCGTGGTCAGCATGTTCCAAGGGGTATTGTTGTTTTTCTTATTGGCGTGTGACTTCTTTATAAATAACCGCCTTACTTTCACTAACCAAGCGACAAACTAGGAGAATACTTTGGACGCGGACCTTATTGTACAAATTTTATTTGCCGCCATTAAAACAGGTACTCCCCTACTCTTTATTGCGTTAGGCGAAGTCATTTGTGAAAAAACAGGTGTTTTAAATCTAGGCCAAGAAGGCATGATGTTAATGGGTGCTGTGGTAGGCTTCCTAGCTGCTTACAGCACTGGAAACATGGGCTTTGGTGTTATTGCTGCTATGCTGATGGGCTCCATTATGAGCCTGATATTTGCAGTACTTGTTTTGCACGTTGGCGCCAACCAAGTGGCAACAGGCCTTGCTTTAACTATTTTTGGCACAGGGTTGAGTGCTTTTGTAGGTGCCGATTACGTTGGTAAAACCTTACAAGGCTTCCAACCTATAGCTATTCCTGTTTTATCCGACATTCCGTATCTTGGCCGTATTATATTTAACCACGATATATTGGTGTATTTTTCCTTCTTTATGACAGGATTACTCATCTTCGTGGTCAATAAAACTAGACTTGGTTTGACAATTAAAGCGGTAGGCGAAAATCCAAATGCGGCAAATGCCATTGGTATCAAGGTACTTAAAGTACGTTACTTGGCCGTCATGTTTGGCGGAGCTATGGCAGGTATTTCTGGTGCCTACATGTCTTTGGTTTATACACCTATGTGGGTGGAAGGCATGACCTCTGGACGCGGTTGGATCGCCCTAGCATTAGTGGTTTTTGCATCATGGCGAGTAGGAAGAATCATGCTTGGCGCTTACCTGTTTGGTCTAGCTAGTATTATGCACTTGGTATTACAAGGATTAGGGTTATCTATCTCCCCTAACCTATTAGCCATGCTGCCATATGTGGCTACAGTCGTTGTTATGGTCATCATCAGTGCCGATCATTTCAAAGAAAAACTGCTTGCCCCAAGGTCTCTAGGTAAGCCATTTAATCCACGTAATATGGCGTAAACAGAATTAATTAATACTTCATTCTTGAAGACAAACGGCCTTAGGCCAAATATAGGAGCTAAAAATGAAACTTAAGAGTTTATTAGTTGGTCTGGGACTTCTTGCAGGAGCAAGCATTGCTCAAGCAGAAGATCCATTGAAAGTAGGATTTGTTTACGTTGGTCCTGTTGGTGACTTGGGTTGGAGCTATGAGCATGATCTTGGCCGTAAAGGTCTAGAAGCGCATTTCGGCGATAAAGTGGAAACCACTTTCGTTGAAAACGTAGAAGAAGGTGCTGACTCTGAGCGTGTTATCACTCAACTAGCAAAAGCAGGTAACGACCTGATCTTCACAACGTCGTTTGGCTTTATGAACCCAACAATCAAAGTGGCTAAGCGTTTCCCTAAAGTAACTTTCGAACACGCGACTGGCTACAAGCGTTCTAAGAACGTTGGTACTTATGTACTACGTACATACGAAGGCCGTTATGTTTCTGGTGTGACTGCAGGCATGATGACAAAAACCAATAAAATTGGTTACATCGCTTCTTTCCCAATTCCAGAAGTTATCCGTGATATCAACACTATTTACATGGCTGCGAAAACAGTTAACCCTGACGTAGAAATGAAAATTGTTTGGGTAAACACTTGGTATGATCCAGGTAAAGAAACCGATGCTGCCAATGCTTTAATGGACCAAGGTGTTGATATTCTAGTACAACACACTGATAGCCCTGCTCCTCTAATTGCAGCTGAAAAACGTGGCATGCGTGCTTTTGGTCAAGCGTCTGACATGAGTCAATTTGCTCCTGAAGCACACATCTTCTCTGTTCGTGATAACTGGGCTCCTTACTACATCAGCATTGCTGACGCTGTTATGAAAGGCACTTGGAAACCACAAGATTACTGGGGTGGATTCAAAGAAGAGATTCTAACGATTGAATCTATCAACCCAAATCTTCCAGCGGATGTTAAAGCAAAAATCAGCGAAACATACGCTGCTGTGAAATCAGGTGAAATCAAACCTTTCACTGGACCAATCACAGACAACAAAGGCAACCTTGTTGTAAAAGCAGGCTACACATTAAACGATGTCGAACTTGCACAAGTGAATTGGTATGTTGAAGGTATCGAGGGCGAAATTCCTCGCTAATCTCTCTATTCTACCCATAGGCACAGTTAACCCATGTTGACTGTGCTTTTTAATTTCTCACTATTTTTAATAAAACTTATTTTCAACGTCTTCGTTATAAAGCACTAAATCAAGGTACCTGTATGGACGCGAACTCATTAATTTCACTTGCTAAAAAAATGCCTAAAACAGAGCTTCATTTGCATATTGAAGGTACTTTTGAGCCTGAGCAGATGTTTGCCATTGCCCAAAGAAATCAAGTGGAGCTGACATACAAGACCGTTGATGAGTTAAGAGAAGCTTACCAATTTACTCAGCTACAAGACTTCCTTGACCTTTATTATCAAGGCATGTCAGTACTACTCCATGAGGCTGATTTTTATGACTTAACCATGGCCTATTTGACCAAGGTACACTCTGAAAATGTGGTTCATGTAGAAATTTTTTTTGACCCTCAAGGTCACCTTTCTAGAGGTGTTCCTTTTGATGTGCAAATTAATGGTATTCACAAAGCACTTAAAGACGCCGAAGCTAAATGGGGCATGACATCCAAACTCATTATGTCTTTCCTACGCCATCTTAGTGAAGTAAGTGCTTTTGAGACCCTAGAATTTGCTAAGCCATTCCTACCTTCAATTGATGGTGTCGGTTTAGACAGCTCTGAAGTAGGACACCCCCCAGAAAAATTCGCCAATGTATTTAAAGCGTGCCGTGACCTAGGGCTAAAAATAACTGCCCACGCAGGAGAGGAAGGTCCACCAGAATACGTATGGCAGGCGCTTGATGTAATTAATGTAGACCGTATAGACCATGGTAATCGCGCGCTTGAAGACGAAAACCTTATCAGCGAAATTAAGAAAAGAGGCTTAGCGTTAACAGTTTGTCCTCTTTCAAATTTAAAGCTTTGTGTCGTCAAAGACATGAAAGAGCACCCGATTCGAACCATGTTGCAACAAGGGTTAAAAGCCACAGTTAACTCCGATGACCCTGCTTATTTCGGTGGTTATATGAACGATAACTACATAGCCCTTATCGAGAAAAGTGGCATTACAAAACAAGAGCTTTTACAACTGGCTATCAATGGCATTGAGTTAAGCTGGATGGACGAATCTCAAAAAACTACACATCTAGAACAACTAGAAAGCCTTTTCCAGTAAATCTACACCTATCTCGTTTTTCGATTTAGAGATATTCTCTTCTCTTATAAAACTATGAAAAAGAATCTTAAAATGAGCATTCTTTTTCATAGTCTGTTTTCCCTTATGTTAATATCCCCGCTTCTTCACCTTAGAGATACAGACAATGACAAACAGCACCCTATTTGATGACACTTTTTACCGTTCACCAAGCAGCGATCGATACGCACAAGTAATTGAGTACATAAAAAGCGGAAACTCTATTTGGACTCTTATGGATGCTGAAGGCTGTTTAATCATTGAGCTAGGTCAAGACAAAGTATTACCAATATGGCCTGCTGAAGCTCTTGCTACTGATTGGGGGAAAAAAGACTATGAAGGCTTCTCTGCATTAGAAATTACTGCAAAAACATGGCAAGAAACTTGGCTAACAGGAATGACTCAAGATAAGTATGCAGTAGGTGTCGCACCTAACCTTGCAGGGGAATGCATTGTTTGCTCTGCAGAAGAGCACGCGGCAGACCTAAAAGCCTAACCCTCTATTCAATACTTTTTAATCAATTATTCTAAGCCAATAAAGCCAGAACAAAATTATGGATACAAAAGCACTTTCCACTCTAACAGAACATGTCTTATCACAACTCAACGCTCAACCGAGTGGTGCTATTAGGCTTTTTCATGGTCGTGGTAAGTGCTATCAAAATCTAGAACAAATCACAGTGGATTGGTTAGAAGGGCATGTTTTAGTTGCCTTGTTTAAAGAGCCAAGTGAGGATGAATTAGAGCAGCTTTCACAGACATTACTATCTTGGACAGAAGAAGGCAGTTGGCAAAAATCTTTTGCAAAATCCTTGATATTACAGCACCGTAGTAGAGAGAAAAGTCCTAGCGAATGTCTTTGGGGTAACCACCCTTCGCAGCTTATAGCAAATGAAGATGGACTACTCTTTCAGTTAGACCTTGGCAAAAACCAAAACATGGGACTTTTCCTAGACATGCGTTTTGGTCGAAAATGGGTAAAAGAGCAAAGTCAAAATAAACGTGTGCTTAACCTTTTTGCTTACACTTGCGGGTTTTCTGTTGCAGCTATGGCTGGCGGTGCAGAGCAAGTCGTCAATCTTGATATGGCGAAAGGCGCACTCTCCCGTGGTCGTGAAAATCACAGGCTAAATAAGCACGATTTAACCTCGGTACAGTTTTTTGCCCACGATATTTTTAAGTCATGGGGAAAAATAAAGAAATACGGCCAATATGACCTCATCATCATAGACCCCCCCACATTCCAGCGTGGTAGTTTCGCTATCACCAAGGATTACCAGAAAATTCTTAGGCGACTTCCAGAGCTATTAACCAGCTCAGGAAAAGTGCTCGCTTGTGTTAACGACCCAACACTTACTTCCGACTTTCTTATTCAAGGCATGAAACAAGAATCGCCCGAACTAAGCTTCCAGTATAGACTTGAAAACCCACCAGAATTTCCAGACATCAACCTAGAAAGCGGCCTTAAAGCGCTAGTCTTTCATAAGTGCTAGTCTTTTCGCATTTCCCTCTAGACCTTATCACCAACCATCGATTTTCTTTTAGAGAAATTGCCAGAAGAAAATTTTAGGCTACACTCAAACAAGCTGTACGGAAAAACCTACAAAAAAGTAGGTATATTGATTTCGCCAGCACAACTATTTCCTCAGCGTAAGCAAAATATTGAATTACTAAAAACTGCCATTCTTTACAAAAAATTGATCATTTAAAGATTAAAAATATTCCTAACTAAATCCAAAAGATATTACAAAAACAACTAAACCATTGAAACTAAACAGTTTTATTTAAATAAAAAAGAATAAATTAATACTGTTGTTTTCTTATTATTGTATGATATATTAAAAATGTTCTTAATTAATGCATAATTAAAACGCTAAAAATTAGATTTGTACAAATAAATATAAAAACGAGGAAATCCAATGAAAGCAACTAAGCTTGTAACCGCTTTTGGCCTAACAGCAATCGCTGCGGCTGTATCTACTTCTACTTACGCTGTCGATTTAATCAAAACTGACGACCTTACTCTTAATTTAAATGGTGATATTGACCTTCTTATTGAACACGATTCAGATAATGACAATAGAACAGAAGCAGAAGCAAACTTTGACGATGTAGACTTCGACTTCAAATGGAAGATTGACGATAATTTAACCTTTATTGCAGCTTCTGACTGGACTATGGAGTCTGAAAATAACAATACCCTTCAAAACGATCAAATTTGGGCTGGTGTAGAAATTGGCGATGTGACAGTTCGAGCTGGTTTCCAAGAAGATGCCATTGATCCACTAGGTATTGATTCATTTGAGATAGTTGACCTTGGTAGAGCATCTGGTGATCAAGATGGCGGTGGTACTAAATTCAACGAGTCATTCTTTGCCGCTTATGAAGGTGATGATTACGAAATTCGAGGTACCTATGTTGTTGCTTCTGAAGCAAATACCACTAGTGATGACGATGAAGAGCAACCTAAAAGAACTGCTTTTGCTGGTGATGTTAAAGTAGGCGATTTCCTTATAGAAGGTGGTTTTGGTAGCGAAACTGACTTTGATGAAGAAATCACCGTCGACTTTTGGCAGGCTCAAGTTGAATACTCTATTGGCCAGGTTAAACTTGGCGCATTATATGGTGAAATGGATGTCGACTTCACTGACGCATCAACAACCGATCTTCGCTCGACAGGTTACGAGCTAAACGTGACGTATAAAGTAAATAGTAAACTTTCTGTATATGCAGGTTACGAAGCAATTGATAACCATGATTCAAGTTATGATAACTACACCCAACAAGGTGTTGGTGCGGTATACCAGTTCAGTAAACTAGCTAAACTTTATGTAGAAGCTGGAACTCAGAATGGTACTTACTGGCGCGGAGATAGTACAAGAACAGCAACATCATCTTTCAACCAAACTAAAGATGATGTAAGTGTTGCTGGTATGCTTTTAAGCCTTGATTTCTAAGCAGCTTATAAATAAAGAGTTTCTTGTTTAGTACATCTAACCTTTCTAGGTTACCCCCTTTTCTTAGATGGGTTATGAGCCTTAAGTAAGTACTCTTTATTAATAGAATTGAAAGCCAACCCATTTGGGTTGGCTTTCTTCGTTTATTAATTAGATCATTCTTTTCGATATCATCTAGCCTCAAATTTCTAAGCAGACCTACCTCTACAACAATACACTTCATTGAGAGTCAGTATTTCTTCTAGCTTGTGTAAAGTTGATTAAAGTCATTTGCCGCTTCTTCTCATGAATTATATATTCCAACGCCGTATCAACATTCCTCCTCCCCTGCTTTTTGAGGCTTTCATACCATGACAAAATCACACTATCTATTTGCTGTATTAACAACAAGTGCAGTATTAACAGCCTGCAGCTCCTCTTTACCTGATGATGAGCACCCTACCCAAAAAAACCATTCACACCATAATGGACACAGCCACAACGGGCATAGCCATAACAATAATTCCAACCGTGAAAGTCATGTACCACTACAATCAGCAAGCACTCTATACTCGCAGATCAACCTATCTTTATTTAACCCGTCAGCAATGAGTCAAACGCCAGAGATAGTATCCTGTACTTTAGAAAACGGCCTGCAAAGTGAATGTGCGCAAATGACAGTAAAATATAAGCCTGACGACCTAGAAGTAGGCCCATTTTGCCCAAAAAGCTTGGATGAAGATGGCGGCATTTGGCAATGGGACGGAGACAAAGAAGGCTTATATCGCCTAGATGGTGAGTTCTTCGAAATGCTGAAAGCACAAGGTTATAGTTTCTATAACGATGAAGGTCAGGTATTCATTACAGGAGATGGGGCAAAGCCAAAGTACCCAAATACCTGTATTAACATGCGAGCTGACAAAGAGGTGGAAATGACACTTCTTATCCCTACCAACCCAATGAAAGCGGCAACACCTAACGAGCTTGGAACAGTAAGCAAAGTAGGAATATCCCTTTCAGGTGTTCCTATTTTTTCTGACGCGCCTAGTGTTTTGAGAACAGGCCACCTCCCCGCTTTAGATACTTGCGCAGGCCATGTGGACCCCGGCGGCTGGTATCATTATCATGGAACTGCCTCGGATATAAACACAGTGTACGAAAAAGAAGGTGTACAAGCTGAGTGTCAACTAACACAAAGCTCATCAGCATTATTCGGCTATGCATTCGATGGTATAGGCATTTACGGAAGTACAGAAGAGAATGGAGAAGAACCAACGGACCTTGACGCTTGTAATGGTCATGTCGGATACGTGCCAAACAAACTAGAAAAAGTATATCACTACCATGCCTCTACCAACTTCCCAAATCTACCTAAGTGCCTAATAGGGGTTATGGCTAAAAATAACTTTTCAACTACTGCAAAAGCAGGTGTTGGAGCAGAAGGTGTAGGAGCTAAACAAGGTCAGCCGCCTGAGCAAGGTCGACCAGATCGCCGACAAGGAGGAAATGGTCAAGAGGTGAATGAAAGAGGTATGGGTATACCACCAGGATTCGAAGAAGCGGCAACAAAATTGGGTATCACAGCAGACGAGCTATTTAATGCCCTAAACAATGCTGGCGGACCAAACGCAAATTTAGCTGAAGTGGCAAAAGTATTAGGTGTCTCTGAAGCAGAGTTAAAAGCAGCGCTACCAGAACCACCTCCTAGACGATAAGCGATTCATATTCTGTGACACAAAAAAGGGTTACTTTATTTATTAAAAGTAACCCTTTTTAATTTCCTATTCAAAACTCAACTCAGTGCATTAAAGTGGAACTCTAAATGCTCTTCTATAAAACTCGAAATAAAGAAGTAACTGTGATCATAGCCAGCTTGTCGACGTAAGGTAATTGGCTGACCAACTTCTTCACAAGCAGCCTCTAGGGCTTGGGGCTTTAATTGTTCATCAAGGAAGTCATCAGATTCGCCTTGATCAATAAACAACGGAAGACCTTGTTGAAGCTGCCCTATCAGATTTTTCACCAAACAAGTCGCGTCCCACTCTTCCCATGTGGTTTTGTCATTCCCAAGATAACCAGTGAAGGCTTTTTCTCCCCATGGGCATTGAGTTGGGTTAGCAATAGGTGCAAAGGCAGAGACAGATTGATAGCGATTAGGGTTCTTCAAAGCGCAAATTAATGCGCCGTGGCCGCCCATCGAGTGACCTGAAATAGAACGTTTTTCAGTAATTGGAAAATGCTCTTCAACTAATCGCGGCAACTCATCCACCACATAATCATACATGTGGTAGGTGCCTGAATAAGGTTCCACTGTGGCATTTATATAAAACCCCGCCCCTGAACCAAAGTCATAACTCTCATGTTCATTCGGGTAATCTGTACCACGAGGACTGGTATCAGGACACACTATCGCTAACCCCAATTCAGCGGCTTTTCTAAAAGCCCCAGCCTTTTGAATAAAATTCTCATCCGTACAGGTCAGGCCAGACAACCAATACAACACGGGGACACGTTGAGTTTCTGCTTGTGGGGGCAGGTAAACAGCAAACGTCATATCGCCTTTTACCGAGGTACTCTTGTGTCGGTAACGCTTTAGCCAACCAGCGTGCGTTTTTGTGCTAGATAATAACTCCATCGTTTCGCTACTCCTTATTCCTATAATTCAATTATAGAAATAGCTCGAATCTAAGCGGCATATATCGAGTATCATAATCGATATATGCCGCCATAATAGTATTAATCGAAATGTTACTGATCAAACAAGATAACAGTACGAATACTCTTACCTTCATGCATCAAATCAAAGGCCTTATTAATGTCTTCCAAGCCCATGGTGTGAGTGACAAAAGGGTCAATTTCAATTTTGCCATTCATATAGTCCTCTACATAACCCGGTAATTGGCTTCGGCCTTTGACACCACCAAAAGCAGAGCCCTTCCACACACGACCCGTTACTAACTGGAATGGTCGCGTTGAAATTTCCTGACCTGCGCCCGCCACACCAATAATGATGGACTCGCCCCAGCCTTTGTGGCAACACTCAAGTGCCTGACGCATAATTTGAACATTACCAATACATTCAAATGAATAGTCCACACCACCGTCAGTCATATCCACGATAACTTGCTGAATAGGCGCATCAAATTTCTTTGGATTAATGCAATCTGTCGCACCAAACTGCTCTGCCATTTCAAATTTAGACTCATTAATATCGATAGCAATAATACGTGATGCCCCAGCCATACGAGCACCTTGAATCACAGATAAACCAATCCCTCCCAAACCAAATACCGCAACCGTATCGCCTTTTTCTACTTTCGCAGTATTCAAAACGGCACCAATACCCGTAGTAATACCACATCCAAGTAAACAGACTTTTTCTAACGGCGCATCAACATGGATTTTCGCTAAAGAGATCTCCGCAACCACACTGTACTCAGCAAAGGTAGAAGTACCCATGTAATGATAAATCGGTTCGCTATTAATACTAAAACGGCTCGTGCCATCAGGCATCAAGCCTTTGCCTTGTGTTTCACGTACTGCCTGACACAAGTTAGTTTTACCTGATGTACAGAATTTACACTCGCCACATTCAGCCGTATAAAGAGGAATAACGTGATCCCCCGGTTTCAGGCTTGTTACGCCCTCACCTATGGCTTCTACTATTCCTGCTCCTTCGTGCCCTAAGATTGCAGGAAAAATTCCTTCTGGGTCTTCGCCAGATAAAGTAAATGCATCAGTATGGCACACGCCGGTTGCGACCATACGTACTAACACTTCACCCGCTTGAGGGTCTTGCACATCAACTTCTTCAATTTTTAAAGGTTCGCCTGGACCCCAAGCAACAGCCGCTTTACATTTCATCCTACTCTCCAAAATATTATCGATTTATGTTCAGTTATAACGCCAGCATAGACCGAAAGAATAAGCAGGATAATAACCCCATTAGGAAAAGATTGTTGCTATATAGCAACAATCTTATTTATATGCTGCCATAATGATATAATATAACAATCAAATATTGTCATTTTAGAAAATCACTTTAAAAAGAGGGAACCAAAAGTGCGAAACTGGGAAGCGATGGAGGCCTTTGTGGAGGTGGTTCAACAGGGTAACTTTTCGAAAGCCGCTGCGAAATTAAAGGTATCTACCTCTCATATTAGTCGGCTAATCACACAGCTTGAATCTCAATTAGGTAGCACCTTATTGTTTCGTACCACCCGTCGTATTCGTCTAAGTGAAGCAGGCGAACTGTATTATCAAAATTGTCGATCTTTACCCGAAGCATTAAGTAGCGCAGAAGAAGTTATTTCAACGCTCAATCAAACACCTGTTGGCAACTTTAAAATGACCTGTTCAACCACATTTGGGGAACGCTACATTGCCCCCATCATGAATAACTTCTTACTTGACCACCCAGATATAGAGTTAGATTTTCATTTAACCAATAGAACCGTGGACTTAATAGAAGAAGGCTACGACCTTGCCATTCGAATGGGAGCCATGAAGGATTCCAGTCATTTATCTCGTCGATTATGTAATCGTGTTGAGCACCTGTGCGCTTCTCGTCAATACATTGATCAACATGGTATACCTCATACCTTAGCAGAACTCAGTAAACATCAATGTTTACTTGGCTCAAAGAATCACTGGCTATTTCAAGAAAATGGTCAAAGGAAAGAGATTAAAGTCGCCAGCCAATATCGAAGTAACTCAGGTGTGGCTTTATTAGATGCCACGAGAAAAGGCCTAGGTATAGCGCAGCTTCCAGATTATTACGTCAACGAATATCTTGAATCTGGGGAGTTAATCCCTCTGTTAACCCAGTATCAATATCCATACAGTGGTGTCTGGTTGGTGTACCCAAAATCTCTCCACCCTTCCCCCAAACTGCAAGCCGTTTGCGAGTACTTAATTGAGAATATCGACTAATACAATATTAACCAAGTACGTTCTATTACCACATTTATGATAATTCAGGATAGTAAACGTAAACGATTATAATTATCATTTACATATCTTTCATTGATCGTTAAAATAAGGCATTAACCAACAATCAAGGGAAGAAACATGCTTGGTATCCAACGCTCATTTGTTAAAAAATTATTAGCTCCTGCGTTCTTAGCAGCCGCTTTTGGCGCTTCAGCAGAAGTAATTGAAGTCACGGATATGGCGGGGCGTAAAGTCAGCCTAGACCCAGATAAAATTGAAAATATCGTATTAGGTGAAAGCCGACTGACCTATTCACTCGCCCTACTGGATAAAAATAATCCACTTAAAAGGGTCGTAGGCTGGAAAGATGACCTAATGCAATACGACCCTGATGCATATCGAAAATACTTAAAAGCCTTCCCTGAAATTGCTGAAATTGAAAACCTAGGTAGCCCATATACTGGGGATTTCAGCTTAGAAAAAATTATCACCCTAGATACGGATCTGTTTATTCTAAATTTAGGCAACTTATTAAAAGCACAAGAAAGTGGCCTACTGACTAAGTTGGAAAAAGCAGGCATTAAAGTCGTGTTTGTTGATTTCAGACAGAGACCAACACAGAACACCGTACCTAGCTTACTCATGTTAGGGAAAGTATTAGATCGCGAAAAAGAAGCGAATGATTTTATCGATTACTACGTAGAACAAATGCGAGTGGTCAGCTCAGTTGTCCTTCAGAAAAAACCAGAAGAGCGCCCTATTGTCTTTATCGAGCGTGCTGCAGGCTACAACCCTGATAAATGTTGCAGCACTTTTGGTGCCGCTAACCTAGGTCGTTTAGTGGATGAAGCCGGCGGCATCAACTGGGGTAGCCGTAAATTCCCGGGCTTTAGCGGAACGGTAAACCCTGAGGTTATCTTTAGCGATAAGCTAGATTACATAATAGGTACAGGGGCAAACTGGGCTGAAACCAATCCAAATACTGCGGCGGTATTACTTGGCTATGAGGCAACACCAGAATTAGCTCAAGTACGTTTGCAAGCATTAGCAGATCGTAAAGGTTGGCCAGAGCTGGATGCCGTGAAGTCAAAAAACTTCTTCTCTATTTACCACCAGTTCTATAACAGCCCATATCACTTTATCGCTCTACAAACCTTCGCTAAGTGGTTTTACCCTGAGGACTTTAAGGACCTAGATACGACAGCCAATTTCATTGAGCTGCACGATCGTTTCCTTCCTATCGATTTCAGTGGTGTGTTTTGGCATAAGTTGAAATAGCCCACTCAATTGATTGAATACGCTTCCTTTTATTGTCACTTTAATGGCAAATAAAAGGGAGCGTTTTACTATATGAAGGGTTATCTATGATGACCTCGCTATTTAAAAACGGCTTATCTTTTGGGCCTTTTCTTCATTTTGAGTGGTTTTTATGTCCAGTGAAACTCAACAACTCAGCGCTAACCAAGACGCAGAGATTCCTAAAAATATATTGAAAAAGCAACATGATCTTATTCACGGTTTTGTTGCCAGTGAAAGTAAAAAGATCCAAATGCTATTAATGGTAGTGATTTTATTAACATTAAGCTTAATCGTCGATGTGAGCATAGGACCCGGCAACTTCTCTCTCTCCACTGTACTCGATGTACTGCTAGATAAAACCTCCCACGGAATCAAGTTAGAGGTAATCATCTGGGATTATCGATTACCCATAGCTGTAACTGCAGTGATTGTTGGGGCCATGCTAGGGGTATCTGGGGCATTAATGCAAACATTGCTTAACAACCCGTTAGCAGAGCCTTTTACACTGGGCGTGTCTTCTGCTGCCAGCTTTGGTGCTGCCCTTGCAATTGTTACAGGTATTGGCTTTGCCGCTAATGTTGGCTCTTTGCTCGTTACATTAAATGCCTTTGTTTTTGCTCTAGGCACCTGTGGTTTGCTTCTCCTCTTAATGCGCTTAAAAGGTGTCGGCACGCAAACCATTATCCTCTTTGGTATCGCCATTTTCTTCGCCTTCAACGCCCTATTAGCCATGATGGAATATGGTGCATCAGAAACAGAATTACAACGTATTGTGTTTTGGATGCTGGGCTCTTTAAATCGAGCAAGCTGGCTACAAATATTTTGGGGGACTGGCCTACTCTGTGTTGTACTACCATTTTGCATGATGCGTACATGGCAACTAACCGCCCTAAGATTAGGAGAAGAAAATGCTTTGAGTATGGGTATCGACCTAGCTCGATTACGGGTTGAAATACTGATTTGCATTTCTTTGTTAGCCGCTACCGCTGTCGCTTTCGTGGGAACCATTGGATTTGTTGGCCTAGTGGGTCCCCATATTGCTCGACTGTTAGTGGGAGAAAATCAACGTTACTTCATCCCCCTATCCGCTTTATTAGGCGCGTTAATGTTAAGCGTGACTTCCATCGTCAGTAAATCGATCACTCCGGGCATTATTTACCCTATCGGTATCATCACCGCGCTTATTGGTGTCCCCGTTTTCCTCGCCATCATCATGCGACATTCTAAGGAGCAGAGCTTATGAGTTTATCCGTTACTAACTTAACGGCCAGCTATGGGTCGCACCTTGTGCTAAAAGAGCTGAGCATAGCCAACTTAGAAAAAGGCAGCTTTACCGCCCTTTTAGGCCCAAACGCCGCAGGGAAATCCACCTTATTTAAATCCATTGCAGGGTTAATAAAAACACAATCGGGCGATGTTGTTTTAAACGACAAGAACTTAAAGGATTACTCCAAGATAGAGCGAGCTCGTGATGTTATCTACTTACCACAGTCTTTTTACAGCAGTCTCGCCTTATCAGTTTTCGAGTCCGTTTTAGTATCGCTTAAGCAAAAATCAGGTTGGCGTGTCAAGCCAGAAGATATTCAGCAAGTGGCAGAAATATTGGCTCTACTGAATATTGAGCACCTTGCCGAAAAGAACATCAGCGAACTCAGCGGCGGTCAAAAACAGCTCGTCGCCCTTGCTCGCATTCTTGTGGTTAAACCCAAGGTGATTCTCTTAGATGAACCCACCAGCGCATTGGACTTGCACCACCAACTGTCCATCCTAACCGTGATAAAAAAGCTCACCATTGAAAGAGGACTCATTACCATTGCCGCCTTACATGACGTGAACTTGGCCGCCAAATTTTGTGACCAAATTATCTTATTGGATAAGGGCGTAATACAAACCCAAGGCGATGCTCATAAAGTGTTGGCGATGCCTATATTAGGTGAGGCTTACAAAGTCAAAACGCTATTGGAGACTGGCAGTAAAGGACAACTCTACCTTGATGCGGAATTATTAGAGGGAGCTTGATAAGAATCAAACTGTTAAGAGCAAAGACATTATGATGATGTCTTTGCTTTTTTTATGGATGGAAGCCCTACCTTATAGGATCATAAGATTCATTATGAGATAATCAAATCACATTAGTTCAAATACAAAATACCAATAGAGCACACTTTTCCTATCATGCAGCTCTAACATTAGAAACGATTTATAAATGCCAAACGATAATTCAAAACCTGCCAAGCTTGATCGCACTTTTTCTATCGCTCCCATGATGGAGTGGACAACACCAGATTTTCGCGTATTTGCTCGATCTCTCACGAAAAACACGCTTTTATATACGGAAATGGTGACATCTGGGGCGTTAGTTTATGGCAACCAGCTTGAGCGTTTTTTACGCTACGATGAATGTGAACACCCTCTTGCCCTTCAATTAGGTGGTTCAAATACAAACGAATTAGCAAAATGTGCACAATTGGCTCAAGCTGCTGGCTTTGATGAACTTAACCTAAATGTTGGCTGCCCTAGTGACAGAGTGCAAAACAATTTAATTGGCGCTTGCTTAATGGCTCATCCAGAAAAAGTAAAAGATGCCATGAAAGCCATGCAAGACCATTGCGATATTCCTGTGACCATTAAACATAGAATCGGCCTTGATGAAGAGGAGTCCTACGGTTTCTTAAGAGACTTTGTCGGTGACATTGCCAGCACTAGCGTGAACACTTTTATCGTCCATGCGAGAAACGCTATTCTAAAAGGACTTAGTCCTAAAGAAAACCGCGAAGTACCGCCGCTGAAATACCATTATGTACATCAGCTAAAACAGGACTTTCCAGACCTTGAAATAATTATAAATGGCGGCATAAAAACGATAGAAGAATGTCAAGATCAACTTAATCATGTAGATGGCGTGATGGTGGGTCGTGAAGCCTATCATAATCCATGGATTTTAAGCCGTGTTGATGAGATGATCTTTAACCAACCAAAATGGTTAGAAGATAGATTTCAAGCAATTGATTCTTTCCTTCCCTACGTAAAGGGAAGATTAGAAAAAGGTGATCGTTTACAGCACTTAACACGTCATATTTTAGGTATTTTTCATGGTCAAGCAGGTGGTAAGCAATTTAGACGCTACCTTTCAGAAAATGGCCATAAAGCAGATGCAGATATAAATGTACTATTGAAAGCCATTGAATTGGTTAAATATCATCAAACAAAGGACACTAGAAATGAGCAATAAGCTAGCGCAATTAAAAGAATTTACGACTATTGTTGCTGACACAGGCGATATCGCAGCGATTAAAGACTTTTTGCCAGAAGATGCGACAACTAACCCATCTTTAATGCTAAAAGCAGCACAAATTCCAGAGTATGCTCCTTTCCTAGAGCAAGCGGTTGCTTGGGCAAAAACACAAAGCGACGATAAAGATCAGCAAATTTTAGACGCGGGTGACAAGCTAGCCGTTATCGTTGGTACAGAAATCCTAAAATACGTACCGGGCCGTATCTCTACAGAAGTGGATGCACGTTTATCTTTTGATAAAGAAGCAACTCTTGCTAAAGCACGTAAACTCATAGCCCTATACGAAGAAGCTGGTGTATCACGCGACCGCGTATTGATTAAAGCTGCTTCTACTTGGGAAGGTATTAAAGCCGCTGAAGAGCTAGAAAAAGAAGGCATCAACTGTAACCTAACCTTGTTGTTCTCTTTCGCTCAAGCACAGGCTTGTGCTGAAGCGGGTGTTTACCTGATTTCACCTTTCGTTGGTCGTATTCTTGATTGGTACAAAAAATCAACGGGCGAAGAGTACACAGCAGAAACAGATCCGGGTGTTGTTTCTGTTACTGAGATCTACAACTACTACAAAGACCATGGCTACAACACAGTAGTAATGGGCGCGAGCTTCCGTAACATCGGTGAGATCGAGCAACTTGCAGGTTGTGACCGTCTAACTATTAGCCCAGCTTTACTAGAAGAGCTTAAGAAAGACGAAGGCACTCTAGAGCGTAAGCTTATCCCTGCTACTGAAGTGAAACCTGCTCCAGCAGCCATCACAGAAGCCGCATTCCGTTGGGCAATGAACGAAGATGCGATGGCAACTGAAAAACTGTCTGAAGGCATCCGTAACTTCGCAGTCGATCAGCGTAAATTAGAAGTGACTCTAGCTTCCATGCTATAAACAGCTTTTAAAAGCTCTGTATTTAAAACGCGACCTAGGTCGCGTTTTTTGTATTTATTACTAACACTTAAATAATTAGTTAGATTAAATAAGAAGTTATGACTGAATTTGAAAAGATGACCCGTGGCGAAGCCTTCAATGGCATAGACACAGACTTACGTTTAAGAAGAGAAGCGGCGCGATTAGCCTGCGCTAAGTTTAATGCCCACCCAAGCAAGGGTAATCTACGCCATATTACTCGGCTCTTTGCTGACTTTACCGATGTGATTATTGAGCCCGGCTTCCAATGTGACTATGGCTCGCAAATCCTCCTAGGAAAAAATGTGTATATCAATTTCCATTGTGTGATTTTAGATAGTGCTGCGGTACACATTGGCGACAACACCCTACTCGGCCCTGCTGTTCATCTATATACAGTAGATCACCCGAGAGAAGCGGATTTACGTAAACAAGGATACTGCTCTGCTAAACCGATTCATATTGGTAGCAATGTTTGGATTGGTGGCGGCGCGAAAGTCTTACCCGGTATCACTATTGGGGATAATGCCATTATTGCCGCGAATGCCGTGGTCAGGAAAGACGTACCTGCCAATAGCCGTTATTTCGGCTAATAAAAAAGAATAGTAATCCACTACTCGCCTCTTCTTACTCTGTAAAAGTTCACGCTGTTTACACGGTATTTCCATGCTTTATTTGTATACTCAGTCTTCTAAAGTTTATTGTTTTAAAGAAGAACCTTTCAAAGACAAATTGGCAAAAGCGAGGAAGAAAATAATGAAATGCAAAACATCACTATTCATCACGGCATTAGCTGTTAGTGCTTTTTCTTCAAATGCTTTTACCTCCACCACCGAAATAAGCAATGACCAACTTCAAGTAGAAAAAATACATACCTTCGATGGTATTCCTTGGGGTATAACTTTATTAAATGATGACACAGCTATTGTGACAATAAAAAGTGGCTCACTGTACCGAGTAGATCTGGACTCTGGTCAAACACAGGTTATTTCAGGTCTACCCAAGCTAGACGATTCAGGCCAAGGCGGCTTATTGGATATTGCGATATTAGCTAGTAATGGCGTATCACCTGACAATAAACAATCGCCTAAGAACGAGCTACAAGAGTGGCTGTATTTCACTTATTCAAAACCTTCATCTGAAGGCTCAAGCACAAGCCTAGCCAGAGCAAAGGTGACAGAAAATACACTCACTGAGTGGCAAGATCTTTATACCTCCAATGCACATGAGTCTGGCAACAAGCATTATGGTTCCCGTATCGCATTTGATGGCAAAGGTCATGTCTTTTTCACTATTGGTAACCGCGGTGAGCGTGATAATGCTCAAGACCTAACTCACCAAGCAGGCAGTATTTTACGCCTTAATACGGACGGCTCTATTCCAGAAGATAACCCTTTTGTTAACCAATCAAATGTAGCCGCAGCCATTTGGAGCTATGGACATAGAAACCCACAAGGCATTTATTATGACCAATCAACCCAAACACTTTGGTCTAATGAGCATGGTCCACGGGGCGGTGATGAAATCAATTTAATTAAGTCAGGTGCCAATTACGGATGGCCTATTGTCTCCCATGGTAAAGAGTATTGGAACTTTTCATCTATCGGTGAAGGAACCGAAAAAGAAGGTATAGAGAAGTCTTTAAAGGTGTTCATTCCTTCCATTGCTCCGAGTAGCCTTCTTCGCTATCAAGGAGGTGAATTTACTAACTGGAAAGGCGATTTTCTTTCAACGGCATTGGCGAAACGTCATTTAAATAAAGTGTCTATCAATGACGATGGTAGTACCAGTGAACAACGTTTCCTTGAGGAATTAGATGAGAGGTTGCGCTCTATTGCAGTGGATTCAAATGGCGTAATTTATCTAACGACAGACTCAGGTAAGTTACTAAGACTGACCCTCAAAAAATAAAGCTCAATATTGCATAACGTATTCTTAAAACAAAAAAAGGTAGGATCAATATCCTACCTTTTTTATTAGAGCGGCTTCTGGCTTTTAGGCTACTGCTAAGCATCCCCCCAAGAATCTACAGCATCAGGCTCATCTCCCCAAGAATCAGCTTCCTCTGTTTCATCACCCCAACTGTCTTCTCCCCAACTGTCTTCTCCCCAACTGTCTGCGTCATCTAAAAGCACATCTTCACTGGCTTTCTTAGCAGGCACATTACCATCATGTACAGCACTTTCACGGCTCTGTAAGTACACATCTCGAATGAAGCTGTATCTATCGCCCACTATGAAAGACTCAGCTTGTAGGAGGTGAGCTCGTGTTTGCACAACATCTAAGGCTAATAAAGCTAGGTCTTCTTCCCATGTTAAGTTGAAATTTAAATAATCTTCCGCTTCTGGATAAGTTGTTTGGTCCACTATGAAACCCGTTGTGTCACGGACGGTTGAGGGACCAAGAAATGGCACGACCAAATAAGGGCCCGTATTAACACCCCAGTAACCTAGGGTTTGACCAAAATCTTCTTCGTATTCTTTCATGCCAAAGTAGCTTGCCACATCAAAAATGCCCAAAATACCTATGGTACTGTTTATCAAGAAACGGCCTGTTGAAACAGCAGCGCCCACAGGTTTGGCTTGTAAAGCGTTGTTTACGACATTATTCACTTCGCCTAGGTTAGAAAAGAAGTTACTTACCCCTTTCTGAACCAGATTAGGTGTCACCGCTTTATAGCCTTTCGCCACCGGCTTTAATATTGCACCGTCTATTGCGTCATTAAAGCTAAACATGGCTCGGTTAAAGCCTTCCCATGGGTCTTCTTCCGTTGCCGCGGTGGCAGGTTGAGAAAAGGCTAATAGCAAACTCAAAAATGATGACCCTATTAAACGCCACATACATCTTATCCCTTATTATTTTCCCTATGCGATTCTCTCAGGTTACTGAAATCATCTAGGGAAGAAAGTCGTTGTAAAATATTAAACCAGCTTCTTCACTTCGTTCCATTGTTTGGCCAAACGTTTGTCGGATATTGGCTCTAGTGTTCCGACAGACTGGGCAAACAAGGAAATACGATATTCTTCCAACATCCAACGATACTTTATCAGTTCTGGATCATATAAAGACTTAGCTTGATGAGCGCTTTGCTGTTTTGAGTATTTATCCCAAAGCGTTTCCAGCTCAGACACAAAAGCATTCTCTTTGTTCAAATGATTTTGAAAACGCTCTAACCTTACTTCAATCCCTTTAAAGTATCGTGGCAACTGCCCCAGCCAAAACAAAGGTGTATGACCAATAAACCCCGGGTAAATTAAGCGTTCAATTTGCAGCTTAATGTCTCCGTATACTCTTGTCCAAGGCAAAGGAATATTGCCCTTCATTTTCTTCGCTACACCTTGATAAGAAGACAATACACGGTACAACTGTTCCGCCATATTATTGGCTTCTAAAATAAGGCTCGGCTTATATTTTACCAAGCACTCTTCAAAGGCTTGTTTCGTTCTTGGTAAAGATCGTCCATCTAAAAAGACTTTATTCAGAACCGCATCCAGTAAGTCATTCAGCAAGGTTTCTTTCTTACCTATGGGCGCAAAAATCAGCATAGACTCTTTCAGATGAGGCAGATTTTTCTGCAAATACTGCATGTCTTTTCTCAAGGTTAATTTGAGTAAAGTAATCACCCCTTTACGGTGTGTTTCAATGGCCGTATTTTTGTCATCAAACATCTTCAGCGCAACGCTCTCGCCCTGTCCCTCTAGAGCAGGGAAAGCCATTACCTTAATACCCGCTTGTTTGATTTCTTGCTGTTCTGGTATCGCCTGTTCAGGCCATGTGGTTAAGCCATCCATTTCATGCTTTTTAGTACCAAACTTAGCAAAACTCTCTTCCACCAGCTCACTAAACTGAGACTGTAGTCGAGCAAGGTCTTTACCCGTTCCTAACACCTTACCGCGCTCGTCCACCACTTCAAGGTTCAAAGTTAGATGAGCGTCCAGTTTCTCGATGTTCCACTCATTTAGCGGAATATCAATGAGGGTTTCACGCTTAATTTGCAAACTTAGCTGTTCAAACAAGTCCCCTTTGCTCTGGGAAAGTTTAGGGTAAATACGATCCACAAACTGCGGGATAGGTACGAATCGACGACGTAGAGCTTTAGGCAATGCCCGTAACAAGGCCTCACAGCGCTCTTTAATAAAACCGGGGACAGCCCAACCTAGGTCTTCTAAACTCAGCTGTCTTAATAACCCCACAGGCACTTTCAAAGTAGCACCATCAGTTTCCTTACCCGGATCAAATTTATAATCAATCGGTAATGCCACACCATTCAAACCGAACGAATCAGGAAAGGCCATTTCATCCACATGGGCATCTTGATTGACTAACTCTTCACGGGTCATCACCAAGGCATTTGGGGACTTTTTAACAAAGTGCTCAAGGCTTTTCAGGTTACGGCAATTCTCAGGTAAGCGCTTATCGTAGTAAGCAAAAACACTTTCGTCGTCTACCAAGATATCACGGGTACGCAGCTTGGCTTCTTGAGTTTCTAAGGACTCAATAAGCGCCTTGTTCTTACGATAAAAGGATAAATTGCTTCTCAGCTCCCCTTCTACTAAACCAGAGCGGATAAATATCTCGCGGGCTTCTTCTGGGTGAACATGGCCATAATCAAGGCGGCGTTTCGGCACGATAACTAAGCCATACAAGGACACCTGTTCATTGGCCATGACTCGGCCTTGGTTTCGCTCAAAGCGAGGATCAAAGTATTGGCGCTTTACAAAAGGCGCAGCGTATTCTTCCACCCAAAGAGGCTCAATTCGCGCTGAAATACGGGCATACAGTTTACTGGTTTCCACCAGCTCCGCAGCAACAATCCACTTAGGTGGTTTTTTGAATAACATGGAAGCGGGAAAAATCGACACCTTACGAGAGCGGCAACCCAGCATCTCTTTACTGTCTTCCATCTTGTTCGCCACATGGGTAAACAAGCCAGCCAGTAAAGATCTGTGTATTGCTTCGTAATGGCGCTCTTCGTGGTTAACTTCTTTAAAGCCTAATTGCTTACAGGCAATCATGATTTGACGATGAATATCCCGCCATTCGCGCATTCGCATGAAGTTCAAAAATTGCTTACGGCAGTATTGGCGCAATTGGTTCTGCGATAAAGCCTGACGCTGTTCGTCAAAACGTTCCCAAAGATTTAACAGCACGATGAAATCAGAGTCTTCGTCTTTATCTTGGGCGTGGGCTTGGTCCGATTGAGTCTTCTTATCTTGCGGTCTTTCCCTTGGGTCTGGCACAGACAAAGCACTGACAATGATCGCCACTTCTTTTAAGACGCTGTGCTTTTCAGCAGCAATCAAGATACGGCCTAGCTTAGGGTCAATAGGCAGCTTGGCCAGCTGTCGGCCAATGGGCGTTAAACGGTCTTTGTTTAAAGCACCCAACTCGATTAACGCTCGATAGCCATCATTGATCATGCGTTTTTCAGGCATTTCAACAAAAGGGAATTTCTCAACCGCACCCAGCTTCAGATTCGCCATTTGCAAAATGACCGAGGCCAAATTGGTTCGGAATATTTCTGGGTCGGTAAATTCTGGGCGGCTATCAAAATCCGCCTCGTCATAGAGGCGAATACAAATGCCATCCGCCACACGACCACATCGTCCTGCCCGCTGATTCGCACTGGCCTGACTGATCTTCTCAATGGGTAACTGCTGTACTTTGGAACGCACGCTGTAACGACTAATACGCGCTAAACCTGGGTCGATCACATAACGAATACCCGGAACCGTTAACGAAGTTTCCGCCACGTTAGTGGATAATACAATTCGACGACCTGAATGGGTCTTAAAGATTTTTTGTTGTTCAGCTGCCGTTAATCTGGCGTACAAAGGTAAAACTTCGGTACCACGTAATTCTGCGCGACGAAGTATTTCTGCGGTTTCACGAATTTCTCGCTCACCCGGTAGGAACACCAGAATATCCCCAGCACCGCGATAGCCAGATTGGCGCTCTTCGGCAATGAGTAACTCCACCGCATCCAGAATGCCCTGCTCCATGCTTTGGTCTTCATCCAGCTCTTCCGAATCTCCTCGGCTTAATAGAGGCTGATAACGGACTTCAACAGGGTAAGTACGACCAGACACTTCAATAATGGGCGCATTATCAAAATGTTTAGAGAAGCGCTCCACGTCTATGGTGGCGGAAGTAACAATCACTTTGAATTCAGGACGAGCATCCAACACGCGCTTTAGGTAACCCAACAAGAAATCAATGTTTAAGCTACGTTCGTGGGCTTCATCAATAATGATGGTGTCGTATTTGTAGAGGTTTTTATCTTGTTGAATCTCGGCCAGCAAAATACCGTCTGTCATCAACTTGATGTGGGTTTGTTCTGTGCTTTCATCGGTAAAACGAACCTGAAAGCCCACCTGCTCGCCAAGCTTCACTTGCAGCTCGTCACTGATACGCTCAGCGACACTACGGGCAGCAATTCGTCTTGGCTGTGTATGACCAATCACACCTGCCACGCCGCGCCCAGCTTGCAAACACATTTTCGGCAATTGGGTGGTTTTACCAGAGCCCGTCTCACCCGCGATGATAACCACTTGGTTATCTTCTATGGCTTTGATGATCTCATCAGCACGTGCCGCAACGGGCAAGCTTTCGTCGTAGGTGACTTTAGGTAAACAGGCTTCCCTCGCCTGATACAGCGCCGCGGACTTTTCCACCATAGCCTCAAGCTCGTTGGCCATTCTATCGCAGGGTAAATTGTCTTTTTTACGCTTTTCGAGTTGCTCAGTTTTACGAGCAATAAGATGACGATCGCGTGTCATCAGGGAAAGATTTGTCATGATATCGAAACAAGTATCCTATTGGGTAAGTGGTGCTGCTGAATAATGTAAAAGCAAATGGCACCATTTCTATCTATATGGTTGCAAATTCTATCATTAATCCCAATGAAGAAGGGACAAGGAAACAAAAATGCTGCTTTAACAGTGGCTTTCTTTAATGAATAAATAACGAATAACACACAGAAGGAAATGGCATGTCTAGTACAGTATTCGAAGATAACTCTCTTACCATTGGTAACACCCCTTTGGTACAACTCAAGCGTATCGGTAATGGCAACATCTGGGCTAAGGTAGAAGCACGTAACCCAGCCTTTTCCGTCAAGTGTCGTATTGGTGCCAACATGGTATGGGATGCAGAAGAAAAAGGCATCTTAACGGAAGGCAAATCCATCGTCGAAGCCTCCAGTGGTAACACAGGTATCGCCCTATGTTTTGTGGCTGCGTCACGTGGTTATCCTATTACCATCACCATGCCATCCAGCATGAGTGTTGAGCGTCGCCAAGTTATGAAAGCACTAGGTGCGAATATTGTCTTAACAGAGCCAGCAAAAGGCATGAAAGGTGCCATCGAAAAAGCACAAGAAATTGCCCAAGACGACAACTTTGTTCTACTACAACAATTTGATAACCCAGCAAACCCAGAGATTCACGAGAAAACCACAGGCCCAGAAATCTGGAAAGACACCGCAGGTGAAATCGACGTACTGGTGGCTGGTGTAGGTACAGGTGGCACCATCACAGGTGTAAGTCGCTTTATCAAAAACGTACAGGGTAAAGCCATTACCAGTGTTGCTGTCGAGCCAACCAGCTCCCCTGTTATCACTCAAACACTGAATGGCGAAACACCAACCCCTGCTCCCCATAAAATTCAAGGAATCGGTGCTGGCTTCATACCGAAAAACCTTGATTTAGACATGGTCGACCGTGTGGAACAAGTGACAAACGAAGACGCCATCGCCATGGCAAAACGCCTAATGCGTGAAGAAGGTATTCTATGTGGCATATCTTGTGGCGCTGCCGTCATCGCCGCAGAACGCCTTAGCCAAGAAGCGGAATTTGCCGATAAGAAAATCGTCGTCATCCTACCTGACTCAGGCGAACGCTACCTATCTACTGCCCTATTCGAAGGTGAATTCACCGACAACGAACTGGTACAGTAAGAACTAAAGCACATCATCAAAAGCAAAAAACCAGCTTAGAGACTAAGCTGGTTTTTTTATGGGCTAGAACTGTTAAATTTCACTCTTCACGATTTATTCGATATTTTGACACATTAATGCAAACCTAAAACGCCACTCATAAGTCGCTAATATACAGACAAATATCGCTTCACCTATTAGAAATAGTTGCCCCCAGACACTTATGCTTTTGAAGAACCACATAATAATAAGTACGCAAACAACCGACCAAATTAGGTTAGCAAAAACTAAGAGCTGAATAGAGACTAAACTTCTTACTGTTTTTTTTAGCAAGGTACAATGAATAAGTGGCGTACGATATATTTGCGAATGCCAAGAACAATATTAGTTCAGGTGATAAGTTGTACAGCTCTTGCAACCAGTCTTTAAACAGAAAAACCAACACCCCAACAAAAGAGGCGGCCAGACCATCAACCCATAATATTTTTTGACAAATATCCATATTGAACCATTCTGATGAATTTCGATTGACGCCTAAAATTTTATTAATGCGTATGTGCGTTTAAGCATTATCAAAATAAATGAAGTCAGAGTAAAAATGATTTGATTTTACTCCGACCCGACCGATTACCTTATTTATTCAGCTTTCACTACCGCATTTTTATGGAGATTGCAGGTTTACTCTTCGAGTTCTCAAAATGAACAAAGTCGATTAAAAACACCGCCCCTAAAAATAGGGCTTTAGACTTGGTATCAAAATCTAAAGGAAAAACCACTCCAAAGTTATCCGCATCACTAAAGGACTCCTTCAAAAGGCCGCTCCACTCTTTCGTGATTTTTCCGTATTCCTTTTCATTATTCTTTATGAAAAAAGTCCAAGGTTTAAAAACAGGGCCAGATAACTGATAGATCTCGTTTCCATAACGGTCAAATACAGTGTACTCACTTCTAAAGAAGGTAAACCTCTTCTGTATGTGCCCTAGCCTTCTCCCGTTTGCATCATTAATTTCTGCTTCATGGAAGATAAAGCGAAATTTCCTTTTTATGCTTAACGCCACTTCATTTTTATCAGATAAAAGGAGCATATTAAAAGGGCGACTATTCTTTAAGAAAAGCCTTAAAAGTACTGATCCTTTTTCCTCAACAGCGTGATATAAACGATTACCCTCGCTATCTCGCACCAAGTATTGGTTTCTGGTTTCAAACCCAGTTACTACCTCACCCAATTCCATTTTTTGATTGACAATCAAAATATCTAAATTATCCAGTTTTTCCATTCCATACCTCTAGCTAAGGTAGCGCCCGCACATACAAAAGATAAAAATACAGCGGGAAAACAGCTCACAATTCGTTAATTTTTATTTTTATAGGCCATTTCCAAAAACACCTACATAGCACGCGCACCAACACTTCTCTTTAATTAAATGAGATTCATAAGGTATTAAAGAGAAGTAATAGTATTACAAATTATTAAATGAATATTAATTCTAAACAAGCACTTAACTCATAAAATAAACAGTACTAAAGTACTCATGCCTAAAAATGCAAAAAGCCAGCTTAAAATATTAAGCTGGCTTTAAGTAAATATGATATAAGAGTTAACTTTGCTCTATTAAGGGCAACGATACATACCGCAGATTTTATGGCCGTCTGGGTCCAAGAAATAGCACAAATGCTTCTTACCTGTAGAGGTGTCACGCAGGCCCGGTGGGTTCTCAATACTAGTGCCACGATTCGCCACCGCCACATCGTGAAATGCCTTCACCTGCTCTGGCGAATCACACAAAAAACCCAAGGTTGCACCATTCGACACAGTCACAGGCTCACCGTTAATCGGCTCGGTGACGCCAAACATCATCCCTCCATGTAAATAAAGCAAACGCGTCTGCCCCGTTGCATTCACATTCACCACCGCTTCTTTAATACCCACTACCGCAAGCACCGTATTGTAAAACGCCTTAGAACGCTCTATATCACTTGACCCAACCATGACGTGACTAAACATTTCATCCCTCTACTTCTACAACTTAATTTTACTACTAAAAAACTACGCCCTAACCCTACTCCAATACGCCCCCACCAACAACACACCTTCAAGCAAAACCCTAAAAACAAAAAACCAGCTTAAAAACTAAACTGGTTTTCTATAGACTAGAGTGATTAAAGTTTACCCTAACCCTTGTTAACACTACAGCAACGCTGCTATTCCAGCTAAAAATGGAGAAAGAACTGTTATATGTGCAGATACATTTTGCATAAAGTCTTTATATGAATCACCAAATGTTCCAGTCTCATAACTAGTTGCGAGCATTTTCACGTTGTCAGATAGCAAATCAATTTCTTCTTTTTCCAGTTCGCTTGCTTTAATTGCTTCAAGCATTTTAGAAAAAATTTTTGGTTCATTATATGTTGAAGTAACGCTTGCGCCAGTCGAGTTTATGTTAATTGCAGATCCAGTTACGTCTGAAACATTAATTGTTGAATTCGTTTTCGTCATTATTTCAATACCATTTTCTTTTTTATATAGGTCTGTTTCCTTCAATATTTTAAGTGTAACTTTCACTGCTAAAAGTGAATTCTCTTGCTTCCGAAATAAATCAATCATCTGATTTACAGACCATATATTTTCGTTAAATTCAGTACAGGTTTCCTGTGCTTTTTCAGGTACACTTGAATCATAAGCACCATAGACCAACCCACCATCAAATTTCTCTATAATTGATGTTAATGTTGGAAAATCTGCATAATTTTCATTTGCATCACCAATTGTCCATGCCATGTACTGAGCCATATCACGCCCATCTGCATAAACTGCTTCAACTAAATGGCGAACATTAAATGGGATTCGGCAAATATATCTAAAATCCTCTTTATTCTTCAGATGCTCCCAGTATTCAATATTTTTTGAAAATGACTCTCCAATAGCAAGTAGCCTGTAGAATAACCCTTCAACTTCTAATAAATCTTTTCTTACTTCCACGAAACTATCCTAATGTTGTGTTAACGCCCCATTTATTCCCAGCACAGCGTTGCTGCGTCCGAGTGCTTTGACTTGTTATGCGCTACTTGCTTATCACCCATTTTTAAGCTCCGTTAAGGCTTGATCTAAAGCACTCACAGCTTGGGTAATAGTTTCAACAGCCGCTCGGTCGAATTCGCCATCTCGCTGAGAGTCATGAGTTCCACTATTTAGGTATCCCCATTCTATTGAGCCTCCAGCTACTCCTAACAATGCATCTAGAGCTCCAAGCAAGGAAGTAATTGCATTAGACGAGATCTGGCTCCTTCTCAAAGAAGAACGAATTTTATTGCACTTATTATTCAACTCCCACTGTGATCGGGGCCCACTAAGCTTAAGTTCAATACGTCCATCTCCGCGCCGTCCCATCCAAGTCCATAGTCGGTCCGTTAAGCTTTCTATTGCTGCTCGAGAGTAATAAAGAGCTTCTCGTTTATCATCATTAACAAATGCTTGCTGAGCTTTAAGAACATAATTCTTTGAAGGAGGATTGGTGTCGACACGTAAGTGATGCTCCCCTTGATGCGGCAAAAATTTATACAGTGATATATCACTTGCCCTTGCCGCACCTAGCTCTTGTTGGATTCTATGAAGAAATTCCTCAGCGTGAGATGTTAAGATGACCTGCTTTTCATCCAGCAAACCATCTTCGAAGAATGTTCTCCAGATCCCATTTCTATGATCATCATCAATAGCATTTACTACGTCATCAAAAACAACGAGAGGACAACCTTCCTCAATATTCTTTGCAAGTAATATTGCTAACCCCAAACACTTAATGTGTCCTTCACTGAGCAGTGTTAATGCGTCATAACGGACCCCTGATTGCTCCTGAAACTCAAGTTCAATTTTCCCATTTTCAGCAATTGGTAACCAAAGGCTTTGTAATAAGTCTACTGGTAAGTCATCACGATTGAATGAATTGTATAGATCGCGAGCCCTTTGCCCCAAACCTTGTAGCAATTGAGATGGTAGATTGCGTAGATATGATTGGATCTCTTGTAAAAAACCATCATATGATCTTTTAACTCTGTTATGAAATTCGACTACGTTCTCCTCAGAAGCTACCAATTCAATTAGCTCTCTATTAGACTCATCAAAATTGGCGACTGTTGCTCTTGCTTCTGCGAGTTCACTTTCTGCAGTTTGCCGTATTAATTTTGCCCTCTCTATCTCGATGCGATATCCATCAAGTCTAGTTCTTTCTTCAGCCAGCTGTTGGCGTTGAGCTAGAGCTTCGCGAGATTCAGAATCTGACTTTTCAATATGTGTGCATAGATTTAGCAACACATTCCAAGAACTATTATTATCATTAACCCACACCTGTAGCCATTGACCAGTTGATGTCGGAGGCAAAACTGGTAGTGTGTTCTCTGCGAGCAATTGAGGACAAACTAAAGCTGCCGCATTGATTGTATTAACCATCAGTTGATGTAAGTTTCGCATCGACTCATTCAATGCCTCACTTTGCTCTTTCGCTTGATGTTGCAAACCAGCTAGTTCACCAAGTTGTTCAAGACCAGTAGTTGCAGCCTCATATGGGTTTTTAGCTACAGACTGAAGGTTAGTGCCACATGCTGGGCAGTTATGCGGGTTTAAAGAAGATAGCTGGAGCACTGACTCATATAGTTTTTTATATGAAACTTCACCTGCACGACGAGTCAATTCAGTGTTTATGCCTTGCAATGTACTATTGATAGCGAATACTTGATTAAAAGCTGATGTAAGCTGTTCTGCAGTTAAGTCGTAAACAGTTGGCGAAGGAGCATCAAGAAGAGATTGTACATATGGAAGGCGACCTTGCTGATCCTTACTTCCAACTAACCATAGATTAACTGCTTCATAGCTGCTTTCTGGCTGAACTCTTTCTGCAATTTGGCCTTCATTTATAATAATTTTTAAAAGGCGCTGTGGAAATTCCTGAATGATTTTTTCTGCGCTAGCCAATGACTGCCGCCTTGTTGAAAGCTCTTGTGCATATTGTCCAGTAAGGTTTAAGCTTTCATCAAGAGAAGGGTTAAATCCTCTTACAAAGTCCGAAAATTGGTCAATACCAAAAAGCGTAGCAATTAATTGCCTTTGATCGCTTGGAGTTCTTGAAGCAATTCGAGCAAAATCATCCAATCTGTTTTTTTCTATAAAGCAGAACCTATACTTTTCTTCATTTGGCTCTAGATTAACCGGAGGATAATTTCCATCTACTGTTGATATAACAGGTTGAACATATTGTCCTAGCCTTGCATTTCTACAGTAAGTGTTGTGATCGATCCGCTTTACTTGGGCTTCACTTATAGAGCCTAACAACGCCGTTTCTAGAGCCTCACAAAAACTACTCTTCCCTGTACCGTTGGCACCATAGACAAGAGTAATTGGATTGCTTAAGTCAAATATCTCCTGATTTGTAAACCCTCTAAACGGCCCCACACTTAATTGATGCAGGCGACCAATATTATGTCCATCAACATTAATATTATTAAATTCAGGTAACTCAGGAGAAGTTTCTACTAGTTGGTTTATTGCAATCGGTACTAATCGTGATGATCGAGCTCTGCGAGCAGTACCCACCTGTGCCAAGTGTGGAAGATTAAAATATATTAGGTTTGCCATTCGACGAATGTCGTTATCTATAGGTCTTACAGCTAACACCTCCAAAAACCTTTGATATTCAGCAATAACACTCGCCATATTATTTCCTTATAGTTCGAATATTAGTTTTCACCCGCAGATGCAATGAAGGCACATAACATTTTATTAATGCGCATACGCGTTTACACATTTTCAAAACGAGTAAAGCGAGCATGTGTTATTCACTTTTCCACAGCTCGTTATTTATTCTGTGAATTCCCTTATTAATTGATACTAAAGCACTTCCTAAAACTCCACCAGCACAAAACACGCCCAATTAGATACTAATATTCTCTAGAAAATAATTCGATGCAATCCTAATTGCACGACAGTGAGATACTCGGGCGGCCGTGTTTGAAAAAGATAGAAAGCATTCAGCAATAAACTAAACACCTTACGTAAAAGACCGCGTAGGAGAAAAAGACTTCTAAAAAGAAAATGAGGCGTTAAGATTCTGACCCAGCGAATTTTTGCTTCTCTTTATTAAGGGGAATTTTGGGCGCTAGCAAAAAGTCACCCGCCCAGCAGGGCGGAAAAATGCTCCCCAAACAAAGCACTCGAAAAGCACCAAAGGAAAGAATGCTCTTAAACTTAACTAAAGAAAAAAGCTATTCAGAGGCACTCTGAAAAACCAACTCCCCTCCCTCAAAAACACACAACTCCCCTTCCCCCATCTGCTGCCAAACCTCATCCTCCGTTAGAGGCTGAGTCGCAATAACAGTCACCACATCCTTATCCGTGGTGACCGCTTGAAAGTCCACACTCACGTCTTCATCCGACAAGGTGGCTTTTTGGAAAGGCGCTCGACGGGTAATCCAATGCAGCTTAGTGGTACAAAAGCAGTAAAGCTTTTGTCCATCTGACAGCATCATATTAAACACACCTTTGGCTTTAAGCTGTAAAGCCAGAGTGGATAACGCTTTTGAAAGCGTATCAAGATTTGGTTCCGTATCACCAAACTGGGTTTTCAGTTCTTCTAATATCCAGCAAAAAGCGCGCTCGGAATCCGTGCTGCCCAATGGGTAGTAACGGGAGATAGTTAAGTTTTCCGAGTCTTCTAGTTGTCCATTGTGGGCATAGGACCATGTTTTACCCCACAATAAACGACTAAAGGGATGGGTATTTAATAAACACACGCCGCCCACATTGGCTTGGCGTATATGGCTGATGACAATGTCACACTTGAGTGAGGTTTTACTCATCACATCGGCCATGTCTGAGTCGGCACTGGGTCTTGGGTCATGGATAGACCAGACTTGACCATCACGGTACATGGCCATTCCCCAGCCATCTTTATGTGGCCCTGTTCGGCCACCTCGCGCCCTTAAACCAGAAAAGCTAAAGCAAATATCCGTGGGGACATTTGCACTCATTCCCAATAACTCACACATCTTCTTCGCTTAAATCCTGACTTATTTTTCTATTTTTGATGAATAACCTGACCCAAAGAGCACCACCAACAAGAATGCCTAAACTAATGACACCTAGACCTATATACAAGAGCCATTGTAGCCAGGAAGTACCTTCTTCTTCGGCCATGTCCTCTTCCATCATGTCTTCTTCCGTACCTTCTACCATCGTTTCTTCTGTTGCTTCCTCGACATCGTCAACAATAGTTAAGGCTGGCGGTACTATGATAGGAGCCACACTGGCAACGGTAGCAGGCTCTTTAGTTGGTAAGAGCACGACCGATGGGCTGGCATCCCCTTCACTGACAATAACATCGTCATTGCCGTTACGACTGAAGTTCCAATAGGGTGTCCAGTAATCGAAACGTACACCTAGATCCGTGACACCGACTAATCGTGCACGTAATTTAAAGGATTGATACGGCGGCGCTGGTAAGTCGATTTGCCAATTGCCTCTGCCCGTCAAAGGCATTTGCTCTACCGTTTCCATGCTTTGCGAGTTACTTAACTCTAGGCGTACGTTTGAGCGAAATACATTCAGCTTTAAATTGGCTGGGGTTGCGGTGAATTGCACTGTGTCACTATTAAGCGCCCGCCCTTTTAGCTCTATCGCTGGGTGAGCGATAAAGTGCTGGCTACGTTGTCGTGTGAAGGTTTTTCCATCTATCACGGTAACTAGCTCATAACTTCCTGCTTCTGATATCCCTTCTAAACGCTGTTTAAATTGGTGGGCAGATCGGGTCATAGGTTGCGAGAAGATAACTTCTTTTTGAGTACCGTTATGGCGATAGAGAGTCTGTTGAATATCCATTAAGCCAAGCAGCTTTTCATCTTTAATTGCCGCGTTTCTTTGAAACAACCCGACAGTGGAATAGATAAGTTCATTTTGGAACAAGATAGGTGCAACCGGTGTTACTTGGGCTTTTAAGTCTGTGATAACCCTAATACTACTTCGCTCTAAATCTACATTATGAATTTGCCATTCGCCAGCGTTTGGCTTAGATACTGTGATGAGTGTGTAGTGGTCAGACGTCGAGACAGCAACATCTTTGGCTTTTATTAATGACAAAACACTACCATCGGGTTTTATCACATGGGGCTGTATGCCGTTTTCATGGAAAACCACCATGGTGACTTCACTAATAGAGCTGTCGACGAAAAAGGAATTGCCATCGAGAGGTAATTCATCGGATGGTGATGCTTGAGTGAATATGCGGTCAAAGGTATCTAGCAAGTCTTCTGGTACCGCCGCTTCTGCATGGATGGCATTCGTTCGTACCGATAAGGTCTCAAGTAGCTCTTTATCTGTGTAACCTGTCATAGAGATGGTATGTAGGTGAATCTCGTTGTCTTCAAGCTGAGTTGTGAGCTGATTTAAAATACGGTTGCGAGAAGCTTGGTTAACGGCGTCATCTAGACTGATGTCTACCATACCGTCTGTTACGAGAATCCAGTGGCGCTCAAAGCCTGGAGCTAAGTTGCCTGCGTCTGGTGTTTTTAGTAGCTTGGCAATAATGGCCTCAAGGTCAGTTTGGAGATCTTGAGTGATGTAGCTATCAACATAGCTTGCTAGTTTAGTTTTAGTATCTTTATTGATAACAGATTCGGGTAGTAGCACTCGAGGTGCTTCCCCAAACAACCAGATGCCTAGTGTGGCTTTTTCTTCTGGTGCAAGGTTCGAAATAAGGCGCAGGGCTTCGGAAGTGAGTTTATCTGGATCGCTAATGACCATACTGCCAGAAGCATCGACTATGACACGAAACTGTGTATCCGCATGGGCTAAAGGAGTGAGTAAGGACAACACGGCAGACAAGAATACAGTTTTTGCTTTTAACCACTTCATGTTGAAAACTCCTAGCGTTTTTTAATTTAGATCATAGGGCTCTGGATGACCGTCTACCCACTTAATAATGTGGGTGTCCCAATCTTCTTCATCGACACTGTGTTCATTCACCGCATAGTCTTTTACGGTTAAACCTTGGCGAAACATTTCTTTGTTGCTACCCACTATCAGAGGGTGCCAGTCTGGTAGGTCTTTGGTTTCGTGTAACACTCGGTAGCTACAAGTGTCTGGCAGCCACTGGAATTCGTCTAACTTATCCGGTGTTAAGGTAATGCAGCCGGGCACTTTTTGTTGACGCGCTTCATACACCTTACATTGGCTGGTCGAAGTGCTTAATTGATGACAGGATAAATTGGTATAAAAGATTTCATCCGTGTCTTCGTCTTGCAGCTTTTGCAGACAACACTTACCACAACCATCACAAATGGATTCCCATTCCGATTGAGACATCTGCTCTAGCGGAACGGTTTTCCAAAAGGGTTCAAAACGCTTTGCTATCATGATTAATACGCGGCTTCTGTTGGCGTTTTATACAGGTCAAGTAGGTAATCGTCTTTCGCTGGTGGCAGTTGTAGGTAAAAGCCTTTTTCGCGAATTCCTTCGATGACTTTATCAGGATTGGCTCGCGCTAGTTTGCTTTCCGCTGTTAGCAGCATGGTCATGGCACTAATGCCTTTACCAAAGCGAGACAGCAACTCTTCTGGCACCTTGCTTAAACCAAGGCTTTTTTCCACATAGAGGTACATTTCATCGTGCTTAGAAGAACGAAAGACTTCAACAATTAAATGCTGTTTCATAATAGTTTCTACCTAGTAAACGCTCAATTATGGCGTTTTGAATTTTTCTAAAATCGGCTCAACAATGACACTTTTACGCCAGCCCGTCATTGCAGGGTTATGCCAGTCCACATCGGTTTTGTAGAACAAACTTCTCACCAATGGCTCAAGCAGTTTACGCTTCATCATAGCTTCTGGTGCCACCCCTAAGCTTTCAGACTTTTGACGTACAAAGGCTTTGATCGACTTGGTTAATTCCCCAGTCTGTGAAGGCAGAGGCATTTCTAATGGTAGCTGGTATTCATCATCCGACAGTTTATTCACCATGCTCACGGTTTGCAGTATTTTGTCACCATACAAACGATGCTGACGGCCAGTAAGTTCTTCCGTGGTGGAGACTGCCCTATGGTGGGTCGGCATGTTCTTCGCCACAGACCACAAACTTCTATCCTTAAGGATTTGCCCTTTAGGCACATCTTCTTCACGGGCTTGTTCATCTCGCCAGATAAACAACAAACGTAATACGGTTAACCCAGCTGGAGATAAGCGCCATGCGGTTTTCACATTCGCCCAATTCTGCTCAGGGTCGCCATTCACTTGATATTGCCATTTCAGGGAGTCCACATCTTCCATTACCCAGTCAAGCATATTTTTCTCTTCTAAACGGGCAACTTGTAACGGGTATACTTTGGCAAGGTAGACAACATCCAATGCGGCGTAACGTTTTTGTGCATCCGTTAAAGGGCGTTGAGTCCAATCAGAGCGGGTTTCATCTTTGGCCACTTCAATTTTTAAGTATTCAAAAATCAGCTTAACGTAGCTAAGTGACCATTGAGCACTGGCGTAGGCTTCACCAATTTGCGTGTCGTACATAGGAGTCGGTAATACACCCAGTAGGCGATCAAACACATCTAAATCTTCTGAGCAGGCGTGAAACACTTTCATAACAGAAGGGTTCACCATTAAGGCTTTTAGCGGCTCCCATTCGTCGATATTAAGTGGGTCAATAAGTACGGCTTTTTCACCTTCACTGATTTGAATTAAACCTGTGATAGGAAAATAGGTCGTACGGCGAATAAACTCGGTATCGACAGCAATAACTGGTAACTCAGCCCAGTAGTCGCACCATGTTTTTAGTGTTTCGTTATCCGCTACCCAAATAATGTTTAGCGCTTCATCATGCTCATTCATTTTAAAGTGTTTTCCGTCCTTCTAGTGCTAATGCAAGAGTATTACCATCGACATACTCAAGCTCCCCGCCCATAGGTACACCATGGGCTATACGGCTCACTTTGACATTCATTTGTTTTAGCTTTTCAGCAATATAGTGGCTGGTAGCTTCCCCTTCCACTGTTGAGTTGGTCGCTATGATCACTTCTTCAACCTCATTATGGCTGACCAGTGTTTCTAATCGATCCAACCCCAATTCTTCTGGCCCTATGCCATCAATCGGCGATAGGTGACCTAGCAAGACAAAATAACGACCGCCGAAAGAGCCTGCCGCTTCTAACGCCACCACATCCGCTGGCGTTTCGACAATACACAAACGCTTTGCATCGCGCTCTGGGTCTTGGCAGATCTGGCATTCCGCTTCTTCTGTCAGGGTGCGGCAACTAGAGCAGCGGCCGACTTTATCAACCGCTTCTCTTAATGCATCCGCTAACTTATCCGCCCCTTGAAAATCGCGTTCCAACAAATGCAAAGCCATCTTTTGCGCTGACCTTGGACCTACCCCCGGTAAGCAGCGCAATGACTCGATTAATTCTTTTATTAAGGGACTAAACAAGACTCTCTCCTAGAAAGGCATTTTGAAGCCAGGTGGTAAAGACATACCCGCTGTTACCGCTTCCATTTTTTCTTTCTGAGTGGTTTCGATATTACGTACTGCATCGTTTACGGCGGCAGCAATTAAGTCTTCTAGCATTTCTTTGTCATCTTCAAATAAGGAATCGTCAATAGAAACACGTTTTACATCATGACGACCTGTCATAACGATTTTCACAAGACCCGCACCGGCTTGACCTTCTACTTCAAGGTTAGCCACTTCTTCCTGTGCTTTTTGCATGTTTTCTTGCATCTGCTGCGCTTGGCGCATCATGTTACCCATACCACCTTTAAACATTTTCTTTCTCTCCTAATTAGGCTTTTACTTTAACTGTGTCATAAACCAACTGTGCGCCCATCGTACTTGATAGAGCTTTGACAATTGGGTGTGAATTTAGATGTTCTATTGCAATTTGCAATGCTTCCGCCCGTTTACTGGCGGCAAACTCTTCGGCAGTAACACCGCTTGTGTCTTCAACTGTATCGATTATAAGCGGCACGGATAGTTCAAAAAATCCACTTAGTGCTTCTTGTATTTGCTCATAACGTACTTGGTTTAACATGTGGCCATATTCTAATGGAACTTCAAGACGAATGCCCTGCTCGCTGGCATCTACGAGACTTGAGTTCATTAAAATATTTTGCACTAAGCCGGTTAGTGGTAAGCGCGGTGCCACCAGCCACCAGACCTGCATGGTCAATTCTTTATAATGAGCAAGCTCAGGCAATGGCAATCCCAATGCTGGCTGGGCAATAGTATCTGGTATAGGTGCAAGAGACTGACCAGCTAATACCTGAGTATCTAATGATTCTTCAGGGAGCTCTTCAACAGGTGTGATTTCACCCAGCGCTTCGACTAGGTTTGCTGCAGGATTGAAAGGGTCTGAGACTTCGTTGATGGCGCGCTCTTCTGCCTCATCTTCGTCTTCTTCCTCAAAGGCATCGTCACTTGCTTGGAAGGAAATATCGGCTTTAGTTATATTGGTGCTTACATGACTCTCTGCCATTTCTCTAGGCGCGGTTTTTGGTGCGACTTCTGGCTCGAGCTCTGCTTCTGGCTCAAAGTCCGCCTTTGGCTCAGGTTGAGCGCTGCTTTCAATAACACTTGGAGTACTATCTTGAACATCATCTACTGTATCTGGTTGATCTTCCCAAGGTGGAATGTCAGCAGCGGATAAAGGCGCTTCTTGAATGTCTGCCTTTGGCTCTTCTAATGCTTTTTGTGATTCTTCTTCTGGCTCTGCTACAGCCCTATTGGAGATGCTTTTGATGGTCTCTTCTAGGACGCTATTAGCAGAAGCATCATTCAGTGTTTTTTTTTCGGTTTCTTCTACTGAAGAGCTAGTTGACTCTTCTAAAACTTCTGCTGGTGGCATTTCTGCTTGAGGCGCTTCTTCAGGATAAGCGCTAGCAGGTTCATTGTTCACAGGTTCATTGTTCACAGGGTCATTATTAATAGGAGCAGAGCTAGCAGGAGCAGAGCTTACTGGAGCAGAAGTCGGCATTGCCGAAACATCGTGATTAACCGTCATAGGCGCCACAGGACGGAAGGCAATCAGCCTAAGCACCAGCATTTCAAAACCTGCTCGCACTGAATGAGCAAGGTGCAAATCTCGACGACCTATCAATAAGCTTTGGTACATGACCTGTATTTCTTCTGGGCTGACTGTCGAGGCGATGTTTTTAATGCGCCCTAGATCACCCAGCTGATCAACCAAAGCGCCCGGAACTTGTTGTTCTATAGCCACTCGATGCAGGCTGTCTAGCAAACTGCCACAAATGGCTGAAAAGTCAGGCTGATAATCCGCTAGCGCTTCCACTTTCGATAAGACTTCAGGGGCATTTTTTGCTGCGATGCTTTCTAATAAACCTAGAATTTGTGATTGATTCACCAAGCCCAACATAGCAGTCACGCCAGACTCTTCAATCGTACCGTTACCGAAAGCAATAGCTTGGTCGGTTAAACTTAATGCATCTCGCATACTGCCATTGGCAGCCTGCCCTATTTGCCATAATGCTGGCATATCAAAGTTGATTTCTTCTGTGTTCAATACGGTTTGCAAGTAATCCACCACACGTTGTGGTGACATGTTCTTAAGATTGAATTGCAAACAGCGAGATAGAATCGTCACAGGCAGTTTTTGCGGGTCTGTGGTTGCCAGCAAGAACTTTACATGGGCTGGTGGCTCTTCCAGTGTTTTTAATAACGCGTTGAAGGAATGGGTAGACAGCATGTGAACTTCGTCTATCAGATAGACTTTAAAGCGACCACGAGTCGGTGCATATTGAACATTTTCTAGAAGTTCACGGGTGTCTTCCACTTTGGTTCGTGACGCCGCATCCACTTCAATCAGATCGACAAAGCGCCCTTCTACGATTTCTCGACAGCTGTCACACGTGCCACAAGGTTCTGGCGAAATGCCATTGGTTTCACAGTTTAAGCATTTAGCAAAAATACGCGCTATGGTGGTTTTACCAACCCCACGGGTACCCGTAAATAAATAAGCATGATGTAAACGCTGCTGACGCAAGGCATTCACTAGTGCCTGAAGGACATGATCTTGCCCAGCCATTTCGAGGAAATTCTGTGGGCGCCATTTACGTGCTAAAACTTGATAACTCATGATGAATACTGGCTAATGAAAAGCGATTTTTAATTGTACGGTAGTCGGAGGGATTTCGAAACCATTCTAGGCATTTTGGAAGATATCTAAACGGCACATATACAGAAAAAACTCACAATAAAGATCAATTACTTATCAATAGATCAAAAAAAGCCCAACTTATTAAGTTGGGCTTAGTCGTATTGGTTTTGGCCAGGGTAAGGTACGAACAAGTCCACTGGCTTCAGCGTGTGGATAAACCTTTATTATTCGAGGCAAGTTTCGCCGTCCAATATTGAGCATATTGGCAAGAAGCTTAACAAAGAATAAAAAGAGTTTAACTCACGCCCTTCGGGTCTTTCAGAGAAACGACCTCTCTTCGTTAAGAGCAATTGAAAGGTATTAACATTCCTGCTTACTCTTGCCTTGATAGTCCGTTTCTCTGCTAAGACTGAAGTTAAGAAGACTTATTAGTTCCTTCCCTAGATCTTTCAGCACGTATTTTACGCTGACGCTCTTTTTCCAAGGCTTTATCTAATCTGTGCTTTTCTACGGCACTTAATACTTCTGCACCTATGTGCTCTTCGCCACGGGAGCGAGCAAGCTGCACTTGTCTCTCACGCTCTACAAAACGCTGGCGCTGCTCATCTGTAAACTTATCAAAGCAATGTACACAGCTCACACCTTGTACGAATTTTTCGCTTTGCTTTTCTTCTTCTGTGATCGGCATACGACATGCGTGACATTGATCATAATCCCCTTTCTCAAGATCATGATTTACTGATACTCGGTTATCGAAGACGAAACATTCACCTTCCCACATGGTTTCTTCTTTTGGCACTTCTTCAAGGTATTTTAGAATGCCACCTTCAAGGTGATACACCTCTTCAAAGCCCTGCTCTAGCATATAAGCAGTGGATTTTTCACAACGAATTCCGCCCGTACAAAACATAGCCACTTTCTTATGTTTTTCTGGGTTGAGGTTGTCTTTTACGTAGTCAGGGAACTCACGGAATGTGTCTGTTTTCGGGTTGACCGCATTTTGGAAGGTACCAATTTGAACTTCATAGTCGTTACGTGTATCGACCAAAAGTACATCTGGATCAGAAATTAAATCATTCCAATCATTAGGCTTAACGTAGGTACCCACAACACGTTTAGGGTCAATACCTTCTACGCCCATGGTGACGATTTCTTTTTTCAGTTTCACCTTAGTACGGTAGAAAGGCATGTTGTCGTCGTAGGACTCTTTGCTGACGATATTATCTAAGCCTGGCTGCACATCTAACCATGCCAACATGGCATCAATACCTTCACGGGAACCGGCAACCGTACCGTTGATGCCTTCTGAAGCTAGCAACAAGGTACCGCGAATTTGATGGTCTTCTAAGGTTTTTAATAAAGGCTCACGAATGGACTCGTAGTGAGGCAATTCAACAAACTTATAAAGGGCACATACAACAACTTTTGACACAACATTTCTCCTATGCGATCTGGAACGTAAAACCAGAGCAGTTAAACAAGGCGCGCATTATAAAAACATCTGTTGAACTTTTCGAGACCTGAAGCAAAAAACATTTGCGCTAATTTAAGAGCTAGAGCACTAATTTCATACCTATTAAAGTGCCTATTGATTTGGATCAAGCTTTTGCCCTGTTGTGTTGTTGGTACGAAACCAGCCAGCAATACTGTACCGAGACCGATTGGCTGGCTTTACTTCATGGTAGAAGCACTCACTTAAAAAGACGGCAAAGCGCCCTTTTCTAGGAAGAAAGCGACCTATTTCAAGGTCTGTATTGTGCTCGTCATAGATCACAAACTCTCCACCATCGTCTTGTGACCACTCTTGGTTTAAATACAGTACGGTCGATAGGAGTCGATTAGTGGAACTACTCGATCCACCAGCTTGAAAGGAGTCGATATGTTTTTCATAAAATGCCCCTTTACCGTAGCGTGCAAAGTGGGCTTCATAATCAAATAAGCCAAGGAACAAGCGTCGGTTGATTGCTATACGTAACTCTTCCATCGCATTCAGAAAGGCATTTCTTACTGGCGTATCTCCATCAATCCATTGGATGGTATCCCCTCTCGCATTCAATTTAACTTGATGCTCTTGATGCCTACCAACGCCCGCCTGCGACATAGCATTTGCATTCAAACCTTCCGCCTCTTGTATTAGTAGCTTGATAAAAGCGTCTGAGAAGAAGTCATCTTGAATACTCCAGCCTTTTGTTTGTAAATCTGATAACACTTGAGAAAAGGGGTCGTCACTCTCAAAAATAGAATCAATATTGTCTGGCAGGTCTTTATTTGTCATTTCTGTACTCATTGGTCAGTATAAACCAGTGTTAAAGTGTCAAATTTATAAGGGGCTTATGGTACTGTAGCTCAACCTTTAATACACCAAGATACTTCCAAATATGAGCCAAGCTTTTCAATTACGCGACTATCAAGTGCAAGCCGTTAGAGCTTCACTTGAGCATTTTCGTAATAACAACGACCCTGCTGTTATCGTGCTGCCTACAGGCGCGGGGAAGAGCTTAGTCATAGCAGAGCTTAGTCGCCTCGCCAAAGGTCGAGTCATTTGCTTGACACATGTAAAAGAGCTCGTCGAACAAAATCACAGTAAGTTTTTAGCAACAGGCTCTGATGCAGGCATATTCTCGGCTGGATTAAAGCAGAAAAACCATTTAGACAAGGTCACTTTTGCCAGCATTCAATCCATTAGTGGTCACCTAGATCTTTTTGATCAAAGCGTCAGCTTGGTCATCATAGATGAATGTCATAGGGTTGCCCTTGAAGAAAGCGGACAATATCAAAAAACCATTCAGCACTTTCAGACCGTCAACCCTAATGTAAAAGTCTTAGGCCTAACAGCCACACCATATCGATTAGGGCATGGTTGGATTTATCAGCACCACTACCACGGTTACGCTAGAAATACCCCAAACACCTTTTTCAAACGCTGTATATTTGAACTTCCTCTACAGCACATGGTGAAGAAAGGTTATTTAACCCCTCCCATTCATTATGATGCTGCCATTTCACATTATGATTTCAGCCTATTAACAGAAAGCCTAGACGGTGAACAAAACACCGATGACATTGCTTTAATTGAGCTCATTCATAAACACCCAAGAGTGACTAAAGCCATTACAGAACAAATACTTGAGCTAAGCATAGATAGACAAGGAGTGATGATTTTCGCCGCGACAATCGACCATGCTAAAGAAATCGCTAGCTACCTACCTAATGAACAAACCGCTTTGATCACAGGCTCTACTAAGCTCGCCGAGCGAGATCGATTAATTGCCGACTTCAAAGCCAGGCACATCAAATACCTTGTCAATGTGTCCGTACTAACCACAGGGTTTGATGCACCCCATGTGGATGTGATCGCCATTTTACGCCCAACTCAGTCCATTAGCTTATTTCAGCAGATTGTTGGCCGCGGTTTACGCCTGAGCGAAGGAAAAAAAGATTGCCTTGTATTGGACTACACCAACAATGGCTACAACATTTTTCAGCCTGAGATAGGCGAAAAGAAACCATCGCCAGATTCTGTTGCGGTTCAAGCACACTGCCCTGAATGTGATTTTGCTAATACGTTTTGGGGGAAATTAAGTGAAGATGGCGAAGTTTTGGAGCATTTTGGACGACGTTGCCATGGTTTAATTTCAGACGGTGGAGAGGAGCAACAATGCTCCTATCGATTCCGCTTTAAACGCTGTACATCATGTGATGCAGAGAACGACATTGCCGCACGCGAATGTCAAAACTGTTCAGAAAAACTCATTGATCCAGACGATATTTTAAGGAGAGCCCTTAACCTCAAAGACACAAAAGTGTTGCGTTGTTCAGGATTAACAACCTCTCTTATGAGAAAAGACAATGGGCTAAAAGTAACCTACCACGATGAAGACGGTGTCACCCTGTCGGAAAGCTTTTATTTCAATATTAAGAAGTCACGAAACCAGTTCAATCTAATGTTCGGAAGTAGGATTGCAAACGCGAGCCAAAAAATCACGTTCGAGGCGCTAGAAGAGGTCGAGAAATTCCTTCCTTACCTCCCCACTCCTGACTTTGTTATTGCGAAGAAGAAAAAACACTATTGGGAAGTAAGTGAGCGGTTATTCGATTATCAAGGGCTCTATAGAAAAGCTAACGAGTTGCAGTAAGTCACTTTATTGATTCAGCTCTGATTGCTTCTGATCTTTATTAGTTCTGCTCTTTATTGATTCTTAGCTGCATTATTGTAAGACACTTCGAAAGGAAGGTTCAGGCGTTTCAGTTGATTTATTGAAGCCTGCCCCAGTGTTCCTGTAGGTAAGCTATTCAGCAAGATATACCAATAATTAGACACCATGTTTTCAGAAAAGATTTCAGCCGTCTTCTCATCGACACCTGCTTGTTTAAAGCGGCTAATAATACCATCAGAAATAACAGCCATTTGATTGGTATGGAAGCCACCTTTCACTATGCTGTCTAACAATATTTGCTGCGTGAACTCAGCGTAATCATCAAAAAAGTCGAATAACACCTGAGCCATCTGCAGTAGATAATCAATCGGTGAACTACAAACAGTTTGCGATACGGCTCCAGCTCTCAAAGCACTGTCCATTTCTTCGAAGAAGATATCTTTAACAAGAGAGAGTTTATCTGGGAAATGAACAAACAAGGTGCCAACGGCAATACCGGATTTCTGGCTCAAATAACGGGTGCTTGTTGCTTCTATCCCTTTCGTCAAAAAGGCTTCTTTGGCAACCGATTTTATTTTCGCTCTTGTGTTTGCTTTTTGCTCTTTACGAAGACTCACCTAACATTCCTTTTCACTGTTATGCAAGCAGAGTCTAGCTTGTCTTCTTTTCATTGACGAGTAAAACTTATTGGTCAGCTCTACTCTGTAGCTAATGGCTCATCTAAAGTATTCTCAAGGTCATCCATAAAAGAGATTATTCGCTCAGCATTCAGACCAAAATCACCACGACCAATACGCGAGCTAGAACGCATATCTACTCTAGTTATGCCATCATCTTCTTCTGTAAGACGAATAATAACGTCATCACGGAAACCAAATATAGGCGTTCTGGCTGTAGCTTCAAGAACGCCAACTTGTCCATGAGCCACCACTACACTCCAACCTCTCTGGGCAACCAATTGACTGACCGCGTCATAAACCTCCAATTTCGTACGAGTAAAAAAGGCAGGTTTAACTTCTTGGTAAAAATCCATCTGGATAGGTTTGAAACTATCTTTATAAATCACACTATTTTCCTTCGCACTGCGTATAAAATTCACCCCCATATAAGAAGGCGGTGCAGTCAGGTCTGTTGTGATGTCATTTATTTTAGGCATTTTAGATTTTTGCAGGTAGAAAGAGATCCACAAAGAGCTATAAACGAAAGAAACAATCAGCACTAAGATGAAGAATCGTTTGCTCGAAGCGTCTTTCTCCCTTCGACACATACCCAACGAAAACAATGCGAGAACGGATAAAAAAAGTGATGAGAAAACACTTTTCCTCAAGAGCGAAAAACCTGTAATCGGCTCAAATATCCCAACCCTTACTCCCACAATGGACAAAAATGCCATGCAAGCAACAAGAATAAGTAATATATAAATTATCGAGTAAAAATATCGACTCATATTAAGCTCAGTAACTAATGATGCCTGATACAATATCGTGAGCGAAACAGAACAAACAGAGGAAAAATGACAATTAGCTTTCATTCCTCTGTATTTGCATATTTTTCATGTAAATCATAAGACCTATGTACGCGAGTGAAATATTGAACTAAAAACGCCATGATTAAATAACGAGAACAATGCCAAAATTCAAGCAACACTGTGTTGATACATTACGGGAACAATGCAAACTAAACTCAATGAGACCCTTCCATGCAAGGGGGTCCAATCTCACTCGTTGCCGACAATGCCTGATGGCCGATTTTTCGTGCTTTTGCCATCTACGAAAGCAACAAATTTCCCCTATTAATTTCATCTTAATTTATCATAGGGACGAGATACACAAACCGACTAACAGCGGTCGGCTCATCGCCGATTTATTTCCGGATAACACACAAGCCTTTCTCTGGGACAGAGCCGGTCCACCTACTGATCTATTAGAGCTTTTAGAAAGAGAAGCAGGAAACTGCACGATCTTGTTCCCCAATACTGAAACGGCTCAGCAACAGAACAGAAATAATCGAAAAACACCACCAGACACAAGAAATGAGCAGTCCAAGCACACATTTATCATATTGGATGGGACTTGGAAACAGGCCAGCAAAATGTTTCATCAAAGCAAATGGCTAAGCCATATCCCTCACTATGAAATAAATGAAAAAGCGCAACGCTCTTTTCTAGTGAGACACTCAGAACATCAAATGCAATTTGCTACAGCTGAGGTTACTTCTATGTTACTTAATGCTCTTGGGCATATGGAATCAAGTGAGTATTTATTGGAGTACTATAAGGAATTCAACTTCAGGTGTTTAGCGAGCAGAAGGCGCGGAAATCAGCCTTCCAATTAATAACAAAACAATAGTTAGGCACTTGTCACCTTAATATTTAAAAGGTAATTGTGCCTACCCTGATAATCTATATCTAAGCTTATCGTAAAAGTAAGTTACACCAACCACTACTGAAAAACTGCGCAGCTTGCTTTTTCTTTTTACCAATTAGGATTGGACCATTATCAAGAAATAGAAATGCTTTCCAAGTTCGCTGAAATATCGACCATGTTGTTTCAAATATCAATTCGTTATGACAGCAAAAGTAGATTTTCGTGTCCTCCCCCCATGCAGAAAAATGAGAAAGAAAATCTTCTGGGAGCTGTTCACGATCACTTTCCCATACTTTTTCCCATTGAACTTTAGACACCTCATCCGACATCAAACTAGAACTATTCAACCAGCTTTCATCAGAAAGCTTATCAGGATGGAGTTGTTCATCACTTATATAATCTCGCCAGATATCGTTTGCCCTCTGTTCTGTTAGAAGACGGATTCCGTCTAAATCATTAGGCTCAATTTTTGGGTCGTCTCTCTTAAAAATCCAGAACTTTGAGAAAGTCTCTAAAGGTTGGTACAAAGCAGTCTCCAGTGGTCAGTAGAATATGGTGAAAAAAACTAAACTAAAAGGTGAAAAAGGATCGTTTGCTCAAAATAAACCTGAAATCTAATATTAACAGCGTTGCTACCAAGCAACACTCAAATCAACTAAATGAGGTACAAATTATGGATTCTCAACAGCAATATGAAGCATTATTAGCAAAATGGGGCTTTGAAGACACTACTGCAGCAGACTACACTCGTCGTCAAAATCGAATTCGCCTTCTAAACTCTATTAAAGGCTTTGTAGCAAGCTCGATTTCCTCTATAAAGAAAATAAGCGTCCGTCCACAGCACTTAGAACAAGCAAGTTAATCAAACCCGAAAGGGTACACTCCATTACTAAGGGGAGAAAAATAACAACACCCCTCCTTTCTTTTTATACAGTAAACACTTCTACTTAACACTCCTCAAATACTAATGTCTGAATACATATAATATGTATGGTTACTCCCCCCCCGCCAACTAAAACTTCATTTCATCACTCGAGTCTAAGAAAATTAAAAAAGTATAAACTTTAGCCTCATATATTTATAATATTTGCAGCACTTTTTTGGGCGTAAGACTGACAATAAAAAACCCCTAAGCAGAAATACCTAGGGGTTTCATGAAATTCTTTTAAGAAAAATCTAGTTAGTATGCTGAGTTGAAAGCTGTATTTGTATTTTTATCTACGCTATAAATAGTCCAGCGCTGATTAGCTATGCTCTGCTCAGAAATAACCTCTGCGATAACTCGTCTATTTCTTTCTCTTCCTTGAGGTGTGTCGTTTGTGGCGATTGGACGACTTTCACCATGACCAACCGCTTTAACACGGCTTTGTTTAATTCTAAAGCTATCTACCAAGACATCAGCGATTGAGGAAGCTCTAGCCTGAGACAGATTTTTGTTATATGACTCGGCACCGACATCATCGGTGTGCCCTTCAATTACAACAGTACTATTTGGATTAGCTTTCAAAAAAACAGCTAACTCTCTCAACTCAGAATAAAACTTAGGTCTAATATTGGACTTCCCAGAATCAAATAAAACATTCAATTCTACAGATAAAAGCTTTTTAGTTTGAGCTTCACATCCATTGTTATCTACAGCTGCTCCAATTGGAGTACCAGGACAAAGGTCACGAGCAGCGATAACACCATCTCTATCATTATCTACAAAGCGCGGCTGAATTTTGGACGCATAAAGACTTTCTGCCGACGCAATGTGGCTAAAAGCTAGCATCAATCCTGCTATGTAAATAGTTTTAGATAATACATTCATGTTATTACCACTTAAGAGTTCGTAAATTTGTATAATTCTAGATTAAGAAAAAAACAACAGTTTATCTATCGAAGATTTGTATCTTTGGCACATAAATCGAACATAAATGTAACTTTATGTAAATCAAAGATTACCTTCTATAAATTCAACCTCAAAATATACCCAAATAGGATAATATCTTTATACACCAACATCATAACACTAAATTTACATTACTAAAAAATAATCAAGATAGAAACATCAAAAAGACCAATAATCTAACTTCTAACCTGAAAACAAGAGCCTGTGATGAGATAAGCTCTAGCATTAATCAACCCACACCCACCTTATAGGGCTCCCAAAGTCATCATAAATCATTTTTTTACGTGGTTTTACCTGAGCCTTTACCTTCTTAGTAGGCTCTTTATTTAATTTACGACTTTGGATAGCAGATACAACGTGATTAAGTGGTGTTCTATCTTTCTTAGGCTCACTGAAACCTACTTGACTCGTGTTATACTTTCCATCGACTAAGCCTGATTCTCCCATATCAACATGCTGAATCTCACCTTTCGCTTTGAGAAACTCATCAACTAATGATTCGAGTTCTATACGCGTATCTTTCTTAGTCGTTTTAGGTTTAATCATAACACCTGAATTAAATAAATAATTTTAATTAAAAAGCTTTATGCCACAGTAAAGAGCTTAATAGTAAACATATGAGGTAGTAAGTGTCTATTAACAACTTAATCGTTCATGAGATACAAAAATGTGAGGGCGAAAAAAAAGCCCTATTAATAGCACGCCCTAACGAAAACCCTGTTGATGGCCAAGCCACTCTCATTTCTGCTCAAGTTACCAATCTATTTAATCGATCGGGTATGAATACTGGAAGGTTTTCAAACCCTAGTGGCAGCGACACGGGTTCTCAATTACCCAATCTCTTGTCTAAGCATTTTACTAATAACATTTTCGCAGACTTCTCTCTCTTTACTAAAGAATGTGCCGCAGAGTATTTAAAATATTTAGAGCAGGTCGAAGAAGCCGAAGGCGGCTTGCTATGGTTTAACCATTTTGAACTACATGACACTCAGTTTCTCTATATTGTTCTATTAAAAAGAAAAAGCGGTATTGTATTAAGTGCAGATTTAAGCCTATCTCAAGTGGATCAAATAGAAACCGAAAAGCTTCACATGGCTTTGCGTATTAATCTAACAGCGTGGCAATCCAACGATGAGGGGCGCTATATTGCATTCAGGTTTGGCCGAGCTCCTAAGTTCGAAAAGGAATACTTCACCCAATTTATTGGCTGCGACGAACCTAAAGTAGCTTCAAAAGAGACCAAAAAACTTGTTGATCTAACCTCTGCATTTTGTCAAACAGAAGAGTTTGCTCCCAAACAGGCTAATACTTTTAAGAAAGTCGTGTCTGAGCACTGCCAATCTAAAATTGAAGACAACGAGCCGTTAACAATGAAGGAGCTTGCAACAGAAGTACAGGCCAAGTTTTCAGTTGAGCAAGCAAATAAGTTTTTGGATATAGCGAATTCAGATGATTTTAAAATGGAAAAAGAGCTTTTTGTTGAAAAAGCAGCTCTTAAAAAGTTAACTCGACTGTCTGGCAGCTCAAGATCTCTAACCTTAAGTTTTGATGCTGACCTATTGGGCGAGTCCATAACTTATGATTCAAGCTCAAATGCACTAACCTTCAAAGACATACCGAAAAGTTTATTAAAGCAGCTACAAACCTTAGCCTAATACTAGAATAGACATACTTAAGTATAGAACCCCAAAAAAGGATTGTATATTCAAAACGCCTCGAATATACATTCCCTTCTCCTCTTTATATCCTCCTGTTTCAACCTTACGCGACTTAAAATTGGGGCTCACTAAACTAGAGACCAGCTTAAGGTGTAATTTCTAGACATTTTGAATTAAGCTTCTATGATAGAGGGATAAAATAATATTATTGTAGTGGGAGTATTGGGTATGTTTCGGTCGCTAAAAACACAAATATATATGTTTGCTTTTGTGCCATTCATTTTGGTTGCAATTGCAGGCATTTTTATGCAAATAAAAACACTAGACACAATCAACAAAGACGTATCTCAACTCTCGGAAAACACCATTATAGAAATTGAAAAAAGACGACTTGTTACTGTTTTAGATTCCTCTGCTAGTTTAATTAAGCCCTACTTAGACATGCCGGGTAAAAAAGGCATGAAAGATGCTCTTGCTCTTTTATATAACTATCGCTTTGACAAAGGTGTTGGCTACTTATTTGCGTACGATGGTGAAGGAAATCGTCTAATGAGCGGTTCGGATAAGGGAGTTGGAAAGAACTTTATCAACTCAAAAGACAAACACGGTAACCTAATTGTACAGAACATTATTAATGCGGCAAAATCAGGTGAAGGTTTTACTACTTATTATTTCCCTAAAAAAGGGGAAACAGAACCCTCCGCGAAATATAGCTACGCTATTTGGATTGAGCAATGGGGTGTTGCTATTGCTACAGGCTTCTTCATAGATGGTGTAGAAGGCATGTTGTCTGAAATAGACACTGCATTAGAAAAATCAGAGCGTGAAAGCCTCATCCATAACTTCTTAATAATATTAGGAATATCTGCAGTCGTTGCTTTTGCTATCTTCACTTCCGTTAAACTAATGTTAACAGCACTATACTCATTACGAGATGCCGTAGAAGACTTAGCTGATGGCGAAGGTGACTTAACAAAGTCTTTACCTAACAGCTCTCTAGATATTCTTGATGACATATCGCAGAACTTCAATAGATTCTTATCTTCCATGAGTACAGATGTTGAAACCTTAAAAACTGCCTGTGGCCAATTAAATGAAATCGCATCTGTTTCTCGTAACCAGAATAAGACATTAGTGAATGCAGCTTCCAGACAAGTTCAGGAAACAACAAATACAGCAGCAGCTATTGAAGAAATGTCTACCACAGCAAGTGAGATAGCAGCTAACGCAGAACACACTCGTACATCTGCAGAAAATACAGACTCTGAAGTACAAAATGTACTCAAACAGGTAGAGGTGTCTGGTGAAGTACTAAATGACCTAAACCGTGTACTTGATAACGCTGAAGGCTCAATTCAAGAGTTAGGTAGCAATGTTGAAGAGATCAACTCTGTCTTGAGTGTAATACAAGGCATTTCTGAACAGACTAACCTACTCGCCCTGAATGCTGCGATAGAGGCTGCGCGCGCAGGTGAATTAGGTCGAGGGTTTGCCGTTGTAGCTGACGAAGTGCGTAACTTGGCACAACGAAGCCAACAAAGTACCGTTGAAATTAAGAACATCTTAGAGAAATTGCAATTAAGTGCAGATAAGACTATCCAAGATATGCTAAATAGTGCAGAAAAAAGAACCGCAGTAATAGAATCCATGGATACTATTAGTACTATTATCCATTCAAGTTCAGAGTCTATTAAGCAACTTACGGCTATGAATGTGGACGTTTCTAATACAGCAAACCAGCAATCTATTGTGGTCAATGACATGGCGAAGAATATCAGTGATATTGCCGATATTGCCGAATCTATCGGTAAAGGCTCTGAAGAGGCGACTGAGCAATTTACGCGACTTGAAGAACAGTCTCAGCTTATTCAAAACGTAACAAATAAGTTTAAAACCTAAGGACTCGTGTTAGAAACTAAAAAAGCCCTAGTGGAAACACTAGGGCTTTTTTAGTAGCTTCTAATTTAGATATTAAATCAGATCGAAACGATCTAATTCCATCACTTTTGTCCACGCACTAACGAAGTCTTTCAAAAAGCGATCTTCTGAATCAGAACACGCATAGACTTCAGCGATTGCTCGGAGTTGAGAGTTAGAACCGAAAACCAAATCAGCGCGTGTCGCAGTCCATTTAACCTCACCGGTTTGACGGTCTCGACCTTCAAACTCTTCCTCTTCATCAGAAACAGCACTCCATTTAGTTGCCATATCTAATAAGTTAACAAAGAAGTCATTAGTTAAGGTTTCTGGCTGGCTAGTCAAAACACCAAACTCACTTTGATTAACGTTAGCGCCGAGTACTCGAAGGCCACCTACCAATACCGTTAGCTCAGGAGCACTCAGTGTCAATAACTGAGCCTTGTCTAGCAGCATTTCCTCCGTGGTAACAGTGAACTTGCCTTTCTTATAATTACGGAAGCCATCAGCTACAGGCTCAAGTAAAGCAAAAGACTCTACATCTGTTTGCTCTTGAGATGCATCTGTTCGACCTGGAGTAAATGGTACAGTAATATCTTTCCCTGCCGCTTTAGCTGCTTTCTCGACGCCTACAGAACCAGCTAGAACAATTAAGTCTGCTAATGAAACAGAAGTATCCGACTCTTTATTAAACTCAGATTGTATAGCTTCCAATGAACTTAAGACGTTAGCTAACTCTTCAGGCTGATTCACTTCCCAATCTTTTTGAGGCGCAAGACGGATTCGAGCACCGTTTGCACCGCCACGCATATCTGAGCCACGATAAGTTGAAGCCGATGCCCACGCAGTGCTAACTAACTGAGATACAGATAACCCAGATACGGCAATTTTTTCCTTAAGCTCAGCAATGGCCTGATCATCAATTGGTGATGTTGAAGTCGCTGGAATTGGATCTTGCCAGATTAACTCTTCTTTAGGAGCTAATTCACCTAAATAACGAGCCGTTGGCCCCATATCACGGTGCGTTAATTTAAACCAAGCACGCGCAAATGCATCTGCAAATTCCTCAGGATTCTCTAAGAAGCGTCTTGAAATTTTTTCGTATATTGGATCAAAACGTAATGCTAAATCACTCGTTAACATACTCGGCGTATGACGTTTGTCTGCGATATGAGAATCAGGAACCGTATTTGCACCCGCTCCATGTTTAGGTATCCATTGGTGGGCGCCTGCTGGGCTTTTAGTCAGCTCCCAATCATAACCAAACAAGTTCCAAAAGAAATTATTACTCCATTTAGTTGGTGTCGTTGTCCATGTCACTTCTAAACCACTACTGATGGTATCAACACCATGACCCGTACCTTGTGAGTTGCTCCACCCAAAACCTTGCTCAGCTAAACCAGCCGCTTCAGGGTCAACACCAACTTGCTCCACATCTCCAGCGCCATGGGTTTTACCAAAAGTATGACCACCAGCAATTAGAGCTACAGTTTCTTCATCATTCATACCCATTCGACCAAAAGTGTCGCGAATATCAAGTGCCGAAGCTAATGGATCAGGCTTACCATCTGGACCTTCAGGGTTAACATAAATCAACCCCATCTGAACAGCGGCTAGAGGGCTTTCTAGATCTCGTTCTCCCGTGTAACGGTTATCATCTAACCATGTCTTCTCTGTTCCCCAGTAGATGTCTTCTTCTGGTTCCCAAACATCTACTCGTCCACCTGCAAAGCCAAAGGTTTTAAAGCCCATAGATTCCAATGCACAGTTACCTGCTAGAATCATTAAGTCTGCCCAGGATATTTTACGTCCATATTTTTGTTTGATCGGCCACAATAAACGACGAGCTTTGTCTAAGTTGACATTATCAGGCCAACTATTTAACGGGGCAAAACGCTGTGAACCAGATGTTGCGCCACCACGCCCATCCGCTGTTCTATATGTACCGGCACTATGCCAAGCCATACGAATCATAAAAGGGCCATAATGACCGAAATCTGCTGGCCACCAGTCCTGTGAATCTGTCATCAAAGCGTATAAATCATCTTGTAGTGCTTTTAAATTGAGAGTTTTAAATTCTTCTACGTAGTTGAAATCGTCTCCCATTGGATTAGATTTTGAGGAGTGCTGGTGAAGAATTTTTAGGTTTAATTGGTTTGGCCACCAATCTTTGTTAGAAGTACCACGGCTCGATGATTGTGCGCCGCCCGAAGCACCGTGATTAAAAGGACACTTGCTTTCACTTGACATAAGATACTCTCCTAGTAGCTTTATTGTTGTGTTACTGACATAGATAGTTATAGCCTTTAGAAAAGTTTTTTTCTAATAAATAAAAACTAACATTGTGATAGCTTAAACTCTCTCTTATTAATAACTGCAATTTATTGATTGGTGCAATTGAAGCACTCTTAACACCTAAGCCCTTTCAACTAATAAATGACAAAACAGTACATTAATCTAGTGAGTAGTATTCCGTTATCACAAGACTAAAGAGCTAGCCATTAGGTTGGACCACCAAAAAATTTGAGGTTTCTTATGAAAGTTATTAATGCTCGTTTACGTCATCAAGCAGAACTTTTTACAGTACATATCGAAAATGGCAGCTTTGTTAGTATTGAAGAACAAACGGAACGCCTGTCTGCTCACTCTTCGGAATTCGATGCCAATGAAAACCTTCTATGCGCCCCATTTGTTGAGCCACACATTCATCTTGATGCGGCATTAACCGCTGGTGAACCAGAATGGAATAACAGCGGTACACTTTTTGAGGGAATTGAGCGCTGGAGCCAAAGGAAGTCTATGCTTAACGAGGCGGATATTCGACAACGGGCCCTCTCAACAATCGAGCTATTGGTTCAAAACGGTGTACAGGCAATTCGTACCCATACAGATACAACAGACCCCACCTTAATCGGTGTTCGCACCCTATGTGCATTAAGAGATGAGTTAAAGGATAAGATTGATTTACAAGTTGTCGCTTTTCCTCAAGACGGCATGCTCTCTTACCCAAATGGCTTAAAACTAATGGAGGAAGCTCTTGAAATAGGTGCAGATGTTGTCGGTGGCATTCCTCATTTTGAATACACTAGAGAGCTGGGCGAACAATCCGTTAAAAAAATAATAGAACTGGCAAAAAAATACGATCGTTTAATTGACGTTCATTGTGATGAGATTGACGACCCAAACTCTCGTTTCCTTGAGTTTCTTGCCTGTGAAGCACTATTCCACGACATGGGCGAAAAAGTTACCGCCAGCCATACCACTGCCATGCATTCCTACGATAACGCGTACTGTTCGAAGCTTTTTCGTTTACTAAAGAATTCTGGGATTAATTTCATTTCCTGCCCAACAGAAAGCATTCACCTTCAAGGACGATTTGATAGCTATCCAAAACGACGTGGGGTGACGCGTGTAAAGGAGCTTCGTGAAGCAGATATTAATGTATGTCTAGGACAAGACTCGATTTTTGATCCTTGGTATTCATTAGGCAATGGAAAGCTATTACGCACATTAGATTTCGCTATGCATATCTGCCAAATGATGGGCTACAAAGATTACGCCAGTGCCCTTGATATGATCACAGACAACAGTGCAAAAGCTCTATGTTTAAACAACTATGGTATTAAAGTCGGCCACCCAGCCAACTTTATACTATTAGAAGGCTTTGATGATTACAGTGTATTGCGCAAACAAGGTGAAGTGCTTTTATCCGTTCGTCGCGGTGAAATCATTGTGGAACGGAAACCGGCTCAGGTAATCAGCAAGCCTTGGATCAGCACGCTCTAACAATCATTAGAATGAAATTTTTTACTAAATATAGAGCATGGTTACCACTAACATCATGGTAACCATGCTTAACTCATTAATAAAAGAATTCTGTCAATTTACCCTCTCGAACACTGTCGCAATACCCTGCCCCATACCAATACACATGGTAGCGAGACCCAGTGTTGCGTCTTTATTAGCCATAACATTAAGCAAGGTTGCTGAAATTCGAGTACCTGAGCACCCTAAAGGGTGGCCTAAGGAAATCGCTCCCCCATGTAAGTTGACTCTATCTTCTACTTTATCGAGTAATTTAAGGTCTTTTAACACAGGTATGGATTGCGCTGCAAAGGCCTCGTTGAGCTCAACTATGTCTATATCTTTAATTGTTAGGCCAGCTCTATTTAAAGCTTTATTTGTAGCCGGAACAGGGCCGTACCCCATAATAGCCGGGTCACAGCCAGAAACGCCCATACTATGCACTTTAGCAATAGGGGCTATGCCAAGCTCCTGCGCTTTTTTTGCCGACATGATTAACATCGCCGAAGCACCATCAGCAAGAGCAGACGAATTACCAGCTGTTACACTACCTCCTTTAGGCATAAAAACAGGACTAAGTTGAGCTAAAGACTCTATTGAGGTATCCGGACGAATCACCTCATCCGCCTCCACCAATATTTTATTTCCTTCTGTATCGTGCCCTTCAAGGGTGACAATTTCATTATTAAAGTAGCCTTGCAGCGTCGCCTCATGGGCACGTTTGTGGGATAGTGCAGCAAACTCATCTTGCGCTTCACGGCTGACGCCATGCATTTTCCCTAACATTTCGGCAGTAACCCCCATCATCATCGAGGCTTTTGCCATATGCTTTGATAAAGCAGGATTCATATCGACCCCATGCATCATACTCACATGCCCCATATGCTCGACTCCACCGACAACAAACACATCACCCTGACCTGACACAATAGCCTGAGTAGCGCTATGAATAGCAGACATCGAAGAGCCACATAAGCGATTTACTGTCTGCGCAGCACATGTAACAGGTAGGCCGCCTAATAAAGCAACGGCTCTTGCCATGTTAAAGCCTTGTTCTAAGGTTTGGTTAACACACCCCCATATTAAATCCTCAACGTCATTAACATCCACTTCAGGGTTACGTTTAAATAGCGCTTTAACCAGCTCCGCTGATAAATTCTCAGCCCTAATATGCCGAAAAACACCATTATTGCTTTTTCCCATTGGCGAACGAACAGCATCAACAATCACAACATCATTTAGATTCAGTTTCATACGGATTCCTCTCTTAGTGATGCAGCGTTACACGCTATAATATTTTTGCTGTTTACTGGCCATGAGTCGCATATTTTCCGTAGGCTCATACAGCTTACCCAGATGGCTATATTGGTCAGCAAGAAAACAAAACTCCTGCAAGCCAAATTGGTCTAGATAATGCAAAACACCTCCCAAATATGGAGGAAAGCCAATACCATAAATCAGGCCGGTATCTGCCTCCTCAGGAGAAGCAATAATACTTTCTTCGAGACAGCGTACTGTCTCTATACAAAGGGGAACCATCATACGAGCAATAATTTCATCATCTGCTAGCTCTTTTTTAGAGGGTGCTATTTCATCAAGAATTTCATAGATTTCCTGATTAAAAACCTTCTTCGGTTTACCTTTATTATCTGGCTCATAAGTGTAGAAGCCTTCTCTGCTTTTCTGACCAAAGCGCTTTAGTTCGAATAGACGATCCACAGCATTTTTACCTTCATGCTGCATCCGATCTGGAAAACCTTGCGCCATCACTTGATCCGCATGGAAAGCCGTATCAATACCTACAACATCCATTAAATACGCTGGCCCCATTGGCCAGCCAAACTCTTCCATAACACGGTCAATTTTTTGGAAATCACCCCCTTCTTGTAGCATCAGAGAAAAGCCAGAAAAGTAAGGAAACAAAACTCTATTCACAAAAAATCCCGGGCAATCGTTTACAACAATCGGGGTTTTGCCCATTGCTAAGGCGTATGTAACCGTTTTAGATATAGTCGCCTCACTGGTTTTCTCGCCGCGAATGACTTCCACCAAGGGCATTCGATGGACAGGATTAAAAAAATGCATGCCACAAAAATTTTCAGGCCGAGCTAAATTGCTTGCTAACTCACTAATATATATTGTCGATGTATTTGAGGCCAACACGGTGTGATCTGAAATATGATCTTCAGCTTCTGCTAGTACTTGTTGTTTAATAACTTTGTTTTCAACCACGGCCTCGATCACAAAATCAACGCTCTCGAATCCGTCGTAGTGTAAAGAAGTGGAGATGGCGCTGATTTTTTTAAGCGCCCTATCAGCACTTAAACGGCCTCGCTCAACCTGACCAGTAAACAGCTTATTCGCCTCTTCTAATCCAAGCTGCAAGGCTTCAGCGTGAATATCTTTCATCAAAATAGGCGTGCCTTTTGAAGCAGACTGATAGGCAATTCCTCCACCCATAATACCAGCACCCAAAACAGCAGATTTGACTACTGGCTCAGAATCTTTAGCAAGCATTCCCGCTTTTTTCTTCACACATTGATCACTGAGAAAAAGTTTCACTAGGGAGTGCGCTACATCGCCCTTCGCTAGTTTAAGAAAACCTTTTCTTTCTGTTTCTAATGCTTTGTCTAAATCTTGGCTAATGCACTTTTCTATTGTTTTAACCGCGGCCATTGGCGCTGGGTAATGTCGACCTGCCTTAGCGCCAACAACGCCTCGTACCGACTCAAATACCATGAGTTTCTCAATCGGTGAAAAAGCCATTGGCGCTCGTAACTCATCTCTACGTCGACGGTAATCAAACTTCCCATCCATTATCTGCTGAATTAAATGGCGAGCGGATTCGTTCACCTTATTCGCTGATACCACAGCATCCACAGCACCATCTTTAAAGGCGTCGGCACTTCGCTTTTGTGCGCCACTGGCAATCCATTCACAGGCATTATCTGCACCGATAAGCCTTGGTAAACGTACACAACCACCCCAGCCAGGATATATACCCAACTTCGTTTCCGGTAAGCCAATTTTTGCTGTGTCCGCCATGACTCGATAGTCACAGGCGAGGCATAGTTCTAAACCACCTCCCAATGCGAGGCCATTTATTGCTGCAACCGTTGGACAGGGTAAATTGGATATGTCGTTAAAGAGATTATGCACATTGAGCAACTGATCCATTAGGTCTTCGTCAGTCAACCTAAACCAAGTTGTAAATTCAGTAATATCCGCACCTACAACAAAAGCCTCTTTCGCACTGGCAAATATTACTCCTTGTAAATCATCGGTATGCTTTAATAAATCAACGACATCAGCCAACTCACATAGGGTGGCCTGATTAAATTTGTTAACAGACTCTCCAGCTAAGTCCAATGTCACAGTGGCTACATCACACTCATCTAAAACAACTGTCATTGATTGACCTTGATACAGCATGCTGACCTCCATTTATAATTGATTTTTAGCCTATGCAAACGAGCTTGTGTTAGCGGATATAAAGTAAAATGGACATTACCAACCTCACTCAAGTGCCTTCTCTAAATTGGGGAGAGCTACGAATAGATCTTCAACCAATCCGTAGTCTGCTACCTGAAAAATAGGGGCATCTTCATCCTTATTAATAGCAACAATGACCTTTGAGTCTTTCATGCCTGCTAGATGCTGAATGGCTCCAGAGATGCCAACTGCAATATACAAGTCAGGCGCTACTGTCTTACCTGTTTGCCCTACTTGTAAATCATTTAGCGCAAAGCCAGCATCCACAGCAGCCCTTGAAGCACCAACCGCGGCACCTAATTTATCTGCTATACCTTGGAGAAGCTGAAAGTTTTCACCACTTCCCATACCTCGCCCCCCTGAAATAACAACTTTAGCTGAGGTAAGTTCTGGTCGGTCTGATTTGGTCAATTCTTCATTAAGAAAACGTGATACGTGGCTCTCAATAGTTTCAGACAATACCTCGATTTGCACAGCATCTGCGTTTATTGAGGCTTCAGGAAATGAAGTAATACGAATGGTCAGCACTTTAATTGGATCAGAAGACTGCACGGTCGCGATGGCATTACCAGCATAGATAGGACGCACAAACGTATCTTCAGACTTAATCTCGGTAACATCTGATAACTGGGCAACATCCAGCACAGCGGCCACCCGAGGAAGAACATTTTTACCCATGCTAGTTGATGACGCTAAGATGTGACTATAATTATCGGATATAGACACCACCAACTTAGCCAGATTTTCTGCAAGGTGATGTTCATATACAGCGTTCTCAGCAGATAAAACTTTGTCCACCCCTTTTACGCAAGCCGCCTGTTGAGCCACATTGTAGCAATCAGAGCCAGCTACTAAGATATGAATATCGCCACTTAACTGTGCCCCTGCGGTTATCGCTTTAAGAGTTGCAGGCATAAGCTCTCTATTATCATGATCAGCAATAATTAAAATACTCATGAGATTACCCCCGCTTCGCTTTTTAATTTTTCTACAAGCTCTTCTATAGAATCCACCTTAACACCGGCACTTCTCTCTGGTGGAGGAGTCACTGAGACGATTTTGAGATTAGAAGTGGTACTAACCCCTAATTCCATAGGTGTTTTAGTCTCAAGCGGCTTTTTCTTGGCCTTCATAATATTTGGCAGAGAGGCAAATCGCGGTTCATTGAGGCGTAAATCCGTTGTAACAATAGCGGGAAGCTGAAGAGATAAAGTTTGTAAGCCACCATCAATTTCCCGAGTTACAATAGCTTCGTTATTTGCAATATCTAGATTTGAGGCAAAGGTAGCTTGAGGAAGGTCTAACAAGGCCGCTAGCATTTGGCCTGTTTGGTTATTATCTGAGTCAATAGATTGCTTACCCAAAATCATCAAATCAGGTGATTCTTCTTCTGCTACTTTCGCTAACAGTTTTGCTACTACAAGTGAGTCTAAACCGTCTTCTGCATCAATATGGAGGGCTCGATCCGCACCTAATGCCAGCGCGGTACGCAAGGTTTCATGGCATTTTTGGGAACCTATTGAAACAACCAAAATATCACTTGCGACTCCCTTTTCTTTTAAACGAACAGCTTCTTCTACTGCGATTTCACAAAAAGGGTTCATCGACATCTTGACGTTGGATAAGTCAACCGCAGTATTATCAGCGTTGACACGCACCTTAACGTTGTAATCAATCACACGTTTTACGGATACTAGGATTTTCATACATCCCCCCTTTTTATTGTTTTTGTATACTCAATACTAGTTCTGAAGCATTTTTCAGCAATAACAAAAAAGCGCCCATTAGCTAACAAAAAAGGTCACAAAAATTAATACTAAAGAGAAGTCTGTTGTGGGAGTTATTTGGGGCGCAAAAAGAAACTTTTCAGCGTATTTTGAGTTTCATTGGAAGCTAAGCTTTCTTTAAAGAGAATACTTTCCTGCTGTAAAGACGTTTGTAAACTAGGTTGAACTTCTCTCTTTAATAAACGCTTGGTTGTTTGTACGGAAAAGCTTGGGAGTGAAGCAATCCTAACAGCATATAGTAAGGCTAAATCATAAGCCTCACCCTCTTCACATAAATGGTTCACCATAGACATGTCATAAGCGACATTGGCGTGAAAAGTCTCCCCTAACACCAAAATCTCAAAAGCTTTTAGGTGACCAAGTAAACGAGGCAATATGTAGGTCGACGCAGCTTCTGGAACCAAACCTAATTTTACAAAAGGGAATTGAAACCTTGCCTCACGAGACGAGATAACCATATCACAATGCAAAAGTAACGTTGCCCCTATGCCAATGGATGCACCCTCCACTGCGGCTATTATTGGCTTTTTATAGTGTGTCAGTGCATTAAGAAAGGTAAGTGCAGCTTGCATACCCTCAGACGGTTGAGCGAGCTCATCAATATCATTTCCCGAGGAAAAATTACCACCCGCGCCATGTAATAACGTGGCTTTAATGGATTCATTTTCCTGCGCTCTTGCCAATGCCTGAGAAAGCAGAGAATACATTTCTAAATTAAGCGCATTCTTTTTATCTACTCGGTTCAAACACAGTATTTGCAGGCCAGATTCAATTTTTTCTGTTACTAATAAGCTCACAACAGCTCTCCTCACAAAGAAGAGCTGTCTCTACCCATTATTAGAAAGCCTGTTCGCCTTTCTACAGGACTAAGCTTACTCTTCGTCTCTCAACGCTCTACGTAGCACTTTACCAACATTCGTTTTAGGAAGTTCGTCTCTAACTTCAACAATTTTAGGCACCTTGTACGCAGCCATGTGTTTCTTACAAAAAATGCGAAAGGCCTCTAAATCTAGACTGTCAACATCCGCTTTTAAAGTAACGAAAGCCTTCACCGCTTCTCCAGTATAGTCATCTGGGATGCCTATTGCTGCAGACTCTAAAATACTTGGGTGTGATGACAAGCATTCTTCTACTTCTGTTGGATAGACATTAAAACCAGAGACAATGATCATATCTTTAGCTCGGTCAACAATTTGCAGATAACCATCAGCATGTTGCAAAGCAATATCTCCGGTAATCAGATAGCCATCTTCTGTCATAACCTCTTGAGTATCTTTCTCACGATTCCAATACCCTTTCATGACTTGTGGACCTCGAACACACAACATGCCCGACTCACCTTGTGCCACTTCGGCTCCATCGTCGTTGATGATTTTTACATCGGTCATTTCGACTGGTATACCGATAGTACCAATACGTTCCTGTCCCAATGGATTGAAGGCTACAAGAGGAGAGGTTTCTGTTAAACCATAACCTTCTACTATGTTGCATCCAGTCACTTCTTCCCATGTTTCAGCCGCTGCGTGTGTAAGAGGCATACCGCCTGAACAGGTAAGTTTTAACGCAGAGAAATCAACATTTTTAAACTCTGGTTTATTACATAGCCCCATGAACAAAGTATTAAGGCCTACCATTCCTGTAAATTTCCAGTTTTTAAGCTCTTTAATAAAAGCAGGTAAGTCTCTAGGGTTTGGAATCAAAATACTGTGTGCACCATATTCCACCAGCGTTAAACCATGAATCAAAAAGGCGTAAATATGGTATAGAGGTAAAGGCGCGATATAGATTTCTGTTCTTTCCACTAAAGTGGAAGTTAGACGGGAGCGTAACTGGTACATATTTGCTATGAGGTTAGCATGAGTCAACATGGCCCCCTTGGCAACGCCAGTTGTTCCCCCTGTATACTGAAGAACAGCGATATCTTCAGGTTTGGCAACATGCTTAACAAGAGGCTTCCCTATTCCTATAGATAAAGCCTGATTAAGTGTTATCGCTTCAGGCAAGGAATAGGCAGGAACCATTTTCTTCAAGTATTTAACGACAGAGTTAATCAATACACGTTTTACAGGAGAGTGAAAATCAGCGATTTCTGTCACTATCACTTTCTCTACAGAGGTGTTTTTTATAATTTTCTCAACATTATGAGCCATGTTTGCGAACACTACGACCGCTTTAACATTGGCATCATTAAACTGATATTCCAGTTCTCTAGGTGTGTATAAAGGGTTGGTATTAACGACTACAAGACCAGCCTTCATAGCGCCATACATAACAACTGGAAACTGAATTACATTAGGAAGTTGAATAGCAATCCGATCGCCAACTTGTAAATTCGTTTCATTTTGCAAGTATGCGGCAAACAAGTCTGATTTTTGGTCCAACTCCTGATAAGTAAGAGTGCGACCAAGGCTAGTAAAAGCGGGTAAATTAGCATATTTACTAACAGCCAGAGACAATATATCCGTCAAACACTGATAATTATTTGGGTTAAAAGAGTCCGGCAAATAACTACCGGGGTTCTTCCAGTTACAAGGGTCTGCTTGAGGTGAGGCATCTACTGTCATATTAGACTCCGCTTATTTTTGTTTTTAAGGAGAAATCTATCATTCGCAACCTAACCACGTATAAATCTGTATAAACTATTTCAATGGAACTATCTAAGAGCAAGTTCCATATTTCATACGGGGAAAATCTGGGTTAATTTTGTTGCTAGCATTATATCTCCGTCTGCCCTTATTTTACCTTGCATAAAGGCAAACATACCATCTAAATCCCCCTCTACAATCCGCTTTAAGGTATTAAAATCCATATTCAAGGTTACCGTTGGGTCATCATGCTCACCATAGCCAATTTCACAAGTTGAATTTTGTACTAATAAAAAATAGTTATTGGAGTCATCTAATTCAAATTGAAACACAGCGTCCATACTTTTCGCTTCATTTGAGTCAAAACGATTAACCATAGCTTTAAATAACGCTTTTGCATCACTCATAATTAATCTCCTGCTCTTTGATAGTGTTTCTTGGTTCAAAATCTAATAAGCCTTTTAGTCATCTAAAAATATAAAATCATTAGCGTCCATAGCTAATAAATTATCAGCTCCGGAGAGCATTGCAGCTATATGCGCCCGAGTACGAGGCAGTATTCGCTGAAAATAAAAGTGCGCTGTTTGTAATTTAGCAGTATAAAAATTTTCCTCTGCTGCCCCCTTCTCTAATTTTTGCTGTGCTAAGACAGCCATACGCGCCCAAAAATACGCGAGCGTGACATAACCAGAAAACATCAAATAGTCTACGGAAGCCGCACCAACTTCATCTCGGTTTTTCATTGCCTTCATGGCAACTGTCATCGTCACCTCTCCCCACTCGGTATTTAAGGCATTTAGTTGATTTATCAGCTCACCCAAACTTGGATGCGATTCATTTTCCTTACAAAATTTATGAACGATTTTCGTGAATCGCTTAAGTGTTTCACCCTGTGACATCAACACTTTTCTTCCCAACAGGTCTAATGCTTGTATTCCCGTGGTTCCCTCATACAGCATAGAAATTCGGCAATCCCTAACGTTTTGCTCCATACCCCATTCAGAAATGTATCCGTGCCCACCAAACACTTGCAGCCCTAAATTTGCAGATTCAAAACCTGTTTCTGTTAAAAAAGCTTTCGCAATAGGTGTGAGTAAGGACATAAGTTCTTCCGCTTCGACTCTCTCTTCCTCTGAGCCTCGCTTACTCACATCCACCAATAATGAACAATAATGAATTAAAGCTCGACCTCCTTCTGAAAAAGCCTTTTGAGTAAGCAACATCCGACGGACGTCAGGATGAACTATGATTGGATCTGCTGCTTTATCTGGTTCTTTGATTCCAGATAAAGAGCGCATTTGCAACCTATCTTTCGCATAACAAACAGAGTTTTGTAGCGCCCACTCACTGTGAGCTAAACCCTGCAAGGCCGTACCTAATCGCGCCGTATTCATAAAAGTAAACATACAATTAAGGCCTTTGTTGGCAGGGCCTATTAAAAAACCCGTCGCACCATCAAAATTCATTACGCAGGTTGCATTACCATGAATGCCCATTTTATGTTCAATAGACCCACAGGTTACGGCATTACGACTACCTATATCTCCTGACTCACCAAGATTAAATTTCGGCACAATAAACAAGGAAATACCTTTTGTCCCTTCAGGGGCATTTGGCAGTCTAGCCAATACAATATGCACAATATTTTCGGCCATATCGTGCTCACCTGCTGAAATAAATATTTTTGTGCCTGACACCTTAAAGCTTCCATCATCTTGAGGCTCAGCTTTGGTTTTCAGCATTCCTAGATCTGTACCACAATGGGACTCTGTCAAACACATGGTACCTGTCCACACTCCTGATACTAGCTTGGTTAAATAAAGTTGCTTTTGCTCTTCCGTACCATGAAGCTCAATTGTCTTCATTGCTCCATGACTTAAACCCGGATACATACTCCATGCCCAATTTGAGGTAGCAATCATTTCGGTAACTATCATGCCTAGAGAGTCAGGTAAGCCTTGGCCCCCGACATTTTCTGGGTGAGAAAGTGAAGGCCAGCCACCATCTACATATTGTTGATAAGCTTCTTTAAAACCATCGGGAGTTATCACGTTTGAATCTTTATATTGGCAACCTTGCATATCACCAATCCGGTTGAGGGGGGCTAGTACACGCTCGGAAAACTTAGCACCTTCTTCTACGATAGCAGATACCATATCAGGTGATGCTTCTTCGCAACCCGATAGTTTTGAGTAATGTAAATTGAACTGAAGTAACTCCTCAGTAACAAACCTAATATCTCTCAACGGGGCTTTATAGTTTGGCATAGTCATCACCCTATTCTTATTATTAATACTTCATGCAAAAGCTCTCCATGCCATAAAGACTCTTCCAAAATAGCAACGGTCTCAATGACAAAAGGAGTTAATCTTGGTGGCAAAAAAGATCAAAAAAGTATTCATAACTCACTAGGGAAGGTTTATAGAATATCTAGAACAATTAGGAAGTGGACAAGTTAATAAGAAAGGAAAGAAGCTGCTTATAGACTTTACTCTTGAGCTTTGTATTCCTCAAAGCTACGAAAGGCTTTAACAAGCAGGATTAAGGGTGTTAAACATATTGACCAGCACAATAGCCGCTTGCCCATGCCCATTGGAAGTTGTAGCCCCCAAGCCAACCGGTCACATCAAGCACTTCACCAATAAAGAAAAGCCCTTTTTGTTTTTGTGATTCAAAGGTTTTAGAAGACACCTCTTTAGTATTAATGCCCCCTAATGTTACTTCAGCAGTACGATATCCTTCTGTACCGTTTGGTGAAATATCAAAATCACTAAGCGAGGAATACAATGCTTCAAGTTGTTGATTAGATATTTGCGCCGAGCGCTCTGTCAGCCAAGGAAAGTCGAGCTTTATGATGTCTATTAAGCGTTTAGCTAAAAGTGTAGACAAAACTCCTTCGTAGCTTTTTTTCGGGGATTCTTGTCGAACACGCATCAAACTTTCTAACGACAACTCAGGTATTAAATTAATTTGTAATGCTTCACCTGGCTGCCAAAAGTTGGTAATTTGCAAAATAGAAGGTCCACTAACCCCACGATGGGTGAACAACATAGGCTCATTAAAGCTAACGCCATTTGATGCCGCTGACACATCACATGCAATTCCAGATAAAGCATTTAATGTTTCTTTTCGGTCTGGCTGTACAGTAATAGGTACTAAACTTGCTCTGGTCGGCAATAAGCTATGCCCAATCTGCTTCGCCACTTCATAGCCAAACCCTGTCGCTCCTTTAGTTGGAATTGATAATCCACCTGTAGCAATCACTAGGGAATCACACAATAAATCACCTTGGTTGGTTTTTAAAAGTTTGCCCTCACTCAAAAACTCAATGGAATTGACTTGCGTGTTCAGCTTTATTTCCGCCCCAGACCACTCCACTTCGGTAAGTAAAATACTTAGGAGGTCCTTTGCTGTGTGTTGGCAAAATAATTGACCGGGGGCTTTTTCGGTATACTCCAAACCATGTCGGTCGACTAAGTCCACAAAGTCTTGAGAAGAGAAGCGTCGTAATGCAGAAATACAAAAGTGAGGGTTATCGGATAAGAAATGCTTTGGTGAAGCATCCATATTAGTGAAATTACAGCGCCCACCGCCCGACATTAATATTTTTTTTCCTGCTTTATTTGAATGATCTATTACAAGAACCTTTTTCCCACGATAAGCAGAAGTGGCTGCACACATTAGACCCGATGCACCAGCCCCAATAATTACCACATCTACCTTATCCACAAGCTACACCTCTCTATTTTTGAGGGTGCATTATAGTTCGTCAGAACATTAAATCCATCAAAAGGAATACATATTAGGCAATACCTTAACAAAAACAAGTTTCTAAACTTTGTCCACACATTCCGTGAAAAAGGCTGTGGGAATCACAATTTTCCCCATATTTTTCAATGCGATAAATAAAATCAAACATTATTTAATTTTTTAATCAAAAAATTTAAATCAAGTGAAAATCAAGAGTTAAAGAAAAATAAATCATATTTTTTTTAAAAAAGGACTACACACAAATACTGTTTTTATATACAGTACTGTATAAACAAACAGTATCTATAAAGGATATACAAATGATTAAGCTAAAATCACCATTACGTAAATTCCACAAGATAATGATTCTCTGCATATTGCCTTTAACCATATATGCACCTGCCAAAGACCTTCTTGCTTATGCCGAGACTCACTTTTCTAAACAAAGTATCGATATCGTAGATGCTTCGTTTGGCGCCAAGATGCCGTGGCAAGAAAGTAAGTCAGATTATGTCAAAGTAGGACAAAGCGCTCAGTCAAGCTTATCTAGATCGCAAATTATTTACACTAAACTGCGCTTTAAAAACCCTACAACAGAAACGCAGACTTATAGAAAAATTTGGTTAAACTTCTCACATGAAAATGGAGACCAAGAATACACAACAGATTACACTCTCTATAACAAAGAAACTCGCCAGCGCTTAATTGGTCAAACGGTAGAGCTTGGGCCAAACAGCAGCATTGATGTAATCGCGGCCTATCGCTTTATCCCTAGTTATAAGCACAAGTCACCAACAACAATGAGCATCTCTTGGGAGGGGCAAGATCAACTAAGAAGCAAAGCTTGTGAATATGACCTAGAAACAACCGCAGGCAACACATTCCAATACCAGTGTAAAAAGTAACAAAGATAGTGTAATTCAGACCATCGAGCTGTTGATAATCGTTTTTATTTCCAATACTATGAAAAAACAAATTAATCTCTATATCGCGTGCTTGCGCAAACTTATATTTGGAGCTAAAAAATGAAACGATTGTTAACCCCTATTGCAATTTGTGTTGCAGGTGCAGCACTTACTGCATGTGGTCCTGCTAGCGTTAAAAGTGAATCAACAGTGACTGCTGATGCAGTTGTATCTCACTACGCAGATATCGCAGAAGCTGTTTACACAGACTCATTAGTGACAGCAAAAGAATTGCGCTCAACTATCAATACATTTTTAGCAGCACCAACAGAAGCCAATCTTGAAGCAGCCCGTGCCTCTTGGGTCGCTGCTCGCGCTCCTTACCAACAAAGTGAAGTATATCGTTTTGGTAATGCCATCGTTGATGACTGGGAAGGCAAAGTAAATGCTTGGCCATTAGATGAAGGTTTAATCGATTACGTAGCAAAAGACAGCTACGGTACTGAGTCTGATCTTAACCCTCTTTACACAGCCAATGTTATCGCCTCTAAAACTCTAATGATCGGCGGCGAAAAAGTTGACGCTACAAATATAACTCCAGAGTTAATTGCAGAGTCTTTACAGGAAGCAGACGGTGTAGAAGCAAACGTTGCAAGTGGTTACCACGCGATTGAGTTTTTACTTTGGGGACAAGATCTAAACGGTACAAACCCTGGTGCAGGCGAACGTCCAGCTACAGATTTTGATCTAAGCAACTGTACTAATGGAAACTGTGATCGTCGTCGTGACTATCTAGTGGCAGCAACTGACCTTCTTATTTCAGACCTTGAAGAAATGGCAAATAACTGGAAAAAAGGTGGTGAAGCACGCGTCGCATTAACTGACCAGTCTGCTGAAGAAGGCTTATCAACTATGCTTACAGGCATGGGTAGCTTAGCTTACGGTGAGCTTGGCGGCGAAAGAACAAAACTTGGTCTAATGCTACATGACCCAGAAGAAGAACATGACTGTTTCTCAGATAACACTCATTGGTCTCACTACCATGACGCTCAAGGCATCAAAAATGTTTACCTAGGTGAATATAAGCGCGTTGACGGTAGCTGGGTTAAAGGCCCTTCTCTATCTAAACTAGTATCTCAACAAGATGCTAAACTTGATGTTGAAATGAAAGCTAAGCTTGAACTAACTGAAGCTGCTGCTCAAGCAATGGTTGATGCTGCTGAACAAGGTCAAACTTTTGACGTACTTATTGCTACTAACAACACTGTTGGTAATCAACTAGTTCAAACTTTCGTTGACTCACTAGTAAACGAAACTCGAGTGATCGAAGAAGTGATCCATGAATTAGATCTTCAAGGAATTGCTTTAGAAGGCTCTGATAGTTTGGACAACCCAAGCGCCGTATTTGAATAAAATAGAGTGCTAACCAAGCTCAATAAGGGTGTTATATTTAGTCGAATAATGGTATTTATCTATTTATGAGATTAAGTTTTAAACACCCTGTACTCAATATAGCTGGCATCCTTGCCAGCTATATTTGTTTACAATCCCCTATATTTGCCAACGATTACTCCCAGCCAATCAGTGGCCTTCCTGTTGAACAAAAACTTAATTTTAAAATTGGCGAATCTGTCTTTCAGAAATTTTGGGTGCCATCTCCCTCCTCTACAACGGCAAGCGATGGACTAGGGCCTCTTTTTAATACTCGCTCGTGTAATAACTGCCATATTCTAAACGGTCGTGGCCATGCACCTGAACCAAATATTTATGGCTCTAGTATCCCCTCATTTTTGGTTCGATTTGGCCAAAAGGTACCGAATCAAGAGTTAAACCCTCAAACCATATACCCCAATTTGGGTGACGAAGTTTATGGCAAACAATTACAAGGCCACAACTCTCAAGGAGTTACTTCTGAAGGCGACTTCCAACTAACTTATACTGTAAAGAAAGAAAAGCTAGCGGATGGCACTATTGTCGAATTACGCAAGCCGTCAATATCTTGGAGCTCTCTTAACTATGGTCCCTTGGGAGAAAATACAGAAATTGCACTACTCGTGTCACCTCCTCTAGTGGGCATGGGATTATTAGATAATATTCCAGATGATGTCATTCTTAAAAATGCCGACCCTGAAGACTCCAATAAAGACGGCATTAGCGGCCGAGTAAACTGGGTCGTAACTAACAAACATGGCACTAAATCGATTGGTCGTTTTGGTTATAAAGCGACAGCGACTTCTGTTAATGTTCAAAACCAACAAGCATTTAATATCGACTTAGGCTTATCTACTCCTTTAGAAAGATCGCCTTCTGGAGATTGTACAGAACATCAGGTTGCCTGCATTAGTAGTTTAAACGGAAACAGCACACACTTAGGTAATGTTGAAGCGGATAAAGAGCAAGTTAAGCTGGTTAATCTTTTCGTATCTTTGTCATCCCCTCCCAAGATGCGAAATTTAAGAGATACAGACTTTTTAGAAGGTAAAAAGTATTTCGACCAAGCTAACTGTGCTGCTTGCCATATTCCGAAAATGACAACAGGCAGTAATGCAACTTACCCAATATTAAACAACCGAATCTTTTACCCTTTTACAGATATGCTATTACATGATATGGGTGATGACCTAGCAAGTGGCTTTCCCATATTTTCTGCTCATCCTAATGAGTGGCGCACTGCACCTTTATGGGGAATAGGCTTATCCGAGAAAGTATCTGGACGAAAAGGCTTTTTACACGACGGTAGAGCTCGTACAATTGAAGAAGCCATTTTATGGCATGGCGGCGAGGCGAAGCAAAGCCAACAGTTTTATAAACAATTAGAATCAACACAACGCAGCAAACTTATCTATTTTCTGGAATCTCTTTAATGAAACAGCTTTCTAAATACATATTTCTAGCAATGAGCATTGCAAGCCCTATACAAGCTTCCGCTAATGAATGGCAGGAGCCGCTTAATGGCATAGTCAATCACGTCATTAAAAATGGGTATAACAACTACTCTGCCTCTGCTCAAAAACTACAGAATTCAAGCTATGCCTTTTGCAGCACCCCATCCTCACAAACCCTTACTCAAGCAAAGGACAGCTTCAAAGAAAACACTCTGGATTGGCAGAAGATACAATGGTTAAATTTTGGCCCCGTAACCTATTTCATGCGATATTACGCATTTGAATACTGGCCTGATAAAAAAGGCATTACTCAAAGGCAGTTGAGAGCACTAACGCAAACGGATACTGAGGCAATGGACGCACCAAAATTTTGGACCTCGGCCAGTATTGCAGTAAGAGGTCTAACAGCAATAGAAAGCTTACTGTACCACCCAGACTTTGACCCAATAAACTCTCAGAAGCACTGTGACTTACTTAAGAGAGTCACTAAACACCATTCTGAAAGTGCAAACGAAGTAAGCTTACAATGGAAAAACGCTAGTGCTCAAGACTGGGTATTTGATGAAGAAGGCAGCGGATTTGATAAAGAAAAAGCAGCCATGGAATTATTTTTACAACAGTGGATTGAACATATGTCCGCCGTAAAAGATGCAAAACTAGAAACACCAATTGGCTATCATGGTCGCCAGAACCTCAAGCTAGCTGAGTTTTATCGGAGCGACCTATCGCTAAACAGCATCCATGAAAACTTGAAAGCATACCGTAAAATTTATCATTCTGGGTCCCCTTCTCTATTCGATATAGCAATAAAGTCGCAACCAGAACTTGCCAAAAAGCTTGAGGCTCAACTCATTGAAAACCAAAGGTTAGCCCTACAGCTACCAAGTGACTTTTTTGCACCTACCCAAGAGCAAAATGAAAAAGTAACCATGGCAACCCCACTGGTAAAATCTATTTCTCTTAGTCAGTCTTACCTAACAAATTTAGTGACTAATCTTGGCTTTCAAATTGGCTTTAATAGTAGAGACGGTGATTAAACATGTTAACAAGGCGATCATTTCTCGCCCTGGGTTCCGCTTTAACCCTAACACCGACATGGGCTGAGATATCAGGTGCTGGGACAAATAGAAAACTGTACGCTTCCGCCTTTTCCACTCCTGAAAAGAAGCATTATTTCGGTGTAATCGATGATAATGGCTCAATACTTTGGAAAAATACTCTTCCAGCTAGAGCACATGCCCCCGTCATTCACCCTGAAAAAGCGATTATTGGTATAGTGTCACGAAGACCAGGTTATTTTATGCATTTTTATAACCTAGCTGATGCTCAACTTATAAAGCGTATCGAACCTCAGAAAGGTCATCATTTCTACGGACACGCAACATTCTCAGATGACGGCAAAAACCTTATTACTCAGGAAAACCACTACCCATCTGGGGCGGGGAAAATATTTATTCGCCAATGGCCTAGTGGAGAAATTATTCATGAATATAGTAGTAATGGTATTGGCCCTCACGAATCTATCTTGTGGCAGGGGAATACTTTGGCAATTGCTAACGGTGGGCTAAAAACTCACCCGAATAACGATAGGGAAATTCTAAACAGAGAAACAATGGAGCCAAACCTAACTTATCTGTCTTTAGAGAACGGCCAACCTCTTAACAAATTAACTCACCCCAAGGAATATTCTCAGCTTAGTATTAGGCACCTAGATATTAATCGCGACGGTATAGCTGCATTAGGCTTTCAATATAAAGGAGACCTTCGAGATCAAGTACCTTTAGTAGCTTTATCTCATATTAGTTGGTCAGATATAAAATATTTATCGATGCCAGAAGATGTAAGAATACGGTTTAAACAGTATTGTGGCAGCGTTTGTTTTGACAAGTCGGGGAATATTCTAGCGATAAGTACGCCCCGTGGCGGTTTAGTTGCGTTTTGGGATGTGAATTCAAAAACATATCTAGGATTAAAAAATTGCCGTGACGTTTGTGGTATAGCTCCAACGGACTCTTCACATGAGTTTTTGCTAAGCAGTGGCACAGGCACATTAATGAGATATAACCCAATAGTCGGCTCCACAACCATGATCAAAAAACATACAAATATATTGTGGGACAACCACTTAAAATGCCTTTCAGTGTAAAAATCTCTCTTAATGCATTGCAAAAGCGTAGTCAAACTATCTATTTTTAGGTAGTGTCTATGTAAGTAAATGTAAGTATAAGCAAGGTGATTCGCCCAATTCTTTTCTATAATTAAGAAGTTAGACAATGTTGATAAATGCGCTAAAAGAATTTTTTTTAATTGATCCTAAGCTTGCTTTAAATGATAACGAAAGTAGTTTTAAAGAAGGGTCTTTGAGAATACTACTTTCCCTAACAGTATTCATTTTTGCCATATCAGAACTTCATGGTCTTGTAATTTCCAACGGACTTCATTTCTTCAGTTCTAATACCGCCTATTTAGCTATATTTTCTGCATTACTTTTCCTTAGCAAAAAATCACCAAAAGCCAGCGCTATAATATTCACCTTAACTCTAATAGTTAGTTTTTTACATTTGATTATTAGTAATGATTTTTACGCACAAAATTATGCTTTAGTTTCCCTTTACTCGTTACCCATCATCACTAGGTTACTATTTAACCTTAAAGCTTCAATTGCTGTAATGTTACTGAATATTTATCCATTTTATTTAGTAACCAACGGACAACCTTTGCTATCTAATATCGAAGCTATGTCTTCTTTTTATTACCAGCTGCTCGTTTTTATTACCTTAAATGTTAGCCTTTCATTCGCTGTATCTAGAATTTTATACATTTTAGAAAATAACATTTCCATCATGCGGTCTTTAAACACTAGGCTCAATACTAACTACGCTCTTCATGAGGAATTTTTCGAAAATACCGGAACCCCCACTATCTTATGTGATAAAAGTGGGCGTTTATTGAAAGTAAATAAACTCGCTCGAAAACTACTTTCCATTAAAAACAAAAAGCAATTTGCTCACTCTTCTATTACTGACTGGATAGTGCCTATCAATCAAAACAATCAGACATTATGGGAGTCTGGTACCACTGAATGCACATTAAAAAGTAACCCTAATATTCACATATCTTCCCATAGAGCTTACCTAGCAAAACACAACCATCATGCCTTACATTTAGAAAACACTACCCAACTTAAGGCGATTCAGGAGAAATTACACAATTCACAGCAAACGAATAGCCGCTTAACGCATTTCGACTCTTTGACTAAGTTACCCAATCTTCAAAATTTTTGCCGACAAGTTAATCAAAGAATTGAAAAAAACAATCACCATTTAACGGGCGCTATGTTCATTGTGCATTTGTGCCAGTTCAAGCTCCTAAACAAGCAATATGGTAAAAAAGCTGCTAACAAGGTTATTCTGGAGTTTAGCAATACCCTTCAGGACACACTTTCTGAACAAGCCATAATAGGTCGCTTACATGGTGTTAAGTTCGCTTGCTTTGTGCAATTAAACCAAACCCACCTGATCAAGAAAAACTTAACCACTTTTATCCAATCGATTTTGCCTAGCCAAATAAAATTAGATAGAAACATACTCAATATGGACTATCAAATAGGTATCGCCTACTTCCACACGGATGGAAGTGAAGCAGAGGTATTACTCGACCATTGTGAAATGGCTTTAGAGAACTCCAGTAGCTCTGAGCGCTTCTCCTACTATAATAATGATCTAGAAAACAAGCTCATCGAAGAACACAAATTAGGACTAAGACTAAGCGAAGCTATAAAAAACAAAGAGCTTGATATGTGGCTTCAACCTCAAGTCAATTCAAGAGGTGAAATTTGCTCTTTCGAAGCCTTAGCCCGTTGGAAACTAGACGGTAAGTTCGTCTCTCCTCTTAGCTTCATAAAAATTGCTGAAGACCTTGGCTTACTTCCAGTGCTTTCTGAAAACTTTGTCATATCTATTGTTAAAACCCTCTCTGAATGGCATAAGGAAAGCATACATATCCCTATTGCATTCAATCTAGCAGGCCAAGAGTTAATGAACGACTCCTTCTTTGCCCTTTTGATGACGCTCATCAATGAAAAGCCTTGGTTAAGCGACCTCCTAGAATTAGAAATAACAGAAACAAGTGCTGTGATGACAAACCCTCTGATACACAAACGATTAAGAAGCTTATCTCAGTATGGTTTTTCAATCGCAATTGATGACTTTGGAACGGGGCAAGCTTCCTTAGGTCAATTAATCGATATTCCGGCGAACATATTAAAAATTGATAGGCGCTTTATTAGCCCCCTACCTAACGATCAACGACATATAGATATTGTCAAATCCACCATACAACTGGCTGAATCGCTTAATATGAAAGTGGTAGCAGAAGGGATTGAGACAAAAGAACAAGCAAACCTACTTATTGCACTAGGTTGCCATACACTACAAGGCTACTATTTCGGAAAACCTTCCCCTATGAGTGATTGGACCGCAAAAGGAAATGAGAAAGCAAAAGAACTAAGAATGGTTTATTAGTATTATCAAGAACAAAAAAGGCAGACTTCAGTATTCCAAGTCTGACTTTTTATTTTTTACTAGTTTTTAGAAACTTGTGTTTAATGCAAGTGAAATAATATGAACTGATGATTCATAGTCCGCAGAGAGGTTACCACGAGAGCTATCTTCGTCTGCGTCACCTCTAGCTATAGAAACATCTTCAACTTCTACATAAGCATAAGAGAAGTTCAAGGTGGTATCTCCTGAATAGATGTAAGTTCCACCTAAAGTAAACCAGTATCTGTCTCCATCTGGCGCCCTAGCGGAACGGTATTCGTCCGTAGCAGGCGACTGATCCACTGCTACACCTGTTCGAAGAACCCACTTATCAGAATAATCATACGACAGCCCTGCTGAATAAAACCATTGATCAGTATAACTAAATGTCACAACGGAATCAGACTGATTACTATCGTAGTCAATCCTCAACTCATCAACCACATCCCAACCTGTTTTCATGGCTGTGAGGCCAAGAGTAAGTTTATTAGAGAGATGCTGATCTAAACTAATTGTTAATAATGAAGGGAATGTTAAGGAATCAGTTACTGTAGTATCTTCAAGACTCGCAAGAGCTGCTAAAGTCGAGGAAACTCCTGAATAAGTGACACTGCCCTCAAAATCAAAGTCTACTTTACTACGGTAGCCTAAGCCAATTCGAGTCCCCTGTACTGGCTCAAATAAAACACCGAGGCTATAACCATATCCAGTAGCTTCAGCTTCAATATAACCTGTTCCCTCTCCACCTGCAGCCGAATTAGTACTTCCTACTGCTGAACCTAATACAACCTCAGCTTGGTGAAGCTGCAAACTCCCTCCTAATGAGAGCTTCTGGTTCATTCTATGAGCAAGAGTAAAGCTTAAAGCAATATCTTGAATACTACTTTCTGTTGCATGAAAACGACCTGACCAATCATCACCATAATCTCCAGATAAGCCAAAAGGCGTATTCAAAGAGACCCCTGCAACTGTATTCACGGAAAGTGGCCTAGCAAAATATAAAGCAGGGATTAAAGTCTCGTCCACATAGTTACTGACTGTATCAGTACCAAGGTCTAGACCTCCTGTGGCACTAGCTGTGGAAGCCTCTGTAACCTCCACTTCAGTACTAGGGATAATAAGTGCCCCAGAAGCATAGATAGTCGATTTTGTGGTATTTAAAAATAACGCTGGATTCCAGTAACTAAATGATATGTCAGTATCCGACGCAGCCGCACCGGCAAGAGCACTACCAGATGCTGTGGCGCTGTGGTCGTTTAAAGCAAATCCCGCAGAATGAGAAAGAGAAGAAGAAAGTATCAGTATTGCAACAGAACTAAGTTTTAAGTATTTCGAACCGTTAACAAGCATATGAGCTCCTTATTATTTTTATTAGGGCTTAATACAAGAAAGCTAATTTAATTCCATTTAACCTAGGCAAGGGTATTATTTTATCAAAGCGATAATGATAGAAATAGATATTTAATGTTATGAAATATTATTTCAAAGAATAAATCAGGGAAAGGATATAAAAGGCTACTTTGAATAAAGTAAAAATGGCGGAATGGACGGGACTCGAACCCGCGACCCCCTGCGTGACAGGCAGGTATTCTAACCAACTGAACTACCACTCCAACACAATCTAAAACTCTTGCTCTCTCTATAAAAGTTTATGAGCCCACTGTTTAGTTAGTGGTGGGTGTGGAGAGGTTCGAACTCCCGACATTCGCCTTGTAAGGGCGACGCTCTCCCAACTGAGCTACACACCCGCTTTACTTTAAAATAAAGTTATTTTAGATCTCTCGATCTGGAGTTTTAACTCCCTATGGTCTATGCACCTTGTAAGAATCTAATCCAACTTAGCTACACACCCATAATAAGCATCTTTCTATCTAACCTATTACTTGCTGCTTAAATAAGTAATGGCGGAATGGACGGGACTCGAACCCGCGACCCCCTGCGTGACAGGCAGGTATTCTAACCAACTGAACTACCACTCCAACACAATCTAAAACTCTTGCTCACCCTATAAAAGTTTATGAGCCCACTGTTTAGTTAGTGGTGGGTGTGGAGAGGTTCGAACTCCCGACATTCGCCTTGTAAGGGCGACGCTCTCCCAACTGAGCTACACACCCATAATAAGCATCTTTCTATCTAACCTATTACTTGCTGCTTAAATAAGTAATGGCGGAATGGACGGGACTCGAACCCGCGACCCCCTGCGTGACAGGCAGGTATTCTAACCAACTGAACTACCACTCCAACACAATCTAAAACTCTTGCTCACCCTATAAAAGTTTATGAGCCCACTGTTTAGTTAGTGGTGGGTGTGGAGAGGTTCGAACTCCCGACATTCGCCTTGTAAGGGCGACGCTCTCCCAACTGAGCTACACACCCAATTCATTTAACAATTTCCACTTAAGTGGTGCCGCCACCAAGAGTCGAACTCGGGACCCTCTGATTACAAGTCAGATGCTCTACCAACTGAGCTATAGCGGCTTAATGCTAAATTAAATTGTACTCACTCAATAAAGAGTGATGGTGCCGCCACCAAGAGTCGAACTCGGGACCCTCTGATTACAAGTCAGATGCTCTACCAACTGAGCTATAGCGGCATTACCGTACGCAGTTTACGAATATTTAGTCTACATCAGTTGATGGTGCCGCCACCAAGAGTCGAACTCGGGACCCTCTGATTACAAGTCAGATGCTCTACCAACTGAGCTATAGCGGCCTAAATATAAGCAAAATCTTTTTTTACTTTCTCTTAAATTAAGAAAAAGCTTTGACCAATTAATGGTGCCGCCACCAAGAGTCGAACTCGGGACCCTCTGATTACAAGTCAGATGCTCTACCAACTGAGCTATAGCGGCATTTCTCATTATCTTGGTCGGGACGGCAGGATTTGAACCTGCGACCACTAGCACCCCATGCTAGTGCGCTACCAGGCTGCGCTACGCCCCGAAAACTCACAACTATGTCGTTGTCAGCGGGTGCGTATATTACTATAACGAATTGAAAATGGAAGAGTTTTATTTCTTTTTTTTCAATTTAATGAAGCAATGAGAATCTTGCAACGAAACTGACTTAGCTATTGATCTGAATATATTTTTACTTTAGGACAATAGCTACTTTTGATGGTTAAAACATCAACATAGAAAAACAAAAAATGGCCTTCTTGCTGATACTATGGATACAAAAAAGCCATCTACAAAAGATGGCTTTTTTTAAACAAAAGATAATTACTCTTGCATGTAGTCTTCAACTTTAGACTTAAGCTTTTGCCCCGGTCTAAATGTAACAACTGTTCGAGCGGTAATAGGGATTTCTTCACCTGTTTTAGGGTTACGTCCCGGGCGCTGACTTTTTTCACGAACTTCGAAATTACCAAATCCAGATAGCTTAACCTGCTGGCCTTCAATCAAAGTACTTCGAATGACATCAAAAAAACCTTCTACTAGCTCTTTTGAATCTTTCTTACTTAGACCAATAGAGTCTACTAAGTTTTCAGCAAGGTCCGCTTTAGTCAACGATCCCATATTATTACCCCCTTACAACGGCTCCTAACTGCTCTGACAATGCAGTAACAGCTTGCTCAACAGAGTTGTTTACTTCTTCATCACTAAGAGTGTGTGAAGTAAGCTGCCACGTCAAGCCCAAAGCGACACTTTTTTGTGTTTCATCAATACCTTGACCCTGATAAACATCAAAAACCAAGACACTTTTAAAAGCATCACCAGCAGAAGCAGCAATAACGCGCTCCAATTCACTCACTGGTACTGAGCGATCAACTAATAAGGCTAAATCTCGACGAACCTCAGGGAAGCGTGAAACCGCTTTATACTCAGGTAAAGTAGCACTCAGTACAGCATCTAATGCGATATCAAAAACATAAAGAGGCTGATTCGATCCAAGATCCTTGGTTAGTTGAGGATGCAACTCTCCCATTAAACCAACAAATTCACCGTCAACAAAAATATCAGCTGAACGACCAGGATGTAAGAACTCACACTCAGAACGCTTGTAACTTGGTGTTACACCATCATTCAAAGCAAATAAAGACTCGACATGAGCTTTCACATCATAGAAGTCTACTTTCTCAGAGTTATGGTACCAAGCCTCAGAATCACGACTACCTGCAATTAAACCAGCAATTTGCTTTTGTTGATCCAACTCATCTAAAGCTTCTACTGAGCCAATAAAGCGACGACCCGTTTCAAACAAACGTACTCGTGATTGCTGACGATTCTGATTATGCAAGTATGCTTTCACCAAACCTGGCAATAGGCTTGGGCGCATCACACCCATATCTGCAGATATTGGATTAGCCAATGGAACTGGTTCAATCTCTGGTAAGAACTGTTTGCTTAACTTAGGGTCAATAAAACTATAGGTCACCGCTTCTTGGTAACCTTGAGCAACCAATACAGAACGCAGCTGCTGGATAGGCGTTTTACTTTCCGAGATAGCAGTAAAGTTCACTGCCGCTTCAGGCATAGAAGATGGTAAGTTGTCATAGCCGTAAATACGGGCCACTTCTTCAATTAGATCCGCTTCAATTGCAATATCGAAACGATGGGATGGCGCTTTGGTTTTCCAAAACTCATCTGTCACTTCAATCATTTCTAAATCAAGGCGCGTCAGAATATCAGTCACAAGGTCTTTATCTATAGACACAGCAAGGTATTGATCTAACTTCTTACGACGTAAAGTAACAACAGCCGCTTCAGGTAAAGCCCCTTCATTAACGGCATGTGTAACAGGGCCAGCTTGACCACCAACAATTTCAAGCAGAAGCGCAGTTGCGCGTTCAATTGCTTGCTCTTGTAGAGTCGCATCTACGCCTCGCTCATAGCGATGGGAAGCATCTGTATGCAATCCATAAGATCTCGCTTTACCCGCTAAAGCAAGCGGTGTGAAAAAAGCACTCTCAAGGAAAACATCTTGAGTCTCTGTATTAACACCAGAACCCTCTCCCCCCATGACACCAGCAATGGCTAAAGGCGTATTTTCATCCGCAATCACCATAGTATCTTCACGTAGAGAGATATTCTGACCGTCAAGCAAGGTAATCTTTTCATCTTTTTCTGCCATACGAACAACAACAGACTCAGATAAATTCGCCAAATCAAAAGCGTGCATCGGCTGACCAAGTTCAAGCATGACATAGTTGGTAATATCAACAACTGGATCAATAGAACGGATACCGCTACGACGCAATTTTTCAACCATCCATAGTGGTGTTTCAGCAGAAACATTTACACCACGGATAACTCGACCTAGGTAGCGAGGGCATTGCTCTACTGCAAGAACATTGACAGGAAACACATCATCAATAGTTGCCTCTACAGGAGCCACTGCCACAGGTGTCAAGTCAACTTGATTCAATACACCTACTTCGCGCGCCAGACCGGCAACACTTAGGCAGTCACTACGGTTCGGGGTAAGATCAACATCAATAATTTGATCATTTAGGTCTAAATAAACGCGGAAATCTTCACCTGTTGTTGCCGATTCAGGTAATTCCATGATGCCATCATTATCTTCGCTAACACCTAGCTCAGATGCAGAACACAACATACCGAATGACTCAACTTGACGAAGCTTTGCCTTCTTGATTTTAAAGTCGCCATCAAGAACAGCACCAATTTTAGCAAATGGGATTTTAATGCCTGCACGGGCATTTGGTGCACCACAAACTACCTGAAACTCTTCCGAGCCATCAGACACCTTACAAACTTGCAGCTTATCCGCATTAGGGTGAGGGTCAGCACTGATGATTTCACCAACCACTACGCCAGAAAACTCAGACGCAACAGGAGTAACCTCATCTACCTCAAGTCCAGCAAGAGTAATCTGAGCAACCAAATCATCACTACTAATGTTTGGATTGACCCACTCTCTTAGCCAATTTTCACTAATCTTCATAAAAACATCCTAGGTCGATGGGTTACTTGAACTGCTTAAGGAAACGTAAATCGTTTTCAAAGAACATTCGTAGGTCGTCTACTTTGTATCGCAACATAGCAAAACGCTCTACACCCATACCAAATGCAAAACCGGTATATTTCTCAGGGTCAATTCCTGACATTTCCAATACTTTAGGGTGCACCATGCCACAGCCTAAAACTTCCAACCAAGACTCTTCACCCTTGCTGTTTGTACGCATGATATCCACTTCAATAGAAGGTTCAGTAAATGGGAAGTAACTTGGGCGGAAACGCACTTTAAGGTCATCTTCAAAAAACACATTTAAAAACTGCTGTAAAATACCCTTTAAATCAGCAAAAGATATGTTTTCATCGATCAATAGGCCTTCCACTTGATGGAACATAGGCGTATGTGTTTGATCCGAGTCACAACGATAAACACGGCCAGGACAAATAATACGAATAGGCGGTTGAGATGTTTCCATAGTACGTACTTGTACTGGAGAAGTATGTGTTCTCAAAACCGTCGTAGGATTAAAGTAAAACGTATCCTGCATTGCTCGTGCTGGGTGATGCGCAGGAATATTTAGCGCTTCAAAGTTATGGTAATCATCTTCAATCTCTGGTCCTGACGCGACATCAAAACCAATACCACGGAAGAAAGACTCAATTCTATCCATAGTACGAGTTACTGGGTGTAAACCACCCACTTCTTGGCCTTTACCAGACAAAGAAATATCAATCGTTTCTGTTGCCAATTTGGCATTTAAAGCGGCTTTTGCTAAGCCTGCTTTACGCTCAGTAATTTTATCCTGAACTTGTTTTTTTGCTTCATTTACCAGTTGACCGAATTTAGGTCTGTCCTCTGCTGAAACATTACCCAGTTGTTTCAACAAAGCGGTTAGAGCACCTTTCTTTCCTAAATAATGCACACGTACATCATCCAGCGCGGATTCACTCTCAGACGACGCTACTGCGTCAAGCGCATCAGCAAGAATCTGCTTTAGGTTTTCCATTTATACACTCCAAAAAATAAAATAGGGGAAGAACCGCTGGCTCTCCCCCTATCAAAGACTGCATTGAATCATTCGTTCTTTTCAGAAGTTTTTCTTTCAAGATCGAACCACTCTAAGGCTACGTCAGAAATTAAGCCAAGCTTGCTTTCGCTTTTTCAACGATAGCAGCAAAAACTTCTTTCTCGTACACAGCAAGGTCAGCCAAAACCTTACGGTCGATTTCGATAGCTGCTTTTTTCAAACCAGCAATGAAACGGCTGTAAGATAGACCATTGATACGTGCAGCAGCGTTGATACGAGCAATCCACAATGCGCGGAATTGACGCTTACGCTGACGACGGTCACGGTACTGATATTGACCAGCTTTGATGACAGCCTGTTTAGCTACACGAAATACACGGCTACGTGCACCGTAGTAACCTTTAGCTTGCTTTAAAATCTTCTTGTGACGGCGACGAGCCTGAACACCACGTTTTACGCGAGGCATAATAACTTCCTATACTAATTAAATTAATAAACTAAAAAATGAGACTTACATGTATGGACACATGCGTACGATTAACGCTTTGTCGCTTTGCGCTACTTGGTTCAAAGAACGAAGGTGACGCTTACGTTTAGTCGATTTCTTAGTCAAAATGTGACTAGTATGAGACTGCTTATGTTTAAAACCATTCGCGGTACGTTTGAAGCGCTTAGATGCGCCACTGTGTGACTTAATTTTGGACATGATAAAACCACTCTCGCATTCGTTAATGTTAATGTAATTTCAATAACCTAAGTTATGTTAATTACTTCTTCTTTTTGGGGCCTAGCACCATAGTCAATTGACGACCTTCCATTTTCGCAGCTTGTTCTACTGAACCATATTCCTCTAAGTCTTGAGCGACTCGATTCATAAGTTGCATACCAAGCTCCTGATGGGCCATTTCACGACCTCGGTATCGTAAAGACACCTTAGCCTTATCCCCGCCTTCAAGGAAACGTATCAGGTTGCGGAGTTTTACCTGATAATCCCCTTCCTCCGTCCCTGGACGGAATTTCATTTCTTTAACTTGAATTTGTTTCGCATTTTTCTTCTGAGCAGCTTTTGCTTTTTTCTGCTCAAAAATATGCTTACCGTAATCCATTATTTTACAAACAACAGGATCAGAGTCTGTAATCTGCACCAAATCAAGGCTTGCCTCACGAGCAGCTTTGAGCGCCTCCTCAATCGAAACTACACCAATTTGTTCTCCATCGGCCGCGATTAGACGGACTTCGGATGCCTGAATGTTTTCGTTGATTTGAGGACGCTGCTTACTACTAGCACGTCCACGATTCATGTTACCTTTTATAGCTCTATCTCCACTTCTTGTTTACGGCTACGGTGAGCAACTTGATTTTCAAGCAAAGCTTCAAAATCAGAAATACTCATCACTCCAAGATCTTCTCCTGTTCTTGTACGAACAGCGACCTGACCTTGTTCAACTTCTTTGTCTCCAACAACAACCATGTATGGAATGCGCTGAATTGTATGCTCGCGAATTTTAAACCCGATCTTCTCGTTTCTCAAGTCAAGTTTTGCTCTAAAGCCTTTAGAACTCAATATTTTTTCTAAATTAGTGCAATACTCAGCCTGACGATCGGTAATATTCATAATTACCACCTGTTCTGGTGCTAACCAAGCTGGGAAAGACCCTTCTGTTTCTTCAATCAAAATCCCGATAAAACGCTCCAGCGAACCAACAATAGCTCTATGCAACATTACCGGCGTTTGACGTGAGCCATCCTCAGAAACATATTGAGCGCCAAGTCGAGTCGGCATAGAGAAGTCAACTTGCATTGTGCCACACTGCCATACTCGGCCAATGGCATCTTTCAAAGAAAACTCAATTTTCGGCCCATAGAAAGCACCTTCACCTGGAAGCTCTTCCCAATCAAGTTTTGCAGCATCAAGCGCATCCGCCAATGCTTTTTCTGATTTATCCCATACCTCGTCAGAGCCAACTCGCTGTTCTGGACGAGTAGAAAGGCGGTAAATAATTTCAGTAAAGCCAAAGTCGTCATAAACTTCGTGAAGCAAATCAATAAACTCAGACACTTCTTGCTGAATTTGATCCTCAGTCACAAAAATATGGCCATCATCTTGTACAAAGTTACGAACACGCATAATGCCATGTAAGGCACCAGAAGGTTCATTACGGTGACAAGAACCAAATTCTGCCATACGGAATGGTAGATCACGGTAACTTTTAAGACCTTGGTTATAAACCTGAATATGACAAGGGCAATTCATAGGCTTAACGGCGTAATCACGGTTTTCAGAATGTGTAGTAAACATATTCTCGTGATACTTACCCCAATGACCAGACTTCTCCCATAGCACTCTATCAACGATTTGAGGTGTCTTGACTTCTTGGTAGTCATTTTCGCGCAATTTATCGCGCATATATTGCTCAACAGTCTGGTATAGGCTCCAACCTTTAGGGTGCCAAAATACCATACCTGGTGCTTCTTCTTGAACATGGAATAAATCGAGCTTTTTACCTAACTTACGGTGATCGCGTTTTTCAGCTTCTTCGATACGTCTTAGGTACGCTTTCAACTCTTTCTTATCATTCCAAGCTGTACCGTATATTCGCTGTAGCTGCTCATTATTCGAGTCACCACGCCAATACGCTCCAGCTAGCTTCATAAGTTTAAAATGACGCAATACACGGGTATTAGGTACATGAGGACCGCGACACATATCCATGTATTCTTCATGATGATACAGACCAACACTTGTCACAGACTCGTCCATGTCATCAATCAAAGCAACTTTATAGGTTTCACCGCGCTCTTCAAATGCTTTACGAGCTTCAGCAATCGGTGTCATTTTCTTAACGACATCATAATCGGTTTTAATCAGCTCACCGATACGCTTTTCAATAACAGCCAAATCATCTGGTGTAAAAGGACGTTCATAGGCAATATCGTAATAGAAGCCTTCATCAATTACAGGGCCAATCGCCATTTCTGCTGTTGGATAAAGTTGTTTAACAGCATGCCCAACAAGGTGAGCAAATGAGTGACGGATGATTTCGATCCCTTCTGGGTCGCGACCAGTGATGAGGTTCAGTTCTGCATCTTCAGTAATCAGCTCACAAGCATCAACTAGCTCGCCATTAATGCGACCAGCGACGGTAGCTTTAGCAAGACCAGGACCGATATCTTCGGCAACTTGCATTACAGAAACAGAATTTGAAAAAGAACGTTGGCTGCCATCTGGCAAAGTAATTACAGGCATTTTTTCCCCTATTGGAGTCAGTGGTGCTCCATACCAAAGAGCACATGTAAATTGAAGGCGACAAACTATCATTTTTTCGTTTTTCATGCGAATAAATTTTAAATATTTCTTTACTAATTCATTATCCCAATTTTTTTTAAAATCAAATGTATTTAATCACTCTAAAACATAGACTTTCTCAGTATCCCAAGTAAAATTGCCTTCCGTTTCACAAACACGTAAATATATAGCGTTATGCATTCTGAAGAACTAGATAATTACTGTATCGATACCACTCAACAAGAACCTGATCTTTTAATTGAGTTAATCGAAAAGACCTATTCTGATATGGGCTATCCAAACAAGTTATCTGGAAAAACCATTGGGCGTACGCTAAAAATACTTGCCAAAGTTGCACAACCAAAACGTGCACTCGAAATTGGTATGTTTACTGGCTACTCCGCCCTTTCTATTGCAGAAGGCATGCACAAGGATGGTGAACTAATCTGCTGTGAAACCAACCCTAAAGCGATAGAATTCGCACAGTCTTTTTTTGATCGAAGTGAGTACGGCCATAAAATCAAAGCTATTTTTGGTCCTGCACTAGACACAATAGAAGGCCTAGATGGACAATTTGACTTTGTCTTCATCGATGCGGACAAAAGAAATTATCTAAACTATTACAAGGCAGTATTACCCCTTGTAGCCTCAGGTGGTATAATCATCATCGACAATTCTATTTGGCAAGGGCGAGTCCTTGACCCAAAAGAAAACAGCGACATAGCTGTTAACCAACTAAACCAATTCATCGCTCAAGACAAACGCGTTGAAAACGTGCATCTAAATGTACGTGACGGACTTAACATCGTCATAAAACACTAATTTAACTTTTTATAACCCTCCAAACTTAGCTTTTTAAACCTAGGTATGGAGGGCTATTTGCTATTAAAAAACACTCTAAGAGGCAGCGACTTTTGATCGTTTTTAAAATCACAAATAACATCACGGGAAAACACTACATTGGCACATCATTCAATAGTGGTTTTCAACGTTTTGAACAATATGTAGAAGCAACGGAGGTTGGTTTAGACTTCCCTCTTTATAATGATATTAAAGAACACGGCACAGCAGCCTTTACTGTAGAAGAACTTTACGAAACGAGCGATAAAAAAGAGTTATATGAATTAGAAAGCGATTACCTGTCGATTTATAACGGTGAAAGTTTACGCGGATACAAAATAGCGCAAACTGCAGAAAAATCTGTAAATCTAAATTTTGGTAAGAAAGCACTATTTGATGCAAATGGCGTATCAACAGCCGAGCAACCTAAAAAAGCAAGAAAAACTACTGCCAAAAAAACTATTGCGCTACCAGAAAAGAAAAGCACAGCAAAACCAGATATAAAATCTCTCTTCGCAGAGCTAATTTCTGAAGAAAGACTTAAAGAGCCTACAGAGAAGATTCCAGAAAAAAAAGCAGTAGCTAAACGCCCTCAAAGTAAAGCTAGTATCCAAAAAATGCTTAAAGAGGCAGAAAAAACAGCCAAAAAAGAACGTGAGCAGAAGTTGAAGTCCCAACAGCAAGCTGAAGCAGAAGAAATGGCTTTGGTTATGGCCAAAATAGATTTAACTTCTAAAGCGGCAAATTCCGCTTTCCGTAGAAAGAAGAGTTAATAATAATCAATCTCTATCAAATAAAAAAAGGCCTACAAAAAGGCCTTTTTTTATTACCAATACAAAAGCCATATAGTAATACATATACAAAAATGTTATTTGTTATATATTCTAAATGACTATACGGAAACCTGAATGATAACCAATATAAAAGAGCTATTTTCTAAACGGAAAAAGCATTTATTTTTAAACTTGGTAATCTTCTTCCCTATTACTATAGTCGCAATATTATTAAGCACATACATCTACCTAATCTATGATCTAGATAACAAAAAACATCTTATTGAAGACACATTAAACACAAAAATGAACTCTATATTTGTAGAGTTAAAAAGCTCTCTTGCTTCAATCGAACTGTCAAATCACCAATGCACAGAAAAAAAGATACAAAAATTGCGAATTGAAGCCCTTAGATCACCTAACTTCAAAGAATTTGGGCTTTTTGACGATGACTTTATTGTATATTGCTCCAGTGCTGGTAAAAAAGACCTCCATATATTTTCGACCATTGTTCAGCGCATAATACAAAGTGATAGTAGAAAAACCGTTTCTCTTAGTAGCACCTACAACAATATCGGACACTCAACCTTCATTGCTTTCTATCAGGGCAAGGAAGGTCTCGGAATAAGCGGTCTAGTATCCGCAGAAATATTCGCTGCGGATGTCATAGAGCTACTCCCTAATCACCCCTATGAATACACCTTAGGTAAACTAGCGATATCCGATAACCACCCACCCGAACACGTAACAATGATTAGAGAAACAAACATCTCCATGGAAGACTGGGATATGAATCTAATCATCTCTCTACCATCAAGCCTATATTGGGAGCATATAAAAAGCTTGATACCCTTCTCCTTCATTCTTTGGCTTATTTTTACCTTTCTGTCACTCTCTATACAATTTGCTATTACAGGCTATCGGCATTCTTTAACCTATTGCATTCGCGAAGCAATTAAGAGGGGCTCTATCGATGTCTACTATCAACCTATTTATTCATTAAAAGAAAATCGCACTAGCAGTTTAGAAGCGCTCATCCGCTGGCAATCCCCCTACCATGATCAAGTCTCTCCACAATTCATAGTAGATACGGCAAGGCGATTAGGATTACTAAATGAACTAACATGGCTAGTCTTTAGAAAAGTAGGAGAGTTTTATACAAATAACTCACTCTCATTAAACAATATTCGTACAGCAATAAATATTGACAGGTCAACATTGCTAGACAAGGGGTTTATTTACTCTTTAGAAAATATGCTAGAACATTACCCAAAGCTACAAGGACAACTTACTTTAGAAATCACTGAGAGCCACTCTCTATCAAGTAAAGAACTTCCTCTCGCAATTAATACATTTAAAGCCATTAAAAACTTAGATATCAATTTATCTATCGACGACTTTGGAACTGGCTACTCAGGCTTAGACTTTTTACGAAGCTTCCCCTTCGACACACTAAAAATAGACAAAACATTTATGGATAGCCTTTATGAAGACAGCTTCACACCTAAAATTTTTACATCAATAATTACATTGGCAAGAGAACTAAAGATGGATGTAGTTGCAGAGGGGGTAGAGCATAAAAAGCAATTAGAACACATAAATAGGCTTGGCGTTGAAAGCGCACAAGGATATTTCTTTAGTAGAGCTTTACCATCAATCCAGCTATTAAAGTGGTTAAAAGATAACCCTCAAACACTATCAGAATTACATTAATCACTTTATTCAATAAGTGATTGGCAATCTTTAAAAGTATAGTCAGTAGAGACACATCAATTCCAAATTACTACTTTGGGCGACAAAGTATTAACAGAATTTAACTACCGCAATACATGATCAGTACCCCAACTTAAAAACTAGGTATACCCAGCTAACTATTTTACTATGAAAGGCATCCTATACCTTAAGGATACTTACCCTTTGAGGTTTCATTATGTGCAAGGCTTTCAAACATTCATCTAATAGTGACCCTACACTGAGTGATGCTTTTAAGTTTATTGCACTTTTTTCCAAATAGACACTAGAGCAACATTAAAAGCTTACCGTAAGGCATTCAAACAACAGAAGCCCTATCAGGGCTTCTGTTGTTTCTATTTTAGGTTGGACTATTCTCACATGCGTATCCTGTAGAGAACCCCACACTATCATCAGCGACGGTGAGCGCCTGCGGCGAATTAAGGGTCACTTCTGAGTTCGGGATGGAGGCAGATGGTTAAAACCTTCATGACGATCAGGTAATTTAAACTTCCAGACACTTTCTTCCGCACATAAAAAAGCCCTGACAGATATACTATCAGGGCTTCTATTGCTTAAAGCTTTGTTACCGCTCTCACATGCATATCTTATAGTGAGCCCCACACTAGCATTGTGTTTTAAGCTTTCTACTCTTGTTTAACACCCCAAAACGAAAAAAAACCATCCTACAGCGCAGGATAGGGTTTCTCTTAATTTAAAGCTGAAGGTTGAGTTACTCTCACATGCGTATCCTGCAGAGGGTCTCACGCTAGTATTGTGCTTATCTTTTTTATGAACATAAACGAAAAAAACCCACCCTGCTTAGCAGGATGGGGTTTCTCTTAATTTAAAGCTTGACGACGACCTACTCTCACATGGGATCCCCCACACTACCATCGGCGATGGCGCTTTTCACTTCTGAGTTCGGGATGGGATCAGGTGGTTCAACG
>NZ_JAOVZB010000002.1 GCF_025716875.1 Marinomonas sargassi | reverse complement strand
ATAAGTCCCCTAAAGAGCCGTTGAAGACTACGACGTTGATAGGTTGGGTGTGTAAGTGCTGTGAGGCATTGAGCTAACCAATACTAATTGCTCGTGAGGCTTGACCATATAACACCAAAGTGGTTTTACTGGATATTGTTCTCGATAATTGCTCCTGCATTATCCTAATAAGTTACATCCGTGTAACGACTGACAATTCCAGCACTTCCTCCATCCATGGAGGTCGTAAGAGACACATATTATTACGATCCGGTTTAAAACTTGATTTACGTTATTCAAAAAAGAGAATTGTTGAAGCTTAGCAAGCAAACTGATGCTAAGAAGCAATAGAGAGACAAGCAACGAATTGGCGTGTTGTGATGTAAAGACATCATAACGGCGCAACCGAATTGCTTGACGATCATAGAGGCGTTGAACCACCTGATCCCATCCCGAACTCAGAAGTGAAAAGCGCCATCGCCGATGGTAGTGTGGGGGATCCCATGTGAGAGTAGGTCGTCGTCAAGCTTTAAACAATGGAAGCCCTGATAGCATCGCTGTCAGGGCTTTTTAATAAAATATTAAGTTAAGCAAAGAATTAGCGTGTTGTGGTGTTAACTAATTAAGCCATCATAACGAACGCAGCCGAATTGCTTGACGATCATAGAGGCGTTGAACCACCTGATCCCATCCCGAACTCAGAAGTGAAAAGCGCCATCGCCGATGGTAGTGTGGGGGATCCCATGTGAGAGTAGGTCGTCGTCAAGCTTTAAATTAAGAGAAACCCCATCCTGCTACGCAGGGTGGGTTTTTTTGTGCCTGTTAAAAAAGCAAGTGGAAGAAAGTATCAGGAAGAGGCTGAGAGAAAAGTAAAAAACACCGCGGAGTGTGGGGCTCTTTACAAGATACGCATGTGAGAGCAGGTAATAAAGTTTTAAACAACAGAAGCTCTGATAGCTATGCTGTCAGGGCTTTTTTGTGCTTGGAAGAAATAGAGCAGGAACAGGTTAATCGAACAAAATTTCCTATATAATGCCTATATTCTTGTGCCTAGGCAGCTGCCTTTTTACTTAATGTTTATTGATTTACTTTTATAAAAGACTCCAGATTTTATGTTCAATGCTTCTTCTACACGTTTAAACAAATACATCAGTGAAAGTGGAATATGCTCTCGTAGGGATGCTGACCGCTTTATTGAGCAAGGTAATGTGTTTATCAACGGTAAGCGTGCCAAAGTGGGTGATAAGGTCGCTGCTGGCGATACTGTGCGTGTAAATGGGCAGTTGATAGAGCCTCAAGACCCTGAAGACTTTGTCTTTATTGCGCTAAATAAGCCCGTTGGTATTGTCAGTACAACAGAAAGCTCTGAACGTAGTAATATTGTCGATTTTGTTAGTCATGGTGTGCGCATTTTTCCAATTGGTAGGCTGGATAAAGACTCTCAGGGGCTCATATTTCTAACCAATAACGGCGACCTAGTTAATAAAGTATTAAGGGCAGGCAATAATCATGAGAAAGAGTATCTAGTCACGGTTAATAAGCCGATTACAGAAAGCTTCATTCAAGGCTTGGCTGGCGGTGTTCCAATTCTGGGAACTATGACTAAAAAGTGCCCTGTGGTTAAAGTATCTACTAATGTATTTAATATCACCCTTGTACAGGGGCTTAATCGCCAAATTCGCCGTATGTGTGAGCACTTTGGTTACGAGGTGGTTAAGTTAGAACGTACTCGTATTATGAATGTTGGTTTGAAAGGCATTGCGTTGGGTGAGTGGCGTGATTTAACGGAAAAAGAGTTAAAAGTATTGCTGAAAGCGGTTGAAGATTCTTCATCAGAGACTGATAAGCCTGCTAATAAAACAAAAAATAAGGTTAAGCGAAAACCTTCTTCTAATCGATCTCAACATGGTAAAAGTTCATCAACGATAAGTTCTACGAAAGCAAACACTAAACACGTGAGAAGCGACGATAGAAAATCGAATAGAAACCCAAAGGGCAAAGATAAAAGACCTTTTTCAAGTGGGAGCAAAGGGAATACTAAGCATCCAAGTGGTAAAACCAGTGGTGGAGGAAGAAAGCCAGTGCGGAGTCGGAGCCGTTAATACCAAACGGGATCTGGACAGTTAATTTACATTCTTTACTCTTGCTTGCGTTCTTCTTTAACAGTAATTGGATTATATTAGACAAGAGTGGCTTTATATCAGCGCTACAAAATTAAAAATCACCTAAAGGGAGTTATTATGCAAGCGATTAAGCGCATATCTTTATCTGTGTTATTGGTTACCCTAGTGGTTGGTCTAACTGCATGCGCACATCCACGCCATGGCGGTGGTGGCGGACATGGCGGTGGTGGTGCTCCATCTTCCTCTAGATAATAAAAAAAGAACGCTTCGGCGTTCTTTTTTTATTATTGGAGATTTATAAATTTCGTATCGACTCTCTTTATCTTATATCTGTAGAATGCTCGAGTTTAAAAAGGATATGCTATGTATACAGATAAAGACTTAGAACTAGCCATAGAAAAAGGTATTTTCTCTGCCTCCGATGTAAAAGACTTTCGGTGCTTAGTTACAGCCATTAAAACCTCAGTATCAGATGAAGAGAATGTTCGTCTGATGGGGGGCTTCAATGACATTTTTGTGGTGATTGCTTCCGCTCTTTTGCTCTTCTCAACACTATGGGTTGTTAGTTTATATAATGAAACTCTTGGCTATTTGACGTTTTCTGTGTTGTCTTGGCTGTTAAGTATTGTGCTTGTGTCAAAACGTAAAATGGCTTTACCCGCTATTACATTATTATTGGCTTTTATCGGTGGTAGCTATTGGACCGCTTATTATTTTTTTGTGGGCGTCATTACTCACCCTGACTTAGTTGCGATAGCTATATCTACTGTATTGTCTTATGTGCATTGGCGCAGTTTTAGAGTACCTATTACGGTGGCTGTGGGTACCGGAACAGCTTTATATTCCGTCATCATATTAATAGCAAAGTTATTTCCAAATCAGTCCATGGCCTTATTTGCTGTGGCATTTGTTTGCGGTTGTATTGCTTTTGGAATAGCTATGTATTGGGATGCGTCAGATACTAGTCGAACGACAAGAAAATCAGATGTGGCGTTTTGGTTACATTTACTATCAGCCCCTTTGATTATCCATCCTGTGTTTTTGAACCTAGGGATACTCAATGGTAATGACAGCATCATTAACATGCTGGTCGTCATTGTCCTTTATATACTAATGACTACCGTGTCTATCATGATTGATCGCCGAGCCTTTATGGTTTCATCATTAGTTTATGTCGTCTATGCCCTTGCGAGTTTGGTTAATGGTTATGGTCATATAGGTCATAGCCTTGCATTAACTGGAATATTAATAGGGGCGTCTTTATTATTACTGGCCGTGTATTGGCATATGGTGAGAGCATGCTTGTTGTCAGTAGTATTGCCAAAAAGCCTTAGAGAGTATGTTCCGCCTATAACAGTCTCGTAATAATGGCTTAACAGAGATGATGCTAAACTCTAAGAAATGATTCAAGGTTGCTGAACTTAAGTTTATATGTCGAAAACAAGGTTTTATGAAACGGTTACTGCGTGTGATGAGTGTGATCATCTGCATGTTATACCGCCTTTAAAAAGTGGCGAGCGTTTTAAGTGTGGGCGCTGTCAGCATGTTGTCTTGAGTGTGCATGAACATGTTGAAGGCCGTATATTAGGTACTGTGTTCTCTGCTTTATTGATGCTGTCTTTAGCCTTAGTCTTTCCTTTTCTAGGTTTTTCTAGCCGTGGTGTTGAGCGCAGCTCAACATTGTTGGGTTCTGTTGATGTGCTAATTGGCCAAGACTATTTAATATTAGGCTCTATTGTTTGTTTAGCATTATTCATTTTTCCCGCGATCTACCTGTTTTCTTTGCTTGTTCTATTTTGGTCTTTTAAACACCCTGATATCAGCCTTAATGCACGGCGGCATTTAACTCGCTGGGTTGTCGCTATTCAGCCTTGGCTCATGGTGGATGTTTTTTTAGTAGGAGCTTTAGTTGCTTTGGTAAAAATGAGGAGTTTAGCCGATATAGAGTTAGGTCTTTCGTTTTGGGCATTCTGTGGCTATGTTGTACTTTTAATTAGGACGGTGACTTTAGTAGACCGCCGCTGGTTATGGAACAAAATGTCTGGAGCTGCACCTAACCATGTGATTGAAGACAAACAGCATCCTGACGAGCTGAAAACAGCAAAACTACATTCTTTGATTGGCTGTCATTTTTGCGGTGCAGTATCACCTAACTCCCATAGTCATTGTAGCCGCTGTGGGCATTCTATCCATAGTCGTCGTCCCCATAGCTTAACGGCCAGTATTGCATTTTTAATTGCCGCAGTGATTATGTTTGTACCTGCGAATGTTTTCCCTATAATGCAAACCACTTTTTTAGGTGGTTCGGAGCCCTCTACTATTATGGGGGGCGTTTTTTTGCTTTGGTCTTTAGGCTCATACCCTGTTGCATTAGTGATTTTTTTAGCCAGCGTTGTAATTCCACTGACAAAAATATTGTCGTTGAGTTGGCTGTGTTGGCAATGCTACTACCCGACAGAACACGATATTTTGAAGAAGGTATGGCTTTACCGCGTGACTGAGGTGATTGGTCGATGGTCAATGATAGATGTATTCGTAGTGGCTTTATTGGCGGGTGTTGTGCAAATGGGGAACTTGATTAGTATTTTGCCCGGGCAGGCTGTATTGTCATTTGCTGCTGTTGTGATTTTAACTATGTTGTCAGCTGTCATGTTTGATCCACGCTTATTATGGGACAAAGAAGACGAAATTATGCAGGCGTCAAAAGGGGACGATAAGTGAAAGAAGTTAATCAAAATGTCGAAAGCTTGAAGCGCGTACATTTTAATTCTATTTGGTTGGTGCCCCTTGTCGCTATTCTTGTCGCAAGCTGGATGCTTTACCAAAACTGGGCGAGTCAAGGTCCTGTTATTACCTTAATCGCAGCTGATGCTGAAGGGCTGGAAGCAGGTCAGACAAAATTAAAGGCTCGTAATGTCGATATAGGTAGAGTCATCGATATTCATCTAAGCGGTGAATACGATAAAGCCATTATTAAAGTTCGTATGAATCAGGGTACTCAAGCTATGTTGCTTGATGACGCGAAGTTTTGGGTGGTAAAACCGCGTATCGGTAAAGAGGGTGTAAGTGGCTTAGGGACTCTCTTATCTGGTGCCTATATTGATATGACACCGGGGCAATTAGGTGAAGAAAGTACCGAGTTTAGTCTATTAAACCAACCGCCTTTATCTTCCACTAAAGAAGGAGTGCGTATATTACTTCATAATAATGGCAGCGCTAAATTAGACGTGGGTGCACCAGTCCATTTTCGCGGCTATGAAGTCGGCTACATTGAAGAAGTTGGCTTTGATAGCGATACGAATGCCATCACCTATCGAGCGGTAGTTAACCCACCATATGATAAGTTAGTAAGTCGTAATGTTCAGTTCTGGGTTACCCCTGGTTTATCTTTTCGAAGTTCTGTTCAAGGTTTTGAAGTGAAATTCGATTCACTGGAAAACTTTATTTCTGGTGGTATTTCATTTGGATTAGGTAAAGGAAAAACACTAGGCGAGCCTGTTGAAGATCTCACGCGCTTCCCACTATTTACTTCTAAATATGAGGCGGATAATAATCTCTACAAAGAATCAATCGAGTACGTGTTTCTATTTGACTCCAATATGAGTGGTTTAGCGGCAGGAGCTGATGTTGAATACCGAGGTGTAGTAATAGGCACAGTATTAGAAATGCCATTTACAGGTTTTTCTATCGATGCTTTAGCCTCGCTAGACCGCCCCGTGATCCCAGTATTGGCGAAGATTGAACCACAACGTCTGAATGCCCTCCATGTACCAGAGTCTGAATCGATACAAGCATGGCAAGAGCAGCTTGATGATAAAATTTCTCAAGGGCTAAGAGCGACCTTGATGATAGGTAATTATGTTAATGCGGCTCGTGTAATTAGCCTAGATTACATGGAGGATGCACCAGCAGTCACTATGAATGAGTTTGGCGGCTATAAACTATTTCCAACAGGGCCTGATAGTTTTGCCAATATTGAAAATAAGGTTTCGATTTTATTAGATAATCTGGCTGACGTGCCTTTACAGTCTACATTCAATGACTTGAGTAATATCATGGCGGAAGCGAGTGAAAGCTTGCGTCAGTTACAGGAGTTGAGTAAAAGTGTTCAGCTTTTTATAGAAAAAACAGATACGCAGCAGTTACCCGCAGATTTATCTAAGGTAATGGATGAACTAAATCTAACGTTAGAAACCTATCAAGCGAATGGACAAATAGGTCGCCCACTAAGAGAAAATATGGTCTCCCTAGGTCGTACTTTAAATGAGCTTCAGCCGCTGTTAAGGCAGTTAAGGGAAAACCCAAATACTTTGATCTTTGATAGTGAAGAGCGTTCCGATATTCAGCCTAGAGCAGCAAAATAGTATTAAGAGTGAATAATATGCAGAAATGTAAACTGATCATTAGCCTTTCATTTATTTGGTTATTGACGGCTTGTGCCACCAAAGTGGTGCCCAGTAGCGAGTATTTGTTAGTCGACAAAAATATAAAACAGATAGAAGTGAAAACAACTCCTGCTATGTCGATACAGTTTATGCCTATAACCATGGCAAACTATCTCGCTGGTAATGAGATTGTATTGGTCACAGAGCAGGGGCAGGTATATCGTTCAAAAAACCATTTATGGGCTGAGACCCTATCTCCTCAATTAAGCCGCTTAACACTACAACGTTTAGAAAAAAGTTTACCTAATATTGCTTGGTTTGGTGGTCAACGATTACCTTCAGAAGCCATTGCTGTGCTTAATGTAGAAGTAGACAATTTTTATGCTGACCTTGATGGTACTATTTATATTTCAGGTCGTTGGCAGCTATTATCTGCTTTAGGTGAATTGATTGATTCGAAAACCTTTAATGTAACGGATACATTAAAGTCTGATGGTTATTTAACCATGGTGCAAACCCTTTCTGATACATGGTTTCATAAAGTTACTAATATGATGGCTGATAGCATTGCTGAATCATTGAATTAAAAAGTCAGATCAGAGTATAGAAAATCAAATGTTGTTGACCTTATGAAATATTTAATTTTCATTTTTTTCACGTCTATAGATAAGCTCTCATTATACTTTCGCATTCTCAACCATTAGGGTTGTTTGTAGAGCAACCTCTATAAGGTACTATCTCTTTCAATCCCTTTCTAACTTATTGTTATTTATTGTAATTTCTGTGGAAAAATCTACTTCATATAGCTATGGTTAGCTCGTATTTGAATTTGATGAATATTAAATATAAATATTATTTATTTTCTACTAGGCTTAACCAACAACAGATACTTTTCATTCAAGGTGAAAATACTGGTCACGGATAAAACAGTTTGACTGAATGGGAAATGATAGAACTAATTGATGTTAAAGGATGAATGTTTTTAGTTGATAACCGCTTTTGTATTTAGGTGTGTGGTTATTAAAAGCCGGAAATACTCTTTTAAATTAGGGATTAAAGAATGCTAGATAACGTTAAAATATCAAGAAAAGTCATGTTGTTGATGCTGATTCAACTGCTTATTATTTCAACTCTTGGCTATGTCAGCATGTCAAGTATGTCGAAAATCGGCATAGAAATAACAGACATCGCACATAAGAACATTCCTCTTACTACACAAGTTACTAACATCACAGAGCATCAGTTAGAAGAAGCTATTTTGTTTGAGAAAGTGGTATCTCATTTATTGATCGATTTAGTAAAAGGCAAAGGCACATCATCGGAAAGCTTGAAATTGGCTGATGAGTTAACCAAAAAAACAGCCTCTCTCCATAAGGAGTTAGTTGATTTAGAAAAAGTGATTACAGGCTATATAAAAACCTCTCACAGTGTACAAGAGGAAAGAAGGTACAGTAATTTCCTAACAACGTTCAAGAAAGTTGAGGAAGAATTCTTCCATCTTGAAGAGGCAACTAACAAACAACTTTCAGAAATTAAAGCGAATGGTATTAAAAGCCAGTTAGATAATATTTATAGTTTAGAAAAAGAAAGTGAGACAGTAACTGAACATCTTGTTGAGCTACTTCATGAAGCTCAGAAGTTTTCTATTGAAGCTGCAGAGACAGCTGAAGCGGATGAAATCAAAGCTATTTCATTTATTATTACTATATTAATCCTTTCGTACATTGTTGGTATTTTTGTATCAATTCTAATCGGCCGCTCTATAACTAAACCACTTGGTATTGTTATTGATAGAATTCGCGAGGTGGTGTCAGGTGATGGTGATCTAACTCAGCGTATTAACACAAGCCGAAAAGATGAATTAGGCGAAATTTCGAACCTGTTTGATGGCTTTATGGAAAAGCTGCAAGGCACCATTAAAAGTATCTACACTTCTTCTGAATCGCTTGAAAAGTCCTCAAATACGGCATCTGGAATAATTCAAAACACTCTGCAAAGTGTTGATGTACAAAGGTCTGAGGTCGAACAGGTTAAAGAGTCTGTACGTCACATGAATGAAGCAACAGCAGAAGTGGCTAGGAATGCAGTCGAAGCGTCCACAGTAGCGGATAAAGTAAAAGGAAAAGTATTAGAAGGTAAGACATCAGCGGATGATACACAGGTAATCATCAAACAGTTATCGAAAGAGGTTGCTGATACCTCCAAAGATATTGGTTTGTTGGTAAAAGAAACAGAAAATATTGGGGTATTCTTGGATACGATTCAAGGTATCGCTGAACAAACCAATTTACTTGCTTTGAATGCCGCAATTGAAGCCGCGAGGGCGGGTGAAACTGGTCGAGGTTTTGCGGTAGTAGCGGATGAAGTTCGTTCATTAGCCCAAAGAACCCAAGAGTCTACTGTTGATATACAAGCATTAGTAGAAAAGCTTCAAAAAGAAGCATCTAACGCGATGGAAGGCATGAATAAAGGTGCAGCGATTACCGAGCAATGTTTGACGAAAAGTAATGAAACGTCAGCTGTTTTTGATGAAGCGGCTAATGCAGTCAATGAAATTTCCGCATTCAATATGCAGATTGCTACCGCAGCTGAAGAACAATCAACTGTTGCTGATTTGGTACAAGGTAGTGTTGATAAGATCAATGACATTGCACAGAAAACTCAAGGTGATGCAGTACGTGCCGTAGAGTCGAATACTGAAATTGAAGATCGCTTAGGCGACTTGCATCAAGATTTGAATAAATTTAAATGTTAATTTATTAGTCTGCGGTAAATAAAAAGCCAGCTTTATTTAGCTGGCTTTTTTGTTTGGAACTTAGTTATAACGCTATATTGAATAAACGATCATGTATTCGATGTATTCCATGCAATACATTCTTCTAATGTGACGCCTTGGCCGCCAAAAATATCCAGTGCACTACCAATCGTTAAGTCTACATTCCCATTAGATAATTGCTTTACTCTATCTAGGTCTGCTAATGAACGTGCCCCGCCAGCGTAAGTTATTGCCACAGGGGAGTCATAACTTAGAAAGCGTACAAGGTCTTCATCAATGCCTGCTTGTAAACCTTCAACATCGGCAGCATGGATTAAAAATTCATCACAATGGTCGGCCAGCTCAAGTAAGTTTTCTTTGTTAATTTGAGTCGAAGTGACAGTTTGCCAGCGATCGGTGGCAATATACCAGCCGTCAGCAGTGCGGCGGCAGCTAAGGTCTAGTACTAGATTATCAGTCCCGGTTTCGCGTTTTACCTTGTCTAATCTATCCCAAGAAAACTCACCATCTTTAAATAGGTATGAAGTGACTATCACATGGGAAGCACCAGCTTCTAAGTAGCTTGCTGCATTGCTTTCTTTTACGCCACCACCATACTGTAAGCCATTAGGGTAAGCACGTAGGGCGTTCATCACTTCGCTTTGATTACCTTTCCCGAGAGCAATAACATGCCCGCCAGTAAGATTGTGCTCTCTGTAAAGAGAAGCGTAATACTCGGCATCGTATTGACTGACAAAATTTTCTGTAGCGCCTTTGTCGTTTAAACTACCACCAACAATTTGTTTAACTTTACCCTGATGTAAATCGATACAAGGACGAAATTGAGTCACGCATAGCTCCTATTTATGGGATCGGTAAAATAGCTGAGCAGCAAAGTATAGCCGATAAAAAGGCTTTAAACGATGATCCACAGCAAACTGCCCGTTGTGCTGTTACAATCTGTGCCACATTTTATTTGAATAACGAATAGGCCATTATGTTACAGCTCTCAATCGCGGTTACCATTCCCGACCATGAAATTGAATTAACTGCTATTCGTGCGCAAGGTGCAGGGGGGCAGAATGTCAATAAAGTTTCCTCTGCGATTCATTTGAGGTTCAATGTTCCCCAGTCGTCTTTGCCAGTATTTTATAAGGAAAGGCTGCTAGCACTGACGGATTCTCGCCTAACCAAAGATGGCGATATTATTATCAAGGCACAGCAACACAGAACTCAAGAGCTTAACCGAGAAGATGCCTTGCAGCGCTTAAAGTCTTTGATTTTGCAGGCTATACAGGTACAGAAATCGCGTCGACCAACTAAACCGTCTCGTTCTTCTCAAAAGAAACGTGTCGATAAGAAGAAACAAAAGGGTAAGATCAAAAGTTTAAGGCGTAATAACTGGGATTAATTGTTTTTTAAAGAATTTTTCCGATGTTTGTAATAAGTGGCTAACTTACACGTCCAATCTTAATACATCTTATTTTATCAAGCAGAAACTCTACTTTATGAACATATTGCCTTTATCTAATAGCATTGGCGCTTTAGTTGAAAACATAGATCTGTCGACAATCACAGAAGGTGATTTTCACTTCTTATATGCGGCTTTTTTACAACATAAAGTCTTATTCTTAAGAGACCAAAGTATGACGCCTGCAGAGCACCTTGCACTGGGGAAACGTTTTGGCAGTTTAGAACCAGTGCATCCCTTCTTTCCTCATGTGGAAGATAATGATCAGGTAATTATTATTGAAACATCACTGGGTAACCCACCGGGGGAAAGTTTTTGGCATACAGATATGACATGGAAAGATGTACCGCCTAAGTGTTCTATATTGCATGCGCAATATGTTCCTGAAGAAGGGGGCGATACTATCTGGTGTAATATGGCTGCAGTCTGGAAAAGCTTACCTGAAGATGAAAAAGCCTATTTACGAACATTAAAAGTATCCCATGAATTACATGCTTTTAAAGGTAGTCGTTATGATAAAGAGGAGTCTGGTGGCCAAAGCTATGCCGATAAGGTTGCTCAGCAATATGAGCCAATAGTGCGTTCAATGGTGCAAGTTCACCCCGAAACGCAAGAGGAAGTGCTATACATTAATGAACAGTATGTTCATTCCGTTATTGGTTTGTCGCCGCTAGAAAGTGATGCTTTGCTATCTCGCTTATTTGCAAAAGCGAGAGAAGAACAATTTCAAATCAGGTTTTCTTGGCAAGCCAACTCGGTTGCGATTTGGGATAACCGTATAACTCAACATTATGCAGTAACAGACTATGGTGATGCAGCAAGAAGGCTTCATCGTGTCACCGTCAGTGGTTAATTAGCTGTAAAAATAATCAACAGTAGTTATGGTCAATTAAATGAAATCTAGCGTATCCCAAAAAATTGAAAGTCCTTGTATCCGCAATTGTTGCTTAGATAAACAAGATGTTTGCGTTGGCTGCGGTCGTAGCCTTAGTGACATTATGAACTGGCAAGCTTTCTCTGATGAAGACAAGCTTGCTGCGTTGTCTAGAGCGGACATTAATCGTCAAAAGCTATGTAAGAATTAAATCGACAGAACTCTATAAATTATCTACTCCCTTTCTTTTTTGCATTCAGCATGCATTTCCCTGTATTTACAAATTCTTTGCACTTCCGCTTCTCTTGATCTAACGCAATGTTTTACGGCACAAGTAAGCCCATAATTCGTTCTGATAGTAGTTTCAGTGGGTGAAGCTACGTAGGGTGGTGTTCCGTAAAAAGCACAAGTCATCAGGGTGCTTTAATCTGGCCACCTGTTCTCAATCAAAGAATGGGGCTAATTCATATGATTAACGAAACTGTCGTGGAGTTATCACGTTTTCAGTTTGCCTTCACAGCGCTATACCATTATTTATTTGTACCTTTAACGTTAGGTATGACTTTCATGTTAGCCATCATGGAGTCTGTTTACGTTATTACAGGTAAGCAAGTGTATAAGGATATGGTGAAGTTTTGGGGCAAGTTGTTTGGTATCAACTTCGCATTAGGGGTCACGACTGGTTTAACCATGGAGTTTCAGTTTGGTACTAACTGGTCTTATTACTCTCATTATGTAGGCGATATTTTCGGGGCTCCTTTGGCTATTGAAGGCCTAATGGCGTTCTTCCTTGAATCAACATTAGTTGGTTTGTTCTTCTTTGGTTGGGATCGTTTGAGTAAGGTTAAGCATCTTATGGTGACATGGGGTGTTGCTTTAGGCTCTAACTTATCGGCCCTATGGATTTTGATTGCCAACGGCTGGATGCAAAACCCAGTAGGTTCAGAGTTTAACTATGAAACCATGAGAATGGAGCTGGTAGATTTTGGCGCATTAATCATGAACCCAGTTGCCCAAGTGAAGTTTGTACATACCGTATCGGCAGGTTATGTGACTGGGGCGGTTTTTGTGCTGGCGATTTCCAGTTACTACCTATTAAAAGGCAGAGACCTTGCTTTTGCCCGTCGCTCTTTTGCAATCGCGGCTGCATTTGGCTTGGCGTCGACGTTGAGCGTTATCCTTTTAGGTGACGAGTCAGGCTATGAACTGGGTGAAGTGCAAAAAGTAAAATTGGCTGCAGTAGAAGCGGAATGGGAAACCCATGAAGCACCAGCGCCATTTACCGTGATCGGCTTCCCTAATCAAGAATTAGAAGAGACTGAATACGCGATCCGTATACCTGCTTTGATGGGGATTATTGCGACACGTTCTTTGGACGAAGAAGTGCAAGGTATCAAGGAATTGAAAGAGCATAACCGTCAGCGAATTATCAACGGTATATATGCTAATCAATTGCTTGAGGAATTACGTTCAGGCTCACAAGACCCTCTTGTTAAGGAAAACTTTGATAAGGTCAAAGACGACCTAGGTTATGGTCTTTTAGTAACCGCATTCAATGAGGATATCAATCAAGTCTCGTCGGAAGATATTGATAAAGCGGTTGAATACTCTATCCCTCAGGTTGCACCGTTATTCTTCTCGTTCCGAATTATGGTGGCGAGCGGCTTTATTATGCTGTTTATGTTTGCCGCTGCGTTTTACCAAAATGCACGCCGTCGAATTGGTCAAAACCGCACCATCTTGAAATTTATTATTCTTTGTTTGCCATTGCCTTGGATCGCTAACGAAGCTGGCTGGTTTGTAGCTGAGTATGGTCGTCAACCTTGGGCGATAGGGGAAATTCTACCTGTGCATGTTGCTGTTTCTAGTTTATCAGCGGGTGAAATCTGGTTGTCTTTGGCTGGCTTTACCTTGTTGTACACAGTGTTCTTGATTGCGGAAATGTATCTGATGATTCGTTTTGCAAAACAAGGGCCTTCCAGTCTGCATACAGGGCGTTATGCGCTTGAACAAGAAACCGCTCAGTTGAAGCAGGGGGTGTAAGATGGATTACGAATTATTAAAAGTGATTTGGTGGGCTTTGGTTGGTGTATTGCTGATTGGCTTTGCAGTGACTGATGGCTTTGACATGGGCGTGGGGAGTTTGTTGAAAATAATCGGCGGAACAGACTCCGAGCGCCGCATCATGATCAACTCTATTGCTCCCCATTGGGATGGGAATCAGGTGTGGTTTATTACCGCTGGTGGAGCATTGTTTGCTGCTTGGCCTGTTGTCTATGCTACGGCATTTTCAGGTTTTTACTTCGCTATGATGCTAGTACTTGCCGCATTGTTCTTCCGCCCAATTGGTTTTGATTACCGTTCTAAATTAGAGAGCTCAAAGTGGCGTGAGAGCTGGGACTGGGGGATTGTCTTTGGTTCTGCCGTACCGCCTATTATTTTTGGTGTAGCGTTTGGCAATTTGCTGCAGGGCGTGCCTTTTGAGTTTGACCAATATCTACGTGCGACTTATACGGGGTCTTTCTTTGCCTTGCTTAACCCATTTGCCATAGTGTGTGGTTTGGTCAGCTTGCTAATGATTATGACTCAGGGCGGAGCTTGGCTATTGATGAAAACGGATGCTGAACTCCATGCTAAAGCGGCTAAGTCTACAGCAGCAACGGGGGTGCTAGCGGCTGTACTTTTCATATTAGCGGGTGTCTGGTTAGCATTTGGTATTGATGGTTATGTTATTACCAGTGACATCAACGGCAATGAAGCATTAACACCGCTAATGAAAACCGCCGAAGTACAAGAAGGGGCTTGGCTAGCAAACTATGACAAATACCCACTGCTCATGTTGGCGCCTATTTTGGGTGTTGTGGGAATGTTATGTGCTTCTTTGTTGGGTTTACTGAAAAGAGCTTTCTTGTCTTTTGTTAGCTCTTCTCTTGGCTTGGCAGGCATTATCGTTACCGCTGGTGGCTCTATGTTCCCATTCCTAATGCCGTCTTCAAGCTACCCAAGTATGAGTTTGACTATGTGGGATGCAACTTCAAGTGAAAACACCATGATGATTATGTTTGTGGTGGCCTGCATTTTCGTGCCAATCGTTTTGGGCTACACACTATGGAGCTACTTTGTAATGTACGGACGCTTCACGAAAAAGCACATAGAAGAGAATACCCATTCTTTGTATTAGAAGGCTTTATTGCTGGGAAGCTTGAGTAATGAGCCTGTCTATTTGGCTAGGCTCATTACTCGATAACAAACATTTTATCGGTGGGGGAAATACCCCACCTAGGAGAAACATTATGTGGTACTTCGCTTGGGTTCTTGGAATCTTGCTAGCTTGTTCTTTCGGAATTATTAATGCTGTTTGGTTAGAGTTCAGTGGTTATGAGGGTGAAGAGGAACAGAAGTAATTGCTATGCAAAAGAAGAAAGCGGCAAAGCAAACTGGCCGAGCTAAAACACCGGAGGCGATATTTCTTAATCAACTAGCGGAATCGCAATCTGCTAGATATCGTGCCGCGAAAGGTATAGGTAGTCTGTTCGTTGTGGCTTTGGTGGTGCAAGCGTGGGCATTTGCGCATGTGTTTGCTGAGCTCGCCTTGCATCAGTCGTTTTCTATGCTGTTCTTGTTTCTAGGGTTGTCGGCTCTATGGTTGCGGGCATTTTTGAGTTTTCTAAGAGAGCGTGTTTGTACCAGTGCTAGCCGTCATATCCGCTATGATTTACGAAAAAAGCTGTTATCGCACCTCACGAAACTTGGGCCTGCTCGATCAAGAATAGATGAGGATGCTGCGTTGTCGACACGTGTTTACGAGCAGGTAGACGCGTTAGATGATTTCTTCAGCCGCTATAAACCTCAGGTGTTTATGGTCGTACTCATTCCTTGTGCCATTTTGCTTTCTGTTGCCCCTATTTCTTGGATTGCATTAGGAGTATTCATAACCACAGCTCCTTTGGTGATTGTCTTTATGATATTTGTTGGCCACAAAGCGGCACAGGCCAATCGTCGCCAATTTAATGTGCTGGCGATGCTTTCTAATCAGTTTATGGATTTAAGTGTTGGTTTGGCAGAGTTGAAGCGGTTGGGCAAAACTCAACAGGCGAAGTCTCGCTTGTCAGACAGCTCTGGTGAATACCAAAGAACCACGATGAATGTGCTCTATTTGGCTTTTTTATCGACGGCTACACTAGAGCTATTTGCTTCACTGTCTATCGCTATGATTGCCTTGTACCTAGGGCTTGGCTTGTTGGAATCATTACCGTGGCAGGTGGGGGAATCTCCGGTGCCCTTAGCACAAGCCATGTTCCTATTGTTGCTCGCTCCAGAGTTCTATTTACCTCTTCGACAACTCGGTAACGATTATCACGCTAAGCAAAAAGCAGAAGCGGCTACTACCGATCTAATGGCAATTATCAACACAGAAATAGCTATTGTTCGATCTTCAAACCTTAAAGAAGAAAACACTTCTCGTGATAATGCACTGATATGCTTTGAAAATCTAAGCTGGCAAGAGTCGGGGCGCCAGAGATTGGCGGCAATAACAGGAAGCATTTATGAGGGTGAGCGCGTCTGGCTAAGTGGTGAGTCTGGTATAGGTAAATCGAGTTTATTGTATTTATTGCTTGGTTTCGATGCTGCTTACCAAGGGCAGTTATCCGTGAAAGGTCGTCATTTATCTGAGCTACTTACTTGTCCTCAAACGTTATCTAAATGGCGACGCTCTTTGGCTTGGTTGCCGCAAACACCTGAGTGGGTGAATGGCAGTATTCGACGAAATTTATTACTTGGGATAACACCCCCAACAGAGTTGGCAATAGAAGATGCATTACTGAAAAGCCAATGCGATGAGTTTATAAAACCTTTGCCAGATGGTTTAGATACAGCATTAACTGAGATAGGAACAGGTTTGTCGGGTGGGCAGATGCAGCGGCTATCTATTGCTCGTGCGTTATTATCTGGGGCCGAGGTTTGGTTATTAGATGAGCCTTGTTCTGGGCTTGATCAAGAAACAGCCCAATCTGTATTAGCTACTTTAGAGCAGGCTTCTAAAGGCAAAACGGTATTGGTCGTGAGTCATGATACACACCCAATTTATTGGGCTGATAAGCATTGGTCCCTGACACAAGGAGGTTTGTATGAAGAAGACAAACAAGCTATCGCTTAAAAGTCTGATATTCAGCAACCTTTGGGGTTTTATGGTCCCCGTTTTTTTGGGGCTCGTAGCGAGTCTTGCAGGTGTTGCATTGCTTGGTGTGTCGGGTTGGTTTATTTCAGCGGCTGGATTAGCAACAGCGTTGGGAGCACACCTATCTTTTAACTACCTCACCCCAGGTGCCATTGTTCGAGGTTTAGCCATTTTTCGAACAGCAGGACGGTATGGTGAACAAGTTAGTGCTCATAATCACTTATTAGGGCTGTTGCGCACCTTGCGTCTATGGGTCTGGGATAGGCGAGTCGAACAAGATGCTACAAATTTACAGCAGCAAAGTAAGGGAGACTTACTGCAACGCTTAGTAAATGATCTAGATATGATTATTCGCTGGCCCTTAGTGGTCTTCTTGCCTTGGTTATATGCCTTATTGAGCTATGTTGCTATGGCTGTTTTTGCGTACTTTTTACAGGCTGATTTGTTGTACCCCATTGCCGTATGTGGCTTCTTTCACTTGTTGATTATCCCTTATTTAGCTGGGCACTATGCTCGCCAAGCGGTTCATATTGGACAAGTTTTAGGAGTGTATCGTCGTAGCCGATTCGTGAGTGTTTTTTCTGCGTTAATTACGTTAACCATTCGTGGCCACTGGCAAGAGTATGCCCAGCGTTTAGGGTATTTAGATGAGAAGCAAAAAATAAAAGAGGCTGCAATTCAAAATGCTGTGAGCGCTGGTCGTCTTGGTGCTTACTGCGTCACCATTATGCTCTTAGTCGTAAGTTTTTATGTCTTGGCTTTTTTTGATTCTGAAAGCCAGCGTTGGAGTTTGGTCGAGGGGGTAAAAGGTACTTGGGTAGTGGGTTTTGTTCTGGCCGTGCTTGCCCTTAATGAGCTTGTTCTTCCATTAGCGCAAGCTTTTGTCGCACAAGGCCAGTCTCAAGTAGGTTTGCACAGACTAAACCAGTTGCAAACGAGTTGTACTTCTAGCACTGCAAAAACTGCCCATGATGACTTTAAGGTGCATCAACTGAGCTTTAAACAATGGCATGGCTTTCATGCTGTTAATGGTATGGGAAATAAACCATTAGATTTAGACATATACCTTGGTGATAGATTGTGGATTTGTGGCAGTAGTGGGTCGGGGAAATCTACATTGCTTGCCGCCATGGCAGGTGACTGCTTATCAAAAGGAGAGGTGTTTGTTAATGGTGATAAATGCGATCTTTTTGGTAATGAAACCTACCAAAAGCAAGTGAGCTATTTGCCCCAGAGTCCTTATGTCTTTCAGCAAAGTGTTGCTGCGAATTTGCGTTTAGGGAAAGAAGATGCAACTGAAGATGAGCTATGGGAAGTACTAGAGGCTGTGGCACTGGCTGAGTGGGCTAGAGCTCTGCCTAATGGCTTGGCAACCTTGTTGAGCTTCCAAGGGCGTGATTTATCAGGAGGACAACGAAAGCGCTTAGTATTAGCTCGCCTTCTGCTGAGAAATGTCCCAGTCCTATTATTAGACGAACCTTTTGACGGTTTAGATACTGCTTCAATACGGTGTATTAGTCATGCGCTCCAGCATGATTTTAGACCCAATATATTGGTGTTAGTTAGTCATGTTAGTAGCTCGCTTGGAGATAGTGCGAAGAAAATCGAGCTTTAGGAGAGGGAGGAGCGAATATAGTTCTAAAATAAATTTTCTAATAGTTTTGAATATACTAGCCTCAGCATATATATTTTCCTGTAAGCTTTTTTATTATCTTAAAATCGTCTATTTTTATAACAGATTCTGAATGACGTGATATAAATGATGTTTATTCAGTAATAAAATCAAAAATAAAGACTATCTACAATTAAAATAAAAAGTGCGCAAATGGAATTCCCCAAGGATTGGTTAATATAGGGTGTGGAATAGCAGGTAAACATAAGACGATGTTGAATACGCTTATTGGCCGATTGTATATATTCTCAATTTTTATTGTTGCGCCCTTCTATACCCTCATTTATCTGAACTTTGATTACAGCCGATCTATTGTTCAGGATGAGCTGCTTCATACCGCGCGGCTTGTTTCTAATCAAGCGGTAGAAAATCAAGAACGCCTCGTTGAAAGTACCCAGCTTTTTCTCTCTTCCTTAGCTTCTAGTTCACAAATTCAATCCCCAGACTCCGAGGCTTGCCGTCAGTTTGTTAGTTCTATAACGCCTTTGTTTGGGAGGTATGTGAATATTGGCGTCCCAAATAAAGAGGGTATTTTGACTTGTAATGGTACTTTGCTTGATTCTCCCGTGTATGTGAATGACCGCGATTATATCAAAGAGGCTTTGAGTACAAATCGCTTTACAACCAGTGGTCTACACATAGATAGAGCTACTGGTCTGCCAGCTATTAATTTTGCCTATCCAGTTCAGGCTTATGCTTACTCTAATCAAGTTGTTGGCGCGGCTGTGGCTGTTGTCTCTTTGGAGTGGTGGAGCAAATTACTTAGTGATAGTCCGTTACCTGAAGGCAGTGTGGCTTATATCTTAAACAGTGACGGTGTTGTGAATGTGAGCTTTCCATCTCATATAAGGTATGAAGAACCCCAGTCATTTGGCACCATTGTGTCTTCTCAAGATGGCGTAAAAAGGGTGTTTACACAACAGCAAGTAGTTGGGGCTAATAATGAGGTCTTGCTCAGTTTTGTTATTGGTGTCGCGGTTGACGAGCCTCTGCTGAGGGTCAATAAGCGTTATACGGCTGCGGTAGCTGTATTTTCTTTTCTTGTGATAGCTACTTTGTTGCTTATTAGATGGTTTTTTATTCGCTCGATCACCAACCCGCTGAAAAAACTGTCTTTATTAGCGGAAAGGCTTGGTAGAAACGAAGAGTCTATTGCACCTGAACCCTCAATTGGTGTGAAAGAAATGTGCGCTTTGCAAGGCAGTTTCATTGACATGGCGAAACGTAAAGCGACAGCTGAACAAAGAATTATTTCCCAATCACAAATAGATACCCTTACTGGAATCGCTAACCGTGATGCGTTTCTTTTATCGTTAGAAAAAATTATCGAGGAGAATCAAGGTCAACATCGAATCAGTGTGGTGCTAATTGACCTAGATGATTTTAAAGATATTAATTCTAGGGGGCACGAAATAGGTGATTACGTTTTAAAAACCGTTGCATCTCGATTAATACATCAAGTGCCATCGGCACGGTTATTTAGTCGTTTGGGCAGTGATGAATTCATATTTATTCTAGAAGGGGAAGATGCATCGAAAAGTCGAACCCTGTCAGTATGTGAAAAAGTAAAAAATGTAATATCCCAGCCGATTTTATCCGAGCATGGTGATATTGAGTTAACAGCGAGTATGGGGGGGTCTTTTTATCCTGATGATGGCGAGAGCGTTAAGACTATTTTGAGTGCAGTGGATCAGGCTATTTATCTGGCAAAACAACAGGTGAGAAATACTATTAGTTTCTTTAGTGAGGAACTGAAAAGTGCCCAATCTGAAAAAATGGAGCTAGTAAAAGACTTGCGTAACGCAATAGCTAATAAAGAACTCTACTTAGTTTACCAACCTATTTTAAGTGTCAGGGGCGAAGTTATTAAGTTCGAAGCCTTGATACGTTGGCAGCATCCTAAAAAAGGCCTAATTGCACCAGACAGGTTTATTGGTTTAGCAGAGGAGTTTGGGCAAATCAGAGAAATAGGGCTATGGGTTATTCAGGAAGCAAAGCGTGCCCTACGGTCTATTCAGAAAGTGCATGGAGATAATGTTCAGGTGAGCGTGAATGTTTCACCGGCTCAATTATCGAAGTATCAAAGTGAAAATGATTACCTTTTAGAAGAGCTTATTACTGAGTGCCACGGGAAAAGTGAAGAGGCTAGCCCGAACAAATTAATTGTTGAAATCACCGAGCATCTTTTAATGAACTCAGATGAAAGCACTCGTAAAGCATTACTATCCTTTAGGGATGAAGGTATTCAGGTGGCATTAGATGATTTTGGTACTGGGTATTCGTCCCTAGCTTATATCATGAATTACGAGATTGATTATCTGAAAATTGATAAGAGCTTTGTACAGAAACTAGGAGCGGAGTCTGCTTCGGAAACCTTGTGTGAGACTATTATCTCAATGGCCCATACCCTTGGCGTTAAAGTTATTGCAGAAGGGGTGGAAACACGTGAACAAGCAGATCTTTTGCTGGCCTACGGTTGTGACTACTTGCAGGGCTTTTACTTTTCTAAGCCTCTTACCCTATACAATGCACTCTCTTACAAAGCGGTTAAGATTAGCTAGTTTTAGCATGTCGTGAGACTGTGGAAATGTGTGGCTCAATGCTTCTTCAATCAATCCAACTATGATTGAATGAGCGTTGTTATAGTGGAAAAATACTCAAGATAAATACAAATCATTATGAAAATTTGTATTTATCTTTATAATAGCGATTCAAGCAGTGCTTATGCTCTCAAAAAACATTAAGTGCATCATAAGATAAAGGAAAATTAAGATGAATAAGAAACGCCCAGTGAATCTGGAGCTGAATACCATAAGTCTTCCTATCACGGCGATTGCTTCTATTTTACATAGAGTGAGTGCCGTTATTATTTGGGTGGCTTTAGCATTCTTTTTGCCTACTTTGTATATTTCATTGGGCTCACCTGAAGGCTTTGATAGCGTGAAGAGCATGGTTTCAGAAAACTTCCTTGCTCAATTTGTCATTTGGGGCTTCCTAACTGCAGGTGGCTATTACGCTATGGCTGGAATGAAACATATCATCCAAGATATGGGGCATTTTGAAGAGTTAGAAAGCGGTATGCTGATTTCGAAAGTTGTTATCGGTGTGGGTATTGTCATTAGTTTATTATTTGGTGCGTGGATATGGGCTTAGGTTTAGCGCGGGACAGCCGCAGTGGTACAAGAGAGTGGATTTTTCAACGTGTTAGCAATGCTGCAATCATCCTTTGGGGCGTTGTTTACCTTGGACTAATCTTATCGCAAGCTGAAGTGACTTATGATAGCTGGGTGGCGATACACAATGCTACTTGGTTCAAACTGTTTTCTACACTAGTTTTAGTTTTAGCAATGATGAACTCAGTTATAGCTGGATGGCAAATAGGTACAGATTATACGCAAAAGGTACCTGTTGCAGGTTTTGAGTCTGCTTACCATTTCTTTTATAAAGTGGTAACACTTTGCTATTTGCTATTAGGTCTAACCATTCTTTGGTTCTAGATTTTAGACTGAATACATAGTTATTTAGATTTAAAAAAACTTTTTAAAAGCCCCGATGATAATTATTGTCGGGGCTTTTTTTCTTAGGAAAAAGAGCTGTCAATAAAGCTAATTTTTTAGAGTGTTATGCGAAAAAAGCGCTAGTCTATATAAGAAGTGATATCTATCTTGTGCCTTAAGAGGCCTTTAATATATTGTTTGGGAATAGAAATAACTGCTATAAATGGCTAAGGATGTAAAATGTCGCAGCTTGAATTAGATACTTATAAGCAGCTAGTGGAAACTACTCCGGTACTGTTTTATGTCGTTGATGTTAATTTAAATTATACCTATATAAGTCCTTTTTTTGCGCGTATTCATAATATTACTCAAGAAGAAGCAGTTGGCTTATGCATTTCGGATGTTATTGGTGAAGAGGGCTTTAAGGGTAATTTTCCTCATTATCAGGCCGTATTAAATGGGGAGTCGATAGCTTACGACTCCTTTTTTATTAAACCCGATGGTAACCCTCATTATTATCATGCTATTTACACACCACTTGAAGATAGTGGCGAAATTATTGGTTTCACAGGTGTGGTGATTGATACCACTGCTGAAAAGACTTTGGATAGGCTGGCGAAAACAGATGAACTAACTTCTCTAAAAAATCGACGAGAATTTGAAGCCTATTTAGAATCATTGTTGAAATCTGACGATGCTCAAAACCATACTCTATTATTGGTTGATATCGATCACTTTAAATCCATTAATGATGATCTTGGGCATGGCGAAGGCGATAAAGTATTAGTTAAATTTGCTCGTATTTTAGAGGGAACCATAGCAAGTGCTGGAGATGTTTATCGAGTAGGAGGCGAGGAGTTTATGGTTATACTGCCTCACATGTCTGATGACACCTTGATAAAGGAAAAATCGAATGAATTACGCTCTAAAATAGAATCAGCTAAATTAACTGCTACAAGAAGAGTAACCGCGAGTATTGGTGGAACGACTTTTAATCATAAAAGTGTGCGAAGTGATTTGCTGCGTAAAGTAGATGGAGCCTTATACACGAGTAAAGAAAATGGTAGAAATTGCGTGACTATTCTGTAATAGCCTTTAATCTTAAAGCCAGAATGAGTAGCTCTTCTGATTTTATTTTTTTGTATGGATATCAATCTAAGACTTAAAAAACAAATAGAAGTGTGGCTCTCTTTGACCTTTAGCAACCTACCCCTGCCCTGTTGATAAACAGATATAGAGATTAAAGTTGGAGTCTATGAATAAGAAATCGTTAGGTGATGCTGTTCGACTCCCGTGTGGCGTTTTACTGAAAAATAGGTTTGTAAAGGCCGCTATGTCCGATTCTTTAGGAAATGGGGCTGGTGATGCAACTAGGGATCAAGCGCGCTTATATGAGAAGTGGGCTGAAGGTGGAGTGGCTCTTTCTATTATCGGAGAGGTTCAAGGGGACTTTCGCTATCCAGAAAAGCCTGGAAACTTAGTTCTCAATGAAGATAGTGACCTTGGTACGCTGCGAGATTTAACTAGCAGAGCTTCAATTAATGATACGCATGTATGGGCTCAGATTGGTCATGCAGGCGCACTTTCTGACCCTCTTATTAGTAACCCCGCAGGACCTTCCGAGTTAAGCTTTGATGAGTTGAAGTGTCGAGCTTTGTCTCTGGAAGAAGTGAGGGCTCTACCTGAACAGTTTGCAAAAACGGCTTTAATCGCAAAGTCGGCAGGATTTACCGGAGTTCAAATCCATGCTGCCCATGGTTTTCTACTAAGCCAATTCTTATCCCCTTTATTTAATCACCGAGAAGATGAATATGGCGGCTCGATAACTTGTCGTAGTCGAATTGTTCTTGAGGTCATTAAGGCTGTTAGAGCTGCGGTTGGAAGTGAATACCCTATAGGGATCAAGATAAATTCTTCTGATTTGCTTGAAGGTGGTTTGGTTGAAGATGAGGCGCTGGAGTTGGTAGCTCTACTGAACGCATCTTCTATTGATTTGATTGATATTAGCGGTGGTACCTATTTTCCTGGTGCTAAGGCAAGTTCTGATGCATCGGCTAACGGCCCTTACTTTTTAAAATTCGCACAGCAAGCTCGAAAACAAACAAGAATCCCTTTAATGCTAACGGGTGGGTTTAAAACTCGGGATCAGGCATTGTCGGCGCTCGAAGAGGCTGATATCGATTTTGTTGGTTTGGCCCGCGCTATGATCATCTCCCCGAGCTTACCTAATACTTGGCTAGAACAAGGGGAGGATCCCGTATTTCCTCGATTTACATCTACGCAACCTGGTGGTGTAACAGCTTGGTATACCATGGCAATGACGGCACTAGCTAAGGATGATAGCCAGACCTTTGATACGCAATTGCAGGCGGCTCTTCAAACTTATGAAAAAAGAGATGCGCTACGCCGGGATACCTGGCGAAAGAAATTTACCCGCTAAATTCGTATGCTGTTTGTATTTCTGATGCCTTGATGCTTATCTTTTTATTTTTCTCATTCGTGGCACTTATTTTCTAGATAGGTGCTCATTCTCCTGTTTTGTTTTTAGTCAGTAGTGCGTAAAATGCGCTGCGTTCCTTGCTGTGGGAATAACCTACTAAAATAGTCGGGTAAATACTTGATAAAAACAGTAGGTTTTGTGTAGTATTCACCTCCACATGAAAAATCTTATTGGATAGCTTATGCGCTTAACAACAAAAGGTCGTTATGCGGTAACCGCCATGCTTGATCTAGCATTGCATTCAGATCAAGGGCCAGTGTCCTTATCGGACATTTCAAATCGGCAAGGAATCTCTCTTTCTTACCTTGAGCAGTTGTTCTCAAAGCTTCGCAAGAGTGTATTGGTTACTAGTGTGAGAGGGCCGGGTGGTGGCTATCGATTGAGCCGCTTAAAAGAAGACATTTTTGTCGCCCAGATAGTTGATGCCGTTAACGAGTCTGTTGATGCAACAGGCTGCAGTGGGCGCAGTGATTGCCAGGGTGGAACCACATGTCTAACCCACTATTTATGGTGTGATTTAAGTGATCAGATTCACGATTTTTTAAATCAAATTAGTTTGGCTCAGCTAGTTGCAAGAGAAGATGTAAGACAAGTAGCTGAACGACAAAGTATTGAAAGCCAACAAACTTGTGTTGATGACAAAATTAACGCGGCCATTATTGGCTAGAAAAGTATTGGCTAAGTAAAGAATAAATTTAGTAGAACCTGTGACTCTCATATTGAGAGAAAAGGGTTCCTATCAAAAGTGAGCTTTTATATATGACTGAGCAGATAGATAAGGCGCTGGCAAGAGAATACGAAGCGGGTTTTGTTTCTGACGTGGAATCAGAAACCTTTGCACCCGGTTTGGACGAAAGTGTTATCCAGCGTATTTCTAAAATGAAGGGCGAACCTGAATGGATGCTTGAATGGCGCTTAGGTGCATTTCGCGATTGGTTGCAGATGGAAGAGCCTGATTGGGCTTTAGTGGATTACCCAAAAATCGACTTCCAAGCGATTTCCTACTATTCCGCACCAAAGAGCATGAAAGATAAACCTAAGTCTCTTGATGAAGTAGACCCTGAATTACTGCGTACCTATGAAAAACTAGGTATCCCTCTTATCGAGCAGCAAATGCTTGCAGGTGTTGCGGTTGATGCTGTTTTCGATTCTGTCTCTGTCGTCACCACTTTCCGTGAAAAGCTAGAAGAGGCGGGCGTTATCTTCTGCCCTATCTCAGAAGCGATTCAAAAATACCCAGACCTAGTTAAGAAGTATCTAGGTAGTGTTGTTGCTAAAAAGGATAACTATTACAGCGCGTTGAATTGCGCAGTCTTTACCGATGGTTCTTTTGTCTATATACCAAAAGGCACCCGTTGCCCTATGGAACTATCTACTTACTTCCGTATTAATGAACAAAATACAGGGCAGTTCGAGCGTACCTTGATTATTGCTGATGAAGGCAGTCACGTTAGTTATCTTGAAGGTTGTACCGCGCCTCAACGTGATGAAAACCAATTACACGCTGCAGTGGTTGAATTGGTTGCTATGGATGATGCCGAAATCAAATACTCTACGGTGCAGAATTGGTATCCGGGGGATGAAGACGGTAAAGGTGGTATTTATAACTTCGTAACTAAGCGTGGTGTATGTCATACCAATGCCAAAATCTCTTGGACTCAAGTGGAAACAGGTTCAGCGGTTACTTGGAAGTACCCAAGCTGTGTATTGAAAGGCGATAACAGTGTTGGTGAATTTTACTCAGTGGCATTGACCCGTGGCCGCCAGCAAGCGGATACAGGTACGAAAATGATCCACCTTGGTAAAAATACCAAGTCGACCATTATTGCTAAAGGTATTTCAGCAGGAAAAAGTAATGGTAGCTACCGCGGCTTGGTGCGAATGGCTGCTGGTGCTGAAGGTGCCCGTAACTTCACTCAATGTGACTCTCTACTGATTGGCGATCAATGTGGTGCCCACACTTTCCCTTATGTCGAAAGCCGTAACCCTTCCGCTATTATCGAGCACGAAGCGACCACTTCAAAAGTAAGTGATGAACAAATGTTTTTATGTCAGCAACGTGGCTTGGACCCTGAAAAAGCGGTTTCCATGATAGTGAATGGCTTCTGTAAGGAAGTATTTAAAGAATTACCAATGGAATTTGCTGTTGAAGCAGGCAAATTACTAGAAATAAGCCTTGAAGGCTCTGTAGGTTAAGGAATTATTGAACATGTCTAATAGCAACAATTTGTTGACGATAAAAGATTTATACGCAAGCGTAGAAGAGAAGCAGATCTTAAAAGGACTTGATCTAGAAGTTAAGCCGGGTGAAGTGCATGCCATCATGGGGCCTAACGGTGCCGGTAAAAGTACTATGGGTTATGTATTGTCTGGTCGCGAAGGCTACACAGTAGATAGTGGTAGTGTAGTGCTCGGTGGTGAAGACTTGCTTGATATGGAAACAGAAGAGCGAGCTCGCGCAGGTTTGTTTCTTGCTTTTCAGTACCCTGTAGAAATTCCTGGTGTGAGTAACCTTGAGTTTTTGAAAGCTTCTGTTGATGCTCAACGTGAAGCGCGTGGAGAAGAAGCGATTAGTTCAGCAGATTTCTTAAAAGAAGCGAAAGCGGCCTGTAAAAAAGTTGATCTGCCTATTTCTTTCCTAAAACGTGGCGTCAACGAAGGTTTTTCTGGCGGTGAGAAAAAACGTAATGAATTGATGCAGATGCTATTGCTTCAGCCTAAACTTTGTATCCTTGATGAAACCGATTCAGGTCTAGATATCGATGCTCTTCAAGTGGTTGCAGAAGGTGTAAACAGCCAACGTTCAAGTGACCGCAGTTTTATTGTTGTGACCCACTACCAGCGCCTTCTTGACTACATCAAGCCTGACTTTGTTCATGTACTTTCAAACGGCAAAATTGTGAAAAGTGGTGATGCGTCATTGGCTCAAGAACTTGAAGCTCAAGGTTACGCTTGGTTGCAAACAGAACCGACTGAAGACGAGCTTGAGGGGTAACGAATGAGTGCATGGTTAGAAAGTGCCATCGCTCGTGGGCAGGATAATAGCGATTGGCTAGCGCCAAAACGAGCTCACGCTCTGGAGCTATTATCTGCAACGAAATGGCCAACGCGTAAAACAGAAGCGTGGCGTTATACTCCTTTACGTCCTATAGAGCGTAGCAAAGCGGTTCCAGTTGAAAATCAAACGGGCTTATTGCCTCTGGCGATTGATGGTTTAAATGCTATTGAATTGGCTTTCGTTAATGGCCAACTAGATAAAGTTCAACTGGCAGATACATTACCAGAAGGCTTAACGATTGCTCTTGGTAGCGAGTTAAGCCCAGAACAGCAAGCTTCTGCATTACAAGAGTTCTCAACGATTAAGCCTGAGCGCCACCTTTTTGGTTTGGTGAACGATGCCTTAGTAAATGATGTTGTGATTGTCTCTGTTGAAGAGAATGTAAAAATTGATGAGCCTGTTCGTATTAGTTCGCTATTGAGCCAAGGTGCTGAGTCGCATACTCGTGTTCTAGTGTCTCTTGAAGCTGGTGCTCGTTTAACGGTTATCGAAGATGTTCAAGCGCAAGGCGATTCCTTAAGTACGGCTTTTGTTGAGTACAATATTGCTCCAAAAGCATATCTAGAGCATTACCGTTTTGCGCTACAAACGGGTAGTAACCTTGCTGTAGGTGGTTGTCACTTTAACTTGCATGACCACGCTAAAATGAACAGTACGATTGTGGCTTTTGGTAGTGAATTATCTCGTTTAGATACCGATATTATCCATGCTGGTGAGTTCGCTGACGCTAAGCTGAATGCTATGTATTTGTTGGACGATAAGGAGTTGTTCGATTTACATGCCACAGTTGAGCATGCCATGCCTAACGGTACTACCGAAGAAAATGTGCGTTGCATCGTCGCTGACCGCGCACGTGCGGTATTTAACGGCCGTATTCATATCCATAAAGATGCTCAGAAAACCTTGGCGGAGTTGAATAACCGTAACTTGTTATTGTCTGATAAAGCCGAAATCAACACTAAGCCAGAGTTGGAGATTTATGCCGATGATGTGCGTTGTGCCCACGGTGCGACAGTGGCGCAAATTGACAAGCAAGCTTTGTATTACTTACAAACTCGTGGCGTAAGTCGTGCAAAAGCACAGGTAATGCTGAACTTTGGTTTTATTAATGAGCTGATTGATTTGATGCCAAATGAAACCTTGGCTGAGTGGATTCGCCCAATAATCCGTGAGCGCTTTGCGCAAATGGAAGTGATGTAAGCGAGAAAAAATATGAGTTTTGATGTCGATGCTGTTCGTGCTCAATTTCCGATTTTAAAGAGAGAAATTGATGGCAAGCCGCTGATTTATTTAGACAATGCGGCGACAACCCAAAAGCCACAGTGCGTGATAGATGCTCTGGTAGATTACTATACGACGTGTAACTCAAATGTTCATCGTGGTGCCCACCGTTTGGCCGATGAAGCGACGCGAAATTTCGAAGCCGCTCGCGACATTATCAAAGACTTCATGAATGCGCCTAAGCGTGAGGAAGTGATTTGGACGACAGGGACCACAGAGGGTATCAATATTGTTGCCAATGGCTTGGCTTCCTTGTTGTCTCCAGAAGATGAAGTCATTGCTACACAAATGGACCATCACGCTAACTTAGTGACATGGCAGCAAGCTTGTAAAGCATCTGGTGCAACATTAAGAACCATCCCAGTCACCGATGATGGTGAACTTGATCAAGCCGCTTATGAAGCTATGTTGAGTGAAAAAACACGTTTTGTTGCTTTTCCTCATGTTTCAAACGCATTAGGTACTATCAACCCTATTAAAGAAATGACAGCGAAAGCGAAAGCGGTTGATGCATTGGTATTAGTGGATGGCGCCCAAGGTGCTGCCCATGGTTGGGTTGATGTGCAAGATATTGACTGCGACTTCTATGTTTTGTCAGGTCATAAACTCTATGGCCCGATGGGAATTGGTGTGCTTTGGGGGCGTGAGTCTGTACTCGAAAGCTGGCCTGTCTGGCGTACTGGTGGCGAGATGATTTCCACAGTGACGCTGCAGGATGCGACGTGGAATGTACTGCCTTATCGATTCGAAGCTGGTACGCCAAATGTTGCAGATGCCATTGCCATGGGGGAAGCCGTGCGTTGGTTCTCTGCTTTGGATCAAGCCGGTGTTGCAGCCCATGAGAAGGCTTTGCTCGATCATGCGACCAAGCTGGCAGAAGAATTTGAAGGCCTTACCATCATAGGTAAGGCAAAGAGTAAAATTGGTGTTTTGAGCTTTGTTTTGGATATGGGGCACCCTGCAGATATCGGTTTTTTACTAGATCGACAAGGCATTGCTGTACGTACTGGTGATCATTGTGCGCAGCCTTTAATGGCTCGCTTTAATGTACCGGGTACGGCTCGTGCATCCTTCTCAATTTATAACACTTTAGAAGAGATTGATGCCTTCTTTGCGGCTTTGAAAAAAGTACGCACTATGTTGGCTTAGGAGATTGTTATGACAGCAACTACATTCGATCCCGCTTCTAGCGTGTCTTTAAGCGCTAAGGCAAAAAAATACTTTGCTTCTAAATTAGTTAAGCAACCAAACAAATTGATTCGCCTAAGTACCAAAGAGAGCGGCTGTACAGGCTTTGCTTATGTGTTGGATATTGTCGATGAAGCTTCTGAGTCTGATGTTGTTTTGTCTTTTGATGGCCTAGACCTAGCTGTGGATTCGGCCTCTATCAATATGCTTAATGGTACTGAAATTGATTTAGTGCGAGAGGGTGTTAACGAAGTGATAAAGTTTAATAACCCGAATGTTGTAGCTGAATGTGGCTGCGGCGAAAGCTTTAGTGTGAGCTAATTTTAATGCAAAAAATGGTTGTGACACAGCGTGACTGTCCTGCGCGCAGGGTGCCGAATGGGGTGCCTGCAATAATTCCTGAAGGACAATTTATTACTATTAATCAAAGTCTAGGTGGGAATTATACCGTCACTTGGCAGGGTAATATGTTGCGTATTGATGGTACTGATGCCGAAGCAATAGGCCAGCAACCTGAAGTATTAGACTTTGCCGATCTTGGCTCAGAAAATATTAGCGAAGACCAAGTATGGCAAGCATTAGACAGTGTATTTGACCCTGAGATTCCGATTAGTTTGGTGTCATTAGGTTTGGTCTACAAGGTTTCTTTAAACCAAGAAGAGAAATCTGTGTTTATCCAAATGACATTAACCGCACCCGGTTGTGGTATGGGTCCTGTTTTGGTGAGTGATGTAGAGTATCGCGTTGCCAAGGTTCCTAATGTGGAAAATGTGAACGTTGAATTAGTGTTCGATCCACCTTGGTCCCGTGAAATGATGAGTGAAGAAGCTCAGTTAGAAGCAGGGCTTTTCTTCTAACTACTTCGGTGGCAAGCAAGAATCGAATACAATAGTAGCGGCCTTAGTCTTTGACTAAGTGCCGTTTTTCTATTTTGTATGTTTATTAAGTGGTTTATTGACAGGATAAGAGGCATGGCTTTACCGAGTACAGAAGATATTATTGATGACTTGTCATTTTTTGATGATTGGGAAGACAAGTACAAATACATTATCGATTTGGGGAAATCCTTACCCGCTTTTGATGATGAGTGGCGTACTGCTGAGCGATTGGTAAAAGGGTGTCAAAGCAGCGCATGGATTCAGCCAGGAAATGCGCACGATGAGAAGAAAGGTGAGTTGTTAACCTTTTCTGTGGACAGTGATGCCATTATAGTTCGTGGCCTTTTAGGTCTTGTGCTGGCCGCATTGGATCGTAAGACGCCTCAGGAAATATTGGATTTTGATGTTTCTGGCTACTTTGAAGAGTTAGATCTTGAGCGTCATTTAAGCCCGACCCGTGGTAATGGGCTACGCTCGATTGTTAGTCGCATAAAAGGTATTGCACAGGCCGCTGTTTAGTCTGTTCGTTTTAATTGGAGAGTTCGAGATGTTAACCCCTGTGTATTTAGATAATTCCGCCACTACGCCAGTTGACCCTAGGGTCGCCGAAAAAATGATGGCTTGCTTAACGCAAGATGGCAATTTTGGTAATCCTGCATCTCGTTCACATCTGTTTGGTTGGCGTGCCGAAGAAGCGGTGGAAGAGGCAAGGTTGAATGTGGCCTCTTTAATTCATTGCGATGCGCGGGAAATTGTTTGGACATCAGGGGCAACCGAAGCTAATAACCTTGCCTTAAAGGGAGTAGCGTATGCTTATCGTCAAAAAGGCAGGCATATCATAACTTCAAAAATTGAACATAAAGCGGTTCTTGATCCGTGTAAACAGTTAGAAAAAGAAGGTTTTGAAGTCACTTATCTGCAACCAGATCAGCATGGCATGATTTCACCGAATCAAGTAAAAGAAGCTCTTCGAGAAGACACCATTTTAGTGTCTTTGATGCACGGTAATAATGAGTTGGGTGTGCTGACGGATATTGCAACTATTGGCGAGATTACCCATTCTAAGGGTGTGTTTTTACATGTTGATGCGGCCCAAACAACAGGTAAAGTCGCAATCGATGTTAATTCTATGAAAGTGGATTTAATGTCATTAACTGCCCATAAAACCTATGGTCCAAAAGGTATTGGTGCCTTATATGTTCGCCGCTCTCCTAAAGTTAAACTAGAAGCTCAAATCCACGGTGGTGGCCATGAGCGTGGTATGCGTTCAGGCACTTTACCTACTCATCAAATTGTTGGAATGGGCGAAGCGTTCCGAATTGCTGGTGAGGAAATGGCCAGTGATTGCACACGTATTCAATCTTTGCGCGATCAGTTGTGGTTTTCATTAGAAGAATTGGGTGGTGTCCACCTAAATGGTGATTCTGAATCTAGGGTTGCAGGCGTGATTAATGTGGGTTTTGAAGGTGTAGATGGTGAAGTCTTGCTGATGTCATTAAGTGATGTGGCTGTCTCGTCTGGTTCGGCCTGTACTTCGGCTAGTTTAGAGCCCTCTTATGTATTGCGAGCTATAGGCCTAAAAGATGAGTTGGCTCATAGTTCCTTACGCCTTTCCGTCGGACGTTTTACGACGAAAGAAGAAGTTGAGCGTGCAGCTGAAACCATTAAAAAAGCGGTTTCTGGCCTTAGATCAACAACCTAGAATGCACTTTCAAAGTTTTTCTTTATTTGGTACTAAATAATCACATTTTCACCATGCATTTTTAACGAATACATGGGTATAATCCACGCGCTTAACCTTTTATCATTGGGCGGATGGGAACATTGCCCTTAAAATTTATATTGGAGTCATACCATGGCGTTAGAACGCACTCTATCTATCATCAAGCCTGATGCTGTTGCTAAAAATGTAATCGGTGAAATCTACACTCGTTTTGAGCGTGCTGGATTTAAAATTGTTGAAGCGAAAATGATTCAACTTGACGACGAGCTAGCTGGCGGTTTTTACGCTGAGCACAAAGAGCGTCCTTTCTACAAAAGCCTTGTTGAGTTCATGACATCTGGTCCAGTTGTGGTTTCTGTACTTGAAGGCGAAGGTGCTGTTCTAAAACACCGTGAATTGATGGGTGCAACAAACCCAGCTGAAGCAGCTACTGGTACTTTGCGTGCAGACTACGCAGTTTCTATTGATAATAATGCTGTTCACGGTTCTGATTCTCTTGAATCTGCAGCACGTGAAATTGCTTACTTCTTCGGTGAGTAATACGTAGGATTTAGGTCCTCAGGAAATATAAAAAAGCGGACTCTTGTCCGCTTTTTTACAGAGGCTTCTGAAAAGACTTTTCTTTTCAGAGGCTTTTTTCGTTTACACTTAATGCTACATGTAGCAAGCGATACTAAATTATGACTGACATTAAAAAAGTAAACCTACTGGGTTTATCTCCACAGAAACTGATTGAATTCTTCGAGTCTATTGGTGAAAAGAAGTTTCGTGCCACACAGGTAATGAAATGGATTCATCAAAAGGGTGCCGAAAACTTCGATGAAATGACGGATGTCAGTAAAGCGCTGCGCAGTAAACTTGAAAAAATTTCCGAGATTCGTGGTCCAGAAGTGGTATCACAGAATATTTCGAAGGATGGTACTCGAAAATGGATTATTCGTACCGAAGGTGGCAATAATGACTGTGTAGAAACGGTTCTGATTCCGGATGGCAATCGTGCAACGCTTTGTGTCTCTTCACAAGTGGGTTGTTCATTGGATTGTAGTTTTTGTTCGACAGGGAAGCAGGGGTTTAACCGTAACTTAACGCCAGCTGAGATCATCGGCCAAGTATGGATCGCCATAAAATCTTTCGGCCCTATGGATCCAAATGGCCCTCGCCGCGTGACCAATGTGGTCATGATGGGCATGGGTGAGCCTTTGATGAACTTTGAGCCCGTTGTCGATTCCATGATATTGATGATGCATGATAATGCCTATGGGATGTCTAAACGACGCGTCACACTGAGTACATCGGGTGTTGTACCTAAGATCTATGAGTTGATTAAGAGAACAGATGTTTCCTTAGCCATTTCTTTGCATGCGCCTAATGATGAGTTGCGTGATGAGCTAGTGCCGATTAATAAACGCTTTCCAATCGCTAAGTTATTGGAAGCTTGCCAGCACTATTTAGAAAACCTTCCAGATAAGAGGCATATTACAATTGAGTACACTCTTATGTCTGGTGTGAACGACAATGAATCGCAAGCCCATGAGTTGGCAGTTTTATTGAAGGATTTAGAGTGTAAAATTAACTTAATTCCCTTTAACCCTTTCCCTAACTCAGGCTACGAAAAACCATCTAACAATAGAACGCGTAAGTTCCAAAAAATCTTGGCGGATACAGGGTATACAGTGACAGTAAGGACGACTCGCGGTGATGATATTGACGCAGCTTGTGGTCAGTTGGTTGGTGACTTCCACGATAAAACCCGTCGTAGCCAAAAATACATAGAGCTAAAAGAAGTAAATAGTTAAACCTTTTAGATAAAATTTGTATATGACAAGGATGTCTGTATGCGATTATTTATTCTACTTATCAGTGGTCTACTGATAGTGTCGTGCTCCTATCAAACGACACATCCCAGATTAATTTCCCCTCAAGAGCGTTTATCTATCATTCAAGTGAATATGCTGCTTGGACAGCACACTTTAGCGAAACGGCATTTAGATCAAATTGAAAAGCATAACCAAGGTCGACAATATTGGCGGTTAGTGAGCCTTTATTGGCAAGAAGTAGGCTCATCCAGTGATGCTTTATCTACCTATGAGAAAGCGCAACTTTCATACCCTAATGATGCATTTATTTTAAATAACTATGGTGTTTTGTTAGGTTCAAACGGTCGTTGGGATGAAGCTTGTGAGGCATTTAAAAAAGCGGGCTTAAATAGTCAATTTAAACGTCAATCAGTGCAAATAAACCTAGCTAGGTGTGCATTACGTCAAGAAGAAGTAAAAAACGCTAGATTATATTTAAACCAAGCAAAAGAAATCGCAGAATTACCCCTGATAGGTTTGATGACCGAGCTGATTCTTGTTTTAATACAGGGTAATTATAATGAAGCTCGTAATATATTTAGCGACATCAAAACGAGGAACTTAATGACTCGTGAAAATGTCCATTTTAATGAATATAACTGTCTGTCGAGGCAATTTATCGCACTCGAAACTGACCCTGCATCTTATTCATCTTCGAGCACTTTTTACTGCCTAAATGGCAAGGTATGAAACATGACAACGCGATCAACTATTGATGCTGCAGAAAACACCGCAATTTCTGAAGAAGAAATTGGCAGCATGGAAATGATTAATATCGGTGAACAGCTTAGTGCTCAACGACTACATCAAAACCTATCTGTTGAGCATATTTCCAAAACTCTGAAAATCACAGAAAGCCAAGTCACTGCATTAGAAAGTAATGATTTTGGTTTTTTTCGATCTACTACTTTTGCTCGCGGTTATCTTAAAAATTACAGTAAATATTTAGGTTTAGATACGGGCATAATATTAAGTGTATTTGATGATGTATTAGCTCATGAAAAAGAACCTAAAGTTCAGTTTGTAGATAAGGTAAACAAGCAGACACACTTTGGTGACCCTATTGTTATATTCATTTCCGTTGTCATTGTAGCTATTTTAGCTTTTTTTGTATTTTGGTGGCCGCAAAACTCTAGTGTTGTTGGACTGATTCCAGAAGACGTGAAGCAGGGTGTAGAGGAAGTCTCCCCAGAATCTAATCAACTTGATCCAGTTAACTTACTTGATCAAGTTGATAGTAAAAACGTAGCAGATGCTGAAAACGATAATGAAGCCTTTTCTAGTTCAAATTCTGCCGATACTGATGTGCAGCAAGAAGCGCCTTCTGAAGAAACCTCTGAAAATGTTTCAGTCGGAGAATCGGTTGCTATGGAAGATGAGCAAACCATTGAAGTGGTGACGGGACTGTCTGCGGAAACGAAAGCGATTTTAGCGGATGCTGGTGTTAACCCTGAAGAAGTTGAACGTACTACTCAACAGGTATTGGAAGGTAAGCAGGATGCTGAGCTAGTTGAAGTAGATGTAGAAGAAAATAGTACAGAGCTTGTTGTTGACGATATAGAAATGACTTATGTACGTGACTGTTGGACAGAAGTGCGTGATGCAACAGGACGGATTTTATTCTCTGGTGTGAAAACAGCAGGAAGTTCCTTAACGTTAACGGGTCAAGCCCCTTACCGTGTGGTATTAGGGTATGCAAAAGGTGTTTCAGCTTTGAAGTTCAAGGGTGAGCTCGTTGATATTAGTCCTTATATTCGAAAAGATTTAGCTCGATTTGAGTTGAAGTAGAGATTTTATATGCATTTTGAATCCCCAATTAAGCGCCGAGTATCCCGCCAAATAATGGTCGGAAATGTTCCTGTTGGCGGTGGCGCTCCAATCAGTATTCAAAGTATGACGAATACTGAAACCTGTGATGTAGATGCCACTGTCGCTCAGATTCGAGCTATTGCAGATGCTGGTGCCGATATTGTTCGTGTCTCAGTGCCATCTATGGAAGCCGCGGAAGCTTTTAAGCAGATACGAGAGTCTGTTTCTGTACCTCTTGTGGCGGATATTCATTTCGATTACAAAATTGCGCTTAAAGTGGCTGAGTATGGGGTTGATTGTTTACGTATCAACCCGGGGAATATAGGTGCAAAACACCGTGTTCGGGCTGTGGTAGATTGTGCACGAGATAAAAACATTCCAATTCGTATTGGTGTAAATGCTGGCTCATTAGAGAAAGAGCTACAGAAGAAATATGGCGAGCCAACACCTGATGCATTAGTTGAATCGGCTTTTCGTCAAATCGAATACTTTGATGAATTGGATTTTCATGAGTACAAACTAAGCTTGAAAGCTTCCGATATTTTCATGACAGTGGAAGCTTACCGTAAAATAGCTAGTCAAATAGATAACCCACTTCATTTAGGGATTACGGAAGCTGGTGGCTTACGCTCAGGTACTGTGAAGTCCTCTATTGGCCTTGGTTTACTTTTAATGGACGGTATCGGGGACACGCTACGAGTGTCGTTAGCTGCTGACCCTGTGCAAGAGATCAAAGTCGGTTGGGATATGTTACGTAGCTTAAAACTGCGTAGCCGAGGTATTAATTTTATTGCTTGCCCTAGTTGCTCTCGCCAGAACTTTGATGTCATTAAAACCATGAACCAACTAGAAGAGCGTTTAGAAGACGTTGTTGTTCCTATGGATGTCGCGGTTATTGGCTGTATCGTGAATGGACCAGGTGAAGCGAAAGAGGCTGATATTGGTTTAACGGGCGGCACGCCTAATAATCTGATTTACCAAGACGGTAAACCAGAGAGTAGAAGTAAAAATGACGATTTAGTTGATAACTTAGAAAAAACGATTCGTGCAAAGGCAGCGGCTAAAGAAAAAGAGCTCGCCAACATTATTGTAAAAGATTAGAAAGGATCCATTGTGGCTCGTAAAATTCAAGCGATCAGGGGAATGAATGACATTTTGCCTGATCAGTCTTCGGTGTGGTTATACCTTGAAAAAACTGTAGCTGACTTAGTTAAATCCTATGGTTATCAGCAAATTCGCTTTCCTATTGTTGAGAATACGGATTTATTTAAACGCGGTGTAGGTGAAACAACGGATATTGTTGAAAAAGAAATGTACACCTTTGAAGACCGTAATGGTGAGTCTCTTACTTTACGTCCAGAAGGTACGGCAAGTTGTGTACGAGCTGCCGATCAAGCAGGTTTACTTTATAACCAAGTACAGCGTCTGTGGTATGCGGGACCAATGTTTCGTTATGAGCGCCCCCAGAAAGGTCGTTATCGTCAATTTCATCAAATGGGTGTTGAAGCTTTTGGTATCGCAACGGCAGATATCGATGCTGAACTCATTATTTTAACGGCTCAGTTATGGAAAAAACTTGGCTTGTTAGAGCATGTCGAGCTGCAGCTGAATACCATTGGCTTAGCGTCAGAGCGTGAGGCCTATAAAGCTGCTTTAGTTGATTATTTGACTGAGTATAAAGACAAGCTTGATGAAGATAGCCAGCGTCGATTAACAACCAACCCATTGAGAATCTTAGACTCTAAAGATGAGTCGACTCAAGAGATCTTAAAAGCAGCACCAACCCTTGAAGATTATATCGGCGAAGAATCTCAGGCAGACTTCGACTTCTTGCAAAGTGTGTTAACAGCGAATGGCATTCCTTATGTTATCAATCGTCGCTTGGTTCGCGGCTTAGATTACTACGGTAAAACGGTTTTTGAATGGGTAACCAGTCACCTTGGTGCTCAGGCGACGGTTTGTGCGGGTGGCCGATATGACGGTTTGGCGGAACAATTAGGTTGCAAGGGTACACCGGGCGTTGGTTTTGCAATGGGAGTTGAGCGACTAATCCTATTACTTGAAACCTTAGATCTCATTCCTGACTCAGCTAAGTTCTCCACAGATGTTTTTATTATGAGCGTGGGTAACGATGCGGAAGTGGCGTCTTTTGTGTTAGCAGAGCAGTTGCGTCAAGAGCGAAAAGATATTGTCGTGCTACGCCATTGTGGTGGTGGAAGTTTTAAAAACCAGATGAAGAAAGCAGATCGATCACAAGCACGTTTTACTCTTATTTTAGGGCAAGACGAAGTCGATCAGGGTATTTGTCAGGTTAAGAATATGTCTACTGGTAAGCAGCAGTCCTGCTTGCTTAAAGATGTTGCGTCTTTAATTAGTAAATAAGTTTATCGTATTGAATAGAGTGCTGTTATGAATTTTCTAGCAGCCTCTCTGATGAGGAAAAACAAGTGGCAGAGTTAAAAACCGAAGAAGAACAGATTGAAGCGTTTAAAGTATGGTGGAAAAAGAACGGTGCTAAGCTAGTGCTTGCTGTTGCAGTATGTGTGAGTGGTTATTTTGGCTTTCAAGCTTGGCAGACTAGCCAAGAGAATTACCGAAATGAAGCTTCTTCCTTATACCAAAATTTGATTGAAGCGGCGGCGAATTTAACAGAAGAAGAAAATCAGCAAACCGTTAGTTTCGTTGCAAAGCAATTAAAAGATGATTACGCAGATACTAGCTATGCGATGTTTGCACAATTATTTGTTGCTCGTATTGATGCCGAAAGAGGCGAATATGATAATGCCATTCAATCTTTAGAGAGTGCTATCAGTTCTACGGATGACGCGTCTTTCATTGCCATTGCTAACCTTCGCATTGCTCGACTTTTACTTCAGAAGGAAGACTATTCTGCTGCCATGGAGCGAGCTGAGAAGGTGACGGAAGAAGAGTTTGTTGCTCAACAACAAGAATTAATTGGCGATATCTTTATTGCTCAAGGTAAACGAGACGATGCACGAACTGCCTATGAAAAAGCCAGTGAAGCATTAGCTGCGGGTGTTAATCATCCATTATTAAGCATTAAACTTCAGGATCTGGTGAAAGGCTAATGATAAATAAGTCTGTTTTTATTGCGTCCTTGTTCTCTGTGCTGTTGGTTCAAGGCTGCTCCAATGCACGCCCAGACCTGGATGATCTTCCTCGTTTAGAAGAGCGACAAGTTGAACTTAAACGATCTTGGAAAACCAGTGTCGATGGTAATTTTGGTGAATCAAGCGAACGCTTTAATCTCGTTGCTGAAGACAATGCTTTATTTTTAGTGACAGAGAAAGGCACTTTATACGAATTAGCCCAGAAAGATGGCCATAAAAACAGCAAGGTTGAAACGAAATACAAAGCTAGCTCAGGGGTGACTCGCAACGGCGATACTTTGTATTTTGGTACTTATGATGGTTTCTTAGTTGCCGTGTCTTTATCAACTAAAGAAGTATTGTGGGAAACGGTTTTAAGCTCAGAAGTGTTATCGGAAGCCTCTTATGCCGCTGGTAAACTGGCAGTGCAAACAACAGATGGGCGTTTGAGCCTGCTTGATGCTCAAACTGGTGCTATCTTGTGGGGCGCAAAAGAAGATATACCTGCACTAACTGTTCGAGGTACAAGCTCTCCTATAATTTATCAGGGCAAAGTGCTAGCTGGTTTTTCTAATGGCAAACTCAATGCTTACTCCTTACAATCAGGCGCATTGCAGTGGTCTTATGAAGTTGGTAAACCAGAAGGGCGCTATGAAATTGAAAGGTTAAGCGATTTAGACGGTCGTTTGGTAGTAAATAATGGTGTTGTATACGCAGTCGCTTATAATGGTAACTTGGTAGCGCTTTCTGTTAGTTCAGGTCGTCCTCTTTGGCAGCGTAATATTCCAAGCTCAGTTGGTTTAGCAGTGAAAAATGATCAACTTGCTGTCGTTGATATGCAGAGCAAAGTCATACTGCTGAATGCTAAGAACGGTTCCGAAATATGGCAAAATAATGAGCTGGTGAATCGAGATTTGATTTCTCCAGAGTTTTTCCGTGACTATCTTGCTGTTATTGATAGAGAGAGTTATATACATTTACTCGATTTGACGACAGGCAATATTGCAGCTCGAAGGTTAACTAACGATGATGTACCACCGGGTAGTCGTCTTGTAACGGGCAGTAATCAACTATTTCTTCTTACGCCGGATGCAGATGTAACGGCTTTAAGCTATTAACATATTTGCTAAATGTGTTTAGCGATTTTTAAGAGGCTATCACTCTTTAGGGAGTGGTAGCCGCTTTGTATTTTTATAGGTAAAAAAATGATTCCAGTAATTGCATTGGTAGGTAGACCCAATGTTGGTAAGTCGACCCTCTTTAACCAATTAACGCGTTCTCGTGATGCGTTGGTTGCCGATTATGCGGGATTGACCCGTGACCGAAAATACGGTGACGGAAAAATCGGAGAGCATGAGTTCATTGTGATTGATACCGGTGGTATTAGTGGTGATGAGCAAGGTATTGATGAAAAAATGGCTAGGCAGTCATTGCTAGCGATTGAAGAAGCGGATGCCGTACTCTTTTTAGTCGATGGTCGCCATGGCTTAAATCCTGCCGATGAAATGATCGCGGATCACTTAAGACGCTCTAATAAACCTGTGTCTTTAGTTGTAAATAAGACGGATGGCATTAACGAAGATATCGCTTTGGCAGATTTTTATTCGTTAGGTTTAGGCGAGTTACACCCAATTGCAGCTTCTCACGGTAAAGGTGTACACGTACTAATAGATAAGGTAATGCTACCTTTTGCCGCTCAGGTCGAAGAAGCGAAAAATAAAATCAACGTTGAATCACGTGGTATTCGAATTGGTGTAGTGGGTCGCCCTAATGTGGGTAAATCTACTTTGGTTAACCGCATGCTAGGTGAAGACCGTGTTGTGGTTTATGACATGCCGGGTACAACACGAGACAGTGTGTATATTCCCTATGTACGTCATGAAAAAGAATATACCTTGATTGATACGGCAGGGGTTCGACGTCGTAAACATGTTAAAGAGGCGGTTGAGAAGTTCTCTATCGTAAAAACTCTACAAGCAATTCAAGATGCTAACGTGGTGATTGTGGTGATTGACTCCCATGAAGACCTTGTTGAGCAAGATCTACATATGATTGGCTACGTATTGGATGCGGGCCGCGGTGTGGTTATTGCTATCAACAAATGGGATGGACTGCAAAAAGACGACCGAGAGCATATTAAGAAAGAAGTTGAGCGCCGCTTGGGCTTCGTGCCTTACGCTAAGGTGCATTATATTTCTGCTCTTCATGGCACGGCTGTTGGTGATCTATACGATACCATCGAAAGTACTTATGAGTCTTGTTATACAAAATGGTCTACGAACCGCCTGACTCGTATTTTGGAAGATTCTATTACTGAGCATCAGCCGCCTTTAGTGAATGGCCGACGCATTAAATTGAGATACGCTCACCAAGGTGGTTCGAACCCTCCGCGTATCGTTGTGCATGGTAATCAGACAAATTCATTACCGGGAAGCTATAAACGTTATCTGGAAAACAAATTTAGAACCGTATTGAAAATTACGGGTACGCCGATTATTTTTGAATTTAAATCTTCAGAAAACCCTTTTGCTCCAAAGAAAAAATAATGCCTCGATAAAGTGAAGGTGATAAAAAACCGAAGTGGATTTAGGTCCAGCTTCGGTTTTTTTGTGATTGGATTTTATGCCCTAAAACTTAGCGTGTTCTTGCTTTTGGCTTGCGCTTCTTTTGAGTGTTAGATGGAGAAGAGCGGCCAGTTACAGAAGCTTGATTATTTTTCTTTCTCGCCTTCTCAGCTGCCATATTTTTAGCATTAGTCGGTCGGTTTGAAGTATGGGACGCTCCAGTACTTTGTCCCGGCTTAGCTCTTTTGGGGCGACGAGAAATTTGTTTGTCCTTATCTTCGGCTGGTACTAGCTTGTTAAGTCCACTACCTATTAGATCAGCACGACCCATTTTAATAAGTGTGTTTCTGAGGTCTTTCCAGTTGTTCTGGTCGTGGTAACGCAAGAAGCCTTTTTGTACTGTACGCTGTTTGTAATCCTTCGGCGTGTAGACGTCTTCACTCTTATAGGTCACTGCCTTTAGTGGGTTTTTCCCTGAGTGGTACATAGCCGTCGCTAGAGACATTGGTGACGGGTAGAAGGTCTGAACTTGGTCAGGTTTAAAGTCATTGTTCTTCAACCACAAAGCAAGGTTCATCATATCTTCATCAGAACTGCCGGGATGCGCAGCGATAAAGTAAGGGATAAGGTGTTGCTTCTTGCCTGCTTCTTTTGAGTATTTATCGAACATACGTTTAAAACGATCGTAAGTTCCCATACCCGGTTTCATCATTTTCGAAAGCGTGTCTTTCTCAGAGTGTTCGGGGGCAATTTTTAATAGGCCGCCAACATGGTGTGTAACCAATTCTCTAACGTATTCAGGGTCTTCAACAGCTAGGTCATAGCGTAAACCTGAAGCAATAGATACTGTGTGTATGCCATCTACCGCGCGTGTTTTACGGTACAGGTCTGTGGTTGGGCTGTGGTCTGTATTTAGATTTGAGCATATTGTGGGGTACACGCATGATAGTTTACGGCAAGATGCTTGAATTTCGTCATCGTTGCAATTCAGTGTGTACATATTTGACGTCGGCCCACCAAGGTCGGATATGTGACCAGTAAACCCTGGTACCTTATCTTTTATATCGTCGATTTCTTTTAAGATAGACTCATGGGAACGTGATTGAATGACACGACCCTCGTGCTCAGTGATCGAGCAAAAAGTACAACCGCCAAAGCAACCACGCATGATATTGATCGAGGTCTTGATCATATCGTAGGCTGGGATACGTGCTTTCTTGTATTTGGGGTGAGGGACTCGCGCATAAGGCAAATCAAACACACCATCCATTTCTTCTGTCTCTAATGGAATTGGTGGTGGGTTAACCCAGATTTCTTTTTTGCCATGTTTCTGAATTAAGGCGCGGGCATTATGGGGATTAGATTCAAGATGCAATATACGGGAAGTATGCGCGTATAGAACAGGGTCTTTAGATACTTTTTCAAAAGAGGGTAGGCGAATATAGGTCTTTTCAGGGTCGAGTTTTTCTTTACGGCGTAATGGCGCAGGAATTACTCGGATCGGCATGACATCCGATTCTTCTTCTTTATTTGTTTGGCACTTACCCTCTGGAATATATTCATAAGGGCTGTAAATTTTGTCTACTTTTCCGGGCCAGTCGACGCGAGTTGAGTCGATTTCGGTATAACCGCCGGGAGGGGTATCTCTAACAATCGTGGTACCACGAATATTACTTAGCTCATTAATGCTTTTGCCCATAGCCATTTCATGGGTAACTTCAATAATGGCGCGCTCGGCGTTACCATAAAGTAAAATGTCGGCAGTAGAGTCGATAAGAACGGAGCGTCGAACTTCATTGCTCCAGTAGTCATATTGGGCGATACGGCGTAGGCTAGCTTCAATACCACCGACCATCACTGGTACATCATTAAAGGCCTCTTTACAGCGTTGAGAATAGACAATTACAGCTCGATCAGGACGCTTACCGCCAACACCATAAGGTGTGTAGGCATCATCGTTACGTACTTTTAAGTCGGCAGTGTAACGGTTGATAAGGGAGTCCATGTTGCCTGCAGTAATACCAAAATAGAGATTGGGGCGGCCTAATCGCATAAAATCATTGGTATTACGCCAATCGGGTTGGTCAATGATACCGACACGATAACCTTTAGCTTCTAATAGGCGGCCTAGAACAGCCATGCCAAAGCTAGGATGATCGACATAGGCATCGCCAGTGACAATGATGACATCACAACTGTCCCAGCCAAGAGCATCCATTTCTTCACGAGTGGTGGGAAGGAATGGCGATACGCCATAGCATTCTGCCCAATAGGATGGGTAAGAAAAAAGCTGTTTGGCGGTTTTGTGTCGTTTAATCATTCTTTGCTCTTGGCGCTAGCCTATTTAGGGTTATCTATGAGCCATACACCTAAGTAAAATGGCGTAAAGCTGAAGTGGCTATTATCCCAGAAAAGGCTGATAGTAAATAGCCATATAAACAGCCTCTTTCATGTGTTCTTTATCTAGGCTGGAAATTAACAGATAAGTTATAAAAGAAGTTAAAAACGCCACACACTTTCTTCAAAAAAATCATAACCCCTAGCTTTGTATTGGGGATCTAGTTGGGTTAGGTTTTCTGAAGATATTTTACTGATTTTTTCTCCCCACAAATCGATAACTTCTTGTGATAAGACAGAGTAGGGTGGCTTATTTAGTTCACCGTCGTGTTGGAGTGACACTAATAGTAGCTCAGCACTAGGTGTTAAGCGCTCTATTGTGTGCTTAACATAATTTGGCCTCTCAGGTTTCGCTATAGCGACCATAGCAGCACGGTCATAGCAAGCGTCGAAACCTTGCTCTTGAAACTTGAAATAGTCTCCTTCAATAATTCGCAATGGAAGTTCTTGCACCATATGTACTTTCATACCATTTTCGAATTGAGTGGTCTCAAAGGTAAAATCATTATCGGCTAAAAATTGCATTACGGCCAAAGGGGATAATTCAACCCCAGTTACTTGATAACCTTGCTCAGCAAGCCAAACCATATCATTAGACTTGCCGCATAAGGGGACCAGAACCTTACTGTTAGTAGGAAGTTTAGGCCAAAACTCAATAAGCTTGTGAAAGACCTCTTCTTGATGAAAGCCAATTTTTCCTGATACCCAGCGTTCTAGCCAGAAATCATTTGTCATGTGATAGCCTCTTAAGAAATCATTTTCAGTTAGTGGTTTTAAGTGTCAGTATAAGCTCGAAATATTATAGTGTGTTTGATTCTATTTTATTAACTAAGTGTGGAGGAATTATGTCATTAGAGAATGCTCCAAAACATATTCAGTTAGCCGTGGACTTAATTGAATTGTTAGAAACAAATAATGTGAGTAATCAGCTTGCTGTGGAAGCTTTAGAACTTGTTTTAGCGGATTTCAAAAACAAGCTTGAAGAGGAAGGATAGGAGTAAAAAATGCGAGTACATTGGGAAATATACTCGCATTAAAAGTGCTTAAAATGGATCAAATATAGTGCTTAGATCTTGAAGATAGACGCTTTCTCTTCATATTCTTTAGTTACTTTTGAAACATCGTCACTGCTGTCTAGTAAGGCATGCATTTGCTCAGCCAGTACTTGAATAGCTTGAGCATTTGTACTGACTTTCTCGTGGATAGAAGAAATAATCTCTTCTTGTCTTAGCGTGTCACTTGCTATACTTTGGCTTGATACTGCAATCTGACTTACGTCTTCAGCGCGCTTCAATAAGCCATCGGAGATTTTTAGTGTATGTTCAACACTAACAGATGTTCTTTCTTTTCCAGATTCAATTGAACTAACCGTTTTACTAACACTACTGTTTAGCTTGCTTAGAACTTTTTCTATTTCGTCTGTAGATTCACTTGATCGTTGAGCAAGAGTACGTACTTCATCCGCTACTACAGCAAAGCCACGACCCGTCTCACCTGCGCGGGCTGCTTCAATAGCAGCGTTAAGAGCAAGTAAGTTAGTTTGCTCAGAAATACTGCGAATAGACTGTAGAAGTTGAGTGATAGCGTCAACATCTGAAGTTAAGGCTTGCAACGCATCCGAAATCGACTCGGTATCTTCTGCCAATAATTTCATGTCATTCATAATAGTCATTGCTTGCTTACTATCATTAACCGTGTCTTTTTCAAGGTTGCGAACGATTTCAGCAGAAGTATTACTATTATTTGAAACTTCTTTCATAGAAAGAGCGACTTCTTCTGATGCAGATGAAGCCTCTTGGGAGCGGTGTTTACTGGCTTCGACACTAGAGCTGGCCTCTGCACTCACTTCATGAATTTGATGGCTAGCAGTGACTAAAACTTTTGCAATACGCTGATAGTCAGAAAATAAACTAGAAAGCTGATCTAATAGGCTGTTAAGAGAACGTTCGGCTGTTGATGCTGGGTTTTCAATGCGGATTGATAGGTCGCTGTTCGCCGAAATTTCTTCAATGGCACTGGCGATGTTTAAGTTCGCAGAAGATGCTTTGGTCATCAAGTGGGCCATGTAAATCAACATAGCAGCTTCAGCAATGGCAAATACACAATGGACAATCATAATTCCCATGCTGTGATGGCCACTAAAGATTGCAAATGGCATATCTCCGATATGTACACCAGCCATTTGTACATACATTCCACCTATGTGGTAAATCGCGGTTGTCGCCAGAGCGGCAACAATAGGTTGCCATTTTTGGTAAATCAAAAACACTACCATAGAAGCAAAGATGTGAAAGTGCATTTCCACTAAGCCCAATTGGCTTTGAATTAATGCAGAGGAAGTCAACATCATGATAATGCCGGCTAAGATAGAAAATAGCAGTTGACCTTTAAATAAGCTGTAAGCTATCTGAGTTGCGATTACGATAAGGACAGCAGCGACAGCAGCAAAAGAAAATAATTGTTCTCCAACTAAACCGCTGATCAGTAATACTGGCGCTTGAGCCATCAATAGACGATAGACAAAACTGTCATTTTTTAAAGTTCGCTGTGTCGATATATTCATTTGGTCATCCACAATAAATAAAGAGTTTAAACGTTGTAGTTATCAATAGGATTTATACTTGTCTGCAGTATAAATAGCAATCTCCATCGGCTCAAATTAGGGCTGTTTTCGTTTGTTTTTTGTGTTTTTTTCAGTAAAGAAAGTAACTATCATTATCACCTTCTATAGCGTAATCACTTATAGCTTTGTTGCTATAAAAATGCCCTTTGAATCAGAGTATTCAAAGGGCATTGTTTAGGGAAGGTACGAACAAGTCCACTGGCTTCAGCGTGTGGATAAACCTTTATCATTCGAGGCAAGCTTCGCAGTCCAATATTGAACATATTGGCAAGAAGCTTAACAAAGAATGAAAAGTGTTTAGCTCACGCCATTCGGGTCTTTCAGAGAAACGGCCTCTCTAGATTAATAGTGGTCAAAAGTAAGAGTGATTGAAAGGTATTAACATTCCTACTCACTCTTGCCTTGATAGACCGTTTCTCTGATAAGACTGAAGCTCAGAAGACTTATTCGACCTTGCCTAGTATTGCTCATTGTGCTGATTTAGCACTGACTAGAGCATGTTTTTGGCATTTTCAGTTAACTGAATAGCAGAATCACAAGCATTCGCAAGTTCAACGCCTTTTTTTACAAAGTGGTGGCTGAAGTAGGTTTTATGCTCATCATGCTCGTGGAAGTTATGAGGTGTTAATACAGCGGTCAAAACAGGCACTTCTGTTTCTAGTTGAACTTGCATTAGGCCGCTACAAACAGCCTGAGCGACAAATTCATGACGATAGATACCGCCATCAACAACTAATGCACTGGCAGCAATAGCAGCATACTTTCCAGTTTTAGCTAATAATTTAGCCTGTAAAGGAATTTCATAGGCACCTGGTACGGCAATAACGTCAATCAGTGCAGCGTCATAGCCGCGATTGATTAGTTCACTTTTAAATCCCTCCAAGCAGTTGAGAACAATCTCTTCATGCCAAGTGGCGTGAAAGAAAGCAATACGTTTTTCTGATGGAGTAAAATTCGTTGAGCTCTGATTCATTGTAAAATCCTAAAAATATAAGGTGAATCAGGGCGAACGGGCAGGCAAATACACCAAATAAATGGCATACCTTTAGATGACAAGCAAGAAAGCTTAATCACTATTTAGGTGTTGTCTGACGCGCTCTCTATCATCCGGACTATAACCGTCGGCTCTGGATTCACACCAGATCTGCTGACCCTAAAAGTTATTAACTACTAGGCGCTCGCGGGCTTAGAAATAGATTCTTTACCGCCGGTGGGGAATTTCACCCCGCCCCGAGAACGAAATCGGATAAATCCGACGGCGAGAATATACCTGTTTATAGGGTAAATTGTCAAAGAAGATAGGTCAGTGAAAATGATAGAAAATTAGCAAATTCTAGTACTCATTTAAGTAACGGGTGGTTTCTGACACATCTATTTTAAAAGGCTTTCTAAATAAGATTTAAGAAGGCTTTTTAAAGCTTGAATTTCTAGCTGGTATACATCGTGCTTAGTATAATCAGCATATATTTATTCATTTAATTTAGAGGTCAATATTTTCATGGCAACACCATCTCAACACGACTTAAGAAATAACTTCCGCGCACTATTAGCCAGCGATAAATGCTACTACACAGCTTCTACATTTGACCCTATGTCCGCACGTATTGCAGAAGACCTTGGCTTTGAAGTCGGCATTTTAGGTGGTTCCGTTGCTTCTCTTCAGGTTCTAGCAGCACCTGACTTTGCGTTGATTACTTTAAGTGAATTTACTGAACAGGCTACTCGTATTGGTCGCGTTGCCCGCTTACCTATTATTGCGGATGCCGATCATGGTTATGGTAATGCCTTGAACGTTATGCGCACCATTGTGGAGCTAGAGCGTGCTGGCGTTGCCGCCTTAACTATTGAAGACACCTTGTTACCAGCAAAATATGGCCACAAATCAACGGACCTAATTCCAGTTGATGAGGCTGTTGGTAAGTTAAAAGCGGCGTTAGAGGCACGCATTGATCCAGTAATGAGTATCATAGCTCGTACCAATGCTGGGCAACTAACAACGGAAGAAACGATTGAGCGTGTAAAGGCGTACCAAGCGGTTGGCGTTGACGGTATTTGCATGGTTGGTATTCGAGATTTCACCCATTTAGAAGAGATTTCCCAACATCTATCCATTCCAATTATGTTGGTGTCTTATGGTAACCCTGAGTTACAAGATCGTGAGCGCCTTGCAGAAAATGGGGTGCGTATTGTAGTGAATGGTCATGCTGCATATTTTGCCGCAATCAAAGCGACCTACGATTGTCTTCGTGAGCAACGAGGGATTGCGGAAGGCAAACTTAATGCATCAGAGTTATCAACTCGTTACTCGACCTTGGAAGAGAACCGAGTTTGGGCGAGTAAATATATGGATGTTCAAGAGTAGTATTTTATAATCGGGGCATTATCAAATGTCAGATTAGCAAAAAGGCCTGTTTCATCAGTTGATGGAACAGGCTTTTTATTTCAAAGGTGCCTTAAATGAAATCAGTTGATGACTCGTTATGAGGTTTGGACTTAAAGCGGGCTAATAAGTGGTGAATATCTTCTTTTATCATCAATAGCACAGGGATCAGAATGAGAGTGATGACCGTGGCAAACATGATGCCATAAGCAAGGGATACTGCCGCTGGGATCAGTGCTTGTGCTTGACGTGATGTTTCACCCAAAATAGGAATGAGCCCTGCAAAAGTGGTGAAGGACGTTAAAAGTACCGCTCTAAGGCGGCCACGGCAAGCCATGCTAATGGCTTGTTTCACGTTACTTGTTTGATGTCGCAAGTCATTAAAACGTGAGACCAGCAATAGACTATCGTTTACGACCACACCACTTAGGGCAAGAATACCATTTAAGGACAGTATGCCTAGCGATAAATCATTCATCCAGTGACCTAGGATAGCGCCAATGATCCCAAATGGGATGGCCATCATAATGATAATAGGTTGAGTATACGATTTAAGAGGAATAGCGAGCAGACCGTAAATAATCAGCATGGCGATGAGGAACATCTTAGACATGGAAGACTGTGTTTCTGCCCTTTGTTCCGCTTCACCTGAGAAGTAAATAGAGACTCCGGCAAACTGACGCTCCATTTGCGGAACAATAGCATTTTGTAAATATTCCACGACTTCCGTAGCGGACATTTCGTCTTTGTCTACCTCCGCAGATAAATACAGAGACCGCTTACCATCAATACGTACAATGGTAGTCTCGACCTCTTGCTGCAATAAATTGGCGACCGAGGACAACGGAATTCTTGTACCATCGTCTAACAATACTCTGGTGTTGAGTATCTCCGCAGGTGTTTCTTTCTGGTCTTCTGGGTAGCCTAAAATGACTTCTACCTCAGCATTATCTCTTTGGTAGCTTTGAACATCGTTACCGTCAAAGTTGAGGGATATTTGTGATGCCAAATCGCTGGTGGATAAACCGAGTAGACGCCCCTGTTCATTAAGCTCTAGGGCTAAACGGGATTCTGTGGGTGAGGTATTTTGCTCGACGCCTGTGACGGCAGGGAGAGTATCAAGCTGAATGAGTAACTCACTCATCGCACCATCTAATACGCTTGAGTCATTGCCTCTCAGCTCGATCTTTAAGGCATCGACAGTTTCACGAGAGCTGCGTATTCTCAGGTTTTTAACACCTTCAGGTGTCCCTGCAATTTGCTTCCATTTGGCGGCAAACTGAGCCGAAGTGTAGGGTCTATTTTTGATGAGCTCAATTTGAATATTGCCAGATTGATCACCACTGGATCGAATCTGTAAGCTGCTAATAGCTACTTCACCTTTGGGCTCAGATTTTGCTGGTGTTTTGCCTGCGCTAGCTTGTGGAGTGCCAGTATCAGTACCAGTGCCAGTAGGGCGGCCTTTGCGCTCATTAGAGCCGGAGCGAAGAGCAATATCTGCCTGATAGGCCGCTTCTTCTAAGGTCAATAAGGCTTGTTCCGTTTTGCCATAACTCACATCATTGTACATGGTGACACTTCCGCGAACTGTGTCTCCCGGTATCTGAGGGAAGAAGCTCACGCGAACGACACCCGTTAACGGCAGTGAAATGACTAAGATGAAAATAGCGACAAAGAGCAAACAAATGGCGTATCTGTGGTTAAGAGAAGCATCAATGCTTGGCTTGTAGATGCGATCGCTAAACCATTGCAGGCCACTATCTGCGCCATGCTGTACCATCGCCCATAAAGTCGAAATAGGGTTGGTACGTACTGATTTACGAGTATTTATATGAGCTAAGTGTGCTGGCAAAATGAGTTTAGACTCAACCACCGACAATATTAGACAGATGGCTACTACCATAGCAAATTGTGAGTAGACTTGGCCTAACCGCCCTTCAATATTCGACAATGCCCAAAAGGCCGCTACAGTAGTGAAGACACCAAATAAGGTCGGAACTGCGACCCTCATGGTGCCTTTGATAGTACTGGCAAGAGTATCGCCTTCTTTGGAACGAACCGTATAAACGCTTTCACCTACCACCACAGCATCGTCTACAACTATGCCCAATGCCATGATGAAGCCAAAGGTGGTAAAGAGGTTTAAGGTTAAATCAATACTGTCTCTACCCATTATGAACAGGGTGCCAAAAAAGATAAAAGGCAACCCCATAGCAACCCAGAAAGCGACCGTGATGTTTAAGAAAATAGCGAGCAAAACGAATACTAAAAGAATCCCTGTGACCGCATTTTCTATCATTAAATCAATACGATCATTAATGGATTCACTTCTGTCATACCAAGTACTCATGGTGACATTATTAGGAAGGCGGCCACTTTCTTGCCACTTTTGTACAATTTCCTTGGCGGCACTGACAGCATTGGATATGTCGGTTGTACCCGTTGCTAACACTTGAATTGCCACACTGTTTTGACGGTTATAACGGGAAAGAGTGAAGGTGTCTTCGTCAAATGTATCGCGAATAGTCGCGATATCACTTAGTAGTAATTCTCCACCATTGGCATTTACCTGAATCGGGATGTTAGCGAACTGAGGTTTTAGGTAAGCCTGTTCGGAGGCACTAACAGATAGGTAAATGTCTTGGTTGCTAAGAGTGGCTACTTTTGCCGTAGAGGACTCGGCGTTAATGGCAGTGGCAATATCCGTTAAAGAAAGTCCATAAGACTCTAGCTTTTCTTTGTTTACCTCCACTTTCATTACAGGATCGAGCCAGCCTGTTAATGAGGTTTCCCCTATATCTTCATGGGCGAGTAAGTCGGACTCAAGCTCATCGACAAGCTTTTGCAGTGTGCGACGGTTTGCGTCCCCATAGAGTTGCACCCATAAAGCATGTTCTTGTCTTACCGCCTTGGAGACAACGGCTGGATCGGCATCGTCAGGAAAGGAATTGATCTGATCCATTTCATTTTGCACGTCTTCCATCAAGGTGTCGATATCATAATCATCGAGCATCTCAATGGTCACACGAGTTGAACTGGCCGTAGATGAGGTGGTGATATTTTTTACCCCAGGTGTCGCTTGCAGGGCTTGTTCAATTGCTATAGCAATGCCTTCTTCGTTTTCTTTCGCTGAGCCGCTGTCATTGCTAACAGAAATGGCCACTCGGTTAGGCGTCAGGCTAGGGAAGGCTTCTTTATTTAAATTGCCCATATTGATCACCCCTAAGGTGATGACCAATATTAATAAGAGGTTGGCAGCTACAGGGTTGTTAGCAAACCAGGGGATGATCCCTTTGTGTTGCTGGTCTACTGGGCTCATGATTTACCGCCTTGTTTTACTGGAGAAACAAGAGTGCCTTCTAAATAGCTGTTATAGGGTTGTACTAAAACTTGAACCGTTTCACCTTGTAAGCTTTCAGGAACAGGAACATAAATGTATTTTGCATCCACAAAGCTGGGTGTTGTTTCAAAAGTAGCGAGTCGACTGTTTTCATCAAGGTACCAGATTTCACTTCTTTGGCTTAATGAGGTGTTTGGTAAGCGCCACAGATTATCTTGTTGTTTTCCTTCAAGAGTGACTTTAACAAAGGTTCCGGGAATTAAAATCGGAGTCTGCTCGAGTGGTTTATCAAGACCAACCGTTAGGCTACGCATACGGGTTGCTTCGTCAATATGTAAACCAACACTAATAATTTTTCCTTGCCATGATGCATTGGTATCGACACTTTGAATAATGGCAGGAGAGCTGGAAGAAACTAAAGCCTCTTCATTTGCCAATTGAGTCCAATCGCTACTAGGAAGATCGATTTTGATTTCGGCTCTGTCGATACTATAAAGGCTAGCTATTTCACTGTTTGCGGTTAAATAGCTACCGGGTGAGATACTTCTATTAATAATTAATGCATCAAATGGTGCCAGTATTTTTGTTTGAGTTAGGTCGTCCTGAGCTTTTTTAAGAGCCGCTTTTGCTGCGTCATATTCCGCTTGCACCGCTTCTAATTGTGGTTTACGAAGCACTAGATCGGAATCTGGCTCTTCTGAAAAACCTGAAGCTTCCCACTCGGCTTTAGCTTGATCGCCTTGGCGTTTCTCTTCTTTAAGCGCAAGCTCGGCACTGGCTAAATCTTTCTTTGCGCTGGCGAGATCACTTTGTAATTCACTATTCGACAATTGAGCTAAAAGCTGACCTTTCTTGACTATTTTTCCAGATTCAAAGTCATTAGATATCTGGCTTACTGTGCCGCTCACTTGGTTTTTAATGGTGATAGAATATCTAGGCTTAACCAACCCCGAAGCTTGAATCATAGGTGCATAAACACCTACTTCAGCATCAATAACTGTCATTTTGATCGCTTGTTCTTTTGCTGCTGGGCGAGGCTTTCGAACTTTATTTTCTTTTGCTTCGATTGCTGCGGTAACATATAGATAAGCCCCAACAACGCTTGCCAGTGCCAGAATTAAAGTAATCCAAAGTGAAAGACGTTTCATTGTTTGTTAGCTCCAAGACCCAATGCGAGTCCTAAATCGACTCGGTTAGATAGACGTTGATAAATAATATTGTCGAGTTGTGCTTCAAGATCGTAAGTGGTGGTTTGCACATCAATGAGGTCACTAATTTCAATTAGCCCACTACGATACTTTTTCTCATATTGAGATAGGTTCTTTGTTGAACTATTCAAAGCGTCTTGAATGTGTTGCTCTTGCAACGAAAGCACTTTTTCTTGTCCTATTGCGGTTTCTACTTCATTTACTGCAGTTAATAATGTATCTCTGTAATCTTGGTAGGCCTGAGCCGTTTCTAACTTGGCCACCTCGACGGCCGCTTTTAATTGACCACCGTTGTAAATTGGCTGAGTTAGTTGCGCTAGCAAAGTCCATAAAGGCTCACCGAATAGAGCTTTTGTTGGAGACGATGCAGTTTCACTGAGGGTTGCTTTTAAGCTGATACTAGGGAGCATATCTTTATAGGCAACAGAGGTATTAAGATCTGCAGCCTCTATGCTGAGGTAAGCGGCTTTAAGATCTGGCCGACGACTTAAAGTTTGAGTTGGAAGGTCACTTAAAGGCAAAATCACTTGAGGGTAGTGGGTATTCGTTACCAAATGAAGAGATTCTGTACTACCTAAATATACCTGTAGTGTACGTAGCTCCGCCGCCAAATTTTCTTCCAGTTCGATAAGGTCTGCTTTCGATTGTGATGTTGAAGTACGAGACGAATCTAACTCTTCAAGACTACCAAGGCCATTTCTAAAACGTTTCATGATCAGTTTTTCATTGGCGCTTAATAAGGCTAGGCGTTTCTTCTCGATATCTACCGCATGTTGTTTTGCCGTAATGGCTAGCCAAGATTTAATGACGTTAGCGACCAGCAAGTCTCGGCTGGCCTGGTAAAGGGCTTCTTCACTAGCGAAAGACTTCGCAGTGGATTGCTCTGAGTTGGCAAGCTTACGCCATAAATCCAGCTCCCAGCTTATTGTTAAATCTGTATCGAAGCTAATGTCATCTCCTTCGGTTTTATCACCTGAAAAACCTGCTTCAACGACAGGTAGAGAGTCACCATATTGGCTGCGTAGACTGATCAAGCTTGCTTGCAGAGTATGTTTGGTTTTCTGTAAGTTGGGGTTGGCTTCTAATGCTTGTTGAATAAGACTATCTAATTGGGCGTCTTGAATTAGGTCTGTTAAATAATTAGCAGAAGTGGCGTTATCAAGTGACTGCCAGTTCGATGCTTTATCTTTGTCGATGAGTTGTAACTCATCTTCTACAAGGGGAGAGTAGTCCTGTTGCTTCTCTGTGGTACTACAAGCAGAAAGAGCTAAGCTGATGCACAGTGCTCCAACATGTTTTGACGACTTGAACATTATCTAGGTTACCCTTCTCAATACGTGAGTTAACGCCATACCTAATACCAGTGCTGAGATGATTATAACTATTTTGTTATTAAGTACTTTTGAATGTAAAAAGTATCACTTTTTATTCACAATTCATGGAAGGGAATTTTCGTTTATTTACATTTATGGCAAGAGTTTATGGTGAATTGAATATATCTGGAGAACTGGAAGCGAAAGCTATTGTAGGTGGGTGTTATTAAAAGAATATAATTTAAAAAGGGCTACTGATACAAGTTAGCCCCTTTTTATTGTAGGAATTTAAACTAGCCGTCTTGATTGATTGACTGTATTAGAGCTAGTTGTGTTTGCTTAGCTTTGTCGTTATCAACCTGACAAGTTCCTGCTGCTTGGTGTCCACCACCGCCATATTTAAGGCATAGCTCACCAACATTGGTTTTTGAGCTTCTATCTAAAATAGATTTACCAATGGCGAAAACAGTATTTTGTTTTTTCAAGCCCCATAAAACATGAATAGAAATATTACATTGAGGGTACAAGGCATAAATCATGAAACGGTTACCCGCATAAATGACTTCTTCATTTCTTAAGTCTAGAACGACTAAGTTATTATGTACGGTAGCGCAACGAGCAACTTGTTCGGTGAACTTTTCAGCGTGTTCTTGGTATACATTGACACGTTCTTTAACGTCAGGGAGGGCGAGTATTTCCGTGATAGTGTGATCTCGACAGTAATCGATTAACTCCATCATTAATTGGTAATTAGAAATACGGAAATCACGGAAGCGACCTAAACCGGTACGGCTATCCATAAGGTAGTTTAATAACACCCAGTCAGTTGGGTTAAGGATCTCGCCTTCACTGAATTGCGCAGCATCGGCTTTATCAACCGCTGCCATCATGTCAGACCATGCTGCTGGGAATCTTTCTGCGCCACCATAATAGTCGTAAACAACGCGGGCAGCGGAAGGTGCATTAGGATCAATAATATGATTGTCTTGTTTATTTCCTTCGCTACGAGTTACTTCGCTAAGGTGATGGTCAAACGCAATGAAACAGCCCGGTACATAGGGCAGGTTGGTTGTAATATCTTTTTCTGTGATGTCGATAGTGCCATCTTGCATATCTTTCGGATGAACAAATTTAATGTCATCAATTAGGTCTAATTCCTTTAGGAGTACGGCACAGACTAGGCCATCAAAATCACTGCGAGTTACTAAACGGTATTTCTTATTACTGGTAGAAATAGTAGACAAAGTGCTCTCCCCTCAAAATAGGAAATAATGTGGATTTGAATTTAATTCAACTTATCATTTTTTAAACTATTTTTCTAAAAAGAATTTTTAAAAAATGTAATGATTTCAAACACTTTCTCGACCATTAGGTCAGCTTTTTGTTTTTATGGTTTGAAAAATAAACAGTTTGTTTGAATCGTTCGCAGTAATTGCCTAAACTAGGCCTTAAGTTATGCCTGTATATGCCGATATTAAGGTACTTGAGAATTAATACTCAGCCCATTGAGCACGAGTTCGAAAACACAGAGTCTGTAAACGTTATTTAGGTCTTGTATTATGTCTATATCACCTCTAAATTCTGCAGCGAGTAATCCATACGCTACGAGTGCATCGAAAACGGCTGCCGCCAAATTGCCTCAAGCAGTGGAGTCGGATAGTGATAAAGGTCTAAATGTAAAACCTACGGCCACTAAAGAAGCGGACTCAGACGCACCAGCATTGGAAGATAACGTTAAGTCTTTTGCTTATGGTTTCCTTGGTTTTGATAAGCCTAGTGAAGTAGAAGAAGAGGTGGTTGAAGAAGTGGAAGTGAAAACTGAAGCGGAAGAAAAAACTGACGATGCTTATTTTGCAGGCAAAGTGGCAAAAGGTATTGGCACATTAGGAACTATTATTGCCATTCTTGTATGATTTTATATGCCAAATATCTCTATAGTCTTTTTTAGACTCTAATCCTTTCTTAATAACTATTCAGCCTTTGAAAACGCTTTAATTTCCTTTGCCAGCAATTTAATAGCTTCTTCTCTCCTATGAGTGTTTTGTTCACTGAAATTTAGCCTAAAGCAGTTTCGGTATTTTCCTGTTGCTGAGAATAAAGGACCAGGTGCAAAGCCGACACCGACTTTACGGCAGCTTTCTATCAGTTTCATCGTATCTATGTCGTTATCCAGTTCTACCCAAAGAATGAAACTGCCTTGTGGGAAACTTACCCTTGTATTGCTTGGGAAGTAGTCTTTGATCGCTTTGAGTAAATGGTCCCTTTGCGGTTCGTATTGATGGCGCATTTGACGAATGTGCTTGTTGTAACCTCCTAAGCGGATGAACTTCTCGATCGCTAATTGCGGGAAAACAGGGCACATAGAACTGCTTACGTATTTGATATGAGTCACTCTGTCTCTATAACGCCCCGGCGCTATCCAACCGACTCTAATACCCGGTGCAATAGACTTAGAAAAAGAGGAGCACAATAGAACCCGACCATCCGTATCAAATGATTTTATGCTTCTCGGGCGAGGGAACTGATATGAGATGTCCCCATAAATATCATCTTCAATAATGGTGATGTCATAGGCCTGTGCCAGCTTATAGAGTTGTTCTTTTTTCTCATCTGGCATGGTGTAACCCATTGGGTTATTACAAGTCGGAGTGACAAAAATGGTTTTGATTGGCCATTGATCTAGTGCCAGTTCAAGTGCTTCGATACTCATACCTGTTTCTGGATGAGTTGGAATTTCCATGGCTTTCAAGTTGGCTGCTTTAATCGCTTGCATAGAACCGTAAAAGCTCGGTGATTCTATGGCTACTATGTCACCGGGCGAAGTTACGGCTCTTAAACACACCGAAATAGCTTCTTGGCAGCCTGAAGTGATAACAAGATCGTCGGGGTGTAATTGACAGCCTGACGCCACCGCTAGTCGGCATAACTGAGTGCGCAGGGCTTCGGAGCCCCGAATATCTGAATACCCTAAACCAAGTTCAGGTTTGTGCTTAGATAGATCAGATAAGGTCTTTAATAAAGGTTTTAGGGTCGGAGCTCGCATATCTGGCATAGCATGTTGCAACTGTACGCCCTTTTGGCTTGCTCGAATCATGAGCATATTGAGGACCTCCTCCCACTGAGACACTTCTAAGGGTCTCTGTGGAGGTCGAGAAATGCTGGGTAGACTCCCGCCTTCCGTTCGGCAAACAAAATACCCCGATTTCGGCTTTGCTTCGACGAGTCTATCTTGCTCCAGTTGTCGATAAGCCTCTTGTACGGTGGAAATACTAACACTGTGTTCTTGTGCTAATTGGCGTACAGAGGGAAGCTTGTCACCTTGCTTATAAAAATCATGCTGAATGTGATCTCGTAAACGTTGAGCAAGTTCTTTATATAGCGCCATGATTTCTCCTAGAAGACATAACCGGAATTTCAAATGGAGTATTTATTGTAGAACGAATTTGAACACCTATTAACCATACAGATGTGGATTTCTTTTACCATACAGAGAGATTTTCTTGTCTTCTGTATGGTTTAAATAGCAATTTTCTACATCTGTATTGAATATTCGCTTTTCGTTAAAGTAATCACTCATACACATCAGGGCAGATTGAGAATATAGGCTTTTATTTGTACTGATAGGTGACCAGTGAAATTTAAGGAGAAGGTTATGTTAATAATTAGTTTATTTGTTCATATCCAACAGTGTGTGGTGCGTTTCCGTAGCCGTAAAAGGTTAGCGCGTTTAACTACACATGAGCTATCTGATGTAGGTATCAGTTCTGAGTGTCGTAATAAAGAAGTTGCTCAAGCTACCCTGTATGGTTTTACTCAAGATGTACTTTCAAAAGTGAAAAAGTAGGGGTATCTAGTCATGATAGACTGGTCTTATTTATTGGCAGTGGCTTTATTTGCGTTTGTTATGTCAGGCACCCCTGGGCCCAATAATATTATGCTATTGGCGTCTGGGGCTCAGTTTGGCTTTATTCGTACTTTGCCTCACATGTTGGGCATCAGCGTTGGTGTCGCTACTTTGGTGACAGCAGTGTTGTTAGGAGTGGGGGGCTTATTTCTATGGTATCCGCCTTTATATGTACTGTTGAAATGGCTAGGTGGGGCTTACCTTCTATTTCTAGCGTGGAAGATTGCGTCCGCTCCCGTGACGAACTTTTCGCAAGAGCAGACTGCCAAATCTGAGCCCATGCGCTGGTGGCAAGCTGCTCTGTTTCAATTCGTTAATCCTAAAGCATGGATGATGGCGATTAGTGCCATTAGTACTTTCGCTATTCCTGGGGAGCTGTATGCCCAGTCAGGCATTTGGATAGTGTGTGTTTTTACTTGTGTGAATTTGCCAACAATTTCTATCTGGGTTGGGCTAGGAACGAGTATTCGCCGCTTATTAACCAATGTGAAACGGCAAAGAATATTTAATATTGTGATGGGGGTTGTTACAGGGCTCACTTTAATCATGATAGTGATTGATTAGAGTGCTAAGTATGGCAGGTATATTGAGTATGCTTGTATCTATCTACTAACAAGACGCAAAAGCCGATATTCTTAAAACAGTGCGAAACCGCGTGAGTTATTAGATTATCGCTCATTGTAGAATTATTTGATTATTAACCTAATTATAGGAAACGAAATGTCTTCAACGGAAGCGACATCATCACTGCCTAAATACGTTTATTTATATTTCTTATGTCAGTCTCTTAATGCCACTTCTGCGGTTATTTCCGTCACTGTGGCAGCCACGGTAGGCTTACTTATTGCTCCAAGTGAAGGTTGGGCTACCTTGCCCTATGGCATGCAATTCTTATGTATGTTGCTGGCGACTTATCCCGTGTCTGTCTTGATGACAAGGAAAGGTCGTAAGTTTGGTTTCGTAGTGGGGGCTTTAGGTTTGGCTAGTGCAGGTTTGGTGGGTTATCACGCGGTGATGGAAAACTCTTTTATCGCATTGATGCTTGCCCATTCTCTACTTGGTATATCCATGGCTTGTACTAACTATTATCGTTTTGCGGCGGTGGATAACCTGGTTGGAAAAACCAAAACTAGAGCCGTGTCATTAGTGATCGCTGGTGGCTTGGTGTCTGCTGTGCTCGGCCCTTATATTGGTAGTACCTTCCGCGAAGTGGATGGCTTTCCCTTGTTTGCCTTATGTTATATGGCTTTGGTTGCGCTTGCCGCAGTGAATATACTGATTATTGCGCTACTTCCTAAGGAAATAATGGATAAAAAAGTTAATACTAGTGACAGTAAAATAAGCACCGATGCTCCTAATTTTCTGACGAATGTATCGCCTTTGTTTTTTGTTGCTGTTTTATCTGGTGCTCTTGGTTTCGGCCTAATGAACTTAGTGATGATCCAATCATCATTACAAATGCACCATCTTCATGTGCATTTTGACCATTCTGCTATGGCCATACAGTGGCATGTTGTTGCTATGTTCGCACCTTCTTTTTTATCTGGTTTTTTAGTAGGTAAGCTTGGCCATCAGAAAGTTATTTTTACGGGGCTTGCTCTATTTATGGCGACTTTTTTGATTAACCTTTTTGCTGATGGCTATGCCTCTATTCTGGTGTCGTTAATTACACTTGGACTAGCATGGAACTTCACCTATGTAAGTGGTAGCGCTTATATCTCTGTCGTTTTGGAAGGCAATAAAAGTGCTAAAAAGTTACAAGGTGTGGGAGAAACAGGAATTGCCCTATTTGCTATGGCAGGAGCCATGACACCTGCGTTGTTAATTTCGAGCATAGGCTGGAAAGGTACTAACTTACTTTGTATTTGTTTGGTGATACTGTGCGTATTGGTGCAGCTGCTTTTAATTGTATCGAATAAACGTCAAGTCATGAAAGCTGTCTAAATACTATGGCGATGAAAGAAGACAGAGAACATTGGCATGTTTATGTTATCAAAACACGTTTAGATACCTTGTATACAGGTATCAGTACAGATGTTGAAAGGCGCTTTAAAGAGCACTCTGGGGCGAATAAACGAGGTTCCCGCTACCTAAAAGGTAAAGGTCCCCTTGAGCTGGTATGGCAGCAATTTATAGGTTCTAAAAGCGACGCACTGAAACTGGAATACCGTATTAAACAATTGAGCAGAAAGCAGAAAGAAAAGCTGATTAAAAATGAACTTGACCTAGGGAAGGTATGAATAAGTCTTCTGAACTTCAGTCTTATCAGAGAAATGACCTATCAAGGCAAGAGTGAGCAGGAATGTAAATACCTTTCAATCGCTCTTACTTTTGACCACTATTAATCTAGAGAGACCGTTTCTCTGAAAGACCCGAAGGGCGTGGGCTAAACTCTTTTTATTCTTTGTTAAGCTTCTTGCCAATATGTTCAATATTGGACGGCGAAACTTGCCTCGAATAATAAAGGTTTATCCACACGCTGAAGCCAGTGGACTTGTTCGTATCTTCCCTAGCGTCTTTATGTAAAGAGAAGGGCGGATTGACTTGTTTTTCTGAGGAATCGTTGTAGCATGATAGCTATTCTTTAAATGGCCTGAAAGAGGTAATGCAGGGCTATGATTTGCCATTTTGACCATATCGTTTTGACTGTAGCGGACATTGAAAAAGCGGTATCTTTTTATGAAACTGTTTTAAAAATGGAAGCCATTACTTTTGGTGATGGGCGACGTGCTGTGAAATTTGGTAATCAAAAAATCAACTTCCAGTTATTGGGGGATGAATTGCGTAATCATGCACTGGAAGGCTCGGGCGATCTTTGCTTGATTTCTAAATGGGCGATTGAAGATGTGATCGCCCACTTTAAAGAACAGGATATTAGAATACTGGAAGGCCCAGTGGAGAAAATGGGTGCCCAAGGGCCGATGCAATCCGTTTACTTTAATGATCTTGATAACAACCTTGTAGAAGTGGGTGTCTATCAGGAGCTACCTATTAATTACTGATCTATTAACGACTAAGTCGTTAACTGCTATCTTGTTAGCGATGTTTTAAATTTTTCACTTGATTTAATACCTCTCCATAAGCAAGCTTTTCACATACTCCAAACCCTGATAACTGTCTTGCTTTTACCTTGGTAAAAATAGGTTGTGATAAGCCTGTTAAAAAGCGGCAGATGAGTGTTTCTGTCATTACTGTCGTCGGACTTTTGCTGCTTACTTGGCCGACGAATTCTGCAACATAGCCTCTGATCGATTCTTCACTCAACATGTTTTGGTTAGCGTCCAGTAAACTACTCTGTTGTTCATCTAGAAAAGTTAGAACGTTTCCGCGACATACAGAACAATGGCCGCAGTGAGTGGGCGCATTTTGGTCGCCAAAATATCGCGCCAGATTGTGGTTCAAACATCTATCAAGTTGAAAGAAGCGAATCATGGTCGCAATACGCTCGATTTCGGAGGTTTGCTTTTCTTCCACATAAGTTTGTAGTTGAGAAGAAAGTGTTTGTGGATAAAAAGTACTCTTATTCATCATATAGACTTCTGTTAACCCCTTACTTTCTAATGTAAGGGCATTTTGCTCTGCGGCGAACTCTAATACTTGTAAAACATCACTTCGTGATAAATCGTATTGATTAAAAAGCGCCTCGAAATTTGGCGTGCCCCAAATTTTTTTGTATTGAATGTTCTTTAATATCGCTTGATAGCTTGCTTGCCATGGTTCGGGAACCTGTTGGGCGAAGGCTGTTCTATCCATCTCCCATTTCAGACGTACATCAGCGTAATAGCTAAACTTCGGGGTGATGGCGCCTAATAACTCCAATTGAACTAATAAGGTCTTTAAAGGCAATGAGCGAATGTTCGTTTGATTGGATAGGCCGTATAACTGTGTTTCCCATTCACCAGCTACACTTTGTTCTTCAATAATACTTAGCAAGTTGGCAATGTTATGGGCTTCAGGTGTATCGCCATAAACAAAGTTTTCTAATGTGTGTAAACCGTCTAAGCTAGCGAGCAACACGCAGCGACTTGGTAGGCTATCTCGTCCAGCACGGCCAATTTCTTGGCTATAGTTCTCAATGGACTTGGGCAAATCGAAATGCACTACAAGGCGGATGTCGGCTTTATCTATCCCCATCCCAAAAGCAATAGTCGCCACGATAATACGTGTGCTTCCTGCCATAAATTGAGCTTGTATATCACTGCGCATATCATTACCCAGCCCTGCATGGTAAGCCATGGCAGAATGACCATTACTCTTTAAGTGGTTGGCAATACTTTCAGCGGTTTGTTGTTGTGTCACATAAACGATGCTTGCGCCTTGGCTTTTTCCGAGTAGGTTCTCTAGTTTTTTGAGTTTATCCTGACTGCTAGTTTGAACCAGCTCAATATCCAAATTCTCTCGGTAAAAGCCCGTTTGTACTATGTGGTTGGGTTGAATAGCGAACTTTTCCGCCATATCTCGCTGTACGCGTCGAGTTGCTGTTGCCGTCAATAAAAGCACCAAAGGGATGGCTAACTCTTGTTGGTAAGAGGGCAGTTTTAAATAGTCTGGGCGAAAGTTATGCCCCCATTCAGAAATACAGTGGGCTTCATCTACGACTAGCATGGAAATTGGGATGTTTTTAATAAAACGGCGAAAGCGTTCGTTTTTAAAACGTTCCACAGAGATCATCAATACCTTTATTTGACCGCTTTGAACCCCAGCCATTACAGCTTGGCTTTCTTCTCGGCTTTGGCTGGAGTCTAAACTGGCAGCGGGCATGTTCTTAGAGCGTAGGAAGTCGAGCTGGTCGTGCATTAAGGCAATCAAGGGTGAGATAACTAGAGTTAAATTCGGTAGTTGAGTTGCCGTAAATTGATAACATAGGGACTTCCCTGAGCCAGTAGGGAAGACGGCTAAGGAAGATTGTCCATTGAGTAGCTGTTGAATAGTTTGTTCTTGGCCTTCGCGAAATTCTTCGAAGCCAAACAAGTTAGCAAGGGTATGCTTTATAGGGTTCATCGAGAAATATTACCCCATTCCAGCTCGCAATTTTTTAGTTCATTTAAGTGATTTAACCAATAGTCTTCACTACCAAACCAAGCAAAGGCTTTTTTGAAAGCTGGGTCACTCCAGCGGTTCTGTAACCAAGCTGCGTATTGAATAACGCGTACACTTTTGAACACATCGATTAAATCTAATTCGCGAGTTTCAAAGGGGAGATAAGCTTCATAACCTTCAATTAGCTCGCTTAATTGCTGCCTTGGATTTTCGGTTTGTGTGAGGTGAAGCCAAATGTCTTGAACAGCGACGCCGTTTTGGCAGTCATCAAAATCCAATAAATGAAATTGTCCTTCATGCAACATCAAGTTGCTGCGGTGACTATCACCATGTACTGGGCGTAACTGAGTTGGCCAATAATCATTGATACGAGCTTGGCTTTTCTCTCGTAAGATTTCTACTTGCTTGCGATAAATAGTTTTCAGCTTTTCAGGCATGAACTGGCCAGACAAAATGGTTTTGGCGGCGTTATCTAGCTGATCAAGAGGTGTCACGCTGATTCGAGCTTTAAAAGGTTCAGAGGACATACCTTGATGGACTTGCCCTATCAGCTCACCCAGTTGATATAGCTGGTCTAGGTTGTCAGCCTCAGGGTGCTGGCCAATCAATCGAGGTGACAAACAAAAATGTAACCCTTGATGGCTAAATAGACTTTTCCCTTCAAACTGCATAGGAGCCACAACAGGGACGCCTTTCTCTTTGAGTGTTAAGAGTGTTTCATGCTCTTCAAGAATTTGGGCTTCATTCCAACGTTCAGGGCGATAGAACTTGGCAATCACCGCAGGCGCGTCTTCTATACCAACCTGATAGACCCGATTTTCATAACTGTTTAAAGGGTAAATGCGTGAATCGCTCCAGATGCCCGTGGACTCAACCGCATCAAGAATGACATCGGGAACAAGAATAGAAAAAGGGTGATCTGATGTCATAGAAAAGCGTCTCAAAATGATTAGGAAATAAAAGGCATGCTGTTTCAGAAGAGCAAGCAAATGACCATAACGAGGACGATGTGAAATGGCAAGGGCTTGTTGCGGAGAAGGGTTAAAAAGCATCACCCTATCCAATAGGATACACTGGATAAGGTGATGAAAATGGTGACGGGTTATGAGCTGAGGTTAAAGACCATAAACAACAGTTGAAGAAAGGTTTTTGATGGCCCTGATAATCGCAAAGGGAACATCCGCGCTAGTGCTTGGCGTCAAGTTCGAAGGTACCCCAAGCCAAGAGGTTTTTAGGCTACCCACATCACTATTGAACTCGATATTAGTTTGCATCTCACTACTGTGTGGGTCAGCGACTAACTCAACATTCAAATGGTCTAAGCCAACTGTGGCTAAAGCAAGCATGGCGGTAATGTTGCTACTTTTTGGAAATAGGTTCGCAGCTTCTCTTGCTGTCCCCGTAAAGAAAGGCGTTACTTCCGTGATTTTGCTTAGTTCTACAAATTGCTCTGCGGGTGTGCCAATCCAAGAATTTACGGGCTTGGATTGGGTAATGGCGATACTATTGACTTCAGACAGCGCCGCAGCCGACATCCAATCTATTGCAGGCAGAGCGCCAGACGATAGTAGAATCTTAGCGCCGTGCCTTTCTGCAATACTCACAAACTCATAGAATATTTTGTCGTCAGTAAAGAGTCCGATACTAGAGACTAATATGCTAATCCCACTCTCAAGAATCTTAGGGCCATATTGAGCAAGAGATTCCTGTCCCGCGGCTTCAACAATGAGGTCTGGTTTAGCCGCTAAAACCTCATCAATATCGTTTGTAATGAGGGAGGTAAATTTTTCTCCCTTTAAAGCATGAAGCTTTTTATGCTTTTCTTGATCACGACATAAAATGGCAGAGAGTGCGACCTTGTTATCCTCATTGATAACGTAGTCTGCTACGGTTTGCCCAATGGCGCCAAGACCAATAATGGCAACGTTAAATGGTTTTATTGAGTTCATTATTATCCCTATAAAATGAAATTTAAATACCTAGGTAATTGGGAATATGTTTATTGAAAAATTAGGTTAGGAATCACCAAACTAAGCCAAGGAACATAAGTAATGATGACTAAGCCGATCAGCATAATAATTAAGAAAGGTACACAGCCTCGGAAGATGTCGAATAGCCCCATTTTTGAAATGGTGACGGCAACAAAGAGGTTTAGACCAACCGGAGGAGTAATCATTCCTACTGAGTAATTCACTAAGTTGATAATACCGAAGTGCACTGGATCTATGCCGACTTGAGCGGCAATAGGTGTCATTAAAGGAGCGAGCACAATAATGGCGGAGGCACTGTCTAAGAAGAAACCAGCAATTAACATGATGACATTTAACAGTGCTGTGATAGCTGCATTTGAATCACTAAAAGATAAGATAGCACTGGCCAAGTTTGAAGGTGCACCAGCCATAGTAAGTAACCATGAAAAGGCAGAGGCACCTGCTGTAATCAGTAAAAGAGAGCCAGAGGTTAGCCCTGTACTTTGTAGTATTTCCCATAGGTCTTTGGTTTTGACTTGTTTATAAATGAACATGCCAACAAATAAACCGTATAAACAGGCAACTGATGCAGATTCTGTTGCTGTGAAAATCCCACTGTAGATTCCACCCAGTAAAATAACTGGTAGTCCAAGCCCCCATGCAGAGCCTTTAAAGGCTGAGACCACTTCTTCCCATGTGGGAAAGTTTGCTTTTGCAAACTGCTTTCGCTGGGAGTAGATCATGCAATATAAAATCAGCATGCCTCCTAATAACAAAGCTGGGAGAATACCGGCAGCAAAGAGTTGGCCAACACTATTGGCGGTAACTGAGCCATAAATGATCAGTGCGATACTGGGAGGAATGATGGGGCCAAGGGTACCCGCGGTAGTTAATAATCCAATAGAAAAACGTTTACTGTAGCCAGCTTCGACGAGAGCTGGAAACATAATGCTACCAATCGCCACCACTGTTGCAGGGCTTGAGCCAGAAATGGAACCAAAGAATAAGCAAGATAAAACAGCAGCCGCTGCTAGGCCACCAGGTGCCCAGCCAATTAGTACTCGGGCAAGGTTAATTAGGCGTGCAGATAATCCTCCTACACGCATCAATTCTGCGGCAAGTATGAAAAACGGAATCGCCATCAAGGAAAAATTATTCATTCCCGAAAACATTCGCATTGGCACTATCATAGAGTTCATGGGGCTAGATAATTCCATTGTGCCGATAACAGATAAAGCTAAGGACCCATAAATAGGGAGCCCTAAGAGAAGTAATACAAGAAAAAGTGGCAAGAGTAGAGCTGTCATAATTTAAAGTCTCTTATTGAGATAGATTTACTAAGATAGGCTTCAATCGTTTTTACTTGCTTGTATTGGAGCAATACTTAATTCACATATCATCTGACCGTATCGAATAATTTGCAGCATAGCCGTGATAGGAATGAAGGCGTAAATAGCGGCAATAGGGATGCGTAAAGAAGAAGACAATTGGCCTCGCTCTAAGGTGTTCAGAAACAAGAGCCCCCCCAGATAAAGTAATGCCATGGCAAAAACGATACCTATTAAAGCGGAGATAAAGAAAAACAGAGGCTTGAGTCGGTTAGGTATAAGAGACTTTAATAGGTCCACAGTAATGTGGGAGCCCTTACGAATACCTAAACTCGTACTAAGAAAACTCATCGCAATGATTAAATATAAGATGGCTTCTTCTGCCCAAAAGATCGAGTCATTAAGGGCGTATCGAAAGAAAACCTGTGTCACAGTTAAAATAGAAGCGGCACCCAATATAATGGCAATACATGCACCTTCGATCTTATCTAGATATAAATTGAGTTTTGTTAGCATAAGAGTGTCTTGTTAAGGTCAACTTATTAATGGAATTAATGCCGTCCTTGGCAAAACACTGGTACATTAGTTGTTGATTTCGGCGTATACCAAATCGAGTAGATCAGATGTTACTGTCTCACGGAACTCTTCATGGACTGGCTGACTTGCTTTTACAAAAGCTTCGATTTGCTCATCCGATAAAGTCGTGACTTGAGTGTATTTTTTGATGTTATCAAGTGCAGAGCTTTCAAGGTCATTAGTCAATTTACGAGACAAATCACGAGCATTATTAAATGCAGTTGTCATAACCGCTTTCAGGTCGTCAGGTAGTGATTCCCACGCTTGCTTATTTACGATTGCCGCGTAACCATGATAAGCATTTGAAGTAAGAGTCATGTATTTTTGCACTTCATAAAAACGCTTACTGGTAATGTTAGCAATAGGATTTTCTTGGCCTTCAATCACACTTTGTTGTAAACCGTTATACACCTCGGTGTAAGCCATAGCTGTTGGGTTTGCATCGAAGTTACGGTAAGTGCTCAATAAGATAGGAGACTGCATAGTTCTCATCTTGATGCCACTAAGGTCTGAAGGCTCAGTAATTGGGCGTACATTATTTGTCATATGACGAAAGCCTGCACCCCAGAAATTCACTGCATGCATTCCATGACCATCCAACGTGTCTAGAATCTTACGTCCTGCAGGGCCATCTAGTACTTTTTTCATGATGGTTTCAGACGGTAGTAAGAAAGGTAAATCCAAAATTTGTACACGTGGCTCAAAGTTACCAAGAGTTGCTGTCGGTGGAATAGCAATTTGCACCATGTTCATTTGCAATTGCTCGATGATTTCTACATCGCCACCCAACTGTGCCGCAGGTAATACATTGATATCAATTCGACCGTTGGACTTTTCTTCTACCTCTTTTGCAAAAGACAGCGCAGCTTGCCCATTTGGCGTTTCATCAATAAGAACATGAGCAAAGGTGAAATTATAGTCAGCCGCAAACGCAGATGTCCCCAAGAGTGATAATGCAGTAAGTAGTACTTTTTTCATTCTGAGTGCCCTTTAGTTAAGAGTTAAGTGGAGGTTTCATTTGCTCAAATCATGATTAAGAAGCTTGTTAAAAAATAGGCCTCTCAGAAGGTAAAGACAATAGTATTTTTATTACACATACTGTAAAAAAAATAACAGTTATAGATAAGTTTAATTTTTATAAAGTGCTATTTCCTACTGAGAACTGTACATTTCACCTTGATGTATGGGATGTTTAGGCTAAATAGAAATAGAAGTTATGTTTTTAATATTTTTCTTTCTGTAATAAAAATCACATTGCTTTTAGCTGATTAAAAACGCTTTTTTATACGCAATTATGTACGGAGTAGAGCTTTACATGAATGAGTCACCCAGTTTGCTTACTATCAATTGGAATGATTTAAAGTACTTTTTAGCACTGTGGCGCTATAAGAGACTGTCTGTCGCGGCGACTAAGTTGGGTGTTACGCATGTAACCATTGCTAATAGAGTGGAGTGCCTAGAGAAGGCGATGGACGCCAAACTTTTTTTTCAAAATAGTAAAGGTTTTCACTTAACGAAAGCGGGTGAGGAGCTGATACCCTATGCGGAAAAATGCGAGAGGACGTTGCGATTAGCGAATGAAAGCTACCGAAGTGGTAAAGAGATTCGTTCGAAAATTCGTATCGGAGTAACGGAAGGCTTTAGTAACTATTACTTATCCGAGTATTTACCTGCTTGGTTAAAAGGCAAAAATATTGATATAGAACTGATTTCTTTAGCTGGCGTCACTTATATATCAAGTGGCGAAGTGGATATCAGCATAACAATTGGTCCTCAAAAAGGTGCCAATATTATTCAAAAGAAGCTAACAGATTACACATTGGGCTTATATGCGAGTAAAGGCTATATAGTCGAGAATGACGCCATTCAAAACCGCTCTGATTTGGTTTCCCATCCTTTTATTGGCTATATTGAAGATCAGGTTTTTTCTGATTTATTAAAGTATCAAAATGAAATCGCCCACGACCTTCAATTTGTCTACAAATCGACAACAATTCATACCCAACGCAAAGCGGTTAGAACGGGGTTAGGTATTGGGATATTACCGCATTTCGTTTCTTATAATGATGATTTACTCGCACCTGTTTTACCAAATTTTCTACTGCATCGAGAGTTGTGGATTTCCACGAGTAAAGATCTTCATCAATTTAAAGATTTAAAATTAACTTGGGATTTTATATTAGGCTCTTGTGCGCAACACCGAAGCCGTTTTATTGCGTTATAGAAGGCGCGAGTGATTATATTAGTAATGAAGTAAGGTATTAATGAGATGGAGCAATTTCTAGATATGCTAAAGTTTCCTTTAACTGAGGACGCTTTTCGCAAGAGATGTAGGGATACCCTTGAGGCAGAAGGTGCTCTGGTATTAAAGAACTTAGTTTATCCTGAAGCGATTAACCGTGTTCAACGTGAAGGGTATGAAAATCAACACAAGGCTTTTTATACGAAAGCAGATCATAATATTTACCTTACAACCTCTGATGAAAGTTATGATTCGAATCACCCTAGAAACCGTTTAATATCCTCTTCGAAAGGTTGCATTACGGACGATCAAATCCCACAAGAGTCGCTATTACATACCTTGTATGACTCTTCTATATTTCGAGACTTCCTTTGTGCGGTACTCGATACCCCTAAACTGTATGAGTACGCAGATCCCTTATCTTCAATTAACTTACATTATGCCAGTGAAGGGCAGGAGCTTGGTTGGCACTTTGATAATTCGTCTTTTGCCATTACCTTGATGATTCAGAAGCCAACTGCAGGTGGCAAGTTTGAGTATGTCAAAAATGTAAGAGATGCGGATGCTGGTGAAATGAACTATGGCTTAGCACAACAAGTTTTAGATGGAGAGATTGAGCCCAATGTGCTCGAAATGTCACCGGGGACTCTAGTTCTGTTTCGGGGAAGAAACTCATTACATAGAGTGACGCCAACCCAAGGAAATCAAACTCGGATGCTAGTGGTGTTTGCTTATAATACTGAGCCCGATGTGTCGCTATCAGAATCGGCTCGGATGACATTTTATGGACGGTTGAATTAATTCGTTATATTCAAATACTAAAGGCTGACTATACAGCAGTCTTTATTTCCTTCTTATAACTTTCCAATAAATACGCCACGGTACGAGCAAGTCAATGAGTTTCCATTCACGGAGAATGCAGGGGTATGGTAGAGGCTTTCAACGCTCTTTGATGCTTCTGGGAAAGGTAACTCCAAAGCTTCATCTTTATTATTAAATATCAGCCAAAGTTTAGTGGATGTATCGGCAGAGGCTAGCACCATAGCGATATAGCCACGGCTGCCTTGTTGCCAATCTTCGTGAGTCATAGGCACACTTTTTTCATTGAGCCACTCAATATGATCTGATGAAGCGTGGGCATAAAGTGCATCATCTTCTAGGCGAATCTCGGCTAATATAGGGTACTGCTTACGAAGCTCCATTAAACGAGAAATGGCTTCTTGAATTGCTGCTCTTTCATTACTTTCTTGCCAATCTAACCAAGTAATTTCATTATCCTGACAGTAAGCATTGTTATTACCTTGCTGGGAGTGAGAGAGCTCGTCACCGCCTAAAATATGTGGCGTGCCTTGGCTAAGTAATAAAGTTGAGATAAAGCAAAGCTGTTGATTGAGTCTTTTTTCTAAAACAGTGGAGTCGTTTGTTTCACCCTCCACACCAAAGTTCTGGCTAATATTATCGCCATGGCCATCACGGTTATTCTCCATATTGGCAAGGTTATGGCGCTGGTGGTAAGACACCAGATCACGCATGGTATAACCGTCGTGGTAAGTAATATAATTGACCGAGTTCAGGGCACTTCGCAGACCTTTATGGAAACAATCTCTCGAGCCCATGAAGCGGGTGGCAAACTCAGGAACGACATGTTCACCCCCTCGCCAAAAACGTCGCACAGTATCACGGTATTTGTCGTTGCACTCTAAAAAGCCTTTTGGGAAATGACCTACTTGATAACCATTTGGTCCTATGTCCCAAGGCTCCATAACCAAACAGGTTCGGCTCAATACAGGGTCTTGTAAAATAGCCTGTAAGAGGGGGGCATCTGTAGTGAAGTCATGGTCAGTCCTACCTAAGTCCACACCTAGATCAAAACGAAAGCCATCCACGCCCATCACTTCCACCCAATAACGCATGCTGTCACATATCAAACGAATCGAATTGGTGTTGTAGGTGTCTATGCAGTTGCCACAGCCCGTATAGTTAAGGTAACGACCTTCATGATGGCGATAATAGTGGGCGTTATCTAAGCCTCTAAAGCTGATACAGGCCTGATTTAACTCGCTTTCTGCTGTGTGGTTGTATACCACATCTAAAATCACTTCAAAGCCTGCTTCACGCAAAGCGTCTACCATCTCTTGAAACTCGGCCACCGCATCTTTTACAGCGTAAGAGGCTTCAGGCGCAAAGAAACTAATGGGGTTATAGCCCCAATAATTACGCAAATTGAGACGCTCTAAATGAGGTTCTGTCATGAAGCTAAAGCAAGGCATTAGCTGGATAGTGGTAATATTTAGGCTCTTTAAGTGTTGGATGCCAGCTGGAGAGGCGACCCCAAGATAGGTGCCTTTGAGTCCTTCATCTATGGCGAGATTTTGACTGAAGCCTTTTACATGTAGTTCGTATAAAGCTCGGCTGGAAGGCGTGACTTTTACTCGTGCTGGTCGACATTCCTTTGCTTGAACAGCACGAACAATGGACTTGGGTATTAGTTGTGCGGTATCTGTTTCATCTGGCTGGTTATGGCTGTTAATCGTTGTTAGATCTTTGTGCCACACCAACTTGTTAGTTAAGTCTTTAGCATATGGGTCAATAAGCAACTTATGTTCGTTAAAGACGTTTTGTGTATGAAGGTTGAAATCGCCTTTTGCTCTTAAAGCATAATGTTGGCCTTCTTTAAGGCCTATGACTTCCATAAACCAAATACCATTTTGCTTAGTGACGAAGGGTATTTGCTGAATTTCTTCTCCAGTTCTATCAAATAAGCAAAGGAGCAGTAGGCTGGCTTCTTCAGAGACGACGGAAAAATTTACGCCCTTCTCAGTAAGAGTTGCTCCTAGAGGAAAGGCTGAGCCCATTGCTATTTGATAGTCTGAATTCTTCATTAATGTCTCTTTGTTATTTACCTAGCCATTTAAATATCATGCCTGCAAGAGGCGATATTGGAATTTCGATACTTTGCTCACGCCCATGGCAGTCAACATCTTGTGTCTGGTAGATAGCGTTTTCTACAAAACCACTGCCTGCATATTGGCTATCATCCGTATCCAGTAGAAGCTGGTAGCGGCCCGCTTTAGGAACGCCAATTCTATATACTTCATGGGCCATAGGAGTGAAGTTAATTACCGCAACTGTATGCTCATCACTACCTTTGGCTTTACGAGCAAAGGCTAAGATACTGTTATGGCTATCATCATGGCTTATCCATTCGAAGCCAAGGTGAGAATGGTCATAATGTAAGCTGGCTTCATCTTTATAAAGGTGGTTTAGGTCTTTTGACAGCAATTGTTGTGCTTTGTGATAATCCACATCTAACAAATGCCAATCTAATGAGCGCTCATGTCCCCACTCCTGCCCCTGAGCAAATTCATTACCCATAAAGTTAAGCTTTTTGCCCGGGTGGAAATACATATATGCGGTAAAGGCTCTTAGGTTAGCGAACTTCTGCCAAGCATCGCCGGGCATTTTGGTAATCATGGAACCTTTCCCATGTACCACTTCGTCATGGGATATAGGTAGCACAAATTGCTCATCAAAGGCGTAGACCATACTGAAGCTCAATTCACCTTGGTGATGCTTACGGTAAATAGGGTCTTTTGCCATATAAGCCAATGAGTCGTTCATCCAGCCCATGTTCCATTTAAAGCCGAACCCTAAACCGTTCATGTAAGTGGGCTTAGATACTCCGGGGAAAGCGGTGGACTCTTCGGCAACTGTGAAGCAGCGTGGGTGGTTTAAGTACACTGTTTCATTTAGTTTACGTAAGAAGTCGATAGCCTCGTAATTATGATTGCCGCCATCTTTGTTAGGTATCCACTCACCATCTTCACGGGAATAATCTAGATATAACATAGAGGCCACAGCATCAACACGTAAGCCGTCAATATGGAACTCTTCTAGCCAATAAACGGCATTACTGATTAGGTAATTAACGACGTGACCTTTACCAAAATCGTAAATCAGAGAGTTCCATTCTGGATGCCAACCTTTTTTAGGATCTGGATACTCATATTGTTTAGAGCCATCAAAATTCGCCAAACCGTGGCTATCAGCAGGGAAGTGGGCTGGTACCCAATCCATGATGACCCCAATATTGGCTTGGTGTAAGGCATCGACTAATGCTTTGAAGTCTTCGGGTGTGCCAAAGCGAGAGGTAACAGCGTATAAGCCAACTGGCTGGTACCCCCAAGAACCATCAAAGGGGTACTCGGTGACAGGCAGTAATTCCACATGGGTGTACCCCATTTCAACCATGTAAGGAACGAGTTGTTCTTTGAGTTCTAAATAGGTTAAAGGTTGATTGTCGCCTTTTCTGCGCCATGAGCCCACATGAAGTTCATAAATACTCATGGGCTTTTCATAAAGGTCTTCTACTGGGCGAGATACCCAAGCTTGGTCTTGCCATTCATGTTTGTTATCAAAACAAGTGACACTCGCGAAAGAAGGGTATTGCTCGATGCGCTGGGCATAGGGGTCGCTGCGATGGGGAAGTAGATTGCCATCACTGGCACGTATTTCAAACTTGTAACTTGCGCCATGATTGATATCTGGAATGAATAAACGCCAGATGCCATCGCCATTACTGGACATAGGATAGGTGCGACCATCCCAAGAGTTAAAGTCGCCGACGACAGCAACAGATCGTGCTGCAGGCGCGTAAACCGCAAAACGTGTACCTTGAATTGTGAGTTTTTCACTTACTTTTGCACTTGCTCGAATCGCCCCTTGGCTTTTATATAAGCTCGCGGTGTGGTGCTCAGGGTCGGTAAAAGTGGTATCTGCAAACTGGTATGGGTCGACAATGGTGTTGGTCTGATCGTTAGGGTAAGTGATTTCTAGGCGATAATTAAAACGTTCTGTCGCTTTTGGCCATTGGGCAAAAAATAGCCCTTTTGTGTCGGTTTCTACCATGCTAGCGAGTTCTTTATCCGCGTCGATCGCGAGCACTCGTACCGATTTCGCTTCAGGTTGCCAAACCAATAAAGATAAGCCGTCTTCTATAGGTGAATCTTGTAGTCCTAGACAGCCAAATGGGTCTGAGCAGTGCGCATTTACCACATCGTTAACTAGGGCATTATTAATGAAATCCATTCACTTCTCCAATCGGTCTTGGTGTTATTATTTTGATGAATATTGATGACTGTGCAGCTTGCTCACGGCTAAACGTAGGTGCTGATTGACTTTGTTAGGTGTCAATTGGGCAAACTCATCTAGTGCGGCATCAATATGCTCTTCTTTGAAGTTTTCTTGCTGAATCTGTTGCGTGTAATGCAGTGCTGCTTGAGACACTAACACAGGTAAGTTTACTTCGCGCTCAAATTGACTGTCCGTATGTTGTTTACAGAACTGGATGAAGGCGTAGAGGGCTTCAAATATCAAACTTTTGTACCAGCTAGGGTGAATATCTGAAGTCAGTGATTCAATCATGTGAGCAAAAGTGTCTTCACCTTTGGTCATGGAGTTGAGTGCACGTTTGCAATCTAGCGCAGTTTTACTTTGCACGTCCCCAAAGATAATAGTGTCTACATGGCTTAGACTCTCCCAAAGCTGCAATAACATAGACTCTGGGAGCTTAGTTATCATGCCTTGTTCAGAACGCCAGTCAAACCAGTCTACGTCTTTGATATTGCTCTTCGCGTCAGTACTGTGATGATAGCGAAGGTTGCTGGCGATATGAGCAAATTCATCATGCTTTTGCTGAAGAACCTGTTTAAGTGCTTCATACAATTCGCTTGGTGAAACCTTAGCCAGTGTATCAAATGTAGATTTTACATCTTCCGAGCCAAACTTACGGGCGCAGAGAACAGCAAGGTTATGGGTTCTAATTGTTCTGATACCAGAGAAGAATTCAGGGTTTACCTTAATGAGAGTCCCTGTAATGGCAATTAACTCGTGGGTGATAACAAAACTAATAGGCGAGCTAGAAACTTGCTTCAGCATTTTTAGAATTTCATCTTGGTGCAGAGGCGTACTGATGTCGATCTCCGATTCAGGCGTTTCTCCAATCACCAAAATACGCTGCCTTACAGTGATATCGGCGATGTAAGTAGCGAGATCTGTGGTTGGTTGAGCAATCAAACTATATAGCTGTCGAGCTAATAACCATTGCTCCGCTAGCAAAGATTGTAGGTAGACACTGTTGAGCACTTTGTAGGCTGTAATCGCAGGTGCGGAGTTAGGTATTGTACTCATAAGGGCATGACGAGCTCCTAACTCAACTAAGCAGTCGACCGCTTCGTGTAGGCTAGGGTTATCAGCTAGCCTTGTTAGTAAGGCGTCAGTTTCAGCCCCTTTGATACTGTCTATATCGTAGAGTTTTATCTCTGATGACAGGGGCCAATGGGTATTATGTACAGGCAGTTGTGATTGCAACTCATGTTGATTTGAGTTGTTGATAATTATGTGACGTCTGTTGCCAGATTTAAAGGCATTCTTTGCTGATTGAGGAATAACACGGAACTCTTCATGCTCTCGTTTTTGTAACAGACGAATAAACTCAAATAACTCTTCGCTGCCCTGCATATCGCTCATGGCTTCATCAATTAATATGGTGAATACCGCATTTTCTTGGTAGTACCATTCGTCAGCAATGGTTTGTAACTCATTACGAATGTGAGCTTGGAACAAAATAGGATCAATTTTACGGTAATCTTTATTTTCGTTCTGAATCCAAGACAAACACAAATAGTTTTCATCATTAATATTAAAAGCTTGGGAGGTGGCTAAGCTATTTAATGCTCGGTTAGGGCGCCCCGTCAAAGAAAGCGCTTCTGATTCACCAAGGTGTCTATAGGTAGCGACCAATTGGTCGGCACTAATGGCTTTTAATGGTGCAATGTCTTCAAGCGTTTGACATAGGCAGCCAGCATCAATAAGTTTGCGTTTGACCTTGTCATTTTGAGCCAAAATGACCATGGACGTCGTTGCTTTCTTCGCTTTGTGTTGAACTCTGTGAAGCCCTAATGGATCTAAATCATCTGTTGTGATGAGTTCTTCATCCAGCATTCTTCCTACTAAAAACAAACTCTGTGCCCACACTAAAGGTAGGTTGTCGTTAGGCAGACGTTTTTGTGAGCCGGGCTTCTCTTTCTCGGCCAAGATGCTTTCTTGAGGGACATAGTAGAGCTCAGGGAGTAGCATATGACCGTCTTTTTCTACCATGAGAGATTCTAGTTTATGACGGTAAAAGTTAGCACTCTCCCAGTCTCGAGCGAATAAGCGGTCAATATATAAGTAGGTAAAAAAGAGCGGCCACTCAGATTCAATATGCTCAAAATTAATGAGCTCATCGTATTCATAATAAATACGGCTTTGATCTTCTAACTCAGATTGGTGACCATCTAGTAAGAAGCGTTTGCAGCCATATTCTCCGCCTAATTTGCTGATAATTTCTTTTCGGGTACGCTTGGTAAGTTTTTCATCATTCACAGCGAAAGCTGGGTAACTAATAATGCTTAGTGTTGCACTGTCTATTTCTTTGGATCGGGACTCTTTGGGCAGTAGAGACTGTAATACTGAACCTGCTCGTGCCACAGCATCTGCGAAAGAGTGAACTACCGCCCACTCAGGGCCATCTTTACCGAATAGGTTCAGTCCATCCATGGCTTCCATGGCCGCTTTTGCCATGCCTACTGAACTGGCGTTAATTTCAGCTTTACCATTATTTACCTTATTACCACGTTCCCAAATACCATAATCGGGTGTGCGGTACGTTCGAGAAATATAGTAAATAAGGTTCTGCACAAAGTTAAACTCATCACGAGAGAAAACCAGCTTGCTGCCAGATTTCGTCATTTGAGCCATCATTAGTAGATAAAAGCTGGTGGCGTCTATTTGTAAATGCCCCCACGCATCGTCAGCTACCGCTTCAAGGCCCGTTTTAGTGTCATACTTTGCGTGTAAGGCATCTTTAGGGTCTAGAGTGTGCTTAAAAGTTTCTACTTTATGACTTTGACGCATCATGGAAAAAAGCAGACCACGCATCATTTTTATACAAGCTAATTCTAGTTCATCTGCGCGATTATCAGGGTTCGACGCACGTTTGTAGGCTAGGTGTAATGCCCAAACGGCTTGAATGCTGTAAACATTATCCCGTACCCATGCATCCGTGTAATTACCATGAATACTAATGCTTGTACTTGCTGGGAATAGCCCTGTTACAGGGTGTTGGCGAGATAGAATGACGTCTTGAATATGTTGATAGAGGGAGTCTAGTTTCGCTTGTGTATCAGGTGTCATATTCGATCCTTAAAAAAGAACAGCTGTATGTAGGGTCAGCAAATCAACTTAAACTATATGTGGGAATGCATCGAAAAACTACCTATAGAGATAAGATAATCTTGTTTGATGAGTAACTTTCTGTATCGACTTAGTGTCATGTACGCGTTTTTATTTACATCTAGATTATTGCTTGATGACCTAAAACTCATCCACTTCTTACACTCCGGTGTCACTATTTTCAATGACCCATACAAATAGCTTAAGAAATTGATATCATTGATCAACAATTATTTTTTAGGTAAATCATATGAAATCAATGAAAAAAGCATGGTTAGTTATTGGAAGCTTGCTCCTCTTTATTTCTAGTAATCTGCAAGCTGAAGTAAAAGTAGAGTTTGCTGAAGCATCGACCCCTGAAACTAAAGTTTGGAAGGAGAAGCTTGAAACTTCTAGCGAGGTTCAGGCTGTTGTTGACTTCATTAATGAACGCCTTCAATTAAGCAGAGAACTATTATTTTCTTATGGCGTAGAAGACGGTCCCTTGTTTGATGGGGAAAAAGATACTGTGTTTATCCCTTACTCTTTCTTAGTGGAAGTGGAGGAACGTTTTTCTGATGCGCAATATGAGGAATCCGGTGTTAGCGTCGAGCAAGCAACAGTTGATGCGCTAGTCCATACCCTATTTCATGAGTTCGCCCATGCGATTATCTATTTTAATGAGATTCCTGTAACAGGTAGGGAAGAGGATGCTGCTGACTCTTTTGCCACAGTATTGTTAACAGAGTACTTTGATCGTGGAGAAGATATTTCTATCAGCGCTGCAGATTTGTTTCATTTAGAAAGTGGTGATTATGAAACAATTGAAGATTATGACTTTACTGGAGAGCATAGCTTAGACGCTCAGCGCTACTACATGATCATGTGTCATGTATATGGTAGCGACCCAGAATCTTATGGGGTGAATTTAGAAGAAATGTTTGAAGAAGAGAGAGGCTATAAGTGCATTGATGAGTACGAACTAGCTCGTCGCAGTTGGCTAGCTTTGTTAAAGCCACACATGAAGTAAGCTTAAGAGGAAAAGCCAAAACGATATCAAGCAGGATGTACTAACAACTAAGGTGTAGGATGATATGGTGTTTAATCAAGGAAGGCTCTATTAAGGTTAAGAAATACTGAAGTCTTAGAGAGCGATAATTTATACATAAAATAATTAAAAGGAATTTTTATGAGTACGAGTATTTGTGCCATGGCTGGCTATATTTTATGGATGCTTTTATTGTTAATAATATTGGAAATTTTTAGGTCGTATTTAGTTGTTTCTTCAGGTAGGGCTGCTAACAGCTTTCACCCTTCTGGAAGTGATACTACTGCCTTTGGTCAGAGGTTAACCAGAGCCCATGCCAATTGTTACGAATTTTTTCCTGTTTTTGCTGGCGTAATAATTTTAGCTGTTGTTAGCGACAAAACAGCTGTTACAGATTCGCTCGCATTATTTTGCTTAGGGGCAAGGTTAGCTCAAAGTTGTACTCACTTAATGTCTGCTTCTAATTTGGCTTCACAAGTCAGGTTTTTATTCTTTATAGCTCAAATAGGTATTTGTCTATTCTGGCTAATTGAAATTATAAAACTTGACGCTTGATAAAAGCATATTTAACCTTGTTCATATAAATAAGCCTGATTAATAGTTTATTGATCAGGCTTATTTATACATATCGCCTTGTTCTGAAATATATTCTTACCTGACTAGTTCAACTGCTCAACGTTAAAATAGAGGCTCCTAAGAATTATTTTGAGTACTTTCTAATTGATAAATGATCTGCTTTGCTTCTTGTGTAGCATATTCAAATTCGAGGGCTTTTACGTTCTTAACGATATTTGTGATGGCATCTTGATAAGGTGAACCTTGAGCTAAATTTTCTAGTGCTATTAAATGGCTTTCAGCTTTTAAACTAGATTCTTTTAGAAGAGGAAAGATTCTCTTAAGGACACTCTTCAAGTCCTGCTGGCCGTTTTCCGTTGCTTGATCTTGTTTATCCAATATATTGGATAGCTGACAGAGGATACGGGATAGTTCCCCTGATATTGCTTTACATAAATCTTCAAATGGAAACTCTTTCTTTTGTAACGTTTTTTCTATCTCCGAGCATAAAAATTGTAAGTGGTAGGCTCCAATATAGGTAGCATTTGATTTTAGCGTGTGAATAATATCAGGTAGTGCTTCGGCATTATCTAAAAAGTATGCTTTTGCTTCATCTAGCTCAGAGATGCTTTGGTATTTCTGCCAAAACTTATTTGTGATATCGAGATAGAGTGCATTGTTATTTTGAAGGTTTATTAACGCCTTTCTAGCATTTAGCTCGTTTATTTTTTCCAGTTCGTTAAAGATATCGTAATCCTTTGGAACTGGCTTGACGCGTTTTACTTCAGTATTTTTTGGAGTTAAAGCTAATAAATATTGTGAAATTTTTGCGAATAACTGATCGCGAAGTATTGGCTTATGAATATGATCATTCATTCCTGCGGCCAAACTTTCATTTTTATCTTCTTGTGAAGTGTGAGCTGTCATCGCGATAATGGGGGTGTTTTTATAAGCGTCTATTAAGCGAATTCTTGAACTTGCCGTTAGCCCATCCATTTCTGGCATTTGTATATCCATAAGAATTAAATCGACATCACGGTGCTTTTGAAGATACCTAAATGCAGTCAGACCATTATCTGCAGTTTCTATATTCACATTTGTATAGGCTAAATAGCCCTTGGCGACCTGCATGTTTATGGGATTATCTTCGACTAATAGAATGGTAAAACCAGCTAAGTTAGGGGCTGATGTCACTGGTGTTTTTTCGCTAGTCTCTGTTTGTATTTGAAAATACTTATTCAGTGAGTCTAAAAGAGTGGATTTGCTAATAGGTTTTTCTATGAATAAGTCTGCTAACCCACTGACTAAGTGTGGCTGGACATGACTTTTATTATGAGTCGTGCCCATTAATATAGGGGTGGGAATAGAGTATTCTTTGAAGGCTTTTTGAATATTTTCAGCAGTTTTTATCCCATCTACTTTCGGCATATGAGAGTCGATAAGAATAACATCGTACATAGAATTTTTGGCAACACACTCTTGTATTAGTGAGATGGCTTCATTCGTATTGTTCACGCAAGCGGGTACTAGGTTGAAAGAGAGAAGGTGCTCACTTAGTAGGGCTCTAGAGCGTTGATTTTTATCAATGACTAAGGCCGTCATTTGCTTTGAATGTGGATTGTTAAAATGACTACTTTCCGGTTGTGATGTAGGGAGGCTAAGAGGGATATTGGCTGTAAAGGTTGTTCCTTTCCCTAATACACTTTTGACCTCAATGCTTCCATTCATAAGCTCGCAGAGCTGTTTAGTAATAGTTAACCCTAGCCCTGTGCCGCCGTATTGTCTCGTAATACTATTATCGGCTTGGGTAAAAGAAGAAAACAGCAGGCTTATTTTATCTTCTGCTATTCCTATGCCTGTATCAGAAACCGAGCAGCTTAAAAGCAATCCTTGTGAACTTTGTTCACCAGTTAATTGAACAATAATAGTGCCATCCGAGGTGAACTTTACTGCGTTGCTTAATAAGTTGACTAGGATTTGCTGTAACCTTAATGGGTCACCTAAAGCAGTAGTAGGAAGTTCTGCTGCGATATCAATAATAAGTTCGATATTGTTTTTTTGCGCATTAATAGATATCAGATCAATTGCAGTGCGAACGATTTTTTCTAGAGAGAATGGCGTTGACTCTATTGCCAGTTTTCCGGCTTCAATTTTTGAAAAATCCAGTACATCATTTACTAGACCTAGCAAGGTGTCTCCGGAACTTTGTATTTTGGTAAGGTAATCTTGTTGCTCATTATCCAATGATGTTTTTAGTGCTAGGTAACTTAGCCCAATAACAGCATTTATAGGCGTACGTATCTCATGACTCATACGGGATACAAATGAGGTTTTTGCTTCTAACGCATCCTCTAATGCTATTTTTGCTTGTTCAAGTTCAGCCGTTCTTTGTTGTACTTTTTCATCGAGTCGGTTATTCACCTCTTCAAGAGCTGAGCTATATTTTTGTTGTTTCTCTTTAGCGTCAATGGCCAACTCTTTAGCTTCAATAGCTAGAACTTCTGCTTCTTTTACTTTTGTAATATCTCGGCTTACCCCACATATAAGTATAGGCTTATCAGACTCATCAAAAATGGGTACTAGAAGTGTATCGACGTAGAGTTCTTCTTCATTAACGATGACGAATTGCTCGATAGATATTGGTTTCTTAGCATCGATAGCAGAGCGGTAAGTGGCATAAAGCCCATCTGTTATCTCGTCACCATACTTTTCCCTAATGTTCAGTCTGTGAATATCCTCATCAGGGCTTAGCCCCATGGTCGCTCGTGAAGGGGGGTTACAGTCATGAAGTGAGAACTCACCGTCTTCTTCAACAACCATTACGAACATAGGGTCTATAGAGTTGTACCACAGGTGAGTGAAGCACTCGCTCAGGACCTTCGAATGAAAGTGAGTGTCTAAGATTTCTTTGAATTCCATTTCAGTATTGCCTTATTCGTCAACTTTATTTAGTAACCAATTCAAAGCCTTTGCTTGAAAATATGAATCAGCTGGCGAGGTAGAATTGGCATTCCAGCAAGTCAACTGTAACTTATTGTCCTCTATTAAAAGCTGTCCACTGAGTGAAATAGGAGTGTCTGAGGAGGATAGATAGCCTGATAGGGAAAGGCTTTGAAGAGAGAGGCCATCATCCGAGGCATATGTATCCGTAAAACCATTCATAGATATGCTTTCACCTTGGTAGAGTAAGGTGCCTGAAATATAACCTGTTTTCTGATCTGGTGTAGATAAGCTTAACTCTGCTCCAGAGATAGGGTCTAACCAAGAGCCTATTCGTGGATGATTGGCTTCGTTGATATTGTTTGGAAGTGCAGCGGATAATTTAGGTATGGATTTATTTTCTTGGGTGAAAGCAAGTTTGTCGATATAAGCGCCTGTAGAAAAGCCGGCAAACTCAATAGTGGCAACAAGAGAGTTAATGACAGATAAAGTACCATCGCTCTGTAATTGACCGCAGTAGGTAGAAACCCAATGCCAACTATTATCAGGATCTTTACCCTCAATTGCCCGCCAGAATATAGATAAAACAATACCTTGCCCTAGTTCTTTGGTTGGGTCATCTGGGCGACAATAACCAACAAGGTAATAGGTACCACTTGAGCCAGTGGTTGACGAGTATTCGCCAATTATTTGGCCACTCTCATCTGCTTGTATTTTTAAAACTGAACCGTAAGAGTTCACCCAAGTACCATTGATTTGTAACGACATAGCAAAAATCCTTTTAATTAGTTGGTAAATATTTGAGCCGGCGTGTCTTGTATTTTTTGAATGATTTTCGGACCGTTTGGTTTATTAAAAATCCACATGCCCTTAGGCTTTAATTCAAATTCAGATCCAACCTGAATCACTTCATATTCATAAACTGTATAAAGATGGTCTATTAAAACAGAACCAACAAGTGCTAAATTATCTAGGCCTGCCATTGCCTCGAATTGTGGTAATACCTTCCCTTTATCTTCACCACCTTCAATTTCAACCATATATACAGATGCTGGAACAACAAGCTCTTCTGTAGAGTTAGAACCAGATTCACCTAATTTGATAATTAAGTCTTCTTGGTTTTTATTTACTAGACTAAGGGCTTGATTCATCATGGTCGGATCACCTTTAAATCGCGAGGCACCTGAGTCAAGGCTGAGGAAGTCTTGATTTTCATTAGCAAAATTAAGCTGAGTGTTACCTATATAAGCGCTATTAAGATTCGTCGTCCAAATGTAGCTTACTGAGTCTATTGAGTATCTATCCCATGGAAGGAATAAATATTCTCGGCTGTCTTTATAGTCTTGATTTAGCTTGCCGAATGACACTTCATTAGAGCCATCTGCTTCATCGGTTAAAAAGCTAACGTAAGGCATGGAGGGGGAAATAATGTTGTTCTTAAGAAGGTCCGGAAAAAAGGTAAAGGAAGGAGATTGATCGCTTGATGGAGTATGGGAATACATACGGTATGGTATATGCAAAGCGTTTGATTCACTGGCATCGAAAGAGAAGTCGTATAAGCTGGGTATGCCAATACCTCCATCCCACACCAGCCCCTCAAATGATTCACTCTTGTACTCTTTCGCTAAAAATATATCTGATTCAATTGTGTAGCCATTGGAGCTGAGGCTGAAAATATCTTCCCCTGTTTCTACTTCCATTGTTCCCCAAGGGCCAAAATCTTGAGATGTTACGTCTTGGCTTATCCACTCAAAAGTCGAGGATTCTTCAATCTGAAATTGCCCTCCAGCAGCATGTGGACAGCTATCATCACCGCATAGTGAGGAAGTAACCCAAATAAAGTTACTACCAGTATCAAAAGAGAATTTTAGCGGTTGAGCTGCTGTCCCTAAACCTAATTCAGCTGACCAAGGTGAGGCGCCATTGTTATAAAGCTTTCCTCGAGTTAGAGGGGTTGAAAAACCATCTGCATAATTTGAAGTTTTATCTTTTCTTGAATCCATAAGTAGCTTCCATTGTTATCATAGGTTTCAATGATAAATTAATTGAGTATCAATATTTATCAAGGGTTAAATTTCTAATTGAAGAACTTACTTATAACAAACCTTCTTTTATTTACAAATAATATTTAACTTATAAATTAGAAAAGCAGCAGAGGGAAATTATCAATATGTTTTTAATGTGCTGTTTTTCATGTACATTTTTTAATAGGAAGTTTTAAATAAAAAAGCCAGATCAATTTAATATTGATCTGGCTTTTTATGCCTAGTATTTCGAATGCAATAAGACTAGTAAACGTCTCTTACGTAACGTTTGTTTTTCTTCAATGCATTAACGTAGTCAGCGGCTTGCTCTGCACTCATGTTACCTTCTTTTTCGATAACATCATGTAAGGCTTGATCAACGTCTTTTGCCATGCGAAGGGCATCACCACAAATGTAGAAGTAGCCACCACTTTCTAAGTCAGCAAAAAGTTGAGCGCCTTGCTCACGCATTTTATCTTGTACATAGACCTTTTCGCTTTGGTCACGAGAGAAGGCCAAGTCAAGCTGGTTTAATAAGCCTTTTTCTTGCATAGCTTCTAGCTCATCACGGTACAAGAAGTCGGTTTTGCTGTTTCTGTCACCAAAGAATAACCAGTTTTTACCGCTCGCACCTGTCATTTCGCGTTCTTCTAAGAAAGAGCGGAAAGGGGCGATACCCGTACCAGGGCCAACCATGATGATAGGCAAGCTACCGTCTTCTGGTATAGCGAAGTTCTTGTTAGGTGAGAAGTAGCAAGCAATGCTGTCACCTTCGTTTGCTTCATCGGCAAGGAAGGTTGAACACACACCGTTGTGGTCTCGATCTTGAGCATTGTAGCGAACCGAACCTATGGTTAGGTGTACTTCACCATCGTGTTTTTTGATGCTAGATGAAATCGAATAAGCGCGAGGAGCCAATGGCTTACATAGACCGACGAACTCTTCGATAGATAACTTTCCTGCCAGCTTATCTTGATATTGAATCAACAAATCTAGGCTGTCTTTTGCCCATAGGAAGTCGCTCAAGCCAGCTTTGTCATCGTTATCGATAAGCGCTTTGAAAGCGGTGTCATCACTTAACGAAGCGATGTGAGATACCAACTCTTTACTTGGGGTACGAATTTCTAGTTCTTCGATAAGTTGCTGCTTAAGCGCTTTATCTGCACCGGCTAATGTGACACTGCCATCGGCATCGAAGTAGCCTAATAGCTCTTCCACAAGATCCACACGGTTAAGTGGGATAATGTTTAGTGCATCACCCGCTTGGTAAGTTTCACCAGAATCACCTAGTGAAAACTCGAAGTGCATGACTTCTTTACTGGACTCAGGGTGTGTCAGTACTTTCTTGGTGGTTAAAGTCGCCATCAACGGGTTAGTACGATTGAATTTCGACTTAGCCGCTTTAGGGGTTGTAGAAACAGTACTAGCTGCTCCAGCAGAGTCAGAGCCTTTTTCAGCGATGGCAGGAATAACTGCATCCATCCAACTTTGTGCTGGTTCTTCGAATGCCACATCACAATCGACACGGGCACCGACACGGTTCGCCCCTAGTTCAGCCAAGCGCTCATCCCATAACTTACCAGCCAAACAAAACTCGTCGTAACTTGTGTCGCCTAAAGCTAATACACTGTAGTTAAGTTGGGCGAGTTGAGGGGCGCTGTCTTCACTAATTGCATCCCAAAGAGCTTGGGCGTTATCGGGCATTTCCCCTTCACCATAGGTACTAGTGACAATCAGTAGGCGTTCAATTTGGCTAAATTGGTCAATAGACACATCGTCCATATCCAATACAACTGGGCTAAGACCTAGTGCTTTGGCTTGTTCTGCCGCCAGCTCGGCAACGCCTTCTGCGTTACCCGTCTGGGTGCCGTAAATGATAGTAATAGGGCGAGTGCTAGTAGGCGCGGCAGTTTGTGTTGTGCTGCCTTCTACAACCATTAATTTACTGTGTAAACCTGCAAAGAAGCCGCCTAACCATTGACGTTGCTCGTCGTTAAACGGAATGTCTTGTGGAATAAAGCCTAAACTTGGCGCTGCGTTTTTGTTTTGTGTTTTATCTTCTTGATGACTCATTTCGATAACTCCAATAATTCTTCTTTGTCTCGTTATGCGGCTTGTGAACGCATAACGTCGGCAATCACTTTCATATAATGTTTTGCTATTTGCTCATCCAACTCTGGGTGCTCTGCAAGTTCGGCGAGGCTTTGGCGGTCTCGCTCAATGATCCAAGCATTGGTGCCCATAGAGTGGATATCCCACACTTCACGGATCTCAAGGGAGCGCTTGTAATCACTAACGCGTTTTTGAGCTAGTAAAGCCGCGAGTGCATCGTCAGAGTAGCCAGCTAGAGAAGCCTTCATGTCTTTCACAAGAGCATCAACCAGCTTGCGGTCTTTTTGCTGGATTAAGGCTTTAGCCATAATGTCTGTTTGGCTTTGCTCTGCGCTTGGGTTCGCTTTTTGTGCCAACTCTAGAGAGCGGCGTAATACACCAGTAGTAATGATGTATTTCAAAATCAGCGGACTATCGCATTCACCATACTGAGGCACTTGGCTATTAAAGATACTTGCTTGGTCATTTTGATAAGCATCAATCAGTAATGTCAGTTGTTGATTGGCAAAGAACTGTGCCAGCTCTTCTTGCATCTGTGCTGTTTTCGTTGCGGCAAGAATGCTTGAAGATTGCTGGTGGCTCAACATAGGGCGAGGCAAGACAACATAGAAATGCTGACGAGATTCCTGCCAGTTATCTAATAACTTTTTCGCCAAGCTAGAACGGCTGTATTCTGCGTGTTGTTCTAAGTGAATCAATAGTGCTTGCTCTTGACCTGTCACTAGCTGATCATCAGAAGTCATAGGAATGGCAATAACACTGTCTTGGCTGCAACGCTTCACAATATCGCCACTTGGGTCGTATTGGTAAGCGGTACCACCACTCATGCCATTACCAAAGCCTTTGCCGTATTCACCAAGGTTAACCACAGAGCCGTGGGTCATGTATTCACAACCAAAGTCACCAACCCCTTCCACGACAGCAACGGAGCCTGAGTTTCGTACACCAAAACGGTCACCCGCTAGGCCTTGAATAAATACACGGCCACCGGTAGCACCAAAGAGTGCAAAGTTGCCTATCAGCACATTATCTGAAAGAGGGTGCGCTTCTTTGTTTGGGTTTTTAATAACAATCACACCGCCAGAAGCTGCTTTGGCAACACCGTCATTACAAGTACCAGTGTGAACCAACTTCATACCTGTGTTGTTGAAAGCACCAAAACTTTGACCAGCGGAATTACTGGTATGAATCGTGACACTGTCTTGCGCCAATACCCAACGACCATTGCTTAACTGCATGATGGAAGGGTGGGCACGCTTTTCTTCTTCGCTTAGTGTGTAATTTAGGATGCGTTCAATATCAACGGCAAACTGACCAGAAGTGGTTTTGTTGCAGTTGTGTAGAGCAGGTCCTTGAATATCAATCGAAGCGGCTTGTTGTTTAATAAAGTTCTGCTCGAACTCCACTAAGTAATTATCATCTGGTGTGAAATCAGCTTCTAGGTAAACAGGCTTTTCATAAGTAATGGTGTCTGCTTCACGCAGCATGCCTGTCATATCTAGACGACCAATTAAGGACTTGTGATTAATCAAGGCCATTAATTGGCTCTTACCACGGATAGAACGCAATGATGGGTAACCCATAGAAGCTAGAATTTCGCGAACTTCATGGGCCAAGTTGATGAAGTATTGCGCTAAGGCACGCGGGTCACCTTCGTACATTTCGGCATTGGTGGTGAGACCTGCTGGACACTTCACATTACAGTTCTTCGCCATGACACACTTCAGCATCATCAGCGCTGTGGTACCGAACTCAAATGAGTCACCACCCATAAGGGCAGATTTCACCACATCCAAACCAGTTTGGTGTGAGTTGGAGCAACGTAGAACAACCTTGTCACGTAAGCCGTTTTCACTCAGTGCTTGGTGAACTTCGGCGATACCTACGTCAGCAGAACGACCTGTGTTTTTCAAACTGGTGACTTGGGCAGCACCTGTACCACCTGTGTTACCTGCCACGTTAATGACATCAGCACCTGCTTTTGCAACACCAACGGCAATGGTACCGATTCCTTCAGAAGACACGAGTTTGACGATCACTCGTACACGAGCCGCTTTAGCATCGTGAATTAGCTGACCTAAATCCTCAATTGAATAGGTGTCGTGGTGAGGAGGAGGTGAAATCAATTCAACACCCGGAGTCGCACAACGGGCGGCGGCGATTTCAACATCGACTTTGGCCGCAGGCAGCTGACCACCTTCACCCGGTTTAGCACCTTGGGCCAACTTAATTTCAATCTCTTCTAGGCAAGGATCAGCAAGGTAGCCAGTCCAAATGCCAAAGCGACCAGAAGCAAACTGTTTGATCTTACTGCCTTTGATGGTGTTATAGCGACGTGAGTTCTCACCACCTTCACCACAGTTACTCATGGCGCCAACAATGTTTGTGCCTTGGGCGACGGCTTCATGGGCTCTGGATACTAGAGCGCCGTGACTCATAGCACCAGAAGCCAAAGCGGAAGTGATTTCACATGCTGGTTGCACTTGAGTTAAATCAATTGGCTGCGGTGCTGTGTATAGCTTGCTGAAGAACTGAACTGCTGTGTCATTCAGTACCATAACAAGCTGTTCAGCAGAAACATTCAATACAGTGCTTGGTGTTTCACATTTAAACTGGCTAATAATGGCATCTGCCAAGGCTTGATGACGCTCAGTAGAAGGCTCAGATAAGCTAAGTTGCCATTGGTTGTCTTCGGTGCACTCAACCTGCAATCCCTGTACTGGATAGCTTGCGTTGCCTTCTAAATTAAATATTGACAGCTTTTGTGCAAAGTCTTCAGTAGAAACCGCATCGCAAAGGTTAACTGCTAGATGCAGTACATCACGCAAGGAAGCAGGGCGTTCATCACGTTCCGCATACAAGTTTTCACAGAAAGAGCGGTAGGCTGGTGTGATAGTGGCATTGTTAAGCTGCTCATCGGTGCGTTTTTCAAAGCCTAGGTCACGGTAGCTATCGTCTTGCGGTAATGCTGTTTGTTCTATCGCTTCGCTCTCATCCGTACTTTCATCAATATACTGGATGTCTTCTTCCGTCATATTAAGGTATTCACGAACAGAGGTATTACCAAAGGTATGGCCAGCACCATCGCCACGTTCTTTAAATAGACCGAGTACTGGAATTTCATTCTCAGACTGAATCTCAGTTACTTTAGCGTGCCAAGTGGCGGCACTTTTCGCCAAGTCGGCAAATTGAACACCACCAATTGGCGCATCAATATTTGGGAAAATAGTGGCTAGTAGAGGCTCTTTCGTGTCTAAGAAGTTACTCTCGAAGAACTCACCGCCAATGTAACTTTCTGCCGTACATAGACCAAATTTACCCATGGTTTTCATGAGGGCTTTTTCAACGGCTTTTTGGAACTTATTCAGTGCAGCTTGTGCTTCTTCATTGCTGTTCGACAATTCTAATGCACGGTAATAAACCGTAAGAGAACATACTGCAGCGGCACCAAAGCCTAGTAGACAAGCAATGTCGTGGGTGTTGGACGCTTGCCCTGTTTCCATAACGACACTGCAATTAAAGCTCAAACCTGCTTTGATTAAGCGCTGATTTACGGCTGCCATAATCATGATGGCGGGAATAGCGGCTTGGTTCGTGCTGATATTACGGTCAGACAGTATGATGATCTCACCGCCAGCGCGCACCAATGTTTCTACTTGGCTGCAAACTGTTTCAACAGCAGCCAATAGGTTTGCTTGGTTGTTCGCTTCGTTAGTAAGGTCTGGAGTAAATAGAGTCTCTACCGTTTCTACAGATAGATTGTCCTGCAAGCGAATCTGCTGCAATTGTGGCAACTGTAGAATAGGGGAGTTCAATACCAACTGATGGGGCTTGTTACTATCTTTGCCATTATAGAAATTAGGCTTAGGGCCAAGGGCAACACGCAGTGTCATACCATCGGCTTCACGAATACTGTCTAGAGGCGGGTTGGTGACTTGCGCAAAGCGTTGGCTGAAGTAGCGAGACATGCCGCCTTCGTCTTCATTTAATGCGTTAGGGGCAATGCCATAACCCATTGCTGAGATCTTCTCTAGGCCAGTTTGTAGCATAGGGTCCAACATGAACTTGAAGCTTTCTTGGTTCATGCTGTAAGCCACCATTCTGGCAGGAATGGATAAGTCAGATTGTACAGATACATCTGCCAAAGATAGGGCAGGTAAATCGGTTAAATTAAGACGAGTCTTTTCGACGAGTGCTGGGTAATCGGCTTGTGTTGCTAATCTTTCCAGTACCTCTTTGGTGTAAAGGATTTCACCATTTTCATGGTTGAACACTACCATGCCGCCGGCATCAACACGGCCACGGCGGACAATGCTTTCAGGTGGGAAGTCGATTTGCCCCGCTTCACTCATTACTGCTAGGTATTCGTCTGTTTCAACAGTACGTAGAGGCCTTAGCCCTAAGCGGTCAAGGCGAGCGCCCACTTTAATACCATCACTAAAGACGAGTGCGGCTGGGCCATCGTTTTTCTCTTCGCTAAGGCTGAAGTATTCCAGCATGTCTCGAACTTCTGAGCTTAATGTCTCATCGTTCTCCCATGCTGGAGGCATCATAGCCAGCACAGACTCCACAATATCCATGTCGTCTTCAGTAATACGGCGCGCCAACGTTTGGTCAAGACGAGCCGAGTCTGATTGGCCTTTAGGGAAAATAAGCTGCTTGTTATGGGACATAGCAATGGCATTTTCGCTAAGACGGTTTTTTCTATCGGTATTTAATTCACCGTTATGGGCCATGCGGCGGAACGGCTGAGCAAAGATTGGATTAGGTGCTGTATTGGTCGAAAATCGAGTGTGGAAGAACAAGGTCTTAATGCAATGCTCAGGGTGTTGTAAGTCTTTAAAGTAAGGTACGACTTCCCAGCTATTTAAACGGCCTTTATACACTTGTGTATAAGAGCTCATAGAGAGTGGATAAAAACCTTGTAGGTATTCGTCTTGGAAGGCAGGCTCTTCAATTTCAAGCAGAGCTTCATTGATGATAGCTTCAAATTCTTTTTGAGAGCTTGCCGAGCTTGGTCGTGAGAAAACTACTTGGCGGATAGATAACTGTTCCTTCGCGCTGGCTTCGTTTACCGCGCTAATATCGACTTCCACATCACGCCATAATAGAAGGCTTAAGTCATGCTTTTCTAATGCCTTCGAGATAATGCTTTCAGCGGTTTGGTGGGCATTGCTGTTTAAAGGATAAAAGAAGTTGCCAACACCAAAATCGCCGTACTCTAATGAATTGTCGTTGGTTAAGTATCGGTAAAAATTAACCGACAAATCGATGTTTACACCTGCGCCATCACCTATGCCTTGTGCATTCATACCGCCGCGGTGTGGAATCTTACAAAGAGCTTGATGGGAAAGGTTTAGTAGCTCATGGGTCTGAAGACTGAGTTTGTGAGTAATAAAGCCGACGCCGCAGCTAGAATGTTCAGCGTCTTTATCATATAAGCTTCTCATTAATACCTTCCTATTACTTTCTAAAACTATGCGCTAATGAATGTCCCGTTCTTGCGTGTGGCCTACTTGCCCTTCGTTAATAGTTTGTTGTTTTTTCATCGTTATTTAATTTGGCGGTGCAGGATACACACAGAGAAAATCTAATGCAAATCGTTATCATTACCTTTAAATTGCCTGTATGTGCTTGAACTAATGGGATATTTGGCGGTTTGTACTTTTTAGCAGGTGAAACGCAGAGGTTTTCCCTGAAAGGGGAGGGGTTGGGGACTTTTTCCTCTTTTGAAAAATGTTTAAAAAATGGAAGTTAGGCATATAACTCCCCTTTTACACAAATCATAAGCTTTAAGGGTTGTTTTTGGTCTAGTCTTTGTTTATTAATGTAATAAAAGCTCATCTTGAATATTTAAATGTAACTGTAATGTATCTATTTTATGTATTCATTGGACAAGGAATGTAGGGCCAAATAATAACAATAGACAAACAAGGACTTTAATTAATGACTTATCAGGTATTAGTTATCATTGATAGTAAGGCTTCTAAGTCATCTAATTTAGAGGACCCTTTACTTTTCTCAGAGACTCCACATCAGATTACTTCTTTATCCTATGAAGAGTTTGACCACACTAGTGTTTCAGATGATGAGTTCGATTGCGTTATTTTTATAACGCACCTTCACTCATCTTTACCTACTTCGTTGCGTTATTCCTTAATAGATAAGTTTCACCCTACACCAGTTATTGTTGTGTTAGATCAATACGACGAAGAACTAGAAAGAAAGGTAATAAACGAGGGCGCTAGGAACTGTTTTTTTCTTGATTGTTTTGATCAAGCTCACTTTGACTATGCTATGCAGGACGCGATTAGGCTAGCCAAACTTCAATATCATTCGCTTAGTAGAGTAAGTAAATCCAATCAACTTTTTCGGCAATTAAAAGACGAAAATGCGTTCTACGATTTAATTGAAAAAACCATGCCGGCCTACATATTTGTCAAAGATGAAAACTTTGTCATTTTGAGAGCAAATGATCGCTTTATTAATCTATATCCTGAGGAGCTACGTAACCAAGTAGTAGGTTATACAACTCTTGAGCATTATAGCTTGGAAGATAGGGAACCTTTTCTTATTAAGGATAGGGAAGCTTTTGATTATGGTTTTAGTGAAACGCTTGAAAAAATAACCTTTCCCGATGGAAAAGTTCGCACTATGCATACCACGAAAACTCGCTTTGATAGCTTAAATGGGCGCCCCCATATTCTAGGTTTATCTATTGATGTAACAGAGCGAGAGGTTTTAATCGAGCGATTACAAAAGTCCAATAAAGATTTAGAGCAATTTGCTTATACCGCTTCACATGATCTGAAATCCCCATTAAATGCCATTAAGAAATTAGTGAATTGGATAGAGGAAGATTACGGAGAACTTTTTCCAGCAGAAGTTACTACTCAGTTTGGGCTTATTAAAAGCAGAGCAGAGAGAATGTCGCAGCTTTTATCCGATTTACTGGAATACTCTCGTTTGCATAAAAGAATTGGTGAAGGGGACTATGAAAAATTTAAATTTAATGAGTTTGTTAAGCCCATACACGCGCTTAATGAAAACTCTGAAAGCTTTAGCCTTGATGTATCCGATATAGAAGTGCTTTTACCAAAAACCGCATTGAATATCGTACTGTTAAATTTACTGAATAATACTATTAAGCATCATCATGAATCTGTCGGTGTTATTTCTATCAAGGTGGATGAAAATAAGTCGGGTTATATTATCGATTATCAGGATGACGGTCCGGGTATAGACGACATGTATGCGCAAAAAATCTTTGAAATGTTTCAAACACTGCAACCTAGAGACAAAGTGGAAGGCAGTGGAATGGGGTTAGCTATTGTTCAAAAGATAATAGATTACTACGGTGGCAATATTCAACTTATGGATAGCTCAAAAGGCGTTCACTTTCGCATTGTTTGGCCTTCAAAAAATGTACTGAGCAATGATTGATTTTCTCAAGGGAGGGGTTATGAATTCAAACTCGGATGAAGTTTCATTATTAGTCGTTGAGGATGACGACATAGATTTTATGACCATTCAAAGAAGCTTTGCGAAAATGAAAATTGCTAATCCGCTTATTCGAGCGATAGACGGTGTAGAAGCTTTAAATATATTGATGTCAGGTGAGGTCTCAAAACCCTTCATAGTATTACTAGACCTCAATATGCCCAGAATGGGTGGACATGAGTTATTAAATAGCATCCGTTCTACGGAGGGAATAGCAGATACGGTTATTTTTATACTGACTTCCTCCGCGGATGAAAAAGATATTCTAAAAAGCTACCAATACAATGTGGCTGGTTACTTTGTTAAAGAAGAAGCTGGGCAAGGATTTTTAGAAATATTGTCTTTATTAAATGGTTATTGGCGTATTGCCTGCCTTCCCAAAAAATAACACGTTAGAGAAAGAGTGAATAAAGCTCATGGCTAAACTTAGAGTATTGATTATCGATGATGATACGGTTTCTCGCTTAGAGTTGAGAAGGGCGTTGTCACACTCTATGGCAGGCTCAAATGACCAATATAATATTGACGAAGTGAATTGTGCCCAAGATGCGTTAGTGAAATTAGAGTCTAATTTTTATGACGTATTATTGGTTGACTACTTGTTACCTGGAGCCAATGGAATAGATTTTCTTTTTGATATAAAAGAGTCGACAACTGGCCATAACGTTACCATTATCATGATAAGTAATCATTCTGACGATGATCTTATTGTTGAGTCTATCGATGCTGGTGCCCATGATTTCATCTTAAAGTCGGATCTTTCTGCATCTTTTTTAAAGCGCTCAATACTTCAGGCGAGAAAACGCTACGAACTCGAACAAGCTATTCATAGTAGCTATCAAAAAGTGAGACAACTCGCTGAGAGAGATATTCTAACAGGGTTATTTAATCGCTATTACTTTGATGAATATTTGTCCCATAAATTGAGTGTAGACCTAGGCAGTAACAAACGATTCGCCATCATGGTCATCGATATTAATAATTTTAAGCGCTTGAATGACACCCATGGCCATAATGTGGGCGATAAATTAATTTGTGCAATTGGTAGAAGACTTTCTAGCTGGTTTGGTGCAAATGAAAAGGTGTTTAGGATTGGTGGCGATGAGTTTGCCTTTATCTTGGACTACTCAGGAAGTAGCCAATCTTTGCTTGTTAAAGGTAACTCCCTAGTAAAAGCGTTATCAGCGCCCTTTTCGGTAGACGGCGTGGTGCATCATTGCTCTGGTAGTATTGGAGTGTCAACCTTTCCTCAGCATGGTACTTCATCTAGTGAGCTGGTTAAATGCGCAGAAATTGCCATGTATCGTGCTAAATCAACCAGTGAACATATACGCTTATATCAAGATGGTATGAAAGAAGAGTTGCTTCTTAAATACAGTGTTGAGACGGAACTTAAAGCGGCGAATATAGAAAAAGATTTTTCACTGCAATACCAACCTATTATGAAAAATGACCGCGTCAAAGGGGTTGAAGCCTTAGTGCGCTGGACAAACGGTACCTCAACACAAAGGCCAGATATTTTTATTCCTATCGCTGAAGAAAGTGGTGTGATTATTCCTTTGGGTAAATGGATAGTAGAAAAGGCCATTCAAGATATTCTTGATTATATTTTATGGGGAGATGATTTTTACCTTTCGATTAATGTATCGCCTCGCCAATTACAGGACAGGTCATTTGGCTATTTCCTTATTGATTGCCTAGAGCGACATCAAGTTTCACCTTCCAATTTGATTGTAGAGATTACCGAAACCGCAATGCTGGAAGACGATGAAACTTCATTGGAAACCATAGAGAGGCTGGCTGGAGCAGGTGTTCAAATCGCTTTTGATGATTTTGGTACGGGCTACTCGTCGTTATCTCATTTACTCAAATGGCCAATTGATTTTATTAAAGTAGATAAGTCTTTATTAGATGAGATTGATTTGTCTGTAGGCTCAACGACTAATACCGTATTGGAAGGCTTAGCGTTAATGCTCAATAAGCTAGAACTAAAAACCATTGCGGAAGGTATTGAAAGGCAGGAACAAGCTGATTTTTGTCGCAAATTAGGTATGGAGGCTCATCAAGGGTATCTTTATTCGAAACCCTTGGATATTGAGCCGCTGCACGAATTTTTAAGAAAAAACAGCAAAATAGAAAGGCTAAACGGCACCTTGATTTAAGAGGTTAGAGCTTCTATTAGTTTTCACTTCTATTAAATTGCACATCCATTAAATCGCGTTTCTATTTCGGGTATATTTTTTCATATATTGGAAGCCAATAAGCCCAGCTAACACAATGGCAGAAGCGATATAGAGTGGATCTGTCATTGGGTGATGGTGTCCAGCATTAACCTGCATGCTCCAATCAAAGTATTTCACTAGCCAATCTAGGATCAAACCTGATGCTATTGCCGTGGCGATTACACCGACTAGATACGCGGCTAAAGAGCGATTCCCCAATTCATTTTTTACCACCATGAGTGTGGCGATATTAGTCGCAGGGCCAGCAAGCATAAAGACCAAAGCTGCCCCGGGAGAAATGCCTGACAGCATCAAACCAGCAGCGATAGGCGTGGAAGCCGTAGCACAAATATACATGGGAATGGATATAAGGATGATGACGAGCATCGCCCATACACTGGTACCGTATTGAAGAAAGAAGTCAGTAGGTACAAAAGTCTTGATGATAGCAGCAAAGAATAAACCGATTAATAACCATGTCATAAAGTCAGAAAGCAGCTTTCCGTAACCATATTTAATGGCACGACCCACTTTGGTAACGATAGTGTCTTCTGGTGCTGATTGTGTTCCACAGCAGCTGGCTGTTTCAGGTTTAATAGCGGGCTCAGCTTTCTCTTGTTTGCTACTACAGCAGCTGGATGTTTCTGCTTTAACAGCAGGTTTAGGCTTGTTACTCTTACTGCTGCAACAGCTCACAGTTTCAGTTTTAATGTCTGGCTCTGCTTTAGCCTGTTTACTGCTACAACAGCCCGTTGTTTCGGCCTTCACACTAGGCTCTGCTGTCTTTTGATTGCTACAACAGCTGCTTACTTTTGTGTCAGTCTCTGTAGTGCCTGCTGGAGTTTCCTTATCCCATACTTGTACTAGCTTGCCAGCCACAATGGCTGAGGCAATGGCGGATATAGGTCGAGCAATGGCCATGATTGGGTTCATAAGAGCTAATGTGATACCGATAGAATCGACTCCTGTTTCAGGGGTCGCCACCATGAAACTGGCTGTGCTGGCTTTGCTTGCACCTGCCCGACGAATCCCCATCGCTGTTGGGATCACGGAACAGGAGCAAAGAGGGATTGGCGCGCCAATCAGTGCCGCTGTGGTCACAGAGCTGTCTTTACCAAGCACTTTTTGAATCCATGATTCGGGTACTGCCTGCTTAATGATGCCAGCAATAAAAAGCCCTATTAACAAATAAGGTGCTGACTCCATGAAAAGTTCAAAGAAGTTGCCTATAAACTCCATAATCATTGGTTGTTCTCCTTATTCGCTGAAGAGTCCGCTTCAAGCGTATCGAGTATTCGACAGAATTCCGCACTTTCGACCCCACCACAGCAGGCGTCGCTGAGTTGATGCAGTGTGTTTAGCAACTGTTGCATTTGCTGGATCTTACTTTCGACATCAAGAATCTTTTGTTCTGCTATTTGCTTAGCGTCTTCACAAACATAATTCGCTTTGTCAGCACGTATGGACAGTAATTCAGATACTTCCTCCAAACTAAAGCCAGTATCTCGGCAACGCTTGATGAACTTGGCGGTACTTAAATCTTGCTCAGTATATTGACGATAGTTGGAACCACTTCGGCTGCTGGCTTGAATTAAGCCCTGTTGTTCGTAGTAGCGAAGGGTGGACGAACTGATGCCTGACGATTTGGCGAGTTGACCTATTTTCATGTCTACCTCCAATATGAGCTACTAAAGATGTTTCTTTTAAGTGATAGCGCAAGTATAAACCTTAGAGTTAACTTTAAGGTCAAGGCGTGAAGGAAAATTTATGGAAGAAAGTCGTATTTTTGGAAAGTAATATCTGGAAAACGATAATAAAAACAGCATAAAAAAACGAGCACTAGGCTCGTTTTTACTGACTCTGATTTTTACCAGTCTTGCTTTTAATGCTTAGTGATGGCTACAACCACAAGATGGACCATCGTCTTGACCGGCATAGTGCTTCAGCTTACTAGTTTTACCAATCCCAGCATTGAAGCTGTTAGTTGGGTCAATTTGCTTATAGAAGTTACGGAGTGACTGCTTGGCAACATATTCATTACCCACGTTATGCTCGGCTGGATATTCTGCGCCGCGCTCATCATAGGTTTTCAGAATTTTTTGCTTAACGGCTTTCGCATCTGAACCTTCTTTCATAATGTAATTCTGGTGCATAACATGGCAGAAGAAGTGTCCGTAGTAGAGTTTTACGGCCAAGTGGTCTTCAATTTCTGCAGGAAGATTTTCTACCCACTCACGCTCGTTGCGAGGGAAAGCCACATCGATAGTCATGATACTACCCAGCTTCGCTGACTCTTTTTCCATGATGAGCTTACGACCAATGGCGCCACCAGCAACAAATCGATGAAGGATAGCTTGATCTGACTCACGTTCGGTACAGGCGAAGAAATCACCTTCGTTATCATTATGTTGAAAGAAGCTCTCTAAGTATTCTCGTGCTTCGTCTACACAATCGTTGCTGGTTTCAATAATCCAGTGGTGTTCATACTTATCACGGAAGTCTTCCATACGCTTAGGCAGGTGGTTTGGCATGAACTTACTCATGAACTGCAACATACGGTCAGAGAACTTGCTTGGCAAGAATGGGATTTTTTCCGCCATGCTGTCGATAGAGCGCTTCATTGAAAACAGCTTAGGCATGTATTTAGCGCCTAGTTTATCAATGACAACGAAAGAATCTTTACCGTACTTTTTACAAGCATCGTAACAATCGCGGTGTAGGTATTCACCAGAGATCGGCAGGTTCTTAAAAGTGGATAACATGTCACGACGAATTTGTGTCATCACAGTGGAATCATTCGTACCCACATAATAAGTACATTGCTTCTCAGCAATCGGGAAGGTATCTAAGCGAACGGCAAATACCGCCAGTTTACCGGCACAACCTGAAGATTCATGAAGGCGGCGAGGATCGGCATTAAAACGTGATGGTGTGTCCGCATCAATTTCACGAACGCGTTCATGGTACTGATTATCAGAAGCTAATTTATTAGGGAACTCCACATCGTCTTCTTGGTAGCGTCCGTTATGCAAATTGGTCAGCATTTCTTCTGGTGTGTCACCAAGCTTGATGCCAAGGTTATTGACCAGTTGTAGTTGGCCCTCTGCATTAACTTGCGCATAAATCGCTAACTCTGTGTAAGCTGGGCCACGGTGAACTAAAGCACCGCCAGAGTTATTACAAACACCACCGACAATAGAAGCACCGATACAAGAAGAACCGATTACAGAATGCGGTTCACGCCCAAACGGTTTTAGCTGATCTTCCAAACCAAACAAAGTACTGCCCGCAAGGCCGATGATTTGTTTGCCTTGGTCAATAATTTGAATCTCGCTAATACGCATTGTGCTAATGACAACAACAGGACGATCATAGCTATTGCCATCTGGTGTTGAACCACCGGTTAAACCTGTGTTTGCTGCCTGCATAATAACAATGACATCCGCTGCAACACACACCTCTAACAGTTTCCATATTTCTAACAAGGTACCCGGTCTAGCCACCGCAACGGCACTGCCCGAACCCAATCGAAAGCCTTTGCAGTAAGGTGCGGTTTTCGCAGCAGAGGTTAGGGTGTAGCGTTTTCCAACAATCTCTTGAAAACGCGAAATCAATTCGTTAACAGGCAGTTTAGACATAAGCTTGGGTACCATAAAATAAATTCGAGGTAAGTATACGGAATTAAGCAAAAGTTAAAATGAAATTTGCGAATAAAGTCTTGAGTTACATCAATATGATTTTGTCTAAAAGGTCACAGAAAGCGCTCATGAAAATAAGAGCTGGCTGCCTTTGCATAGACTCATAGCAAACTATTTATTCAATGATGTAATACGCTCATAACGAATAATTAGATTCATATTAGGTGAGGGGAATACGGGAAGGGCTGGGCCAAGAGGGTTAAGCCAAGAGGGCTAAGCCAATAAAGTTAAGCGTTATTTGGCCAAATTAGCCAAGGTAAGCCAATGCGTGCTGCGGCAATCAACTGCTCTTTTGAATGACTATGGTATCCATAAACTCTAATGCCGAAGATATGCACCATCAAGCTTGCCGCTCTGGCACTTGCTTCCTCTTCGGAATGACTTTTCAGAAAGTAGCTTTGATATAAGGTTTCTACTTTTCTTAACTGCTGAGAAACATATTCTTTTAGTTCAGTTTGATCTGCATTGAGTTCTAACTGGCTCTTCACTAGAAAGCAGCTGCAATACTCAGTCTGGCACGACTCATTAATCAAGTTCATCAGAATATGTGGAATGGCTGCTTCGGCATTGTCATATTGCGTCAGAATGGCTTCCAACTTGGCTAGTGATTGTTGAGTATAAAAATCAAGAGACTCTTTAAACAAACCTTCTTTATTGCCAAAAGCCAAATAAATGCTGCCGGGCTTTAGGCCAGTTTCTGCTACCACAGTTTGCATAGAGGTCGCATTGTAGCCCAATCGCCAAAAAGCATTGGATGCGTTTTCTAGTACCTGTTGCTTGTCAAACTGAGCTCTCGCCATGGTAGAGATAGCCTTTATTAATAAATGATGTGTGTTGCAAGTATAGCGACTGAATCAAGCTCACTCAAGATTTTGAGTGATCATTCAAAAAATAGCTTGATTGATCGTTCAAGTGGTGTTTGAATGAATGTTCAAGTTAATTCAATCTATCGATGAGGTTCACATGTCATTACAAGATAAGATCGCAGAATACAAAGCAGGCTTCGTTCAAAAAGCACCAGAGCATGTTCAAGCTTTGATGAAGCAAGCAACACTAAACCTTTCAGAAACAGGCATTGTTGATAAAGCACCAAAAGTGTCTGAAAAACTTCTGCCTTTCTCTCTGCCAAATCAAAATGGTGAAACAGTAAGCCTAGAATCACTATTAGAAGAAGGCCCAGTTGTCTTAACTTTTTACCGTGGTGGCTGGTGCCCATACTGCAACCTAGAACTAAAAGCTTTCCAAGACCAGTTAGCAAACATTAAAGCGGAAGGTGCTAGCCTTGTTGCTATCACACCAGAATTGCCAGACGCGTCACTTTCTACGGCAGAAAAGAATGAATTAGAGTTTTCTGTGTTGTCGGACGTAAATTCTGAGTACGCGAAAAGCCTTGGCCTTGTTTTCTCATTAGCCGAAGAACTACGTCCAATTTACTTGTCTTTCGGTATTGAAGTTGAAAAGCACAATGGTGAAGGTCAATTTGATCTGCCTCTAGCAGCAAGCTTTGTTATTGCTAAAGACGGCACTATCGTTAGTGCTTTTGTGGATGCTGACTACACAGCTCGCCAAGAGCCAGCAGAACTAGTAGAAGTATTGAAAGGTCTTTAATTTATTCTTCTACTTAATTAGAAAGCTCAATAACGAAGAGCTATTTAATTGAAGCTTCCATAGCCAAAAAGCCAGTTAATAACACTAACTGGCTTTTTTGTGCCTGTTTCTTATTATTTATACTCCCACCTGAACAATGTTCATTTTGAAACTAGACCTTTTCATCCCAAAAAATCACCAACCCCTGTACAATGCTGCTATTCGCGTTTTAAGCGCATGATTTGATATAGAGATGACATGACGAAGTTATTTGTAATGGGCATGGGGCCCGGTGATTTAGGCCTAGTAGCACCCAATGCCACAAAAGCATTAGCAGCTTGTACTGATTGGGTGGCCTATGGCTATTACCTAGATTTATTAGGTGAGTTGAGCGAAGGCAAACAATTCCACGACTTACCACTGGGTGAAGAAATTGGCCGAGCACGTTTGGCGCTAAGTTTGGCGGCAGAAGGTAAAACAACAGCCTTAATTTCCAGCGGCGATATTGGCATATACGCCATGGCGACCTTGGTGTTTGAACTGCTCGACCAGCAGTTGCAAGGTAAAGAGAACCACCCTGAATGGTTGGACGTAGAGATAGAAGTTATCCCCGGTATTTCTGCTATGCAAGCAGGCGCTAGCCGAGTGGGTGCCATGTTAGGTCACGACTTTTGTACCATCTCATTATCTGACCTACTGACCCCGTGGGAAACCATAGATAAGCGTCTTCATGCCTGTGGTGCTGGGGATTTTGTGGTGTCTTTTTATAACCCAGTATCGAAAAAGCGGGACTGGCAATTGAACCACGCCCGTGATGTCTTATTGCAATATCGTCCAGCGAGTACTCCGGTGATGATTGGCCGACAGCTTACAAGACCAGAAGAAGAAATTACCTTCACGACATTGGGCGAGTTGGATGCCAAAGACGTAGACATGTTTACCATGGTCAGCGTAGGCAATTCGGACACTAAGCACATAGTGAATGGGCAAAAGAATTGGATCTATACACCTCGCGGGTATTCCAAAAAACTTTAACGCTTAACACCTAACTCTTAGAAAGACAGAGTTGTTTAAATAGCGTGAAAATTAAGGTAGTAAAATGACAGTTTTCTTTATCGGCGCTGGGCCGGGCGATCCTGATTTAATGACGGTAAAAGCCGTTAAAACCATAGAGCGTTGTCAGGTCATTCTGTACGCAGGGTCTCTCATTCCCATGCAAGTCATCGACAGTGTGCGTGGCTCGGCAGAAGCTATTTACGACACAGCAGAAATGACGCTCGAAGAAACCACGGCTGTGATCGAAAAAGCCTCGGAAGAGGGTAAAGATGTGGCACGCCTACAATCGGGTGACCCTGCTTTATACGGTGCCATTGGCGAACAAATTCGTCGTTTAGAAGCTTTGGATATAAATTACGAAGTGATTCCCGGTGTCAGTGCTGTGGCCGCTTCAGCTGCTTTATTGAAAAAAGAGCTGACTCTTTCGGGTGTGTCTCAAACTGTCATCATGACCCGCTATGAAGGCAAAACCCCTTTCCCTGAAAGAGAGCGTTTGCCGGCCCTTGCACAAAGTGGCGCGACCTTGGCGATTCACCTTGGTATTACCCGCATTCATAAAATTGTAGAAGAGCTGATTCCTCACTATGGGGAAGATTGCCCTGTGGCTGTGTGTTATCGCACTAGCTGGCCAGACCAAGATTTTGTGGTCGGTACCCTAGCTGACATAGTGGCAAAAGTAAGGGAGAAGAAATTTACCCGCACTAGCTTAGTATTGGTGGGCAAGGTCTTAGATACGGACGACTTTGCCGATTCTTATCTCTACGATAAAAGTCAGCCGCACATATTTAGAAAAGTACACAAACCGAAAACACGCTCTGTGACTTCAGAGCAACCTAAAAGTGAGAAGGATTGATCATGCAACTTAATAAAATTCCAACGACAATCGTGACTGGCTTTCTAGGTAGCGGTAAAACCACGCTCTTGTCTAATGTTTTGAAACAAGCCCAAGGCAAACGCATTGCCGTTATCGTAAATGAGTTTGGTGAACTGGATATTGATTCCGATTTACTGCGTTCTTGTCCTCTGGATTGTGACGATGAGCAAGGCGCCGGAGAAGGGGATGATGGTTTCTATGAACTGGCTAATGGTTGTATCTGCTGCACGGTAGAAGAAGAGTTCTTACCTGTTATGGAACAATTGGTTGCTCGCCGTGACGACATTGACCACATTCTTATTGAAACCAGCGGTTTGGCTCTACCTAAGCCCCTAGTACAAGCCTTCAATTGGCCGGGTATTAAAGAATACTGCACAGTGGATGCGGTTATCACAGTCGTTGATGGTGCAGCTGTCGCTGCAGGTCGTTTTGCCCATGATGAAAACAAGGTGCAAGCGCAACGTGAAGCAGACGAAAGCCTAGATCATGATCCAAGTTTGCAAGAGCTACTGGATGATCAGCTAAGTGCAGCGGATCTTGTGGTAGTGACCAAAAACGATTTGCTAGATGAGCCATCCCGTGACCGAGTACAGGGTGTGATTAGCCATGAAGTACCGAGCACGGTGAAAACCGTCTACGTGGAAAATGGCGAAGTCGCACTGGATGCTTTGTTGGGTATCGATGCTGCAACCGAAAGCCGTATTGAAGAAGTTCATAACCACCATGATCACCATCACGCCCATGGTGAGCATCATGATCATGCCCACGATCATTTTGACTCTTTTGTTATCACCCTTGGTGAAGTGCAATCCGACCTTTTGCAAGAAACCCTTACCCAGCTGGTGGAGCAACATAATATCTTCCGAGTAAAAGGTTTTGCGGCGGTACATGGCAAGCCTATGCGTCAGGTATTCCAAGTGGTCGGTACGCGTCTAGACCGTTACTTTGATCGTCTATGGCAAGCGGATGAAGCCCGTAAAACGCAACTGGTTTTCATCGGTAAAGGTATTTCTAAATCGCAAATCGAAGGTGCCTTGCTTGATTCTTTAAGCGCTTAAAAAGACCTTTCACGACTACTTCGCTTGTTAATACGTCGTTAAAAACAGACTCGAAATGCTCATTTATAACTTATAAACTCCGCTTTCTCGTCTGTTTTTGCCTTGTCTTATCTTCGCTCGCGACATCGTGTTAAGGCTTTTGGGGTTTTGAATATTCAAATTAAGTGAATTACGGGGAAATAAGAAGTGCATCTATTAGCAGCCAAACCGGGGGGATTTGTAGACGACGAAGGCATTGTCGACCTAGGACAAACCCCTGCGAATATCGTTGTTTTGGCTGCTGCTGATTCCGTATTAAGTGCCTTAGGCAGTGGTTTAGATTCCCTGCATGCTTCCCTAGCAGATGAATTAGCCGATGATGGATTGGATGCTAGTCAATTACCAACGGTACGCCTTGCTAACTGGATGCAACTCGTAAAACCCGCCGCCTATGACCTTTATGAAGATAAGGTGTTGGACTCGGCAAACCTAGTAGTAGTTTCCCTATTGGGCGGCGAGCATTACTGGGCTTATGGCTTTCAACAGCTGCAAGCGTGGGCGCAAGCCAAGCCAAACCGCACTCTTATTTTTGTACCGGGGGACGACACTCCAGATCCTGCCTTACTGCAAGCTTCTAGCTGTAGCATGGAAAACGCCCACCGAGTATGGCGTTATCTTCGTGAAAGTGGCCTTGCCAACAGTGAAGCTTTATTCCGATTTCTTTTTGCGGAATTCTTCCAACACCAGATTGTATGGCGAGAGCCAGCCCCTTTGCCCAATGCCTTGCTCTATTTCAAAGGCCAAGCGTCTAGCCTGAGTGAATGGCAGTCTCACTATGAAGCGGACTTAACCAATAAGCCTGTGGCCTTAGTGCTTTTCTATCGCTCTCATTTGCAGAGTGGCAATACAGGCATGTTCGATGCCTTGCTAGAAGTAATGGAAGATGAAGGCATGGTGCCACTGGCAGTTGCCGTTGGCTCATTGAAAGACGCGGTTTGCGTTAGCTTAATCGAAACGCTAGCCACACAAACCCAAGCCAGCGTTATTTTGAACACCACAGGCTTTGCGGCGAACCGTGTGGGTACGCCTGATCTTGCTTCTGAACCGACGGATTTTCAGTCAGCTTTTGATTTACCCTTGCCTGTTTTGCAGTTGATTTTATCGGGCAGTACGGAAGAAGACTGGCAGCAGCAAACTCAAGGTTTGCGCAGTCGAGATGTGGCCATGCAAATCGTATTGCCTGAAATGGACGGCCGTATTGTCACCCGTGCAGTGAGCTTTAAAGCTTTAAGCCATTACCATGAAACTGCTCAAATCGACCTGATACGTTATGAGCTTCATGAAGAGCGAGCGAGGTTTGTCGCTCAATTGGCTAAGCGCTACGCCAACCTTGCCAGTAAAGCCAATAGCGAAAAACGCATTGCATTTGTATTGGCCAACTACCCAACCAAAGATGGTCGCATTGGTAATGGTGTGGGGCTAGATACCCCTGCTTCAACGGTGAACTTACTCAATGCCTTGGCGCAAGCTGATTATCCCATCGAAGATATTCCAGCCGATGGCAATGGCTTAATTGAAGCTTTATTAGGTGTGGTGACCAATAACCCTAATAGCCTTCATGAGCGGGGGTGTTGGCAGAGTTTGGCGCTGGATACCTACCTAGAATATTTTTATCAGTTGCCTTTGTCCTCTCAACAAGCGGTTTGGGAAAGGTGGGGGCCACCGGAAGACGACCACAAATGCCGAGAGCAAAATGGCCAATGGCGCATTATGCTAGCGGGTATTCGTTTAGGGGAGACCTTTGTGGGCATTCAGCCAGCACGAGGTTTCAACCTTGATCTGTTAGCAAACTACCATGACCCAGATTTGGTGCCGCCTCACAGCTATTTGGCTTTCTATTTTTGGCTGCGTCACGTTTATAAAGTGGATGCTTTTGTACACGTGGGCAAACATGGCAATCTCGAATGGTTACCGGGTAAAGGTACGGCCTTGTCTGATGAATGCTGGCCAGATATCGCCCTTGGGCCAATGCCCAACTTTTACCCTTTTATCGTCAATGATCCGGGGGAAGGGGCGCAGGCCAAACGCCGTAATCAAGCTACTATTATTGATCACCTGATGCCGCCGATGACACGAGCGGAAAGCTATGGGGAAATGGCCGAGCTGGAAAACTTGGTAGACGAGTACTACCAAGCTATGGGTATGGATATTCGTCGTGAAACTTGGTTACGGGAACAAATTCTCAAAAAGGTTCAAGAAACCCACTTATTAGAAGAACTCAGCTCGGTGGATGCCCAAGATGAAAAATCGGTACTTGAGGGGCTAGACACTTACCTATGTGACATTAAAGAAGCACAGATTCGCCATGGTTTGCATCGCCTTGGCCAATTGCCAGAGGAAGACAAGTTCGCCGATACATTGGTAGCCTTATTGCGCTTACCCCGCGGTAACGAAGTGACCAGTCAGGGGATTTTGCACAGCTTAGCCAAAGACCTAAATTTATGGGCAAAGGACGACAGCTTTGACCCAATGCAAAGCCTGCGCACCCCTTGGTTAGGCGATAAGCCAGCCCAGTTGTTGGCGGTGAGTAATGAAGATTGGCGAACCCATGCTGACACCAAAGAGCGGTTAGAATTGCTCGCAAAAGACTTGGTGTTGGCGCATCTCATCCACCAAGAAAACTTAGATTTGATCGAAATCGATTTACCGCAAACCGCCGCTTTATTAGCCCACAGTAAAACCACCTTAATGGCGGCTCTAGAGCGTAGCGCAGAAGCTGAAATCTCGGCGCTGATAACTGGCTTAGAGGGCGGCTTTATTCCTCCGGGGCCAAGTGGCGCACCCACAAGAGGGCGCTTAGATACTTTGCCCACAGGTCGCAACTTCTTCTCTGTGGATAATAGAGCCATTCCGTCTCCAGCGGCGTGGGCAATTGGTCAAAAATCGGCGGAAGCCTTAGTGCAACGCCATTTACAAGAACACGGTGATTACCCGAAAGACCTAGGTTTGTCCGTGTGGGGTACGGCCACCATGCGAACGGGGGGCGATGATATTGCCCAAGCCTTTGCGTTGATGGGGGTTCGCCCTATTTGGGCACCGGGATCAAATCGTGTCACTGACTTTGAAGTTTTATCTTGCATGCAACTTGGTCGTCCAAGGGTGGATGTCACCTTACGAGTATCTGGCTTCTTCCGAGATGCTTTTGCCAATGTTATGCGGCTTTATGACGCGGCTGTGCAAGCCATTGCCGATTTCGAAGAACCAGGACAGGGCAATGTGATTCGTCAAAATATCACTGCCCGTAAGCAAATCTTGCTTGAGCAAGGAATGGACGAAACACAAGCGAGTCGACAAGCCTCTTATCGAGTATTTGGTAGTAAACCGGGGGCATATGGCGCTGGCCTACAGGGCTTGATTGACGAGCGTTGTTGGGACAGCAAAGCCGACCTTGCGGAAGCCTATGTGAACTGGGGCGGCTACGCCTACGATGGTAGCTATCATTCTGGTGAAACCTCAGGTCAACAGGATGGCGTTGAAGCGAAAGGCGCTTTTGTCGAGCGTTTGTCCCAGTTAGACGCAGTGGTACAAAACCAAGATAATCGCGAGCACGATATTCTCGATTCGGACGATTATTACCAGTTCCAAGGGGGGATGACCAATGCGGTCACTGAGTTTAGTGGACAAGTGCCGAGCGTGTACCATAATGACCATTCCAATCCGACCAGCCCTAAGGTGCGTACTTTAAAAGAAGAGCTAAACCGTGTGGTGCGCTCCCGTGTCTTGAACCCGAAATGGATCGGTGCCATGCAAGAGCACGGCTATAAAGGGGCGTTTGAAATGACGGCGACCGTGGATTACTTGTTCGCCTACGATGCCACCACAGATTTGGTATCCGATTACCAATACGAACAAGTCACAGACAGCCTTTTACTCGACCCGAAAAACCAGCAATTTATGCGCGATAATAATCCCCATGCCCTAGAGGAAATGGGCGAGCGATTGTTAGAAGCAATTCAACGTGGCATGTGGCAAAATGCCGATGACCACCAAGAGCAGATTCAATCCCTGTTGATTGATTTAGATCAGCAGCAAGAGCAAGGCCGGTAACTCATAATACTGGCCATGTAAAAATGAGAAAGAACAGCATTAATACCATGATCACTTCGCCATGAAGGCGACAGAAAGAGAGACAGAATGAGCAATACCAAAAAACAGGGAATTATGATTTGCGGCCACGGTAGTCGCGACAAAGACGCCGAACGCGAATTTGGCTTAGTGGCAAAAGGGCTGAAAGAGCGCTTTCCAGATATGCCAGTGGAATACGGTTTCTTGGAATTCTCCGCACCGAATATTCACATGGGGTTAAACAGCCTATTAAAGCAGGGAGTAGAAGAGATCTATGCCGTGCCGGGTATGTTGTTTGCGGCCACCCATGCGAAAAATGATATTCCCTCTGTTTTAACGACCTACGAAGAAAAGAACCAAGGTTTACAGGTGACCTATGGTCGTGAGTTGGGCTTGCAAGATGACATGATCAACGCCTTTCAAGCGCGTATTTATGAGTCCCTTGGTTTAGACCCAGAGAATCCACCTGAAAATCTATACGACACCTTGCTTGTGGTGGTGGGACGCGGTACTTCCGATACCTCAGCCAATGCCGAAGCAGCGAAGCTGACTCGTATTGTGAACGAAAACATGGGCTTTGGTTGGGCGGATACGGTTTATTCTGGTGTGACTTACCCATCCGTTGGTGTGGGCTTAGAAAAGCTCATGAAGCTGGGCTATAAGCGCATTGTTGTTGCCCCTTACTTCTTATTCACAGGTCGCTTGATTAAGCGTATTCAGGGCTATGTGGACAAAGTGGCACAAGCAAACCCTGAGGTTAAGTTCATTCAAACGCCTTACCTAAGTGATCACCCAAGGGTGATAGATGCCTTCCAAAATCGTGTTGAAGAGATCATGCAAGGCTCGCAAACAAGCGGTGAAGAAACCTTAATGAGTTCTTTCAAACGCCGACTTGCGGCGGGTGAAGTGGATGTGCATCACCACCATGCGGAGTTTGTGGACCCAGAGGATGATACACAAGGTGTGGCTGCGACGGATAAAGCCCATTCACACGAAGATAGTCATTCTCACGATCACTCACATGGACATTCCCATAGCCACGATCCTAGTCATTCACACGGACATTCTCACGATCATTCCCATAGCCACGGTCATTCGCACGGTCATAGCCATGGGCATGGTCACAGCCATGGTGTGTATAAGCATATTGGTCATCCAATGGGGCCAAGAACTATGATAGGTGAAGGTATTTGTTGCTGTTTCATGGGGCAGTTTACGGATGATATTTTGGCGGAAGAGCAAGATAAATTAGATGGGGATTGTACGAAGACGGCGTTTGCTCATAAAAAGTAAACGCGTTGTTTTAATCCGAAAATACCCAGCTTAGGCTGGGTATTTTTTTTGTCTGTTCCTTCCCCTTTCTTCAAGGGGAAGGCTAGGATGGGGTTCTTTCTATTTCCATTAGAACGCTTTGTAGTTGGGAGTATTTTTCCGCCCTGCTGGGCGGGTAACTTTTGCCCAGATCCGCAAAAGTAACCAAAAGGTCTCTTCGGTCAGAATCTTAACGCCTCCTTTTTCTGTTTATAGCTTTTTATCTCCTACGCGGTCATTTACGTAAGGTGTTTAGGATATTCTCTGTGATTTACTTGGTATTTCAAACACGGTAACCCGACTATCGAGCTGTCGTGCAATCGGGATTGCATCGAAGGGGTGCTGGGGAAATACGAAAACAAATACATGATTTTCGTTTAATGGTTTTTAAAGCTGTTTTTGGTCAATGAATCATAGTTTTTTTATGGAAGGGGTATCGGGCAGTAGTCTCCTGATCAGAGTTCAGAAATAACATGTATGTTCTATTTTCCCATTTTTAGGATTGTTAATAAACTTAGAAGTTTTTTCAAGATAATAGTATAGAATATTATTTGGTTGATTCTGAGAATATGTAAACGAATATATATTATTAAAAGGCTAAAAGAATAAAGGTAAGTTATGGCGTCAGTGGATAGAACTGTAGAGTATTTCAAGGATGACTTTTCTAAAGGGTTGTTCCCTTTAGATACAAATCGAATTGTTATTGAAAATGGTGCTGTTGAACTAAGTGAATATATATATCAAAGTGTGCTGAATAATAATGAAGAATCACATCATTTTCTTCCTCAAGCTAGGTGTCATGCGGCAAAGCATGGTTTGCATCTTAGGAGAACATTAAAATTAGACCCTGTTGCCGAATTTTATATATATGATCTAATAAACAGAAACCGAACTTCATTTAGAAAGGACTTTTCAGACAATAGAATTAGTTTTGGGCATCGTTTCGAAAATGGCAAAGCTATTCCCCTAAGTAAAGCCTATAGAGAGTTTAAAAAGTCTGTAGCTGAAGCCAATGCAAAGTTTGAATATGGGTTGAAACTTGATATTGCTACATATTTCAACTCAGTTTATCACCATGATATTGTAAAGTGGTTTGATGATGGAGATAGGGACCAATCCGATGTTGAGGGGCTGGGGCAGTTTTTGAGAGAAATAAACTCTGGCCGAAGCGTAGATTGTTTACCTCAGGGAATTCACCCATGCAAGGTTATTGGTGCAGAGTTTCTTAAGTTTTTAGACAATTCAAGAATATTGAAATCAGATCTAATGTTTCGATTCATGGATGATATTTACCTCTTTTCAAATAATCAGCAAAAGGTTGAGCATGACTTTATTCTTCTTCAACAGCTTTCAGGGGAGAAAGGCCTTAGCTTCAATAGCTCTAAAACAAAACAGGGAAAGATTGCTATTGAAAATGTGGATGAACACATAGAAGAAGTTAGAAAGCAGCTTTTATATGTTAGAACTGAGCTTGTAGAAACGTATAACGGTGAAGAAGAAGTTGAGATTGAGGGTGAGTTGACCCTTGATTCTGAGCAGCAAGAGTATTTATACAACCTTCTCCATAATCCCGAGTTAGAGGAAATGGATGCAGAGCTTATCCTTACTTTTATGAACGATAAAGGTGAAGATGTACTTGAATATATAGCAGTGTTTTTTGATAAATTTCCAAATCTAAGTAAAAAGCTATTTTATTTCTGCAAAAATATTGATGATAAGAGCTCATTAGCTCAGGTTATAATTGATCATCTAGATAACTCAGTAATCGTTACTGAAGAACAACTATTTTGGTTTGCAAAAATAGCTGAAGAATACTTAGGTGGAACATCTGAATATAGCTCAATTTTAGTAAAGCTTTTAGAGCATAAGTATGCCACTGATATTAGTAAAAGTAAGATCTTAGAAATTCCAGATCTGAGGTTTGGTTTACCTGATATAAGAGAGCAATATCTGAGGGTTGGCAGGGCTGACTGGCTTTCTTGGTCATCTGCAGTTGGCACAAGAGGTATGAGCAGAAATAATAGGAATCATATGCTGAAGTATTTTAGCAACGTATCTCAAATGAATTTTCTAATAGCGAGTGCTGTTCGTAAAATATAAATTTAACAGGGCATGTGCTGTAATAATTGAGAGGCTCATAAGCTAGTCGTAATAATAAAATTTACTTCAACCTTATTTATTAGATTTTTAGTTAGAGGGATTATGGCTTTACAAGAAGTTAAGGAAGCAAAATATAAATATCAAAAGGTTAGGTACTCGCATATATCAATGGAGCCTGCAGAGTTAGCTATTTTGACAGCTGACCCTTGGTCGTTTATGCATGGTCATCTTCTTGAAAGAATTGATAAATCTGTAGGTAATAATAGAAAGTGTTTTACAAGAGCAAGGTATTTTGCATCTCTAGCCGAAGACTTTTACAAAGCTGCAGAGTCAGTCAGCATGCCTGCAAAAGGCACACTTTATTATTACGGTATGATGAACCTTGTTAAAACACTTCTTTCTGTTAATAAAATAAAGCTTGAGGATATTGCTGAGCATCACGGTATAACAAATACTCATGGAAAAAAACACTCATTGACAATATCTGGGAAAATCAAAAACTGTACAAATGTCTTTTTAGAATTTGCAAAAATACTGGGAACTCCAGTGTCGGGTAAGCATGAGTTAATGCTTCGTAATGTATGTACATTTATTCCAGAGCTTAGTGGTATTAGCAGGAACCTTGGTTTTTTCAAACAGCCAAAGTACTTGCCTATTAATATTAGATTTTGTGTTAATGAAGCAGCCACTTATCTTATGACTGAGGTTGATTATCCAAAAGGTCTTGAAAATAGTATTGATACAAAAAAATTCCGGAAAAATAACAGGAAAGACTATTTCTTGGAACCATATGAAAAAGACGGGAAAGTAATATATAGAAGTCAGAAAAGAAAAAAAGTCAGTAACGATAACTGGCCCAGTGTTTACAAAAATGTGTTGAAAGAATACTCCACCCTTGGAATTGCCTCCATTCTAACTCGTAATGGATATAGGTATTATTGCTCCATACAGGAAGGTACATACCACCATTTATGTAATTCTTATCTTCTAATGTTCTATTTGGGGCATTCTGCTAGGTATAGGCCAAGTGAGATTGAAGAAATAATGCAGGGTGAACTTAGGCCTATAGCGACAGAGGCCGTAGCTATATTACCCAAACAATTCATGTATCAAATGGTTAGTATGATTACAGGTAAATTATGTGTAATTCCATTTTCAGAAATATAAAAAATAATTGGAATAATTGGGGCTGGAGTAAACATAAAGCTGAATCCTAGTTGTTTCATACCTTCCCCAAATTTCTGTTTAGCATTGTTGTTTGGGTACTGTTATTTAGGCGAATATAAGTAATGGCCGTGCTACCTTGTTAAGAGTTAAGAAAACTGGAAATAGGACTTTCAAATGGAATTAATTAACCTTCTTCTTTTTATACCTGCGTGTTTTGCTTTGAGTATGGCACCTGGCCCCAATAATCTTTTGGCGATGAATAATGCTCGTTGTTATGGCTTGAAAGCGGCGATGATTGCTGGCTTTGGTCGGATTGTCGTTTTCTCAATCATGATTGTATTGGCAGCTTCTGGGTTGGCGGTTGTCTTATATACATCGGAGATGTTGTTTCTTCTTATCAAATTAGTTGGGGCGTTGTATTTGCTTTGGCTGGCTTTCAACCTTTGGCGCTCTGATGTGAGTCCTATTACTGATGTCGTCAAAACCAAGAACTATCGTGGCCTATTTAAGCAAGAGTTCCTGCTCGCAGCGGGGAACCCTAAGGCCATTCTTGTTTTTACTGCCTTTCTGCCTCAGTTTGTGAATGTTGAAGCCAATGTTACTCAGCAGTTTTATACACTGGGTGCTATGTCTCTTGTACTTGAATATGTGGCTTTAACCATTTACGCCATGTTTGGTGTGTATTTAAGGCAGTGGTTTTCAAAGCCTGCCATGGCTAAGCGATTTAACCGAGGCTGTGCGCTTTTCCTTGGCTTCTCAGGTGGAAATTTATTGCTTGCTCGAAATTAAATACCGCTCATATGAGTAAATGAGCCGGAGTAAAGTTTCTAATGTGTGGTTATTATTTAAGTGCCAAGTGCATATAAATTGATATGCTCAGTGTTGTTAGTTGGAGTGTTATAACACCACAGATAAAGCAAAAAGATAGCCTACCGGAAAGCAGGCTACCTTTTTAATTTACTTATTTAGTTACGGCCTGCGATTACACCACCATCAACGTCCCATATTGCACCTGTTACCCAGCTTGATTCATCACTTAGTAGCAGATTTGCGACTTTAGCAACATCTTCTGGCTGACCGATTCTTCCAATTGGGTGGAAACCATTAAAAGTCGCTAGCGTTTCATCCATAACCGTTGGATCAATGAAAGATTCGAAAATCGTTGATTTCACCAAAGCAGGGGAGATCGCATTTACGCGAATGTTGCTGTCTGCTAACTCCATTGCCATGTGCTGTGTTAATGAATGCAAGCCTGCTTTTGCCATTGAATAGGCGGAAGAAGGGGTTGCTTTGATTGCTTGCTTTGCCCACATAGAACCAATATTTACAATAGAACCACCGCCATTTTTAATCATGTTCTTTGCCACAGCTTGAGATATAAAAAATATGGCGCGATTTAATTCGTGGTAAATATCGAAGTCACCATTATCGTGTTCAACGAATGGTTTAGGTTTAAAGTAGCCTGCAGAATTCAGTAAGTATTTGATATACAGATTATTAACGCCCGCAAACTCAATAATGCTTTGTACATCATCTTGATTGTATAGGTCTGCTTGAATCGTGCTAACCTCTCCATATACAGACAAAGCTTGGCTGGCTTTGTTTAGCTTTTCTAAATTACGTCCGACAATGATTGTCTTTATGTTATTTTTCAGTAAAAGCTTTGCACTTTCGAATCCCATTCCGCTTGATCCACCAACGATAAGTGCAATAGGTTGCTTTGTATTTTCCATTTGTTAATCCTCGTATTCATATGTAAAGTGAGGCCAAGATTACAAGTGAGATGGGCTTAAAAATAGTAAGTACTATTTGGTAAGGTAGGTACTTAAAGGTATATCTTTATGATTAATAAGAAAAAAATAGTTAAAATTAATTCTGTGCCAGAACGTAGTACGCGTATTGTTGAAGCTGTTTTTCGCTGTAAATGGTCTCTGACGGTATATCAGCTTTTGACAGAAGGTATTAACCGACCCGGTGAAATGGTTAGAAGTGTGGACGGTTTATCAACCAAGGTACTTAATGATTGTCTACGGAAGAATGTTGATTTTGGCATTATTGAGCGAATCGAATACAACGAAATACCTCCTAAAGTAGAGTATGTTGCAACGCCTTTTGGTAAAAAGTTCATTACTATTGTGGAAGAGCTAAAAGATCTAGAAGATGAAATGAGTTAATCAACTTAGCTTTTGAAAAAGGGAGTGTTACTAGGGTAAAGACTGTACTAAGTTTATATATTTTTAGGAGTAGAAATGAACTTTGGAAATGGTTTATTTCTGCATACAAAGCAATAGTAAGAGCTGAAACGTGCTGGTCCGAGTGGATAGAAGCTAATGTCCATAGAGTAGCGGGTATTGAAGAGCAATTAAGTTTTGAGACGGTTTCCTTAGGGTAGGCATCTTATAAGAATAGGAAAGTTTTTAGGACTGATGCCTTAATCATCCGATAGATTAAAGCTGTTCGCGCTTTATTTCGTTTTTGCCTTTTTCCATGCATTCTTACTTTGTGTTTTCCGTAAAAAGGGAGGTTTATTAACTCGATCTCTTATTTATTAAGGCAATGGTAATGAAGAGGGCTTAAGAAAGTGCAAGGGTAATGACATGACATCGATTAGCAATGAAGTGCTGTTGTTCTTGCCTGTCAGTTGGAAAGGGGACTTTTCCGTCAATTAATAAAATCGACAAACCATGGACTATGGACCAAGTTGAGGTTGTTGCGGCTTCAACAGTGAGTCCACTTTGCTTGTTATCTAATAACTTACTCACCTCTAAGGATAGTGGCTCGTAACACATCGCACTTGCTTCTCTATGTCTCTCCGAGACTGTTAACTCTGCTAGTTCGCGACCAAACATCAAGCGAAAGAGTTGTACATTTTCCAATGCAAAAGACACGTAGCCAATAGCTAAACGCTCTATCATCTCAAAGCGGGTTAACTCGGTCATTTCATCAAGTGATTGTCTGAGCTTTTCATAGCCTTCAATCGCAATAGCTTCTAGTAGCTTATCTTTATTTTTAAAATGGCTATAAGGAGCAGCTTCACTTACGCCAGCTAATTTTGCTACCGCTCGCACAGACAAACCTTTCAACCCTTTGTCATTTAAAATCTCGATAGATTTCGATAGCAAAGTGTCTCTTAAATTACCGTGATGATAACTGTTTTTCATAGGCTTTTTGCCTTTTTCGATGAGCTTTACTGCTCTATTTTAATGAATGCTTTATTAAAAAATAGAGCAAAAACACATATTGACAGAAATTAGTAATAATTCTATCTTAACAGTGTTAAGTTTGTGTTTTATATAGAGGGTCCCCATGATTGTTCTTTATATTTTTATACCCACTTTTTTGTTATGTGAATTGCTTCGTAGGTTTAGAGGCCGTGCAGGTAAGTTTCAAGTGGATTGGCAATTGGCTGATAGCCTTCGTTTTGCTGTCATCTTAGTTTTATGTGTAATTGGCAGTAGTCATTTTTCGCCATTGAAGTTGGATATGTTAGCGATGCTTCCACCGCCTATTCCAAAAGACCTTTCTATAATATATCTAACGGGCTTGTTTGAATTTGCGGGGGCAATTGGATTGCTATTACCAAGAACACGGATACTGGCAAGCTATTGTTTGATTGTTATGCTGATATGTTTTTTTCCTGCAAACATTTATGCTGCATTAAATGATATTCCTTTTAATGGACGAGCTGCGACACCACTAATCATCAGGACACCTATTCAGCTTTTGCTTATCATCTCACTGGTATTTATTGCATGGCATGAAAGGAAAAATAGAGTCTACAACTAGGTCATTTGTACATAAGCATTTTTTCCAAAACGAGTGATATCTTGCTAATTCTTGTTTAGAAAGGATAATAATCCGCTCTTCCACTTTTTGAATTTTCTACCATGCGCCTTGATAAGTTGTTGTGTAAAAGTACTGAGCTTACGAAGCCTGAGGCGATTCAGTGTATTCATGCTGGCGATGTTTTGGTTAACGGAATGTTAGCTGTGAATGAAGCTATGCAAGTCCATGAAAATAATGTGGTTCTGCTCAATGGTGTTAAGCTGGTTCCTCGGGCTTTTCGCTATCTTCTGCTGCATAAACCTGCGAATACGGTTTGCTCAAATATCGATGAAGCTTACCCATCTGTGTTTCATTGTTTAGATATTGATAAGGTCTCTGAATTACACATTGCAGGGCGTTTAGATGCAGACACAACGGGCTTGGTGTTAATTACGGATGATGGACGTTGGTCATTTCATATTACTTCACCTAAAAATGCCTGCCGTAAGGTGTATCGCGTTGGGCTTTCACGAGCTATGTCTAATGATGCTGCAGCTGATATATCAGAGAAGTTCGCAAAGGGCATACAACTGCAAGGGGAGGATAAGTTAACCTTGCCTGCTGATCTGGAAATACTTACTCCAAAGGAAGTACTACTGACTATAACGGAAGGTCGATTCCATCAGGTAAAGCGCATGTTTGCTGCCGTGGGGAATCGTGTAGTGTCGCTTCATCGGGAGCAAATAGGCGATGTTTACCTTGATGTCGAAGTAGGCCAATGGCGTTATTTAACTGAGCCTGAAATCGCTTCGTTGGGAAAATACTCTGTAGATAAATAGAAAGGGTGATTAGGGACAGAGTGAAATTTTATGTACTTCAAGATATTAGACGGCTATGAGTACCTTAACTAGAGGTGCATATAGCCGTCTTTTTCCTTCTAAAAGCGTTAACTTTTAACTCAATATTTAGTCAAAACCTTAGCTATTAAGAATGCTTTCTAACGTTTCAATAAACAAATCAACTTCAGCTTCGGTGTTGTAGTGCGTTAGACCAATTCGTAGTATCCCGCCTTTATCACTTAAGCCTAGTGAGTCGATAAGTTTGTCTGCGTACAAGTGACCGCTCCATGTGAAAATATTTTTTTCTCCCAACGCTTGAGCAATTTCTTTAGGCTGGTGATTAGCAAATGATAACGCGAAGGTCGGCGTTCTCTCATGGTAGCTATCGTTATGTACACCATAGATTGTGACTTCTGGCATAGCGATTAGCTTATCTAGACACATTTTTGCTAGATGGTGTTCGTAACGAATAATGTTTTGGTAAGCATCATCCAGTTGTTCATCTAACGAGTCACCTTCACCGAGTGAGGCCATATAATGAATGGCAGCAACCGTACCGGCGAGGGCTTCAAAGTTAAGCGTTCCTGTTTCCCAACAATTAGGTGGGAAGGTCGGTGCTGGCTCGACTTTGTAAGGCTTAAAGCCTTCTAAATGTTGTTTTTTCCCGTAAACAAATCCCACATGTGGGCCAAAGAATTTGTACACAGATCCCGCTAAAAAGTCACAGTCTAACTCTGTTACATTAAGACGTTGATGCGGTAATAGATGCACAGCATCAATGTAACTTATCGCTCCGTTCTCTTTTGCTGCTTTTATAATGTGTTCTAGATCGGTTCTAGTACCACTCACGTTACTAGCAGCGGTCACAGCAACTAAGCGCGTTTTGTTATTGATTAAGGTATCAAAATACTTAAGATCCAACGCACATTTCTTGTCAATAATAGGGATGTAATGCACATGAACGCCTCGTTCTTCTGCAATACGTTTCCATGCGCTGCGGTTTCCACCGTGGTCAGCTTCGGACAAAATAATATTATCTCCAGCCTGCCATGTTTGCCCAATTGAGCGGCTAAAGCTTAGGGTTAGGCTGGTCATATTCGCGCCAAAAACAATCGTACTTGGAGACGTTGCTCCAACCAATGTTGCGACGCAGTCACGGGCTGTATTTACGATATCAACAGTTTTTCGGCTTACGCTAAAGTCTCCTCCTAAATTGGAGTTTCCTTGTCGGTAATAATCGCCCACTGCGGCAATAACAGAGGTAGGGATTTGCGTCCCTCCTGGACCATCAAAAAATATTGGTAGGGACTCGGAGTCTTGAGTATTTAAAGCAGGAAATTGCTGCCTGATGCTATTAATCTGCTCTAGTAATTTTGGTTTATGCTGTGAAAACGAAGACATCTCTTACTCCTTTTTTTCCTTGTTGTTCTGATAAGGTTTCTGACACATAGTGGTAATAACGCTGGTCATTAAAAATGATAAATTGGCCTTCTTCTAACACCGTGTTTATGTGCAAATCTTCACCTTCTGAGTCAGTGAAAATCTTGGTGTTTCCGCCAGAAATATCTTGGCGCTTAAGACAGCAAATTCCTACAAAGTTAAATCCATCCTGATGGATGCCTTCTGGGGCAGGGTTACCCGCTTGTTGGGCGTCACAGGTTACTCGAATTTGATGTGCCTCAATAACGCCATCTTCACCCCCCAGTGTATATTCAGCAAACGAGCGTAATAGGTGCTGAAGCTCATCCGTATGATCGATGTGCTCATCCATAGGCGAAAAATCACGCTGAACGTCACCTACCAAGCGATTAATATTTGACGACTGACAAAATGGTGTATGGGGTAAGCGAGTGTAGCTATCGCCTTTTTTCTGATAACGAGAATAACCTCGTAGTCGATAATCTCCGTCGATATAAGGATCAACGGGTAATTGTTCGAAATACATCCCTAATTCGGAATGAAAATTATGGGGTATTTGGAACGCAGCAAGTAGCAATTTATTCTTCATGGGTTCTCCTTAATAAATACTAAGCAACTGGTTTTTAGTATAACGACGAACTAAAAGAAAAATTTTGCTATTAATGCGCTATAAAAAGGAATATTGGCTAATTTTTCTAAAATAAATTAGATTGTTAGAAAAATATTTTCAATTAACTAAATTAGAGCATAAGTAATGCGTAGCTAATACCGAAAACGGAACATGAGGAGAGAAAAATATGAATAATGAACTTGATAAAATAGATCTCGCTATTTTGGGGTGCCTACAGGTTGACGCAAGCTTATCGACCTTAGAAATTGCTGAAAAAGTTAATCTATCCCAAACCCCTTGTTGGAGAAGAATTCAACGACTAGAAGAAAAAGGGTTTATTCAGCAGAAAGTCGCTGTGCTCAACCGTAAATCCTTGGGTTTTAATTTGGTACTCTATACAGAGGTTAAGTTATCAGAGAACGATGAGAACACACTCGCTTTGTTTGAGCAGGCGATCTGTCAGCATGCAGAAATAACGGAATGTTATTCAATGCTAGGCAACAGTGATTTTCTATTACGCATTGTCACTAAAGACATGGAAAGCTATGAACGTTTTTTTTATAAGCACCTATCAAAATTGCCTAAGATTCACGCCATAAACTCAAATGCCGTATTGAGTGAATTAAAGAATACTCAGGCATTACCTCTGCAAATTATTGGTTAATATAACCTCATTGCTTATGTTGAATGAGTGGGATGGAAAACAGGTACGAGTAAAATTTAAGGTGCTTTTTAACATATGAATATGATGCCAAACTTTCCTAGTGATATCGCTGTTCCTGTGCAAAATTACCTTTCGGGAGAAAGGTATATTCTGAGGCGTATCGATGAGCTCGAAGTTAGTCCAAGTCTTGTTCAAGGTGTGACGACTATTTGTAATGAGCCAAGTGTCTATAAGTGGATATTTGAAGACTTGTTTGGCAGTACTCCATACACGAAGGACAAAGCAGAAAGTTTTTTTGAAATAGGGCTTAACGGCTGGAAAGAAAAAAAGCACTTTATCTTTCTGCTGATGTCTCAGACTGGTGATGTGGTGGCAGCCATTGATATAAAGTCCCCTGATTTAGAAAATGCAGAAATAGGCTACTGGGCGAGTGAACTTCATCGGGGCTGTATGACGAATACAGTATTGGCTTTGCTAAGTTTAGCTCGTACAGCGGGTTATTTTCGGTTATTCGGAAGAGTGAAAAAAGAAAATATAGCCTCAATGAAGGTGCTTTCAAGAGCTGGCTTCCAGAATGACACCGTAAAATCTGAAAGTTGTGACACGCATAATTATTACCAAGTATTTTTGAAGACAATGGGAGAGTAAGGCTCGTCTCTTTCTGAAAGGTGGCTGAAAGATTTTTATCTTAAAGGGTTAGTAAGTTTACTTAGGTACTTGCTTTACTAGTCTGTTAGATTCTCGAATGAACATAATCAAAAGTAATAGACTACTTTGTCTATTACTTTACTCTTTATGGCTTTATTCATTAAGCGATTTTAAAGCGGCTAATAAGATCTTTTAGGCTAACGGATAATACTTCAATTTCTTCCGTGGCTTGATTGACCATTGAAACTCCTGCAGAGCTTTCTTTTGCAGAATCGTTCAATCGAGTGATAGACCTATTCACTTCTTCTGTTACCGAGCTTTGTTGTTCTGCAGCACTGGCGACTTGAAGATTCATATTGCTAATTTGCTCCATTGCAGCATAGATATCTTCAATATACTGCACTGCTTCTGTGGATAGGGTAGCACTTGATTGTGTTTTTTTCTGTCCATTTTCCATTGCATCAGAAGAGGATTGAGCCTCAGATTTTAATCTGTTAGTGGTTGATTGAACTTCATTAATAGAGTCTTGTGTTCGGATGGCTAGAGTTCGGACCTCGTCGGCAACGACTGCAAAACCGCGACCTTGCTCACCAGCACGAGCTGCTTCAATTGCAGCGTTTAATGCTAATAGGTTGGTTTGCTCGGCTATTGTTGTAATGACTTCTAGAATGGTATCTACATTTTCTGTTTCGGCTTCCAATTTTCCAGCAATGACTTTTATTCCGTCAAAGTCTCTTGCTAATGCAGTGATAGCACCGCAGGCATCATTTATTTTATTGCGTCCAGTCAGGGCATGCTCTTTTGCTTTCGAGGTTGAAACTGATGTCTCCTGAGCGCTAGAAGCCACCTCTTGGATAGAGCTACTCATCTCATTCATAGCCACTAGAACCTGATCAAGCTCATCATTTTGTAATAATATATTGCTGGTTGTTTGGCTGGTTACTATCGAAACTTCATGGGTAGATTGGGTTAGTTGTTCTGATGCAGCAGATATTTGGTGAACCATATCTAATAGGTTATTAACCATTTCCTGCATAGCACTTAGTAGCTGGCCAGTTTCGTCTTTTGATGTCACTTCGACTTGAACGGTTAGGTCACCACCTGCAAGGCGTTTGGCAATATTGGTCGCGTAGTTAAGGGGCTTTGTGATGGAGTGTGTGATGAAAATACCAGAAACTAAACCTATGACAGTAGAAATAATACTAATCCAGACCATCTCACTTAACGCAGCTTCTTCATGATGAATGGCTGTTTCCATTGCATGCTCAGTCATAAGTTCAATTTTGACAAGCAGTTCTTCCAAGTGTTTATTGAGTAAGTGTTGAGCATTTTCCAATTGAATAACACTTTGGCTGTTAATTACTTGCCCTTCGGCCATTTTAATGACAATGGCATCGACTTGTTTTTCAAACTCCATATGCTCCATTTCAATACTGTGAAGTATTTTGTTCAAACGAGCTAATTCTATTTCTAGTTCTTTTGATATGGCATGTGATGCTGCAACTTTTAAAATTGCTTCCCCTTTTTTTATCTCCACATCAATTTCTTCTGCGAGTCGTTTAACAACATTAATCAAGTCATGAATGGAGTCATCCGAACTGGTAATGTTAGAAACTCGAAATGCTTTTTCTAGTGCAATGGACTTTTCCAATTGCTTAATGGTTATGTCTGATATGAGAGCTGTGAGGGGGATGTCTTCTGAATGAACCGTTTGTAGCTCATGCCCGATCGAGGAGACTCTAGCAATGCTAAATACAGACGTTATGATGAGTAGAGATAATAGTAGGCCGACAGCACTACCGATTTTTTGGCCAATAGACCTATTTCTAAAAAATTCCATGTTACTCCTTCCTTTGAGTTGCCTAATTATTTAGTTGTCCTGACAATCTTTGAGTATGTAGCTATGTTATGAAATGTCAATTAATGTCAGAAAGTGTAACTTGCATATCTCAGACTTTAATTATTTAAGGTAGTTAAAATAAGCCTTTGTAGGGGAGTAAATGGGTATAAATAAGAGGTGAGTAAAATTAGCCTATTGCTTTCTAGTTATCGTCGGCTAATTTTACCAAGAGTTGAAGGCTTGCTTTCTAACGCTATTAACGGTTTTTAATTTCCACTGAGATATTGAGTTTATTGCCATCGAGGTCACGCACATAAGCACCGTAATAGTCTGGGTGGTAATTTCTTGGCCCCGGTGCTCCTTCGTCAGTTCCACCATTTTGTATGGCTGCCCTATGGAAAGTTCTTACGGTTTCTTTATCTGGGGCGTAAAACATGACTTGGGTGCCGTTTCCAAAAGAAGCTTTGTCTCCATTAAATGGTGTTAAAACATAAAAAGTGATTTTACCGTCTTCTCCTGCATAGCCTTTTTCGTGGGAGTCAGAAAAAACACACTGTATACCAATAGTGGCTAGCACCGCGTCATAAAAGTCACCTGCTGCGGCTAGGTCATTCGTACCAATGCAAACACCTGAAAGCATAATCTCTTCTCACATATAAGTTATTTAAGTTTTGCTACATCAGGGTAGCTGAATAGGCTGAATCATACCTTGTCGCAAAACTTTCATATACCTTTCTTATTTATGTCTTATCAAGGGCAGCACAATACTAGCCGAAAGCTTTTACTCTTAAAGGTCGTTGATTCTCATCGTATTTGAACCGAAACAGTGAACTTTTTTAGACATAGATTCGTAGTATTTTAAAAACGGTCAGGGTATTGAAATGGAAAAGAAAATTGAGCTTCGCTTAGGCGAACAAGTAATGCCTGAAGCGCCAGTGGTTGAGCTAAGCAATGGTGAACTTTGTATTCCACAACACTATCTAACTTACCACCACACTTTAGAAAGTGTGGAAGCTTTAATATGCTCAATCGATTACGACCCGCGCTATCTCATTTTTGCTGCGCAAGATGATTCCTGTATTTACATTCAAGTTGGGGTTGTTGGACATGACAACTATAAAAAGAGTGATATGAACAATGATTCAAAGTTGTTGTTTGGTCGTAAATGGCGAGTCGAACCAGAGTTGCCAACCTCTGAGATTATCCAAACTGTTTTTCTAGCGATCAAAAAAGCCCGTGAACATGAAGTACGAGAGTTATTTAAGCTGAATATACAGGACAGCATTACTACTCCTTTTAACACTCATATTGATTTGCCCTTAATGGCAGAGTTTTACACGCTTAATAGAGAGCGTAATGAGCATAAAAAAGCTTCATCATATTGGAATCTAACGGCACTTGAGCGGGTAGAAGAGATTCTTAGTTGTATTAGCTATGACGACTGCCAATTTAAGCTAATACACCTTGAGCAACGTGCCAATGGCTTGTGGTTGATTGATTTAGAGATTCACAATGAACAAGGCAGCCACTTGTCAGAGGCAGTAGGGCGAACCTTATATCTACAAGTGAATGATCTGAGTCTAAATTTAATTTGCCGTGAGATCATGCAAGAGTTAATCCGCATAAGCGATGCCCATGTGGATGCGCATTTTAGCTATAAGGGCTTCCATCGATTTGACCCGAGCATTGAAATCACAGAAGTGGCTCACCTCTCTCAACAAACACGTAAAGTGGAACTGGCGGAAGACTTTGAGCGAGAGCTTATTAAGAATAATTATTTAACCGATCAGATGCGCATCCCCCCCCTAAAGCAAGGCCCACTTACAGAGAAATATCGAGAGGTTATCGAGCGCTTTGGTCTGTATCGATATGAACAATAGTGTTGGCTTTTCTATGCCAGATAATGAACGCATTGACTTTTAATAATTCGTTCATCAAAATGATTTTATGAATATACATCCTACGCAAAAAACAGTTCGAATTATTATCATCATTTCTTAGAAATGGTGGGACTTGTGATGCGTTAATTATTTATCAAACCCGCCCAAGAGGCGGGTTTTCTATTTCTGCTTCTGGGTAATTATTTTAGTTGGAGGCGTTAAAATGAAAAAAATTGCGGTATTTGGCAAGCCAGCAAATGGTAAGTCCACCTTAAGTAAAAAGCTCGCTTTAGCAACAGGTATAAAGTTGTATGCAGTGGACTCTATTTTATATAAGCCAAATGGCGAAGAAGTTGATCGAAAATATTACGAGGAAACCCATGAGAGCATTCTTTCCTCGGATAAATGGATCATAGAAGGCTTTGGGCCAATGAATTCAATGGAATCCTTCAATAGACGCTTGGAAGCAGCGGATACTATTATTTATATCGACTTATCTTACCCAGTAACTTATTGGCTGGTGGCGAAACGTTTCTTAAAAGGCCTCTTTATCAAACCTGAGGGCTGGCCTGAAGGTTGTTCAATATTAAAAGGAGCACTAGAAAGTTATAAAATATTAAAGTTGTGTCCTAAATTTTGGAACCATGCTTTCTTGGAAAGGTTGGAGAAGCGTACAGAGGGGAAGTCTTTACATGTAATTCGCTCTGTATCAGCACTAAATCGCTTTATAAAAGACAATGTTGAGTGATTTATACAACCTAATAGGGTTAGATGTTGACGACCATTAATAGCCTTAAGGAAGTAGTGTTTTGAAAAGCTACTTCCTTTCTCTCATCTCCCTCTGTCGCATTGGCATAGCATCAATTTGTGAGAAAATATTTGGCAGATTTATTTGGCTTTGCTGAGACTTTAAACCGCTGTCTTTACCTATCAAGGTGACAGTGTCTTCACCTAACAGGTACATCTGCTTAGTATTGTATGTAAATCTAGCTGATAAACGCCCAGTGTAGTTTGTTAAGACCTCTTTATTATCAAAGATAAACCAGACTATATCTCGATCATTTATTTCATCATTATTTGCCTTGATAAGCGCTAAAACCGAGTCTGTTTTTTGTGGCTCGTTTACTATGATAAGCCGGTTTTTCCACTGTAAGGGGGTTGGATCATTTAAAACAACTGGGTGGTTAGCGTATGAAGAAGAGCTAAATACTACCATCATCAATAGAGAGAAGTTTTTCATAATAGTGCCAATGAGTATGGGAATATAAGTGTTACGTAGGATATTACTTTTAAGTTTTGTGCTGCTTCCTAATGAGTGTCTTTTTTTGGTGTTAGACTGATGTTGCGATGCAAGCTCAATTGAAAGCTGGAAGCTAACTTAGAGAAATATAAAAAGGAGTTTTTATGGATGTAGATCATGTTGTTATTTGGGTAAAGGATGTTAGACGCTCTTTGGATTTTTATGTTGATATTCTTGGCTTTACCCCTGAGCGTGAAGATGATTATTTCAATAATAACGCCCCTTTTCCTAGTGTCCGTCTGAATGAAAAAACTATTTTTGATTTAATGGAATACGACACTTTATTTCCTCTTGTGACAAACTTTACTGGCAGCGAAGCTGGCGGCACTCCAATTAATCATATATGTCTATCTATGACGGAAGAAGAATACAGTGACATTATAGGTCGGCTGAAATCTCAAAATACCAAACTCACTTCAGCGGGAGAAAATTCCTTTGGTGCGCAGGGAGTTGCAGCTGTTTCCACCTACTTTAATGACCCTGACGGTAATGTCCTAGAAATTAGATTTTATTCTGATTGTGTGGATGTGTAGCCATTAGCTGGAAAGACGATAAATGGATAAAAATACAGAAGTATGGCGACAATATTATGATCAAGCATTATCTCGCCCTCATTCTAAGCGTATAGAGTTTGCAGTCAGTCTTAATAAATCCGGTCTCGAAGTAGCGATAGACTGTGGGTGTGGTACAGGACGTGATATTGCTTATCTTGCAGAAAAGGGCTATCGAGTTTACGGGTTTGATATTAACCCAGATGCCATTGATATTTGCCGTGATAGGTTTGACCCTTTTACACCTGTATCTATCACAGAATCTTCTTTTGAAAATTTCGATTACCCCATAGCAGGCATTATTAACGCCAGCTCAAGCTTGTTTTTTGCGAACCCATTGGTGTTTGAAAATACGTGGAATAATCTAGAGTCTTCTATTGTTGCTGGTGGCGTTTTTGTTGGAGATTTTATGGGGCTTAAGGATAGTTGGGCTTCCAATTATCGCACTCCAACAACACCATTATCAGAGGATGCTGTGAGAGTCTTGTTTGAAAACTTTGATGTTATTAAGTTTATTGAACGAGATGAAAAAGCTAAAACCTCTCTTGGGAAACTGAAACACTGGCATACCTATTCTGTCATAGCGATAAAACGTCAGTAATAAATACTTGATAAACTCCTTTTTCAAACTGAACTTTATTCTTAACATTAGAGTCTCAGGCAGTGTTTCTAATTGAGATAGAGTTTAATGCTGCTCCCCAATAAGAATCTGTTTAGCGCAGTGAGCCTTGTTAGGTATATTGTATTTGTCTGCGTCTCACTTTTCTTAACTGCCTGTTTTATGGACGATGATATGAGAAAAAACCAAGCTACGATTAAGCAATTAAACAATGCACCAGAGCTTAAAGAGCATCACACACTCGCCTTGTCTGACTATTCTCTTCATTATGTTGAAGCCATTCCAAGCCATTCTGAATCGAATCACTCCCTTGATAAAGAAAGCTTAGTGTTTGTGCATGGAACTCCGGGTAGCTGGGAGGGCTTTGCCCAATACTTTTTAGACGAAGAGTTGAAGCAGGATTTTTATGTGTACTCCATGGATAGACCAGGGTGGGGAGGGTCTACTTATCCTAATTCAAGGTTTCCAAGTGACCTAGCTGCCCAGTCAGCTCTTATTGGCCCTATGTTAGAATCGATATGGCGAGCTAATGACGAAGAGAAAGTCATTTTAGTGGGGCATTCTTTAGGTGGTTCTTTGGTGCCAAAACTGGCGGCCGATTACCCTCATTTAGTCAAAGGTATCGTCATCTTGGCAGGCGATTTAGACCCAGCTCTAGCGGAAGCAAGATGGTTCAATAAACTTTTTGATTGGCTTCCCGACTTTATCCTGCCTGCCATGTGGCGCCACTCCAATGATGAAGTGATGGCCATTCAACCTAGTTTAGCTGAGGCGCAATATTTGTTCTCTCAATTGGATTTGCCCATTGTGATTGTGCAAGGCAAAAAAGACGGTTTAGTGAGACCCGGTAGTGCAGTTAAAGCACCAAACATTTTTACCTCGGCAGATTTAGACGTGGTCTTTTTAGAAGAGGCTAATCATATTATCCACCTCACTCACGCTGAAGAAGTAAAAAAAGCCATTTATCGCTTAAAAGCAAAGTTTTAGGGAAATATTGCCTCTTCCACTGATCACTTTTTTCGCCCTTGAGAGCTGTAGTTAGTGCAGCTTTTCTAAGTTGCACTAATAAAAAAGGCTATTTAAATACTAAGTATTCTCTTTTACATGTAAAACTATATACTGATGGTTATTTTTTGAACAATGTTTGATGTTGCAGGAAGTGATAAAGTGGACACCGAGGTTTTAAGAGTTTTACTTGCTAAAAAGTGCATGCTCTATGTTGCTTGTTTGATTGCTTTTGCAACAGTGGTAAGACCGATGTTTGTAGAGCAGTCTATGGTCTTTACTTATATCGGAGTGTTTAATTCCTGTTTAGGTTTGTCATTTTATTTTTACATCTCTCCACAAATTAAAAAAGTAACTCTCAGCTTTATTATTATTTTTTATAGCTTACTTGCTTTGGTTCCTTTGCTTGTCATTTCTGGTGGGGTAAATAGCCAGTTTTCTGTTATTTTTCCAATTATTCCCATTTTTATCTGTTTACTTGTTTATAGCGCGAAAGCGGCTTGGCTTATGTGCGTTATGCTGACTGTACTTGTCGTTGCCTTACTAGTTTCTGAGATGCACCTGCCAAATTACACTGAAGAAATTGTTTCGGAATCAAAAACCAAATCACGGGCATTTTGGATAGTACTATCAACCATTCTCTCTACAATATTTAGCGTTGAGTTTCTTCGCATCACTAATATTTATAGTACTAGACTGAATCGTCAGGCCAATATGGATGTACTCACAAAGATCTCTAACCGCCGTAGTGTCTTAAAGTCTTTGTATCAAATACATGAAAGGTCTCTACTTGAAGGCGAGGCTTATGCAGTCATAATGCTTGATATTGATTTCTTTAAAAGGATTAACGATCAATACGGCCATTCTGTGGGGGATCAAGTATTAGTTCATGTTGCAAAAATACTGGAAACTTCACTGAGAACTAAAGGTGATTCTGTTGGGCGTTATGGTGGGGAAGAGTTTTTAATTATATTGTCAGATGTTACTGCAGAGCAGGCCGAGAATATTGCTAATAAAATATTAGAAACTCTAGAATCTGCTCCTTTCCTGTTTAAAGATAACAGTATTACTATTACAGCAACAGTGGGCATTTGCTGCTCAGAAGTTGGTCAATTAAGTGCGCCTGAGACCTTGATCAACCATGCAGATACCGCTTTGTATCAAGGCAAGAAAGAAGGCCGAAACAGAGTGATTTGTTGCCAGCATTGATAATAGTCCAGTGCATTAATAAATATTCTTACACCTTACTTTATATAGAAAAGCCAACACTCGGAACTGATCCCAAACTGTTGGCTTTTCTATTGATAGATTGAACTCAGCAGAACACTTAAATTTTATTCAGCAGCTCTGTTTTTTTACTATTGTATTCACTTTCAGATATAGCTCCCATGTCTTTTAACTTGGCTAACTTTTCGATAATTTGAATTGTCTCATCAATTGAGTTTGAGCTAGCTAGATTCATAGTCGGAGCATCTAAGTTTTGGTGTTGAGGCTGAAAATTATTATTTTGCTGAACTGGCTCTGCAAAATTTTGCTGCGGTGCAGGTGCTAGCCCTGCACCAGAAACAATAGGTAAACTGCTAACAGCAATAGTGCCATATTGACTACTAAAGGTGAGGGATGAGTCTCCACCTTGTTGTTGGTTTACTCCGCTAATGTTGTTGTCTAGCGTGTTATAAACAGTAACCTGACCGTTGAGCTCAACGGCTAAACGATTAGGGAATACAGCGTAACGAATGTTGTTTTGTGCACCGCTGCTAAAGGGTTGTCCTAAGTCTCCCGGCCACCATAAACTGCTACCCGGTGTACCCTGTGGAATTGGTACAAACACTTGTAGATTAGCGAGGCCGTTTGCAAGCTCATTACATAAATTATCGACGGTAGCTTTCAGTCCATAATTAAACATATCACCGACCATTGTCATGCCGCCACGCATCCATTGACCAGATCCACCTAACTCTGGGCAACTAAACTGCGCCATACCGCCAGATCCATTGTTGACTGCTATCAGCATATGTAACACAGCGTCATAGCTCAGGTTATATCTAGCACAAAGGCCATTAACGAGCTGTTGTCCATCCGTAGTAAGGTTTTGCATTTTGGTTACTCTTTAAATATTAGATAAGCAGCAGATTTTGCTGACTGAAGGTTTGGTGTAGGTTCTGAATAGGCGGGAGTCTAGCACATAGATTCAAAAGAAAATGCTTTAACTTGATTATTTATTAAACAATTTACTAAGGTGTATTTTATAGAGAGAGATACTACTGAAACTTGGGGATTTGTTGTCGAATCCTAGAGTAATTACTTTGCAGATATTAAAGGGAGCAACTTACTAGTTGCTCCCTTTAATATCTCAAAATGGTGCGAAGGTATCCTGTTTACTGGTAGGAGTAGTCCAACGTTGAGCTGCATCTATACTCGTATTTTGATTCCTGCCATTGGGTATTTGCATACGATCTCCATAAAGCCAAAGTACAAGGTTGGAGCGTGTACCGCTGGTTATCGGTTGCGCTGCATGGGCGACGTTGCCCCTATGTATCATTGCTGTCCCCGGCTTGAAGGAGAGCCTATTTACCTTACCTGTGCTCGGGTCATAGAAGTCTACTTCTGAGCCGGCGAACTCTTCATCAGGAAGGTTAATATTGATATTTAGGGTAACCGACGACGCATCCGTATGAAGTCGAAGAGAAGTGTCTTTCCCTGCTTGATACTGGATAGAAAAGCCAAAGCTTTGTGTGTCGTAGCCGACTATTTCTGGGAACAAAAGGCGTGCGATAGGTCGCATATATTCGTCCACAATTTTGCGGTAAAGCTTTTGAAAACTAGGCGCAGCAAGATACCCCTCTGAACGTGGATCCAGCATGGCACCATAGCGGTTCAATACAATTCCGTAGGGAGGGCGCATGGGGATTTCACTTGCAGCGACTTTATCTAAGTAATTACGTAGCTCGACGATTTGTTCTGGGTCAAAGAACTGGCTCTGATAAACATCCGTTGATACCTCTTGCCATAAATTTTCTACCTCAGACTCAATGGCGGGTTCACGCCATGCTTGAGTGACTGCAGCACGTAATTTTTCGTCTAAAAGTAGGTCGCTTTCAATATTTAGCTGATTACTTGGAATTGCCTCCCATTCCTGCCAAGCGTCAGCCAATAAGTTGCGGTTTGAATCCCAAAAGTGCTGAACAGAAGGTGCACGCTGGAGCATCTCTTCTCGTGAAGGCAAGACAAGGTTTTGCGCCATTAATAATGGGGTTTGAGCAGTTGTACTTTGAGCAACTGTACCTTGAGTAACAGGGCTTTGAGTTAGAGTGCTTTGAGATAGAGTGTTTTGAGTTGGAGTGCTTTGATGGTTAGTTGTATATTTCATATTGATATCCTCAAATTTGGTTCGAAAAACGTGTCGAACTCAGATAATGAAATCAATATAGTTGTTATTTTATTGTAGATAAACTGGCTTTATATCTAATCAGAATCAATATTTTATTGATAATTAAAGAAAGAGATAACCAAGGGATCGTTTAATTGGTTATCTCTGTTTTTCTTATAAGCAACAAGAGCAATTGCGCTTGGTTTTTTCCATTTTGCCGATACCCGGATTAAAGGTATTAGTTGGGTCGAGCTTTTTGTAGAACTTAACGAGATCATCTTCAGCTTTATAAAGATGACCCACATTGTGCTCTGCTGGGTATTTCGCACCGCGACCATCTAAAATTCTGAGCATTTCTGCCTTTACTTCTTTGGCATCTACGCCTTTCTTAAGTACGTAATCTTGGTGAAATACATGGCAGAAAAAATGTCCGTAGTATAAGGATTTATCGATCTTTTCTTGTAACGATGCAGGAAGCTGTTCTACCCAGTCAAACTCGTTACGGCGCAAGGCGATATCAAGGGCTATCATTTCGCCAACCTCTTTTTGGTGTAGCAATTGATAACGAATAGCGGCACCCGCTGCGGCAAAGCGGTGTAAATAAGCACTAGAAGCTTCTTCTGCATTACATTCGAAATAGGCACCATTGTCTTTGTCATCAAAGAATTCGGGTAAGAACTTTTCTGCCTCAGCGATTCCTTCATCGCTCATTTTTAATATGAGGTAGTGTTCATACTTTTCTCTAAATTCCAGCATGCGCTTTGGCAGGTGTTGAGGGAATAATTTGGCAACGCCTTGCATCACTCTGTCTGTTAGGTAGTCAGGAGCGAGTGCGGACTTATTCAATACAGAGTCGATTTTACCCTTTAGGGCGAACATCTTTGGCATTCTGTCCGTGCCTAGGTGCTTGATGCTTAAAAAGGTGTCTTTACCATATTTTGTTGCAACATCAAAAATATCACGATGAACGTATTCGCCTACTTCAGGAAGGTTGGTGAATTCAGATAAGATTCTGCGTCGTAACTGAGTAAGAGCGGACGCGCTGTTGGTACCAATGTAAAAAGACTTTTCTTTTTTCGCGACAGGGAAGCTATCGAGCCTTACAGCAAAAACTGCAAGTTTTCCTGCGCAGCCACTGGCTTCATACAAGCGTGAGGTGTCTGCGTTGTAGCGGCTTGGGGTATTAGCATCCACATTTCGTAGTAACTCTTGGTAATTTTGTGCGCTGGCTTGTTTGTTTGGGTCTGCATTGAAAGAGGAATGATCAAAGTTACCATCTTCTAGGTTTTGTAGAATCTCTTCTGGGGATTCACCTAGGTCTATACCTAAATGGTTAACGAGGTTCAGTTCACCTTTTTCGTTAACCTGAGCAAACAAAGATAGCTGGGTATAAGCAGGCCCTCGTTTCACTAAAGCACCGCCAGAGTTATTGGCAACCCCACCAACAATAGTCGCCCCAAGGCTAGAAGACCCAATAACTGAATGTGGTGAGCGTGATAGCGGTTTTAATGTTTTTTCAAGCTTATGTAAGGTTGTTCCCGGGAAGCTGATGACTTGCTCGCCTTCGCCTAATATCAGTAGCTGATTCATCGAAAGAGTGTTGATAACAACCACATCACGGTCGTAATCGTTACCGCTTGGCGTCGAGCCTTCGGTTAAGCCTGTTTTTGCAGCCTGCATTATGACGATGCAATCATGGGCAATACAGACTTTTAAAACTTGCCAATATTCCACCAATGTTTGCGGAAAAAGTACAGCCAACGCAGTGCCCTTGCCGGAGCGCCAACCAGAACGATAGTGTTCAGTACGGCGTTCGTTGGTTTCAATATGTTGGTTGGATAAAATTTTTGAAAATTCTACAACGGCTGGGTGCTGTTTCATCTCTTATTGCTCCGAAAGGTAGGCATTATTTTTATAATGCCACTCTATAATTCCAGCGCCGCTTAATATATAGTCAAAAACGATTTTATTTTTTCCTTTTTTGACATAATCGTACAGAGATTACTATGGTAAAAGCAGATGACATCTTACTGTTTGTTCATGTTGTAGAGGAATCTTCCTTCTCTCGTGTATCCGAAAAACACAACATCACCATGTCGGTAGTCAGTAAGCGTATTGCACGTTTAGAGGCAGCTCTGAATGTACAGCTCCTGTACCGAACCACTAGAAAACTAAGCCTCACCGAAGCAGGGCAAGCCCTTTATAAAAAAGCCAAAATTGCTCAAGCCGCAGTGCAGGATGCAAAAGATGTGGTTTCTGGTTTTGGTAGTGATGTGCGAGGGAAAATACGTATTACTATGCCTGTTGTGACCGCCAATTTGGTGCTGAATCGGGCAGCAGTCGAGTTCTGTGAGCAATACCCAGGTATTGAATTAGAGCTTAATGTGACCAATCGACTGCCGAATATTCTGGATGAAGGCTATGATCTGGCGATACGTACGGCAGACCTGAGTGACTCCTCTTTAGTCGCACGGCGCTTAGTAGATTCTCAATGGGTGGTTTGCGCAACGCCTGAATATCTCCATACCCATGGTATGCCAGAATACCCAGATGACCTGATGAAGCACCATTGTTTAGTCTACAAATCTCCATTAGGCAAAGCGGAACCTTGGAAGTTTTATGTTGAGAGTATAGATCTTTCTTTGCCTGTGAACGGGCGCTTTCAAGCAGATAATTTAGACAGTATTAAGCAAGCTGTGATGGGGGACTTTGGCATTGCCTATTTACCAAGAGCGCTGATCTTTAATGAGTTGAATAATGGCAAGCTAGTCAGTGTTCTAGATGAATTTGCCAGTAAAAAATTGGGTATATACGCGGTTTACCCAAATACCCGTTTAACCGACACAAAACTGACCTTGTTGATAGAACATTTCCGCAATGCTCTACAACAGAGTAAAGGTCACTTTTGTTAGTTTTCTATTGGTTTTAGACAAAACCTCTTTTCGGTTTTTTGATAGTCTATTGTTGCCAAAAGTTTACCAATAATACTTGAGCTTATTGCAATAGTGGATCGTCTTTTGGCAGATGCTTCATTATCCAAAGAGCCAGTTTGTGTTTCATAGTTTGTAGGTTTTCTTGGTCTTCTGGTAATGCAACAATCAGCTTATCTAATACTAATAAACGATAGATAGCTTCTGTCTTTTCATTGGCTGACATGGTTGAAGAGAAGCCTGCGTAGCCTCGTTTTAATGCGTAGTTTTCCCCAACTTGAATGGCTTTTTTACTCAGTGCAATTTCATTTTTAATTTTTTTCATGAGCTCTTTTTCAAATGGTTATGTATGTGCCTTTGACTCTATCAGTTTTTGTGAGCAAACAACATTAATGACAGTATTAAAACTGAGTGAAAGAAAAGGTAGTGAGATTAGAAGATAAGCTAATAAAAAAGCCCCTTAATAGAAAACTATTAAAGGGCTTTAAAAAGAAACCATCAAAGTTTTGAAAGTATATTTGTAGGCTTCTTAACTGAGCTCCTAATTTAATTAGGTCAGCATAATCAAATGGAAGCCAATGCCGCCAATGGCTGCACCTAGGTATTTCAATTTTTGATCGCCTTGGCTTAATTTTCCTAAGAATGTACCGACAATAACGCCTGCAATATGAATGGCGATTGTGCCTAGAAGGAAACCAGAGACGTAAAGCGCTGGCTCAGCTAAATAAGGCATTTCGATGCCGTGTGCGTAACCGTGGAATACGGCAAAGAAGCCAACGAACATCATAGCGATAAGTGCAGGTAGTTTTCTGTCCACACAAATAGTCACGCCCAATGCGAATACGGAAACAGCAATGCCTAATTCAACAGAGAATAAGGAAATGCCTTGCATACCCATTACACCACCAATAAACATAACGGCAACGAAGGTTGCTGGCACTGTCCAAATAGCACGACCACCCATTTGAGCACTTAGAATACCAACACTTAGCATTGCCAGTAGATGGTCAAAGCCTAAAACAGGATGGCTAAGGCCAGAGATAAAGCCACCACCGTCAGCCATTTCGTGTGCATATGCAGGGTTAGCAAAGCAGAAAATGACTAATAAGGCGTTTACTATCATCATGGGAATTTTTTTCATAACTATCTCCAACTTGAGGCTTTATTGAATTCGCTTAGGCTACCATAAAAATAGAGTTTAATTCGTATTTAGTCATGGTGATTACGTGACTTTTACAGAGTTTTGGATGAAATTATTTCAACCTATAAAATGAAATTATGCTTGAGTGCGACCGAGCAAATAAATCATTTGTTTAGGGTTAAAAAATCAACTTGATAACACCTTACTTATAACCTGAGATTAATGCTTTTTAGCACTCATTATTTGTACATAGATAGCACTTATTACTACGAGTAACATTCCTAGCAAACTTAAACTGTCAGCATGTGACGAAAATATACTGTTGGGCCACCAGTTTAGGTAGACACATAGCTCGGTAAGAATAAACGAAGTGACGGGTGTTAATACTACAGCGGCACTCACTTGTACGGTTTGCCAATAGCGCATAGCTTGAGCAAAAGCACCGTAGGCGATCAATGTATTCAGGCTACAAAATATAAGGATCCATATATCTTCTACTGAGGCTGATGACAGTTTACTTGGTGATGAAAAAGGCAGCATAACAATTACAGCGTAGGCATAAATCGCTAATAGGATATTTGAAGGGGATAAATGTTTAAAAAGCGACTTTTGCAGTAATGCGTATATTGACCAAGCGGCTGCGGAAACCTGCACTATAAGAACACCGAGCCAAATAGAACCTTGGCCGCTTTCCCCAAAAATAGGGTGAAAGAAAGTGAGCATACCTATTCCAATACCTAGAAAGCACAGCCACTGTTTCCAATGTACTTTCTCACCTAAGAAAAATATACCACCGAGTGCCAGAAAGAGCGGTGCTACTTGAAAGCTAAGCTGTGCTGAGCCGGGTAATAGATAGTTTAAGCTCCACACGAAAGTTGTGTAATTGATGATTAAAAAAGAGCCGGCAACAATTAATCGTCCCCAGTGCTTTTTCTCTAGCAATTTAAACTCTTTTAAGCTGCCACGACGCCATTGCCATAGCCCCAGAATGACACCTGCAATCGCGAAGCGAAACCAAGTTAGTGTAATGGGGTCATAGAAATTCCCCGATACTTTCAAGGCAATAGGCAGCATACCCCAGAAGAATACGGTAATCGCACTAAAAAATAAGCCATATAAAAATGCATGCTTTGCTTGAGTCACTCTTCTTCCCTTAATCAAATTTGTTAGCTAAAGGATGGCGTTTTATTAGCTTTTAATCTAATGCATAATGTTTCTAACTATTATTCTTAAATCGAGTATTGCTTATGATTTCGAATGCCTTGCAGCAGCTAGACCTAAAATCCTTAACGGGCTTTTTGTACCTTATTGAAGAGCGTCATGTTGGCCGTGCAGCAGAGCGTCTTTCACTTAGTCAGTCGGCCATGAGTCGTTTGCTTATAAGGCTTCGCAATGCTTTTGATGATCCGCTGTTTATTCGTACTTCAAAAGAAATGTTGCCGACTTCCAGAGCATTAGAGTTAGAAACTCCAATCCGCTATATGATCGAAAAAATGGTGCATATGGAGTCTTCCCCTAATTTTATACCAGCCCAGAGTGAGCGAACCTTCCATCTAAAAACCTCCCATTATCAGGCTCAGGCCTATGTGCCTGAGATTGCCAAACGCTTTTATGGAGAAGCGCCCCTAGCTGTACTTGAAACCACCACAATTACCGAAAATAGCCTGTTACAGTCTATCGAACAGCCACTTGATGTGGTGTTATGCAGTGAATACATTCAGGTGCCTAATAGCTTTCATAAAGAATTATTAGGGCGGGAAAAGTTTCACTGCATTATGTCTAAACATCACCCTTTAGCAGAGCAAGACACCATCACATTAGAGGATTATCTGGGTTACTCTCATGTTTTAGTGAGTATGGGCGGCTCAGGGCGAGTACTAAGTGACACCTTGCTGGGGGAGCGTGCGAAAGAGAGGCACTTTGCTTTTCGTACCCCTTACTTCTTGTCTGCGTTAGAAACGGTGGGGAAAACCTCGTTATTGATGAGTACCGCAGGCTTATTATCTCAGAGGTTCAGTGAGCAATTTGGCTTGGTAATGAAAGAGGTGCCTGTTGCCTTCCCTGAAACCAATTATTATATCTGCTGGCCGCGGTCAAAAACTAATGATCCTGCGGTGCAATGGTTTAGAAAAGTTGTGGCGCAAAGTGTTAACGACCTGATTCCTTACCCTGAGGGTTCGGTTAACTATTCCTAATCTATTTAATAGGCGTATAAATAATAGTTAAGAGACATAATGGATAAGACAAATAAAAGCCCAGTAGATGCTGGGCTTTTTGGTTTGTGCTGATAGTAGCGTTTAGCTAATGCTTAGTTACTTAGCTTTTTCACCGTTTGGCTAATGTTAGAGAAATCGAACGCTTTTTTACTTGGTAGTACCAGTAAAGCTAATGAGATCGCAACAGGCACCAGTGTCGCCAGTACAAAGGATTCAAATAAGAAGGCAATCGGCTCCCACGGCATAGGGAAGTAGAAGAAACCAGCCACTAAACCACCAATGATACTTAATAGAGCTTGGTAGCTTTGGTAGCGAGCGTTGTAGAAGCCAAAGAATACTGGGAAGGCCGCCGCACAACATAGCAAATCAGCCAGCAAGAAAAGGTACAAAATACTGTAGCCTTTTGAAGCAACCAATAGTGCCAATACAGAGATCACTATGATTAACCAACGAGAGGTTTTCGCCAGTTTATTCTCAGCTAGGTTTGGCATAATGCGGTTTAGGTCGATGATGAATAAACTGTGGAAGCCACTAATAGTGGAATCAGCACTACTCATAATCAGAGCCAAACCAAAGAAGATCATGCCGATTAATAACCAGTAAGGTGCATCACCTAGCATCACACTAAATAAAGCTGTTGATCCTGAACCCGGTAAAGACAAACCAACGAAAGCTAAACCAAATAGACCCAGTGCGAGGATGATAGGGAAGCTAACAACGCCACTCAAAATAAAGCCATTGCGAATCACTTTGTCGTCTTTAGCTGCGAAAATACGCTGCCACGTACCTTGGTAGAAAAGGCCTGTTAAGCAAACCGCTAGGAAGAAAGTCACACCCGTCTGTAAACTATTGGTATCAAATGGGTTAAGCAATTGAGGTGCTTTTTCTTTCAACCCTTCGATAGCAGGTGTGAAACCGCCAGTCGCCTGCCAACCTAAGAACAAGATCAACATAATGAAAGGCAAGATAACAATCATCTGTAATCTGTCTGTGAAGATGGTGACTTTTAGGCCGCCATATAGGGTGTAAAGCAGAGTTGATAGCATAACGATAGAGGCTGTTACCCAAAGTGGAACTGGTGCTAATAATGCAACCATTTGAGCAATCCCTGTTAGGCCCGCTGTTAAGCTAATAAAGAGGTAAAACAGCATGATGAAAAGCACGAAAACATAAACACTGCGGCCATAACGGGCGTAAACGAACTCCGTTAGCGTGTGTCCTGTTGGCATGATTTGACGAATACGTGTACCAAGGGGGATCATCACAAGGCGAGGGATTAATACGCCTAGAGCGTAGCCTAAAACGGCACCAATACCACCCCAAGTAGCGGCTTCCGCTGGGCCAAACAAGACCCACGTGCCCATTGTTGTAGCGAGCAGTGTAAGAAAAGTGGCGTTACTGGTTTGGCTATTACGTGCAACGATAAAATCTTCCATGCCATCCTGTTGGCGACGTGCAAATACAAGTCCTGCAACGGCGAATAGTGCGGCAAATAAGCCGAGCCAAAGTATGGCTGATTGTGCATTTATCATTTTATTTCCTGTTCTTTAAACGTTTGTTAGTATTTTTTATAAAGGGTTATGCAAGCAGTCTTATTTTCCTGCTCGTAAACCCATGGTCCAGAAATTCGCTTCTAACTCGGTTGCCTTGGTAAAGCGCTCTTGCATCTTGTTCCAGCGAGGGCTGGCAGTTGGGTTATCACCCACACGAGTTGCAATGGCCAAATCCACTAAACGACCCACTTCGACACAGACATTTTGGAATTCTTCACCCGCGTAGATCTTGATCCATTTTTCGTAAGGGTGGCCGTCGTAGAGGCTGCCTTTTAGGCGCATGCCCACTTCACCATAGCCAAATGCACAAGGAGCTAATGCCAAGATCAAATCTAAGAAGTCCCCTTGTAGGCCAGAATCCAACACATAGCGTGTGTATGCTATGGTTTCTAATTCTTCTTTGGCGTTGAATAGGGAGGATTCGTCAATTCCTTGAGCGGCGCAGGTTTCCACGTGCAGAGACAACTCTTGGTTGATGAGGGAATCCACCGTTGCTGCACATAAACGCATTTCTTCAGACGATTCGGCTTTCACCACACCCAGTGCCCATGCGCGAGCATAGTGAATGAGGTATACATAATCTTGCACCATGTAATGTATGAAGGCTTCTTCAGGTAGAGAGCCGTCAGCTAAACCTTTTACAAAATCGTGTTGGATGTACGCTTGCCATTGTTCGACACAGCCTTCACGCATAAGCGCGAACGTTTTGCCGTAGTCTGGTATGTCACTTGTCATAATCGAGACCATTTTTTTTAGTTAATGAAGGTTATCTTCCATTGAATTGCGAGTCGGTTACTCACAAAGGGTCGTCACCCAATGCAATTAAGCCAATTTCGCCTTGCCAATAGCTTTGTAAAATTCGTGCCGCTCGCCATGCTGTGAGCCCAGTTCGGCAAACAATAACGGCGCGCTGGTTAGTATTCGGTGTTGCTTGTTCTTGTTGAAAATCATCCAGTGATAAGTGTTGAACTGGACGATTTTCAGATGTTTGTTGAGTTTTTATGCCTCTTAAATCCACGAGCCAATCTGTTGGTGTAATGTCTTCAATGGCTAAAAAGCCTAAGTGCTGTGTTAAGGGTGGCTCTGGTGCCTCATCAAAACGGAAACTGCTTTGGCGCAGATTTTGTAAGTCGATGGACAGCAATTGACCAAGTGGAGAGGGATGTAGCTTGAGTAAAAAGTTAAGTGCAAATTGTGCTTGAATACAGCCTATGGTACCGACAACTGGCCCCATGATTCCCGCGGAGGAACAATTTTGAGCACGCTGTGGAAGCTCTGGAAAAACCGCTCGTAAAGAAGGCTTGCCAGCACAAAAGCCGCCTACATAGCCATTGAAACCTAGGGCAGATGCAGAAATGAGAGGCAGCCCGTGGGTATGACAATAATCAGATAAGATGTAGCTCACGGCAAAATTGTCAGCACAATCTAAAACAAGGTCGACTGAGCCTGTGCTACAAAGGGTGGCGACATTGCTGGCTGTCAGGGCGCTCGCATGAGTTGTAATTTGGCACTCGTCATTGAGCGTCATTAAATGCTGTTTCGCACAGTCTACTTTTAACGCGCCTAGGTCTGTCTCGCGATACAGTACTTGGCGATGAAGATTCGAAAGAGACACGGTATCTTCGTCAACTAAGCTGATATGGCCAACGCCAGCAGAGACAAGGTAAGGTAAAACTGCACATCCTAGACCTCCAGCTCCCACAACAAGTACATGAGCTGCAGCGATTTCTTGTTGTCCACTGTCGCCCACTTCTGACAAACAGGTTTGGCGTTGGTAACGGCTCACGCTGACTCTTCCTGTTGTGCATTTTGATTTGCAAAGTCTTGAACGAACTCTCTATTTACAGTTATGTCGCAGGCTTCTAGCCATTCTATGATGCGCTGTTCAGGGTTCTTATTTAGGGTGATATCGGTAACCGCAGCGACGATATCGGCACCTGCAGCAAAAGCACCTTCAGCCCTTTCTACCGACATACCACCAATGGCGACTAATGGGGTGTCCGCCATCTTTTCTTTCCATTCTGTGACTCTTCCTAAACCCTGTTGATGCCATTTCATCTTTTTCAAAATGGTCGGATACACTGGGCCGAGCGCTATATAGTCAGGTTCTAATTGGTAGGCTCTTAGTAGCTCTTCTAGGTCATGGGTACTGACCCCAACCTTGATATTAGCCTCTTTGATTTGTGCCATATCGGCACTGTCTAAATCTTCTTGGCCTAGGTGAATCCAATCGCAACCGAGCTCGATTGCCAGACGCCAATAATCATTAATGACGAGGGTACAGCCGTGTTTCTCGCAAATTTCCTTAGCCTTCAAAATTTCTGCACGTATGTGGGATTGCGGCTTGTCTTTGATTCGTAACTGAACAAGCTTGATTCCCAAAGGCACTAGGCGAGCTATCCATTGGCTACTGTCAAAAACTGGGTAAAAACGACTGAGTTTCATGTGTTTAATCCAAAAAGGCTTTGCCGAGTAAAGGGGTGGAAGGGGAAGCCATATCACGGGGCTGCATAGGGTCAGCTTGTTCTGCTAGTTGCCCTGAGCGAATAGCCAAGGCAAACGCTTCTGCCATTTTGGCTGGGTCGCCGGCTTTAGATACGGCGGTGTTGAGCAGGATTGCATCCATTCCCAGTTCCATCGCTTGTGCCGCTTGGCTCGGTAAGCCTAAGCCAGCATCAACTACCAAAGGAATATCTGGGAAGTGAGAGCGCAAAGCTCGCAGGCCAAAGACATTGTTGAGCCCCATGCCAGAGCCAATAGGCGCGCCCCAAGGCATGAGAACACGGCAGCCAGCATCGACCAGTTTATCGGCTACGACTAAGTCTTCTGTGGTGTAAGGGAATACCTGAAAACCCTCCTCCGAGAGAATACGAGCCGCTTCTACTAGGCCGAATACATCAGGTTGTAAGGTATCTTCTTCACCTATGACTTCTAGCTTAATCCAAGGTGTGCCGAAGATTTCTCGTGCCATATGGGCTGTGGTAACCGCTTCTTTTACTGTGTGACAGCCAGCAGTATTCGGCAATATATGTACATTTAGCTCTTTAATCAGCTGCCAAAAATCTTGCCCTGCTTTGGCGTCACTAGCTTCGCGGCGTAAGGATACGGTTGCCACGCTGGCGCCACTGCGCTTAAAGGCATTGGATAGAATCGCGGGAGAAGGGTATTGAGCTGTTCCCAACATAAAAGGTGTTTCTAGTTTAGTGCCGTAAAAATCTTTCATGGTTAGCCTCCTTGCATTGGGGCGAGTATTTCAATGCGGTCGCCATCTTTTAATGGCGTGCTTGCACGAAGACCTTGTGCCACAAAGTCACCGTTCAGAGCGGTGGCGACAATAGCATCGCCATAATTTAGCTCAGTTAATAAATCAGCCAGATTCTCGGCTTGGCAGCTAATGTTTTCGCTGTTTACTTGTATGTTTTTCATAAAAATCAATGCTTCTATATGGCCTCGAACCATTGAGGTTCGGTACCTAAATGAATGTAATCTGCCACCATCTTTGCCAGTGAAGGTGCCAATAAAAAACCGTGTCGATAGAGACCATTGGCTTGAATAATCTGACCTTGGTGACGAATTTTTGGTAAGTTATCGTGAAATGCAGGGCGACTATCGACGCCTATCTCTAGAATTTCAGCTTCCCCAAAAGCAGGGTTTAAGGCGTATGCTGAGCTCAGTAATTCCATAACTGAGCGAACCGTGGCATGTTGTTTAGCACTGCTTTCCACCATGGTGGCCCCCAGCATGTAAATACCATCGCCACGGGGCACAATATAAAGCGGAATCCTTGGATGAAGTAGACGAATAGGGCGCTCTAATTGCACATCTGGGCAGCGTAAAATCAGCATTTCACCCTTTACCCCGCGTAGACCCTCTAAGTCTGGCTTGGCCTTGATGCCACGACAATCAACGACAAGACCATCCTTTGCTAGAGTTTCGGGCTCAGCTGTTTTATGTATAAATTGCACGCCTTTTTTGATGAGCTTTTCCTTTAGCGCGCGCAAAGCATCACGCGGTGCCAAATGCGCTTCTGCTTGGTAATACAGGCCTCGTCGAAAGCGCTTTTCTAAGTCTGGCTCTAAGTCAGCAATAGCGCCTTCGTCTAGCATTTCATAAGCTTCAGTACGTTTAGCGAAACGTTGTAAATCAGCTTGGTCACGATTCAGTGCTAATACCAAAGAGCCTTTTTGCTGAACTAAACCAGTATGCTCTTGCCACCATTGGGCGGCTGTTTTTCCATAGGTAACGACATCTTCTTCTGCGCTTTCCGCTTCACAAAAAGGTGCTAGCATACCGCCTGCCCACCAAGAACAAGCTTGAGGGCCGAGCTCTGTTTGGCGATCAACAATGGTAGGAATGATGTCTCGCTCTACTAGCTCTGTAGCGACACAAAGTCCTGCTACGCCGCCGCCAAGGATAGTCACTTTGTCCGCTAACGGTTGGATATTTAACGCAGAAGCCGTACTCATTTTTGTGCCCAAAGATTATGGAAATGGTGTACAGGACCATGGCCGTGTCCAATATCAAGCTGATCGGAGTTTTCAATCGCACGATGTAAGTAACGGTGGGACTCTTCCACTGCTTTCGCCATGCTCTCACCTTTCGCTAACCATGCGGCAATACTGGAAGAATAAGTGCAGCCTGTTCCATGGGTATTTTTGGTATTGATACGTTGTGCTTGGAGTACTAGCGGTGCTTCATCATGGCCGACTAATACGTCCGTACATGTTTCACTTTCACCATGGCCGCCTTTTAATAAAACTTGTTTGGAGCCGAGTTTAAGAAGTTCTGTGGCGTATGTGGCTAACTGTTTTTCGTCAAAGCTCTCATTTGGGGAGCGCCCTAATAAAACTTGCGCTTCTGGGTAATTAGGGGTGAGTAGATCCACATGGGGAATGAGTTTTGTTTTTAAGGCATTGACCGCTTCTTCTTGCAAAAGCGCATCGCCAGATTTCGCTATCATCACAGGGTCTAATACCACTAAGCCTTGGAAGTCTTTTAGGGCTTGGACAACAGCTTCGACTAACTCACTGGAGAAGAGCATACCAATTTTAATGGCTTGGACATTTAGGTCGCTGAGTACAGCGGATATTTGAGCAGAAACAACATCAATGGGAATCGCGTGGACAGCGGTAACGGCTTGGGTATTTTGTGCCGTCACAGCGGTGATGACACTGGCGCCATAAACACCATTAGCGGAAAAGGCTTTTAAATCTGCCTGAATACCAGCCCCACCACCACTGTCTGAACCCGCAATGGTTAGTGCGATCGGTGTTGCTTTGGAAGAAGTTTTTTCAAATAGAACAGACATCTATATCACCAAGTTTTACCAAGCGACATAGGAAAAGAATGCACGAAAGAATGCAAAAAATAGGCTGCATGACATCGTATCCGTTCCCTACGCCGATACTAATCGGATCAGGTTCACCGGGTTGATGAAGTACATCTCTCAGCCTAATTAAATTAAGCACCCCGACGGAATAATTGAGGCAAGCATAAAAGACTTAAATTCAGTTTACAAGCAAGGAAGTTTTCAAAAGATGCGGTAAAACTATCTCTAAGTAGTAGAAACTCTCTGTTTTTTAAAAGAAAAAATATAATTTAAATTTTTTCAAAAATGCTTTTTTTAGATATTTATAGAATGGCTTTTGTGATGAAATAGGGCTCTTTTTTTCTACAAAGGAGCAATAAATCTCACTTTGGATCGCGGATATTTCATTCTTCATAAAGGGAAGTTTAAGTGATAATTATCGGCTAATAATGTACTCAACAAGAGAAGGTAAATACAGGGATGATGTTTTATATTGGACTGGGAATTTTTGTTAATTGTATTTGGGGAACGGCTTTTCTAATTCCTCATATTCTTGAAGATACGAACCCCACGGTTATCGCGTTGGGGCGCTATTTTTCCTACGGTATTTTGTCCCTTCTTATTATGTTTTTTGCACGTAAGCATTGGCAGGGGCTGACCAACAAACAGTGGTTATTTGCCTTTTTATTTGGCTTCGTGGGTAACTTTGGTTACTACTTATTGCTGGCTAGTAGCATTCACTTCGGGGGTATTGTTACTACCAGTTTAATCATAGGAATCTTGCCTGTGTCATTGCTGATAACGGGTAATTTCCTCGAAAGAAACATTCCTTTTAGGCGGCTGTTATTACCTATTTTGTTGATTCTTTCGGGGATGTTGGCATTAAGCGTTCAGCATAAAACTGGCACTCACCTCGCTGAAAACTACCTTGTAGGGAGTCTATTAGCCTTTGGCGCGCTGGTTATGTGGACCTATTTTGGTGTTGGTAATGCTCGTTTTTTAAAACATAACTCAGAAATTACCTCTAACACATGGGCGTTAGCAATCGGCATAGGTTGTTTGTTGCAATGCCTTATCAGTTTGCCTTTTATTATGATCTTTACGGATTGGTTCTCCGTACTTTTTTCTAAACCCAGCTCAAGTTTGTGGTCGCTGCTTGGCATTAGTCTCTTTTTAGGTGTGATTGTATCTTGGTGGGCAGCAGTTTTATGGAATCGTGCATCACGAAACCTGCCAATTGGCTTATGTGGTCAGTTGTTGGTATTCGAGACCTTGTCTAGCTTAACCTATGGTTTTATAGCGGATTGGCGACTGCCTGAGACAATGGAGTTTATTTCTATTTTCTTGGTCGTTTCGGGTGTTTTTATCGTGCTCAGGAATAAGTGGTAAACTCAGGTTTTATCATAGAGCTGCTTTCAGGCGATCCTATTTAGAATTTAGGCAAAAGCTATTACGTAAGGGTGATTAAAGTGAAATATTTACACACAATGATACGCGTGAGCGATATAGAAGAGAGCAAAAAGTTTTACTGTGATTTACTCGGATTAGTCGAGACAAGACGTAAAGGCAGTGAGAAAGGTCGCTTTACATTAGTTTTTCTTGCTCCACCGAATCAACCAGATGCGGAGTTGGAATTAACCTATAACTGGGATGCTGAAGAAGCCTATGACGGAGGTCGAAACTTCGGACACCTTGCTTACCGTGTCGAAAATATTTACGAAACCTGCCAACGTTTGATGGATGCCGGTGTGGTGATAAATCGCCCGCCACGTGATGGTCATATGGCTTTTGTAAAATCACCTGATGGTATTTCTATTGAGCTCCTTCAAGAGGGTTATTTAGAGCCAGAAGAGCCATGGTTAAGTATGGAAAATACAGGGAAATGGTGATACTTGATCTCTAAATTACGAAAAATGTTATGAAAGTGAGACATGCCGTAATGCTCGAAGTGGCATGCCTCATTGGTTTTTTCTTAGTCTTCTTTAGAGCTAAACTTGGCTTTTTCTTCTGCTGCTTTGATGCTGCTTTGAATCAATGGCGATATGGTTAAGCCTTGTACTATGATGGAGAAAATGACCACTACATAGGTAATGATAACCATCATATCGTGTAAATCGTGGCCATCAATGTTTACCTTATTCGCAGGAATGGAAGCGGCCATAGCGAGTGATAGACCCCCTCTTAATCCACCCCAAGTTAGAATCTTCACTGTGTGTTTGTCGTAGCTTCGAAAACGTTTAAATAGAATGAAAGGGCTGCCAATACTGATGAAACGCGCAAACAGCACCACAGGTATCATCATCAAACCAAAGCCTATTGCCGTCCAACTGAGTGGCATGGTGACAAGTAGCATACCGATAATGAGGAACAGCAGAGCGTTTAAGAAACTGTCTGTGGCGTGCCAAAAGTCTTTAATGTAGCGGTTGCTATCAGGTCCACGCCTTTTCGCTGTTTTGTCTCGGGTGATGTTCCCTAGGAAAATACCACTGGTTACCATAGCTAGCGCACCCGATATTTCCCAGATATTGGCTAGAGCAAAACCCGCTGTAGGTATGGTTAAGGTAATCAGTAGACGGATGTTAGCGTCTTTACAGTTGATCATGGTGAAGTGTCCCAAGACCGCAATGGCTAGACCAAAGGCGATACCGCCTACGGCATCTTTTAAGAACATTTCTGATACATCGTGGAAGTTAGGGTCGATACCGTAAAAAGCGACTGTGAATATGGTGGTAAAAATCACCAAGCCAACACCGTCATTAAATAAAGACTCGCCTTCAACCTGAATGGAAATACCTTTTGGAGCACTCATTTGCTTGATAATTGCCAATACTGCAATCGGGTCGGTTGGGCTGATGAGTGCGCCAAATAACAAACAAAAAATAAACGGCAGAGGGAAGCCCAAAAAGTGGAAAATATAAAAGCTCAAATAGCCCACTATAAAAGTGGAGAGCAGGGTAGAGAAGAGTACGAGAACCGTGATTTCCCAGCGTTGTTTTTTTAATGCCGCAAGGTCGATTTCTAAAGCACCAGCAAAGAGTAAAAAGCCTAGCATTCCTTTAAGTAATAGCTGATTAAAGTCTATTTCGGAGACGATTTCGGTAATGAAGAGTGCCGTTTCATCACCTAATACCATTACTGCTAATGTCAGTAATAAAGAGATAATCACAGAGCCCGTGGTGATCGCTATGGTGGTTTGCATCTTGACGATAAATTGGTTCGCAAAAGCGATAAAAATCGCAATGGCGGATAAAAAACAAATTAAATACCAAGCGTTCATTGATGGTCCTTTTTATTTAGCCAAACCGAATTGAGTGGCAAGCGATTATTTGGCAGGACGTTTCACTGCCATCGTGTTATTGGGTTGTGGGCATTGTAAGAATATATAGGATAGTCGAGAAATGAATTTTCTATGACAGTTTTAGATACTCGCTTTACTTGAAGCTAGACCTGATAGAGACATTGATACTATTATCGAACCCCATAATTTGGCGCATATTCTAGCACTCTGTCTATGAAGAACTTCAACTTTATTGATGGATCTTTGATGTTTTTTTGATCATATATGATGCTTGCTCGATAGTTCAGTGTTCCTGTTATCAATTTAACTGTTATGGGTAGAGCATTTAGAGGAAAGGAAAATGAAGAGTATTGAAATTAAGGCATTTGTACCTGCTAAAGACTATGAATTGTCGAAGCAGTTTTATGTGGATTTTGGTTTTGAAATGGCTTCAGACAATAATGGCATAGCTTACTTCAAATCAGGTGATTCGAGTTTTCTTTTACAGGATTTCTATGAAGAGGAGCATGCAAATAACTTCATGATGCACCTTTTAGTGGAAGATGCTCACGCTTGTCATACGCAACTAAAAAATGCTGGCATCGCATCTAAATATCAGGTCAAAATGACAGAGCCCGTTGAGCAACCATGGGGTATGTTAGATTTTGTCATCATTGATCCTTCTGGTGTGCTGTGGCGTGTTGGTCAGAATATATAGACTTGAACGGACAAGTGGAGTTTTGCTCGCTGGCGTTTATTTTTATAGTGAGATCTCCTTTATAACCTTGGCAGGGTTGCCAGCAATCACCAGATGACTGCCAAAGCTCTTGGTGACCACAGCCCCGGATGCTACGACGACGTTGTCTCCTAAGGAAACACCAGGATTAATAGTGGCATGACCACCTATCCAGACGTTATCTCCTATAGTAATTGGCTTGGCGTACTCTAGCCCAGTATTTCTTTCTACTGGGTTTAAAGGGTGTGTCGCTGTGTAGATTCCCACTTGTGGCGCAATCATACAGTTATCACCAAACCGAACCTCAGCCGCATCCAAAATAACGCAGTTAAAGTTGGCGTAGAAATTTTCCCCCACATGAATATTCGAACCATAATCGCATTGGAAAGAAGGCTCAATGTGTATGTTGTTCCCTGTACTGTCAAACAAGGACTTTAATAGATTTGCCCTTTCTTCTTTATCCATAGCGGAGATGCTATTGAAACGCTCAGTGGAAATACGGGCTTTTCGCCTTAGCTCTGTTAATTCATCGTCATAGGGGTCATAAAGCTCACCCGCTAACATTTTTGTTTTTTCTGACATGGTAAATATCCTTGAACAATTAGTAATGAGTAGGTAATAGTATTCCAAGGCAACTCTATTTAACGCTCTGAATAAGCCATAGTTTAGAGTTACTTTTCTATACCATATATTAGTTCAGGAGAAAGGTGTCGCATGATTGAAAAGGAATACTTTGGAAGCTGCCATTGTGGCGAGGTTCAATTCAAAATCATCACAGATTTCCCTGAGTTAACAACTTGTGACTGCTCGATTTGTATTCGTAAAAATGCCCTTATGGTGAAAGTACATGAAAGTCACTTCACTTTGATTAAGGGGGAAAGCTTTTTATCTGAATACCAGTTTCATACTAAGACAGCACATCATTATTTTTGCAAGCAATGTGGTATTTACCCTTTCCACAGAAAACGAGTGACGCCAGATAACTATGGGATTAATGTCTATTGTCTTGAAAACGTTAACCCTGATGGCATTCCTGTTAGAGCTACTGTTGGCAAAGGGATGAAATAAAACGACTAAATAGATTGTTATTGCTCTGAGACGATCTAATCTTCTGCGCTCTGTTTGTATGTATCACTTTAAGCCTCTATTATGAAACCATAAAAAGAAAAATTGAGAGGGCGATATTATGAAGTTGAATCATCTAATGAGTGTTCTGATATGCAGTCTTACACTGTCTCTATCAACCAGTGCTCATGCATATACTTTAAAGCAGATGAGTAGTGAAAAAGTATCAGGTGAGTGCAAAGGTGCGCCATTCTGGGGAAGTAAAAAGAGCAATGGTGAATGGACTGTGACAGGCCCAGCAGGAAAGTTTACTAGCCGAATTGTATCGGAAGCGATTCGAAAATCTTGTAATGAGTAACCCTGTTATTAAGGGTTACTCACTAGAGTTATTCTTAATGGGCAGGCTTCATATTGCCTTTTTCTGCCCAGTACATAATGGCTAATGCCATCCCACCCATCACAAAGAAACCTGCCGAAAGAGGGATCAATGTATTGTTGTACATGAGTCCCACTACCGTGCCAATACACATGGACATCACCGAAGAAACAGACCCTATAATGGCGGAAGCAATTCCAGCCACATGCCCCATTGGCTCCATAGCCAGAGAGTTAACATTGCCAAAGACTAAGCCTGAACAGAAGAAGAGCGTAGCAGCGTAAAGTAAAAATAGTACTAAGTTAATTTCCATGAAGGCATGCAATAGCAAGAAAGCTAATGAAGACAAGGCGATGACGCACATGGCTTTAAAAGCAATGGCTTTTGCCCCATGTTTCTCAACGATTCGGGAATTGAGCAAGGAAGCAGAACCTAAAACTAAAGCCAGTAAACCAAAGTACAGAGAAAACATATTTCCAGTATTAAACTGTACTTGAAAGACTTGCTGGGCGGAGTTGATGTAGCCAATGAAACTACCAAAAAATAATCCCATAGCAATGGTGTAGCTGGCCGTTATTCGATTTGTAAGCACCTCTTTGAAACCATCCAAAAAGCCTTTCTTTGAAAAGGGAATGCGGTTTGATACGGGCAAGGTTTCTTTTAAACGGAAAAATACCCAGCCAGCCAGAATAATTGCGTAAACCAAGTAAAACTCAAAAATTCCATGCCAATCAGCAAGAAATAAAATAGCCTGACCAATGCTTGGCGCTAAAGCTGGAACCAAGACAAAAATCATCATAACTAACGACATAATACGTGCCATTTTGGCACCATGGTAAAGGTCTCTTACCAGTGATATAGCCGAAATGTAAGGACCTGCCACACCTAACCCTTGAATAAAGCGACCTAACATTAACCCTTCCAATGTATTTGCCTGATAGCAAATCACGGTACCTACAAGGTATAAACTAAAGCCGATAAATAGAATGGGGCGACGACCCATGGCGTCAGATAAAGGCCCAGATATGAGTTGCCCAAGTGCCATACCAAGAAACAGCATGCTAATAAGGAGCTGAGGCTGATTGGCTGAAGTGGCATTTAAGTCGCTACCGATAATACCTAAAGCTGGTAACAAGGCGTCAATAGATACTGCTACTAAAGACATAAGTAATGCGACTAAGATAGTAAATTCTTTGGCAGATATGCCTGAAGCGTCCGTGTTGCTGTGCGTATTTTCCATTAAAGTGTCCTAAAAGAAAATTAGAGGAGGCAGAGGGCTCCTCTAGGACGCAAAATTATACCTTATCTGAATAAAATAATAGGGATAATCTGGTTATTTCTTTCATGCTTTTAACGCATGGAGAATATAAGGTAGTAGCTGTAGAGCTCCCTACTAAAAAATTAACTTTGTCTTCTTTTAGTCGTATTTTATTTTACCTCTAAACCTCTTGATGGCAAAGGAAGTGCCGTTTTATAACGAACTTGTTTAAGAGCAAAACTTGAGCGGATATTTTCTACCCCTGGGATTTTAGTCAAACGTGTAAGTATGAGTTTTTCTAGCTCATGAATATCAGCGACCAAAACCCTTAATAAGTAATCTTCATCCCCTGTCATTAGGTAACATTCCATCACTTCTGAGCACTCAGAAATCGCAAATTCAAATACTTTAAGTGCTTCCTCATCTTGTTTCTTCAAACGGATATGAATGAATACATTGACATTAAGGCCTAACCTTTTGGCACAAACGAGAGATACTTTGCCATTTAGGATGCCAATCTCTTCTAGTCTTTTTACGCGATTAAAGCAGGGGGTAGGAGATAAGTTGACTAATTTTGCCAGCTCTGCATTTGTGATATCGGCGTTTTTTTGTAGGTGATTTAAAATCGATATATCTTTGCTATCCAACTTGGCCATATAAAAAATCTCTATTTTTATGTTAATTAAGATAATTTATTCTGTATTTGTTTCTTTGGCAATGAATTAAAGACACTTTGTCTCAGAGTATTTAGGTACGCTATTTGTTGATCACTACAACAACGAGTAGGAGAGAACGATGTCTAAATTAATGCCGTCAGAATATTTAAGGTCGCGTTTTGGGGGAGATGGCCTTTCAACTAAGTCGAAAGCACTTATTACATTATTCATCGCGATTGTTATTTGGGGTGGGAATTGGCCTGTCATGAAGTTGGGACTAGATCATATTACGCCTTTATGGTTTTCCATGGTCCGTTTTGCTTTAGGAGGAGCTGTGTTATTTGTCTTTCAAATCGCAACCAAATCTCTTTATATCCCTAAAAAAAGAGATATTGCTTTAATTGGTAGTATTGGCTTAATTCAAATGATGACCTTTACCGTATTGGGTTCACTTGCAATGACAACGGTGGATGCTGGCAGGTCTGCTATTTTAGCCTATACAACGACATTATGGGTTTTACCCTTATCTGTTTTGTTTTTTCGAGAACCGCTATCGAAGAAGCCATTATTAGGTACATTATTGGGTTTGACTGGTGTAATTGTACTTTTTAACCCTTTTTCATTTGATTGGGGAGATAAAGAAGTGGTGATCGCTAACGGCTTTTTACTGATTGCTGCGCTTGGTTGGAGCTTGTGTATTTTGCACCTAAGACATGCCAAGTCTAAGGCCACAGCTTATCAACTTGCTCCATGGCAAATGCTTGTGGCAACGGTTATGTTAATTCCCATTGCGTATAGAGTAGAGGGGGTATTTACAGGGGATGGTAGTATGAGCTTTTGGCAAATTTGCTTCTACTTAGGCCCCCTTGCAACCGCCTTTTGTTTTTGTGCTGTTAATGGTGCCAGCCAGCAGTTATCCAGTACTTTTATATCTACGACAATGCTTGCTGTGCCTGTCACTGGGCTTATTTTCTCCTGCTTGCTGTTGGGCGAAGCGGTGACGGCTCCATTAGTAATCGGCACATTGTTTATTTGTGGTGGAATATTTTACGTGATTAGAAGCAATGCTTAGGAAATTGTTTTTTAAAGGTTTTATTTCTTTATTGAGGAGAGGAGGGGAAATAAATTCCAATTTTTTTTTGCAAAAGGAGTTTTTCTTTCAAAACCTATTGAGGTTTTGACTGCTCCTTTCTAAATGCCTTGAAATATGAAACCCATAATCATCTTAATCAATGTACTCTAATAAGAGTGAACTGTTTCTTCTAGGTTTTATTCGAAATATAAATTCGGAATTAGTATAAAGGCAGATTGATGATTAATAAGACATATATCTCGACTCATAGAGCGCCTGAGGCCATATGGCCATCCTCTCAGGCCTTACGAATGGATGGTGTGGTATTTATAAGTGGGCAATCGGGTATAGACCCCTACACAATGCAAATTAATTATACTTCAATCGAAGCGCAAACGATCCAAGCCTTGGAGAACTTTAAAGCGATTGTAGAGGCTACGAATGGTTCATTATTAGATGTTGTTAAGCTGAACGTATATGTTACTGATATGTTCAACTTACCTATCGTTAATCAAGTTATGTCTTTGTACTTTTCACCTCCATACCCGCCAAGAACTGTACTGTCAGTAAAAGAATTGTCGAATAATGCAGGTATTGAGATAGACGGCTTCTTACTACTCTCTAATCGTTTCTCACTGGAAGAGCTTGGGGTTACTTAGTCTCTGTCATTAATCTAAGTCCTTTTTCCACAGCCTCTTACTTCTCTTTGTATCACTTGTATAAAAGTCATTGCAGCTCCCACCCTAGCTAGACTAGATTGCCTTCTCTTAACGCTTTTGTTCTTTTCCTCGCGTCTTATTCATTATTTTTCTCCTTGGGATCTATCCCGAACTTCTAGTTATTTATATCCCAGAACATAGGGACGCTTATTGTTAAAAGATTTGATGGCTTTTTGATGTAAGGATATTTCATTTTTTTTGTTTTATTTGAGATATTTCTTATATTTATTATATTTATTATGGTTTTTAATTTCTTATTTTGTTAAAAATAAGAAAGCACATTTCCTTTTAAAAAAGTTAGCCTAGATATACACAAACTCAATAAAGGTGCTAACAATGAATCTAGAAAAATTTGAACGATACCCCCTTACATTTGGTGAAACCGCGATTGAACATTTACCTCGCCTTTCTGCTGCTGTAGGTGGGAAAGTAGAAATTTATGCTAAGCGTGAAGACTGTAACTCTGGTTTAGCAATGGGAGGAAATAAGCTTCGTAAACTTGAGTATATTTTGCCAGATGCTATTGCCTCAGGTGCTGATACTTTGGTTTCTATAGGTGGTGTTCAGTCTAACCATACTCGTATGGTTGCTGCAGCGGCTGCTAAGGTAGGGATGAAATGTCGTTTAGTACAAGAAAGTTGGGTGCCCCATGAAGATGCCGTTTATGACCGTGTTGGCAATATCCTGATGACTCGTTTAATGGGTGCGGATAGCCGTATCGTAGATGATGGCTTCGACATCGGTATTCGTACTTCTTATGAAGCAGCAATTGAAGATGTGAAAGCAGAAGGCGGCAAGCCTTATGGTATTCCTGCTGGTGGTTCGGTCAATAAGTTCGGTGCGATAGGTTATGTTGCTTTTGCTGAAGAGGTTAAAAAGCAAGAAGAAGAGTTGGGCTTCATGTTCGACTACATAGTTGTGTGTGTTGTAACTGGGTCAACGCAAGCAGGTATGATCGTCGGGTTTGCTGACCAAGGCCGAGCTGATCGAGTAATTGGTATTGATGCATCAGGTACCGTTGAGCAAACAAGAGCTCAAGTTTGTCAAATTGTTGATAATGCGGCAGACCTTGTTGAGCTAGGTAGGAAAGTGACTGACGATGAAATCGTCATTAACCCAGATTATGCATATCCTGCTTATGGTGTGCCTAGTGAAGAAACCAATGAGGCAATTCGTTTAGCGGCACAAACTGAAGCTATGATGACTGACCCTGTGTATGAGGGTAAGTCTATGCAAGGCATGATTGATCTCATTCGTAAAGGTGATATTCCAGAAGGCTCAAAAGTGCTTTATGTACATTTAGGTGGTGCACCAGCATTAAATGGATATAGCTACACATACCGCAATGGTTAATGGTGTAGGTACCTAATGTTTATATTGAAAAGTTAGGACATCTTCACTAACTAGATAAAAAATTTAGTGTGGGCCTCTGTTCAACTCTACATGATAGTGTTGAACAGAGGCTTTCTTTACTAGGCTGGATCATAGGCTCTTTTTGCTTGTTTTATTTCATAGTTTTATGCATATCTATATGATACTTTCATAAGACTCATAATGTTTGGAAGATATGCTTATGAATAAAGTTGATAAAAAAATTCTCCAACTACTTCAAAAGGATGGCCGCTTAACGAATGCGGACTTATCAGAGAAAGTAAATGTGAGCCCGGCTACGTGTCATCGCCGTACTTCTCAGCTTTTTAAAGATGGGTATATCAGTGAAACAAGGGCAATCATTGCTCCCGAGAAGGTTGATCGCAGTACATTAGTATTAGTCGGGGTGGTACTAGATAGATCAACTCAAGAAAGCTTTGCTTCATTTGAAAGTGCGATTAAGAAATTTTCCTTCATATTGGATTGCTATTTAGTGGCTGGTGATTTCGATTATTTTCTAAAAGTTAGAGTAAAGGACATGGCAGGCTTTAATAAACTGCATAGTAGCCAGCTGCTTGATTTACCCTCAGTTAGACAATTAAGAACTTTTTTTGTTATGAAAGAAGTGCAAGATAATGCGCCTTTGTCTTTTTAGGGGATTATTGGCTAGCAAAGGGCTGTAGTTTCCCTTTATTTACCGCATTACTTTATCTTACTTGGTAAGCATGCTTTTCTGGTAGGCTGCGGCATCTTGAACAATAGCGAGTTTTAAAGTGGTAGTTTGCTTTAGAAATGCTAAATTTTTATCTGTGTAATCGTCCAAAATCTCTAAGCTCTCTTCAATATAAGACTTTGCAGAATGGAAGTGGGGGCTAATGGCTCCTAATGAAACCTCATAGGCGGACATTTTTAAATTGTATAGGGCGAAGTTGATACGAGACTTTTTATCATCTTTGCCTTTGAATTGGTTAATGCCTTGATAAATGTCCTTTTTATAATGGATTTTATAGCCAGTCAGATTTATCAGTTTATCAGTAGGTGGTTTTATTAATCCATCGCTGATAAGGAATTCTTCATATCTTTCTATGGTTTTTTCGAATTGCTGAAAGCTGTTGTAGTGGGTAACAAGAATGTCTTTTATTAAGCTCTTTCTTTCGGTTTTTGTAAGTTGTGCTTGCAAGCCTTCATAGCGCTCTTTAATGGCATTAGCATCTTTTATTTTGCTATCAAATAAGCCAGAAAGAATGGCGGTTGAGCCCCATATATAAGCCTTGTTAAGGTCGCTTTGATCTAGATATAAGTCCATAAGCGTCTGGGCAACACCACTTTTAAACTTATAAGGAATATTGTCTGAAGTTTCACTGAAAGCCAAAGTTTTAAACGCTTCTATGGCTTTGAGCGCTTGTCCACTGTCTTTGTATAGTATGGCCAAATTACGTTGACTATATTGGCTGCCATTTTCCAAAGCACTTAGGTAGAGTTGTTCCGCTTTATCCCAGTTTTGTTCAATGCCTATACCATGGTGGTAAAGGATGCCTAGATTATCTTGTGCTTTCGGGTTTCCAGCCTCTGCTGCGATTTCATAGTAATACACCGACTCACTATAAAGCTTATCTTTTTGATAAATGATCCCCAGATTAAAGGCGGCGGAATCACTGCCGTTATCTGCTGCTAGTCGGTAATACTCAATGGCTTTTTCTTTGTTTCGAGCTAGGTCTTTAGTGCCATAAAAGTAACTATCTGCAAGAATTAGCTGCTCTTTTACGTTGCCTTCATCAGCTTTGGCTTGATATTTTTCAAGGGTGGTTTTCGAGGCACAAGCGCTAATTAATAGAGTAATAATTAGAGTTAGGGCATTTTTTCGAATAAATATTGTGCTTATAGAAGCCTTTGGAAATACGTTGATCCTTTTCACCCTTACTTTTCCTCATATCATCTAGTATTCATTGTTATTAGCCTATGATGAACTACGAAAATAGTACCAAGGTAAGGCTAAATTTAAACTAATATTAAGATTTTAGATAGAAACACCTTTCATTGGCTCAATCTTTGCTTTTTTGTATAAAAAAGGACTTTTTATACAAATTATATTTAATGGGAAGTACAAAAGGTCTGTAAACAAAAACCATACATATTTACTAAATAAAATCGTATAAAGTTTTATTTTAATGTTGTATCAAAATAAAAGGTTGTATTTATGCAAAAGTATTTGTCGAAGAACCTCTCTAAGATCTCTTTGTTACCAACTCTAATTTTGTTAATACTAATGACTCTTTCTTTAGTCAATTCAGCTCGTGATTATAATAAATCCATGCATACTCATGATAATGCCAGAGTTGTTGCTTTAACGAGTGCTTTGCTTCATGAAATGCAAAAAGAACGTGGTATGACCGCTGGCTTCCTTGGATCTAAAGGGCAGCAGTTTGGCGCTGAAATTAAGAAACAGCGCGCCTTAGTCGATACGAAAAATGCGGATCTACAGAGTTTCGCTTCGACCCATGATTTTCCCCCTGCGACAGTTGAAGAAATAGCGGCGTTCAATAAACATTTGTCCTCATTAAGCGCTGTTCGCTCCCGCGTCGATAGTCTATCTATGCCCTTAGGAGAAGCGCTTTCCTATTACACAAAGGGTAATTATTACTTACTGCATTTTAATAGTGTTTTAGCTCATGATGCCGGCGATATAGAGGCATTACGCGATTTAACAACTTTATATAACCTAGCTTATACGAAAGAACAGTCTGGTATTGAAAGAGCGGTATTAAGTAATGTCTTTGCAAAAGGCGAAATGAGTGACGCTTTATATGGACGATTCTCTGAACTGCTAATTAAACAAAGAACCTATTTCAGTGAAGCCCAAGATTTAGCCGCATATGACTTTGCAAGTGAGCTAGAAGCTTTTGAAAAGAGCCCAGAAAACAGCAAAGTAGAAAGCTTCCGTGACTATGTTTTATCAAATTTGGGCTCTGCAATGGAGCAGAGTGCATCAGAGTGGTTCAAGGCTGCGACTGAGCGTATTAATCTTTTAAAGAATGTAGAAGATACGTTACTGGAAAAAATTACTGTCAATGCTGAATCGGAAATTCGTACTAGCATCGTAACCATGGCTATTACAGTGGTCTTATTCCTCATGTTGCTGTTGTTCGCTTATGTTCTCTACAGGGTTTTACAAAAAAGCCAAGAACAAGCTCGCTTGATTAAGAAAGTGATGTCTAAAGTGGAAGATCAACATGATATTTCGAATACTATTTCGATAGTAAGTAATGATGACTTAGGTAGGGTCGCAGAGTTGTTGAATAAAACGTTTGATAGGTTGCGAAATGACTTTGCAAGTTTCCAACACTATTCGACAACGATTGCAGATGAGAGTAAATCTACTGCTACGATTACACTACAGAGCCAAACAAATTTATCTCAGCAGCAAGAAAATATCGAACGCTCTGTCTCATTGATTGATGCTGTCTCTACTGGCATAAAACAGGCGTCAGATGAGCTTAAAACATCAGCGCGTTACGCACTGGAATCAAAAACTAGTGCAGAGAACGGGGAAGCGGCTGTTGATGAAACCGTCAAAGGAATCAAGCAAACGGCAAGGGATATTTCAGAAGCGAATAATGAAGTGGATAACTTGAATCAAAGTGTAAGCGATATTGTCGGCATGGTAGATGTTATCCACTCAGTTGCAGATCAAACTAATTTATTAGCACTAAATGCGGCTATCGAAGCGGCTAGGGCCGGTGAGCAAGGCCGTGGTTTTGCAGTAGTGGCCGATGAAGTGAGAACCCTTGCAAAACGTACTCAAGATTCGACAGAAGAAATATCAAAAATCATAAACCAGTTAAAAGATAGTGCTGTTAAAGCGTCAGGATTGATTAAAACTGGTAATGATCAAGTGTCGAACTCTGTTGCATTAGCAGAAAATGTTCATCAAGTATTACGTGATATCGTTGCTAATATGGTAGAGCTTGATAATGTCAACCAAGTTGTTAATGCCTCTGCTGATCAGCAATTGGATAGCATCATTAATATAGCTGAAATCTCAACGCAAATTGGTCAACATGCCGGAGAAAATAGCCAAGGGGCAGAAGCCATTTCAGTTTCTGCAACAGAGCTTTCTTCGATTGCCGATAGCATGCTTAAAGATATACAGAGATATAAAGTTAAAAGCTAGAGAGTTGAAGTTATAAAGCTCATTAGGTTATTTAGTTGATCTAATGAGCTTTATAAAATTTTTGTTTAGAGAATATCTCCCACCAACACAAAGTCTTTTATGTCATTAAAAAGCATGTTGAAAGGCTGCTCTTGTTGTACATATTTCCCATCCTTACAGTCTTGAACAACTTTTAATGCCTTATACAGGTAAAGTGTTTTGTTGTCCGCGGGTGGTGGTGTTGAACCTTGAGACCACAGCAGCTCCTCTAGCGCTTTGGTTTTTATCGACTTGCCTTGGAAACGCCATAAATCGGTGGATTGATCGTAAGCATAATAAGGTAAAATTGCTAACGCATATTCAGCGATGAAGTCGATTGCGTCTAGAATGAAATGCGCTTCACTCTCTTCGATAAAGTAGTTTAAGTTGAGTCGAACCCAACCCGGCTTTACTAGCTTTTCACCTTGTTTTAAGGACGATTGAATGCGAGCCGTTTTCTCAGAGTCTAGGGATAGTAATTCATGGCCGTATGGCCCAGCGCAAGAGCAACCACCTCTTACTTGGATGCCAAATAAGTCATTGAGTAGTGCGGTGACAAAGCCGTGATGTAAATAGCCAAATTCTGTTTTAATGCGAAAAGCTGTGATGGATAAACGTGATGCGTCTGCATTTCCCAATCGCTCAACATTGGGTTGATTACTCCAACGTTTTTCAATGATATTAACTAACTTGTGTTCTCTTTCCTCAATGAATTTTGCCCCAACACTTTGCTTTAGTTGGAAGACCAAGCCTGCGCGAATAGAGTCTACAATGCTGGGGGTACCGCCTTCTTCTCGTCGTTCACCTATGGGTAAAAAGGTATGGTCATCGGGAGTCACAAAAGACACGGTGCCACCACCAATATGGCTGGGTTTCTGATTAACAATAATATCTTTGCGAACAACCAAAATACCCGGTGTACCGGGGCCACCAATAAATTTATGGGTTGAAAAGAAGATGGCATCTTTTGCGAAAGCTGCGTTATCTGTTGGTACCATGTCTATATCAACATAAGGTGCGGCAGCCGCAAAATCCCAGAAGGATAGAGCGCCATACTGATGCAATAGTTGAGTAATGGCATTTTGATCACAAAGAATGCCCGTCACATTGGAAGCGGCACTGAAGCTACCGATAAGGCGCTTGCCTTGGTGAGCAACAAGCTGTTTTTCTAAGGACTCTAAACACACACCACCAGATTGGGCTTCAGGAATGCGAACCATGTTTACCCCAAGCTCACGCCAAGGTAGCTCATTAGAGTGGTGCTCGTAGGGGCCAATGATGACACATACTTCGTTTTTTTCAGCTTCACCTAATTCACGTAACCCCAGTTGGCTAATCAGAGTGTTGATGGCTGCTGTAGCACCGCTTCCACAGAATAAGACAAGGTGTTCTTGATTGGCATTGACTGCGTTGCGAATGAACTCCCGAGCTTGTTCTCGAAATGCCGTGGTTTGCTGCCCAGTGGCGTTAGATTCTGTGTGTGTATTGGCATATAAAGGCAATACTTGCTGACGTATGGCATCTTCTATGAAGTCTAGGCTACGACCAGAAGCCGTATAATCCGCATAAGTCAGGGTTCTTTTCCCAAAAGGGGTCGTGATTTGCGTGTCTTTACCTATGACGCCTTGGCGGATACGTGACAGTAACTCATGCTCTACTGTCGATTTGTTAGTGTCTTTTAATTCTGTCACTGACATGAAATAGTTTTCCTTTTGGTTTCATGCCAGCCAATAAAATAGTCTGATTAGCTCTTATCTGCTTTAGGTAAGGGCAATTCTGTCGTCCATTTTATCTGCTCCATGGCGAAGTTAGAGGTAACATCCGTCAGGGAGGTGGCACTGATTAATCGTTTATAAAATTGGTCGAACGCTGGAATATCTTTTACCAACACTCGAAGTAGGTAGTCGTAGTCGCCCGCCATGCGATAAAACTCGACTACCTCGGGAAACTCGGCAACGATTCGAACAAACTCGGCTGACCAGTTGGCATCGTGTTTATTGGTTTTTACCTGCATGAAAACAGATACCCCAAGACCTAACTTATCTGCGTCTAATAGTGCGACTCGCCGCTTTACAAATCCCGCTTTTTCTAGCTTTTGAACACGTCTCCAGCAGGGAGTTTTTGATAGCCCTACTTGCTGTGCCATTGAATCTATAGAAATACTATCATCGGATTGAATTAAGGCAAGTAGTTGCAAATCTGTGTTATCTAAGTTCATTTTGTTCTCTAAATTTTTAATTTTAAGGTATTTTATTCCCATTTTAGTTTTTTATGAATAGGTTGTGAAATTGTATTTCTTAAAAGGGAGGGTATGGGGAATGGCAGTTTTAAAAAACGGCTGAAAAAAGTTGAAAAAATGTCTGTTTTTCTTTGTTTTCTTCAATTTATATTAATTAATGAGATGTTTTTCACCTGTTTTGCTAGTGTTGATAGAAAGCGGTTAGTGGCCCTTAGGTTGTCCGAGGTGAGTGACTTTAGTTGATTTTGACGTTAGGTCGATAAAATATGAAGGTAGAAATTGCAAAAGGCGATGATGGCCTGGCGTTAGCTGAGCTTAGGGTCTTGGCTATGCGTGAAAGTTTGGAGTCGATAGGACGCTTTGACCCGAAAAGAGCAAGGGAGAGATTCTTATCGTCCTTTCAATCTAGCAACACCCATAAAGTGATAGATGGCGAGAAGCTGGTGGCTTTTTATGTGATAGAAAATCATAAAGATCATTTATTCCTCGATCACCTATACGTACATCCGTCTTACCAAGGCAAAAGAGTGGGGTCAGAAATTCTGCTTTCTATTATTGATATGGGTGTTTCGGAGAAGAAAGCAATTCGCCTTGGCGCTTTGAAGGGTAGTCGATCCAATAACTTCTATATGGCCCATGGTTTTGTGAAAACCCATGAAGAAGAATTTGATAACTATTATGAGCTTGCTTTTGAATGAAAGCATAATGATTATATGAGTTTGAATAGGTAAGGGTTATTAGTGAGAGAATTTAATAAAGGAATAGAAAATGCTCATTCCCCAAAAGCTAAAAGCAGGTGACGAAGTAAGAGTAGTGGCTCCTTCACGCAGTCTAGCCATCATCAGTCAAGAAAACAGAGCATTGGCGAATAAAAGATTTACAGAATTGGGTCTAACCTTATCTTTTTCGAAACACTGTGAGGTGATAGATGAGTTTGCATCATCGTCTATTGAAGAAAGAGTTCAAGATTTACATGACGCTTTTTTGGATAAAAATGTGAAGGCGATTTTCACTGTGATCGGTGGCCATAATGTAAACCAGATATTGCAATACCTTGATTACTCAATAGTGAAGAACAATCCTAAAATCTTCTGTGGTTTTTCGGATACCACAGCTTTGTCTAATGCGTTATTCCATAAAACAGGGCTAGTCACTTATTCGGGCCCCTCGTATTCCACTTTAAGTATGCTTAAAGGCTTGGATCATTCCTTAGGCTATCTGAAAAAGGCTTTATTTTCAGGTGAGCGTTACGCTATTGAAAACACTAACGAATGGAGTGACGATGCTTGGTACCTAGATCAAGAGAGTAGAGTCTTCTATCAAGATGAAGGAATTAAAGTACTGAATGAAGGAGCAGTAGAAGGGACTATTATTGGCGGCAACTTATGCACTTTGAATTTGCTTCAAGGAACCGATTTTATGCCATCTCTTGTGGATACTGTTTTATTTCTTGAGGATGATGAACTGACCTTTCCTGAAAACTTTGATCGAGATCTACAATCTCTGATTCATCAAAGAGATTTTGATAAAGTGAAAGGCTTGGTTATCGGTCGGTTTCAGAAGAAATCCCAAATAGCAGAAGCACTTTTAATCAAAATACTGAAAAGTAAAAAAGAATTAGAAGGGCTGCCAATTTTGTATGATGTGAGCTTCGGGCATACGACACCCCACGTTACTTTTCCTATTGGCGGGAAGGTGAGGATAGACACAAGCCAAAATAATAAAATTGTTATTCTTGAACATTGAAAATGATTCGTAGAGTTGAACAAAATAACCCCGTATCAATAGGATTGATACGGGGTTATTTTTAATGGCTTTTCTAAGTTAGCCGCTAAGCGATTTTACAGAGTAAAAGGACGGTCGCCGTCTTCGTCTTTAATGCGTGTTGGTAAGCCCATGTCGTTAAGCAAACCTAGGAAAGGTTTGGGATCTAGCTGCTCAACGTTACGCATTTCGTTTGTATCCCATGTGCCGTTTGCAACGAGAAGTGCTGCAGCAACAGGCGGTACACCAGCTGTGTAAGAAATGCCTTGGCTACCCACCTCGTTGTAAGCATCTTTGTGGTCTGACACATTGTAGATGAAGACTTCTTTTTCTTTACCATCTTTAATGCCTTTTACCACATCGCCGATGCAAGTTTTACCTGTGTATTCAGGAGCAAGGGAAGAAGGGTCAGGAAGAACGGCTTTCACCACTTTTAATGGCACCACTTCTAGACCTTCTGCGGTAGTAACAGGTTGCTCAGACAAAAGCCCTAAGTTATTGAGGATAGTGAAAACGTTAATGTAATGTTCGCCGAAGCCCATCCAGAAACGTACGTTAGGTACGTCTAGGTTTTGCGAAATAGAATGCACTTCATCATGGCCTGTCATGTAAGCTGTTTGCTTACCAACAACGGGTAGGTCGTCAGTACGGCTGATTTCAAACATCTTGTTGGTTTGCCATTGGCTGTCTTGCCAAGAGTAAACGCGACCTGTGAACTCACGGAAGTTGATTTCAGGGTCAAAGTTTGTAGCGAAGTATTTGCCATGGCTACCCGCGTTGATGTCGATAATATCGATGTCGCTTACTGTATCGAAGTAGTCGTTGTAAGCCAAAGCAGCATAAGCGTTTACCACACCTGGATCAAAACCCACACCTAGAATGGCTGTGACGCCTTTGTCTTTACAACGCTCACGACGCTGCCATTCGTAGTTGGCATACCAAGGTGGTTGCTCACAAATTTTCTCTGGCTCTTCATGAATGGCTGTATCTAGGTAAGCTGCGCCTGTTTCGATGCAGGCCTCAAGTACCGACATATTGATAAAAGCCGAACCTACGTTGATAACAATCTCAGACTCAGTGTCTTGTATAAGTTTTACAGTTGCTGCAACGTCTAGGGCGTTTAAAGCGTAGGCTTTGAAGCTGCCTTCAACTTTCATGCTGCCTTTTTCTAATACACTAGCAACGATTTCTTCACATTTATCTACGCTACGAGAGGCGATAGAAAGTTTGCCTAAGGCATCGTTATGTTGAGCACATTTGTGGGCAACAACACGTGCTACACCACCGCCGCCAATAATGAGGACATTTTGTTTCATGTTTTCTGTATCTCCAAAGTTTATAAATCTGGGCTGAGTGTGTGAGCCGAGTTAAGATAAATTGCTTTCAAAATCTTGATAATCAAATTCTCTAACCAATTCGATATTGCCATCCAGTTGACGAATCGCAATGGAGGGCATTTTTACCCCATTAAACCAGTTCTTTTTCACCATGGTGTAACCTGCTGCATCTTGAAAAGACAAACGGTCGCCAACTTGCAGAGGTTTATCAAATTTGAACTCACCAAAGATATCGCCAGCAAGGCAAGATTTTCCGCAGACCATGTATTCATGTTCGCCATCACAAGGTGCCATTTTGGCATTCTCACGATAAATCAATAAATCTAGCATATGTGCTTCGATAGAGCTGTCTACTACTGCAAGGTTTTTACCGTTAAATAAGGTATCGAGCACAGTGACTTCTAAGCTTGTACTTTTGGTGATTGAGGCTTCACCGGGTTCTAAATAGACCTGAATATCGTACTTTTCTGAGAAGGATTTTAAACGCTGGCAGAATTTATCCAGTGGGTAGTCTTCTCCTGTGAAGTGAATACCGCCCCCAAGGCTAACCCACTTAACCTGCTGGATTAAATGACCAAAGCGTTCTTCTATCAGAGTCAGCATCTCATCGAAGCGATCGAAGTCATCATTCTCACAATTGTTGTGGAACATAAAGCCAGAAATACCTTCGATGACAGTGGCAATTTTTTCTGGGTCCCATTCCCCTAAGCGGCTAAAGGGCCTTGCAGGGTCGGCGATTAAGAATTCTGATGTGCTGACCTGAGGATTGACTCTTAGGCCACGAGTTTTGTTTTGGCTTATCTCTTTAAAACGGTTGAATTGCCCAATAGAGTTGAAGATGATTTTATCTGAATGCGCTAGGACTTCTTCTATTTCCTCATCGGCGTAGGCAACACTGTAAGCGTGTGTTTCTCCTTGAAACTTGGTCTTGCCTAGTTTCACTTCGTAGAGAGAAGAGGAGGTGGTGCCATCCATATATTCTTGCATGAGATCAAACACAGACCATGTTGCAAAGCACTTTAGAGCCAACAAGGACTTAGCGCCAGATACTTGGCGAACATAGGCAATCTTCTCTAGATTTTTAAGAAGAGCGGCTTTATCTATCAGATAATAAGGCGTCTTTAACATGGTTGTCTGCTCGAGCTTGAAAAAGGCGTATTCTAGGTAAATTAGGGGGCTATTTCTAGCGAAAATGCTGATAAAAGATAGAAATTTAATATTAAGTTTCTATCTTTTCTTTTCACATGTTGGGATGAAGAATTGCAGTGTAAGTCTCTTATTATGTTTCACTTTATAGGGCACTATGGGGATTATATATCTCTTTCTTTGAAGGGGCGTTATTAGTTGGACTGGCCAGTAAATTAAGATGGGGTTGAATGGTGGAAGAGCAATATATAAAAGTACATGAAGCTTCAGCTCTTTTGGATAAGGTTCATAACTGTTCATTGTGTGCCAACTTACCTTTCGACCCTAAGCCCATTTTACAATTTAACCCCGAAGCAAAAATATTGATTGCTGGGCAAGCCCCCGGCCAGATAACTCACCATAAAGGCATACCTTTTGACGATCCTTCTGGAGACCGATTACGTGACTGGATGGGACTGAGTCGTGAAGAGTTTTACGATGATAAAAAAGTCGCTATTTTGCCTATGGCTTTTTGTTATCCGGGAACAGGTAAAAGTGGTGATCTTGCACCCCCAGCGCAATGTGCGGCTGAGTGGCGGGCCTCCTTGCTTAGTGTATTGCCCAATGTGCGTCTAACATTAGTAATAGGGCAATACGCCATTGCTTGGCACCTTAAAGAAGAAGCCTCCAGTACGTTAACTGAAACAGTTAAACAGTGGCGCACAGGCTGGCCAACTAGGTTAGTTATGCCTCATCCTAGCCCCCGAAATAATCGCTGGCTAAAGAATAACTCTTGGTTTGCACTAGAGGTGTTACCAGAACTTAAAAAGCAGGTTAAGTTATTGTTATAAGGTTTCGCTCTTAATTGGTGGTTATTTTCCCCACTTATTAATGTTGGGTAGGCACCGATATAAGATCCAGTGATAAATGCGTTGGGGAATCAAGGTTCTCATTAATTTAAAGAAAACAGCATCTGGAGTGCCTGCCACCCGTAGAGGAGGATTTTTCGCACGCATAACTTTTAACACTTTAAGGGCCACAGTTTTTGATGTGTAAGGTGTTATCCGCATGATTTTATCAATGAAATTTTCCATATTGACGTAATGCTGGTGGTAAGCAGAATCTTTCTCTTCTGATGATTGCTGACTTAACTCTGTTTTCTTTACTTTTTCAAAGCCCTTGGAGTTAATAAATCCGGGTTGTATGAGTGTGACTTTAATATCCCAAGGCTTTAACTCATACCACAAACTTTCTGTCGCACCTTCAAGGGCATGTTTAGAAGCGCTATACACTGCCATAGTTGGCATAGCCATTTGCCCTCCCATGGAGGAAATATTAATAATCTTGCCTTTTCTTTTTTGCCTCATACTCGGTAGACATAATCGAGTGAGTTCCATGGGGGATCTGAAATTTGTATTCATTTGCATTAGGCGATTTTCTTCGGAGACATCTTCCACAACAGCTCTGAATGCGAAGCCTGCATTATTAATAAGAATGTCGACACCACCGTATTGCTCATTGATTTCACTAATTAGAGCGGCTCTCATCTCAGGACAAGTGATATCGAGAGGTCGTAGGATGATGTCGTTGCTTTCAATAATATCTTCGCTTTGGAAGCGTTTTAATGAATTCGGCCTTGCTGTTAAAACGACACGGTACAGGTTAGTTGCTATAACCTGCCTAGCAATCTCAAGGCCTAAGCCAGATGAAGCACCAGTTATCAAAACAACGTCTTTTTTCATGTATATGCTCACCCTCACAGTGTTTTGTAACATAATAGTCTATATGTAAGACTCAGAATTCCTTTATTTAAAGACTTTTGATTTATGGTGACTGACATGTTCTCAAATTTAGAAGTGGAGCAGGTTTATATGGCTTTTCCCGATAGTATTAGGGATAAGCTATTACAGACCAGAGCATTTATTTTCGAAATCGCAGAGGAAGCAGAGGAAATAGGTCACATTGAAGAAACTCTGAAGTGGGGAGTACCTAGTTATCTAACATCCTCTCCTAAGAGTGGAACAACCTTGAGGCTATCTAAGCTAAAATCAGAAGAGACAAAATATGCTATGTCAGTGCATTGTCAGTCTTCTTTGATAAGTGAGTTTAAAGAAATATATCCAGATCAAATGTATGACGGAAATCGCAGTATTATCTTCGATGTGCGGGACAATCCATCAGAAACTTTGATTAAACATTTTGTCTATGCAGCTCTTACGTACCATTGTCGAAAAAAGTAGGGGACAGTCTTTAATCTTACCCAGCGCCCCATTACTTTTTATTGCTTGATAAGCCTGAAAGATTAAATACCAGTTCTAAGTAGAGCAGAGATCAAAAGGCCTTATCTTGCTTATAATCCAGAAGCTCGGCTAGCGGCATCGGCTTTGCAAAATAAAACCCCTGTAAATAATCGCATTCATAGCTCAACAGCACTTCCATTTGTTTTTGTGTTTCTATGCCTTCAGCGATGACTTTGATATTTAGCTGATGGGCCATGGAGATGATGGTTTCACATAAGGGCGAGTTAGAGGATTCGTTTATCTGTTGAACAAACTTTTTATCTATTTTTAGATAATCAATATCATAATCCATAATGTAGGACAGTGAAGAATAACCTGTTCCAAAGTCATCCAAGGCGACTTGAATGTCCATATCTTTAAAATCTAGCAGAGACTTACGTGTATTTTCGTCTAGATTCATCAGCAGGTTTTCAGTGATCTCAACGACTAGGCCATTGTGTTTTGATTTTCTATCTGTCAGTAAAAGACTAGAAAGCTCGCGGCCATGTTGCTTAGATAATTGTAAGGGGGAAATGTTGACGCTAACTTGCACGTCTCCGAAGACCTTTTGGATTTCTGGTAAAGCTTGCTTTGCTTCTTTTATCACCCAGTTACCTATCTCGATAATTTGACCTGAGCCTTCTGCTAAACCAATAAAATTATCAGGAGAGACAAAGCCTCTCGTAGGGTGATTCCAACGTATTAGTGCTTCAAATTTTACTACTGTTCCTTGATTGTCGATTATAGGCTGGTAAGCCAAATAGAACTCTTTGTTAACAATTGCTTTGCGTAGGTCATGAATAAGCTGAGTTTTTTCTAGTAGTTTATATTTTAAATCCCAATTAAAGAGGCTTGTTACATCTCTTCCTCGGTTTTTGGACAGGTGCATAGCTTGATCGACAGCACTAATCAGCTCTTTGGCCGTTTCTCCATCATTTGGATACATAGCAATGCCCAAGCTTGCAGATATGTAAGCGGTACCTGTGGTAATTTCATAAGGCTTTTTAATTAAGTCACTAATGTCATTAGCCACTTTTTGTAGAGAAGTGGAAGTTACATTGTCTTTTAATAAGAAGATAAACTCGTCACCAGCAAACCTTCCAATATAACTTGCATGGTAAAGCTCTTGGATTAGCCTTAATGCCATTTTTTTGATGACTTCATCGCCTACATCATGGCCATGAAGGTCGTTGATATCTTTGAAATTATCTAAATCGAAAAGTATTAAGCCAAGTTTTGAATGGTGCTTTTTAGCTATTTCAATCTCTGAAACTAAGGTTTCATAAAAGGTATCCCGATTTGGGATATTAGTGAGGGTATCTGTTTTCGCTTGTGAAATGCTGTGTTGTTCTGCTTCACGTTTGAGTGTGGCCATCTGCATGAAGCTCTTTTGCAGATGATCCATTTCAGTCACATAAGTAGGGTTGTAATGGTCTACGTCTTCATTCTTACCTAACCTAAGTGCTAAATCTGAAATAGTGTTTAGCGGTGTAGATATCGATTTGATGAAGAAGGCACGTGATAAAGCAAGGACGACTATGATCATGGCAAAAAATGATAGGATAATATTCCCGTAGCGCTCATTGATAGACTGTAGCGATGAGTCAATTGCCACACCTGTTAAGAAGGTCAGAATGATTTCATTTTGGCTGTTATAGACGTGGTGCTTATTAAATACTCGACTGATACCATCCTTTCCTGCCCATATCTTTTCGAATGCTTGGGGAGGTTCATAGGCAGTACCTTCAGGGAAGCTAGCCACAGCTTGTTGTTTATGGTCTAACACGAAAGCGGTGCTGCCCTCTGGTAGCTGGCTACTCTCTAGTAATTCATCCCACCATTTTAATGAAATGACGGCGACGGCGGCTCCTACAATATCTTTATTATTAAATTTGCTTTGTACCGGGTAGGCAAAGTTAATTGTTGGATGGCCTGTAGCACGATCACTTAGAACGCCGCTTGAAGAAAACTCATTATTAGATAATGCATTGTTAATATAGGTTCGGTCCTTAACGTTAACTGGCTTGTTTAACTCGGTTCCATTGCAGGTCAAGATACCGTCTTTATTGGGGACGCCAATATTGACGTATTGATCAGATAAGGACGTTATTTTAGTTATGAACTCTCGGCATTCTTGTGAGTCGGGGTTTTGTAGCTCTGGTGAAGAGGCTAGAGAGGCTAAGAAAGAATGAGTAGAAGTAATTAAGTTTTGTTGTGTTGAAGCAGCTTGTGATGAAGCTAAATGGGCGGTTTTAAGTAACTCTGCTTTTGCCGAAGATTTATTATATTGGAAGTCGAGAAAGATAAATACACAGCAAGGCATGATCACCATTAATGTTAAAATATACAGCCGCATCTTCAGTGTCTTAAACATTTCTACTCCCTTGTTAAATTTCCTTTCTCACCTAACGCTCTATATCCACTTGGGATACTTTTCTGGAAAACTAAGGTGCTTTTAATTGTTATAGCGGCCTTATCCAGTCCAATAATACTAGCAGGTATGTAACTATTTTCCCGCAAGGAGATGGCGCAGCGGGTGTGTATATTCTCGTTTCTTGATAAGGATATACATACCTTTTTATATTTTTTACAGGTCTTTTAGATATACCTCAATATTTATATCAATAAATTTATATTTTTCCTGCTGCCTTTATATCATTGACTAGGATTGGGTGTGGGGATGTTGGTCTGCTTAAGTTGAGGGTATAGTGTGAGCGTCTAATTGAGGAAGAACTTATATGTTGACGTTAACCGTAGGGTTAGTGATTTTTTTTGCGGTGCATTCGATCAGTTTAGTCGCGCCAGAATGGCGAGATAGAAATATGACGGGGCGTAAAGGCGTACTTCAATGGCATACTCGTATTGGGATGATATCTTTATTGTCTACAGCTTTTATTATTATGGGTTACCAAGAAGCTAGACTAGAACCTATTTGGCTCTGGTTTCCACCGCTTTTTACAAGGCATATCACATCATTACTTATGGTAATTGCTTTGTTTTTTGTGGGGGCGGCTATCATTCCTAAGACCAAGACTAAAAGCAAAGTAGGTTACCCTTTTCTTATTGCTATTAAGCTTTGGGCGGTTGCTCATTTGATAAGTAACGGCAATTTGGCAGATCTTGTTCTATTTGGTGGTTTTTTAGCTTGGTCTGTAACTAGTTATGTTGTGTATCGCCGACGTGATAGGCAGGCTGGTGTGAAGCCAAGTGAATCATCTATTCGGTTTGATCTAATGGCCGTATCTTTTGCGTTAGCTTCTAGCTTTTTCATTATTGCCTATCTTCATAAGGCCCTCATTGGTGTCTCTCCACTCATCTAGATTTGAAGAAAGCCTGTAGGATCACCTCTAGTTATCGTGGATCGCTTTATATACTCCCCTTAGGGATGCTGGGGATTTGCCATGAATGATTTTGGTTAAAACGAGAAAAAGCTCTCCTGTGGCAATGGAGTCTGATAAAGCATTGTGTGCATGGTAGGGTGGGAGGTTATGGCGCTCTCGAACCGATGCAAGTTGATAATCCCCAGAGCCTGAATCACTTTTGTTACGTAATAGCGATTTTTCTAGTAACAAGGTATCCAACCAAAGTAGAGGTAAAGGCTCTAAGTCATAGCGACGTTTCACATAAGCGTCGATAAAGTTTTTTTCCACGACAGTGCCATGGGCGATAAGCACTTTTCCCTGCATAGCGAGAAATAGCGCTTCCATCGCTTCATCAAATGGCTGTCCACTAGAGAGCATTTCGGGAACGATATGATTAATGACTGCCGCTTCTGCTTTAACGTACTTTTCCGCTTGGATATAGGTATGAACCGATGTACTGATATCTACCCGCATGTCTTTTATTTCCAGATATCCAATACTTAATATACGGTCTTCTTTTGGGTCGAGCCCCGTTGTTTCTAAATCGAAGACGAGAAACTCAAGGTCTTTTAACTTACTATCAGGTGTTGGGTAAGGTTGTTTTAGTAGCTTAGCAATAATACCGGGCAAGTTATCTTTGGCGAGTAAAGCCGCTCGTCTCTTTTCAAGCTGATTAATCTGGTGGAATCGATTAAGTAAATTTTTCAAAATGCACCAGCCTCACCGAACTTAATTTTTGCAGCATCTTGTAAGTTAGCAATAATTCGAAAAGCATCTTTTAAATGGGCTCTTTCAAAACTACCAAATAGGCTTGGGTCAATGTTGTTTATGGGCTTTTCGCCTTTTTTCATTGCCTCATATTGATGGGTGAACCTTAGCTGGCAGATAAGGCGGTAGGTTCCCGTTATGTTTTTAAAGGCATCTTCGCTTAGCACGCCTTTTTTATTGGCATAGCGAAAGCGTTCTTCCGTGTTCGTGGAGGTACAGCCAACAGAAATGCCGTAAATTCGAGCAAGGTCAACCACCAAGGTAATCGCATATCTTTTAATATTTAAGGTATTGCTGTTAGCCCCACCTTTTTCTAATACTAAGCTATTGAAAATGCCTAGTGGTGGGTGAACGGAAATCGCATCTTTCACCAATATGGATAGAAAGTTGCGGTTTTGTGCGATGAGTTTATGCAGATGCTGGTGGAGTTGCTCATTGTAATTGGCTTCGCCATAGATACTACGCGTCTCAAGAAATACGCTGGCATTTAGCAAGGTATCCTGATCTGGAGAAGTAATCCAATCACGGTAGTACTTCTTCCAAACACTCAATTTTTGCAGCCACTGAGGGTTGGAAGCCATAAAATTGCCAGTACAAAGAGTGAAACCGCATTCCGCTAAAGACTTGCATACATAGTCAGCTAATAGTTTGAAGTATTTCACGTCATCTTCGCTGGCTGAGTCTTCAATAATTAGAGCGTTATCTTGGTCAGATGCAATATGGATTTCATTACGGGCGTGTGAACCTGCAACAATCCATGAAAATTTACAGGGTGGAGTGCCAAATTTCTCAATGGCAAGCTGGATTAGCCGACGGTTAAATGCATCGTAAATCATCGCCATGACTTGGCCTATAATGTCTGAGCTCACTTTACCTTCAACCAAGGCTTCAAAAATGGCTTGCCTTTGTTGAGTTAGCTCTGCCAGTGCTTCGGCTGAGTTAGTGTGCTTAATAGTATCGATCAAGAAGAGGGATTGTACGCGGTTTTTTTGCACCATATCGTAAGGGGTGAGCAAGCCATGTACTGTATTGCCGCTCACCACAGGTAAGCTACGAACATTGTTTTGCATCATGATGGATGCGGCTTTAAGGACTAATTCGTTTGGTCCAATGGTGAGAGGTGACTTTGTCATTACATCGCTAATGGGCCTATCAGTACTAATGCCTTCTGCAACAACACGGCGGGTCATATCACGGTCTGTCATCAGGCCAACAATCCTGCCTTTCTTTTTGACAACGGCGGTATTGACCCTGAGCACATTACGCATCTCATGGGCGACTTCACGTATGCTCATTTCGGCATTCACAATAGCGGGTGAGCTGGTGGCGATTTCAGAAACCTTTTTAACAAAAATACCTTTGTCGTTATCTGACCAGACGACATTCAAGGCATTTTGAATACGTATCTGCGCTTGAGAGGCAAAGTGTTCAGCGTACTCTGGGTGTTCTTCTAAGAGCTTCTTTAGTGCTTCATGGGGGATTTGATACAAAAGAGTAGACTCTGCTGCAATGGCATCATAGCTTTCTTCGTTGTTTGCATGATCATCTAAAAAGGTGAAACCAAACAAATCTTGAGAGCCTAATTTTGCTCTCAGTACACCATTTTGCATGCGCTGTTCCATGGCTCCGGTGCGAATAATATGCAGATATCGTTTTGGGTCACCGGGTTGGAAGCCTATTTTTTCACCACGAACCAAATAGGCGATATTGACTGAGCTAGCAATATGTTTCTGCAAGTCAGGAGGGAGTTTATCGAATGGATCTATTTGTGAAATGAACTCAAGAATATTAGGTAATAAAGACTGAACCATAGATAAAAAGCACCGTATAAAAGGCTATTGTTCGTTAGATTTTAGTCAAAATAGTATACTTAATATGAAAAATAAATACCTATTTTAAAGACCTCTAATAAGGGAATAGGCAATATTTTTACGACACTTCTCAGCTTGGCTTCGATAACTGTTATGATATTTAATCTTCTTTTAGAACAATAAAATAGAACATAAAGGCGCCATTGAGCCTTTCATATTTACGAGTAAATACATAGGTAAAGCATGATTTGTGGTTTTGATTACGGGACATCCAATTGCGCCTTAGGCGTGCCTCAAGATACTAATGTTCAGTTGGTTCCATTAGAAGGGAAACATACATTTTTACCTTCCACTTTGTATGCCTTAGACCGAGATTTAATTACTGAGTTTGTTGCACGCCAACTAACCTCTACTGTGACACGCCAAGATTATGTTGCCTCTCGAAGGAATGCACTGACTAGAGCCCAGCGAGCAAGGCGTGAAGAAGATATTAGTGATAGCGACCAAACGCTGTTTTTTGGACGTGCGGCTTTTGAAGAGTATTTTGAATGGCCAGAAGAAGGCTATTTTGTAAAGTCACCTAAGTCTTTTCTAGGGGCAACAGGTTTACGGGGAGAGCACATTAACTTCTTTGAAGATGTGGTCGCCGCCATGATGATGAATATTAAGGCCAGATCAGAAAAAGCCCTAGGTACAGAAGTGACTCATACTGTGATTGGTCGTCCAGTGAACTTTCAAGGGTTAGATTCGGAAGCGAGTAATCGTCAAGCCATAGATATATTAACTTCAGCAGGTAAACGCGCAGGCTTTAAAGAGATTGAGTTTCTGTATGAACCGATTGCCGCTGGTTTGGACTTTGAAACCCAGCTTGAAAAAAATATGACAGTGCTGGTTGTGGATATCGGCGGTGGTACAACCGACTGCGCCATGGTGAGAATGGGGCCAAATTACCTTGGGAAAACCGATAGGCAAGATGACTTCTTAGGCCACACAGGGGAGCGAGTTGGCGGAAATGATTTGGATATTCGCATTGCGGGTAAACATCTAATGCCTTTGTTTGGTATGGACTCTTTGCTGAAAAATGGCCTACCTATGCCGACGCAATTATACTGGAATGCAGTCACCACCAATGATGTCTCTGCTATTAGTCTATTTAATAGCATGGAAACTAAGTATCAATTAGAGCAGCTTAGAGTGGATGCGGCGCAACCAAAACTGTTACAACGTTTTTTAAAACTACGGGAAGAAAAACAAAACTTTCACCTTGTTCGTAATGCAGAAGAAGCCAAGATCGCTTTGTCAGAAGCTCAACAGCACAGGCTGATATTAGACTATATCGAAGAGGGTCTAGAGCAAATGGTTGACCGAGAAGCTATGGCACAATCCATTGCCCCTCCCTTAGAGAAAATGCTACAGCTAATGAATGAGGCCATTACACAAGCAGGTGAGAAACCTGATGTCATTTACATAACGGGTGGTTCAGCTAAGTCTCCTGTTATTCGTCAGGCCATTCAAGACAATATAGGGAATGTTCCTGTGCAGGATGGTGATCACTTTGGTAGTGTGGCAGCAGGGCTAACAGTTTGGGCAAAACGACTCTTCCAATAGCTGATAACTAGGTTGGAAGGAGCTGCCTATGAATAATTCGTAGCTCATCTTGTATAGCTGCCATGATTACTGTGGTTTTTACGGGACTTGGTTGCTTAATTGCTCTGTAAAACGTAGGCTTCGAAATGCAAGTAAAGGTGTTGGTAAGTTTTACCAATGAAACGGGAAATAGGTGAGTGTTAAACAAATCCTATGCTGCCCCCGCAACGGTAAATGAGCATTAAACTAAGCCGAAATATCACTGTCTTTGATGGGAAGGTATTAGGTAATAATTGGTTTAAATTCTATTGCTTCATAAGCCCGGAGACCGGCCTTTATTATGGTGGCTTTCATTTAACTGTTTTTATTAAGTTATGGATAAGCTTTTCTTTGTCATCATACGGGTGAGTATGAAACATATTTTTGGAGGCACATAGTGCACATTGAACCTGGCGTCGTTGATGGCGCAAAAATTGTTCTAAGTTATGCTACCGCACTTACCGCGTTAGCTTTCACTGCGAAAGCGTCGTTTGATACGATAAAAAATGATGGTCTTATATCGCTGCTCAGCAGAAGTATATTAACGACTCTATTAGTCTTTATTTTCTTTCAAGTCTTACCTCATTACCCTGTCGGGGTTTCTGAAGTCCACTTTATTTTGGGCTCCACTTTGTTTTTGCTGTTTGGTTCTGCCGCTGCAGCCATTGGTTTAGGGTTAGGGCTTTTGGCACAGGGCGTTTTCTTTGCACCGATTGACTTGCCTCAATACGGTATGAATATCACCACCTTATTGTTGCCTTTGTTTGCAATGAGTCTGATTGCTCGTCGTACTATCTCAGCTAACACTGCTTATGTTGATATTACTTATCAGCAAGCATTAAAACTGTCTCTTACTTATCAAGGTGGCATTGTTGCTTGGGTGGCATTCTGGGCCTTTTATGGGCAAGGCTTTGGCGCGGAGAGTCTAGTTTCTGTATCTAGCTTTGGTGCTGCATACCTAACAGTTGTTTTACTTGAACCAGTTCTAGATCTTGCTGTGCTTGCAGGCGCAAAAAGCTTACATGGCTTGAAGCAATCATGGTTATTTGAGAAACGCTTGTTTAATTAATAGCTGCTATTTGATTAGTAGAATGAAAGATATAAAAATGCCCAAGCCTCAATGAGGTTTGGGCATTTTTGTTTTAGCAGGCAGACTCTTTATTTGGTGGTCGCTACTGATAAGGCTTTTAGAACATTGGATACCTTGCCAATTACTGCATCGCAGCCAACTATCTTGTGACGCGTTTTTAAATACTCAGGGTTGTTATATGAAAGCCATACTTTTTGTTCACTGTCTTGGCTGACTAATATTTTTTGTGGCAGGTCAATGGCAACATCTTGAGCACATTGCATGAGAGGTGTGCCGACTTTAGGGTTACCAAAAATGATAACCTGTGTTGGTCTCAACTTAAGTCCCGCTTTTTCTGCATTTTCTTGGTGGTTAATACGGGTGAAGATAGTCAGTTCTTTGCTACTGGCAATTGATACAAAACGATCTGCCGTTTCTTGTACTGAATAGGGACTTTCGTATTTTAATAAACTCTCCGTAGCATTTACGGATAAGGTAAAAAGGGATGCCCCAATGATAAGTGCGGTTGCTTTTAGCATAATTATGTCCTTATAAAATAGTAGTATGAAAAGGTTTGATCTTTTATCTGTGGCTTAGTTCCATTTACTTTTTTAGCTCCTTGATTCATGTGATTGCAGTGTAAAAAATGGATTGAGAATCATTGTTATAAAAAATCTAATGTCATTATTAATTAAACAAGTGTAATGGGAAAGTAGCATTGAGTTACGTATTTGTATTTTGGGTTGCGTTTGTCTCTGCCACTCTATTGCCCCTAGGGTCTGAGGGAGTCTTGGTGTATTACGCTCGTGAGGCGGGCATATCTATTTCCTTATTGTGGTTTTGCGCAACCATGGGAAACACCTTAGGGAGTTTGACTAACTGGTTACTAGGTAGATACTTGATTAGGTACGAAGATAGAAAGTGGTTTCCCATTAACTCTAGTTCACGAAAGTCGACAGAAGCTTTTTTTAGTAAATATGGAAAGTGGAGTCTTCTATTAGTTTGGCTACCGATTATTGGCGATGCACTTGCTGTGGTCGCAGGTGTATTAAAAACACCTTTCTGGTGGTTCTTTGTATTGGTTTTTTTAGGTAAAGCAAGCAGATACGCTTTGATTTTGTGGGGGCATTACGTATTCTTTAGTTAGTCATTGAATTAGATAGCGAACATAAAAGTTAATTAGTAACAAAAGTATGGTTATGATGGACTTATTGAAAACGGGATTTAGGAGTGAAGAATTAACATGATGAAAAATCTTATTTTGGCAGCGATGGGCTTGTCACTAGTAGCATGTTCTTCCACAGGTGAGCAAAACACTTTTATGGCGTATGGCGAATTGCAGAGAAAAGTTCGTTCTCATGATGAGCAATGGCAAAGCGTACAAGAAAAATTAGATAAAATTGATGCGTTAGAGGCTGAGATCGCCGAACTAAAAAAAGAGAAAGAAGAAGCGTGGAATAATGAACAGAGTGCAGTTGAAGTTGCGCCATCTATTTATGAGACAACGCCCCCATCTGTTTTAGACTCGGAAAGCATACAGACTCAGGACTCTGGTCTACTTGAGGCGAGAACCATAGCTGAAAGAGGGTTTGCGGAAAGTGAAACCGTAATGAATGAAGCTCCACAAGCATTGCCACAGAATCAGGTTACGAATGCAGAAGAAGCTTCTTCTGAAACCGGTGAAAGAACTGACCCTGAGCCTGAGTACGCAGTGCAGATAGGTGCTTATCGATATAAAGATGAAGTCGTGCGTGGTTGGCAAGCCTTCTTGAAAAAAGATCCAGATAGCTTTCAAACCTTGCAACCTTTAATAGATCAAAAAGAGGTAAGAGGCAGTACCATGTATTTGCTTAAAGCAGGTCCTTTTATCAACCGCTCTTACAGTAATGATTTTTGCACTGGCTTGAAAAGTAAAGGTACGGATTGTTTAGTCACAGAATATAAAGGCGAGAGTTTTACATTAAACTGATCTTATCTGTAGAGTTGAAACGGTAAATATAAAAAAGCCTGCTTAGTCATCTTAATTATCGGTGACTAAGCAGGCTTTTTTAGCAATATAGAACAGAAATATATGGCATTAGCCAAGTTGTGAAAACTGCTCGTACGTATTACGTAACCAAACTTTCATACGCTGACGCTCGGCAATATTCATGATGCTCTTGTCATTGGCGACAGCCCAGAAGCTGGTGTTATTAAAATCAATTTTTTGAGTCAATTTAGTCTGCAATTTAGGCAGTTCTAGAATGAGTGCACCACGTGAGCTTGCTAGCTGATAAACTTCGGATTGTTGGAAGCGGGAAAAATCGCTGCCGCGGCCATGGTTTTGTACTATTACGAAGTCAACAGACTCTTGGGTGTAACGTGTTAATAGCTGCTCTAATAGATTGACAGAGTCAGCACCATCATCCATTACATGCCATAGGCAGACTTGATAGCCCATTTCATCGAGTAGGCCAAATACGTCGGTCTCTTCAATCCACTTTCCAAGTGGGCCAGCGGCTTGGGCTGCTAGATCAATAATTAAATCTCTTTCAGGAAAAGCTTCGATTGCTGCAAGCATGCCATCTAGGCTTTCTTCTTCGCCAATAATCACTTGCGAAGCAAACTCTTCATAAAATCGTGAAAAGGTACTATTAGAAGAATCACAATCAAAGCCGATAAATGGCATGTTATTGTCGATGTGATATTGCGCTAATACTCGGGCCGTCATGGATTTCCCCACACCGCCTTTTTCGCCACCAATAAAATGAACTCTATTCACTCGGATACCCCCATCCTATAAATGTTAATTGTAGTCTCGGATTTTTTTACATAAATTGTGGTTTATCTATATGACACTTTATCAATCTTTATTGGTAAAAGGGTGAATTTCTACTGACTATTTCACCCTTTACCAAAAGCACTTTCTCGCTAAGCCTAAATAAGAGCTAATACTTCCATCGCATGGCGAATCTTTTGTTTAGTTATCTCTTGTAGAGTGGTTATTGGTAGACGACATTCTTCACTGCATAGTCCCAATAAGGATAAAGCATATTTAGCGCCAGCAGGGTTAGGCTCAATAAAAAGAGCGCTATGCAGTTGAAAAAGTTTATCTTGTAGCTCAGCTGCTTGTGAGAAATTGCCTTCTCGGCAAAGTCTGTGTAGCTCGACAATCTGCTTAGGTGCTATGTTGGATGAAACTGAAATACACCCTTGTCCCCCCCCTAAGTTATAGGCGACAGAGGTAAAGTCGTCCCCGCTTAAGTAATCAAAAGGCGTCTTTATTAAGGCTCGTTCTTGAATCGGTCGTGTTATATCTCCTGTGGCATCCTTTACGCCGATGATTCGAGGTAGCTCGGTAAGTTTTGCCATTGTATCTACTTCGACATTAACGATGGCACGAGGTGGGATGTTATAAATAATCATAGGGAGTTGGCTATGATCATGCACATACTTAAAGTGCTCATATAAGCCGGATTGGTTGGGGCGGTTGTAATAGCCTGCCACATGTAGGGTCGCATCTGCACCGGCTTGGTATGCATAATTAGCATAATTTACCGCTTCAACTGGGTTGTTAGAACCAGCGCCAGCCAAAATAGGCACAGCACCGTTTGCTTCCTCAACGGTAATTTCAATGACTCTTTTATGCTCTTGTTCAGTAAGCGTTGGTGATTCTCCGGTTGTGCCAACGGGAACCAAGCCATTAATGCCTTGATCCAGCTGCCAACGGACTATATTACGCAGGGCTGTTTCATCCAATTGGCCATCTTTAAAAGGAGTGACTAACGCTGTTATTGCACCGTAAAACATATCTTTGCCTCATTTAAGGCCGGCGGCATTTTACTGAACAATCAAAAGGAAGGGTCCCGTCAGCAAAATGCTGCCGGGGAGTTTTGATTCTTAAATCCGCACGTCAGCACCGCAAAGCTTTTTAGCCTTACGTTTATCGCCGCTGCGTTTATTATTTAAGAAAACAGGATTCATGAAGTTTCTCATGTACATATTAATAATGAATTTCTATGCTGACGAGATATGTAATAAAGGTCAATACCTTAGGCTTAATTATTTGATTTTCAGTGTGTGCTTTAAACGAGGGAAGGCCTATTAGACAAAAGGATTATTGACATTGGAGACTCAAAAATCATTTGTATTATTATATGTCTTCAATTATGGTATGGGTCTGTAGTGTTTCTCATTACACACAAAATTACGGTAAATAAAAATTACGCCACAAAAAAAATAAAAGGTGTTGAGATATGATTAACAAGTTCAAAGGAACCATACTGGTTGGTTTGTCCGTTCTTGCTGTAGGTTGTTCGGTTGGGCCTACTCCTCCTCCAATTAGCGCTTCCGCTAGTGATCATGATGGCAATGGCCCAGAAAGGCTTATCGATGGTGATATCAAAACCCGTTGGTCAGCTAATGGTGACGGTGCCTGGGCGGTTATTGATTACGGTAAAAAAATCAAAATTAATGCTGTTAAAATGGCTTTCCACAAAGGTGACGCACGAGCGACTTCTTTCGTACTAGAAGGCAGTAACGATGGTGAAACTTGGAAAACTATCCTGCCTAAAACACAAAGCTCAGGATTAAGCCTAGAACTAGAACGCTTTAACTTTTCTGATACAAAAACACGTTATATCAAGTACGTTGGTTATGGTAATACCTCTAACACTTGGAACAGTGTTACTGAGTTTGTTGCTGCTAACTGTGATGTTGACGCTTGTTCTGATGAAGAATTAAACCCAATGGCAGTCGCTTCCACTCCAGCGGAAGTTACAGCGAGTGACCACGATGGTAACGGCCCAGATAGACTTTTAGACCGTAACTTTAAGACACGTTGGTCTGCAAATGGTGACGGTGCTTGGGTTCAGTTTGATTACGGTAAAGAAATTGAACTTGATGCTGTGAAAATGGCTTTCCACAAAGGTAACGCACGAGCGACTTCCTTCATGCTTGAAGGTAGTAATGACGGCCAGACTTGGAATACTCTTCTACCTAAAACACAAAGCTCTGGTTTAACCCTAGGCTTAGAGCGTTTCGACTTCCCGAAAGCGAAAGCACGCTATGTTAAATACGTAGGTTACGGCAACACATCTAATACTTGGAATAGTGTTACTGAGTTTGTTGCAGCTAATTGTAGTGTTGACCCATGTTCTACAAACGAGCTAAACCCAAGAGATGTGGTTTCTGTTCCAGTATCTGTTACTGCCAGTGATCATGATGGTAACGGCCCTGATCGTTTAGTTGATCTTGATATTAAAACTCGTTGGTCAGCAAATGGTGAAGGTGCTTGGGCACAATTTGATTACGGTAAAACAATTGAATTAGACGCTGTAAAAATGTCTTTCCACAAGGGTAATGCACGCTCTACTTCTTTCATGCTTGAAGGTAGTGAAGACGGTAAAGAGTGGAAAACAATTTTACCGAAAACACAAAGCTCTGGTTATAGCTTGGATTTAGAGCGTTTTGCTCTAGAACCTACTAAAGTTCGTTACATCAAGTATGTTGGCTACGGTAATACATCCAATACATGGAACAGTGTTACTGAGTTCTTGGCGGCAAACTGTAATGTAGATGCTTGTCCTAAGAGTGAAACGATTCCTGAGTTGAAGAAAGCATTCGAAAAAGCCAAAGCAAAAGCGGCTAAGAAGAAAGCGGAAAGCAAGAAGCCAAAAGTTCGCCCAGGTGATTTTGGTACCCATGTGCCGCTAGTGTGTGATCCTAAAGTTTCTGATTGTACTTGTGTTAAAACAGATCCTAATTGTCAGTGGTGGGAAGCACCTCTACCAGTAGTAGATGTTCCTGCTCAAGTTCGCCCTGACTTTAAGCCAGGACAAAACTTTGACCTAGGTGGTTGGTACTTGTCTATCGCAACAGACCATGATGCGAACGGTAAGCCTGATGATGTGCCAGAGCAGTACCTTGCTCAAGGTTACGAAAACCCTGACTTCTTCTACACAGCGAAAGATGGTGGTCTAGTATTCAAGAGCTTCATCAAAGGTGTTCGTACTTCTAAGAACACTAAGTATGTTCGTACTGAATTACGTCAGATGCTGCGTCGTGGTGATCAAAGTATTGATCTGAAAGGTGTGACTAAGAACAACTGGGTATTCGGTTCAGCTCCTGAAGCAGACTTGAAAAAAGCTGGTGCAGTAGACGGTATTTTGGAAGCAACGCTTAAGATTGACCACACAACGACAACAGGTGAGCCTGAGCAAGTTGGTCGTTTCATCATAGGCCAGATCCACGCTAACGATGATGAACCAATTCGCCTTTACTTCCGCATGCTTCCTGGTCACAAGAAAGGTTCAATCTACTTTGCCCATGAAAACCGTAACGAAGGTTCTGATATCTACTACAACCTAGTAGGTAGCCGCTCAGGTGGTGCTCCAGATCCAGTAGATGGTATCGCTCTTGGCGATGTATTCAGCTACCGTATCGAAGTGAAAGGCAACGACATGACCGTTACCTTGTCACGCGATGGTTACCCTGATGCGATTCAAAAAGTTGATATGAGCAACAGTGGTTACGATGCTGGTGGTCAGTACATGTACTTTAAAGCAGGTGTATATAACCAAAACCATTCTGGTGATCCAGATGATTATGTTCAAGCAACTTTCTATAAGTTGAAGACAACTCACTAAACTGTAAATGAGTTTAAAAAGCCCGCTTACTAGCGGGCTTTTTTGTGCCTGAATTTCATGGTTTTTTGCAGTACCGATAGAGATAAAAAAAGCCACCCAAAGGTGGCTTTGATGTGTATTAATTGATGACCTTATTGGTTCTAAGATCCAAAGATAAACTCTTGGCTCTTCTTAAGTTCCTTCGTCCATAGGTCATAGGCTTTATTACTAACATGCAATCTATCTCCTTCGAATAGATTTTCTTTAATAGCACCTTTCGAGTCCAATAAAGTATCAAATAAGTTTACAAATTGAGTGTTAGGGCGGCTCTTAGCAAGGCGCTCTAGTTGTACGTTTGTTTTCTCAATTGTGCTGCGCATACTGGAGCGCGTAGGACTGCATTTGATGCTCAATAAAGTCACTGGAATACCAGGTAAGTGACGATCCACCTTTTGTAATAACTCAATATAAAGTTCTACCACTTTATTGCAGCTGCAGTGGTTGCCAATATCATTATCGCCTGCGTAAATAACTAAAGAGCGAGGTTTTTGCGGTAACACAATACGCTCAAAGTAATAGACGCACGCTTCTAACGTGGCAGCATCAAAGCCTAAATTAATGGCGCCTTTTCCGCTGAAATGTTTGTCAAAATCGTTCCAAAGGCGCATGGTGGTTGAGCCATAGAAAGCGACTGGCGAGGTTTTTTTGGCCTGTTCAGAGAGGCTGAACTCAAGCTTTCTTACGTCAGATTCAAACTCAATGTTAATTTGGTTCAAACTCATTACGTTAGAGCGATAGCCAGCTTTGCCACTAAAAATAGGGTACTTACGTATCTCTTTAGAAAGCTCGACAGCTTCTTCAACATAGCCACGATATTCTTCTTGGTAATCTTTTAAGAATTGTTTGAAAGCGACTTTATCATTGTAATTAACTCGTTCAGACAGTTTGAAAGCAGGCTTAATTACAATGGTATAGATATTATGATCAGCACGCTTATCAAAGTTAGCCACAATAATAGGCACGATCCAAGGCTCTTCATTTTCCATAGTGCCTGCAATATCAAACACATGGGGGAGGAAGGCTCCAGGAGATTGGTGTGTGCTAAAACTCTTTCCTTCAGGTGAGATTAGAATAGGGAAGTTCTGACGCAAAGTATCATGGGATTGTTCGATGAACTGATCATGATCAGGCGTATCTTGTGTCAAACTATCCCAGCTCTTGATAAAAATATTACCGAACTTGTTGTAAAAGTTATCTCGCCAAAATTCGCTGTCTTTGCTGCGACGTACAACCCTTTGACCAGAGATACCATATTCATTATCTATAACCATAGAGCTAATAAATTGCGCGTCTAGAGAGAAGCGGAAACCGTTTGGGAGTCGGTTGGTAGGTGAACCTAGAAGGTGATTGTAAATAAATAATGAGCCAGCTTTTTTAGGCAAATTTTCTAAGCCTTTAATGACATAAGGGACCTCTTCAAAAGCTTGTTTAAACAACTCTGTCCCTAAGCGTCTTGCATCTAAGGCCGGGGTTTCAGTTGGTAAGTTGTTAATAGTGTCATAGGTATTCTGTAAATGACGGTAGAAAGCGTTTTCCCTTTGTAGGTCTTTTAGAATATCCAAACACATTCCAGAAATAGTGCGTTCTAGCACAGTACCAAAATGTAGGCAGTGATAGAAAATGCCAAAGGCTTCATCTGTGGTGATGGCACTTTTTAAGAGCTCACTGACTTTATAGAGGGGGGAGCTTACAGGTAGTAGGGCGGCATTTTGTTGTATTACGTTACTAACCGCGAGCACTTCGTCGTTTGCAATTTGTGAAAGGTAACGCATTCTCGCAGCGAGTAAATGGGTGCCGACTAACCAAATTAGTCGATATAGATATTTTACCGATAGCTTTGGGCTTTCCTCGAAAATTTTTAATAAATCTTCCTGCTTAATAAACAGAATGCTGCTATCACGAGAAGAAATAATAGAAGTTCGATTCTTTAGTTCAGTATTTTGTGTTGCCCAAGCTAATACTGTACCTGCTCTTGAAATAGAACGAGTTGTAATGATGTCGCCAGAATCTGTTTGATAGCTGACAATAGCTTTACCTTTGATAAGTAAGTACAGGCCATCTTCAGGCTGATCCTGCTGAGATATAATATCGCCTTGATGGGCTAGTAAAATTGTCGCTTTCTTCGCAAGCGTATGAATTTCAGCTTGCGTGAAGGTTTCACAAAATGGAGCGAAATTAAGCAGAGCTACAGAATCTTTTAGTGGCTGAGATTGTGTTTCTGAACCGTCCAAAGGGCGTGTCTCTTCAAAAGCCAATGACTCATTTGAAAGGAAAGGGTGAGTCTGGTTTTGAATACTAGTTAATACTGTCAGAGACTCCTGATAAACAAACTGCAAGAAAGCTTCCGCAAAAGCTAAGTTTTGATCGAGAAGCTTTTGTAGCTCAACAATAGGCCAAGCAACAAGAGTAGATGATTTGGTGGCAGTAAAGGTGGTCGCATAGCGAGATGGGTGACGGAACGCGGACCAACCAATTGGAGCAAGGGGCTCATTCATTAAAGTGACATTATAAGACTTTACGGAATCTTGTAGTGGAACTGAAATCGCTATTTCACCTTCTAATAGAAAATAAAGGTTTTCGCCAATCTCGAATTGCTTTGCCAGTACTTCACCCGCTGTGAGTGTTCTGGTACTGGCCATTGAAGTTAATAAGTTTTCTAAGTCGGAATCGACATTTGCCATAAATGGGAAGGCTTGTATCTGTGTCGCTATGTCCATTGATTACTCCTTAAATCGGTGTTGGCTTAGTTAGGGCGCTTTAAAGTGAGCGTCTCGCCTAATAATGAATAATGATTTCCCCCAAGTCGTCCGAGGGGGTTAAGTTCTTTATGGTCGACAGTGACTCGACTTTCTTCTTCGTTAGCAATGTCATCACTGATATACAAATCTAATATTTCTAAATACAGACTATCAAAATTTGAGTTGCCCAGTTGGTGCCTATCAAACAAACGGCAGTGTAGGGCAACCTTTGCTTCTTTAACGCGAGGTAATGATTGAGTGAACTCAGCGAGAGCTAAATTCATGTGTGATACTTCTGATTCGCCTGAGCCTAAATTCATCGCGCTTTGGTTTACAGCTTCTACTAACTCCCCGCTAGGGATGTGCACAACACACTCTTCTTCACGGAGCAGGTTTTCTTTCGTGTCTTTTTTAGTGTCTTGATCTTTATTGCCAATAGATACGACAAGTAAAGCTGGGTCTGAGGAAAGTGGTGCGAAGTAAGAGAAGGGAGCAAGGTTAAATGTTGCGTTAGAGTTTTTGGTGAGAATCCAAGCAATAGGCCGAGGGGTAATGGTTTGCGTAATCAGATGATAGCGCTCAGTTCCACTCAGTTGATCAAATTGAAAACGCATTGCTACTCCCAAGTCATAATCTCCAATAAGTTAAATTACTACAAATTAGGTGACTTGGGGAATGTTTACCGTGAAAGTTAAAATTTTTTTTATCTTTCTGGTGTGGTTTTAGGGAATAAGTCGATTAATACATCTCGATAAGACTATTGAATGCGATGACGACTCGATCTTTATCTCCAAAATAAGGCAGTGCAGAATGTTTCAAGTAAGAGGGGAAAATGACTATTTGGCCTTCTTTGGGGGTAAAGTCCCATATCCCTTGGCCACCTAAATAAGCGGTACCTGGATCAGCATAATGTTCCGCATTAACACGTGGGTCGTAAAAACGGTTTAGCCCACCATTACCTAATTCTTGAGCATCACCTGGCTCTAAATAATAGATGCCGCACCAAGAGCAGTTAGGGTGTGAGTGTGCGTCGTGGTAGCCATTTTTTTGGGTGACGTGATACCAAGATTCAATAATATGCGCATCGACTTCAACGTTCTCTGGCCAAAAACCTTGGTTGACAGATGAAGCCACTTCTAGAATGAGCTCTTCTAAAATACGCTTAGTTTCCATCACATTGGCATCGGCGAGATCGAGAAAATCCAAGGTACTTTCATGTAAAGCATGTTTGGCTTTTGGTGCTATCTGGCTCTCTATTGCGGTGCTTTGCAGAGATTTTTGCTGGTACACAGCAGTTAGTAAGGCCTCTTTGAGAAAGTCATGGTAAGGCATTTGGGTGACAAACAGTGGTGTTGCCCAAACTTTAATTTCTTCAATAACGTTGGAATGGTTCATCTCAATAGCCTGACAATGGAAAGTGTAAGTTTTGAATTAAGCGGGAATATCAAGTTCTGTTGTTACGGGTTTATAACCACAGAACATCATAACAAGATTACGAAAGCCGATATTAACATCCGGCCCTTCTAAGCCTTTGATGGTTTTATCCATAAGGGCTAGATAGTTTTGTATGTAAGGTAGAGTGTTGGCGTTGTGCCTAGACATAGCGCTTTCATAAAAGGGGATGCGACTATCCCATATTCTCTCTGCTTGGCAGGCCTGTCGTAAGCTGGATGTGGCTTGTGCTTTGGATAACTTGGCGAGAGTTTGCGTTTCTCTGTTGAAGAGCCAAAGTAAAATGTTCGCTTCTACCCCTTCACTGATTAGTTGGTTTAGGCAGTGCATCGCCTCTTTGGTTTTACCAAGTAGTAGTCGGTCGCTGAGGTCATAAATAGAATAACGACTACTATCTGAGACGGCATCGATGACATTTTCTGCTTCAATGTGCGCTCCATTACCATGGGCTAGTAGGAGCTTTTCGAGCTCTTGAGACAGGGCGAGAAGGTTACCCTCACCTCGTTCACAAATAATGCTGGCTGCCTCACGGCTCAGTGTTAAGCCAATAGATTGTGCTCTTTGTTGTACCCAGTTAGGTAAACGTTTTGCTTCAATAGGCCAAACTTGAACAAAAACACCTTGAGATTCGAGTTGTTTAAACCACTTGGTTTTTTGAGTGCGTGCATCGACCTTGGGTAACGTCAATAAAATGATATTGTCGTCAGTCAGAGATGACCCAAGTTGTGCAAGGGCTTTACTGTGCTTTTCGCCCATTTTATCAATCTGAATGTCGAATAATCGACGAGAAGAAAATAAGGATAGGCTTTGGCTCTCATTGATAATGTCTTGCCAGTCAAACTGGGCATCTGCGACAAAGCGGAGGCGCTCATCAATGCGATGAAGCTGTGCAGATTTACGAATGGTATCTGCCGCTTCTTGGCACAGTAATACCTCATCACCAGAGATAATATAGATAGGAGCAAGGTCTTTTTTAACCTGTTGTTCTAACTGCTCAGCCCTTACTTTCATCTATGCCTTCCTAACATGTCTAATGTTAACGTGATAAAAAGGTTAAGGTGATACATAGCTTAAATCCATGACAATCTGGTTAGCTAAGTCCTTATGCATCAACTGAGTTTGCTCTGTGTTATAAGACAGCTTGGTACTTTCTGCTGCATCTTGATTGGTTAAAGTGCGAGCTGTAGTGGTTTTTCTTGGACCATGCAGAGCTTTACCGTCATTTTTCAAAATGAAGTAGTGAGTACTTAAGCGACGTTGTAGTTGGGAAACTTCGTTGGAGCTATTGCGGGCAAGCTCGGTATCTTCAGAGGTGATTTTATTCACTTTAAGGGTTAACAAAGTACTATGCTCTGTGTGCTCCTCAACAATACTTACGCCAGCTTTAATCAGCTCAACGCGTAACGCTCGATCAAACTCATCTGAACCACTTTCAGAAGTAAGGTTCATGACTTTTAGCTCATTAGGAATATTAACCTGCCCTCTTAACTGAAAGCCGCAAGCGCTTATGCTGATAGCCAGTGTAATCAGTACTAATAAACGAAAGGTGGTTGTCAGTTGAGTAAACATAATTTTCCTTATTTACCAGAATGAAAAAGGGAGCAGCGATAGCTACTCCCTTTAATAGGCTTTAGTTGGCGACAATGTTTACCAAACGGCCTGGAACAACGATCACTTTACGAACGGTTTTGCCTTCTATGTATTTAGTGACATTTGGGTGAGCCAAGGCTTCTGCTTCGATGGTTTTATTGTCGGCACTTGCTGATACGGTTAATTCAGCGCGTTTTTTGCCAAGAACCTGAACAACAATCGTCAGTTCGTCTTTAACCAGAGCAGCTTCATCTAATATCGGCCAAGGTGTATTCACGACATTATCAGTATGCCCCAGATCTCCCCATAATTGGTGAGCAATATGAGGAACAATAGGAGATAGCAATAATATCGCGGCTTCTAATGCTTCTTTTTCGACAGCAAGACCTTGCTCTGATTGATCTTCGAATTTACTGATCTCGTTGCAAAGTTCCATCACTGCAGCAATGGCTGTGTTGAAAGTTTGACGACGTTCAATATCGTCTGTGACCTTCTGGATCGTTTCATGAGTCTTACGGCGAAGTGCTTTTTGTGCGCCATTAAGAGCATTGACATCTAACTCACCCACTTTGCCTTCTGCTGTACTGTGACGGTATGACAAAGACCAGATACGGCGTAAGAAACGTGACGCTCCATCAACACCAGCATCGTTCCACTCAAGGGATTGCTCCGGTGGGGCAGTAAACATGATGAATAGGCGAACCGTATCGGCGCCGTATTTCTCGATCATTTCTTGAGGGTCAACCGTGTTGCCCTTAGACTTCGACATCTTAGTGCCGTCTTTGTTGACCATGCCTTGAGTTAATAGACGCTTAAATGGCTCGTCAGAGTTAACCAAACCGGCATCACGTAACAACTTATGGAAGAAGCGAGAGTATAGAAGGTGCAAGATAGCGTGCTCTACACCGCCAATGTATTGGTCTACAGGAAGCCAGTAGTTCGCTTCTTCTGTAAGCATGGCATCCGTTGCTTCTGGGCAGCAGTAACGAGCAAAGTACCATGATGATTCCATGAAGGTATCAAAGGTATCTGTTTCGCGTTCAGCTTCTTCTCCATTGAAAAGAATGCTTGAGAAATCTGGGTTGTTCTTGATTGGAGAGTTTACGCCATCCATCACCACATCAGTAGGCAGTTCAACAGGTAACTGATCTGCAGGTACTGGAACAACCGAACCATCTTTTAAGTTAATGGTTGGGATTGGTGTTCCCCAATAGCGTTGGCGGCTAACGCCCCAGTCACGTAGGCGGTAGTTTACTTTTACTTCTCCAAGTTTATGATCCACAAACCATGCTGAAATAGCGGCGAAAGCATCTTTGAAGTTCAGGCCATCAAACTCACCAGAGTTGCAAAGAACTCCTTTGTCTGTGAACGCTTCTTTCTCAAGGTCTACAGCTACCTCTTGGCTTGCTGGTTTGATCACTTGCTTGATTGGTAAACTGTACTTTTGAGCGAACTCAAAATCACGCTGGTCATGGGCTGGAACAGACATTACAGCGCCAGAGCCGTATTCCATCAATACGAAGTTAGCAGCGTAAACAGGAACAATATCACCTGTAATTGGGTGAACTGCTTTAAAACCAGTATCAATACCTTTTTTCTCAACCGTGGCCATATCGGCTTCAGTTGTTGAGATTAGTTTGCTTTCTGCAATGAAAGCTTCTAGCTCACTATTATTTTTAGCGGCTTCAAGAGAAAGAGGGTGTTGAGTGGCTACGGCGACATAAGTAACACCCATGATAGTATCAGGACGTGTCGTGTAGACTGACAAACGCTCTTCTTTACCCTGTACTTCGAAACTGAATTCTAGGCCTTCTGAACGACCAATCCAGTTACGTTGCATGGTTTTAACTTTCTCTGGCCAATCATCCAACTGATCAAGATCATTAAGTAGCTCTTCTGCATAATCAGTAATACGGATAAACCACTGGGAAATTTCTTTACGCTCGATTAAAGCGTTAGAACGCCATCCTCTGCCTTCGATAACTTGTTCGTTAGCAAGTACAGTTTGATCTACAGGGTCCCAGTTCACGACAGCGTTCTTTTTGTACGCTAGGCCTTTCTCAATTAATTGAGTGAAAAACCATTGTTCCCATTTGTAATATTCTGGTGTGCAAGTTGCGATCTCACGATCCCAATCGTAGCCAAAGCCTAGTTCTTTCAATTGGCCTTTCATGTAGGCAACGTTTTCTGTTGTCCATTTAGCTGGTGCTGTTTTGTGTTTTATTGCGGCGTTTTCAGCAGGTAGACCAAAAGCATCCCAACCCATAGGCTGTAGAACGTTTTTACCTTGCATGCGCTGGTAGCGAGAAATAACGTCACCAATTGTGTAGTTACGAACATGTCCCATGTGCAGTCTGCCACTTGGGTAAGGGAACATAGAAAGGCAGTAGAACTTTTCTTTGCTTGAGTCAGCAACGGCTTTGAAAACTTTGTTTTCGTCCCAAAAAGATTGAGCAGATTGTTCAATTTGCTGCGGATTATATTGTTCTTGCATGATATGTACTTGTCCCGTGTTCGATGTAAAGTATTTGACTCATATTGTCATTTTTTAATAGGCGGCATTATAGCGATTTTGCGCAAGATAATGGAGCATTAACTAACAGAGTCTGAAAAGTTAGGTTATTTTATAGAGGTAGGTTGTTAATTAGAAGATGCACGGAGGGTGAGTTATGAAATCTGTCAAAAAAGATCCGTCTAACCATGACGATAACGCAAATTTGGTAGAAGAAGCCCGTAGTATATTGGTAGGAGCCAAAGATTGGTTGCTCGAAGATGCCGCACTGATGACCGCATACTGGCATGACAAAATGGGTTACATGGAAGCGTGGGTTGATGCGAATTGGCATTTATTGCTAGATGAAGGGCATGACCTCATTGATAAACTGGATGAAAAAGAAGATGCCGCATTCTTATGGCTGGTTAATCACGCCAATAATAATCCTGTTCCTTTAGAGCAGTGTCATATTGCTGGTTCCATCGTGGCGCCAGGTACATATCGATGTATGGCTTGCAATTTCGATACTGAGATCAAAGTCGCAAAAGTATTAGCGCCTTGCTCTATATGTCACTATGGCCTGATGTCGAGCCATTAAATATCTTTTTTAGAGCGTCTATTCCATCTTAAAGACGCAACTAGGCATAGAAAAATTAGGCTAATCGTGGGCAGATAGCCCCATTGTACATATGGGGTGATACCTGCAAAAGTTTTCACATTTGCGGTGAGTGTTGTTCGCTGGAACTGAGGTGCTTGATCCGTGATTTCTCCACGTTCATTTATAATAGCGGTTAGTCCAGTATTGGTTGAACGAATCACGTAGCGCCCAGCTTCTTTCGCTCTAAACTGCGCGATTTGTAAGTGCTGCCAAGGCCCTATGGAACTACCGAACCAAGCGTCATTACTAATGGTAATTAGAACATCACTGTCTCGAACCATGCTTCTAACTTGTTCTGCATACACAATTTCATAGCAAATAAAGGGCGCGATTCCCCATTCACCTACTTGTAAAACCGGCTGGTTTTTCTCCCCTGATTTGAAGGCGGATATAGGCATTTGGAAAAGGTCTAAAATTGGGCCTAACAGATCACTTAATGGAATGTACTCGCCAAAAGGAACAAGCCTCTGCTTATAGTAAAGACCAAAGCCATTACCTGTTGCTAATATGGCATTGTAATACTGGGTTTTATCTTCGCTTAGATCTGGAATGCCAGTAATGAGAGTTGTGTCGCTCTCAGAGAGCTCTTTACTAAAGGGAGCTAAATAGGGTTTTATTTGTGGGTAAAGGTAAGTGATCGCTGTTTCTGGCCAGACAACCAAATCACTGTTTAAATGATTCATGGTGGCTTGTTGGTAATAGGATAGAGACTCCCTTGCCATATCCGCGAGCCATTTCTCATCTTGTTTCACGTTTCCTTGTACCAGCGTTGTTTTTAAACTGCCTGTTTGTTCGACCCATGATATTGGAAGGTATGAAAGCACCGCGGAAAGACACCAAATAGGAAGTATCACAAAAGTGAAAGCTTTGTTTTCAGTGATTCCCTGTCTAAGGTGGCGAGTGCTAAGGTTATGAATGCTGAGGAATAACTCCGCTACACTACAAGCGGTAAGCACGACTATGGCACTGTTTAGCCAAATGCCACCAATAGGTAATAACTCGAATAGCCATGTATTTTCTGTCGCGTAGCCTGGCAGTAACCAAGGAAACCCTGTAAATAAAGTGCTCCTTGCGAATTCTGCTAGTAGCAGGAAAAGGCTGATGATTAGGCCTCGAGGTAAGAGGGGAAGCTTTTTACTGCTTAGCCATGCAAGCCAAGCAGAGCAGCCCCAAAACAGGCTGAGCAAGGCAACAAAAGCGAATGTTATGGCGCAAGCTATAAAGCTACTGACTTGTCCATATTCCGCAATGCTAACGTATACCCATGATACCCCAGCACCAAAAAAGCCAAGAGCGACAGATAGCCCTCTCCAAAAAGCCGCTTTTGCTGACGGGCTAGTCATTATGAATAGGCTAAATATGAAAAGACTAAAAAAGTAGTTAGGACCGAAATTAAAAGGCGAGAAACTGGTAACGCCAATTGCCCCAGATGCTAAACCTAGGCAGTAAATAAGAGGAGAGGGTAGTTTCTGAATTAAAAGTAGCAAGCTAGACTCCTGCCCCAGAGCATTAAGAGTGGCATTGGGGGAGGAGTGCGACATAGTTAGTCCTGTGTGCTTGTCTCTACATAAGCAACTTGAATGCTTTTGATTCGGCGGCTATCAGAAGTAAGAATGCGGAATAGGAAATTGTTAAAAACAAGCTCCTCACCACGTAAGGGTACATGACCAAACTGATGCGCTAAAATACCACCGATGGTATCAAATTCCTCTTCATCAAATTCTACTTTAAAGAAGTCGTTAAAATCTTCAATAGAGCATAGTGCTGAAACAGTATAAGTACCTTCAACATTTGAAGGTTGAATGTGGGCGTTTTCATGTTTGTCGGTTTCATCTTCAATCTCACCAACAATTTGTTCTAAGACATCTTCAATAGTCACTAGGCCAGAAACACTGCCGTATTCGTCTAAAACAATCGCCATGTGATGGCGCATGGTTCTGAATTCATTCAGTAGCACATTCAGTCGTTTACTTTCAGGTATAAAATTAGCTGGGCGTAAACGGGAGAGTATGTCCTCATTCGTGATGTCTTCTTCTTTGAAAAGTAGAGGTAGTAAATCTTTGGCGAGTAAAACGCCTAGGATTTTATCAGAGTCTTCGCCAACGACTGGGAAGCGCGAATGAGAGGAGTCAATAATTTTTCGAAGTGAGGTTTTTGGATCATCTTCAGAACGAATAACAACCATTTGTGATGGTGGAATAGTGATGTCACGTGCTTGTACTTCTGATACTTCAAGGGCGCCTTCAACAATAGTAAAAGCATCTTGGTCAATAATATCGGATTTTACAGCGGCATCGAGTAGGTTAATTATATCCCCTCGACTTTGTGGTTCATCATTAAAGGCTTGTGTTAATCGCTCAAACCAAGATTTCTGTTGATCGTTGGAGGAACTCGATCGGTCTTCACTCATTAGGGGTGTAACTCACTCTGTTATTAAATAAGGGTCTGGAATCGATAAAGAAGCCAGTAATTGTGTTTCTAACGCTTCCATTTCTTCTGCTTCATCGTCCTTTATATGGTCATATCCACATAAATGCAAGACACCATGAATGATCATGTGCGCCCAGTGGTGCATTAATGGCTTATTTTGTTCATGCGCTTCTCTTGTGACCACCTGAACACACACCACAAGATCGCCTAATAATGGTAACTCAATACCTTCAGGTGACTCAAATGGGAATGATAATACATTGGTTGATTTGTCTTTACCTCTGTACTGGTGATTTAGGCTATGGCTTTCTTCTTCATCTACTAAACGAATAGTTACTTCAAAGTCGTCATTTGAGTTCGCTAACGCAGTATCAAGCCAAGTTTGAAAGTGTGCCTCGTTAGGCAGGTTTTCGGTGTCTGTAGTAGCAATTTGAAGGTCTAAGGTGACATTGGCCATTAGTTGTTTTTCTCGGCTTGAGCATCTCTTTCAGCTTGGCGAGCTTCGGCTTTTGCTTTGCGCTCGGCTTCCGCTTCCTGATCAAAACTGTCGTAAGCTTCTACGATACGTTGGACCAGAGGGTGGCGAACAACATCAGACGAGCTAAATAGCGTCATACTAATGCCCTTCACATTTTTCAGTACATGCATGGCATGGGCTAAACCAGAAGATGTGCCTCGCGGTAAATCGACCTGCGTAGTATCTCCTGTTATGACTGCTGTAGAACCAAAGCCAATACGTGTTAAAAACATTTTCATTTGTTCTTGTGTGGTGTTTTGGCTTTCATCTAGAATAATAAAGGCATTGTTGAGAGTTCGACCACGCATGAACGCAAGAGGAGCAATTTCAATCACGTTTTTCTCGATGAGCTTATCTACGAGCTCAAAGCCCAGCATTTCATAAAGTGCGTCGTACAGTGGGCGTAGGTACGGATCAATTTTTTGAGATAAGTCTCCAGGTAAGAATCCAAGCTTTTCCCCTGCTTCAACAGCAGGTCGAACTAGCATAATACGCTCAACTCTATCTGCCTCTAAAGCTTCGACAGCACACGCAACTGCTAGGTAAGTTTTACCTGTACCGGCAGGTCCAATACCAAAGTTGATATCATTTTTACGAATTTGCTTAACGTACTCTTGCTGATTTTTACCTTTGGGTTTAATAAAAGCTTTACGAGTTTTGATGACGACTTGATTTGATTGATTCTTTTTGTTGCTTGATAAAGACTCAACAGCAGACTCTTGTAAATAGAGGTGGATGGTTTCAGGCGTTACTTGGGCGTTAGCTAGGGCTTCTCGATATAGGTTCTCGATAAGTACCTTTGTTGCTGCCACATGCTCCGAGTTTTCACCTGAAATATCAAAGACTTCAGCACGATGCCTAATCGTTACTTCGAGCCTGTTTTCAATGAGTTTGATGTTCTCATCGAGTTGGCCACATAGCACAGCTAAAGCTTTTGCTTCAGACGGTGCTAAACGAATTTGTTGAGTTGTTTGTGTGGTTTCCAAGAGCGACCTTTTATTGATTAAGTAGTCTTTATTGAACTGTGAAGCCTGAGTCAAGTTCAGAGCTGATTAATTCACCGAGTAGAGAATTGGTGTAAGCATCTGTTATAACAACGTCAGCAAATTTACCTATGAGCTGTGGATCTGTAGCACGGAAATTCACAATACGATTGTTTTCTGTACGACCCTGAAGCTGACCCGGATCACGGGGCGAGTAGCCGCTTATTAAGATACGCTGGACTTCGCCAACCATAGATAAGCTAATGTCGAATGCTTGTTGGCTAATACGGCGCTGTAAAATCGCTAAACGTTGCTTCTTCACTTCTTCTGGTGTGTCATCTTCCAAATCAGATGCGGGAGTTCCCGGGCGTTGGCTGTAGACAAAGCTGAATGAATGATCAAAACCAATTTCTTGTATTAAGTTCATGGTATCGATGAAATCTTCGTCAGTTTCTCCTGGGAAACCGATAATAAAGTCAGAAGACAAGCTAATTCCTGGACGAGCTTCTTTAATACGGTTCATTTTATCAATGTAGTACTTACGATCATGACCGCGTTTCATAGCACTCAAAATCTTATCTGCACCACTTTGCACAGGAAGGTGCAAGTGGCTTACGAGTTTAGGCTCTGTGCGGAAAGCTTCAATAAGACTGTCGGTGAACTCGACAGGGTGTGAAGTAGTAAAACGAATGCGCTCTATGCCATCTACTTTTGCAACAGCATGAATTATATCCGCAAGGTCCGCTTCATCACCTTCTTCTGTTTCGCCACGATAGGCATTTACGTTTTGCCCAAGCAAATGGATTTCTCGTACACCTTGTTCAGCCAGTTGAGAAACTTCAACTAATATACTGTCAAATGGGCGGCTGACTTCTTCACCGCGAGTGTAAGGTACAACACAGAAAGTACAGTATTTACTGCAGCCTTCCATTATAGAAACAAAGGCTTCAGCACCTTCCACACGAGGTGCAGGCAGGTGGTCAAATTTCTCAATTTCAGGGAAGGTAACATCCGTGATTGGAATCTGGTTGCCTGCCGCATTAACCATTTCAGGAAGCTTATGCAAGGTCTGTGGGCCAAAAATCATATCAACATGCTTTGCACGTTTACGGATGGTATCGCCTTCTTGGCTGGCAACACAGCCGCCAACACCAATCACAAGATCAGGGTTCTTCTGCTTGAGTTTTTTCCAACGACCTAGTTGGTGAAATACCTTGTCTTGGGCTTTTTCACGAATAGAGCAGGTGTTTAGTAGTAAAACGTCCGCATCGTCTGCATTGTCGGTAAGCTCCATCTCATGACTTTCACCTAGTAAATCGGCCATACGAGAGGAATCGTATTCGTTCATCTGACAGCCATGAGTTTGGATAAAGAGTTTTTTTGCCATGTAACCTATAAACCTAAAAAAATATGTCTAAGCGACTTTGAGGGTATTATATTGGGCTTTGCTTCGGAATCCCATAGCTGTTGACGGATCATGATGCTTTAAATTCAATAATTACTGAAAGAAGTTCTACCATACAGTGAGAAATTTATTAGACAGTACTTTAATGTGCTGGGCATCCCGCTATAAGATAAGGTTTCACTCAGTAGGATGAATTGTATTGTGATCTCATGGATGTCTTTACCTTTGTTATTGTTCTTCGCCCTTTGCTCAACAATAGTTCATGCCCAAGACGAAGCTGTGCAGGCTGAGCTTTTGCAATCAGATTTGTTGCAAACATATTCGTCGCAAACAAATAGTTTTGATATAGGGAAGGAGCAAGAGCTCGAAGAGTCTGCGAACTTCATGTTTGGGTTAGGCTATGGCCGGTTGAATGAAAAGTCTTTAGTGAATATTGACCTCAACATCAATATGCCAATTAATAACTTCCTTATTTCTCAAATTCAATTGAATAGTAATTATCTAGTGACTGGCTCAACTAAAGACAGTTTTGCTCAATCAGAGCTATCGTCTAATTGGTTTGTGCATAATCAACATGGGTATATAGGGGCTGGTATTGGCTTTAATGAGCTAGAGCCATTAGATACTGAGCAAGCAACCAAGAGAAACGCATTAGGTCAGTTTATGGTGGGCTGGTATTTGAAGTCTTGGGCGTTTAATGCGCGCTATATTTCTCACGATACCGCATTTAGTAACATTACAAGCTCTCGTGCAGGTGTGAGCTATTATCTGCATGCTGACCATAGGGTATCTTTTTACCAAGAAAAATACAGCGAAGATGATATAGGTTGGCGTTTAGAAAGCTACCACCAGCCTAAAAAACATAATCGAACGTTTGGGATTGGATGGATAGTGAAAAGTAGTGATGATAATGATTACCTAGGTGTGGTTGCTCAATATTATTTTGATCATACTCTTTCATTGAGAGATAGAGATGCCATGCATCGCTGATGCACTTTATTTTTATGGTCCTTTATTAATAATTAGTTCATGATATTCCAAAAGGCTGGAGAGTGGTGAGATGGATTGAGTTTTGGTTTTTCTTCTTCTGAAACTTCTTGAAAAGGCAGTTCTTCTCCTACATTCCAAATATCCCATTTTTGTAAGTAAACTTGCTTCTCTGCTTGATGGCGGGTGGCGAGGATAATTTCCACTCGACGATTTTTTACTCTCCCTTCCTCGGTTTCATTAGAGTAAAGAGGCGAGCTTTGACCATGGCCTATAACTTTTAGTTTTGCTTTTAAAATAAAATACTCATCGTATATAGCGTCGGCAACGGCTTTAGCTCGTGCTTTAGACACTCGATTATTAAAGTCTTCTTCTCCTGTGTTATCCGTATGCCCTTCTATCAATAAGAATTTGTCTGGTTGGCTGTCTAGTATGGTGACAATCTGTCTGATGATGCTCTGCGTTTGTTCTTGTTGTATTGTTGCCAGGGTGTCGTTTTGGTACGTTTTAAGGCTCTCAGTAAAGGAGAAAGGGATAATAACTTTTCCCTCGTTATGCTCTGTTGAGCCTGTGTTTGATAGTATATGAGAAGGCCACGGAATAATTTCAATGATCTCCCCCGACACTCGGCGGTTTTCTTGTCGTCCAGCTTCAGTTAGATTGGATGTGATAGGTTGGTTTTCCCCATGCCCTATAGCTCTAATTTGCCTTTTGGGAATATTGAATACTGACTCAAGAGTCTTGGCTATAGATTCCGCACGCCTTTCAGATAAGGGAATATTAAAATCGTCTTCTCCTACGTTGTCTGTGTGGCCTTCAATAAGAATGAGGTTGTCGGGGGATTGGTTGAGAAACTGAGCGAAGTCCTTGAGCTCAGAATAGTATTCGGGCTTCAGCTCGTGTTTAGCGGTTTCGAACTGCACGTCAAAGTGCACAAAAAACTGCTTTAAATGAATAATAGGGCAGCCTTCGTAGTCTATGTCTTGATCTAAAGGTGTGCCTGCACATAGGTCTCTTAAGTCTATAACACCATCTAAATCAGAATCTTTATAAAATGAAAGTATGTCAGCTGGTTTAATAGTTTGGCCGCTAGACACAGCTATGCATAGACATAAAATGCATGTAACTGTGAGTACGGCTCTTACCATTGCTTACCACTCCGTTTCCTCATAAATAAGGAATATACTAATACCTTAAAAAGACTAGGCTGTAGTATGTGTAACCTATTGAAATTTTAGGTTATCTGATCGTTTATTTGTTCCTTTCTTGTGTGTAGAAACATTTTTCCTATAAATTATTTTTACCTTCTTATTTCTTAATAGGCAAAACTACTAACTAAAAAGTTCTTTGTTCTTATGTCGCTTTAACTGTTGTGTATAAATATTGATCAGCAATACATTTTATCGACAGTTAGTAGCTATTCTTTACCTGTTATGAGTTTAGTTGGTGTTGTCGTAGGGGATTGTTTTAATTAGCGTTATTTATTCTTTGTATTGATGTCTATATTGCTATTTGGAGGACTTTTAATAAATTGATAAAAGAAATCAGGGGAAATAAGTGAATTACTTATTTAGACGGGGTGGAAAAGTGGTTTGCTAAAGCGAGCCATAGTTTCTCGGACTGGGTTGCCAACATTTCTCCTTCTAGCATGTAAGGTTTGTATTCTGAACCATCTAATGGCCTGCATATTCCGCCTGCTTCAGAATAAATGAGTACGCCAGCAGCGTGATCCCAAGGTAACATTTTATAGGTTAGGCTAAAGTGAAAATGGCCTAGTGATAGCTGGCGATAAGCAGGGCAGGATGGCAAATTATTGATGCGAGCGAAATGCGTTGCTTGTGTAGCAAGGTGTTGTTGCTTTCTTCCTGTATAGGAGTGAACAGACATAATGCCAGCTAACTGATAAAACTCTTGTTGAGGGCTGATTTTTAATACCAAAGGTGGTTGACTAGGCTGCTTTAAGCTGTGTTGTTCTTGTAATGATGTACGCTGAAAATAGGCACCTTCAGATAAATTTGCGTACATCCAATCATCGTTAACTGGGTCATATAATAGGCCAAACTGAGTTACTCCCTTCATGACAACTGCCAGAATAATTCCGAAATCTGGAACACCATGGGCGTAGTTCCAAGTGCCATCTATTGGATCTATGATGAGGCAGGTGTCCGCCGTTTGGATTTTTTCGGTGATAGATGTATCTAATGCAGTCGCTTCCTCACCTACTATTTCCCAATCGGGAAACTGTTGCTTTACTTCTTCGCTAATGAACAGCTCACATGCTTTATCTGCAATGGTCACAAGATCACTTGCACAGGATTTTGTTTCAACCTCTGAGTGACTTAACTGTCTAAAATGAGGCATGACAATTTCTCGTCCTGCGCGCCGGGCAATATTAATCAATACTTTTTGCGAGTTGGCCGAAATCATAATATGAGACCGTAGGTTGGATGTATGACATTAAAGAACATACCAGATTAATATGACAAATAGACTGCGTTATTAATCTGGTAGTTTTTTCTTTATGCCAGTTGTCGAGAGTGGCTTTCTACTGAGGTTTGCAGAGTTAGGTTTGCTATGGTGGTTTCTGCAATGTGGTTTAATGCTTCATCTGTGAAGTAGCCTTGGTGTCCTGTAACAACGACATTAGGAAAGGTTAGCATTAGCTGAAAAACACTGTCTTGAATGATGTGTGATGACATGTCTTCAAAGAAAATGGCGTTTTCTTGTTCATAGACATCTAGCCCTAGATAGCCGATTTTTTGAGAATACAGAGCATCAATAGCGGCTTGAGCGTTTACTAACGCCCCTCGGCTAGTATTTATAATCATGACGCCAGACTTCATTTTTTTAAGGCTTTTCTCATCTATTAGGTGATGTGTAGATGTGGTCAAAGGGCAGTGTAAACTGATTATGTCTGACCTTTGGTAGAGCTCGTCTAAAGACAAATACTTGCACCCTAAATCAACAAGCTCAGGCGCAGGGTATAGGTCATAACATAAGACTTCACAGCCAAAGCCTTTCATTATGCGACAAAAGGCAGCGCCAATTCTTCCAGTACCAATACAGCCGACTACTTTTCCTTGTAAATTGAACCCAAGCAATCCTTCTAAGGCGAAATTACCTTCCTTGACTCTGTGATAGGCCCTATGAGTTTTTCTGTTTAGTGACATGATGAGCGCAACGGCATGTTCGGCAACCGAAGTAGGGCTGTAATCAGGAACATGAAAGACTTTAATCTCATGCAACTTAGCTGCTTCTAAGTCGACATTGTTAAACCCTGCACAGCGTAATGCTATGCATTTAACGCCTTGCTCTTTTAATAAATGAATAACTTCAGCATTGATATCATCGTTTACAAAGCATGATACAGCATCAAAATTTTTGACCAGACTAACGGTTTCCAAGGATAAGCGGCTTTCGAAAAAGTGTAGCGCTAAAGGTGTATTTAAAGCCGCAGAAGTTAATGTCCTTTTGTCGTATGGCTTGCAAGAAAAAACAGCAACCTTCATATATTTTGCCTCTGGATATTGGGTGATAAGAAGAGTTATAGCGCATCCAGTGATGGAAAGGGGATATAAGCACGGGTTATTTGATTTAGCTCAAAATTCAAGCGTAACTTTATGTAATGTTATTTTATGTAAGTGGTTTACATAAGGTTACATATTAATGATAATGCATCTCGTTTGTGATTTTTGAAAGACTTTTTAGTGAATTTTAAATATTTGTGGACGAATTTGATTCTTAAAATCTTCTAAAAAACTAATAAATTCAAGTAAATAAACGTGTTTGTAAAGGAAATCGAGAATGTCATTTTTGTCTAACCTGAAAGTTTCCCGTGCTGTGGCGATTGTTGGAGCAGTGCCAACAATATTTGCAATCTTTGTTATGTCGTTTTTAGTTTCCTATCTCAATGACGAGGTTAAGGGGGCAAGATTACAAGAAGATTCTATTAAGCTTTCTCTTGCCATGGAGTCAATTGCCCATAATTTCGCTGTTGAGCGTGGTTTGACGGCGGGCTTTTTGGGAAACAATAATGAATCGAATCGCCAGAAGCTATTGGCCCAGCGTCGTTTGTCAGATAGGGCTCAATCTACACTCTTTAATTTATCTGAAGACGATTTTTTAGTGCTCACTAAGGATCAATTAACATGGTCATTGGCTCCTTTAAAAGAAAAGCTATCAAATAAGGCTATGGTGAGAAATGCCGTTGACTCATCCAGTTCTAGTGTTGACCCCTTTGATTATTATTCCGATGTTAATAAACAAGCTCTTATTGCGATTCAGCACACACTGGCAGACGTATCAGATCCCAAAGTAGCGAAGGAAATCGAGTCTTGGTTGTCTCTACTGTGGATGAAGGAGAGAACAGGCCAATATAGAGGTAAGTTAAATGGGATATTGGCAAAGGGGGGAGAGTATTCGGAATTAGATAAGTACCTAATAGAGTATTACGCTTCTGAGGAGCGAGACTATCAGAAAGAGTTTGCTACTCTGGCAACGAATGAGCACCTCTCTCTATATAGGAATATCACAAGAAAGCCTGATTGGACCTTGGTTGATGATTCATTAAACCAATTCTTTAGTCAAAAAAGCTTAGATAATATGGGGACTTCTCAAAATTGGTTTGCTATGGCAACTAAGCGAATAACCCTAGTGCGCGACTTGTCTTTAATAGTAAAAGATGATGTTTTGAAAGTCTCGATAGCTTTAGATCACCAGGCGGCAAATCTACGTAATGTGATGATATTAGGCTTCATTCTAGTGGTTGTGCTGATTGCAATATTTGCTAGGAAAGTCATTAATTCGATATCCACTCGTGTGGAGCTGATTAACAAAGCTTTAGAATCTGTATCTAAGGACAGAGATTTAACTTGCGTATTAGATAACGCCTCTGGTGATGAGTTAGGGCAGATTATTTATTCGTTAAATGATCACCTTTCTCACTTAAAGGGCTCATTTGTTCTGCTAAATGAGAAGTCTAATGACTCAAAGCGTGATATGGACCACTTAGCTGAAACATCCCAGAAAGTCTTATCCGAAACACAAGCGCAGTTCTTGCGGACGGATCAAATAGCAACATCGATCCATGAGATGTCTCTAACTAGTCATGAAATATCAAAAGATATGCAGCTTGCCGCAAAAGAAACAGAAAGTATGCAACAGCAAAGTACGCAAAGTAGTAATAGTATGAGGTCTATTTCTAGCGCTATGGATGGGTTGTCGCAAGAAATAGCGGGTAGCCGTAATGTGGTTCAAGAGGTGACGACGCAAACGGAAGCGATTGGTGCGATCTTGCAAACGATTGAATCTATCGCAGAGCAAACAAATCTATTAGCCCTTAATGCTGCCATTGAGGCTGCTCGTGCTGGGGATCAGGGGCGTGGATTTGCTGTTGTAGCGGATGAGGTAAGAAGCCTTGCACAACGGACTCAAGGCTCAACAGAAGAGATACGTAATATGATTCAATCATTAATTTCTTCTGGATTGAACGCGTTAAATTCGATGGAGAAATGTTCCACAATGGCGGACGGTACGAGAGATGTTGTGGAGGATAATGCTGATATGATTCGGACTCTTTTTGAATCTATAGACAGGTTGAACGCTACCATTGAACGAGTTGCGACAGCGTCAGAAGAGCAGTCCTATGTGACAGAAGATATTAATAAAAATGTTCAGCAAATGAATGATCAATCACAAGTTATCGTTCAATCCGTAAATGAGACAAATAGTGATACTAAGGCGGTCCGTAATCGTTTTGATGAGGTGATTCGAGAGGTTTCTTCGTATCGATTATCTTAATTTTGCAATTATAAAAGCTCTGTATCAGGTGATATGGAGCTTTAGGAAGACACGAACAAGTCCACTGGCTTCAGCGCGTAGATAAACCTTTATTACTCGCATCTTCCTTTACCCTGTATCTTTACGTTCCCTAACTTCGTTTATTCTGTTGCTATTTTCTCACCATTTAAAGCTAATGTTGCTTCGTTCTCTCTTTTTTCGCTTCTCTTCTCTCTTTAAGTACATGGTTTTTTTAAACCCTCTATATATAAAGAAAATAACTTAGAAATTTCCACAGAACTTCGTAAAAAGATACATTATTATCAATAATGTATTACTTTAAAGGGGGGGAATTAAAAAATCACTCATACTCTTGAAATTATAAGATTAAGGTGTATTTTTGTAACTAATATGTAATCTTTTGGTTTCATCATAAATTAAATTGATCAAACTCTTTAAAAAAGTATGCTCTGGCTGTTCGGCTTAAGAGACGTTGTATCTACTTTTTATATTTCAGCTAAATTAACTACCTTATAGGTCATTTTTAAAAGGAATTAAAATGTCGATATTGTCCAACCTGAAAGTTTCCCATGCCGTTACTATTGCTGGTGTGGTTCCTCTTATCTTCTCTATCGTTATCATGCTGTTTCTTATTTCTGCTTTAAATGAGGAGGTGCATGATGCAAAGTTAGAGAAGGATGCAGTTAAACTGTCTCTTGCTCTAGAATCTGTGGCGCATAACTTTGCAGTTGAACGTGGTTTAACAGCGGGTTATTTGGGAAATAATTCCGATCAAAATCGTCAGAAGGTTTTAGCTCAACGTAAGATAGCGGATGAAGCAGACTCTGTTGTTGTCAACTTTACGGTGGATGATTTTGAGGTTCTTGATGCACAAGAGTTATCTACTATTCTAAGGCCTATTCGAAAAGATTTGGCAAACAAGAATGTCATACGTCAATCAGTTGATAACGCTGATGCTCAAGCTAATTTCTTCAGTTATTACTCTACTGTGAATAAACATGCCCTAGTTGGAATTAAACATTTACTTGCCGATGTTCGTGACCCCCATGCTGCGAAAGTTATCGAGTCTTGGCTGGCTTTATTGTGGATGAAAGAGCGGTCAGGTCAGTACCGTGGCAAGCTGAATGGCATTTTGGCACGGGGAATTGGCTATACTCCGATAGAGAAATATCAAATTCAAGAATATGTTACTAGTGAGCATGATTACCATGATGAGTTTCTTGATGTGGCTACGCCGCATGATCAAGTGCTTTTCAAAGAAATGCTGAAAAAGCCAGAATGGGTAAGAGTAGATACCTTGGTTAATGAATTCCTAGAGCAAGAAAACCTATCGGCCGTAAATAATACTGGGGACTGGTTTGCTATAGCGACTGCAAAAATTAGCTTAATTGCTAACTTAGCTCATGTCTTAAAAGATGAGATTTTAATGATTAGTGAGGAGACGGACAGTGCAGCGAGTACCTCGCGAACCATCTTAATTGCAGTCTTTATTGTTTTAGTAATGATCATGAGTTGGTTTATGAAGATGGTCATTAGCTCAATCTCTACGAGAGTTGAAGACATAAACCTAAAACTACAATCGATATCAAAAGACCGTGATCTCACGGGGCAGTTAGAAAGCTCATCGAGTGATGAGTTAGGCCAAATTATTTTGTCTTTGAATTATCATCTGACACACTTAAATCAATCTTTCGTTCTTTTACATGAGAAAGCGAGCGCCTCTAAAATAAATATGGACCAGTTAGGTGGCGCGTCTAAGCGAGTATTGACAGAGACTCAAGCGCAGTTTTCACGAACTGATCAAATAGCCGCATCGATTCGTGAAATGGCTTTGACCAGCAACGCTATTTCAGAAGATATGCAAATAGCGGCGAAAGAAACAGAAACTATGCAACAACAGAGCACCCAAGGTAGTAATCAAATGAAGGCTATCTTGTCCTCAATCGGCTCGCTATCGAAAGAAATACAAGGCAGTCATAGTGTTGTGCAAGAAGTGACTGAGCAAACAGAAAGCATAGGTACGATTTTACAAACCATCGAATCAATTGCGGAGCAAACGAACCTATTGGCCTTAAATGCTGCGATTGAAGCGGCGCGAGCTGGCGAACAAGGTCGTGGTTTTGCTGTGGTAGCAGATGAAGTTCGTAGCTTGGCCCAGAGAACGCAAGATTCAACAGAAGAAATTCGTTCAATGATTCAATCGCTAACAGGTTCAAGTAAAAACGCCCTTAGTTCAATGGAAGAATGTACGGGAATGGCGGAGAAAACCATGGAAATTGTGGACGGGAATGTTGCCATGATTCAATCATTGTTTGAGTCCATTGACCGTATTAACGCGACGATTGAACGAGTAGCGACGGCTTCAGAAGAGCAATCTCAAGTATCTGAAGACGTGAATAAGAGCGTACAGGAAGTAAATTCGAAATCGGAAGATATTCTTGCCGCAGTGACGCAAACCAATAAAGACACTAGCATCGTGAGCCAGCGTTTTGATGAGGTGTTAGAAGAAGTTGAGTCATACCGTTTGTCATAATTCGTAATTGATAGCCTTATGGGCTTAGTAAAGCCGAAAAAAGACCAGGAGGATTACCTCTTGGTCTTTTTTATTTGCTAGAGTGTAATGTTTCTAAAGTACATTAGAAAATCATTTTAAAATGGTAGAGAGACATTTTACTGACTCATGAAGAAAACAGATAAGAAGATAGAGAAAGCGTTACGAGAAAGTTTAACGAATGTTTGTGATTTAGCGCTAGAAAATGTGTCGGGATTTCTTTGGTTAACACATCTTGTAAACTTTAATTCATACCCTAGCTCATTGAAAATTATTTGTGTGTTTGAAACAGATATTATGTTGTCGAATGCGATGGATAATAATCAACACGAACTGTTTTGTCGTTGGATCAGCGATGAACTTTCTAAAGCTAATCTGATTGTTAAATCACTTTCAAAACACATATCTTTTGATACAGAAGAAGCTTGTCAGCGCTCCCATAATGGGAAATGGGATGAGCGCTTGAGTAGGTTGTAAGTGAGCTTTTCTTACGATCCGTATTTTAAGGTAAAAGCTGAATCGACTGAGCAAAGCTCTTAACACTGTCCCAATCTGTAAACTCTTTATTTGTTTTCGGGTTTGTTGGGCCTTTAGTCATCCACATAATAAAGCGAATCATGTTTTTATCCAGAAAGCCGTATTTTGCGTAGTTTAGCTTTCCTGCAAAGACTCCTTGTAAATTAGGTGCCCAATTAAGCTCAGCTAAAAATTTAATAATATATGGGTTTGTCTCTGGGTGGCATTTCTCAGGTTTTCGGGCAACTAGATTTACCGTGAAAAAGGCCGTCGCTTTGTTTTCCAGTTGAGCTTTATTGTCCTTAACAAACTCAGCAACCGATTTTTGATGTTTGCCATAGCGAATACTGGCGCCAATCACCACCTTATCGTGTACTTCAATCTGATTAGCCGTTACGTCATCAATAGAAACTAAAGTCACCTTATTCTCGGCTTGGGTTAAGTGCTGTAGAATAGTCTGGCAAATTTTTATTGTGTGACCATCGGTAGTTGAGAAAACAATTAAAATATTTGCCATAGTGTTACTGTATTGCCTCAGGTAGGGATTGAAATGCACAGATTTGTACTGGTGAGGAGCGATTATAAGAGCACGAATCTGGTTGCTAGGATTGATATTCTATATTGAGTGGTGAGAAAAGCCATATTTAAAGGGTAGGAAGATGACTAAGTTCGATGATGTTGGAGAAATAAGAGTTGCTGCGAGTGGTGATGCAAAAGCAATTCAGTCATTGGTAATGTCTTTGTCCCATTTTTATCTGGAGGATATAGAGGCGCCTTTACCTAAGTGGTTTCTGAAAACATTGTCTCTTGATGCCGTTATTGATCGTTTAACTAGCTCTGAATATCAAACACTTGTTTATGTAGAGGACGGCATAGTATGTGGCTATGTCTCTATTAAAAGTGAAAGTCATCTTTATCATTTGTTTGTCTGCGAGGAACATCAGGGTAAAGGCATTGCAAGGCAACTATGGAATGCGATTACTTCGGGTTCAGATGTTAATACCTATACTGTGCGTTCTTCACTTTATGCTGTGCCTGTTTACGAACGCTTAGGCTTTCAAAGAACGGGTGAAGTAGCCAGTAAGGAAGGGATTTGTTACTTGGCGATGTCGGCTGTATTGAAGAGATAATCAACACATTAGACTAATTGTCTGTAGTGTATGAAAATGGTGGCATCTAATTAGCTCCGATAAACATTAATGACTTTGAAAATGAATCCGGCATTATTGCCCTTGGTGTTTCACCCCCATTACAGTATTCCTTTCCCTGCTGGTCACCGTTTTCCTATGTCTAAGTTTCGTCTTTTAGCAGAGACGTTAAGGGAGCAAAACATTCTTACTCAAGAGAATGAATATCAACCGTCACCATTATCACTTTCTACTCTAATGGCGGCTCACACACCAGATTATGTTCAACGTTTTATTCGTGGTGAACTGACTGATGACGAGCAAAAGGACATTGGTTTACCTTGGTCTGAATGGTTGGTTGAGCGTACATTGAGAGCTGTGTCCGGCACCTTACTAACCAGCGAGTTGGCATTACAGCATGGACTAGCATGCCATCTTGCTGGTGGAACACATCATGCTTTCCCTAGTAAAGGATCTGGCTTTTGTATTTTTAATGACCTCGCTGTTGCGTCTTTGAATTTGGTTAACCAAGGCAAGGCTAAAAAAATTCTCATACTAGACTGTGATGTTCATCAAGGAGATGGCACTGCCGCTTTCTTTGCTGGCAGGACAGATATTATTGCTGTGTCATGGCACTGTGAAGAAAACTACCCACAAGTAAAACAATCTGGCGGCATTAATATTAATATTCCTAAAGGGGCCGACGATCAAACCTACTTAACGATTATAAAAAATACCTTACCGCAATTATTGATGGAGCATGAACCTGATTTTATTTTTTATGACGCGGGTGTAGATGTTCATAAAGAAGACCGTCTGGGCTATGTAAACCTCACCGATAAAGGAGTCTATCAGAGGGATAAATACATAATAGAAACATGTATTTTGCATAACTTACCAACCGCTTGTGTAATTGGCGGAGGTTATGATCGACAAGAGGAAAAAGTGGCATGGCGGCACAGCCTGCTGCATCAGGCTGCAAATAAAGTGTGGAAAGAAGCCGTATCAATAAATAAGTAGACCTTGTCTGTACTGCATCGATGAGTCTTCATAATATTGTTGTAAATTTCTAAAAGGAAAATAAAGTGATTAGACACATATTGCTAATTAAGTTTAACGCCAGAGCAACGAAGGCAAATATAGAAGAGTTAAAAGAATTATTTGAGTCAATTACTGAAAAAATTCAAGGTGTCGTAAGTGTGGAGTGGGGGACTAATAATAGCCCTGAAGGATTAAATAAAGACTACACGCATTCAGTGGTAATGACATTTTTGAATGAAGAGGCAAGGCAGGATTACCTTCCCCACAAAGAGCATGATTCTCTAAAGGCGGTATTTGTTCCATTGCTCGAAGATATTATTGTTTTCGATTACGAAGCTTAAAATATTGGTCTTTAGATTTGTGACCGTTAACCTATTTATGTGATCTTTATTGATGCTAAGTCAGCCATGCTTTACGTGAGCTATAACATATTTCTTTATAGCTCACGTAAATTTTATCCACTCTTTAAGGGGTGTGTCTCAACTTAAACCTTAAATTGGTTAAGGTCGGAATTTAGGTTAACGACACTCATGGCAATTTCTTCATTTGCTTGCGCAACGCGAGAAGCATCTTCCCCTGTGTTTTGTGCTATCTGATTTATATTATCAATATTCTTTTGAACTTGATCCGCTACCGCCGCTTGTTGTTCGGCAGCTGTGGCTATCTGCTCATTTAATTCAGCGATATGATTTACTGCATTCACCGTGTTTTCAAAACTAGTAGCGGTTTGTTGCCCTATCTCAGAGCATTGTTGGGTGACGCTCAAGCCTTGGTTCATGCGCTTCATCGCATCTTCTGCGCCACTCTGTAAGCTTTCAACAAGCTTTTGAATGTCAATTGTCGACGTTTGTACTCTTTGAGCCAGTGAGCGAACTTCGTCAGCCACAACAGCAAATCCTCGACCTGTTTCGCCCGCTCGAGCTGCTTCTATAGCCGCGTTAAGAGCCAATAAGTTAGTTTGCTCAGCAATGCCTTGAATGGTATCTAGTACGGTACCAATGTTGTTGGTTTCTTCTGCAAGGTTGCTAATACTGTCTGAAGTCTCTTGCACATCTTGGGCGAGTTTTGCAGTGATTTTTTGGTTTCGTTCTGCTGCCTCCTTGCCTTCCGCGACAATGGTGCGGACACTGTTGGCGACATCCGATGCTTCAATCGTGCTCTGTGCAACAGCATTGGTCGCTTTACTCATTTCATCTACAGCTTGATATACTTCGGCTGTTTCTGCTTTTTGGTTTTTAACGCTATTAAGCGTGTTTTGAATGACTTCTACAGCGGCTTCTGAGCTTGCATTAAGTTGATTGGATGAATTTGAAACACTGGAGATAATACGATGCAATTTCTCCATAAATAGATCAAGTTTAGAAGCAACAACACCTAATTCATCCTTAGAAGTAAAGTTAAGGCGTATGGTTAGGTCTCCTTCTCCGGTTACTAAATCTTCCAGTCTTGTGAGTAGCTCTTTTAAAGATTTTAGAATAGAAGTGCTAATGAAATAAGGGATGATGATGCCTAGTACAACGGCGATAGCTAAGACGATGGCAATGACTTTAATCGCGGCTTGCTCGTCACTATAAGCTTGATTTGCTGCGTTTATGGAAAACTGTTGAACCTCATTCAATACTTCAATGAGATGTTCATCAAGTGAATGGTTTAACTTCTCAAGAGTGCTTATTTTACCCAAAGCTTTTTGGATGCCATCTTTGGTTATGGCATTTAGAAAAGCATTAGTTTCTTTTTCTAATTGGAAAAATTCATTTTCTATTTTTATATACTCAGTATGCAGCTTTTTATATTCAGCCTTTGACTCTGGTAGCTCAACATCATTTTCTAGGGTAGTTATTGTTTTTTCAGCCCCTACAATTTCGTCATGTAGTTTTTTCAGGGAGGTATTTAGGGATTGAATAAGAGCTGATGTTTCATTTGAGAGTTTTTCCCCTTTCACTACATCTAATAAAGAGTGCGAAACCACTTTCTCAAGAGCAATTGCTTGCTGTAACTGATGCTCGGTTATGAGTGTGAGAGTGTTTGTTAAGGGAAGGTGGTCGTTCGAAATCTCTTTAATTTCATGGCCTATTTTGGCCATTTGCGAAAGTGCAAACCAGCCCAAAATAACGATGAGTAAAATTTGAATACTACTCATTAAAAGAAACTTTTGAGAAATTTTCATAGACTTCAGCATCTGCTACTCCTGACAAGCTTTATTCGAAGATAAGCTCTTTTGTTTTATTTTTAAAATTGGTTAATACCTTTAAAGCGAAATCGGTATCGTCAGATACAAAATGCTCTAGTTTCTCGTCATCCATAAAGACGGTTGCTTTACTTGCATCAATTAGTTCATCGTTACTTAGTTTTCGAAACCCCATACGCCATTCAGAGAAACTTCGAGCTTGTATCTCTGCACGTCTTAAACAAGTCACGTTTGTGTGTCTATTATCATTTTTTATGCTTTGATACAGAGGATCAATAACTTCCTGTTCGCCTTCAATAATTTGGATAAATGTTCCTGCACCGTTATAGAGTAAAACCCCTGATATATTGCTTTTTTCATTATTTTTTTGAAAGCCTCCTAGCATTTCTAAAAGTTCACTATCAGAAAACTTTTTTTCGGCTTTACTAATATAAGAAACAGAAATCATTCTTATTTACTCCTTTAAACTAAGTTAAATATTGAGCTCCAATGTAGCAGAGTATGCACCTTAATATTTTGAATTATAATAGTACTCTGGTTGTAGTTGTTAGGCTCTCAATATTTATAGGTAAATTAATTATTAGTAATTTAAGTGCTAATTAGAAACTAATATAAATAGCTCTGCATTTATTACCAGAATTTTAATGTTTCAAAATGTACCACTTGCTTCCTAATAAAAAAGGAAGACCATATACCTCTTTCACACTGAAAGAGGGGCTCTTTAACCACTTTGTAAATCTTCTAGACAGTCATACTTTCCATCCATAGGATTACTAGTTTGTACAATTTGGGGTGCTGGACGGTTGAGGAGGTGAGTATTATGTTTTCAGATGATGTTAAAGCGTCAATTCAGGAGAGTATTTTATGCTGGTTAGCGACTTCGGGTGAGGATAATTTCCCGAGTGTTTCACCAAAGGAAATCTTCACATTTAATGGTGATAACGAAATACTAATAGCCAATATTGCTTCCCCTAACAGTGTTAATAATATCCTAGAAAACCCTAAGGTTTGTGTCAGTTTTATCCATGTATTTAAACAAAAAGGCTTTCAAATTTATGGTTCTGCTGACTACATAACGAAAGATGATAGTGACTTCTCAGAACTATATACATTAAAAATACAGCCAATGACGGATGGTGTTTACCCCGTCGCAGGGATTATCCGCATTCGAGCGGAAAAGATAAAACCGATCGTAGCGCCAAGTTATGCGTTATTCCCAGATATACCAGAAGAAGATAAGGTGAAAAGTGCTAAAAAGCATTATGGTCTGGAATAGGTTGGATATGATAAGACTGTAAGCGGAATGATTTGGAGCATTGTATGGCTAAAAAAGTTGTTTTAGTGACTGGAGGAAGCCGAGGTATAGGTGCTGAAACCGCCTTGTTAGCAGCAGAAAAAGGTTGGAACCTTGTCATTACTTATAATAGTAAGAAGACAGAAGCGGATTTAATTATTAAGAAAGCTCAATCATTTGGTATACGCGCCTTAGCTGTGAAGTTAGATGTATCAAATGAGCAAGAAGTTGATGAGCTCTTTAAATATATAGATAAAGAATTTGGTCGCCTCGATGCCCTGATTAATAACGCAGGCATAATTAAGCCAATTTCAAGTTTTGTGGATATGCCTGTAGCGCGCATTCGTGATGTTTTCAATGTCAATGTGGTCGGCTCCTTTGTTTGTGCTCAGGAAGCCGTTAAAAGAATGGCACTCTCTCGTGGTGGTTTTGGGGGCGCGATTGTCAATGTATCTTCTACAGCGGCACGTATTGGTGGACCAAATGAGTTTATTGATTATGCAGCCACCAAAGGCGCGATAGACACTTTGACATTAGGGCTTTCAAAAGAAGTTGCTGTGGATGGCATTCGGGTTAACGGGGTTCGCCCGGGAATGATTACAACAGAAATGCATGCTGCAGCAGGGGATGAGAATCGCCCTGATAAATTCAAATCTGCTATTCCTATGAGAAGAGCAGGTGAAGCTTTTGAAGTTGCTAGCGCAATCGTTTGGCTTATTTCTGAAGAGGCTTCCTATGTGAATGGTGCCTTACTAGACGTTGCTGGGGGCCGATGATGAATATGGAGCTTATATTGCAAAAACAGGAGTATAGGCTTTGAAAGAAACTACCATTCTATTTGATATTAATGAAACAGTATTAGATCTTGGGGTGTTGAAACCTAAATTCTCGGCAGCCTTTGGTGATGAAATTATGTTGGATATATGGTTTTCAACGCTATTGCACTCATCAACGGTTGCTATGATCACTGGAATAAAAACAAACTTCTTTAACTTGGCTAAACAGGCCTTGGAGACGCTCGCTGCAAAGCAAGGAGTGTATTTATCTGCATCGTCTATTGACGATATCCTCCAAGCACTTAGTAACTTACCTCCCCATGCAGATATGCATATTGCTCTTGAAAAACTGCGCTCAGCTGGCTTTTATATCGTTGCTTTATCAAACTCCTCTCTTAATTTAGTGGCTAAACAAATAGAAAACTCAGGGTTAAGCGAGTACTTTGATGAAGTGATTTCTGTTGAGGCATTTGGTAGCTTCAAACCTAGTAAGGATGTTTATCTTCAAACGGCTAAAAAACTACAAAAAACACCATCTAACCTACGTTTGATCGCAACTCATGATTGGGATACCCATGGTGCATTGATGGCGGGTTTAAAGGCGGCTTATATAAATCGCTCAGGTGCTTTATATAATAAACTCTATGAAAAGCCCGAAATAGAAGGGGTGAGCATGCTTGCTATAGCGGAAAAAATCATTTTGAAGGACAAGTGACACTTTTCATGTACTGCCACAAAGAGGCGTTTAAGCTTTCTCTCATTTTTTACAGGAAGTGTTTTTCGCTGATTTTTATAAATAATGTTCTGTAAAAAAAACCTTACCTAAATTAGAATAGGCTTTCTAAATAATAATACAAATAGGTTTTTTATGAAAAAATCATTAGCGTTGAGTAGCTTCTTACTATTGTCTATTCCTTTAAGTGGCTTGGTTGAGGCTGCAACAGCACCTTCTACCAAATTCGATCTACTTAATTGGAAACTAAGTGTCCCCGTTGATGAAGATGGAAATGGGAAAGCGGATGACATCAAAGAGAAAAAGCTGAATGGTGGCTATGTGTCCCCCGAGTTTTTCTATTTAAGTGAAGATGGCGGCATGGTGTTTAAAGCGCCAATTGCTGGAGCTAAAACGTCAAAAAATACTACTTATACTCGCTCAGAATTGCGTGAAATGATTCGCCGTGGCAATACTAAGCATAAGACCACAGGGGTAACAGGGAATAACTGGGTTTTCTCTACGGCTCCAGAAGAAGACCAAAAGCGTGCTGGTGGTGTCGATGGTTCCCTAGAAGCTACGTTAGCTGTAGATTATGTTACGACGACAGGTAAAGATTACCAAGTGGGTCGTGTGGTGATAGGACAAATTCATGCGAATCATAATGAGCCGATCCGTATTTACTACCGTAAACTACCGAATAACATGAACGGCTCTTTGTATTATGCCCATGAACCTACCAAGAAATCTGGCCGAAAAGAAATCTTTGTAGAAATGATAGGGTCAAAAAGCAATAGCGCGAGAAACCCTGCAGATGGTATAGCCCTTGGTGAGAAGTTTAGCTACCGAATTGATGTTGTCGGTAACACTTTAACCGTGACTATTATGCGCCCAGGTAAGCCTGATGTGGTGAGCGTGACGGACATGGATAAGAGTGGTTACGATAAAGGTGGCCTTTACATGTACTTTAAAGCTGGTGTCTACAACCAGAATAAGTCGGGTGACGGTGATGACTATGTTCAAGCTACTTTCTATGACCTGAAGGTCACTCACTAGAACGAGATGCCTTATTACTCGTAACCTATTTAGATTAAAAAGCCTGAATTCTCGATGAGAATTCAGGCTTTTTTGTCACTTATGAATATAAAGAGCTATTTAACCCTTTTCTAGACATATCAATAAAATGCTACTTGCTAATTAGCTAATCTGTAGTTAAAAAATCTCCCGATTGATGGCTCCAAAATTCAGCGTATAAGCCGTTTTGGGAAAGAAGCTCATCATGGCTACCTTCTTCTACAGTGAGCCCGTCTTTAAATACGAGGATTCTATCCATTTGAGCAATAGTGGATAACCTATGGGCGATTGCTATCACTGTTTTATCTTTCATTATGTTTTTTAGAGCGGCCTGAATATCTGCCTCGACCTTGCTGTCTAAAGCGCTAGTGGCTTCATCAAGAATTAGAATCGGGGCATCTTTTAGTATTACTCTGGCGAGTGCAATACGTTGACGTTGCCCCCCAGATAGTTTAATTCCTCGTTCACCTACGTGAGCATCATAACCCGTATTACCATTTTGGTCTTTTAGCGTCAGAATAAAGTCATGGGCATGAGCTTGCTTTGCTGCAGAGATAATATCTTCAAGGGACTTATTTTCTTGGCCTAAGGCGATGTTGTCTTTGACGGAACGGTTGAGCAAAGAAGCATGCTGGCTAACGATGCCAATGGCAGCACGTAAACTGTCTTGCTCGACCTCACGAATATTTTGCTTATCAATAAGGATGTTGCCCTGTTCGGCTTCAAAAAACCGTAATATCAAATTCACTAAGGTGGATTTTCCTGCTCCAGAGGCACCGACTAGTCCTACTTTCTCTCCTGACGCAATGGATAAATTAATGCCTCTCAGTCCCCCTAACCCAGTACCGTATTGGTGTTTAAGGTTTTGTATATCAATACTCGCTGATTTTACGACCAGCTCTGGAGCGCCTTTTTTAGGTGGTATAAGTAAAGGTTGGGCAAGGGTTTTTAGTGAGTCACCAAGGTTACCCACATTTAAGAAAATCGCCCATGATGCATCGATTACCCATTCAGCTAATGCGGTAATCCGAAAGGTTAGCGCCAATGCCGAAGCGATTAAGCCGATACTGGCTGCATCTACAGACCATAGCCAAATACCATAACCTAAGAAGCTAACGACCATGATGCCTTCTAGCAACATAACCGTGGTGCGCAAGCCAACACTTAAACTCTGTGGTACCGATAAGGCTCGTCTTGTTGCTTCTATGTCAGATTGAAAATCTTTCGTCATAACATCAGTACGTGCGAAGAGTTTTACTGTGTCGAAATTCGAAAAGCAGTCAACCACACGACCTGTCAGTGCCGCTCTTGTCGCTTGGAAACGCCTTTGTGCAGAAATCATTTTAGGGATGACTTTGACAACCAACGCAATGTATAAAGTTAGCCAGATAAACAATGGGATAGCTAAACGTGAGTCAGTATTCGACATTAAAATCACAATACCGAGCATATAAATAAGGCCAAAAGAAATGGCATTTATACCTTCATAAATGATTTTCGCCGCGTGGTTACCGCTCTCAATCATACGAGCAGAAGTGCGGCCAGAGTAATCTTCTTGGAACCAGCCTATAGATTGTTGTGATAAATGCCGGTAAGCACGCCAACGTACTAATTGAGCAATATTACAATCTAGTCCAATTGAGTTAGCACAGTGTCTAGCAAATTGTAGAATTGGTCTGAGAAAAATCAGCAAAAAAGCTGCGGTAAGAAGTTGGCTTCCTTGGGTTTGCCAAATGGTTTCAGGGTCAGAGTTTGATAGGATATCAATTAATTGCCCAGCGTACGCTATTAGCCAAACTTCAAACGCGGCGGCTAGCATGGTGCTGATAAGGCTGAGAATTAATACTTTTTTTAGTGGAGTTATCTGATCAAAAATATAAGACCAAACATTATGAGTCGGTTGCGATGTCGTGTCTGTATAAGGGTTTACTAATTCTAATACCGCATTGTTAATACGCTTAAATAAACCAAACAATCCATTTCTCCTTGTTTATTTTCTCACCATTATATCAGGCTTATTGACTTAATTGTGGTGAATGGGTGTAAGCGGTATGATGTTTTTAATATGACATTGACTTTATTGGAGAGCTTTAAAATGTTGTCTTTATTAAGTATTGGGTTAGCGTTTTTTGTTATTGCTGTATCACCTGGCCCTGCCACTCTTTCTAATGCCACTATCGCTATGAGTAGAGGGAGAAAAATAAGTTTGATTTATGGTGCTGGGCTATCAACAGGCCTGGTCTTTTGGGGAATTATCGCGGCGAGTGGATTGGGTGTCATATTACAACAATCTGTCTATTTGTTGATGATATTAAAAGTATTAGGGGGTGTGTATTTAATATGGTTAGCATTTTTGTCTGCTAAATCAGCCATCAAAGGCGATAGTTTGACGATTAATATGGAGAGCGCGCCCAAAGATAACAGCCGATGGTTTATTAAAGGTTTTCTTCTCAATATATCTAACCCGAAAACAGTGATAGCTTGGATGGCTGCATTGTCCGTTGGCTTAGGAGAAAATGATAGTACCGCATTTTTGGTTTTAGGTGTTCTAGTTTGTGTGGCGGTCGGCTTTTTTACTAACGCTCTTTATTCATTTGTATTCTCTTGCAACGGCGTTATGGCGCTCTATCAAAAAGCAAACCGCTGGGTAAATGGTGTTGTGGCTGGGCTATTTAGTTTCGCAGGCCTTGGACTAATTCGTTCGGCATTTAACCGATAGTAGTCATCATATAACTATTATCTTGTTCTTACCAAAAGTTGTCGATCGTTACGAGTAAAATAGTGCTAACAATAAAAACGATATAAAAAGCCTTATAGTTGACCTGAGGGCTATTACAATTTGGACATTTTCTGTCCTTACTACTAACTTTATGGTGGCAGGTGGAACACTCTTTTATAGACATATATGCCTTCAGATTATTTTAATAGACAAGTTATCCCTTACTTTAAACAAACACTTACCTTAAGTGAAGTTTGTTATGAGTTTATATAAGTCAGGTTTATGAACCCTTTCCGCAATGAATATCAATAAGGTTGTAAAGCATGGAGTATTCCAGTGATTTTTTAAGCCAGATTCTTAACTCGATGTCTGAGCATATTGCGGTTATAAATGAAGCTGGAGACATTAAGTATGTGAATGAACGTTGGAATGCGTTTTCTAGTATTCAATGGGACGATTCATATAGCTTATTCGGTGAAAATTACCTGTCTGTTTGCGATAAAGCGGCTTTAGAGGGAGATGAGTTCGGCGAAGCTGCTGGGAAGGGTATAAGAAGTGTTATAAACCAAGAAGGGTCAAATTTTTACTTGGAGTATCCGTGCGGGGTTAATGGTCAGCAACGCTGGTTTATGATGCGTGTAACCCCTTTCGAACTCGGAAATAAACGTTATTTCGTATTGGTTCATCAAGAGGTGACTGAGAGAAAACTCGCGGAGGAAAAAGTCAACGCGTTAGCAAGAGAAGACAGTTTAACTGAGCTCCCTAATAGGCGTGCCTTTGATGAATTTCTTACCTTAGAGTGGCAGTCTGGCTGCTCCAGTAATGATGTGATAACTCTTGCTATATTGGATTTGGACTATTTCAAATATTTAAATGATAGTTATGGTCATCAGGCAGGTGACATGTGCTTGATTAAAATAGGCAAACAGCTGCGAGAATTTATGGAAGGGCGTGATGGTATGTGCGCCCGATATGGCGGCGAAGAATTTGTGATTGTTCTGAAGGGAGTCACACTGTCACAAGCTGTGGATACCCTTAGTGACTTACTAGTGCAAATTGCCGACTTGAAAATTGCTAATGAAAATGCCCCAAATAATAGCTACTTAACAACCAGCATAGGTGTCGCACAAATTATCCCTAATGAAGAAAACCGTCCTGAGGACATTATTAATAAAGCGGATAGTATGCTTTACAAAGCCAAATCCTTAGGGCGTAATAGAATCATGTATTCTAGTTAGTTAATCGCTCATCAGCTTTTCAAAAAACTTAAATAAGTAATAGTATTTAAGGAAGGTTCGAATAAGTCCACTGGCTTCAGTGTGTGGGTAACTCTTCATTATTAGTACCTCCCTCAATTACCACCTCTAGAGAAGTAGGGCTCAAAATGCTTTACCTTTTATAGAGTTGTCTAATATTTAAGCACTTTCACTTTCACTTTCACTTTCACTTTCATTGATGTATTTAGTTAATATTAAAAATGTTAGCTATGCTTATTAAATTACAGCGATGGTTGAGCAATATATAAAGGCAAGGAATGGCCAAATAGATGTAGTTATGGAATAAAACGCTCTGGAGCTTCCCTTAAGGAGAAGGCGTTATGGCATATAGGTATATAGCCCTAGTTCTTTTGTTTTTTAGTTTTGCTATACCTGTTTTTGCTGGCACCACTTATCAGTCATTTGATCTTGGAAGTAATCAAGTTAGTTCAACTGTTTTTACGTCATATACAAGAGCTTTTGAAGATGTGGAAGCTGAACTCACAATTGAAGACATCATTCGGCCTAATGCGTATCATTCATTTTTAATTTCAGATAAAGCAGACCGGACTTATAGTTTTGGTGGCACTAACTCAGCTATTTGGATCAGCTTCGTTCTGGAAAACTCTTCCGATAGAGTGGAAAGGCGCTTTCTTGAGCTTCCTTTTGCAGAGCTGTCTGAGGTGGACTTTTATACAGTCAGTGAGCATGGCCATTACGAGGTATTTAAAACAGGCGCTTCTCGGCCTTTTTCGACAAGAGCCTATGACAATCGATTTTTTGTGTTCCCTCTTACTATGGAGCCGAAAAGTCAGAAGACCTTCTATCTTAGGGTAAAGTCTAAATCGGAAGTTCTTATCCCTTTGGTACTTTGGCAAGAACAAGCTTTCTTTTACCACGTGCGTAATGACTCTATTAGGCAGGTGGCTTTTTATTCTGTCGTTATAGGGTTAATGCTGTTTAATCTACTATTGTTTATTACTTCCAAAAGTATTTCTTTTTTACAATACATCGCATTTTCTCTAAGTATGTCGTTGCTTATAGCTAGCGGTGGAGGGGTAGCGCACCAATATTTATGGCCTAACATTGGCTGGTGGTCTAATAATGCTGCAAACTTCTTTTCCATCTGTTCAATGGCCACCTTTATGGTTTTTATACGCAGACAATTCAATACTAAGCAGAGTTTACCTAAGTTACATGGCTGGATGAATTGGCTGCTAATATCTGCTCCTATAGTCGCTGTATTTTTATGTGTTTTTCCGCTAAATGTTGTTTTTCTTGTACAGCCTTATGCGCTTATCTCTTTAGTTGTCATCTTGATGACAGCGTCATTTAAGGCCTATCAAAAGCATCGTAATGCATATTTTATACTTTGTGCTTTCCTATCCTTGTTAACCTGTTCTGTTATCTATATAGCTCAATCAAACGGGCTTATTGAAAGTAATACATTCACTATTAGTAGCTTACAAATGGGAGCTTCCCTCGAAATGCTATTTCTCGTTGTTATGCTAGCGGATCAATTTAACCAAATACGAAAAGAAAAAGAGACCGCTAAGATGGGCTTAATTGATACCCAAAAAGAGACTCTTTTAGCACAAGAACAACTGTTGAATAATTTGAAAAATTCAGAGCATGAGCTCAATCTAAAAGTTCATCAGCGTACTCAAGAAGTGAATGCTGCTTTCAAAATGAATAATGCAATCCTACTTAACTCTCCCATTCCCATGTTGTTAACTGATTCTAACGGTGTTTGTCTTGAGGCAAATGAATCCGCTGGTTTGTTAGTGGGGGGGAGCAGGGAGCGCATGTTGGGGGTGGATATCAAGGAAAATCGAGCTTGGTATGAGTCAGGGCTTATACATCAATTACATCGAGTATTAGCAACGAACCAACAAACGAAATTTGAAGCAAAACTCACTTCTAGATTCGGTAAAGCGCTGTGGTTGGATATATACCTTTTACCTCTTGAAATTCAAGGAAAAATGAGAATATTGATTCAACTTTTTGATCTAACGAAACAGAAAAAAAATGAAAAAAAGTTAGAAGAGCTCGCCTTTTATGATGGACTCACAGAGCTTCCTAATCGCCGTTTATTACTGAGTAAATTAAACCATGCCCTTGAGAATGGAGTTAGGTATCAACAGTATTGTGCATTGCTTTTTTTAGACTTAGACAAGTTCAAACTGTTAAATGACACATATGGGCATGACATAGGCGATAAGCTGCTTATAGAGGTTGCTAAGCGTTTGATTAGCATCACCCGTCAATCGGATACCGTCGCGCGTTTAGGGGGCGATGAGTTTATTATTCTCCTAGAAGGGTTAGGCAGCGACGAGAGTCTGGCACAAGAATATGCGGACAAAATGGCGGAAAAAGTGCGAGAAGTTTTATCTGAAGAGTACTGGATTGACGGTATTTTCCATAGCGGGGCAGGCAGTGTGGGGGTAACCGTATTTAGTGGAGAAGACTCCGATGCTGATCAGGTATTAAAAGAAGCTGATACCGCTATGTATGAAGCAAAAAAGACCAAGCTTTCGTAATATTACTAAGGTAATGAAATGAAGAGTCGATTTTTGGGTTAATAAGGATATGACATTTAGTATGAGAGCCTTCGTTATAAATTGCTTTAATTATCAGGGTATTATGAAGTTAAGCTGGATCTTAAGTATTGTTCTTAGCATAGGTATGATTTCTCCGGGGCTAGCTTTTGCAAGTGCATCTCAGGCCTCAACTGTCTATTTATCTGGCATAAAAGAAGATCCAATTTCTCTTACTAAGTATTTAAGCATTTTACAGGATCCGACTCAGTCTCTTTCCCTTAAAGAAATACGTCAGCCAGAATATAAAGAACGCTTTTTGCCTGCTAACTCATCGAGTCTGGCGTTAAATTTAGGCCTTTCGAAATCCGCATACTGGGTTCGTGTTGAATTTAGCAATATGGGGAAAGAGACATTAGAAAAGCTTTTTGAAATATCCATGCGTCAAATCTCAGAAGTAGATTTTTACTTTCCCGATAGTGAAGGGAATTATCAGACTATAAGCACAGGATCATCTCGCCCTTTCTCAACAAGAGCGTATAAAAATCGGAACTTTGTCTTCCCGTTACTTATTCCAGAGGGTTCTAAGTATGAGGTTTACTTTCGAATAGCCTCTCAAAATACCATGATCTTACCGGCGTTATTATGGAGTGAGAAAGCCTTCCATGATAATGAAAGCCTTGATTATTCGTTGCAGGTTGTTTTCTTTGTTATGGCAGCACTATTAATGCTCTTTAATAGCTTTGTGTACATAGCACTTAGAGATATTAGCTATCTTGTCTATATTGGTTTTTCTTTTTGCTCTGTTGCTTTTGTTGCTAGCTCGGGGGGATTGGCCCATGAGTTTATATGGCCGAGATCTGGCCCATGGAATGATATATCTCAGTCAGTATTTTCGGTACTTTCTCCCGCCATTTTAATGCTATTTACATGCAGTATTTTGAAAACCAAGGAGTTTTATCCAAAGCTACATTTATTACTTACAGTCAGCATTATCGCAGTGTTTTTTGTTTTAGTCGCTCTTAGTATTTTGGACTCGCCTGTCAACCTAGTGCAAATGTATGCGGCATGGTCGTTTATATTAATTTTAGTCACATTAGTCTTTGGTATGAGACATAAACGCCAGAGCACCTTTTTATTCTTCCTTGCTCTCTTGGTCTTTTTAATAGGCAGCTCTATTTACATAGCACTAACGCGAGGGGCATTACCCTATAATGCTTTTACTTCAAACAGTGTACAAATCGGCTCGTGTCTTGAGATTATGATATTTGCTCTTATGTTGGGCGAGCGGTTTAACCGTTTGGTAAAAGAAAAGCAAAGGGACCAAGAAGCCTTAATTCAGGCCCAAAATGAGTCCTTAAGCGTGCAGAAAAGGCTCGTTAATACGTTGCATCAGTCTGAAAAAAGGTTGGAGAAGGCAGTTGAACAGCGCACTTCTGAGCTAAAAGGGGCGCTAAAGGCTAATAGAAAGGTAATGGAATATTCTCCTCTAGCAATGTTAGTGATAGAAGGGAATGGCATATGCAGTGCAGCGAATCAGGCTGCTCAAGTTCTATTTTACAAAACACGCAATCAGTTGATTGGCTTAGATATTTCTAAAGAGGAACTATGGCGTGAAAAGGGCTTATATACGCAATTTCTTAAGGTGTTAGAAACGAAGAAAAGTCAGGCAATAGAAGTTTCTATCTCTAACGGTTTAAGTGAAGAGCGCTTTTTAGATGTACAGCTCTTATCTATAGAGTTAGACGGGACAGTGAAAGTACTCATACAAATAGTTGACCTGACCAAGCATAAGCAGAGTGAAAAAGAGCTAAAAGAACTTGCTTTCTACGATGGTTTGACGGGGTTGAAAAATCGTCGTTCGTTATTGGAGCGGTTAGATCAAGCTATAATGGATAGCCATCATTATGGACACTTTAGTGCGCTACTCTTTATTGACCTAAATAAGTTTAAGCAGCTAAATGACACACATGGTCATGATGCAGGAGACAAACTTCTCATCGAAGTGGCCAAACGTCTTAAAAAGAATGCACGACAATCCGATGTTGTGGCACGATTAGGTGGCGACGAATTTATTATACTGGCGGAGGGGCTAGGGACAGAAAAAACGCTTGCAAGCAAATATAGCAATAATATGGTCGGTAAAATCCAAGAGGCGTTATCTGATGTCTACTCTGTAGGTAATATCATCCACCACGGCTCAGCAAGTGTAGGTGTGACCTTATTTTCTGGTAATGAATTGGATGCCGATGAGATTCTGAAAAAAGCAGACTTGTCCATGTATGAAGTAAAGCGACAGCAAAGAGGCTAATTGAGACGCTAGGTGAAGAGCTCCATCATGCCACCCAAACGAAAACGGCCAAAGTTTCTTCTGGACTCTAATTTTTCTTTAGTGAGCCCTTTGAACTTAAGCGGGCTGATAAACTCAAACTCTGTAAATTAACTTTCTTGAATAAGGTTTGGTCACGTGGAAAACGATGTGTTACGACTGGTGATTTTTGTAGGTGTGCTCGTTTTAATGATGATGTTAGAAGCATTATTCCCCCGCAAGAGTCGGCAACAAACTAGGTCAAAGCGTTGGGCATCAAATCTATCTTTAGTTGTCATTAACTCTTTAACGTTAAAACTCTTAGGGCCGATATCAGCTGTTGCCGCAGCAAGTTATGCATTTGATAACAATTGGGGGCTATTAACCTTCCTGCCGGCTCAATTACCGTTTTTTCTTGAAGTGATTGTTGGCGTTGTTTTCTTGGATTTTTCGGTATACATACAACATGTTGCTTCTCACAAGATACCGCTGCTCTGGCGTTTGCATAAAGTTCATCATGCAGATAGAGATATAGATGTTACAACCGGTGTGCGCTTTCACCCTTTGGAAGCCATGTTATCTATGGTGTATAAATGTGGTGTGGTCTTACTTTTAGGTCCATTAGCACTCGCTGTAGTGATATTTGAAGTGTTACTGAATGCTTCCGCCATGTTCAACCATGCCAATCTTCGCTTGCCAAAGTTGATGGATTCGATTCTCAGAAAAGTCATAGTTACCCCGGACTTTCATCGAGTTCATCATTCCGTTTATGTAGAAGAAACGGATAGTAATTATGGTTTTTTCTTATCTATTTGGGATCGTTTATGTGGTACTCACACGGCACAGCCTAGAGAAGGTCACCAAGAAATGAGTATAGGCCTAAAGCGTTATCAAACGGCTGAACCAGCTAAGCTATCGTGGTGTTTAATTACCCCTTTTAAAAAGCGAAATAAACAAATGGACTAGTTTAAATTCGTTTGATGTTATTCTTCCCGCCGAGCTTCATGAGACACCCTAGAGAAGCTCAATTGATCTTTAGCGAAATAATTTAGCTATTAGACCTTTTCCTTATTGGTCCAGTGTTTACGTTATTAGTACCAGTCATTTGTGTATTTTACTGGGTTGTATATTATTTTTGCTCTTTTTTGGTGCGACTGTTTTGAGGAGGTATTTTGGGCTGTATATGCTGCTCAATAACAGAGCATAGTGTTTTTTGCTGGCTCTACCGAAATTAAAATACTGGCTCTACTGGCTTTTGGCTTTAATTAGACACACTAGATGCAAGTGTTTTGATCATGAAGAAAAAAAGGAATTAGCATGACAATCACCAAACCAGGTAAAGCTTCAGAACCCGATTTTAAATTCCGTTGATAGCAAATCTTGAGACGGCAAATAGATAAATTGTAAAACTTATGAGGTATAAACAATGCGTAATAAATTGGTAAAAGTTCTCTCATTAACAGCTGGTCTAGTGCTATCGGCAAATGCAGTATCTGCTACGTGGAAAATGGCAGTAGGTGATGGTGGTGGCAGTGCTCAAGAAGCGTTGGGTCTTAAATTTGTAGAAGAGCTTTCTGCAAGAACTGACGGTAAATACAAAGCAGACCTTTTCGTTAATGGTCAGTTAGGTAGTGAGCAAGCGACAGTAAATGATGTATCTCTTGGTACATTGGACATGTCTATCCTTGCTAGTAACAACTTGGCACCGTTCGCACCTGCTTTGGGTATTCTTTCACTTCCTTATGCTTTTGAAAATATTGATCAAGCAGAAACGATTATTAACAGTGACATTGCTAAAGAGTTAGTTGAAGCTGGTATTAATCAAGCTGGCGTTCGTATTGTTGCATGGAGCTACTCTGGCTTCCGTATGTTAACCAACTCTAAGCGTCCTGTTACTAAGTTGGCTGATCTTGAAGGTCTATTCATTCGAGTACCAAAAAGTGACTTGATCATTAAAACGTACCAGTCTTTCGGCATTAACCCTACGCCTGTAGCTTGGTCTGAAACCTTCACAGCACTTCAGCAAAAAGTAGTTGACGGTCAAGAGACTCCTTACGCTGCAATCTACTCTATGAAGTTTGCTGAGATTCAAAAGTACCTAACAGAGACTCATTACTTGTTCGCTCTAGAGCCACTAATTATCTCTGAAGCACTTTTCCAAGATCAATCTGCTGACGTTCAAAAAGCGATTCTTGAAGCTGGTGAAGCAGCGACTGAATACAGCTTGAGCTGGATCAAAGAGAAAGAAGAAGGTATCAAGAAAGAGCTTGTTTCTAAATACGGCATGCAAATTGATCAGCTAGAAGATGAAGCAGAGTGGGCTAGCAGAGCGCAATCTGAAGTATGGCCAGCATACTACGATCAAGTGGGTGGTTTAGAAAAAGTAAACGCATTTCTTCGTACTCTAGGTCGTGACGAAATCTAAAGTGACTGAAAGGCTGAGTGGCAACACTCAGCCTTTTTTTTGCTTTATTGTTACAGGTACTAAATATGTTGAAGTGCCTATTTCACAACAAGGTCTTGTTGTTTTCTATATAGGATACGCAAAAACATGATGAATATAATCTCGAAGATATTCGATAATTTAGAAAGCTATATTTGTAGAGCCTTACTGTTGAGCTTTGTAACCTTGCTATTTGCGCAAATCGTTACACGTGAATTCTTCGGTTTCTCTATTACATGGAGTGAAGAGCTTTCAGTATATATGTTTGTGTGGTTCGTCTTTCTTGGATCAAGCTACGCTGCCAAATTATCGGCCCATAACAGGGTGACGTTTCAATACAAATGGTTGTCTCCTAAGCTACGTACATTTTCCGAATTTTTATCCGATGTTGCATGGGTTGGTTTTAACAGCTACTTCATTTTCATTAGCTACGATTTTGTATTCAACCGCATGAATCTTTTCTGGAAGTCGCAAACTCTTGGCATTCCAATGAAATATATTTACCTCATTTTACCAATCGCTTTTACCTTGATGACGATTCGCATACTGCAAGTGAATTATCTGAAGTTTATTAAAGGCGAAGAAATTATTGATCCTGAAGCAAAAGAAATGAACGAATTAATTAACTCAGATCTTCCAGATGAAAAAACACCTAACACAGTGGAGGGTAAACTATGAGTGAATCATCTATTGTATTAGTGCTTTTTGGGTCATTTTTGGCTCTTTTGATATTAGGTGCGCCAGTGATGGCGTCATTGGGCATCGCCGCATTAGCTTCATTTTTGTATTTAGATGAAAATCCGATTAAGTTGGTGCAGATCGCATTTAACTCAGTTGGCTCGTTTCCATTAATGGCCTTACCTGCATTTATTTTGGCGGGTGCATTAATGGAAGCTTCTGGTATCTCAAAACGCCTTGTCGCCATAGCAGAAAGTTTTGCAGGCCCAGTGACGGGTGGTATCTCGGCTGCGGCTATTTTAGCTTGTATGTTCTTTGGTGCGATTTCAGGATCAGGCCCTGCTACTACCGCAGCGGTTGGTATGTTGATGATCCCTGCTATGACTCGCCGAGGTTATGATAAAGGCTATGCCTCAGCGGTAACGGCATCTTCTGGTGGTTTGGGTATCATTATTCCACCGTCTATTCCTATGGTGATTTTTGGCATCTCGGCTCTTGGTATGACAGTGCCTTTAGACGCTATTGCCAAGCATGGTGAGTTTCAAAGTATTTCTATTCCTAAGCTCTTTATAGCAGGCTTCTTTCCGGGTCTAGTTATGTCGGTTTCTTTAATGACGCTTAATTACATTCAGTGTCGTCGATACGGCTACAAAGGCACAGGAGAAGGCTGGTCTACAGCGGATATTCGTAAAGCGATGCGCTCAGGCATCTGGTCTATGTTAGCGCCTCTGGTTATTTTGGGCGGTATCTATTCTGGCTTCTTTACACCGACAGAGTCTGCCATTGTGGCGATTTTCTATACGCTATTCATAGGTCTGTTTGTTCATAGAGAGTTGAAGCTTAAAGACTTGATTCACTCTTTGGAAACCACAACCTGGTTATCTGGCCGAGTGCTCTTGATTCTGTTTACAGCAACCGCTTTTGGTCGAATCCTTGTGGAGCATCAAATTCCAACCATTATTGCTGACTCTATGTTAGGCGTGACAGATAACCTTTATGTTATTTGGTTGCTCATTATTGCCTTCCTGTTGTTTGTCGGTATGTTCATGGAAACGCTTGCTGCAATTATGATACTGACGCCTGTGCTACTGCCGGTAACCTATTCACTAGGTATTGACCCAGTACATTTTGGTATCGTGATGGTATGTAGCTTGTCTATCGGCTTCTCCACTCCGCCTCTTGGTGAGAACCTCTTTGTTGCTTCCGGTATCTCTAAAACACCGTTGGAAGAAGTCACAGCCAAAGCATTGCCTTTTGCTTGTGTTTCAACCATTGCTGTTATCGTGATTGCTTATGTACCAAGTATTTCTCTAACCCTTCCTAGCTGGTTAGGTTACTAAACCCAATGGCTAGTCTTAAGAACCGTTAAGACTAGCGCTGTTCAAAAGGAGGCTTATGATGCTTCAAGTTAGTAAAATTCTATACTGTACAGACCTATCAAAAGGCGCGGAAGAAGCCTTTAAATATGCAGCCTTTCTATCCAAATGTACTAAAGCTGATATCCATATATTGCATGTGGTGGAGAAGCTTTCTAGTGAAGCAAGAATGACACTAGAAACTTACGTAATGGACTCTGATCAGCGTAAAGGCATGCTTAAAGCCCGTAAAGAACAAGCCCTGCAAGTGCTAAAGGAAAAGCAGGAGGAGTTTTGGGATAGTGTGCCACTAGAAGATCTTAAAGTTCGTAATTACGTTAAGTCGCTCGATATCGTGGAGTCCTTCCCTATGGAAGCGATTCTAGGAAAATCGAAAGCGCTTTCTGCAGACTTGATTGTAATGGGGACTCATGAGAAGGGCTTAGTAGAAACTTTTCTTGGTAGTGTCGCGAGAAATGTTCTAGCTCGCTCACGTATTCCTGTCTTAGTTGTGCCATTAGCTAAAAAAGAGCATTAAACCCTTCTTGTATATCTATAGCGTCATTCATTACTGGGGCAATGACTTTGCCCCTTTTTAATTCAATAACATAGGAATTGTTGTATATGTTGTCAAAGATTAGAAAAGTGGCACTGCCAAAGCAACTGGGTTTTGGTGTACTCATTTTTGTTTCTCTTATCTTTGTTGTATTGATGGCTGTCATCAGTGAATTATTTACCAATAAGATTGATAGCATCGTTACTACTCATCAGTTAAAAGAAGCTGAACTCATTGCTAATCAATTGTCTGAATCCTACTACACGTTGAAAACAGATTTACAACACAGTAGTGACTTTTTAAATAGCCAATTAAAAGATGTTCAAATAGTGGCTGATAAGCCAATTCTTTTAGAGGGTGCGGAAATGCCAACCTTGCGTTTACGGTATCAAAGGTTGAATGGTCATAGCACTTTTATGAAAAACTTTACTAAGACATCTGGTTTTGAAACGAGCATTATCTATCAAAAAAGCGGTGTCTTCTATCGTATTGCTCATTCACAGAAAGGTATTTCCAACACTCTTGCTGATGGTGTTATTTCCCAGTCACTTCAAGCAGATAAAGCTTATATTGGCAAAATTATGCTGGGTAATAAGAGTTATATTGCTCTTTATTCAAGCTTATCAAATCTCCCTAATTTCTTCAGTGAGATTCTTATTCCATATGAACAAGTACTTTCCCCATTAACGGTTTCAATAAATAAAATGAAGTTCGGAAAAGATGGTTATGTGTATGTCTCAGATGGCAAGTTAAATAGGGGAGAGTTAATCATTCACCCAACTTTAACTGGTGAGAGTCTATTTTCTATCACAGGTGGTGATACTAATGTTGATAAAGCATTTAGTGATATGTACGAGGCTTCAAGTGGTGTGGTTTATTATACTCTAGATGTGCAGGGCATAAACTCTGTTTCTAGAGAGTCAAAAGTAATCTTTAGAGCCGTACCTGGTTGGGACTGGGTTGTTTCTCTAAAGACCTATAGTGATGAATACCAAGAAGATGTGAACAGCATTTTGTATCTGATTGCCTTAGTTTCCTTGGTATCCTCTGTCGCATTAACGGCTATTCTATGGTTCTTGATCCGCCGTGCGTTGAAGCCGTTACAAGCACTTTCGAAAGGGTTAAGCCAGTTAGGGCAGGGTAATCTTGCTTTTGAATTTCCTAATAGCATTGATGACGACAGTAAAAATGAAATTGATTTGCTGCAAAGAGATGCGGTGCTAATGCGTGATAATCTGGTAAGGCTGGTGAATAAAATTCATTTGTCTAGTTTGGAGCTAGTCAAGTCCACGCAATCCATTTCCGAATCGAGTGTTGATTTAAGAGGCAGTGCGACTACGAGCCAAGGTGCTTGTCTTCATGTTGCGTCCTCTATATCACAAATGTCTTCTTCTATTGAAGAGGTGTCTCACAGCGCTAGTCTAGTATCACAAGAGTCCCAGAATGTGCGCTCCTCAACTGAAAAAGGTAATCAAGCTGTGAAGTCGGTGGAGCAAACAGTTGCCCAACTTTCTTCTGCTTTTGGTCAAGCTTCCGAAACCATAAAAATGGTGGAAGAGAGCTCTAGTAACATAGGTAATGTTGTTAACGTCATTAATGAAATTGCAGAACAGACTAACCTGTTGGCATTGAATGCAGCAATCGAAGCTGCACGAGCAGGTGAGCAAGGAAGAGGTTTTGCCGTTGTCGCTGATGAAGTTCGAGTCTTAGCTCAGCGTACTCAACAATCAACAGAAGAAATTCAAAAAGTAGTTGAGACATTGCAGAGAAACAGTAAGTCGGCTGTTCAGGATATGGAGGACGGTGGAGAGCAAGTCAAACGCAGTGTTGATTTGGCAAAAGAAGCCGGCAAGCTACTAGAAACCATATATGATTCAATTAAAGTGGTTGAATCTGGTGTAGGGAATGTTGCAGCGACTACAGAAGAGCAGAGTGTCGCATCTACTGAAATTCGCCAGAACGCAATTTCTTTAGAGGAGGCGGCAACAGAGACCTTACAGCAAGCGGATAATACACAGGGGCATAGCGATGATATTCGGGCTATTGCCGACGGGCTGAAAAAAGACCTTGCGGTCTTTACCTTGAAGTAATGCCTTATTATTAGATGTAAAAAAAGCCCATAAAAGGTTCTCTCTTTTATGGGCTTTTTATTGGTAGGTTAAAAATGGTCGAATACTTTTTTGAGTGCTGCTATTCCGGGTTCTATCTTGTGAGTTTCAATAGCGGAGAAGCCCAAACGGAAAAAGTTTTTTGGAGGGTCATCTGATATGAAGTGTATTGCTCCTGACTCCATTAAAATACTATTACGCGCAGCCTGCCAGGATACTTCTTCTGTATTTACATCTTCTGGTGCAGCTAACCAAATGGAAGTGGAGCCTTGATTCATTTTATCTGCTGTAAACATATGAGATAAGTGGCGATCAACGGAGTCAACCATACGTTGTTGTTTGGAAGAGTTAATAACACGCAGCTTGCGTAAATAAGTATCGTAATACCCAAGAGATAAAAATAGCGCCAGTTGTCGTTGAACATTTACAGGCGGGTGGCGATACATGAGCCGTCTCAGAGCGCGAATTTCACCAATGAGCTCTTCATCCGCCACCATATAGCCAACTCTTAAGCCGGGTGAGGTGGACTTAGACATACTGCCCAAATAGATAACTCGATTATTTTTATCTAAAGCTTTTAGTGCTGGTAATGGTGTTTCTTTGACATTAATCTCTGCGTCATAGTCGTCTTCAATCAGGATTAGGTCTTCTTTTACAGAGATATCTAGTAAAGCTTGACGGCGAGATTCACTTAACTCCGCTCCTGTTGGAACCTGAGTGCTCGGAGTGACATAGAGATAATCACAAGAGTGTAATCTCTCATCAACAATGATGCCTTCATTATCCACAGGTTGTTTGTGAATGTTGCTATCAAAAGCAGAGAATATGTTTAGGGCATCACGAAATCCAGGGTTTTCCATACCCACTTTGGTTCTGCTGCTACATAGTAGATTCGCTAATAAATAAAGCGAGTTTTGCGTACCTATAGTGATAATGATTTCACTCGGTTCAGCATAAATACCACGACGAGGCAGTAAGCGGGTTCGAATTTGTTCAATGAGAATAGGGTCGTCAGAGTCAACCATGTCGTTGATCCAGTACTTGTTCCAACGTCCAGTCATACTTTTTCGCACTGTGTCACGCCATTGTTCTAGCGGAAAGAACTCCCTTTGGATTTGCCCATAAATGAAAGGAAACTCAAATTGCTGCCAATCATTAGGTTTGACAATATTAGGCTGATTACTTGGTGTTTTATTGAATCGAGTGCCCCAGTTCGGTAAGGCGCCTTCATCATTTGTTGTTAGATTTGTGCTGATGGTCTCAGGTGCGCGAAAGTTTTTCGTGACGAAGAAACCTTTCCTAGCGCGGGCTTCAATGTAGCCATTGTCTACTAGGCTGTCATAAATCAATACTATGGTGTTACGCGATACGCCAAGTTTTTTCGCGAGATTACGGGAAGAGGGAAGCGGCTCATCAAGAGGCAACCGTGCTGAAAGAATAAGATTAACAAGGTATTCACGAATTTGATCCTGTAACGTTCTCTCAGGATCAAATTCGATATGGAAATATTGTTCGAGCAAGGTTGAGCCTCTAATAAACTAACTAATATGATTCTATCAAGTGGTGCGATTCTCCTACTATATATCGTTTATATATAACTGTCTTCAGAAAGTCAGCTTACCCTTACGTAAGGGAAGGCACGAATCAGTTTACGGATTTACTTATTAGTTATCTTTTATGCTTGCTAGCAAAATCTAACATGAACTGAGCCAGTGTCGCCGCTTCTTTAATAGTCACACCGTTATAGAGGCTTGCCCTCAAGTAATCGCCCACACCAAATGGTGTTAGGGTACGTAAACCGACCATGCCTTTTTCCCAGCTTTCAATCAAAAACTGATTGGTGAGCTTTTCGTCGCCGTTATTAATATTAAAAGGGACATTCATACGGCTTCTTACGGATACATCACTAACAGGCGTTTTATAAAAACCATTTGAGTTATCGATAACTTGATACAAAAGCTCTGCTTTTTTGATAGATCTATTTTCGTTTTCTATCACACCACCTTGCTTTTCAAGCCAGTCCATAAGAATGCCAACGACTTCGATATTGAAAGTCGCAGGTGTGTTCCATAGGTTGCCAGCTTCGCTGTTGGTTGTGTAATTAAAAACGCCTGGACAAAGGCGGGAAGCTTTACCTTCGCCAAGCAAATCGTTACGGACAACCGTAATGGTTAATCCAGGGTGGCCGATATTCTTAGAAGCACACGCAAATAAAACGCCGACATTACTACCGAGCCAATCAATTGGCTTCGTTGAAAAGTCAGAGCTCGCATCCACAATCATAGGGATATGTTGACGAGACTCAGGAAGTTTAGGGAGCCTGTGCAGCTCAATACCGTTCACTGTTTCATTTGAGCATAAGTAAACGAACTTACTATTAGCATCTATATTTTCTTCAGTGAGATCTGGAAAGGCGGAGTATTTTCCTGTGACAGGGTCTTTCCCATCAATCAATTGGACTTGACAGTATTTCTCAGCTTCGCCAGTTGCCCTTTCAGACCAAGTACCGCTCACAACATAAGTACCTATATCGGTAAGCTCTCGGCAAAGGTTTAGCGGTAATGCAGCGAATTGGCCGTGGCCACCAGCATGAGTGAAAAGCACTTCGTAGTTGTCTGGAATCTCCATGACCTTACGAGCCATAGAAACAGCATGTTCAAGAATGGCAACAAACTCTGGTGAACGATGAGATAAAGCGAGTGAAGTCAAACCGCCGCTCGTAAAACGATCTGCGATTTGCTGCTCTACTTCTTTTGGAAGAGAAGTAGGGCCGGGGCTAAAGTTGATTACAGCATCTGCTGGGGCAGAAGAGTTAAGGGAGCCAATAAGTGCTGGATGAATATCTGTTTTCATTCTGCGTTTATCCTTTCACAATTCAAAGTGATATGTTTTCAAAAGTGACGCTTTATTTGATATGAATCACGCGTCATTTTTATCTAAATTTTAAAAAATATAAGCTTATAAAATGGGTTAAAAAGCCTCTCCAATTGAGGCGCTAACACCTAAAAGAGCAACAGTTACCATTATGGGCAAGGCGAAATGTTTAAGAGATTTAGGAGGCTTTCGGTTAAAAGCCCACTGACCCACTTTAACTGCGATCAACGAAGGTATAAGCAAGATGGCAATTAACTTGATAACGTCTAAGCCAACGAGATTGCTAATGAAAAGGCCGCCCATTGATATAGATTCACTCATGATAAAAAACATAATCATGGTTGCTCTTTGTACTGTGGCGCTTAATGAGCTTGATAGCATGTAGCAAACCACCATAGGTCCACCGATTGATGCCCCTGATGTCCCTGTCCCTGCCAGCACCCCAAAACCTAATTTTGCCGGTGTTTTGTCTGTGTTTTTGATACGAATGTCTAAAAGTAATAGAACAGAAAATATTAATATAGCGATACAAATTAATAATTTTAGGGTTTCGCTTGGTACCAGCAATAACAAAGATAAACCAACAGGAATCCCTATAATGGCTCCTAAAGTCAAAAACTTTAAGGTAGGCATATCGGCTTGGCGAAGTGCTTGTCTGAAAAGAGGGGCGCTACAAATAACATCTAATCCCAAGACAATAGGAATAGATTGTTGTGGGGATAAGAAAAGGTTTATGCCGACGACGGCAATAGCAGCAAACCCGAAGCCGGAATAGCCTCGAACAAAGGCTGCGAAAGTAACCACCAGCACTAGGATCCATATTTCTTCTAATGGCACAAACCACCTCATTCTCTATTGAATAAATCTGTGGGTAGTATGCTGCCTGCGCCTATGGACTAATTAGCACCAGCTATAAGTTTATATGGTGCCAGAAGGTAACTAGTCTAAAGAAGTGCATCATTTTGGCAACTGTCAAAATAAGGTGGTGCGAAAATTGATACGGGCATTATTCCGTAATGGGAAGCGATATAAAGCGAAGCGTATAAAAGAAAATAAAGTTGTCCAAGAGGTTAGCGAAGTCAGTAAGAGATAGTTATCCTCCTAATCGTTCACGCTCATATTCCGCATAGCTTTTTTGAGTGCTATTGATACACTCATCTTGTTGGGATTGGGGGAGTTTGTAACATTCTCTTTGATTGCTTAACTGAATGCTTTCATAGGCTCCACGGTAAGAACATCCGATTAGTGAGCTAAATAATAAAATAAATAAAAGATATCGCATTTTAAACTCCTAACCAGAATATATTAGCTATTCTCTATATCACTTTTAATGAACTGATTGTTCTTTTGAGCATATACATAGCCATGCTTTTTTAATCGATCCATTAATATTTTTTCATCTAATTCAAAGCTTGAACACAAAGATTTAACAGATGAAAACTCATCTCTAAGCTTCATGTTAACGACACTAAAGAGGATATTAAAGTCGATAGTTTCTAGGTTGTTAGCAGACAGCATCTAATTATGACCTCTTATGTCGATAGCAGTGTAAAAGTATGACGTTCTTAATAGTATAGATAGACCCTGATTAGGGGTGAGAGCTCTCACTGTATCGGCTCACTTAGTGACTTCACATAAGGTATTATTATTTGTAATCACTAAGTGCTCGTAAAAGAGCTAGTGAGGCTTCTTAGTACCGTAGCGAACCATGTCTTTACCGTTTTCAAACACTTCAGTCGTAACCCAGCGACCCAATACCAGCTGCTGGTTATCATCTAATACTGCAACAAAAGGGCGACCGTTACTGTTATTCGTTGCTAGTGCTACACCTGCAACATTATTCAGCCCTAGGCCACCTGCTTCTAATAAGCGAAGAAAGGTCTCTAATTCGTCTATGGTCTCGATTACTTTATCATCATCTATCATGAGTATTCTCTGTTATTTACTTAGAATATTTTAGGTTGCTTGTTAAGGAAGGTGCGAATAAGCCTTCTGAGCTTCAGTCTTATCAGAGAAATGGTCTATCAAGGCAAGAGTGAGCAGGAATGTTAATACCTTTCAATCACTCTTAACACAGAGAGGCCATTTCTCTGAAAGACCCGAAGGGCGTGGGCTAAACTCTTTTTATTCTTTGTTAAGCTTCTTGCCAATATGTTCAATATTGGACTGCGAAACTTGCCTCGAATAATAAAGGTTTATCAACACGCTGAAGCCAGTGGACTTGTTCATACCTTCCTTAAATAAAAAATGTCAGAGTTAATGGTGTTTCAACTCTGACATTTTTATAACTGAGGCGATTATAACATTTAGTTAAAAATCTTAGACAGTAAACTTATCTGTAATGCTTTTGATGATTTTAGATTGTTCTTCTAACTTAGACATTTGTATTGCTGTCTGTTCAGAATCTTTACCTATGTTCTCGGCTAACATCGCAATACCCGCTACGTTTTTCGAAATACTGTTTGCCACATCAGATTGCTCATTTGCACCATTAGCCACTTGTACGTTCATAGAGGTCAGGTGATTAATGGATTGAGTGCTGGTATTGATAATGGCGTTAATTTGCTCCATTGCTTGAGTCACTTTCTCACGCTGTGTAACTGAACCTTTCATATCTTCAATGGTTTTGGTTGCACTGGCTTGAAGTTTTTCAAGAATGTCTTTGATTTCGACCGTGCTTTCTTGGCTGCGTTGGGCAAGACCACGTACTTCATCCGCAACGACGGCAAAGCCTCGACCTTGCTCACCGGCGCGCGCAGCTTCAATAGCCGCGTTAAGAGCGAGTAGGTTGGTCTGCTCTGAGATCGATTGAATAACTCCCAATGCCACATTGATCTCGTCAACATTACTACCAACCACTTCTACAGATTGTTCTACATTATCAAGGATACGGCTGAGTTCATTAAGCTGTGATGAGGATAGCTGTACTTGTGTAACAACCTGCTGAACTTCTGCTTCAGTATTTTGAGCGGTTTGTTTTGTTTCTTGTGCATTACCAGCAATTTCTACAGAGTTGGATGCCATTTCTTCTATGGCAGCAGCAACCATGTTGGTTTCGTCTATTTGCTGTGCGGAGACATCCTGTAATTTCTCTTTTTGTTTTTGAGACTGTTGTGAAATGCTCAAAAGCTCTTCACTAGAGTGTTTTAGTTCTTGAATGTCTTTTGCCATAGAAGCAATAAAGGTATTAAAGTCGTTAGCAATGCTATCTAAGATATCAATGGAACTATTTGGAAGCTTGTTAGATAAGTCACCTTGTCCCGCAGCCAGTTTTTGTACTGAGTCTTTGAACTGGTGAAGTGTATTAAGAATTGTTTTAGCGGAAAACCATACAGCGGCAATAATAGCCGCAAAAATTACTAAACCTATAGCAATTTGTTTTGCGACACTATCACTTTGAATGCGATCTATTTCACCATTTATATTGCTAATGATTTTGTCTGTTGAATCAATATAAAAGCCAGTACCAATAATCAGATTCCATTTAGCTACATAAACGGAATATGAGTATTTTTCAGAGGACTCTGTTGCTCCTGGTTTTGGAAAAAAGTAAGTGGTGTAACCATCCCCATTCTTGGCGGATGCTATAATGTCTCTGATTAAGTAATTACCTGCTTTATCTTGCAAGTCCCAGAAGTTTCCTCCTAATTTCCCACCAGCTCCATGAGCAAGCCTTTTACCTTGAACATCATAAGAAAAAAGGTAACCTTGTCCGTTATCAAACTTAGCCTTGCCCAGTTTTGCTAAACCACTTTCAAGGCCCTCTTTTCCAGGTTTATCAATGTCTTCTTGGATAATGCTCAAAGATGTATCAATGATAGACTTTAGCCTTTGCTTCTCAACTTCAATAGTGGCACTTTCTACTATATGAGATACACCGCTAGTTATGTCAGTCATAGTGCCTTTCTGCATAAAAGCACTGATGATAACAGCGAGTAGAAAGGGAACAAAAGCCAGTAAATACAAGCGGAGCGTTAGGGATTTGAACATGTTTTTTGCTTTCCTTAATGAAAGATTAAACCGAGCTTTCTATAGAACTTAGCCGGAAGTTGAAATTATTGCGCATTATATACAGAGGATTAGAAAAGGTGTATACCAAGTAGTGATATATAAATATAAAATAAGCTTATGCCATATAAAAATGTTAACTCTTGTAATTTAGGCGTTCTTAATTTGTATTAATACCAAGCCAAATCCAATAAAAATACCCCCCGTTGCCCGATGGAATGCTCTAATGAAGCGAGCTTTTTTAAACCAGTGTCTTACCGATTTTCCTAAGTAGCCATAGGTGATTAAACTCATAAAAGACATGACCATGAAGGTGAAGGTCATGATCATAAACTGTGGTGTTAAAGGAGCCGTTGCATCGAGAAAAATTGGGAAGAAAGCCACAAAGAATAAGATCGCCTTAGGGTTAGTGATCGCAATAAAGAAGGCTTCTTTGCACTGCTTAAAATACTGTAAGTTGCCTGTATTTTTGGGTTGCTCTTCAATAACAAGAGGGGTATCACTACTCCTGATCTTTTTAATACCAAGGTAGATCAAGTAACCAGCACCAAGAAACTTTAACGCTGTGAATAGAATGGCTGAAGTTTGTAGTAATAAGCCTAATCCAAACATGGATACCGTTGATATGATAAATAAGCCGAGCACATTTCCGAGCGCGGAAACAGTCACGGACTTCATACCATGGGTTACCCCATTTGATATTGCTAATAAAATAGCAGGGCCGGGACTAATAATATTAACTAAAGCGGCGGCAGAGAAAATCAACCATACATCCAATGTCATAGGTACCTCTGTAAAATCGTACGTGTTTAGTGAGTGTGTTATTACTCAGTTTCTTCTTTATAGATCTTTAAGCCTCTGGCTTGGTAATTTCTCAGAGCCGATTCGTGGTCAAGAGTACAAGTATGGACAAAGACACGTCTTGTTGATGGCATTTGCCAAGCGCACTTAATGGCTTCTGAAAGTAAGTAGCCCCCGAAGCCTCGGCCAATAAAAGGGCTCGATAAGCCAAAGTAAGCAATTTCGGTATCACCATCATCAGTGGCTAGTAGCTCAAAGTAACCTGCGATAGCACCATCAAAATACGCTACCCAAGTCCTTAAATTTGGGTTTTCAACATACTGCTTCCACTCGTCATCAGGTAAAGACAGTTTATCTGTCCACTCCCATGGCCCACCAATGTATTGATAGAGAAAGCGATTGAACTCAAATTGATCAACTCTCACTTCAAGCAGATTTAGACCTTTGGAATTGGTCTTTTCTATTAATTCAGAAGGGGAGTTCATTTCTAAATAATAGGTTGTTACCGCAGTCATCTTTTATTCCTAGGTATGTAGAAAATTTAATCACCATTACATGAAATAATCATAGCTTGGTCAAGATTTATCATGCAGTACAGCTTGCCTAAAGTCTGGTTTCAATAAGAGGGATTATTTAGGCATTCGCTTTCGAAAAGTAGTAGCAAAAGAGTTGATAAAAGCGAGTAACATGCACTGGCTTTTTCCCTTTATATTGATGCAGAAAATAAAAGTGCCATGCTTTACCTCGTACGTTTGGGAGCACTCTAATAATTTGCTCATCGGCAAGGTAAGGGCGAGCTAAAAACTCGGGGAGTAAGGCGACCCCCATATCATTAAGTACCATTTCTAATGCAGTATTAAGCGTATTTACTTTGGAGCTGTGTTTTACATCGACCCAATGTTGGCCTTTTTGCTGGTTATCAAAAAGCTCTAATCTGTCGTGTTGCCAAGCTGTGGCGATAAACTGATGAGTAGAGAATGATTCAACAGAATCGAGTTCCCCCTGTTGTTTTAAATAGCGAGAAGAGGCACAAAATACTTCTGATACTTTACCAATTGAAAGCGCACGATAGTCACAATCTTGTATATCCCCTCCAAAAATAGCCGCATCCAATTGGTTATCAATCAGGTCTTGCCATTTCCCGGTAATGATCACTTCAGGCTTGAGTTTAGGAAACTCCAAAGACAGCTGTTTTAAGACGGGAACAACTATGCCTTTTTCAAAAAAGGGAGGAACCGATACTCTAAAGTCTCCACTAGGTTGTTCTTTGGCACTGTCTAATTCTGTGAGTGTCATACTCAGCTGTTCATTGAATAGTTCACTTCGGGATAACAGGGTTTCACCAACAGCGGTTAGTACTACACCTCTGGTATTACGAATAAGTAGCTGTTGTCCTGTCTCTTCTTCAAGGCGTTTAATTTGCTGACTAATGGCAGATTTACTCAAACCTAGCTTTTTTGCCGCAGCGGTAAAGGAGCGCTTCTTAGCCACTTCAACAAAAATAAGTAATAGGGGGGCGAGCTTTATACTGTTCATATTTTTAAACAACATGTTTATTTTGGGGTTATTGTCTAATTTATGACGTCACCTTAACCTGTGTCAACTGAATCAATACTGACCTCAGATAACAGGAGAGTACAAATATGAAAGTGTTAGTGATCGTAGAATCAACCCCAATGGATAAAGAGCAACTGGCTGAATACAGTGCCTTAGCGGCGGAAACCTTAAAACCCTTTAATGGCCAGTTTCTCGCCAAAGGCCCGATAGAAGTCTTGCATGGCGAAGCAAGTCACCCAGCGAAAGCGGTAATTGAGTTCCCAAATCAGCAAAGCGCAAAAGATTGGTATAACAGCGCGGCTTATCAAGCTCTTATCCCATTAAGAGAAAAGGGCATGAAGAGTCACTTCCACTTACTCTAATAGGCTGCGTGATAAAAGCGTCATTGGAAATGTCATAGAAAGTTTAAGGTGCAGTGCTGGATCTATTGGGTGAAATACAAAAGCTATTCAATGAAATACGAAAGCACTGCCTTTAGACTTATACCTTAATAGCGTTAACAAGTTTCTCGTGGATTGTTATGATCGCAGGGTTAAATTCATATTAATAAAAAAAAGAGTATTTAAATAATGCGCCCTAGCGAGATGTTAAAAGACAGCTGTTCCCTAGAATGGCAAGCCGCAACCAATCATGTATTTTGCCAAGAACTCACCTTGGGTTCGCTTTCATTAGATAAAATGCGAATCTACTTAGCACAAGACTATACCTTTATTGATAACTTCGTACGTTTAGCTGCCTCGGCTATTCATCATGCGCCAACCCTTGCAGATAGGCTTCCTCTTGCTGCTTTCCTGGGCATTATTGCTGGGCCTGAGAATACCTACTTCCAACGCTCATTTGACAGCTTAAACGTCAGTAAAGAGGAACAAGAAACACCAAGCTTACTAGCACCCACCGCAGGCTTTCAAGCCCTTATGTTAAAAGCCGCACAAAGCGGAAGCTATGCAAACATGGTGGCCGTACTGACAGTGGCGGAATGGGTGTATTTAAGCTGGACACAAAATACAGACCGTATCGATAGCCCTTTACCATTTTACTTCCAAGAATGGATTAACTTACATGAAGGGGAATACTTTGAATCGGTTGTTGAACACCTGCGCACCCAACTAGACCGAGCTTACGATGCCGCTGATGGAGCAGAAAAAGCAACTATTGCAGACTACTTCAAGCAAGCTGTTACACTGGAAAAACAGTTCTTCGATGCCTGCTATGACATCTAAAATATACTGAGTGATACGTAATAAAAAGCCGCTGGTCTAAGCATGTTTATGTACAGCATTAGACCCGCGGCTTTTTTAATGGTCGTAGTTCATTCTGATATAGCTTTACTTATCGCCCATACCCGCCAAATGTAGTAAGGCATCGCCAGTCAGTTGATAGCCAAGCCACTCTGTTTTTTCAACAGCGCCAATCGACTTATAAAATTGAATGGCAGGCTCATTCCAATCCAAAACACTCCATTCAAAGCGGCCACAATTTTTATCGACAGCAATCTTTGCCAGATGTTTCAGAAACTGTTTGCCAGCCCCCGTACCACGTTCAGATTCAGTAATGAACAAGTCTTCAAGGTACAGCCCATTCTTGCCTAACCATGTGGAATAATTAAAGAAATACACCGCAAAGCCCACAGGCTTGCCGTCTCTTTCACAAATGAGAGCATGTACCGTGGAACCTTCCCCAAAGATGGATTCCTCAACCATAGGCACCGTCGCTACAACCTCATGTTCAGCTTTTTCATAGCGGGCCAGTTCTTTCACAAAATTCAAAATGACCGAAGCATCCTCAACCTGAGCTTTTCTTATAACTAAAGACAAAACTGACTCCTTGTTCTGAAAGTGAATGCCAAAATACACGGCAATGAATCTTTGGTGTTATATAAAATGATGGGAACGAAAAATGTGTTTTCAACTCAAGTAGGAGGTGTTTTGAGTGAGAATCTTCATAGAGCTTTATCGATAGTTATAATACTCACTGAATACAGTGAGTATTATATTAACTAATGAAAAATCAATGCATCACCTTTAACAAGTGAACTTCATACGCAGCACTTTTTGGCCTGTGGCTTCATGTAATTTCTCTTCAATTTCTTTGAAACCATATTTAGTATAAAAATTCCGGCCAATTGAGTTTACAGCAAATACCTCTACCTCAAGGTCTCCATGCAGTTCCTGTGCTTTATCCATTAGCATGGTGCCGATTCCTTTCTTATGTTGGTTAGGTTGTAAAAATATAGCACCAACTTCGTTCCCCATTAGAGCAATGAAGCCTTCCACCTGCCCCTCTAATTCCGCGACCCAAGTTTGCGTATTAGGTATGTATATTTCTGCGACATTGATTCGTTCTTTAGCGATAAATTCTTCTGTCATAAATGGGTGGGCGAGCTTGGTGGCAACTTCCCAAGAATCTAACACTGCTTCTAAATCGGCAACGGTATAGGGGCGTATTTGTACTTGCATCATTTGTCCTTTTCTATTTATTGATTTGATGTAAGCAACTTTAATGGGAAGAGAGCTTGTATAGCTTGAAGAAAAACGACAGTTTTTAGTCGAACTCGAAATCACCATAGACATCAATGGTTAGATTTCTTTGCTTTGCATATTTGGCTGGTGTGTTATCAATGGTGTCTTTTAAGTAACGAGTTAAATGGGGCTGATCACTAAAGCCGTGCTTACTGGCAATGTCTGCCCAATGGATGTCGTTATCTTTAAGCAAATATAAGTCATTCAATAAAGACTCTAAAAGCATCATAGATTGAACCTGCTTCATTGACATGCCCATCACCTTGCTAAAGCTACGCTCAATGGTACGTTGTGAACGATGTAAAACATCTCCCATTTCGGCAATGGCGTTATCTGCAAGAATGGGGAGGATTTGGCGAACCAAACGACTGTGCTTATCTTCATGACTCTGCAACAGCCATGGCAAAAGAGCCTCATCAAGTAAACGGCAGGTGTGCGTTGCACCTTCTGTAATTTGCTCTAGAAAAAACTTCGAGTTATAGGTTTGTGAACCCAAAAGCTTAGCAATATCGACCTTGCTAATGTGATCTAAAGGAGCACTAATACCCTGCAACCCCACTGAATAAAATGCTCCAGCTTTAAACTTCACCCCGATAATTTGAAAAGGAGAAGAGTGATCCATGGCAAAGGTCTTTAGGTGAGGGAAGATCCAATGGCTTCCAGTGGCGGTTTGCACAGAGTCTTTATGTTCATAGCTAAAGACAGTATCAGGGGGAGTAATAATTAAATGGGAAGAAGGATCAGGATTTAATTGGGGATAATTTAAAGAGTTATCCTCTGGCTCCTTCTCTAAAAACCAGTAGCACTCCACATACTTGGCTACTTCCTCGTTTTCAGGCTGCTTCTTCCAGTTCTTCATGTATATTACTTTTTAATTTAGGGGTTAATGAACAAGAGAGTACGACTTCAACGCCTCTAAAGCTACTAACTCTCTTATACCCAATAAACTAAAAAATTGTTACTTAAAGGAGTTATAGCGTCACACTCACGTCTTCTAATATCTTCCCCCAAGCCAGTAACTTATAAGTACGATACTTGGGGTTAAAGTAAGGGTCATTTTCGACAAGCTCTTTTGCCCTAGCTTTACTTTCCACATTAAGAATCCACAAACCGCCAACAAAAGCGTCGTCAGGGTTATGCTTCAACCCACCGCCAATCAAAATCTCACTGACATGCTCACGAACATACTCAACATGTTCTTTACTGTACAACTTCCTGTGCTCCATCATCTCAGGGGAGTCTTTGAATAGTGCAATCCATCTCATAGATCTTTCCTTTTGCGTAGTAAGCAATTGAGTCTCTTCAAGTATAGATATTGTCATGAATCAAGTTGATGAAGTGATTTAATTTTACTCCGACCCTAATTATTTAAAATGTTTGTTATGAGATTACTTTTCGGTGACTGATTTTAGGGAGGCTTACAGCGACATACCCTAAACTTTCGTAGAACTTTATTGCGTCTTCAAAGCTAGTAAACAGAACGAGGCTAGTAAAATAGTTACAACTATGAGCTTCTATCGTCGATATTAGCTTTTTACCTGCCCCCAAACCCCGTGCGGATTTAGATATGTAAACGTGGCGGATTCGACCAACCGATGGATCATCACCAGACTGAATATTGACACCACCAATGCCCACTAACTTACCGTTATCACGAACAGAAAATAAGGCTTCACCTAAACTAGAAAAGCAATTTTCCCCCGACACATATTCATCGACGAGACGCCTAACCAAACGATAACCCTCAAGCTCGCTTTCAGAGACAAGCTCCATAACATCTGTAGGTAATTGAGCTATTTTTTGAATATCCATATCAACCTATAAAATCACGTAAAGCCACCAAGCAAGGTGCCTAATATTACTATTGGGATAGGGAAGTGTGGTGCAATCTTTTGAAGGGCTTCGTTAGAAACTACTCAACGTATAAACCAACTTCGGCACTTTGGTTAATCATACTCTCAGCCACTGGCCATAAGCTAGGTACAAACTCTTTGATATAGGCTTTTTTAGCTCTAACTTTTTCTACTGCGATCTTACCTTCAGCCGAAGTAGGGTCTCCAGTTAACAAGTGATTAATGAGTGGTTGAAGACCGTCGATAGCAGAGGCGTACTTTGCCTCATCAGTTTGCCTTTCTTCAAACTCATGCCACAAATGAATAAATTCATCAGCTTGGTCTTTAGGTAAAATTGAGAAAATACGTTGGGCACATTGCTGCTCATCAACAAACTTAGATTGCTGATTCTCCGCATACGCCCATGTATCGCCAGCATCAATTTCAACAAGATCATGGATCAACAGCATCTTCACCACTTTAAGAAGATCTACATCACCTAAATTGGAGTTCTCACTGAAAATAATCGCCATCAAAGCAACGTGCCACGAATGTTCCGCAGAATTTTCCTCTCTTCCTGAATCTAACGTTTTATTCGCTCGAAACACCAGCTTTAACTTCTCAACCTCATTCAGGAATTGAACTTGCTGTAGCAACCTATCGTTCATCATCACACCTCCTTATGTCAGATAACAAAACAGGCTCTTAAAGAGCCTGTTTTGGGGTAAATGAGTGACAGCTCTTAAAGTGACTGTCCTAACAACATTATAAAATTACGCTTATATTCTCTAATATTAAGTTTAATAAGTAATTTAATTTTACTCTGACTCTAATTATTTTATCCATTATTCACCAACAGCCAAGTCCAAACTGTCTTGCTCTGGTGCTGCAAGTAATTCATTTAAGAGACTATCTTGCTCTAAACCTGTATAGCGACTTTCTATTTTTTCTTTTAAAGAAAACAGCCTAGCCTCAGCAGTCCTTACCATTTCTATGTATGTTAAAGCATGAACTTCACCATATTGATTTTCTTTATCGGAACCAACACTTTCAAACTTTCCTGTAAAGTGATCAATAGTATCACCTACTACGTAGGCTTTGATGTACGGCCTTGATGAGCCAACGCCAGCATGCCATATATCATCAACATAATATTTTGCTTGAGTCATCTCTTCTCGACTTATCTCAAAACCACCTTTTTTAAGCTCAATTAATAAGACCTTCTTGGTTTTTTTTATTTCTTCATCGAATTGCTCTAAGCCTAATGCACTCAAAGAAGAGTTTTCACCAACGACAATATCTGGTCTTTTGGCCGAATTTTTAAAGTTCTTTTTCTTATGTTTCTTCTTAAAGACTGTATCCATTGTCTTTATTAAGCCTTTATTACTGGAGTATTCTGGCGTATCAAACTCAGGCCCAAAAACCCAGCGCGCTTTTTCTATCAGTGGGTGTAATGTATGAAGTTCATCAACAGAGTGGTCGCTACTTAACCTTTCAATTGCTTCGATAACTTTTATTCTCGAATCAATTTCGCATAAAATGCTCATGGCATCTGATATACACCATTCTTCTAATAGTGAATCTACGGCTTCTACATCGCTGCTAGAAATAGTAGTTAGTTTATGTAAAAGAGCTACACCTGCTCGCGATTTCTCTAAATTCATTGCTGCTCGAAATGCTAACTCTAATAACTCAGGTTTAATATCTGGATTTTCAGTCAAAATTTGATCAATAAAATCATATAACTCTTTTCTTGCTAATTGAGGTAATTCTTTAATATCGGATTTATGGATATTAATTATCTCTCTTTTAGCTCTATCTATTTCACTCTTGGATAATTCCAAATAACAAGCTTTTACAAACAAACCAATAGCTTCAGCTATTACCCCTAACGTACTAAAATCAGATTTAAACCCCGACCAGTCAGCTTCAATATGATCAAATAGATCGTCAGATTCAGCAATAAGTGTATAACGCTTTGCAAATGATTTTCGTCCGTCTAAGATTTGGTTTCCTTGAATTGACCAAGATGGACTACCTAGTAGGCGCCCCCCTAGCCAAAAGGCTACACCATGTTGATTCGATGTTCTCGAAACAGCAGATGAATCAACTAATGTCAGCTTAATGTTAATATTACCAATAGGGTTTATTATCTGAGTTTTTACTATTCCAGGGTGTTCGGATAAGCAAACTTGTTTACCATTTATTTCAACTTTAAATTCAGGGTTGAATAAAAACCTTGCTGAAATTATTTCTGTTAGCTCCTGCACTGATATTAAATTTCTTTTCACAAGAACTTTAATTTTTGTTCCATGGCCACCTTTTTGAAAACTTGATGAATCAATGACTTTAATTGGCTGCGAGCCATCCGATAATGTCAATTCATATGAATTAGATTCACCGTTTTTCCAAGTTTCTACGATATATGAATCGTCAAAACATAACCCTGCGTGACGACCGACGCCATTCCGGCCAAAAGCGAGCCTTCTTCTAACTATGTCATTATCTTCGGGTATTTCAACAAATGAACCTTGGTGTCTTCTTCTATCGTACCTAAGCTTCAGCCACCTTTGCTCAAATTCACGATTAGAAAGACCAATACCATTATCCTCAACTGTAATATATTGATCATAATCAGCAGGAATTATTATAGATACTTTTGACGCACCAGCATCGTGAGCATTAGCAATTAACTCTGTAATTGCTACGTCAGGTTTTGTTCCTATAGAACCTATTTCTCTTACCAAGAAACCTTCTTCATAAGTAACTGAATATGTCATTTTCCTTCCTTAGCTTAAAGGTGCACCGGCTATTATAGATGCAAGTTAACATTTTAATGCTGCACATATGCGTTATTCCTTAACCCTTATCAAGGGACTACAGCACCTTGTTTACTCTGTAATAGCTCTTATTAATTGATAGTAAAATACTTTAAAAGGTATCACCAGTACAAAACATACAGGACCATCAGCCAAAACTAATAGCCATAACAAAAAACATTCGATGCAATCCTGATTGCACGACCGCTCGATAGTCGGGTTACCGTGTTTGAAGCAAGAAGAAAATTACGACGATAATCTAAACACCTTACGTAAAAGACCGCCTAGGAGATAAATACTCAAAGAAGGTAACGAGGCGTTCAAGGTCTTAAAGCGAATTTTTGGTAACTTTTTGGGCGCAAGCAAAAAGTTACCCGCCCAGTGGGGCGGAAAACACTCTCAAACCAAAGCACTAGAAAGGAATCTAGAAAAGCTGAATCTCATCAAGAAAGAAAAGCTAAAAAAAGAACTAAAAAGGACACGGTGCCACAAACGCCACCCAAGCCTGCGTAAACGGATGCCGAAACTCCAACCGATAAGCATGCAACAACAACCTAGGTTCATTGCTAAACTGATCGTCATAAAACTCATCCCCCACAATACCATGCCCTAGGCTCTGCATATGAACCCTAAGCTGATGGGAACGACCAGTATAAGGCACAAGGCGGACTCGGGTATTCACACCCTCATAAGCCATTTTCTCCCACAGGGTAATGGAGTTTTTGCTCCACTCGTCTGTACAGATAATTTGCCTTGGTCGGTTCGGCCAGTCACAACGTAAGGGCTTACGCACTTGGCCTTTTTCGCCAGCGAGATGACCACGAATTAACGCGCGATATTCCTTTTCTACTTCACGCTCTCGAAAGTGAGCATAAAGGCGCTTTTGACATTCGTGGGTTTTGGCGACCAGCATTAAGCCAGAGGTGGCCTCATCGAGGCGATGGACCACAAAGGCTTCATCAAAAGTATTTTCTGCACGGAATAAAATAGAGTCCTGTTTGTCTGGACCGCGACCCGGTACAGACAAACAGTTAGCCGGTTTATTGATGACGGCAAACCAGTCATCTTCGTACAATATCTCTAGTGACACTTGGCTATCTGGCACAGAGGCTTATTCCGGTTTGGTGGTTAAAATGATGCGGATCGCATCGAGGCGAATTTGGTGTTCGTCAATTCGCGTCAAACCTTCTTGCATGTTGCTTTCTAGCATGGCGACATCGTCATCACTAATAGCGCTATTAAAGGCTTTTAGCTCTACCAAACGGTCGATTTCATTTTGGCATTTGTGCTGATAGCTGGCTTTCGCCTCTTGCACGATAGGGCGTGCTTGGTCTTGGGCGTTTAGCTGGTGGGCTTGCAGTACTTCGATTAGGTCTTTACGAAGTGCCGCAATCCATTGTTCTGCTACACGATTTGGCACGCCTTTTAGTTTCTCTGCCCATATATCGGCAGTAAACTGCTTATGCAGGAACTTGCTGTTTGAATCCGATAGTTGCCACATTGGCGTCATAGGCAGGGCTTGGGCCAGCTTCAAACGCGGGTGAGCGGTTGCTTCGATAACAAACATACTTTCTACCAATACCGTACCTTCTGGCAAAGCGGAGATAGGCAGAATAGCTGAGGTTAATTTACCTGAGTCAAAGCCTTGTACTTCATCCATCAGCATGGTGATTAATGGGTGTTCCCATGTGGCAAAGGCCACGTCTTCACGCTGGCTGGCTGGGCGGCGATTGAGCATCAAGGTTTTACCTTCTTCTTCAATACCGGGTAGGGCTTCTAACATCATGTCGCTGGAAGGGCGCAAGAACCACGCAGAGTTCTCTGGGTCGTCTTGCAGGCAATCTGTGTAGATATTGAAGGCGTGGGTCACATCTTCAATGTAGTTATGCAGGCCTTTAGTTGCTTGGTCATTAATGGCTGCGATCAGCTGTTGAGCTTGCTCTGGGCGGCAAGAACTCATTTCCAACAAGCGGTTACGGCCTTCTTCCATCTGCTTTAATAGCGCTTCATGGTAAACGCGAGCTTCGTTGATGAGATCCGTGTCATCATCTTGACCATGTAGGTAAGCATGTAAGCTATCACCAAAGGCTTGCTCCACTTTATCGCCAGAACCTGTGGTGCGGCAGAAAGCGTTAAGGGCATGGTGATACCAGCTGAACAGGCGCTCTTGCACGCTGTCTTTTAAGTAAGGCACGTGGATTTGGACGTCGTTCAACTGACCTAGGCGATCAAGACGACCAATACGCTGTTCCAATAAGTCTGGGTGCTCAGGTAGGTCATACATGACAATGTGATGGCTGAACTGGAAGTTACGTCCTTCACTGCCTATCTCTGAACATACTAAGACTTGTGCGCCTTCTTCATCGGCAAAGTAAGCCGCGGCACGGTCACGATGGATCAGCGGCATGCGTTCATGGAAGTCCGCACTTTGGAAACCAGCAAAGGTCAGTTGGTCATTCAACCACTGAGCCATGTCCGCCGAGTGACAAATCACCAATACTTTGTTGGCTTGGCACTCTAGGAATTCTTTTAACCAAGACCAGCGAGGGTCTTGTTCCCATAGGCCTTCTGCAACTTCGCTTTCAGGCAGTACATGGTGGTTTGCAGACGCGAAGGCTTCGTTGTTGTCCAGTGGATAAGAGTGCAGGTAACGGTCTGGGAAACCGCCCACTGCTGCACGGGTATTACGGAACATTTCTCGGCCTGTACCGTGGCGGTCAATCAACCAGCTAATGGCTTCTTTGGCGGCACTGACTTGGGTTGCGCCTTTGCTAGAAGTAAGTGCTTGGAACCAGTCTTTGGCTTTCACTTCTTCTAGGTAAGCACCAAAGGCTTGTGGCCAGTCTAGGTCTGCCGCTTGATTGTCTTCTTGGCTGAAAGGCAATAAGGCTTCTGCTAATTCGGCCGCTTGTTTGAACTCTTGCTGTTGCGCTTGGTAAAGGTCGAAATCGTGGTAGTGATCCGCGTCTAATAGTTGTAGACGAGAGAAGTGCTCACGTTCACCTGTTTGTTCTGGTGTGGCACTCAATAGTAGTAAGGACTCGGTTTTAGCGGCTAGGCGCGCAACCACTTGATAGCCCATGCTAGGTGTTTCTGGATGCCATGCTAAATGGTGGGCTTCATCGACAATCACCATGTCCCATTCGGCTGTCAACATGTGCTGAGTAGCGTGGGGGTGCTGGCTTGCCCAATCGATAGGAGCAATTACAAAAGGTTGTTGCTCAAATGGGTTGTCGTCGCCTTCCATGAAGTCTTCGTAGGCATTCTCATTAATGAGGGAGAATGGTTGATGGAAGCGGCGTAACATTTCGACCAACCATTGGTGTTGTAGGTTGGTTGGCGTCAAGATGAGGGCGCGTTTACATAAGCCATTTAATAGGCGTTGGTGCAAAATCAGGCCGGCTTCTAAGGTCTTACCCATGCCGACTTCATCGCACAATAAGGCACGCGCTTGAGGGCGGTTAGCAATGTCATGGGCAAGGTATATTTGGTGAGGCAGTAGTTCTGCTTTTAAGCCCATCAAGCCGCGCACTGGTGAGGCTGCATTGGCGGCTTGGTGTTCCAGTGTGTGGCGACGTAGGTCAAACCACATACGGCGAGCAGGCGATAAAGCTAAAATAGAATCCAGTTCGTTTTTGTCGTTACGAGGGAATTGAATCAAAGACTCTTCTAACCAATCTTCATCATCGCTGACGCGGTATTCGATTAGGTCATCTACGTCTTCAACTTCTAATACTGTGTAAGTTTCGCCACGGAAGTGCAGTTGGTCGCCCGGTGTTAGGGTTCGACGCACTAGGCTAGTTTGATCATGGGAATATTGACGATCGACTTCGGCATCGGGAAAGTGCAAGGTAAAAGATTTGCTTTTTTTGTCTACTATCATGCCAACACCGAGATCAGGTTCGTTGCGGCTACTCCATCTTTGTCCTACTTGATACATGTTTATGCTTTGTCCGATTCTATTAAAGTTAAGCTGCCTTGGCACAATTCAGTCAAGCTGACTTTTTGTTCTGGCCAAGTTCGTTCAATGACAGCAAGGTCTATTACTATATTGTCGCTGTATGTCTTGTTGATGACTTCTATGTCACTTTGTTCCAGCCAGTATTCAACCTTGCCTAATAAAGGGTAGGCTATTTTTAGCTGGACAGGTTCCCTTGGATAAATATTTTCATGGATAGTATTCGCCAAGGCTTCTTGAACGGCTTGGCTATAGGCTCTTACTAAGCCGCCTGCGCCTAGTTTAATACCACCAAAATAGCGTGTTACCACGATAGCCGTTTCGCCAAAGTTCGAATGCTGAAGTACATTCAACATGGGCTTGCCTGCTGTACCTTTGGGCTCGCCGTCATCGCTTTGATCCCAAAGGTGAGCGTTGTTTGGCGCACCAGCAATAAAAGCCCAACAGTTATGGTTTGCATCTGGGTAACGTTGCTTCATATCGTCCACAAACGCCTTTGCCTCAGCTCGGCCATTGGTACGGCAAACCGTGGTAATGAACTGGCTGTTTTTAATTTCCAATTCAAAGCGTTGTGTGTGTGTTGGGCTGAGGTAGTAATCCATGTAAACTTATTGTGACCTTAAATACTTTTATAAAAACAGCTATAAAAAACAAATTCGTTTGTGGTGTTCTATAAAGGTCTCTTACTCATTAAATTCAAAAGTGATTGATTTCACGATAAAAATACTAGGTTAACTATTTATGGCTGATTGGCTTGTACAATCGATTTTGGTGTTATCAGGCTTTTGTCTTGGCGCGATACTGTGTTCCATAATTGCGTGGGCTATTGTACAACCTATGCGTCGCCAGTGGCAGCATACAAAGGCAGAAATGCAGCAACAAAATGAAGAATTACAGCGTTTATTGACTCAATCGAAAGAGCAAATCCATTCTTTAGAAAAAGAGTCCCTAGTATTGGAGCAACAGTTTGCGGCGGCGCAAACCGTTTGGCAGGAAAAAGACGCTTTTTATCAACAGCAAAAAAAGCAAAATGAAACAGAGTTTAAGCAGCTAGCCCAAGATATTTTGAACAAACAGGGTCAAAATTTGGCGAAAGAAAATGAGCGTCAGCTAGGTTCCTTATTAACGCCTCTTGGCTCACAAATTCATAAGTTCCAGCAGAGTGTGGAAAAGAGCTACCAAGAAGAAGCGCGGGAGCGATTTTCTTTGGTGAAAGAAATTAAAGGCTTGCAACAACTCAATCAAAAAATCAGTGATGATGCGATTAGCTTAACCCATGCGTTAAAAGGTCAAAATAAACTGCAAGGTGGTTGGGGCGAAGTGATTCTAGAGCGTATTTTAGAACGCTCGGGATTAGAGAAGGGCCGTGAATACGAAGTACAAACCTCTTATCATACCGAGGAAGGTCGACGTTTACAGCCAGATGTGGTGATTCATCTCCCAGAAGGTAAGCAAGTGGTGGTGGATTCTAAAATGGTGCTGGTAAGCTACCTTGCTTATATGGAAGCGGAAACAGACGAAGATAGAAACCGTGCTCTGAAGCAACACCTAGACGCTGTACGCCGTCATATGAAAGACTTAAGTGCCAAGTCTTACCATGATTTACCGAAAGTCACTTCGCTTGATTTTGTACTCTTGTTTATCCCAATCGAAGCAGCGTTTGGCTTGGCCTTACAAGGGGATAATGGACTCTTTAGTGAGGCGTTTGAACACAATATTATTATTGTGGGACCTTCTAACTTGTTAGCCACATTGCGTACCATTCAAAATATTTGGCGTAATGAAAAGCAAAGCCAGAATGCGGTAGAGATCGCCCGACAAGCTGGAGCTATGTACGATAAGTTCGCTGGCTTTGTTCAGGACATGGACGATATTGGAGATAAGTTGGAAAATGTTAGCCGAAGCCATGATGCTGCATTGAAAAAGCTCACCACAGGTCGCGGTAACCTAGTTGCACGAGCGGAAAAGCTAAAGCTTATGGGAGCGAAAACCAATAAAGCGTTACCTACCGATTATCTAGAGGATGAGCCTTCGGGGAATTAAACGAGAGTTTTAGAAATTAAAAAGCACCTTGCTGAGTCAGGTTTTGATGACCCATTAAGGTGCTTTATTTATTGTGATTAGTTAGAAACAGCGGCAATACATTCCACTTCAATTCTAGCCCCTAAAGCAAGACCACTGGCTGCAAAAGCACTTCTCGCTGGGTAGTTACCAGAGAAATACTTTTTATATATGTTATTGAAAACGCCCCATTCCTTTATGTCTGCAAGCATTACGGTGCATTTTACGACATCGCTCATACTGTAGCCGTGGTTTTCCAAAGAGGCTTTAATATTATCCATGGTTTGGATGGACTCGCCCTCAATGCCGCCAGGTGCTAGCTTTCCCGTTTTTGAATCTAAGCCAATTTGTCCAGATAAGTAGAGGGTATTGCCTACTTTTACGGCTTCCGAGAAAGGGTAGCCTTTGGATTTGTAATATTCGTTACTGAGAAATTCGATGTCTGAGCTAGCCAAAGCTTGTGTGCTAAGAATGGACGTAAGCGCGCTAATGGTTAGAAGCTTTAAAAGTGTTGCTTTCATGTATATTCCCTCATTTTTGGATTTGGTCTTATACAAAAGCAAAACCTGTACCATTAGCGATAGCTAAGTACTTAAGACTTTATTCGCCATAGTACAGTGGCATTTTTGATGTATTTTGCGTTTTCTATATCCTGCAGAATACTGGCTGTTAACTGTTTTAAATCCGCTTGTTCAGGAACTAGATCAGACGTTGCTATGATCTCTAGGCTTAAGTGATTATGCAAATAATGTAATCTGGTATCTGGAATATCCACATAACTTTCGTGCTGACGTAATAAGAACTTGAGGTCCGCTAAGATTTGGTTGCGGGCGGGTAGTTTAAGCAAAGGAGGTTTTTCTGTTGTCGGCTCTCGCAACAAGCTGTCTGTCTGAATTTTCTCATTGGTGTCTATATGTACTAAAACATCGACCACTTCAGGGTGGGCTTTTTTGATAGTGTAAGCGACTAAATCTCCAAGATAATGTCCTTCACTGACAGTGGCATTTTTGGGTACATGTATGTGCATATCTAAATAGACCTTACCCGCCATAGAACGTGCTCGCACATCATGGGGAGCCATGACTTCCTTTAAGCTTTGGGCAGTTTCTACTATTCGTTTTATCAGCTCTGGATCGGGGGCGGTATCCACTAACTCAGCAAGGTTTTCCCAGATCATACTGATGGCTAATTTTGCAATGAGTGCAGCCACAATGATGGACGCTAGAACATCGGCTTGTGGATAGCCTAGGTAGATACCCACAAAGCCTGCGAGTACAGCAATAGAAGACAGGGCATCACTGCGACTGTGCCATGCATTGGCAATCAGCATCTTGCTATTAATTTGTTCTCCTGCTTTCTTTGTGTAGTGAAAAATGGCTTCTTTAACGATAATAGTGAGTAAAATGGCGGCTAGACCGTACCAAGTTGATTGTGGCTTTAGTGATTGATTTGAAAGGGAATCATAAACAATTCCTAAGGCGACAATGATCAAGACTAAACCTAAAAAAACCGTGGTTAGGGTTTCGAACCTTAGGTGTCCATAAGGGTGATTATGGTCAGGGCCTTGGCGTGATTTTGCCGATGTGAAGTAAACAAATAAATCGGTAATTAAGTCAGATAAAGAGTGTATACCATCTGCTAGTAAAGCTTGAGACTGGGAAAAGTGCCCAGCGACAATTTTGACTAAGCCTAATACAGCATCCCAAAATGCCCCTACTAGAGTCACTCGTTTTGCTATCTTTTTTTCTTGATTTAATGTTGACATCTGCTACTCGCTAAGTATGAAAACTAAGACTGATATTTTTTTTCATATTGCTTAAAAAAGACGAAAATTAATCACATTAGCATGGCTATTGGCTTAGCGGATTTTCTCCCCAAGCTTATCCACGATATCTGTGGAAAAGCTTGGCACAGAAATGGATTATTCGATTTCAAACCATTGACAATAGGATGCAAAGAAGTCTCGTAAAGTGAGAGACATGATAGAGAAGTTAGCATCCATGTCCGATAGGCCGCCCCCTTGGGAGTCATTGAAGGCCGCTTCTTTTAATGCATCATCAAACTTAAGTTTGCGTAAAGTCAGGTCTTCATGGAGTACAAAGCTTAGTTTGTCTGTCCAGCGTAAAGCGAGGTTTTTCACCGCCATTCCTTGCTCTAAGTGACGTGTTACGTCCTCTGAGAGGGGTTCTAGCGATTTGAATTTGATTGTCGCTTTGTCTTCTGAGCTGTCTTGAATTTCGCACTCTGAGCCTGTTTCTAAACTCGCTGGAACCTCATTTTTTTGTAGCCAGTCCGTCATGATAGAAGCAGGTGATACTTGAGCTTGTAAGGGCGCCATTGGGAAGCTGCCAAGGGTGGTTTGTAGTTGTTTAAATAACAACTCTGTCATACTTGCATTAGTGCTGTTGATAACTAATATTTTTGCTTTTAAATCAATGTATGCCCATACGTCTGTACGCTTAGTAAAGGCTTTTGGACGTAACGTAAAAACGAGCTCATCTTTTAAATCAGACTTTTCTTTACGGCCAACTTTTCTGCCTTCTATTAGCTCTATCTCAGCGACCTTGGTTTCAAGCTCTTCTCGCACCACGGCCGTTGGTAAGACTTTTTCCTCTTTGCCAGCGCGGAAGAGTAGGCAGCGGTCAGTGGCTAGGCTCCATTGCTCACTGTTACGAATAAGTGGCATCCAACCAAAAGAGAACTCCTCCTGAGAGCCACACTCTTTTAAAGGGAAGTCGGGAAGCTTGTTAATAAGATCATTGGTATCAAGTGATTCTGTATCAGTCAGTTGGAAAATTTGGGCATTGGTGAACCACATAGTTAGTCTCTCACGGCTTCTTTAAAGTGTTTTCGGCAAACGGATACATAGCGGTCATTACCACCTATCTCAACTTGTTGCCCTTCTTTTACTGGGATACCTTGTTCATTAACGCGCATCACCATGGTGGCTTTTTTACCGCAATGGCATACGGTTTTTAGTTCTACCAGTTTGTCAGACCAAGCTAATAGCGCTTGGCTACCTTCGAATAATTCCCCTTGGAAATCGGTACGAATACCAAAAGCTAACACTGGGATTTTTAGTTTATCAACCACCTCAGAAATGGCATAAACCTGCTGCTTGGTTAGAAACTGGGCTTCATCTATTAATATGCAGCTAAGTGCTTTGGGTTGTGCTTTTACTAGCTGCATAATATCTGTGTTTTTATCAAATAGGCTGGCTTCTGCTGAGATACCAATACGTGAGGCTATTTTGCCTGTCTCGACGCGGTTATCAATCGCTGCGGTCATTAATAAGACGGACATGCCACGTTCTTGATAATTATGGGCAGACTGCAATAACGCCGTGGATTTACCAGCATTCATTGCAGAATAATAAAAGTAGAGTTTGGCCATGGTGTTGTTCTTTGCCTTTTTCGGGGTGTCTCGCTAAACAAGTGCCAGAGAGTATATCAAATGACAATTGTGAATAACTTATTTTTTCAGCTTCTTAGCACTGGATTTGCTGAAGCTTTTAGTGATTTGCAGACTAAGCCATTCAGCGCGTTTCAAGTCGTTGAGCTCACATAGTTGATCAAGCTTCTCAATAATTTCCTGATCTACTTTAAGCTCAAGACGCTTTAAACCTTGAGCCTTTTCTTTTTCTCGTTGGGCACGTTTATTGAGTTTGACTTGCTCTTGCCTTGATAAGGCACGTGTTCGTGGGCGACCGGGTGTTCTGTTAAATAGGTCTATGGTGTTTCTGTCTGCTGACGATTTAGCCATGGTGGTAGGTTCAATTAGGTTAGAGATAGTGATGAAAAGTATTTGTCTATAAAAGCGTTTTGCCAGAAAGCTTGCTTAGCGCTTTCTGGCAATCGGACTCAGTTATTTTGTGCGGTTTTCTTTTGTGCTTCTTGTTGCTGATTGATCGCAATAAAGTCTAATAAGATTTCCGATGCTTCTTCTGCATAGGTGTCTTCTTCCGTGGGCTCTATATCATCAACAGATTCAAGCAGTTCCAAGCCAAGGGCTTCGCGGCGGGTATTTTCTCGTGCCAGTTGCCTTTCTTTGCTGGCTTCCCTTTGCTGTTTGCGAACCTCTTCATTTAGCGACAAGTTTTTGTAACTCTCGGCTTGCAACTTGTATTCTTTGATTTGCTCGTTGATGGCAATAAAGTTTGGATTAGTCGCCATTCTTTCTTCATGTCTTGGTGACAAAAGTGGCACATAAGCAGGAATATTCCAATAAACAGGGTAGCGAGTATCGTGGATATGGTCCCATTTTAGCGGGTTGTCTAACGCACTTTCACCTACTTCTTCTTTGTCGATAAGAGATGGGAAGAAGATGTCAGGTACTACACCTTTATGTTGCGTACTTTCTCCAGATACTCGGTAGAATTTCGCTTGGGTGACTTTGAGTTGCCCTTTGTCTAGGCCTTTTAATACCTGTACCGTGCCTTTACCGAAGGTTTGATCACCAAGAATGATGGCACGGCCATAGTCCTGTAATGCCCCTGCCACGATTTCAGACGCAGAAGCACTCATGCGATTAATCAGCACTGCCATAGGGCCACTGTAAGCGAGCCCCTTGTCAAAGTCTCCTAGGGGAGTGACGCGGCCAGCTTGGTCACGAATTTGTACCGTTGGACCTGACGGAATGAATAGACCTGTTAGGGAGTTAGCTTCCTGTAGGGAGCCGCCGCCATTGTTTCTTAAATCAAGAATAAGCGCAGTGATGCCTTCTTCTCTTAGTTCTTCAATGAGTTTCTTAGTGTCTTTGGTTGAGCTTTTATAATCTTTTTCACCCGCTTGTATTGCGGCAAAGTCTGAGTAGAAAGTGGGGAGGCTAATAACGCCAACTTTATAGGCTTCTCCATCACGTTCTATTTCGACAATTTCTTTCTGGGCAGATTGGTCTTCTAGTTTTACCTTCTTACGAACAATCTCGATCAATCGGCTACTTTGGGCATCGCCTTTACTTGAGGTGACTTCTAAGGTGACCTTGGTGTCCCGCTCACCACGAATCATGTCGACTACATCGTCAAGACGCATGCCGACCACATCTATCATGGCTTCGCCTTCTTGACCGACGGCAACAATCCTTTCATTAGGAGACAGGTCGCTCTGGGTAGCCGCTGGACCACCGGGCACGAGTCTAACCACCTTGGTGTAATCATCGTCCATTTGCAGAACCGCGCCGATCCCTTCTAATGACAAGCTCATATTGATATTAAAGGTTTCGGATGCCCTTGGTGCAAGGTAGCTAGTATGTGGGTCTAAAGCTGCGGTAACAGAATTGACGAAAGCTTGGTAGATATCCACCGCGTTGGTTTGATCGACTTGCTTGATTTGGTTCTTGTAGCGACGTTCAATAGTGGAGATGATTTTTTCTTCATCTTCACCGTTTAGCTTTAGTACTAGAGCACGGTTCTTAATACGCTTGCGCCAAATTTCATCGAGCTCTTCTTCCGTGTTTGCCCAGCTAATAGATTCTGGGTCTGCGTTATAGGTTTCGTCGATAGTGTAATCGAAGCCTTTGACCATCTCAGGTAAGTTTTCCTGAAGGCCTTTTAAACGTTTCTCTAGGCGCTTTAAGTAGAGGTTATATATGGTGTAAGCCACTTGAGTGTCGCCGTTTCTTAAGGCGTCATCAAAGCTGGTTTTATGCTGTGAAAGCAGCTCTATATCGGCTTTCAAGAAGAAGCTTTTGGTTGGATCTAGGGAGTCAATATAGTTATCAAAGGCCTGCTCTGAAATGCTGTCATCAATTTCGGGTCTGTTATAATGTATGCCTTCTAGCATACTGATGAGTTCTTGCGATACTTGATCGTACTCATGGGGTGGATGAAGGCCTTCGGATGCAAATGAAGGCGTGGATACAAGAGCGTATCCAGTTAATAAACTTAATAAAAGGCGTTTGTAATTCATCCAGAATGTGTTCTCTTTATAGGTGTTTTTATCTTCTTGGGTAAAATCATATTAAACACTGGCCGTTAACGCTAGCCAAACCGTTAAAAAGTCATATTTTTACAATAATTCGTATATTAGGACGTTATGGAATATTCAAATTTTAATGAGTCATTGTTGTCGTTTTTGATGTCTTCACCGACCCCGTTTCACGCCACAAACAGCATACGTAGTGCCTTACTTGCGGAAGGTTTTGTTGAATTATTTGAAGAAGATGACTGGGTGATTGATGAGGCTGGTAAATATTTTGTCACGCGTAATGAGTCGTCATTAATTGCTTTTACACTACCTACTCTAGAGGTGAGCCAATCGGGATGGCGCATGATTGGCGCGCATACGGATAGCCCTTGTTTTAAATTAAAGCCTAATGCGCAAGTGGATAGACATGGTTATCACCAACTGGGGGTTGAGGTTTATGGTGGTGTGCTAATGCATACTTGGTTAGACAGGGATTTATCCATTGCTGGGCGTATTACATTAAAAACAACCAGTGGCGACATTGTTAGTCGTTTAGTGGACTTTAAAGACCCAATTGCTGTGATTCCTAATCTGGCTATTCATCTAAATCGTGATGTAAACAAAGGCTTCTCGGTTAATGCACAGGAAGAAATTCTACCTATACTGTGTGGTGCCGAAAATGAGTTTGATTTGCACAAGATGTTAATACAGCAGTTACAAAATCAATATGCTGATTTGTCGATTGATCATATTTTAGATTTTGAGCTGAGCTTATACGATACCCAGCCTGCCGCATTGGTGGGTTTGCATAAAGAATATATTGCAGCGGCACGTTTGGATAACTTGTTGAGTTGTTATGTGGGGCTACAGGCGCTATTAGACTCCAATATGCAGTGTCCTAGCTTACTAGTATGTACAGACCATGAAGAAATTGGCAGCTTATCCACATGTGGTGCTAATGGACCTTTCTTAGAGGATGTACTGCGTCGTTTATCCCCAGTGCCTGAGCAATATGTACAGGCCATGCAACGTTCTATGATGGTATCCGCTGATAATGCCCATGCTTTGCACCCTAATTATGCCAATAGGCACGATAAGCACCATGCTCCAGCTATTAATCAAGGGGCGGTGATTAAAATAAATAGCAATCAGCGTTATGCGACGAACAGTGAAACGTCTAGTCTCTATCGCGATATTGCAGCAGAAGAAAATTACGAAGTGCAAAGCTTTGTGGTACGCAGCGATATGGCTTGTGGTAGTACGATTGGGCCTATTACCGCTGGTGGGATAGGGGTGCCAACAATAGATATTGGTTTGCCAACTTTTGGAATGCACTCTATTCGAGAGCTAGCTGGCAGTAAAGATGCCTATGGCTTGTATAAGGTACTAACGCGCTTTACTCAAAGAGAAAAGCTCATGACGCGCTAATTCTTCTTTCTTGTCATTACCTAAAAAGCCGTAAATAGTCACCTGTTTACGGCTTTTTAATGAGCTTAATTGACTGACTTTGTTATTCAATGACTCGTAGTTAGTGTTTGGTGCTTATTAGTTAATCAGCCATTTATCCAAAGCTTGAATTTCGTTTTCAGTCAGGCTGCCTGTTGCTTCCAATAGTTGAAGTTTAGTAAGGATGAAGTTGTATCTATATTGCTCATAAGTGTTTTGAGCATTGTATAAATTCGTTTGTGCATTAAGCAGTTCGACTAAATTACGTGTGCCGACATCGTAGCCTGATTGCGTCGCCTCCAAGGCGCTACGGCGGGATTGAATCAGTTGCTTCTGTGCTTCCACTTGAGCAACGGCCGTTTGCAGGTCTAAGTGTAGGCTGCGAATTCTCAACTCAATACTTTGTAGAGTGCTGGCTCTTTGCTCGATGACAGATTCTGCTTCGGCAGAGGCTTGTCGCACAGAGGCATTAATGGCACCACCGCTGTAAAGGGGAATGCTCACGCCTAAAGCAATAGAAGTAGAGTTGGTTACACCGTCTACATAAGAGGTTGAAGTAGTGTCGTAGTTGTTGTCGACGCGAGCAAGAGAGCCTGTGATGGCTACGGTAGGAGAGCGGCCATTAGACTTTTGAATTTGTATATTAGTCTCAGCACTTTCCACTGATAAGTTAAGCAAGCGTATGTCTTTATTATCCTTGTGGGCCTTTTCTATCAAGCTTTCAACAGTGACGCTGCCGTCCATCCTGATAGGATAATCACTAGATAGTTCAGGAATACTTTGTAGTGCTTTACCTGTTCTTTGTTGCAATGCTTTTTGGGCATAGGCTACTGAAGACTGGGCACTCAATTGGTTTACCTTAACCGAATCGTATTCTGCTTGCGCATCTTGTAAGTCGGCAATGGAAGTCAGGCCTACTTCATATTGCTTTTTGACTCTATCAAGCTGGCTCGCTGTGCTTGTGCTTAACGCTTGGGTAGTCTTAAGGGCGGATTGAGCGATTAGCACATTAAAGTACTCTGTTAATGTGGTAAGCGCTAGGTCTTCCTCTTCATTGCTAAAGCTCACTCCAGCACTGTCAAACCCAAGCTCCACTGCATCCACAGCATAGCCTAGGGCAGGAGAGTAAATAGGGTAAGAGAGGGATAAAGCTAGGGTGTTAGAAGTATTGCCATAGGCGACAGAAGGGCTATCTACATCGTCATAACCTAGCTCACCACTAAAAGTAATTTCTGGGTATAGATTACCTTTAGTGACAGCAACACTCTCTTTCTGAGCCTTATAGGTAGCAGCCGCAGCACGTAAGCCAGGGTCATTTTGTTTTGCCAGTTTATAAACTTCGTAAAGGCTTTCGGCATTCAGTGAAGTGCTGCCTAATGCCATACTTATTAAAGAGGTGCTTATTAATGAAGTGATAGTATGCTTTTTCATGGATTTCTGTCAGCTCGTAGTATGAAATATAGTTATAATACTACCCCAAGTGTTTCCCTTCGGGCAGCTATATTCTTGCTATATCTAATATGACTTTTGACCATATCATGACCAAAGTGGTCAATTATGTCCCTAAAATTGTCATTCCTGTGAAAGACGTTTTTGCACTTTCTTTTGTTTAGTTCTTGAGTTCAATTTGGTAAGTCACTGTTTTTGTTGAATGGGGCTTAACCTGACCAGATACCATCACGCCATTAGCGTTGATTTTCTCAACACCCTTGCCTTTTATTAGATTCACCACAGCGTTGGTATTATGCGTAATGGCGTAGTTTTGTACCTGTGAAGAATGATTGGTAATGATCGTCTGCCAAGTTTGAAAGCTTGGCAGTTGCCTTGAACTTGCCTCTAGTAAAGTTAGCTGGCCGCTGATGTCTTGGCTCTTGTTGGTGGTTACATTAATGATATTGCCAGCACGAGCTTTGCTAATCGCAATGCTCCTACTCGGAATAAGTAACTGGCCTTTTTTCCAGAGGATTTGGTACTGACCGGGTAAACTGTCTTTTTCGAGTTTAAACGTGAGTTGGTAATCAAAATTTAATGGAATTTCCCCACGGCTATTTTGGTGGGTATAAAGCGTCGCTGAATGCATTTGTTTGTCTATGAAACTTTTGCTGCTAGGTAAAGGGTAAAGTAGGTCTGATCGAGCTGGAATTTGAATGTTTTTACCTGAGAGAGGATAGAGGATTTCATTATCAATATTTTGTACCTGTGTTTGAGGCGCTACTTCCATAGCCATAGCTGTAAGGTTTCGATTGCTCTTAGTTAACTGTGTAACAGGCTGCTTAAAATAATGAAGTAACGTATTTTCTAAGGTTATGTCTATATTCGAATGATTATGTAACATGGCATTTTGTAAAATCGCGATGCGGCTACCTTCAATAATAAGGCTTAGCTGAGGTGTCCATGTTAATTCTTCTGTCTGATAACTAAGAGGTACATAAGGAATAGTCGCTTCGGCGAGGCTATCTTCTTTCTCAAGAGGGAAGAGGTAGAAATCGTTTAATGGTAACTGGCTAACATGATTACCAATTTTAATATCAAAGGTAGCCATTGGGGATTGCACTGAGATTAATTGCCCTGTGAAACTTAAATCCCTTTGCTTATGCTCAATACGAATATTTTTATTAATCTGATAGACCCACTTATCGTGAGGTGTTTTTTGACTTTGCAGGATAGCAGGAAAGCTTTCTTCTAATGGGGTTAATGAGCCGGGGATAATAGCCAGCTTGTTTTTCCCATGTTCTAAAACCTGACTACGATCTAAGCCAATCACAGCATTGATGGATGTAGCATACGCTGCACTAGAAATTAGAAGACTACCAAAGCAGTAAATGAATAATGAACGTAACATATAAAAAGTCCTTTCGTATATTGAGTAATAACATTTCATCGATCGTGATACCTTTCCTCCCATGTTAACCTAATTGTTAAACGAAGGTACGAACAAGTTCAGAAGGCTTATTTTTATCTTACTTCAAGATATAGCAATAGATTTTAATAAAAGAGTGTATGAAGTTGGACAAAAAACTACTAATTATAGATGGGTTAAATTTAATTCGACGTTTGTATGCTGCGTTAGAATCGGAGCAAGATTTATCTCGACGTATTGAAAGAACGCAAAGCATTTCCGTAGAGGCGTTAACTAAGCTCATTCATCAATTTACCCCTTCGTATGCCGTTGTTGTTTTTGATTCAAGTGGCAAAACTTGGCGTCACGAGGTTTTCCCTGAATATAAGCTTGGGCGAGTTCCTATGGACGATGCGTTACTAGACTCCCTTGCTGATTTTGCCAAAGTCTTCCGCTTTAATAATTTACCTTGTTTGAGATTAGAAGGGTGGGAGGCTGATGACCTAATTGCGACCTTAGCAGTGAAAGCGGCACGTAATGATGTTAAGGCGTTTATTGTTTCAACAGATAAAGGCTTTACTCAATTACTAGGCGACGAACGAATCTACCAGTACGACTATTTCGCGAAGTTAGGTTACGACAAGGTATGGGTGCCGGAAAAATACGGTGTTCAGGTTGAGCAGCTTGTTGATTATTGGGCGCTAGTGGGAGATACGACCAACCGGATCCCAGGGGTAAAAGGTATTGGTCCAAAGACGGCGGCATCTTTGTTAAAGGACTTCTCAACCATAGAAGCTCTATATGAAAATATTGGGTTATTGCCTGAAAGGGTGCAGAGGCAGTTGTCCGGTGTTGGTAGCTATGAGCAATGCCTACTTGCTCGATCTTTGGTTGCCTTGAAAACTGATGTTGAGATAGGGATTCGCCTATCTCAACTAGAATTCACGTTGAAAACAACGGACAGGTAAAAATTATTTTTTTAGCTGAATGGACGGATCCACCTAGCTGTTTTCAAATTTTCCGTTTAGGTCGTCAAAACCTGAGTTAATGAAGACAAAGATATCATCAATAACCTTTGTTGCTTCTTGAAACAGAATATCAGGGTTTTGTTCGGTTAACTCTGCGGTTTTGATATCTTGTTTAACTTTGGCTACAAAACGTGTGAGCTCATTATTGGTTGCGCTCGGTAGCGGTGTTACAAGGTTTTTGTGGTGACTTTCTATTTTGCCTAGAGTGAAGAGTAACTGTAGTTTTTTGTCTGAGCTCATTTCTTGTTTTGACGCAACTTGCACAGAAAGAGCTCGCACTTGACCTAGTGATTCGGCCAATTCAGGTAGTGTTTTTACAAGTTGTTGGGCGACATTACGAATATCTTCTTTCTGGTTGGACGTTAGCGAAAATTCGTCTGCTAAATCCCATACAGCATCAAGTTGACGTGCAATTAAACCTGAGTGAATCTGAAAACTTTCGCTGCTTTGAATTTGTTTGTTGTTGAGTAAGCGTTGCCATTGCTTGAGCAAGTAATGAATACTTAATGACTCTGGGTAATCATTTTTCTTTTCAAAAGTTAAAATATCATTGTAATAGGTCTCTACTTTTTTTGCTAAAGGTAATAGCTTTTCTTTAAACTCGGATTTACCGTTTAGATACCCAGAGTGCATTCCACGATGCTGTTGAGTGAGTTTAATTAGTTCAATCAGAAGTTTAGTGCCTGATATTCCTCTGATAGAGCGTTCTCTTGCAATCCTCTGAGACCAAATTTGGCGGCCAACGGCGAGTGCTAAAATCATAAAACATACGAGAAAAAATACGCTAGTAAGCATCATACTTCCATTTCCTTTTGTTCCAAACGAGAGGATAGCCACTCTAAATATTTCACCATGTCTTTAGTGTCTTTGCTGACTTGGCTATGCTGCTCGCTTACTTTGGCTATATTGAGTAAGCGTTTGCTCATTTCTTCGTTAGCAAGGCCAAACTCGGTAATAGAATCCGTAGATTGTTGAATTTCTTTTTGTGTTGATTGTGCCGCAGTTTTAATAGAGTCTAGGGACTGAATTGCAGTGTCTGATCCATTAACAACTTTACTGGTGAACCCCATTAGCTCAACACTGGTTTCTTTAGATATATTGACTTGAGAGGCGATTGAACCGACTAACTTGCTAATATCATGTGTTGCGTTTTCTGTGCTTTCTGCTAATAGCCTTACTTCATTTGCAACTACAGCAAAGCCTCGCCCAGCCTCTCCTGCCCGTGCAGCCTCAATTGATGCGTTTAGAGCAAGTAAATTGATTTGTGAGGTAATCTGCTCAATTGTTTCAACGAAGTTGGTAATATCTTCGGCAGTTTGAATTAACTGCATCATTTGCTCTTGGTTATGACGAACCGTCGACTGCATGGTATTAACTTGATTTTTTAGTTCTTCTAAAGCGCTGTAACCGCTGTTGGACTCGGTTAGCGTCATCTGTGCCATATCTGCAGTAGAGTTAACTCGACCAAGGATATCACCAATGGTTTGATTCATTTCTTCACTGGTTACTACGATAGCATCAAGTGCAATGTGCTCTTCTTCTGCCCCTAAAGCTACGGCATTAGAAGAGGTTTGTAATTCAGTGGCTGTGTAACGAGCTTCTTGAGAACAACTCTGAAGTAAGTGTTCTTTTCGGCTTAGTATACGTAATAGATAATTAACGTGATTGGCTAATTTATTAAAAACGGGATCATTGTAAGACAGATTCACCACATCATCATTTTTAAAGTCTTCCAAGTGACTCGTTAACTCACGAATTCGTTGTTTAGTTAATTCCCAGGACGATATTGAAAAGTAAACTAATATCGCAATTACCGTTGGGATGATAGTGGTTGAATAAGCACTTAAGCTTGAGGTGAATAGGCAAGATATTCCAAGAATACCCAGTAAGATGACGATACTAATACGTGCATAGTAGGGTAACGCCGCTATTAGAATAGCTCCAGGTGTGAATAACATAGCAATTCCTTTTTTAAGGTAAAGGCATAAATTAGCCTTATAAAAAATTAAGCAATTTACAGACCACACATAAAATCCTATAGAACGCTTTTCAAAGCGACAACTGTAATTTAAATGAAATTATGTTAAAGAAAGGCTGAAACGCCCATATATGGACTTCATTTTTGTCATGAATGGCAGAGATATATGATTTTCATTCGCGTTTTAACCGAAAAAACTTAGCTTTTGTCGCAATTTCTCAAAGGGTAGTGAGGGGGTTTTGTTATTTTTTGTTTGTTTTGTGTATCTTTTTGGTGTGTTTCTGTCGAATAGGTTTTGTTGTGGTGCATCTGGCTATGTTGGGGCTGAAATAAACTAGTACTGAGAGAAAATACAGTCGATATCCCGTGAAAAACGCTTTAAGCCCCTTACTCAGAGTGTGAGAGAGGCTTATAATGGTGGCATTTTTTGGACAATAGAAGATAAGAGATTTATATGTCAGAAGTAAGAACTCGTATTGCCCCATCTCCAACGGGTGATCCTCATGTGGGAACCGCTTATATTGCGCTATTTAATATGGCGTTCGCGCGTAAAATGGGTGGTAAATTTATTCTTCGCATAGAAGACACCGACCAAGTTCGTAGTACACCAGAGTCTGAGAAAATGATTCTAGATGCTTTGCGCTGGTTAGGGCTGGATTGGGATGAAGGTCCTGATGTTGGTGGTGAGTGTGGTCCTTATCGTCAAAGTGAGCGTAGTGATATTTACGCACAATACGCCCAAGAGCTTATTTCTAAAGGGCATGCTTTCTACGCTTTTGAAACACCTGAAGAGCTTGATCAAATGCGCTTTGAGCAAAAAGAGCAAGGCTTACCTCAAAAGTACGATGGTCGAGCGTTAAAGCTTAGCCAAGAAGAGGTTCAAGCTAAGTTAGATGCTGGCATACCTTATGTTGTTCGCATGAAGGTTCCCGAAGAAGGTACCTGTGTTGTCGAAGATATGTTGCGTGGCACCATTGAAATTGACTGGTCGCAAGTTGATATGCAAGTCCTTCTTAAAGCCGATGGTATGCCAACTTATCATTTAGCGAATGTGGTGGATGATCACTTAATGAAGATCACCCATGTTATCCGCGGTGAAGAGTGGATCAATTCTGCGCCTAAGCACATTCTTCTTTATCAGTACTTTGGCTGGGATATGCCGACTCTATGTCACATGCCGCTTTTGCGTAACCCTGATAAGTCTAAACTTTCTAAACGTAAAAACCCGACAAGCATTTTGTATTATCAACGCATGGGCTACATGTCTGAGGCGGTGATTAACTACCTTGGCCGTATGGGCTGGTCTATGCCAGATGAAAGAGAAAAATTCTCTTTAGATGAGATGGTTGAGCATTTTGATATTCAACGTGTTTCTCTTGGCGGTCCTATTTTTGATGTAGACAAATTAAGCTGGCTAAATGGCATGTGGATTCGAGAGAACCTATCTCCAGAAGCCTTCGCGCAAAAGTATGTTGAATGGGCGCTGAACCCTGAGTACTTAATGAAAATTTTGCCTCTAGTCATTCCTCGAGTTGAAACTTTCTCTGATGTTGCTGATGTAGCAGGCTTTTTCTTAAAAGGAATGTTGCCAATAACAAAAGAAGACTTTGCAACGGTTAAGCTAGAAGAGACGATGTTACGTAAATCTATGCAATTCGCATTATGGCGCTTGGAAGCTTTAAGTACATGGGAGAAAGATGAAATCTTTAATTCTATGAAGTCACTAGCTCAATCTCTTGAGATTAAACCAAAAGACTTCTTTGCTCCTCTGTTTGTTGCTATATCTGGAACCACAGCTTCTGTGTCTGTCTTTGATTCAATGGCGATTTTAGGCTCTGATATTTCTCGTGCTCGAATGAGAACTGCGGTAAATGTCTTAGGTGGCCCATCTAAGAAAGAAGCCAAGGTTTGGCAAAAAGAGTTTGCTCAACTTTAATGGTTTGCCACAAAAAACGAATATAAAAAAACCGGCAGAAGCCGGTTTTTTTATATTCATCAGAATACTTAGTTCGTTTTAAATACACTTGTTTTACTATCCAAGTTATTAACTTGGTTATAAATGTCGCCAGTATTACCTTCGATATTTTTGATGTTGCCAGAGTCACTTTGTAACTGCTGAGCTATCTTATCCATCTCAGCACTCATATGAATGGCTGTTTCAGCCACTTCTTGTATGGACTGCGCCATTGCAATAGAAGAAGATGAGCTGGTTTGAGCATTCTGTTCAATTTCTTGAATAGCGACGTCGGCTTTTTCACTAAACTCCTCAATAGCATGCAGGCTCTTCTGTCCGTCTTGCATAGTGGTAATAGCCGTTTGGGTAGATGTTTGAATAGTGCCGACGATATCGGTAATTCGAGAAGTGGCATCAACGGTTTTTTCTGCCAATGAGCGAACTTCATCGGCCACAACTGAGAAGCCTCTTCCAGCTTCGCCTGCCCGTGCGGCTTCAATAGCCGCATTAAGAGCAAGTAGGTTAGTCTGGTTAGCAAGGTCGTTGATCATACTGATAACGTTATCAATGTCTTTAGATAGCTTGCCCAGCTCATCAAGCTGAGAGCTAGTGTTGTTAACGACATTAATGGTGTCAGACAAGTTAGATAGAACTTCTTTAATCGTGCCAGATCCTACTTTAGCTGATTCGTAGGTATTCTGTGACTGAGAACTTAAGTCTTTAGTAACATCCGAAATGTTTGAGATGGTGTTTGAAATTTCATCGGTTGCTGTCGCCAAAGAATTTGTTTGCTCGCTTACTAGTTGATTGCTCTGGGCAATGCTGCTAACTGATGTATTGAGTTCAGATACCATGTTGTTGACGCCGCTGGTGGTATCAACCACTTCACCGATAACAGAGCTTAGCCCTGTCGTCATTTCATTAACAGAGCTGCAAAGCATGTCAAATTCATCGTTACGCTTTTCATTGACTGGTAACCGTGCCGTCAAGTCGCCATTCTTGACTCTGCCTAAATCTTTCATGATTTGAGATAGAGTACCACTCACACTTTTTATAATACCCATTATCATGACAGCGGCCGCTGCAGCGACAAGAATACTTACGATGATTAGGGTAATGCTTGCTTGCTGAGAGCTTGCAGAGGCTTGCTCTCGTGCATCAACTACCGCGCTTTGCATATAATTGACAGCTGTTGATCGAGCTTCATTTAGTTGTGTTCTAGTGGTTTGAAAGCTTTTTTGTAATGCTTCTACTTTTTGGATTTCTGTCTCAAATGACTCTATAGCATCAAAGTAGGCTTGAATATTAGGCCCGAATCGCTCAGCCAGTCCAAAATCATTAATGCGATTATAGAATTTTTCGTAGCGTTCTAAGAATAGCGCTTTATTTTCTGGAGTGGGCTCAAAAATAAAGGTGGTTTCCGTTTCGCGGACAGGTAAAAACTCTTGTTTTAAGAGGCTTAGGAAAGATATTTCTCCTAGAACTACTTCGCCAAGCTCGGAAATTTTACCCTTGATGCCAGCACTACTGCCTAAACCAATTTTTTGCCTTTCAACTAATAATTGAGTTAAACCTTGGTTGTATTGGGACAAGAGTGTTGATATGTCGGTAAGGTAACTTTTCGCCTGCTGATCTTGAATACTATTACCATCCGTTTGCAGTGTTGCAATAAAGGTTTGGTGGTTTGCGTTTAATTGATCAACAATACTTTTAAAGTTTGAATCTGTTAATGTGGAAAGAGACTCATATTCTTCCATAAGTGTAATAGCAAGAGTCGCTAGGTTTTTATCTACAGCCGTTAAGCTTTCAAATTTAGAAGATGACTCGTCTTGCGCTTTTAACCCTTTTAAAGCAACGAGTGTTACCACTACAAAGCCAAGTATTGCTGCGATAAGTAAGGAAAGCAGTTTAGTGCGAAAACTGAGATTTGCTAGCATAAGTTTTGCCTCGCTTTTTATTATAATTCGATAGTCAAAGTGCTTATATTTAATCGTTTGTAAAACAGTACATCTATTTAATAAATAGAATTCACCTTTATTTCATTCTATTGCTAACCATTGTTAGTATGCAAATGAAATGTACATAAAAGTAAACTTTTGTTAATAGTCACGGTTTTATTTTTTGACTTAAGTCAAAGAATAGAGAAAAGGCGGCTTTTTTATTCACAATTGAAAATGTTAAGGGCTTAACAAAATTGTCCCCGTTAATTGTCCATATATTAAGTGTCCATCGGAAAAAGAAGCTTAGATTTGGTAAAACGAATTTGTTCAAATTTAATGGCTTGCTACAAAAACGTTATAAAAAAACCGGCTGCTGCCGGTTTTTTTATATTCATCAGAATACCTAGTTCGTTTTAAAGACGCTTGTTTTACTATCTAAGCTATTCACTTGGTTATATATGTCGCCAGTATTGCCTTCGATATTTTTGATGTTGCCAGAGTCACTTTGTAACTGCTGAGCTATCTTATCCATCTCGGCACTCATATGAATGGCTGTTTCAGCCACTTCTTGTATGGATTGCGCCATTGCAATAGAAGAAGATGAACTGGTTTGGGCATTCTGTTCAATTTCTTGAATAGCCACATCGGCTTTCTCACTAAACTCCTCAATCGCGTGCAGACTTTTCTGTCCATCTTGCATAGTGGTAATGGCTGTTTGGGTGGATGTTTGAATGGTACCAACGATATCGGTTATTCGAGAAGTGGCATCAACGGTTTTCTCTGCTAACGAACGTACTTCGTCGGCCACAACTGAGAAGCCTCTTCCAGCTTCGCCTGCCCGTGCGGCTTCAATAGCCGCATTAAGAGCAAGTAGGTTAGTCTGGTTAGCAAGGTCGTTGATCATACTGATAACGTTATCAATGTCTTTAGATAGCTTGCCCAGCTCATCAAGCTGAGAGCTAGTGTTGTTAACGACATTAATGGTGTCAGACAAATTAGATAGAACTTCTTTAATTGTTCCTGAGCCCATTTTAGCTGATTGATAAGTGTTCTGGGATTGGTTACTCAAATCTTTCGTCACATCAGAAATATTTGAAATAGTATTAGATATCTCATCTGTTGCTGTTGCCAAAGAATTGGTTTGTTCCGTTACTAAATGGTTGCTCTGGGTAATATTGCTAACAGAGGTGTTGAGTTCGGACACCATGTTATTAACGCCACGAGTCGTTTCAATGACTTCACCGATGACAGAGTTTAGACCAGTAGTCATCTCATTAACGGAACTACAAAGCACATCAAATTCATCATTACGTTTTTGATTAACCGATAACCGTGCCGTCAAATCACCATTTTTAACTTTTTCTAAGTCTTTCATGATTTGAGATAGGGTGCTGCTCACACTTTTGATAATCCCCATTATCATGATAGCCGCCGCAGCAGCGACAAGAATACTGACAATAATAAGTGTAATACTTGCTTGCTGAGAGCTTGCGGAAGCTTGCTCTCGTGCGTCAATAACTGCATTTTGCATATGATTTACAGCTACAGAGCGTGCTTCATTTAATTGTGCTCTGGTCGCTAGAAAGTTTTTCTGTAGTGAGTCTACTTTCGTGACTTCTGCTTCAAAGTCTTTCATTGCATCAGCGTAGGCATGTATATTAGGGCCAAAGCGCTCAACCAGTCCAAAATCAATAACGCTATTATAAAATTTCTCATAGTGCTGCAGAAATAAGCTTTTATTTTCTGGAGTGGGTTCAAAAATAAAGGAGGTTTCCGCTTCGCGAACAGGTAAAAAATCTTGTTTTAGCAGGCCCAAAAAGGATATTTCGTTCATGACGACTTCACCTAGGTTGGCAATCTTACCCTTGACGCCTGCATCACTGCCCAGACCAATTTTCTGTTTTTCTATTAAGAGTCGAGTTAACGCCCCATTATATTGAGATAGTAGAGTAGATATCTCGGCAAGGTGGCTTTTGGCCTGAGGGTCTTGAATGTTATTGGCATCCGTTTGCAGTGTTGAAATAAAGGTTTGATGGTTTGCATTCAGTTGGTCGACAAATGGTGCAAATTTTGCGTCTGTCAGTGAAGAGAGGGATTCGTATTCTTCCATTAGGGTAATGGCAAGAGTTGCTAGGTTTTTATCTACGGCGGTTAAGGCGTCAAATTTTGAGGATGATTCGTCTTGCGCTTTTAACCCTTTTAAAGCAACCAGTGTTACTACCACAAAGCCGAAAACTGCGGCGATAAGTAATGAAAACAGTTTAGTCCTAAAACTGAGATTTTCTAACATAAATTATGCCTCGCTAAATTCTACTTTGGTAGTCAAAGTATTATATGTATATCCAGTACTAGCGTAGGTAGCGATTAAAATAGCTAAAGAGCCACCATGACTTCATTCTATTGTTAACTATTGTAGCTATGCAAATAAATGTGTATGGAAGTTAATTTTTGTTAGTGAAAATTGTTTATTTGGGTATTAGGTAGGGCTGTTTTTATACAGGTAAGAAGTTAAAAGTCGTGGGGGCTTAACCATATATTTTCTTGTTGGTTACCAATATATTGAATTTTTCCTGAATAGCGAGTTAGGCCACTAGAAGTAAATTCAAAGCGGTAGTGTCGACGTATTTTTATTTGGCCTTGATGCCAGGTAGGTAGCCACTTTGTACCAGCAATGCTCTCATCTAATAGTTGTAAATCGAGTGATTGACAATGCTTCTTAGTGCGGGCGAGTGCCATCTCTCTTATAGCTATATTGCGCCACCAAGCGTAAACAATAATAAAAACAAAGGTGAGTATAAAAAGATCGAAAAGTTCTATATGCATAAAAAGACAGCTGTTGAGTTATTGAAAACTAATCATAACCAACATTGATGGGAAAAAGAAATGCGTGACTACCTCCAAGCAGGAGAGAAGGGGAGATAGTCACGTTCTTTACACTTCTGAAAGCAATAAGCATTATTATCTCATTAAATAGAATGTAAATTTGGCATTCGGGGCAGCGAATGTGTGGACCCAAATTTTAGTCGTTAACTTCTATTTAATGGTCAGTCAGGTGATAACCTATGCTAATTCTACTGCTCTCTCCGCGTAAACTTGTATAACCCACTGCTCGATACGTTCATCAGTGAGTTCAAATTGTTGGTCTTCATCGATCGCAAGACCAATGAAATTTTCTTTGTTCTCAACACATGCACGAGATGCTTCGAACTCGTAACCTTCCGTTGACCATTGGCCTACGAATTTTGCTTTTGTTGGAAGTAACTTTTCATATAACCAACCCACCGCGTCAATGAAGTAGTCACCGTAGCCAAACTGGTCTCCCAATCCGTATAGAGCTACTACTGTATTGTCTAAAGATAGAGCTGTTAAGCTGTCTTCGATGTCTTCCCAGTCAGACTGGATGCCACCAAAGTCCCAAGTAGGGATACCAAGAATTAGAGTGCCGTAGCTTTCAAGTAAGCTAGGTTCAATATCTTTAATATTGAAGATATCAACCGTTTCACCTAATTCTTCAAACTGCTTCGCTATTTTGTTTCCAACTTCTTCTGTGTTGTTTGTATCAGTACCGTATATAAGGGCTATAGATGATTGAGCCATGTTCTGCAATAAATCCTATCGTCTAATGAATTTGTCCATAATGGTGACTACTGACACCAAAATGTTGAAGGAAGGCTGCTTCAAATTGCTCTTCTGAAAGACCGCTTTGAGCAAGAATACTCCCTTTATTAGTAGGATTTTCCCTTAATCTAACAGCAGCCGATTTGACTCTTGTGAGAGTCCAATAACTTCTAATGGGCTGACCGACAATAAGATTGAAGCCAATTTCTAATGCTTCTGGGTTTAATCCTACTTGCTGAGATAACTGCTTAATATCCAGCACTTCATAATTTAACATTTCTATTCGGTTTTGTGCATTGAATAGTTTGCTTTGACAGTCTTCACATTGAGATAAATGGCTCAACATCTGCAATTGTTCTATTAAATTAAAAATTACTGCGTAAATATGGCCAGCTAAGCTAATGGAATGACCCGTATGAGTTAATACTGGTTCACACAAGCTAGCGAGCTTTTCAGTAAAAGGTAATTCAATAATTCCATTATCGTTACCTAGTTTCTCTTTCATCATTCTGAAGTGCTGAATGATTTGGTCTTCGTTTTCGCCTAATGTTGTGGCTAGGTGTGCTGAGGAAATCTTCATTTGAAGCAAACCTACCTGCTCACCTTTTGTAAATTCTAATTCACCTTGTAGTTTTCTCGGTAAATAAGAGATTTGTACAGAGTCTATGTCGTCAATGGATTGAATGGCCTGACCACCGATAAAAGAAAAATATAACCCGGCGTCTGCTTCTTCAATAATGGATAAGTCACTGCGACTTTTTATGTGTTGATTTAGTAAAAACAAGTTAGGCAATAAAGCAACATGGTGTTTATGACCGACGATATGCTTGGCCATATTTTGGTTAACCTTGCCTGTCTTTTCATATACATCATGCATGTGAACTTGCATTGCATATCGCCTCTAACTTGATAATGGTTATCATTAAAGATCTTTTTTCTTCCTAATGCAAGTGATTCCCATTAAAAAAATTAAATTCTTATTTTGGAGGTGCTTTACAGTGGCGCTTTACAGCTCAGGCCACTGTACTTTGGTTGATTTGGGGGGGGAGACTCTAGCGGTGGTTACCTTAGTTACTAATTACTTTGGATTGTCGTTACTTAAGATAATCTATGCGATTTAAGCCGTATTTCTGCATTTTTTGGTTTAGTGTGCGACGGGGTAACTGAAGTTGTTCCAAGACAAGCTGAATATTGCCCTTATGTTGCTTTATGCTAGCTTCAATTAAACTGCGTTCAAAATCTTGAACCTTTACACTTAAAGGTAGGGGGGATATGGAATGGGTGTCTTCCTGAGCTTGGTAGCCTGCCAATATTTTGGCAATACTGGTATTAGGTTCAAGAGTGTACCTTAGCGCCACATTTCTTAGTTCCCTAACGTTTCCGGGCCACCCATAAAGCGTCAATGTTTCATGATCTATGGGGCTGAGGGAGGTGAACTCACCGCCACGTTCTTTAACGGCAATCCGGCAAAAGTGTTCAAACAAAAGAGGGATGTCATTTCCTCTATGGCGTAGGTCAGGTAAGTGTATCTGAGAGACGTTGAGTCGATAGTATAAATCTTGGCGAAAGTTCTCTAGGGTTTGTAAATCGCTTTTAGCGGCAGCAACAACTCGCAAGTCAATATTGATTGTGGTGTTACTACCAATACGCTCAAGTTGATTCTCCTGTAATACTCTTAAGAGTTTAATTTGCATGGCGAGTGGCATGCTTTCAATTTCATCTAAAAATAGTGTGCCACCGCTAGCGTATTCCAATTTTCCGATACGCCTTTTATTTGCGCTAGTAAAGGCGCCAGCCTCATGCCCGAATAGTTCACTTTCAAATAAGTCAGCAGGGATGGCTGCACAGTTTATCGCAACAAAGGGACTGCCTCTGCGGGGGCTGCAATCGTGAAGTGCTTTAGCAACGAGCTCCTTACCGCAGCCGGTTTTACCGTAAACAATGGCGTGGGTATCCATATTGGCAAAGGTATAGATTTGTTGCCTGACTCTTACCATGTGTTCGTCTTGGCCAATAATGACTTCTTCTAATCCGTGCAGATCACCAAGATATGAGGTTTGGTTCGCATGCTGCAGTTGTACACGTCTTAGCTGAATGGCTTTTTCAACGGTTTGTATTAACCTATTTGGGTCAAAGGGCTTTTCTAAAAAATCGAAAGCACCATCACGTAAGGCGTTGACGGCGGTATCAACATCGCCGTGTCCGGTGATAAGTAAAAAAGGAAAGCTTTTTTCTTCCTTCAGACAAGCGTGCATTAATGTGAGTCCATCCATTGGCTCCATTCTGATATCACTGACAATAATACTGGCAACGCCTGTTTTATATTCTTGTAAAAGAGCATTGGCATCTTTAAATTCTTTTACGTGGTAGTCAGATAATCTTAGCCATTGGGCGGTAGTTGACCTCACGGTATCATCGTCATCTAATAGCCAAACTTCGATGTTCTTTTCTATATTTTGGTTCATGTCTAGGCCTTAAATAATGTCAGTTGGAAGACCAGCTCGGAGGATGAGTTATTATAAGCGGTTAATGAACCATTCATATCCTTAGCTAAATTCGCGCTAATGGCTAATCCAAGCCCTAGCCCTTTACCGATTGGCTTAGTGGTAAAAAATGGTTCGAAAATATGGCTTAACTTCTCTGCTTGTATGCCAGGGCCGTTATCTTGGTAGTAAATGGTAATCTGCTTTTCATTGCTTTTTGAAAATAGACTAATTGAAGGTGGAATATCTGCTTCTTGGCAGGCTTGTAAAGAATTACTAATTAAGTTTGAGAAGATCCTTTCTAACCGTGTGGCCTCTGCAATGACTTTATCAGTCTCGTTTATTTGAATGTTCCAATTGGCATTCTGGGCCTCGTCACCTAAGTTTTCGATAGCAACCATGATGGATTTTTTGATGGAAATGGCAGATAGGTGTTCAGGTCTTTGATAAGCAAATACTTTGAGCCCATTGGTGAGTGTCTGCACTCTGCCAACCAAAGAGATTAGATCGGGTAAGGTGCTTAAGGCTTGCTCGATATTTTTTCTCTTTAGTAATAGTTCTGTGGTGTAAGCGAGGTTTTTGATACCAGTTAAAGGTTGATTGATTTCATGGGTAATGGCTGTCGACATTTTTCCGATTGCTGCTAACTTTTCTGCTCTTAATAATTCTTGTTGGGTGTCTTCTAAGGCTCTTGTTCTTTCGAGAACTCTTTCTTCTAGTCGACTATTAGCTTCCACTAAACTCAATTCAGCTTTTTTCCGTTTACTGATGTTGATAAAAGTGACCAGATAGCCTTGAGAGTCACTCCATTCTAGAGCCGAAATAGACAGCAAAGCAGGGAAATAGGTATGGTCGCCTTTTTGAAGGGTGACTTCTTGTTCAATAAAGTCTGTAGCTAAGTGAGCAGGAGGTCTTTGTTGTTTCTTTAGTTCTAAGATGAAAGAGCGAACGAATGTGTTCTCTTCCAGATTTGGTAAGAAATCGGTAAGTCGGTGATTGTGTAGTTGTTTATTCTGACCTAAATAACGTAACCCCATAGGGTTAACAAAAGAGATTTCACCGTATCTTGTGAGCTGCATTAGGCCCACATGAGTATTTTCTATTAGGGCTCGTTGTCGCTGAGCACTGTCTTCAATCAAGATTTTATTTTCTTTCTTGGAAGCGATTTTTAAGGCGCGTTCACGGCGGTAAAGCCAAAATAATGAAGCAAGAGCGCATAATGCGAGGGCAAAAGAGGCGATTTGTCGAGCTTCTGTTTGGGTGCTTCTCATATCGGCAAAGAGGTGGATTTCCCACTGCAAATCATCCAATAAAACGCTTTGTAGTAGGAAGTACTCTTTCTGGGTTTGGTAGACTTCCGCTTGCGTGCCATCTAAAAAACGAATGTTTTTCTTTTTGCTTAACCAATCTGAATTTAAATCATAATTGGATTTGTGGGAGAAGACGGCCCGAGATTGATTATCTGTAATGGCAGCGAGCTCATGGAATAGGTTCCACCTATCTATCAACTGGTCAATATTAATACGGACACCAACGGCACCCACTAACCCACTAGTATTGTAAACAGGGGCAAGGGCTAAATGAATGGTCTCTTGGTTGGTGAGGCTTCTTCCAGCAAGCAGTAGATGTTCTCCTTGATGTTCTTTCAGGCGCTTACTAAATAGTGCTTCGTCGAAATAATCACTAAAGACAAAATTAGAGGATTGCTCGTTGGAAAGAAGTAGCCCTCCTTGTTTAGAGAAAATAAACCAGCCTTGTGTTTTGGAGACTTGAGTGAGGTCTTCTAAGTGACGTTTTAATCGGTCGGCGAGTACAGGGTTATCAGGATATTTTATATAGGATAGTAAAGAAGGGTTGTCGGTAAGAGCATAAGGAAGGATTTGATAGGTCTTTAACTCTTCGCGTAGCTCTACCACATAGTCGAGAAGCCTATTTTGCCCCTCGGAATGCTTATCAATAATCAGAAATTGATAAGCGATGGAGTGAACGCCGAGAAAGATCAGAGTGAGTAACCCTAATCCATATAATAGAGAAAGAAGGCGGTTTTGATTTAATTTAGAAAACAAGTGATCACTAGGCCTTTTATTATTATGTAAACACTGTGGGTATTTAGATTAGGTTCATAGCTCTCAACAAAGTAACTCCGATGCTGGTGGTAATCAAGGAAGCAATTGTGGTGATGACAATAATATTTGCTGCTAACTCTGAATTTCCTTTCATTGCTCTGACCATAATATAGCTGGCTGATGCGGTTGGTGCCGATGCCATCAAGAAGAGAACGCCAAGTTCCATATCACGATAACCAAGTAAATAGCCGCCAAATGTCAAAGTGATGGGGATGAAGACGAGTTTTCCAAAAGAGGCGATAAGAGCCCCGAAAATCCCCTTCTTAAGAGAGTTAAAGTTAAGTGAGGCACCAGCGCATAGTAGGGCTAAAGGTAGTGTCATTTGCGCAAAATAATCCCCAGCTCTAAAAAGAGTTTCGGGCAGTTTTAAAGAGGCAAGAGACATCACAAACGCTGCCACAATGGCGATGATAAGAGGGTTCTTAGCGATGTTTTTAATAATGCCTAAGGTGTTTATATCTCCCCCAAGTCCTCTACTTAAACCAATTACCGAAAGGATGTTAAAAAGTACTGTTACTCCACCTAGATAAACAGAGGCAACAGCATAAACGCCATCGCCATAGGCGTTAACACAATAAGCAAGGCCTATTATTCCCATGTTTGAGCGGAAAGCACCTTGTATTAAGACGGCGCGGTCTGCTTTGTCTTTTTCGAGGTACCTCATGAAAAACTCTAAAAAAAGGTAGGTGGCAAATACCGCTGCCATGGCATAAAGAACCAGAGAAAAGTTGGTGTCACTACTGAAACTGGTTTTTGAAATACTGATAAAGAGTAAAGCGGGAAGGGTAACGTTAAATACTAACTTAGATGCAGTATCAATGAAGTTATCATTGATGAGTTTTATTCGATAAAGCACCACACCTAGCCCCAGTATTAAAAAAATCGGCATGGTGATCGAAAAAGAAAACGCTAGTACATCTAAGAAGTTATTCACATCTTTCCTTAATAAATAGAAGGTGCATAAACCAGTCTATTAAGGAAGGTACGCATAAGTCCACTGGCTTCAGCGTGTGGATAAACCTTTATTATTCGAGGCAGGCTTCGCCGTCCAATATTGAACATATTTGCAAGAAGCTTAACAAAGAATAAAAAGTGCTTAGCCCACGCCCTTCGGGTCTTTCAGAGAAATGGCCTCTCGGTGTTAAGAGTTATAGACCGTTTCTCTGATAAGACTGAAGCTCAGAAGACTTATTCTCACCTTCCTTAAGGTTAGTCGATGTTCTCAAATCGATAGCCTGCACCATAGACTGAGTGTATGGCATTTAGCTCTGGCGCTACGGCTGCAATTTTCTTACGTAGCTTTTTTATATGGCTGTCGATTGTTCTATCGCTAACCACTCTGCTATCGGAGTATATACTTTTCATAATGTGATCTCGACCAAATACTCGACCGGGTTCAGCTATCAGTAATTGAAATAGTTGAAACTCTACTGTTGTTAAGTCAATTAACTCACCTTTGTAAGTCACTCTTAAGCGGTTAGTGTCTAGCTCAAAACCATCGTTTCGGGGAGCTTCTTCTTGATCAAGTTGTACGCGTCGAAGGTTAGCTTTTACACGGGCAACGATCTCGCGAGGGCTGAAGGGTTTGCATACATAGTCATCTGCGCCCATTTCTAGACCGATTAATCTGTCAATTTCTTCCGCTTTCGCGGTCACCATAATAATAGGGACAGCGCTAAACTGACGGACTTGTTTGCAAATTTCCACGCCATCTAAGCCAGGCAGCATGAGGTCTAAGAGGATTAAGTCGATAGGGTTGTTCTTGATATAATCAACCGCAATGTCGCCTCTGTCTAAATGGTGATGTTCATACCCTGCTTGTGCTAGGTAAGCTGCCATAAGTTCCGCTAGTTTTGGTTCGTCTTCGATGATTAATACTTTGTTCATAGTTTTTGTGTGTCCATCTAACGTAATGGGAATTCGATTTTGATGCCTAGGCCCCCATCTTGGGAGTCATAGGCAGAAATATTACCTTGGTGTCCGTCCACTATGCTCGAGCATATTGATAGACCTAAACCGCGTCCACCGGTTGCTCTGTTACGAGAGTTTTCAACTCGATAAAATTGTTCAAAGATTTTGTCTTTTTCTTCTTCTCTTACCCCTGGAGCTGAATCCTCAAAGGTAACGATAATTTTTTTATTTTGCTTATAGGAGTGTATAGTGAGACAGCCCGGAGCATTAGTGTATTTCAATGAGTTATTCATTAAATTGGTAAATAGCTGATGCAGTCTGTCTCCATCCCCTAGAACCTTAGCCGATTTTGTTAGTTTATTGATGACCTTTAATTCAATGTTTGCTTCTTTAAACGGCAGTAACATAGAGCCGCTTACTTGATCAATAATGTCGGTAATGGCTAAGCTTTCCATCTCATAGTTCAAGCTGCCAATATCATGCATAGACAGTTGGTTTAAATCATCAATAAGACGGGCAATATGCAGTGTTTCATGGTGTAGCGACGCTAAGCTCTCATTGCTAGGTTTGATGATGCCATCTTGCATGGCTTCAATTTCACCTCGTAAGATAGCTACAGGAGTGCGCAATTCATGGGCAGTATCGGCAATCCAGCGCTTTCTGGCTTCTCGAGAGCTTTCTAAAGTACAGGCCAGCCGGTTGAAATTACAGCTTAAGTCTGAAAGTTCATCAGAGCCTTTAACCGGTATGCGGGTGTCAAATTGACCAGCAGCTAATTTCTTTGTCGCTCTTTGCATCGAGCATAAAGGTTTGCATAACCATTGTGCTAAGGGCCAAGTTAGTAAGGCTGCGATGGCAAGCATGAATATTGAAATTAATAAAAAGGCTTCACCTTGCTGTCGAACGAAACGCAGAGTCTGATCTTGAACAATATCCCTAATTGAACGAAGCCCAACATAGCCTACGGTTTGGTTGTTAATGGTGACTGGGTGAGTTTCTGTTTCGGAAAAACGCCCCTTACCAATCAGAATTTTTTTATCCTCATCATAAAGAATAAAACGCTGACGGTAGTATTGTGATGGGTATATCAAATCCAAGTTTGGGGTGCTAGGAGGCGGTATTAAATCTTGCAAATTATCTAGCTTAGCCTTGTACCACTTTTTTTCTTGCTGGCTTTCTTTTATGAGAACGGACCAGTCATTAAATAAGAAATAGCGGTTGGCAGTACGGTTGGCCATTTGTTGTAAAAAATCACGATCCCGCTCTGTTGCGTAAGAAGCGAAGCCTCGGTCAAAGCTCCATTGAAAGACCTGCCACATAGATACAATAAGTAAAACGTTGCTTAATACAAAGACGGCAAAAAGCTTATGACGAATTTTCAAGCCTTTTAATGGCAACATAATAAAGAGGATTCCTGTTTGTTGGAGATAAAGCTGTTTCGGAGCGTGCTTTAGAATATATCAATTAATGAGTTAGAGGCTCATCTTTTAATCGTTTTCCATATTTTACTCACTATACATTTTATTAATGAAAGCTGGCTATTCTTGCTGGTGCAAAAAATAAGGAACTATTTAGAAGCCTTTAGTTATTCATACTCATTTAGTCTGAAGGCTTTCTGTATGGTGCGGAAAAGCATGATCTGTGTCTTTTTTGCTCACTAAATATAGGAGATTTTAGTGGCTGTTATTTATCAATAAGGTCTCCTTTTATATGGATATTTCACATCTTTTAAATTCCTCAGTTTCAAATATGGAACCATCCTTGGTTCGTGAATTATTACATTATAGCCAGCAACCAAACATCATTTCTTTAGCGGGTGGCTTGCCAGACGATGCTTTGATGCCTGCGTATCCAGATGTTAATCAATTGCTAGATAGTCGACAGTATGGGGCGAGCGATGGCGAGGCGGTTTTGCAGCAACACATCGCTCAGATATTGGCTGGACGGGGGCTTGATCGGCAGAAAGCAGTCTTAGTAACAAATGGTTCGCAGCAAGGCTTGGATATTGTGAGTCGCTCAGTATTGGATAACAGCGCCACGATACTTACTGAGCAGCCGACTTACTTGGCGGCCTGTCAGGTATTTAGGTTGCAAGGTGCCAATATTCAGGGAGTTACTTCCGATGAATTTGGTATGTCTGTAAAGGATTTTGAGGAAAAGCTGGAAGAGTACAAACCAAAAGCTGTCTATATGATCCCTAATTTCCAGAATCCTTCTGGCCATTGTTACAGTCTAGAAAGACGTAAAGAAATTGCCTCGTTACTAGAAAAAAAGAACGTTTTGCTTATAGAGGATGACCCTTATGGTGAGCTTTGTTATGAAGAGATTAAATTGCCCCCTATATCAAGTATGTTAAAAACTTCTTCTTGGGTGTATTTGGGGAGTTTTTCAAAAGTGCTTTGGCCCGGTTTAAGGGTGGGCTATATGGCATGCGATGAAGAGTTAATGCCTTATTTTGAGAAAGTGAAGCAGGCAACTGACTTGCATACTAATCGTCTTGCACAAATGATGGTGAGCCATTTCTTAGGTTCAGGTCAGTACCTCCTTCATATAGCTAAACTGAAAGCTGTGTATAAGAAAAAGCGTGATGCTATGGCGGATGCCTTGTTGAAATATTTGGGCAATCAGATTTCGTATCGCATTCCAGCGGGTGGCATGTTCTTTTGGGTTAGATTGCCAGAGGGTGTTTCCTCCATGCTAGTGATGGAGCGCGCTTTGCAAGAGCAAGTCTTGGTGTTACCCGGAAAACCGTTTTTCTCCTCGGATCACATGTTAGATGATGCTTATTTAAGATTGAACTTTACCCGCGTTAATGAAGAAGATTTAGATAGGGCAATTTATACCTTGTCTTTGGTGGTAAAAGGGCTATCAGTCGATAGGGTGGGGTAAAAGATAGGTTATTTATAGATTTGAATAAGCGATTTATCTAACTGAATAGGTTCCTTCTTTTTAGGGGACACGTTAGAATCGGCGTTTTAAGATTTTAAAGAATAGGAATATCTAATGGGCAGAGCCTTTCAAAACCGCAAAGAGTCCATGGCGAAAACGTCAGATCAAAAAGCCAAGGTATACAGTAAATATGGCCGTGAAATATATGTTTGCGCAAAATCTGGTGGCATTGATCCTAACGGTAATTTAGCCCTTCGTTCATTAATTGATAGAGCGAAGAAGGACCAAGTTCCAACCCACGTCATCGATAAGGCGATTGATAAGGCTAAAGGCGGTGGTGGTGAAGATTTTGATACTGCCCGTTATGAAGGTTTTGGCCCAGGTAATACTATGGTCATAGTGGATTGCTTATCTGATAATCCTAACCGTACTTTTGGTGATGTTCGTACTTGTTTCAACAAGGTGAAATCTAAGATCGGTGGTCAAGGTAGTGTGAGTCATATGTTTGACCACAGCGCTATCTTTGTTTTCGCTGGTGACGACGAAGAAGCGGTTCTAGAAGCTCTAATGATGGCTGACGTGGATGTTACCGATATTGAATTGGATGACGGCAAGGTAACTGTTTTCGCGCCGAATACTGAGTACGGTAAAGCCAAAGCTGCTATTACAGAAGCTTTTGGTGATATTGAATTTGATATTGATGAGATTCAGTTTGTACCACAAACAACAACTGAAATATCAGGTGAAGATGTAGAGCAATTCGAACGTTTCTTAGATCTATTGAACGATCTTGATGACGTGCAGCGTGTTTACCACAACGCTGAGTTTTAATTCTCCGTTTTTATCGAATTAATGTTATCTATAAAAATGCCCTGAGCGGCTTCAATCGCTCAGGGCATTTTTTATTTGTCTGTAATGGTGTTTTTGAGCTCGATCCATTGGGACATGTATTGAGTGCTTTTTAAGCTATGGTGCCTCATCATTAACCCTAAGAAGTGCTTCTTTCTGAGGGTGTCTTTTAACTGAACTTGCAACGCGAGCCTTTGAATGAGTTTGGGCTCCCATTCTGATGCTTGGTAGTGAGTATTGAGGATTTGCATGCCATTGTTCTGCATTAGCTGCCAGTCGGTCTTATTTTGATATAAGGAAACGGCAGCGTCCGCAAGGGTGTTGAAGTCGTCAGTTACGACACCATTCCATGGTAAAGGCTGGTGCATAGATTCGGCACCAATTGAGGTTGTAATACTTGCGGTACCAGTTTGCATGGCTTCAACCAATTTGCCTTTTATGCCTGCCCCAAAACGAAGAGGAGCTAAGCATATTCGTGCTTTCTCCATGACTTCTTTGGCGTCTTCAGCCCAACCTTTCACTAAGAAACCTTCTTTTGCATTATTTAGCTGGGTGGCTTTTGGTGGGGGGTAAGCGCCATAGATATGCAGTTCTGCTTTTGGGAGTCGCTTACGAATTTTGGGCCAGATTTGAGTTTTTAACTGCAAAACCGCATCCCAGTTGGGGGCATGGCGAAAGTTGCCAATGCTAATGAAGTGTTCTCTTTGCTCGAAGGGGAGCAGTGAGTCGAGCTCAGGTGGCTTATCTAGCATAAAGGGAAGGTGGAGTAGATGTGTTTCTGGCACATTAAAATGATCTATGAGGAGTTTAGTCTCTGTAGAAGAGATCATTAATGTTAAATCTGATCTATGGATAGCGGCAATTTCCCTAATGCCATGATCACAATGTAGGTCATTAATTTGGAATGAACGATCCTGTTTGACTGCTTTTTCTCGTGCTTGTCTAAGTGAGTGTAAATCTTCAGTGTTTAATACTCTAAGGGAATCTGGGCTGTGTTTTTCTACTCGCCAGCCGAACTGTTCTTCCATCATAAAACGGTCAAACATAACAATGTCTGGTTTCTTTTGTGCGATATATTGATCGAATGACGTGTTGTTAAGTTCGATTTTATCGCACTGAATATCAAGTTTTGAAAGGTCAGCCATATGTTCGGTTTCTTGGGCCGGACTGGCAAAAGAGATCTGCCACTTTTGTTTGTGGAAACAATTGAGTAATTGCATCATTCTGCTGCCCGCTGCAGAAGAATTGGGTTCGGGCCAGACGTAACCTATAACAAGAAGGTGCACAGTAAAATCTCAGGATTAAAGTGGGTTTAAAAAATGGTGATTTGAATAAGAATTAGGACATATTCTGCTGGCTATTGTATCATGGCGAACAGATTTGTGTTGCTAGCTTCATTTCAGGGATTGCTTGGCAATACGTTAGAAAAACATGACGTTGAGAAAAAATTATGATCATTAAGCCAAAAATTCGAGGATTTATCTGTACAACGACTCACCCTGTAGGTTGTGAGCAAAATGTCAGAGAACAAATTGCTTTCACTAAAGCGAAAGGGCAAGTTGAAAACGGACCTAAAAAAGTACTAGTTATTGGTGCTTCTAGTGGTTATGGATTATCTTCTCGAATTGCCGCGGCATTTGGTTCTGGTGCAGCAACTATTGGTGTTTTCTTTGAAAAACCTGGTACAGAAAGAAAGACAGGTACAGCAGGTTGGTATAATGCCGCAGCGTTTGATAAAGCAGCAAAAGAAGAAGGCTTGTACTCAAAAAGTATCAACGGTGATGCTTTCTCTAATGAAGCCCGTGACCGTGTTATTGATCTAATTAAAGAAGATCTTGGTCAAATCGATATGGTGGTTTACTCCTTGGCATCTCCAGTGCGTAAATTGCCTGAGACTGGTGAAGTCATTCGTTCTGTATTAAAGCCTATTGGCGAACCTTACCGCTCAACAGCCATTGATACCAATAAAGATGTCATCATCGAAGCCGAAATCGAGCCAGCGACTGAAGAAGAAGTTGCCGCTACGACAACCGTGATGGGTGGTCAGGATTGGGAGCTTTGGATGTCTGCTCTACAAGAAGCTGGTGTATTGGCTGAAGGTGTTCGTACTGTTGCTTACTCGTACATAGGTTCTGATATTACTTGGCCTATCTACTGGCATGGTGCATTAGGTAAAGCGAAGGAAGATTTGGATCGTGCGTCTAGCGCAATCAATACGCAATTGTCTTCTCTTGGTGGTGGTGCCAACGTTGCTGTTCTGAAGTCTGTTGTTACTCAAGCGTCTTCTGCTATTCCTGTTATGCCTTTGTACTTAGCAATGGTCTTTAAAGTAATGCGTGAGAAAAATATCCATGAAGGTTGTATGGATCAGATTTATCGCATGTTCTCTGAGCGTTTATACAACAACAATACTATTGCAGAATTGGTAGATGATTCTAACCGTTTGCGTTTAGATGATTGGGAATTGCGTGAGGATGTTCAGCAAGCTTGTCGTGATCTATGGCCGACAATTACTGATGAAAACCTGTTCTCTGAAACGGACTATCAGTTGTATAAAGATGAGTTCTTGAAGTTGTTTGGATTTGGTGTTGAAGGTGTCGACTACGAGGCTGATGCAAATCCAGTTGCTGATTTTGAAGTGATCACGCTTTAAAAGTTAGCATGGTGTTACTGAAGGGAGTTCAAGATAGTTTGAACTCCCTTTTTTATTGGCTCTTTTTCTCTTATAGTTAATCTATTCATACTCAGGAGAAGTGATGAGATACTTTTTGTGGTTGGTCTTATGGATGCCATTTTTTGTTATAGGGCAGTCTATTGAGCTTAGAGAAATTGATATTTACTATGGTGAAGAGGTGATACGGTCTCAGCATCAAGTGGTTGAGAGCTCTCCGGAAGAGGTTTCCATTATCCCTGTTGAGAGGCAAGAGAAAAAACTCGATCAGCATATTGTGTTAGGCGGCAGTGGCTCAGTATCTTATGTGGAAGAAGGTAAAATTGCTGAACGCGAACAGGCAATATACGAAGAGGTAAACAAAAGGACGAAAGAGTCGCCTTTTACTGTTTTGTTTACGGGGCACATACCCGAAGAGATTCAAGAGAAACGTTTAAGGGTCATGCCTGACTTCGGCTTAAGAGAGAAAGCGGACGATACCGATGTTAGTGCCGAAGATGTATTTGGGGGGAGTGGGGCGAGCTCTTCTGAGAGTTCATCAACCGAGGCTCCAGATGTAGGATCATTTGCCCCAATAGGCCGCGATACACCTTCGGGTACGAATTGATTTGATATTAATTGCGATTCTAGCGCTGAGAAGTTTGAAATAGGCAGGTCATTGTTGTGACCTGCCTTATTATTTTGTGGTGTAGAAAACTGCCTTATTGGGCATTAATAGAATGGCCGTTGATCTCCAAGCTATCGTCACCCATCAAATATAAGTAAGCAGGCATTATGTCGCTTGCCGTTGCCAGTGTATTTGGGTCTTCACTAGGGTAAGCAGTAGCTCTCATCTTGGTTCGGGTTGCACCTGGGTTGATTGCGTTGGTGCGTACAGTAGGAGTGAACTCTGCTGATTCGTTAGCAAACAATTGCACCATGGCTTCAGTGGCAAATTTTGACACGGCATAGGCGCCCCAGTTGGCTTTTGCTGTCTTGCCGACGCCTGAAGAGGTAAAAACCACAGAGGCATGATTCGCTTTCTTTAAAAGAGGAAGCAGTGCCTGAGTAAGAATAAGTTGGCTGGTTACATTAACCCTCATAACTTGCTCAAACAGAACGGGGTCGTAGCTACTGATTGGCTCTCTTTCACCAAGCATGCTGGCATTGTGTAGTATGCCGTCAAGTCGTCCAAATTCGCATTCGATGGTGTTGGCGAGCTCTAAAAAATCGTGCTCTGCTGCGCCATCTAAATTGAGCGGTACTATGGCAGCTTGTGGAAGTTTTTTCTGTTCAATTTCGTCGTAAACTTCCTCTAGCTTTTTTGTTGTGCGGCCCAATAAGATAACCGTGGCGCCATGTTCCGCATAGGTGATGGCAGCTGTTTTTCCTATGCCGTCTCCGGCTCCTGTTACCAATACGATTTTATCTTTAAGTAGTTGTTTTGGCGCTTGATAGTCAAACATATCTTCTCCTTGTGCCTTTGTCTGGCTTAGAGTTTTTGAGTATGCATCAAGTAATTAACGGATACATCTTTATCGTTTAGCTTGTATACCTTAGTGAATGGATTATAGGTCATCCCCGTCATATGGTGTGTTTCTAGACCGGCTTGTCTTGCGTAATTGCACAGCTCAGCAGGTTGAATGAACTTAGCGTAATCGTGAGTGCCTTTGGGGAGCATGTTGAGAATGTACTCTGCGCCGACAATGGCAAATAGATAGGCTTTGGGGTTTCTGTTAATGGTCGAGAAAAAAACATGGCCGCCCGGTTTTACAAGTGTCATACAGGCTTTGATCACTGAAGATGGGTCGGGAACGTGCTCTAGCATTTCTAGGCATGTTACTACATCGTATTGGCCTGCTTCGCGAGCAGCAATTTCTTCAGCAGTGATTTTTTCGTAGTCGATATCAAGGTTAGACTCTTGCTTGTGTAACTTGGCAACGGCAAGAGGCGCTTCGCCCATATCAATGCCTTTTACCTGAGCACCGAGCTTAGCCATGGCTTCAGATAGAATTCCCCCGCCACAACCAACATCAATGACTTTCTTGCCTTTTAAGCCTTCGCAGCGTTCATCTACATACCCTGTACGTAATGGGTTGATGTCATGTAGGGGCTTAAATTCATTTTCTGTATCCCACCAACGGCTTGCAAGTGCTTCAAATTTAGCGACTTCATTTAAATCTACATTGGTTTGTTGTTGGTCGGTCATTGGTTGTTTTCCGTATTGTCTGTATGGCGATAAAATTCGAATGTTTAATGGATTTAGTATAGCGGTATCTATATGGCAGACCAATAGTTAAATGATTAGCTATTGGCTTGTTATTAATACGATTTCTTTTGATATTTGGATCTAAAGTGGATGGGGTGACGGTTTGGTGTTTGTAGTCAAGAAAACATGCATTTTGGAAGGGGTGTTATTTATTTGCTTATGTTACAATGCTGCGCTTATAAAAAGAGATGGTGAAGCTTATAAAGCTTCCGAGGCATAAGGATCGATTGTATCTATGGGTGAACTAGCCAAAGAAATTACTCCCGTCAGTATCGAAAATGAACTTAAGGGATCTTATCTAGATTACGCAATGAGTGTAATTGTAGGTCGAGCATTACCTGATGTACGTGACGGACTAAAACCTGTTCACCGTCGCGTTCTATTTGCGATGAATGAACTTAAGAACGATTGGAATAAGCCATACAAAAAATCGGCTCGTATCGTTGGTGATGTCATCGGTAAATATCACCCACATGGTGATTCTGCTGTATACGATACTATCGTACGTATGGCCCAGCCTTTTTCAATGCGTTACACCTTGGTAGATGGTCAAGGTAACTTCGGTTCTGTCGACGGAGACAGCGCGGCAGCAATGCGTTATACCGAAATTCGTATGGCTAAAATCTCTCATCATTTATTGATGGATCTTGAGAAAGAAACCGTAGATTTTGTGCCTAACTACGATGGCACTGAATTCATGCCAGAAGTTTTACCTGCTCGAGTGCCCGGCCTTCTTGTTAATGGCTCCGCTGGTATTGCGGTGGGTATGGCGACGAACATTCCGCCACACAACTTGGGTGAAGTAATCGATGGTTGTCTAGCGGTAATTGATAATGCAGATATTACGGTCGATGAGTTGATTGAGCATATCCCGGGTCCAGACTTTCCAACCGGCGCTTACATCAATGGTCGCGCAGGTATCGTTGAAGCATACAAAACAGGCCGTGGTCGCATCTATATGCGTGCTCGCCACCATGTTGAAGATATGGAAAAAGGCAATCGCCAGTCCATCGTCTTTACAGAAATCCCTTATCAGCTAAATAAAGCTAGAGTAATTGAGAAAATTGCGGAGCTGGTTAAAGAGAAGAAGCTGGAAGGTATCAGTGAGTTGCGTGATGAGTCCGATAAAGACGGCATGCGTATTGTTATTGAACTGCGCCGTGGTGAAAACCCAGAAGTTGTAGTGAATAACATTTTCTCGCAAACACAGCTTCAGTCTGTATTCGGTATGAATATGGTGGCCTTGGTTGATGGTCGCCCACAGCTATTGAATCTGAAACAAATTCTTGAGTGCTTCGTTAAGCACCGTCGTGAAGTGGTTACCCGCAGAACAATTTTTGAATTACGTAAAGCGCGAGAGCGTGGTCATATTCTTGAAGGCCTTGCGGTTGCTCTTGCCAATATTGACCGTGTCATTGAATTGATTAGAACTTCTCCAACTTCAGCAGAAGCGAAAGAGAAGTTGGTAAGCGAGTCTTGGCAGCCGGGTAACGTAGTCGCTATGTTAGAACGTGCTGGCGCTGACGCTTGTCGCCCAGATGATCTTGATGAAGGTTATGGCTTTGTTGGTGGTGCTTATCACTTGTCACCAGACCAAGCTCAAGCCATTCTTGATTTGCGTCTTCACCGCTTAACTGGTCTAGAGCATGAGAAGCTGCTAGGTGAGTATAAAACGCTAATCGATTTGATTGCTGAACTACTTAATATCCTTTCTAACCCTACGCGTTTGATGGAAGTGATCCGTGAAGAGTTGGAAGAAGTTCGTGATAGTTTTGGTGACGTACGCCGTACTGAAATTTTGACGTCGCGCCAAGACTTAACCATGGCAGACTTGATTGATGAAGCGCCAATGGTAGTGACAATTTCTAACACTGGTTATGCTAAATCTCAGCCTTTGGAAGAGTATCAAGCTCAACGCCGTGGTGGTCGTGGTAAGTCTTCAGCAAGCATGAAAGAAGAAGATCATATTGAGCACCTATTAGTGACTAGTAGTCATGACACCATCATGCTTTTCAGTAACTTCGGTAAAGTATATTGGTTGCGCGTTTTTGATATCCCTGTAGCGAGTCGTAATGCCAAAGGTCGACCTATTGTTAACCTATTGCCGCTTAGCGAAGGTGAGTCTATTTCTGCATTGTTGCCTTTGCCTGTGGTTGAATCAGGTGAAACAGCAGAGGGCGAAGAGTCCTCTGAAGACGTTGCTGAAGAGTCTAGTAGTTATATCTTCATGGCGACAGCGAACGGTACTGTGAAGAAAACCGCAATGGAAAACTTTGCTCGACCACGTTCTACTGGCTTAATTGCTCTTAGCCTAGATGAAACGGATGAGTTGGTTGGTGTTTGTGTCACCAACGGCGACGATGACATTATGCTAGTGTCGTCTGCCGGTAAGACTATTCGCTTTAAAGAAGGTGATGTACGCCCAATGGGTCGTACTGCTGCAGGTGTTCGAGGAATTCGCTTGGCTGATGGCGCTAAAGTCGTATCGCTTATTGTTCCTCATGATGACGCGGCAGTCTTGTTTGCTTGTGAAAACGGTTACGGTAAACGAACTTCTGTAGACGACTTCCCAGTTTATGGGCGTGGTGGTCAAGGTGTGATTGGTATTCAAGTTTCTGAACGTAATGGCCCAGTAGTGGGTGCTGTACAGGTAGATGAAACAGACGAAATTATTTTGATCACTGATCAGGGGACTCTAGTGCGTACTCGTGTTACCGAAGTATCTTGTCAAGGTCGAAATACTCAGGGTGTAACTCTGATTCGTCTAACCAATGAAGAGCGCTTGGTGGGTATTGAACGTGTCGTTGAAGACGATGAAGAAGAGATTCTTGATGAGGAGCAGGCTGAAACTAGTGAGGCGGAAGTCGCTGAAAAGCCGACTGAGGCTGACGAAGGCTCTTCTGAATCCTAATTAGTAATTGAATATCATTAATAAAGCGGCGCACCTAGGTGCGTCGCTTTCGTAGATAAGTATTGAAAATATAGAGGTTATCAGCGGAATGAGCCGAGTATATAATTTTTGTTCTGGTCCAGCAGCGCTTCCTGAAGCTGTGTTGAAAAAAGCGCAAGCGGAAATGTTAGATTGGCATGGTACTGGTGTTTCTGTAATGGAAATGAGTCACCGTAGTACTGAGTTTATGTCTATATTGGCTTCTGCAAAAGCGCGCTTGGCTCGATTACTCAATATTAATGACGATTATGAAATCTTGTTTGCTCAAGGTGGCGCGTCGACTCTGTTTTCTCAAATTCCAGCCAACTTGGCGAATGGCTATGATTCTGCTTGTTATCTTGATACTGGTGTTTGGTCAACAAAGGCAATTAAAGAGGCGAAGAAATACCTTGATGTGAACCTGGTAGGCTCATCGAAAGATGTTAATTACATCACAGTACCAAACCTAGATACTTTGCCTCTAGATGAAAGTGCGGCTTATTTGCATATCTGCCCAAATGAAACTATTGGTGGTGTGGAGTTCTCAGGGTTGCCTAAAACAGATTTGCCAATCGTTGCCGATCTGTCTTCGACCATTCTTTCAAGAAAGATTGATGTTTCTCAATACGGCATGATTTACGCTGGTGCCCAGAAAAACGTTGGCCCTGCTGGCGTAGTGATCTGCATCATTCGTAAAGACCTGTTGGCTCGTAGTGGTGACAATCTTCCTTCTACGTGGAGTTTTGCAAACCTCGCTGCTAATGATTCCATGATCAATACACCGCCAACATTTGCTATTTACTTGGCTGATCTGGTTTTTGAATGGCTAGAAGAGCAAGGTGGTGTTGATGCAATGGAAGCGGTCAATATTCAAAAAGCCAAAGCGTTATATGACTTTATTGATTCAAGTGATTTTTATGCTAACCCTATTGAACCTGCCTATAGGTCTCGTATGAATGTGCCTTTTACATTGGCGGATAAGTCTCTGGAGTCTTTATTCCTTGAAGAGTCTGAAGCGGCAGGCTTACGCACTTTAGCCGGTCACCGCTCGGTTGGTGGCATGAGAGCCAGTATTTATAATGCAATGCCAATGGAAGGTGTTTTAGCTTTAATTGATTTTATGAGCGCCTTCGAAAAGCGTCACGGGTAATAAAAAGATGTCGAACTCTAATAAGCAGTCAGTGCCAGATACGTTGCCTTTACTAAGAGACCGTATCGATTCTATAGATTCTCAAATACAAAGCCTCATTAACGAGCGTGCCAGATGTGCTCAAAAAGTAGCCGATGTGAAGTTGGCTGAACAAGGCGATGAAGCGGTTGTGTTTTATCGTCCAGAGCGTGAAGCGCAAGTATTGCGCCGCGTTATGGAGCGTAACGAAGGGCCACTTGGTAACGAAGAGATGGCGAAGATTTTTCGTCAGGTCATGTCTTCATGCTTAGCGCTTGAAAAACCAATGCGTATTGCCTTTTTAGGACCTGAAGGGACTTTTACTCAGCAGGCGGCAATTAAGCACTTTGGTAAGTCTGTGATTAGTGCGCCTATGGCGGCAATTGATGAAGTGTTCCGTGAAGTGGAGTCTGGGGCGGCAAATTATGGTGTTGTGCCCGTTGAGAACTCTACGGAAGGTGTTGTTAATCACACACTGGATACCTTTAGAGATTCGCGCTTAAAAATCTGTGGTGAAGTTGAAGAAAGAATTCATCATCATCTGCTTGTTAGCCCAAATATTAATGCGGACGATGTTACCCATATTTATTCTCATCAACAGTCGTTGGCTCAATGTCGCGCTTGGCTAGATCGCTACTGGCCACATGTTGAAAGAGTGGCAGTAAGCTCAAATGCGGAAGCGGCTCGACTAGCGGCTGATGCAGGTCGCAGTGGTCGTGCAGTGGCTGCTATTGCGGGTGATGTGGCGTGTGAGCTATATGGCCTTATAACGCTATCTGCCAATATTGAGGATCACCCTGATAATACCACTCGATTCTTAATTGTTGGTAATCAAGAAGTGCCAGCGAGTGGTAAAGATAAAACGTCTCTATTGGTAAGTGCGAAAAATGAGCCTGGTGCATTGTATCGCTTGCTGGAAGCTTTTGAGCGCCACAAGGTAGATATGACTCGCCTAGAAACAAGGCCATCTCTCATGAGTCGCTGGGGTTATATTTTCTATATAGACTTCTTGGGACATCACTCAGATGAGCAAAGTGCAGCAGTTATAAATGAGTTGTGCGAGAGAGCATCGGAAGTGAAGGTGCTTGGTTCATACCCTATCGCTGTATTGTAATTTTGCCTTGTTTCAATTTTTAAAGAGTAGCTGTTTGTGACTGCAACAACCGTATCGCAAGAAAAAAATCAATTTGGTAATGTCATGATCGTTGGTCTTGGCATGATTGGTGGTTCTTTTGCCAAAGCGTTAAAGCTTAAAGGTTTAGCAACTTTATACGGTGTAGATAGGCGCCAAGGCGAGCTTACGCTAGGTGTCTCTACTGGAGTTATTGATTTTGCTGCAGAGTTAAATGCAGAAACCGTAGGTAAAATGGATGTTATTGTTCTTGCTACCCCTGTGAGAGCAATGGCATTAGTCCTCTCGGAACTAAAACCTTTCCTATCCAGTACTACCTTGGTGACCGATGTCGGCTCGACAAAAGGTAGTGTGGTTGCTGCTGCTCAACAAGTGTTTGGCCATGTGCCAAAGAACTTTATTCCTGGTCATCCTATTGCAGGGGCTGAAAAAAGTGGCGTCTTGGCGGCTAACCCACATTTATTTGAAAAGCATATGGCGATCGTTACGCCGCTGGTTGATAGTAACCCTGTGTTGCTTGATCGATTACATCGCCTATGGCGTGCTGTTGGGGCGGATGTAGTGAGTATGGATGTGGAGCATCATGACCATGTGCTCGCGTCTTCTAGTCATTTACCCCATTTGCTGGCTTACACCTTGGTGGATGCTTTGGCGAATGGTGAGCGGAATCAAGATATATTTAAGTTTGCAGCAGGTGGTTTTAGGGACTTTACCCGCATTGCGTCCAGTGACCCTGTCATGTGGCGAGATGTATTTCTTGCGAATAAAGAAGCCACATTAGAAACGTTAGATCATTTTACCGATCGACTGGCTGATATGCGTAAGGCCATAGAATCAGGAGATGGGGCAAGCATGTTTGGGGTCTTTACCCGTGCTAAATCTGCCCGAGATCATTTCCTGAGGCTGTTAGAGTCTCGTACTGGTGTTGCGGAAAAAGAAGTGAAGCCTGTTTCTGTTTCTCTGTTGCCTGCCTCAGCAGTGCAGGGTGGAATTTCTTTATTGGGCGACAAATTTCTGTCACATAAAGTGATTACCATAGCTGCGCTTTCTGAAGGGGTGAGTAACCTTCGTAATATCAACCTAGGTTCTGATGTCAAAGTGACCATTCAGGCTTTGCGCGATATGGGTGTGGTGATTGAAGCTCTGGCTGAGAATCAATTGCGTGTACATGGTGTCGGTTTGCGCGGGTTAAAAGCGCCTATTGGGCCGATTAATGTACACACCTCCCGAGAGAGTTTGTATTTGTTATTGCCCGTGCTCGCTGGTCAGTCATTTTCTGTGACGGTTATTGCGGAAGATAACCTGCTGAATGTGCCAATGAATGAGTTGTTAGCTCTGGTACGTGAAATGGGGGGCGAAGTGCGCTCTGAAGTAGGGGATTGTTTGCCTATTTCTCTATCACCAAGTGAACCTAAAGATATATCGATACGTTTAGAAAGTGGCTCCGAGCCTTTACGAATGGCGGCTTTTCTTGCCTCTTTGTATGCACCAACAATGGGGAATGTTGTTCCACTATTCGGTGGTGTGTCTCATTGTGAAGTGCTGTTGCGATATTTTTCGGCGAAAGTAGATTTGGCTAGCGATGGCTTTACTGTGTCATCGGGCCCTCTAGTTGCAAAAGATATGCTGCTGTCTGGTGATGAGTATGCGTCCTCTTGGTTAGTTTTGTTAGCAAACCTTTTACCGGGCTCTGAGTTGATGATTGCTAATGTAGGTCTTGATTCAGTGTCCTATGACTTTATGTCATTTTTACAGTCGATCGGTGGCAACTTAGCGCTCCCTGCTAAAAATGAGCTGGGTATATATGGGGGGCGAGTTGAAGCAGGATTTGCTGAGTTTAAAGGCTTCTCTTTAACGGCAGAGCAGAGTTATCAATTTAGGGATGAGCTGCCTTTACTTTGCGTTGCTGCCGCCTATGCAATGGGTGAGAGTCAGTTAAAAGGTCTGAATGCTTTGCCTTATCATCATGAAGATAGAGTGTTGGCAGTGGTAGAGGCGCTAGAGCAAATGAATATTAAGTGCTCTTACTCGAATGGTGAGCTTTCCGTTCAGGGTGGGGTGCCGAGTGGCGGTGAGTTGGATTGTGCGGGTGACGATAAGCTCGCTCTTGCTTTGTTGGCGTTAGGGGCAAGATCTCAATCCGTTATAAAAGTAAATGACTGTCAAAAATTATTAGAAGAATTTAATGAATTGGAGAGTGTTGCTAGGCAATTAGGTTTTCGTTGTCTAGTGGCTCAGTAGTTTTAAGAGGATTAACTATGATCAATCAAGGCCCAGTAATAACTATTGATGGCCCGAGTGGCGCGGGTAAAGGGACGGTAAGTCAATTAGTTGCGGATAAGCTGGGGTGGCACATTCTTGATAGTGGTGCTTTATATCGCTTACTAGCACTGGCTGTTACTCATCACGGTATGTCTTTTGAAGATGCTGAAACATTAAAGGTGTTAGCTGAGCATTTGGATATTCAGTTTGAACAAACTCCAGAAGGGAAAATTGACATCATCCTTGAAGGGGAAACCGTGACTCAAGCATTGAGAACAGAAGAGGTCGGTAACTTTGCTTCTAAGTTAGCGGCTATTCCTGAAGTTCGAGAAGGTTTGTTAGTTCGTCAAAGAGCGTTTTCACAGATGCCTGGTTTGGTGGCGGATGGTCGCGACATGGGTACAGTGGTGTTTCCAGCGGCTCAAGTTAAGGTGTTTTTAACCGCGTCTGCTGAAGAGCGTGCGCAACGACGTTTTCAGCAATTGCAGCAAAAAGGCGACACGGTCGATCTAGAAGAATTGGTTGCTACGATAAAAGAGCGCGATGAGCGAGATGCCAATAGGCCAGTAGCGCCATTGGTGCCTGCCGCAGGTGCTTTAGTGATCGATAGTACGGATTTAACGATTGAAGGCGTTGTGGATGAAATTATGTCTGAAATAGTCAAGGCAGGACTCATCTAATAGGTTCTTTTTTAGCATGAGATTGTGCTAAAATAGATCGGATATTGTTCAAAGTCGATAAAGAACCAGCAGAGCTTTATCGCATCATTCATAAAACTGTCCCGTATTCGCTGGTAATACGGTTAGGGCTTAGTTTTTACTAACCCCAATATATAGGAAATACAATGACTCAAAGCTTCGCAGAACTGTTTGAAGAAAGCCTGTTAACAGTAGATATGTCACCAGGTTCAATTGTTACCGGTATTGTTGTTGATATCGACAGCGAATGGGTAACTGTTCATGCAGGTCTTAAATCTGAAGGCGTAATTCCTCGTTCTCAGTTCCTAACGGATAGTGGTGAGTTCGACTTAAACATCGGTGACGAAGTTAAAGTTGCACTTGACGCTGTTGAAGATGGTTTCGGTGAAACTAAGTTATCTCGTGAAAAAGCTAAGCGCTCTGAGAGCTGGTTAGTACTTGAGAAAGCTTACGAAGAAAATGCCATCGTTAACGGTGTTATCAACGGTAAAGTTAAAGGTGGTTTCACTGTTGATATCGGTAACATCCGTGCCTTCTTGCCAGGCTCTTTGGTAGACGTTCGCCCAATCCGCGATACGACTCACTTGGAAGGTGTAGACTTAGAATTCAAACTTATTAAGCTTGATCAAAAACGTAACAACGTTGTTGTATCTCGTCGCGCCGTTATGGAAGCGACTAACAGCGCTGAACGTGAAAACTTGTTGGCTTCTCTTGAAGAAGGTCAAGAAGTTAAAGGTATCGTTAAGAACCTTACTGATTACGGTGCATTCGTTGACCTTGGTGGTGTTGATGGTCTTCTACACATCACTGATATGGCTTGGAAGCGCATCAAGCACCCAAGCGAAATCATTGCTGTTGGTGATGAAATCGACGTTAAAGTACTTAAGTTTGATCGTGAGCGTAACCGTGTGTCTCTTGGTCTTAAGCAATTGGGTGAAGATCCATGGGTTGCTATCAAGGCTCGTTACCCAGAGAACACCAAAGTTACTGCTAAGATCACTAACTTGACAGACTACGGTTGTTTCGCAGAGCTTGAGCTAGGTGTTGAAGGTCTTGTTCACGTTTCTGAAATGGATTGGACTAACAAAAATATTCACCCATCTAAAGTAGTTCAGATCGGTGAAGAAGTTGAAGTTATGGTTCTTGATATTGATGAAGAGCGTCGTCGTATTTCTTTGGGTATCAAGCAATGTACTATGAACCCATGGGAAGAGTTCGCTACGTCTTTCAACAAAGGCGATAAGATCTCTGGCGCAATCAAATCTATCACTGACTTCGGTGTATTCATCGGTCTTGACGGTGGTATTGATGGTTTGGTTCACCTTTCTGACCTATCTTGGGATGAAGCTGGTGAAGACGCAGTACGCAACTACAAGAAAGGCGATATGCTAGAAACAGTTGTATTGTCTATCGATGCTGAGCGTGAGCGTATCTCTCTAGGTGTTAAACAACTAGAAGAAGATCCTTTCCTTGCTTATGCAGCTGAAAACGACAAAGGTGCAATCGTAACTGGTTCCGTATCTGAAGTTGATGCGAAAGGTGCTGTTGTAACTCTTGCTGAAGGCGTTGAAGCTTCTTTGAAAGTTTCTGAAATCAGCCGTGACCGCGTTGAAGATGCAAGTGCTGTATTGAACGTAGGTGATGAAGTTGAAGCGGTAATCACAAACGTTGATCGTAAAGCGCGTACAATCGCTATCTCTGTTAAGCAGAAAGCTGCTTCTGAAGAGAAAGCTGCATTGAAATCTCACGCAGAGAAACAACAAACTGAAGCAAACGGTCCTACCACTATCGGTGATTTGATCAAAGCACAGTTAGATAACCAAAACTAAGATACATTTTAGTTTGGTAAAAAGCGGGCTTTAAGCCCGCTTTTTTTATGGCTTATTTTAAAGTTTTTAATAGGGTTTGAACGTCTTCTTCTGTCCACTCATCTTTATCGGTAAGTGCTTTGAAGTCTGGGTTGTCCTGTAGTTGATCGCGGTTCTTTTGGAACTGGGCAAAGTGAAAGTCTTTGATAAGTTTTTCATCATGCTCTGTTTTGTACAGTGATGGCTTCTCTACTTCGTTTTCTTGTTTTTTATGAAGGGCACCTATTTTTTTGTAGGTATTCAAAAACTGCTTTTTATTCATATAATTTGTCCCTCGTGCTCAGCTCTTCTGTCTTCTATTTCAATGACTTCAAAGTGATCCTCCCTTGCACACCATTTAATATTTAAGTCCCAAAGCTGGATTCCGTGGACTCTGTCTGTTTGATCGGATAAGTACGATGGTCTAGGGTCTTGCCCAATAACTTGCTCTATTAATAGTAGGGCATTTTGTTTGGTTTGTTGTTGAAAGTCTTTTCCTTTGCGTAGAGCTTGTTCTGAAAAACGGACGGGTTTAAGGACTATTTTATTAGGTGTTGGCACTTGGCCTTCCGTCGCTTCTTTTATGTTGTCTGAATAAGGTAGGTAAGGTTTGATATCCAGCACTGGGGTGCCATCCAAAAGATCGGCCCCATATAAATCTATAAAAACACGGTTGTTCTCATGGTGAATTTTGCCGATTTTAACGGCGGAAAGGCCTATGGGGTTTGGGCGGTGTGTTGAGCGTGTGGCAAAAACCCCTAGCTTTTTTTTGCCACCTAGTTTTGGTGGGCGAATTTTGGCTTTCCATTTTTCAGAGAGTGTTGCATGAAAAACAAATTGGATCCAAATATGCGAGATGTCCTCTAGTCCATCTAATGTGTCGAGTCGGTTGTATGGGGCGATAAGCTCTAAGCGTGCTGTGGCAGCGGTTACGACACCAGGTTGCCTAGGGATGCCAAATTTTTCTTTGTAGCAAGAGTGTACTATGCCAATAGGAGAGAAAGTATATGGATTATGGGTTGGCACTTGTCTTCCTTATTCGTATAAAAGGGCACTAAATGAATGAAAATATTATGTTAGTATAACGTCTTCGATAAATTGGCCGCAGACTTATTTGAGTCTCTGCTGCTTTTATTCTTTTACTTTTATTTTGAGATTGAACATGTCTTTAGAATCTTATATGAATCAAATTGGTCAACAAGCAAGGGCGGCTTCTCGTTTACTTGCGAAAGCGTCTACACAACAAAAGAACATGGCTCTATTGGCTATGGCTGATGCGTTGGAAACCGCTCGACCTAGGTTGATAGAAGAAAATCTAAAGGACATGCAAAACGGCAAAGAAAAAGGCTTAGATGCAGCCATGCTAGATCGCTTACTGCTTAATGATGCCCGTATTGATGGCATGATTGAGGGGTTGAAGCAGGTCGCAACTTTACCTGACCCAATTGGTGAAATTACAGGTATGGAGTATTTACCTTCTGGCATTCAGCGTGGACAAATGCGTGTGCCATTGGGTGTAATCGGGATTATTTATGAGTCTCGTCCTAATGTGACAATCGATGCTGCAAGCTTATGTTTAAAGTCTGGTAACTCAACCATTTTACGTGGCGGCTCGGAAGCCTTCTATTCAAATCAAGCAATTGCGTTGGCTATTAGCGAAGGCTTGTCTGCTGCAGGTTTACCTCCTGAAGCGGTGCAAGTTATTAATACCACAGACCGTGAAGCCGTCGGTCAACTGATCACTATGCCTGAATACGTTGACGTCATTGTTCCTCGTGGTGGTAAAAGCCTTATTGAAAGAATCAGTAAGGATGCCCGAGTGCCAGTGATTAAGCATTTAGATGGTAATTGCCATGTTTATGTCGATAACGAAGCGGATGAAGCTAAAGCTCTGAAAATTGTGTTGAACGCGAAAACACGTCGCTATGGTGTGTGTAACGCTATGGAGTCTTTATTGATTCACAAAGAGGTGGTTAACCAGCAGCTTCCTGTACTTGCCTCAGCACTAGAAGAAAAAGGTGTTGAGCTAGTGGGCTGTGTGCAATCTCAAGCGGTTGTTAGCTCTATTTCTCCAGCAACGGAAGAGGATTGGTATACGGAATATCATGCGCCTAAGTTGTCCGTGAAAGTCGTTGATAATATGGATGAAGCCATTGCACATATTAATAAATATGGCTCTCACCATACTGACGCTATCGTATCGCAAGATTACACTAAAGCTCGTGCTTTTATGACGGAAGTGGACTCTGCTTCTGTTATGGTTAACGCTTCAACGGCATTTGCTGATGGTTTTGAATATGGATTTGGCGCGGAAATCGGTATTTCGACCGATAAAATTCATGCTCGTGGACCAGTAGGTTTGTTGGGACTAACGAGCCAGAAATATATTGTATTAGGTGACGGTCATACCCGTGACAATTAAGGAATCGGCTGTTACAAAAGGCTCAGGAGTGGCCATTATGGGAGGGACCTTTAATCCTATTCATAATGGCCATTTACGTACCGCGGTGGAAGTATTGGAGAAATTTGAGTTCTCATCAATACGCCTCTTGCCCTGTTTTCAACCTGTTCACAAAAATAGCCCTAGTGCTTCGCCTTCCCAGCGTTTGGATATGGTTGCTTTAGCTGCAAATAGTTGCTCAAAAATAGCGGTTGATTCTCGTGAAATAGAACGGCAAGGTCCCAGCTATAGTGTTGATTCGCTGAAAGAAATCCGCGAAGAGGTTGGGCCAGATGAACCGATTATTATGGTGTTAGGGATGGATAGTTTTTTATCTCTATCGACTTGGCATAAGTGGCAAGAGCTTATTCAATATGCTCATTTGCTTGTGGTTTCTCGCCCCGGCTGGGAGCCAGACTTCATTTCTGAACTAGAAAGCTTTTACGAAAACCATCGTGCCCCTTCTTCTGATGCGCTACAATGCGCGCCATCAGGGCTGGTTTGGCTTGAAACGTTAACGCCCTTGGCTGTTTCTTCTAGCATGATAAGAAAGCTGGCATTTCAGCATAGATCAATTGCTTATTTGTTGCCTGAATCCGTTCAGCAATATATAGAGCGAAATAAATTATACCAATAGGATAACCGAATTATATGAGTGAGCAGAACCTTACCGCTGACCAAATTTTGACTCTTGCTGTTGAGGCATTAGAAGACGTAAAAGGCGATAAAATTACAGTGCTAAATGTGGGTGAATTAACCGACATGATGGATCACATGATTATTTGTACAGGTACATCTAAAAGGCATGTAAATGCATTAGGCCAAAACGTTTTCGAACATCTAAAGCAGCATGGAATGCAGCCGTTAGGTTCTGAAGGTCGTGGCATGGGAAGCGATTGGGTGTTAGTGGACCTGCATGATGTAGTGGTTCATGTTATGACAGAGGAAGCCCGTGCTTTTTATGACCTAGAAAAACTTTGGGATATTAAGCACGAGTCTATTTAATTTTGGAAAGTGAAGGTTTCATATCATGCGAATTCGTTTGATTGCTGTTGGTGTGAAAATGCCAAAATGGATTACGGAAGGATATGAAGATTATGCGAAACGCTTGCCTAAAGACTTTGCCTTAGAATTGATCGAAATTCCCATGTCTCCTCGAGGTAAAAATACGGATATAGCAAAAGCAATTCGTAAAGAGGGTGATGCCATGCTAGATGCGATTCCAGCAGGGGATAAGGTGATTGCCATGGAAGTGCTAGGTAAAGAGTGGTCGACAGAGCAGCTAGCTAAGCAAACAGAGACATGGCGAATGGACGGTTATAATGTGAGTTTGCTAGTGGGCGGGCCTGATGGGCTTGACCCTCGTTGCTCGGCACGAGCTGATCAGAAGTGGTCCTTGTCTCGTCTGACTTTACCGCATCCTATGGTGCGGGTCTTGTTATCCGAGCAAATTTACCGAGCATGGACCTTAATGAATAACCACCCATATCACAGATAAAGGTTAGGACGTGAAGGCTAGGTACCAACACTTTAGAAATTACCATCAGGAGCAGCGTTTAACGAAATTTCGTTTGCTAGCTGCTTTTCTTTTTGTTTTGGTGCTTTCTGGTGTCTTGATAGCTCGTTTGTTTTTTCTGCAAGTGGTAGAGCATGAGCTTTATCAAACCAAGGCCGATGAAAATCGGGTGATGTTAGTCACTGAGCCACCACCACGGGGCTTGATATATGACCGTAATGGCGTGGTGCTAGCCGATAATCGGGCTATACATAGTCTGACTGTCATCCCTGAGCGAGTGAAAAGTTTCGATGAGCTGAAACTTACACTGCAGAATATTATCGAAATTTCTGATGCCGAATGGGAAAGCTTCCATAACCGCCTTAAAGAATACCGTCGCCCTTATCAATCCATCACACTAAAGTCTCAGCTTACTGATGAAGAGTGGGCCAAAATTTCAGTTGATCTTTATAAGCTTGATGGCGTTCGCGTTGAAGATCAATTAACTCGCTTTTATCCCCACGGTGAAGCCTTTGTTCATGCTATTGGTTATGTGGGTCGAATTACCAAGAAAGACTTAGAAAAGGTTGATCAGCAGGCTTATCAAGGGGCTTTATTTATTGGTAAAACCGGTGTTGAAGGCTTTTATGAAGACGAGCTCTTTGGTAGTCCGGGGTTAAGTAAGGTTGAGGTAAATGCCCGTGGTCGTATTATGTCTGAGCTTGGACGTCAGAACCCTACGCCGGGTAAAGATTTGCATCTTCACCTTGATGCTCGACTACAACAATATGCCTATGACTTACTAGGAGACTATGTTGGGTCTGTGGTCGCGCTGGATCCTTCCACTGGCGGTGTGCTTGCTTTAGTTTCTAAGCCGGGCTTTGACCCCAATTGGTTTGTCCGTGGTATTTCTTCAAAAAACTACTCTCTGTTGCGTAACTCACCAAAGTTGCCTCTATTTAATAGGGCATTACGTGGTGGTTATCCCCCTGCATCGACAATAAAACCTTTTATGGCACTGTCCGGTCTGGAATACGGCTTTGCGAGTTGGTCTGAGCGTTATTTTGCCGGAGGGTATTACCAAATCAACCCAGGTGGTCGTCGTTACCGAGACTGGAAAAGAGAGGGGCATGGTTTAATTGACTTAGAGCGCTCGATCATTGAATCAGTCGATACTTATTATTATCAATTAGCTCATAAAATGGGAATCACCCCCATTCATAATTTCTTATCCCGTTTTGGTTTTGGGCAGACAACTTTGCTTGATTTACACGGTGGCAGTGTTGGCTTATTACCTTCGAATGAGTGGAAAAAAGCCAAATATAATGAACCTTGGTACACGGGAGATTCTTTAAATATTGGTATTGGGCAGGGGTATATGGTCGCGACGCCTGTTCAAGTTGCTGCTGCGACATCTGCTTTGGCTGGGCGAGGGCGTTATTATCAGCCTCGCATGGTGGATACAATAGGGGACGAATCAGTTAATTTTGAAGGTGCGGGTGAAGAGAAAAAAATTCAACTGAAAGACTCGCGTAACTGGGAAAAAATGGTAGTGGCTATGAAAAAGGTCATTACAGATTCAAAGGGAACCGCAAGACGTTTGCAGGGCACACAATACGATATTGCTGGTAAAACCGGTACGGGGCAGGTTTTTAGTCTACAAGAAGATGAAGAATACGATGCAGATGCGCTAGCGAAAAAGCTCCATGACCATGCATTGTTTATCGGGTTCGCTCCCGCTGAGAAACCTAAAATTACTGTTTTTGCCATTTTTGAGAATGGTGGTAAAAGCTCCAAACCAGCAGACCTCAGTAAAAAGTTGTTCGACGCTTACTTATATGACGACTATCCAGAAAAATATAATTATCTAAAGGGTAAAGCAGAATGAGAGGTAGCTTATATAGCCGAGCATTAGCTTTTACCAATGCACGTTTATGGCAGTTGACCCATATAGATGTGTTGTTAATTGGCTCATTGTTATTGCTTATTGGCGGTGGCTTGTTTGTTTTGTACTCAGCTTCAGGTCAGAACGAAGCCATGGTTGAACGTCAGGTGTTTCGTTTAGGCTTGGGGATGCTTTTTTGCTTAGCCCTTGCACAATTACCCCCCAAATATATGCGTAGAGCCTCGCCTATTTTGTTCGTGTTTATCACCATGTTATTAATAGGGGTGTTGTTGTTTGGGGTTGGTGCGAAAGGGGCTCAACGGTGGTTGTCTTTACCTGGTGGCCTTAGGTTTCAGCCCTCAGAGTTAATGAAGATTTTTATGCCGATGATGATTGCTTGGTACTTTTCTGATCGTCCATTACCTCCCAGCTTTAAACAAATTTTGGTTGTCTTAGTTTTGATTGCGACGCCTGTTTTGCTGATTGCTAAGCAGCCAGACTTAGGTACGTCACTAATAGTCGCTGTGTCTGGAATTTTTGTACTTTTCCTTGCAGGTTTAGGTTGGCGATACATTTTAGGCGCTGCCGCATTAGCCCCCATTGCTGGTTACAGTTTATGGCAGGTAATGCATGATTATCAAAAACAACGGGTTATGACTTTTTTAAACCCTGAAAGTGACCCACTGGGCTCTGGTTGGAATATTATCCAGTCTAAGACAGCCATAGGTTCTGGTGGGGTGCAAGGGAAAGGTTGGCTGGAAGGTACACAAGCACAACTGGATTTCTTACCTGAAAGTCATACAGACTTTATTATTGCCGTATTTGCGGAAGAATTCGGGTTGATTGGTTGCAGTGTGCTAATTCTGTCTTATTTGCTGGTTATAGCCCGCGGTTTATACATAGCAGCAAATGCTGAGGATAATTACGCTCGGCTACTCGCAGGCAGTCTGACCTTGACCTTCTTTGTGTATATGTTTGTAAACATTGGTATGGTGTCAGGTATCTTACCTGTTGTTGGTGTACCCTTACCTTTGATCAGCTATGGTGGTACTTCAATTATTACTATCATGGCGACATTTGGGATTTTAATGTCAATACAAACGCATAAAAGAGCTAGATAATGATTAGGATAATCTCCTCAATATTTGTTGTGCTTGGTTTGGCCGCATGCAGTGGGTCTGGACAGAAAGGTAATACTTTACCTGCAGGTGTTAGCTCATCTCTACTGGTTGAACAGCCTAGTGATTGGTCTGGGTCTTATGCGTCTAACTCGGAAGTACAGGCTTTTATAGATCGCATGGAAAGTGTCCATGAATATGATAGGCATCAGCTTGAACAAGCTTTTTCTTATATTAAACAGCGCCCTAAAGTCATTGAAAAATCTAATAATCAACCAGAAGTAATCACGCCTTATTACGAATATAAAAAACGCTTCGTAAATGAATCTCGCATAAAGGCGGGAGTGAATTTTACTAAGAGAAATGAAAGTTGGTTAAAAAAAGCAGAGCTTGAATTTGGTGTCGACCAAAACGTAATCGTTGCTTTGCTTGGGGTTGAGACTTATTACGGGCGAATTACTGGCTCAAAAGATGTTTTCACCTCTTTGACGACACTTGCCTTTGATTACCCAAGACGTAAAACCTATTTCCAAAGCGAGTTGGAAGCTTATTTATTGCTCGTGCGAGAAAATGGGTGGAACATTGGCGAGACAAAGGGGTCGTATAGTGGTGCAATGGGAATGACCCAGTTTATGCCCAGTAACTATCGAACTTTGGCGATTGATTATGATCAAGATGGTAAGGTAGATTTGTGGGGCTCCAATGCAGATGCGATTGGCAGTATTGCAAATTATCTTAAGCACCATGGCTGGCAAACTGGGCAGCCGTGGGGAGTAATAGCAAGTGTTACTGAACCAGAGAAAGTGAAAGAATATATAAACAGAGGTCGTAGCCCTAGTCAAAAAATCACTGCTTGGTCTTCATTGGGAGTATTACCTCTTCAAAGTCCAAGCGAAGAGAAAAGTGGCTTGATCGCATTAAGAACCGAAGAAGACATCGTTTCGTATTGGTTAGCCTACGAGAATTTTTTTACTATTATGGATTATAACCCGAGTAGACGATATGCCATGTCAGTTTTAGAGCTTGCTGAGAGTATTTGAATTAATGAAGAATTGTAATCTAATCTGTGTAATTTTTGCCTGTATTATGTTGAGTGGCTGTATGAGTACAGAGCATGTGCTAGGTAAGAAAAATATTGATTATGATAAGGCATCTGGTGGAGGTCGATATTCCATTTTGCAAGACCATGCACCATCAGGCGATATTAAAGTCGACCATTTACCAGATCTAGTCCCCAAATGGGAGCCAAAAAGTCGTGGCGGTAATAAAAACCCATATGAAGTTTGGGGGAAAAAATATTGGGTGTTGGACTCTGCTAAAGGTTATGTAGCAGAAGGTACGGCATCTTGGTACGGTAAAAAGTTCCATGGCCACAAAACTTCAAATGGTGAAATTTATGATATGTATGCTTTTTCAGCAGCACATAAATCTTTACCTATACCAACGTATTTAAAGGTGACTAATTTAGATAACCAGCGAACGATTATTGTCAGGGTTAATGATAGAGGGCCTTTTCACGGTGATCGTCTGATTGATTTATCTTATGCTGCTGCTGCGCGTTTGGATTATCACAAAAAAGGTTTGGCTCGGGTCAAAATCGAAGCTATTACCCCTGAACCAAATGAAACTTATACGCCTACTCAGTCTATTGTAAAAAGTAATGAGAGTACCAGCCAAACTTCCCCTGCCGTTTTGCCTGCACAAGAGCCAATATCAAGTACGGCCAGTAATAGCTCTGCGAACATGGTTTTCAGTCACCTTCAGTTAGGGGCATTTAGCTCAGATGAATCGGCTAGTAGACTTAAAAATCGACTGTTTGAAGCCTATGACATGCAAGTGAAAGTCTTTATTAATAAACAAAATGACAACTTGTATAAAGTATTGGTTGGCCCGTTTGAGGAACTAGGTGATCTAACTCAATGGCAAGAAAAACTTGAGTTAGACGGTTTTGGAAAACCAGTACGAGTGGCTTTATTGCCCAACTAACGTGACCTATGGACTAGAGATTAAGGTCTCTCTCTAGTATTATTTAGCAACTTTTTAATCGATGACATTTTTAATATGAAAAAAATTTGGCTTGTTCTATTTTTTATATTCAGCATAGCGAGTAGTTCAGTTTTTTCTGCTGTTTCACTTATTCCTGCGCCACCTCAATTATCTGCTAGTAGTTATATATTGATGGATGCCTACACGGGTGAAATATTGGTGGAGCACAATGCAAACACGGCTTTGCCTCCAGCTAGTATTACTAAGTTGATGACGGCCTATATCATTGAATATGAGTTAGCGCGTGGCAATATTACTTTAGCCGATAAAGTGCGTATTAGTGAGAAGGCATGGAGAATGAAGGGCTCACGTATGTTTATACGTGAAGGGACTCAAGTCTCCGTAGAAGATCTGCTGCGAGGCATTGTTATTCAATCGGGCAATGATGCTAGTGTTGCTATGGCTGAATATGTTGCAGGTAGTGAGTCGGCATTTGCTGATTTGATGAATCAACATGCGCAATTACTTGGAATGACAAATACTTATTTTGTGAACTCAACAGGTTTTCCTGCTGAAGGGCACTATTCTAGTGCCAGTGACATTGCAAAATTATCCAGAGCAAAAATACTACAGTTCCCTGAGAACTATAAAATGTACTCTGAAAAAGAGTTTACCTATAACAATATTCGCCAGACGAATCGAAATAAACTGTTATGGCAAGACAAAACAGTAGATGGTCTAAAAACGGGTCATACAGAAGAAGCAGGTTATTGTTTGGCCGCTTCTGCGATACGTAATGGCACACGCTTAATATCTGTTGTTATGGGAACAAATTCAGATAAAGCTCGTGCAGCAGAGTCGCAAAAACTACTTAATTATGGTTTTAGATACTTCCAAACACGCAAACTATATAGCCGTGGACAAGTCATTAGTAATGCCCATGTTTGGGGTGGCAGTGCAAACAGTGTGAAAGTTGGTTTTGCTGAAGATGTGTTGGTTACTATGCCTCGCCAACAAAGTGACTCAGTTCCTGCATCACTTGAATTGAATAAAGAGATCACAGCTCCTATCGCTGTTGGTGATGTTCTAGGGAAAATTGTTGTAGGAGTTGATGGTGATGTTCTAGTGGAACGCTCTGTTGTTGCATTAGAAGCGGTTGAAGAAGGCGGATTTTTTAAGCGACTCTTCGATAATATTAAACTTTTCTTTATGAATTTGTTTTAGGTCTTAGCGAGTAAATATAGGTAATGGCATTAATTACAAAAAATGGTGATCAAGCAGCGAATGCTGAGGATGCACCTAAAATAGAGTTTCCTTGTGAGAATTATGTGATCAAAGTAGTTTCTCAGGACCTAGAAGGAATTCAATCTAGTATTACTAATTGCTTGTTAGTTCATGCTCCAGAGATGGATGTGAGTGCAATTAAAGTTAACCGTTCCAGCAAAGGTCGTTTTATTAGCTTTAGTTTTCGTATCGTAGCGCAAAGTGAGAAACAGCTCGCAGCACTACATAGTGACCTAATGTCTATTGAAGCTGTTAAGATGGTCATGTAATGGCATTAAATTTGGTTTGCCGAGATTTAGGGACAATTGAATACTCGGAAACATGGCAACGGATGAAAGAGTTTACACAAACTCGGACTAAAGAAGATGCCGATGAAATATGGTTGTTAGAGCACCCGCCTTTATTTACCCAAGGTCAAGCAGGAAAAGCCGAGCATCTTCTTGCTCCTGGTGATATTCCTGTTGTGCAAGTCGACCGTGGTGGTCAGGTGACCTACCATGGCCCAGGTCAATTAGTGGCTTATGTCCTAATTGACTTAAAAAGGCTTGGGATTGGTGTTCGAGATTTAGTAACAGCGTTAGAAAACGCCATAGTTAGTACTTTATCTATCCATAATATAGAAGCTTATCCTAAACCAGATGCCCCAGGTGTTTATGTTGATGGACATAAAATCGCTTCTTTAGGCTTGCGTGTCCGTCGTGGGTGCTCATTCCATGGTTTAGCATTAAATGTGGATATGGATCTTTCACCGTTTAATCGTATTAATCCATGTGGTTATCAAGGTTTGCAGATGGTGCAAATGGCTTCTTTTAATAAAGAGGTCAAACTACAGAATATTAAAGTTCAACTGGCTAAGCAGCTAGCTGAACAACTCGGATTTGAAAATCCGACGATCCAACAAGGGTGGAAATAGAATGACAGCAGAACGCAAACGCGTTGTTCAAGGGGAAAAACTACGTGGCGCTGAAAAGATGGCACGTATCCCAATTAAAATTATTCCTACAGAAGAGATTCCACGTAAGCCGGATTGGTTACGAGTTAGAATGCCTGCATCACCAGAAATTGCTCGTATAAAAAGTACTTTACGTGAGCATAAACTGGCCTCTGTATGTGAAGAAGCTAATTGTCCTAACTTAGGTGAGTGCTTTAGTAATGGTACTGCCACCTTCATGATAATGGGTGAGATTTGTACTCGTCGTTGTCCTTTTTGTGATGTTGCCCATGGTAGACCAAATCCATTAAGCCCAGACGAGCCAAAAGAACTGGCAGCGGCAATTAGAGACATGAAGTTAAAATATGTTGTTATTACTTCTGTTGACCGAGATGACTTACGTGACGGTGGTGCTCAGCACTTTGTTGATTGTATCAATGAAACTCGTGCAGCGAGCCCAAATATAGAGATAGAGACACTAGTGCCAGACTTTAGAGGGCGTATGGATGTAGCTGTAGATACTTTACAGATGGCTCCACCAGATGTTTTTAACCATAACCTTGAGTCTATACCACGTTTATACCGTCAAGTTCGACCAGGCTCGGACTATCAGTGGTCTTTGGATTTGTTGAAAAACTTTAAAGATCGTTGTCCTGATGTACCAACAAAATCAGGTTTGATGGTTGGTATGGGTGAAACTTTCGAAGAGATTGTGGAAGTATTGAAAGACCTGAGAGCCCATAATGTCGATATGTTGACGATTGGTCAGTATTTGCAGCCTTCTAAACATCACTTCCCTATGGATCGCTTTGTTCCGCCAGAAGAATTTGCTCGTTATGAAGAAGTGGCAAAAGAGTTAGGCTTTACACATGCCGCATGTGGCCCTCTTGTTCGTTCTTCTTACCATGCAGATAAGCAAGCCCATGGTGAGCGAGTTTCATAGTTTAATTTGTTATTGCTAAAAACGGAGTTAAGGAAACTTAACTCCGTTTTTTTATTTATGGGGGGCTTATTTTAGATAAAAAAAACCCGCTAAGGAGGCGGGCATAAAAGCTATCCATATCCCTGATTATTAAGGGGCAAATAATCAGGTAGACCTATTTCAATACTTGGTACTTTTCCTAAAATAAAAGGTGTTTTACTCTGACAGTCTGTTTTTATGAGGTGGAGTTCATTCACAGAATAAGTTTCGATGTCTATAATTTGTCAGTATAGGCCTGTCCATAATATTCTAGACATTAACTATAGTCCTAAAGTTCAAAAAGAGTGCCTAAATGGCTATTTTTATCTAATACTTTTTCATACTTAGAGTTTTTATGACCATATTTAGTTCTCCAGAAAAAGCTCCGTACTACGCTGTTAGTCTATCTAGTTGCTTGATAATCGAAGATATTACATACCGAATTTTACTTGAAAAAATGCTTCAGCTAGCGACAGAGCAAGATGGCTTTCTTGGTCTTGAAAGTGGCGGCGGAGAAGTGGGTTTTGTAAATACCTATTGGCGGACGAAAGAGGCGGCGCAGGCTTGGATAAATCATCCGACTCTTAGAAGGGTGCTCTCAATAGGAGAAAATGTCTGGTATCAAAGTTACTCAGTGAAGCTTGTTGAGGTTTTAGAGTCTAGCGAATTTAAAAATACTTCGATTGATCCGCATGGAGGGCGTTATCCAAAACTTATTACTCCACGTGGCGTTCTCACTATCCTGAATGAATCGCAAGCTCATTTATTACATGAATACGTTAATGAAGAAAAAGCCTTTCTCGCACCTTGGGAGCCATTCCGTGATGAAGGTTATTATTCCTTGGGTACATGTCTGTTAAGAGTTAAGGAAATGCGTCGAGATTTTCTTGAGGATAAGGCTGTCACATTTTGCTTTTTATCTCCTGATGAAAGCAAAATGCTGGGCTATACAAACTACTCAGGCTTTGTCCGCGGTGTGTTTCATGCTTGTAATTTAGGTTATAGCTTACGTGAAAAGGAGCAAGGAAAAGGCTTGATGAAAGAAGCACTTGAAGAAGGAATTAAATACTTACAGCAAAAGTGCCATATGCATCGTATCCAAGCCAGCTATATGCCACGTAATGAAAAAAGTGCCTCTGTGCTGAATAATTTAGGGTTCGAGAAAGAAGGTCGAGCTAGGGACTACTTAAAAATAAATGGAGTATGGGAAGACCATATTTTAACGTCTTTAATATTAGATTAGAGAGTACTTTCAAGGTCTTTTTAGAATCAGTACCCGACCTTTTGATGAGCGTTGGCTTGTTGTGATAGAAAGTGCAATAACGCTTGTGGTGCTCTGGTTCGCTATTGCTCTTGCGACTTTTTTGAAAAATACTTTTCCTAGTGCATCGCATTCTTCCATCTTTGTTTTTTTGTCGGAAATTAAGACCTTTCCATTTAGAGGTAGAAGGTATTGGGTTGCTTCTTTTTGATAATAAAGTGGCTCTGTGTAATGGGGTGGGTAAAGCTCTAATGAGATTCTGCCTAACTGCCCTTGCCATAGTGGCCAGGATTGAGTGTGATTTCGACCTACAACGGACTCCACTGTCCCAGAAGAGACCTTTTGCAGTGGGATTGCGGCATTGTTTGAATGACTTTTTTTAAATTGAATGAGGCAGATCTCTGTGCTCGGAGAGAGAAGAGTGGCAATGTTGAGCTCTCGCGCTCCTAGCCAGACACCTTGTTGCTCCTTTAAGGCTGTTTCTTTGTCATTTTGTTTTAAGTAGATAGACCCTTTAATCACAAAGCAGAATGTATCTTTTTCATACTGGTAGAAGCGTGTAGGGGTTGCGGTTTGGTATAGGTATTCGTGAGTGATATAGAGTTCATCATCTTGAAGGATAATAACGCGTTCGCTTGGTTCACCTAAACTGTAGCGAATTGGCTTGGGCGTTATTGGATTATCTTCCTGCATATGAGTAAACCTTTTTTGAGCAGTCCCTATCGAAAGGGGTTAATATACTTATTTTCATGGTAATCTTATAGACAGTTTTCTGGCCTATAAACATTGTGTCAAATGTTTAAGGTATTGTAATAATTTGAGAATATACTTGTATTGTTTTATTTATACATGCAAATGTTGATAGAAGGAAATCTTCCTTGAGTGAGTTGTCAAATTTTGAGTCTAATGAAACCCTTTCATTAAAAGACTACACCGAAAAAGCGTACCTCAATTACTCCATGTACGTAATTCTAGATCGAGCATTACCCCACATAGGTGACGGTTTGAAACCAGTTCAAAGGCGTATCGTCTATGCCATGAGTGAACTGGGTTTGAAGGCGACAGCCAAATATAAAAAATCCGCACGTACTGTGGGTGATGTGTTAGGTAAGTTTCACCCACATGGTGATAGCGCTTGTTATGAAGCCATGGTTTTGATGGCTCAACCTTTTTCATATCGCTACCCTTTAGTTGATGGTCAAGGTAACTGGGGGGCTCCAGATGACCCTAAGTCCTTTGCTGCGATGCGTTATACGGAATCCCGTTTATCAAAATATGCAGATGTACTCTTAAAAGAAGTTAGCCAAGGCACGGTTGATTGGGTTCCCAATTTTGATGGCACGATTCAAGAGCCATCCGTTTTACCTTCACGACTTCCCAATCTGCTGTTAAATGGTACAACAGGTATTGCTGTTGGTATGGCGACGGATATTCCGCCCCATAACCTACGTGAAATAGGCAGTGCTTGTATTCATCTTTTAAATAACCCAAACGCTGAGTTAGAAGACTTGTTGGAGTTTGTGCAAGGGCCTGATTTTCCTACCGGTGGCGAAATTATTACCCCAAAGAGTGACATCGTAAAACTCTATGAAACGGGTAAGGGCCAAATCAAGTCAAGGGCGCGATACACCTTGGAAGAAGGTGAAATTGTCGTTAATGAACTTCCTCATCAAGTATCGGGAAGCAAGGTTCTCGAGCAAATTGCAGCACAAATGCAATCGAAAAAGCTGCCAATGATTGTTGATCTTCGAGATGAATCCGATCATGAAAACCCGACGCGTTTAGTTATTGTGCCTAAGTCGAATCGTGTCGATATCGAAGCAGTTATGACACATTTATTTGCTACGACTGATTTAGAAAAATCTTATCGCGTCAATATGAATGTCATTGGCCTAGATGGTTTACCACAGGTTAAACCGCTAAAGAACTTTTTAACTGAATGGCTAAAATTCCGCATCGATGTCGTTCGTCGTCGTCTACAATTTCGTTTGGATAAAGTGTTAGACCGCCTGCATATTTTAGAAGGTTTGTTGATTGCCTATCTAAATATTGATGAGGTTATCGATATTATCCGTACAGAAGAGAAGCCAAAGCTTGAGTTAATTTCGCGTTTTGGTTTAACGGATAAACAGGCTGAATCTATCCTAGAGTTAAAACTTCGTCACCTTGCTAAGCTCGAAGAGATGCGTATCAAGGGTGAGCAGGATGAGTTAGATAAAGAACGAAAAAGCCTTGAAGGTTTATTATCTTCAGATAAAAAGCTGAAAAAGCTCATTACTGATGAAATACAAGAAGCGGTTGATCTATTTGGTGATGATAGGCGTACCCCTATTGTTGCTCGAAAGGATGCTCAGGCGTTTAGTGAAGAAGATTTACTATCTAATGATCCAATTACTGTCATTATATCTAAACAAGGTTGGATTCGAGCAGCAAAAGGTCATGAAATTGATGTTCAAGGCCTGAGTTATAAATCAGGGGATGAATTCTCCATTAGTACGAAAGGCCGCTCTAATCAAACATTAGTATTACTTGCTTCAAATGGTCGTACGTATTCTATAAAAGCGCATACTTTGCCTTCTGCTCGTGGACAAGGTGAACCTATTACTGGGCGTATATCATTAGATAAGGGCTGTACTATTGTGGCCGCTATGCTCAATAGTGATGACTCCTATTGCCTTATAGCCAGTGATGCAGGTTATGGCTTTGTGGCCCAGTTGAAAGATCTTTATGCTAAAAACAAAGCAGGTAAAGCAACACTAACCCTTCCTTCTGGCGCAAGAGTGATACCTCCAGTATTGGTTGAAAACCCTGAAGAGGGTCGTGTCGCCGTGGTATCCAATGAAGGGCGCATGTTGGCCTTTCAAGTGGCTTCTCTGCCTAAAATGGCAAAGGGTAAGGGAAATAAGATGATTAATATCCCTGCATCAAGAGCGGCAGAGCGAGAAGAGTTGGTTGTTGCTATGGCTTGTGTGCAACCAAATGACTTATTAACAGCTTATGTCGGTAAGCGTTTCATGTCTTTTACAGAGAAAGACTTAGAAGAATATATGGGAGAGCGAGGCCGTAGAGGTCTGAAGCTTTCAAGAGGCTTCCAGAGAATAGATCGCCTTGAAGTGAAAGTTGGGGAAGGTAAATTGTCGAAAGGGGATTTAACACCTAAACTTGACTTACTTTAAAGAGAAGTCAGGAGAGTTTTAAAGTACAAGTAAGGCTTCTATGTGGCGTTTAGGCATAGAAGCTGATTGTGGATGTTCGTTTCAATAAGAGGAAATAAAAATGAAGGGCAGTCAAAAGGTAATAGACAGTTTAAATGCACTGTTGGCAAATGAGTTAGCGGCGATCGACCAATATTTCATTCATTCTCGTATGTATGATGATTGGGGCTTAGATAAATTATATGAACGCCTCAACCATGAGATGGAAGAAGAGACTCAACACTCAGATTGGCTTATTAAGCGAATTTTGTTTTTAGAGGGTGTTCCTTGCATGACGAAACGCCGTGACCTTCTTGTTGGTTCAGATGTTAAATCTATGATGTCTAATGATTTAACACTTGAATTGGAAGTGGTTGAAAGCGTGCGTAATGCCATTGCCATTTGTGAGTCAGAAGGTGACTACCAAACTCGTGAAACATTAGAGAAGTTGTTGTTCGATACTGAAGAAGACCATGTTTATTGGTTAGAGAAGCAGCTTGGCTTGATCGAAAAAATTGGTATTCAGAATTACCATCAATCTCAAATGGCTAACTAATTAGGAGGCTATGATGAAAGGTGATCTTGAAGTAGTTGCTAGCTTAAATAAAGTATTGGCAAATGAACTTGTTGGTATTAACCAGTATTTTTTACATGCACGCATGTTTAAAGATTTTGGCTTTGAAGCTTTAGATAAAGCGGATTACAAAACATCGATTCAGAAAATGAAAAATGCCGACAGGCTAATTGAGCGAGTGCTATTTTTAGAAGGCTTGCCAAACCTGCAGGACTTAGGTCGTTTGCGCATCGGTGAGACAAGTGAAGAGATGATCTCTGCTAATCTGGAATTTGAATTGGACACTTTGCCTGCTCTAAAAGCAGCAATTGATTTGTGTGAACAGAAAAAAGATTTTATGAGTCGAGATGCGCTTGAGAAAATCTTAGAAGAGCAAGAAGAGCAAATTGATTGGCTTGAAACACAGCAGCACTTAATTAAGAGCTCAGGATTGGAGAATTATTTACAATCAAATATGTAATTTGTTGAGGGTGAATGCATTAAGCCACTTGAACTTGAACTTCTGCAATTTTAATTAGTTCACTATTTAGTAGTTTTTTAGTGCACTGACAGCATTTTCCGCACTGGCTTCCTATGCTGTGTTCTTTGTATAGTTCACGCATGGAAGTCAGGCCTTCTTGGATTGAAGCTTTAATGTCTTTATCTGATACCTGATTACATATGCATATGTACATAAATGAAAATCACTCGCGCTAATGTTCCGATTTTTTGATTCTATTATCAATAGGAATGATTATCAATAGTTTATCTCTTATTATTTTATTAGTAAGTTTAAAAAGATGATTTACGCGATATAAGAAAACAGATATGGAGTTGCTTCCATATCTGTTTTCTTGAAAAAAGATTTTTTTATAGAATAGATTGCAGTGAGAGAATTACTACTTTGGACTGTCTTTTGTAGCAATGTCTGTAAGAACTTTTAGAAAAGATTCCGGATCATGGGCACCGTGAACCATATATTTGTCGTTGATTACATAAGTTGGTGCAGACTTAATATCCAATTGATGCAAACGTTCTAATTTTTTTTCCACAATAGATTTTGCTTTCTCGGTCTGAGCATATTCAATATCTGTTTCCTTCATCCCAATACTCAACGCCACTTCTGTAAGAATACTGTTTGAACCAATATCTTTGCCATCAGTAAAGTAGGCGCGATAAAGCGCTGTTGAAAATGGTGTGGCTAAACTTGATTTGGTTGCCGCTAAAATAAATTGGTGCGCTAACCTTGTGTTTGGAATACGGTCTTTTTCTGAAAAGTTAAACTCTATTCCAGCTTCGATACCAACTTGTTGTAATGCATGAGTCGCTTCATTCAGTTTCTCAGGGCTGCCAAATTTTTTAGCTAAATAGGTTTCTCTGTCTTCTCCAGTAGGGGAAACCTCAGGATGCAATTCAAAGGGTTGCCAGCGTATGTCGATGCGATAGTCATCACCTAGCTGATCGATGGCTTGTTTTAAACGAGTGTATCCTAGGTAACTCCAAGGGCAGGTTACGTCTGCAATGATGTCGATGCGAAGATCGGCCATGGTTTCTCCAAGTAAATATGTTTTTAAGATTAGTTGACGCTAAATGCAATGCATTGGCTGATTTCAGTTAAGGACCGTCCACTTTCTTTATGCCAGTGATTGAAGGCGTCTTGGGCACAGTTTAATGCAGATAAAGTGTTTTTTCCTGTGGTTATTATTCCATGCTGGCGTAAATACCTTTCAACATCTTTAGTTAATAGAAATGTGTCTTTTCCCATAACTCGTAATGTATAGGGGCCAGTATTACCGCCTAAGCGAGCTCCACTCTTTTTTAGGTAAGCCCATAAGTTCACAATATCATTAACAGGCCAGTCAGCGATGAATTGACTAAAAGAAGAGTGATTTTTTTGGCGGTTATGAATCATGAAAGCGTTTTCTTTTATGGTCAGAACTTTGCCAAAATGTCGAATGATACGAGGGTCTTGAGCTTTTTTCTCCCATACTTCATCAGGAAGGAGTAACATTTTCTCTATATCAAAATTAAAGAATACTTCCTCGAAGGCAGGCCATTTATTACGTACCACTTGCCAGCTAATACCGGATTGAAATATTTTTTGAGAAAAAGCCGCTAGCCATCTGTCATCTTTATGTTGGAGGAGCTTTTCTTTAGTGAGAGGCTTTATAAGAGTTGCTTCTAGTTGCTGTATTCCGCCATGGCGTATAACGGCACGTTGATAGATGGTTTCGAACGGTTCGTATTGCATTGCTGACTCCTTGGGGCAGAATGAAGTTTATCATAAGGTCTTTAATAGTTGCAGGCTCGCAGAGTTCTTTGTTGTTTTGCTGCTGATAGAGTTACTTTATAATGCAGATAAATAATTGAATTGAGTAAGAAAATAATGACACATTTAAGTGTGAACCTAAATAAGATTGGCTTGTTGAGAAACTCACGGGGTAGAGATTACCCAAACTTAGTCGATATGGCTGAGCGAACATTGAAGTTGGGTGCGTTTGGAATCACGATTCATCCAAGACCTGATCAAAGGCATGCAACTTATCAGGACGCTTATGATCTAAAAGAATTGATGAAGCGATACCCAGAAGCTGAATTGAATATAGAAGGCTTTCCAGATGCTCAATTTCTTTCAGTCGTTTTAGAGGTTGAGCCTCATCAATGCACATTGGTGCCAGATGACCCTAATCAACTTACATCCGACCACGGCTGGAATGTTGCAAGAGATCAAGATGCCCTAAGGCCTGTTATAGCAAAACTTAAAGAGAAAGGAATTCGTGTTGTTCTGTTTATGGATCCTGTGGCTGAAAATATGGCTATAGCGAAAGAAGTTGGAGCAGACCGTGTTGAACTTTATACGGAGGCTTACGCGAATTCATATGGTAAAGAAGGTTCGACTGACGTGCTCAACCAATATCAGGAAGCGGCACAAGCCGCATTGGATGCTGGCTTAGAAGTTAATGCTGGTCATGATTTAGATTTGGATAATGTACAAGCATTATGTGAATCTGGACGCATCGCTGAAGTGTCCATTGGTCATGCATTGACAGTTGAGGCTTTAAATTACGGTTGGGATAATGTTGTAAAAGCGTATCTAAATAAGCTGGCGTAGTGATGCCTGAAGATATACATCATTGTAAAAGGCAAAAATGCTCACGATGTGATTTTTTGGTGAGCCAGTGTGTGTGTAAGTGGCTGCCAGATCTGGCGACAAAGTTAGACATAATTATTTTGCAAGATGAGAGAGAGGCTAAAAATGCAAAAAACACAGTTTCTCTATTGCGTTTAGCTTTACCGCAAGTAAAGTGTATTTCAATAAAAGACACGAGTAGCGTTAGGAGTACTCTAAACAGCTTAGATAAAGGCTATTGGTATTTGGTGTTTCCTTGCGATAGATCTACACCAATCGAGACCGTAAAGGAATCCGAATTGAAGCAGATGAAAGGGGTTGTATTGCTAGATGCTACATGGCGGAAGGCAAAGAAAATGTATATTACAGAGCCTAGTCTACAATTATTTAAGTCCATTGAGTTTACTTCTGCTCCTGCAGGTAATTATGTCATTCGAAAATCACCGGATGCTCAATCCTTATCAACATTAGAAGCTTGTGCTTATGCTATAGAGAAAATTGCAGGCGAGGATATGGAAGCGTTACGTGTATTTATGAGTAAATCGCAAAGCTGGCAATGGCGAAAACAGCCGGCAGCGCATAAGCATTCCTAACTTTTGTCTTAAATAACAAATGATTTAGAGGGTTATATGGATAATCAAACTGAGATAGAAGCGGCTGTTTTTCGTCGTTTGCTTAAACATTTAGATGAAAATAAAAATGTGCAGAACATTGATTTGATGAATCTAGCAGGCTTTTGTCGTAACTGTTTGAGTAAATGGTATGTGGCAGAGGCTCAAGAGCGGAATGTGGATGTATCATATGATAAGGCTCGAGAGTTTGTTTATGGTGAGCCGTACGAGTCGTGGAAGGTTAAACATCAGCCTAAAGCAACGGCTCAGCAACTTGCAGAGTTTAATAGTAAAATGGTTACTGGTAAGTAACTAGTAGATGAAAAGTTGGCTGCTTTCATCTTTTGGTTTTGTAAAAGCATACAGGCTTTTGGTTTGTATGCTTTTTATGCTGTTAGTTTTGCCTGTGTATCTTTCTGCGAATATTTCAAGTAAATATCAACAATTGGCAAAACAGGCAGGTACAGTTTATGGTGGGAGTGCGGAACAGCGTGTTTTAGCTTGGCGTCAGCTTATTAATGAGTCTCAGTCTTTTACGGTCGCGCAGAAGTTGAAAGCTGTTAATGATTTTTTTAATCAGATGGAATTTGTGAACGACATCGATTTGTGGGGGAAAGAGGATTATTGGGCGACCCCTATTGAATTCTTAGGAATGCAAGCGGGTGATTGTGAAGACTATACCATTGCTAAGTATTTCACTTTAAGAGAGTTGGGCGTTCCAGATGAAAAGTTGCGTTTAGTGTATGTTAAAGCATTAAGTTTAAACCAGCACCATATGGTTGTTGCCTACTATCATAAACCCACTTCTATCCCTGTTGTTTTGGATAACCTTGATAAAGAACTGAAGCCTACGTCCAAGCGTAGAGACTTGTTGCCTATTTACTCTTTCAATGCTGAGAATTTGTGGTTGTCGAAAGAAAAAGGGCGTGGTGTGTTAGTCGGAGGCTCATCAAGATTGAGCTTATGGACAGATTTGAATAACCGTTTAAATACGGTTACCAATTAGGAGAATGTAGATGACACTGTTTCGCCAGTTGATGTTGACAATTATAGCTATCTTTTCATTGATGCTAGCGGTTGTTATGGCAATCAATTTTAATACTACGAAAGGGTATTTGATTGGGCAGTTAGAATCGACCACTCAAGATTCAGCGACATCATTAAGTATGTCTGTTTCTGATTTTATGGCTTTGGAAGATTATGCGTCTGTTGAGAGCAGCATTAATGCTGTTTTTGATAGCGGTTATTTTTCTGAAGTCAAAGTGCATGTCTACAATACGGAGTCTGATATTGTCCGTAGTAATAAGACTCATATTGTAGGGGTGCCATCTTGGTTTGTTGACCTTATTGATTTTGATGTGCCTGTTGCTAAAGCCATTATCTCTAACGGCTGGAGTGAGCTTGGTCAGGTGTATATAACTGGTAGTGCAGGATACGGGTACAATCAGTTGTGGTTGGCGACACGAGATCTCCTTATCTGGTTTTTTGCTATTGGAGCTATCACGCTTGTTTTAGGTAGTATTGCCCTTCGCTATTTGTTTAAGCCCTTATCCGAGTTAGAAAAGCAGGCAGAAGCCATTCAGCAAAGACGCTTTATAAAAATGACGAACATACCGAAGACCCGGGAGTTACGATCGGTTGTTCTGTCTATGAATCGCATGGCAGAGAAACTTGAAAAAGAGTTTGCATCAGAAGTGCAGACAGCGGAATGGCTACAGCAGAAAGCTTTTAGGGATTCTGTTAGTGGCTTAGGCAATCGTAATTTCTTCGAGAGTCAAATGAAGTCTCATTTTGCTGAGCCAGAACGCGGGCAAGATGCATTGGCGCTGATTAGTCTTGCAGACTTAGCAAAGCTAAACAACGAAAGAGGCTATGAATCAGCGGATATGTTTATCCAGTCCGCAGCTGAAATCTTATCTAAAAAAATATCCGCTATTTCTTCTTTTGCTATCTTGGCTCGGTTGTCGGGTGCGGACTTCGTTGTTCTTATTCCAAACTTTGGGCGTAACCAGTTTGAATTGGTATTGTCTGAAATAATGAAGGAGCTTCTAGAGCTGCATACGGCAAGTATTAGCTATTCGTCTGCAGTGGCTAATATTGGAGCGGTTATTATTGATGCAGGTGTTGAGCGCTCAAATGCGATGTCACAAGCTGATGAGGCTTTACGGGAGGCTAAGCGTCAAGGTGAGAACTCAACCAATATTATTGACCTGCAGGCTGTTGGGCGTAGTGTGGCTATTAGCCGGACAGATTGGAAAGGAATTCTCGAGCAGGCCATAGAGCGTCGTTCTTTTTATCTCAAAAAACAGAAAGTAGCGTCTTTGATTGATGGTGGTGAGTCTGTTCTGCATGAAGAAGTTTTTATTGGGCTAGCTCATGGGGATAAACAGTACCATGCAGGCCACTTTATCGGCTTAGCTGGTCAATTTGATTTAATTAGTCAATTAGATCAAGTGATTATCGAGAGGGTGATAGATTGGCTCAAGTCTAAGCATCAATCTGCGCCACTTACGGTGAATTTATCTGCTTCCTCATTTGCTAAACCTGATTTTATTGATTGGTTAGGTGGAGTTTTAAATGGGCTTACGAGCGATGTAAAAAGTAAGCTCATGTTTGAGATGTCTGAGCAAGGTGTTCTAGCAGAAGAGGATCAAACAAAAGTTTTGGTTGATCTGCTTAAGTCCCATCAAATAGCTTTTGGTATCGATAATGTGGGCAAGCAAATATCTGCTTTCCAATATTTACAGGTACTCATGCCAGATTATGTGAAGATTGATTCGTCCTATACACGCATGGCTGCTGGTAAAGAATCTGAAGCCTTCTTTATGCATACGCTATGTAAAGTCTTTAATAGTTTGAATATTGAAGTAATTGCAACGGGCATTGAGAAGCCCGCTCAACTTAAAGCCCTAGCGAGTTTTGATGTTGTGGGTGGGCAGGGGTACTGTATCGGGCGAGCAGAAGAAATGTAATTAAAGCCCTCTTAAAGGACTTTAATGTAGTGGTTAGCGGTGACTCTTATACACAGATGATTAAATAAAATATGGGCATGTAAATTAGATTAAAGAGTCACCATCAATATCTTCATCGTCTGAAATTAGTGTGTCATCGAAGCCGCTATGAACATTACGTACCCATTTTCTACTAAGAAGCTTTTTCTGCGCAGGTATAGGAAGTTCAGTGAAACGGATCAAACGTTTTTCAGTAAGAAGATCGATAAGGTCTTCTATGATACGAAGCATGTCAGAGTCTGAATTCGATAGCATTTCCTGCGTGTCTGCGGTTGTCGACGCAAATTTCTTTTCTAGAATAGCTGCAACAGCGGGTTCGTCAGGGGCAACTAGTAACTTGTAGTCGTCAGATTGCTCTGTTGCGACATCTAGTATCTTTCCTTCCCCGTTTACTTTTGCGTATAACATGTTGATTTCCTTTTATGCGTGGAATAGTATCGAACAGGCTTATTAATTCCATGGTACTAAATAAATAAGGTCTTGATCTAGAGGCATTATTACATTGATTGAGAAAAATTTTAGTTTAGGAGAAATATAGAGTATGTCTGACTCTAAGCAACAGAAACAGGATTCTCGCTCTCCCATCAAAGCTGACCCCTCAAAAGAAAAGGTAGCTGCTAAGGCTAAAGCACCCGACGCATTGGCCAGTGATGCGTCAAAAGAGAAAGTCGCGCCTAAACAGCAAGCAGGAGCGCAAGAACAAGGTGTTTCTAAAGAGCAAGGTGTTTCTAAAGAGCAAGGTGTTTCTAAAGAGCAAGATGTTTCTAAAGAGCAAGATGTATCGGAACAACAGGAGTGGGATACAGAAACTATCCATTTGGAATACCCCAACCCACTTTTAGATTGTTTAGTGCTATTAAGTAAAATTTTCCACAATCCTTATAGTGCGGATGGTGTGGCGTCAGGCTTGCCTATTAACGAGCAAGGCATGACCCCTGAGCTTTTCAGTCGTGCGGCAAAGCGTATTGGCATTAACACTCGTTTTGTTAAAAGATCGTTTAATAAAATTCCAGATATGATCTTGCCTGCTGTATTGTTGCTTAAAGACAAGCAAGCTTGCGTATTAGTTGAGGTAGATCGTAAAAAAAATATTGCGAAAATTTTACGCTCTGAGTCTGGTGAGGGTGAAGTCACCTTATCTCTTGATGAGTTATCTGAGTCCTATACTGGCTATTGTTTCTTTGTTAGACCTGTCTACCGTTTTGATAAGCGTTCTGAAAAGCACCATGAGAAAGCGAAAAAAGGTCATTGGTTCTGGGGAACTATTTCGCAATCGTGGCGTATTTATCGTGACGTTTTTATCGCCTCATTAATTATAAATATCTTTGCAGTCGCCAGTCCTTTATTCGTGATGAACGTTTATGACAGGGTCGTGCCTAATAATGCTTTTGATACCTTATGGGTGTTGGCAATAGGGGCGTCAGTCGTTTATTTATTTGATTTCTTGCTGAGAACTCTGAGGTCTTACTTTATTGATATAGCAGGAAAAAAATCAGATATTCTTATTTCTGCAGCCATTTTTTCGAAAGTAAATAATATTACTATGGCTTCCAGACCTCAATCGATAGGGGCTTTTGCGAAAAACCTCCAAGAGTTTGAGAGTATTCGAGATTTTATAACGTCAGCGTCGGTCACGACTCTTGTCGATATCCCCTTTATGTTTTTGATCATTGCTGTGATTTGGATGATTGGCGGGCCTGTTGGTTACATTCCTTTAGTGACTGTCGGCTTGATTATTATGTATAGCCTGATTATTCAAATACCCTTGCGCAAATCGATAGAGGAAGGTCAGAAAACGGCTTCTCAAAAGAATGCTGTACTGATTGAAAGTCTCTACAACGCTGAAAGCGTTAAACTAAACAATGCAGAAGGTGTATTTCAGACACAATGGGAAAATGCAGTCGGAAACATTGCTGATTGGGGGGTGAAAACTCGCCAGCTATCTCAGTCATGTTCTGCTTTTGCTATGGTGGCTCAACAGTTAACTACTGTTGTCATTGTCGTAGTGGGGGTTTATCAAATATCAGAAGGTTTAATGAGTATGGGGGCCTTGATTGCAACGGTTATGCTTACTGGGCGTGCTCTTGGCCCTATGGCTCAAGTAGCAAGCTTAGCGACACGCTATAACCAAGCTAAGTCTTCATTCGCTTCACTTAATGAAATCATGGCCTCTCCTGTAGAAAACCCTGACGATGTTAAATTTGTTCACCGCCCAGCATTTAAAGGAAACTTTCAGTTCGATTCGATCAACTTTGCATACCCTGAGCAAGAGCAGTCTGCAATTAGTGATATAAATATTAATATCAAACAGGGTGAGAAGGTGGCCATTATCGGCCGTATAGGTTCAGGTAAGTCGACTTTAGGTAAGCTAATGACTGGCTTATACACCCCTGCTAGTGGCGCTATTCGTATTGATGGGGTGGATATTCGTCAAGTTAACCCAACTGACTTAAGGCGTAACATAGGTTCTGTGTCTCAAGATGTGAACCTTTGTTATGGCTCAATAAAAGACAATATAGTAATGGGCGTTCCTTACATGGAAGATGAGGCGATCATTCGTGCGGCTGAGCTTTCAGGAGTTTCTGAATTTGCTAACCGTAAACCGAGCGGTTTAGATAGTTCAGTGGGCGAACGTGGTGCGTTACTTTCAGGTGGCCAAAGGCAAAGTATTGCTATTGCTAGGGCTCTACTGTTTGATCCGCCGATTCTTATTTTGGATGAGCCTACAGCGTCAATGGACAATACCACTGAGACTCGTATGAAACGTCGTCTTATGAACTGTGTAGAAGATAAAACCTTAATACTGATTACTCATAAAGCATCCATGTTGGACATGGTTGATCGTATTATCGTAATGGATAATGGGCGCTTGATAGCTGACGGACCAAAAGCTCAAGTACATGAAGCACTTCGTCAAGGTAAGTTGAAGGTTAGTTAATTATGAGCAGTAATAGCCAGATTTCCCAAACCGACTTGGATTATTTAACCGATCGAAATGCCGCGCTTATGCTTAAAACACCGAGAGGTGGGCGTATCATACTTTGGGTTATTTTTATTTTTGTCGCTACCGCTTTAGTGTGGGCAAATTATACCTCTTTAGATGAAGTTACTGTCGGCGACGGTAAAGTTATCCCATCGAGTCAAGTGCAACAAATTCAAAACCTCGAGGGGGGGATACTTAAGGAAATTAATGCTCAAGTAGGTCAGGTGGTCGATAAAGGCCAAATCCTAATGACGATCGAAAATACTGAAGCCTTATCTTCGTTGCGTGAACAGCAGGCAGAGTATATTAACTTGCAAGTTAGAGCGATCCGTTTACAGGCAGAGTCTTATGGTGAAGCGCCTAAATTCGATACCGATGAGGTGAAGGATTATCCCTTAGTTATTAATCGTGAGTTAGATCTCTATAAGAACAGGGTGGAATCCTTGCGTGCAACTCAGGTGAGTTTTCAGCAGCAAATTGAGCAAAAGAAACAAGAGATTGTTGAGCTGCAAGCCAAGTTGGAAAACTTAAGGCAGAGTTACGGCTTTTCAAAAGAAGAGCTTGATTTAACACGACCTGCTTTCCAGCAAGGGGCGGTATCTAAAGTAGAAATGCTTCAGTTAGAGCGAGAAGTGAATCAGCTAAAAGGCGACTTGAGTGCTACTGAGTTGGCAATTCCTAGAGCTCGTTCTGCATTACGTGAAGTGGAAGGTAAACTGGCTGAAAGTGAGGCGACTTTCCGTACCGAGGCTCAGGAAGAGCTGACTAATGTGCGAAGTAAGTTAGACCAATTGAAAGAAGCCACGGTGTCTTTAGAGGATAAGGTTTCTCGGACACAAGTTCGTTCTCCAGTAAAAGGGATAGTAAAACAAATCCAAACAAATACCGTGGGTGGCGTTATTAAACCTGGTGTGAATATGATGGAAATTGTCCCTATCGAAGATTCATTGTTGATTGAAGCAAAAGTTCGACCAGAAAATATTGGCTTTATTCAGCCTGGGTTTAATGCAGTAGTAAAATTGTCGGCTTATGACTTTGCAATATTTGGCGGCTTACGAGGCAATGTTGAGAATATTAGTGCCGATACTATTCTTGATGAGGAGGGTAATAGCTTTTATCTCGTAAGGGTAAGAACGGACAAAAACTATTTGGGCCCTGAAGATGCGAAACTATCAATCATTCCTGGTATGCAGGCGACCGTAGATATTCTTACCGGTAAAAAAACTTTGTTAGATTATATGCTTAAGCCTATTCTGAAAGCGAAGAATAATGCCTTGCGAGAAAGGTAGTTATAAATAGTTATGATAACAAATGTTAACAGTTAGGCTCTTTGTTACATTTTGTCTTTGTGATGTACTTCTTGGCCTAAGGTTTTCTTTGATAATTTAATTGTAGTATTTGAAAAGGCGAGACTGGTTTGAAAATTTTGTGCTGGAACACTGATGATGCTGTATGGAAACATTGGAGCCAAGTGAGTAGTGAAGAGTCGTCTTTAGTTCGAGTGAATAGCTATCCTGCACTACTAGAAACGCTTGAAAACTCCGTTTTTCAGTATTGTTTTATTTATCTGCCAGAAAAAAACTTTTCTCAGCAGGTCGAAGAAGTCATTGCTTTACGTTCTAAATACTCGAACTTAAAAATTATTGTATTCCCATACCAGTTAGATCAGAGTTCAGCACTTAGGTTGTTTGCTGTAGGTGTTAATGGACAATGTGCTCCTTACATTGGCGAAGAGCAGCTTGGCTTGGTTTTATCTGTTGTTAATTCTGGTGAGATCTGGGGCGGGAAAGCATTTATTCAACAACTTATATCCCAGTCATCTGCAAACGCTGTTTTTGATGAGAAGCCAGAAGATAATCAGCTTCAAGATTTATCTGAGCGTGAGTTGGATGTTGCACGTCTTATTGCCAAAGGCTTTTCTAATAAACAAATCGCTATTGATATGGATATTACTGAACGAACAGTCAAAGCGCATATGACCTCGATTTTTAAAAAAACTCATACCAAAGATAGATTGTCTCTTGCGCTGTTGGCGCAATCTTACTTCCCCGATTAGTCTTGATAGCGTATAGCTAAGAGCAAACTTATCCACTCAGCTAATGATGTTTTGCTCTTTAATCTTTTGTGAAAGATTGTTACGCATTGTTCTCTGCATTTGATAATATATTTTTATTGCGCTCTAAAATGATGCGTTTTGAATGCTCGTTGTAGTAGTTACGTACTTATTTATGCTTTTAGGGAATGTTCTATGTCTCCTCCCCCAGTTAAAGAATTAACCGTCATGCTTGTAGATGATGAGCCTGCACGAGCGGCCATTGTTGAACAGGCTATGAAAGATAGTGGTTATCGAGTTATTAGAAAGTTGGAGAATGCAAAATATTTAACGGAAGCAGTTAATCAGTTTCAGCCTGACATGGTCATTATTGATATTGAGTCGCCAGATCGCGACGTATTAGAGAATATGTCTAGGCTTACGCAAGATAATCCCCGTCCTATTGTGATGTTTGCTGAAGAAGATGACTCTAGGCATGTTGAAGCCGCTATTAGAGCGGGTGTGAGTGCTTATGTGGTTGATGGGGTGAATAGCAGCAGCGTCAAAGCGATTATGCAAGTTGCTATTGCACGTTTTAGAGAGTTCCACGCCCTTCGCTCTGAATTAGAATCCGTAAAAACACAATTAGAAGATAGAAAATTAATAGATAAAGCCAAAGGTTTGATAATGAAGCATCAAAAATGTGATGAGCCTGCTGCCTATCAAGCACTAAGGAAGCTTGCTATGGATCGTAGTCAAAGAATGACGGATGTGGCTAGAAACATCATATCCGTGATGGAATTGATGGGGGATCCAAAATGAGCTTAGTTACTCCAGGTTCTTTAAGTTCTGCATCCGTGCGTATTGGTTTTATCCCACTTATTGATTGCGCCCCTTTTGTTATTGCCCAAGAAAAAGGCTTTTTTAAGAATGAGGGCATTGATGTTGTGCTCTCCAAAGAGGCTTCATGGGCGAGTATTAGGGATAAGGTGGCTTTTAATTTATTAGATGGTGCTCACATGCTTGCTTCTATGCCAATTGCAGCAAGTTTGGGAGTTGGCACCTTGAAAATGCCAATGCAAACAAGCTTTACTGTTAGTCATAATGGTAACGGTATAACCATTGGCAATGCTTTGTATAAGGAGCTGGAGAAGTATGCAGAGTCATCAGTTGATATTCGCACAGGCGTTGCTCTAAAAAGGTTTATTGACGCTCGCCAAGGTAAAACGACACCTTTACGTTTTGCTATCGTTTACCCATATTCATCTCATAATTACCAATTGCGAGACTGGTTTAGTCAGGCTGGTATTGATTCAGACCGAGATGTGCAAATAGTGGTTGTCCCGCCTGTAAAGATGGTAGATGCACTAAAAGAGGGGGATATCGACGGTTATTGTGTTGGTGAGCCTTGGAATAGTCTTGCTGTAGAGCAGGGTGTTGGCCATATGCTCGTAACGGGTTATGAGATTTGGGGAAGCACTCCCGAGAAGGTCTTCGGCGTTAACTCAAAATGGGCTGAGAGCAATGAGTCATCTCACCTCGCTATTATTAGGGCGCTAGAGAAAGCGTGTGTTTGGGTTGATGATGAAGCGAACCAGAAGGAGTTGCTGAGCATTTTAAGCCACCCTGATTATTTAAATTGTACTGTTGAACAGCTTATTTATGGCTTTAGTGTCATTAAGCCTAAGGGGTTGTTTGATTGGCCAATGGAAGCATATCAGCGCTTTTCTGGCGGCGAGATTAATAAGCCATTGCCTAGTTATGCTCTATGGATAATGGGGCAAATGTTTCGTTGGCAACAATTGAGTCAGGTTGATTCATTGAATTCAGTTGCTGAACAGGTCTATAGAGAAGATTTGTACTATAAAGCACTCGGCTTACCTTCGGATCAAGATGATAGCTGGCGTTTGAATGCCAATAGAGAGGAGAAGTGGTTGGCTGATGTCGCTTGTGGGAATGTGTGTTTGCACTCGGATGGAATACTTAAGGGATTTCGATAGTCGTTTTGTGTGCTCTAGTGGTGCAAGATGACTATCTTTGTGCACAAAAAGTAAGTTAAATATCACTTTTTGTTCTTTTTGTATGGCAAAAGCTATGTTTAACAATGGTTTGTAGTTTTTGGCATGGTAAATGCTTTCAAATAGATGAATACATTTTAGAAAGGTTGGCAATGACGCCAACTTATTCGAACTCATTATTTGGTAACTTGATGAAGAGTTACTTAGAAATGGCAAAGGCGCCTACAGACACATTAATTTGTGATCTGTATGCGCCTTTTTTGTTTTTGTTGTATTTATCTTAAGCGGAGCGTAACTATGTATAGGTCTTTGAAATCAGTGTTTTCACTATCGGAATTAGCGTTATCGACAAGGAAAGTTGGTGTTTCTTTATTGGTAGGTTCTGCATTTTTGTCTGGTATCTCCCATGCTGAGTTGGGTTACCCAGAAAAAGAAGAGTTGAAGTTTGGTTTCATTAAACTGACTGATATGGCGCCATTGGCGATTGCATACGAGAACGGTTATTTTGAAGATGAAGGCTTGTACGTTTCAATTGAAGCGCAAGCAAACTGGAAGGTTCTTTTAGACCGAGTGATTGATGGTCAACTTGATGGTGCGCACATGTTGGCTGGTCAGCCTATTGGTGCAACGATCGGTTACGGTACTAAAGCTGACATCATTACAGCTTTCAGCATGGACTTGAACGGTAACGGTATTACTGTTTCAAATGACATCTGGGCGAAAATGAAAAAGCACATTCCAAACGGTGCTGACGGCAAGCCTGTTCACCCAATTAGTGCCTCTTCATTGAAGCCTGTTGTTGATGAGCTTAAAGCGGAAGGTAAGCCATTCAAAATGGGTATGGTATTCCCAGTTTCTACACACAACTACGAGTTACGTTACTGGTTAGCAGCTGGTGGCATCCACCCAGGTTATTACGCTCCTGCTAAAGGTGATACAAGTGGGCAAATTGATGCAGATGCATTGCTTTCTGTAACACCTCCACCACAAATGCCTGCCACTATGGAAGCCGGTACTATCCATGGCTACTGTGTAGGTGAACCTTGGAACCAGCAAGCTGTATTTAAAGGCATTGGTGTTCCAGTTATTACCGATTATGAAATCTGGAAAAACAACCCAGAGAAAGTATTTGGTGTGAGTAAGTCATGGGCTGAAAAATACCCGAATACACACATTCGTGTCGTTAAAGCTATGATTCGTGCTGCAAAATGGTTGGATGAGAATAACAATGCTAACCGTCCTGAAGCCGTTAAGATCCTTGCTAAAAGTCAATATGTTGGTGCCGATTACGACGTAATTGCTAACAGTATGACGGGTACTTTTGAGTATGAGAAAGGTGATAAGCGTGAGATTCCTGATTTCAACGTATTCTTCCGCTACAACGCAACTTACCCATACTACAGTGATGCCATTTGGTACCTAACTCAAATGCGTCGTTGGGGACAAATTGCTGAGCCTAAATCTGATGAGTGGTTCATGGAAACTGCGAAGAAGGTTTACCGCCCAGATATCTATGCTCAAGCAGCACAATCTCTAATCGAAGAAGGTTTGATGGATGCGTCTGAATTCCCTAACTTCGACACAGAAGATGGATTTAAACCTGCAACAAGTGACTTCATTGATGGCGTTACTTATGACGGTAAGCGTCCGAATGATTACCTGAAAAGCTTTAAAATTGGTCTGAAAGGCGATGACCAAATTTAAGTAAGGTATGTATAAGGTGGCCACATAATGGCCACCTTATTATTAATGATATATAGCCTTATTTTATTGAGTAGTGAGAATTGATATATGAATATACCAAGCCTATTTATGGCGTCTTTGAAAGATAGAATCGAAAACTTTTCTATTAAGAGTCTTTTGTTTCCTCTTTTCGGTATTGTTGTTTTTATTTTGTTATGGCAAGTCGGTGCGAGCCGAGTTAATACTTCATTGGGTGTGTTTCCAGGGCCAACTATTGTCTACCAACAATGGAATGGGCTGGTTCAAGAGCACCAAGATGAGCGTTTAAAAGAAGATAAATTCTATGAGCGCCAATATAAACGAATAGAAGCACGTCAAGCCAAAGACCCAAGCTATGTAGGTAAAATAAGAAGCTATACAGGTAAACCGACGTTTTTTGATCAAATTTTTACTAGCTTATACACAGTATTGGCTGGTTTTATTTTGGCTAGCGTATTAGCTATTCCAATAGGTATCTTAATAGGCCTGAATGGTTCTGTGTACAGTGCGCTTAACCCAATTATTCAGGTGTTTAAGCCAGTATCTCCTCTTGCATGGTTGCCTTTGGTTACCATGGTGGTAAGTGCGACTTACGTGTCTGCTGACCCTATGTTCTCAAAGTCCTTTTTAACTTCTATGTTCACCGTGACCTTGTGTTGTATGTGGCCCACGTTAATTAACACTGCTGTTGGTGTGGCTGCTGTCGAAAAAGATTTGTTAAATGTTTCTAAAGTGTTGCGTCTTAATTGGATGACACACGTTATTAAAATTGTTATCCCGTCTGCTATTCCTCTTATGTTTACAGGTTTGAGACTTTCTCTTGGTATCGCTTGGATGGTATTGATTGCGGCAGAAATGTTGGCGCAAAACCCAGGTTTAGGGAAATTTGTATGGGATGAGTTCCAAAATGGTAGCTCTAACTCTTTAGGGCGAATCATGGTTGCAGTCTTGATGATCGGTTTTATCGGTTTTCTATTAGACAGAGTCATGCTGACTATTCAACGTTTTGTCTCTTGGGATAAAACACAAGTATTACGTTAAGGGAGAGCGGCATGCAAACGCATCTTAATATTAGTAAAGTTTCTATTGATTTTCCTACTCCAAAAGGGCCATTTCGCGCTCTGAATGATGTGAGTTTAAAGATTAACAAGGGTGAATTTGTTTCTTTGATTGGTCACTCTGGTTGTGGTAAATCCACCGTATTGAATATTGTTGCTGGCTTATATGATGCAACGGAAGGTGGAGTGCTGTTAGATGGAAAAGAAATACAAGGTCCAGGTCCTGAGCGAGCGGTTGTTTTTCAAAACCATTCACTATTGCCTTGGTTGACCTCTTACCAGAATGTAGAGCTTGCAGTTAAGCAGGTTTTTAATAAGACTAAATCGAAAAAAGAAATGCATGATTGGATAATGCATAACTTAGAGTTGGTGCATATGACACATGCAGCAGATAAGCGCCCAGATGAAATATCTGGTGGTATGAAACAGCGTGTGGGTATTGCTCGAGCATTGGCAATGGAACCAAGTGTTCTATTAATGGATGAGCCTTTTGGTGCCTTGGATGCTTTGACACGAGCGCACCTGCAAGACTCTTTGATGGAAATTCAAAAAGATCTAAATAACACGGTCATTATGATCACCCATGATGTTGATGAAGCCGTACTGCTATCAGATCGAATTGTGATGATGACAAATGGTCCAGCAGCGACAGTAGGTGAAATCCTTCATGTTGATCTGGAGCGTCCTCGCGACCGTCTAGCTTTAGCAAGTGACCCTAAATACGTTGATTATCGTGCTCAAGTATTGACCTTCTTGTATGAGAAACAGCGTAAAGTAGAGCCTATTGCTGCTGGTAAAGACGCTAAGGCATCTGATAAGGGTGAGAAGGCGAGTGCTTAATAGTTTTCCTTCTGACAGCGAACACCTTGTTATTATTGGTGCAGGCATGGCAGGCAGTAAGCTTGCCCATGACCTAATACAGGAGGGAAATGCTCGTTATTCTGTAACCTTGATCGGAGAAGAGGCTCAGGTAGGTTATAATCGCATCATGTTGTCGTCGCTATTGGCTCAAAACATCACCAATGATGAAATGGCCTTAGTTGATACAAGCAAAATGCAAGATGAAGGCGTGAACATTATCTCCGGTGATGGCGCCGTCAATATAGATATAGAAGCGAAATGTATTCGTCTGGAAAGTGGCCGTATTGTCTCCTATGACAAGCTAGTGATGGCCACAGGTTCTCGATCTAGAATGTTGCCAATTCCCGGATCAGATGCCCCAAATGTAATGGGGTTTCGAACATGGGAAGATGTTGATGCAATGATAAACCTTGCAGGCCAACAATCGGTCAGTGTGATTGGTGGTGGTTTATTAGGTTTAGAGGCAGCAGTAGGCTTGGTAAAACAAGGTCATAAAGTGACTGTTTTCCACCTTGCCGAATGGTTGCTGAATCGGCAGCTGGATGAGGAATCTGCAAGCCTTTTATTAAAGCGCATGGAGCAAATGGGAATTGAATTCCGCCTAGAGGATTCGCCCACAGAGTTTATTCAGTCCGAAAACGGAGTGGTTACCCATGCAATTTGTAAAAGTGGCGATAAAATAGATGCTAACTTGGTTGTTATGGCAGTGGGCATTGTACCTGAAGTTGAACTGGCAAAAGTGTCTGGTCTAGAGGTACAGCAAGCTATTTTAGTTGATGATAAGATGCAAACCTCTCACCAAGACGTTTATGCTTTGGGAGAGTGCTGTGAGTTTGATGGGCAAACATTTGGCTTAGTTGCTCCAATATGGGATCAAATTAAAGTACTCATTAACGAATTAAACGGCAATGGTGGTCGTTTCGTTATTGAACCAACTCCAACGAAATTAAAAGTTTCTGGTGTAAATCTTTTTTCAGTCGGAAGGATTGAACCAACTCAAGAAGACTCATGCATCTTTTTCAAGGATGTAGGAGCAAATCATTATCGCAAACTGGTAGTCAACGACGGCTTACTGGTTGGCGCAATTCTATATGGCAACGTGGCCGATGGAAGCTGGTATTTCCAGCTTATTCAAAATAAAACCAATATCTCAGATATGCTCAATATGCTTGTCTTTGGTGAGGCTTATTGTCTTTCTAAAGTCGCATAAAGCTTGAGAATATTGCGTAGTAAAGCAAGGGGAAACTAAATGAGTGCTAATTCACCTCTATCGACCAAAAAACCACGTCTTGTTGTTGTGGGTAATGGCATGGTCGGCCACCATTTTGTAGAACAAATTATTGAGAAGGGCGGCCACGAGAATTTTCATATTACCGTTTTTGGCGAAGAGCCACACTTAGCTTATGACCGAGTTCATTTAAGTGAATATTTTACTGGTAAAGGCGCTGCTGACTTGGCAATGACCGACGGTACTTTATACGATGATAATGGCGTTCAATATTTTACCAACAGCCTAGTGACTGAAATCGACCGCGATAACAAGCAGCTTCTTTTGCAAAGCGGTGATTCGGTTTCTTATGACAAGCTAGTATTGGCAACAGGTTCTTATCCATTTGTTCCTCCTATTCCAGGTCACAAGCGTGATAACACATTTGTGTATCGTACATTAGAAGACCTTGATGATATTCGTGATTGTGCAAAGCAAGTCTCTAAAGGTACAGTCGTTGGTGGTGGTTTACTGGGTTTAGAAGCAGCTAATGCCTTGAAAAATCTAGGCCTTGAAACAAGTGTGGTTGAGTTCGCACCACGTCTAATGCCTGTGCAGCTTGATGAGAAAGGCGGTAGCGTACTGAAAGAAATGATCGAAGGTCTTGATGTAACGGTTTATACCGATACTGCAACACAAGAAATTGTGGATGGTGAATCTTCGTTCCACCGTATGAACTTTGCTGACGGCACCCACCTAGAAACTGACCTTATTTTATTCTCGGCAGGCATTCGTCCACAGGATGCTCTTGCAAAACAGTCTGGTTTGGAAATGGGCGAGCGTGGTGGTATTACCATCAACAATAACTGTCAGACAAGCGATGAAAATGTATACGCGATAGGTGAGTGTGCGTTATGGAATAACAGCATTTATGGTTTGGTTGCCCCGGGTTATACCATGGCGAAAGCAGCAGCAGGACACTTGTTAGGCGATGAGAGTATCTCATTCACTGGTGCTGACATGAGTACTAAGCTGAAGCTTCTTGGCTGTGATGTAGGTTCTATCGGCGATGCACACGCTAAATCTCAAGGTTGTAAAGTCTTTGTATACCAAGATGAAATTCAACAAAGTTACCGTAAAATGGTTGTCTCAGAAGACGGTCAAAAGCTGCTAGGTGCTGTTTTAGTTGGAGATAACAGCTTCTACGATACGCTTCTGCAGTACTACTTAAATGCGATGGACCTTCCAGAACAGCCGCAATCTTTGATCTTACCTGCAATGGATGGGGCACCTGCTGCATTGGGTGCAGATGCATTACCTGCAACGGCCTCTATTTGTAGTTGTCACAACGTAACTAAGCAAGACATCAGTGATGCCGTAGCCAATGGTGCTATGTCCGTTGGTGATGTGAAAGGCATTACTAAAGCGGCTACAGGCTGTGGTGGTTGTGCTGCCTTGTTGAAAAATGTTGTTGATAACGAATTATTGTCACTCGGTGTAGAAGTGAGCACAGACATCTGTGAACATTTCGCTTTTACTCGTCAAGATTTGTACAACATCATCAAAATTGAAGAAATTAAAAGCTTTGCTGAGCTGTTAGAAAAGCACGGTAAAGGCCATGGTTGTGAGATTTGTAAGCCAGCGGTAGGTTCGATTTTGGCATCTGTTTGGAACGAATATGTATTGAAAAAAGAGCATATTGTTTTGCAGGATACCAATGACCGTTTCCTAGGTAATATGCAAAAAGATGGAACTTACTCCATCGTACCTCGTATTCCAGGTGGTGAAATAACGCCAGAAAAACTTATTGTTCTGGGAGAAGTTGCTAAAGAGTACAAGCTGTACACTAAAATCACGGGCGGTCAGCGTATCGACTTATTTGGTGCAACCTTACCCCAGCTTCCTGAAATTTGGACAAAGTTGGTAAATGCTGGCTTTGAGACGGGTCAAGCCTACGGTAAATCACTACGTACCGTTAAATCTTGTGTTGGTAGTACATGGTGTCGCTTTGGTGTTGATGACAGTATGACAATGGCTGTCGACCTTGAGAACCGTTATAAGGGGTTACGTTCACCTCATAAAATTAAGTTTGCGGTTTCTGGCTGTACTCGTGAATGTGCTGAGGCTCAAAGTAAAGATATTGGTGTTATTGCAACGGAAGGTGGTTGGAACCTGTATGTGTGTGGTAACGGTGGAATGAAGCCTCGTCATGGTGACTTGTTCGCTACTGACCTTGATCGTGAAACTTTGATCAAGTACATCGACCGTGTCCTTATGTTCTACACAAAAACAGCCGATCGTTTACAGCGTACTTCTGTATGGATGGACGGCCTAGAAGGTGGTTTGGAATACCTTCAAGAAGTGGTCATCGAAGACAAACTCGGTATGTGTAGCGAGTTGGATGCGGCTATGGATTATGTTGTTGATACATTCCAGTGTGAGTGGAAAACAACTCTTGAAGATCCAGAGGCACTAAAAACATTCCGTCAGTTTGTTAACTATGATGGTGAAGATGAGAATGTTGTGTTTGTTGAAGAGCGTGATCAGATACGCCCAGCAACAGAAGAAGAAAAGCAAAATTTGATAGCGAAGGTGGGTTAAATAAGATGACAATGCAGTGGAAATTAGTGTGTAAGCAGAGTGATCTTGTTAAGGGTGCTGGAGTCGCTGCCATGGTAAATGGTCAGCAAGTAGCGCTTTTCTACGTACCTGAAGCGGAAAGTCAGATCTTTGCGATTAGTAATTGGGACCCGTTTGGTAAAGCAAATGTTTTATCTCGTGGTTTAGTTGCGCACCTTCAAGGTGAATGGACAGTTGCTAGCCCTCTATATAAGCAACACTTTGTTCTTTCATCTGGTAAGTGCTTAGAAGACGATGTGACTATTCCTTCGTGGCAAGCCAAATTAGAAGGTGAAAACGTTTATATAGCAGAGAGTTAATATGTGGATTTGGTAAGGCACAAAGCTCTTTTTGTGCCTTATTGGTGCATTAGAGTTAGATGGAGAAAAATAGGCCTCATTGGTTTTTTTAACATATTGATATATAAGGATTATTTTTATATGTTTTAACTGTTTTTATTGGCTTGTTTATTGCTTGGTATATAATTAAATTATGCATAGCAAGCCGACGAAGGTTTGCACACACAGCATATAGATATTCCAAAAGGCAACGAAGCCCAATCGCTTTCTTTGAAAGCGATTGGGCTTTTTTTGTTTTTGAACATAGTTTGAGGAAGAATCATGTCAGCAACAACTACAAAAACGACTTGCCCATATTGTGGTGTAGGGTGTGGGGTTAAGGTAACGGTGCCTTCTTCTCAATCTGAACCTGTGCCGCCAGTTTCGGGTGATATAGATCACCCTGCTAACTTTGGTCGTCTTTGTGTAAAAGGCAGTAGTCTTGCCAGTACCCTCAAATCGGATGATAGGCTCCTAACGCCTATCGTAGACGGTAAGCAGGTAAGCTGGGACTCCGCACTGGATTCGGTCAGTGAAAAAATATCTCAAGTGGTCAAAGACCATGGCCCAGATGCTTTTGCTTTTTATCTTTCGGGGCAGATTCTTACAGAAGATTATTATGTCGCTAATAAGCTAGCGAAAGGCTTTATTGGTACGGCAAATGTTGATACCAACTCTCGACTTTGCATGGCGTCAGCCGTGGTGGGTTATAAGCGAGCGTTTGGCTCCGATACAGTGCCCTGTAATTATGAAGATTTAGAGCTGTGTGATCTTTTGATTATGATTGGCTCTAATGCTGCTTGGACTCACCCTATATTGTTCCAGCGTATTGTTGAAGCTAAGAAGCAGCGCCCTAATATGAAAGTGGTGGTGATTGACCCTCGTGAGACAGCAACGTGTGATATTGCCGATCTGCATTTAGCCATCACACCCGGTACGGATGCAGCTGTGTTCTCTTATTTGCTGCAACGATCAGCTGCTGAAAATATTCTCGATACAGACTTTATTACAGAACACACCAATGGTTTCCAAGGCACTCTAGATAAAGCCCTAGAAGTCACTCCAGACCTGTCTTCAGCGGCTGAGTTTTGTGGTGTAAGTGAAGAGAGCTTAGAGCAGCTTGCTCGCTTGTGGCTTGCAACAGATAAATCCATTAGTTTTTATTCACAAGGTGTGAATCAGTCTTCATCTGGCGTGGATAAGTGCAACGCGATTATTAACTGCCACCTTGCTACTGGCCGAATCGGTAAAGAAGGTGCGGGACCGTTTTCTATAACAGGCCAGCCTAATGCTATGGGTGGCCGAGAAGTGGGTGGCTTAGCAAATCAACTGGCTGCACATATGGATTTTGCAACACCGGGAGCGCAAAAATTAGTACAGCGTTTTTGGCAAGCACCGAATATGGCGACTGAAAATGGCTTGAAAGCGGTTGACATGTTTCAAGCTGTTGAAGAAGGTAAAATTAAAGTTATCTGGATTATGTCCACAAATCCTATGGTGAGTTTGCCAGATACTGCACAAGTTAGGCGAGCGCTTGAAAAGTGTGAATTGGTTATCGTCAGTGACTGTAAAGCCCACACTGATACTACGGCCATGGGTGATGTTCTATTGCCAGCGACAGGTTGGAGTGAAAAAGATGGAACAGTGACAAACTCGGAACGCAGAATTTCTCGCCAACGTGGTTTATTGCCTGCACCGGGTGAAGCTCAGCATGACTGGTGGGCGATCTGTGAGGTAGCTAAACGCCTTGGCTATCAGTCGGCTTTTTCATACCGTAGTGTTAATGAGATTTTTGTTGAACATGCGGCACTGTCTGCTTTCGAAAATAATGGTAAGCGTGATTTTGATATTGGTCACTTTAGCCAAATGAGTAAAGAAGAATACGATGCTTTAGTTCCTGTTCAATGGCCTGTACCGAAAGGGCGACCAGAGGGAACCAAGCGTATGTTTGAAGATGGACGCTTTTTCACACCGGATAAAAAAGCCAAGTTTATTCCCATCACACCACAACTGCCTATTAACAAAGCTTCTTCTGAGTGGCCTTTTACCTTCAATACTGGTCGAGTACGAGACCAGTGGCATACCATGACTAGAACGGGGGATTCGGCTTTATTAACAAAGCATACGGATCAGCCTTATGTAGAAATACACCCGAAAGATGCCAAAATGTTAGGGATTGGAGATAAATCCTTAGTTCGTTTGATTTCTTCGGTTGGCGAAGCCTTGTTGAAAGCAAAAATTAGCCAAGGTGTTGCACCGGGTAATGTGTTTTCACCTATCCATTGGACACAGCAATTTGCCAATTCAGCCGTAGTATCTAACTTGATACCTCAAGTTTTTGACCCTTTATCTGGTCAACCAGAATCAAAGCATGCACAAGTGAAAGTCGAGGCAGTTAATGATGTGTCATATGGATTAATTATATCTGCCAAGCCATTGTCGAATCTCGATTTTATTTATTGGTGTCTGGTGCCATCGGACGAAGGTTATCATTACGAAGTGGTTTGCCCTGAAGGCCAAAGTGTTGATTCAATTCAGTCTATGTTGAATAAAGAGGAAGATGGAGGAGAGTGGCTAGAATACACTAACCCGACAACTCATCAGGTTAGGTTAGCAAATGTGGTAGATCATAAACTTACCGTTGCTGCGTATTTGCACCCTAAACCAGAGTCTATTTCGTGTGATTGGTTAGAGTCTAAGCTCGTTAAATCTGAGCCACTAACAGACCTAGATAGAATGGCTATATTGGTTGGTATTCCTTCTAATGTTGAAGATAAAGGTGAGATTGTTTGTTCTTGTTTCCAAATTGGCTCTAAACAGATAGAAAAAGCCATTGCTGAAGGCGTGGATTCTGTTGAAGGCTTAGGAAATAGCTTAAAATGCGGCACCAATTGTGGGTCCTGTATACCCGAGCTAAAACAATTTATACCTATTAAGGCGGATCTTGCAGTATGAGTAATGCGTTTACCCAATATGTAAAAATATTAGGTCGAGGAAAAAAAGGGTCTCGAACCCTAACAGTAAGTGAAGCCCACCATGCCATGTCTCTCATACTTTCTGGCGATGTTGAACCAGAACAGTTAGGGGCTTTTTGGATGTTAATACGTATTCGTGAAGAAACCGTTGAAGAAACGGTTGGTTTTACAAGTGCGACACGAGAATTTTTAGCAACTAAGAAAGATGTAAACATCGAGGTTGATTTGGATTGGCCTGCTTATGCAGGCAAGCGAAATGAATTGCCTTGGTTCTTATTAGCTGCGCTAGCCTTGGCTAACAATGGCGTTAGAGTTGCCATGCACGGCCACGCTTTTAAAGAAGAGAATCGAATCTTTGTTGAGCAGGTAATTCAAGCTTTTAAACTGCCGCTTTGCCATACTTTCGATGATGTGCAAGAGGCACTTGATAAGCACCTATTTTCCTATATTGCATTAGAAGATATCGATTCGAAGCTTAGTGAAATGATGGATTTAAAATACACCCTTGGGCTGCGTTCCCCAGTAAATACTGTGGTTCGAATGATGAACCCTTTCTCAGCGAAGCACAGTGTCCACGGTGTCTTTCACCCAGGTTACGATACCTTACACATAGAAGCGAGTGAGCAACTTAAGGACGCTTCTGTATTAGTGTTCCGTGGTGGCAATGGTGAAGCTGAGGTGAATCCAGAGCGTGATGTGACTTTATTGAAATGGCAAAACGGCGAGTCTAACGCGGCCAGCTGGTCAAAGGCCGAGAAAGAGCATAAGAGATTAAAGGATAATCTAGATTTTTCTCGTTTGACGGATCACTGGAGTGGAGAACATATCGATCAGTTTGGTGAGCAAGCTGTGCGTCAGACCCTCGCCTCTGTGGCTGGTTTAGTATACGGCGTATCTTCCCATGAGGAATGTTTATTGTTGGCAGATGAAATCTGGTCAAAGCGTGACCTACAGCTACTCAAATGATTTTTGACTCCTGTTCAGCGGCCATTCTATCAGGGGGGCAAGGTGAGCGAATGGGGCGACAAGACAAAGGCTTGTTGCTTTATCAAGGCAAGCCTATGGTCTCCTATGTAGCTCATGCCTTACGGCCATGTGCTGAATCTCTTTGTATTAATGCCAACAGAAATATTAGTGACTATGCCTCGCTTGGTTTTAAGGTAATTGAAGATGCTTGCGAGGCCTCAGGTAAAGGGCCCTTATCAGGCCTATTTTCTTGCCTTAAGTCTGCTTCTAGCACTCACTTAATTATTTCACCCTGCGATACGCCTCTTATTAGTTGTCAGGCATTTGAAGCATTGCAGCAAGCCTGTAAGAACTCCCCTGAATATATTCACTTTTTATCCACTTCTTCTGGAAAGCATCCGCTTCATGCAATTTTACCTGTTGATTCTGCGTTGAAAGCACTTGTGACGTTTTTTGAGCAGAGCGAGCGCTTTAGTGTGATGGCTTTCTATGATTCGTTTAGCTATCAACCGGTATTATGGGAAAACGAAGAAGAGCTATTGAACGTGAATACGCTAGAGCAGTTGTATTAAGGTGCTTGTTGTTACTTTAAAGACTCTATATTGAGTTGGTAAAGCTCTTTATCTTCTTTGTGTTCAAGCTTTACTAATAAGTAATCGTATTTTGGTGCGAACCAAAAAAAAGTCTGTTTACCTTTGTGCAAATTATCCGTTCTCATGACTTTGATAGCGGATATGTCGCCTATTTTTGTACTTACCTTCTCTGTTCCCTGTTGCTCGAACGTCCAGTTTTTGATGCGGCCACCATCGGCGATTTGATAATCAAGAATGTCTTTTTGGTTTTTTAGGTCTTGGCGGATCTGTAATTGCACCGACAGCTTATCTAAAGTGTCTGGCTGGATTGAAAGATTCCAAGGCTTGTTTTTAATGTCATTACGGACAATGTTTTTGTCCCAGTTAAAAGTAAGAAGAGCTGTTTTTTTCTTACCGAAAACAGAGCTTTTGTATTCATATTCTTGTGGGATTATTTGCCCTTCAGTAACTTGAAATGAGGAGGATTCATAAAGAGAGGCAAAGAAGTTCTTAGCTGAAAAGGTAAATACCCATAAAGATTCAGATTTCTTCTTTAGGGTTTGTGTGCCTTTTACTTTTAAGCTGATGCCTTTTTTCCAAAGGGTGCTGTAAGTGGCTGTGTAGTTAGGAAGGAAGGCGGTTTTCTGCGCATTAGACGCATGAGAGAGGCTAGTATGGCAGCTCAAAAATATACCAAATGCTATTATGGAAATTTTAAGCGCTGCCATACTATCTCCTTAATTACTTCAAGTCGTTATGGTAACGAATACCCGTTTCTGGAAGTGGTGAGCTATCAAAATACGCTTTGCCTGATTCGTAAGAAAGTCTATTTTCACTGAACCATTTAACGGATAAAGGGTAGATTATATGCTCTAAGGAATGCACTTTGGCCGCTAATGACTCTGCTGTTTCCCCTTCTTCAATTGCTGTTGAGGCTTGAAGAATAACGGCACCAGCGTCTAGTTCAGGGCTGACAAAATGAACTGAAACGCCATGTTCCTTTTCATTGTTATCGATTGCTCTTTGGTGTGTATCTAGACCTTTGTATTTTGGTAACAGGGAAGGGTGTATGTTTAACATCTTGCCTTCAAAATGCTTGGTAAAGCCCTCGGTCAGTATTCTCATGAAGCCAGCAAGAATCACCAACTTAGGTTGGTAAGTGTCGATAATGTCTTGTAGCTTTTTGTCGAATTCTTCACGGCTAGAAAATGCTTTATGGTCTAAAACATGAGTATCAATATTGGCTGCTTTAGCGCGCTCCAAGCCATAGGCTTGGGCTTTATTGCTAATGACCGCAGAGATATTAATATCCAGCTTACCTTGCAAGCTTTGATCTATTAAAGCTTGCAAGTTGCTGCCGCTGCCAGAAATTAGGACAACGACGGGGAAACTCATGCTTGGGCCTCAAGGTCTGAGATTAGAACCTCTTTATCACCTTCGCGTGGGCAGATTTCGCCAATGATCCAAGCTTCTTCGCCTTCTGCTTTCAGAATTTCTAAAGCTTGTTCTGCTTTTTCAGCGTCAATCGCTAGCACCATGCCTACACCGCAGTTTAGAACGCGATACATTTCTTCTTGTTCCACATTACCTTGTTCTTGAAGCCAATCAAAAACCGCGGGGCGTTTCCAGCTATCAGCATCAATTTTTGCTGCTGCAGATTCAGGTAATACACGAGGGATATTTTCTAACAGACCGCCACCAGTGATGTGTGCCAGTGCGTTTACTGAAATGCTTTCCATTAATTTCAAAATGGATTTTACGTAAATACGAGTTGGCTCCATTAATGCGTCTTTTAATGGTGTGCCTGCAATCTCTTGATCTAAGTCTGCTTTACTGACTTCCAAGATTTTTCTTATTAAAGAGTAGCCGTTAGAGTGAGGGCCAGAAGAGCCTAATGCGATCAGTTTATCGCCAGCTTTCACTTTAGTGCCGTCAATAATGTCTGCTTCTTCAACAACGCCTACACAGAAGCCTGCAAGATCATAATCGCCATCGTGGTACATGCCAGGCATTTCAGCTGTTTCGCCACCAACAAGAGCACAACCTGCTTGTGAACACCCTTCGCCTATACCAGCAACAACATCAACAGCAACATCAATATCTAGTTTGCCTGTCGCGTAGTAATCTAGGAACAAAAGCGGTTCAGCGCCAGCCACTACCAAATCGTTAACACACATGGCAACAAGATCGATACCAATAGTGTCGTGTTGATTCAAATCCATCGCTAAGCGTAACTTTGTTCCGACACCATCTGTGCCAGAAACAAGAATTGGATTTTTGTATTTTGTTGGCAGACGAGTTAAAGCTCCAAAACCTCCTAGGCCTCCCATTACTTCTGGACGACGGGTTTTTTTGCTTACGCCTTTAATACGTTCAACAAGTTGGTTGCCAGCATTAATATCTACGCCAGCGTCTTTATAACTAATTGATGGTTTGTTCGACTTGGTCATTGCCTATGCCTTATCATGGTACGGAGAAAGTGGGCATTTTAGCATAGTAATATTTAAGGGCTATGGTTCTTTGCTATTAAGACAGTAGAATAGGGAAATAATCGAAGGAAGGGCTATGAATTTTCGTATATTTTTACTATTTATGTGTGTTTTTGGGGCTTCATTATCGAATGCGGTTCCTGTAATTGGGCTTTATGAGGCAGAAATTAAACTGCCGGCATCGGAACCTGAAGATAAAATATTAACAAAAGCGTTTGGCTTGGCAGTGGAGTCGGTTTTAGTCAAGGTCTCAGGGGATAAAGTAGCAATTTCTGCAGACTTACTAAAAGAAGCCAAGTCTAAAGCGCCTACTTGGGTGGCTCAACATTCAGTGGCCTCTTTGAGTGAACTTTTGATGTCAAACGGCGAGTTGGTTGCTGGTAAACAGGTACGCGTCGCTTTTTATGAGGCTTCTATAGATGAGTTTTTGTCAAAGAATAATTTGCCTGTATGGGGGAGTGATCGCCCATCTTCCCTTGTTTGGCTAGTGAATGAGGATAATGGTCTAAGGTCTTTGTCAGGAACGAAAGCGCCGTCAGAAGCTCTTAACATCTTGGCTCGCGCTTCCGGTGCTATTGGATTGCCCGTATATGCACCATTGTTAGATGATGAGGATCAACGCACTATATCGACGACAGATGTGTGGGGCTTTTTTGAAGACAGTATATTAAAAGCCAGTGAACGTTATCAGACAGATGCTGTAGCAGCGTTAAAGATCAGTAATTATGTCGGTAAAGTATCTGGCGGTTTACTGGTTTTATTGAAAAATGGTGAGACCGAAAGGTTTGATTTGAGCGGTGATACACTGAATGATGTGCTGGGTTTGGCTAGTGTGCACATTGCAAAAGTTTTGTCTTCTCGGTATGCCGCGGTTCGCTCGTCAGACTCCATTAATGTTCTTGATGTCCAAGTATCTGGCGTTAGTGATTACGCCATTATGAGAGAGACGCAATCTTACTTAGAAGCTTTAGGTGTGGTTAAAAGTGTTAATCTTGCACAGATTAGCGGTGAAAACGTTAGATTCTCGCTCGAAGTGAATGGAGATAAAGAAAGGCTTCTTAATGGCATTTCATTGAATCGTTTATTGGTAAGAGAGTCGCCATCCACCAGAGAAGTTGAAGATAATAATTTGATAGCTTATCAATACGTTGGGGAGATTAAATGAGTGATTTTTTAGAGGAAGAAGTGATAGAACGTGACTTCTTCTCAAGACCCTTAGAAGTTCAAGAAGACCTATTGCAGCAGACTTGGTGTAATAACTGTGCTGAAGTGGACCTTGGGATGAAGAATCCCAAAGAGTATGAGAGTAAAGATCGTGTATGGATAGAAGGTGAATGCTTGAAGTGTGGCCAATCTACCGTTACCGAAATTGATGAAAGTGAAGAATGATTTGAGCATTAATTAGATCAAAAAAAACCGCATATTAAATGCGGTTTTTTTTGATCTGTTGCGAGCTTTATTTATCGCTTGGGTAATCGCGCTGAGGCTTACCAACATAAAGCTGACGAGGACGACCAATCTTGTAAGGCCCACTGATCATTTCGTTCCAGTGAGTGATCCAACCAATCGTTCTAGACATAGCGAAAATCACTGTAAACATACTTGTTGGTATGCCAATCGCTTTCATGATGATGCCAGAGTAGAAGTCAACGTTAGGGTAAAGCTTACGCTCAATGAAGTAAGGGTCTTCAAGGGCGATTTGTTCAAGGCGCTTAGCAATTTTGAGAAGAGGGTCGTTAGACATACCCAACTCAGCAAGTACTTCATCACAAGTCTCACGCATAACTTTTGCACGTGGGTCGAAGTTCTTGTAAACGCGATGGCCAAAGCCCATTAGGCGGAAAGGATCGCTCTTATCTTTTGCTTTAGCTACGAACTTATCGATGTTTTCGACATCACCGATTTCTTCAAGCATAGTCAATACAGCTTCGTTTGCACCACCGTGAGCAGGCCCCCAAAGTGTCGCGATACCAGAAGCAATACATGCAAATGGATTGGCACCAGAAGAACCCGCTAAACGTACTGTAGAAGTAGATGCGTTTTGTTCGTGATCAGCGTGAAGAATAAAGATCTTGTCCATTGCTTTCGCAAATACTGGGTTCACTTTGTATTCTTCACATGGTGTTCCAAACATCATGTATAAGAAGTTTTCTGCGTAAGATAAGTCGTTACGAGGATGCATAACAGGCTGATCTTTAGAGTACTTGTAGCATGTAGCTGCAAGTGTAGGCATTTTGGAAATCAAACGGAATGCTGCGATTTCGCGATGTCTAGGGTTGCTGATATCCATTTGATCTTGATAGAAAGCAGATAATGCACCTACTAAGCCACACATAATAGCCATTGGATGGGCGTCATTTCTAAAGCCTTCGATGAATTTGTGCATAGACTGGTTAATCATTGTGTGATTTTTAACCGTCTTAACAAATTCTACTTTTTCTTCTTTGCTAGGAAGTTCTCCATAAAGCAATAAGTAACAAGTTTCTAGGTAATCTGAGTGCTCAGCGAGTTGAGCAATTGGATAGCCACGGTGTAAAAGCACACCTGCTTCACCATCTATATAAGTTATAGATGATTCGCATGAGCCAGTAGACATAAAGCCTGGATCGTAAGTGAAAACACCTTGTGAGCCTAAGCTACGAACGTCTACAACATCCGCACCTAGTGTACCTGAAAGAACAGGGAGTTCGATGGTTTTATCGATCCCGTCCACTGTAAGTGTTGCTTTTTTATCAGCCATTTATGGTCTCCTTCGTATTCTGTTTCTAGTGCTTAGAGGTCTTAAAGTGCCTCTTTAGTTCTAGAAGGTGCGGAAAAAATACTGTTTATGTAGTACAAAAGTCAATCTTGATAATTATGACTTGAGATGATTTTAAAGAACATATTTTGTAAGAAACTAACAAAAATTTAGGCTTAATGTTTTTTTTGGATTTGGATTTAACTATTAAGTGTATGATTTATAGGGATTTTTGGTTTTTTCGTTGTTTTTGTTGGGTTGTAATTTTGTACCATTATTGTTTTGGCTTATGCCTACATTCATTTACTGAATGGCGATCATTGAAAACCTCTGCTCTTGTCTATTTGTCTTAATATTTTTTGCTGGTCTATAATTAGCCTCCGAAGTTTTCGTACCGCCTTTATTTTAAAGGTAAATAAAGGATAGTCGCCTTTATTTTGTATTTTGGTTTATGAGACGGTAAGTGAAAAACGGTTTTGTACTAATATGTCAATGCGTCGTGTTTTTACCGATTTGCTGGACTTAAGTACTAACGCCATTAATGGTTAACCGATTGTCTATTTTGATTATGAGCATAAGCGGTGGAGCTTTTTGTCATTAGGTAGCAAAGGTGAAGTTATTTTCATTAATGGTATTTGATTTATAGGTATGCATTTTGGATCCTTGATTGTTGGCAGATCAAGCTGGCTTCATAGATTCATAATTGCAGGTTTTTTCTTTCAGTCAGTATGCGCTCTAGCAGTGTGATTTACATTGTGTGGAACGTTGAAGTTATTTGGGGATTATTAAGTAATGGCAAATATTCGTACGATATCATTCGATGCCATTGTTATTGGAGGCGGTGGCGCGGGCATGCGTGCAGCTCTTCAATTGACAGAATCAGGGTTGAATACAGCTTGTGTAACAAAAGTATTTCCAACTCGTTCACATACAGTATCTGCTCAAGGTGGTATTACTTGTGCGATTGCCAGTGATGATCCTAATGACGATTGGCGTTGGCACATGTATGACACGGTGAAAGGTTCTGATTACATCGGTGATCAGGATGCTATTGAGTACATGTGTTCTGTAGGTCCTCAGGCCGTTTTTGAACTAGAGCATATGGGGTTGCCTTTCTCTCGTACTGATCAAGGTCGTATTTATCAGCGCCCATTTGGTGGTCAGTCTAAAGATTTCGGTAAAGGTGGTCAGGCTGCTCGTACATGTGCTGCGGCTGACCGTACAGGACATGCGTTATTGCATACCCTTTATCAAGGTAACTTAAAAGGCGGTACTACTTTCTTCAATGAGTGGTATGCGACAGATTTAGTTAAAAATAATGAAGACGCTGTTGTTGGTGTGATCGCTATTTGTATCGAAACAGGTGAAACCGTTTACCTAAAAGCGAAAGCGACTGTTATTGCAACAGGTGGTGCGGGTCGTATCTATCAATCAACAACCAATGCTCACATCAATACAGGTGATGGTGTTGGTATGGCGTTACGTGCTGGTTTCCCTATGCAGGATATGGAAATGTGGCAATTCCACCCAACTGGTATTTACGGTGCTGGTACCTTGGTAACAGAAGGTTGCCGTGGTGAAGGTGGTTATCTAATCAATAAAGACGGTGAGCGCTTTATGGAGCGTTATGCGCCAAACGCAAAAGACCTTGCAGGTCGTGACGTGGTAGCGCGTTCAATGGTCCTTGAGATTCTTGAAGGTCGTGGTTGTGGTCCGGATGGTGACCACGTATTGCTTAAATTGGATCACTTGGGTGAAGAAACGCTTAATAAACGTTTGCCTGGTATTCTTGAGTTGTCTCGTACCTTTGCGCACGTTGATCCAGTGAAAGAGCCAATTCCTGTTATTCCTACTTGTCACTATATGATGGGTGGTATTCCAACGAATGTTGGTGGTCAAGCGCTGGCTATGAATGAAGCGGGCGAAGACGTTATTATTGATGGTTTATATGCTTGTGGTGAAGCGGCTTGTGTATCTGTACACGGTGCTAACCGCCTAGGTGGTAACTCATTACTTGATTTGGTTGTATTTGGCCGTTCTGTAGGTATTCAGGTTAAAAAGTCCCTAGATGAAGGTTTTGACTCCCTTGATGCTGACGATACTAATGTTGAGCAAGCTTTGTCTCGTTTGAATCGTTTGAATGCATCCACAGGTGGTGAAAGTGTTGCTGCTGTTCGTGCTGATCTTCAGAAGGTTATGCAGCTTTACTTCGGTGTATTCCGTGACGGTGATGCAATGCAAAAAGGCTTGTCTCAGCTAGCAGAAATTCGTACACGTGTTGAGAATCTACACCTTGAAGATAAGAGTGAAGCATTCAACACGGCGCGTATCGAAGCGCTTGAACTTGAAAACTTGCTAGAAGTTGCAGAAGCGACTGCGATACCAGCAGAATTCCGTAAAGAAAGTCGTGGAGCGCACGCTCGAAATGACTTTACTGAACGTGATGATGAAAATTGGTTGAAGCATTCATTATTCCATCCAGCGGACAAGAAAGTGACTAAGCGAGATGTAAACTTTGCGCCTAAAACAATGGACGCTTTCCCGCCTAAAGTCCGTTCCTACTAAGGAGTTTTGAAAATGTTAGTTAGTATTTATCGCTACAATCCTGAGAAGGACGATGCTCCTTATATGCAGGACTACAACATTGAGTTACCAGAAGGTAAAGACCTGATGGTTCTGGATGTTTTAAATTTATTAAAAGCTGAAGACCCAAGTATTTCATACCGTCGCTCTTGTCGTGAAGGTGTGTGTGGTTCAGATGGTATGAATATGTCAGGCAAAAACGGCTTGGCGTGTATTACGACAGTATCGGAAGCGTCTAAAAACGGTAAGTTGATTTTGCGTCCTTTACCAGGCTTACCTGTTGTTCGTGACTTGGTTGTGGATATGGCGCAATTCTATAAACAGTACGAGAAGATTCGTCCGTACTTGTTGAACGAAGATACTCCGCCGGCAATTGAGCGCTTGCAAAGTCCTGAAGAGCGTGAAAAGCTAGATGGGCTTTATGAATGTATCCTATGTGCTTGTTGTTCAACAGCTTGTCCTTCTTTCTGGTGGAATCCAGATAAATTCATAGGACCTTCTGGTTTGTTGCAAGCATATCGTTTCTTGGCTGATAGTCGTGATACTTCAACCCAAGAGCGTCTTAGTGATTTAGACGACCCATTTAGTGTTTTCCGTTGCCATGGTATTATGAATTGTGTCAATGTATGCCCTAAAGGTCTTAATCCAACTAAGGCAATTGGTAATATCCGTACAATGCTTTTGCAAAGAGCGACTTAATAGATGCTCGTAATGGTCTTCAATGAAAAATTTGTTAATTGACCAATAAAAGTAGGCGGCTTGAACAAAGATTCAATGCCGCCATTTTTGCATGTGTATACCCTCTATATGGACCATGCATTATTATAGAATTTAAAATTTGGCCTTTGTGAATAAGGATGTGCTAAGAAAAGTGACTGGCTTAGTGAAAATGGATTCAGGGTATCTAATTAATAGATAGTCTCAGTTACTTAGTATTGAACACATAAGGTCGAAATAAGCTGTAAGTAAATAAAAAAATCGAGGCTTTAAGCCTTACGAGTCTAATATACGAATGATCTGACTTAATAGATCTCAGTCGTTATATCTATAGTTGGCTCGAATATAAGGGTGATCGAGAATGCACGAAAGTTTAATGGAGTTGCTGTGGGGCACTTCACACTTTTCAGGTGGCAACTTGGAATATGTGGAAGATCTCTTTGAAAGCTACCTTGTTGATCCGAACTCAGTTTCGGAAGAATGGCGTAAATGTTTTGATCAATTGCCTCGCATTAGCGAAGCGCAATCAACTGATCTACCACACTCAGTTGTCCGCGAGCAATTTTTAGAAATTGGTAAAAATAAATTTCGTTCTATGCCCGCATCAGCCGGTCCTGCTATTGGCTCTGACCATGAACAAAAGCAAATCAACGTTGTACAGTTGATTGATGCTTATCGTGTTCGTGGTCATCAACATGCCTCCCTTGACCCGCTTGGACTACAGAAACGCGAGAAAGTTGCAGATTTAGATCTAAGTTATCACCAGCTAACAGGTGCAGATTTAGATACACCTTTCAGTGTTGGTTCTTTGTTTTTCAATAAAGACAATATGAAGTTAAGCGAAATTATTGCTGACTTAGAGAAAACCTACTGTGACACGATTGGCTATGAGTTCATGCATATCGTTGATACGCAAGAAAAAGCATGGTTACAACAACGTGTTGAATCGGTTCGTTCTCGTCCTAAATATTCAAAAGAAACACGTGAAGCGCTGTTAGAGCGTTTAACCGCTGCTGAAGGTTTAGAAAAATACTTAGCAAGTCGCTATCCAGGAGCAAAACGTTTTGGTCTTGAAGGTGGTGAAAGTTTAATTCCAATGGTGAATGAACTGATCCAGCGCTCTGGTACCCTAGGGGCCAAAGAAGTGGTTATCGGCATGGCTCACCGTGGTCGATTAAACGTTCTTGTGAACACGCTAGGTAAGAACCCGAAAGACTTATTTGATGAGTTTGAAGGTAAGAAACTTGTTAACACATCTGGTGATGTTAAATACCACCAAGGTTTCTCTTCAAATGTGATGACGGCTGGTGGCGAAGTTCATATCGCTCTAGCGTTTAACCCATCCCACCTTGAAATCGTTTCACCTGTAGTAGAAGGCTCTGTAAGGGCTCGACAAGATCGTCGCCTAGATGATTCAGGTAAAACAGTTGTTCCTATCTCTATTCACGGTGATGCTGCCTTTGCAGGTCAGGGTGTGGTGATGGAGACATTCCAGATGTCTCAAACACGTGCTTACCGTACAGGTGGTACTGTTCATATCGTCATCAATAACCAAGTTGGTTTTACAACAAACCGCCAAGAAGATTCTCGTTCTACTGAATATGCAACTGATGTAGCGAAAATTATTCAAGCACCTATTTTTCATGTTAACGGTGATGATCCAGAAGCTGTATTGTTTGTTACTCAACTTGCTCTTGATTACCGTTATGAGTTTGGTCGTGACGTTGTTATTGATATGGTTTGTTACCGTCGTCGTGGTCATAATGAAACGGACGAACCGTCTGGTACACAGCCATTGATGTACGGCATCATCAACAAACTTAAAACGACTCGTACTTTGTATGCTGAACGTTTGGTCGCTGAAGGTGTGTTGTCTCAAGCCGAAGCGGATAAGCTGGTTAATGAAAACCGTGAAGATCTGGATAATGGTCGCCACGTTGCCAAAAGCCTCGTGCTTGAATCTCAGACTGGCTCTTTTGTTGATTGGAAACCTTACCTAGGCGTTGAGTGGACTGATGCAGGTGATACTCGTTACCCATTGGCTAAGCTACAAGAAACAGCGAAAAAGCTAACAAACATTCCTGATGGTATTGTTGTTCAGCGTCAGGTTTCGAAGATTTATCAAGACCGCGATAAAATGACAGCAGGTGCGCTTCCTTTAAACTGGGGTTATGCAGAGACTTTGGCTTTTGCTTCCTTGCTTGAAGAAGGTTACCCAATCCGTATTACAGGGCAAGACTCTGGGCGTGGTACTTTCTCCCATCGTCACGCGGTTATTCACAGTCAAAAAGACGGCGAGTCTTACATTCCTCTGAAAAACTTATCTGCGGATCAGCCAACCTTAGACCTTTATGATTCTTACCTTTCAGAAGAAGCGGTTCTTGCTTTCGAATATGGTTATGCAAGTACATCTCCTAAAGGTTTGGTTATCTGGGAAGCGCAATTTGGTGATTTTGCCAATGGTGCACAGGTAGTAATTGACCAATTTATTACCAGTGGTGAGCATAAGTGGGGGCGTCTATGTGGCCTTACTATGTTGCTTCCTCATGGTTATGAAGGGCAAGGTCCAGAACATTCGTCTGCACGTTTAGAACGTTTCATGCAATTGTGTGCGGAATACAATATTCAAGTATGTGTTCCTACAACACCGTCGCAAATCTTCCATATCATTCGTCGTCAGGCGATTCGACCAATGCGTCGTCCTCTGATTATCTTATCTCCTAAGAGTTTGTTGCGTCACAAGCAAGCAACTTCAACATTAGAAGATTTGTCTGAAGGAAGCTTTAAAACAGTATTGCCTGATTCATCAGAAAGCATTGCTGCAGATAAAGTAAAACGCATCGTCCTGTGTAGCGGTAAAGTATATTACGACCTAATTAATCGTCGTGAAGAGCTGAAGAAAGATGATGTTGTCGTGGTACGTTTGGAACAACTATACCCGTTCCCATATGCAGATCTTGAGTCTGTATTGGAACAGTATAAAAATGTTGAAAGCCTAGTTTGGTGTCAAGAAGAGCCGAAAAACCAAGGCGCTTGGCATTCTAACCGTCACCGCATGAATAGAGTATTGGAAAAACTGTTCCCTGAATTGAAAATCCGCTTTGCGGGTCGAATTTCGTCTGCAGCACCTGCAGCGGGTTACATGTCAATCCATGTTGAAGAGCAAGAAGCACTGGTCAACGACGCATTAGTTGGTTAGTACCATCGCCTGTTAGAGATATAAGGGTATAAAATGAGCATTGAAATTAAAGCACCTACTTTTCCAGAATCTGTAGCAGACGGCACCGTTGCTACTTGGTACAAGCAGCCAGGTGAAGCCTGCGCACGTGATGAGCACATTGTCGACATCGAGACAGATAAAGTTGTCTTAGAAGTTGTTGCACCTGCTGATGGCGTTCTTAAAGATATTTTAAAAGGCGAAGGCGATGTTGTATTAAGCGACGAAGTCCTAGCTATGTTTGAATCTGGCGCGGCAGCAGCGTCTGCACCTGCAGAAGCTCCGGCGGCGGCTCCAGCTGCAGCAACAGAATCTGTTGAAATCAAAACACCTACTTTCCCTGAGTCTGTAGCGGATGGCACAGTAGCAACTTGGTACAAGCAGCCAGGTGAAGCTTGTTCACGTGATGAGCACATTGTTGACATCGAAACAGACAAGGTTGTTCTTGAAGTGGTAGCTCCTGCTGATGGCGTTATTGGCGCAGTAGCGAAAGCGGAAGGCGAAACCGTATTAAGTGATGAAGTCCTTGCTACTTTCTTAGTTGGCGCATCTGGTTCTGCAGCAGCGCCTGCAGCGGAAGCGGCTCCAGCAGCAGAATCTGATGACGAAGACGGTGTTGCAGGTCCTGCAGCTCGTAAAGCATTAGCAGAAGCTGGTTTGACTGTTGCGCAAGTGAAAGGTACTGGCAAAGGTGGTCGCATCACTAAAGAAGACGTAGATGCAGCAGCGAAGAGCAAAGCGGCAGCGCCTGCTCCAGCAGCAACGAAAGCGGCTCCTGTAGCAGCGGCGACACCTGCACTTGGTGCAGATGGTCGAGTTGAGAAGCGTGTTCCAATGACACGTCTACGTGCCACTATCGCGAAACGTCTTGTAGAAGCACAACAAACAGCGGCAATGTTAACGACATACAACGAAGTTAACATGGGTCCTGTTATGGAAATCCGTAAGAAGTACAAAGACCAGTTCATGAAGACCCACAACGGCACTAAGCTTGGTTTCATGTCTTTCTTTGTTAAAGCAGCAACTGAAGCACTTAAACGCTTCCCAGCAGTAAACGCATCTATCGATGGTAACGACATGGTTTACCATGGTTACCAAGATATCGGTGTTGCTGTATCAACAGACCGTGGTCTGATGGTTCCTGTTCTTCGCAACACTGAAGCAATGGGGCTTGCTGACGTTGAATCTACTATCATGGACTTCGCTCTTCGCGGTCGTGACGGTAAGTTGGGTATGGATGACATGCAAGGCGGTACTTTCACTATTACTAATGGTGGTACTTTCGGTTCTTTGATGTCTACTCCTATTATCAACCCACCACAAACAGCTATCTTGGGTATGCATAAAATCCAAGAACGTCCGATGGCGGTTAATGGTCAAGTTGTTATCCAACCAATGATGTACTTAGCACTTTCTTACGACCACCGTATGATCGATGGTAAAGAAGCCGTACAGTTCTTGGTAACAATTAAAGAGTTGCTAGAAGACCCAGCTCGTCTTCTACTTGAAATCTAAGAATTCATACCCAAGTACTTGTGTGAATTGAATGCTGATGCGGTGTTTAAAAATAAATGCCGCTCAGTTTGACTGAAAAATGGGACCTGTTATGTCTGATAAATTTGATGTTGTTGTAATTGGTGGCGGCCCTGGTGGCTACGTTGCTGCAATCCGTGCTGCTCAGCTAGGTCTGAAAACAGCTTGTATCGAAAAATGGCTAGATAAAGATAGCAAACCTCGCCTAGGCGGTACGTGTTTGAACGTTGGTTGTATTCCATCTAAAGCATTGCTTGATTCTTCTCACAAATACCATGATGCGAAAGAAGCATACGGTGTTCACGGAATCAGTGTTGGTGAAGTTGGCATGGACGTAAATGCCATGGTTGATCGTAAAGACAAAATTGTTGATCAACTAACAAGCGGTATCACTGGTCTTTTCAAAGCAAACGGTGTTACAAGCTTTGAAGGTTTCGGTAAAGTTTTAGCGAACAAAAAAGTTGAGTTTACTGCTCACGATGGCACGGTAACTGTTATCGAAGCTGAAAACGTAATCTTGGCAACAGGCTCTATTCCTGTAAACATTCCACCTGCACCACGTACAGGTGACATCATTGTTGATAACGAAGGTGCATTGGACTTCCGTGAAGTACCTAAGCGTCTAGGTGTTATCGGTGCTGGTGTTATCGGTCTTGAGCTTGGTTCTGTATGGTCTCGCCTAGGATCTGAAGTTGTTGTTCTTGAAGCACAAGACGCATTCCTAAGTGTTTGTGATCAAGATCTTGCTAAAGAAGCAGCAAAAATCTTTAAGAAACAACATCTAGATATTCGCCTAGGTGCACGTGTTACTGGTAGCCAAATCAATGGTGAAGAAGTAGAAGTAACTTACCTTAATGCGAAAGGCGAAGAGCAGAAAGAAACATTCGACAAGCTAATTGTAGCGGTTGGCCGTAAGCCATTCACTCAAGGTTGTTTCTCTGAAGACTCTGGTGTGAAACTAGATGAGCGTGGCTTTGTATTCGTTGATGAGCAATGCCGTACATCGGTTCCTGGCGTATTCGCCATCGGTGATATCGTTCGCGGTCCAATGCTAGCGCACAAAGCATCTGAAGAAGGTGTAATGGTTGCAGACATTATTGCTGGCCATAAAGCGCAAATGAACTACAGCTGCATCCCATCTGTTATTTACACACACCCTGAACTTGCTTGGGTTGGTAAAACAGAGCAAGAACTTAAAGCAGAAGGCGTTAAATACAAAGTGGGTAAATTCCCATTTGCAGCGTCTGGCCGTGCTATGGCAGCAAATGACACTGACGGTTTCGTTAAAATGATCGCTTGTGAAGAAACAGATCGCATTCTAGGTTGCCATATCATTGGTGGTCATGCGGCTGATTTGATCGCTCAAGCGGTTATTGCAATGGAATTCGGTTCTACAGCGGAAGATATCGCATTGACTGTATTCGCTCACCCAACAGTAAGTGAAGCAGTACATGAAGCCGCACTAGCGGTCGATAACCATGCGATCCATATCGCAAACCGTAAAAAGCGTTAATTAATTCGATTTGCCGGCGTAAGCCGGCAACTTCTGTCTGTTAAAGGGCAGAGCTTATATCAATCACTCAGATGAGCGGAAGAATCAAATGAACTTACATGAATATCAGGCTAAACAGCTTTTTGCTGAATATGGCCTGCCAGTATCTACAGGGTACGCAGTTGATACGCCAGAAGCGGCGATTGAAGCAGCGAAAAAAATTGGCGGTGACAAGTGGGTTGTTAAAGCTCAGGTTCACGCTGGTGGTCGCGGTAAAGCGGGCGGTGTTAAGCTAGTTGATTCTTATGATGATGTTGCTGCATTTGCACAAAACTGGTTAGGTAAAAACCTAGTTACTTACCAAACTGACGAAAATGGTCAGCCAGTAACTAAGATTCTTGTTGAATCTTGTACTGATATTGCTAACGAATTGTACCTAGGTGCTGTTGTAGACCGTTCAACTCGTAAAGTTGTTTTCATGGCCTCTACTGAAGGCGGTGTTGAGATTGAGAAAGTAGCTGAGGAAACTCCTGAGCTAATCCACAAAGCGATCATTGATCCTTTGGTTGGTGCTCAACCTTACCAAGCTCGTGAAATGGCATTCAAAATGGGTCTTAACCCAGCTCAAATCAAGCAGTTCACTAAGATCTTCCTTGGTTTGTCTCAAATGTTCCACGACTACGATTTCGCATTACTTGAAATCAACCCTCTTGTTATCACTGATGAAGGTGACCTTCACTGTCTAGACGGTAAGATCAACATCGATAGCAACGCGGTTTACCGTCAGAAGAAAATGCAAGAGTTCCACGATCCATCTCAAGAAGATGAGCGTGAAGCACATGCTGCACAGTGGGAACTTAACTACGTAGCGCTAGATGGTAACGTAGGTTGCATGGTAAACGGTGCTGGCCTAGCAATGGGTACAATGGACATCGTTAACATTCACGGTGGTAAGCCTGCTAACTTCCTAGACGTAGGTGGTGGTGCAACTAAAGAACGTGTTGCTGAAGCATTCAAAATCATCCTTTCTGATGACAATGTTAAAGCCGTATTGGTTAACATTTTTGGTGGTATCGTTCGTTGTGACATGATCGCAGAAGGTATTATCGGTGCCGTTGAACAAGTAGGTGTTAACGTACCTGTTGTTGTTCGTCTTGAAGGTACAAATGCTGAACTAGGTCGTGAAGTTCTTGCGAAATCTGACCTAGATATTATTGCTGCAGCAAGCTTGAAAGACGCCGCTGAGCAAGTTGTTAAAGCTGCGGAGGGCAAATAATAATGTCTGTCTTAATCAACAAAGATACTAAAGTAATCTGTCAGGGTTTCACTGGTGGCCAAGGTACGTTCCACTCTGAGCAAGCAATTGCATACGGAACAAAAATGGTTGGTGGTGTAACTCCTGGTAAAGGTGGTCAAACTCACCTAGGTCTTCCAGTATTCAATACTGTACAAGAAGCTGTTGAAACAACAGGCGCTGAAGCATCTGTTATCTACGTTCCAGCTCCTTTCGTTAAAGACTCTATCCTAGAAGCAGCGAACGCTGGTATCAAACTTATCGTTTGTATCACTGAAGGTGTTCCAACTCTAGACATGCTTGACTGTAAAGTTGCATGTGACGCTCTTGATGTTCGTCTAATTGGCCCTAACTGCCCAGGTGTTATCACACCAGGTGAATGTAAGATCGGTATCATGCCTGGTCACATCCACTTACCAGGTAAAGTAGGTATCGTATCTCGTTCAGGTACTTTGACTTATGAAGCAGTTAAGCAAACTACTGATGCTGGCTTCGGTCAATCTACTTGTGTAGGTATTGGTGGTGACCCAATCCCAGGTACTAACTTCATCGACGTATTGGAAATGTTCCAAAACGATCCTCAGACTGAAGCGATTGTTATGATCGGTGAAATCGGTGGTACTGCTGAAGAAGAAGCGGCTGCTTACATCAAAGCAAACGTTACTAAGCCTGTTGTATCTTACATTGCGGGTGTTACTGCTCCTGCTGGTAAGCGTATGGGGCACGCTGGTGCAATCATCTCTGGCGGTAAAGGTACTGCTGATGAGAAGTTTGCAGCACTAGAAGACGCAGGTGTTAAAACTGTTCGTTCTTTGGCTGACATCGGTGCAGGTCTTAAAGAGATCACTGGCTGGTAAGCACTTTTTCTTTAATGCAATTTGCATTTAAGATTTAAAAAATCCCTGCTTCGGTAGGGATTTTTTTTGCCTGTATCACCCCTAATAAGGCTAAAGTAGCAGTGGTATTTGAAGCTTTATCTTTTAAGCTAGACACTACCTAGTAGTAGATTTTGATGTTGATCTAAGGAAGTAACATGTCTGCATACGACATTGCGATAATTGGTGCGGGAATAGTAGGTCTGTCTACGGCTTGGCAATTAGCACAAAGCTACCCAGATAAGCGCATTGTGCTCATTGAAAAAGAGGCCAATGTTGGCTTGCATCAGACGGGCCATAATTCAGGCGTGATTCACGCAGGTGTTTACTACGCACCGGGAAGTTTAAAAGCGGACTTCTGTAAAAGAGGCGCTGCAGCGACCAAAGCCTTTTGTCAACAACATCAAATCCCTTTTGATGAGTGCGGCAAGTTACTTGTTGCGACTTCTGAAGAGGAAGTGGTGAGAATGGAAGCGCTTTACCAGCGCTGCCAAGAAAACGAGTTAGAAGTACATAAACTTAGTCAGCGAGAGCTTAATCAGCGTGAGCCTAATGTAAAAGGGCTTGGCGCTCTATATGTACCTTCTACTGGCATAGTAAATTACCGCTCAATATGCCAAAAACTAGCTGAGCTTTTCCTCCAACAGGGTGGTGTAATTCGCTTTGAAAGTGAAGTCATTGGTCTCGAAGAGGACAAGAATGAGGTCACTATATTCCTTAATGACACTCAAATAACTTGTTCTCATTTAGTGAGCTGCAGTGGTTTGATGGCAGATCGTTTGACAAAAATGCTAAACATTCCAACTGACTTTCAAATTATTCCGTTTCGTGGTGAATATTATCAATTACCAGAGAAGCACAATCAGCTTGTTAAGCATCTTATCTATCCCATACCAAACCCAGATTTACCTTTTCTAGGTGTTCATTTAACGCGAATGATTGATGGCTCGGTAACCGTTGGTCCCAACGCAGTGCAAGGCTGGAAGCGGGAAGGTTATGGTCCAATTAACTTCAGCTTCAAAGACACCTATGAAATGATCCGATTTATAGGCTTCTGGAAATTGCTCAAACAATACTGGCGAGTTGGACTTACCGAGACAAAAAACTCTTGGTACAAGCCGGGGTATTTAGATCAAGTTAAAAAATATTGTGACATGGTGTCGTTAGAAGATTTACAACCATACCCAACAGGGGTGAGGGCACAGGCTGTTATGAAAGATGGCAGCTTAGTTCATGACTTTTTGTTTGCGGAAAGCCAGCGAACACTTCATGTCTGCAATGCGCCTTCTCCTGCAGCAACAAGTGCTTTTCCTATTGGTGAATATATTATCGAAAAACTCAGTGCTAAATTTAAAAGTTAATAGTTTTATATGAATTTTAAAAGTTAATTTAAATAGACTTTTACTAGATATATGAATAATTAAATAGCAATAAAAATGGTATTATTTAAATACAGATTTTTAGTTTTATTATTAAAGGGCTAGGTCAATGGAATATAAGAATAAACTAGTACGTTTTACGTCAAACCGTGTTTGGCGAACCTATACTGGCGGTAAAATACTCGACCAATTAGAGAATAAAGCTCACCCTGAAGATACTCACTTTCCAGAAGATTGGATTGGCTCAACTACCCAAGCGATTAATTCAGGGAGAGAAGAGGTTTTTGAAGGCGTTTCCCATGCACTGGTGGGAAATGAGGCAGTGCGCTTTGACCATTTGATCGCCCAAGACCCAAGTTATTTTCTAGGTGATGCACACACCAAAGCCTTTGATAAGAACCCAATGTTATTGGTGAAGTTCTTAGATTCTTCTGTACGTCTGCACTTTCAAGCTCACCCAACAGCAGAGTTTGCTCGCGAGCATTTGGACAGTAATCACGGCAAAGCGGAAGGTTATTATATTCTCGATGTCAGAGAAGGTGTCGATCCTTATGTGTATGTTGGTTTTCAGCATCCACCTTCACGAGAAAGCTTCAAGAAAATGATCGAAGAGCAAGACATCCCAGCTATAGAAGCTTGCTTCGAAAAAGTATCCGTTAAGCCGGGTGACTGCTTGTTCATACCGGGTGGATCACCCCACGCCATCGGTGAAGGTATCCTAATGGTTGAGATTATGGAGCCTTCGGATTGGGCGGTGCGTTTTGAATTCACCAAAGCGGGTTACACCATGCCAGAAGAAGCTCGCTTCATGAAACGAGACCTTGAGTTCTGTATGGATGTGTTCGACTTCTCACAAATCTCAGTGGAACAAGCGTTTGAGAAGTTCTATCAGCAACCTAAAGTAGAGCGTCAATACACAGAAACAGCGTATCAGGAAAGCCTGATCAATGAATCTGTAACGGATAAATTCCGTGTAAAGCGTTCCAAAATTTCGGGGAGTGTTGATAAAGCGGAAAGCGACTTCTACATAGGTATAGTGACAAAAGGTGAGTGTGATCTCACCATAGGTGAAGAGACGATACACTTGAACAGGTTGGACAGGTTCTTTTGCCCAGCAGGCGTTGATAATGTTCATATCGAATCAGAATTGGGTGTTGAAATTCTAGAATGCTATCCACCAGCTATTTAATATAGTTGGTGAATAGAATTTAATATTTTTTATATTCTTCAGACAAAGAAAAAGGAACTAGATATCTAGTTCCTTTTTTTGTTTTATATAAATATCGATTAGATATTAATACACTTCAATTCTATTTAAATGAGTTAGGCATCAATTGAGTAGGTAGCCATAGTGCAATCTCTGGGAAAAGAATAATCAAGAAGAGGATTAATAACATTGGTAATAAAATAATTAACACTGTTTTTAATACGCTTACGACATTCATACCACCAATAGAAGCTGAAATTAACAAACAGAGTCCATAGGGGGGGGTCACCAGTCCGAATGCTAAAGAAATAATACCGATAATAGCAAAGACAATTGGAGATATATCCGCTTGAATCGCAACTGGTAGTAATACCGTACCTAAGATGATGATAGTTGGGATCGCATCAATGAATAGACCAAAGAATAGAAATAGCGAAGCAATGATGAGTGCTGTGCCAAGGGTGCTTAAATTCATTTCCGTGATAAGGCTAATGATCAAGCGTGGCACATTATAGTAAGCCAACAACCAGCCAAAGATAGAAGCGGTACCTATGGCAAATAAAGAAATAGAAGCAAAGCGCCCAGTTTCATAAAGGATAGTACCTACTTCACGAACCGTTACTGTACGGTAGACAACCATACCTAGGAAAAGTGAATAAGCTGCAGCAATGATGGCACTTTCCGTTGGAGTTACAATACCAGCAACGATACCAACGATAACAAATACCGGTGTTAGCATAGCTAATGCAGCACCTTTGAAGGCTTTAAAAGCAGTTCCCCATGTTGGTTTCAAAGCGATTGGGTAGTTATACACTTTAGCGAAACCATATACTGTCGCCATAAGAGCGATACCAATCATTAGGCCGGGAACAGCACCTGCTAAGAATAGGGCACCCACTGAAACCTGCATGACACCACCCCAAACAATCATCAAGATACTAGGTGGGATGATAACGCCCATTACAGAAGAACAAGCCGTGATAGCGATAGCAAAGCGGCGGTCGTAACCTTCTTTAATCATCGAAGGAATAAGAATCTTGCCACAACCGGCAGCATCCGCTGTTGAAGAGCCAGAAATACCAGCAAACAACATAGAAACGGCAACATTAACATGACCTAGACCACCCGGCATCCAACCAGTAAGCACTTTAGCTAGATCAATGAGTTTGTCGGTTATCTTGCCCGAGTTCATCAAGTTGGCGGCTAACAAAAAGAAAGGCACGGCCAATAGGATGAAAGAGTTATAAGACTGGAACATGCGGTCGATGATTAAGAAGGGCGTTAAGCGCACATCAAGGAAGACCACGGGAATGGTTGCCAAGCCTAAAGCGAAGGCAACAGGTACACGTAGTACCACTAAAAGAATAAAACAACCCACTAATAATGAGCAGGCGAGTCCAGTAGAAAGAATCATACGGTAACCTTTTTAGATTGTCTGTATTGTTGGAATGCTTCAACAAGGCGATAAAGAGAGAAGATAGTCCATAAGCTTCCAGCAATAGGAACAGTGACATGAATTGCAGCTAGGTTAGCTTGCATCATCACTGAGTTTTGATTGCTACCAAATTCCGTGTAATCAATGCCGTACCAAAAGAACATAACGCCAAATGCGCCAACTAAGACCATTACGAGTGCTTTTTGGAAAAATAAAATAAGAGGGTTACTGCTTTCAGGAATAACTTGGACATCGAAATGCATCCCATCCCAAACTGCAATAATAGAACCTACCATCACCACCCATACAAAAATAAATGTGGCTAATTCTTCGGTCCAAAGAAATACAGGGATAATGCCAGTGTAGCGTGCAAGAACCTGCATGATAACAGGAATAATGAGAGCGCCTACTAAAGTGCCAAGTAACACTCGTAATGCATTACATAGCAAATCCAAACTGCGTTTAATCATAAAACAACCTTACCATTACATAAAAACCTCCCTGCAGTCATAGACCACAGGGAGTAGAACAAGCTATATCGCTATTATTTGCTGCGGATCGCAGAAAGTAACTCTGTAGCATTGATGCTTGCTGCAAACTTATCTTGAACAGGTTTAACCATGTCTAGAAGTTTTTCGCGGTTAGCGAATTCAGCCACTTTGATTTGACCAGCATCAGCCATTTGTTGAAGCTTGATACCATCTTCACGAGACTCTAGCTCACGACCGTATGCACCCGCTTCTTTACCAGCTTTCATGATGGCAGCTTGAAGGTCAGCAGGAAGTTTACGGAAAGTTTTACCACTGAATACTAGTGGGCGAACTGTGATAGTGTGAGATGTTTTTGTAACGTGAGGTGCTACTTCATAGAACTTCAAGTTCTGTAAGCTTGCTGCTTCGTTTTCAAGTCCGTTTACAACGCCTGTTTGGATAGCATTGTATACTTCGTTGTAGGCAATGGCAGAAGGTGCTGCACCGATAGCGTTAAATACTTGTGCTTGGATTGGCGCACCCATTACACGCATTTTGTGACCAGCAAGCTCGTCCATATTACTAATACGCTTGCTAGAAATAAGGTTACGAGTACCGCCACCAGCGTAACCAACGATTACGATGTCAGCTTTGTCAGACAGTTCTTTTTCTAGAGGAGATAGAACGTCGCTAGACAATACAGTGTTCCAATGATCTAGGTCACGGAACAAGAAAGGCATATCCATTAGCGGGATTGAAGGCGCGAAACGAGCCATGTTTGATGGCGCTAGGATAGTGTAGTCAATCGCCACACCTTGGTTTAGGAAAGTAACGTAATCTTTCTCAACACCAAACTCGCCGTTTAGACGCAAGTCGAATTCCACATCACCTTTATAGTATTGGCCAACTAGCTCGTTGAACTTAACCATAGTTTTAGTAAAAGTATGGTTCTCATCGAACATACTTGCACCGCGTAATGTTTCAGCTGTTGCTGTTGAGGTGATAGCTGCAAAAGCTGCACCGACTAGAGTAGCTTTGAAAATTTTCTTAATGCTTTTATTAAACGTCATGATTTTTATCCTTATTATTTTAGAAAGTTTAAATTTTCTATTTGTATTGCAATAGTACTTAAGCGAACGCTGAAAACTATAGTTAAAAAGTCCTAAGCAGGCTACGCATAATTGCACGATTCGGCTCGTATCCTATTAGACTTTTGTCTTATATGAGGGTTTTTAGCCGATTTTTGATATTTTTTAGCTATCTATTTCGTTCTTTTTATTTTCAATAACTATAGTTTGACGTGTAAGGAAAATACCTTTTGCCTTGTCAGTATAGCCCCAACTTTTGAGGCTGCTTGAATATTCAGGTGGGAGATTGGGTATTAGTGGATAATAAAAGTTTATATTTGAACTGGGTTGCTGCTAAACAAAAAACCGTCAAAGTTTGGGTCTTGATGTTCTGAGAGTGCTAATAGTGAATCCTTCACATTTTCTAAATGTCGCCACATGGACTGGCGAGCAAGGTCAGGTTTTTTTTGTTGTATTGCGAGCAATATATTCTCATGGTCAACCAGCCACTGCTTTCTATAACTTGGGTCAGTGATGTGAGTATGCAGCTGCTTCCACATGGGGCTATTTTCGCGGCGTGTCCATAGGTTTTCAACAAGGTCTATCAAAACGCTATTTTGAGTGGCCTCGGCAATGGCTAGATGAAAAAGCTTATCTCCATCATGGCTTGGCGTTTCCATATTTAGATTAGACGTTCCTATATTTAGATCGCTCATTTCAAGGTTCTGCTTTTCTAGCTCCAATGCCTGACGCATTTTTAAAATGTCTTTCTTAGTCGCTTGGGTCGCCGCAAACTCAGCCACATGGCTTTCTAACAGCTGCCTTGCTTGCATCATCTCAAAAGGACCCACATCGTCTTTTTCAATAGAAGACGCAAGTTCACCTTCTGGTTGCTCTTCGTCTAATTGCTTTATGAGATAAATACCGCTGCCTTTGCGAATCTCTATAAGCTCCATAAGCTCTAGCATAATGAGGGCTTCTCGAACTACAGCTCGGCTGATATCAAAGCGCTCAGCTATGTCACGCTCAGTGGGGAGTTTGTCTCCAACTTGGAAATTTTTTCGGCAAAACTCCTCATAGAGCTTAATGCCGATTTCTTGATATTGACGCTTAGGTTGAGGAAAGGTTTGTATCATTATCTGTCCATGGAGGTATTGTAAATTGGTTGACCAATTTTTAATAATTGGTTGACCTTGTATTTCGATTCCCCCAATATACCCTGCATAAATCAAATATCAAGTTCACTTTTGTTTAAATCTAAAGCTATTTTGACTAGGTAGAACTAAGTGAGTGATGTTGTTAAGTGGCTATTTTTAAAACTCAGCAAGCTAAGGAATCATTGTGATTAAAACAATCACCCGTTCAATCTATGCAAGAGAGAATGTGACTACTGGTATCGTTCATATCGGCTTAGGGGCATTTCACCGAGCACATCAAGCGGTCTATATAGAAAAGAACCTTAATCGTCATAATGGGGGAGACTGGGGGATTTGTGCGGTGAATATCCGTTCAAACCACAAGTTGGTGGATTTACTGACCTCTCAAGATTGCCAATACCATGTTGCTGAGTACACAGATAGCCAACAAGCCCACTTACGAGAAGTGAGCGCCATAAAAGAGGCTCTATTCGCAGGCGAAGATAAAGAAGCATTGTTTGCGCGACTCATCTCATCAAGTACAAAAATTGTGACTTTAACGGTGACAGAGAAGGGCTACTGCTTAACACCGGCAGATAAAAAATTGCGTCTTGATGATAGCAATGTAAAACACGATATAGACAACCCAAGTACCCCGAAAACAGCACCGGGTATTTTGGTGGAGGCACTCTATCGTCGTAAAGCCGCAGGCCTAGCACCCTTTACCATCTTATCTTGCGATAACATGCCTAATAACGGTCAGTTAACGCGCCAAGCGGTATGCCAGTTAGCCTCTTACCGTTCAAAAGACTTTGGCCAATGGGTAGCAGATGAAGTGGCTTTTCCCTGTTCCATGGTCGATCGAATCGTACCCGCCATGTCGGATGAATCATTAACCCGTTTACAAACTGAACTTGATTGCTATGACCCCAATGCTGTGATGTGTGAAGCCTTTAGCCAATGGGTGGTGGAAGATAACTTCCCACTAGGCCGACCTGATTGGGAATTGGATGGCGTGCAAATGGTCAAAGATGTCCACCCATTTGAAACCATGAAACTGCGCTTGTTAAATGGTAGTCACTCATTATTGGCTTACGTAGGGCTAGCGGCGAACTATAAAACCGTGGCGCAAGCGGTGACCGACGAGAAATTGGTCGGCTTAATTCGTGACTATATGAAGCAAGAAGCCGCTCCAACATTGAGCTTGCCAGACGAAGTGAATGTAGAAACCTATATAGAGAGCCTCATTAGTCGCTTTGCCAACGACAGCTTACAGCATCAGCTGGCACAAATTGCCACAGATGGCTCGCAGAAAATCCCCCAGCGCTGGCTAAATGGCTCACAAGAAAGGCTTGATCAAGGTAAGAGTGTATCCGCCGTAGCACTTGGTTTAGCGGCTTGGTTGTTATACAGCTGTGGTGAAAACTTACAAGGTCAGGCGCATTCCGTAGATGACCCAATGGCAGCGACGTTAAAAGATCTTCATGATCAAACAACAGATACGCACCAGCTAGTTCGTCGCTTTTTAGACTTAACGGATGTGTTTCCCAGTCAATTGGCAAATACACCAGAATTAGCTGAATTAATTCATCATATATACCAAACACTTTTATCAAAAGGCCCTCAAGATTGTTTGCCACTTGATCGGTTTTTAGTAGATACGAATTTAGTGAATACGAAAGTACTACCTTCAGGAGAATAACAATGGAACATACTTGGCGTTGGTTTGGACCAAACGACGACACGACTTTAACCGACATTCGTCAGTGTGGCGCAACAGGTGTGGTCACAGCACTACATGAAATTCCCAATGGACAAGTCTGGTCAGTGGAAGCGATTCAAGCTCGTAAAGAGTTAATTGAAAGCTACGATCTTCGTTGGTCTGTTGTGGAGAGTGTGCCAGTCCATGAAGACATTAAAAAACGTACAGGTAATTATCTAGAGTACATCGAAAACTACAGACAAACGCTGGTGAATCTAGCTCAATGTGGCATAGATACTGTGTGTTATAACTTCATGCCTGTGTTGGATTGGACACGTACCGACCTTGCTTATGAGTTACCAGATGGCTCAAAAGCCCTTCGCTTTGACCAAACTGCCTTTGCGGCTTTTGAACTCTATATTCTAGAGCGCAAAGGGGCTGAGTTGGACTACAGTGATGATGAAAAAGCCGCTGCAAAAGCCTTTTTAGACAATGCCACAGAAGACGAAAAGAATCTTTTAGTGGCTAACATTATTGCCGGTCTACCGGGCTCAGAAGAAAGCTACACCCTAGAGCAATTCCGTGACAAGTTAGCGGAATACGACCACATAGACAAAGGCACATTGCGCCAAAATATGAAGCTCTTTTTGGAGGCGATTTTACCGTCGGCCGAGCAGGGTGGTTTAAAATTGGCTGTTCATCCTGATGATCCACCACGCCCAATTCTTGGTTTGCCGCGTATTGTTTCTGTGAAAGAAGACGTGGAATGGTTACTGGATGCGGTACCGAGTCCAGCCAATGGTATTACCTTATGTACTGGGTCTTATGGGGTACGTGCGGATAATGACCTAGTGGATATGATACAGCAATTTGGCGACAGCATTTACTTCACTCATTTACGTTCTACAAAACGTGAAGAGGTGGCAGGCAGTTTCCATGAAGCCGCACACCTTGAAGGGGATGTAGACATGGTTGGCGTAGTAAGTGCGATTTTGCAAGAAGAGCAGAAACGGGAAGGCAAAGGACGTGCTATTCCTATGCGACCCGATCATGGGCATCAGATTTTGAATGACCTCGCGAAAGATGCGAAGCCGGGGTATTCGACTTTGGGGCGAATGAAGGGCTTGGCGGAAGTTAGAGGGTTGGAGCTTGGGCTTAAGAGTTTGATGGGGTCCAAATAGGTTCTTCTTTTTTGTTATATAAACCGCTCTATATGAGCGGTTTTTTTGTTTTTGTAGTTAATAGAGTTTTTTAGGTTTCATTGAAGGGCTTTGTTTGGGGAGCATTTTTCCGCCCTGCTGGGCGGGTAACTTTTTGCTAGCGCCCAAAAAGTAACCAAAAATTCGCTTTAAGACCTTGAACGCCTCGTTTTCTTTTTGTGTATTGTTTATCTCCTACGCGGTATTTAACGTAAGGTATTTAGTTTATTTTTGGTGGTTTTAGAGGCTTTCAAACACGGTAACCCGACTATCGAGCTGTCGTGCAATCGGGATTGCATCGAATTATTTACTAGAGAGTATTAGTTTTTAATTGGATGTATGTCGTACTGGCGATGTTTTTCAAGTACTTTAGTATCAATGAGTAAGGACGTTCACAGAATAAATAACGATCTGTGGACAAAAGAAATGAAGCTCATACGCACTATTAAAAAACATGGAGGCAATGTGCCAATTTCAGAGAAAAATCGCAAAATACTTTGGGGTAAATCAGGAAATAAATGTGCTATATGCTGGCATACCTTAGTCCTAGAGAGTAACGATTTTGATTCTGAGTCAGTTGTTGGAGAAGAGTGTCATATTGTTTCTGGTGCTAAAAATGGCCCTAGGAGTAGCTCTGATTTCCCTTCAGGTAAGATTGATGATGTATCCAACCTGATTCTACTTTGCCGAGTTCATCATAAACAAATCGATGACCAGATTGGAACATACACCGCTGAATTATTGAGAGCAATAAAGGCAACTCATGAGGCTAAGGTTGAAAGAAAGCTGAAGCTTGAACCTCAAATCGGGCTAAGTAAAAATGAAATTCCTGATAAGCTGCCAGTAATTTTAACTGGAAAGGAACTTTTTAATTTGGCCACTAGTGCTTATGCTTTTTGCAATGATTATGGTGACAACTTTACATCTAAAGAGTTAGATGAAGTTGCTGAATTTATTCAAAATGTTAAAGATTGGGGGGAGATTGGTAGAGATCTAGAACCTATAGAGCAGATCAAAGCGGCCAAAGCTCTCGATGACTATTTAAAATTACTACATGATCTTGATATTTTTGTCTTTGCAGCAATAGACAAACAAAAAATTGGAGGGGTGTCTGTGTTTCCCGTTCTCCATTTGTCAGTTCAAAAATCAAGTGATCCAAATGTCAGTGTAATGAAATAAACTTGGGCGGAGTAAACTTAATCTATTTTCAGCCCCTTTATCCAAAGCAGGTTAGAGTTATCATAAGCCGTTGTTAAAGTGGCTTTGGGTCAGTGGTATGAGAGCTTTTAGAAGCAATTACGTAAGATAGCTTATGGTGGAGAGGATGATCATCGTATATTCCCATTTGAAAATGTCAAATTATGAACGTAAATGTGTTTAAGTTCAGTTATGGTGATCTTGCGATGTATCTTCTACAACGTATGATTAATACTTAAGCTATTTAATAAGGAAATTACAATGAGACTAATACTTGCGATATTTTTACCTTGGCTTCAGTTCTTTACTATAGGAAGACCAATTGCTGGTATTGTTTGTTTGATATTACAAATTACATTGGTGGGTTGGATACCAGCTGCAATCTGGTCAGTATATGCCTTAAGTCAGTATAAAACAGATCAGAAAATAAAAAATTCCCTAGGTGGTGAATGATTTTAATAAATTGGGTCGAGTAAAATTCATTTATTTTTAGTCCCTTAATTTGAAGCAAGTTAGAGCCACCATAAGCCACTTATCAGAGTGGCTTTTTTGTTTTTGGCTGGTGGTAGTTGGTGAAAGGTTTTAGTATTGAGTATTAGAGTGTTTTAAAGTTTCAATGTGATAAGTCGGGTTGTAATAAAATTTATTTAATGGTGATTCGTTATGAATAAAATAATAAAAATATTTATGTTGGGGGTTATTTTTAGTTCTTTTACTGCCTCTGCTTCAGAAGAGGTTCTAATCGATTCTGATAGGATTGTTTTTGTAGGGGAAATAAGTAAAGAAAAAGTAGATGAGGTGGTTTTTAAGTATAAGAAAGCAACCCAAAAACCAAAGCTTTTAAGGATAAAAAGTAGTGGTGGAGATCTTTATCAGTCAATAAGGTTGGGGAAATGGGTATACTTAAATGGCCTTGATGTAGAGGTAGCAGAATATTGTTATTACTCTTGTGCTAGCTATATATTTACAGCAGGGAATAAAAAATATCTCGATACTAATAGTTATATTTTTTGGAATGGCGGGGCTTTATCTAAATTTTTGCAAGATGATTACTACTTTCAAAAAATACAAGACAAGTTTATTGCACGACATAGCATAATTGACCCTGAGGAAATTTCTTTAACTCGAGCAAGATTGGATCGACGTAGACAGTTTTTTATCGCGGAAGAAAAAGGCTTTTTTGATTTTGTGAAGGTTGACCCTATGATCACTTTAGCTGGAGCTAGAGAGGGTCAGTATCTTAGTAAAAAGTTTTTTGGTATAAGCTATGTAGATGTGGATAAGTTTAACGGAAAACCTATTGTGTTAGGTTTTTATTATACACTCAAAGAGATGGAAAAATTTGGAGTTAAAAATGTTGTTCTAAAGTCATCAGAGTGGAAACCTCAAACATCTTTTAATCATGGTTTTTATAAAATCATACCTGCAGAAATTAAATAGAGATTAATAGCTTAAGTATTCTTAGAAAAAATAAATGAGGTCGAAGTAGAATTTAGCTTATTTTGATCTCATTAATTCGAAGCAAGTTAGAACCAGCATAAGCCACTTTGAAAGTGGCTTTTTTGTTTTTGCTGGTGGTGCTACAGGTGGTACTAGATAGTAAAAGGTTTTAGTATCGAGGAGTGGGATGTTTTACAGTTTCAATATTACTCATGTGGGTGATTTGGCTGTTATAGGGGGGAGTGATGGATAGTTATTTGTTGTATGTGGGTGTTGCTGCGGCGACGATTTTGTTACCGGGGCCTGCGGTTGTGTTGACGGTTAATAATGCCATTCAGCGAGGTTTGTTAAAGACCTTTGCAGGTATATTTGGTGTGGCGTCGGCGATTCTTTTGGTGGCAGCTATTTCAGCAACGAGTCTGGGGATTATTCTGGCGAGTTCGGTCATGGCCTTTACTGTGGTTAAGGTGATTGGTGCAGCTTATCTAATTTATCTTGGTGTAAAAATGTGGCGCTCTAAAGAAGGTAGTAAAGCGCAATCAAACCATAAAGAAAGCTCGGTATTTAAGTGCTTTGTTGAAGGCTTTTTAGTGTCTAGTTCAAACCCGAAAGCTATTATTTTCTTTATGTCTATTTTTCCTCAGTTTATTGATTTGACACAAGACTACCAGCCACAATTTATCTTATTAGCGGTGACTTTCAGTCTATTAGTTATTGCCATTCATACTGTCTATGCGCTCTTTTCTTCCTTTGCGAAAGCGACGTTGTCTTCGTCGAAAAGTCGTCAACTTATTAATAAAGTAAGTGGTGGCGTATTTATGGGATTTGGGGTTGGGCTAGCTGCTTCGAGCCGCTAAAGTTCAAATATATAAGGCAGTATCCAAATCTAGAACTTTAGTCGGTATTAATTAGCGCTCGACGATACTGAGTAACTTGTAAAAAGGAATCTAAAGTGAAACCACCAGTCGTTACTTTATGTGGAAGTATAAAGTTTAAACAGGCGTTTATTGATGCAAATTACAATGAAACTATGATGGGAAACATTGTATTAAGTGTAGGTGGCTTTGGTCACTCAGAACATCTCAATTTAACAGAGCAAGATAAGCAGATGCTGGGTGACCTTCATAAGCGAAAAATAGATATTTCTGATGAAATTCTTGTTCTTAATGTTGGCGGATATATTGGTAAAAGTACCGAGATAGAAATTCAATATGCCCGCGAAAAGGGTAAAGCTGTTCGGTTTCTAGAAGCATGATTGAGTGTGAGGCAAGAACTAAACAGGGAAAGAACCTTAATAGTCCTCAACCGACTTTATGTGTTGAAGACCGACAATATGAATGAATTTAAGGGGGATATTAAATGACTGAAGATGAGAGTCTTGTGATGATTCATGGCCTTCTTGGTTCATTATCATATTTTGAACCCACAAAGTATCTATCGGGAATGACTACTTATTTGCCTGATATGTACTGCTACGGCGATTCATCTTGTTTAGATAATCTGTCCTTGCAAGATCAAGCAGATTACATTGAAAAAGTGATAATGGAAGACACAAAACAACCTGTCTGGCTACTTGGGCACAGTGTGGGTGGGGCTGTGGCTGTACTGCTTGCCTCAAAGGCGCCGAACTTAGTGAAAGGCATAATAAGTGTAGAGGGGAACTTTACTTTAAATGATGCATTCTGGTGCCAAAAAATAGCCAACATGGATAGTGAAGCTTGGAGCATTGAATACGATAGGATGCGTAGCAGCCCCGAAAACTGGTTAAAAGAATCTGATATCGCTGTTACACCTGAAAGGGCGGCTTGGGCGAATGAAATTTTGAATTATCAAACAGCGCTTTCTATCCAGAAGGTGGCGAAAGCGGTTATAAGCTCGACAGGTTCAGCAGACTATGAGAGTAAATTAGAAAGCCTAAAAAATAGCAAAATACCCATGCACTTAATCGCAGGGGAGTTTTCTGTAGAAGGATGGGATGTCCCTAAGTCATTTATGGGAACGGCTGTAAGTTCGACCATAATGGAGAAAGCAGGTCATATGATGATGCTGGAACAACCAAAAGCGTTTTGCGCCATAGTTCAGAAGATTATTAATGGTTCAATTTAATTTGGTGACAGTGATGGATTCTCTTCACTAATAAATATGCCCCGCAAGTACTATCAACGCTATCTAATGATGAATAAAGCAGAGCCATCATAAGCCACTTTTATAGTGGCTTTTTTGTCTTTGGCTTGTAGATAAGAGGCGAGTAGACTGGTTGGTGACTTTGTGTGTTTGAAGTCGCTGAGTCTTGGTGGCTTATGATTCTTTAAGGTTTATCTGAATCATTAAGCTTGGGTTCCCAGAGTGTTACAAGGTTTCTGCCATTGGACTTGGATTTGAACAGCGCTTTGTCCGCTTGGTCAATCAACTCTTTTGGGGTCTCAGTGTTAAATTGTGCAGAGCTAATACCAAAGCTGCATGTTAATGAAATTTGTTCGAAGCTGTGATGCTCGATGTTGTGTCGCAAGCTTTCTGCAATTTCTACGGCTTGTTCAATAGATGTGTTCGGTAAGATAATACAGAACTCTTCCCCACCAAATCGTGCCACAATATCATTTTCACGAACATTCTTTTGTAATACATTGGCCGCAGCACAAAGTACGGAATCCCCTTTGCTATGGCCATAATTGTCGTTAATAGATTTAAAATGGTCTATGTCGGCAAGAATAATACAGTATTCTTTTGTTCGCTCTGGATCGGCAAAATATCGTGTCATAAAGTCGAATAAAATACGTCGGTTATAACAATTGGTGAGAGAGTCTCGAGCGGCTAAATAATCGAGTTCTTTATTACGTTTGTTGGAATCGATAAAGCGACGGTAAATATACAATGCCGCGATCAAGCAGATAGCCAGCAGTGATGCTAGTGCGACACTGGCATATTTGTTTTTGGTTAAATTAAGCTCTGAAATTTTTCTAGCTTGTTCTGCCATGGCTGTTTCAAAAGCTTGTTGCTCTAGGGCGACTTGATCCAATTGTACTTTATGTTTGAGTGTCTCCAATTCTACCTCCTTTTTATGGGAGTAGAGCTTCGCTCTTTCGAGTATGAGTTGATTCTTTTCGTTCTCTTCTTGTATAGCTTGAGTGAGATAAATTTCTTTTTCTGCATATGCCAATGAAGCTTCGAAATTTCCTCGCCACTTTTCTGTTTCACGAAGTTGGGTGTAAGCATCAAGTTGGTGATAGGTGTGGCCAATTTCAATGGATATTTGAAGCGCTTTTTCTAAAAGGCGCATTGCTTCATCTACATCAGTGTGTCGTAACATGGACGCTAGAGGTATTTGAGCTTTCATTTGATATATTTTGCTGCCAATTTGGCCTGCTAATGCTAAGGATTCCTTGTAATACAAGACCGCATTCTCATTATCACCTAAGCCGCGGTACGCATTAGCAAGGACTCTCGCTGTCAATGAACCTTTCTCCAGCTCATTTTCTTTTTTGTAAATATCGTGGGCTTTCATAGCCATTATTTTCGCAGACTCGTACTGAAGCGAGTTTAGGTCAATGACGGCCATTTCACGGAATGCGGTTGCTAGGGTTTTAGGTTCGATCTGACTTTCTTGTAGGTCAATCGTATGCTGAAAAAATGACCTAGCTTGATTAAATTCTTTGAGCTTAGAGTAGAGTAACCCCATTTCATTTGAGGTTTTAGCGATGCCAATTTCATCATCTATGTCTGTATAGACTAAATAGGCCTGATGGATACTTTTAAGGGAGTTTTCATAGCGTTCGATATGCCGATAAATTATACCTGCCCCCATTAATGCTTTTGCTTGACCTTCTTTATCGCCCGTTCGTTGATGTATATCTAAGCTACGACGTGAATAATCTAGGGCTTTCTCATAATTACCTAAATAGCGTTCGGCTTCAGCTAATGTCTTAAGCGTTCGGGCCATGTTTTTTATGTCGTTTAGAGAGGTGAAAATTGCCAATGCTTCTTTATAAAAAAATGCAGTCTCTTCTCTATTTTTTAAACGTTTATGAATTTCGGCTATCTTGCGAAAGACTGCACCACGTTTCTTTTGTGTCATTTCATCTGGGGCGGTGAGGACTGATAGGGCTTTTTTATACTCTTCTTCGGCTTCTTTGAAATGCTTTTGAGCGAAATAAACCTGAGCTTTCATGGACAGAACCATGCCGTTAAAGAAATCAGACTTCTTCTTATCAATCGAACCAATAAGGTCGTTCACCGCTGAGTCAGCAAGCTCATCGTTTTTGTTTTTTAGCAGTAAGATGACATATTCATTTAGGTATCGAATTTGGTCAATATCACTTTGCATGATGGCATAGGTCTGAGCCGCTTGCCGATAATGCTCTATACCTTTAGATATATTTTTTTCTTTACTGGCAAGTTCTGCTAGTAATACGTGAGTTTGAGCTTTGGTCTTTAGGTTATTGTTGCCTTGAGCCAAAAGAAGGGCTTGGTTTGCCAGTTCGTTACTTTTTTCATACTGGTTATTGTTGAAAAGTGATAAAGCTCGTTGAAGCGTATTTTTGGCAGAAACCGGTACATCTGGGTTCATTTCTGACGAATAAGCTTGTGTAAAGGCGAAAGCGAGCAATATATAGGTAATACACTTAAGTACATAACCACCCAAAGTATAGGGTTTTGTATTTGTGTGTTTTAAAACTTCAACGTGTTGAGTTGATCCTATTTCTTTTGACATACTTGTCCAAGCCTTGACTGTTTTATAAAAGAAAGACGCTTGAATCAAAGACTTTCTATAAGCTTACACTTTATAAGATATGGTAAATATTCAGATTCTTATATTCTCATACAAATAAGCTAAACACACTACTTCATCACTCTATTAATAACGATAAATAGGTTCAGAGCAAAAGCTATTCTATCAAATTTACCAAGACAGTTCCTTATTAGAGCCCGCCTATAAAGTCTGCCATCTTAAATTAATGGATTACTTGAGCTGATGGATATGATAAGTAGATTGATCGAGAAGACAAATTGGCACTATTGATGCTTCGTTACTTCTAATGTTTTATCAATGAAGATGAAGTTATATATGGATATAATGCTACTGTTAAAAAATGATTTTTTTTGTAGTTGTGGTGCTTTTCATAGAAATTACATAGTGATGGAGTGTTATATTACTAAAATATATCTGACACTATTTAGTCTGAAGGGTTTCAAATTCTCTAATCTAGGTAACATAGTAATATGCAAAATACTTTAAGCCAGCTGGGTAATGAAAAGACATTTGATGAGACGACTAAGCTTGTTTCAACAACTGACCTAAAAGGAAATATTGTTCACTGTAATAATGACTTTATTAAGATTAGCGGATTTGATAGAGAGGAGCTGGTCGGTAGCCCCCACAATATTGTGCGTCATCCAGATATGCCTAAAGAAGCCTTTGAAATAATGTGGAAAACCTTAAAAGAGGGTAAAGCTTGGATGGGGCTGGTAAAAAACCGTTGTAAAAATGGTGATTTTTATTGGGTGGATGCTTATGTAACTCCTGTAATGGAGCATGGAAAGGTCGTCGGCTATGAGTCTGTTAGGACATCACCAAAAAGAGAAGATGTTGCTAGGGCTGAGAAGGTTTACCGAAAGATCAATAATGGGCAGAGAATTTTCCCTTTACCATTGTTGTCATGGAAAACTATTGTGCCTATTGTGGGTGGTTTATTGGCATTAATCGCATCTAGCGTTAGCTTTACGTATGGTGTTGGTGTTGTAGCTGTCACCAGTGTCATTATGAATTTACTGTTTATACGTAATGACATGAGCATGAAAAAGATTTTTGAAAAGCGTTTATCTTCTTCTTTTTTGCACCCTTTGGCAGGAATAACATATTCAGATGCGAATTTGGGTATTGCCACGTTAGATGTGGGAATTAAAAGCATGTTTTCACGAATGGACGCTGCTTTAACGCGTTTTGAAGATGAGTCATTAAAGGTTTCCGAACAATCTAAAGCGGGTTTGGAGCTTACTGTCGATATGAGTAAGGCGATGGTAGCGCAGAAAGACCAAACACAAAATGTCGCTAAAGCTATGCAGGACATGGTTGCTACAGTGGATGGTGTGGCAAAGAAAGCACTGGAAACTGAAGACAGCGCAAAATCTTCTTTGTCTTCTGCTCAGACGGGACAAAAAATTGTCAAAGAAACTCGCCAATCTATTAGAGAGTTGAGTGACACCGTAAATAATATTAGTTCGGCAGTTCAAGATCTTGCTAATGAGTCTGAAGAAATTGCTCAAGTCGCGCAAATGATTGATCAAATAGCTGAGCAGACAAACCTATTAGCTTTAAATGCAGCGATAGAAGCCGCTCGTGCTGGTACTTATGGTAGAGGCTTTGCTGTTGTGGCAGATGAGGTTCGTCAGTTAGCTCAGCGCACACAGGGGTCGACTAAGGATATACATAAAATTATCAATACTTTACGCAGTGGTGCACAAAGCTCTGTTGCTGCGGCTGAAAAAGGTAAAGAAGACGCTGTGCAAGGCTTGGATAAAATCATCGAAATGGAAGAGGCATTTGTTAATATTGTGGACTCGGTTTCAAACATCTCTGATATGGCAACTCAAATTTCTGAAGAAGCTCGGCAGCAAACAGAAGTTTCAGAAAGTGTTGGTCAACAAGTGAAAAGTATTTCAGAACTCTCTTCTGAAAGTATGTTGAAATCTGAGCAGTCTAAATTAGGTATCGAGACTTTACAGGGCGTTTCGCAAGGTATGTATGACCTGATTTTACGCTTTAAGTAAAATTTACTTTATAAAATATAGAATGCCATTCTTTTATCCAGAAAGAGTGGCATTTTTTATGCTGCAACCATAAGCCACTTTTATAGTGGTTTTTTGTTTTAGTTCTGCGGTTGTTTTATCCGATGATTTGAGCTGTTCCAGCTCAGGGCGATGTAATAAGATGGTGGAATTCAGTTTTAATTTTTAGCACAGGAAGAGCCTCCGATTTATGTCTACTACTTCATCAAATCATTACGATCAACTTGTTTCCTATTATCAAACCATTAACCACTTTAATCATGCTCAAGCCATGTTGGGTTGGGATGCAGCGGCGAATATGCCAAAGGGCGGCAGTGACGCGCGTTCAAATGCGATGGCTGAGTTGTCTGTCCATGTACATCGTTTATCTACTCAACCTCAACTAGCAGATTGGTTTGCTAATGCGGAACAAGAAAGCCTTACGTCAGAACAATCATCCAGCCTTCGAGAAATGAAACGCCAGTGGCAGCAAGCGGCATTATTGCCAGAAGACCTTGTACAAGCGCAATCTATAGCAGGTTCTAAATGTGAGCATGCATGGCGTACACAAAGACAAGAAAATGATTGGTCGGGTTTTGAAAAAAACTGGAAAGAGGTGGTTAGCTTATCCCGCGAAGAAGCCAAAATTCGTGGTGAGGCATTGGGTCTAACATCTTACGATGCCATGCTAGACAAGTTTGAGCCCGGTACCAGCACCGCGTCATTAGATACTTTGTTTTCCAATGTGAAAACATGGCTGCCTGAGTTAATTGAAAAAGCGTTAGATAAGCAAGCAGCGGAACCCATTATTTTACCCTCTGGCACTTTTTCGACAGAGCAGCAAAAGAGCCTTGGCTTAGAGGTGATGAAACTGCTGAAGTTTGATTTCGACCATGGTCGATTAGATCAAAGTGTCCACCCATTTTGTGGCGGCGTACCATCCGATGTGCGTATTACCACACGTTACGATGAAAGCGATTTTGTGCAAGCACTTATGGGCATAGTGCACGAAACAGGCCACGCCCGTTATGAGCAAGGCTTACCAAAAGCTTATACAGGTTTACCCGTTGGTGAAGCACGTTCTATGGGTATTCATGAGTCTCAATCTCTATTCTTTGAAATGCAGATAGGCCGCAGTAAAGACTTTATTACCCACCTATCACGATTGTCGAAAGAAGCTTTTAATGCCCAGCAAAATCCTGTGTTTGCCGAAGCTAACCTGTACCAAATTTACACACGAGTAAACAAAGGCTTTATTCGAGTGGATGCGGATGAGCTCACGTACCCAGCCCATGTCATCCTGCGTTATGAAATAGAGCGTGACTTGATAAACGGTGTGATAGAGCACACAGATGTGCCAGCCCTTTGGGATGAGAAAATGAAAGCTTCCCTTGGATTGTCAACTCAAGGCAATTATAAAAATGGCTGTATGCAGGATATCCATTGGACAGACCCCGAAGGCAAGAAAGTAGCTCACAATTACAAAAATGGCTGTATGCAAGACATCCATTGGTCTGGAGGAAGTTTTGGCTACTTTCCAAGCTACACTCTAGGCGCTATGTATGCAGCACAATTTATGTCAACGATGAATAAAACAGTGAATGTAGAAGCGGCTATTCAAAGCGGTGATTTGTCGCCAATATTTCAATGGCTCAGCGACAACATCTGGTCACAAGCTTCGCTTCACACCACCGATGAGCTGGTAAAACGTGCTACTGGCGAAACGCTAAATGCCGCACATTTTAGAAAACACCTAGAAGGGCGATACTTGTAGTTAGCAAGCCTTGAAAGTGAGGCAGACTTTAGTGATTTGGCTTGGAAAAAAGCAAATGCCACCGCTCGACATTACTTGTATGAATTGTCGTTTGACCTCGCTCTTGGCGTTCGCTTTGCTCCTTGCTGCTGAAAATAAACACCCTCACTCGTAGGGCACGATAAGTGAAGCGTAATCTGCCTTTGTTCGTAAACGCATAACTCATAAATACTGCTGCCAAGTATCTTCCCCTTTTTCAAGGGGAAGATGGGGGGTTATGAGTCTTAAGTTTCTTCAATTCCCTAAAAGTCTTATGGTTTTACTAGGATTTTCATAGTATTGTCAGTTTAGCGTCATTATGAGATTAGATAAAACATTGGTAAAAATTGTTTGGGCGATACTTGCACGAGATAGAAAATATCAGACTCAAACGGCCTAAGTTTAAAAGAGTGATACACCAAGTTTTGCTGAGTAAAAAAGAGTGATGATAAGATAGGCAAGACGGTGACTTGGAAATTCTGGGACTAACATCGTTTCGTTGAAAACGCCAAAATGATTAGAACCAAGTCAGCGCTTTTATTCGTTGGAATAGCATCAGGGATAAAAGCTAAAAAGCTTTGCCAAAATTCCGAATAGATGACAGCAAAACTACACTAGTTAAAGTTTGATTTTTCTTGCAGAAATTGGGGGGACATAGATGTTAGGGTGTATGCCAGTTTCGTGCACATGAGTCGTCAACCATTTAGTCGACCTTAGTATAAATATAATGATGCTTTGTTATTAATCAATTGGCAGGAGCCACCAGATGAGCGAACGTGATGACCTACTAATTTCCGTCGCGAATGAGATCAAGACATATCGAGAAGGGGACCTTCCAAAGCCGACTCCGGAGCATGTCGACCGTTGGCTTCATCAGTTCACGCCTGCTCAGCAGTTACCGTTCCTGCGTGAGTTTGAGCATGTCATAAAGCAGACCTTCTTCACACAAAAGAACGTAAAGGATTTTCTCCTTGCCCTAGTGACCAACGTAAAGCTGGCTGGTGCCGACCCTGCCGCGTACTGGTCGTCCACGAACTTCCTGAGCATCCAACAGAATGGACAGAGCCAGAAGGAGATGCTGAGGCTCTTCTCGAAGTGTCTCGAAGATAAATGTGGCCTTGACCTTGCTGGTTGTGGAGAAGAAGGTGGTGACTTTATTTACCTAGACGACGTGATGTTCAGCGGCAACCGCGTAGGCAATGACCTTGAACTGTGGGTCGTCAATGACGCGCCGCAGTCGGCTACGGTTCATGTCATCGTTGCTGCACTTCATTCTGGAGGGAGTTACCTAGTTGATAAAAGAATTAAAAGTGTAATTGAGCAGTCGGGGAAGAGGATCGCCGTCAAGTATTGGAGAGCCCTAACGATTGAGAACCGCAAGTGGTACAAGAACAGCTCAGGAGTGCTTTGGCCCACGGCAGTCCCTGAAGTAGACGAGGTTCAATACTACATGGCTCTACCGACGAAGTTCGCTTTCGAATCTCGACAGCAAAGCGCAGCGGCTATCAAACCGTTCTCCTCTGAAGCAGGCCGTCAAGTCTTGGAGAGCGAGTTCCTTATTGCGGGGGCTAAGATCAGGTCGATGAGCGAGAGTCCGAAGCAGTCGATGCGCCCTCTCGGATTCAGCCCGTTCGGCGTCGGTTTTGGCTCGATGATTGTCACCTATCGGAATTGTCCGAATAATTGTCCACTTGCGATGTGGTGGGGAGATCCAGAAGCGACCTCGGGCGCCCTACACTGGTACCCGTTACTACAGCGTGAGGGCTATTCTTCCGCGAGGAATATCTTCGATGACCTCACGCTCTAGCCTAGATCAACATGAGCAAAGTCTCCTGCGGACCTACGTCCGCAGCGAGGTTGTCGTTGTCTACAAAACGAAGGAAGCCTTTGGCGGGCTGTCCAACATGGCGTCGGGCTACCCCTTGCATATCAACGGAGTTAGAATCTTGACGACAGAGGCTCTGTATCAAGCTTGTCGCTTCCCTCACACGCCGGAAGTCCAGCGGGATATCATCGGACAGCACAGCCCGATGACCGCTAAAATGAAAAGTAAGCCACATCGTAAGACCACAAGGCCTGATTGGTACGAGGTCAGGCACAAGATCATGCGCTGGTGTCTGCGCGTGAAGCTCGCTCAGAACTATGAGGAGTTTGGTCGATTGCTACTTTTAACTTGTGATAAGTCGATTGTAGAGCAATCACGCAAAGATGATTTTTGGGGAGCAAGGTTAGCAGACGAGGCTGGCGATACATTGGTTGGACAGAACGTACTAGGCAGGCTCTTAATGGAATTGAGAGAGAAACTCAAAGAGGATGCGGAAGGTGTGTTGAAGACGGTGCCACCTCTTGGCATTCCCGACTTTCTGCTACTAAATAAACCGATTGAGAGAGTCACTGCTAATAGTTCAAGCGACAGTCAAAGACCACAGTCTGAATTATTCTAAGGGCTTCGTTTTATCCGCTATTGAGCCCTAACAATCGGCTGCACGACTACCGATTTTCTGCCGCCCAGCGGCTCCAAACTGGCGCGTGAGCAAGGCGTTAGAGCAACCCCATAGAGCAGAGGGAAGATTTGAAGATTAGTGAAATTTGGGAAAAGTTCGAGCTATATATACTGTCTTTATGGCTTCTCTTTTTCTTAATAATTGTTATTACTGCTGATTTCCCTATATGTTTTGGGGAGGGTTGCTCATTTATTGGCTGGAAATTGCTCTTGTCTAAGAATTGGATTCCATTGGTGTCGCTGTTATTTCTACTTCTTGGAGTGTTTTACTATTTTAGGTTCGACTACAGAATTTCAGGCAGTAAGAAGCTACCTGCAAAAATTGAAAAAATCGAAGACTTAAACTACGAGCATCTTACATTTCTAACTACCTATATTATTCCGCTAATTTGTTTTAATTTAACAAGCGCTCGCTATGTTTTTGCGCTGATATTTTTACTGATAGTTATTGGGATAATCTATGTCAAAACCGATAAATTTTATGCCAACCCAACATTGGCTGTACTCGGCTATAGATTATATAAAGTAACAATAGCAACCAGAACCACAAAAAAGGAAAATATAGTCGTAATAACAAAAGATAGATTGGTGGAATCAGATCAAATAAGAATGTTGGATTTGGATAAAAAAGTTTGCTTTGGAAGGAAAATAAAAAATGGCAATTGATACGTTTAAAGAAAAGGTCTCTGGTGTGCTGTCTGCTGGTGGATGTTCGGCTGAGTTTTTTTTTCTGTTGGATAGCAATGAAGGAATGAACGTAAAATCAGTCGATATTAATGATGAAGATCATGCTGAGCTTGAAAAAATATTTATTAGCTCAGTAAGCGAAACTTTGCTTTTAAATGATGATTTGTCGCTAATACCACTTTCAAGTGCTGACGACCGAAAGAATGCTGTTTATGAATATGATTTGGATGATATCCCACAAGAACTATTGAATCTGAAGTATGTTATTGAAAATGAGGATTTTGAAACGTTTGACTTGAATTCTGATGATTTATCTCATTTGGAAGGGATATTGATTCTTCTGGGGAATCAAGATATTCAACTTGCTTTGTACAAGTATCAATACCCTGTGACGCTTCTTAAAAAAGATAATGGCTTCAATCTAATGAAGCCAAAAGGCGGGAACCGCTTTAAAAAGCTAGATGCTGACATCTTGAAAATAAATTCAAAGTTTGAATTTATAAAAATTGACGGGAAATACTACATTCTTGACATAAAAGTGCTAGAGAGATTTTTTGGTTTTCATGATGCGGTGAAAAATGTCGCTGAGAAAGGTGTTGAAAATATAAAAGCCGCAGACCTTGTGATGGATTGCGCTGTTTTAGAGGCAAGGCTTGACGACATCTCATTTGCTCGGAAATTGGTTAAATCTGCGAGCAATTCACCTGTTCTCGGAAAAATACCAAATGAACAAGTTATTGGGTTTACAAAAAACCATCCTGCATTGCGAGGAAAGTTTAAATATAGTGATGACGGTAGTCAGATTAATCTCAAGACCAAAAAAGCACAAAATCTATTTTTGAAATTACTAAACGATGATTTTTTGCAATCTGAACTAACGAGACTCTACTACGATAGCATTGCTAAGGATAGTGTTGATGAGGCTGAAGCTGCTGGAGCATAAAGCCTTTAACAAGGCGGTCAACGCTTTGCTCACTGTACTCCACCACGTGTAGTTCTTTAACTTGAAGTTAAGTGTCATTTTAGCTCGTGGGATGATTTTTGTATTACTACCCCCCCTTATATTAATTGAATGTTAGAGATCGAATTATGAGTGAAAAATGTCCTAAATGCGGTGCTGAATTCTCTGTTTCAGTCATCGGAGGTGGAGGATTCTGTGGAGCATGTCTAGAACCTATTAACTGCCCTTATTGTTGTGAAACAGTTAGAGAAGAGCGTACAACGGGAACTTTTATGGAGAAACTTTTAAAAGCTCCAGATAGTGCTCTTTCTCAGTATTTTGGAATTTCTGATGCGGAATGGGAAGAGTTAGGCGCAGAACTTAATGCAAATACCGGTAATGATGAAATGACTTATTGTTATTGGTTCACAGTGCCAGACGATACATCAGAAGAAATTTTAGAGAAAACTGGCTGGCAAGTAGGGCAAATTGTCGATGATATACCCGTTGAATTAGTTGATAATAATTAAAGAATCACACGATGAAGAATACTTAACAAGCGCTTGCAGTCTGACGCCCAAACTTTTGCATTACTTGCTTATCAATACAAAAATGCCGACTACTCGGCGTGTGGGCGTTAGGATTTTAATTATACTCCAAGTATGGCCTAATAATTTGCCATAAAGAAAATTAATACTGTTTACACAACTGTTTTGATAAGTGTTCCAATTACTTTTCCTATGACTCGAATCGATTGATTAAAGTCATCTTTACTCAATGTCTCATCATCATATTGTTCAGAATCACAACACACCTTAATCTGTGTAGCTGCTACATTAGGTTTTAAACGTCTTATAGTAACTTCCGTGCTTGTTTCTACAAGAAATAGTCCTGTTGATAGAGTTGCCTTGCTATCTGCTTTTGACACTAAAATGACTTCGCCAGAACTTATAGTAGGCTGCATGGTATTATCTGGCATTTCTAGAGCGAATAGCTGGTTTTGCTCAGTGTGAGGCAAAGGTTTAGGTAAAAAAGCCTTAGGTAGCATCATATGAGCTACTGCCCTAGCTTTACTCCATGTTTTAGCTTTGGCTGAATAAATTTGAATAGTAACCATATCAGAGTCGCTATTTTCCGCTTCTACAGGCTTGTCTAGGCCTTCCAGCCCAAGTGCTACTTGAGTTTCTTTTGGTAGGCTACTTGCGTGATATTCAAAATTAACACCTCGTAAACCCGCTATTTGTCTGTGTTGCCAATTTTTATTCTTCGCTTTGCGTGTCACGTTTGTTGCGTGTGCAGGCATACCGTCGAGTCCGGCGAGCTCTGCTGCTGTAAACCATTCTTTTGTCATTATCACACCGTTAATTTGTGGGTGAAAAATGATTTTGAATAATTTGTGAAATCTTTTTGTGGGATCTTTATTGATTTTAAAAGATTTCACAGATATGATTTCACAACACTGACCAAGTGGTATTCAAAATCTAATTAATTCAATCCTACAAGGTAACTAGAATGCATTGTTTATGTAACCCAGCCGAAAGCGTTTGGGGCGGGTTTTTACGCCTAAAATTTAGTAAAAATAGAAAAAACACTTATTTTTTTAATTTTAAGAGGATATTTCAGATTGTTATGACTACTTTCTGTATATCTTATCTGAGTGTAGTTCATGCTAATGATAGTGTTGTTCGTGCAGGGGATAATCTTCAAATAGGGATTCCAATAGTTGCAGGAGTGATTTCACTGTTAAAGGAAGATAATGAAGGCACCGCTGAATGGGCTGAAGGAGTTTTATGGACTGGAGTTGCAACGCACACACTGAAATTTGCAGTAGATGCAGAGCGCCCCAACGGTAATGACAATAACTCTTTCCCATCAGGCCACACATCCGCGGCGTTTCAAGGCGCGGCCTTTTTACAAATGCGTTATGGCTGGGAGTATGGTTTACCTGCTTATGCTGCTGCTTCATACGTGGGTTATTCACGTGTGCATGGTGAATATCATTATTGGCGTGATGTCGCAGCAGGTGCTGCGCTAGCTGTAGGTATTCAGTATGCAATTACAGGAATGGGAATGAGTGCTAGAAATTTTTTCATTACTCCAGTTGTTACTGATGATCAATTTAGCTTGCATGCATCTTTACACTATTAGCTAACAGGAGTTAGAAATGAAAAAAGCTTGTTCTGTTAGCAGAATAAGCTTTTTTCGTTTTAGGGTGGGGGTCAAAAAAAAGGTTTTTTTTGTTTTTCTTTTGATTTCAAAAAAAGATCTCTTTTTTTTCCGCTTCGCGAAAGATCCAGATATGTGTTTGTTTCAATGTTTTTGTAGATTTTTCTCTCTGTTTTTAAGGTTTTTATAAATTTATTTTCAAGAAGTTTTTTTGTTTTCAAACCAGATATTAGTTAAAGGGTAGCATACAATAATGCAATAATTATGAATCAATTAATTAAATATGTAGAAAAAAGTGGTTGTATTTTTCGTTTTTTAAATAATGAAATTAATTTTAAAAAAATTTTTATATAGATTTATATCTTTATTTATATGAGAGTGTTTAAAAAACTATTATTATACAATGTATTAATTATTTTTATTTTTATTTACGATTTTAATATTATGTTTTTATTGATATAAACTCGATTTTTATATGAGTCTTTATATTATCTATCTCAAAATTCATTTGTTATTATTGTTCTGAATGAATTAGGAGAAGGATTTATGTCGGGGTATCAATTTATACATGTTGAAGCTTATTCTCGTATTCCAAGTAAAAATAATAAAAAACAAAGTGCTAAAGGTATGATTAAAGAGTTAATTAGAGATTCTGATGCATGTTCCCATGTTCCGAAAATCATAAAGCCAATTTTAGTTCATGGTGCAGAACCTTCAGATGTACTTAAATCTGCCGAGAATCAAGCGGATATAGCTAAAGATAATCTTGGGCGAAAATTTCGTAAAGATGGTTTGATACTTGTTTCAGGTGTTGCTTCATATCCTGTTCGTACAGATGAAGTCTCTTTTGAAAATAAAGATCTACAAAAGTGGCTAAAACTTACTATTGAGTTTCTTTCTAAAAAATATGGTGATCAGTTAAAGTCAGTCGTTGTTCATTCAGATGAACCATATTGGCATTGTCATTTCATGCTCGTCCCTAATTTAGATGAAAATAGGAGATTGGATATCGGACAAGTTCATGATGGCATTTATGCTAGGAGTGTAGAGGGTTATAAGTCTAGCGCAAAAGCCAAGCTGAGAGTATACAGTGAAGCTATGAGAGCTTTCCAAGACGCATATTATGCAGATGTTGGTATTCCTTGTGGGCTTACAAGAGACGGTCCTAAACGTCGGCGATTAACGAGAAAAGAATGGAAGATAGAGCAAGAAGCTTCTAAGCGTTTAGCTAATAATTTAAATAGATCTGATTCTATAAAGAAAAAGGTAAAATATATTTATTCTGAATTAGATAAGAAAAGAATAAATCTTAATAGGTATGAAAAAAAATTAATTTTAATTCTGAAAAAAATTGGAATGTCAGATCAATTTATAGAAAAGATAGCTAAAAAACTAAACGATTCTGATGATAATAAAAATAACGTGGAGAATGTAATATGAAATATTCTGAAATAATAATGCTACAAAATAGTCATTATATATATCTTGAGAAGATTAAAAAGATAAGTATTGATAATGAAATTATTAGTGAGCTTCAAAAAGAGCATATGCTGTTTATTGAATTAATGATAAAGCATATGATAAAAGAAAAAACTATTCATAGAGTTGATGAAATGATTGCTATTCAGAAAAAAATGACTAATTTAATGTATGTGCTGTTTTCATCAGAAGCTTCTACTGTTGCTTTCGTTGATTCAATAAAATCATCATTTGTAAAAGTAGATGATAAAAAAAAATCTGATCCACTCGACGGTGAAGGAAACTGTAGCATTGAACAAGCATTAAATGAACTGGATTTATTCGAATTTTAGTTTTTAATAAGAAAGGATCTAATGAGATCCTTTCTTATTAATGGATATTGATTAAAGAGTTTACTCGGTGTTTCTCTGAAAGAGGAAAAATAAAATAATGTATGATTTTTTATAGGTCTAAGAGATACACATAGTGACCGACTATGCTTATTCGTTCCTCATAAGCGTCGGTATAAGACGCTACGCCCTTGTAAATCCAGTTTTACACAGTGAAAAACTATTCCATTTTGTTCATTTTTCTATATATGTTTTTACCATATTTGTCATTCACATACAGATGACTTTGATATGTTCCATTTTTATAGTTGATTGTAAGTATACAGCCATTGTAAAAATCTGCTGTTAAATTTAGTCCTATTAAGTCGACTTTTATTGTTTTTATAGATTGCATTAATATTTGTTTTAGCTGTGATCTATCATGAAAATTATCGATATTTTCTGCTTTAATCGCTAAGGACTGAATTTTTCTTTGCTGTTCTTCATCTATTTTCCAATGAGATTTTTTGCTTTTTAAGCTCTCAAGTTCTTTTTCTTTTATTTCTAGAATCTCACTTGCTTCAATGATTTGCTTTTGTGCTATTTTACGTATGCTTGGAATATCGCTTTCTGAAAATTCATTCATTAAAGAAGATATTTTTTTTTCTTGTTTCTCTATAGTAGCTTGTACAGCTTCAATTGACTTTTGATCATATGCTGGAGGTTCAAAAAGTTGGTTTTCTACATTTCCTATTACAGAATGAATGAAGTGTTTTTCTAACTCATCTGCTTTTATACTACTACAACAATCACCAGTCTCTCTATGTTTCGTGCAATGTAGCCTTAATACACTTTTAGTGTATTCCTTTTGTCGATTCATTTGTTTTTGTAATTGACTAACAAGTGCTTGACCGCAAACTGCACAGATCGAACGACCTTTACCGTATGAAGTTAGTAGATACACGCTTTTTTTATATGACTCTCTGCTACTCGCCTTTTTTTTCTTACGCTCTTGAATTAAATTGTAATATTCCTCAGATATTATAGAAGGGTAATAGTTTTTTAATTCGTGATTTTCACTTATTTTAGTACCATCGATCAGATAACTTAATTTAAAACTGTTACAGCCATATAGCGCTTTACTGTCTAATATTTTTCTTATTGTTGTCACGCCCCATGAGTTGTTTTTTCCGGTTGGGGTTTTTATTTTTGATAAGGTAAGCTCTCTAGCAATAAGATTTAGACCTGTATTATTCAAATACATTTCTATGATTTTTTTCACTATTTTAGATGACTTATTTAATTCAAACCCAGATTTTGTTCTTGTAATCCAAAATGGCACGGATCCAGCGATATCACCTTTACCATTTTTTTCAAAATCATCTATTTTTTTATGAATATATTTTACAGATCTTTTTTGTTTGGATAATGATTCTTCATGAGCTCTCATCATTACGCCTATAGAGATAAACATTTTAGAAGGGTCTTTAGATAAAGTCTTCATGTTATAAACTTGATCATCATTTGCTGTGATGATAGTGATGCCTTTTCCAATTAATTCATTAAATTGTGTCTGTGCCTGCCAAGGTGTTTGTCTACTTAATCTATCTAACGATTCAACTATAAGTATCGAACCAGCTTTAACTATCCCTTTTTCAACTGCTTTTATGAATATGCCTAGTGCGCCTTTGGTTACATGTTCTGCATGAAAGGCCGAGAGCCCTTTATCTGTCATGACTAAATCTTTATTCAATCTTAATTCATGTTTTTCTGCGACTTCGATTGCATAGTCTGTTTGTCTTTTTAAAGATGTTCCTTTTTCTTGGAGAGGGCTAGAAAACCTTTGATATGAATAAACTTGAGCGTTCATGTTAATACCTTACTCTATGATAAAGAATATAATAAATGCAGGTTACTTTTAACACAAGACTGACGGCGCCTTTGGTTACTTCCCGTCCTACACGCTAGGAGCCATGTACGCGGCTCAATACAAGGCCACCATGACAAACACCGTCGACATCGAAACTGCTATCCAAAGCGGTGACTTAAGCCCAATCTTCCAATGGCTCAGCGACAACATCTGGTCACAAGCCTCACTTCACACCACAGATGAATTGGTGAAACGCGCCACAGGTGAAACACTCAATGCAGCGTATTTTAGAAAGCATTTAGAAGAGCGGTATTTGTAGTTTACAAGGGGTATAGGGAGAGGTTTTGTCTCTCCCTTTTATTATATCATTACATAAAGGAGCTGTTATTTATTAGCTTTCCCCGTTGGTGATTTGCCAAAGACTTTTTTAAAGGCATACCCAAAGGCGCTTTCTGATGCGTACCCTACTGTTTCGGCAACGGTCGCTACTCTTTCGCCTCCAATAAGTTTTTTACGGGCAACTTGCATACGCCACCTAATTAAATATTGAAGTGGTGGAATACCAACACAGGTTTTAAAGTGTTCTGAAAATGCTGACCGCGACATTCCTACTTCTTGAGCAAGACTTGCGACTGTCCATTTACGATCTATTTGGTTATGCATTAAGTGTAATGTAGCGGCTATTTTAGAATCTCCCAACGCGCCAAGCCAGCCAACTTGATTGTCTCTATGCGAATTATGTGATGAATAAGCCCTAAGAAATTGTATAAGTAATATTTCGGCTAAATATTGACGCATTAAATTAACGCCAAACTCGGACGTTTGTAGTTCTTGATCCAGTATCTCGATCGACTTTTTCAAGGTCTGTGCCGTAAGGTGGCTCGCGTCAATGAGAAAAAAACTGGGTAAAGCGTCAATTAAGAGACTTGCATTATCAGTATCCAGTTCGAAGCTGGCGGCAAGCAATACAGTATCAGAACCATTGTAATGACCAACATTGATATGTTGCCAATCAAATACACTAGCTGACTCCAGCGAAGGAAGGATAGGGTCGCTTGTAAGTGTGTAGGAGGGCGAGTGGCACAGTAAAAAGGTATCACCGACCGATATCCAGACAGGCGCTTCATTTGCCTGAACCATCCAGCAGCCCCCAGATAAAACCGTGACCAATTTTATAATGTCTCTTTGAGGCAGCCGAAAAGACCAATCCCCACCGGCTTCAAGTCGAGTGCAGCGAGTGGATTTCAAATCTACGACTGCAAAAATGTCTGTCAGTATATCGAGCATAATTTGGATGATTTAGATGAATAAATGGATTTATATGCTATATAGTATTTATTGTTTGTCTATATAGTCAATCACTTCCGTAAAATATGTTGAGAGGCTATCTGATGAGTATTGAAAATAAAGTTGTCGTTATTACTGGGGCAAGCAGTGGTATCGGTAGAGCAACCGCTATTATGTTGGCGAGGCAAGGTGCAAAGCTGGTATTGGGAGCAAGAAGAGAAGCGCCTCTTAAAGAACTGGTTAATGAAATTTCTGCTTACTCTTCAGAGGTAACTTATGCGTTAACCGATGTGAGTAATAGAGAGGATATGCAGTGCTTGGTTAATTTTGCCTGTTCGAGGTTTGGTCGACTTGATGTGTTAATTGCTAACGCAGGGATTGGTCCAATTTCTCCGCTAGATGAATTACGAGTTGATGATTGGGAAGCGATGATAGATATCAATCTTAAAGGCTATCTTTATGGCGTTGCCGCGGCCTTGCCTATTTTTAGACAACAAGAAGCTGGTCATTTTGTCAGTGTTATTTCTACATCAGGGCTTAGGATTGTAGCTGGCCAAGCAGTGTATGCAGGAACAAAAAATGCAGTTCGAACCATTAATGAAGCGTTGCGTATAGAGGCAGGCGAAAAATTGAGAGTGACTGGTGTTTCACCTGGCTTTGTAAAAACACAGTTTGCGGATTCAATGACAGATCCAGCCACACAAGAAAAAGTCAAAGCAGCGATGGATATGATGGGAATGTCGCCTGATGCTATTTCGAGAGCGATTGTGTTTGCTATCGATCAACCAGATGATGTTGATGTGGGAGATATTGTTGTTCGTCCAACAGCGCAAGCTTAGACATGGGTTACAAATATCGAGCGTCGTTACGTTAATTATGTAAGTCACTTTTAGCATGAGATCGACGGAGCCTTTGGTTACTTCCCAAGCTACACCCTAGGAGCCATGTACGCAGCCCAATTCAAAGCCACTATGGCGAAAACGGTGAACATAGAAGCCGCTATCCAAAGTGGTGACCTAAGCCCAATCTTCCAATGGCTAAATGACAACACCTGGTCACAAGCCTCGCTTCATACTACAGATGAATTAGTGAAACGCGCCACAGGTGAAGTATTGAATGCAGAACACTTTAAGAAACATTTAGAAGGGCGTTATTTGTAAGGACAAAAATACTGTAGATGCATGATCAAAGTAAATGCCAACGCTTAATATTTGGTGTTTGCTTTGCTGGCTTTTTACAGGGCTTAATTACTGTATTTCAAGGAGAGGGTGTTTTCGAATGGAACTGGATTTTAGTCAATATACATTAGGTGAGTTGTATGAAGCCCATGAGTACATTGATGCTAAAGCATACCCAGAAAGACTTGCTGAAATAGAAAGGCAAATTCGTAAAAGGGAAAGCGAATCGTTCCATAGTTTTAGTAGCGATGAAAATGGTGTGTCATTAACTATCAATAGGGCAAGTAATGACACTTTTAATGTGGCAATTCATGTTACTTACAACTTTCTTATTTTCTATCAAAAAAATGGTTTGGTCATCTGTCTAACTACTCAAGAGTTAAAGCATTTAATACATTGCTTAGAAAAAGGGATTGAATCTAAACATGGATCGTCAAATATTTGGGGCGCAGATCAGATCATAGTTAAAAATCGAAAGAGGCCTGCTAATTACTGCGCTATAAAAATACATCACAGGCTTTTTGTATTTGGCTTTTTTACTGTGCCTGCAACATTGTCAGGAAAAGCTATCGCTGCTTTAAAGGGGATAGTTGATGAACTGTAAAATAATTAAACTTTTATACTTAAAGGTGTTTCAGTGCTGAAATCCATTCATCATGCCGCGATAATTTGCTCTGATTATGAAAAGTCTAAACACTTTTATACCTCAATATTGGGGTTAGAGATAATTGCCGAAAACTATAGAGAAAACCGAGATTCCTTTAAGCTTGACCTGAAATTGCCCTATGGTGGTCAAATTGAACTCTTTTCCTTTCCTAATTCACCTGAGAGACCTAGCTTTCCTGAAGCTCAAGGGTTGAGGCACTTAGCGTTTAACGTGGATTCCGTTGAGTCGGTGAAAGAGTACCTCTTGTCTCAGGGCGTAGAGGTGGAGCCTATCCGTGTAGATGAATACACCAACAAAAAGTTTACCTTTTTTAGTGACCCTGATGGTTTGCCATTAGAGCTATATGAGCAGGCTGAAATATAGACTATTTACTTTAGTGAATGAGTTCATTAAATGGGCTTAGCGGTTTAATGGCGAGCCATGACAAGACAAAAAAGGCCGATCTTAACTTCATAACATCGGTCTTTTTTAGTTAGGAACGTTTTAGGCTTTCAATGCCATTTCTGCCATTTTCATGGTGTTTTCAAATGAGACACAGCCAGCGATAAACAAACCGTTGTGGCAGAATGTTGCATCTTCTAATCCTGTTACTGCTTGGAGTTCTTCATTAGATAAACCGGCCCAAGGTGCAGGGAGTTTTTTACGGTCTTCAAAGGAGCCTAGTTCAACAGGCACGGTTTGAATACGCCATTGACCTTGTGATGGGTAGACCATGAACAAGGCTTCTTCTGACAACCTAAGCACTGTCGTTTTCCATGGTGTGTATTGCTCTAATACTATCACTCTTGGATCAGCGGATTTTTCGATGGCATTGGCTACTATACTCTTAGCATTTACGCCGCCACTTGCTGTAGCAATAAAGCGAGTTAATAGTCGTGATGCAAAGGCGACGGCTTCATCAAAGCAAGCGTCAAAATCGCTTTCTTCCTGCCATGTAGGGTTAAACATGGAAATGGTTTGACTAAGGCTGATGCCTGTTGAAACACCTTCTACGTGACCACAATCTATCGCATCTATGGTAGAGACTAAGTTCTTGTCTAATGAATGGGCGATTTCTTTATTGCCACCACATATTTCTAAGCCGTATTTTTGCCAAATTAACCCAAATGATGAAAAGGGAATACCGTTTTCACGGGCACCCGCACCGCCTTTTTGGTGGTGATCGAAACGGTCTGTTTCTGCGTCGTATATGCCGCCTACGTCGACGACTATGTCAGCCTTGGCGATGATTTCTAAGTCTCGTGTACGTATTAATTCTACCGATGGGAATATACTTTTCAGTGCTGCTACCGCAAATACGTCATCTGCGTGGAAGTTGCCATTGTGTGTTGCGATTACTTTAACTTGTTCGGTCATTCTATCGTCTCTTGTATGGGTAACATGTTGCTTAAGGAAGGCACGAACAAGTCCACTGGCTTCAGCGTGTGAATAACTCTTTATTATTCGAGGCAAGTTTCGCCGTCCAATATTGAGCATATTGGCAAGAAGCTTAACAAAGAATAAAAAGAGTTTGGTCACGCCCTTCGGGTCTTTCAGAGAAACGCTCTCTCTGTGTTAAGAGTGATTGAAAGGTATTAACATTCCTACTCACTCTTGCCTTGATAGATCGTTTCTCTGAGGAGACTGAAGTTCAGAAGACTTATTCGTACCTTCCTTATCTGCACACGTACTAAAGGCCGAATTTTACGGGGTTTTTAGTGCGGGGGACACTGTTCATTTTAAAGTGTACGTTTTATCTCTAGCGCAACTAGACAGCTGGCCAAGAGATTGGCTGCCTTTTATATAGTCGTCTCTTATATTATATATTTTTAGTAATATCTTAAATTATGCGTTTTGCTCTAGTAGAAGGTGGTATGGCACTTTAGTATCAATCAATAAGGGTGTTCGCAATAGGGAGAAATGCTTGTTGGGAAGGTGAAATAATAGGTTCAATCAAAGGAGCAGTAATTTAAATGGAAACATTACTCCATTCCATACAGAAGTGTTCATCGGGAAAGTTCGTAAGCATATTATTTATATTAACTATGGGGATTTATGTTGGGATGCTTTCCTACACTATGCCTGCGGTTTCAGTGTTCGCCCCCGACTTCTTACTGTTCGATTCATTACCTTCTGGCTATTCGTTTAATTATGCTTATGAGTTACTAGACTCATTAGGCGTAGACGGTCGAAATGTATATCTAACGACTCAATTGCCCTTAGATTTCATTTATCCTGGGTTATTTTCTATCACATACTCATTAATGCTAATTTGGCTATACAGCAAAACGCTCTCTAGAAGCTTCAAAGCTTACTACTTCGCATTAGTGCCTTTTTTAGCGGGTGTCTTTGACTACATTGAGAATATATTTATCATCCGAATGATAAATTCGTTTCCAGATTTACAATTATCAACGGTTAAGTTAGCGAGCATATTTACTGTTTTAAAAAGCAGCTTTACTATGGTTTTCTTTGTCTTGCTACTCGTAGGTTTTATCCTATTGCTGAAGAAAAAACTGTTCAAAACCCCCTGACTTACTCTACTTTGTTTTGATAAAACTTAAGATAGTTTTATCAGTCAGTGACAATGAGGTCTAATCGGAACAAGGGAAAGATCTCATTTAACACGTAAAATACGAATTAAATACAGCTATAAAGTGAGTATGCTTTTTATGATTGACTCGTCCATTTTACCCATTTTTTTTACTGCCATATTTTTTCTTGTCATCTCTCCTGGGCCTGACTTAATTTTGATTTCCACTTACTCCTCAACGAGAGGCTTTAAATCAGGCTTGATGATATCTGTGGGGATATTTTTAGCAGGAATAATACAAACTCTATTGGTCGCTTTTGGCTTAGGGCAGTTGATGGAATCGACGCCTTTGCTTGCTTATACGATTAAAGCGATAGGGGCGCTTTATTTAATCTGGCTCGGTATGAAAATGCTGAAAAGTTGGGTGAAACCTCAGGGTTCTGCTCAACCTAGCAATATAGAAGCTGTCAGTCGATCTAACTTAGTCAGTAAGGGACTACTTAATAATTTATTGAATCCTAAAGCATTGGTGTTCTTTAGCTCATTCTTGCCTCAGTTTATTAATGGAACAGGCTCTATTCCTTTACAGATTTTGGTATTGGGAATACTACTAAGTAGTTTTGCTCTAATAATGAATATTGCCTTCTCATTATCTTTTAGTAAATTAGGCCGACTTGTTGGGAAGAAGTTTAATATGGGGCGTCATATTGATGGTTTGTTAGGTGTTGTTTTTTTGGGGTTAGCAGCACGCTTGGCGGCCAGTAAATAAAAGAATTCTTACTCCAAACATAAGGAACTATTGATATGTCAGAAACAATTGGTCTTAATCACTTAGGGCTTTCCGTTAGTGACTTGCAAGCCAGTAAATCTTTCTTTGTTGATGTGCTTGGTTGGAGTGAGTCTGGTTATGATCCATCTTACCCTAGAACGGCTGTATCGGACGGAAAGCTACGTTTAACTTTATGGCAGGTTGATAAAAGTCTTAACGGTGCTGATTTTGATCGTAAGAAAAACGCAGGCTTGCATCATCTCGCTATACAGGTTGAGTCAGAGCTTAAGCTTGATGAGTTATTTAAAAAGATTGATGAGCATCCATTGTGTGAGATTGAGTTTGCTCCTGAATTGTTATCAGGTGGTCCTCGTAAACATATGATGTTCAGTGAGCCTTCAGGGTTACGATTAGAACTAATCTGGCAGGGTGAGTAAGGGCTAAGTGGCAAGCCTCTATTGTGTTTGTCTGTAGCATCTCCCCATCAATCTATGGAAGTCAGTGATTTAATTATATGAAATTGTAAGGAGTTTAAGGTGAGTTTAGAAACTTGGTTATTGTTTTTTGTTGCTTATTTAATTGTGACTCTCTCTCCAGGTCCTAATGTTTTATTGGTTGTAAAAAATGCAGTACGACATGGTTATAAAGCAGCGAGTGTGACTATTTTAATGAATTTATTATGTCAGCTCTTTATCATTATTTTGGTCGCTTTGGGGGCTGGTGCTTTATTGGCAAGCTCACCTATGTTGTTTTTCTTGCTGAAGTTAATTGGAGGTGTGTATCTAATTTATTTAGGGGTCACAGGCCTCCTCTCAAAACGAAACTCTCGAAGAGTTGGAGTCAAAGAGGTTATCACTACATTCTCCTATAGGAAATTATCTAAAGAAGCATTTTTTGTTTCTGCCAGTAACCCTAAAACAGTTATTTTCCTTTCTGCTTTTCTACCGCAGTTCCTATCTCCCGATTCATCTATTCTGATTCAATTTGGAGCCATGTTTTTAACTATCTGCTTTATTGTTGCTTTGGTTCATTTAGCCTATTCGTATATCACCAAAAATATCAGCAATAAATGGTCGGAGTTAGGGTCGAAAAAGCTATTTTCTAACATAACAAATAGTGCATTTATTGCTTTTGGCTGCGGTGTTCTATTCAGTCATAGGGCGACGTAAGACGAGTTGAGCGGCCAGTTTAGTTTTAGCTCTAATTGTCTTCTGAATAGAAAAACAGTTGTTTTTAGGAGTGTCTAGTTTGAATGTAATAAGTTTAACGGTTTTGTCTTCACCAGTGCTAGAAAGCGAGGCTGGTTCTGAAACTGGGGCTTCAGTTTTTAGTGAGGTTTCCTATTCATTAGAGGATTACAACGGCTTGTTTATAACTGAGCGAATGGATGCGCTTAATTTCCGTCACCGTATTAGCGAAGCTGGTTATTTCAGTTCATGGCATGTGGCGGGCGACCCTACCTTAATTATTATTCGTTCTGGCACCTTGCGGATTACACTGCGCAGCGGGGAATACCGTGACTTCTCAGCAGGGGGTATGTTTATCGCCCAAGATCGTTTACTCCCTAATGAAGAATTTAATGATGAGGTGCATGGACACACAGCAGAGTTGGTGGGCGAGCAAACACTGGCAGCGGTTCATATTAAGTTATCTAACCAAGAAACTAGTTGATCGGACATGATTAAAATCCGCGAATACAAAGAATCCGATGCTAGTGAATTATGGTCGATTTTTTATAATACTGTTCGTTGCGTTAATATCCGAGACTACACCCAAGAGCAAGTAGAAGCTTGGGCACCAGATACATTTCCTTTTGATATTTGGCAGCAAAAAATGCATGAGGCTCAGCCGTTTATTGCAGAGATAGGTAATGACATTGTGGGATACGCTGATCTACAAGAGAATGGCTTAATTGACTACTTCTATTGTCATTCGGAGCATCAGGGGAAAGGCGTTGGCCGCCGTTTAATGGAGCGCATTCTCCATTTTGCTGAATCGAAAGGCATGGCGTACTTTTACTCAAATGTGAGTATTACTGCACGGCCTTTTTATGAGAAGTTTGGTTTTAAAGTAACACAAGAGCAAAGAGTCCAAGTTAGAGGCCAACAACTTATAAACTTCGTCATGGAAAAGAGAATTTAATCTCTTAATTTACTACTGGTAGCTAAAGTACCACTAATGGAGACTCATGAAATTATCATTGATCGCAGCTGTTTCTGAAAATGGAATAATAGGTTCGGGCTTAGATATACCCTGGTCAGTTAAAGGGGAACAATATTTGTTTAAAGCCATGACATTTAATCAATGGTTAATTGTCGGTAGAAAGACGTTTGAGTCAATGGGCAAGCTTCCCAATAGAAAATATGCGGTTATTACTCGTTCTGAAATGAAATCAGATGATAAAGACGTGTTCTATTTTTCTTCTATTGATAATGCGCTATCCACACTGAAAAACATTACCAATCATGTGTTTGTCTCTGGTGGCGGTGAAATATATAAAGCGCTGATTCAGCGTGCTGATACACTACATATATCGACAGTGCATGATGAAATAGAAGGTGATGTGTTTTTTCCTGACATTCCAGAAGGTTTTAGCAATGTATTTGAGCAAGCTTTCCAATCCAACCTAGATTACACCTATCGAATTTGGCAGAAGACTGAGTAAACCATACTAGGTTCTCTGGTTAAACTGGCGTTATCTTATTAAAGTACCTTCACCTTGAATATTGACACACAAGTAAATTATGACTGAATTAATTGAAAACATGCTTTCTGGAAAGCTCTCAGATGAAGAAATAGCCGAATCGATAATTTCCCTTCGAGAAAAGGGCGAGACCTCAGATGACATTTACAACTATGTTGGATGTATCAATAAACATGCGAAACCTATATCCACCTCAGAGGAATTGTTAGATGTATGTGGCACAGGGGGAAGTGGATTAAGTCGATTCAATGTTTCTACAGCAAGTGCTTTTGTTATCAGTGCGCTTGGTGTTCCTGTTATTAAGCATGGTAATAGAGGGTCACGAAGGCCAAATGGCAGTTTTGATTTGCTTGAAGGACTGGGTATTGGTATTGAGCAATCACCCGAGCAAATTAAGGCAACAATTAAACAGACAAACCTTGGGTTTGTCTTTGCAAAGCATTACCACCCTAGCTTAAAGTCAGTTGCTAATGGTAGAAAACTGGCTGGTGGAAGAAGCATTTTTAACTTGGCAGGGCCTTTGAGTAACCCTGCTCAAATCACTTATCAGGTGATTGGCACAGCAGATCAGAGTAAAGCAGAAGCACTTGCAAAGGCATGTATTAAACTGGGAAGAAAAAGAGCTGTTGTGGTTTATGGTGAACCAGGTATTGATGAGGTCTCCATTTCTGGGGTGTCTCATATATATGAATGTTCAGAAGGTCAAATTAAGTACTATAAAATTACCCCTGAGGAATTTGGCATTTCACCCGTGAAATACGATGATATCCCCGGTGGGTATGTAGAAGCAAATAAAGCGATTTTTATAAAACTGCTGAATGGTTCAGCTGAGCAATCCATTATTGATATGGTGGCGATTAACTCGGGTATTGCCTTGTATATATCGGGGCAAAGCTCTTCTATTAAAGGGGGTTATGACTCAGCTAAGGCGTGTATTTTATCGGGCAAAATGAAGGCTCAATTTAATACCTACTTTTCTGCTCTGGAAAAAGTGTAAAACGATTTATAAGGCAGATTATGAATACAGGTAGTTGTCACTGCAAGAAGGTGGTGTTCGAGGTTCAAGAGCCTTTGTCAGCAGTGAATCTTTGTTATTGTCATTCATGCAGGCATTTAAGTGGGGCTGCATATTCTGTTGTGGCGCGTATTCCTAAAAATGCGTTTCGAATGTTAAAAGGTAAAGAGTCCCTTCATATATATGAGTCGAGTACAGGTAAGTTTCGTCACTATTGTCGGGATTGTTGCTCTCCTATATTTGTTACCGTTAAGTCACAGCCAGAGTTTGTTCGTATTCGCCTTGGAGTGTTAGATTTTAACCCTGTCGTGAATATTGTTGGCCATATTTGGGTCAGTGAAAAACCGAACTGGCATACTATCAATGATCAGCTCCCTCAATATGCTGAATGGCCAGATACTATTTAAGAACTTTATTTTTCTTTTCTCTAATCCACAAACAATCGAATACCAAAACCCGTTAAGAAAACACCCGATACTCGTTCAATCCATGCTTTTAAGGTTTGGGTTTGTTGTTGAACTCTCTCTGCGGTGAGTAGACAGGCAACAAGGGAAAACCACACGAAATGAGCCAGAGCGATATAGAGACCATAAGCCAGTTCCATTTGCCAAGATGTGCTTGTTGAGATGACTTGGCTAAATAAGGAAACGATAAAAAGCATAGTTTTAGGGTTAAGAGCATTACAAGTAAACCCTGTCCAAAAAGGCGACTGACTGTTTATAGTTCTGGTGTTTGAATTGCTATTTATCACTGATTTGTTGCGCTTGCCGAGAGCGCGTTTTATATCGGGCCATAATGCAGAAAGTCCTAGCCAGATTAAGTACATAGCACCTAAATAGCGTAATGTATTTAATACCCAAACATTTTCTGCAAAAAGTATTCCTAAGCCAAATAGAGTGTATGCAAGATGAACGCTAATGGCGGCACCTATTCCTAATGCACACAACATGCCTTCTTTTCTGCCGTTCAGTAATGCCATTTTTGACACCATCGCGAAGTCTGGTCCTGGGCTAATGACGGCTAAAATCGTAATAATGGCGACGGAATAAAGTTCAAAGTGATCGATATTTAACATGGAAACGCTTCCTTATTTGTGAATAATAAGATCATGAACTCTTCTGTAATTTAATAAAAACGATTAAAAGTGAGAATATCTGTGAGTAAAATTCACAATAAGAGACAGCTACCTCCTTTAGGGGCGTTAACGGCTTTCGAAGCGGCGGCTAAACACCAAAGTTTTTCTCGTGCCGCGGAGGAGGTCAATCTAACTCACGGGGCAATTAGTCGAGCGGTTGCTCAGCTGGAAGAGCGCATAGGTGTTGAATTGTTTGTTAGGCGTAATAGACGTGTCTATTTAACTATGGCTGGTCGGCGCTTATTAAAAACCGTGAGTGAATCCTTAAATGCACTAAGTGACACAGTTGAAGAAATACATAGGCACGACAAAAATTCTCCTTTTTTAACTGTATCCTGTGAACCCAGTTTAGCAATGAGGTGGTTAATGCCTCGTTTAGGAAGCTTCAAAGAACAACACCCTGAATTGAATATTGATTTACGCATGGCGGGTGGCCCAATAGATTTATTGTCAGAAAACTGCGACCTTGCAATACGTCGTAATGATTTTGGTATTCCTGATAACTATTCTCAGACTTTTTTATGCTCCGAAATGGCGGGGCCAGTTTGTACTGATAATTATTGGCAAGAGCAAGCTAATCAAGCGTTAGATCAAGCGCACTGGCTACACAGTCGTACTCGTCCAAATGCTTGGGAGGACTGGAGGAAGCAGCAAGAGCTAATGGCGCTAAAACCCCAAAGTGAACAATATTTCGATCACTTTTTTTATGCCTTGCAAGCCGCTCAGGCAGGTTTAGGGATTGCTATAGGTTCAACGCCATTAGTTTCGGATGACTTAGTCTTAAATCAGCTTGCCCCTCAAACATTGATTAGTCCAATGGGAATGCAGTTAACGGGCTATGATTATGTGCTTTTATCCCTCACCGAGCCTACACAAGACCAAAGAATAGATGCTTTTACTCGTTGGTTAATTGTACAATTTGAGCAATCAAATTGTTAACGAGTTTATATTTTTGAAAAGGTACTGTTTATTAATAGCAACTTTTGTACTTTATTCTTCACAAAGTTTTGCAGAAAGTCGTATTCAGCTGGGTATCAACACCTCTTCAATTACTTACACCGAACCAGGTGTAATGAAACAAGAAGGGAGTATGAGTGGGTTTCATGGACGGTATGCTTATATATCACATGAAAGGTTTCGAGCTATAGAAGTGCATTACTCCACAGGGTTTGTGGATTACCAAGGCTCTGGCACCATAGAAAATATCCCAGATACTTTGCTTGAAGTACGAGGCTTGTTTGGGGGAAAGGCGGATATAAATCCAACCTACGATACATTTGTTTATATTGGTATTGGCTATCGAAACCTTAACGATGATATGAGTGGTAGAGTATCGAGTACATCTGCGCTGGGGTATGAAAGAGACCAAACCTACATTTATATGCCTATTGGCTTGGAATTTCAGCCAAAGCAGATAGATCGACGTTGGGGGCTAAGTGGACGCATTGAATACGACCTTTTTCTTTCGGGTACAAACCATAGCTATTTAGGTGAAATAAGTGGTTACGATGATATCACTTTGCACCAAAACTCAGGTTATGGATATCGAGTGAGTTTGGGTCTAACACGGCACTTTCAAAATGCATCTGTTAGCGTTGAGCCTTTTTACCGCTATTGGTACCTAGATGATTCTATGGTGACTTATGACAGTAAAAACGAGCCACGGATTGAACCCTATAACAATTCTAAAGAGCTAGGCATTTCTTTCTCTGTCACTTTTCATTGAGTCTCTAAAAATAGACATTTTTTTGGTGTGGCTTAGTATAGGAAGAAGCCTTGTTAATACCCCAGAGGAATAGCAAGAATTCAACTTGCTGCAAGAAGTGAGTAAGGAATAAACATGAAATACCTTGTTTCGATGATTTTGATTTTACTTACTGCCTGTGCGAGTCAACCTCAGCCGCCTCCGGCTCATTTAATTCCTTATCTTGGAGACTGGTACGAAATCATTCGTCAGGATCACGCCTTCGAAGAAGGGCTTACCAATGTCACCGCCAGCTATGTGTTTGATCAAGGCACGATCAATGTCAAAAACCGTGGTTACTCTTCCTTTGATAAAGAGTGGCGAGAGGTGAAAGGGCGAGCAGAATTAGCCAGTTCAGATGGACATGATTACTTGAAAGTATCTTTCTTTCGCCCCTTTTATGGCTCTTATGTGGTGTTTGAACTAGATAAAAAAAGTGACCAATACGCGCTGGTTATGGGGTTGAATGGCGAGCACTTTTGGTTATTATCCAAGACACCTACTATGCCAAAAGCCGTAAAGAACAGGTTACTAGCTCGTATTAAAGCACTAGGCTTTCACATGGATAAACTGGTTGAAGCGAAACATGCTGCTTTATAAAAATTAACCAAGTAGATTTCCTAAAAGAGGGAGCAGGTCACGGTACTTTTATTGTTTCCTGTTAAACACACGGCTTGGTAGGCTTTTGAGTTATTAATCATCTGATAGTGGGTATCTGAGTCACGGCACAAGGCAAAAAAGTCGGCCTGCTGTTGCTCAAAGCTTTTTGAGGTGATGTCGTCTTCTGCTTCGTTTGAACTCTCAAAATAGTTGAGTTTATCTTTTTGCTCTTGTATTAAACGGGTTATTTCATTGTATTTTTTGCGAGTGTCATGGCAAAAAACGCTATTGGGTTGGGTCTAGGTACACTCTTTTTTTCTTGCTTCCAGCTGTGTTAATTCTTTTTGGTATTGTTGTACTGTCTCAGTAACCCGCCCCGACTTTTCTTTTATAATTTTTTCATCTGCATTCAGCTTAGTGAGTTGTTGTTTGGTCATATTCAAATGTTTCTCTTTTGCTAAACAACTCAGGCCAAACTTTACTAGGTCTTCTCCATAGCCAATATTTGCATAACAGGAAATTATGACAGCTAGTGTGATTTTATGTGAAAAAGTCATCGCTTCTACCACCTTTTTCTTAGAATTTTGCCTTAAAAGGCACTGATTTGAAAATAGGGAAAATAACACTATCTATCTCATGTCGATCTCTATATTATGCACTTGCAAGCTAGAAAGAAGTCTCTAATTATTAACTCCGTAATGCGTTTTTTTATAAATATTCGTTTTGAAGTTTTTAAGTGCCAGTCTGATTTTTTTGCAATTCCAGCCTATTTATTGGCTAATCTTAAATTAAAATTCAGGTGAATATTTATGTCTAACAAAGTTAAAGGAACTGTTAAGTGGTTCAACGAAACTAAAGGTTTTGGTTTCATCGAGCAAGAGTCTGGTCCAGATGTTTTCGCTCATTTCAGCGCTATCGTAAGCGACGGTTTCAAAACTTTGGCTGAAGGCCAGCAAGTTGAGTTCGTTGTTACTCAAGGCCAAAAAGGCCCACAAGCTGAGAACATCACAGCAATTTAATTCTCTAGCAAGAATTTAAATATAAAAAGAGTAAGTTTTTCGGAACTTACTCTTTTTTTTTCCTTCAAATAAGCATGTGTTAATTGAAGGAAAACAAAATGAACCGTAGACACTTTTTACTTGCTGGTGTGTGTGTCATTGGTGGCGCTGCTTACTTAACTCGTTCATTGACGAAAGAAGAGGTAGCTAACGCCAATTTCGAAGTGGTGTTTACCGACGCCGAGTGGCGCAAAAAATTGACTGACTTTGAATACCAAGTCATGAGGCACGAGAAAACCGAACCAGCGGGAAGCAGTTCACTTCTCAATGAAAAACGTTCAGGCTACTTTTCGTGTAAAGGGTGTGAGTTACCCCTTTATCACTCCAGTACTAAATACGACAGCCGAACAGGCTGGCCGAGTTTTTATCAAAGTTTGCCTAATGCGGTTGCCACTAAGGTAGACAAAAGTTACTTCATGATCCGAACTGAGGTGCATTGTCGACGTTGTGGCAGCCACCTAGGACATATTTTTAATGACGGCCCTGCACCAACAGGCAAGCGCCATTGTATAAATGGTATCTGCTTAACCTTTCGAGTTGCTTAGCTGAGGCACTTTCCCAACCTTTTACCTCTTTAGTGAAGCTATTAGGGTGGCGGTTAGAATAGATCCGCCACCTATCATTTGAATGAGTGACAGGCTTTCCCCCAACCAAACGATAGCGAACAGCGCACCAAAGGCTGGCTCAGATCCGGTTAATAAGGCGACTTTAGACGGTGTTGTGTGCTTCACGCCATAGTTCTGTGCGAACAGAGAGAATATGGTACAGAAGATAACTAGATAAAATGTTAGGCTCCAAAAGTTTAAGCTCATGGGGAGCAGCTCAGTTACTTTTACATCGCTAAAAAGGAATACTGCCAAAGCGCCTAGCACCACTACATTGGCTTGCACACTGGTAACATTCAGAGAAGATAAGTGCTTGCCTTTGAGTAGGATCTTCGTAGAGACGACCATACAGGCCCGTAAAAAAGCGGCGAGTAAAATACAATAATCGCCAATATTCAGAGCAGTCCAACCTAATTCTTTTTGTGTTAACAACAACACGCCAATCACGGATAACACAGCGCAGAAAAAAATGTGTCGATGTGGCCATTCTTTATTGCATATTGCTTCTACAAAAGGCGTCATCAAGACGCATAAGCTAATTAGAAAAGCGGCTCTTGATGCCGTGGTGTGAAAAATTCCATAGGTTTCCGCTAGGAAGATACAGAGTAAAATACAGCCTGTAGGCACAGCGTACTTCCAATCCTTAGTGTGTCCGTTAAAGGTATCTTTCCAGAAGTTTGGTACTAGCAACAAAGACGTTAGTCCAAAACGAATGACCAAGAAAGCCAGTACGCTTGTAAAGGCCAACGCCTCCTTAGTTATGCCATAGCTGGTACCCCAGAAAATAGCGGTCAGTAAGAGAGCCAACTCAGCCATTGGTAGGCGATGAAGTATAGGTGTGTTGGAGATAGTTTTAGTTGTCATTGTGCCTCGCTTAATTGTGTCTTCTATAAAAGCTGAAAGCCTGTATTTGAATAAAAAAGTAAACAGGTGGATTGAACGAGTAAGTATGCTAACTTGTGTTTTATATTGTGATAATTGCCTCATAAAGAAAAAGACTTATGTATCATGGACACAAATAAACTAATCACTTTACTGCCTGACATGGCGGCCTATGTCGCTGTGGTAGAAACGGGGAGCTTTACTAAAGCAGCCCAACAACTTGCTGTGACACCTTCCGCTGTGAGCCGACAAGTATCCAGAATGGAGAGCGTATTGTCGGTTGTGCTGGTGGAAAGAACCACCCGCCGGCAAACCATAACGGCTGTAGGTATGGCCGTTTATGAGCAATGTCGAAATATGTTAGACAGCGCGAAAGAAGCGGTGACAGCTTCCGAAAGTAATATGACAGAAGCTAAAGGCCGTTTACGAATTGCGGTACCAGATGCGTTCGCTAGGCAGGTTCTAGAGCCTTTCCTATTAGAGTTTATGGCACTTTACCCAGCGATATCTTTGCATGTTCAGGTAACGGATTTACGCCTTGATCCTGCCTATCAAAATGTAGACTTAGTATTTCATATTGCCGAGCAACCCCATGAGCATTTGGTCTGTAAAAAACTAGGGGAGGTGCGTTCGATTCTCTGTGCCAGTGAAGAATATTTGTCAGAACGTGGTATTCCAAAATCACCTAATGACTTGGTTTCACACGACTGTTTACCTCTTGGCTTTTTCGATGGCGATAATGTTTGGTCTTTTATTCAGGGAGACAGAACAACTCAGATCACGGTAGACGGACGTTACATCATTAACGATGCTGATATGCGCTTAAATGGTGTCAAACAGGGCTTTGGTATTGCTCTGTTTCCAGACTTTGTTGTACGTGAAGCGTTAGAAAAAGGCGACGTTATCGAAGTCTTAAGTGATTGGCAGCTAAGCAGCGATTTTCAAGGTGGAGTTTATATGCAGTTTCCTGCCATGCGCTTCATGCCAAATAAGCTGCGGGTGTTTATTGATTTTATGGAAGCGGTGTTTAAAAAGGGAAGTTGTTAAAAAGCCAATTCTTAAAAACTCAACTGTTAAAAGGGTAATGTAAAACCGTAAGCTATGGGGTAGCAATGAACATAGTTTACGGTTTGTCATTCTATTTTGTAAAAAGCATTTTAATTAGCTCAATACCAGCCTCTTGACCGCCTTCGTTGTAGGCATCCAATAATGCTGACCCTAAGATAGCAATGTCTGCCTTGCCAGTTAACTGCTCGATTTGTGATCTTTCCCGCAAGCCGAACCCTACACCAATTGGTGCATTAGCATGGCTGTTTATCTCAGCTAAATAATCATCTAATTGATTGGTTTGATCTTTCTCTTCATGGGACTTTCTTTCATGAGACTTTCCTTCGTGAGAAGAGTGCCCTGTAACACCAGAGCGTGCCACGCAATATAAGAATCCGCTGGCTTGACCTGCCAACATGGTAAGGCGATCTTTTGGCGTGGCGGGGGTGACCAACCAAACTGGGTCGATATTGTTTGCTTCACAGGCGGTGCGATAGGTAGCGGACTGCTCAATCGGTAAGTCTGGCAATATCAGACCCAGAATATTTTCTTCCGCGGCACGTTTGGCAAGCTTTTCTAATCCAAAGCGATACATAGGGTTGAGGTAACTCATCAAGACAATACGGCTTTCGGGAAAGTCTTTCGCTAGTTTGCCAAGCTGTGACAAACAGGTGTCCACATCCAGCTTTTGCTCTAAGGCTCTGTGACAGGCCGCGACAATACTTGGGCCATCGGCAACGGGATCAGAAAAAGGGAATTGCACTTCGATGAAGTCCACACCTTCTTCCATCAGGCGTGCCATCCAATCTAAACTTTCCTGCACACTTGGGTAGCCGTACACCACATGGGTCATGGCCAGAATGGGCTTTTTTTGGCGTTTTTTATCAATAAAGGTGGCTAACTGACTCATGCGTTTTGCTCCTTATTAGCATGGCTATTATCCGCAGGGAAGGTCGGGTACGAGGCTAGGTAATCATTTAAAAACTGCGGGAAGGTCTCGTCTTCTACCGCTTTTGCCACGTTGAAAATGTCTTTATCGCCACGGCCAGACAGGTTAATCACAATACGTGATTCCTTTGGTAAATTTGGCGCATCTTTAAAGGCGCCCGCCAAAGCATGGGAAGATTCCAAAGCAGGGATAATGCCCTCTTTTTTCAGTAATAAAGTACAGGCCTCAATCACCTCATCGTCCATGGCATAAGTCATTTGTACTCGACCTGTTTCTGCAAGGTGCGCGATGATGGGCGACACACCCACGTAATCTAACCCTGCAGCGATAGAATGGGTTTCCTGCAATTGACCTGCGTCGTCCTGTAAAAACATGGTGGCAAAACCTTGTGCAATACCGGGTTGGCCGAGGTTGTGAGACAAGCGAATAGAGTGCTCACCCAGTTCCAAACCTTTACCACCAGCTTCGACGCCAACCATTTCTACATTTTCGTCTTCAAGGAAAGGTAGGAACAAACCACAAGCGTTTGAACCACCGCCCACACAAGCATAAAGGCGATCTGGGAATTGGCCGAATTGGGCTACACTTTGCTCACGGACTTCGTTACCAATCACAGATTGGAAGAAAGCGACCATTTCAGGGAAGGGCGCACAACCACAAGAAGTACCGATTAGGTAATGGCTTTCCTCATGGCTAGAAGACCAATCGCGCAAGGCTTCATCCAAAGCATCCCGCAACGTCTGAGCACCGGTGGTAACAGGCACAACGGTTGCACCTAATTGCTTCATCCAGAAAACATTTGGGTATTGGCGTTCTATGTCTTTTGCCCCCATGTAAATTGTGCATTCAAGGCCTAAACGGGCTGCTACCAGCGCTGTGGCGATACCGTGTTGACCGGCACCCGTTTCTGCGATGACACGCTTTTTCCCCATGCGTTTTACCAACAAACCTTGGCCAATCACATTATTCATCTTGTGGGCGCCACTGTGATTTAAATCTTCACGTTTTAGATAAATCTGCGCACCACCAAAGTGATTGGTTAGGTTCTCACAAAAGGTCAGTGGCGTAGGGCGGCCAGAAAACTGCTGCCATTGTTTATTCAACTCAGCGAGAAACTCAGGATCATTTTTAGCTTCCTCAAACGCCTGCAAAATCTGCTGCTGACTGGAATAAAGAATCTCAGGAATGTAACTACCACCGTACTGACCGTAGAAACCGTTCTCGCTTTTCATGGTGTTCTCCATTTATTAAATTAACTATACCGTTTAGTTAATTTAATATTTGTGCATTATTTCGTCAAGGGATTTATTTCTATAGATAAGAATAAATTTATGTAGGAAGAGTAAAGGTGAAACTAGGTGATGGAGTTATAAAGTGTGTGGGGGTATGAGTTTCTGTAATGGTAAATGAATAATGCTTACGATAATTTCAGTAGTAAGCATTATTCAAACTAGCGTTGCGCTATTTCTATGAAGGTTTATACAACCAAGCATAGCGTTTGGCAGAAAGTCTTTTTAAAGCTTGTGATAGCAGTGCAACGATGACAAAGGCAAAGGCTAATCTGGCCCATAAAATGGTGAATAGATCAGGGCCGAGTAAGAGTATCAGCAGTGTGTCTTCGATTAGGCTGTGGGCGAGGGCCAGAAAAGCCATAGTTAGGAAGATGTCTTTCTTCTCAATATTCCCCGATTTTGATTCTTTGATTAATAGGCTTCCGCCGTAACTTAGTCCAAGCATCACGCCGATAATAATAATGTTGGTGGCCTTTGGGCCAACACCGATGAGGCGTAAAAGAGGGGAAAGCAGGGCATGAATCAGTTTCTCTACACCGAGGAATCTTAATAGGCGAATAACAAGCGTTAGAACAGAAATAATGACAAAGGCGATGACAAGAGTCTGAGCTTGTAAGATAAACCATTCACTCCAGCTATTTCCCTGAACTTCTGGTTGCCATGTAATGGTGACTGGCGTTTGTAATAGGTTTAGTGCCGTGTAGGTGTGGTGAAGAATCACGCCCATCAGCATAGCGCCACCAATACGAAAGCATAGGGCAAACCAGAGTTTGGTTCCGGTTGCTGCTGCGATGGAGCCTTCTACGGGTAAACCGTGGGCAATGAGCATCATGGTAGATAACACACTGACTTGTGCGACGGTTAATTGCTCTGCACCTCCAAGCTGATAAAAGACAGCCATTGCTGAATACAAGTTACTGGTCATGGCTGTCATCCAAACCAGTCCCATATCCCCTGGGAGTCCGAACCAAATCATAAGAGGGCTGATTGCTTTGCCTAATACGGTTACCCAACCCAGCAATTCAATGACTCTTACAATGATTAAAACGGGAACCATGATTTTGATTAATCCCCAAAAAATATACACCACTTCAAGAAACCAACGACCAATAATATTGGCTTGTAAGGCTCGTGTGAGATTTGTGAAGGAGGAGCTGAGAGTGTTGTTTGAAGTCTTATCCATTTGTACAACCTATAAGAAACGATAAAAAGAAGTGGTAATAGATTAACAAGAAGGAAAATAATTAATGCTTTTTGTTAGTTTATTTTGAAACTATAATTTCTTTTTTAATTAATATGAGAAATATAATTAGTGAAGCTGGATGCCATTGATATTTCTATCCTAAAAGAGCTGCAACAAAATGCTGATCAAACCAACCTTGCATTGGCTGACAAAGTAGGTTTGTCCGCACCTGCTTGTTTGAAGCGAGTTAAAAGATTGAAAGAAGAGGGCGTAATAGAGCAAGTGGTGGCGGTGGTTTCCCCTAAAGCCGTTGGTAAGCGGCTGAACATGGTGGTGGAAATTTATATGAAAACGGATGATTTCGCAGCATCGAATGCTTTTATTGAAGATACGAACCAAGCACCTGAGGTAAAGCAATGCTACAAGGTGACTGGCGAAGTGGACTTTGTGTTGATCGTAAATGTCTCTGACATGTTTGAATACGATGCTTTCTGTAAGCGAGTGATTCATAAACAAGCCAACATGAGAAAATTCACCACCCTTATTAGTATGAGGTGTACCAAGTTTGATCTTACTCAAGCGCTGTCGTTATAAGAACATTAACCTAAATGACTAATTTAATCGGGAGTTGTCAGTGATAGTAGAAGTGGTTCCTTATAGTCCACAGTGGCCAAGTCTTTTTGAATCGGAAAAGAAAGCGCTACTTTTGGGGCTGAAGAGTGTGGTCTCACAAGTGCATCACATTGGTAGCACTTCTGTGGTTGGACTTTCAGCTAAGCCCATTATTGACATCATCCTTGAAGTGCCCAGCCTTACAGAGCTTGATGCTAACTCGGAGGTTTTTCAAGGTTTGGGGTACGAGGTGATGGGGGAATTTGGCATCGAGAGGCGTAGGTATTATCGAAAAGGAGGGGATAATAGAACTCATCAGATACATGCGTTTGAAATTGATGATCCACATATCACTAGGCATATTGCTTTTAGGGACTATTTGATCGCTCATCCAGAGGTGATGTTGGCATATCAGGAACTTAAAGTTCGCCTAGCCCATGAATGTAATAATGATATAGATAAGTATTGTGATGGTAAGGATGACTTTGTTTTGCACCATGAGCAAAAAGCCATAGAGTGGGTAAACGCGTGCCTCTATACGAGCCAAATGAAGATGCCGATAAGGTGATACATAAATAGCGGGGTTAATTTAAGTTGGCAATTCTATATATTTTTTCAGGTCTCCCAGCTTCTGGCAAATCGACCTTGGCTAAGCTGCTTGCAAGTAAAACAAGTTCAATGTATGTGCGGGTAGATACTATTGAGCAGGCTCTAAAAGACCTTTGTGGATTGCAAGTCGAAGCTGAAGGGTACCAACTAAGTTACCGACTTATAGAAGAGAACTTAGCACTAGGTATAAGCTGCATTGCAGACTCATGTAATACTATTGCTTTATCACGGCATGAATGGCAAAGCGTTGCTGATAATCTTGGGGTGAAGTTCGTTAATATTGAAGTGTGTTGTTCAGATAAAAAAGAGCATGAAGATAGGGTGAGTAGTCGTAAAAGTGATATTAATAATTTGACTCTTCCTAATTGGCAGCAGGTACAAAACCGTCATTATGAACCATGGCAAACGGACATAATTACCATAGATACGGCGGGACAAACTATTCAAGCTTCCTTTGCTGAATTACTAGAAAAGTTGGCTAGGTGACTTTCTTCGAAATAAGCATGAAAGCCTTATAAAAATTAAGTTAGTCACTCTAATAGTGGTACTGACGAATACATATTAGGTAAAAGATATGTCGGAAGGAAATGTCGTGATAAATATGTTTCGTGATTCACCATGGCCCGGAAATATCTTATCTAACTTTGCCCAAACTCCCTTTGTTATTGATGATATTCATTGCGCGTGTTCTGAAGCTTTTATTCAGTCACTAAAACTACCTGACGCCAATGAGCAAAAGGTTTTTTGCGGACTACAGGGGCAAGATGCATGGGAGAAAGGCTCGAAGCTAACAGCTTCTATTTTTGTTTCTGGAAAAATTTGGTGGCGTGGAGTTTCGTATCCACTTCATTCTAAAATGCATTTTGACCTAGTGAAAAAAGGTTTGCTTGCTAAGTTTTCCCAATCAAAAGTGGCGCGAGACGCATTGTTAGCAACGGCTAATACGAGATTGATCCATGACTATGGGCAAAGCCCTAGCAAGCAGCAGTCATTGCCTGTGGATGTCTTTTGTCAAATGGTCACTGAAATAAGAGATGAGTTAAGAGCATCTTGAAACTCATAATTTTATTTCGTTAACCTCTTTCTATAAACTGTGACAGTGTTAACTTCATTGGAGGAAGTATGCGTCATTCGAAGAAATCAGTATGTCATTGCGGTTCAGTTGAACTTAAAATCAATTTTGATAATGGGCTGGAAAATATTCGACGTTGTGGCTGTTCCCTTTGTAGCCGCAAGGGTTATGTAATGGCGAGTGTTCCCACTAAAAACGTATCTATCATCAAAGGGGAAGAGCTCTTAACTTTATATCAGTTTGATTCTATGACGGCAGAGCATTACTTTTGTTGTAAATGCGGAGTTCATACTCATCATAAAAGACGCAGTAACCCGCAGCAATATGGAATCAATATAGCTTGTATTGAAGGGGTTAACCCACTGACGATTAAAGACATTCCTATTGGAAATGGCGGTTTAAACCTAGACTTTGACTATTTTAATAAATAGTCAAAGTCTGCCAAGAGAAGAGCCTTGAGATTGATAAGAAAGCTCCCTGCACAAGAAGGCCTAGTGCTCTCTCAATAGCGCTATTAACTCTGGCATTTTTGCCATCATAGCGTCGTATCCCGCCTGAATACCGGCTTCTTTTGAGCTTAAAATTCCACTGCCCTTTGGCTCATATGTAGGTCTTACCACAATGTCTGCGCTGTTAATTTCTTTTTCACTGTGCCTACAAGCGAGCAATCTAAAGGTAGCTAGCTGCATACCCAACGCCGTAATTTCCGCCGCGGGTTGATTACCACAATAGATATCGACACCAATAACAATGTCGGCTCCCATGGTTTTGGCATAATAAACAGGGACTACATTGAGAATGCCGCCATCGACTAAGAGGTTCTCTTTGTGTTCGACAGGAACAAAAGCCCCGGGAATAGAGGATGAGGTTTGAACGGCTTCGCCGGGATTGCCATCTGTTATGAGTACAGATTCAAGAGTTGTCATATTTGTAGCAGTAATGCCTACAGGGATCTCTAGCTCAGAGAGTTTCTGCTGGGAGATGGATTGGTTAATCCAATCCGCTAAGTTTTGACCATTTACCAAACCTTTTCGAGATAAAACGAAGTCCATTAAGTCAAATTCACTGAAGTCATTCATTATTTCTTCTAGTTCATGGTAAGGCTTGCCAGAAGCATACAGTGTTGCGGCAACAGATCCTGCAGAAGAGCCTGTTACTAGATCTGCTTTAATATTGTTTTCTTCCAGTGCTTTTATCACGCCTAGGTGCATGTAGCCCCTGATTCCGCCGCCACCAAAAGCGATAGCTAATGACTTAGTTTTTATTTGTTGGGGTTGCAGGTCAACTTCCTTTACCAACTCAAGCTCTTGATAGCTATTGCGCTGTGCGCAGCCCATAAGGGTTAACAATGAAAGCAAGGTCAATAAGATGGATAGCTTTTTCAGATTTAGCATTGGCGTTTTTCTCTATTCTTAGTAAAAATAATATCTGATACCTAGTGTGGTACTTGTGGCATATTCAGTATTTGGGGAGAGGATTAAGGTAGGCACAGCTTCCGCATACAATCCGATTGACGAAGTCATCCATTCAATGCCGATAGGGAAGCGTAATCCCCAATTCTCTTCATATACCTCTGAGCTATATTGATGGGTGTAGTTATCTGTATCTTGCACAAATAGACCACCAATACCCGCGTAAACAATGGGTTTTATGCGGGCTGCTGAGCTGGATAGGGGGCGATAAATATGGGCGTCTATGTACAACATATGGGATTTATCAAGATCGGAATATAAGCCTAAATCCATACTGAAATTTTGATAGTAAGCTTTGTCTGTATAGTGAAAATACTCATCATCGTAATTGGCTATCCCAGCGCCAAAATGGAGCGCAGCGTGCGCTCCTATTGGAAGTATGGATAAAGCAAGTAAGATTCTAGATAGCATATTTATCGACATGATAGCGCCCTTGTTGGTAGTGAATTGCATAGCTATTTCGGTATTGTTGGCTTATAAGGGCCAGCGTATGGAGGTTTCCTTTTCAGATAAAGTCCATAGTTTGCTCAACACACTTTCCTCAAGTACGAATGACTCAAGCTCACATTCGGCAACAGGCCCTGACCAATTCCACCTTCCTGATGGGCCGTAATAGGCTAGTTCTTTTAGGTTATCTTCTGTGGCGCACATAACTTCTGGATAAGAGCCCTGTTCTGCTGTTTGCACCATGCCAAGCTTGACCATTAAGGACCATGTGATTCTTGTCGGAATACTGGCTTTTTCATTGATTAACGAAGTGCTCGAAGCTCCAGGGTGGCACACATAGACTTTAGTGGTTTTATTGGCTGCTTTGATTTTTTTCTGCAGTTCGTAGGCGAACATCATTTGTGCTAGTTTACTGTGACAGTAGGTTTTGTTTGGGTGGTAGTTTTTGTCCCAGTTCATATCATCAAATTGCATGGTTCTTAGCCCCATTCTATGGCCTTCACTGGCGACCACAACAATACGCCCTTTTGACTCTTCTATTCGCTCAAACAGTAAGCCGCATAAAAGAAAGTGGCCGTAGTGGTTTACCCCTAACTGGCTTTCAAAACCGTCTACTGTAAATTCTTGCTTGGCGATTTGGGCTATAGCGCCGTTGCACATAAGAGCGTCTATTTGAGGGACGCTGGTTAATAGTTTCTCGGCTGCATTACTGACGGATGCAAGGTCTGATAAATCCATTTGAATAAAGCTGACATCTGCGCCATTACCAAACTCTTTTTTGAGTTTCGTTATAGCAACAGTGGATTTACTGGCATTGCGGTTAAGCATGATGACTTGTCCACCTCTAGATAAGAGCAGTCGAGATGCTTCAAATCCTGCACCCGTATTGGCGCCTGTGATGACGAAGGTTTTACCTGTAAGAGAGTTAAGGCGCTCTGGTGTCCAGCCTTGAGGGCCAAATGAGTTCGATGTTGTCATGTTTCGTTCCTATCGTTATTTATTACTGAGCTGGGATTACATGACGAAATAAAGAATTCTTATTTCGTCATGTAAATGCTCGATGGATATTGAGTAAAATTGTTTATTTTGTAAGCTGAATATTACTCTCAGTGATGTTTATAACTAGGCGATATACTCTCTAAAACATGCCTATTTGTATCACTTCGTTGAGGGAGCCGGTTTTTGCTGCTAGTTTGAATATGTGTGTTATGAAACTGAGTAAGGGAAATGAGCAAACAAGAAATTAAAAAGTTGATTGAAAGTAAAGTTGATGAAGATGGCATGGTGGGCATAGGAATTAAAGGTGTTTCTTTGTTTCGTGTAAGCAACTCCGTTCGTTGTGCACCTGCTGTCTATGAGCCTTGTATTGTCGCTATTGTTAGTGGCTCTAAGGAGGCGATATTAGATGCGCAGCATTATATTTATGACGAGCAGCAATACTTGTGTTGTTCCATGACAATGCCTGTCGAAGCGGGCACCCCTAATGCTTCACCTGATAACCCATTACTTGGGGTGATGGTCTCTTTAGATACAAAAGTAATGACTGAGTTGGCAATAGAAATGGCCTCAGGTGCTGGAAGCTCACAAAAACTAAGAACTCAAATGCCAAAACATCGTTCTATTTCTCAGGGCTTAACACTGTCCTCATGGGACGAGGGCTTTACGGATGCTTTATACCGCTTGTTGCAACTAGCGGAAAGCTCAGCAGATAGCTCTGTACTTGGCGATGGGCGTTTACGAGAGCTCTATTATGCGATCATGAAAGGAGGAGCTGGAGAGTCTGCGAGGAGGGCATTTGGAGTAGGCAATGAAATTGCTAGGTCGATTGAATATTTATCTTCACGTCTCGATGAAGGTGTCACTATTGAAGATATGGCTTTACAGGTTGGTATGAGTAGAGCGGCTCTACACAGAAAATTTAAAGAGGCGACTTCTATGTCTCCCATCCAATTTGTTAAAGCGATGCGCTTGAATACGGCTGCTATGAAAATAGCTGGTGGTGTGAATGTGAATGTTGCTGCGCAGGAGGTTGGCTATGTTAGCTCCTCTCAATTTAGTCGAGAGTTTAAACGTATGTATGGGCAATCGCCTAAAGAATGGCGAAATATAAAGAGCCATTGAAAGGTTAAAATGGGAGTTAGTATGATGGAAAGTACATGGATTTTTAAACTAGTGGGCGCGGTATTTATTCTTATTGGTCTTGTTTTAGCTGCAGCCCCAGAGCTAGTAAGTAACAAGCCCGTTCCTAGTGATATATTTAAGGCGGTAGAAAGACGAATATGGTGGGGGTTGTTTATTGGTATTGGCATATTACTACAGTTTCATTACCAGATATCACCTTGGCAGCTCACACTTTCGGCAACCCTTTCTTCACTTCTTGTTGGTTTATTGGTTGCTCGTCTTATTGGCATAGTATTAGATGGATCAGTGGCTAAACAGTGGTTGAATGTTGGGATTGAATTAATACTTTTAGTACCTTTAATATGGTGGTATTCGAAGATTAGTAACGAACTAGGAATTTGAACATGGCAGGTATTACAGAGTTGGATGAACTATTGAGCTCAATGAGCCCTAAGTTGTTGGACTCAGAATTTGTTTTTTGTTCTGTGTCGGGGGATCTAGCTGATTATATTAGGCTGGAGCCGGTAGCGACTTTTATGGAAACTGAAGGTTTAACACTGGTTCTAGAAAAGTCTAAGGCGGAGAAAGTTGGTTTGGTTTTTGATGGCGTATTTAAACAGATTACCTTAACCGTGCATTCCAGTTTAGAGGCTGTTGGTCTAACCGCCGCTGTAGCGAGCAAGTTAACCTCAAAGGGAATCAGCGCGAATGTAATTGCGGCTTATTATCATGACCATATTTTTATACAAGCTAATAAGGCAGAAGAAGCTTTATCTGCACTGCAAGAATTTAGTTGCTAGTTGAGGCTACTCTTCACCAATAAAACACTTATGCCAGTCTGCTAATTCTTTTGTTTTCATCGGCTTGCTAAAATAGAAGCCTTGTAGGCAACTTATGCCCATTTCTGAAAGTACCCGCGCTTGCTCATGAGTTTCTACTCCTTCAGCGACAACATGGTAACCCAATTCATTTGCCATATATTGCATGGCTTGAATAATTGGCTTTCCACCTTGCTCTATAGATTGAATAAAGCTCTTGTCTATTTTTACTATGTCGGCGGAAAGGGATTGAAGCAGAGCGAGGGACGAGAATCCTGTGCCAAAGTCATCAACGGAAATTTTAACCCCTAGAGATTGTAATGCTTGTATTTGTTCTAAGACGAAATTGATGTCTTCTGCAAATATGGATTCTGTAATTTCAAGATGTAGTTGTTGGGCTGGAAAGCCCGATTCTTGCAATGCGCTTTTCACTGTCGCTTTCAGTTCGCCGCGCATTATTTGTGCAACAGATACATTAACTGAAAGGGCAACAGATGAATCAAAATGCCAGTTTGCCGCGAGTTCACAAGCCTTGTGAAGAACCCAAGAGCCAATAGGGTGAATCATGCCGTGTTGCTCTGCGGCAGGAATAAACTCAACGGGAGATACTGATTTTCCATTTAAAGTCCAGCGTAATAAAGCCTCGCAAAAACTTACATTTCCAGTAGAGCTATTTATAACAGGCTGAAAGGCCATGTGCAGTTCGTTTCTTTCTATTGCTTTGGTCAGCCCTTCTTTTAGTTCTATGTGTCTTAGTAAGTTTTCTTGCATGTGTTGACTGAACACACAAACTTCAGACTTTGTAGTTTGTTTTTTTACATACATTGCTGTGTCAGCTAGCGCTATTAACTGTGTGCTGTCGGAACTGTGTTCTGGGTACATAGCAATACCAATAGTTGCACCAATGGACAGCTGGTTATGTTCAAGTTTGATAGGTTTAGATAATAATGTGATCAGCTGTTTACCAAACTCATATGCCTTATCTACATTCGTTCCTTCTAAAGCGATTAAAAACTCATCGCCTCCCCAGCGACTTAAGCTGTGACCTTTTGCCTGCGAGCATAGTCTTTGCGCTGTTTCTTGCAGAACAAAATCTCCAATTGAGTGATTATAAGTATCATTAATGGCTTTAAAACCATCTAAATCGACAAACAAAACGGCTAGTGGTTTGTTTTGAGATTCGCAGGATAGTATTAGTTCTTTAAGGTGATTGGAAAAAGCATTGCGATTATATAACCCTGTTAAGGGATCAATATTAGAAAGTTTGAGAATTTCTTCCGTTCTGCTTTTCACTTTTTCCTCAAGGTTTGAATTGATTTCAACTATTTCTTGGTTCTTAAGTGCCATTTGGGATAATAAGTCAGCGTGCTGATTTTTAATCAGAATAGACTCAGTGGTGAATTTATAAGAAGAGCGAGCTGAGAAAAATATAATGATGACAAAAAGAATTCCCAGCATACCTAAAATATTTTGATATCCAAAAGGGGCTAACAGACCCATTATAGAAGCCGGGGTAAGGAGTATGGCTGCAAAGCTGTAGGCAAGACCTCTGTTTGCTGAAAATATAGAAGCCCCACCCCCTGCCATTGCTGACATAATAGTCATGGTATACGAAAATTCAATTATCTCCATGGTGTAGAAGAAAATAACAAAGTAAGCACTAAATCCTATTGCGGTTGCATATCTTGTGGCTAGAAATCGGTATAGAGGGTAGCTGACGTCATAGTTTTTATCGTTTTGAGTACGCTTCCATAGCAACATATCCATGAAGCGTAATAAAAATATTACGCACATAGCTCCCAGCCAATATAGCTTTTCGTGTTGATAAGGATTATCAGGGAAACCGAAAACTAAGGCCAAACTTAATATTAAAGTAACGATTAAGCCGCCATTACTGTTGCCATGTAGCAAGCACAAAGCATCTTTATGTAGTCGTTGCGATTTTTTAGAAGGGAGAGTTACGATGTTATCTTTCCTCAACTCAATAAAATATAAAATAACGGTATTATAGATAAAGCTGTTTAATTTATATGCAAGAATAGAAATTAAATCTACAGGTATATAGTAGGTATGGTCAATACGACTATGGTATTTAAGCTTATTCAATATAATTGGGAGAGAATAGAATTTAAAGCTTGTAGTTGAATTACTTTGCTATGATGCTTGCTCTATTACATGTGACTTGGGCTTATTCGCTACAATGAATACTTCATCTTTATTTTTACAAATATTTAATACAGTGTTTCCTTTGGTCTGCATTGTTTTGGTAGCATTTTTTTACGCGCGAGTTCGGCCTACAGACATGTCCGTAGCCAACCGATTAAATGTGAGCGTATTTGTTCCTGCACTTATTTTTTCTGTGATGTCTTCTAAATCATTTCAAATATCTGAGTACGTCGACTTAATTGTAGCCGCAGCAGTCGTTGTTATAGGCTCTGGATTATTGGTCTGGCCATTATGTCGATATTTAAAGGTGCCTGTTAAAACCCTTGTGCCTCCTATGATGTTTAATAACAGCGGTAACCTTGGTATCCCGCTTATGGTGCTGGCCTTTGGTGAAGCTGCGCTACCCATTGCTGTGGTCTTATTTCTTACAGAAAATATTCTTCACTTTACGTTAGGCATGTATATGTTGAACCCTAGGTCTAATTTTCTAAATATTATGAAAATGCCAATGGTTGTAGCAACTTTTGTGGGTCTGGTGTGGAGCCTACAGGGTTGGAGTGTGGTTCCTGCAGTAAAGGTACCTATTGATATGCTAGGGCAAATTGCCATTCCTCTTATGTTGTTTGCATTAGGAGTGAGAATGACCAGTGTGGACTTCAGCCATTGGAAACTAGGTGTTGTAAGTGGTTTTCTAAGTCCGATTAGTGGCTTATTAGCCGCTTTAATTTGGCACTGGATAGTAGGAATCCCTGAGGACAGCTTGGGTTATGTATTGGTTTTTGCCTGCTTGCCACCTGCTGTATTGAATTACATAGTGGCAGAAATGCACCAGCAAGAACCTCATAAAGTAGCGTCAATGGTCTTAATTGGTAATCTAATGAGTATTGTTATTGTGCCCTGTGTTTTGTTTTATGTTCTCTAAAGCTAAGCACTCGATTGGCATTCGAGCTCTTAGGGTTAAATCTATATAAAAAGTTATTAGGTGATTGTTATGGTAAATACCACATTAGAAAAGTTTGGTTATCCAGATACTTTGATCAAAGAATATGACCATTGGATTGTACTGTTACGGAAAGAGCAAGTCACTATTGGCTCCTTGGTATTATGTGCCAAGTCGGATGTAACTGAATTTTCAGCTTTATCCCCAGAGGCATTTACTGAAATGAATGTGGCCATTAGTGATATTGAACGTACACTAAAACAGGCTTTTGATTACGATAAGATCAATTACTTGATGTTAATGATGGTTGACCCTCATGTACATTTTCATGTGTTTCCTCGGTATGCGGATAAGCGCGACGCTTGTAATTTAAGTATGATAGATGCAGGTTGGCCTGCAGCACCCAAATTGGTTGATGCTAAAGTGCTATCATCACAAGAAATGGATGAATTACGGCACCATATATTGCGCTTTTGGTAATTTTTTAAGTAGAGATAAAAAACATAATTAGAGGTATTCATGGCAAGAGGTAGACCCAGTAAAAAGGCGCATATTGTAGAGGTGGCATGTGGTCTATTTTCCAAACAGGGGTATCAGAGTACCAGTATCGATCAAGTCGTTGCCGCAGCAGAAGTCTCTAAACCGACTGTTTATAGTAACTTCCCCACTAAACTTGTGCTCTGGGAGTCTGCTTTGACCTTGTTGACCCAAAGAGCTGAAACAGAAATGGAAGCTGAACTAATCAAATTACAGCAGGATGAGGATCAAGGTTTTTTCTCTGGTTGGGTGAGTCTTTGGGAGTTATGGGTTAGCAAGCAAGAGCGATTGGCCGTTTATAGAGTATTTATGGGTGAGCAACATAAGATGGAGGCATCCAGTTATCTGTTGCTGTCGAAATTTGAATCTGTCATGACATCCGTTTTGCAAAACTGGTTAAAGGAATGGGATGTCGCGCAGGAGAGGCTTTTCGTACTAAAAGCAGTGACTAAAGAATGTTTATTAACACCCGCTCTATTAGGAAAGGAAACGCAGCTTCAGTCTGAAATGAAGCTAGATGATTTACCCTTACTTCTTAGTGAGTTTATAAAGCTAAAAAAGTGATATTGTCAGTTATCAATTAATTTAAGAATAAAAAAGCAGCCTCTGTGGGGCTGCTTTTTTATTTCGACTCATCTTTTATGAACACATTTTCCTGCTGAGTAAGTCTCTGCAATGGCTCTGTCGTCACCTATGGTCATAAGAACAAATAGAGTTTCCTCGATATTTTTTGATTGGGCAAGGCGAGAGGTCAGCAGCGGAGTTGCTTTCTTATCTAAAATTACGAAATCTGCTTCGCTTCCCACAGCGAGGTTACCTATTTTATCTTCTAAACGCAGTGCTTTTGCCCCGCCCAATGTTGCTAAGTAGAAAGACTTAATTGGACTAAGGTTTTCATTTTGTAGCTGAATCACTTTATAAGCTTCGTTTAGGGTCTGGAGCATAGAGAAACTTGTGCCACCACCGACATCTGTTCCTAAACCTACGTTCACTTTATGTTCTTCAGCCTTTTTCAGATTGAATAAGCCACTGCCTATGAAAAGGTTTGAAGTGGGGCAGAAAGAAATAGCCGATCCAGTTTCATGGAGTCTATGGTACTCATGGTCACAAAGGTGAATGCCGTGGGCAAAGACAGAGCGCTCACTTAATAGTTTGTGCTGATCATAGACATCTAGATAGTTCTTACTTTGTGGAAATAAGCTTTGCACCCAAGCACATTCATCTTTGTTCTCAGACAAGTGGGTATGTAAGTAAACGTCGTCGTACTCACTTAGCAGTTTTCCTGCTAAGTGAAGTTGCTCATCGGAACTGGTGGGGGCAAAACGCGGCGTGATGGCATAATGTAAACGGTCTTTGTTATGCCATTGCTCAATGAGTGTCTTGCTCTCGTCGTAGCTGGTTTCTGGTGTGTCAGTCAGATAGTCTGGTGCATTTCGATCCATCATGACCTTGCCACAAATCATTCTTAGGTTATGGACTTCACAAGCTTCAAAGAATGCATCCACGGATACCTTATGAACTGTGCCGAATACTAGAGCAGTTGTGGTGCCATTGCGTAGTAACTCTTCCAAGAAGCGTTTGGCCACATCACTAGCATGGTTCTTATCACTAAATTTTCTTTCTTCGGGGAAGGTATAAGTATTGAGCCAAGTAAGAAGTTGCTCACCGTATGAGCCAATCATGTCTGTCTGCGGATAATGGATGTGAGTATCAATAAAGCCCGGCGTGATAATGCCGTCGGGATGATGCTCGATAATAATACTGTTAGGTAAGCTTGGTAGTAGTGTTTCCGCATCACCAATTACCTGTATTTTATCGCCTTCAACGATAAGTAGACCATCGTCAAAGTATTCATAGGCGGCTTCATTGCCAACTTCTTTTGGGTCCGCAATACAATGAATAATAGCCGCTCGCCATGCTTTTAATTGCTTCATCTTTTGTAACTATCCTGACTTTGGTAGTAAATATCTTTAATTAATAGAGAGTTATCTTTGAGTGTTTTACGCATAACTCTGACCGATTGGTTATACATTATCAGGTCTGTATCGTGTTTTCATTAAGAGGATGAGATTGATCTTGCAATTCGTAGATGAAAGAGTGTTTTGATTGTGACAGTACATAGGACTCCCAAGCTATTGGCAAAGAAATCGAGCCACTCCCCATATCGATTCACATAAGGTTGAATTAACTCAATTACACCGCCCCAAAGAGCGATGAAAGTTGCCATGATCAGGAATTGCCTGAAGGGACCAAAGGCACACATTAGAGCCCAACCACCAAAGCCAATAAGGTGGTGTAACTTGTCCGAACCAGGCGCAGGAGGGAGGTGTTCTATAGGGGTTAAAGTAGAAAGGCTTATAATGACGCCCCCTAACACAAATCCAATCCATTGAGCTTGCTTGGATGTTAATAAGATGAGAAGGGGAGCCATTTTGATTACCTTAGAATTCGGGTGCGAATATTTTTACCTTTGATTTTTTTATTTTGCAATTCTTTAACGACGGTTTTGGCCGTATCATTATCAACAGAAACATAGGCATGGAAATCAAATATGTCGATTTTTCCTACTTGGGACTTCTCTAGCCCAATACCAGCCGTTAAGGCACCTAAAATATCACCGGGGCGGAGCTTATTTTTACGACCAGCATCAAAGGCAATGGTCGTCTTTTTAGGCACTAGACGATAATGGGAAGAAGCCTCGTCAAGTTCGATAAAGTTTGCTGTTATATCAAAGCGCTCTTCAATATCCCTCACTTTATAGTCGTCTTTTGAGGTAACTAAATTTACTGCAATACCCGCCGCTCCCGCACGACCAGTTCGGCCAATACGATGTGTATGAACATCTGTGTCACGAGTAGTATCGTAGTTGACAACTAGGTCTATCTCTTTCACGTCGATACCGCGAGCAGCAACATCTGTAGCGACTAAAACACAGCTACTTTGGTTGCTAAACTTGACCAAAACTTGGTCGCGCTGCTTTTGTTCGAGGTCACCATTTATAGCTTGAGCTGCTACTTTGTTGTCTGAAAGGAAGTCCGCGACTATCTGCGACTCAGCCTTAGTATTACAGAAGACGATTGCTTGGCGGGGCTCAAAGTGTTGTAAAGCAGAAAGTAACGTTGCGCATTTTTCTTTGTTCTCACTACGCACGAAAAACTGTTCAATATTAGGTTTAAGGTCTTCTTGAGCTTCCACCTTGATATTCACAGGCTTCTTTTGAAACTCAGCACTTAAAGCTTCAATTGTATCTCCATAGGTGGCAGAGAATAGTAATGTTTGTCTGTTTTCAGGAGTCAGTTCAACCACTTCTCGAATACTGTCGACAAAGCCCATATCCAACATACGATCTGCTTCATCTAATACTAAAGTGCTTAATGCATTTAGGCGCAAGGTGCCTTTTCGAAGGTGTTCCATCAAGCGGCCGGGGGTGCCAACAACGATATGAGCGCCATGTTCAAGGGAGCCTATTTGTGGGCCAAAGGGCATGCCGCCACATAGGCTTAGAACCTTTATGTTGCTTTGAAATCGAGCCACTTTGCGAATTTCTTTAGAAACTTGGTCAGCTAATTCTCTTGTAGGGCACATGACCAAAGCCTGCACTCCAAAAAATCTAGGATTGACCTTCAACAATAAGCCAATGGCAAAGGCGAGTGTTTTGCCACTCCCTGTTTGAGCCTGTGCCAAAATGTCTTTGCCATCAATGATGACAGGTAAGCTTTGCTCTTGGACTGGGGTAAAGGTTGTGAACCCCATATCGGATAATAAAGAATTGAGCTTAGCGGGAAGTTGTTTTGTCAAAGGGTGATTAAATTGAGTCACAAAGAGCCTGTTTGAATAGAAGAAATAATGCGTGGATTGTAACAGAAATAAACATTAAATAGTGCGATAACCGTTCAGTATGTATAGGCTTTGTATTTTTTAAGTGTCTTTTTGGGTAAAGTTGGTAATTCAGCACTTACATTTAAATTCAATTCGTTAATTGAAGTGGTAATGCTGCCAGTTTGGTTGTGTATTTTAGAATATTAATGAGTGAGCAATGATTTCGCTAAAAAGTCGTGTAATGAATAAACGTGTACTTTATGTCGTCTCAGGCATCATTTTATTGTGTGGTGTTGCGACCAGTTTAACCATGTATTATGAAGAGACAAAACGCGTTTACTCCGCTCAAAATTTATCGGGCTCACATCTTGTTAATACACTGACGGCTAAATTGGATGAGCAGTCGGCAAATATTCTGTCTGTAGCTTCTTTAATAAAAACCAGCCATAACACTCTTACCCAAAGACAGTTTGAAAGCTTTATTCGTGGTTTAACAAACGTTGGCGATGTGGGGTTTTATTTCGCACAATATGTACCCCATAACCGTAAAACAGACTATGAAATGAATCAGCAGTTGGCTCTAGGTAATCCTGATTTTTTTATTAGCCCAGCTGGTGATCGGGAGGAGTATTTACCACTGACACTTGCTTACCCAAATCAGTTAGAACATGGCTATGATCTGCTGTATCCTCAATATAGTCATGCGGAGTCTGTTAGGCTTGCTAGAGATTCCTTTGATGTAACACTTTCTAAACCGTCTAGCATTGCTTTACCAGGGTGGGTAAAGCGCACCATAGCTGATACTTTTATTCTCAAGGCACCTGTTTATTTACCCTTTGATATAAGGCGAAATAAATTAACAGATAGAGTTGGCTTTCATGGCATTGTTGGTTCTTACTTTCGTATGGGAGCGTTGCTAGAGAGTATTTCCACGTTAAATGAGCGCCCCATATCTTACCGTATGGCGAATATCGAAGAGGATGGTGCGGTTAATTGGTTTCTGCAAACTGCGGAAGATTCCGTGTGGTCTAGCCGAAAATTTTTCTCGCATACCATGACTTACTCAGGCCGTCAGTATCGTGTTGATATGATTCATACTACGCCCGTAAAAGGTCTAATTAATTGGAGTGTGGTGATTACGCCTTTACTCTTCTTTGCACTGTTGGCTTGTATTTTAACTTTCTATGTACACAAACTGTCAACGGCCTACCACAGGGCTTTAGATGTAGTGAGAAAGAATATTGAAGAAGATGAGTTGACGGGCTTACATAGCCGCTACCGTATTCAGCAAATAATAGATAATCAGCTTAACGCCTGTAAGCAAGAAGAAAAGTGCCTTGCAGCACTAGTCGTTGATTTAGACGACTTTAGAAATATTAATGATGCCTTTGGTTACGACGTGGGCGATAAGTTATTAGCCTCTGTTGGACAGCGTTTGCTTTCTTTATTCTCTAATAGAGCTGAAATTGGTTATCTAGGTGAAGATGGCTTTTTAATACTTTTATCTCGCGATGATGTAAACGATTCTTCTCAGTTAGAGGCTCTTGTTCAAGATAGTATTAAGCAACTGGGGCAAAGTTATTTTGTTGCTGGACGAACCTTAAGTATAAGCTGCTCGGTTGGCGTTGCTTTGGCTCCTGAGTTTGGGCAGGATGCAGTGACATTGATGAAAAATGCTGATATGGCTGTATATCAGGCTAAATTTTTAGGTCGATCAAGCTATTATTTCTATAACGGTGAGATGGGCGAGCGTCTTGAGCGTAATAGACGTATTGAATCGCGTTTAAGGTATGCACTTAAGAAAGGGGAGTTTGAGCTTCACTTTCAACCCAAAGTAGACCTTACATCTGATGCATGTGTTGGCTTAGAAGCATTATTACGATGGAATGATTCGGAATTAGGTAGTGTTTCCCCAGCAGAGTTTGTGCCTATCGCTGAGCAGACAGGGATCATTGTGCCGTTAGGTGAATGGGTGTTTGAACAAACCTTTCGTCATATACTCGCATGGAAGGAGCAAGGTTTATCCGTTCCTCCTGTTGCAATTAACTGCTCAGCAGAGCAGTTAAAACGAGCCAACTTTTTACCACACTTACTCTCTTTGTTAGATGAATACAGAGTTGATCCTAGTTCATTGGAAATTGAGTTGACGGAGTCTATTTTAATTGAAGATCCTGAAGGCTGCGCAGAGGTGCTTCGCCACATAAGTCGCTTAGGTATTACCATTGCCTTAGATGACTTCGGTACAGGCTATTCTAGTATGAGTTACTTGAAAGATTTACCTTTTGATTCAGTCAAAATCGACCAAATTTTCATTCGTGAAATTATGCTAAATAAAAGTGATGCGGCGTTAACCAAGGCCATTATTAGTCTAAGTCATGATTTAGGAATGAAAGTTGTAGCTGAAGGCATAGATAACGAGGAACAACTGGTTTTGTTAAGGGAGTTCGGGTGTGATATTGGTCAAGGCTATTTATTTAGTAAGCCCATATCTTCTCAAGCTCTAGAGGTAGACCCTATGATAGTTGAGTTATCAAAATAAATGGATTTATCATTTTCTATAAATGAATTATTTAGCGCACTTACATATTGCTCAGCTAACTAACACATCCCCTGCGGGTAACTTACTGGGCGACTTTTCTGTTGATGTGAACAGCCTAGATTCAGACTTGTATATAGGCTGGCAACTGCACCAACAAGTGGATGTGATGGTTGACAAGCATCCTGCGAGTTTAGCCTTTAGAGCATTACCACGTAGTGGTAGACGTCGCTTTGCTGGCATCATTCAAGATATTTTAATGGACTATTGGCTGGTGCAAAATTGGCAGAAATTTGGCTCCCTTTCTTTGACTGACTTTTGCGAGCAAGTGGTAATCGATTTATCGAGAGATAAGGGCCGTTGTCCAGTACGTTTGGCGAATATGATCACCTCACTAGAACATCATAATTGGCTGGCAGGATTAGGTACTTATAGTGGGGTGGAAAAAGCGATATTTTCTATTATGAAACGTTGGCGGTATGGTCATTATCTACAAGATTTTGTTGATGAACTACCTGAAGTGATTTTGCAAGCAGAGCAGCCTTTCTTATCTCTATATCCTGATTTACTTTCTTATGTAAAAGAGTTGCAGGATAAAAAAGCCGAGGCGAATGCACCTCGGCAAACAGGTCTATGATTAAGCCGATCGAGCAATGATCGAATAATAGAAGTTTACGGCAGGTTCCATATTCTTGTTTGTTCGACAATATTCAGTATAGGTACTTTCTTTGTTTTTCGTCTAACTTTCATTCTCTTAGATGGGGCTCTCTCCATGGAAGCTATGTCTTCAGTTGTTAGGGAAGAGGATTTTTCCTACTCTTTATAGAAGTTGTGGTAGAATCCGCCACCGAAAAAATACTAGGTATAAAGGGGGATTAGGTGAGCGTTCAGTGGTATCCGGGGCACATGAACAAGGCACGTCGAGAAATCGAAGATGTCATGACACAGGTCGATGTGGTTATTGAGGTATTAGATTCTCGCATTCCTGACTCTAGTCAAAACCCAATGTTAAGCACATTAAGGGGTGACGTTCCTGTCCTCCGTTTATTAAACAAAAAAGACTTAGCAGATAAAGACCGCTTGGATTTATGGCTCAAGCATTGGGCGGGTAATGAAGGTATATTAGCCCATCCTTTTTCGACATTAGACAAGGCCGATGTCAGTAAAATAAGCCATTGGGTAAAGCAGATGGTGCCACATAGAGGCAGTGCGGAAAAGCCAATACGTGCCATGATCGCAGGTATTCCAAATGTTGGTAAGTCTAGTCTGATGAACGCTCTACTTGGGCGACGAATAGCGAAAGTGGGCGATGAGCCTGCTGTCACCAAATCGCAGCAAAAACTGAAAGTCACAGAAGGCTTTCAGATTCTTGATACCCCCGGAATTCTATGGCCAAAAATCGAAAACCCAGATGCCAGCTACCGTTTAGCCGTAACCGGAGCGGTACGTGATACTGCGATTGATTATGAAGATGTGGCTCTAGTTGGCTTAGCCTTTTTTATCAGTGATTATTGGGATGCATTAGCTACCCGCTACAAGCTAAAAGAAAAAGTTTCAGATGCCTATGAACTGTTAAAAATCATTGGCTCAAAAAGAGGTGCTTTGCGCGCTGGTGGCAAGATAGATATGCACAAAGCTGCTGAGGTATTTTTGAATGATGTTAGGGGCGGAATTATTGGCCCTTATATCATGGAAACGCCAGAGATGATCGCCCGTGAAGAGCTTCTGGTAGAAGAAGCCAAGGCGAAAAAAGAAGCCGCTAAACAAGCCCGATTGGCTGCCGCTATGCCTCAACGTCAACAAGCGAGTCAGCGTGCTTACCAAGATAAGAAACATGACAAATAGTTAACAAGGGGAGGAAAAGGTTATGGACTATGAAATAGCCTTTGATCAGGAAGAAAGTAGTTACAAAGTACAAACAGATTATCAATTTTCAGCGATTGCTGAATGGGTATCTGTGTATTTGAAAGATGTAGAGACAGTACAAAAAGTGTTAGTCGCTGCCCGATTAGCCGAAGCGGATAAAGAAGTGACAGAGTTCAATCATGGCCCCTTTAAAGTGATCTTTAGCGAAGAGGGTACTTTGGTTTCAAGACAAGTGGATATGCAATCTGCAGAAGAAGAAATTAAAGCCATGTTTGATTCACAAGATAGTTTTTATCGCGCATCGACGGATGGTATTCAAGCAGAATGCGGTTTAGAAGACCTTATTAAAATGGTCGAAAGCTGGTATGAGGTGCTGCAATAGTTGTTCCTTGCGCTGGCTAGGTTTACACTAGCCGAAGTTTATTTTTTTATGTTTTTTTAAGGGATCCGATATGCTCATCGAATTAGAGAAAGCCCGCACGCGAAATAATGTTGTTCGTATATTTCGTGAAGAACTGGATGGACCAGATAATTGGACTGATGGTTTTGTTGTGGATGCCAATGAAGAAATGGTTCTGCTTCAATTGGTAGATGAAAGTGTTCGATTGAATGGCTATCAAATCCTGTTTTTAGAAGATATTAGTGATTTTGTTCACCCAGCCCCTTTCAATGATTTTCAAAAGAAAGTGTTAGAGCTTCGTGAAGAAGAAGTTGTTGATCCAGAAGTCGATCTCGACGACTTGGCAGTATTGTTGACTGATATAAGTGAAGAGTTTGGCCTAGTAACACTGCATCGTGAAGAAGTAGAACCAGACAGCTGTGAGATAGGCCGTATAATACGAGCAGATGCTGTCACTTACGAGCTAGAAGAAATTGGCTCTGATGCGCGCTGGTTTGATGAAACCTTTGATTATGATTTATATGACATCACTCGTATTGAGTTTGGTGGTTCCTATGAAGAAGCTTTGCTACTTGCTAATGATGATATGGGCGAAGAAGCTTACGAGTTATCGGAAGATTACCCTGACGATGATATGCTTGTTGACGAGGAAGATAAGTAGCTAGCGTCTCATTGGCTTCAATGATTTACATGAATTATTTAATGGAGTGTGACTTCATAGGTGTGAAGTCACTTGTAAATTATTGATTATAATAGAGTGTTTTCTGTACCTGCCCTAACAGTGCACTAACATTTTTTGTTAAGTAATTTAACCTTGAGTGAACCATTTACATTCAGCTCGCTGGAGAGTAATTCGTTGGATGTACCCCAGATGAGCTTCCTTGCTTTTCCTTTTCTTAATTAGCTATCTTGAATCTACTTAAACCGGCTGAATACAACTCAATTGTAAGTGGGTTTTAGTTTACCTATTTTTTGAAGTGACCAAAGGAAATACTTTATGTCTCGGTGGTTAACTCTTCTTTGCTTTTTTATGCTGGTATCTGGTTGTACTGCATACGCGACACATCAATTTGACAACCTTTTTGGTGTCGAAAACCCTTCGAATCGTTTTAGTAACGTTAGTGAAGAAAATGAAGCCTTTTACAATGAGCAAGTTAAACCAATTCTAGAGACTCGCTGCGTGTCCTGTCATGCTTGTTACGATGCACCTTGCCAGCTTAAGTTAACGACATCTGCAGGCATTGAACGAGGTGGCTCAAAAGATCTGGTGTATGATGGAACTCGTTTATTAGCAGCGACACCGACACGGTTGTTTATTGATGCCCAAAATACTCAAGAGTGGCGAAAGAAAGGGTTTCACCCTGTTTTGAATGAGCGTGGACAATCACCATCTGCGAACTTACAAGGTAGCTTACTTTATCGTTCAATAGCCTTACGCAAAAAACAAGGTGAGTTCACACAACCTATTTTATCTGATGATTATGATTTTTCGTTAGCGCGTGAGCAACAGTGTTCAAGCATCGAAGCGTATTCTCAGTTTGAAAAAGATTACCCAAACTGGGGAATGCCGTATGGACTGCCAGCATTAACTAATAATGAATATGGTATTTTGACTCGCTGGTTGGCTAAGGGAGGAAAAATGCCAGCCGCAAAAGCACTGCCATTATCATTGCAGAGACAAGTCGAGTTATGGGAGTCTCGGCTCAATGGTGATGACTTAAAAAGTCAGCTGATCTCACGCTACATCTATGAACATTTGTATTTGTATCGCTTGTATATTGATGATGGTGAAGATTACCGCTTTCAATTAGTACGATCTAAAACACCGACGGGAGAACCTGTTGACCGCATCGCAACACGTCGACCTTATGACCATCCTGGTGTTGACAAGGTGTACTATCGCCTTGTAGTTGATCATGAAACCAAAGTACAAAAAAACCATATTCCTATGCAGCTAGATGAGGCTCGTTATACTCGCTGGATATCTTATTTTTATGGTGAAGATTATCAAGTAACAAAAGATCCTGGCTATTCCAGAGAAGTGGCGACCAACCCCTTTAAGGTTTTTCGCGAGATTCCTTCGCATGCGCGTTATCGCTTCTTATTAGATCATGCTCAAAATACCATTATGGCATTTATTAAAGGGCCTGTGTGCCGAGGTCAAGTGGCGGTAAATGTCATTAATGAACAGTTTTGGGTCTACTTTCTTGAACCTGAGCTTGGGCAGAATAAAACATCAGCTGACTATCTTGAAGATCAAGTACAAGGGCTTGATCTTCCTGCTGTTGGTACCAGCAATACATTGCCTTTGGCTTCATGGGTGATCTTTTCTGAGCAACAAAAATCTTACCTTTCTGCAAAAGCAGATTTAATTGAAAGTGATGTCGCCAAAAAAATCCCATTGGATTTAAATATTTTGTGGGATGGTGACGGTAATAATCAAAATGCAGTACTGACTATTTTTCGGCATTTTGATAATGCTTCCGTTGTCAGAGGAATGGTTGGACAACACCCTAAAACTTCATGGATTATTGATTATCCTTTATTGGAGCGCATTCACTATCTATTAGTTGCTGGGTTTGATGTATACGGCAATATAGGTCATCAGTTGGTAACACGCTTATATATGGATTTTTTACGCATGGAAGGGGAAATGAACTTCTTAATGCTGTTGCCCAAAAAGGATAGAGAAGAAATACGTAAGTATTGGTATCGAGACGTGAGTCAGACTATCAAAAATTATATTTTCAGTGATTACATAAAAATGGACCGAGATACTCAAATCCAATATCAAACTAACGACCGTCAAGCTGAACTCTATGAAAAACTGCGTCAAAACCTGGCCAACGTGCTCGATTACAGTTATGACCTAGAGCAAAGCGACTTATCTTCGGCACATATAAAAGCTCTTCATAAACTTCAGACAGTTCAGGGCGGTGGATTAGCTTTCTTGCCTGATGTCGCCACTATTTTAATTACCAAGCAAGGTGATCCTGCAGAAGTGCTAAGCCTGATTCATAACAAAGCCCATTCGAATATTTCTAGCTTATTGGGTGAGGCCTCGACTCGATTACCTGCAGAAGATAGCGTTACGATTGTAAAAGGTGTATTGGGAGATTACCCGAATGTCTTGATGCAGGTTGAAGAGAGCGAATTGATAAATTGGGTCGATCAAGTTTCTAGATTAAAATCTCGGAAGGACTATACAGTACTTTTGGATGATTTTGGTGTCCGACGAACACACCCAAATTTCTGGCTTATTAGCGATGCTATAGCCAATCTAAACTCAATAGACAGGCCAAGAGAAAGTGGTATTTTGGACTATAATCGTTTGGAAAACCGTTAGTTTAGCAATACGATTAATATCACTTTCTTGATGGTGTAGTGCTATGAGGAGCTGCTAATAAACAATAAAAACCCATTTAATAGATATTCTATTTAATGGGTTTTGCTCAGCCCCGTACCGTATATAGAAGCTTCTTAATATGGAGAAGGATCAGCTTTATTTACTTGTGTTTTAAAGCGGCGGTGCCCCCAAAAATATTGCTCTCGTTTTTTCTCAATGGCCGTTTCCATTAATGAGTTCATTCGTGTCGCGTTTTCTACATCGTCTTTTGTAGGGAAGTCTATTACTTCAGAAAAGCTTAAGTGGTAACCTGTTTGAGTTCTACCGTAATCGTAAAGTACAACGGGCGCATTGGTCATTTTTGAAATGCGGGCTATGTGTGCGATGGTCGCGCACTCGCGTCCGTAGAAAGGTGCAAAAACAGAGTCTGATCGGCCATAATCTTGGTCAACCGCATACCAAACCGCTTTGTTTTGTTTCAGAGACTTTAGCACTTCTCGCATGCTTCTTCGTTCAATTGTTTTGCTGAAGAGGGCTTTGCGTTGCCTTTCCATTACCCAGTTTAAAACAGGGTTTCTTTGTAATTTGTAAATTGGGTGAACATCTAGGATGCGAGGGACTTGGCTTCCACAGATGTCTAAAGGAGAAAAGTGGCCGCTAATAAGAATGCAGCCTCGGCCTCTCTCTAGCACATCTTTGATAACTTCCTCACCTTCAAAAGTGATCTTTGAAGCAAAGCGGTTTTTGTTCTGAAACCATGAGGCAAAGGTTTCTAGTAGACCTTGTCCTTGGCTTTCAAAGTGTTCTTTAGTGAGCTTGATTCTTTCTGCTTTCGTCATGTCTGGATAGCAAATTTTGAAGTTCACATCGCATATATGGCGGCGTCGTGAAGCAACCAAATATAAGACTTTACCTAGTACTTTACCTACACCTTGAAGGGCGGACCAAGGTAGAAAACTTAATAAGTACGCAATGCCCATTCCAATCCATGTTGGCCAGTGTTTAGGGCCAATAAATTCTTTAATGCTCTTATTCAGTGTGCTTTGCTTAGCCATTGTATCCCTCCAGAAAAGACAGCCACATCTCTTCTGATACGTTAAAAGTATTGTGTAAATTGGACTCTTTATCTAATGAGCGCTTTAAACGATCTATGTTGGCTTGTTTCCAATACGCATCGCCTGTTTTTTGTTGGCATTTATCAAAATCGATAAGCCAAATTTTGGCGTCTTTATCTATCATGATGTTGTGACAATTTAAGTCCGAGTGGTAAATATCGCAATCATGAAAGCGCCTAATGATTTTACCAATATCATGCCAAGGAAGGTGTGAGCTTTCTTTGCTTTTTATTAATGTAAACAAATCTTCCGCGTTGGGGATGGTTTCGATTAATAATGAGGCTTGGTAAAAACCATATTTAATAGAATATAGGCCACCAACCGGTTTGGGGACAGGGAGGTCTAATTCACGCATTTTTTCTAATAGCTCAAGCTCTTGCCACGGGCGAGTGGTTTGTTGAGTTGTAAATAAAAATGAGGACTTATTAAACTTGGAGATTAACCCTCCGCGACGATAACGGCGGATGACAAATTGGCCGTATTGGCTATCTACAAACCATACCGCGCCTCGGCCATTGCCTGTGCCTGCTAATGCTTGTTGAGAATGCCAAAAATCAGGGTCAAACCAAGCTTCTGTAATAGGTTGTGCTAAGTCACTTTTTAACAAAAAGGTCTTTGGCGACAATGGAGTGGCTTGTGGCATAGGGCTCGCTTCAATTCAATTTTTCTTATGGCCATAAATATGGACACATTCAAGGGTGACTATTCTATAATACTTGCTGAATTTTAGCAGCACTAGAGATCTATATGTCGCAACAGAGTATTCAGCATTTGGCTGTCGTTCGTTTGTCTGCTTTAGGGGATGTTTGTCATGCCATGGCTGTCGTACAAGCCGTGATGAAAAAGCACCCTAATATGCAGGTTACATGGATAACTTCCCCCTTAGAGGCGAATTTAGTTCGCTTATTAGAGGGCATTAATGTAGTGGAGTATGATAAAAAAAGCGGCTACTCAGGTTTGTTTGCTTTGCGTAGACAATTAAAGTCATTTCACTTTGATGTGCTACTGCATATGCAATGGTCTTTACGAGCAAGTATGGTATCTCGCATGATTAAAGCAAAACGACGTATTGGTTTTGCTTTATCCCACTCCCGCGAAAAACAACATTGGTTTGTTAACGAGCAGGCGCCTGAGCCTAAAGGGCAACATGTCCTCGACTCGTTTTTGTCTTTAGCAAATGTACTTGGGGTGGATAAGCCTAATTTACCCTGTGATCTTGTGTTACCTAAGGCTGATTTAGACTTGCCAAGCTCATATGTTGTTCTTAATCCTTCTGCTTCCAATTCAGAGCGTAACTGGACGCTAGAGGGCTATCATGCTGTGCTTGATAAGCTTTTAGATAAAGGAATCTGCCCAGTGATTACTGGCGGCCCTTCTGACGAAGAAAAGTCGTTTGCGCTTGAGGTGATTGGAGAGCGACAAGGTCAGATTATTAATCTTGTTGGTAAAACCAAGTTAGATGTCATGTTGTCTGTTTTGAAAGGGGCAGTGCTAGTCATTAGCCCTGATACTGGTCCTGCCCATATGGCGACTTTGGTTGGAGCGCCTGTTTTGGGGCTATATGCTCACTCAAATCCGGAAAGAACTGGCCCTTATCAGGATTTAGATAAGGTAGTGAGCGTTTATCAAGAGCTTGTAGAACAAGAGTATGAAAAGCCGCTCTCTGAGTTGAAATGGTCTACACGTGTGCATGACCCGAAGGCCATGCAGCATATTCGTGTCGAAGAAGTGCTTTCTAAGTTAGAACAAGTTATTGGATAGCTTGTTCTGCTAATTTAAGATCCAGTGTTGCCCTAAGTAGCTTGTATAACTGAATAGAAGCGTCTATTTCTTCTTTACGGTTAGTTAGGCTTTCAATGTTAAGGCCAAGCGGCACACCAAGCGGCAATGCGGTTTCGATAATCTGTTCGAGTGCGTTACGGCAGATTTTGATTGATTCTGCTAATGGCGCTTCTGAATCTAGAATTCTGTGCTTAGTGGCGTCCGGTACAGATATACCTAACCATTCCATGAACTCTAAGGTTTTGGCACTACCGCAAGGTGTAAAAGTAAGAATGATACGCTTCGGCGTCTGCTCTTGTTCTTTACACGCTCTAGCGTATTGGCTGATAAGGTCTGCTGTAGCCTGAGGGTTATAGACAGCCTGCGATATAAAGAATTCACAGCCCGCTTCTGTTTTCTTCATCAAGCGCTGATGTTCATCCCCTTTCTTAGCGTGGCGTTCTGCTATGGTCACTCCCCCAAGATTAAAAGGGTGGGCAGATGCTTCTAGTGTCTTATAAGCTTGTGGCAGAGGGAGCTTAATATCGCCGTCAGAGGAGGGGGCGCCAACCAGAACCAAATCACGAATATTGTAATCTTGCCAAGCTTCAGAAAGCCAATTTGAAAACTCTTCAGAGCTACGGGAAGAAACAGACTTATAGGTAATGACAGGTTTGCCAGATGCTTGGCTTAAGCGTTTTGACCATGCTCTAGGGTCATGGGTTTCCATAAAAGGGAATGGACGTGGCTTGTCAATTCGGCTAGTTTCATCTTGAATGTCGTAAACAATGAGCCCATCTACTTCAATATGTTCAAGGCGTTCAAGCAGTTTCTGGCTTACTTCTTCTAATTTAGGTTCTTCAAATGTCGACTTTGGTGGTGTTGTGCCGATGAAATACACCCCTCGACTAGGGTCTTGAAATTTTTTACTCAACTCGGATGTCATAATTCTGTGCTCTGAAAGAATATGGCTTTAAATGCCTTGGTATAAATTATCATGCGGCCTCATTAGAATATTGATGGAAGCTCGCCTGATTAGATTTGAACTATTCTAACAGTGAATTTAATTCAAGGCTTTGCTTTAAAGTTGAATAATATTGTAGGTGATGTGAAGTAAGTTAATATGTTACTAATGAAAATTTGGTTTCATATCTAACTGGGGGCTTAAGGTGTGACGACGATAGAATTAAAAGGGCTTAAAAGGTTTGACCAAAACGACTTGCCGCCTGTGCATCTATGGGCTCCGGAATTTTGTGGCGATATGGATTTGATTGTTAAGTCTAACGGTGATTGGGTTCATGAAGGTGGAAAAATTTCTCGGCCTGCTATGGTGCGTATGTTTAGTCGCATTCTTTGGTTTGAAAATGGCGACTATTTTTTAGTAACGCCCGTAGAAAAAGTTCGAATTCAGGTGGAAGATGCGCCATTTCTTGTGACTGAGTGGCGCTGGCTAGAAACAGATAAAGGTCAAACTCTTGAGTTACAAACACTGACGCAAGATATTCTTCAAATAGGCATAAATAGTGATCTTTGGTTAGAGCCTTTTAAAAATGAAGGGAAAAGTGAAGAGCGGCCGTATGTTTCTATGCGCTATGGAATGAAAGCATTAATAAGCCGAAATGTATTTTATGCGTTAATGAATGAGCTGCAGCCAGTGGAAAATGAGCTTGGTAAAGGAGTAGGTATCATAAGTGCGGGTAAATCGTATTTATTGATGAAAGATGAGTGACGCTATTTGCAAAGGCTGAGGTATAATAAGTCATTGATTTATTATTATGTGAAAGAGGTGTTTTTTGTTATTCGAAGAATTTGGTTTTGATAATCGTATTTTAAACTCCATTGGCCATTTAGGGTTTGAACATGCCACTGAAATTCAGGCGCGTGCGATACCTGAAGCGATGGCTGGGCGAGATTTATTGGCATCATCAAAAACGGGTTCGGGTAAAACACTTGCATACCTTTTGCCTGCATTGCACAGGGTTTACAAGAAGAAAGCGTTATCAAGACGTGATCCTCGTGTGGTGGTATTAGTGCCTACACGTGAGCTAGCTAAGCAAGTATTTGGTCAACTTAGGCTTTTACTAGCAGGAAGTCGTTTTACGTCTGTGTTAATTCAAGGTGGTGAAAACTTCAATGATCAACACAAACAGCTGCAAAAAGATCCTCACTTTATTGTTGCCACACCAGGTCGCCTTGTAGACCATTTAAAGCAGCGAAACTTTTACCTAGAAGGGTTGGAGTTGTTGATTCTTGATGAAGCTGACCGCATGTTAGACCTTGGCTTTGCAGAAGCCATGCGAGCGATTAACTCATCTGCAAACCATAGACAACGACAAACGCTATTCTTTTCGGCTACATTAGATAATACAGATGTGAGCGATATCGCAGCAGAGCTATTAAAAGAGCCATCACGAGTGGCGATTGGACAAGGTTTTGATGAGCATAAAGATATCTCTCAACACATTTTGTTGTGTGATCACTTAGACCATAAAGAGGCGTTGCTTAAACACTTATTAACTAACCAAACCATGAAGCAAGCCATTGTTTTTACCGCGACAAAAAGTGATACGGTTCGTTTAGCTGAGGTGGTTAACTCTTGGGGCTTTAGTACCCAGTCACTTAATGGGGATTTATCGCAAAGTGCCCGTAACAAAACGATGGAAAGCTTCGCTAAAGGCCAATTTAATGTATTGGTCAGTACGGATATCGCTTCCCGTGGTTTGGATATTGCTAGTGTCTCCCATGTGTTTAACTTTGACCTTCCTAAGCAAGCGGAAGAATTTGTACACAGAACAGGCCGTACAGGTCGAGCTGGTTTTAAAGGCGAGGCCTATTCATTAGTAGGCCCTAAAGATTGGCCTAGTTTTAAGGCCATAGAAGCGTTCCTAAAAAAAAGCTTTGATACAGAAGTGATAGAAGGTTTAGAACCCAAATTTAAAGGGTTAAAACCCGTGAAAGATACGCCGAGTAAAGGCAAGAAAGCGGATAAAAAAGAAAAACCTAAAACCTCTAAAAAGGTTCATAAGAAGTCACCAGCTAAAGCGGCTTTCCATGAGAACCAACAAGATGGCTTTGAGGCCTTTAAATTACCGCCTAAGCGTTTCGCACCGAAAAATCGTATTGATGATGAATAAAAGTAACGTTTTATGGTTTTTTATCATCTGACAGGTAAGTTGTATTCATTTTAGAGTGATTCTTATCTATAGGAGATAGGCTTATTAATCGTTTACCCCCTCTCAACTCATTAAAGTGTTTTGAGTCAGCAGCTCGTCATGGCAGCTTTAATAAAGCGGCTGAAGAGTTGTTTGTGACCCCTTCTGCCATTAGTCACCAAATTAAAGGCTTAGAAGCCTTTTTGGGGTTAGAGCTATTTCGACGCACTAAGCGAAAAGTAGTTCTAACAGAGGCTGGTGAGTCTTATATCAAGCCAATTAAAAGCATATTTGAACAACTAGATAACGCTACTTCTGAGCTGAAAAGTAAACAGAAAGCTGGTTCGTTGAAGTTGGCGGTTGCCCCCGCATTTTTGACGCGGTGGTTGATGCCAAGAATGCAGAGTTTCCAAACTCGCTACCCAGATATTCAAATCGAAATTAGCTCACTAACTGGCCTAGTAGATTTCTCTGCAAACGATATTGATATGGCTGTGTATTTTGGTGAAGGTAAGTGGGATGGTGTCGAAGCACATTATTTGCGTCCAGCAAGGCTAGCACCAGTGTGTCACCCAGATTTAATAAAAGATAACCAACCTATTAATAGTCCAGAAGATATGCGTTTTTATCCACTTTTACACGTCACTAAGCGTAAAGATGAGTGGCATGACTGGCTAAAACAGCATGAGTTAGACCCAACGTTATTTAGGCGAGGCCTCATGTTCTCGAGTGGCTCATTAACGGCAGGTGCCGCGTCACAGGGCTTAGGTATTGCATTGTCAGATCCAGAATTGGTAATGCCAGAGATAGAATCGGGCTCTCTAAAGGTGCTTTTTGACCAGCACCTTATAACGAATCGATCGTTTTATTTAGTTTATGAAAAACGCCGTTCTGTAACGTCCGCTATGATGGCCTTTAAAGAATGGATAATTGAAGAAATGGTGGGCAATAAACCCGCCTCTAAGATGTAAAAGTGAGAGACAGAGTATGAGTACAGAGTTAACAGTAAACAGCTATTTTGATAATCAAGTAAAGTCGATAGGCTTAACTAACTCGCAAGGTGTATCTACTGTTGGAGTAATGGCTGTAGGTGAGTATGAGTTCGGTACTAGTCAGAAAGAATATATGACAGTGGTATCAGGTTGCTTGGAAATTTTGTTACCTGAGCAAACAGAGTGGCAGCGCTTTGAAAACGGCGAAACTTTCATTGTTGAAGCGAATAAGAGTTTCCAAGTGAAAGTAGCAGAAACAACAGCATACTTATGTCGTTATGAGTAAATATCACTCATAAAAACTATAAAAAAAGGGCTGATAATAATCAGCCCTTTTTTGTTTTATCCCCCAACCACATTAACCAATAATGTGACCTTATCTCCTGGTTGAACATACTTTTTACTTCCAACCTTGGGGTTCCATTTTTTAATATCGCTGACTGATACTTTAAACTTCTGCGCTACGACGCTAAGTGACTCGCCCGAGCGGATGGTATATACCACTCTTTTCATAACGCTTCGGCTTAAATTACTGGACGTTGAACTTTGGTTATTTTGAGATGCTTTCAACCAGACCACAAGCTTTTTGCCCGGTATGAGGGGGTCGCCCAAGCCCATATTATTCCAGCGGGCAAGGGTTTTACTGTTGGTGTTGTATTTTTTTGAAATAGACCAGAGGCTGTCACCTGAAACTACGGTGTGATTGATTTTTACACGGTTGTTGCTTGGCGCTCGTGACTGCTTTGCAAGTAAACGCTGATGAGAGCTTAGTGTGTAGCTTTCAATCTTGTTACCCGCCACAGGAATCATTAGCTCTTGTCCGACACGTATAAAAGAAGATGAGATCTTATTGACGCTCTGTAATACCTTAGTGGTGGTGTTGTGTTGCTTAGCAATCAACAACAGATTATCACCTGCTTTAACGGTATAACGCACCCAAGTGACGCGATCTTGTGGTGGGATTTGAGCCAGCTGAGTTCTAAAGTTTTGTGCTTTATCAACAGGGATCAGCAGTCTATGGGGGCCATCAGGGGAAGTGGCCCATTGGTTGAAACCTGGGTTAAGTAAATAGATTTCATCTATGCTAATGTCTGCCATCTCTGCAGCTTGTGCAAGATCTAGCTGACCGCCGATGTTAACGACTTCAAAATAAGGCTCATCGACAATTGGATAAGTAGAGTAGTTGTATTTCTCTGGGTTTTTAATCACCTTGGCGATAGCGATCAGTTTTGGCACGTAATCACGTGTTTCTTTGGGTAAATCAAGAGACCAAAAATCGGTTGGTTTACCTGCTTTTTTATTCTTTCTAATAGCTCTGGATACAGTACCTTCACCTGAGTTGTATGAAGCGAGAGCGTGGAACCAGTTGCCATCAAACATCTTATGAAGACGAGTTAAATAGGCAATAGCCGCCTGTGTTGAACCTATGATGTCTCGGCGCCCGTCATACCACCAAGTCTGGTGTAAACCATAGATATGGCCTGTTGAAGGAATGAATTGCCAAGGGCCAGATGCTCGACCGTGGCTATAACCAAAAGGGTCAAAGCCACTTTCAACAATGGGAAGTAATGCGATCTCGGTGGGCAAGCCAGCTTTTTCTAATTCATCTACTATGTAGTATAAGTAGCGAGATCCGCGTTTAGATACTCTATCTAAGTAAGATGGGTGAGACTGCATCCAGCGAAGCTGAGAGGAAAGTTGAGGGCGGTCAATATCTAGGTCTAATTGGTAGCCATCTCTAATTCTGTCCCACAGGTCTTTAGGCTCTTCTGGTTCTTCGATTACTACAGAAGGTTCAGGAAGCTTTTCCAAAATAAGCGGTTGTTGAACCTCTTCATCGATAATGCTCAATTCTTCAGTTGGTGTTTCTGAAGGAGAGTCTGCGATAGGCTCCTCAAGGTCTGTCGCCGTAACATCTGAAGTCTCGTTAGAGACTGTTTGGCAGGCACTTAAAAGGGCAGAGAGGATGCAAATCCAGAGAAGCTTATAAAACATGAATGTCACTATCTTGATTAAAAGCTAGCCATTTTAAAGATGTGGTCTAATAGGTCAACTAAAAGTATCTTTAGCCCGTCGTACTTGAGCGAAAGAGTCGATAGGATTTACCGCAGGAGGCTCGTTAAGTTGTTGTGCTGCATTACTTTTTAACTCAATGTTATGAGTTCGTAAAAAAGGGTTGGTTTTCTTTTCTAAAGCTAGGTTCGAAGGTAAGGTGGCTTTATTACGATTACGTAGCTGTTGGCAGGAGGTATTGCTTTCAATTAAATCTGGGTTGTTAGGTTCTAACGACAAAGCAAATCGGTAGTTGGCTAGTGTGTATTCGTGGGTGCCATAAACTAAAGTGTTATCAGGTAGCGCGGCAATTTTGTTCATAGCAAGTAGCATTTGTTCCGCAGTGCCTTCCATCAGGCGTCCACATCCCCCTCTAAATAAGGTGTCGCCGCAAAATAAGATAGGCGTAGTTTGTTTACTGAAAAAACACAGGTGATCAAGAGTATGCCCTGGTGTTTCAAATACCTCATAGATTTCTGAGAAAATGGTAACTTCACTGCCTTCTTTGACGGGGTGAGTTACTAAATGGCTGAGATGCTTTGGGCCGTAAACAGGACACTTCGCAGCTTCTCTTAATACCGCTATACCGCCAGTATGGTCCTTGTGATGGTGGGTGATTAAAATACCAACGAGTGTTTTTGCGTGTGTATCACAATGCTCCTCAACCACGGCCGCTGAACCCGGATCAATGGCCCAAATTTCTGAGCTATCTTTATCTTCAATAATCCAGATATAATTGTCTTGAAAAGCGCGAAGCGGATATATAATCATGTGCCGTCTACTGTTTGGTTGGTGGTTTGAATATTACAGGCTTTAATAAGAATAAAAAATCATTGTATGTACAGTGTAGAGATGGATTTTATGCCGGATGATCAAACAAGACAATTTTTTCAAACTTGGTATGAGACTGACCTAGGTAAGCAACTGTTGGCCGGAGAGCGAAATAAAATTGAATCTAAGCTCGATGCAACGGTAGGCTATTACCTAATTACTCAATCCCCTCTTAAAGTTCTGCCTATTGATAATCACAGATTGCGAAAAAGCTTCCAAGTTGCTCCTGTCCTAGAGTTAGGGGCTTCTTGCTCTACTATTGTGGCCAAGGCTAATGAGTTGCCTTTTGATAGTGATGGTATTGATGTGCATATTTTGCATCATACTTTAGATATTTCAGAAACGCCTCATGATGACCTAAGGGAAGTGGCTAGAACCTTGTTGCCAAGTGGCAAGCTTATCATTGTTGGCTTTAACCCCTTCGGTTTATGGGGCTTTTTCCGCTTGTTTGCCAATAAAAATAAAGCCCCTTGGTGTGCGCGATTTATTGCTCCGCACCGTCTAGAAGACTGGTTGAAAGTGGCTGGGTTAACTTTGGAAAGTAAAAGTTTTATTCATTATGAATTGCCTTTGCAAAGTGGTACGTGGCGATCCCGCTTCAAGTGGATAGATAAAATATTACGGCCCTTAAAGCTACCCTTTAGTGGCGTATATATATTAACAGCGACTAAACAGGTTAAACGTTATACTCCGATGAAACCTGTATGGACCCGACCTCGGGTCCGAGTTTCCCCTTTAACAAAGCCAACAATAAAAGAGATGAGAGATTGAAAGAAGTAATAATTTATACCGATGGAGCTTGTAAAGGGAACCCTGGCATCGGCGGCTGGGGAGCTTGGCTGACATTTGGTGAGCATGAAAAGCGCCTTTGTGGTGGTGAGCAAGATACGACCAATAATAGAATGGAATTGATGGGGGCTATTGAAGGCCTAAAAGCCTTAAAAGAAAAATGCGTTGTCACCCTCTACACAGATTCATCTTATGTCCAAAAAGGCATTACAGAATGGCTAGCGGGCTGGAAGCGAAAAGGCTGGAAAACAGCGTCTAAACAGCCTGTTAAGAATAAAGACTTATGGCAAATGTTGGATGAAGAATGCCAACGACATGAAGTGACTTGGAAATGGGTGAAGGGGCATGCTGGAATCGAAGGCAACGAAATCGCCGATGAGCTTGCCAATCAAGGCATTGAAGAGTTGAGAGCAGCATCATGAGACAGGTTATATTAGATACAGAAACAACAGGAATTGACCCTAAACAGGGTCACCGCATTATCGAAATCGGTTGTGTGGAAATGATAGAAAGGAAGCTAACTAAACGACACTTTCACGTCTACATTAACCCTGATCGTGAAGTAGAAGAGGAAGCTTTCAAAGTACACGGAATTAGTAATGAATTTCTTGCTGACAAACCACGTTTCCATGAAATTGCCCAAGAGTTCTTTGATTTCATTAAAGGGGCTGAGTTGATTATCCATAATGCGCCATTCGATGTGGGTTTTATGGATCATGAGTTTGGTTTGGTTGGCGGGTTCCCAAAAACTGCGGAAGTGTGCGGTATTTTTGATAGCCTTGTGTATGCCCGCAAAAAGCATCCCGGTCAGAAAAATAATCTAGATATACTGTGTAAACGATACGGCATAGACAATTCACACCGAGAACTTCACGGCGCCTTGCTTGACTCGGAAATTTTGGCTGATGTGTATTTGCTGATGACAGGTGGTCAAACGAGTTTGGGTTTGGCGACAGGCTCTGAGTCAGAATCAAAACAAGAAGGTGATGTTGGAGGGATACGACGTTTAGCAAGTGACCGTCCAGCACTAAAAATCATTCGAGCGAATGACAGTGAGCTGCAAGCCCATGAAGAACGTTTAGATTTAATTGATAAAAAATCAGGACAGGCACTTTGGCGTATTAAGCATTAACCTTATAAATAGACATAAAAAAAGCCCGTTTCTAAACGGGCTTTTTTTATGTCTAAGGGCGAGTGCTCATATAGTTAATTTATAAGAAAAGGTGAACGCACAAGCCACCCACTAAACTCAGTACTATGGTGTATGGCAAAGCCATCCAAACCATTTTTCCGTAGGATAATCTTAGTAGAGGAGCGATCGCAGACGTGAGTAGGAATAAGAACGCTGCTTGACCGTTTGGAGTGGCGACACTGGGTAGGTTAGTGCCAGTGTTAATGGCAACTGCCAGTTTGTCGAAGTGCTCTCGCGTAATCGTCCCTGCTTCTAATGCCGATTTGATTTCACTGATATAAATGGTTGCAACAAAGACATTGTCACTAATCGCAGAGAGTATGCCGTTGGCCACAAAAAACATTAGAGGCTGAGAGTGGATAGGCATATTTAATACGAAATCAATAATTGGCTGAAATAAATGCTGATCATGGATAACAGAGACAATGGTAAAGAACACAACCAATAACGCGGTAAAAGGTAGTGCTTCTTCAAAAGCATGGCCGATCTGGTGCTCTTCGACTATGCCATTGAAAGAGGTAAGTAAGATGATCACCATAAGACCAACAAGACCCACTTCTGCCACATGAAACGCGAGAGAAAGAATAAGCAATAAGGCGACAATACCTTGAATAACCAGCTGTGCTTTATGTTTTGGGGTGCTTTTCTGGGACTCTTCTTCTTCAAAATTCTTTAAAATATTGCGAACATTTTCAGGTAGCTTAGCACCATAATCGAAGCACTTGGTTTTTTCTAAAAAGACAACTGTGACCAAGCCACAAGCAATGACAGGTAAAGAAATAGGGGCGACCTGTAGAAAGAATTCAAGGAAATCCCAGCCTGCCACTTTAGCGATTAATAGATTCTGTGGCTCGCCTACCATGGTGGATACCCCGCCTAAGGCGGTGCCAATTGCGCCATGCATGAGTAAGCTACGTAAGAATGAACGGAATTGTAATAAATCATCGTAGTTAACGGGCAGGACATGTTCATCATTAATAGGATTGTGTTTGCTGTTTTGTGGCTGACCTGAAGCGACTTTATGGTAAACAGAATAAAAACCAACGCTGACGCTAATTAAAACGGCGGTCACAGTTAAAGCATCCAAAAACGCGGATAAAATAGCAGCACTAAAGCTAAATACCAAAGAGATGATGATCTTCGAGTGAATTTTTACTAATAACTTATTGAAGATGAAAAGCAGCATGCTTTGCATGAAGTATATGCCGGCCACCATAAACATGAGTAGCAAGATAACGTCAAAGTTTGCTACCACTTCATGGTGCACACCTTGTGGGGTGGTGAGGTTTAACAGTATGGCCTCAATAGCAATTAATCCACCGGGTTGTAGCGGATAGCATTTTAATGCCATCGCTAGTGTGAATATGAATTCAATAATTAATAGCCAACCAGCAACAAAAGGGCCTAACGTGGAAGCTACGATAGGGTTGATGATCAAGAAAGCGATAATAGCTTGCTTGTACCATAAGGGGGTATTTCCTAGAAAGTTTTTCCCTAGTGCTTGAGGTATTGAGGTTGTCATCAAGGTTTCCTTTAAAGCATGCCAACTGGGGCAAATATGTTAAAACTCGGCGATGATAAGGGATAAAGAAATGAGTATCTATTGTGATTTATATAAATACCCCCATAAAGTCAAAAACGTATGTTTAATTAGGGGAATAGTATCTTGGAATTTTTAACTGACTACGCCGGCTTCATGTTAAAGCTCATTAGTATCGGAGTATTTATTGTTGTTGTGATGGCACTGGTTGCTAGCGGAAAGCGCAAAGACAAACCAGGCAGCTTATCTATAATAAAATTGAATGAAAACTATGACGCAATGAAGGCGGACTTAGAAAGTCAATTGTTAGATAAGAAAGACCTTAAGAATAAAGAAAAGGAAAAGAAGAAACAAGAAAAGCTTGATAAGAAAGCTCAAAAGAAAAAGTCAGGAAAAGACACAGAGGAAAAGATCAAAAAACGCCTCTATGTTCTAGATTTCGATGGTGATATCAAGGCCTCAGCAGTGGATTCTATGAGAGAAGAAATCACGGCTATTTTGAGTATCGCTCAGCCCCATGATGAGGTTGTAGTCCGCCTAGAAAGTGGCGGCGGCATGGTGCATGGTTACGGTCTAGCCGCTTCTCAACTACAACGTGTTAGAGAAGCCAATATTCCGCTTACAATTTGTGTTGATAAAGTGGCAGCAAGTGGTGGTTATATGATGGCCTGTGTTGCCGACAAAATCATTGCTGCGCCTTTTGCGATTTTAGGTTCCATAGGTGTTGTCGCTCAAGTGCCGAATGTACATCGATTGCTAGACAAAAGCTTGATTGATGTGGAGTTGCATACAGCAGGTAAGTACAAGCGTACATTGACCATGTTGGGTAAAAATACCGATGAAGGTCGCGAGAAATTCAAGCAAGATTTAGAAGATACCCATGGTTTATTTAAACGTTTTGTGTCTGGTCAGAGGCCCCAGCTAGATATTGAAAGCATTGCCACGGGTGATACTTGGTACGGTAGTGAGGCATTAGATAACAAGCTGGTGGATGCTGTGATGACCAGTGATGCTTACCTAGTGTCTAATCTTGCTGATAAAGATGTGGTTCAGGTGGCTTATAAGCAGCCGAAGAAAATGGCCGAGCGTTTAGGTTTGTCGGTATTGTCCGCATTTGAGCATAAGGCGTTGGCTTGGATGAGTAAGTTGACTCAAAGCCGAGGTTTTTAGTCGATGGGCTAAAGAGGCTTTTATAGAGCTCTTTTTTGTATAACTTATTTCAAATAAGTGCTTTCAAGAAGAAGGCGATCTAGAAATAGATCGCCTTTTTTATGGTCACCGTTATGGGACTGAAATACCTGGTGACTTAAAAGTCATTGAAAAGGGTTTAGTTTAATAACTCGTTCGTGCTTTGAAGGTTATTGTAATTTAAACCTTCCCCTGTTTCTGGCGGGTTTGATTGAGATGTTAATGTCGCCATGGCTTCTTCTAACTCGATTGGCTCAAAGTAAAGCAGTGTGCCAATGGTTGGGTGGTCTAAGTAATTAAGTTTTTTACTGGCGGTTTTGTTGCTTTGGTTGAGTGTTAATACCAGTGCGGGTTCAAACGCCTTAAGTTCAGCGGGTTCTTGATCGTCGATGAGTACTTCAGGAATCGGCTGAGTAAAACTATCAAATAAGTAATGCTGATACGAAATGTCGGACTCTAGATAGCGGCCAAGTTTTATGGCTATTTTTCCTGTCAGTTCTGGGTAGCCGTCTTTAATTTGTTCACTGTGAAACTCTTTGTAAATTTTGTCGCCTGCATGTTTGAAAATGAGCGTCCACTTCTGGCTTACCAGTATCGGTATGCGTTTACCTATCTGTGTTTTCAAACCTTCTTCAAATGCGCTTAGAGTTTGCTCTATATTTTCACTCTCTAAGGTTTCTTGCTCTGTATTTTCTATAATTCGTGTCAGGCCATCTAGTGACAGCACATTTTCGTATTCAATAAACTCTGTCGTCTGATTGTCAGGCCATAGGAATGTCAGTAAGTAGCCCTCGTAAGCTCTTGCTGTATCTGGGTTGATTTCTTCTGTATTTGCCAATGAGCGGGTACTGAAGAGGCTTAGTGTTAGTAAGATAAAAGCTAAATACTTCAATGTAATAGTCCTAACGTTTTGGTTGTGTGTTGGAAGCGCTGTTCTGCACTTTCCATAACAGCTGAAAATTTCAAAGTGTCTGATCCTACTAGTTTATAGGTATCCGGCTTCGTTTGGATGAGTTTTATTAGTTTCATCGGGTCAACAGGCGTTTTGCTATTAAAGAATATTTTACCTTCTTTTGCATTAGCTTCTATTTTGTTTATGCCAAGGCTTTCGGCCTTAAGTTTCAGCTCGGTTTGTCGGAAGAGGTTTTTGGTTGCATCAGGCAATAAACCAAAACGATCTATCATTTCAACTTGTAGATCTTTCAATTCGTCTTTTGTCTTGGCGCTGGCAATACGTTTATAAAGTATTAAACGCGAGTGGACATCCCCTAAGTACTCATCTGGAATGAGAGCTGGTACGCGCAGATTGATATCGGTTTGCGATGGTGAAGAAATATCCACATCAGGCGACTCACCATTCTTTAAAGAGGCGACTGCGCGGTCGAGCATTTCCATAAATAGAGAGAAGCCAACATGTTCAATGTGACCACTTTGGCCATCACCCAATAGTTCACCTGTACCACGAATTTCTAAATCGTGTGTTGCTAGAGTGAAGCCCGCGCCTAAAGTATCGGCGAGGCTAATGGCTTCAAGTCGTTTCTCAGCGTCACCTGTAATTTTTCTGTCACTAGGCGTTAGCAAATAAGCATAGGCTTGGTGGTGGGACCGACCAACACGTCCTCTTAGTTGATGAAGCTGTGCTAAACCAAACTTATCAGACCTTTCAATGATGATGGTATTAGCGTTAGGGATGTCTATCCCTGTTTCAATAATGGTAGAGCAGACTAAGACATTGGCGCGTTTGTGGTAAAAGTCCGACATCACTTGCTCTAGCTCTCTTTCCCGCATTTGACCATGACCGACAATCACGCGTGCTTCTGGAATGAGCTCTTCTAGTTCTTGTGCGGTTTTCTCTATGGTCTGCACTTCATTGTGAAGATAGTAAACCTGACCGCCACGGTGTAATTCTCTTAAGATGGCTTCTTTAATTTGGTGCTCATCCTTTTGTTTTACAAAAGTCTTCACGGATAAACGTTTTGCGGGCGGTGTGGCGATGATGGATAGGTCACGAATCCCAGACAAGGACATATTTAAGGTTCTTGGAATAGGGGTCGCGGTCAGAGTTAGAATATCTACTTCAGCGCGTAATGATTTGAATTGCTCTTTTTGTTTGACGCCAAATCTATGTTCTTCATCAATGATAACAAGGCCTAAGTTGGCAAATTTAATGTCGCTTTGAATAAGTTTATGAGTACCAACGACAATGTCGGCTTTCCCTGACTCGAGGCGATCAATAGCTTGATTGGTCTGTTTGCCTGAGCGGAATCGAGAGAGTAGCTCTACCTCTACAGGCCAGTCGGCAAAGCGGTCGCAGAAGTTTTCATAGTGCTGCTGGGCAAGTAGGGTGGTTGGAACCAAAACAGCGACTTGCTTTCCATCTTGTACGGCAAGGAATGCTGCACGCATGGCAACTTCTGTTTTACCGAAGCCCACATCGCCACAGACTAATCTGTCCATCGGCTTTTTCGATGACATGTCTTTCATGACGGCATCAATGGCCATTTGCTGGTCTGGTGTTTCTTCAAAAGGGAAGCCTGCTGAAAAGATCTCGTATTGATCATCAGGTTTGGCGAAAGCGTAGCCAACTTTTGCTTCACGTTTGGCGTAGATTTCGAGGAGCTCGGCAGCTGTGTCGCGGGCTTTCTCTGCGGCTTTTTGTTTAGCAACACTCCATTTTTCTGAGCCCAGCTTATGCAATGGTGCGGTATCTTCATCTGCGCCAGTGTATCTTGATATCAGCTGTAAAGAAGATACAGGCACATAGAGCTTAGCGTCATTGGCGTAGCCTAAAGTTAGTAGCTCAGTCTCTTGTCCGTCTATCTGTAAATTAGTTAGGCCCAAATAACGACCTACACCATGATCTATATGCACAACAGGGGCATTTAAACGCAATTCTGTTAGATTGCGAATAATGGCGTCTTCATTGATGTTATTTTGCTTATTGCGCCTGCGGTGTTGGGAGACTCGTTCACCTAATATTTCATTCTCGGCAATGAGTGTGATGTCATTGTTAATAATGAAACCACGGCCAATGTTGCCTTCAGTGATCGCAATCGAGTGGTTTGAAGAGGTGAAGGCTTGCCAGTTTTCTACATAGGTTGGCGCTATTTGGTGCTTTTTCAGAAGCTCCAGTAAAGCTTCTCTGCGCCCTGCAGATTCCGCAACGATCAGCACTCTTGTGTCGGTTTGAGTGATAAAACTTTGTAACCGATTAAGTGGTTTTTCTGCTTTTGAATCGATTTTTAAGTTATTGAGTGCTCGATAATTAGGATGCGTTTCTTGACTTGAGAACACTACGTTGGTGAAGTGGTTTAGCTGCTGGAAAAAGTCGCTTTCTCTTAAGCATATTTCTTCTGGCTTTAATATTGGTTGTTCAATGTTGTAGCTAAGAGATTCGTAGCGGGTGTTGAAGTCTAACTGTACGCTGGCAACCTGCTCGTTGAGAGTATTGGTGCGAACAACAAAGGTGTCCTCAGATAAATAATCAAATAAGCTAGCCGTTTGCTCGAAAAATAATGGCAGGTAATACTCTATACCTGCTGGGATAATACCACTGGTAATATCTTGATATATAGGGCTATTTAATGGGGCTGTCTCGAAGCGCTCCCGAAAGGCTTGGCGAAACTGCTGGATGCCTTGAGTAGTGGTTGGGAACTCTTTTGCTGGCAGCATTTTGATTTCGCTTACCTTGCTAATACTTCTTTGTGTTTCAGGGTCAAACCATCTAATAGTGTCTATTTCATTATCAAACCAGTCTATTCGAATGGGGTTGTCCGCACCCATAGGAAAAACGTCCATGAGTGCCCCACGAATAGTATATTCACCATGGGCGTTTACACTATCCACATGCAGGTAGCCTGCGCTTACCAATTTTGTTGATAACTTCTCCAGCGGAAGGTTTTGGCCTTCTTTTAAATGGAAGCGTTGGGCATCAAGGTGTTGTTGTGGGCATAGTCGCGTTAAGCAGGAGGCAACCGTTGTTAAGATAATCGGAGCTTGTCGCTCAGTAATCTCTGCCAATGTTTCAAGACGTTGAGAAATAATATCTTGGTGAGGTGAAAAAGCATCGTAGGGGAGTGTCTCCCAGTCTCCAAACCTCAGTATGTCTTTTTGGTGTTGATTAAGAAACTGTAGCTCATCCTCGAGTTCATTTAACTCGGCGACTGTATTGGCGATAAAAAGAATAGGGTTTTGGTGTTGCTCGGAAATGGCTAAAAGTTGTAGTGCTTTAAGGCTCCCATCTAGACCGTCGATTTGATTTTTATAGCCGGGCTTTGATGTGATGGATACAGTATTTGACATCTTGTTTTAATGGTCTCTTGTTGCTGATAGCGTAAGCGATACTGAGTCAGCAAAGCGAAGCGCATGAGGCTTGGCCACCTCTACTTTGGCTGTTGTTACTGTTTCTTGTTTCATGCACAACTCAAGTAAATCAGCAGTTAACTTTTCTAATAGTAAAAAACGGTTGTCTTCCGTGAAGGTGATCATTTCTTTGCATATGGTTCGATAGTTGACGGCGTATTCTACGTCATCTGTATTGGAAGCACTGGATGCGGAATAATTGATCCAAGCGTTGATCACGACATCTTGTTTGTTTTTTTTCTCGGATTCATTGAAACCAATGTAGGTTCTCAGACGTAAGTTCTTAATATGTATTTGAGCTTCTGAAATGATCATAATGGCAGCTTCACTTATGGACTCATTAATGAGTTGGATATTGTGCGTTTTTCCATCTTTGATGGCAACTTTAAAAAGTAATCTTGTGAAGACTTATACGGTGGCTCTAAATAATTGGATTCGCTTATTTTTATAGGCTGTGCTTTATTTAAACTTGCTTTGCTGTCTATAAATCAAACAGGTGGAAGATGTGTTTGTGTAAAATATCAACAGATAGACAGCAGTTTGTATTTAATGTGTAAGTTTTGAGGGCAAAAAGGTGCCACTGCCAGCTAGTCAAGGCTGGTAATCAGCTTTATAATAATTCGGTTTTTTGGTGAAGTGAGTTTGTGTATTCAATCTTCTTAAGATGATTGTTTGTTTGTGCATGTTTTCCCGGAGGGGGGTATAAGCAGTACACATTGCGCTTTTTGTGTTCAATCTTTTGTTGGGCAGAACATATGTTTAAAATTACAAAAGGCCTAGATTTACCGATATCAGGTGCTCCTAATCAAGTTGTTGAGAGTGCTGCAGCTGTGAAATCAGTTGCTGTTATCGGCCCTGACTACCATGGTATGAAACCTACCATGCTGGTTAAAGTAGGGGATAAGGTCAAAAAGGGACAAGTCTTATTCACGGATAAGAAAATGGCAGGGGTAAAATATACTGCACCTGCTGCTGGAACAGTGTCAGAAATCAATCGTGGTGAACGACGTGCCTTCTTATCAATTGTTATTGATGTTGAAGGTGATGAGTCTGAATCTTTTGCTTCTTACTCTGGCTCCGAATTAAAAGCGCTAGAGCGCTCTAAAGTGGTGTTAAATCTAGTTGATTCAGGATTGTGGACTGCGTTTCGTACACGCCCTTTCTCGAAAGTACCTGAAGTAGATTCTACGCCGAACTCTATTTTTGTTACGGCAATGGATACCAATCCGTTAGCGGCCTCTCCTGAAGTGGTTCTTGCTGATTCTGCAGAAGCTTTTGCAGACGGTCTTACGGTATTGACTCGTTTGACAGAGGGTAAGGTCTTTTTATGTAAAGCACCTGACGCGAAAATCCCAACAACTTCAGATGTAACTGTTGAAGAGTTCGCAGGTGTTCACCCTGCTGGCCTTGCTGGCACACACATCCATTTTCTTGATCCGGTAAGTGATAAGAAAACGGTTTGGTCAATCAACTACCAAGATGTTGTAGCGATTGGTCGGTTGTTTGTGACGGGTGAATTAAACTCTGAGCGTGTTGTGGCATTAGCTGGACCTCGAGTTAAGAACCCACGTCTGGTTCGCACTCAACTAGGTGCAAGTCTAGAAGACCTTACTGCGGGTCAACTTTCTGAAGGTGAGAACCGAGTTATATCAGGTTCGGTACTCTCTGGTCGTAAAGCGACTGGTTCTTTTGCTTTCCTAGGTCGTTATCACACACAAGTTTCTGTGTTGTTAGAAGGCCGTGAACGTCAAATGATGCATTATTTACGTGCGGGTGTAGAAAAGCACTCCTTGCTAAACGTTTTTGTATCAAAGCTAACAGGTAAGAAGTCGTTTGATATGACAACGACAACAAATGGTAGTGATCGTACTATGTTGCCGCTTGGTAACTTTGAACGAGTAATGCCATTAGATATCTTACCCACTCAATTGCTACGTTCATTAGTGGTGAGTGATACGGAAGAAGCGCAAAAGCTTGGTGCGCTTGAATTAGATGATGAAGATTTGGCTTTATGTACTTACAGCTGTTCTGGTAAGTTCGAATACGGTCCTATTCTTCGTGATTGTCTAACTCTAATAGAGAGAGAGGGTTAATTCATGGGGCTTAGAAAAGTACTCGATAAAATAGAACCTGAATTTCATACAGGTGGGAAATACGAAAAGTGGTACGCTCTTTTTGAAGCAGTAGATACCATCTTTTACCGTCCGAGCTCTGTGACAAAAAGCGGTTCGCATGTTCGCGATGCTGTTGATATGAAACGTATTATGATCTTGGTTTGGATGTGTACTTTCCCCGCCATGTTCTTTGGTATGTACAATATTGGTCTACAAGCAAATACAGCAATGGATTTTATGGGTGTTGCTGCACCTGATACATGGCGCCATGCTATTGTTGGTTGTCTAACTAATTATGATGTGTCCTCTATATGGGACAACATGATTTATGGTGCAACCTACTTCTTGCCAGTTTACTTGGTAACATTTGCTGTCGGTGGTTTCTGGGAAGTTTTGTTCGCTGCTGTACGTAAGCACGAAGTTAACGAAGGTTTCTTTGTAACCTCCATTCTTTTCTCACTGTCTTTACCTGCAACTATTCCGTTATGGCAAGTTGCTCTGGGTATCACTTTTGGTGTGGTGCTTGCGAAAGAGGTGTTTGGTGGTACAGGTAAAAACTTCCTTAACCCAGCATTAGCGGGTCGTGCATTCTTGTTCTTCGCTTACCCAGCTTCTATGTCTGGTGATGCGGTTTGGACAGCAGTAGATGGTTTCTCTGGTGCAACGGCGCTGAGCCAACTTGCTGCTGATGGTGTGGCAGGATTAACTGTTGCATGGTCTGATGCATTCTTTGGTTTTGTTCAGGGATCTATGGGTGAAACATCAACGCTTGCGATTCTAATTGGCGGCTCTGCGCTGTTGATTATGAAAATAGCGGCTTGGCGTATCGTAGCCGGTGTTATGTTGGGTATGGTGTTAACTTCAACACTACTTAACTTGATTGGCTCAGACTCTAACCCTATGTTCTCAACGCCTTGGTATTGGCACCTAGTTTTAGGTGGCTTTGCATTCGGCATGATGTATATGGCAACAGATCCTGTATCAGCTTCTATGACGAGTCGTGGTAAGTGGTTTTATGGTGCTCTGATTGGTGTCATGGTGGTCTTGATTCGCGTAGTGAACCCAGCGTACCCAGAAGGTATGATGCTGGCGATTCTCTTTGCAAACTTATTTTCGCCATTTATTGATCACTTTATTGTTCAGGCGAACATTAAGCGGAGGATTGCGCGCAATGGCTAATAACGACAGTATTCAAAAAACGATTACAGTTGCTTTGTCTTTATGTTTGGTTTGTTCTGTATTTGTTGCAGCAGCAGCGGTTGGCTTGAAGCCAATACAGAAAGCCAATAAAGACTTAGACCGTAAACGAAATATTCTTTCTGCAGCAGGCATGCTGGACTCTAATGTTTCTATTGATCAAGCGTTTGAGACAATTGAAACGCGCTTAGTGAATTTGGAAACAAGCAGCTTTCTGACTGCTGAAGAGTTAAGTTCAGCTGGCATTGATCCTGCGACTTATGATCAACAAGCTGCAGCGAAAGATCCTGCTATGTCTGTTGCTCTAAATGGTGCCAATGATCCTGCAAGTATTAAACGTCGTGCTAATTACTCGTCTATTTACCTAGTGAAAGATGGTGATCAAATCGAACGTATTATCTTGCCGGTACACGGTTATGGCTTATGGTCGACAATGTATGGCTTTATCGCTTTAGAGAATGACTTTGACACCATTATTGGTTTCGGCTTCTATGATCAAGGGGAAACTCCTGGTCTTGGTGGTGAAGTAGATAACCCTAACTGGAAGGCTTTGTGGAAAGGCAAAAAAGTTTACAACGACCAAGGTGAAGCTATTATCCAGCTTGCTAAAAGTAGTGTAGACAGTGCTGACCCATTGGCTATTCATAAAGTAGATGGATTATCTGGTGCTACGCTAACGAGCCGTGGTGTCACCAATCTTGTTCAATACTGGTTAGGTAATGAAGGTTTTGGTCCTTTATTAGCGTCGCTACGTAGTGAGGGAGCTCAATAATGTCTAATGTAAAAGAAGTTCTATTTGGGCCAATTCTTGCGAATAACCCAATCGCTTTGCAGATTCTAGGTATTTGTTCTGCATTGGCGGTAACGAGTAGTCTAAGTGTGAGTTTAGTAATGTCTATCGCACTGACTTTAGTTACTGGCTTTTCAAGCTTTTTTATTGCCATCATTCGTAATCATATTCCGAACAGTATTCGTATTATTGTTCAGATGATTATTATTGCCTCTTTGGTAATTGTGGTTGATCAGGTGTTAAAAGCGTTTGCCTTTGAAATCAGCAAGCAACTATCTGTATTTGTTGGTTTGATTATTACTAACTGTATCGTTATGGGACGTGCAGAAGCCTTCGCTATGAAGAATGGCCCTGTGATGAGTTTCCTTGATGGTGTTGGTAATGGTTTGGGATACAGTGTGATGCTAATCATCGTTGCTGTTTTCCGTGAACTGCTAGGTGCCGGTAAGCTGTTTGGTGTGGAAATTTTCACAACAATTCAGAATGGCGGTTGGTATCAGCCAAATGGCTTGATGTTATTGCCACCAAGTGCTTTCTTCGTAATTGGTTTGGTTATTTGGGCATTGCGTGCTTATAAGAAAGATCAGGTTGAGGCACCAGAGTTTAAAATTGCTGCTAATTCACGTTCTCAGGAGGGGGTGTAAATGGAACATTATATAAGTCTGTTTATTAAAGCGGTTTTCGTTGAAAACATGGCTTTAGCCTTTTTCTTAGGCATGTGTACTTTCTTAGCGTTGTCTAAGAAAGTCGAAACGGCAATTGGTCTTGGTATCGCAGTTGTTGTTGTATTGGCAATTACTGTACCTCTAAATAACTTGCTATATCAGAACCTGTTGGTAGATGGCGCTCTTGAGTGGGCTGGTTTACCAGGTGTAGATCTGAGCTTCTTAGGCTTGTTGAGCTACATTGGTGTAATTGCCGCATGTGTTCAGATATTAGAAATGACATTGGATAAATACGTACCGTCGTTATATAACGCATTGGGCGTGTTTCTACCTCTTATCACTGTAAACTGTGCAATCTTGGGTGCTTCGTTATTCATGGTTGAGCGTGACTATAACTTTAGTGAAAGTCTTGTTTACGGTGTAGGTGCTGGTGTTGGTTGGGCGCTTGCTATTGCTGCGCTTGCCGGTATTCGGGAGAAGCTTAAGTATTCAGATGTTCCTGCAGGTCTACGTGGTCTTGGTATTACGTTTATTACTGTTGGCTTGATGAGTTTGGGCTTCATGTCATTTTCTGGTGTACAGCTTTAATTTGCTGTGCAGTCAGACAACCAAGAATAAGGTTTAACTAACATGATCAACTTAGAGATTATTCTGGGTGTGGTAATGTTCACTGCAATCGTACTGGCGCTGGTAGCAATTATTCTTGCTGCTCGTGCACGCTTAGTAAGTACGGGTGACGTTACAATTCGCATCAACGGTGAAAAGGAAATTACAGTACCTGCTGGCGGTAAATTACTGCAGACACTAGCTAATAGTGGGGTGTTCTTATCCTCCGCTTGTGGCGGCGGTGGTACATGTGCTCAGTGTAAATGTAAGGTGACAAGTGGTGGTGGTTCAATGCTATCTACTGAACAGTCGCACTTTACACGCCGTGAAGAGAAAGAAGGGCAGCGTTTGTCTTGTCAGGTTGCTGTTAAGCAAGACATGGACGTAGAAGTTCCTGAGGAAGTATTTGGTGTTAAAGCATGGGAATGTACTGTTGAATCAAACCCTAATGTTGCGACTTTCATCAAAGAGCTGACTTTGAAACTGCCTGAAGGTGAGAACGTTGACTTCCGTGCTGGTGGCTATGTTCAGCTGGAAGCGCCTGCTCATACTGTTCACTACAAAGACTTTGATATTGAAGAAGAGTATCGCGGTGACTGGGATAAGTTTAATTTGTGGAAATTTACTTCTAAGGTAGATGACACTGTTATCCGAGCATACTCGATGGCAAACTACCCTGAAGAAAAAGGTTTGGTGAAATTTAATATTCGTATTGCTTCTCCGCCTCCAGGTAAAGATGATTTGCCACCTGGTCAAATGTCTTCATATGTATTTAGCTTGAAACCAGGTGATAAGATTAAGGTTTACGGTCCATTCGGTGAGTTCTTTGCGAAAGATACTGATGCTGAGATGGTGTTTGTAGGTGGTGGTGCTGGTATGGCTCCAATGCGTTCACATATCTTTGATCAGCTGAAGCGCCTTAACTCTACTCGTAAAATATCTTTCTGGTATGGCGCTCGTAGTATGCGAGAAGCTTTCTATATGGATGAGTACGATAAGCTTCAAGAAGAGAATGAAAACTTTGAGTGGCATTTAGCATTATCTGATCCTCAAGAGGAAGATAACTGGGAAGGTAAGACTGGCTTCATACATAATGTCTTGTACGAGAGCTACCTTAAAGATCACCCAGCACCAGAAGATTGTGAGTTCTACATGTGTGGACCTCCAATGATGAACTCTTCTGTTATCAAAATGCTAGAAGATCTAGGTGTAGAAAAAGAAAACATCCTTCTGGATGATTTCGGAGGCTAGCACCTCATAAAAGACCCACCAAATGGTGGGTCTTTGTTTTTGATCCTTGTAAAAAAGATTTCTTATGCGCAAAAAAATATTAATTCCTGCTGTTTTAATGCTTGTTTTGGCGATTGTTTATCGCTTTTTTTCTTTTTCTCCTGAGCTTGTTGGTTTTTCTGGCCCGACAATGGGTACTACATATACGGTGAAGTTTTACACTACACCTGATACTGAAAATTCTTGGGGACTTAAATCTGACGTTGACGCTGTGCTTGCTAGAGTAAATAGCCTAATGTCGACTTATGATCCTTCTTCCGAATTGTCTAGGTTTAATAAGCTGCCAGCAGGTGAAAAGGTAGACGTAAGTAAAGACTTGGCTTATGTTGTTGATCAGGCTCTTTTAATCAGTGAAATGAGCGATGGTTTGTATGATGTTACCATTGGCCCGTTAGTAAATTTATGGGGGTTTGGTCCGGGGAAATCAAAAGATCAAATTCCTAGCCAAGCGGATATAAATGCCGCTAAAGCGAAAATTGGTTATCAGTATTTGCAACTAGATAATCAAAGTTTAAAAAAAGAAAAAAATATTTACGTAGACTTGTCATCTATTGCTAAAGGCTATGGGGTTGATGAAGTCTCGCGAGTATTAGAAGTGAACGGTATTGAAAGCTACTTGGTTGAGATAGGTGGCGAGATCTTTACGAAAGGTAAGAAGCCTGACGGCACTTTGTGGAAAGTAGCAATAGAAAGTCCAGCCGGTGGTCACGAAGTGGTCAATAGGGTGATTGAATTGGAAGGGGGAGCTGTGGCTACTTCTGGTGATTATCGTAACTATTTTGAGAAAAATGGTGTTCGTTATTCACATACAATTAATCCTAAAACTGGTAAGCCTATTAATCATCGTTTAGTGTCGGTTACTGTGATTGATAAAACTACAACCATGGCAGATGGTTTATCGACAGCAATTACTGTGTTGGGCCCTGATAAGGGGTTAGCCTTTGCTCAAAGAAACGGTATTGCGGCATATTTATTAGTGAAGAATGATTTTGGTTTTGAAGAGCGCTCTTCCGATGCTTTTCAGGCCTACTTGAATTAAACAGATTGGATATTTAAGGAGAAGGTTATGTTGACTGCGTTATTTGTATTTCTCTTTATGCTACTTGTAGTCACTGCGATGGCTGTGGGTGTTTTGATGGGAAGAAAGCCTATTTCAGGTTCATGTGGTGGCATGAGCTCTCTAGGAATGGAAGTCGCCTGCGATATTTGTGGCGGAGATAAAGGTAAGTGTGAGAAAGAATCTAAAAAGGATGCACTAGAAAAAGTTTCTGATGACACGTTTTACGACGCATCCAAATAATTGAGCTGAGAGGGTATTATGACAACGAGACATTATGATGTTGTGGTTTTAGGTACTGGTCCTGCAGGTGAAGGCGCGGCAATGAGTGCAGCTAAAGCAGGAAAACGAGTAGCGGTGGTTGAGGCAAGCTCACAAGTGGGCGGTAGTTGTACTCATTTAGGTACTATTCCTTCAAAAGCATTACGTCATGCCGTAAAAGAAATTATCGTGTTTAATACCAATCCAATGTTCCGTGATATTGGTGAGCCTCGTTGGTTCTCTTTCCCAAAAGTAATGGATAGAGCAAACAAGGTCATTGAAAAACAAGTAATGGGGCGTACTGAATATTATGCTCGAAATCGTATTGATATTTACTTTGGTAAAGGTAAGTTTAAAGACGCTAATACTATTGAGGTAAATACCTACGAACAAGGTCCAGAGCTTCTGGTTGCTGATAAAATTGTTATCGCTACAGGCTCTCGTCCTTACCGACCAGCTAATATTGACTTTTCCCATCCTAGAATTTATTGCTCAGATACAATTTTGGGCTTAAGTCATACTCCAAGGTCTTTGATTATCTATGGGGCTGGTGTAATCGGTTGTGAATATGCGTCGATTTTCTGTGGTTTAGGGGTTCGAGTCGAGCTGATTAACCCAGCCAAAAAACTATTGAGTTTCTTAGATGATGAAATTACGGATGCGTTGAGTTACCACCTTCGTGATAGTGGTGTACTGATTCGACATAATGAAACCTATGACTCTGTTGAAACATCAGAACGTGGTGTCATTATGAATATGTCATCAGGTAAAAAACTTCGTGCAGATGCATTGTTATTCTGTAATGGCCGTTCTGGTAATACTGATAGTCTAGCTCTGGATAGCATTGGTCTAGAAGCGAATGGCCGTGGTCAGTTGGCGGTCAATGATACGTATCAAACCCAAGTTGAAAATGTTTATGCCGCAGGTGATGTGATTGGTTGGCCTAGCTTAGCGAGTGCCGCGTATGACCAAGGTCGATCTGTTGCAGCTAATATGTTCGGCATCGAAGGTGGTGAATTTATTAGTGAGGTGCCAACAGGTATCTATACTATTCCTGAGATCAGTTCGGTAGGAAAGACTGAGGCTGAGCTAACTAGTGAAAAGGTGCCTTATGAAGTAGGGCGTGCGTTCTTCAAACATACTGCTCGTGCTCAAATTACGGGGGAAGCGGTTGGTATGCTTAAAATCCTTTTCCACCGAGAATCTTTAGAGCTTCTGGGAATACATTGTTTTGGTGACCAAGCGTCTGAGATTGTTCACATCGGTCAAGCTATAATGAAGCAGCCGGGAGAGCAAAATACTTTGAAGTATTTCCTTAATACAACATTTAACTACCCAACAATGGCGGAAGCTTATCGTGTGGCGGCCTTAAATGGCTTTAACCGAGTTTTCTAAATATTGTAGAAGTGATTTCATGAAGTTAAAAAAAACGCCCATTCGGGCGTTTTTTTTGTGCTGTGTAATGAGGCTTCGTTAGCTATCTTTTACAGCGTATATCGCTTTTAGGTTTCTGAAGAATCCTTTGTAATCCATGCCAAAACCAAAGACAAAGCGGTCTTCCACATCTGTACCCACGTAGTCAGGCGTCATATCGGTTTTGCGGTTATGTAATTTGTTGATCACGGTTGCAGTGTGAACGCTACTAACGCCTTGCTCTTTCACCCAGTCTTCAATGGCTTGTAGTGTGTGGCCTTGGTCGAAGATGTCATCAATAATAAGTACGTGTCGGTTGCTAAGATCTGTTTGTGGGTAGCTTAACCAGTTGAGAGCATTACCCTCTGTTTCCATTCCATACCTTGTTGCATGGATATAGTTGATTTCCAGTGGAAAATCGAGGCGCTCAATTATTGCAGCGGTTGGTATTAATCCGCCATTCATAACGCATAAAACTAGAGGTAATTTGTCTGATAGGTCAGTGGTTATTTGGGAGGCCATTTTGTCTAGTGCTGTGTTAAGGCTTGCCTCATTAATTAGGCAGTCGGCCTCATTTAAAATGGTGTTTAGGTCAGTAATGGTATTCGTCATGTGCAACCTTAAAGTAATGAAAAAAATCTGCCAAGATTCTACATGAATCCCAGCTGAAAGCTAAGAATTTGTATTGTGTAAAGAAGAGCACAAGCAAATAGAAGCGAGTACTATCAGCCAAGAGCTTTGCATCCAGATTAAGAAGATTGGTATTGCTGCAAATGCGCCATAGATAACTTGGTAGTTTGCAAAAAATTGTGCGAATGATCCAAAAATCATGTTGAGTAGATGCAAGCCTATACTACCAAATAAAGATGCAATGGCTGCCCATTTCAACGAAACATCCGCGTTTGGGGTGAGGTAATTCAATGTTAAAAGCATTAAGAAGTAGAGTGTGAGATTTCCAAGCTCTAAAAGTAGGTTTATTAAGCTGTTTTCGTCTTGATCTCCAAATTGAATAGACATTAGTTTCCCAAATAAACTGAGTGAGGCAATAAATATAATGGGACCTAAGGTTAAAATTGCCCAGTAAGTTAATAGTTTTTCACGCAGCTTGCGTGCTCTCTGAATGTTCCATATTGCTTGTACACTATTTTCAAAATTATTAAGTAATAGTAGAGCGGTTAGGAGTAGACCAATGAGGCCGGCAATAGGTAGATTTTTTGTCTGGTTAGCAAACTGGATCAGGTAGGGGAGTAATATGTCGCTTGAACCAGGTGCTAGGTGCTGTTCTATCAATTGGAATAGTTGCTCTTTCATTGCCTCTAGCGTAGGTGTGAAACTTAGAATGCTAATAATGATGGTGATAATTGGTACGGCGGCTAATAGGCTGGATAGCGTTAGCTGTGCTGCTTTTTGTGGGAGTTGGCTCTTTTTAAAATGGATTAATATGAGTGCTGCGTATTGTTTGCCAATAGAATAAATTAGAGATAACTGTGAAGGCATGCTAGCCCCTTTTGTTAGATATTTAAAATAGCGTTATATGTGACCCTTTCATCCAGATGCATTATATCTACTTATGCCTTTCTTTAGTAAATGAGAAGGGAAAAAGTTTGTGCACATTTGTGCGGAATATTAGTTGTGGCTGTAAGCGTTATGCTTTTGTTTAAAAAAAAGAGTGTTTTTACGTCTATCTGTTGACGATTGCTGCTCCATCTCTATAATAGCCGACCACAAGAAATGTAATGAGTATTGCGCCTGTAGCTCAGTTGGATAGAGCATCCGCCTTCTAAGCGGACGGTCAGGGGTTCGAATCCCTTCAGGCGCGCCATTTTCTACTTAATTACTTTGGCCAATTTTCATTTAAATATTGTTAATTGTATCTGTGATTTTGTTCGCATATTAGACATTAACAATTTTAAGCGCATTCCCAAGAGGAAGTTTTATGCAAGTTTCTGTAGAGACATCGTCTTCAATTGAACGTGTTCTAACAATAAGCGTACCAGCTGCTCGTATCGAAGACGCAGTTAGTGCTGAAGTAGCGAAAACAGCAAAAACCATTCGTATCGATGGTTTTCGTAAAGGTAAAGTGCCAGTAAGTGTTGTTAAGAAACGTTACGGTCAAGGTATCCGTATGGATGCTATCGAAAAGATCATGAGAGACTCTTATGTAGAAGCCGTTCAACAAGAGAAGTTGCAGCCAGCTGGCGCTCCTTCAATTGAGCCGAAAAACTTCGAAGAAGGTTCTGATCTTGAATTTATCGTTAAGCTTGAAGTTTACCCAGAGATTGAATTAGCTGATAACGCAAAAATTGCTGTTGAGCGTGTAGTATCTGAAGTTCAAGATGCTGATGTTGATACTATGTTAGAAACACTGCGTAAGCAGAATGCAGAGTGGACTGCGGTAGAGCGTGAGTCAGCTGATGGCGACCAAGTGACTATCGATTTTGTTGGTTTCTTGGGTGAAGAAGCGTTTGAAGGCGGCTCGGCGCAAGGCCATAAATTGGTATTAGGTTCTAATACTATGATTCCTGGTTTTGAGTCCGGTATCTTAGGTGCTAAAGCTGGTGAAGAGCGTACTATCTCTGTTACCTTCCCTGAAGACTATCAAGCAGAACACTTGAAAGGCCAAGAAGCGACTTTCAAAATTACTGTATCTGAAGTAGCTGAGCAGGTATTGCCTGAGCTTGACGATGCATTTGTTGAGAAATTCGGCCTTGAAGAGGGCACTGTTGATGCTTTGCGTGCTGAAGTTCGTAAAAATATGGATCGCGAATTGAATCAAGCGATTAAAGCGAAACTAAAAACAGCTTTGTTTGAAGGTTTAGCTTCAATCAACGATGTTGAAGTTCCTAGCACTCTTATCGACCAAGAAGTTGATGGCTTACGTAAGCAAGCGGGTCAGCAATTTGGTGGAGATCAACAATTCGACGTTTCTCAATTGCCAGCCGAGCTTTTCCAAGACGAAGCTAAGAAGCGTGCTAAGCTTGGTTTGTTGATTTCTGAAGTTATTCAGAAAAATGAAATGAAAGTTGATGAAGATCGTGTTCGCTCTTTCTTAGAAGAGATGGCACAAGCTTACCAAGAGCCTCAGCAAGTCATTGATTACTACTTGAAGAACAAAGAGCAACTAGCGCAAGTGCAATCTGCTGTACTTGAAGAGCAAGTTGTTGATAAACTGTTAGAATCTGCTCAAGTTACTGAAGTAACTTTGGGTTATGAAGATGCTATCAAGCCAAAAGCCCAAGCTGAAGAGGCAGGGGAAGAAGCATAAGACTCGTCTTATCTTTTTTAATAAGGTCGACATAGCATCTGTTATGTCGACTTTTTTGTTTTAAGGAATACATATGAATTTGACTAACCCAACTACTGGCCCTGTTGCAATTACTAGCAATGGCCTTGTTCCTATGGTTATTGAACAAACTGCTCGTGGTGAAAGATCTTTTGATATTTACTCTCGACTATTAAAAGAGCGAGTGATTTTTCTAGTGGGTCAAGTTGAAGATCACATGGCTAATTTGGTTGTGGCTCAGTTACTGTTTTTGGAGTCAGAAAACCCTGATAAAGACATTCATTTATATATCAATTCACCAGGTGGCTCTGTAACAGCTGGTATGTCTATTTACGACACTATGCAATTTATTAAACCAGACGTAAGTACCATGTGTATTGGCCAGGCTGCAAGTATGGGTGCATTATTGTTAACCGCTGGAGCAGCTGGAAAGCGTTACTGCCTACCAAATTCAAGAGTGATGATTCACCAGCCATTAGGTGGTTATCAAGGTCAGGCGTCTGATATTGAAATACATACTCGTGAAATTTTAAGTATTAAGCATAAACTTAATGAAATTATTGCTTCTCATACCGGTAAGCCTATTGAGCAAGTCGCTTTAGACACGGATCGTGACAACTTTATGAATCCTGAAACAGCGAAAGAATATGGTTTGATTGACGAAGTTTTACAGAAACGAGAAGTTTAACAAAGGGTCGAATAAATGTCGGATGATAAATTTAGCCGTGGCGACCAATCTGATCGGCTATTGTATTGCTCTTTCTGTGGAAAGAGTCAGGATGAAGTTAAGAAGCTTATTGCAGGGCCTTCGGTCTATATCTGTAACGAGTGTGTAGATCTATGTAACAACATTATTACTCAAGAATTATCTCAAATTGATGCTGTGGGTGAAGAGTCTAGCGATGAATTGCCGGCACCTTCCAAGCTTAGCGCAGCATTAGATGATTATGTTATAGGTCAGGATAGAGCTAAAAAAGTATTGGCTGTTGCCGTTTATAATCATTATAAACGCCTTCGTCACCAAGGGCTTTCTAGCTCAACAGTTGAGCTCGGTAAAAGTAATATACTTTTAATTGGTCCTACTGGTAGTGGTAAAACGTTATTAGCTCAAACTTTGGCGCGAGTTTTGGACGTGCCTTTCACTATTGCTGATGCGACTACTCTTACTGAAGCTGGCTATGTTGGTGAAGATGTTGAAAACATTATTCAGAAGCTGCTTCAGAATTGTGATTACGACGTAGAAAAAGCGCAGCGCGGTATCGTCTATATTGATGAAATCGATAAAATTTCGAGAAAGTCGGATAACCCGTCAATTACTCGTGATGTTTCTGGTGAAGGTGTTCAGCAAGCGTTACTGAAGTTGATTGAAGGTACAGTGGCTTCAGTGCCTCCACAAGGTGGCCGCAAGCACCCGCAACAAGAGTTCTTACAAGTAGACACATCTAATATCTTGTTTATTTGTGGCGGTGCTTTTGCTGGGCTTGAAAGAGTTATAAGTGACAGAACTGAGAAAAGTAGTATTGGCTTTTCTGCGACGGTTAAGAGTAAAGATGAAGGTAAATCTTTCTCAGAAGCTGTACACCTTGTTGAAACGGAAGACTTGGTTAAGTTTGGCTTAATTCCAGAGTTTGTAGGTCGTTTGCCTGTCGTGGCAACACTTTCAGAATTGGATGAAGAAGCTCTAATGACTATTCTAAGTAAGCCTAAGAACGCGCTTGTTAAGCAGTACCAACATTTGTTTGAGCTTGAAGGTGTTGAGCTAGAGTTTACTGAAGAGTCGTTGCGTGAAGCAGCATCGCTTGCGTTGCAGCGTAAAACGGGCGCTCGTGGTTTACGCAGTATTTTAGAAACATCACTTTTGGATTGCATGTATGATTTACCATCGCGTACGGATGTTTCTAAAGTAGTGATGGATGCTGGATCTATTCGTGGTGACTCTGCTCCACTAATGGTTCTTGAAAAGGAAGATATTGCCGAAAACGGCTAAAGACTTCTTTTAGTTGAGTCGTGGCTCAATGCTTTTAAAAAACCGAAATTGAGGTGCTGCCTTAATTTCGGTTTTTTTATTTGTGTTATTTAAAAATGCTTTCTATTGAAATCATACGCTTAGCGCTCTTGTAATTTATTGCTTTGCCCTTATCTTTAATATTAATCAGTATTTTAATATTTAAAAGTGCGCTCCCTTTTGCGCCCAGACTGGAAAAAAATATGTCCGATTCTTTGCTTCTTCCTATGCTGCCACTAAGAGATGTAGTGGTATACCCTCATATGGTACTGCCTTTATTTGTTGGTCGCTCTAAGTCTATAGCTGCTCTAGAGTCCGCTATGGAGGGTGATAAAGAAGTATTTTTAGTGGCTCAGCAAGATGCTTCTAAAGATGATCCTTCATTAGAAGATCTTTATACCATAGGTACGATAGCCAAAGTGATGCAGCTTCTACGCCTCCCCGACGGTACTGTTAAGGTATTGGTAGAAGGGGGTAAGCGGGCTCGACTGGAAAAAATAGAAGAGGGCGAAGATTTTGTCTCTGGAGTAGTGGTAGAGCTAAGTCTACAGGAGGAAGATCAAGCAGAGCATGGTGTAATGCGAAGTGCTTTGCATAAGCAGCTAGATGAATATGTTGCAGGTAGTAAGCGCATTCCTTCTGAAGTGGTTCAGTCACTTAAGTCAATTGATGACCTATCAAAATTGATTGATAACATTACAGGCCATATGAGTTTAAAACTCGAAGATAAGCAAAAGATCTTAGAGATAGATTCTTTGGTTGAGCGCGGTGAGTTTTTAATGAGTCTGATGGATGGCGAGTTAGATATTGCCCATCTTGAAAAGAACATCCGCAGCCGTGTTAAAAAGCAGATGGAAAAAAGTCAACGAGAGTACTATTTGAATGAGCAAATGAAAGCCATTCAAAAAGAACTTGGTGATATGGATGACGGTGGCAATGAGTTGGATCTGTTGCAAGAGAAAATTCTTGAAGCGGGTATGACGGAAGAAGCGCAAGCGAAAGCTGAAGCTGAGTTGAAGAAATTGCGCATGATGTCTTCTATGTCGGCTGAAGCTACTGTGGTAAGGGGATATATCGAATGGCTTATTTCTCTACCATGGAAAAAACGCAGCAAGGTGCGTAACGATCTTTCTTACGCAGAAAAAATCCTCAATCAAGATCACTATGGGTTGCAGGATGTTAAAGAGCGTATTCTAGAGTTTTTAGCTGTGCAGCAGCGTGTTAAAAAAGTGAAAGGTCCTGTTCTGTGCTTGGTTGGGCCACCAGGCGTTGGTAAGACCTCCCTTGGCCAGTCTATTGCTAAGGCGGTTAACCGAAAATATATTCGAATGGCGCTAGGTGGTGTGCGAGATGAAGCTGAAATACGAGGTCATCGTCGTACTTATATTGGCTCTATGCCGGGTAAGTTGCTGCAAAAACTGGCTAAAGTAAAGGTGAAAAATCCGCTGTTCTTGCTTGATGAAATTGACAAAATGGGTATGGATCAGCGTGGCGATCCAGCATCTGCGCTATTGGAAGTGCTAGATCCAGAACAAAACCACACTTTTAATGACCATTATTTAGAGGTGGACTTCGACCTTTCAGATGTTATGTTCATTTGTACTTCCAACAGTATGAATATTCCTGGGCCTTTGCTTGATCGTATGGAAGTTATTCGTATTCCAGGTTACACAGAAGATGAAAAGCTCAATATTGCCAAACGTTATCTTTTACCTAAACAAGTGAAATTAGCGGGTCTGAAAGAAGGTGAGATAAATGTCACTGATGACGCTTTGATGGGGGTTATTCGCTTCTACACGAAAGAAGCGGGGGTTCGTGGGTTAGAGCGTGAGTTAAGTAAGATTTGTCGACGTGTGGTTAAAAAACAGGCTTTAAGTAAGGCCAAAAAAGTCACTACGGTAAAGGTTACGGAAAAGAATTTAGAAGATTTCTCTGGTGTTCATAAATTTACTTACGGTAAGGCAGAAGAAAAAAATCAAATCGGTCAGGTAACTGGATTGGCTTGGACTTCGGTTGGCGGTGAGCTATTAACAATTGAAGCGGCTGGTGTGGCTGGTAAAGGGCGTCATGTGAAAACAGGCTCTTTGGGTGACGTGATGCAAGAGTCAATTCAAGCTGCTCTGACTGTGGTGAGAAGTCGTGCGGCAGGTTTGGGAATTGATGAAGATTTTCATGAGAAAATGGACCTTCACTTGCATGTGCCAGAAGGTGCAACACCAAAAGATGGGCCGAGTGCTGGCGTAGCAATGTGTACGGCTATGGTGTCTGTGTTAGCTAAGGTGCCTGTTAAGGCCTCTGTGGCTATGACTGGCGAGATTACCTTGCGTGGGGAGGTTCTACCTATAGGGGGCTTAAAAGAGAAGCTTCTGGCGGCTCATAGAGGTGGGATAAAAACGGTTCTTATTCCGCAAGAAAATGCTCGCGATTTGAAAGAGATTCCAGATAATATCAAAGCCGATATTAAAGTGATTCCTGTTAAGTGGATCGACGAAGTTTTGGACGTGGCGTTGGAGTACATTCCAGCACCTAAAAAGGTCGATGATTTGCCAAAAACAGAGAAAGAAAAAGAGGAAAAAGGCACGTTAAATCACCATTAAAGTTAGATCCTGTGTTGACAGGGAGTAGGTCGGGCTTGTATAACTTCTGGCTCGGCCTTGTGAGATGGCATATATTTATTGCGCCGAATAATAATTCTAAGGAACCACGAAAATACTGAAGGGGTACAACGTGAACAAATCTGAACTGATTGATGCTATTGCGGCGTCTGCTGATCTATCTAAAGCTTCTGCAAGTAATGCTCTTGACGCAACTTTAAAAACAATTGAAACCGCGTTAGCAAAAGGTGACCAGGTTACACTAGTTGGTTTTGGTACTTTTGCAGTGAAAGAACGTGCGGCGCGTACAGGTCGTAATCCTCAAACTGGTGAGGAAATCCAAATTAAAGCAGCGAAAGTACCTGGCTTTAAAGCCGGTAAAGGTCTTAAAGACGCTGTAAACTAATGTCTTTGGAGCAGTAGTTCAGTTGGTTAGAATACCTGCCTGTCACGCAGGGGGTCGCGGGTTCGAGTCCCGTCTGTTCCGCCATTAGATACAAAAGGTGTATTCCATGCGGAATGCACCTTTTTTATTGGTCATTTTATTAACATAGTACGGAGGCAGTAATGCTCCAGGATATAAGAGATAAGTCGCAAGGCATTGTGGTAAAGATCATAGTTGGTTTTATCGTTGTGACTTTTGCTCTATTTGGTGTTGAAGCTTTAGTCGCTAGTTTTACTTCTTCTGACACGGTCGCTGAAGTTGATGGTATAGAAATTACAAGGACTGAAGTGTTACAAGGTGCGGAGACTCAACGCCGCCAGTTAATTTCTGCAATGGGTGGGCAGCTTCGCCCTGAGTTGTTGGAAGATAATTTATTACAGCGTCGAGCATTGGATGATCTGATTCAACGTGCGGTGTTGGAAGGTCAAGCTGAAAAACTTGGTTTGAGTGTATCAGATAGTCAAGTTGATGCTTTCTTAGTTGAAGCTGAGCAGTTTCAAACAAATGGTGTATTTGACCAAGATAGATACCTTAATTTTATTCGATCTCTAGGTTTCACGCCTTTGGCCTTTAAAGAGCGTATTAAGCAAGATGTACTTATTCAGCAATCACGTAATGCTGTCGCCGGCTCAGAGTTTGTTTTGCCTTATCAAATTGAAGGTGTAGCCGCTTTACAGTCACAAGAGCGTTCTTATGACTATGTGACATTTTCTTTGGCGGACGAGTCCGAAGTGACTTCGGTAACTGACGAAGAGTTGATGGCATACTATGAGGAAAACAAAGATAACTTCAAACAGTCTGAGCAAGTTAAGGTAGATTATGTTGTTATTTCTTCTTCTGATTTTGAAAATAAAATATCTGTATCGGATGCTGAGCTTCAAGATGCTTATCAAGCTTCAATTTCAGGTTTTTTAAAAGAAGAACGTGCGGCATCTCATATTTTAATAGATACCTCTGACCGTACTGATGAACAGGCTCAAGCTATTTTAGCTGAAGTTCAAGCCAAATTAGACTCAGGTGAAAGTTTTGAGAGTCTTGCTCAGCAGTATTCTGATGATATTGGCTCAAAAGACGCAGGAGGAAGTATTGGCTTCTTTGAGAAGCTAGAAGGTGATGCTTTTAATGACGCTCTATTTTCAATGGCCCAGGGTGAATTCAAGTCGGTTCAAGGGCAGTTCGGTCTGCATTTAATACGACTAGATGAAATTGCGAAAGCTGAAGCTCCAAGTTTTGGGGCTCAAGAAGCTGAGTTGAGAGAAGAGCTTGTTGCTGAAAAAGCCAAAGCTGCCTTGCTTCAGGCGCACGAAGATATTACCGACCTTGCTTATGCTAGTGATGAGTTGCAAACATTGGCTACCGAGTATGGTGTTGATGTTCTTCAGAGTGACTACTTTGGTAGAGAGGGCGGCTCTGACGATGTGACGAGTAATCCTGTTGTGGTTGCAGCGGCATTTGATGTTTCTGTTCTGGAAGATAATCAAAACAGCAGTTTAATTGAGTTAAGTGATGAGCAGGTTGTTGTATTGCACCTGAATAATTATAAGGCAGCTGCAGTACAGGCGTTTGAAGAGACTAAAGATCAGATTGCTTCAATCGTTGTTCAAAACAAAGCTTTAGTTGCTTTAAATGAAAAAGCTGAAGCGGCTAAAAATGCTCAAGATACTGAGTGGCAAGAGGTTGCTAATGCTAAGCGTGGTCAGGATGAAGTATCTGAACTTGCTTTTACCCTTCCTCACCCTACGGAAGGTGCTGTACTTGACGTTAAAGGTCTAGCGAACGGTGATTTGGCTTTGATTAGATTGAATGACGTAGTGTCGGTTGATGGCGCTGTAGAAGAGAGTGAGAAGCTTGCTTATGGGCAATACTTGAGTCAGGTACAATCAAGACTTAGTGCTCAAGGGCAGCAAGATTTGCTTCAAAATAGCGCTGAAATCGAAAGATAAAACCTTCTTTCAGGTAGACATTCTAAAGCTAGGCTTATGTTTTACATAGCCTAGCTTTTTTATTGAATGAAACGACATTAAGGGGGTGTTGTCCCTCTAAGTTGACCTGCAACATAGTTTTTTGTTTTGGAAAATTCCTTTTTTGTATTACAATAGCATCATTAAACACTAAGTTAAAAAATGTGCCGCTTATTTGCCATTCTCTAAAATGGTAATTGGCGGTATGTTTTTATTAGATGCTAATACAATAAATATAAATTTAGTGACGGAGATGATTGATATGCAATCAGCATTGTTTACGCACAATGAGCTTGAGCTATTAGAAAGCCAAGTTGGAAACTCAAGTCTGATGGGAATAACCATCTCTAATCATATTGATCAAGTTGATGCTTATATGCGCCTTCCATTAGAAGTGCCAGGCCACGGTGAAGCCGGTGGTTATGAGCATAATAGACATAAGCAAAACTACAAATATATGTATATGGCTGGTAACCTTTTCTCAGTTACCAAAGAAAAAAAATACGCTTCTTTTGTTATAGAACTACTGTCTTTATATGCTGATAAGTATCTTACTTTCGGCTTCCACGTCCAAAAAAATACCAACCCTACAGGTCGACTTTTCCACCAAATTCTCAATGAGCATTGCTGGTTGCTATTTAGCAGTTTGGCGTACTCTTGTGTGTCAAATGAAATGACCGACGATCAACGAGGCCACGTTGAAAGCCAATTGTTCGAACCTATGCTAGATATGTTCACCGTTAAATATGGACATGACTTTGATCGAATTCATAATCACGGTATCTGGGCTGTTGCCGCTGTTGGTATTTGTGGGTTAGTGCTAGGAAAACGCGAATATTTAGAAAAAGCCGTTTACGGTCAAGATAACAACGGTACGGGTGGCTTCTTAGCTCAGCTATCCAAATTGTATTCGCCAGCTGGTTACTACATTGAAGGCCCTTACTACCACCGTTACGCTATCTACCCAACCTGTGTGTTTGCCGAAATTCTTCATCGTCATATGCCAGAGATTGCTATCTACGAATATAAAGATGGCGTTATTGGCCGCACTGTAAAAGCCTTGCTTGCCACAGCTTATCCAAATGGTAAATTCCCAGCTTTAAATGATGCGTCAAGATCTATGGGTGTCACTGATGCCGGCGTACAGGTTGCTGTTAGTGTTCTAAGTAAGCATTACGGTTGTGATGAAAATATTGTTGGCATGGCTGAAATACAAGGTGAAGTTTGGCTGCATTCTTGTGGTTTAGCTCTTTCTGATGAGCATCAAAAAGCAAAAGATAATAATGCCATTGTGACACCTTACTGGCCAAGTATTGAGCTAAATGAAGGTGCCGAAGGTGACAAAGGTGCACAAGGCTTCATGCGTTTAAAAGGCTTTGATGGCGATATTACTCAATTGAACATGAACTATGGTCAGCACGGTATGGGGCATGGTCATTTCGATACACTGGGCATTACCTTCTTTAACCGTGACCAAGAAGTGTTGAACGAATATGGTTTTGCTCGTTGGGTTAACGTAGAACCGAAATTTGGCGGCCGTTACCTTGATGAAAACAAATCTTATGCTCGCCAAACCATTGCCCATAATGCGGTAACAATTGATCAGCAAACGCAAAATGATTTTAGCGTCGAAAAAGCGGATAGCGTACACGGCATCCCTCACTTCTTTATTGATGATGCAGAAGACTGCATAGGCATTAGTGCATATGCAAATGATCATTACGACAATGTTGGTATGCAGCGTAGTGCTTTCTTGCTAAAAGATGAACGTTTTGAAGCGCCTCTATTAGTTGACCTATTCAGATTAAAAGCTGATGCAAACCATACCTATGACTATTCTCACCAATATACTGGGCAGATTGTTCGTACTAACTTTAGTTACGATACTTACTCAGAGTTAGAGCCTCTAGGTTCTGATAATGGCTACCAGCATCTTTGGAAGTTAGCGTCTGGTAAAGCTGAAGATTGTGCTCTGGTTAGCTGGCTACAAGGTAATGCTTATTACTCTTGGATTGGTACAAGCTCGAACTCAAATGGAGAGGTTATCTTCACATCGGTTGGTGCTGCAGACCCAAGCTTTAATTTACGTGATCAATCTAGCTTCATACTACGTAGCCAAGGTGAAACAACCTTATTCGCTTCTGTACTCGAGACTCACGGTTACTTCAATGAAGAATTTGAGCAATCTACAAATGCTCGAGGTCAAGTTACTGGCGTTAAGGTCATTGGTCATGATGACATTGGCTCTGTTGTTGAAATCACAACGAATAACAATGTATTCACTTTGATGGTGAGTAATCAGCTTGATTGCACTAAAGAAACAACACACCAAGTTAAATTTGCTGGCGTTGAATATAACTGGACAGGTTTTTATTCACTAGATATGTCTGCTAGTGAAGGGGATAAGTAATAATGAGTTATCAGCCTTTATTGTTAAGTTTTGATGAAGCGGAAACGCTTTCTCTTGAGTTATCAAAAGATACTTTGATTGGTCGCGGTTTACGCCGTGATATTAAGAAAGTCGATGCTTATATCCAAGAGATTGGTATAGAAGTACCTCGACAGCACGGTGAGGCGGGTGGTTATGAACATAATCGCCATAAGCAAAACTATATCATCATGGATACAGCGGCTCGTTTGTTCTTGATTACGAAGAACGATGCTTACCGTGCATTCATTGTTGATATGTTGACAGAATATGCAACGGTTTATCCGACCTTAGAAGACAACACCAGTCGCGATACAAACCCTCCGGGCAAGCTGTTTCATCAAACACTGAACGAAAACATGTGGATGCTTTACTCCTCTTGTGCGTATAGCTGTGTTTACCACACCTTGTCTGATAGCCAGAAAACGTTAATAACAGATAACTTGTTCAAGCCAATGATTCATATGTTCGTTGTGACTTACGGACATGACTTCGACATCGTTCATAACCATGGTTTGTGGGCTGTTGCCGCAGTGGGTATTTGTGGTTATGCAATTGGTGATCAAGAGTCTGTTGATAAGGCTTTATACGGCCTGAAGCTAGACCGTACGAGCGGTGGCTTCTTAGCGCAACTTGATAATTTGTTCTCGCCAGATGGCTATTACATGGAAGGGCCTTATTATCACCGTTTCTCGCTACGCCCAATCTTTATTTTTGCCGAGGCCATTGAACGCCGTCAGCCAGATTTGAAAATATTCGAATACAATAACTCGATTATTAAAACGACATCTTATGCCGTTATGGCAACGGCTTTCCCAGATGGCAGCTTACCTGCGCTTAATGATTCATCTAAAACCATCAGTATTAATGATGAGGGTGTCATCATAGCGACCAGTGTTTGTTTTAAGCGTTACGAGCAAAACGACACCTTGGTGAGTATGGCAAATCACCAACAAGATGTTTGGGTTCATTCTTCAGGTGCGGCTTTATCTACTGCTGTAGAGCAAGCTGAAGAAATTAAACCTTTCTCATGGGGAAGTATCTTATTAACAGATGGTCCTAAAGGCGAAAAAGGTGGTGTGAGTATTTTACGTCACCGTGATGCCCAAGATGATGACACCATGGCTCTGCTATGGTTTGGTCAACATGGCTCAGATCATCAGTATCATGCTGCTTTGGATCACGGTCACTACGACGGCTTACACATGAGTGTATTTAACCGTGGGCATGAAGTATTTCAGGATTACGGCTTCGGACGTTGGGTGAATGTAGAGCCTAAATTTGGCGGTCGCTACATACCTGAAAATAAAAGCTACTGTAAACAAACAGTGGCTCATAATACCGTTGTTGTAGATCAAAAAACTCAAAACAAATTCAACACTGCTTTAGCTGAGACTAAGTTCGGTAAAAAGCATTTCTTTGAAGTGAGTGACGAAAAACTACAAGCTGCCAGCGCCACTATCGAAGGTTACTACGATGGTGTTGATATGCAGCGCAGTATTCTAGTTGCTGACCTTGAAGAGTTTGAAAAACCGTTGGTGATTGATGTGTATCGCATCCTTTCTGACGAGGAGCATGAGTACGATTTACCTTTCCACATTAAAGGTCAAATCATACGTACTGACTTCGATTACACAGCGGCAAAAAAATTGACGCCTTTAGGTGCAGATAATGGTTATCAGCACCTATGGAAATTAGGAGAGGGTCAAGTTGAAGGGAGTGCCTTGGTTAGTTGGTTGCATGACAGTAGTTATTACTCGCTTGTGTCAAGTGCGCCAAAAGGTGGAAAGGTTATCTTTACTCGTTTGGGGGCAAATGACCCAGATTTTAACCTTCGAACTGAACCTGGCTTCATATTAAGACAGTCTGGAAGCAATCATGTTTTCGCATCTGTTTTAGAAACACATGGCCATTTTGATGAGTCTTTTGAAGTCTCTGAAAATGCTCATGGTCTAATCTCAACTGTGACTATATTAGCAGATAATGCTGATGCAACAGTTGTTCAAATAGAAACGGTAACAGGTTCTGTTTATCGCTTTGGTTTATCAAACCGTTCTTCTGATGGTCAAAATACTGAACATAGTGTTGAAACCAGTGAAGGCGTATTTAGCTGGAGTGGTGCCGTCTCTATCCTATAGAAACTAAGAATGCTTTTCCGTCACAGAAACGTTGGCTGATGCCATTATCTGCTTGATCGTTTCTGTGTGGAGTTTTAGTACGCTCATATTTTTCTTTCATTTCGAAAAACAAATTTGATGTCCTAAAAGGGCTTTCTTAGTGTGTTTTTATGTCCAATCTATGCAAATAGAATGGTTTTTTTAATGTTGTAATAATAAAAATTACACAAGATAGAAGGACAACATAATGGATGTTTTTATTGTTGGAATTTACTTTGTATTCTTAATACTGATAGGTTGGATGTTTAGAACATTCACAAGTACAACAAGTGATTACTTCCGTGGTGGCGGTAACATGTTATGGTGGATGGTAGGCGCAACTGCATTTATGACGCAGTTCAGTGCTTGGACATTCACCGGTGCGGCAGGTAAAGCCTATAACGATGGCTTTGCCGTTGGTGTAATCTTTGTTGCCAATGCTTTTGGCTATCTCATGAACTACTTGTACTTCGCGCCTAAGTTTAGACAGCTTCGTGTTGTCACTGTTATTGAAGCGATTCGTATGCGTTTTGGTGCTGCAAACGAGCAAGTGTTTACTTGGTCAAGTATGCCTAACAGCGTCGTATCAGCTGGTGTTTGGTTAAATGCCTTAGCAATTATTGCATCTAACATCTTTGGCTTTGATATGGTCACAACAATCTGGGTAACTGGTCTTGTTGTATTGGTAATGTCTGTAACAGGTGGTTCTTGGGCGGTTATCGCATCAGACTTCATGCAGATGGTTATCATCATGGCTGTGACAGTAACTTGTGCGACAGTTGCTATTATTCAAGGTGGTGGTGTAGGCGAAATCGTTGCAAACTTCCCGCTTGATGAAGGTGCTAATTTCCTTTCAGGTAACAACATTAACTACCTAAGCATTTTTGGTATTTGGGCTGTATTTATTTTCTTCAAACAGTTCAGTATTACCAATAATATGTTGAACTCTTACCGTTACTTAGCGGCTAAAGATTCTAAAAATGCTAAGAAAGCAGCCTTGCTAGCTTGTATCTTAATGACAATGGGCCCACTAATTTGGTTCATGCCTAGTTGGTTTATTGCAGGTCAAGGCGTTGATCTAGCGGCTATCTACCCAGAAGCGGGTAAAAAAGCAGCTGACTTCTCCTACTTATACTTCGTAGAGAATTACATGCCTGCTGGTATGGTTGGCTTGTTGATTGCGGCTATGTTTGCAGCAACTATGTCTTCAATGGACTCTGGTCTAAACCGTAACTCTGGTATTTTTGTTAAGAACTTCTACCAAACTATTTTACGTCCAGATTCGACGGAAAAAGAATTGGTATTTGTATCTAAATTGACTTCTACCTTCTTCGGTGTAGCGATTATCTTAATTGCCTTATTCATTAACTCGTTAAAAGGTTTGAGCCTATTTGACGCTATGATGAATATCGGTGCTTTCATTGGCTTCCCAATGACAATTCCTGCTTTCCTAGGTTTCTTTATCAAGAGAACGCCTGACTGGGCTGGTTGGGGCACACTCGTAGTTGGTGGTCTTGTATCTTACTCTGTCGGTGTATATTTAACGCCAGAAATGGTACAGAACATTTTAGGTATTGATGAATTAACGAAACGTGAATGGTCAGATATGAAAGTTGCGATCGGCCTGATATCTCACATTGTCTTCACAGGTGGATTCTTCATCTTGTCTATGCTGTTCTACAAGCCTCTATCTGAAGCGCGTCAGCGTGATGTTGACCTATTCTTCAACAATCTTGATACACCTCTAGTGTCTGAAAGCAGTAAGCAAAAAGCATTAGATAACAAGCAACGTAAAATGCTTGGTACTTTGATTGCTATCGCAGGTGTTGGTGTTATGGGTATGTTTATCATCCCTAACCCATTATGGGGACGCTGTGTGTTCTTATTCTGTGGTGCCATCGTGCTTGGTGTAGGTTTACTACTTGTTAAAGCTGTTGATGACTCTGTAGAGTCTGAAGAAGAAAATGCCTAATTAAATTTTTAATAGCATTTACTTAAAAGAAGGGGGGACAATAATTTGTCTCCCCTTTTTATTTGAAGGAAGTGCTTTCTAGTTAAGCTGCTTTTCATTAAATTCGAGATCAAAAAAAAGCCCATCTCAGATGGGCTTTTTATTAAGAGGCTACATAGATAAGGTTTAAATTGCCTCTGGAAGTCTGTGTTTTTTAGATTGAAGGTGATCAACGGAAGCGGCTTTTGCTCTGTCTCCATCACCTGCCATAATCGCTTCATATATTAAGCGATGCTCATCTAAACAAACTCCGCCATGCTTAGACGAATGAAGAATAAATGTCTTAAACATGGTAGTAAGTATGTTACCGAAAGGTAAATAGAAGTCGTTATTTGTTGAGTTGAAAATTAGGCGGTGAAAGCTCAGGTCGACTTCAGTCCACGAATCTAGGTCAAAATTTTCTGTCACTTCAACCATCTGATTAAAGATACGAGATAATTCCGTACGTTGCTCTTCTGTGGCGTGAATTGCAGCAAGAGCGCAGGCTTCAGGTTCAACTGCTCGTCTTAGGCCAAGGAACTGGCTACAGAAATATTTTGAGTCGCTTAAGCCATCCATCCACTCAATCATCTGAGGGTCTAAGAAATTCCAGTAGGCACGGTTAACGACTTTAGTACCAATTTTGGGGCGAGATTCCAATAGCCCTTTAGAAGTTAACAGCTTGATCGCTTCACGTAATGCGGTACGACTAACGCCAAACTGTGAACAAAGTGTCATTTCATTTGGTACGATAGAGCCTTCTGCGAGCTCTCCTGACAAGATGCCACGGGCAATGCTCCGAGCAACTTGTACATGCAAGCTTCTTGAAGAAGTTGATATGCTGGAAAAATTATTATTATTAGTCATGCTTTCCTTAATTTCGATTCTTTGTATAGGTGCTGTTATAAACCACTTTTATGATAGATAGTTGGGATATAAAAATACTAACACAAGTTATGTGGCTTTTTGTTATATAGTACTATTTATAGCTTTTTCTAAGGCTAAAGTCTTATAACTTCTCGCCTTTTCCTGTACTAATTTGTTGGATTGCCTTCAAATTGTTACTTTTTAGTAACTGTGCTTTTTAATACGGCTTGTAGAATAGCGAGATAGCTTCTATATTAAATTGTCATACAAATAATAAAAAAGGTGATGAAATGTTTGCAGATCTAGCAGGTAAGAGAGTTTTAATAACAGGGTCAACCGCAGGAATTGGTTTAGCCATTGCTAAACTGTTTGTGACAATGGGAGCGAAAGTTGCCATTAATGGTCGTTCTGCGAATGCTGCAGCTGAGTCTGCTCTAAGTGAATTGGCGGCGGTAGGCTCAAAATACGATATTGTTTTCCTTCCTGCTGACCTCACCAAAACCGATGAATGTGAAAAGTTAGTGAATGCCTTTGTCGAGAAGTTCGGTGGCATGGATGTATTGATTAATAATGCGGGTGGTTTGGGCGGCCGTTCTAGCTTAGAAAACATTGATGATGATTTTTATGACCATGTTATGGACTTAAATGCTCGCTCTGCTTTGATGGTTACTCGTTTTTCAATCCCATTTTTACGGGAGTCAGCCAAAGCCTCTGGCAAAACAACCTCTGTGATTAGTACGGGCTCTATTGCTGCACGAGAAGGTGGTGGTTTAGGGGCTGGCATTTATGCTGCTTCTAAGGCTTGGTTGCATAACGTACATCGTAACTGGGTTAAGGAATACACCAAGGACAATATTCGCTTCAATATAGTTTCTCCTGGCACCATTGATACTGTTTTCCATGCAGATAAAAGTGATGAATTAAAAGATAAAATTGCTGGAAGTATTGCCTTTGGTCGTTTTGGAGAGTCGGCTGAGCTGGCACCATCCTATGCGTTTTTTGCCTCGCATGCTTGCAGTGGCTACATTACAGGCCAAATATTAGATGTAAACGGCGGGCAAATGTGCCCATAAAATAGCAAGTGTTATTTAAAATAAAAAAGGCCAAGTGATTGAATTTTACCTGGCCTTTTTTATGTTTTTCTTATTGTATTAAGCGAGTGATTTTAACCAATCAATTGATGGCACAAAGAAAGCTTGTCCTGTTTTGATACTGGTATATTTCATTAGATGGTCGGTATGGCCATGTTCATCACCAAGTAACATGCTTTCTAGCATACGGTTAAAAGGCATAGGGCTTTTGCTATAGCTAGCAAACATCAGGCCTTTTTCATGGAGTGAAGCGAACGGCATGCTTTGGCGAAGAATTTCTAGTGATTTGCCGTGCTCGTCTTTTAACGATGTTCGTTTAGTGTGGGAATGCAAGGACTTGTCAGCACCAGCATATTCAATGTTGTCTTCTTTAGTTCTACCATAAATATCTTCTTGAGTTTTTACTTCTTCTTTTTCCCATTTGGGCAGGTTGTGAACAAATTTCATCAAATTGAGGTAAGAGCCATTTTTAAAAGCTTCATCTTCTTTGACTAGTGCGACTTCTTTGCGGCTCTCGCCAGCTGGGTTTTCAGTACCGTCAACAAAGCCTGTTAAGTCTCGAGAATCTAAGTATTGAAAGCAGCTAACTTCTTCTACTAAAGCCACACTGTCACCTAATGAGGAATGTAGTTTAGTGGCCAGTAGGTAGGTCACATCTCTACGTAAAGAGCGAATGTGCAAAACTAAGTCGACATCCGTTGATACCGCCTCGGCATCTTGCCCTTTAATATGGGGGAAGGGGGCAAGCTCTTTTGGTTGTGAGATATCGAAATTTTGCCACGCCTGATGGCTAATACCAACAGCCATGTGTAAGTCTGCATTTGGGTATTTTTCTTGGAGTTCAGCCGTAAAGGTAGGCGCCATTACTAGAGTAGCTTTGACACTTTTAAAGTTTTGATTCTTCACATTGAAGGTTAAAAATAGAGCATCACTGGATGCTTCAGCAATTACTCCCGATTGAAAGTTTGTCATTGTTGTTAGGCCTTTATAAATCGTATTTAGACTAAAAATTTGGGTAAAGTGTTTTTAATTGTTCTGACTGGGCGGGTTTAGCTTGTCCACTGGTGAATTCATCCAGTGCATCAGCCAAAGGAGTCCCTTGCCATTCTGTTGTTGGATTGCTGGAATACATCATTAATTCTGCTTCCATTAATAACTGAGTGACCTGAACAGAAGTCAGTCTTTTGATATCTTCGATGCTTCTAATTTCTTCGTCCCCCCAGCGATGCCTTGCCCACTCTAAAAGTTTTAACCTTAGTTCTTGAAGGTTGTCGAGTTGGCAGCATTCTATTAGAGCATCATAAGCTGAGTCTTCATCATGGGAGCTTAATGGGGCGAAGTCTTGCAAGGTTGGAACTTCTGGCTCAGAAGGAAGTGCATTTTGGCGCTTCTTTTTGAATAACAAAAGTAGCCAAATCAAAAGCAATGCACTGGCAACTGAAAGTAATGCCAATATCGCGTAATCACGGATAGAAAAAGTGTTTTGCGCCTCATGCAAGTCTACTGTGATAGAAGGTTGCTCAGGACTTTCTTTAACAGTCGTTTTCGCCAATGAGATAGGAGCAACCGAGCTTGGTTGAGCAGGCAGCGGTTCACTGGTTGCTATGTCTGCTTCAGTCTCTTTTTCTTTAGCTGTATCTGGTAGTGGACCAATAATCATGCTGTTTGTTTCAGCTGTCGCTGTCTTCAAAAAGCGGTTTTCTGTGTCCCAATAGCTCACTTCAATATCAGGCAATACGAGTGTGCCATCTTCAGTAGGAACAACTTCCACAATGAGTGTTTGTTGTCCTGTAATCCCAGCGGTTGTTTTACGTGTATTAAATTTGGCGGGTTTTGGATACAGCTTATAACGGCGGGTGCTGTTAAATTCGATTGCAGGAATCTGTTCTGGCAATGACCCTTTTGCACTGATATCTATAGTCCAAATCAAAGTATCGCCTATGCGAGGTTGATCACTGGTTTGTTCTAGCCTTGTGTTGATGCTTACTTGGGAGCTGGGTAACCAAAAGTCATTAGGGAAGGTTGCTGGAATTGGCAGCACCTGCAAGCTTATAGGGGAGCTTTGTACTTTGATGATGCGTCTTCCACCAGACGTATTGATCATGGCTTGAATGGTTTGGGGAGGAATCGTGACTAAACCGCTACGTTGGGGAAACATCAAATATTCTTGTGTGATTACCTGATATTGCGTGCCATTAATGACTTCAAAATCCATTTGGTCGTCAATCAACCTTTCTATAACCAGATCAGAATGGGATGGAACGGAGCGGTTAGCGTTCATCAAATCGACGGAAGTGTATAGCTTTACGCTTAGAATCACTTCCTGTTGTAGGTAAGGCTCCACTTCCGATACATCGGCTCTTACAATAACAGGCGGGTTGCCATTGTGATCCAACAATTGAGGTGCATTTTTTACCACTAGGTTAATGGGATTTGAGGCATGTTCTCCTATTTTAATAGAAGGAATCTCAAAGCTACCTACAGACTTGGGCTTAAGTGAGATGCTCCAAAAACGTAGCGCGGTAGTTGAATTAAGGTTAAAGCTAAACTGACTGTTTTGGCTTTTACCTAATATTTCGAAGTCTCTTTCTAGAGGTGTGAGATCAGGGCCATTGCCAGTATCACTGAAGTCTGCTCTAAGTGTTAATTGGACGATTTCATTTTCTGTAACTGTGCTTTTATTTAGAGAGGCGGTCACACCCTCAGCGAGCACTTGGCTTGAAGCGAGTAACACCAAAGGAAATAACCAAGCTAGAATCATTCGAATCTTGCTTTTTATAGTGAATGAAAAGAACCCTTGTTTATCTACCATGGCGTTCTTTGTTCCTCTTGGCTGTATAGTCTTTCATTACGTTTCTCTTGATGCATGTACCAAAGCTTACGCTGTAATAGTAACCCTGGATTATCTTGAATCTGATTGAGCCACTGGTTTAATGCTTGTTGCTGCTCTTTATCTAGACTTTGCTGCTGAGAGTCGGCGCTTTCTGATGCATCGTTTTCGTCAGTGTCCTTGTTATTATCCTCAGGTGTTTTTGTTTTGTCTTGTGTTTCATCGCTTTTATTGTCTTTTTGTTCGTTTGAGTCAGAGTTTTGATCTTGTTCTTGGTTGTCAGATGAGCTCTGTTGATCTTTTGAGTCTTCACTTTGCCCTTGCTGATTCTCTTGATTCTGTTTTTCTTGTTGCTCTTGCAGCTTCTTTAGGTAGGTTAGGTTTTCTTTTGCTGCATCTAAAGACGGGTCTTGTTCTAGAGCTTTTTCATAAGCTTGAATAGCATTTTCTATGTCGCCAGATAGGGCTAAAGCATTGCCTAAATTGTAGTTGTCCGCTGCATTGCGATCTATTTTATCTAAGGTTTCTACTGTTTCTGGGTAGTTTTCTAAAGCGTATGAGGAAGCGCTTTTCCATTTAGGGTCAGTAAATAGTGAATCCGCTTCTTGCCAATTTCCTTCATCAGCTGCTTTTTGGCCTTTTTGATCTTGAGTTAAGAACCAATCAAGAGGAGCAGCTTGCAATGATGGTTGAGGTGACAGATAAAAGCAGATTAATAGCCCAAATAGAGCGCCTCTTCTAAACTGCAAAGCCAACCAAACTAACAAGGGTAATGCGAACCAATGGCCTTGTTCTACCCAGTGAATACTTTGGTTGTCGGCTTCTTGTGTTTGGCTATTATCGAAATAAACATTAGTGATTTCAGCCAGCTCGGTGGTGCTTAATCTACCCTGATAGTAGTTGCCACTAAGTCTATTTGAGAGTGTCTCTAAATCTGAAAAGGGGGTTTTAGGGTTAACATTACGACCGTTACGCTTCAAAATTTGCCCATCTGGAAGGGGAATATAGGAGTCCTCTTGGCTGCCAATAGCGATTAAGTCGAACTTAATATTCTTATCAGCAAAAAGTTCAGGGATAGCCGCTTGATCACTTTCTGTTACATCATCGGTTAAAACAATAATGTGAAGAGGCGTTGATGAAGAGTTATGCAACGATAAGGCAGCGCTAATACCATCAGTAAGGTTACTTCCATAACTTGGCATTATGACGGGCTCTAGCGCTAACAGGAAGTGCCCAGCTGTTTTTCTATCTTGGCTGAAAGGGCTAATAACATAACCTTCACCGGCAAAGGCGACTAAGGCTAGTTCACCTTCTGTTATTTGTGACAAGAGATCGCGGGCCGTTTGTTTTAGTTGTGTGAGCCTATTTGGTTTAATGTCGTTAGCGTACATAGACAAAGATTGGTCGACGACCAAGATAGTCTTTTGGGTGCTCTCTAGCATTTGTGTGGGGTGCTTTGTCCAGCTTATGCCAGATAGGCTAATCCAAGATAAGCAGATGACAAGCAAAGTCAGCCACTTATAGCTTGGTCCAGAGGCATTTTTATACTCCAAATGCACCATTAGATTAGGGTCAATTACCTTGTCTAAATTGTGTTTTTTAGAACTTGAAGCGACGAAAAAGTAGGCCGCCACTAGGGTAAGTGGAATAGCTAATAACCAGTAGGGTCGAGCAAAATAGAGAGTGTCTAGGAGTGTCATAGGGACCTCCTTGTAATTTTAAACGAACCGTTTCGGTTAACCAGAGATAACCCTAAAAACACCATAGATGCCAAACACAGCCAATGAAATAAAGAGCGAATAGGACGCTGCCAGATATCTTCAGAAGGAGTGGGTTCTAGTTCGTCCAGAGTCACATATATTTCACGTAAATCATCCGTGCTTTTAGCGCGGAAGTACTGGCCACCGGTTTCTGCTGCAATGTTTTTGAGTAGCTCTTCATCTAAATCTCGAGATGGATTGACGGCGCGTTGACCAAAGAAGCTTTGCACCATCATGCTTTCCGCACCAATACCTATGGTATGTATACGTACATTTTGCGAAGCTGCAAAGGTGGCCGCTTGTTGTGGTTGGATGCGACCCGCTGTATTAGCGCCATCTGTCATCAGAATCAGCACTTTTTTGTCGGAGGGTTTTTCTTCTAAACGCTTAATACCAAGTCCAATAGCATCACCTATGGCTGTATTTTCGCCTGCAAAACCAATCTGTGTTTCTTGAATGAGTTTATTGATAGTTTCTGAATCAAAGCTTAAAGGGGCTTGTAAATAAGCCTTGGAGCCAAACACAATAATGCCAATACGGTCACCATGACGCTCGGTTATAAACCGAGCTAGAACCGATTTTGCAGCTTCAAGTCGGTTGGCTGGCTCATTTTCTAAAAACATATCTTCAGTTTGCATGCTGCCTGACAAATCCAACGCTATTAATAAATCACGACCTGAAGGGGTGACTTGGGTTGGCTCTCCGAACCAGATGGGTCTGGAAAACGCGAGTACTAGTAGGATCCAGCTACAAACCAGACAAATAGCTCTTAATGATAAAAAGCGAGACAGTTCTTTATTCTTCTTTTCTGTAGAAAACTGTTTGATGCTGGGCCACCAAATGGCTTCCCCATTTGGCTTAGTTTTTGGTAACCAGTAAACAAGCACAGGTAGGGGGAGAAGCAGCAATAACCAAGGCCAAGTCAGCTCAAGCATGGTGACTCCTTACCCAATAGTCTGTCGTTTTCAAAATTTGCTTTCTTTGCTCACTATCCAATTCAATATGTGGACGATATTGACCGTTAATGAAGATATCTCCCAGTAACGCAAATTGGTGTTTACTTGAAAGATCCTTGTCTAGGGTATTAAAGAGCTCAGGGCTGGGTAATGCCGCTTTAATAACGGCGCCTTCACTGATAAGGCAACGTCGAATCGTTTCATGGCAAAGCAAGATCACTTCTTTGTCAGAGAGGTCGTCGGCTCGGTTTTTTAATAATGCTCGAGCCTCACGGCGGTAGATTCTTTGTTTGTGGCGGCGATAAAAATAGACAGCCCCGTAGGCTATACAAATAAGTAGGGCTGCAAGTATGAGCCAGCTCCACCAAACAGGCGGCCACATGGGAATAGCCTCTGGTAATAAGTAGGCTTTATTCGGTAGCTCTATACTGGCTTGTACTGCTTGATCAGCCATTAGCGTAGGGCTCCTTGGGAAAGTAGGTAGCGAGCGATTGTCTCTGGTGATTCACTAATATCAAACAATTGATAGCGAATGCCAAAACTAGCGAGTTTTTTAGTAAGTGCTGTATTTTCTTCAAGGAAAAGCGCTTTTGACTTCTGCATGCTTTGCTGTGTGACATTAACCTGTTTAATACCTTCACTGTCCGCCATTTGATATTGCCCCGGAGGGAGTTTGAATGTATTGCTATCAAACACCTGTATCCAGTGAACCATGTTGTGCTTAGCGAGTTGCATTAGGCTGATGTCATCTTGCTGGGACCAGTTTTGTTTGTCTGTCAGAATGATCACGTCTTTATTGTGTGATCTTTGTGCCATTAAATTGTTTGCCCATACGCTGGTGGATGGTGAGGGCGCTGACCTATGATGCAATTCTGAAGCATCTTTTAAAGACTGCATTAGCAGGGGAAAATCTTTTGCTTTATTACTGCCTTTATTTTGTTCGCCATAAGACAGCTGGTATGAGAGCGTGTCCCCTTGTTGCTTAGAGCGCCACGCAATTAGTCCTGCTAATTGGATAAGGCGAGTCGAAACAAAGGTATGACGAGTGCCAAAATAAGCACCGTTCGATAAATCCAAAAGTAGCAAACGCTGGTGGTCATTTTCCTGTGCATATAAACGAGTATGAGCTTGGCCTGTTCGTGCCGTGACTCTCCAATCAATATGCCTTAAATCGTCGCTGGCCTGATAGCTGCGCAACTCCAGCATCTCCATGCCATGGCCCTTCTTACGGGAACGCGATTCTCCAGCCGTGCTTGAAAAACGCATGGCTTTTGGCGCTCGACCAAGGTGCTTAGCGTAATGGGCTAATAGGGTGAAATGAGCTTCATCTAATATAGGTGATGGTGGCGACAACAAAGGCATCATAATGGTTACAGTGCTGGTATGTGACTAATCAAACGTTTCAACAAATCATCTACTGACAAGCCGGCCGCTTGTGCCTCAAACGTAGTAATCACGCGGTGACGTAACACGGGTAAAGCCACAGCACGAACATCATCTGGTGTGACAAAATCTCTACCATTTAAGAGTGCATTAGCGCGGGCACAACGATCCAGTGCTAAGGTGGCACGTGGACTAGCGCCAAATTCAATTAAGTTCTCATCTGCGGAGTTATTGCCTAAATACAACTCAGGTTGTCGAGTCGCCATGACTAGCTGAACTATGTATTGCTCGACACTTTCCGACATATAAAGGTTTAGTGCTTGTTGCTGTAAGGCAAGAATGTCACTTGGTTGACATAAGGCTTGGGGCTTATTATTCGCTGTTTTATGCAGATCTTGCTGGCGGACTAACCTTAGTACTTCCAATTCACTTGATGCATCTGGGTAGCCTAGCTGTACCTTCATCATAAAACGATCAAGTTGTGCTTCAGGTAGAGGATAAGTACCTTCTTGCTCGATCGGGTTTTGAGTGGCGATAACAAAAAACAGTGGTGGTAGGGCATAGCTATTATTACCAACTGTGACTTGTTTCTCCCCCATTGCTTCTAAAAGAGCTGATTGAACTTTCGCTGGCGCACGGTTGATTTCATCAGCTAAGACAATCTCATTCATAATTGGGCCAGAAACAAAGCGAAACTCGCCAGTTTCTTGCTGATAGATGTCCGATCCTGTGACATCCCCCGGCAATAAATCAGGGGTAAATTGAATGCGTTGGAAACGACTGTCGATAGCATTCGCTAAGGCTTTTGCTGCGGTGGTTTTAGCAATGCCAGGAGGACCCTCTAAAAGAACATGGCCATTAGCGATTAAAGCCACAAGTAGTTCATGGGTTAACTCTGTTTGACCTATAATAGCGCGGTTAAGGTGGGCTTTTAGTTGCTCAATTACTGTTACCATTGAAGCTAGGTTCCTTATACTTCTGTCAATAAAAGTGTCAACACAATATAATAGGGATCATCTTAACGATTTCAATTCTTTGCATGCAGAATGATGTTGGCAAAGGTAAGCGAATATTAGGAATAAGAATGGCAAAAATTGTATTGAATGTGGCTTTACCCGTATTTAAATATGAAGCTCTATACTCAGGTGCAGCAAAGAACCTAGTGGCACATAGTTTGGATGGCCGAAAAGTCCAACTACCATTAGCGTCTTTTCAACGTTTTTTAACGCACCAAGGGATAAATGGTTTTTTTGAAGTAGAATTTGACGACAATAATAAATTGATTGGTGTGACTCAGCTTAAATAGTCACCTTAACTCTCTAGGAGCCTTTAACATGTATAACCTCGCTCGCTCATTGCTTTTTAAACTGGACCCAGAAGTCGCCCATGAATTGTCGTTAGACCTTTTAGCAGCAAGTAGCCGACTTGGCGTAAATAAGTTGTTAGGTGGTTTGCCAGCAGCCTCTCCAGTGGAAGTGATGGGACTACGTTTTCCCAACGCGGTTGGTTTAGCAGCTGGCTTGGATAAAAATGCCGATGCTTTTGAAGCATTAGGGGCTTTAGGTTTTGGTTTTGTAGAAGTCGGTACTATTACTCCAAAAGGGCAAGCTGGTAATCCTAAACCTAGATTATTTCGTTTGCCTGAGCACGAAGCCATTATCAACCGTATGGGGTTTAATAACAAAGGGGTAGATCATCTTGTTTCTCGAATTAAATCCCATAATTACCCTGGTGTTTTAGGCGTCAATATTGGTAAGAATCTAACCACCTCTGTTGAAGGTGCGGCAGCGGATTACTTGGCTTGTCTAACGGCTGTTATTCCTTACGCGGATTACATAACGGCTAATATCAGTTCACCGAATACGCCAGGTTTGCGTAGCCTACAATTTGGTGAAAGTTTAGCAGAGTTGATTTCGCCCTTGATTGCGGCTCGTAACCAATATGAAGCAGAGCATGGTAAGCGTGTTCCTTTGGCCGTGAAAATTGCACCAGATATGACGGATGACGAAATAAAGTTAGTGTCAGACACCTTAGTTGAACAAGGGGTTGATGGTATTATAGCGACCAATACGACTTTATCTCGCGACGCAGTCGCTGGCCATCAATTTGCCGAAGAAGCGGGCGGCTTGAGCGGTGCACCTGTTCGCGACGCTTCTACTCATGTGGTGAAAACACTAGCAGAGCACTTGAAAGGCACACTTCCCATTATCGGTGTTGGTGGTATTTCAAGTGGTGCAGATGCCGTTGAAAAATTACAAGCTGGCGCGAGCCTAGTGCAAATTTATTCAGGCTTTATTTATCAAGGCCCAGAATTGATTAAAGAAGCAGTAGCCAGTACGGATGCATACTTCCGTGAGTGTGATTTAGGCATTTAATTATTAAATTTAATAGCGCCACTTTTATTGGCGTTTTGTGAAGAAGGCGAGGCTTGATCTCGCCTTCTTTTTTGAATATTCATAGACACTTAAAAAGTAACTTTAAAATGAGCACGATATTAGAGACGCCGGAGATAGCAGACTCGCTATATGCCTTAGAAATAACCTGTCCCCTAGGGTTAGAAAATGTTCTAGAAAAAGAATTACACAGGGAAGGTTTAACGCAAACTCGTTTAGGCGAAGCGCAGGTTAAGCTAACGACGGATTTAGAGGGCATTTATAAAGCCTGTCTTTGGTCTCGTGTTGCAACAAGAGTGATGCTGCCGATTGCGAATTTCAAAATGGAATCCGCAGATGACCTATACGATGCGGTAAAAGCCATTCCGTGGTCGGACCATATGAAGGCGACGAACACCATAGCGATTGATTGCCATGGTACTAACCATCATATTCGTAATACACAATTTGGTGCAGTGCGCGCAAAAGACGCTATTGCAGACTACTTTGTCGCTTTAACGGGCGAACGCCCAAGTGTTGAAAAAGAACAACCAGATCTGCGTATCGCATTACGCATTAAACGCGATGTGGTGACTGTCAGTATAGATCTATCCGGTGAAAGTATGCACCGCCGTGGCTACCGTCAACATGGTGGCATGGCACCATTAAAAGAAAACCTAGCTGCTGGTTTGTTGTTAAGAGCTGGCTGGGGAACGGATTGTGAGTTAACTCAACTGATTGACCCTATGTGTGGCTCAGGGACCTTCCTTGTTGAAGCGGCACTTATGTCGTTAGATATTGCACCGGGTTTACGTCGTCAGTATTGGGGATTTAAAGGCTGGTCTCAACATCAACACAGAATGTGGCAACAGTTGATGGATTTTGCGAAAAACCGCAAAAAAGATCCTAAAACACTAGGTATTCGCTTCCAAGGTACGGATCGAGAGCAGAAAGCCATTGCTGCTGCACGCGAAAATATTAAGCGTGCCGGTTTAGTTGGTGTGGTAGAAGTGTCGATGACGCCTTTCCAAGAACACGAGTTTGATATTGTGCCTGATGCCCCGGGTTTGGTTATTACTAACCCACCTTATGGTGAACGCTTGGGCGATGAGATGGCTCTTATTGCTCTTTATAGCCAGTTAGGAGAGTGGGTTGTAAACCATGCTCGTGGTTGGCAGTTGATGATGCTGACCAGTAACGAACAATTAGCTCGCCAAATACCGGCTCGTCCAGAAAAGAGCACTCGTGTTATTAATGGTGGTATTGAGTGTCGCGCATATCTATTCCCATTGCATTCGGGCAATATCAAAGAAGACGTTGTGGCCAAGTCTGTCATGTCACCCGGTGCACAAATGTTTGCGAACCGCCTACAAAAGAATGCTAAGAAGCTTAAAAAGTGGGTCGCGAATAATAAAATCCAGTGCTATCGCGTATACGATGCGGATATGCCTGAATACGCAGTCGCCATTGATATTTATAAAGATTGGGCGCACGTACAAGAATATCAGGCACCAAAAAGTGTTGACCCTGAAAAAGCTAAGCAACGTTTGTTTGATGTTATGTCTGCGATACCAACAGCACTGAATATTTCTGAGTCGAATGTGGTTCTTAAACATAGACAAAGACAAACGGGCAAAGAACAATATGAAAAGTTAGACCAGTCTAAGCATGAAATGGTGGTAGAAGAACACGGTTGTGAATTCATCGTGAACTTGAAAGACTATCTTGATACTGGCCTCTTTTTAGATCACAGACCTGTGCGAAAGCTGATTCAGGAAAAAGCAAACGGAACACGATTCTTAAATCTATTTTGTTACACCGCTTCTGCGTCCGTGCATGCTGGACAAGGTGGTGCGCGTTCGAGTTTAAGTGTTGATATGTCGAACACCTACACAGAATGGGCGCGTCGTAATATCGAATTAAATGAGTTCTCTGAACGAGACCATCAGGTAGAACGAGCAGATTGCATCGAATGGCTAAAACAAAGTCGTGATGAATTTGATTTGATCTTCATGGATCCGCCGACTTTTTCTAATTCGAAAAAAATGGCCGATGTTCTTGATATTCAGCGAGATCATGGCGAGCTGGTGAGATTAGCAATGGCAAGGTTATCTGAAAAAGGCGAACTGATTTTTTCAAATAACTATCGTCGCTTTGTATTAGACGATTCTTTAGAGCAAGAGTTTGATGTGGCAAACATTACCCGTCAAACACTGGATCTAGACTTCGATCGCAACAATAAAATCCATCAATGCTATGTGATAAAACACAAGGCTTGATTTACATTAGGGTAATACCATTAATAGTGGTGGTCGAATATCGATGCCCAACATTTTTATAGTAAAAGGTTTAAACGTTTTTATATGATAAAGAAAACATTTCGATTGGTTATTAGTTGCCCCGACAGAGTGGGGATTGTTGCAGCAGTAAGCCAGTTTTTAAATGAACGTACAGGTTCCATTATCGAAGCAAGCCACCATACCGACCTAGAGCAAAAGTGGTTCTTCATGAGACATGATATAGATGCTGAGAGCCTATCTGTAGATGTGGAAACCTTCCGTAAAGAGTTCGAGCCTATAGCGCAAGAATACAACATGCGTTGGTACGTGAAAGACAGTGAAGATCGCCCTAAGGTAATGCTATTAGCGACGAAAGAATCCCACTGCCTTAACGATATTATGCACCGTTGGCATACAGGTGAATTAAACTGCGAGATTGTTGGTGTTATCGCAAACCACGAAGATCTTCGTTCTATGGTGGAGTGGTATAAGATTCCTTATCACTGTATTCCGGTACCGAAAGAAAACAAGATGCCAGCTTTCCAAGAAATTGAAGCGCGTATTGATGAGTCGCAAGCGGATACCATAGTGCTGGCTCGTTACATGCAAATCTTCCCTGAGTATCTATGTGAAAAGTACCGTCATAAAGTGATCAATATTCACCATAGTTTCTTGCCTTCATTTATTGGTGCTAAGCCATATCATCAGGCTGCTGTAAGAGGTGTGAAGTTGATTGGGGCAACCTGCCACTATGTGACAGCTGATTTGGATGCTGGTCCTATCATTGAACAAGATGTAATACGAGTACGCCATAGCCATGCTGCGGAAGACATGGTTCGTCTCGGTAAAGACATTGAGAAGTTGGTTTTATCTAGAGGCTTGCGTTACCACTTGGAAGATCGTGTGTTAGTACATGGTAATAAAACGGTAGTCTTTTCAGAGTAAGGCTTTTTTATCACTTCCTCATGGTGGCCTTTTAAAAGGAGAAGATAGCGTATCTTCTCCTTTTTTGTTTTTTTAGGAACTTTTATGCATTTTTCTGTCTTATATTTAAAACAGGCTATAGTTACCTAAGAATCAAATTAAAGAGACGGCAAGTGAGGGGATTTATGAAACTCAAGTTAACGCCAACTCAGAATCTATGTGTTGGCTTTTTAGAATCAGGATTTGAACTCATTGAATTGGACGAACAATTTTTCTTTGTTAAAGGAGATAAGCGTCAGAAAGTGTTGCCTAAGACTCTAACGGCTTTGATCGATCGAGGCGCATTATCTCGTACCGACAGAGGTGAATATCTGCTGACGGACGAATTTATAGAACACCGTAAGAGTATGTGTAAGAAAGGAAATGTGAGATCTATGCATTAGCCTTTTTTAAAGTACGAAAAAAGAGCTCAATACCTCGCGGTATTGAGCTCTTTTGGTTTCAGTATATTGAATGTTTTTAATGCAGAGATCTAGGTGTCTCTGAAAATAGATGGCTCACTGCTTGGGCAAGCTTTTGGCTAATATGCGGGCTGCGCAATAAGTTCCACAATACTGGTTTTGTATCTGCATGTTGGCTGAGTTCAGCCGTCACTTGTTTAAAGGCGATATAGCCATCTTCTCTATGGGCCAGTTTTTCCATAACAATTCGAAGTAACTGGGGGTTCTGTTTTAACCAGTGAGGGCATTTCGCGGCTAGTGCTGCGATAGGGTGGACTTGATCATCATTGCATTCAGTGAGGCTGCCTAGAAGCGCAAAGAGAGGCAATAATACTTGGTCATTTAACTCGGATCGTGAAATGGCTCTTATGTAACTTGAGACGATAAGAGGGTCGTTTTCATTGTTTAGACGTTCAATGAATAAGGCTTGTAGCTCATCTGGTAGAACTTCATGTTCCAATGCATGACAAAGAGGCCCCACAATTTGTGGTACAGCGTATTGAACCGCTTTGCTAATTAAAGCTTGGTATTGGCTTTCATGAACACGACAGGCTAGTTCAGCGATGCCTTGTAAACCGAGGTTTTGCCATTCATCACTGTTTTGAAAGTTAGTGGCGGATAGGTAATCAACCACTTGCTCAAAGTATTGTGATGGCGGCTGTTTAAGGTCTTTGCCTAAAATAGCATGTAGGCTTGCCATTCTTTCTTGATCTGGCTTGAAAACATATGGGCTGTCTTCGAGTGCTTCAGATAAACCGGCTTCTTCACCTTTATGTAAAATCTTATCGACAATGGTTTTGATGAAGTGGTCTCGTGTCCCTAAATTCAAACAGCCTGCTTCATCTAATGGCAATTTTAAGAACCAAATAACCCCTTGTTCTTCGATGTTTTTCGCGTTTGGTTTTTTAAGTAGGCAAGCTAACCAAGCATGCTGACGGAAAGGGTATGGGTAAGCTTGTTGTTTACGGTCAAATTGTACGCTTTGCTGGGGTGTTATTTTGGTAATGTTGCGCCCCAAATCATAGTAGCTTACGTCGCAGCCGACCATTTCGAATAAGTCAGCAAGGGATTCTATTTTGCTCATGGTAAAGTATTGACTCGAATTGCTTATACCCATCATTTAATAGGTATGAGATTAATTAAATTGGCCGTATAGTACCTTTTTTTACAGGAGAAATCAGGTTGAATAAAGTCTTCACTCCCCATCATACTTTGGCGGATTTGTTAATGGATCTACAGCTTGCTATGCAAGAATGTGAGATTTGGCATTGTGAGCAGCCTAGTATTGATGCAATGCAGAGTGTGGAGCCATTTTGTATTGATACCATGTCGTTTGAGCAATGGTTGAGGTTTGTCATGATAGAGCGCTTTAAAGTGCTCATAGAGCAAGGGATGACTTTGCCAAATCGTTGTAATATAGCGCCAATGGCCGAAGATGCGTTTAAAGATAAGCCTTCTCATAAAGTAAGAAAGCTAGCTGAATGCTTGATAAAAATAGATTTGCACCTGAGTGAGCTTTAGTGAATCCAAATCAATTCAATTCCCCTTATGTTCAGGATCTTGCTTGGCTGGTGGAAGGTCATTATATAGTTCAAGATTTTGACCTTAATGCCTATTGGTATCCTGATATCATGGATAGACTCATGCGGTTGGATGCTTCCCCTGAGTCTTTAAACTCCGCCATCTCCTCTTGCAAGTCCCACTTTCTAGGCAGCTATTTTGAAACTTTGTTTTCTTATGCGATTCGACACCTATCGACTCTTAAGGTTGTGCTAGAGCACATACAAATAGCCAATGACACACGAACGCTAGGTGAAGTGGATATGGTTGTGAAGACTCCTGATGGACAGCTGCATCAGTTTGAAATCGCCATAAAGTTTTATCTGGAGCGTAAAGATTTAGCACCTCATCATTGGGTGGGGCCTAATAAAAATGACAGCCTATTGAAAAAAGAGACTAGGGCGAGAGAGCATCAGCTTGAGATTTTGAATACAGAAGAGGGGCGAAAAACACGCCATCACTTAGTAGGTGAGCAAGAGATACAGCCACATTTATTAATTTTTGGTCGTTTATATTATGCGCTAGACGAAAATAATATAACTGAAATAAATGGTAGGAATTATGATGTTGGATATTGGGTCAGGGCATCTGACTTCCCGTCTATTACAGGGAATTTTTCGTATATGAAATTGCTTGAAAAGCCCCATTGGATGGCCATGGAAAATGAGTTGAATTCTGCTATTTACATTTCGTTACAGTCGGTTTACAGTTTTATCCGCATTATTAACGAAGATTGTCGTCCTAGCCACTTTGCGCTTTGGCATGATAACGATCAAATAAACACCGTTCTCTTTATAGTGCCAGATACATGGTGAGTAGATGGCTAAAGCTAATTAACTTAATTGAAGTATGTAGTATTTAATGTAAATGGCGAGTTTAACTAGGTTGTCTCATCATAATAGTTCATTAGCTTCGTGGATTCTTGACTTGGAAGATGCAAGTGTCCCTTGGTGTAATGGCGCTGCGGAAGAGCTGCTATCCCATTCTTTGAGTGATATCGGAACGGGTGTGCGAGTTATTGATCTGCAATTTAAAGACTCTTGTTCTTGTGACTTAGACGGTTACGTGGAAGGAGAACTTGTGGCTTTAAAATCGCCTTGCTTTTCTAAGAATGGCTTATTTTATAATATGGTTGGCACAGTCACTTTGTTAGACGACAACCGTAAAGCTTTATCTATACAAGCTCACCCAATACAATCTGGCCAGATGGATGCTTCTCATCCATTCACTTTCTCTTCAGTCTTTGATCCATTAACTCAATTTAAAAGCTTATCTGCTGCCATATTTACGCTAGATGGAAGATTTATCACCGCAAGTGAGCACTTTTCCGAAATATTTGGTTCTATTCGGAATATTCGTGACCTCTTTGCTATGTCGGGCTCGGCTAATAGTTTTATCCAAGGTGCGACACAATATTCTGGATTTAGTCAGGAAATTAGGCTATCGACCCGCCGAGGTGTACGCTGGCATAAAGCGGAAACTTCTCTCGATAAGTCATCGAACTACATTTATTTACTTACCCACGATATTCAGCAAGAACGAAATCATGAGGGCGCTCTATATCGTTTAACGAATTACGACAAACTAACAAATTTACCCAATAAAAATCTGTTGAACGAGCAATTAGAAAATACCCTTGCCACAGCGCACAAGTACCAGCGAGATTTTGGTGTTCTATATTTGAACCTGGATAGCTTTAAAGTTATTAATGATAATTTCGGCTATCAAGTCGGTGACGAACTTATTCAGAGAGTCGCAGACAGGATGAAAGTTACCTTACCATCCAATGCTTGCTTGTATCACATGGGAAGTGATGAATTTGTTGTTGTTTTGGATAACTTAAATAGCACAGAAGAGCTTACTCTTATTGCAGAAAAGGTTATGAGTAATGCGGATGACACTTATTCTGTTGCTAATATGGAAATGATAATTACCTCTACTATTGGTATAGCTAGCTATCCGCAACATGCTAAAGATGTTGATGGCTTATTGAAAAGTGCTAATGCTGCCATGTACCACGCCAAGTCAATTGGTCATAACATGAAAGTGGTTTATGAAGAGCACATGGCTGAAAATATCAATGTCCACTTAACTCTCGGACGTTGCCTGAGGAAGGCGATAGATCAAGAAGAGTTCGTTTTACACTATCAACCAAAAATCCGTTTGCCAGAAGAAACCGTGGTTGGCGCTGAAGCACTGATCCGCTGGATACACCCTGACTTTGGCATGGTCAGCCCTGATCAGTTTATACCTCTGGCAGAAGAAAGCGGTTTGATCTTACCTCTTGGCAGATGGGTGATACGTAAGGCTTGTCTACAGCTTAAAGAGTGGCGAGAGGCTGGTTATCCTCCGATTAAAGTCTCCGTCAATCTTTCTAGTCGGCAGTTTATGCAAGCCGATTTAGTGGATATGGTAAGAGATATACTTGAGGAAACGGATGTTGACCCCCAGTATTTAGAGCTGGAACTGACTGAAAGTATGTTGATGGCAGATGCCCAAAAGTCGATCGAGAAACTACATGGTTTTCGGGAATTGGGTTTAACCCTTTCTATTGATGATTTTGGTACTGGTTATTCCTCTCTTGCTTATCTTAAAAAATTCCCCATTCAAGCCCTCAAAATAGATCGCTCCTTTATTAATGATTTAGGTTTAGATAGTGATAATGACGCTATTGTTAAAGCAACCATTGCGATGGCAAAAAGCTTACATCTAGACATTATTGCTGAAGGTGTTGAGAACTCTTTTCAAGCAGACATTCTAAATAGTTACGACTGCCTTGATGTACAGGGTTACCATTTTTCTAAACCCCTAAGTAGTGATGATTTTGTATCTTATTTAAAGCAAAATGCCTTTATTGAGCGTGATGCCTTTATTAAAAGTGATGGTTTTAATCACACCGATATATTTAATGATCAAAATATTGGCATGATGCTTACCTTAGATTAAGGCTAACAGATGTTTGTTATTGTTTATTAGGGTATTCTTGCCCATTGAATGATAACGAATAAACTCTGGATACTGTGTGCTAACGTTAGAAAACCTTTCTTGTCCGATTGACTCAGAACCTCTGAGTCGAGATGCGGCTAGCCTTAAATGTAAGAACGGCCATACATTTGATCTCGCAAAAACAGGTTATGTAAATCTTTTGCCTGTTCAAAATAAGCGTTCAAAAGACCCTGGCGATAATAAGTTAATGGTAAATGCCCGTCAGAGCTTTCTAAATCAGGGGTATTATTACTCTGTTGTTGAAGCGATTTTTTCTTCTTATCCAGAAGATGCCTTGGGTGACTCTCCGCGGATACTCGATGCAGGCTGTGGAGAGGGCTACTATTTGGATAAACTAGGTGAGCTCTTTCAAATACAAGGCATTGTTAATGAAAGGATTGGCTTAGATATTTCAAAGTGGGCTGTTACTGCTGCCAGTAAACGAGATAAAACCGCCAGCTGGATTGTCGGTAGTAATGCCAGTTTACCTATGCCGAATGAACGATTTGATGCCGTATTGTGTTTGTTTGGTTTTCCTGTATTTAAAGAATTTGCTAGGGTGTTAAGTGCTAATGGCCTTCTACTGTTAGTAGAGTCAGGCGCAGAACACCTTATTGAGTTGAGAAGAATCTTATACCCTAGTGTTCATGAGTATAAGCCAACCTATGCTGATGGCATTGAGGGCTTTGAGTTACTTTGTGAACAAGTCGAAACCTATCAATTTAGCTTAGCCTCGCAACAAGAAATACAAAACTTATTAGTTATGACGCCCCATATTCATAAAGCTTCCTTTGAAGGGCGTGAAGCGGTTAAGCAACTTACCTCTATTGACCTTACTGCGGATGTAAAGCTCCGTTGGTACCGTAAAATGACAGGAGTAGAAAGTGTCTAAGAACTTAGATGAACTTTTTGAAAAGAACAGAGAATGGGCAGCAAAGGTAACAGAAGAAGATCCAGATTTTTTTTCTACTTTATCTAAACAGCAAAAACCTGAGTATTTATGGATCGGTTGTTCAGACAGTCGAGTGCCCGCAAACCAAATTATTGACCTTTTACCCGGTGAGGTGTTTGTTCACCGTAATATTGCTAATGTGGTTGTGCATACGGATTTGAATTGCTTATCTGTTATTCAATTTGCTGTGGATGTGCTTAAGGTGAAGCATATTATGGTGGTGGGACATTATGGCTGCGGTGGTATTAAAGCGGCTATGGGAGAGGAGAGCCATGGGCTGATCGATAACTGGTTGGGACATATCAAGGACGTCTACCGTCTCCATGAGCATGAAATTGATGGTATAGAAGACTCAGTAGAGCGTTTTGACCGTATGTGTGAATTAAATGTGGTTGAGCAGGTGTCCAATGTATGCCGCAGTAGCATAGTGCAAAATGCATGGCGTAAAGAGCAAGAGCTACATGTTCATGGCTGGTGTTACCGTTTGGATGATGGACTAATAAAAGATTTAGACGTCTCCGTTTCCAGTGCTAAAGAGTTTAATATGAGTAGCTAAGCGGAAGTGGAATTTCTGAATAAAAAAACGAGCCTGTAGCTCGTTTTTTTATGTCTAAAATTGCTCGTGTATCTATAGATCGTTATTTTCGGCAATGGTTCTTGCGCAGCCGGCAATGGTCGATCTTAGCCAAATATGGCCGGGGTCATGTTGTAATAGAGGACTCCATAGCATCTTTAATTCCACTGGTGGAATGTCAAATGGTGGTGGTACCACAATTACATTACTACTGTCTTTTAGCAGTCTTGTTGCCAGAGATGGTAGAGTGGCAATAAGACCTAGTTGCTCGGTAGCACGCATGGCGACATTATAGTTTCTGGTAAAGAGGCGAATATTTCGCTTGTGGCCCATGTCAGCAAGAGCACTGTCTACCCAGCCTAATTTCTGAACTTCCTCTGGTTGTATTCCTACACCCACGCCAAAGCCTGTTTTACTAACCCAAACATGTCGACCGTTTAGGTAGTCTTCTAAGGTAAATTGTTCTGCAAGGTCAGAATCCGCTGGTACTAGACAAGAGAAATGGTCAACCCAAACAGACTTTTGATGAAAAGATTGTGGCAGGGTATCAAAGCGGTTGATGACCAAATCTACCTTGCCTTTTTCTACATCATGGAAGCTCACATCACTGGGATTCATCACGTCTAAAATAACGCTTGGTGCTTCATTCTGGAGCTTTTCCATAAGCGGTGGAATGAGTGTTGCTTCAGCGTAGTCGCTGGCCATGATTCGAAAAACACGGGAGCTTGACGCTGCTTCAAAACTTTGACCTAGGTGTAAAACTTCATCAATAGACTGGAGAATGTTTCGCACTCTCGGCTGCAGCTGTATTGAAAGTGCGGTAGGCATCATGCCTTCACTGGTTCTAACAAGAAGAGGGTCGTGGAATAAATCACGCAGACGTCGTAATCCATTACTCATTGCGGGTTGGGTAATACCCAGCTGGTTAGCAGCGTGAGTGACATTTTGCTCTCTTAACAAGGCGTCTAAATAACGAAGTAAGTTAAGATCAATTTTGTCTAATTGCATTGAGGGGGAGGCTCCGACCTATAAACTAGGGGCTGTATAATACAGTATTTTGCTAAAAAATTGAATGATAAGCTTCGAGCTATGCGAATGCTAATTAAGCCTATCGAGTTTGAATACTGTATGTGATTAAATCAATTAGCTTTATTAATTTGTATTTTAGTAAATGGTTTTCAACGAGGGCAAAAATAGGATGAAATCCTTTGGAAGTACCGCTGAACAAAGTCGTATTTACAATGAGCGGGTGATTCTTCATTTAGTTCGTCAGTTTCCCGATATCTCTAGGGCTAATTTAGCCAAGCAGACAGGGCTGAGCGCGCAAACCATATCTGTTATTACTTCATCTTTATTGGAACGGCAGTTACTTAGTTTAGCAGGTAAGGTCTCGGGGCGACGTGGGCAGCCTTCTATTAAACTGAAGATTAATGAGCAAGGAGCATATGGACTAGGTATTAATCTAGATAGAGATCATATTAGCGCTGCTTTAATCGACTTTAGCGGTGCTTGTGTTTTACAACTTGAGCGTGAAGTATCTTTTCCCACGGAAATCGTTGCTAAGCAAGTAGCACAGGATTTAATAGCAGAAGTTCAACAAACTCTTGGCTCAGATTGGTGTAAGGTGGAAGGTATAGGGCTAGCCCGACCAGATTATATGCATGGCTGGCTAGAGAGCTTAGTGACTGACATAAATCAGAGAAGTGACCTCTCGAGTTTACAGCTCGCTCTCGAATATTGGACTTCGAATGCATTTGAAGAGTGGTTGGCTGAGTTCACTGGGTTGCGTTGCTATAGCGAGCTAGACTCTGTAGCCGCGGTGAATTATGAATTGCTCTTAGCTGGAACAGCAGCACCAAAACACTTCTTTTATCTGTTTGTGAGTACGGCGTGTGGCGGTAGCTTTGTGGCGAATGGTGAATGTTATTTTGGGGCGACAGGAAAAGCAGGAAGTTTTGGCCTTATTCCTTCTGCCACAGGAAAACATGGAAAGTGGGTGCTTGAAGCCTTATCTTTATCTTCTTTAAGACGATATTTTATTGTTAATCAGCAAGCTTTTCCTATCAATGAGCAAGCATGGCAGGAAGAAAAGAATCAGCAGTTGATTGATCAATGGGCTGGCGAAGTTGCGCAAGAAGTACAGCCAGCTTTGGCCTCAGTGATTGCCTTGTATGATGCTGAAGCTATTCTGATAGGAGGGCGTTTACCCTCAGTCGTAATGACGTCTCTTATTCATCATATTGAAGTCACTCAAAAGTCCCATAGTTTATTGCCTGTACCTCCCATTCATATTGCGCAAACAGCCCATGCCGCCAGTGTATTAGGTGCCGCTGTTTTGCCCTTGTATGAAACCTTTGCGCCCCATAAAGATGTTTTATTATTGAATGGCGCCAAGTAAATTTTGGCTTAAGTCGTTTTAGCTTATTTAGGAATCAAGATGAGATTAGAAATACAGTGTGAAGATAGAATAGGCATGGTGAGTGAAATTCTCAGCCTCTTAGTTTCTTCTCATATTGATATACGACTCATAGAAATTGATAGTAATCGACGCTGTATTTATTGCGGGTTCAGCGATATTCCTTTTCCAACCTTACAAAAGCTGCTGGCCGATATACGTCGATTAGAGAGCGTGAAAGATGTTAGAACAGTAATGTTCACACCTTTTGAGCAAGAGCACAGCTCTTTGTATAGTTTGCTAGAAGCGCTGCCAGATGGGGCAATTCTGGTGGACTTAAAAGGCAATATCACCATGATGACCAGAAAGGCTGAAGCGGCTTTTAAGGTAACTGGGGCTGATTTTCTACATGTGCCTTTTTCACAGTTGGTTAAAAGCCTGAATACCTCAAAAGGCATGTGGAGTAGGCCTCAGAAAAGCGTAAAAAAATACGTCCGCATTGCTAATCAAAAGCTATTGCTTGAAATTAATCCAATTTTAGCCGCTGATGAGGAGGGAGTTAAAAAGCCAGTAGCCTCTGCTGTCTATGTGAAAACAGAAGCGGGCCGATTTGATCGAGAAATAGATCATCACCCATTAGCTTCTCGCAATGCTTTAGCAACTAGCCTCAAGAATGTTTTTAGCGAGAATGAAGTGAAAAGTGCTGCTATGCAACGTGTCTTGTCTGATGCCGAAGCCTTCTGCTCATTAGACTTCCCAGTCTTGATTCAAGGGGAATTTGGGGTAGGTAAAAAGCGTCTTTCTAAAGTGATGTTTGACTATTGGGAGCAGCAACAGTGCGATACCCCCGTGCTGGTTACTCATCATGCTAAAGACATTACTCTTGAGAATATTGATGCACTTTATTCGTCGTCCGATTGGCTGGTTATTGAAGATATTCAGCAACTTCGACCTTCAGTACAAGCATGGCTCTTAGATAAACTTGCTCATAGTGATGAGCCTAATGAAAATTTTGATACTGTTCAAAATAAAGCCCGAATAATAGGCTTAACGTCTTTGAATACCGCCCAAATTCTAGAAGGGTGTGGTTTTAGTAAAGCGTTATATTTTTCTTTATCGAAATTGTCTTTGTCGATTCCTTCATTAAGAGATAGAAAGGAAGATATCGCTGGATTACTAGAAAGTACACTTTCAGAGCTTTCTACACGACACGGTATTCCTACTCCCAGTGTTTCGGAGAAGGCCAAACTTAAATTGTCTTTGTATGATTGGCCTGGAAATCTTAGCGAACTTGAGAATATTTGTACGCAGCTACTATTAACCAAAACGCATAGCCACTTGGAAGCAGAGGATATTGATTTTCCAAGCATGGAAGCCGCTATCCCAATTAGCTTGATAAACAACTCTTTAGAGTCGACGGTTAAGCACTGGGAATCGGCTTTATTGAGGAAAATGTATGTGGATTTCCCAAGTTCACGACGCCTAGCTAAAGCGGTTGGCGTCAGTCATAGTACAATTGCGGTCAAATTGAAGGAATATGGTATACAGAGCAAAAAGCCAGATTAAGTAGAACTTAATCTGGCTTTTAATAAAATTGTAAAAGTCTTAGCTTAGTCTTGATGTTTACGAGCAGGATGACGACGCTTTTCTTTACGGTCAATCTTGATCGGTTGAAGCTTTGTTTTGGGTTGCATTAGGTTGTTCTGGATATTCTTTACCAAGAAAGCAATGGCAGCACAGGCTGCTACGAATAAAATAAATTCAACCATGGTATTTCTCCAAACTAATTATTCTTATTAACCATCATGTTTTATTACGAGGGTTGGGTAAAGTCTTTTTTCTGTTTTTTTACCCATAGATATAATATGGGGGATTGTTCTGATAATTCAAGCTCACAGGTTATATCTTTTTCTTAAGTACTTGGCCACCCCATCTTCATCATGATGACCTATGATTTCTGTGGCGGCTTCTTTTACGTGCTTGGCAGCATTTTCCATAGCAAAAGCCTCATCAGCAATCGAAAACATGGATAAATCATTATCGCCATCTCCAAACACCAACATAGTATTGGCACCCATTTCTTGTTTTAGTTCCATTAATGCTGAGCCTTTGTCCACATTACTATGGTGTATGTCTAGCCAGTAGGCATTAGGGTGATATATGCCGCCACCAGAGTAAGCAGTAAGGTGGTCATGGTTATGGCTTTCACTAACAATATTGTTAATTACCCCAGGCTCCCCCATCGCGCTGATATTGGTGATCCTAGTTTGATCTGGCAATTCTGTTAAAGGGTAAAGACTCATGTTTTTGTGAGACCCTAATTCGTTCGCAATATGGTCGCTTAGGGGACCACTTAATGGTGCATGATAGACTTTGTGGGTACCATCTTCGTCTAAGTAAAAAACAAAAGGTGTTACATTGTTTTCTTCAAATGTTGAAAGAAGACAAGCGATATTATCTTGGGAAAGTAAGTGTTGGTGACGGTACTGTTTTTCTGTTGGGTGCCACCATTCAACGCCATTTTTGAATATTTGCCAGTTTGAGAAATCGTGCCCTTGAATGCAGGGCGCAGCGGCGAAGTGAGTTCGGCCTGTTGCTAACGTATACATGACGCCAGCAGACTTCATACGTTCTAAGGTTTCAATGGTGAAATCGGAAAGGCGTTGGTGCCTATTAAGTAAGGTGCCATCTAAATCAAATACAACTAATTCCATACTTACCTCATGCCCTAGAAAGAGACACTATCTCACTTAGTGTTAGTCAAATACAACCGTTAACCTGTTTTTGGCTTGGTGAGCGTGGGTGCTCAGTAAGGAAAAGCACGTAATGGGTTAGGTGGCCCATTACGTAAATCTAAGTTTAGCTTTTAGGTGTTAGGGCAATGGACTCAAATTTAATACCGGACCAGCCATGAATCATAAATTGACGGATATTTTGATGGTCGCTTGCTTCAGGGTTTTGCAGTACGTCAACACGGTAAAAGTCGCCAAATAATTGCAGCGTTTCGCTTTCAGCTAATTGATGGACAGCAGCAAAAGAAAATATCTTACAAGAGCCATTGTTTTCATTGGCTGCATTCGCTTGGTTGCCGTTTGTGAATGAGGTCGGCGTGAACTCGTATTCGTTTTCAATAACACTAATAACGTCTTTAAACTGAACGCTTGTTGGGTTTTGTTTTAGCGTATCAATAAGTGTTTGACTGTTTAACATGAAGTCTCCATTAGATGAGGATTGAGTAAATGTTATAACGACTCTTCATCGGTTGTGACACCTTGGTAGTGAGACGTTATTTTATAAATAATAAAAGAAATTATGCCACAGGTGGCGATGGTTCCAAGCATAGGAGTAAATGAACCGTTATGGAGCAAGCTTACAACTGTCCCTCCCAAGGCGCCAAAAGCAAACCGAGATGCACCTGCTAGAGCGGTAACACTGCCATTATTGTTACCTGCATTTCTTAATGCACCAGCCATAAAACCACTACCTAATATTCCCATAGGCCCAATGAATAAAACACTTGTTATGATGATTAACTCCAAAGCAGGCCGTTCCATAAAACATAAAATAATCATGGCTACAGAAGCAATAAGGGCAATATAACTGGTGTATTTAGAAAGTATTTGCGTGCCTAGCCTTTCTACATAACGGCTATTAATTGCAGATGCGATCATCAAAGCAATGACATTTAACCCAACAAGAAAGCCATAATAAGCAGGGTCAACACCGTACAGCTCAATATAAACAAAAGCAGAACCGGTAATAAAACTCATCATTCCTGCGAAATAAAATGCCGATGCGCTTAAGTAGCCAAGAATAGATTTATTTTTTAATAGCGAATAATAGTTTTTAAGAGCTGAACCAAATGAAAAGGCAGTGCGTTTTTCGACTGGTAATGTTTCTGGAATGGTTATGGCAAAAAGGAACATACCAATAAGCGCTAATACGCTTAAAAATATGAAAATATAATGCCAATCAGAAAAAGTCAGAATGGCACCACCAATTATTGGCGCAGCTAAGGGGGAGATTGCCATCACAAGCATGATTAAAGACATGGCTTTAGCGAATTGAGTAATAGACATGCTGTCCTTAACCAATGCAGGTACGCATACAGCAACAGCGGCACCGCCAAGGGCTTGCAATGCGCGGCCAGCGAGAAGCATTTCATAGTTGAAAGCAAGGGCGCAGACTAAGCTACCAACAGCGTATCCACCAAGACCGCCTATCACCACTCTTTTTCGGCCTAATGCATCGGAAATAGGTCCAAACAAAATCTGCAATAAAGCAAAGACTACTAGGTACATACTGACGGTCATTTGTACCAAATCAATACTGGTGTCTAAATCGCGAGATATGGTGGGGATGCTAGGCAAGTAAGCGTCGATTGCCATAGGGGTTAAGCCGGAAAGCAAACCAAGAACTAAAATGATGGGTAAACTGAGTTTCATGAGGTCTCTTACATTAAAAGGAAAGGTTATTTGGCTATGTAACCTTATATGGCGAAATTATATCTCACTTCCTATTTTATGTATTTAAGGAAGGTTGGCTGAATCGAGTAAACAGTATGAAACCCTAGGGCAAGTAATCAAAAAGGAAATAGTAAGTTGCACCATATTGTCTGGTGTTAAATTTTATAACGTGTTTCAATTTTGCTTTGTTATTCATTCTATTTTTATTTTGACGCGTTAGTTTATTTCAAATAGCTCAAAACAGCGCTTGCTAAGGAAGATTATGTTACGTTTTTTTGAAAAGTGGATTTCTGCTTTTCCTGAGGTCGAGGTAACTCAAACACCTAAAACCTTGTTTGCCTTTTGTCGCCACTTTTCAAAAGGAGTCGAGGTTCCTCTTTTCTTTATGTCTTTATCCACTGCCTTGTTGGCTATTTTAGAGGTGACTCTGTTTAGCTTTATGGGGCAGCTGGTGGATTGGCTCGTTAATAAAGACCCAGATACCTTTTTTGCAGATGAGGGCTGGCACCTTGTAATGATGTCTTTAATGGTGCTGGTGGCTATGCCTGCATTAACCTTTATACATTCTGCGATTATTCATCAGACTCTGCTGGGTAATTACCCAATGAGAGTTCGCTGGCTTTCACATCATTATATTCTGCGTCAAAGCATGTCTTTCTTCCAAGATGAGTTCGCTGGGCGTATTTCTACTAAAGTCATGCAAACGTCCTTGGCACTTAGAGAAACTGTTATGAAATTGCTCGATGTGCTGATGTATATCGCCGTGTATTTCATTTCAATGTTGGTGCTGATTGCAAATGCAGATTACCGATTAATGCTCCCTATGTTGGGATGGTTAGCCTGTTATATTGGTTTGCAGCTTTATTTCGTGCCAAAACTGAAGAAGGTTTCGGCAGAGCAGGCTGATGCGCGTTCCACCATGACAGGTCGAGTCGTTGATAGTTATAGCAATATCTCAACGGTAAAGCTTTTTTCTCATCATCAACGCGAAACCGAATACGCTAAAGAAGGCATGGATGGTTTTCTTAAAACTGTTTACACACAAATGCGTCTGGTGACGTTTTTGAGTGTGGGAGTGCAAACCTGTAACTATGTTCTGGCTTTTGTTATTGCGGCTTTGTCTATTTGGTTGTGGACGGACAGCGTGGTGAGTGTTGGCGCGATTGCTATAGCGGTTAGTCTTGCCTTGCGTTTGAACGGTATGTCCCAATGGATTATGTGGGAGATCAGTGCGCTGTTTGAAAATATAGGTATGGTTAATGATGGTATGAAAACCCTATCACAACCTATTGAGATTCAAGATAAAGCGAATGCCAAAGCGCTAACAGTGACGAACGGCAGCATTCATTATGATGCTGTGAACTTTCACTACGGCAAACAAGATAGCAAGGTGATTGAAAACCTAGTCTTATCCATCCAAGCGGGTGAAAAAGTAGGCTTAGTGGGACGATCTGGTGCAGGTAAATCAACCATAGTGAATTTGCTAATGCGTTTCCATGATGTGGAATCGGGGAAGATCTCTATAGACGGGCAAGATATAAGCGCTGTTCAGCAGGATTCCCTCCGCTCGCAAATAGGTATGGTGACGCAAGATACTTCCTTACTACATCGTACCGTGCGCGAGAACCTACTTTATGGTCGTCCAGATGCTACAGAAGAAGAAATGATTGCTGCGGCGAAGAAGGCTGAGGCGCATGAGTTTATTCAAACCTTAACTGATCCATTTGGCAATGTTGGCTATGATGCTATGGTCGGCGAGCGAGGTATTAAGCTATCAGGCGGGCAGCGACAGCGTATCGCGATTGCTAGGGTCTTGCTTAAAGATGCTCCGTTATTAATTCTCGATGAAGCAACTTCTGCATTAGACTCTGAAGTGGAAGCTGCGATTCAAGATAGCCTCTATAAGCTGATGGAAGGCAAAACGGTTATTGCGATTGCCCATAGGTTATCTACGATTGCGGCGATGGACCGTTTAATTGTATTGGATAAAGGGCAAATAGTTGAAGTAGGCAGTCATGAGGAACTCATCCAGCAAGCAGGTATTTATTCGGCTTTATGGGCCCACCAAACAGGTGGCTTTTTAGCCGAAGAGCTTGATGAGAACTTAAGTTAAGGAGAGTAAAGTGGCCTATGCCCTGTTATTGCTAGCGATATTGTCGGAAGTGATCGCCACCACGGCACTTAAAGCGTCGGATTCATTTACAAAGTTAGGCCCAAGTGTGCTATCTGTTGTAGGCTACGTCATCTCTTTTTACCTATTAAGTGTGGTGATGCGGACGATCCCAACAGGTGTGGCATACGCTATCTGGGCAGGGCTTGGCATAGTATTGGTTTCTATATTTGGGTACTTGTTTGCGAATGAGAAGCTCGACTTAGCCGCTTGTATTGGAATGTCATTAATTATTGCAGGTGTGGTGGTAATGAATATATTTTCAAAGACAGTCGGGCATTGAGCTATTTGATTGGTACTTTGCAAATAGCATAAAAAAACGCGACTTAGAGGTCGCGTTTTTTAATATCAAAAGAAAGTTTTAACGGTTTGCTCCGCTTCGATTGGTTAACCAAACAAATTGGTAAGGCATTAATACCGCTTTGCTCAAGTGGTCTTCATATACTGTGTCGCTAATGAGATCCACCCATTCATCTGTCGCAATGAGATTAAGCTCGAAGAGGTTAAAGTCTTGAGGTTGGTCTGTCATGTTATAGATAGCGAATAAACTTTGTTTTCTATCCAAGCTCTGGCGCCAGAAAGCAAATAAATGTTCACCCATATGCAGAGTATATTGTGTCGCATTTGGATGGAATGCCGGCTGAGCTCGACGAATTTTTGCTAACTTCGAAATACTCTCAAACACTTTCTTATGATGTGTCGGACTTTCTAGTTCGTGATTAAGCTCATCCATCTCCCAGATATGTCGGTTAATAGAACGGTAGTGTCCTGTGTTATCAACACGTTCTAAATCATTTTCTGTACCGAATAAACTATGGATGTAGATTGCTGGTACACCTTCCAGTGCCATCATGACCCCCGCCGCACTAAAGAAGCGAGCAAATTGCCATTGGTCTGGCCCTTGGTGAGCGGTACCCGCCATGGCATTCCATAGACTAATGTTAATTTCGTAAGGTTTCGCAACACCTTCCAATGTTGTTCGAGAGCTGATTTTGCCCCCAAAACGCTTCATGGTATTGATTAAAGTTTCTAATTCCCACTCTGAAAGTAGTCCTTCAGTAGGGCGTAAACCAATACCGTCATGGGAGGCCACAAAGTTAAGATAGGTTGTACCTTGTTGCGCTGGTGGCATGCTCATCAGCCATTGTTTTAAGTGGCTACTATTACCCGTTACCAAGCTGTTGATCAACAGAGGCGGCAATGAGAAATTGTAGATGAGGTGTGCTTCGTTACCGTTACCGAAATAAGTAAGGTTTTCTTGGTTCGGGATGTTGGTTTCCGTGATAATCACAGAATCCGGTGCATAATGTTCAATCATCAGACGTAACAAACGAATAATTTCGTGTGTTTGTGGCAAGTTAATAGAGCTTGTACCTGGCACTTTCCACAAAAAGGCAACCGCATCCAAGCGGAACCAGCGAATGCCTTTTTCAAGGTAAAGTCTGATGATGCCGAGTATTTCCAGCAGCACTTCCGGTTGTTCGAAGTTGAGGTCTACCTGATCGTGGCTAAAAGTACACCAAACATGTTTTTCACCATTTGCTGTTTGTACTTCGCGTAATAGAGGAGAGGTTCGCGGGCGTACAACAGCACTCAAGTCGGAATTAGGGTCTGCTTCATAGAAAAAGTTAGCCCCAGGATGAACGCCTGCTTTGTAATTTTCAAACCACAGGCTTCGACTTGAGCAATGGTTGATAACTAAATCCCCCATTACTTTAAAGTCTTGCGCAAGGTTGGAAACATGATCCCAATTACCGCAAGACGGATTAACCGTGGTGTAGTCCATCACACTAAAGCCATCATCCGAACTGTACGGGAAGAATGGCAGTAAATGCACAGCTGAAATGCTTTCAGATAATTTGCTTTTAACGAACTTATGAAGCGTCTCTAGCGGAGCTTCATCTTGGTCTCGCAAAGAGTCAGCGTAGGTGATCAGCATAATGTCTGACTGATCCCAGATATTGCTGTTTGGCGGAGGAGACTCCGTTTTTGGGTCCAAATGGAAGGCAGCTAAACATCTCTGGGCAAGATTAATGGTGTCTAAATTTGGATAGATTACTTGCAAATGAGCAATGAGTCTTTGTTCTAAGAACGAAAGAGAAGCGTTTTCCATGTTTACCTGCCTAGTTACTATAAAATATACACAAGAATAGGGCTGTCTATAAAGTATCTTTACTTCTTGCCAAATTCCGCCATGTCCAGCTCAACGGCTTCAGCTAATTGAGACATTACATCTGGGAATGCGCTGGTGACACGCTTCCAACTTGGGATGAAAGGAGTTTCCATCGGTTTTTCTAGGAATTGATTACCCGCTTTCATAATGTTGCTTGCGAATAGTTCAACGGCCTGTTCTTCTGAATGGGTATCCAGTTTTAAACCGTTGATTTCAGCATCGTTACGATAAGTTTCTATAAAGTCTAACGCTACTCGGTAGTAGGTAGCTTTCACTGTACGGAAGGTTTCTTGGTTAAGTACCGTACCATTTGTCGCAAGCTTTCTAAATATTGCTTTAGTGATATCGATAGACATCTTCGATAGACCACCGTCATCATTATCTTTAGAAAGGTCTTGGTGTTTGTGGTCATAAATATCGGCAATATCAACCTGACAAATTTGATTGGTTGAGTAGTTACGGTACATCTCACTAAGTACACCAATCTCTAATCCCCAATCACTAGGGATACGTAAATCTGTCATCACATCTCGGCGGAAAGAGAACTCGCCCGCGAGAGGGTAGCGATAGCTGTCGAGGTAGTCTAAGTAGTCTAGATGACCAAATACTTTTTTCAATGACTGAAGTAATGGCGTGACGAGTAATCGACTAACTCGGCCATTCATCTTGCCATTGGCTGCTCTGGCGTAGAAGCCTTTACAGAACTCGTAGCTAAAATTGGGGTTGGCAACAGGGTAAATGAGGCGTGCTAAAAGTTCTCTATCATAGGTCACAATGTCACAGTCATGCATGGCAATAGATTCTGCTTTGCCTGCGGCAAGGTTATAGCCCATACAGAACCATACGTTTCGACCTTTACCTGGGTCAGAAGGAGAGAGGCGCTCTTCTTTTAGTACCTTATCAATCGCACGTAAACGAGGGCCATCATTCCACAAGACTTTATAGTTCTGTGGCAAAACACTGAAAAACTCCAGTGCGTGCTTATATTGTTCTTCTGTTGCTCTATCAAGACCAATGATGATCTCAGAAATGTATGGGACTTCTTTCAGGTGTTTGATGATGTTGGGCATAGCATCTGTTTCTAATTCAGAATACAGACAAGGAAGAATAAGAGACATAGGTCGTGTTTTAGCAAACTCACACAACTCTTTCTCCATCTCTTCTAGTGGCCTTTGTGCCAGATTGTGAAGCGTTGTGATTATGCCATTTTGATGAAAGTCACCCATTGGTATTCTCCTAATAAATTGGTATATGTTTTTATTCTTGTTGCTTTAAAAATTAAAAATCTTTGTTAAATCAGTTTTAGTTGAACTAATGCTTTATTTATTGCTTGAGTCCAGCCTGCAGGCCCATAATCATCTGTTAGCCATGCGTCCTTTCTCTCGGGAACAACAGGTGGTGTATGAGACGGTGACCGAATAACAACAGGAATGTCAGCTTTACTTAACATACCTAGGTCATTTTCGCCGTCACCCAGTGCTATGGTTGTTATATCTCCTGACTGTTCATAAACCGATTTTAGCCAGAGCATGGCATTGGCTTTGTCACAGTTTTTTCCCATTAAGTGAGAAAAGCGCCCACCTTTTTGTATCTGAATGTCGTGTGGGGAAAGCTCATTCCTAAGTTGGTCTAGAGCTGAATCAGTGTCTTTCCATAGCATTGGCTCAGTGAACTCACGCATGAGAGCTAACTTAGCGGTTGCTTCATCCAGCCCAGTGACTAGCATTAAGTCTTGGTACGACATATCGTTAAAGCGTGTGAATTGGAATTGGCTGCGATAGACGTCACTCAAATGGACTAGAGTCTCCCGTTTAGGACCAAAAGCTTTTAACCAATAGTCACCATGATCTTCAAGTTCTTCGTTGATCTCCAAGCTTAGGCTTTTGGGAATATAAACGGCAGAGCCATTTTCAACGATAAAAGGGTCTTGGTGATTTAGCTTTTTTCTGAGTTCTATAAGCTCGTGGAATGTCTTACTTGTATTAATGACACAAGGGACGGAGAGTTTGTTTAAAGAGGATAGTGCCGGCTCGGCCGGAGCAAAGCTATATGTATGATGATCTAGTAGTGTTCCGTCTAAATCTGTAAATACCAAAAGATTTGTCATGAAGTTTCCATATTTAGTCTGACCATAAACTGCGCATCAGTGTTACCTTAAGTCCTGCAAATCTGGTGCCACATTATTTGGCATTTTTTAAATGCTAAATGCATTCACTCAAATGAGGTAGGGTTTCAGGTTAACTGAATTCATCAACAAATTTATGACAGTTTCTTTACGTGTGATTACTTTGGTCTTTTTGTCGCTACTTGCTTTCGCTGCAAATTCTGTACTTTGTCGGTTAGCTTTAGATGGCGGTTTAATAGATCCTGCGAATTTTACTTTACTACGTTTGGTTAGCGGAGCTGTAACATTAGCCTTACTTTGTATGTTACAAAAAACGCCTCAAACTCAACCTAAAATATTACAGGTTTGGTATGAAGGGAACTGGATATCTGCGCTCGCGCTTTTTGTTTATGCAATAGGTTTCTCTTACGCTTACGTTACTTTAGAAACAGGAATTGGCGCTTTAATATTGTTTGGCTCTGTGCAGCTGACTATGATTTTATTTGCTGTATTAATGGGACAGAAATTAGGGCGTCAGGAACTGTTAGGCCTTGTCATTGCTTTTATTGGCTTTGTTTACTTGGTGTTGCCAACCTTATCCTCACCATCATTATTTGGCTTTATTCTCATGACATTCTCGGGGATAGCTTGGGGCATATATACATGGCGTGGGAAAGTATCTTCTTCTCCTTTATTCGCAACGGCATCTAACTTTATTCGTACGCTCCCTGTTTTAGCTGTGAGCTTAATAGTCATTCATTTTTTTCAGCCATATAGCTTAGGTAATGTGCAATATGAAGGCGTGATCTTAGCGTTAGTGTCAGGTGCGATAATGTCAGGAATAGGCTACGCACTTTGGTATGCTGTCTTGCCATCTTTAGCGACATCTTTAGCAGCCGTTTTGCAATTGCTGGTACCCATTATAGCGACCATTGGTGGTGTTGTTTTCGCTGGGGAAAACGTAACTTTACACCTTCTTATTGCGACAGCAGGTGTATTAGGGGGAGTGCTTTTGGTGATTTTTGCAAGAAGCAAAAAAGTTTAGCCTGCCTCGTTTTGGTGCGATATTGGTTCGATGTTATAAAGTGGGGAGTAGATGAGCACTAAATTGGTTGCGGTGTTAAATTATTTCTTTGGCTTAAAAAGGACTGGTTTATCCAGTCCTTTTTAAATGATTGTTGGCATTAACCATTACTCTCGGAAAGAGCAACATAGGCAACCGTAAATGCATTTTCTTGGAAGGCTCTTAATCCAGTTGCTTTGAATGGAATAGGCATAGGGTTATTTTTTAATACTTCTTTTATTCTAGTGGTATTAAATAGGTCTACTTGTACGGTATCAATAAGCTGTATTGCGGACTCTATTTTAAAACCGACTGCGCCACCTGCAAACTTACCCTTGGTTGGTCGTTCTCGAATGACGACTCTTTCAACCTTATAATCTTCAAATAATTTTTTTAGTAAAAAGTGAAATTTACGTACGTTTTCGCTGTCATCTGAATTGGTCAGTGTGTGTCGAATCTGACGACAATCTGTGATTTGAAATAAGCCATCTTGCTTCGATAGAAGACATAGAATGACTTCACTGCCTTTTATCTCGATACCACAAGTAATCATAAAGTCTTTCCTAAAAAGAGGTGTATGGTCATTATCGCATAATTCATCTTTACTCACAGAGTAAAAACAACTGCTTGTGTGAAAAGAAGCAAGTCAGATATTTGGTGTAAAAAAGTGAATCTGGTCGATTGTACTCTTTTGCTTGCAGGCTATCTTATTTTTAAAGCGTATATTGTAATATCTCGATATATTATTTTGTAAATTTTGAATTTTCGATATTTTATCCTGATATTTTCGAAATTATGTTTCTTTTTATCGAACCGTTACTGACTCTCGCTTTATTAAGGTTGTACTAAATGACTTCTGCATCATCTCAAGGAATTCCTCGACCCATTGTAAAAACGTTAGATGAAATTCTTCCTCACGAACCTTTACTTATGATGGGGGCAGGGCCTGTACCTATTCCTGAGCGTGTTGCGAGAGCCAATTCTATGGTTATTAATCATCTGGGTGATGTAATGGCGAGTGTGATTGATCAAGTTAAGTCAATGGCTCGTTATGTTTTTCAAACAGAGTCCAAGTGGGTTTTGGGGGTCGCGGGACCTGCATCGGCCGCAATGGAAATGGCCGTTTCAAATTTACTTGAACCTAACGAAAAAATCCTTTGTATTAATAATGGCTTTTTTAGTCATCGAATGTCAGAAATGGCAACAAGAGTTGGTGCAGAGGTTCATCAGCTGGATATCGATACGCATCAGGCTGCTGACCCTGATAGGGTTGAAAAAGTAATAAAAGAGGTACAGCCTAAAGTTGTCACTCTAGTGCAAGGGGAGACTTCTAATACGGTTTTTAATCACACTCTAGAAGAAATCTCTAAAATGGCTAAGCGTTATGGTTGTTTGGTGGTTGTGGATGCAGTTTGTACTTTGAGTACTATGCCTTTGAAAATGGACGAATGGCAAGTGGATGTGGTGATCACAGGGGGGCAGAAAGGCTTATCCTCTATCCCTGGGGTATCTTTGTTAGCGTTTTCTGATGAAGCCTGGAACACTGTGAAGACTCGTACCGTACCGACAGCCCAGTGGTGTTTTGATGCTCAATTGGCTGCAAACTTTTGGCATAATGATGGCTATCACTATACGGCACCAGTATCAGGGATTATGGCTCTTCATGAAGCTTTGAAGTTAGTCTGTGATGAAACATTAGAAAGCCGTTTTGCTCGGCACTTACGTTGTTCAAAAGCCTTGCAAGAGGGAATTGAAGGCTTGGGTCTGTCTCTGTTTATTCCTCCTTCTGCGCGTTTAAACTCCGTGGTGGGCATTAATATCCCCGATGGTTTAAATGCTAAGCAAATTTGCCGGCATATTTCGGAAGTATATCGTGTTGAAATTGCTGGCTCATTTGGACAGCCCATTGTCCGCATAGGTCAAATGGGTGAGCAATGTCGAGAGCATAATTTATTTAGAACGTTACATGCGTTTGGCAGCACTATGAGAGACCTAGGAGTTAAAGTCGATCAACCAAACGGAATGGCGGCTATGGAAGCATACTTACAGAGTATACCTAGGGAAGGTGCGAATAAGTCTTCTGAGCTTCAGTCTTATCAGAGGAATGATCAATCAAGACAAGAGTGAGCAGGAATGTTAATACCTTTCAATCACTCTTACTTTTGACCACTATTAATCTAGAGAGACCATTCCTCTGAAAGACCCGAAGGGCGTAGTCTAAACACTTTTTATTCTTTGTTAAGCTTCTTGCCAATAGGTTCAATATTGGGCTGCGAAACTTGCCTCGAATAATAAAGGTTTATCCATACGCTGAAGCCAGTGGACTTGTTCGTACCTTCCCTAGAGGTAAGCTATAAAAACCTCTCTATTATCACTATGCCTTGGGTGCTTTCTTGCTGGTCGCTAGGCTGGCAAATAAGGCGCCTAATGTAATCATTGAACACGCAATCCACTGGCCCTTACTTAATTGAAGGCTAGTAAAAAGTGCTAGCCAAATCGTAGATATGGCTGGGGTTGTATAAGCTAATACCCCAAGTAAAGATAAATTGCCTTTTTTAACTCCTAAGTCCCAGCAAAAAAAAGCTATACCAACAGGGCCTAGCCCCAACCCGATAATAGCTACCCAAGTATCAAAATTAATCGATTTTACTGAAAAGCTTGATTCCTGCGCCTCAGTAAATATATAGAAAATAGCTGCTAACAAGGCTGTTATTAGGCAATACCAAAGTACAGCGCTAGAAGGCACATCTTGGTGTTTACGATTTGAGACTGAATATCCTGACCAAATGAATGCACAGGCGAATGCTGCAGCGTACCCAGTCCAATGGAAAGTTTCTTCGTATCCAACGTCTGTGGCACCTTCTTTACTGTAAAGCATTATCCCTGTACCTATAAAGGCTATAGTTGCTCCGATTAAATGTGTCCATAGGAGGTGATTTCCTTTGGTAAAACCTACCATTAATACAATTAATAGCGGCCAGAGGTAAGCTATCAGCCCAGCTTCCACAGGCGGAGCATTTTGGAAGGCATAGAAATAAAGGTAGTGATAGAAAAAGAAACTTAGGCCTCCGGTCATAACGGTTTTTAAAGGTGTTTTTTTCCAAGATGATTTAACTTCACCTTTTAATAAGTAAACCCCTAAAAATAAGACACTAGCGACGGAAAAGGTGATTGTTAAAAGTAGCATTGGTGGAACTGAGTTAGCTTGTGTCGTGAAAAGGGCCAGAGTACTCCACAAAAAAATGGCAAGGCAGCCAATTGCTGTGGCTTGTTTTCGGTTTATGTTCATTTTTATCTCATTTAATTACGGTGCGTGTTTTTAATAAAGTAACTGTTTTCGAAAGCAAAATGTTGTCATAAATAAGTGAAATAAATTGTCAAAATTAGGTATTAGGGCTGTTAATTGAGATGCATTTTTCGATATTTACCGGGTGTTACCTTTTGGTTTTTTGAAAATAGCTTTACTAGTTGGCTTGCATTGTTAAGTCCAACTTTTTGCGCAATGAAATCTAAGCTCTTATTACTAGTGCATAATAAACTGCGAACTTCTTTTAACCTACGTTCTAATAAATACTGTTTTGGTGTCATGGCGAAATATCGTTTGAATAACACACTTAATTGGCTAGAGCTTAAATGCACTTCATTTGCTAGGGACTCCAGGCTCCAGTGTTCTTGAAACTCGGTATCGATAAGGTGTTTTGCTTTCTCTAAGCGTGTATCCGCTAAAATAATTTTTTCTTGTGGTATAGGGATTAAGTGTTCCAACATATTTAATGCTTGGCGTGCTTTTATGCTTTGACTTGGTTCATCTTGTAAGCAAGATAAAAAAGGTAAATAAGCTTGGACTTGCTCAGATAAGTCGATGAACTTGTGTTTACTTTCTATTTTTTTATCCCATATAGGAAGAGAGTTGAGTACCAAACAATGATTTTTTACCTCAGCTAAATGAGTGTGATTTTGCTGAACAGAAATCAAGCAGGCCTGTCCAGAGGATATTAATTGCTGATGGCTTTCAACTTCTAGGACGATGCTGCCAGAAAGAGGAATGACGATCTGGGTATGTTCATGATTGTGAACTTTTTCTGTACCTTGGTAGTCAATGACTTCTATAAGCTTTCGCATATTGCTTTCCTTGGTGCTTCGATATACTGAGCTATTATATGGTATGTTAAAATTTGGTTACTTATTATGGCTTGGAGAAGTCTCCAGCTTTAGCGTTTAAAACGCTATTAATATAATCTTTCTGATTTAATTTGAGGATATGTCATGCGCTATTTATTTTCTGTTGTATGCTTTTTTTTATCTTTTAGCGTCTTGGCTGAAGTGACGTTAACTATTGTAGATCAAGATGGTTTGCCTGTTTCTGATGCAGTAATAATGGTGCCAGGTGAATATGTTGAAACCCCAGCAGATATTGCTGTTATGGAGCAGATTAAGTCCGATTTTTTACCAAGAGTATTAATTGTTCAAAAGGGGCAATATGCCACTTTCCCTAATCTAGATAATTATCGTCATCATGTATACAGCTTTTCTATCCCAAAAGCTTTTGAACTAAAGCTTTTTAAAGGTACAGAAGTTGAGCCTGTGTTATTTGATAACTCTGGTGTTGTAGTTCTCGGGTGTAATATTCACGATAGCATGATTGGCTACGTTCTAGTGGCTGATAATGCTTATACTGTTAAGACAAATCAAAAGGGCATGGTTACTATTCCAGCAACCATTGATGACAATATTTTATTATGGAGCGAAAGGTTAATTGAAGGTGTGAACTTTCAAAAAGAGATTAAAATTACGAACAGTTCAGAACAGACAATTCAGCTAGAACTCTACCCATCTATCTAAACTTACTATTGTGTTTATTTTTGTTACATAAGCTATTTAATCCATGTTGATCTGATGGCTTTGTTTGCTTTTGTAAGGGATTATTGTAATACCTTGATATGTATTACAAAAAGCAACTTAGAACTGTACCAAGGTACTATGGTTGGGGTTCTAACCTTCCCTTATCCTAAATTTCATAGATTTCAGAAATTTAGGATGTTTCATCATGAGCGATAGTCAAATACCATTTTCCACTTTAGGTTCCAAAGTAGCTTCAGTTTCTGACTTGAATGGTTCAGTTGTCGTCTTATCAATTGATGGACAAGAACGATTTGTGACAAAAGGTGATCCTGTTTATTACGCCGAAATTGTTTCTACACAAAGTAACAGTAATGTAGTTATCACTTTCTTGAGTGGTTTGGAATTTCAGTTATCCGCGTCTTCATCAGTAGAAATAACCGAAGAGCTTCTAGAAAATCTCTCTAGTTCTGCAGATTTATACGAAGTTAAAGATGAAATAGATGAATTTAGTGATTTACAACTTGCTGTTTTAGCTGGTGAAGATCCAACTGCAATACAAGATGCTCCTGCAGCAGGCGATGGCCTAGATGGCTCACTTCACTCAATTGTTTCAGTTTCGAGAGATAATAATATATCAAATCCAGACTTTGGGTTTGAGAGTGATCGTATAGGTAAGTCTGATGCTGAATTTAGTGTTACTAACCTTGCTAGGTCAAGCAGCAGCGACTCTACTAGCAATAATACTAGTAGCTCACGTAACTCGAATATTACTCTGGTGGCAGGTGCTGTCGCTTTAGGTGCTATCGCTGAAGATGGCACGATTAATTCAGCAGAAGCTAACGATACAGTCACTATTACTGGCACAGTGACAGTAGAGGAAGGTATTACCAATACTATTGAAGTAGAAGTTAATGGTCAAACATATACAGCAACAGTAGATGAGAATGGTAGCTGGTCGGTAGAAGTGGACGGTGAAGATGTTATCGCTGCTATTGAATCTGGTACCGATATTACAGTGACAGTGACATCGACAGATGAAGCTGGGAATACTGCAACTGAAACCACAACTATTGATGTGTCTGATATAGATGTGGACACGGAAGTAATTGTTGCGGAGGTTGACGGTATTAGCCTTGCTGAAGATGGAATTATTAATGCTGATGAGTCTGAAGGCATCGTTACTATTACCGGTACAGTGACGATTGAGGAAGGTGTAACTAATACCATTGAAGTAGAAGTCAATGGCCAAACCTATACAGCAACAGTAGATGAGAATGGTAGCTGGTCGGTAGAAGTGGACGGTGAAGATGTTATCGCTGCTATTGAATCTGGTACCGATATTACAGTGACAGTGACATCGACAGATGAAGCTGGGAATACTGCAACTGAAACCACAACTATTGATGTGTCTGATATAGATGTGGACACGGAAGTAATTGTTGCGGAGGTTGACGGTATTAGCCTTGCTGAAGATGGAATTATTAATGCTGATGAGTCTGAAGGCATCGTTACTATTACCGGTACAGTGACGATTGAGGAAGGTGTAACTAATACCATTGAAGTAGAAGTCAATGGCCAAACCTATACAGCAACAGTAGATGAGAATGGTAGCTGGTCGGTAGAAGTGGACGGTGAAGATGTTATCGC
>NZ_JAOVZB010000001.1 GCF_025716875.1 Marinomonas sargassi | reverse complement strand
AAACACCAACTTACTTAATAAAGCGAATTGACGTGTTTGACTCTCGTGTAAGACTTCAATTTTTTTGAAAGTCTCCAGCGAGCGCCCACACAAATTATCTGATTATCTATTTTAAAGAGCGTTGCTATACCACTTGCAGCTACTTGAATCACCTAGTTACTAAATAACTAAGTAGAAGCACTGCCCGTGTCAGCGAGGGCGTATATTAAGGATCTACAGAAACAATGCAAGAACTTTTGGTAGTTATTTTAGCTTTATTCCTATTTAGTTTTAGACACTTAGCAAAACACCAAGCATCGATCAAAAAACCAACAACAAACACACAAACCACCCCTAAAAACAAAAAAGCCCTTAACCAGAGATTAAGACAGCACATTTCCACTCTGACTAAAAAGTATTTTTATTCGTAACAGAAATGACATAAACACAAGCTACTCTCATCGCGTAATGTAACTTTATGTAAAGGGGTTTATTGAATTGAAAATTGCTTACGTCACAAGAACGACCACTTTTAGCTACTTTGTTATTGCCGCTGTACTCGTCGCATTGCTATTGTGGACCTTAATGCAGTTCCGAAATACTCTCGAACAAGGAAAAACATACAGACTCGTTTGGGAATATTCCTCAATTAACTTGAAGGATCAGATTGAAAGCTATTTAGCTTCAGGGGAAGCGTCTGCCCTACAAACAACACAAGATTTTATTCAAGTAGAAATCGAGCCTTTATTAAACAGCCTACCCGAAAATATAAAAGCACCTATCATTGACCAACTAGGTTTAATAAAAACCAGTCTCCAATCTGATGTAAGGGCGGCTGGAAAGCTATCAGGAAACCCTTTTGCTCTTATTGACAACAATGAACGCCAGACACTACTAACATTAGATGATTTAGAACAGAAGTTATCAGACTTTCAAACGAACAACGACATTGTCGCCACAGCCCCTTACACTGCAAGCCAAGTAAGACTCTATTCTGAGTTTGCTCATATGAGCACATCAAAAGACGAGTTTCTAGCACATAGAACTCCCGAGAATTACGCCAATTTACAACAAGCAATTCTACTTTTTCAGGAAAGTATTAAAAAGTTTAACTCCCTGCCTATCATTGCCTTAGAAGGTACATCAAATACAACAACAGAAGATGACTTATCATCCTTGCTTGGCTGGGCAGAGGAAGACGAAGATACAAGCAAGCTCGACCCTCTTGAAGAAATTAAGTATGAGTTAAATACTTGGTCAAACCGCTTCTTAAAAGACGTCGATTTAAGCATCCAGAATCTACGTCAAGCCATCACAGTAAAAGACACTATTAGAGAAGAAATTCGGCAACTAGACGAAGCATTAAAAATAGGCACTAGAGCCATTGAAGCCAACTCAGAAAAAACACAGAAACAAACCTTATTGGCCTTCTCTGCCTTTGTCGTACTTATGATACTCACCACTATTTTAGTTCATATATTCCAAACTAGAGTCGTTGTGAAAAGCGCAAAGGATTTATATGTGGCTGTTAAAGATCTAGTGGAAAGTCAAAACACCTCTCGACTTGTTGTTGGTAAACGTAAGAACGAACTTTCTGAAATTGCTCACTATCTCAACCGCTATTTAGATCAAATTTCTGCTCAAAAAGAAAAAAGTGACATTGAACTAAACAACATATCCCAGTCATTAAATGAAATGCTCAGCGCTTTTGGGCAGGTTCATGAATTAAGCCTTGAATCAAAGCAACAGCTTGATCACACGTTAGAACTATCTAGTAATATAGAAGTACTTGCGAATAAGGCAGAAACTCGCGCCCATGAAGTCGCCGATTACGCAGCAGATACTAATACAGCAATGACATTGAGTGTTGATCAAGCGGCCTCTCTAGCAGAGGCGAATCAAACCACTCTTGACCGACTAAGCAGCAGTAAAAGAACTCTGGTCAACTTAGAGGAATCTGTCTCCAGCGCTTCTTCTATTGTAAGCAGCATAAGAGAGATTTCAGAGCAAACAAACTTACTCGCCTTAAATGCCGCTATAGAAGCAGCACGAGCAGGGGAGCATGGACGCGGCTTTGCCGTAGTAGCCTCTGAAGTTCGAACCTTGTCGAGCAGAACTCAACAATCTCTTGAAGAAATAACGAATATTTTTTCTGTACTAACAACCTCCACTTTAAAACTTAAATCGAATGTCAGCTTGATTGAAACGGCGTCTGAGCAACAAGTAGACTTAACCCACACTCTAGGGCAATCGGCCCAAGACGTTCTAGAAAAATCAGAACAATCAACACGCCTAGCTAACAAAGCAACTGGGTATGCAGCAGAACAAAAACTTGGCATGACACAATTAAATGCTTCTGTCGTACAAGTTCGCGAACAAGCAAACGAGTCCGAAGCCTTTATGTCGAAAATGGCTGACGATATAACAACAAAAATTAAAGAAATTACCGAGACATTAGGGATAACTAAGGCGTAATAAAACCCACAAACTTATCCCAGACACAAAAAAGCCAGCATTCGCTGGCTTTTTATACTTCATATAAAAAAGTGAATTAGAACAACACTCGCGCTTTAACGGTACCTTCTACTTCTTTAATTTTTTCTAGAGCAAGCTCACCTGTTTCTGCATCAACATCCATTACCATATAGCCTAACTTCTCAGTCGTACGAAGATATTGACCAGTAATGTTAATATTATTCTCAGAGAAGATAGTATTGATACTAGATAAAACACCAGGGCGGTTTTCATGGATATGCAAGATACGATGATTATCTGATTGCGCAGGTAGAGCAACTTCAGGGAAGTTAACCGCAGCAATAGTGGTACCCACGTCAGAGTATTTAACAAGCTTCTCAGCTACTTCTACACCGATGTTTTCCTGCGCTTCCATTGTACTTCCGCCGATATGAGGCGTAAGAATCACATTGTTCAAACCTTTTAATGGCGACACAAACTCTTCATCGTTGCCTTTTGGTTCTACTGGGAAAACATCCACAGCCGCCCCACCAAGATCACCTGATTTAATCGCATTCGCAACAGCATCTAAATCTGCCACTGTACCACGGGAAGCATTAATGAAGATGGAGCCCTTCTTCATTTGCGATACTTCTTTTTCACCTATCATCAACTTAGTCGAATTAGTTTCGGGGACATGAAGACTGATTACATCACTTGTCGATAGTAACTCTTTTAAACTCTTAATTTGGCGAGCATTACCAAGAGGCAACTTAGTGACTATGTCATAAAAGCATACTTCCATGCCTAGTGATTCAGCTAGAACACTCAACTGCGTACCTATGCTGCCGTAACCTATAATACCCAAGCGTTTACCACGTGTTTCATAGGAGCCGACAGCTGACTTAATCCAACCACCATCATGACAAGCTGCGTTTTTAGCTGGAATACCACGAAGCAATAAGATCAATTGACCTAAAACCAATTCAGCAACACTACGAGTATTTGAATAAGGAGCATTAAAAACAACCACACCTTTTTCACTTGCCGCATCTAAATCTACTTGGTTAGTACCAATACAGAAGCACCCAATCGCCACCAGCTTATTAGCATGAGACAAAACCTTCTTTGTTAACTGTGTGCGGGAGCGAATACCGATAAAATGCGCTTCCGAAATTTTCTCAATTAACTCATCTTCTGCCAGTGCTGTTTTGTGGTATTCAATGTTGGTATAACCAGCGTCATTAAGGGTATCTATTGCAGACTGATGAACGCCTTCTAATAACAAGATTTTGATTTTGTTTTTGTCTAGTGAGTTGTTGCTCATGGCTCGTTCGACTTCTCTATAGTGGGTGGGTGAATTTTGCGCTAATGTTAACACAGAATATTCCAGAACCTAATGCCGATCTTTCATTCTTAAAATGAGTAACACTCATAGAAAACCTTGTTATAGACCTAGCTTTATAGGAAGACTCTGTGCCTTATTTATAAAAATGAAAGATCATGCTTTCCTAGTTAAATACACGCCCGTCTCCACATGGTGTGTATAAGGGAATTGATCAAACATCGCATAGCGAACCACTTCATGACTACTAGATAAAGACTCTAGGTTCGCCTTCAATGTTTCGGGGTTACAAGAGATATACAGAATGGAATCCACTTTGCGGATTAATTCTATCGTTGCGTCATCTAGACCTGCCCGTGGAGGGTCAACTAGAACAACAGACGGGGAAAGCTCATTTACACCAGCTTGAAGCAGATTTTTTGGTAATTCAGTATCGCCATTTAATGCAGCAGACACATCTTCACTTGCCATCTTCACAACCTGAACATTTTGCACACCATTGATGGCTATATTAAGCTGTGCAGACTGAACGGATACCTTAGAGATTTCAGTGGCAATTACTCGATCGAAACGGTGTGCTAATGGAATAGAAAAATTCCCATTACCGCAGTACATTTCCAACAAATCACCCGAAGCGCCTTTGGTCACATCTAAAGCCCATTCCAACATTTTTTCACTAATACCCGCATTAGGCTGAGTAAAGCTGTTTTCTACTTGTTGGTAGTGGTACTTACGGCCATGAACCGTTAGAGTCTCCATCACAAAGTCACGGGTTAAGATCTGCTTTTTTTTACGGCTACGTCCAATGAAATGACAAACGGGGAAACTTGCATTTAGCTTTTCCGCCGCCGCATTCCATTCATCATCAATTGGCTTATGGTAAAGCAGGCTTATCAATGCCTCGCCAGTTGTTGTGGTTAAGAAATCCACTTGGAAAAGCTTATGTCGCAAAATAGGCACATTACGAACCGCATCCAATAATTGCGGCATGAGCTCGTTAATTTGCTTAGAAGCCGCAAGGAATTGATCGGTACGAATCGGCACTCTTGGGTCCGCGGAATCGAACATAGCGTAATACAAGTCATCACCCTCATGCCATATACGAAATTCAGCCCGCATACGATAGTGTGATGGCTCACTCGTAAAGACTTCTATTTCAGGCAAAGGCAGATCCGCCATCAATTGAGACAATGCTGTTTGCTTGTCTTGTAGTTGCTGATCGTATTGCTCTGGCTGGATTTGATCCGGTCTCATGACTTGGTCTCTTAAAAGGAGGGATATTACGAATTTATATGGGCTGCATTATACGAGTTATCATTCGACAAATCTAATCACTCACAACGCATATCAATACAAATACTCAGGCCCCATGAGTACTACTAAAGATAAGGTTAAAGACCAATCACCAGTGTAGTCATCTTCTGCTTCATGGGTCATTTGAGGCTTTATTTGCGCACTCAACCAATTCTTATATAAGAACCTATTGTATTCAAAATTATAATAAAACGTATCAGATTGAAGCTGGCTCTCTCCCGATTGCAAAAAGCCTAATTCATAGCGCAGCTGATTTCTCTCATTTATAACATGCTGGAAAAAGAGCTCTTCCCGTGCATAAAAGCTATCTTCTTTATCTAACCAAACAACACTAAAATCGAGGCCATAAGATAGGTTAGATGCAAGCTGATAGCCGCCACCTAAAGCATACCGAGCACCAACACCTTCAGAGTAATAAGCAAACGCTTCCTGTTTTTGGTACCAGTACCAATCCTCTTTAATATGACCTTGCTTAAAGCGTAATCGGACAAAAGGGTCTAATGGAAAATCCACTAGAATACCCACATCCAAGTCCATTCCTAAATCATCTTTAGCGAATCGTACCGCCGCAGACACACTTGACTGCAAAGCGGATTCCAACACATTATCTTGTTGTGATACTTCACCAGTGACATTTTCAGGAGAGAGCGTATCCGCACCAGAATCGAGAACAAGGCGTAAACGTTTCTTAGTATTCGGTAACTCCCATTTAGCATGAAGATCAAACAGGCCTGATGTGTCGTTGTTTTCAAAAACAGAGCCCAGACGAATTTCAACATGGCTCTTGGATGCTATTTGAGACGGCTGACCAGAAAAGAAGGCATCCATTCCATTTGACCAACCGCCAATAGCGCTGGAGGCTCGTTGGTGGGCAACTTGCCACCACGCCCTATCTAACGCTTCTGCATCACCCTCATCAGGCGAAAGCTCTTCTCCATACACAGAAAAAGGCCACATAAATGCGAACAGTAAGACTAGAGCTAGGTGGCTTTTTTGGTACCGCATATCAGTGTGCTTTGAGCATACTCTGAATCATTAAGGATGAATTCTCTGCTGCCAGCTTGAGGTATTCTTCAAAGCTTTTCGGAGATTCCTTACCTGCGATATCTGATAATGAACGAACTACCACGAAAGGAGTTGAAAACTTATGGCAGACTTGAGCGACGGCAGCCGCTTCCATTTCAACTGCAACTAAGGAAGGAAACATTTCACGGACTGCGTCTACTCGAACTGGGTCACTCATAAAGCTATCACCCGTACCAATCAGACCAACTTTAGCTTGCGCCTTTGTGCCCTCACTAATTGCAGCCTTAGCCTTGCTTATAAGACTTTCATCTGCATCATATTGCGCTGGCATATTAGGCACCTGCCCCATCACATAACCAAAAGCAGTCACATCAACATCATGATGAATCACCGCATCCGATATCACCACATCACCTACATTTAAATCAGCATCAAAGCCACCCGCAGAGCCAATATTAATCACATACTCTGGGGAGAACTTTGAAAGCAGTAAGGTAGTTGAAACCGCAGCATTCACTTTACCTATGCCTGATTTCAATAACACAATATCTTTACCTTCAAACTTGCCAGTAAAAAACTCACAACCAGCAATACTCTGCTCTTGAATATCACTCATCCAAGATTTAATCACAGCAACTTCTTCATCCATTGCGCCGATCAGTCCAATAACACTCATTCTATTCTCCTAACGTCTTCTTATTTTGCGCAACATACTTCACGAATTCATTTATTTTTTCATTAGAATATGGCGGCTTGACATCATAACAATGCACATAATTAGGGGCATGTCCCCAGCTTTGTACGGTAAAAAATTGAGTCTCCGGGAATTCTATATTAACCACACTTAATAGTGCGTCAGATTGAGATTCAAGTAATATTATACTGGCGTCTGGGTATTGTGAGAGCACAGCATAATAGCTAGATAAATCATCCCACCAATGAGCGCTGATATGACAGTTTTCTAACGCCGAATACCAAATAGCCTTAGTCACTCGGCTACCACCAACAATAACCCAATAATGTTCATCATCATTTTGCATATTTACGGTGGAAAGGGGTTCCCTTATGAAAGCTTGTTGTAATGCATCATAGAGGTTGTATTCAAAAGGGCTACCCAACAGATTAATAACCTCAGAGGAAATATAAGTAGGTTTGCTACAGTTAACCCAAATCAATGGCAATCCCATACGATCATATTTATTTTGCAAAAACTCGGTAAGCTCAAACTGTGTATCAGTCGCCTTATCGCAACCAACAATAATCGCATCAAAGTGATTTACTGAGTTTAAGTGAGTTAAAAAGCTATCAGTAGACGTGTATTTTTTCACCGTCACACCTAATTTTTCTAATAGCTCGCTTATCAGCCCTTCATTAGAGTAATCATTGGTCACCCAAGCAACAACCGCTGAGGGAAGGCCCCCCTCGCCTTTCAACTCTCTCTCTTCAATTGGCACAGTCACAGAAAGAGTACTATTTAATGAAACTTGTTGTTTCCCCTTTAAGCGAGTAATCAGGGTGGTCACAAACCAATCCAATATGGGGCGGGCTTTATCATACGTTGCCACTATTTCTAATTCTTCTTCAACAAACCGAACACTCAGTTTAGTCTTCACCGTATCATTGGAAGCGACCATCATGATAAACACACGCAATAGCTGCTTCATATCCGGGGAAAAAGAAAAAATTTGCATCGCATCATCTAATGAACAGTCTATTAAGACCCTATCAGTGTTCACCCCCATATCCTTTGTTATCTGATTACTGACTTTTGAAAGAACATCACCTAGACACTCTGATACCGAAGGCTCCACACTGGAACGTCCAATTTCTCCCAAAGTCCTCGTCAAAAGGGTCATCCAACCCTGTAACTGTTGAGCATTAGTAAAATAGCTTTGTTCAGATAGGTAAATCAGCTCACTCACAATCGTATCAACATCAACTTTTTCCTGCTGTAACGAAGGTAAGGGATTAAGCTGCTCAAGCTGCCATGCTAAGCTTGATTCCTTGGTTGTATCACGCCCAACCAACAATACGCCTTGATGAATACTGTCATTCACAAATGGAAAGGCATGCCAACGATATATTCGATTCATGCTTTTCATTGTGATATCAAATGTAATACCTACCTCCCCTTTTAATGCCTCCTGAATAGGTTGATGACAAGATATTGGCATGAAATCAAAAATCGTACGTGCTTTAAGAGATTCAGGAAATAGCGTTCTCGCTTCGCCATTAACCATCTGAATTTCTGTTACTTCATTGCAAAAAATGATTGCACACTCTACAGACTCGGTAAGCAATTTAAATCTATGATCTTTTGCCACTAGCGCTGTTTTCTCTAAGTTCCTCTTTTTCTGAAGCGGCTCCAACTCACTAAACAGTAACGGAGTCTGATCATTATGAAGCGACAATCTTTTTAGAGGCGTAAATAATGCGCGATTAAATTGGTAAATGAATAAAAAATAAAACAGAATTAAAGCAACGCCAACCACAGCCACATAAAATAATGTTTTCATTGCAACTGTGACTGTGAGAATGTTCTTTTGGCTAATTTCTAACAATAGACTAGAGTCAACGGATGAAATCAGAGGCAAACTTGAAAGCAATGCTGAATTCAGCAAGCTTTCTCCAGACCTTGCCTCATCTAGTAAAACTCTATTTTGGGATTGATCATAAATACGCACAGCATTAATGCCAGCACTGTCTAACAATAAATTAGTGAGCGTTAAATTGTCATCTAGAGATATAAAACCATATGAAAAGCCGAGATTTTGATAATCCGAGACTATTCTCTTTTTATTCATCAAGAGTCTAGTGCCATTTTCTGTATAAATAGCAACCCACCGATTAATCAGCCCATTACTCAAAAGAGAAGAAAAATCGGAATCAGTAAATAACCGGGCTCGTGGGTCAATGGCATGATCCCCTTCGCTCCATTCTATGTAAAAAAAGTCTAACTCACCAAAGATGAGCTCTTCGTGATTACTAAAAATCAGATCAAGTTCATGACCAACACCATAATTATTTAAAGACAAGTCTTGGCTGATCAGACTCATCTCACCTTCCGCTCTCGTTAAATAAGAATTAAACGTTTGCTCAACGACTCTATGCTTTAACGCCAACTCTTTTTCAGAAAAGGACCGATTAAGTGACTCCACAAAAAATAGAATCGCCAAAGAAAAGATGACAAAAGCGCAACCTAATAAAATTAGCAGCTTCTTCTGTAGCCTTTTTTGTAAACTAATAACTACCTTTGCCATAAATCCACCGAGTATGGGTACGCTTCTTCAATAACAAGCTGCAAACTATCTGAGTCCAAATCCGAGGTCACCACCATAAAACGCGCCATATACAAACTAGGCAAGTTCCTATCCTCTAGATCCAGTTTAATCGCTTCAGTGGCTGCAACAGATAAAGCATCTTTCATAAAAAGCACATTCACCATGGCTTTTTTCGTCTGTAAATAATCTATCGAATTAAAGGATAAGTTCCACGCATTCGTTGTGACGGTTGAAGATACACCTTCTTCTTGGATAGCCTCCAGAACGCCCTCTGAAAGCGCTTGAGAGCAACCGAAGACAAAACCTGACTTTTGTGTTTTTAACAGGTCGCGAGCCAACTTAAGTGCTTTTGACTTATCATCTCTCAATACGAAAATCGGATTAATAGATCTACCATAGCGTCTCATTTCATCAAGAAAAAGGTCACACCTTTCCCTACCTAGGTAACTATCTGACAAAACAAGTGCAGATATAGCCTCACCTTCTGAAAGGTTACGTTCTAGAAAACTAGCTAACGTCTTCGTCGCTTGATGCTGATTAAAACCAATATACATAAGTGGCGGAGAGTCCAACCAATGCAATAAAGGAGAAGCGAAGCCATAAACAATCACTTTTGTGTGAGAAGAAGGTAAAAAGCCTTCTATGAAACGGCGCTGAAGAAAGCCCATTTTGGTGACAATAAGATAGTCCGGTTGCGCTTTTTGAACTTCAAAATAAGGCGTTATCTTATCGTCTTGATCATCTACCACATAAGTATCCAAGCGATACTCTATGCCAACTTCTCGCATTCGCTGACGAAAGGTTCTCAACATAGCTCTATTTTCAATGGAGTCTAGTCGTCCAAAAAGCAATACGGCAATACGTACTGGTTCACTCTGAACGATTCGGATCGGAACAGGGGGGGAGCTAATAATAGCGGAGAACTGCTCTGCAAGCGGAGCCTGACTTGGATAACGATTATAGAAGTCTTCACCATCAATCACGCTCAACGAAAAATCTTCTCCATAAGCGGGCACGCATAAAGCGCTAAAGATGACCCCAAAAAAGTAGAAGAAAATCCGCCGCATTATTCAACCCGATCACGTAGATGAAAAACACTATTGTAACCAAGTTAGCTAGCTTTCATCAGGGTAGGAACAAAAAAATGAAAATATAGCGAAGAAAAGTCCACAAGGCATAAATTTCAGGCATAAAAAAAGCTGACATAAAGTCAGCTTTTTTTAAATATGGTGCGGAAGGAGAGACTCGAACTCTCACGCCGTGAAGCACTGGAACCTAAATCCAGCGTGTCTACCAATTCCACCACTCCCGCAAGGAATGGCGAGCATTATAGGCAAATGAATTTCATGGTCAATAGATTTTTAATTTATTTTTCAAAAATCTTCAAAAAACTCATTTACCTCTCTCGCCGAGCCTGAAAATAATGACTGTTAAAACTTACGGGCGCTTTTGTACTCGCCTCGCTCATAACGAACAGCCATTTCTTCTAAGTCCATCGTACGGATACGAGAAGCTTGACCAGCACAACCAAACGCTTCGTAGCGGTCAATACATACAGACTTCATAGCTCGAATGGTTTCAGTTAAATATTTACGCGGATCGAAGTTGCCTTTATGTTCCGCCAAACTGCGACGAATCGCGCCAGTTGCCGCTAAACGAAGATCCGTATCAATGTTAACTTTACGCACACCATAACGAATCGCTTTAACGATTTCTTCCACTGGAACACCATAGGTTTCAGGGATATCACCACCAAACTCGTTGATGATAGCTAACCAATCTTGAGGTACAGAGGAAGAACCGTGTAGCACGATATGCGTATTAGGTAGACGCTCAACAATAGTCGCAATGCGCTCAATATCTAAGATATCGCCCGTTGGTGGACGCGTAAATTTATAAGCACCATGGCTCGTACCAATCGCCACAGCAAGCGCATCAATACCTGTCGCATTAACAAAATCAACTGCTTCTTGAGGATCAGTCAGCATTTGATCATGAGACAAAATACCTTCAGCACCGACGCCATCTTCTTCACCTGCTTGACCTGTTTCAAGTGAACCCAAAACACCCAGTTCACCTTCCACAGAAACACCACATGCGTGAGCGAATTCTACTGTGCGACGGGTCACATCCACATTGTATTCATAGCTTGCTGGTGTTTTACCATCGGCTTCTAGTGAGCCATCCATCATTACAGACGAAAAGCCTAACTGGATAGAGCGCTGACAGATAGCAGGAGAGGTACCGTGATCCTGATGCATTACAACAGGAATATGAGGATAATCTTCAATAGCCGCGGCAATTAGGTGACGTAAAAAATGAGAGCCAGCATACTTCCTAGCTCCTGCAGAAGCCTGCATGATAACCGGAGAATTTACTTCATCAGCGGCTTCCATAATGGCTTTTACCTGCTCCATGTTATTCACATTAAAGGCAGGTAAACCATAACTGTGTTCAGCAGCATGATCTAACAGTTGACGCATACTAATTAACGGCATAGAAAAAAATCCTCTACAATTTATCTGGTGTGGTTAGTGTGTAAGATATAGTATTTTGCCAAAACTTAATACTAATTTTGCGCACGTTTCTCAAGCATATCAACAGCTGGAAGCACTTTACCTTCAACAAATTCCAAGAAAGCACCGCCACCTGTAGAGATATAAGAAATCTTATCTTCTAAGCCGTACTTATCGATTGCCGCCAACGTATCACCACCACCAGCAACAGAGAAAGCATCACTATCAGCAATCGCTTGAGCCACAACTTCTGTACCTTTCGAGAAGTTATCGAATTCGAAAACACCACATGGGCCATTCCATAAGATCGTTTTTGCGCCTTTTAGAACTTCAGCCATTACTTGTGCTGAATCAGGACCTAGGTCCATAATTTCTTCATTATCAAGCACTTGATCAACTGGTTTTACTGTCGCTACAGCCGTTTCAGAAAACTCTGTACCAACACGCACATCGGTTACCGCAGGAATATCTAAGTCAGCCATAAGTTTTTGTGCCTGAGGAATCAAATCCTTCTCGTGTAGTGAAAGACCAACATTGTGACCTCTTGCTGCAACGAAAGTATTTGAGATGCCGCCACCAACAATCAGTTGGTCACACACTTTTGAAAGAGATTCTAAAACGGTTAACTTAGTAGATACTTTAGAACCACCAACAACAGCAACCAAAGGACGAGCAGGGTTATCTAAGGCCTTGCCTAGTGCTTCAAGTTCAGCCGCTAACAATGGGCCTGCACAAGCGACTGGGGCAAATTTACCAACGCCGTGAGTCGATGCTTGGGCACGGTGCGAGGTACCAAATGCATCCATAACGTAAATATCACACAAAGCCGCCATTTTTTTCGACAAGGCTTCGTCGTCTTTTTTCTCACCAACATTAAAGCGAACATTTTCTGCCAACACTAACTGGCCAGCTTCTACTTCAACACCATCTAACCAGTCTTTTACTAAAGGAACGTCTTGCCCTAGCAATTCAGACAAGTAGTCAGCAACTGGCTTCATAGAGAACTCTTCTTCGTACTGACCTTCTGTAGGTCGTCCAAGGTGCGACATAACAATTACTTTCGCGCCAGCTTCAAGAGCAAATTTAATAGTAGGTAACGCAGCACGAATACGTGCATCACTGGTAATTTTCCCATCTTTTAAAGGAACATTAAGGTCTTCACGGATCAGTACGCGCTTATTCGCTAGATCCAAGTCTTTCATTTTAATTACGGTCATGTACGTTATCCTCGTATTTAATATTCAGGGGAATCAAACTGTTTAGTGTTTAATTATGCCCGCCCAGTACTTGGCTACGTCCAACATTCGGTTGGCATAGCCCCATTCATTATCAAACCAGCACATTAATTTCACCATACGCTTATCAATGACTTGAGTTTGCGTACCATCAACGATGACAGAACGAGAATCGTGATTAAAATCAACGGACGCATGAGCTTCTTCAGTAAAGCCCATCAAGTCAGCGTATTTTGTGCTGGCGGCATGTTTCAATTGTTCGTTTATTTGTTCTACGCTGACATCGGTATTGGTTCGTAATACCAAATCAATCACAGATACATTCAATGTCGGCACACGTACCGCATTACAACCCATTTTCCCGTCCAGTTCAGGCATCATACGGGTAATACCCTTTGCTAACCCTGTATCAACAGGAATAATAGAACTCAATGCGGCACGAGTTAAGCGTAAATCCTTAGTATGATAACCATCAATGATGGGCTGATCATTCATAGCGGAATGAATGGTCTGCGTTGTTCCATGCGCAACACCAGCGCATTCTTTTATCACATCTAATACAGGAATTAAGCAGTTTGTCGTGCAAGATGCGGCCGATACAATACGATCCGTTGATTGAATAGTATGCTGATTAAAGCCATACACTATAGTTGCATCAACGTCTGCATCAGCAGGTTGGGAAAGCAGAATATGCGGAACACCCGCTTGCAGATATGACTCAGCTGTCTGGCGATCAGAGAAGCTCCCCGAACACTCAAAGATCATATCAAGCTTAAGTGCAGACCAATCTAGTACATTGGGCGATTCTTGCGCAGAGCATAGAATACGGTCTTCACCAATTACTAAAATATTGCCTTCCGTAGACACCCTTTTAGGGAAGCGTCCATGGGTCGTATCATAACGAGTAAGGTAACTTATGGTCTCGATATCAGACAGCTCATTAATAGCAACTACTTGAATTTGGTCACGAAAACCATTTTCGTAGAGAGCCCTTAATACTGAGCGTCCAATTCGACCATAACCATTAATAGCAACTCGCAACATAAATAAACTTCATTCAATAAAGTAAAAAAGGGGGGCTAATGCCACCCCTTTTTTAGTATCAGACTAATCTTATGCTGTGAAAAGTTTGTTGGCTGTCGCAACCACATTCTCAACAGTGAAGCCAAAGTGCTTCAATAGATCGCCACCAGGAGCCGACTCACCAAAGGTTGTCATACCCACTGTCGCGCCTTCAAAACCAACGTATTTGTACCAGTAGTCCACGTGAGCCGTCTCAATCGCAACACGCTTACTAACGCTGCAAGGTAATACAGATTCTTTATAGTCTGCATCCTGCGCATCAAAGGTATTAGTAGATGGCATAGACACCACTCGAACCGCTTTACCTTGCTCTGCTAATACTTTCGCGGACTCCATCGCTAAAGCCACTTCAGAACCTGTCGCAATAAGAATCAAATCTGGTGTGCCATTACAATCTTGAAGAACGTAACCGCCTTTCGCTACATTTGATAATTGTTCAGCATCACGTGCTTGAGCTGGTAGACCTTGGCGAGAAAATACCAACGAGGTTGGGCCTTCACGACGCTCAACAGCAGCTTTCCAAGCAACGGCACTTTCAGCCGCATCACATGGGCGCCATACAGACATATTTGGTGTCATACGCAAGTTAGCGAGTTGTTCAACAGGTTGGTGTGTTGGACCATCTTCACCTTGACCAATGGAGTCATGGGTATAAACAAAAATGTTTTGGATGCCCATTAAAGCCGACATACGTACAGCATTTCGCGCATATTCCATAAACATCATGAAGGTAGCGCCATAGTTGATAAAGCCACCGTGTAAAGAAACACCGTTCATGATGCCACTCATACCAAACTCACGAACACCGTAGTAAATGTAGTTACCTGCAGGATCGTCTTGAATGCCTTTCGAACCAGACCACAAAGTTAAGTTAGAACCAGCAAGGTCAGCAGAGCCGCCCAATAATTCAGGAAGCATCTCACCAAATACTCCAATCGCATTTTGTGAAGCTTTACGGCTGGCGATGTTTTCGCCTTTATCCTGACACTCTTTAATGAAAGCTAATGCTTTCTCTTCGAAGTCAGCAGGCAATTCACCTTTTACAACGCGACGTTCAAATTCGGCTGCCAATTCTGGGTAAGCAGACTGGTAGGCTGCAAATTTAGCGTCCCACTCAGCTTCTTTTGCTGTACCTGAGTCTTTCGCATCCCAACCAGCATAAACATCAGCAGGCACTTCAAAAGGTGCATGCTCCCAGTTTAGGAACTTACGTGCCGCTGCGATTTCTTCGTCGCCTAGTGGTGCACCATGGCAGTCATGGCTACCAGATTTATTAGGTGAACCAAAACCAATCACTGTTTTACAACAAATTAACGTTGGTTTACTTGTTTCTGCTTTCGCCGCTTCAATCGCTGCTTTAATCGCTTCTGGGTCATGGCCATCCACATCAGCAATCACATGCCAACCGTATGATTCAAAACGTTGAGGCGTATTGTCTGTAAACCAGCCTTCCACGTGACCATCAATAGAAATGCCATTGTCATCCCAAAAAGCAACCAATTTACCTAGACCAAGAGTTCCAGCTAATGAACAGGCTTCGTGAGAAATACCTTCCATCAAACAACCGTCACCTAAAAAGCAGTAGGTATTATGATCAACAACATTATGACCTTCGCGATTGAATTGGGCCGCCAATGTTTTCTCAGCGATTGCCATACCAACCGCGTTACTAATACCAGCACCTAGAGGGCCTGTCGTGGTTTCTACACCATCTGTATAGCCATATTCTGGGTGACCCGGTGTTTTCGAGTGAAGTTGGCGGAACTGTTTTAGCTCTTCAATTGGCAACGCATAACCAGATAAATGTAACAAAGAATAAATAAGCATAGAGCCATGACCGTTTGATAATACAAAGCGATCGCGGTCAACCCATTTCGAGTTGTTAGGGTTGTGCTTTAAAAAGTCATTCCACAGTACTTCAGCAATATCTGCCATCCCCATTGGAGCTCCGGGATGTCCTGATTTAGCTTTTTGTACGGCATCCATAGTCAGTGCACGTATAGCATTAGCAAGTTGTTGACGAGTCGGCATGGTTGTTCCACTCCTGATGACTAAACAGTAAAAAATAGGCAAAACATTTTCTTGAAAACTCAGCTAGCATACAAGGCTAACTCTATTTCAGCACTCAAACAGAGAGTAAAGAAAACGAAATCCTGAAAAATTTCCGCCATACTAACAAAAAAACCCACTATTGACCCACTAAAATCCCACTTTCGGTTGAAATTAAAACAATTCTCGTCCATCATTCCCGCCATATAAAAGCGTCGATTTGTTTCGGCTTGCGGACGCTATATAAATTCAGCTAAACAGAAGCGTCATCACCTGTTTGGCTATTAATTTGCTAAGCGGGTTTTTTTATACCTTTTTAGCGCTTATCCATCATTATTGATAGAGGCACTAAACATGTCAGAATATTCTTTATTTACTTCAGAATCTGTATCTGAAGGCCACCCAGATAAAATTGCCGATCAAGTATCGGACGCCATTCTAGATGCTATTTTAGCGGACGATCCAGAAGCACGTGTTGCTTGTGAAACCATGGTAAAAACCGGCATGGTGATTGTTGCGGGTGAAGTACGTACCAACGCATGGGTTGATATTGAAGAAATCGCCCGTGGCGTTATCCGCGATATTGGCTACAACAGTTCAGAAATGGGCTTTGACTGGGAGTCTTGTGCCGTAATGAACGCCATAGGCAAGCAGTCAGCAGATATTGCAGTGGGTGTTGATGAAGCCAGCGAAAAAGAGCTAGGCGCCGGCGACCAAGGCCTCATGTTCGGCTTTGCAACAAACGAAACCGATGTATTAATGCCAGCCCCCATTACTTATGCGCACCGCTTAGTTCAACGCCAAGCAGAAGTACGTAAAAACGGCACGCTAGACTTCCTTCGTCCAGACGCTAAAAGCCAAGTCACTTTCCGTTACGATGAAAATGGCAAGCCATGTGCCGTTGATGCCGTTGTTTTATCAACTCAGCACAGTGCTGGTATCAAGCAAGCTGATTTACGTGAAGCGGTTATGGAAGAAATCATTAAACCTGTTCTTCCTGCAGAGTGGCTATCGAAAGAAACGAAATATTTCATCAACCCAACAGGACAGTTCATTATTGGCGGCCCAGTTGGAGATTGTGGTTTAACAGGTCGTAAGATCATCGTTGATACATACGGCGGCATGGCTCGTCATGGTGGAGGCGCTTTCTCTGGTAAAGACCCTTCTAAAGTTGACCGTTCTGCAGCCTATGCTGGCCGTTATGTTGCCAAAAACATCGTAGCATCTGGTCTAGCAGACAAGTGTGAGATTCAAGTGTCTTATGCTATTGGTGTTGCTGAGCCAACATCCATAAGTATTAATACTTTTGGGACAGGGAAGATCAGTGATGCTGCCATTGTTGCTCTGGTACGAGATCACTTTGAATTGCGCCCAGCTGGCCTAATTGAAATGCTCGACTTGAAACGTCCTATTTACTTGCCAACAGCGGCCTATGGTCACTTTGGTAGAGAAGGTGATAATTTCACTTGGGAAAAAACAGATAAAGCTGAAGCATTACGTAAAGCAGCTGGTTTATAAAAGCCTTGTTTTAAGCTATAAAAAGCCTTCTGTGTCGTTTCACTGACCAGAGGGTTTTTTTATTTCACTCTTTTCTAAATATAAAGGACATAGTATGCGTATCCCGAGAATTTTCATTGATTCCCAACTCAACGAAAATACCGAGATTCCCATGCCTGACACTAGCTTTCAGCATGTTTGTAAGGTCTTACGATTAAAGTCTGGTCACCCTGTCAAAGTCTTTAATGGTGTAGGTGGCCAATTTAACGCCTCCATAACCAATGTTGAAAAACGCTCCGCTAGTCTCAAGATAACCAATTTTGAAAACCTAGATAATGAATCCCCAATAAAGGTCACAATCGGCCAAAGTCTATCTCGCGGTGAGCGTATGGACTACGCTATTCAAAAAGCGGTCGAAGCAGGTGTTTTCGCCATCCAACCACTGTTTAGTGAACGCTGCGAAGTGAAACTATCTCAAGACAGAGTAGAAAAGCGCCTACAGCACTGGCAACAGGTCGCAATCAGTGCTGCAGAACAATCTGGGCGAGGCATAGTGCCTATCGTGCATTCTCCAATAGAACTAGATTTTTGGGTGGCGCAATGTACCCAATCCCTTAAGCTAACACTACATCACCATAGTGCACGCCCAATACACCAATTAGAGCAACCTCAGGACCAGCAGATTTGCCTTCTTATTGGTCCTGAGGGTGGGTTAACAGAAACTGAAGTTGAGTTCTCAAATAAACATGACTTTCAAGCAATCACTCTAGGGCCGAGAGTTTTAAGAACAGAAACCGCCCCTGTTGTCGCTCTCAGTGTCATAAATTCCCTTTGGGGGGATATTTAAGTTGCTACATTTTCTGTATAAATTATTATCAGCTACAAAACTACAACATAATTAATGTTTCACTAGTTTAAGATCAAAATCATACGTTTAATAAAGGGACACTAGAGCATGTTTTATCGAGCAGCCGTGATTTCTATAAGTAGCCTATGTATGGCATTTTTACCTATAGCGGCGCAAGCAATCACACTGGAAGAAGCGACTTATACAGCAATAGAAAACAGCCCAGAAGTAAGACAGGCAATAGCTCAATACAGAGAAAGTAAAGAAAGCGCTGAATTGGCTCGCCGTTCAGGCTACTACCCTACTGTTGATCTTGCTGCTGGTTTAGGCCGTGAAACCACTTATGCTGACGATTCCACATCAGACGATGTGAGCCTCACTCGTCGTGAGCTTAGTTTGGCTTTAAACCAACCTTTATTCGATGGTTTTGCAACCAAAAACGAGATTAAGCGTTTAAGTAGTGAAGCCGAAGCAAACCGCTGGTCCGCTCTAATTGCCGTTGAGTCTACAGCCCTAGAAGTCGCAGAAACCTACTCTAATGTATTACGCCAACGTGAACTATTAGCTCTCGCAGATCTAAACTTAGAAACACACCTGCGCATTTATGAACAAATAAAGCTGAAAAGTGACAGTGGCATTGGGCGAAGATCTGATCTTAGCCAGATTTCTGCGCGTCTATCAAAAGCATATTCCAATAACTTAGCTGCCATAAATAATCTTCGAGATGCGGAAAGTAATTACAAAAGCGTGGTTGGTGAGCTTCCTCCAGAAAGCTTAATTTACCCTGTACCAGATAGAGCATTAATCCCGCCAAGCTTGGATGCAGCCATATCTGATGCTCTCAAGAAAAACCCAGCTATCGAAGGCGCATACTGGGATTTAGTCGCGACAGAAAGCCTGCAGAAAACCACTGAATCAGGCAAGTACCCAGTTGTAAATTTCGCTTTAGAACGTACTTGGAATAACAACCTAGATGGTGATGAAGGACCAAGTGAAGACTTAATCGCCATGGTGCGACTCAACTACAACATCTACAGTGGCGGCTCCTTCAAGCGAGAACAAGAAGTTGCGGTACAACAAAACATCCAAGCTGCTGAAATCCAACGTAACACTATTCGAGATACCGAGCTTACTGTACGCCTAGCTTGGGCCGCTTATGAAGCAACCAAAGGGCAAAAAGAACATATCAGGCAATATGTGATTGCTACGAAAGAGTCTCAGGTTGCCTATGAAAAGCAATTCCGCTTAGGTAGACGAACGCTACTGGACGTTTTAGATAGCGAAAATGAGCTTTTTGAAGCAAGACAAGACTATGTAAACACAGATTACGACGAACTATTCTCTGAGTTCCGACTATTTAGTGCCAAAGGGGAATTGATGCGAGCTTTTCGTATCTATCGACCTGAGCTACTTGGCTTTAATGATGCCTTTGATGAGAAAGGATCTTTACCTGAAAAAACCAGTGCAATTGAAGTTTTACAGGAAACCGAGGAAGCGGCATTAGAAAATAATCAGCAAAGTACAACAGAAACCAGCACATCTACTCCAGAAAGTGATCTGTTCTTGGAATCCGACGGCACTGGCGGAAGCTGGTAAACATATTCGCACTTAACTATTCACACTTAACTAAGTGTAAAAGAACGACAATTAATAAGGCTCAGATAGAGCCTTATTAATTGTCAAAATTCCTAACTGAACTTTATCCCACCAAAGCATTCAAAAGTATCTTGAAAACAAGACTGTTTTTTCTTCTCAGAACCCCCATATTTCTATAGCATCATTAGAAAGAACGTCGGAACTTTTTCATTTACATTTTAGCCTTTGAAATAGGACACACTTGATGACCATAAAACTCGGCATTGTTATGGATCCAATCTCATCCATTAATTACAAAAAAGACACTTCTCTTGCCATGCTATGGGCTGCGGCTGACAAGGGCTGGGAGCTTGTATATATGGAGCAAAAGGATCTGTTTTTGGATAATGGTAAAGCCTATGCGATGGCGCGCCCACTTAGCGTTTCAAGAGATCCTGACAATTTTTACTCACTAGGTGAAGAAAGTAAGATACCTATGGGAGAATTGGATGCTATTTTAATGCGTAAAGATCCACCTTTCGATGGTGAATTTGTCTATAGCACTATGATTCTCGAACAAGCAGAACGAGATGGTGCCTTGGTAATTAATAATCCAAAAAGCTTACGCGATTGTAATGAGAAGTTATTCGCCACACAGTTCCCTCAATGTTGCCCTCCAGTTCTTGTCACCCGTCGCCCTGACTTATTAAAAAGCTTCCATCAAGAGCATGGTGACGTCATATTTAAACCATTGGATGGTATGGGCGGTAGCTCTATTTTTCGTATTAAATCAGACGACCCAAACGTTAGCGTTATCATAGAAACCCTTACAAAAATGGGCGCAGAACAAATCATGGCGCAAAAATTCATTCCTGAAATTAAAACAGGTGATAAGCGTATTTTGATCGTTAACGGTGAACCTGTCCCGTATGCTCTTGCCCGAATTCCAGCCAAAGGGGAAACACGAGGCAATCTTGCTGCCGGTGGACGAGGTGAAGGACGAGCATTAACCGATAGAGACCGCTGGATTTGCGAGCAAGTAATCCCGTCCCTGAAAGAAAAAGGGCTTATGTTTGTCGGTTTAGACGTCATTGGAGACTATTTAACAGAGATTAATGTTACAAGCCCAACCTGTGTTCGTGAGCTAGATACACAATTTGGTTTAAATATCGCCATGGATCTAATAGAAGCTATTGAAGGTCGCCTTCAATCATAAGAATGCGTGTAATCGATAAGTTTTCCATCACACTATTTATCGCCATTAGTACTCACGTACTAGTGGTGATGTTGGTTGGTTTCGACTTTTCTCCTCCAGCTCCAAAACCTAAAGCTCTAGAAGTAACTCTTGTACAGCACTCTACCAAGGCACCGTTAGAAGCAGATTTCATTGCACAAGCAAACCAACAAGCCAGTGGTACAGAGCTACGTAAACAGAAACTCACATCAACAGAAAATTCTCGTTTCTTAGCAGATCAAATCCATGAAATATCGCCTCCTATCCAACCTGAACTAGCCTCTGCTGAACCAGTAAACGAGCCTAATTTGTTATCTACTAAGCGACAGGAAGCGGTTTTCCAAGTAGCCGAGATTCCAGAGCAGGAACAAAGAACATTAGAAGAGCAATTTCTAGGAAAAACTCAAATACCAAGCCACTTATCAACGGATATTGCGACACTGGAAGCACTACTCGACCAGCAAAGGCAATCTTATGCGAAACGCCCAAGAGTTCGCCGCTTAACCTCTGTGTCGGCAAAAGCGGCCATTGATGCACAATACCTAGACGAATGGCGACGACGAATAGAGCGAATCGGCAACATCCACTACCCAACAGAAGCAAAACGTAATCGACTATATGGAGAGTTACGCCTAGCAGTTAGCCTATTACCCAATGGCTATGTTGATGATATAGAAATACTACATTCTTCTGGTGTTCGAGTGCTCGATGATGCGGCAATGAGGATTGTCAGGCTTGCCGAACCCTTTCCAGAATTCCCAACCGAATTGAAACAAGAAGTCGATAAACTAGAAATCATTCGAACATGGCGCTTCATTCCCGGCAATCAACTCCGCAGCCAATAGCACAGCCAATAGCACAGCCAATAGCACTATATCAATGGCATAAAAAAAGCCCTCACAAGTGAGAGCTTTTTAAAACTGACAGTAGACAAACTGCTAGCTGAATTGACCTTCGCCCATAGCAAGACGGATTTTCTTCATGGCATTTTTCTCTAACTGACGAATTCGTTCAGCGGAAACGCCATATTCATCAGCCAAGTCATGCAAAGTCGGCTTTTTATCCGATAACCAACGCTGTACCAAGATGTTACGGCTACGTTCATCAAGGTCTGACATCGCATCCTGTAGTCGATTATTAGAGTCTTCAGCCCAGTTGCCATTTTCTAGCAGTGTCGCTGGGTCATAACGATGGTCTTCTAGGTACTGAGACGGCGCTTGAAAGGCACTTTCATCATCGTCATCACTAGATGCATCAAAAGCCATATCTGTTGAGCTCAAACGGCCTTCCATCTGACGAACAACTTCAGGTGTCACACCCAGATCTGTAGCGACAGATTCAACTTCAGAGTTACTAAACCAAGACAAACTTTTCTTTGCACTACGTAGATTAAAGAACATCTTACGTTGAGCTTTTGTCGTAGCGACTTTAACAATACGCCAGTTCTTCAGAATAAACTCATGGATCTCAGCTTTGATCCAATGAACTGCAAAGGATACCAGACGAACACCCACTTCAGGGTTAAAGCGTTTTACCGCCTTCATCAAGCCCACATTACCCTCTTGGATTAGGTCACCTTGTGATAGTCCGTAACCGGAATAGCTTTTCGCAATGTGAACAACAAACCTTAAGTGCGACATAACCAATGTTCGCGCAGCCTCAAGGTCTTCTTGATAATAAAGACGTTCAGCTAAGGCTTTTTCTTCCTCTGCTGTTAAAATTGGAATTCTGCTTACGGCTTGTATATAAGACTCTAGGTTTTGACCCGGAATCATCATATCCGTTGGCTGTAGAGTATTTCCCATTTTTATTTCACCTTCCTAATTGCTCAAAATTGAGTATGAACAAATACTATCAAGTAAATTCCACATGTATACGACAAAAATGTGCATATACCATGGTTATTATTTAAAGATTCAGTATCAAATTACTGTAATTCAATGCTCGCTATATGGCGACTTACAGCAATCCAAGCCCCTGTCACTCCGACAAAAGCGCTGACCAATAAGGATAAAACAATCTCATCGGCATTAAAAGTCTGCAACTGAAAACCACTTTGATATAACTCAATTAAACGCTCTGCTGGCACACTGACCCACCAACTGAGCCCTAAAATACACAAACTCGCTAAAAAGCCGCCGAGAATACCAAACCAAAAGCCCATATAAAGGAAGGGGCGGCGGATATAAGCATCCGTAGCGCCCACTAATTTCATGACTAAGACTTCATCACGTCTACTCTCTACCGCCATTCTTATGGTATTACCGACAATAAGAAATACCGCAACAACGAGCAGTACTGACAGGCCATATACAAACCTTTGACCAAAACTTAAGATATTGGCAAGGCGCTGTAACCACTGGGCATCCAGCTCAGCATGTTCCACTTCATTTTGATTTGCTAATTGATCTCTTAATGCTTGCAGCTTAGGTAAAGTATCAATTTCAACGGCACCCTTAGGAATGACACGTAATACGATTGGCAAAGGGTTCTCAGGTAAAGAAGACAAAATTTGTTCGTAACCACTCGATTGTTCAAAGTACCTAAGCCCTTCTTCCTTAGAGATATATTCTACGGAGGCGACATCATCCTGAGCTGAAATACGATGAGATAAAGCCAATGCCTGAGTATCTTCTAAGGTTGGAAACAAATATAGAGTAATGACCGATTGCTGCTCCCACTGGTCAGTCACAGATTGCACATTTTTCAGCACAACATACAAGCCACCCGGTAAAGACAAGGCAATCGCGACAACCATGACCGTCATAATACTTGCCAAAGGATAAGTCAGTAGACGTAAAAAACTCTCTGTTAATGTGGTCTGATGCAGACGTAGGTATTTGCCTAAACTAAATGACGAGCTCTTTGACCAAGAATGTTGAGTTGGCTTAACCGACTCTCTTGTCGCGCCGCGCTGATTTGGTTTTTGCGCCATTAACCAAACCCTCCATCATTGACCATGCGACCTTGGTTAAGCGTCAAAACACGATGACGCATACGTGCAACTAATGCGAGATCATGGCTGGCAATTAAGACTGTTACCCCAACTCGGTTGAACTCTTGGAACAAATTCATAATTTCAGCGGACAGTTTAGGGTCTAGGTTACCGGTCGGCTCATCCGCTAATAACAGTTGAGGTTTATTCACTACTGCTCTTGCTATACCGACTCGCTGCTGCTCACCGCCAGATAAAGCCATAGGGTTTTGCTTTTCTTTATCGAGCAAGCCCACTTTATCCAGTGCCGCCCGCACACGTTTAGCAATTTGTTGAGGGTCAGCGCCGCCGACTTGTAAAGGCAACGCGACATTATGAAAAATACTTCGGTCAAACAGAAGTTGGTGGTTTTGAAAGACCACACCCACTCTACGTCTGTGCTGAGGAATAGCCCTTCTACTTAAGGTACGTAAATCAACGCCGTCTACCAAGATTTGTCCTGATGTTTGACGCTCAATCATCATCATGAGCTTCATCAGGGTACTTTTACCCGCACCAGAATGGCCGGTAAGAAAAGCCATCTCACCTTGCTGCAAATGAAAACTCACCTGCGATAAGGCCTCTTGACCACTTTCGTACTTTTTTCCAACTCGTTGAAATTTGATATCCACGTTGATCAATGCCCTTATAAAAGAAAGGTGAAACGCCTACTTATCGATTTACTCTTCGCTACCAAACAATGCGTCAACAAACTCTTCTGCCACAAATGGACGTAAATCTTCAGCCTGTTCACCTACCCCGATATAACGTATCGGTAAGCCAAACTGTTTAGCTATAGCAAAAATAATACCGCCCTTTGCTGTACCATCCAACTTAGTTAGCGTAATACCACTGACGCCAACGGCTTCAGAGAAAAGCTGTGCTTGGCTAATTGCATTTTGGCCAGTGCCTGCATCCAATACCAGCATGACTTCATGGGGTGCATTTTCATCCACCTTTTTCATCACTCGAACAACTTTAGACAGCTCGTTCATTAGGTTAGCTTTGTTTTGCAAACGACCAGCAGTATCAGCAATAACAACATCGACACCCTTAGCTTTTGCCGACTCAATAGCATCGTATATTACCGAAGCTGAATCCGCTCCCGTATGCTGAGCCACAACAGGGACATTATTGCGCTCGCCCCATACTTGAAGCTGCTCAACCGCTGCCGCACGGAATGTATCCCCTGCTGCCAACATAACGCTCTTACCTTCTGCAAGGTACTTTTTCGCTAACTTACCGATTGTCGTTGTTTTACCTACACCATTAACGCCGACCATAAGAATCACAAAAGGGCCGTCTTGTGTTTCTGGTTTCAACTCCACTTGAGAAGGTTCAAGAATATCCGTCATATCGGATTTTAGTGTTTGTAGTAGCGTATCAGCGTCTTTTAACTCTTTGCGATTAAGCTTATCCGTTAGACCGCCCATTAAAGACTGAGTGGCCTCCATACCTACGTCAGCCATAATCAATTGAGTTTCTAATTCTTCGATTAAATCATCATCTAATTTTTTGCTGCCCAGAATGACACTGGATAAACCGTTACCTAAACCATTGCGCGTGCGGGATAAGCCAGAGGAGATGCGCTGTCGCCATGTTAAGGGAGCCTCTTCCTCAACTTCTACGGGTGCGCTTGGCTCAACCTTTTCCTTAACGACAACTTGCTCTTCTGGTTTACCTTCTTCCTCTTCGAGACTAGTTTCAGCCTCTGGGGTATTTTCTTCGGCTACTTTATCTGCGCTTTCTTTTGCTGCCTCTGCGGCTTTCTTTTCAGCAATATCGGCCTGCATTTTGGTAACAACTCGGCGACGTATAACAAACGCAATGAGCGCGAGAACAGTACCGATAAAGACAGGGACAAAGCGAGCATAGTCACCAAAGTATGGGGTGAAAAAAGCAATTATCTGATTAACAAATTCCATTAAATTGTTCTCTTTCTTTTGACGAATAGGGTAAACACCAGCGAAATGCTATGATTAGGCGCATTATCTGGAATATAGACACATAAAAAGGAATATTTTACCATCTTTCTGGCCAGCAAACAGGCCCTGTTTGATTTAAACATTTACCTCTTCGCCTTATAAGGTTATTTATGCCTGTTAGCAATAGACCGCTTTTTAGCCCTCCTGTTTTAGCCGCTGTCATGGTGTTATGCACACTCGCCATTTGGTTATTAAACTTAACAGCACCCAGCAGTAAACTACCAACGCCGAACTTAGAAACATGGCATACCACCTCAGATATTCCTGTGACTTGGGTGAAACACGCTAACTGGGAAACGGGCGACAAACTAGAGATACGCCTTGTTTTTCGCTCTGAAGAACATGACGCTAACTTAGTGCAAACCACACTTGCCATGTTGATGAGTAACTCTTTGCCTCTGAGCACGGCTTCTATCAACCAGAGACTATCTCCCCTTGCCGCGAAAGTAAGCAGTTACTACGATCACGAAAGCCAAGTAATTGGTCTGACTTTAAGTAACCAGAGCCAATATTTAAATCCGACCTTGGCATTAGTAACCAATTGGCTTAAACAACCAGACTTCAAACTCAGAACTTTCGAACAGTGGCAAAGGCAACAGCAAAATGCTCAAGCTTCTAAGCATGCATTAGTAAACACATTATTCGACACACAGCACTCTATGGAACAAGTAATCAGCCTAAAAGATATTCAGGATTACTATTACCAATTGCAAAAATCAGCGACCCACATTTACATTGTTGGTCATCTATCCGATCAGGTAAGACCCAGTGTAGAAGAAGCACTCAATCAAATAAGCCTTGGTTATCAGCTTGAAGATCATAAGAAAGCAACGCTGGATGAAATAAAAGCCAGCCATGTTACACAGCTCAACAAACAAGCGTCTTCCCAACTGTGGCAGAGTCGAAGTGCTATAGCGCTCACACCGATGACATCAGTAAAAGAGTGGATCAGCTTGCAAATTTGGGGAGCAGACTTGGTATCCACCCTGAATAGCCAAGCCGATATAGACTTTGTGCAACTTGGGCTCACCTTATCGGCTCTTCAGCCTTGGGCCGGTTGGAATATTCAATATGCCGAACAGCTGATTATAGACAGCCCTCAAAGCGCAGAAGAACAAACAGGGGCACGCTTTTCCGCTAATAGCTTTATTCACCGCGATAATATTCCATCAATTAATGACAGAGCGAGATTTGCAGATCTATTTAGCCGTTTTAAGGATCAATTAGGTCAACAAGCACAATCCTCAACATGGTGGGCGTATATGGCAACGCAAGTCGTACACGAACAAGGTTCCGTACCATTAGAAGACTTTATTGAAAGCTACAAAGAAGCTATAGATACCTTCACCATAGATGACTACCAAAACATCATAGAGCCGCTGATAAAAGCCGACTCTTATCAAGAGATTCAAACCTATCAATGAGAAAATCACAGCCACAAAAAAGCAGTAAAACCAAGCTATCTAAACTCAGAATCATTGCTGGTGAATGGCGCTCTAGACAGTTGCCTATCCCTAATGTGGAGGGTTTACGCCCCACTCCAGACCGAGTAAGAGAAACCTTATTTAACTGGATTAACCCTTATATTCCCGGTGCGAGCTGTGGAGACTTTTTTTGTGGATCAGGCGCCCTTGGCTTCGAAGCACTTTCTAGAGGTGCAAAGCACTTGACCTTTGTTGATAGCTCCAAGGTTGTGGCACGACAAATGGCGGAGAACCTCACCACCCTCAATGCAAAAAATGCTTCTGTTGTGACTCAAAATGCCGCTATTTTCTTAGGATCTACTCCATCAACACCGTTAGACATCATCTTCCTAGATCCGCCTTTCCGTAAAGGCTGGCTGGCTCAAATTATCCCCCTGTTAGAAAAAGGCTGGCTTGCCGAGCGTGCTTTTGTCTACATAGAAATGGAGAAGGAAACCAGCTTGCCAGACTTACCTGAACACTGGACATTGAGCAAAGAAAAAATAGCGGGGCAGCTGGTTTATCGTTTATTTGAAGTCGTAAGTCCTACGATAGATATTTGAGCTATACATTAAAGGCCAAAAGCCCACGGTTTTATTGGCCTATCCCTTGATGAGACTAGGTGCAAACGCTAGACTGTGTGCCATTATTAATCGGTACATTCCCTATACTATTTCATGGGAATTCGAGTTCATTTATTAGGATAATCAAACACTATGCCAGACGTCATTCCATCTGACTCTGTTGGTATTGTTAGCCCACAGGTAGCGAATTTTGAGACGCCTTTAACGCTGACTTGCGGGCAAACTTTAGCATCATATCAGCTGATTTATGAAACATATGGCACCTTAAATGCCGATGCTTCTAATGCTGTACTGATCTGTCATGCCTTAAGTGGTGACCACCATGCTGCGGGTTACCATAACGCCGAAGATAAAAAGCCCGGTTGGTGGGACTCTGCTATTGGCCCCGGAAAGCCAATCGATACCAACCACTTCTTTGTTATCTCATTAAATAACCTAGGTGGTTGTGGCGGCTCTACGGGGCCGACAAGTATTAACCTTGTCACTGGGCAAGCATGGGAATCAGACTTCCCTATCGTGACAGTTGAAGATTGGGTAGAAAGCCAAGCACGTTTAGCGGACTTCCTAGGCATACAAACTTTTGCCGCCATCGTAGGTGGTAGCCTTGGTGGCATGCAAGCCTTAGAGTGGAGTATTCGCTTTCCAGATCGTTTGAAATCAGCAGTGATTATTGCTTCTGCTCCTAAGTTATCCACACAGAACATTGCTTTCAACGAAGTGGCTCGCCAGTCTATTCGTCGCGACCCTGATTTCTTCGATGGTCGCTACCAAACAAACCGAACTGTACCAACGAATGGTTTAGGCTTAGCTCGCATGCTAGGTCATATTACCTATTTATCGAATGATGCCATGGGCGAAAAATTTGGCCGCACCATGCGCCATGAACAGTTTCAGTACAACTATGACATCGAATTCGAAGTAGAAAGTTATTTACGTTACCAAGGTGAAGCCTTTACGAAGCGCTTTGATGCCAACTCCTACATGCTCATGACCAAAGCGTTGGACTACTTTGACCCAGCGGCACAGAACAATAACGATCTGTCTGCGACACTGAAAAAAGCCAAGTGCGAGTTTTTGTTGGTCTCTTTCTCGACCGACTGGCGCTTCTCACCTGAGCGAAGTGAAGAAATTGTTAATGCTTTGATCAAAGCAGGGAAACAGGTGTCCTATGCGAAAATTGAAGCATCGGAAGGCCATGATGCCTTCTTAATTCCAATTCCTCGTTATATGTCCGTGTTAAAAACCTTCTTAACCCGAGTGTCGAATAGTCTATCAAGGGAGGAAAGCTAATGCGTTCCGATTTAGAAATCATTGAAGACTGGATTCAACCCAATAGCCGTATACTCGACCTAGCCTGTGGGCCGGGGGAGCTGTTCCACCATTTGATGATCAACAAAAACATCAGCGGCTATGGTTTAGAGATCAATGCGGACGACTTGAACACCTGTATCGAAAAAGGTATTCCTGTTTTAGAGCAGAATATCGATGAAGGCTTGTTGAACTTTGAAGATCAAACCTTTGACCTCGTACTCATGGCTCACGCCTTGCAACAGTTCCGTCGTCCAGATCTTTTGATTGATGAAATGCTGCGTATTGGCAAAGAGTGCATTATCACTTTTCCAAACTTTGGCCATTGGCGTAACCGTCTACATTTAGGCTTAAAAGGTCGTATGCCAGTGTCTGAGTACCTACCTTACAACTGGTATGACACGCCAAACATTCACTTTTTTACTTTTCAAGATTTTGAGCGTTTGTGCCGTGAAAAGAACATTAAAGTGTTACGTTGGGCAGCCATTGATGGCCAATACAAAAACCATTGGTGGATTCGTAGCATGCCAAACCTATTCAGTGAAACGGCTATTTTTCATATCACTCGATAGTCTACTTACTGTCAGATAAAAGCCCTCTGCCGAAAACTTAAGGAATACCCGATGACAAAAACCATCGTCTTAGCCAGCAACAACGCTGGAAAAATAAAAGAGTTCAATAGTCTACTCGGTGAAATGCAAATTGACGTGAAGCCACAAAGTGCGTTTAACGTCGAAGAGGCAGAAGAAACAGGCCTTACCTTCATTGAAAACGCCATCCTAAAAGCCCGTAATGCCTGCGCTCAAACAGGATTACCAGCTCTGGCCGACGACTCAGGTATTGAGGTCGATTTCTTAAAAGGCGCTCCAGGTATTTACTCCGCCCGCTTTGCTGGGGAACACGGTAATAACCAAGCCAACAATGACCTCTTACTAGAAAAAATGGCGGGGGTTCCTGTAGAAGAAAGAAGCGCGCGCTTCCATTGTGTTTTAGCTTATATGCGCCACAAGGATGATCCAACGCCGTTGGTTTTTCACGGTGTTTGGGAAGGCCGTATTCTTGAGTCTGCGGAAGGACAAGAAGGCTTTGGTTACGATCCTGTATTCTATGTACCCGATCAAGGTTGTAGCGCTGCAAGCTTATCGAAAGAAGTAAAAAACACCATTAGCCACAGGGCAAAAGCACTACAACAAATGACAGCGGCTTTCCAAAAAGGCGTTGAACTTTGAGCCTACAATTACCACCGCTAAGCTTATATATTCATCTACCTTGGTGTGTAAAAAAATGCCCTTATTGTGACTTCAATTCCCATCAAGCAGATCGCTTTACCCATAACGATAAATTGCCTGAAGAAGCCTATTTAAAGCAATTGCTAGCAGACCTTGATGCTGACCTAGACTATGTCGCAGGTCGCCCTATTCAAACTGCCTTTATCGGTGGTGGCACGCCTAGTTTAATGAGTGAAGATTTCTACTATAAGCTGATGGATGCATTAAGGGAAAAGCTCACTTGGGTTGATAATACTGAAATCACCATGGAAGCGAATCCGGGAACGTTCGAACAAGAAAAATTTCGCCATTTTCGCCAAGCTGGCATCAATCGTTTATCCATTGGCATACAAAGTTTCCAGCCAAACCTGTTGAAAACCCTAGGAAGAATCCACAACCGGGAGGAAGCCATTCATGCTGTGGATAAGTCTCGCGCAGCTGGCTTTGATAATATCAACCTAGATTTGATGCATGGATTACCAGAACAAAGCCGTGATATGGCCATGGAAGACTTATCTCTTGCCATTAAACTAAACCCTGAGCACTTATCTTGGTATCAGTTAACCATAGAGCCAAACACAGAGTTTTTCCGCCGCCCGCCCACGCTACCTGAAGATAACACCTTGTGGGAAATTCAGGATGCAGGCCAAGAGTTGTTAGCCGAAAACGGTTACCTACAGTATGAGGTGTCAGCCAACTCAAAGATAAGCAAGAGAGCGTCCCACAACCTCAATTATTGGCGTTTTGGGGACTACATAGGCATAGGCGCGGGTGCCCATGGAAAAATCACTCTGCCTGATGGGCAAATCTTCCGTACCCGAAAAACCCGCCACCCTAACCATTACTTAAATAACCTAGCCGAAGCATTAGTAATTAAAGAGCCCATTGCGCAAGAAGACATGCCCCTTGAGTTCATGATGAATCGGTTAAGACTGTTTGAATCTTTTGATCTGTTAGATTACGAGAGATTCGCTTACCAAAAGCTGCCAATTCCTTTAATTAAAGCCTGTGAAATAGCCATCAAGAAAGGTTTGTTAGATGCCGAGGAATGGAAGAAAAAGCGTGTCAAAACAACACGTAAAGGTAAGCTGTTTTTAAATGAGCTATTGGAGCTGTTTTTAGCCTAACGACTTTCTCAAACGCTACTTTATCAGCCACCATGACGCCTTCTCTTATCTGAACTAGAGAAGGCTTCAAAGTGCGATTATCTGGTTTGGCTAGATCTTAATTAGCCAATTGGGCATAACAAGCTTGATAAGCAGGCAAGGTTAATCTCCCTTCTTCAATACTTGATACAAAACCATGACCTTCCAATATTTGTTCTATTTCAAAAGGCAATTCTGTTTGCTGCGCTTCACTTGTCATGTTCAACACCACCAGCATTTTCTGCCCTTGGTACTCGCGAACAAAGGCCATTAACTCATCATTATTGAGTGTTACTTGTGACAACTCACCATTCACTAAAATAGCTTGCTGCTGGCGCCACTTTATAAACTGACGAACCTTATGGAGCAGTGCGTTTGGATTGGCTTCCTGCTGGGCAACACTTAATGGTAAATGTGCTTTATCTACTGGCAGCCAAGGCTCAATAGTGGAAAACCCACCGAGTGGAGAGTCATCCCATACCATAGGGGTACGACAGCCATCACGCCCCTTAAAGACAGGCCATAGCGGAATGCCATAGGGGTCTTGAAGGCGCTCAAAAGGCACATCCGCTTCGGGTAACCCTAACTCTTCTCCTTGGTATAAGCAGACACTACCACGCAGAGAAAGAATTAATGCTAGGGCGATAAGTGGGTAGGCTTCACCATCCTTGCCCTCTCCCCAGCGAGTTCTAGAACGCACCACATCATGATTAGATAACGCCCAGCATGGCCAGCCATCACCCACAATATCCTGCATGTTTTGCAGTACGTTTCGAATATATTCAACAGAGTTCGGTTTATTGAGCAGGTCAAAAGTGTAGGCCATATGGAGCTTATCATTCCCTGACGTGTACTCAGCCATACGCTCTAATGGAAAATCATCACCAATTTCTCCCACCGTAGTACTACCCGGGAACTCGTCCATCAAGGCACGCAATTCCTTTAAAAAGGCTAGGTTTTCTGGTCGGCTTAAGTCGTAAACATGGCGCTGGTAGCTGTATGGGTTGTCATGGGATACGCCCATTGTTTTAGGCTCACCAGCCAATACTGGCGGGTTATCTTCTAGACCTTCACTATGGAAATAGAAGTTCACCGTATCTAATCGAAAACCATCCACCCCCAGCTCTAACCAGAAACGCATATTATCTAAATGTACTTGTCGCACTTCAGAGTTATGGAAATTAAAGTCAGGCTGGGATTCAAGAAAGTTATGCAGGTAATATTGCAGACGACGACTATCCCATTTCCAAGCACTGCCGCCAAAAATAGACAGCCAATTATTTGGAGGCGAACCGTCTGGTTTAGGATCAGCCCAAACGTACCAATCCGCTTTGGGGTTCACTTTATCCTGACGACTTTCTTCAAACCAAGGGTGCGCATCCGCAGAGTGACTAATCACTTGATCTATCATCACCTTAAGGCCAAGCTCATGGGAGCGGTCAATCAGTCGTTTAAAATCCTCTAACGACCCAAACATGGGGTCGATATCACGATAGTTTGATACATCGTAACCAAAGTCTTTCATGGGGGAGGTGAAGATTGGCGAAAGCCAAATGGCATCTACCCCTAGGGAAGCAACATAATCCAGTTTGGTTGTGATACCAGCAAGGTCACCAATACCGTCACCATTATTATCCATAAAACTACGAGGGTAGATTTGGTAAATCACCCCACCTTTCCACCAATTTAAGTTGGTATCCATTTATGTTTCTCCATAGGGATATGCAAATTTTTCACTAATCACAATTTACCCCATATTTATGGGTTGGGTATATAAGCACCCATTAGATAAAGGCATAAAAAAAGCGTGGAAAACCACGCTTTTTAAAAATTTGAGCTTAAGCCGTCGGTGCTTAAAAACGCTCTAACTGGGCATTAGCTTCTTCAATAGAAGGCAAAGAAGGGTAAGCGCCTAACTTGGTAACCGAGTCTGCACCACAAGCTGCTGCAAAACGCACAACATCAATCAACTCTGCTTGTGAAAGCGACGCTAAAGCAGCACGTTCTCCACCTTGCTCAGCCAGCTTATAGAGCAATCCACCAACAAAGGCATCACCTGCTGCTGTGGTATCTTTTACTTCTACTTTTGGCGTTAGCACTGTCGTCTCACCATGAGCACTTGTGTAGAAACGAATCGATTCAGCCCCATCAGTCAGGACGAACAAGGAAACCCCGTCTGCTAGCATTTGATCAATCAGCTCAAAAGGCTTTTCTGCTAGTACGGCTAATTCTTCTAGGCTGGCTTTGATAACATCGCCAGACTTCATCCAATCAATGATTCGCTGTGTGTCTAGCTGCTCATTTGGCCATAAGTTAGTACGTAAATTAACATCGATACTAACAATCCAGCCTGCAGCTCGTGCCATCTCAATTCCAGCAAGGGTTGCTTTGGTAATATTGGCATCCGTTAGTGTGTTAGAACAGGTGTGAAAAACACCTTGTGAGCCTGTGAACCAAGCCGCATCAAAGTCGGACTCACGGAACAGCATATCGGCAGAAGGATTACGGTAGAACTCAAAGCTGCGCTCGCCCGTTTCATCTAGACTAACAAAAGCCAAAGCTGTCTTAGCTTCTTTGGTCATCAACATACTGGCGGTGTTAACGCCATACTCATTTAGAGAGTCTTTTAAAAAGTGACCAAAGGCGTCATCACCCACTTGACCAATAAAGTGACTATTGCCACCTAAGCGCGCTACGGCTACTGCCACGTTGGCTGGAGCACCACCGGGGAACTTGGTAAAAGACTCAAGCTCGCCAGCTTGTGTTGCGCCATTGGAAAGGAAATCAATTAACGCTTCACCGAACGCCATTACTTTTGTTGTCATTGTTGTCTTCTCGATAAATGTTCTAGGTATACATGAGATTAGTATAAAAATTATGCAGGGCAAAAGATATTAAATCAATCTAATTTATTTAATATCTTTTTAAAGATTACAAATATCGGCAATTGGTAGATTGAGCCTTTCTTGCTAGACTCGATTTCCATCTCCAAAAAGAACAAAAACTATCGAGAATAAGCATGACAAAAGCCAAGCATATATACGTGGTAGATGATGATAATGACATCCGATCATTGCTAAAAACCTATCTGGAAAAGCACCAGTTCATCGTGCATACAGCAGAATCTGGCGAAGCTTTTTTGGCGGACTTTAATAGTCAGACTAATATCGATCTTGTTATTCTAGATATTATGTTGCCGGGACAAGATGGCTTTTCAGTCTGTCGGTCACTACGCACCCAGTCTCAGGTGCCTGTGATCATGCTAACGGCCAATTCTGACGATATGGATCGCATCGTCGGTTTGGAAATTGGTGCTGATGACTACCTATCCAAGCCTTTTAACCCACGCGAGTTATTAGCACGTATCAAGGCCATTTTACGACGCATGGAACAGATTGATGCGGCAAGCCCAGTGCCTGATTCCCGCTACTACCACTTTTCTCAATTCACTTTAGATACCTTATCCCGAGAACTGCGAAGCGCTTCCGGAAAAGAAGCCCTGTCTGGTGCGGATTACAATTTACTCATGCTATTTCTCAAGCACCCAGGGGAAGTGTTAAGCCGTGATCATATTGCTGATAATACTCGCGGCCGTGACAGCGCCCCGCTAGACCGTTTTATTGATGTACACATTAGTCGCCTTCGACAACGCCTTAAAGAAGATGCTCGCCACCCTCAGCTTATTAAAACCGTACGAGGACAAGGTTATATATTAACGGCTAGTGTCGAGGCAGAAGACCATGTTGACTGAACCGAAAAGAAAGCGCCTTTTTAAACCTTGGTTCAGCTCCCTCACTCGGCAAATACTTATCATCATGGCGATTGGTGTGGCCAGTGCCCAGCTCATCAGCTCTACCATATGGGTGCGACAGCTAGCGTCAGATACTGAGATTCATGTGCGAGAAGTATCACAACACATGGCCTTCAGGATCGCTGCAACCATTAGTTACTTTCAATCTCTGCCCACCAATTATCGCCATATTGTGATTGATCAATTACGCGATATGGGTGGCACACGATTTTTTGTCACCTTAAATAAAGAAGAGATCGTCATTAAGGATATCCCTGACACCCACCTTAAAAGCATTGTGAAGAAGGAAGTACGAACCACCTTAGAAAACCAGCTAAGAATTCACAATGCCAATATCCGCTTTTCTAACCCCAGCGATCTCCACGTTATCAACAACCAGACTAAACTAACCGATTTACCAGAAAGGTGGGGGCACCATAGTCTATTGGTCAAACCTCTCACCACGCCTATTATCGTGATTCAAATTCCCATCAATGAAGACGAATGGCTTTACCTTGCCAGCCTAATGCCAGACCCCAATTTTTTAGAAGACACCACACCATTAAGCGGTGAGAGGCTTTTCTCCATGGCAATCTCTATCATCACTGTATTACTACTGAGTTTGCTTATTTTAAGGCGAGTCACTCGCCCTCTCGCTAGCCTCGCCCATGCCGCCGAACAATTTGGTCAAGGCAATCTACAAACCATTCCAGAAACAGGCAGCAGTGAAGTACAAAAAACAGCGAAAGCCTTTAACGATATGCAGAACCGAATTCAACGCTACTTGAACGACAGGGAGAAGTTGTTTTCCTCCATATCGCATGACTTAAAAACTCCTCTTACTCGACTGCATTTGCGGGCTGAAATGCTTGATGATGACGAAGTAAGAGAGGCCATTATTCGAGACCTAGATGATTTAGACATGTTGGTAAAAGGTGCCTTACAGAGCGTAAAAGACACAGATATTCATGAAAATAGAGTCGAAGTGAATATATCTAGAATGCTAGATGATATGCAGTCGAGCCTAAATATCCAGAGTAAAAAACTCACCGTAGTAGGTGAGCTGACCCATCCCTATATTGGCAAGCCCCTAGCCATAAAACGCTGCCTCGGTAACCTCATTGATAATGCCTTGTATTATGGAAAAACAGCCACCGTATATATCGAAGACCATGAAGAAGGGCTCACCATTAGAGTATGTGACCAAGGTCCGGGAATACCCAAAGATAAGATGGACAAAGTATTCCAACCCTATACGCGACTGATACCAGACCACGCAGGACACCCGGGGGGCATGGGGTTAGGGCTTAGTATTGCCCGCAATATTGCCCGCGCTCAAGGTGGAGAAGTCACTCTAAGTAACGTTGATAACGTGGGTCTAGAGGCGAAAGTGTGGCTACCGCGCCATTAATACAAAGTCGTTTTAGAGTGGCCTAAGAAAGCAAAAAGGCTTTGCAAGACTAAGTTACAATAGGTTGCTCTACTTTACCCCTGCACAAGGCGTCATTTGCTAACGTTTAACACTCGAAACAAGCAAACATAAAAGGTTTACTTGTTCGAACAAAAAAACACAGAGACCAAATACCCCTTCTATTTGGTCACTCAAATAAAAATAACAAAGGTTAGCATCATGAAAAAAATCGCTCTTGGTTTAACCACGGTAGCCCTATCTCTATCTGCAGCAATCAGCCACGCAGGTGATGTAGAAGTATTACATTACTGGACATCTGGCGGTGAAGCCGCTTCCGTCGAAGTACTCAAACAAGAAATGGTCAGCGCAGGACACAATTGGAGAGATTTTGCTGTTGCAGGTGGCGGCGGTGAGTCGGCCATGACAGTTCTAAAATCACGCGCGATTGCAGGCAACCCTCCAACAGCCGCTCAAATCAAAGGACCAACCATCCAAGAATGGGGCGATCTAGGTTTTTTAAGTAACCTCGACAGCGTAGCAAAAGCCGGAAATTGGGATAGTCTACTGCCTGATGTTGTCAGCAATGCAATGAAATACGAAGGCCATTATGTTGCCGCGCCAGTAAACGTACACCGTGTTAACTGGATGTGGGCAAACCCTGAAGTATTCAAGAAAGCAGGGGCTAGCATCCCAACCACTTGGGAACAATTTATTGTTGAAGCTAAGAAAATCAAAGCCGCTGGTTTCACACCACTCGCACACGGCGGTCAAGCTTGGCAAGATGCAACATTATTTGAATCTATCGCCATGGCGCAAGGTAGCAAGTTCTACAACGACGCTTTCGTAGAGCTATCAGAACAAACACTACGTAGTGATGAGATGATTAGTGTATTTGATACTTTCAAACAATTGCGTGATCTTGTTGACCCTGGTTTCTCAGGCAGAGACTGGAACATAGCTACCTCTATGGTCATCAATGGCGATGCTGCTATTCAGATTATGGGGGACTGGGCGAAAGGTGAGTTCACTGCCGCAGGCAAACAGCCAGGCATAGATTACGTATGTTACCCAGCTCCGGGTACCAGCGGTTCTTTCTCTTTCAACATAGATTTCTTAGCTATGTTCAACGTGAAAGAAGCTGGACAACAAGCTGCTCAGCAAGACCTAGCTCGCTTGATTCTAGAACCTAAGTTCCAAGAAACCTTTAACCTAAACAAAGGTTCAATTCCTGCTCGTTTAAACATGCCTCGTGACCAGTTTGATAGCTGTGCTCATTCTTCAATGGATGCCTTCTTAGCAAGCTCTTCTACGGGTGATCTAGTGCCAAGTATGGCCCACGGCATGGCCGCTAACTCTATGGTTCAAGGTGCTATCTACGATGTTGTTACCAACTTCTTCAATAGCCCATCTATGACCTCTCAAGAAGCAGTAGACAAGCTAGCACGCGCAATTAAAGCAAGCATGTAATCAACATACAAACCTAAATTTTTTCAAACTTAGTTTGTTGTTTTACAAGAGACCTTCCAATGGTCGGTCTCTTTGTTTTCCCCTGTAGCGATTCTTTCTATAGCGAAGTATTCATTATGAAATCTCAAAACTCTCTTCGTCCCACATCCGTCCAAAGGAAGCCCAAGCAAACTTTAGCGGACTGGATGCCAAAGATAGTGATGGCGCCAACCTTTATTGTCACCGTGGTTTGTATGTACGGTTATATGGTATGGACAGGCATTCTATCTTTTACCAGCTCTCGCATGCTGCCCTCTTATAATTTTGTCGGCTTTGACCAATACGAAAGGCTTTTTAATAACGATCGCTGGATTGTCGCCCTCTCGAATCTTGGAGTCTTTGGCGGCTTATTTATTGTTATTTGCCTCTTTCTTGGTGTGGTATTAGCCATCTTCCTCGACCAGAAGATTCGTGCCGAAGGCGCAATCCGAACCATTTATTTATACCCAATGGCGATATCATTCATCGTAACAGGCACCGCATGGAAATGGTTACTTAATCCAACCAATGGATTAGAGAAATTAGTCGTGGATATGGGCTTTGAAGATTTTAAATTCGACTGGCTCATCAACCCTGATATGGTGGTTTATTGCTTAGTAATTGCCGCGGTATGGCAGGCTTCTGGCTTTGTTATGGCGTTGTTTTTAGCTGGTTTAAGAGGTGTCGATGGCGATCTAATCAAAGCAGCCCATCTTGATGGTGCCAGCACTTTCACCACTTATCGCCGTATTATTTTGCCATCACTCAAGCCTGTGTTCTTCAGTGCTTTGGTGATTCTGTCGCACATCGCCATAAAAAGCTTTGACCTAGTCGCCGCATTGACTAACGGCGGCCCGGGCTACTCGTCTGACTTACCTGCTAACTTCATGTATGCCCATACCTTTACCCGTAGCCAGATTGGCTTAGGGTCGGCCTCAGCCATGGTGATGCTTGGTTGTGTGTTAGCAATTTTGGTCCCTTATTTGTACTCCGAGTTACGAGGTAAACGCCATGAGTAACCAGACTATTAAACAACCAAGCAAGGTTCTCAATAATGTATTGCGCATTGCCTTGTATACCGTTCTTCTCACCATGGCAGCGATTTACCTCATGCCATTCGTAGTGATGCTTCTTACCTCGCTAAAAGACGTGGAAGAAATTCGCAGCGGAACCCTATTGTCTTTGCCTAGCACGCTCGGTTTTGAGTCTTGGCAAAAAGCATGGTCAAGCGCTTGTACTGGCAGCAGCTGTGAGGGCATCTCGCCTTACTTCTTGAATTCGTTTCAAATTGTGCTTCCAGCCGTGGCTATCTCGACTCTGTTAGGTGCTCTCAATGGCTATGTCATTTCTTTGTGGAAGTTCAAAGGCAGTGACCTGTTTTTTGCAGCTTTATTGATAGGTTGCTTTATTCCTTTCCAAGTTATTTTGCTGCCTATGGCACGTACCTTGGGTTGGTTGGGAATAGCGAATACCACCACAGGCTTGGTCTTTGTCCACGTAGTGTATGGCGTGGCTTTCACTACTTTGTTTTTCCGGAATTTCTATCAGTCTATTCCTGAAGAATTGGTCAAAGCAGCGCGATTAGATGGAGCTGGTTTCTTCACCATTTTTTACCGCATTATCTTACCCGTTTCGATTCCTATCATAGTGGTTACTGTGATCTGGCAATTCACTCAAATATGGAACGATTTCTTATTTGGCGTGGCTTTCTCTGGGTTCGATACTCAGCCTGTCACCGTTGCCCTAAACAACTTGGTTAACACCAGTTTTGGTGGCAAGGAATACAACGTCGACATGGCCGCAGCCATTATCGCCGCACTACCGACACTTGCCGTTTATGTGTTGGCCGGCAAGTACTTTGTACGAGGCTTAACCGCAGGCGCAGTGAAAGGCTAGAGACATTTTTCTTACTCGCGCTTTTTACCTGTTCCGCGTGAGTTATTAGATCGAATTTGGAGTAACCAACATGGCAAACCTTGTTATTGATAATGTAAAAAAACGCTACGGCGACACAGAAATTCTCAAAGGCATTAATATTTCTATCGCTGCTGGTGAATTCTTAATTTTGGTAGGACCATCTGGCTGTGGTAAATCCACTTTGATGAACTCTATCGCAGGCTTAGAAGAAGTCAGTGAAGGCAGCATTTTAATTGCCGACCAAGACGTCACCCACAGTAGTCCAAAAGACCGTGATATCGCCATGGTTTTCCAGTCCTATGCCCTATACCCAAACATGACTGTGGCACAGAATATTTCCTTCGGCCTTGAAATGCGTAAAGTACCAAAAGAGGAACGTGATGTCGAAGTAGAAAGAGTAGCAGAGCTTTTACAAATCAACCACTTACTAAACCGTAAACCTGCGCAATTGTCTGGCGGGCAGCGTCAGCGTGTTGCTATGGGACGAGCATTAGCACGCCGCCCTCAGTTGTATCTATTTGATGAACCCCTGTCTAACTTAGATGCAAAACTACGTGTTGAAATGCGTACAGAAATCAAAAAACTGCATAAGAAACTTGGCACCACCATTGTTTATGTAACCCACGATCAAGTGGAAGCCATGACTCTCGCGGATCGCATTGCAGTAATGAGAGACGGTGAAGTACAGCAACTAGGTACGCCTCAGGAAATTTACGACAACCCAGCCAACTTGTTTGTTGCTGGCTTCATGGGCTCTCCTGCCATGAACTTCATCCCAGCAACGGTAGTAACGGGGGATGATGGCGCTATGCTGGAACTAGCGACGCCAAATAAAACACTGTTACCTTTCCCTAAACACGAATCACTTCAGCCTTATCTTGGTAAATCTCTATTATTAGGACTAAGACCAGAAATGATTACTGAGCCACAAGCTCATAAAGAAGGGCAAAAATACGTCACCACTACCGCGATTGAAGTGGAAGTTACTGAGCCTATGGGTGCAGATACCATGGTGATCACACGTATCAACAATGCTGAAGTAAACTGCCGCTCAAACCCTGCCTACCCAGCAGATGCAGGTTCAGTTATTAATATGATGTTTGATACTTCAAAAGCCGTTGTGTTTAACCCAACTACAGGGGAAAGGGTCGATGTTTAGGTAGCTAAATAGCCACCTTTTAGAAACACGACACATAAAAAAGGCTTCGCTAGAATCCCTCTAACGAAGCCTTTTCTTTTAGCTCTATCAAACTATGCTTCGGGCTCTTTATCTTTGTCGAAAAGGGCATCACGCTGTATCTGGATGATTTCCGCAATACCCTTTCGAGCCACAGCCAGCATGCCATTCATGTGCTCATCACTAAAGGCTTCGCCTTCTGCTGTACCTTGAATCTCAATGAAACCGTCCTTGTCATTCATGATGACATTCATATCGGTTTCCGCATTGGAGTCTTCTGGATAATCCAAGTCGAGCACAGGTGTTCCTTTGTAAACACCTACTGAGATAGCCGCAATTTGCGAAACAATTGGGTTCGCTTTGACTTTCTTCTTCTCGACCAATTTACGCATGGCATCCGCTAGGGCAACAAAGCCACCAGTAATAGAAGCCGTACGAGTACCGCCATCCGCTTGAATAACATCACAGTCAATGGTGATGGTGTGTTCGCCTAGCTTTTTAAGGTCAACCGCGGCACGTAAAGATCGGCCAATTAGGCGTTGAATTTCAACCGTACGGCCACCTTGCTTACCACGAGTCGCTTCACGGTCCATACGATTCCCCGTAGAACGAGGCAACATACCGTACTCTGCGGTAATCCAGCCCTGACCCTTGCCCTTCAAGAAGCGTGGCACGCCATTTACAACGGTAGCAGTACAAATAACCTTAGTGTCACCACACTCAATTAGCACGGAACCTTCCGCATGCTTAGTAAAGTTGCGAGTAAGTTTAAGGGGACGTAATTGATCTACCGCTCTGCCGCTTGGACGCATAGTTATCTCTCTAATTGAATTGAATCTTTAATAAGGCGGCAATTATAACGAACCTTCTTTAAATTACGCCACCAGCAAATAGAAAACTGTTGAACAAATACACCTTAGGCTACAATGTCGCCTTTGTTTCCATACTTTTTTGACTTTTAGGTAATCAACATGACTGCAAGCATGACCGCTTTTTCACGCCAAGAAGCTGTATACTACTGGGGCACCATCAGCTGGGAAATCCGCTCCGTAAACCAACGCTACTTGGAGCCAAGCTTTCGATTACCTGAGAACTTTAGAGAACTCGAATTCACTTTTCGCGACGTGCTACGTAAAAAACTCAACCGAGGAAAACTAGAATGCCAGCTTAGATTCCAAGCCGTTGATAAAGCCGCGACTAGCTTAACTATCAACCCTTCCAATGCCCAAGCCTTAGCACAAGCGATTGATTCATTGGGAGAATGGTTCAAAGACCTAGACCCAGCGAACCCATTAGAGATTCTAAAATGGCCGGGGATTCTAAGTGACTCTGGGATCGATAATGACCTACTTAAAAAAGCTGTAGTCGACCTGTTTAACCAAGGCGTGGCAGAACTGATTCAGGTACGTCTAAGAGAAGGTGAAGAACTCAAAACCATTATTGAGCAGAGACTCGACGCTATCGATGCCATTGTAGTGGAAGTGCAAGCTAAGCTACCTGAGATCATCGCGGCACAAAAAGCCAACCTGCAAGAAAAACTGGAAGCAGCAAAAGTCGAACTTGACCCTATGCGTGTTGAAGCCGAAATCGTCATACTGGCGCAAAAAGCCGATGTGGCCGAAGAGCTGGATCGCCTAGCGACCCACACCAAAGAAGTCCGCCGTCAGCTACAACAAAAAGGTCCAATCGGGCGTCGCCTCGACTTCCTAATGCAAGAGCTCAACCGCGAAGCCAACACCCTATCCTCAAAATCCATCGTCGTTGAAACCACCCAAAGCGCCGTGGAATTGAAGGTCTTGATAGAACAAATGAGAGAGCAGATTCAGAATATTGAGTAATGTTTTTGAAATTCCTTCAACTTAAGGCAAACTCAAAGTTAATCGACTAAATTCAAGGTAAATCAGACATGACGCTAAAAGAGAAGCTTGTACAAGAAACACTTTTGCTCCTGCCAAACGTTAAACTGATTTATCTATTTGGTTCACAAGTAAATGGCCATGCTAACAAGAATAGCGATATTGATATCGCTATTCTTTTAGACAAAAAATTAGCTCCAGTAAAACGCTTCGACCTACAAGAGTCTCTTGCTATAAAGTTAAATAAAGATATTGATTTAGTTGATCTTTTATCTGCTTCAACAGTTATGCAAAATCAGGTTATACAGCAGGGTGAACTTATCTACGGTAACAAAGCAACATGTTGTCAATTTGAAATGCAAATACTCTCCATGTATCAACACCTTAATGATGAGAGAGCGGACATTCTGCAGGACTATACAAAATGAATGATGCAATTATAAATAAATTTGCCACTATTGAGCGCTGTATCAAACGTATTAAAGAGGTATATGAACAATCAAAAGACCACTTTGATAACGACTACACAAGCCAAGACTCCATCATCCTTAATTTACAACGGGCTTGCGAGGCCTGTATTGATGTTGCCAATATCGTTAACAAACAACACAGAACAGGCATCCCGCAAAGTGGGCGAGACAGCTTCGAACTATTAAAAAAAGCCGGACTTCTTTCTCCACTATTGGCTGAAAGTTTACAAAAGATGGTCGGGCTCAGAAATATCGCCGTACATGACTACCAAACACTGAATTTAGAAATTGTTAAACACGTTGTGGAAAATAAGCTTGGTGAGTTCACAAGGTTTATAGAAGAAATGAAAGGAACTGAGTAATTGTATATTCAATCACCAAGTGGTGCTAAAACCTTCATACAAAGCTAAGTCACTCTGAATCCCATTCCAGTGAGCAATTTCAGGTAAGTGTTCAGCTTTTATCAGTTTGAAACTAAAGTGTTCTTCAATATAAGGCTTTTTAATTACACTATCCAAAAGAGTTGGTCGACCTGAGAACTCAAATACCCAATAGAGCTCATTACTGTCACTTTCTTTTCCCGTTATATCCCTATGAACTTCTTGCCTTGGCAAAAGCTTTACTTTAGAGACCGGATATAAATATTTTCCTAACTGTTCATAATTGGATGTACTGTCACGAACAGTCACCACAACATAACGGATTTCACGCACAATATTTCTATGTATATTCTGGCGATTAGTTGCAATCAGTTTTGTATGGTAACCCTTTAAGTTACCTGTTTTAGCTTTATCCAAGTACTCTTGATCACGATCAAGTTCATTCACAGGTGCAATGAAGGTCAGCCCATAGTGCCTAGACACATTTACACCATAAGGAGCAATACGGGCAGCATCTTCTACAAAATGATAATCGTGTGATGGAGCTTTGCTATACTCCAAAGCTTGTTTTGTTTTCCCAAGCTTCTGAATCAAATATTCTTTTAGCCAATGATTATGAAAACCTTGATCACCCTCGCTTGGCAATAGTGCAAATGCACCAATCCCAATTTCGTTAATGGCTTCACAATAAGGGTTCCGTTCAGACTTTTGATCAGAGAAAAAACCAGGGTACAAAGCAAACGCCCCAAGAACAGGGCGGCTTTTCAGTGGTACCTCATACTCAAAGCGTTGCTGATGAATAATCGCATCACGATATCTATGCATCTGATTAATAGCATCTTCTGGTACTGCGTCCTTACCACCAAACTGCGTAGTATCTATACGATACTTTGCATCAAACAAGATCAAAAAGGATTCGCCACTTTTTAATGTGGCACGGAGGACAATATCAGGTCGCTGCTTTATAAGATAAGTACGATTAATATGACCATTAGGGTTAAATCTAGGTTCATGAGCAAGCTCTATTTTCATTTGATCACTTTCGTGTTGATATACGAAAGCCGCCGCCATTTCATCCTCAGGAAGCTGTTTCTCAAATTGCACCTGTTTAAGGTTACCAAGCGATTGATTTTGTTGTATAAAACCTAAAGACTCAATAATGGATTTTACTTCCAGAAAGCACCAAATCTCATAAATATCGGCTACTGATTTAATGGACAGCTGGCTCTCACCATTTTTGCCATTTAAATAGTATTTCAGTTGCTGCCAGACCTTATAAACTTTTGAATAACCCGCAGCTTCTTGTAGTACTTTAGATTCAGTATTCTGCCCTTTAAACTCACCAACCTCTTGCCATAGTTGATGCTTTGCATACTTTCCAATTTGATTACACCAAACCTCTAAAGTCTCAAAAAAAGAATCAGACGCTTTTGAATCTTTCTCCGCACGAATAGCCACCAACATTTTAGATAAATTCGCTTTGGTTTTCGTGAGCACCATCTTTATAAAGCGGTTTTCTGGGGTATCAAGATTTAAGCGCTGTTTTTCGGTAACAAGCCGAGAGGGGCGCTTTGACGCTATCAACTCCTTAGCTTTTTGCTCTTGCTTTACTCCTAGCCGTTTGTTTACTCTCTCCAACTTCTGTTGATAGGTATAAGTTTGTAAGCGATTATGAGGAGCGTTTAGTACTCGTTTAATACCTTGATTAAACTCTGCAACTAAGCGTTCAAATTGGGCTAACCAAAAGAGCTCGAATTTCTCAGACTGTCTGGTTGATTTACCTTGGAAATGGGTGGTTTTACCACTAATAGCGTATCGCCACAGGGGGTAAATACTATCAATCTTTTGATTCATAATGCTCAGATCTAGAGCTTGAACCATTTTTGTCGCAAAGACGGTAAAAGAGACAGGAACAAACTGTTGAATACCATTGATGCTGTATTGGATTTCAAAGCGGCATAACCCAACATCATTACCAAAGTTAATCGCAGCATGTAATGCATTTCGTCTAGGGTGAGGAGAAAAGCTTTGATCAAGCAAAGCATACTTGTGATTGACAGAAAAAGAGCCTTTATCAACATTATCCTTAAACTCAATTTCAAACCAGTATTGACGGTTTTCAAAAAAGAACGGTTGAATATGCGGTGGCCCTATAATATCGAGACTAGGAAGCATTAGCTGAGAGCCAACCCACGCAATCATCTCTTCATATTTCGGTAGATCGATAGACCGTGACGAATAAGTTTTTCTTAGCGTCTCCCGAAGAGAAGCTAAGTTAGACGTAGAGACATGAATATCAAAGTCATCATGTTCACCGCTCAACACTTCAGTATTTTTAGCCATGTTCCATTACCGCCAAAGTATCAAAGCTCCGTTTATTTAAGGCCAAAAAGACGTAAAGCCACGAACAAGTTGATCGCTCATCCAATTTAGTTTTTTCTTAGAACGGCAAGCCACAGTTATCATTTCACCTTTTGGCTCTTTTTTCTCGCGGTATAAATCAGGTCGACCATTTTCCCAAACATCAGCGAACTGCACTTCCAATGCTTTTAACAATTCTTCTAAAATGTTTCTCTCGCCATGTCCAACCAATTTATCTTCATCGCCTTCAATACGCGGTAGCACTTTACACATCATAAAGTCGTCCCAAACGGCTTTTAGTGCCAAGTCATCTTGTGGTTGGTTGCTAACAACGGCAAGCAGTAATTCATTCAAAGCGCGAAACGCAAGTTCAAAAGGGGTATTTTTTAGCACAGTATTTACTGCCGATAAAAATGCAACTGTTTTTAAACCATCAACATCAAAGGTATTCACTAAATCCGCTTTGCTAGCATGCGACCAAATAGGGTAAGTTAGGCATTTATTGTTGCTGGTTGGAGTAAAAAACTCATCAAATTTGTTAGGGAAAAACTCACCAAAATCAAAGCTCAGTGCACGGTCAATCACCTTGCGGGAAAAACCATGGGTGGTTTCATCCATATTTACCGTGCCTGCGACCAGCAGGTTGAAAGGAATGCCTAGACCATACTGACAAATTAATTGCCAAAGCTCATAGTATTGCGCCCCCTCAAAGCCTAGTGCTTTACGTAGCTTTTCTATATCTGCGACTTCTTTAATGGTAGCGGGTTTTAATAAGACATCGCTGCTGTATGTAAAGCTACCACCTTCCCAATCCCATTCGCGGGTTTCAAGCACAGACAAATAGTCGGCAAAATACTGCTCAACAGGTGCAAGGTTCATTTCATCTAGACACAGCCAGTACGGCAAAACCCGCGCAAGAGCATCACGTTCGCCAGCTACAACTAAGCGCTTGCCTTGGTCTTCGCTGTCTTGAACTTTAACACTTAGTCCATTTTCAATAATGGCACGCCATGCCTTGGCGATAAACTGCAATACATCTGTAGTGATGAATTCGGCAACACCGTCTTTAGATAGACGCGAAATATAGCCCAGTAAATCACTCGGCTCATGCCAATCAGGGCGTACCGAGGTTAAACAATAGGTTTCAGAAAGACTACCTGTTGCTTTAGCTTGCTCACGCACAAAACGGGTTTTACCTGTGCCAGAAATGCCAGCGAGAAGGAGGAAAGGCTTACCGACTCTGTCATAAGGAAGTGAGCTGTTTAGCTTGTTATTACTGTTTAGCTTGTTATTACTGTTTCCCTCTACGATATAAAAATTAGAAAATGTATCGCTAAAAAAATTAACTATATCAGTCTCATCATATAGAATAAGATTGACTTCTGAGCTACTAGACACTTGATTATCATTAGCAATGATAATTATTATCGAAGCCAATTCGTTATAAATAAACTCAGAAACTCTTCTAATTATTGTGTTACTAGTTTTTTGGTCGTTACACACAAAAACAACATGATTACTTTTATGCTTAAATTGCTCAGCAATACGGTTGCCGACTTGCTTCTCTTCACTGATAACACTTGCTCTACCAGAACCATATCCATGCTCTTCAAACCAAGCAACAACAGGTGCATTCTTTCTGCTATTTCTGGGGCTTGCGTTCAACATTTCATTCAATGAATCTATGAAATCCATTTCCACTCCTTAAATATTATTCGTATATTCTTCTAACTTACTAATAAATCCATCAGGGTGGTTCAAGTTTCCACTTTTAGCCCTAGATAAGTAACCGGTAGCAGCTTTAAAAGATAGAGGTTTTACTGGGTACTTTAAAAATTTATTCAGACCAATAAACTCTTCATTTTTCGGCCATTCAGAAACCATCGATTGCTTTCTAATTTTTTTAATTGACCAAGCCGCATTAGGCCACTTTGAATCAGTAAGAGCTGGATCGTGAGTTCCATCATAATCTAATGGTTTATTTATCCTATGAGATACCCAGTGAAAAATAGGCACGCTCACACTATTACCAATAAGTTTCCACCTGTGAGATGGCCGCATAATATCCTCTGATGGCTTCGTCCAGTTTTCAGGAAAGCCCTGCAGCCTTTCTGCATCTAAAATACTTGGAGTACCTACTGCCCCATCTGGAAACAGTATAGCTGGAGGACTAGGTATACCGATCGTCGAGCCTGCTTTTAATGGAGGTATCGAGTTATGGGCCATACCAGTCGAATATCTACCCTCTGTCCAATAAAAACCTCTTGGCACTTCATCTGAAGATGAGTTTTTATTAGGGCTCTCTTTAGCATCATCGACAAATAAAACCCTTCTAGGGTCAAAACATTTAGAAGCTATAAAAATCACACGATGACGCCTCTGGGGAAGGCCAAATGATTCTGTATTTACTACTCTATAAGCCCAGTTATAACCAAGTTTTTCAAACTCATTAGTAATATAATCCATTGCACTACCTTTATTTAAGTGCAGCATGAACTTTACGTTTTCCAAAATCACCCAGTCAATATTTTTACTGTTAGATAAGAGTCTAAATACTTCATCTATTAAAAATGATTGCTCACCAGAAATACCGGATTTTTTTCCAGACGACGATAAATCTTGACAAGGAAATCCTGCGGTTATTATTTTAGTGCCTTCTGGGACTTTTTTTATAGCTCTAACGTCATCAAATACTTTTATACCTGGGAATTTTGTTTCAAGGACATGTTTTGCAGCTTTATCTATCTCACATAGCGCTACGGAATAAAAGCCTCCCTTAGCCATGCCTAACTCTATTCCTCCAATGCCAGAAAAAATACCGAACACACATTTATCAATCATTCTCAATCAACTCCATTACACATGAAAATGCAAGTTTAGGCGGTACAGCATTCCCTATTATTTGTGCTAAGGATGTTCTCTTTAAAGCAGGATAAAAATTAAAAAAATCGGGAAAACCCTGTATTCTTGCTGCTTCATGGGCAGTTAAAGTTCTCTTTTCTTCAGGGTGAATATAGCGTCCCATACTCATATTATAGAACCCACCAGTTAACGTTTGTGAAGGCTTATCCCAGCTTAACCGACCGTAAATGCTATTATAGGAATGCTTTTTATCTCTATGACATGGAGGTCGCATTTCATTAGGTAAATCATACAAATTACTTTCAAATAAATAATTTATTCGCTCTAAGTTTTCTTTTGATGGTTTTGACGGCTCATTAAAAATATCTCCAGATTTGGCACTTCCTATCAAATCACCAATAGCCCAGCTAAGGCTTTTTGGTTCTAATGAATACTTTTTTAAAATACTATCCGTACTAGGGATAGATTTACCTTTAGATGCCATCAATATAAATCTCTTCCTAGACTGAGCTAGTCCCAATTCCTTACAATCAATAACCCCTTTACTTATCAAATACCCCAAATCTTGGAGCCTCTCAATTGTCCTCTGGACTACTCCCGAACGGTCATTTACAGCACCAACTACATTTTCAATAAATATAAATTCTGGCTTCAGTACTTCGGCAGCCCTAGCCATTTTGAAATAAAGGGCATTTTTCGGGTCATTCATTCGGCTATAGTTATTTAAACTTGAATGTCCTTGGCAGGGGGGGCCTCCTAAAAGTATATCAACGTGACCACATGTATCCTGAAATTTTCGCTCGCTCTCTGTTAGCTGCTCGCCTGCTCTTCCATCAAGTAATGTAGTGATATCAGTATTCAACATCGTATCTGGAGAAAAGTTTTCTTTAAAACATTCAGCTGTAACCTTATCCCACTCAACAGCAGCTGAGATAGTTGCAGTTAACCCTTTTGTTCTAATAGCCTCGACAGCCCCTAAGCTGGTTCCTCCACAGCCCGAAAAAAGATCTACAATTCGAATATGAGAATTCGAAGTCAATACTTCATCAAATTTACTCTTCGTTTCTCGAAGGAAGTTATAGTCACTACCTCTTAGTTCTATCGACATAATTTTCTCATTTTAAGATATCTGCATATCTAAATATTAATAAAAAGCTATATATTCAAAAATAGGGTTAACTACGTATAATTATTTAAAATTATCAGTGAATTGTGGTTTCCCATTGTATTCGACGATCTTAATGCATTACTTTCAGCTCATCCTGTAAAGACAAGCAACCGATTTAAGCTGTTACTCAGAATCATGCGTGGTAGCTGTATAGCTTTCTTTCAGGCGCGTATTAGCGCGCCAACTTTAAACCAGTAACACCAGCTCCTGTATAGAATAATCGGGGTCAAGCGTTTAACATTTACGCCTTTTGCACAGCACAGCTTTAATTTAACTGGACTCAACTCTCTCTAAAATAAAGTTTGCACATATTATCAACTGCGGATAATCGCACAAGGTTATTTTTTCTCTGCACTTTCAATTGCACCACGCCAACCATAATGCCTGCTTACTCTAAAGCAATTAAAAAACTATGGAAAACACTACACTGATAGTGAAAATTTAAACGGGAGGGAAGTGAGGAGGTAAAGCTAGAGGAATTATGTACCTAACGGGTAATAATTACTCACATAAATCGTTATGTTCATGACTTTTATAAATGAATGTAAAAAGTCACACTTTTCTGCGCGTAAAAGCGTGAAGCGGCTAACACTCAATCACGTTAACCGCTAATCCGCCCCGTGAGGTTTCTTTGTACTTTTCGTTCATGTCTCGCCCTGTGGCTCGCATGGTGGCGATTACTTTATCTAAAGAGACGTGATGAGTGCCGTTACCTCGTAGTGCCATGCTGGCGGAGTTGATAGCTTTCATGGCAGCCATGGCGTTGCGTTCGATGCAAGGTACTTGCACTAGCCCGCCTATTGGGTCACAGGTGAGGCCTAGGTTATGTTCCATGCCGATTTCCGCAGCGTTTTCTATTTGCTCTGGTGTGCCACCCAGTGCAGCTGCTAAGCCTGCTGCGGCCATAGAGCAAGCCGAACCCACTTCCCCTTGGCAACCCACTTCTGCCCCAGAAATAGAGGCGTTTTCTTTGAAAAGTACCCCAATGGCGGTAGCGGTTAAGAAGAAGTCGATGACTCCTTGCTCCGTAGCATTCGGGCAAAACTCGAAGTAATAATGCAATACCGCAGGGATGATGCCCGCTGCGCCATTGGTTGGTGCGGTAACTACTCGGCCACCAGCTGCGTTTTCTTCATTCACCGCTAGCGCATAGAGGTTCACCCAGTCCATCGCCCCTAACGCTGGAGTAATGAGCTCCATAGAAGATTTACTCGATAAATCACGATACAAGCTGGCTGCTCGACGTTTCACTTTTAGGCCACCGGGTAAGATGCCTTCTTGCCTCATGCCCATTTGCACACAGCCTTGCATAACCGCCCAAATATTTAGAATGCCTGCTTTGATGGCATCCGTTGAACACCACGTTTGCTCGTTTTCCATCATGATTTCAGCAATGCTTTTTGACTCTTGCTTACAGATGGAAAGTAACGTTTTAGCGTCATGGAAGGTGTGAGGTAAAGGCGTGGTGTCTTCCACTAAAGCAACATTACCTTGTTCGTCTTCTTTGACAATGAAGCCACCGCCGACAGAATAAAATGTCGCACTATGTAGGCACTCGAAATCATCATCAAACGCTTGTAATGTCATGCCGTTCGCGTGGAATTCTAAACGATCAATTTTGTGATAAATAAGGTCACTGTCTACCTGCATAACAATGCTGTGTTTACCCAACAAGTTCAGCTGAGCCGTTTCTTGAATGCCTCTCACTCTGTCCGTAACAGGAGCTGGATCAATGCTTTCAGGCATCTCCCCCTCTAGCCCCATTAGCACCGCAGAACCCGTGCCATGGCCTTTGCCTGTGGCACCAAGGGAGCCGTATAAATCTACTTTTACACGGCTGGTTTTGTCGAGCAGATGGAGGTCTTCAAGTTGATGAACGAATTGGTTCGCAGCCACCATAGGGCCAACGGTATGGGAACTCGAAGGGCCAATACCCACTTTAAATAAATCAAAAAAACTAATTGCCATGCTAATACCTCTTACTCACTAATCCACATGGAAATCGCGCATCCATAACTGTAAATGTTTAAGCAGTTCCAATGATGCTTCTGATAATTGGCGACCCAATCGGGTCGCTATGTGTACTTCGCCCGTGGAAAGCACTGGGTCTTCAATGGGTAAAGAAACCACATGTTTGTCGTTCAGCTCACGGCGCACGACAAACTCGGGCAAAATGGTGACGCCCATATTGGAGCGTACAAACTCTTTTAGGATGCTGAAGGAGTTCACTGTCATAGTGGGAACCAGCCTCACTCGATGCTGAAACTCAGCGACCGCAATCAACTGCCTCACACCAAACTCTTTCTCTTGTAGAACCAATGGATATGGCTCTATGTCTTCTAAATGCACTGGTCTACCTAAGCTAATCAAAGGGTGTTCAGGCGGCACAATGGCGCACAAAGGATGTAATGACACTTCATGGGAACGCAGCTTATGGCGCTGCGGCGGATGGAATAGCACCCCAATATGAGCTTCATCTTCTTCTACTTTTCGAATCAGCTCATTGGAGCCCGCCACATGTATCGTCACCGTTAATTCCGGATGTTTTTTCTGGAATTCAGGTAACACTGTCGACATCAACTCCCCAATAAAGCCTTCCCCTATTGCTAAAGTAATGTGCCCCGATTTGAGCCCCTTTAAGGCTCTTAACTCAGATAGATAACCTTCCTCGTTCGCCACAGCTTCACGATAGTACTTAAGTAATAAGCTACCCGCTTCCGTTGGGCAAACCCCTTTACGATTACGTTCGATCAGGGTGCAAGAAAGTTCTTCTTCTAGTTGGGTAATTTGACGACTGATAGCAGAAGGGGCGAGACCTAACTTATCCGCAGCAGAACGAATCGTGCCTAAAGAAACGGCTTCATAAAAATACACCAATCGCTTGGTATTAATTTCTTTCATTAAGTCAGCCTTATCAACTACAGACGAATAAGAAAACAAACAAACTAGAATGCATCCTGCAGTGTTAAGTGACGGGGAGCTGATCGGCGACTAGTGCGCACCAAAACTCAATCGCTCCGCCAATGACCTTGTCGTTAAAGTCATAGTGAGGGTTATGCAAGGGCACTGACTCTCCTTCGTCAACACCTAACCAGAAATACGCACCTGGGCATTCTTCTAGCATACAAGCAAAATCTTCCGATGCCATAGAAGGGGGAATATTATAATGCACCTCTTCTTCATCCAGTAAGTTACCCGCCACTTCATGAACTATAGCCGCATTTTCAGGTGTGTTTACGGTAACTGGGTAACCTTTTTCGTAATTAAGTTTTACTTCTAGGTCTGACAAGCTGTTATAACTTGCCACATAATCTGTCATCAGCTTTTCAACTTGCGAACGTACTTCTCGGTTCAAGCATCGTACTGTGCCTTTTAATGAAGCTAATTCAGGAATGACATTCATCGCTTCGCCGCTATTGAACATGGTGACGCTGACCACAGCAGACTCCAAAGGGGAAACATGGCGCGATACGATCGTTTGCAACTTCAATACTAATTCTGAGGCCGCCACAATAGGGTCTACACCTAGGTGGGGCATAGCCGCATGACAACCAACGCCTTTAACCGTAATTTCAAAAGAATCTAGAGAGGCCATCATAGCGCCATCATTAACGGCAACATGCCCTGCCGGTAAGCCGGGCCAGTTATGTAGGCCATATATGGCATCCATTGGAAAACGTTTAAATAAACCGTCTTCAATCATTTTCTTACCGCCACCGAGCATCTCTTCAGCTGGCTGGAAGATAAAATACACTGTGCCCTTGAAATTCTTTGTTGCGGAAAGATAACGTGCTGCGCCTAGTAACATGGCAGTATGTCCATCGTGACCACAGCCGTGCATGCAACCTTGATGCTGGGATTTATAATCAGAATCCCCAAGCTCTTGCATGGGTAAAGCATCCATATCTGCACGTAAACCTATAGTGGGTCCGTCGCCATTTTTTAGCACTCCAACCACACCCGTTACAGCAATATCTGTGTGCACTTCTAAACCAAACTCTTGCAGTAATTCTGCGACCTTTTTCGAGGTTTTATGTTCTACAAAACCAAGTTCAGGGTGTTGGTGAAAGTTCCTTCTCCACTCAGTTGCTTCTGCAATAAGCTGTTTCATATCAATCATAATTATTCCAAAATTACGCTTTCGCCAAATGTGTTTTTATCGGCATTAAAATGGGCGAGCTAACATGATGCTAAGTCGCCCAATTGACTTCTTTAGTTGATGTTAAAGAAAAGTATTGGCAACGAATGCTGAACCAACATAAGTACCGGTAAACACCAAGATAGAAATGATGGCAATTTTAAAACCAGAACGCTTAAATAAGTCCACTTCCATTTTGGTAATAGCAATCGCAGCGTAGGCCAAAATTGGCGTTACCATAGCAAGAAAGCTGATGCTTTTTAATTCCGCCAAAATCGGCTCAGACACAGGCGACATAGGAATCGTTAACAAAACACTCACTAGTGACACCCAAGCAACCGCAGGGAAACCAATAGGAATCATTTTTGCTAAAACCAACCCTGCAACAACCATGGCATAAATAATCAGCATGGCAGGTAAGGTTTCGATTGGGGTTGCTCCTGTGCCAGCCCAGTTACTTACTAAGCTCACTAGTGAAATAACGGCTAAGGCAATCAGGTTTTCTTTAAAGGTTAACTTTGTTTCTTCTTCATGTGGAAGCGTATTTTCGATACTAGTACTCATCTTAGTTGGCCTCTTTCGTTGTTAGATCGCTGGCAGTTTCGCCTGACAATTTTTTGTAGAACCACTCAGAGAATGGCAAAGCGATGAATATCGCAACATATAGACCAGTAGCATTAGTCAATAAGTTACTGGCACCAGCAAAGGCTAAGATCTCGTCTTTCATTGTTGGGTAAGCCGAGGCCAATGTACCAGAACATGCTGCTGTCATACTGCCACTACCCACACCACAAGCCATTGCAAGGGCTCTTGGATCAAGCCATCCTGTGGTTGCTAAAAAGCCTGCTAGTAGCGAGAAGTAAATAGTACCGAACATGGTACCCATAACGTACACGCCCATAACGCCTATGCCTTCATTACTTTTCAGGCCGTAGCGATCTGAAATCAAAGCGATGTTAGGTTCACGGGCAATGGAATAGGTCGCTCCAATCGCTTCTCGTCCCATTTTGAAAATGAGTACCGCAATCGGCATAGCAATTAGCATAGTGCCTAGGTTTCCTAACTCTTGCATCACCATAGCAGGGCCGGCTTCCGCAATTTTAGGAAGAGCAGGACCAATCAAGGTTCCAAACTTAGCAATGAAAGGCAGGATACCGATAACAATAAGCGGTGCAGCAATTGAGGCACCTTTTTTCGTTAAAATCTTTCCTGAGAATTTAGTGATATTAGGGTTCAAGAAAAGGCAAAGTGCAAAAGCATAAAATAGCGGAAGGAACAGCAGTTTCGCATTAGCAACTGGGATACTTTGAATTCCAATCCATTCAGATAGGACAGATATAGCAACAACTATTGCATGCAGCCGCCAATTGAGCAGCAGGCTTATTAGGGGGGATGAAGTTTTCATTTAGGGCTCCGTTTTTTGTGGGTGGCCTTTTTATAAAACGCCTTTCTTTGTTGCCTTTAAATTTATTAATCGTTGCCTTATTAGCAACACATATTTATCACATTTCAAGTGAACTTGTTAAAGGTAGACTTTAGGAAGCCTATAGAAGGTGCTACTTAGAGGGGCATCGATGCCTTAAATTAGTGAACGGCTACTTTTAAGAGCCGATATATCTCTTGTTGAGACAAATGATTGGTGCACTATTTTTACACACTCATACAGAATACGTATGACAATTTAATGAATACTGGAGCTATAGCAATTAACTGATCAATTACAAAACAAACTAATATAACTTTTTATTATTCCTAAACGGTCTAAAGCGAAGTCAGCCTTGTCACAATAATATTGAATATCCAGTAAAAATCTCACTTAAAACGATGCCGCTCCATAAGTTAGAACTGCCTGATATCAAATACATGAAGTCGTTTTAAGCATTAAACGAATGGCTAATACCGCCCGTTAGACTCAGCCTTTATACTTACCCTCCCGAGCACAATTAGCCTCAACATGGACACCATACCTTTATGAATAAGCTGATCCGGATAATGCGCCATGATGCCGCTTATATTGCTCTCTTTATTTTCTTCACTGCTTTGAGCCTAAGAGGCCCTGTAATGGGCTTATCTCCACTTTTTGAGCGTATTAGTTTGGATTTAAACTTATCTAGCTCTCAGTTGGGTCTATTAGCCAGTTTACCTTTAGTGGCCTTTGCCGTGTTTGCTCCAGTATCTGCTCAATTAATACGGCGCTGGTCACTGGAACGAACTCTTATTCTTGGGGTGAGTTTCATTGCTTTAGGGATGTTAATGCGCTCCCTACCTTTTATTCAGTCTCTCTACTTTGGAATGATATTAATAGGGGTTGGCATTGCTGTGGGTAATGTATTGCTGCCGGGCTTGGTTAAGCGTTACTTCCCTGAATCTGTGGTGCAGGTTACCGCTATTTATGTATTGATGATGAATGTGGGCGCTTTCTTAATGGCCAGTACAGCCATTCCCCTAAGCCAAATTGCAGAACAATCAGAATGGCCTTTTGCCTCTCACGGCTGGTCTTTCGCATTACTTTGCCAAGTGGTGATCATCTTATTACCCATCATGATCTGGCTTAGCGGTAAGATTGTTGCACAACCAGCACAACCAACATCCACAGCGTTAAAAGAGAGCGCTATTTGGAAATCCAAGTTAGCTTGGCTAATGTCTGGCTTTTTAGCCATGAACTCTTTGCTGAGTTATTCAGTAATGGCATGGATACCCGCCATATTAATGTCCAACGGCTATACTGACTCGACGGCAGGTCTCTATCTTGGTTATGTACAAGTTGCTGGGGCTTTACCGTCACTGCTTTTGGCGCCTTTTATTAATAAATTAGGAAGCCTTAGAAGACTGGCCTTAATTTCCACAGGGATCACATGGCTGAGCTTATTCGGCTATTTATACTTAGCGGATTGGTCGGTGTTTTGGTCTCTGTCATTTGGTTTCTCAACCAGCATGAGCTTTATATTGGGCATGTCTTTTGTCAGCTTTCGAACTGAGAGCCCTAAGCAAGCCGCTGCATTATCTGGGATGTCCCAATTATTAGGCTACTCCTTAGCAGCCGTGGGGCCGTTTTCCCTAGGGTTTCTGTTCGACCTCTACCAATCCTGGCAACCGGCTTTGTATTTGTTGCTGGGATTAGGCACTTTGTGGGTCATTTTAGGCTGGTACGCCAGCCCTCCACCGACGCAAAAAAGCGCGTAATTACTCACAAAATAAGACTTGTCCTTTATCCCTTTGTTTCAAGCAGTTTATGGTATAGTAATAGATCGATATTCAGATTCTGATTGGCGGATTTAAAAACCTCATGGACAAACATAAAGGCAACTTATTCATTTTATCGGCTCCTTCTGGTGCAGGTAAATCTACGCTGTACAAGGCATTGCTTAAACAAGATGAACAAGTGCGCATCTCCATATCTCATACCACGAGAGCACCACGAGCTGGTGAAGAAGATGGCCGAGAGTATTTCTTTACCGACCCTGAATCCTTCTTAGATATGATTGCTGACGATGCCTTCTTTGAGCACGCTCAAGTGTTTGATAATTACTATGGAACATCAAAAGCTTCTATCTTTAGTATGTTGGAAGAAGGCTTGGACGTGATCCTTGAAATTGATTGGCAAGGTGCTCGCCAAGTGCGCTCACTTTACCCTGAAGCCATAGGCATTTTTATTCTGCCACCATCATTGCAGGCCCTTGAAGAAAGATTAAAAGGCCGCGGTACAGATTCTGAAGATGTGATCCAGCGTCGAATGGCCAAAGCCGTTAATGAAATGTCTCATTACAACGAATACGACTTTGTCATCATTAACGATGATTTTGACGCAGCGTTATCGCAAATCACCTCTATTTTTAAGGCTATGCGCGCAAAAAACGCGGTTATGGTGCAAAAACATAACAATCTTATCAATGATCTCTTGTCATTATGAGAACGCCTTAAGTAGAATTACCCTTTGAAAGATAGATAACCGAATATAGAGGTCAAAATGGCTCGAGTTACCGTTGAAGATTGTTTAGAAAATGTTGAAAACCGCTTTGAACTAGTGATGGTTGCGTCAAAACGCGCTCGTCAACTTGCAACGGGTGGTGAAGAATCAAAAGTCCCTGTAGAAAGTGACAAAGTGACTGTAGTCGCATTGCGCGAAATTGCAGAAGATTTGATCAATGCAGGTAATGTTGATCAACAGAAGCAACCTGTTCACGAGTTTTAATTTTTTATGGTATTGCTCACTGCAAAAATGATGCGCTTGTTTTCTACTCTGTGAGGTGAGCGATGTATACCATTGAAGATCTAGCCCTAACGCTCAGCAAGTATTTACCTTACGACGAAGTTGCTAAGGTAAAGCGCGCCTATTATTTTGCTGAGCAAGCCCATGACGGCCAACGTCGTAAAAGTGGTGAGCCTTATGTGACTCACCCTTTAGCCGTGGCCGAAATTCTCTCCATACTACGCATGGATTGCGATGGTCTGGCAGCAGCATTACTCCATGACGTTATTGAAGACACTGGCATCAGCCGAGACGCCCTAACGAAACAATTTGGCGAGAACGTTGCAGGTCTAGTGGATGGTGTTAGTAAACTAACCCACCTTGAATTCAATAGCCAAATCGAGAAACAAGCCCATAACTTTCAAAAAATGGCCATGGCCATGGCAGATGACATTCGCGTCATTCTCGTAAAGTTAGCGGATCGCCTGCATAACATGCGCACTCTAGATGCAATGCCTGCCAATAAAAAACGCAGAATTGCTCGTGAAACCCTAGATATATACGCTCCTATTGCTAATCGATTAGGTATGTACAACGTCAGGGTGGAACTAGAGTCTTTGGCTTTCCAAGCCTACTACCCTATGCGTGCTCGCATGCTGCATAAAGCCATTCTCAAAAAGTATGGTCAGCAACGCGCAAAAGATATCGAGAAACTAGAAGATGCCATTCGCGCCGAATTAGCAGCGGATTATATTGAAGCGGGCATTAGCGTACGCGAAAAACACATTTACAGTATTTACCAAAAAATGGACAAGAAGCGCCGTTCTTTGGATGAAATTATGGATGTGATGGGCGTACGTATCGTGACAGATAGACACGATAGTTGTTATCGAATCTTAGGTGTTATTCACTCTATCTTTAAGCCGATTGAAGGTCGTTTTAAAGATTATATCGCGGTACCTAAATCCAATGGTTATCAATCTTTGCACACTACCGTAGTGGGCTCGAATGGTATCCCAATGGAAGTACAAATTCGCACTCAAGAAATGGACTTGGTAGCAGATAATGGTATTGCTGCTCACTGGGCCTATAAAGCGAAAGGCACTTCTAAAACACCAAGCAACCACGATAGAGCAACAAAATGGGTGAAAAGCTTATTGGATATGCAGCAAAAAGCGCGCAATCCGATGGAGTTTGTTGATAACGTCAAAAGTGACCTATTCCCTGATGAAGTGTATGTTTTCACTCCAACAGGACAGATTGTTGAGTTGCCATCGGGTGCGACGCCAGTCGATTTCGCCTATGGCGTACATACTGAAATTGGCAACTCTTGTATTTCATGCCGGATAAACCGACGACTTGCTCCTTTGAGTACACAATTGGAAAGTGGCCAAACCGTAGAAATCATTACGGCGAAAAATGCACAGCCAAATGTCGCTTGGTTAAGCTTTGCCATTACCGGTAAAGCCCGCACTAATATTCGCCATTACTTAAAAGATAAGCAGCGCGAAAACGCCATTTCGATTGGTCACAGACTGTTAACCCGATCACTCAACGCCTTTAAGGTTAATATCGGTGAGTTAACGGAAGCACAAATTTCTCAAGTGTTAATCAACCATAACCTAGACTCTTTAGACGACCTTTTAGAATCCATAGGTAAAGGTCGCCATGTTGGTTACCTTGTCGCTCGTGAGCTTTTCCCGAACTATGACGAAGAAAACCTAGTCACTCCACAGTCCTTTAAAGTGAACGGCTCTGAAGGCATGTTACTGTCCTATGCGAAATGTTGTTCACCTATCCCTGGCGATCCTATTGTAGGACATGTTCAAGTTGAAAAGGGCATCGTCATTCATCACCTAAACTGCCCGAATGTTCAGGATCATTTATCTAGCCCTGAACGTTTTATTCGTATGTCGTGGGGCAAGGAGATTGAAGAAGAACTGCATTTAAGCTTGATCGTTACCTATATCAACGAACGCGGTGCAGTCGCTAAAATCGCCAGCTCTATCAGTGATACCGATTTCCAAGTATCCAACCTTGAGATCATCGAGCGAGGCAGAATCAGTCGCCTACGCCTTAACATCACCATATCTAGCCGTATCGGCTTGGCAGATGCTATGCGCCGCATAAAAGCGGTTCGCTGTGTAGAAAAAGTATCTCGTGAAACCGTTATTGCTCGCTAATCATACTTACTTTTTAAATAGGAACTTAAGCTATGCCTAAACAAGTGATTCATACTGAACAAGCTCCAGCTGCGATCGGCCCATACTCTCAAGCAGTTCGCGCAGGCAACACTGTGTACCTTTCTGGACAAATTCCTTTAATTCCTGAAACAATGGAAGTCATTGAAGGCGGTGTTGTAGAGCAAACCACTCAAGTATTTAAGAACTTACAAGCGGTTTGTGAAGCAGCCGGTGGCGCTTTAGAGAATGTCGTTAAATTCAACATTTTCATGACGGACTTAAATAACTTTAACACGGTAAATGAAGTGATGAAGCAGTTCGTAAAAGAGCCTTACCCTGCTCGAGCTGCGATGGGGGTTCGTGCTTTACCGAAAGGCGTGGAAGTGGAAATTGAAGGTATCATGGTACTAGAAGACTAAACTCTCTTCTTACCCGCTCCTTACCAGAATAAAAAAAGAGGCTATTAGCCTCTTTTTTTATTCTTACTTCACGCTTTGATGCTTATATTCTTCTAGCAAACTTTGATAGCCCACTACATAACTTGGGTAGCGCGGCTGCCAGCCTAGATTTAGTAAATGCTGGCCCTGAATTCGTTTGCCAGTATCAGGTACAAAGCCACTGTTATTTTGAATCGTAGGTTTGGCGCCTAAACTGGTTGCTAACCATAGCTTTACTTCCCACATAGATACTGGCGTCAAATCTGTCGCAATCACAACAGGCGGCAAAGCGGTGTTGTTAATCGCATGTTTTGCCAAGGTCACCAGTGCAGAAACTACATCGTCACGGTGAATTCTATTGGTCCAGCTATTAGTCTCCCACTCCTGTTCACTCTTCACTTTCTCTATCAATCGAAAACGCCCTGCACCGTAAATACCCGAGCAGCGTATGGAAGTACAAAAAGAAAATGCCTGAGCAAGAGCATCTTCCGTTTCTCGTAATACTTTTGCCGTAGCGGACTTAGGCTCAGCGAGAGTGCTCTCATCAATCCACTGCCCTTGGCTTTGTCCATAAACACTGGTACTAGAGACGAAAAATACTTGGGGCTGTGTCGCTTGGTATTGATACCTTCTGACTAGTGCCTGTGCCGTATCAAAGTAAGCCAACCTATAAGCTTCCTCTGTGCGACCTTTGGGCGTCATTATTAAAAAGATCACTTCCACATCAGGCAACTGCCCCTCTGAAAATTCACGTAAGTCACCTGTTACCCCGACAACGCCTTCCGGAAACTGAGAACCAGTACGTCGAATGCCCACCACATGATGTCCCATGTCGATTAAGCTTTCCGCTAGGCCACTTCCTAAATCTCCACACCCTGCAATTAACACTCTAGACACTATTTCTTCCTCATCACGATTCACGCATAGCTAGCATCCACTGTGACTTTATAAATATCACGATAGCTAGGAACAATATTTAACGAGTATACTTTATTAAATTGTGTATTATCATAGCTATTAACAATCAAAGCAGCTCACATCAATCAAAGGTACAGTTATGACATTAACGGAACTTAAATACATTGTAATGCTGGCAGAAGAAAAACATTTTGGCCGAGCAGCCGATCGCTGCTATGTCTCGCAACCTACCTTAAGTGTGGCGGTGAAAAAGCTTGAAGAAGAGCTAGGCACATCTATTTTTGAGCGCAGTAAAAGTTCCGTCTATATCACCCCATTAGGCGAGCAAATTATTAAGCAGGCCAAGCAAGTACTCAATCAGGCCAATGTCATCAAAGAACTAGCCGCTTCTGGGAAAGATCAATTAGCAGGACCATTAAAAGTAGGTGCTATTTATACTATTGCCCCTTACCTATTCCCTTTTATGATTCCGGCTTTGCATAAGATTGTCTCAGGCATGCCACTATCAATTGAAGAAGACCTCACCGAGAACTTACGACCAAAGCTTAGAAATGGTGAGTTAGACGGCATTATTGTCGCTCTGCCTTTCCATGAACCAGATGTGGTTACTCAACCTATCTACGAGGAAGAGTTTGTTGTTCTCATGCCTCGTAATCATCCTTGGACGAATCTCGATAGCATTGAAACCAGCCAACTATCTACGGATAACCTACTGCTACTAGGCAAGGGCCATTGCTTTAGCGAGCAAGTACTCGAGGCTTGCCCTTTGGTTTCAGACAATGAGTTTGATAATGGCCGTACCGTTGTTAATGGCAGCTCGTTAGAGACGATTCGTTATATGGTGGCTTCTGGTTTAGGGGTGACTGTTCTACCGAAATCTGCCGTTACCAACATTAACCACGACATGCTTGAAGTGCGCCCTTTCACAGCACCTGCACCAAAACGTACCGTTGCTTTAGCATGGCGAGCGAGCTTCCCCCGCCCGAAAGCCATTGAAGCGGTCAGTCAATCGATTCGTGATGCTTGTAAGCAATTGGAGCTTTCATAGATCATGATAGATGGGTTAGATACACAGGATGTCCGTGAACTAAAAGGTGTTGGTGACGCCATGGCTGAGAAATTAGCTAAGCTGCACCTGCATACAGTTCAGGACTTGCTGTTTCATCTTCCTATTCGCTATCAAGATAGAACTCGTGTTGTGCCTATTGGTCAACTTAGATTCGGAGATGAAGCTGTCATTGAAGGACAAGTCACTGGCAGTGAAATAAAAATGGGCAAACGCCGTAGTTTGCTGTGTCGAATTAAAGATCACACTGGCACATTAAATTTACGATTTTTTCATTTCTCTGCGGCACAGAAAAAGCAGTTTCAATCAGGTAAACGCATTCGCTGCTTTGGTGAGATTCGTCGGGGCAGTACAGGGTTTGAAATTTATCACCCAGAATACAAAGTCATTGGTGATGATGAAGCCCATGAAGATTCCGCACAGCTCACTCCTATTTACCCTCTTACGGAGGGACTCACTCAAACCAAAATACGCCAACTATGTGAGCAAGCTCTTGAGAGACTGACACCCTATAACCTGAAGGAATGGTTACCTGAAAGTATTCGTGCTGAATTCAGTTTACCGCCTCTTGCGGATGCCATTCACTTTCTACACCACCCAGAACGAGATGCTAATCTAGATACATTAAAGGCAGGACACCACCCTGCTCAATACCGCCTCTCTTTTGAAGAGCTTATGGCACATCAGCTTTCTCTAATTGGTAAGCGCTTACATGCAAAAAAAGATGTTGCCATTACTGTCTCCGAGGCTGGCTGCTTAAGTAACGCACTCTTAAACAACTTACCCTTTTCACCAACCGGTGCTCAACAGCGCGTTTTTCAAGAAATTCTTGCTGATTTGAACACTGGCCACCCGATGCTTCGTCTTGTGCAAGGGGACGTGGGTTCTGGAAAAACTCTGGTCGCTGCTCTTGCTGCTGCCTCTGTCGTTCAAGCAGGCTATCAGGTCGCAATTATGGCACCTACCGAGATTTTGGCCGAGCAGCACTATATTAACTTCAGCCAGTGGTTTGAGCCTTTAGGGTTAAAAGTCGCTTGGATGATAGGTAAGTTAAAAGGTAAACAGAGAGAAACCGAACTCGCCAGTATTGCTTCTGGTGAAGCACAAATTATCGTCGGAACCCACGCATTATTCCAAGACACTGTCGAATTTGATCGTTTGGCTCTGGCCATTGTCGATGAGCAACACAGGTTTGGCGTCCATCAGCGGATGGCACTACGGGAAAAAGGCATGAAACATGGCTTTCAGCCCCACCAGCTCATCATGACTGCGACCCCGATACCTAGAACCCTCGCCATGTCTGCCTATGCGGATTTAGACTGTTCCATTATCGATGAACTTCCTCCTGGCAGAACACCTATTAATACGGTGGTGGTTTCTGATCAGCGACGTCAAGAAGTCATCGAACGAGTCAAAAATAGCTGTGAACAAGGCAAGCAAGCCTATTGGGTATGTACCCTTATTGAAGAGTCCGAAGCCCTGCAATGTCAGGCCGCCGAGGACACGGCGATCTTACTACAAGAACAGCTAGAAGGTTTGTCTATAGGATTGGTGCACGGCAGGTTAAAAGCACAAGAAAAAGCCGATATTATGGCGCGCTTTAAAGCGGGGGAGATTCAACTTCTAGTAGCCACAACCGTTATTGAGGTTGGTGTCGATGTACCTAACTCGAGTTTGATGGTCATTGAAAACCCTGAGCGCCTTGGTCTTGCTCAACTACACCAACTAAGAGGTCGTGTGGGGCGAGGAGAAACCGCGAGCTATTGTGTTTTGTTGTATAAATCGCCTCTTGGACAACAAGGTAAAGAGCGCCTTTCTACAATGCGAGAAACCAATGACGGTTTTAAAATTGCCGAAAAGGATTTGGAATTGCGTGGCCCAGGTGAGCTGCTTGGTACTCGTCAGACTGGCCTTTGGGAATTCAAAGTCGCAGATTTACAGCGAGATAAAAACCTTTTAGAAGATGTTCAAAGGGCTGCTACGCTACTCCACGCGCATTATCCTGACGCTGTTTCACCATTATTATCTAGATGGTTGCCAAATCACGATCAGTATTTAAATGTATAGTGACCATTTTTTATCATTTAGCCGCTTTTATCGCTTTCTGCCCCTTGCACCTGAATAAAAAATAATCAAAAATTCCTCCCTCATGAGATGGTTCATTATTCAGAGGGAGTAAAGATGAAAAGCTTGACCATGCAGGGGTGTGCGTACAATATCAACGAGGATAGAGTCCTAGTATCGATTGATTGCATTAGTAATCAAAGGCCAGAGGGAAATATTAGCGGAACACTACGTATCGATTTCTGTGCATCGTCATCTCATACTAGCCAGAATGACTCAATACTTTTGGCGAGTACTCACATTGGCGAGCTCTTCGGCCAACACTTCCTTGAAAACTGCCAGTATGATTTGTTGTTCCAGCAGCCACCCGAGGGCTCTTGGCAGCTTTTTTTACAGTTAAGTGAATGGGATGGGGTTGTGTACTCTCCTGTCGACACAATAGGTTTTGCGCTTCCTTATATTTACACCCCCGAAAATGAAAATTCGCAAGAAGATACCCAGTTGCCAAAAAGTGCACCTAAAACAACCCTAGAGCAGCCTGAGCACTACCAAGAGCTCAATAGAGTTAAAAGCAAAACACTTAGGGCATTAAAGGGTGTTCAGAAGAAAGTGTTGGAGAAACTGATTAGTGAACGACCTTTTCGTTCAAAGAAGGCCGTACTGAACGTAAAAGGGATGGGGCCCAAAGTACTCGATAAAATATTAGATCAGCTCATTAAAGAAAAGTGAGCAAGTAATATCCCATACCGCAAGCAAGCTTATTTATGGGATATTAATCACGGTCGTATTTTTCACCTCTTCCATAGCCACATAGGTGCGTGACTCTCTTACGTGAGGAAGCGTTAGCAAGGTCTCGCCAAGTAATAGGCGATAGGAGTCCATGTTAGAGACTCGCGCTTTTAGCAAATACTCAAAATCCCCTGCAATCAAATGGCATTCTAAGATTTCTGGAATTTGCGCCACTGCGGTTTTAAATTCAGTAAAACCTTCTGGTGAAGTCGTTTTAAGGCGAATCTCTACAAAAACCAATAACCCCGCATCCACTTTCTTAGGGTTTACTAAAGCACAATAGCCTGCAATGTAACCGTTTCGCTCTAGTCGGCGTACTCGCTCCAAACAAGGCGTCGCACTTAGCCCTACACGACTAGCAAGCTCCACATTAGATAAACGTCCATTTATTTGTAATTCACGAAGAATTTTTTTATCCAAACGATCGAGAGGTTTTTCTGAGTTCTCCATATGTTATGGGTCTCCTTAATTACTTAAACAGATACCTAAGTCTATCATGCCATGAACAAATTATGGAAAAGGCGACATTGAATAAATAACGATACAAATCAACGCAAAAAATAAAGCACTAAAATAACGCAAATAGTTCGCAATGACACATAAAGATACACTATATTACTTATGTCGCCCCAAGATGATGCAATAAAAACTTCGGGCCGCCCTATGAAACAGTATTTAGAAATGATAATTGTTATAGGCGAAATTCAATTTCTCTATCTGTTTTAAATGAAATGAATGCATACTTTATAGCACTATAACCATATTTTATGCTTGACTGGCGCTATAAAGCATCATTCTATATAGGTGTTGGATGAATTTAGCAGAATATTCATCTTAGAGAACTAAATAAAAATAAAAAATCACGTTGGCACTTTTATTGCTTTATTAAATCAATTCTTGATCATTAGGTTAAGCAATTTACAACAAACTCAAAAACGCCCGGGAGGCTAAATACAATGAAATCGAACGTTGGTAAATTACTCTCAACTGCTGCGATTGCAGCAACTATCAGCACAGGTGCTACTGCAGCGACTCTAGACGACGTTAAAGCAAAAGGCTTCATTCAATGTGGTGTTAGCCAAGGTGTTCCTGGCTTCTCAAACGCAGACGCTTCTGGTAACTGGACTGGTATCGACGTAGACGCTTGTCGTGCTACAGCAGCAGCTGTATTCGGCGATGCTCAAGCGGTTAAATTCACTCCACTTTCTGCGAAAGAGCGTTTTACTGCATTGCAGTCTGGCGAAATCGACATGCTTTCTCGTAACACTACTTGGACTTACACTCGTGACTCTTCTCTAGGTCTAGACTTCACAGCAGTGAACTTCTACGACGGTCAAGGTTTCATGGTACGTAAAGATCTAGGTGTGGAATCTGCTCTAGACCTTGACGGTGCAACTGTATGTACTGAGCAAGGTACTACAACTGAATTAAACATGGCTGACTTCTTCCGTAAGCACAAATTGTCTTACGTTCCAGTTGTCGTTCAAAAAGCTGACGAAGCCGTTGCAGCATACGATTCAGGTCGTTGTGATGTATTCACAACTGATAAATCTGGTCTTGCAGCACAGCGTTCTAAACTAGCTGAGCCAAACGCTCACGTTATCCTTCCTGAAACAATTTCTAAAGAGCCTCTAGGCCCTGTTGTTCGTCACGGCGACAACCAATGGAAAGATATCGTAACTTGGTCTATGTTCGTTCAAGTTAACGCTGAAGAACTTGGCATTACCTCTAAGAACGTAGCTACAATCAAAAAAGAAACAACTGATCCAGGTATCGCACGTCTTCTAGGTACTGAAGGTGATATGGGTGCTCAACTAGGTCTATCTGCTGATTGGGCTTACAACATCATCGCTCTTGTAGGTAACTACGGAGAAGTATTTGAAAACAACGTTGGTCCAGCAACTCCAGTTGGCCTTCCTCGTGGTATCAACAACCTATGGACTGAAGGCGGTGTAATGTACGCGCCACCAGTTCGTTAATCTTTATAGATTAAAATATCCCGATCTTGGGTATTAGCCCAGCGACTCCCTTGTCGCTGGGTTTCCCCCCTTTCTTACCACATCTGACGAGCATTTATGCCTGAACTAAGATGATAGATAAAACTCCTTCGAACAATAATAGCTTTTTGAATGATGCAGGTAACCGTGCCTTAATTTTTCAAATATTGCTTTTAGCTCTAGTCGTTTTTGTTGGTTACTACTTATTTTCTAACCTTCAAAGCAACCTAGACAATCGAGGAATATCTACTGGTCTTTCATTTCTTAATGAACCAGCAGGTTTTCCAATCCTCATTCACTTAATTGAGTACACCGAGGCCAATTCTTATGGCCGTGCTTTTCTTGTTGCCCTCATCAATACCGTTGTTATTTCCTTACTCGGTATCGTTTTAGCAACTGTACTCGGTGTCATTATTGGTTTAGCAAGACTATCCAATAACTGGTTGGTCGCACGCTTGGCAACGGTATATGTTGAAACCTTGCGTAACCTTCCTTTACTGCTGCAAATGTTTTTCTGGTATTTCGCTGTACTTGCGGCTCTACCTCATCCAAGAGAAAGTTTTATTTTTGCTGACTTCTTCCTTAACAAACGCGGCATTTACTCTCCAAACCCTATTTTCCAAGAAGGTTTCGGATTTGTTATTGCTGGCTTTGTTTTGTCTATTGTTGCTGCAATCGCTCTGATTGTATGGGCGAAGAAACGTCAAACAAAAACAGGCCTATGGTTCCCTGCTTACTGGTCGTCTTTTGGTATTATCATTGCTGTAACACTACTTTCTCTTGTTATATCAGGCTTTCCAATCGAGTTTGATTTACCTCAAAAAAGTCGCTTTAACGTTACTGGTGGTATGGTACTTCCTCCAGAGTTTGTCGCGGTCCTGATCGCTCTTTCCACTTACACAGCATCTTTTATTGCAGAAATTGTTCGTGCTGGGATCTTGTCAGTAAACTGGGGGCAAACAGAAGCAGCTCGATCTTTAGGTTTGAAAGACAGTCTGACTCAGCGTTTGATTGTTTTGCCACAGGCGTTGCGAGTAATCATTCCACCTCTTACTAGCCAATTTTTGAACTTGGCGAAAAACTCATCACTAGGTGCAGCTATCGCTTATCCTGAGTTAGTTGCAGTAGTAATGGGGACAACGTTAAACCAGACAGGTCAAGCAATTGAAACCATTGGTTTATGTATGTTGGTATACGGATCATTGAGCTTATCTATTTCGCTCTTTATGAACTGGTACAACAAAAAAATGTCATTAATCGAGCGCTAGGAGGAAGATCATGGCTATTGAATTTAAACCTTCACCCAGTCTTCCGCCACCAGTTAACTCTGTTGGTGCTGTAGCTTGGCTTCGTCAAAACTTATTGTCTTCGCCGTTAAACGTATTTTTAACGTTTTTCAGCCTTTACATCATCTACCTATTAGTACCCCCTGTAATTGAATGGGGTCTAGTCAATGCGACTTGGTCAGGATCATCAAAGGCTGAGTGTACTGCAGGTGGGGCATGTTGGGCTTTCATAGGCGTTTACTTTGAACAGTTTATGTATGGCTTATATCCGGAAGAAGAAACATGGCGCATTAATATTGCCGTTATTCTCTTAGTGGTATTAGTGGCTACCTTCGCGGTAAAAAGCGTAAACAAACTGTACCTATCTATTGCCATAATGGTCGTTTACCCAGTGGTTGCCTACATCCTTTTTGCAGGCGGCGCGTTTGGCTTAGAGATCGTGGAAACTTCTTTGTGGGGCGGATTATTCCTAACCGTTCTCTTGGGCGTGGTCGGTATTGTGGCGTCTTTTCCATTAGGTGTTCTGCTTGCTCTAGGGCGACAGTCAAATATGCCTATTGCGAAGTCTGTTTGTATTGTTTTCATCGAAACCATTCGTGCGGTTCCTTTGATTACGATTTTGTTCATGGCATCGGTAATGATTCCATTATTTTTGCCTGAAGGCATGAACTTCAACAAACTACTGCGTGTACTGATCGGTATCACATTATTCTCAGCCGCTTATATGGCCGAGGTTATTCGTGGTGGCTTACAAGCTATTCCAAAAGGACAGTATGAAGCCGCAGATGCGATGGGGCTAACCTACTGGCAATCGATGATTTTGGTTATTTTGCCACAAGCATTGAAACTGGTTATTCCAGGTATCGTAAACACTTTTATCGGTTTGTTTAAAGATACTACGCTGGTTTACATTGTCGGCATGTTCGATTTACTTGGTCGAATACAGGCAGCCAGTCACGACGCTAGTTGGTTAGGAACAACCATTGAAGGCTATGCCTTCGCCGGATTCATTTATTGGGCTATCTGCTTTGGTATGTCACGTTACAGTATGGCAATCGAACGTAAGCTAGAAACTGGACATAAGCGGAATTAGTTAAGAATTTGAGGTCTATATTATGACAGACAGAAATATGGCTCTTGCCCAACTTGCACCGGGTGAAGAAGCAATCATCGAATTTAATGATGTAAACAAGTGGTATGGCGACTTTCACGTACTGAAAAACATAAACTTCAGCATCAAGAAAGGTGAGCGTATCGTAGTTTGTGGGCCTTCTGGCTCAGGTAAATCTACTATGACTCGTTGTATCAACCGTCTAGAAGAACACCAAAAAGGTTCTATCATTGTTGATGGCATCGAAATGAATGACAACCTGAAAAACATCGAAGCGATTCGTAAAGATGTTGGTATGGTGTTTCAGCATTTCAATTTATTCCCTCACTTAACCATTTTGGAAAACCTAACTTTGGCTCCTATTTGGGTTCGTAAAACACCTAAGAAAGAAGCTGAAGAAATGGCTATGCATTACTTGGAGCGTGTAAAAATCGCTAACCAAGCATTGAAATACCCAGGTCAACTTTCAGGTGGACAACAACAACGTGTAGCGATTGCTCGTGGCTTGTGTATGCAACCTCGTATCATGTTGTTTGATGAGCCAACATCGGCACTTGATCCAGAAATGATCAAAGAAGTACTGGATGTTATGGTTCAACTTGCTGATGAAGGTATGACCATGGTCTGTGTAACTCACGAAATGGGCTTCGCTAAAACCGTTGCTGACCGTGTAGTATTCATGGATGCAGGTGAGATTGTTGAGGCAAATGAACCTAATGAGTTCTTTAACAATCCTCAACAAGATCGTACTCAAAACTTCTTAAGCCAAATTTTAAATCACTAATTCATAACTTAGTTTTAAAAATCTGGTATATTCAAAGCCCCGTTTATCGGGGCTTTTTTATTTCCTATACCAGCGTATTTTTGTGAGTTTTTATGGACGACCTGAACGATATTGAACTAACCGACATTAAAAAAGTTCGTGTTGCTCACCTCTCCGATGACGATGGCCGAATCCAAACCATTTTCCCAGAAAGTCACATGCTCGATATTGCCGCCGTGTCGAGAATTACTAAGCGTCGATTAGAACCCATTGCCTACTCCCATAGAGAAGGCAGCCCACTTGTGAAGCCCAATAGCATTCTCACGCTACTAGAAGCTAGTATGTTAAAAAAGCAAACAACCTATGCTATACGCTCACCAAACAATGACGACTACCAACACTACACAGCATCAGAATTAGAAACATCTTTTGCAGGCCCTTTGAGTCGCTTTGAAGACATTTCCATTCCCCAATCTTCAATCATGGACCCTGTTGATAATCATGAAGAAGATGAAGCACAGATACTTAAAGCATTAGGTCGCTTCCAATCTATCCGCATAAAAGAGCGCCTAGAAGAAACATTAGAGATCCCCCCTTTACCCGCTTCATCTCAGCGTATTGTTAAGCTATCTTCGGACTCTTCGGCTGGTACAGACGAGTTATGTGATGTCATTTCACTGGACCCAGTTTTAGCCGCGCAAGTAGTGAGTTGGGCATCATCCCCTTACTATGGGGCGCCAGGTTCAATAGACTCGGTAGAAGACGCCATAATTAGAGTACTTGGCTTTGATATGGTGATGAACCTAGCACTAGGTTTATCGATGAAAACCGCTTTTAATGAGAACAAAAGCGGCCCTAGACATTATCAGGATTATTGGCTGGATTCGGTAACGAATGCGGTACTAGTGGAAGCACTAGTAAAAACTATGCCGAGTGAAAAACGCCCTAAACTTGGCCATGCTTACTTAGCAGGCTTATTGCAGAATTTTGGCTTTTTAGCCCTAGGGACAATCTTTCCCCCGCATTTCTCTATTTTATCTCGCTATCAAGAAGCCAATGCACATATGCCTGATGAGTTGGTTGAAATGCATATTTTGCACTTTACCAGAGAACAACTTGGCTCATGGTTATTACGCTATTGGAGTCTTCCAGACAATATCTGGACAGCCATTCGGTATAGTAAAAAGCCCCATTATTATGGTGAACATTCAATACTCGCCAAGTTACTTTATATTGCCCATCAATTACGCCATGATAATGACGTTGATCCTTCAGTGCTGACTGAGGTAGGGTTAACGCTGGAACAAGCTGAAGAGTGCTTACAGCAGGTGTTTTCTTCTTCCGCTGAACTGCATCAAATGGCATCTTTGATAAATAAGGCCTAATTAAAAACGTGCTTAGTTTAATATGACATTGATGAACCCGTCTGCCGCTTTACAGCTAGACTATCGCTGGGTACCAGCGCACAGATTAAACAAAACCCATATCCCAACAAAATTATGGCCTTGGCTAATCACTGACGCATCCCTAACGGACAAGCTAAAAAAAACAGGGGGATTATCTGTCGAGGTGTTAGAAGATGCTTGGGGGACTCCAACCGCACGTGAAAGGCAACGTTTAAAGCTAAGCCCTCGACACGCGGCTCGCATCCGAACTGTATTACTTAAGGTTGACGGCATGACAGTAATTTATGCGCGTTCCATCATTCCAGCACGATCGATACGTGGCCACTGGCGTCAAATCAAACATTTGAAAAATAAGCCCCTAGGCGGCTACTTATTTCAGCACAGAACCTTATCTCGCAGTAAAATAGAAGTCACACAATTGCCAAAGGCTATGTTTCCTTCACAAGAGAAGGCCGTTTGGGCAAGGCGCTCAGTGTTCCAACTTTTTGGCCCTGGCATTTTAGTGAACGAAGCATTTTTTGATGATATTAACCTTCTAAGATCACCATTCGGAGCCTTATGAGCAAGTTTTACGATTATCTTGAGCTGACCCGATTTAACAAGCCTATTGGGTCATTGCTGTTAATGTGGCCAACATTATGGGCACTTTGGCTTGCAGGAAATGGCACGCCTGAATGGCACCTCGTAGTGATCTTCGCTTTGGGTGTTTTTGCTATGCGTTCCGCGGGCTGTGTTATCAATGACTACGCCGACCGCAAAGTAGACGGCCACGTAGAACGAACTAAGAACCGCCCTCTTCCATCTGGCCGTGTCTCTGAAAAAGGCGCTCTAATACTCTTCGCAGGCTTGGTTCTTGTGAGCTTTATATTAGTTTTACTCACTGACTTAAAAACCATCTTATTATCTTTTGTTGGCCTCGGCTTAGCGGCGCTTTACCCTTTCATGAAGCGCTATACTCACCTTCCCCAATTATTCTTAGGGCTCGCTTTTTCTTGGGCAATTCCTATGGCTTACAGCGCCCAAGGTGGCAGCTTATTTGACCCTATTCTATGGCTGTTATTCATAGCAAACTGCCTATGGACAATAGCCTACGATACCTACTACGCGATGACAGACAGAGATGACGATATAAAAGTTGGTATTAAATCGACGGCCATTTTATTTGGTAAAAACGATTTGCTTATTATTGTCTGTCTACAGGCAGGAATGCTTTTATTGCTGGCAGCCATTGGGTTATTAGCGCAACTGCATTGGCTGTATTTCTCTTCTTTGTTACTCTGCAATGGCTTGTTTTACATTCAACTTAAGCGTGCAGAAAATCGAGAAAGAGAAGCTTGCTTACTTGCTTTCAAAGATAACAACCTAATTGGTTTATCTATCTTTATTGGCCTAGCTGCCAGCTATTTTGTCTAATATATGGCAAAGTTGTGACATTTTAACCAAACTGTCACATTAGATCGCTTTAATAAAACCCTTCCTGATATGAGGGTGTTCCTGTGAATGGTAAAAAAGTACTAATTATTGATGACGAATCTTCCATACGCGAAATGATTGCCGTTGCGCTTGAAATGGCAGGTTATGAGTATTTAGAAGCTGAAAATATCCAACAAGCTCACGAAATCATTGTCGATCATAGACCAGACCTAGTGCTGGTTGACTGGATGATGCCTGGGGGCAGTGGCATAGAGCTGACTCGTCGTCTCAAAAAAGATAACACGACAGCCGAAATCCCCGTGATTTTGTTAACGGCAAAAAGCGAAGAAGACAACAAAATTCAAGGTTTAGAAGTGGGCGCGGATGACTATATCACCAAACCTTTCTCACCACGTGAATTAGTTGCTCGCCTAAAAGCCGTTTTACGTAGAACGACACCGCAAGGCATTGATGAGCCTCTTGAAATTGAAGGTTTGATTCTTGACCCTATTAGCCAACGAGTTACTATTGGCAATCGCACATTAGAAATGGGACCAACCGAATACAGATTACTGAAATTTTTGATGACTCACCAAGAACGAGCTTATTCTAGAGCACAGCTTTTAGATCAAGTTTGGGGTGGCAATGTTTACGTTGAAGAAAGAACCGTTGATGTTCATATTCGTCGTTTACGCAAAGCCATAGGTGAATCTCACGAATATTTAGTACAAACTGTACGAGGAACAGGTTATCGATTTTCAGCTAAAAGGTCTGCATGAGAAAACTTTGGCGTAACACCATCATTAATTGGCTAATAGGCTTAGGCGCTTGCGTCATCATCGGCTTGATCATTGGGCAATTGCTTGGTGTGCTTCTACTCTATGTATTAGGAACCCTTTACTGGCAGCTTTATCAGCTTTATCAGTTCCATTTTTGGCTACGTCATTCAGGTAAAGCCAACCCACCTGAAGCCAAAGGCATTTGGGGCGAAGTATTTAATAGCGTTTATCGATTGCAAAAAAAACAACGCAAATCAAAACGCAGAATGCAACAAGCTCTAAAAAGAATAGAGAATTCGACTGCGGCCTTAAAAGAAGGCGTGATCATGGCGGACCACCAAGGTAACCTAGAGTGGTGGAATCAATCCGCAGCACATTTTTTCGGGTTAATGTGGCCTACAGATCGAGGTCAAGCCATTACCAATATTGTACGTAGCCCCGACTTCTTTCGTTACTTTTCCCAAAAACGTTTTGGCGAGCCACTTATCATTAAATCGCCCTCTGTTGATGATACTTTTTTAGAAATCCAAACGACTCTATACGACCAAAATGATCATCTGATTTTTATCCGCGATGTCACGCGAATGCACCTGCTCGAACAAATGCGTACTGATTTTGTCGCTAATGCCTCCCATGAACTAAAAACGCCTCTGACGGTTATCAAAGGCTATCTAGAAACATTAGATATGTTCAAAGACGATTTGCCAAAGAGTATGCAGAAAGGCATTACAAATATGACAGATCAATCTGAGCGTATGGAAATGCTCATCGAAGATTTGTTGCTCTTGTCTCGTCTAGAATCTGACGATGAGCGAGAAGAAGCGCAATGGCTCAATATACTAGACATTATTCGTCCTATCCTTGAAACCACCACTTCTATAGCTTCCTCAAGCCATGAAATAAAGATAAATATACCTGCTGATGCACGGGTTAATGGCTCTTTTAAAGAGCTATACAGCGCCTTCTCAAACTTAATTATCAACGCTGTTAAGTATTCCCCTGATGGTGGCGAGATAACAATAGAGTGGCGTACATCCTTAACAACCGATGAACTTAGGGTATCCGATTCGGGAGTAGGTATTGACCCGTGGCATATCCCAAGGCTGACAGAACGATTCTATCGTGTAGACAAAGGTCGAGGCTCACAAACAGGTGGGACTGGCCTTGGCCTTGCTATAGTGAAGCATGTTCTATCCCATCATGATGCAAAACTAGATATCTCTAGTGAGCCAGGAGAAGGGAGCACTTTTTCTTGCTGCTTCCCAATTAACCGAACTCGCCCAGATGATACACCAAGCTAATATGGCGAATGGCTAAAAATCACAAATACATCAAACATAAAAAAAGGAAATGCCATCCAGCATTTCCTTTTTTATTTTCTGAACAAATAAATTTATAAGCTATCAAAAAGCTGACCAATAAAGTCTTCTTTTTCTTTATCCTGATCTATCAGGCCTAAGGTGACTGTTAGGAAGGTTGAATCATGCTTTTTCTCTGTTGTCGCCACCGCTTGAACATAATAATTTAAACGGTTCACTGTCCCTTTATGCTCTAAGTCCAATACGGCTTGTCCTAGCACTTGAGGGATAATGTCATCACTCTTGATAAGCATAGTCGCTTCTTGGCGCCCAAACTGAATGACCATACAACGGAACTGCTTGCCTTCAAAACGCACAATGGTCGGAACTTTTACATCTTTTATAGCGGCGGCTTCTTTTGCAGGGTTGCTAACCTTACCAGCAGAGCTTTTGACTGGCGCTTTACTTGCGCCCATCAGAACATCAAGCGACGCTGTAGCAACGCCCCCCTGATTAGCTGAGTTGGCTTTTTTAGGGTTTTGAGCAGTTAGCTGACCTTCTAATTTATGCTTTTTCGCAGCAGACATCATTTTGCTAACCAGCTGCTCACTAGAAAAGGGTTTACCAAGATAATCGGTTACGCCAGACTTTACTGCTTCTACCACATGGCTTTTATCACCACGGCTGGTAATCATAATAAAAGGCACATCCTCTTTTTTATATTGAGGCTGCTCACGACACCACTGCAGGAGTTCGACGCCGGTCATTTCAGGCATTTCCCAGTCACACAAGACCATATCGAAATGTGTTTTAGCCATTAATTGCTGGGCTTTTCGACCATTAACAGCATCTTCAATCTCCACAGATGGAAATTGTTTTCGTACCGCTCGACGAATCAAATCTCGGGTAAAAGACGCATCATCTACAACTAAAATTTTTAATGCCATTAACGTTTTCCACTAGATGAATTTAATAGGGCTGAAAAGTCACCATGCTCTAACCTAAACACAGACACCCATAATAAGGTAGCCGCAACAACAGCAATAGGCATAACAAACAAATTCAGTACAGGAACAGTCAGAGCCAACATAACAATGCCACCAAATGACCAACATAACAGAGGTTTCGCGCTCAAAGCTTTTCTCATGTCATGGAACTTAATTTTATTATTGTCAAAAGCGTAATCCATAAACTGTAAGGCCAGCATCCACATAGAAAACAGCAGCAGTAAAACGGAAGCAATTACGTTCACAACAGGTATAAAAGACAATAAAAGTAATAGAATAAAACGGGGTAGAAAATACAATATTTTCTGAAATTCTCTTTGTAAGGTGCGACCAGCAATAGACAATATGGCTTCAAAAGACAAAGCATCATCAAAGGTTTTACCTGTTTCTTGCTCTTCTACCTTTTCAGCTAAAAAGGCCATAAAAGGGGCCGCTAGAATATTCACGCCGACAGAGAAGCTAAAGAAGAGTAAAACACTAATCACTGCACCAAAAATCAAATTGAAGAACCAGTGCAGAAAAGACATCCAGTCTGGTAAGTAACCCATAAAGTCCGCTAGTACACTCTGAAAAAGACTCAAAGCAACCACATAAATTAGTGCCATCAGAGCAATGTTGGCTAAAAAAGGAACGAGAATAAACCAACGTAGGTTTTTAGATAAAGCGAGTGGGAGTGCTTGGATAAAGGCATTCGCAGCTTTAAATGGTTGAGTAATCAAAAAAGTAACCTACTAACAAAAATAAAACGCCAGAATACCATGATGACTTTTTAGACACCACATTAGTAAAGTACGAAGCAAGTCATCTGCCACCACAAAATTTAGCAGAGACCTGACTAAAACCTATATAATTAGAGTCTTATCACAATACATGTTAATTTTGCTTCAGAACATTAATAATAAGGTCAGCCAGCATGCGTTTTCTCTATATTCCACTAGCCCTCATTTTATCATTTTCCAGTGCTTTATATGCTTTAGATACACCAACAGGTAGAACGATACTGACAGTCACAGGTGCCATTAAAACCACCAATTCTGATCAGGGTGCTATCTTCGATATGGCCATGCTAAACGCATTACCACGTCACTCTGTAGCCACCCATAACTTATGGACTGAAGGTCTAAATACTTATGAAGGGTTTGCAGCAGCAGACTTATTAAAATTACTTGGAAACAAGGGTAACGTATTACAAGTCACCGCTCTAAATGACTATATGACTGAAATTCCTGTTTCCGATTTTATTGAGCAGGGAGCCATATTCGCAACCCACCAAAATGGCAAACGAATGAGCGTCAGGAACTTAGGGCCTATGATGGTTATTTACCCGTTCGACTCAAACGAAAACGTTCGCTCAGACATCTACTACAGTCGTTCTATTTGGCAAATCAAACATATTAAGTCCATCATCACTACGGAGTAATAGTGTGCGCCTTTCATGGAAACGAACTTGGCTAATCAATCTAAATAAGTGGTTTATCTACACCGTTTTCACGCTGCTCATTTGCCTATGTACTGCTCTTTTGGGTTTTATCGCCTACATAGGGGACACCTCTCATAATAATGATCGCCGAGTTTTCGAAAGCTCCGTATGGAATGCATTACAACTACAAGTTCAGTCCTACCGCTTTATAAACTACTTTTCCTCACTGGACAGTAGTAGCGCAGTAACACACGATGATATTTCCTTTGAATACGAATTGTTAATGAGCCGAATCGATTTACTTAGAAAAGGCGAGATCGGGGAGCTTATCCGAGAATTTGATGACGCTCGTATTATAAAGCTGCTCAATGTCATCAATGGTGAGCTAGAGCTAGTCAGTTTTGATATTGCAAAAATTGAAGAGGGAGATAATAGCTACATAGAAAAGTTATTAGTCCGAATGAATCGCATTGAGCCCAACATAAATGAGCTCATTTCTTTAATTAATAAAGATAACACTGAGTACATCAACACTAAATTCCTTGAGCACCAAACAAACCTCACCACGATTGAGGTACTTTCCGGCATTCTCGCCACTTGTCTCCTGCTACTTTGTTTTTTTTCGATGAAAGCCTTGTCAGAGTTGCGTGCCGCTTTTGTAATCAACAAAAGATTGCAGTCTGGTATAGAAACGATTCATGAAAATAAAACCAATATGACAACTCATGTACTCCATGAGATGCGACACCCTATTAACGCTATATTAGCAGCGACAAAAGCGCTAAGAAATAAAGATGAGGCCTCTCCTCTCACTAAAGCGGAATTACCTAACCATATTGAAGAGTCTGGCCAACAACTGTTAAATACCGTAAATATGTTTTCTGATTTATCTGAAATCAACATTCAAAAACTCTCACTGTCTCCTTACTTAGAGCATTTACGTAACCGTGTCGAAACTTATATCGACACTTTAGAGCATCAGCTAGCGCGTAAAAATCTACTATGCTCAGTCTACGTAGACCCTAGCTTACCAACCTATGTTTCTTTGGATTTCAATCGAGTTAAAGCCATCGTTATTGGGCTAGTGCAAAATGCCATATCCCATACCGTAAAAGGCAGTATTTGTATCCAAATTCGACCTTCATCTCTTACTACTCCTCTATTATCAGGACCAATGCAAGAGGATCGAATCACTCGTGGTAGTGATACGCGAATGCTACAAATTGCAGTCAAAGACACAGGGCTTGGTATGCCGAGCCAATTACAAAACGACTTAAGAACTATGCCTTCCTTACGAAGAAAAGAGGATGAAGATATTCTTGATAAAGTTGGCTTGAATTTATCGCTCTGCTTTAAGCTCGTTGAATTGATGAAAGGGGAAATACAGTTCACTTCAGTAGAAGGGGAAGGTTCTGAATTCTGGGTGGATATTCCATATAACTTGCCTGAGAAACAACCTGAACAGCCTACTCAACTAAAGCTTTCCAATACACGTGCCCTAATCATTGAAGAAGACCAGCAGCTGCGTGAAGTAATAGCGCAACAGCTTGCTATATTTGACATAAACACTTCGCTTAGCTCTGAGTGTACAGGGCATAACAATCAACAATACGATCTCATTATTTTAGGGAGAACAGACTGTTATGAGGGCGATTTACTCGAAGCGATTAATCAATGGCATACTGAAGCGACGCCTATTATTAATTATCAATCGAAAGTTTTTAAAGGCATCGAAGCAGCCTTAACACCGATAACCTTCCCCCTTCTACAAAGTAAATTAGAAGAGACACTAACTCATTTGTTTAAACACAAGATCGCAGAATAACGACTGATTAGCCCAACCTACTCGGCAAAAGTCCAAGCAAAGTCCGTACATTGAATAAATGTGTCTACTAATAATTCAATACCTTGCTGATCGACTTTTGAGAATCGCCCAACCTTCGGGCTGTCTATATCAAATACAGCAATAAGTTTACCCTCAGCCACTACTGGAATAACAAGCTCAGAAGCCGACATTGCGTCACATGCAATATGACCTTCAAAGGCATGAACATCCTCTATTCTCTGTGTTTTCAGACTAGTCGCAGCAGCCCCACAAACGCCCCTGCCAAAAGGTATTCGAGTACAAGCCACTTTGCCCATATAAGGCCCTAGAACAAGCTCAGTACCACGAGAGAAGTAGAAGCCAGCCCAATTTAAATCTTCTAAGGTCTGCATGATAAACGCGGAGAACTGAGCCCCGTTACAAATGAGATCTCGCTCACCACTGAGTAATGCTTCTAATTGGCTATTTAATTCCACATAAGCTTCATAAGATTGGGGGGAGGTATTCGCTTCTATGTTAAACATGTCATTCCTTGGTTTATAGAAAACCAAATCATAACAAAGCCAGAGAGAAGCAACATTAAGAAAAAGAGAGGGGAAGAAGGGAGACTCCTCTCTTAACAACTCGAGTCATTAAGAGAGGAGTAAAAAGACGCTTATTCGGCGTCTTCTAATTCAGATTTAAGGTCTTTTGCCTTAACGTGGCGAACATCAACACCTTTAATCATATAAATCAAATGCTGGCAGGTATGGCGAGCATGGTCACCAATACGTTCTAATGAACGAAGTACCCAGATAACATTAATAATGTTAGAAATGCTACGAGGGTCTTCCATCATATAAGTCACTAATGAACGCAAAGCAGTCTCGTATTCTCTGTCTACTTTACGGTCTTTGTTAGCCACTTTAATCGCAAGATCGACATCTAAACGAGCGTAAGCATCTAAAGATTGATTGATCATTTTAGACACCATTTGACCAATACGGTTAATTTCAACATAACCGCGATGCGTTTCACCTTCACCCATCAGAGTCAAAGACAATGACGCAATCTTCTTCGCCTCATCACCAATACGCTCTAGCTCACTCACCGCTTTGCTGATTGACAAAATCATACGCAAATCCGATGCCGCTGGCTGGCGTTTCGCTAGAATACGCGTACATTCTTCATCAATAAGTCCATCAAGCTGATTAACAGAAGCATCTCTTTCTCGAACTTCTTCTGCTAATTCACCTTGTGCTTCTAACAAAGCCTGTACAGCATTTTCAACTTGAGTCTCTACCACACCACCCATAGTAAGGAAGTGTTGGCGTAACATTTCGAGTTCTTGATTGAACTGCTGAGAAATATGATCCGTAGTTAACTCTTTCATAACTCTTCCTCCTACTAGCCGTAACGACCAGTGATGTAGTCTTCCGTTTGCTGCTTACTCGGATTAGTGAACAAAGTGTTTGTGTCACCGAATTCGATCAAATCCCCCATATACATAAACGCCGTGTAATCTGAAACACGTGCTGCTTGCTGCATGTTGTGAGTTACGATAGCAATAGTGAAATCATTCTTAAGCTCATGGATCAGCTCTTCAATTTTCAATGTAGAGATTGGATCCAACGCCGAAGCAGGCTCATCTAATAGTAACACTTCAGGTTTTACTGCAACGGTACGAGCAATAACCAAACGCTGCTGCTGACCACCAGACATGCCCAAAGCACTTTCATGAAGACGATCTTTCACTTCATCCCATAGTGCTGCAGAGCGCAACGCCCATTCAACTGTTTCGTCGATGACACGCTTTTTGTTAATGCCCTGAATACGTAGGCCGTAAGCCACGTTTTCATAAATGCTTTTCGGGAATGGGTTTGGCTTTTGGAATACCATACCAACACGACGACGAAGCTCAGCAACGTCTGTTCCTTTCGCATAAATATTGCTGTCATGAAGGTTGATTTCACCGGTAATACGGCAGCTATCAACCAAATCATTCATGCGGTTAAAGCAACGAAGAAGAGTCGACTTACCACAACCAGAAGGCCCGATAAATGCCGTCACTTTCTTCTCAGGGATGACCATGTCTACCCCTTTAAGTGCTTCTTTTTCGCCGTAGTAAAGGTGCAAGTCCTTTACAGAAAGGCAAACGGTTTCGTCTTCGATGTTCAACGCTTGTTGGCTGCGTTGCATCGCTGAAATATCAATTGAGTGTGTTTGTTCTTCGCTCATAATAATCTCTTCTTCTCCGCTTACATTTCTAGCGATTTGTATTTTTCACGTAGGTGGTTACGAATAGTCACTGCTGAGAAATTCAACAAGGCAATAACCATCACAAGTAATAGGGCTGTTGCATACACTAACGGACGAGCCGCTTCTACGTTCGGGCTTTGGAAACCAACGTCGTAGATGTGGAAGCCTAAGTGCATGAATTTTTGATCTAGGTGAATAAATGGGTAGTTACCATCTAATGGTAAAGTCGGTGCTAATTTCACAACACCTACTAGCATTAGCGGCGCTACTTCACCTGCAGCACGAGCAACGGCAAGGATAACCCCTGTCATAATCGCAGGGCTTGCCATAGGTAATACCACACGCCATAAGGTTTCAGCTTTAGTTGCACCTAATGCAAGGCTACCTTCACGGACGTTACGAGGGATACGAGATAAGCCCTCTTCTGTCGCTACAATAACCACAGGTACTGTCAAAAGAGCCAAGGTAATCGACGCCCACATCAAACCACCCGTACCAAATGTTGGTGACGGTAATGCTTCTGGGAAGAAGGCTTGGTCGATACCTGAACCTAGGAAATAAATAAAGAAACCTAAGCCAAATACACCGTATACAATGGAAGGTACACCAGCCAAGTTGTTTACCGCGATACGAATGATTCGAGTAATCAAACCTTGTGTTGCATACTCTCGCAAGTAAACAGCGGCAACTACACCAAAAGGCGTTACCAACACTGTCATTAACAAGACCATCATCACAGTACCGAAGATAGCAGGGAATACACCACCCTCTGTATTGGCTTCACGAGGTTCGCCTGATAAGAAGTCCCACACTTTCACAAAGTAGAAGCCCATCTTCTCAACCACACCCATCGCGTTAGGACGGAAAGCATGAACAATCTTAGACACCTGCATCTCATGCACCGTGCCATCCATCACTTGTACAGTGAAGGTATCACGGTTGATTTGCTGATAAAGTGCCGCCAATTGTTGCTGAAGGCCTTTGTATTCTGCATCGTATATTGCACGCTCTGCAGCAAGGTCCGCTTCTGCTTCAGGTGTTAGATCATCATTCAACTCAAGACGGCGCTGCTCTAAACGAATGCGCTCAAGGGCGTAGTTGATCTTGCCGATATCAGCCTTCTCAATTTCCTTGATCTCATGATGGATCTCAGTCGCACGTTCAATGCTTTTCTCAAAAGCAGCCCATGTCGCCAGTGCAGAGTCTGTTGGTGTAATGTCTTGAGTTTCAGACACCACCTGACCATTCTCTTTTACCGACTTAACATAGCCGTACAAGTTACCCCATTCGTGTCGTTCTGCTGTGAACAACATTTCTGGTGTTTGAGAATCGCTAATGTATTGATCAATTACCCAGCCAAAATCAGCACCGTAAACATCACGGTTACCCATTTTCAGCAAGGTACGTTGTAGCAGTTTGTCACCTTCATCAGGAAGGTTGATACCCGCTTCACGAAGCTGTGCAGAAGTAACATCAACACTTTCTACACGCTCAGCCGTCACTGTGTACGGTGTTTCACCCGGTAGAGAGTAAGTTGATTGCACAACATCAGCAGGCCAAAAATGACTTAAACCTCGAACAGCAATCAAAAGTAATAAACCTACTACCATGATAACTGAGATGGCCACTGCGCCAGCGTTTAACCACACCCATGGATCACCAGAGCGAACCCATTCAGATACGGACTTTTTTTCCATTTTCATTTCAGTGCTCATTATAACGACCCGTATTTTTTGCGTAGGTGCTGACGCACAGTTTCAGCGATGGTGTTCACTATGAAAGTAAAGATAAACAACACAAACGCCGCCAAGAAAAGAATTCGGTAGTGCGAGCTACCCACTTCGGACTCAGGAACCTCAACCGCTAAGTTAGCCGCTAAAGTACGCATACCTTCAAAGATATTAAAGTCCATAATTGGTGTATTACCCGTCGCCATAAGTACGATCATAGTTTCACCAACCGCACGGCCCATACCAATCATGACTGCCGAGAAGATACCCGGACTAGCGGTTGGAAGAACAACGCGTGTCATGGTTTGCCAGTATGTTGCACCTAAGGCTAGAGAACCTTGCGTCAAGGCTTTTGGCACACTGAAGATCGCATCTTCGGTAATAGAGAAGATTGTCGGAATAACCGCAAAGCCCATAGCAAAACCAACCACCAGCGCATTACGTTGGTCGAATGTAATACCTAGGTCGTTAGTGATCCAACCACGAATATTACCGTCAAACGCGTACAACTCGATAAATGGACTCATACCTAGACAGAACCAAGCCAACAGAATAATCACTGGGATCAAAAGCAGTGGCTGCCAGCCTTCAGGAACCATCCAACGAATGTTCTGAGGTAGACGAGACCAAAGGTAAGCAAAGGCCACAATACCAAGAGGTAAAATAATCAGGATACTAAAAGTAGCCGCTAGATTTTCCTCAAGGAAAGGCGCAAAGAACAAACCTGCTAAGAAACCAAGAATAACGGTAGGCAATGCTTCCATTAACTCGATAATAGGCTTTATTTTTCGACGTAAGGCTGGCGCCATGAAGTAAGCCGTGTAGATCGCACCACAAATCGCCAAAGGCACCGCCATTAACATAGCGTAGAACGCTGCTTTCAAAGTACCGAAAGCCAATGGCATTAAGCTGTATTTTGGTTCGAAGTCATTATCCGATGCCGAGGACTGCCAAGTGTAAGTCGGTTCTTGATAATCTTCGTACCAAACTTGACCCCAAATAGAAGACCAAGATACCTCTGGGTGCTCATTATCTACATAATAGAAATGAATGCCCTTACCATCTTCTAACAACAAACCATTTGCACGAGGTGCAAAGCTGATGAGTCGAGCACTTTCGTCGCTCAACACTTCATCAATCACTTGACGCTCAGAAGTGGCATTGTAAACAGCAACCAGTCCACGATCATCTAGTGTCGCAAAACCTTTACGACGTTGCTCCATCGCGATATTCGTTAAACCAGATGTCTGATCAACATCACGGATGAAAGTCAGCTTCTCTTCATTGGTTGAGTTATCACGAACATTAAACCACTGGCTTACTCGACCTGAAGAGTCCGCTAGCATCACTGAGGTATTACCTAGTAAGTAACTCATCGAGACAAGTTGAGCATCACCTTCTAAGGCTTGAATCGTGTCTTTTAAACGAATGTTGCTAAAGTCACGCAGATCAAACTCATTAACTTGGCCAGACTCTGTAGCAACGTATAAATAACGCTGATTACCACTGACTAATAAACTATGAGTATTTTCAATGAAAGGTAAGGTTTCTTGCTCTTCTGTTAACTCAACTTCTTCTGTGATGAAGTTAACATCCTTAGTGACTTTCAGAATAGTGCTTTGAGACTCACCTGACGCCGCTAAAGTGAAACCTTCTTCACCTTCACGGAACGACAAATTAGTAATTGAGAAATCGGCAACTTGAATCGCATCTTCACCATAAGGGTATTCAACAAATGGTGTGATTTGACGTACGCCGTCTGGGTAAGAAATACGGTAATTGTGTTTCGTCACCAGGACTTTACCGTCTTCATAGCCAAATGCTAACAAACCACTTGTATCGGATTCTACTGCAAAACCGGTAACCTTCTCTTCACGAGGGTTAGTTACTGTTTGAATTACAGATCCGTCTGCAATAGAAAAGAAAACAATGCTGCCATTACTAGCAACACGCATCCCAATCTCGGCTTGCTCTTCCGTGGTTAAATAAAGGCTTTCCCCTTCTTGCTGAGCAGGTAGCGAGTAGGTCGCCTTATGCTCAATAGAAGCACCCATGAAAAGAGGGGCTACTTCATAAAGAAGGTAAAAACAAATCAGCAATACAGCAAGGATTACGCTGCTGCCGCCGATGGCAATACCCGTTCCAGCCGCACGGTCTTTCAGGGCGCGAATTTTACGGTGACGCTTTAACGCTGGTGTATCAAAATCCAGCTCAGGCATCTGATGGTCAGTTGTTTTAGTCATCCGATTTCATCTTTTTTTGTGACATTTTTATGACACAGATTAGAGCGAAAAAGCAGGATAGTGATTAAACTATCCTGCTTCTATACGTTCTATCCGAATCGCTAAGCTTACTTGATACCTAGTTTGTCTAGGTAACGATCAGCAACTTTAGCTGGTAGAGGTACGTAACCGTCTTTTACAACAACCTCTTGACCCATTTTAGAAAGAACCATTTTAACGAATTCACGTTGTAGTGGTGCTAACGGCTTGTTAGGCGCTTTGTTTACGTAAACGTAAAGGAAGCGAGACAGAGGGTACTTACCAGTTGCTGCATTTTCTAATGAAGCTTCAACAAATGCACCGCCTTCTTTCTTAGCGATTGGCAAAGCACGTACTGAAGACGTTTTGTAACCAATACCAGAGTAGCCGATACCATTTAGAGAAGTTGAAACAGATTGTACTACAGATGCAGAACCAGGCTGCTCATTTACGCTGTTTTTAAAGTCACCTTTGAAAAGAGCGTTTGATTTGAAGTAACCGTAAGTACCAGATACTGAGTTACGACCGAACAATTGAACGTCACGGCCAGCCCAAGCACCAGTCAAACCTGCTTTACCCCAGTTAGTGATGTCTTCGCTGTAACCACCTTTACGAGTAGAAGAGAAGATTGCGTCAACTTGAGGAAGAGACAAACCTTTGATTGGGTTATCTTTGTGTACGAATACTGCTAGAGCGTCGATAGCAACTGGGATAGCAGTTGGCTTGTAACCGAATTTCTTTTCGAAAGCAGCGATTTCTTTGTCTTTCATTGTACGAGACATAGGACCGAAGTTAGATGTACCTTCAGTCAAAGCTGGTGGCGCAGTAGAAGAACCAGCCGCTTGAATTTGAATGTTTACATTTGGGTATAGACGCTTGAAGTCTTCTGCCCATAGAGTCATTAGGTTTGCTAGAGTATCAGAACCAACACTAGAGATGTTACCAGAAACACCGCTTGATTTAGTGTAAGTCATTAAGTTTGAATCAACACTTGCGATAGCGTTAACAGAAACGCCCATTGCTGCTGTGATTGCTAAGCCTGCAACTAGTTTTTTCATTTCATAAACCCCAATGGTTATAGTCAAATAATACGAGCAAATGCTCATGTCTCTTTCGATGGTTGCTACTATAAAAAAGAAATGTGACAGAAATGTTAAAGAATGAAATATTTCTAAAAAATTTAGCACAGGGCCTAAAAGCTGCAAATTAAACAGGGAAAATTTACGATATATATAGAGGGGATAAAGGCCGCTCTTGTGAGGTTATTGCTGTACATATAAAAGGAGCAGCTTTTTTATATACGTAAGTAGAACGAATTTTTTAGATTAGACAGACTGTCTTTCTCAACCTATATCCCTCCAATAAACCCTCAAACGCCTTATTACATGGTATTTACACTGGGTAACATATTCCCATAAGTGGCGTTATCCAATAGACTAACCCTCCCTATTTTTCCGCTTTATAGAAGCGTTTGAAAAATAACAATTAAAACATTATGGGTACTTTTCTCTATGTTAAATAAACTGGTCCGTTTTGCTGAGACCATTTCCCATTACACTGGAAAATGCGTCGCTTGGCTCACGTTGGGTATGATGCTACTTACCTGTCTTATTGTATTGCTGCGCTATGGCTTTGATTTTGGTTCCATCGCCCTGCAAGAGTCTGTGCTGTATCTCCACGCTATGGTGTTTATGCTAGGTGCCGCTTATACCTTTAAAGACGACGAGCATGTTCGTGTTGATGTTTTCTATCGTGGCTTCTCTGCAACTAAGAAGGCAGGGGTAAATGTCATCGGTGGTGTATTCTTTTTATTGCCCTTTACCCTCTATACCGCTTATTTAAGTGCTAATTATGTTGGCGCATCTTGGAATGTGTTGGAGACCTCTCCTCAACCTGGCGGGCTACCTTTCGTTTATTTATTAAAAACCCTGATTCCTGTGATGATGATATCGCTGATTATTCAAGGTATTGCTGACATTTTGAAAAATGTTGGCGTTATTCTTTCTAGCCGTGAAAACATTCCCACTGCTACTACAACAAATGAAGGGGTCAAGTAATGGCTGAATTTCTTCCTTTATGGCTTTTTGCTGCGGTTTGCCTTTGCCTTTTATTTGGATACCCGGTCGCCTTTTCTCTAGGTGGTACAGCATTAATATTTGCAGGTGTTGGCTCTTTATTTGGCACCTTTGATGGTATTTTCCTCGAAGCTTTACCAAACCGCTTATTTGGCATCATAGGAAATGAAACCTTAATCGCCGTACCGCTATTTGTTCTCATGGGCGTACTATTAGAAAAGTCTAAACTTGCAGAAAAACTGCTCGATTCCATGGCGATGCTATTTGGTACGCTACGTGGCGGCTTAGGTATCTCTGTAATCATAGTGGGCATGTTACTCGCCGCGAGTACTGGTATTGTTGGTGCAACCGTTGTGACCATGGGCATGATATCGCTGCCTACTATGCTACGCCGTGGCTACGACCCAGCATTAGCAACAGGCACTATCTGTGCGACAGGTACATTGGGGCAGATTATTCCACCTTCCATTGCCTTAGTGCTATTGGGGGATGTTATGTCCAATGCCTTCCAAAAAGCGCAATTAGAAATGGGGATCTTCTCTCCAAAAACCATTTCAGTTGGCGACCTTTTTGTCGGCGCATTGATTCCGGGTCTAATATTAGTTGGCTTGTACATCCTGTACGTAATCATGGTGGCTTGGCTACAACCCCATAAAGCGCCAGCGGTACCGCGGGATGAATTGCGTAGTGGCTCAACGGAGCCTCTTGCTCTTCAATTGTTTAAAGGTTTAGTTCCACCACTGGTTCTTATCTTCTCTGTGTTGGGCTCTATTCTAAGTGGTATCGCCACACCAACAGAAGCCGCTGGTGTGGGTGCATTTGGTGCCGCTATTTTAGCTCTTGCCAGTGGAAAGTTGAGTTTACCGACCCTAAAAGATGCCGTGTACTCGACTACGAAAGTCACCTCCATGGTATTTATGATTTTGATCGGCGCGTCTTTGTTCTCATTGGTGTTCCGAGGCTTTGGTGGTGAAGAGTTAATTGAAGAGTTCTTCTCTCATCTACCTGGTGGTGTATACGGTGCACTCTTAGTCGTAATGCTGCTGATGTTTGTGCTTGGTTTCATTCTAGACTTTATTGAAATCACTTTTGTGGTCGTTCCGATCGTCGCCCCTGTGTTATTGGCAATGGGGTTAGACCCTGTTTGGTTGGGTATTATGATGGCTATCAACTTACAGACGTCCTTCTTAACACCGCCGTTTGGTTTTGCTTTATTCTATCTACGCGGTGTTGCACCACCAGAAGTGAAAACTCAGTCTATTTATAAAGGGGTGCTACCCTTTATTTTGATACAGCTATTTGTACTCGTTATGCTAGTTATCTGGCCAGAGCTTGCCACTTGGTTACCTGAGCAAGTGTACGCAAACTAACTTTATAGAGGACCTATAAATGAAAGCTATGCAGATTATGAATTACGGTACAGCGAATGATTTATCCTTAGTGGAGACCGCTGTTCCTACGATTAATGAAGATCAAATTCTAGTTAAGGTTGGGGCTGCAGGCGTCAACCCAGTAGACACTTACATTCGCTCGGGTACAAACAACTACACAGCTAACTTCCCTCACACTCCGGGCTTAGACGGCGCTGGAACTATCGTCGAGTTAGGTAAGAATGTTGTGGGCTTAGAAGTTGGTCAACGTGTGTATTTCAGTCGCAACCTAACAGGTTCTTCTGCTGAGTATGCGGTGTGTGCCACTACTCATACCTTCCCATTGGCAGACTGCCTGTCTTTTGAAGAAGGAGCTGGCATTGGCATTCCTTATACAACAGCTCACCGAGCTTTGTTTGGTCGTGCCAACGCACAGGCTGGAGACAAGGTATTAATTCATGGTGCCACAGGTGCCGTTGGCCTTGCCGCTGTACAACTCGCCCTAGCTTCGGGAATGGAAGTGGTTGCTAGCTCAGGCACCTCAGAAGGCGCAGAGTTACTTCGTCAACAAGGTGTGGGCGATGTCATCATGCACAATGAAGAAGGCCACCTAGCACCTTATCAGTCGCTAGAGGCAGGCTTTGATATCGTTATCGAAATGTTAGCCAACCATAACCTAAACCAAGATTTAAAAGCTCTGGCTGTGGGTGGTTGTGTTGCGGTTGTTGGTAACCGAGGTACGGTTGAAATCAACCCTAGGGACTTAATGGCTCGTGACGCTTCTGTTATCGGTGTTGCGTTAGCGCAAATCAAACCAGCTGAATTAGCGCTCATCGCTAAATCATTACGCCCTTTGTTTGAGAAAGGTGTTTTGAAGCCTGTTGTACGACGCGCTTACGCTCTTGAAGAATTACCGCAAGCCCATGAAGATGTATTGAAAAGTGGTGCGCTAGGAAACCTAGTCATTAGTATCGAAAACTAAGACCTAGACTCCTTATAAATAAAGGCTTTGATTAGGTTTACCAAACCACATCAAAGCCTTCTTTTTATGTGGGTTTTATGGCTCTAAAAGACGTTGAGCTTGTCGTTGCTAATAGGCAGCATTCAGCTTGTTTGCTTTCGGTTAGCCTTTCCCCCATTATACTTTTGATAATGACACACGCCTTCAGATGGACTCTTTGTGACCAAACTCGACTCTGACATTTTAAGCCTACCAAGCGAAGCCAGTGCCCACGATCACGACTACCACCAGCTAGTAGTGGTATTGGACGGCAATACGGACTTCGATATCCAAGGTAAAGGCAAACAAATGCATATGGGGGAAGGTTGTATTCTTCCTTCTGAGAACAGCCATGCTTTTGCAGGGTTAGGGGAAAACCGCATTATGCTGGTCAACTTACCGGTTCCTCCCCAAAAAGCAATTACCGATGAAGAGTATGAGGTTGTTTCACGTTTATTTGACCAAGCCGCCTACTTTCAATTGAATCCGCGTTTACAAATTCTGGCTTCTGCCTTATCAGGTGAATTACAACAATATCCAGACGACCCTATGCTAGCTAGGGCTTGTGGTAACACGCTACTCAGTGCCGTTAGACACCAAATCAACAATCAAAGTAAAACAATTCGAGGAAAGCATTTAGACATAGATAAGCTTGACCAGTTTATCGAGTTAAACTTATCTCGTCGTGTGCACATAGATCAATTGGCTAATTTTTGTTTCCTCAGTGTTAGCCAATTCCATGAGCGATTTAAAGAAAAAACAGGTATCACACCTCATCAATATCTAATGCGTAAACGCTTAGAACGAGCTAAACACCTACTTAGGGAAGGTTTCACCCCTATTCAAGTGGCAGAAATGTCAGGCTTTTCTAGCCAAAGTGCCATGACCAGTGTCTTTACTCAGGTACTGGGGGTTTCGCCTGTGAAGTTTCAAAAAAGTTTACTCTGATACTAGTTAACCTCATTTCCTTTGCATAAAACCTCTTACTGTTATATCTCCTCAGTCACGTCTATTTTTAATTTAGTTGATCGGATTTTTTTGTAAAAAAAACCGAGTTTTTCGAAAGACAGTATCTTCCCCTAATGATTAAAGTGTCGTCATTATTTTTATACTAATGCGGGAGAACATAATCATGTTTACAGCTATTGAAGTGCTTAACCCAAGCTTCATAAATCAATCACCCAGCACGCTATGGTCGCTCATTTCTCCTCTTTATAAAGTTGATGAAGAAAGCTGGCTAAAAGAGCTTTTACCTCTTGCCAAACCATCAGCAGAACAATTAAAAACTCAAACAGATAATGCCTTCCATTTGATTACTGAGGTACGTAAAGATGACGAGAGCATGTCTATGATTGATGCGCTTTTGTTGGAATACAGTCTGGACACCAAAGAAGGCATTTTACTTATGTGCCTTGCCGAAGCCCTAATGCGCGTGCCAGACAAAGACACCGCTGATGCTTTTATTAAAGACCGACTCAGTGTTGCGGATTGGGCATCACACACTAAGAATTCAGATTCCTTCTTCGTCAATGCTTCTACTTGGGGTCTATTGCTTACGGGCAAAGTCGTGACCATGAGTGAAAAGCAAGACGGCTCACCGGCTAATTTAGTAAACCGCATGGTGAACCGTGTATCCGAGCCTGTCATTCGCAAAGCAATGAACCAAGCCATGAAGATTATGGGGCATCAGTTTGTTTTGGGTCGTGATATTAAAGAAGCGCTATCCCGAGGTAAAAAATACCGCGATAGAGGCTACACCTATTCTTTCGATATGCTTGGAGAAGCTGCATTAACCGCAGACGATGCTAAAAAGTATCTGACTTCTTATGAACGAGCGATTCAGTCCGTTGGTAAGGATTCTTATAAACAGGATCATCGTCCAACCATTTCCATTAAGCTTTCTGCACTTCACCCTCGTTACGAAACAGGTTGTGAAGAACGAGTCATGACAGAGCTGTTTGAAAGCGTTAAAGGGCTTATTCAGCAAGCTCGCGCCGTCAATGTAGGCATTACCATAGATGCAGAGGAAGCCGACCGTTTAGAGCTGTCTTTAAAACTGTTCGAGAAGTTATTTCTTGATGAAGTAACCAATGATTGGAACTTGTTTGGCCTTGTTGTACAAGCTTACTCAAAACGCGCCCTAGCTGTTTTAGCTTGGCTTACGGCGTTATCCAAGCAACAAGGTAAACGTATTCCTGTACGTCTAGTAAAAGGGGCTTACTGGGATTCAGAGATTAAGCTCTGCCAGCAAAAAGGCGTGAACGGCTACCCTGTTTATACACGAAAAGAAGCAACCGACGTGTCTTACCTTGCTTGTGCGCACTTCCTATTAAGTGAACATACTCGCGCTAACTTGTTCCCTCAGTTTGCTAGCCACAATGCCCATACCATAGCGACCATTCATACTATGGCGACGCAGCTAGATGCGACAACAGATGAGTTCGAATTCCAACGTTTACACGGTATGGGAGACGCACTTTATAACCATTTAATAGACAAGAATAATATCTGTGTCCGTATTTATGCCCCTGTAGGCAGCCATAAGGATCTCCTTCCTTACCTTGTACGTCGCTTATTAGAAAATGGTGCCAACAGCTCATTTGTTCACAGACTGATCGATGCCAGCTACCCAGTAGAAAATTTGGTAGAACACCCTGTTACCTTATTGGAAGGGCGCCAGTCTTTGGCTAACCCTTATATCAAGCTACCTGAGAGCTTATTCAACGACAGAAAAAACTCATTCGCTCCAAATATTGAAATAGATTCCGAGTGGACTCCTTTCCAAGAGAAGGTAAATCACTTTATGTCAGCAGATATACAGTGGCGCGGATACTCTCTCGTTGGCGGCGAAAAAGTGGCGACGAATAACTCTCCAATCGTAAAAAGCCCTTACGATCACTCTCAAGTAGTGGGTAAAGTTGATTGCGCCGAACCAAGCACTGTCGATGAAGCCATTAATATCGCTCAAGAGGCTTTCCCTGCTTGGTCTTCTCTCACTATGGGTGAACGCGCTAATTGCTTAGAGAAAGCCGCAGACTTGCTAGAGGAAAACTATGCAGAGCTGGTTGCTATCTGCCACAGGGAAGCAGGCAAAACAATTCAAGATAGCCTTGATGAAGTAAGAGAAGCCGTCGACTTCTGTCGTTATTACGCCCAACAGGCAAGGGATCATTTATCTGGCGAAAAAATATATACAGATTTTCTGAAAAATGAAAAAAGGGTTCAAATAGTGGGGCGAGGTGTATTTGTTTGCATTAGTCCGTGGAATTTCCCTTTAGCTATCTTTATGGGTCAAGTGGCTGCCGCATTAGTAACGGGTAATACCGTTATCGCCAAACCTGCTGAGCAGACAAGTCTTATTGCTTTTCGTACCGTAGAGCTTCTCCACGAAGCGGGTATTCCAACCAATGTGCTGCACCTTGTTATAGGTAAAGGCTCTTATATAGGGAATAACCTTACGAATAATCCACATATTGCAGGGCTGGCTTTTACTGGCTCAACGGGTACTGCACAAAGGATTAATCGTAGCTTATCAAACCGTGATGTTGACCCTATTCCTGTTATCGCTGAAACAGGTGGGCAAAATGCCATGTTAGTGGACTCCACCTCTCTTCCAGAACAAGTAGTACGAGATGTGGTTCGCTCTGCCTTTGCGTCTGCAGGCCAACGTTGTTCAGCTCTACGTGTCTTATTTGTGCAAGAAGACATTGCCGATAAAGTTATTGTGATGATTAAGGGTGCCATGAAAGAGCAATCTGTCGGTCTACCCTATTTACATAGTACGGATGTGGGCCCAGTTATCGATAAAAACGCCCAAGAAATGCTCTTAGACCATATAGAAGACATGAAAGTAAAAGGTAAATTAATTGCTCAAGCAGCATTACCTAGCTTTGCTGAAAATGGCACCTTTGTACCACCTACGGCATTTGAAATAGATAACATCAATCAAATCTCGGATGAAAAGTTCGGCCCTATTTTGCATGTCGTGCGCTATAAAGCTCGTGAGCTAGACCAGATTATCGACACCATTAACAACTCAGGGTTCGGTCTCACCATGGGCGTCCATAGCCGAAACGAAACAACGTGTGCCCGTATTGTTGATCGCGCTCGTGTCGGTAACATTTACCTTAACCGTGACCAAGTTGGTGCTGTTGTTGGTGTACAGCCATTTGGTGGCCAAGGTTTATCGGGCACTGGGCCAAAAGCAGGCGGTCCCCACTACCTTCCACGTTTCGCATTAGAGAAAGAGCTTTAGAGGAAAACGACTATGACAACAACACATACAAACCAAATTCAGGTCGCTTTAAATGCTTTTGAGCGATGGGACAGACTGGGTGTCACTGGGCGCTGTGATGCGCTAAGAAAAACACTCCCTTTATTAGCTGAAGAACAGCAAAAAATGGCAGAGTGGCAGCTCAATAATGCCCAAGAAAAAATAGCTGATAAGCAGATTATGCCGGGACCAACAGGTGAGCGTAATGAGCTATTTTCTCAAGGTAGAGGGCCATTTCTATGCTTAAACGATCTCGCAGGTGAACATGTCAGCACAGCGTTAGTTGGCCAAGTTTACACAGCGTTAGTTGCTGGTAACCCTATTATTACGTCAGGGTTAGAAGGAAAGCGCCTTATAGATATACTGCAGCCTTTGCTCCCTGAAGGTGTTGTGCAGAATATCAGTGATGTGGTTTTAGATGCTTTACTAGAAGCTGACTCGTTAGCTGGTGTGGCCATCCTATGTGATATGAAAAAAGCCAAGTCATTGAACTCAAGACTAGCAGCAAAAGAAGGTTTACTTTGCCAACTGGTCGCTGAAACCAGTGATACGTTAGCAAGAATAGCAAAGCCTAACTATATTCTAAATTTCATAACCGAAAAAACTGTATCCATAAATACAACGGCTATTGGCGGAAACGCAACCCTGTTAGAACTTGGCAGCAAAGCAGATTAATCCTGCTCATAAGCTGACAAAACCTAACAGCAAAGTAGCCCAAAAAAAGAGCCCCTTTTACTCTTCAGTAAAAGGGGCTCTTTTTAAGCTATAACCCTGTTTATTCTGTCTCACGACCATTGATATAAGCACGTTCAGACACTTCGTGCCATGCTCGAACCTTGCTACCAAAGTCTTTAAACGAGTCATACACTTTTCGACTTAGTGGATCTGCAGAGGCAACCTCTTCTAATGTCTCATCAGATGCTTTTTTCAATGCAGACAATACATCAGCAGGGAAAGGTTTAAGGATAACGTTATGCTCATTCACCAAAGTTTGTAGAGCAGAGTTGTTCAACGCTGTGAACTCATCAAGCATTTCTGCGTTGGCTTGACGTGTCGCTGCGCGGACAATTAGCTGTAGATCCTGCGGTAGAGCTTCAAATGCTTCTTTGTTGAAAAGCGCTTCCATTGTAGAACCTGGCTCATGCCAGCCCGGGTAGTAGTAGAATTTAGCGGCTTTATACAAACCAAAAGCTAAATCGTTGTATGGGCCAACAAACTCAGTCGCATCAATAGCTCCCGTCTGTAGTGAAGTAAAGATTTCACCACCCGGCAAGTTAATTGGTGTGCCGCCTACTTTCTTCAAGACTTCGCCACCCAAGCCCGGGATACGCATTTTTAAGCCTTGGAAGTCTTCAAGGGAATTGATTTCTTTGTTAAACCAACCACCCATTTGTACGCCTGTGTTACCAGCTGCCATTGGAATCAAATTAAATGGGGCGTAAATTTCTTCCCATAGCTTCAAACCGCCACCATGGTGAATCCAAGAGTTGATCTCTTGAGCGGTAAAACCAAAAGGTACCGCAGTAAAGAATTGAGCTGCAGGCGCTTTACCTTTCCAATAATACGCAGCACCATGGCCCATTTGAGCTGTACCACGGGATACCGCATCAAATACTTCTAAAGGTGGAACAAGCTCACCGGCCGCATAGACTGTAATGTTTAAGCGACCATTGGACATATCATTAATACTTTTTGCTAAATTCTCAGCACCAGTACCTAACCCTGGGAAATTTTTTGGCCAAGTTGTCACCATTTTCCATTCAATGGTTTCTACTTTTTTCTCTACTTTAGCGGTTTCTTCGGCTTTATCAGAGCCTCCGCATGCCACTAATGTCGCTGTTGCTAAACTAACAAGAGCTAACTTGCTCCATGTTTGTATTTTTCTCATTATGTTTTCCTCAGGATATTTATTTTTATGTTTTCCATTAAGTAACCGGCTTGCTTGACCTTTGTTTTTCAAAATAGCTAAAGAAAGTATTAGCCATTTTTATAAACTAAGTAACGAAATAGTATGAATTGATGCCCCTATCCTCAAGTTCTTTTTTGCGTTTTGGTAACTTTCTTATTATTAAAAAAAGAAAAGCCCCATTATTAAAAATAATGGGGCTTTTTCAACCAAGATAAAACGATAAAATTAACTTAGTCGTTTGCTCGGCCATTAATAAAGGCACGCTCAGAAACATCATGCCAATCGCTTACTGAGCTACGGAATGCTTTAAAAGCGTCATATACTTTTTGGCTATCCGCATCGCTAGCAGCCACTTCTTCTAGAGTTTCTTGAGACGCTTGTTTTAGCGCTTCCAATAAATCTTCTGGGAAAGGCTTCAAAATAACACCATGGTCATTAACCAAAGTTTGTAACGCAGCGTTATTACGGGCAGTAAACTCACTTAGCATATCTAAGTTCGCTTGCTGTGTTGCAATACGAACAATGGCTTGTAAGTCGGCAGGCAAAGCTTCAAAAGCATCTTTATTGAAGATAGCTTCTACCGCTGAACCCGGCTCATGCCAACCTGGGTAGTAGTAGTACTTAGCCGCTTTGTATAAACCAAAAGCTAGGTCGTTATATGGTCCAACCCACTCAGTTGCGTCAATAGCACCGGTTTGAAGAGATGTGAAAATTTCACCGCCTGGCAGGTTAATTGGTGTCGCACCAATTTTCTTAAGTACTTCTCCACCTAAGCCCGGCATACGCATTTTCAAACCTTGGAAGTCTGCTAAAGAATTGATTTCTTTATTAAACCAACCACCCATTTGTGCACCTGGGTTGCCTGCTGGCATAGGAATCACATTGAAAGGAGCATACAGTTCTTCCCATAGCTCTAAACCACCACCGTGATAAACCCAAGCATTAAACTCTTGTGCTGTCAGGCCAAAAGGTACTGTCGTAAAGAACTGTGCAGCGGGCACTTTGCCTTTCCAGTAGTAAGAGGCACTGTGACCCATTTCTGCAGTGCCACGAGAAACGGCATCAAACACTTCCAATGGTGGTACTAGCTCACCTGCCGCATATACTTTAACCGTTAAACGGCCACCAGACATTTCCGTTATGTTCTTTGCTAGAGATTCAGCACTGGTACCGATACCTGGAAAGTTTTTCGGCCAAGATGTGACCATTTTCCATTCAAAACTTTGTACCTTTGTTTCAGAATTTGTTTTTTCTGTAACTTGTTCTTCTTGTTTATCAGAGCCACCACAGGCAACCAATAAAACGGCGAACAATCCAACAAAAGCGAATTTACTCAACTTGATTAGGTTCGACATATTTTCCCCTCTGGGAATAAGTTAGGTATTAAAAATAAGCGTCTATTAAAAGCATTGGTATAAAGAAACTTCTCTTCAGCTTTTTATAACCATGCTTCTATAAAATGTTGTTATTTTTTTAAGGTAGACAAGAAAAAGCCCTTGCTCGGCAACATGCTTAACAAGGGCTATGGATGATAAGAATTGCTAGGTCTATGCTCAACCTTTATTTAAATAAAAAAGCTAAAAATTCAACTTAATGGCATTTTTATAGCCTTTCTATTCAATTAAGGGCTTTTTCGCTATTTAAAGCACTTCTAATTTTGCAAAAGATAAGACCAACCACTTGCTGCCTTCATCATCAAAATTGACCTGAACGCGGGCTTGGGGACCTTGACCTTCGTAGTTAATCACTAAACCTTCGCCAAACACAGGGTGTTTGACTCTATCCCCCATGCTGACGTTCACTTCAGGAGCTTTATGTTGATTCAAGACACTGCTGTTCTTCAGCTTCATTTTTTCTAGGTTGTAGTCTGGACGATCTAAAGAAACAGGACGACTCACTTGCGAGCGTAAACGCACTTCCTCCAAACATTCCGCTGGAATTTCTTTAATAAAACGCGAAGGACTATTGAAAGACTCACTACCAAAGAGACGGCGCGACTCAGCGTAGGTGATGTAGAGCTTTTCCATAGCACGCGTTATGCCTACATAACAAAGTCGGCGCTCTTCTTCTAAGCGACCCGGCTCTTCGAAAGACATTTTGCTCGGAAAAAGATTTTCTTCCACGCCCGTTAGGAACACCAATGGGAATTCTAGGCCTTTTGCAGAGTGTAAAGTCATCAGCTGGACAGCATCTTGGTATTCATCTGCTTGAGCTTCACCAGCATTCAAAACAGCTTCGTCGAGGAAGGCCATTAGAGGTGAGTTAAATTCTTGATCTTCTTCACTCCAGCTAAAGCCACCAGCGGCACCCACCAACTCTTTTAAGTTCTCGATACGTGCCTCGCCTTTCTCACCTTTCTCTTTCTCATGGAAAGGGATCAAGCCAGCTTCTTCAATGACCTGTTCAAATACATCGTTTAAGTTCAGCTCAGGGTTATTAACCGTTGCACTTAACCCTTCAATAAGATGGAGGAAGGCTTTAATTGCATTAGTTGCTCGCGCTGTCATTAGAGACTGACGAACCACTTCTTGAGCTGCTTGCCACATAGAGAAGCCATTATCACGGGCAATTTCTCGAAGTGTACCAATACTTCGCTCACCAATCCCCCTAGGAGGAACATTGATGATCCTCTCCATGGCGCCATCATCATTAGGATCAAGAGCTAAGCGAGCGTAAGCTAATGCATTTTTGATCTCTAGCCTGTCGTAGAATCTGTGCCCACCATATATACGATATGAAATCTGTTCCCTAACTAGGCATTCTTCCAGTACACGAGACTGGGCATTGGAGCGATACAGTATTGCCATATCCGATAAGCTGGTGCCTTTATCACGCCATTGCTTGATGATGCCGACAATAAAACGTGCTTCATCTTGCTCATTGAAACCTGCATATAGGGAAATAGGGTCGCCTTCCCCACTGTCCGTCCACAGCTCTTTGCCTAGTCTATCGTCGTTGTTTTTGATCAAGCCATTAGCCGCATTTAGGATATGGCCTGTCGAACGGTAGTTTTGCTCTAATCGAATTGTGCCTACATCATTGAAATCTTTAGTAAAATTTTGAATGTTTTCTATTTTTGCACCACGCCAACCATAAATGGATTGATCGTCATCCCCCACCGCCGTGATGGTGCCCTGGTCACCCACCATGATTCTCAACCAAGCATATTGAATGGTGTTGGTGTCCTGAAACTCATCCACCAGCACATGGCGAAAACGTTCTTGATAATGGCGCAACAGTGCAGGAGTACTTAACATCAACTCATGGGCACGCAGTAATAACTCACCAAAGTCTAACAAGCCTCCTCGTTCACAGGCTTCCTCATAGTGATAATAAAGTTCACGCATACCTTTGGAGAATGGATCATGGCTATCTGGCACATGGGCAGCACGTCGACCTTCATCTTTTTGAGCATTAATAAACCACGACACTTGCTTTGGCGGCCATCGAGTATCGTCGATATTCAGTTCTCGCATGATTCGCTTAATCAAACGTAGCTGATCATCGCTGTCCATTATTTGAAAGTTCTCTTTCAAACCAGCATCACGCCAATGAGCTCGCAGTAATCTATGTGCCAAACCATGGAAAGTACCAACCCACATACCTTGCGGTGGCACACCTACTAACTGCTCAATACGGCCTTGCATTTCACGAGCGGCTTTATTAGTAAAAGTCACGGCCATTAAGCTATATGGCGATAATTCATAGGCGTGCATAAGCCAAGCAATTCGATGTACCAATACACGTGTTTTACCCGACCCCGCACCAGCTAATACCAAGCTATTTTGAAGAGGAGCAGCGACTGCCTCCCTTTGCTTATCATTGAGAGAATCGAGAATAAAAGAAACGTCCATTACATTCCGCCGTGGTTAATTAATTTATTTGTCATAAAAAACAGTTAAAAATAGGTTGATTTTTGTGCAAATTATGTTTTTTATTAACTTGAACATGAGTTGTCTGTCTATTTTGTCTTTTTTCAACTATCGATGACAGTAGTCTATGCGCTTCTATGTCGTCGTAAGGCCAAAAGGGTGTCACGATGAGCAATGTTTCCGAAACATTAACTGAAGTAAAAACTGACATTATGCATGCATCTATTAGCTTGGATAATGAAATCAAACAAAAAAATCAAAAGGAAGACGCGGCACGTATGTTAAAAGCCCGCCGCGCAATTGAACAGCATTTAGAAGAAAAACGTTTAAATGAAAATATTTCCAGCGGTTGGGATGATTAACATTTCTTGATCTTTACCTAAGAAAGGTGCCCCCAAAAAATAGCACCTTTCTTAAACTGTACCCACACTTTCATTGATCAATTTGATTGATGATGAGCCTCTTCTGCCATAAATAGAACGACTTCTCCTAAATATACAAATATATACGTGATAACCCCCTCCTAATTTAAGCAATTTATAGCTGTTATTGGCGTCTTGGAGTACCATATGCTCTGATTTTTTAGATCCTCTAAACCCATAATAAGAACAGAAAATAACCCTCTTGGGGGAGTTACCATGTTTGAACACATTCAAGCCGCTCCTGCAGACCCAATTCTTGGTCTGAATGACGCTTACAAGAAAGATGAAAACCCAAATAAAATTAATTTGGGTGTTGGTGTATACAAAGATGAAAACGGTAATACACCTATTTTAAAAGCCGTTAAATTGGCAGAAGAACGCTTATTAACGAAAGAGCAATCAAAAAGCTACTTGAGCATTGAAGGCTCTCCAGCTTACTGCTCTGCAGTCCAAAAGCTTTTGTTTGGGCAAAATCACAATATTATTGCTAAGCAACTTGCCAAAACTGCCCATACACCTGGCGGTACAGGCGCACTTCGTGTTGCTGCAGAATTCATAAAAAAACACCTTTCTGGCGCTACGATTTGGGTCAGTAACCCAACTTGGGCTAATCATCAGTCAGTTTTTCAATCCGTTGGATTAGAAGTAGGTAGTTATTCTTACTATAATGCTAACAGCAAATCTCTGGACTTTGAGGCTTTGCTAGCAAGCTTGTCACAAGTGCCTGAAGGTGATGTTGTTCTATTCCATGGTTGCTGCCATAACCCAACAGGAATCGATCCAACCCCTGAGCAATGGTACCAACTTGCTAAATTAGCAAGTAAACAAGGCTTCTTACCTTTATTTGATTTCGCATACCAAGGGTTTGGACAAGATCTAACGGAAGATGCGCAAGGCTTAAGAACCTTCCTTGAACACGTTCCTGAAATGCTAATCGCTAGTTCTTTCTCAAAGAACTTCGGTCTTTATAACGAACGTGTTGGCGCATTAACGATTGTTTGTGACAGTACAGATCAAGCTGAGGCCGCTTTTACTCAGGTGAAACGCTGTATTCGCACGAACTATTCAAACCCACCTTCCCACGGTTCTGCAGTTGTATCTGAAATACTTAATGATTCAGAACTGTACTCATTATGGGAAAGTGAGTTGAAAGATATGCGTACTCGTATACATGAAATGAGAAGCTTGTTTGTTAACACATTGAAATCTAAAGGTGTCGATCAGGACTTTTCCTTCATATCTCAACAACAAGGTATGTTCTCTTTTTCTGGCCTTACCCCTGATCAGGTTGCGCAATTACGTAGAGACTACGGCATTTACATTGTTGGTTCAGGGCGTATCAATGTTGCGGGCATGACTCACAACAACATGGAACCTTTATGTGACGCTATTGCTGCAACACTTAAAAGCTAAGCTCTAGGGAAGGTGCGAATAATAAAGGTTTATCCACACGCTGAAGCCAGTGGACTTGTTCGTACCTTCCCTAGATTTAGATTCCATTAAAAAGCGGTTATCACTTTAGGGTGATAGCCGCTTTTTTTGTATTAGGCTCTTTCTTTTGTTCTTTATTTATCAATAAGTTGCTAAGTTATAGCACTCAGTTTTTCATTATTTAAGTTTTTGGAGGCATGTATGACGGCCACTCTCATCTATTGTTACGACCCTATGTGCAGTTGGTGCTGGGGGTTTCGCCCCACATGGGACAAGCTAAAAAGCGCCTTACAGCCACTTATCGATGCCGATGAGCTAAATATTCAATACCTACTTGGTGGCTTAGCTGTAGACTCAGACAGGCCTATGGAAGAAGGTATGAAAGCGGGGCTTGAAGCGACATGGCAGAGAATACAAAGTACATTGGGTACAGAGTTTAACTATGAGTTTTGGCGATCTGCGTCTCCACGTCGCTCTACCTATCCTGCTTGTCGAGCTTGTTATGTCGCACGAGATACCAGTCTAGAAGATGAAATGTACCATGCGATTCAAAAGGCCTACTATTTGAATGCTAAGAATCCATCAGATTTAGATACCTTAAGTGAATGTGCTGAACAAATAGGGTTAAAGGCAGATAGCTTTTTAAAGTCCATGCAGCATGTCAAAGATAACGCTTTGCTAGAAGATGAGATTCAACAAGCTAGACACCTTGGATTAAACTCTTTCCCTTCCATCGCGCTACTCATTGCCGATCAACTTGTCTCGATACCATTAGATTACAAAGATCACTCTAGTATGCTTGAGGCAATAAAAAAGGCGCTGTCATAGCGCCTTATCTTTTACCTATTTAATTAGCCAAAGTCATGATTAATTAAATCTAACATAGGATTATAAACAGGCTCCGCCGCTGCATCCTTAGACTTACTTTCACTCTCTTCACTCTTTGCTTCACTAGTTTGTTGAATCGTTTCTTCTTTACTATCAGTCTGTGCTTTGTCTTCTACTAGAGAATCAGAGGCGATATCTTCTTCTATTATTTCTTCCGCTATTAGCTCTTCTGGGTTTATTAAGGACTCTTCGTCACCGCTCTCTGACTCACTATCACTAGTGGTGCCTTCGTCTATCTCTGATGGTGTTTCCTCAATCATCAAAGCATCAACCAAGGCTGCAGCTAGTGGCTCAATATCATCCAAAGATAGGTTAACGGCTAACCAGTGATTCGCATCCTTTTCATGGGAGATGAGCTCTCCGGGCACTATTGCATGTCGATAACCCACTAATAGAGACGTCATGTTACTCATATCTATGGGAGTATCTAAATATAGCCATAGAGACAGTCCGCCTTTGCTAGAAGCAAAGCTAACTCTTTCCCCTAAACTAGACTCTAGAGAAGCTTTTAACTTTTCTGAATTAGCCCATATATTTCTAGCTCTTTTTGTAAGTGAGCGTTTACTTGATGGTTTTAATATATCATTTAAGGTGACTTGCTGAGCATCGTTTAGTGCCATATCTGCACCTAAGAACGCACCTTCTAGCAATGCTCCATGGCGTCCAGGTAAGCACCAGCTGTAGGATAAACCAGCGCCTTTTGACTCTACACCACCGATATAAACAATATGATCCGACTGATCTAAGGATTTATAAGTAAGCGTTGCTGAAGGATGATAAGCAAGGTGAGAACAAAGATCCCATTCAATCGTTGGTAACTTCATTTCATCAATAATAGCTAACCATCTACGTAAGCTTAAATTACTGATTAATTGACCCGTGGGGAAAGCAAACTGGCTAGGTAAAACAAGTAAATGTATCTCTTCATCTCGTAGACAACGAATCACTAAATCTAAATCAACGCCTCGTTCGCCAGCACTAATAGAAATGACCTTTCTACCAAGACTTTGTATTGTTGTGGTTATTCTGGGATCACAAGGGCTAAGAACCAATACTGTATTACCCGGTAAAGTTAAGCTTTGAACTGTTTGGGTAAAGAAGGTTAAAGGGGAATGACCTAGCCAAAGATGAGAAGCATGGGACTTTATACCAAGGCGGTTTAAGTAGTTACAAACCGTCTCACGAGATTCAAGATTACCTTTCCCTAAAACAGGAAGCGCACCTGTTTCTTGACCGGATAAAGAGCTTACAAAATTATCGCTTTGATCAACTAAAGCGCCACGATGAGACAAACAAGACCAAGCAGGCTTTATTTCGTCTGCTTTTAATCGACTAAGCTCCTCACCTGCTAGCAATAAAGCAGGCTTACGCTCGCTTCTATGGCACACAAAGTAACCAGACTTAGGGCGTGATTCGATCCAACCATCTTTACTTAATAACTCATAACCATGAATTACGGTATTTAGGCTTAGACTCAGCTCTTTAGAAAGTGCGCGTAACGAAGGCATCTTCTCGCCGGGCACAATTTTTTCCTGTGACATCTGATCAAGAAACCAGTCTACGACACCTTTATATAAAAAATCTGCCACGTTATTTGTACCTTTGCTTGTTTATTACTCACCATCTGTCATCAATGATTATAGTTGTTTAAAAAAAACGCAAGTAAAACACCAATATTTCCCGCTTTTTATAGGAGTTAGGGTACAATTTCACTTAATTTGCGCTTACTTACACTTGTATTGTCTGTTGAATAACAAAACCGTATTGATTGCTAACCCCTTTATTAAACCTATGTAGTAGAACCCATGGCTTTTGATCCTTCATTGCTTCGCTCACAGTTTCCTATTTTATCTCAGCAGGTAAATAGCCACCCCTTAACCTATTTAGATAATGCTGCAACCACTCAAAAACCGGCTTGTGTTCTAAAAGCTGTCCATGACTATTACTGTACTAGCAATGCCAATGTACACCGTGGCGCTCACTTTCTGAGTGATAAAGCAACCAACCAATTTGAGCAGGCAAGGGAAGTTGTCCAAGACTTTATTAATGCCCCATTAAAAAGTCACATCATTTGGACAAAAGGCACAACCGAATCAATCAACATGGTGGCTTATGGTTTAGAGCACATTCTTAAGCAAGGCGATGAGATCTTAATTACCAGCCTAGAGCATCACGCTAACCTAGTTCCTTGGCAACAATTGGCTTTTCGCACTGGGGCACGCTTAAGAGTATTACCACTAACCTCTGCCGGAGAATGGCAAGAAGAGTTCGCCTCTTACTTCACAAACCGAACTCGTATTTTCGCAGCGACACAAGTTTCGAATGCAATTGGTACCCACACACCATTAAAAGAAATGTTACTTAGAGCTAAACAACAAGGCGCTTTTACTTTAGTGGACGGTGCTCAAGCGGTTGCGCATTACCCAGTTGATGTAGAAGAGTTAGACTGTGACTTTTATGTTTTTTCAGGTCATAAAATGTATGGTCCCACAGGTATTGGAGCCTTGTATGGAAAGCAACACGCTTTAGAGGTACTGATTCCCTATCAAACAGGTGGTGAAATGGTACTAAAAGTAGCTTATCAAGCCACTGAATTTAATGTGTTGCCTTATCGCCTAGAGGCAGGAACACCTAATATAGAAGGCGCTATTGGCCTAGCCGCTGCGTCCGAGTTTTTAAACAAACAAGATAGAAACGCTTTGTTAGAGTGGGAACAAAAACTCGCAAATCATGTTTATACGCGACTCAAAAAAGCAGGGGGGATTGAAATCTACTCTCCAGAGAAACATACAACACTGGTGTCATTTTCTGTACCCAATATCCATTTAATTGATTTGAATGGCTACCTTGATGGCCAAGGAATAGGTATTAGATCAGGAAGCCACTGTACCCACCCACTAATGGAACAGCTAGGGGTTCACGGAACCCTAAGGGCCTCCTTTGCTTGTTATAATACCTTAGAAGAAGCTGATCGCTTTTGCGATGCATTATTTGATGCTATGGAGCTACTAGGCGATGAGTGAATATTTAGACATAAAAAAACAACTACAAGCCTGCCGTAGTAAAGAAGAAACCTTCAAATCTTTGGTAATGTTAAGCAAGCAGCTTCCTCGGCTTTCAGACGATGAAAAAGTAGAAGAAAACAAAGTAAAAGGCTGCGAGAGTGCAGTTTGGTTAATAAGCGAAGAAATAAATGACTCTCGCCACTTCAAGGCCGATAGTGATGCCAAGCTCATGCGCGGTGTATTATTCGCTATTCTTAGCATTGTCGAAGGAAAAAGTGTCGCTGATATTCAATCTATGGATATACAGGCAGAACTCACCGATCTTAACCTCTCCAGCTACTTAACTAGCTCACGATCGAATGGTGTGCTGGCTATCTTAGAAAAAATCATTGCCTCGTAATGCATTTAACTATGATCGCACAATAAACTCTGGCATTAGAGGCACGACGCTTTTAATCGTTTGAATAAAATTATGCAAAGATGCATGCGCTTTAATATTCGTTGGGTACGCGATACCGTACGGATAACTAATATCTGGCTTAAACTCTCTTAAAATGACTCCTTTCCCCTTCCATGCACTTGCTGCAAATGGCTCTAGTACACCAACAGATATACCCGATGCAACAATAGCGTAAGCGGTATGAGAAGTATCAATATGAATACCCTGATGGATTTGCTCTTTAACAGGAGCAAGAGCACTCTCCAGCCTATTCCAGTAGCCAGGGTAAGTATCCATAACAGCTAGGACAGACTCGCCTATCAAGTCTTGTGCTGTCACTACCTTCTTATCTTTAAGCCTATGCTGAGCATGCATAGCAAATACGAAACGAGCATCTCCAATAAACTTTCTTTCTATTCCTGCTAGTTGAGGAAGTTCTAACCCAACAGCTAAATCAATAGAGTTTGTCTGTAGCTTCATGGCAATTTCAGACATGGGCAAAGTATAAATCGTAATATGCTCTTCCGGATAAAACCTCTTATGCTCTTTTAATACCAAAGGGAGTAAAGAGCTGGATATAGCCGAAGTACAGGCAATTTTAAGTTCAGTGGGAGTCTTATTACGTATTCTATCTGCAACAGATTCCAATTTTTGAAAACCTAGGAAGCTCTCTTCTACAGATCGAAAAAACTCACTTGCTTCTTGGGTTGGGTGTAAACGCCCTTTTCTTCGATCAAATAATTGAAAACCTAATGAATATTCCAAATCACTTAATAGCCGACTAACGGCAGGTTGGGATATATACATCTTCTCAGCAGCTGCTGATGTCGTTCCCTGCAACATGGTATAGCGAAAGGCTTCTATCTGACGAAACTTCATAAGGCATAACCTTTGATTATTAACTATTAATAAATATAAGTAGATATAATAACATTAAGTTTTCATTATAAAAATATATGGGTGCTAATCGCTCTTTGCATTGCATGAGTAATTACATGAGCTCTTATTAAGAAGCACCTTTCTTATTACGCGAGTTTTTGATGAGAAAATATAAATAATGAAAGAAAGCCGACTGCGCTCAATACTAATCAGAGAGAAGCTATCAAGGAAAAAGTACTCTCTACTAGATACTTACTCACTGAAGAGTTTGGCTCCAACAGGTAAAACGCCACAATGAGTAATATCTTTTCAGCGTCTATTCAAACGACTACTCAATGGTTGGTCGAATACTTTGGGAAAGACGAGTACAAAAACGCCAGTGTCGAAGCATGGGTATTTGCTGATAAACAGCAGCGACTTGCAGCAGAGTCAGCTTTACTCAAACTAGGGGTACAATCCAAGATACAAAGTACCTATAAGCCTTTACTACACTTTTTCTTAGAAGATATGCCACTGTCCTGTAAAGAGTTTGTTCGTGCTGAAGTTCATTACCCTATTCACAAGTCAGCAGTTAGAAATCGATTTTTATTAGAAACATACCCCCTAGCAGGAATTTTTGATGAGCATTTAATCGATTTTATTGCTGACACTAACTCACAAAATACATATACGGTTATTTTCCACCTAGTAACTGGAGAGACGGTAACGAAAAAGGTATTTGCCCCAAACCATCTACACCAAGACTTAATTAATGAAAGCCGCCTTTCTCCAACGGGTTGGTTAAGAATTACTGACCCTTCAGGGAATATCATTAAAAATGAACGACTATTTACAGACTATGAAAGACTATTTCATGATGGAATATTAGCTATTTCCGCCTATCAATGGCCTAAAGTAGAGCCCCATTTTGAAGAACTCAATATTCAAGTATTTTTACCTTGGAAAGATGAAAAACTTAGCTATCAACAAGAGGTTATAAGCTTAAAAGAGGCTCTTCATGAAGATTTTTATTTTTCAATTCTTGAATGGTTTAACGTTAAGTCTGGTTACAAATTAAACTCTAGACAAGGTCAACCTGGGCAAATTATCCCCGAAATTATCTATAGTGATAATGAACGTATTAGCATAAAAATAGAAACTCGACCCTACCAGTTAAATACTTCCACAGGTAGACAAATATTGGCTAAAGCTAGCTACCCTATTAGCATGGAGCAAATTAGCGAAGAACTTAATAGAGTTTCAGGTAGTTCCTTTTTTACTACAACAATTACAGGTCGAACTGTACAAGCGCGATACCATAAGGGAGAAGACTCTCCTGTCATGATAAGTGGAGGGCAGCACGCTAATGAAACCACTGGGGTAGTAGGCGCGTTAAGGGCAGCACAAGTTTTAGACCAACAACCGAATAGCCACTTTACGATATCGCCTTTAGAAAACCCTGATGGTTACGCATTACACCAACGGCTCATCGCGGATAACCCATACCATATGCATCACTCAGCTCGATATACAGCACTAGGTGATGATTTAGAAAGCCGAGATTCCCACTCACTTTATGAAAAGGAAATCCGGCTCATTGCAAGAAGTCTTAGCCGAGCTAAGCTACATATAAATTTACACGGATACCCTTCTCACGAATGGACTCGCCCTTTATCAGGTTATGTACCAAAAGGTTTCGATATGTGGACTCTGCCGAAAGGCTTTTTCATTATATTACGCCATAGGCCGCAAAAAGAATGGAGAGAATATGCGGAAGCATTTCTGACATTAGTAACAAATGAGCTAAGTAAAATTAAAGGCCTAATGGAATTTAACGCCAAACAAATCAGTCTTTACCAAAAATACACGGGAGAAAACAACTTTCGTTTTATTAATGGTTTCCCCTGCCTTATATCCACAAGCAAGTCGGAAGATGTGCCAATACAGCTGATTACTGAATACCCGGATGAAACACTATATGATGAACATTTTATAGAGGGTCATACTGTTCAAAAGCATACTGTGCTTGCGGCCTATCATGCTCACCAGAAGCTATCTAACAGTATTAGCTAACCTATCTAACACCCTAGAAACGGCAACAAAACCAAAGGTTGCTGTGACTGCGGTACTGGCACCAAAGCCTGTATCGCAGTTCATTTTTGTTTCTGTATCCCCTTTTAGCCTACTATGTGAAACTGTACCATCACCCTGAGGGTAGTTTAATTGCTCCATAGAAAACACACATTCAATTTCAAAACGACGCTTTGGGTTACGGCTGAAGTTATAATAACGACGGAGAAAGTTTCGCAATTTAGAGGCTAAAGGGTCCTTTTCCGTTCTTGATAAATCCGCAATCTGTATTCTCGTTGGATCCATTTGACCACCGGCACCACCAACCGTGATCACTTTGCGTTTATTGCGCTTACACCAAGCCATAAGAGCCGCTTTTGGTTTAATACTATCAATGCAATCAATAATGTAATCAAATGGCTCAGATAGAAGCTCAGGGATGTTATCAGGGGTAATGAAGTCCTCGATACAGTTAACTTGGCAGTCTGGATTAATTAACCCTACTCGTTGGGCCATAACATCCGTTTTTGCTAGCCCTACAGTACCATCAAGAGCGTGTATCTGACGGTTTGTGTTCGTGATGCAAACATCATCCATATCAATTAGCGTGATATGTCCTATGCCAGAGCGCGCTAATGCTTCTGCAGCCCATGAACCAACACCACCAATTCCAATAATACAAATATGGGATTGTCTAAATTTTTCGTATGCAGCATCGCCATAAAGGCGACGTATACCACCAAAACGTTGATCGTCTGTCACTTTTTCTCCTCGCAGCTAGATAGGCCTGCGCTTTTCATTTTAATCGGTGTATTCTTGCCATTATTCGTTTCAGGTTTTATGGGATAAGGTTTTCCAATGATTCAACAAGCTTTTGAGCAACTTGGTTTAACAGCAAGAGAAACTTTGCTTTATCAAACATTGTTAAAACTGGGTCCCGCTTCTATCAGGGATATTGCCGAACACAGTGGTATCAATAGAGGAACCGCCTATGAAGCTTTAAAGCAACTGCAAACAAAAGGGGTTGTTAGTTACTTCCCTAAAGGAAAACGTCGCTTCTTTACGGCTGAAAGCCCAGAAATATTACTAAACCTCGCAGAAGAAAAGCGTAACCGTTTAGATAAAACCATTGAATCACTAAAAAACACCATTATTCCCAACCTTCACCAACAACAGCCAGATTATCATCAAGCAAATGTTCGCTATTATGAAGGCGATGATGGTATCGAATGGGTTTTACGCGACATTTTAAACGTGGTTTCTCAACAAGACCATAAAGAATACTGTGTATTTTCCTCTAAACCCATACGGCCTTTCTTATATCGCCCTTTCCCGAACTACACCAAACAAAGGGTAAAGCTAGGAATTAACGTAAAAGTAATCGCTTTAGGTGAAGGTGGTGAAGATGCGGAATTATCTGAACGTAAATGGATAAAAACAGAAGGCTCCGTTGATGCAAGCTATATCGCTATTTACCCACCTAAATGTGCCATTATTTCACTGGCTAGTGACAATTTTCCATCAGCCGTTGTACTAGAATCAAAAGATATTGCTAAGGCACAGCAAATCATTTTCGATACACTTTGGAAGATGCTTTAAACGCCTTTCAAATTCATTCTAAATAGACATAAAAAAAGCAGCCCTTAGGCTGCTTTTTGCTTTTCTATTCAATCAGTTGCTTAGTTAGAACTAAACTGCTGAATCGTACGTAAACGAGCAACCGCTTCGGCTAACTCTGCTTTCGCACGTGAATAATCGATATCTGTGCTTTGACTCGCTAATAGCTCTTGTGCGTGCCCTTTAGCTTGCTGAGCTGCACTTTCGTCAAGATCTTTCGCACGAATAGCAGTATCAGCCAAAACAGTGACTTTGTTTGGTTGAACTTCTAAAAAGCCACCAGAAACAAAGATAAATTCTTCTTCACCGTTTTCTTTAACCACACGAACAGGACCAGGTAGCAAGGTTGTTAACAACGCTGCATGACCAGGCATAATTCCTAAGTCGCCCTCAATACCAGGAGCAACGACAGAAGCAACTACGCCAGAAAAGATCTCTTGTTCAGCGCTTACGATATCGCAGTGTACTGTGATAGCCATAAGTAGCCTCTCTTAATCATACAAAGTTAAAACAGCTTTCACTGCTTTAACTTTGTTTCGTGGTTAAAGGTTCTTAGCTTTTTCGACAGCTTCGTCGATACTACCAATCATGTAGAAAGCTTGCTCTGGAAGGTCATCATATAGACCATCCAAAATGCCTTTAAAGCCAGAGATAGTATCTTTCAAAGATACATACTTACCAGGAGCACCAGTAAATACTTCAGCTACGAAGAAAGGCTGAGACAAGAATCTTTGGATTTTACGAGAACGGTTAACCGTTTGCTTATCTTCTTCAGATAACTCGTCCATACCCAAGATTGCGATAATGTCTTTAAGCTCTTTATAACGCTGAAGAACCATTTGTACGCCACGAGCAACGTCATAGTGCTCTTGACCAATTACAAGTGGATCAAGCTGACGAGATGTAGAATCTAGAGGATCGATCGCTGGGTAGATACCCAAAGATGCGATGTCACGAGACAATACAACTGTTGCGTCCAAGTGAGAGAAAGTCGTTGCTGGAGACGGGTCAGTCAAGTCATCGGCAGGTACATATACTGCTTGTACCGATGTGATAGAACCAGTCTTAGTAGAGGTGATACGTTCTTGAAGAACACCCATCTCTTCAGCAAGTGTAGGCTGGTAACCTACCGCAGATGGCATACGACCTAGCAATGCAGATACTTCCGTACCCGCAAGCGTGTAACGGTAGATGTTATCTACGAAGAAAAGAACGTCACGACCTTCGTCACGGAACTTCTCAGCCATAGTCAAACCAGTCAATGCAACACGTAGACGGTTACCTGGTGGCTCGTTCATCTGACCGTATACAAGAGATACTTTATCGATTACGTTCGAATCCGTCATCTCGTGGTAGAAATCGTTACCTTCACGTGTACGCTCACCAACACCAGCGAATACAGAGTAACCACTGTGCTCGATAGCGATGTTACGGATAAGCTCCATCATGTTTACGGTTTTACCTACACCGGCACCACCGAATAAACCAACTTTACCACCCTTAGCGAAAGGACAAACAAGGTCGATTACCTTGATGCCTGTTTCTAGCAACTCATTACTAGAAGACTGCTCAGAGTAAGAAGGCGCTGAACGGTGAATAGACCAACGGTCTTCTTCGCCGATAGGGCCTTTTTCATCAATTGGGTTACCTAGAACGTCCATAATACGTCCTAGTGTTTTCGTACCTACAGGAACAGAAACTGGGCTGTTTGTGTTTTCAACAACCAATCCACGTTTCATACCATCTGTAGAGCCCATGGCAATAGTACGAACAACGCCGTCACCTAGTTGCTGTTGAACTTCCAACACCAACTCTTTGCCCTCAATTGTGAGAGCATCATATACTTTTGGCACTTCATCACGTGGGAATTCCACGTCGATAACAGCACCGATAATCTGTACGATTTGTCCGCTACTCATGTTCGGATCCTCTTAAAATACCTAAATACCTTAAACCGCTGCCGCGCCGCTGACTATCTCAGATATTTCCTGAGTAATCGCTGCTTGACGAGCCTTGTTGTACACCAGTTGTAATTCATCAATGATATCACCAGCGTTATCTGTTGCATTTTTCATGGCAAGCATACGTGCAGCTTGTTCACATGCAATGTTCTCAACAACTGATTGATACACTTGAGATTCAATATAGCGAACCAATAATTTATCCAAAATCTCAACAGGATCGGATTCGTAAATATAGTCCCAATGGTGCTGTAACTCTGTACTCTCTTCTGCTTCTAATGGCAAAAGCTGATTAACCGTCGGCTTCTGAGTCATTGTATTAACGAACTCATTTGAAACCACATAAAGACGATCAATACGACCTTCATCAAATGCATCTAGCATAACTTTTACACTACCGACTATATTGTCGACTTTAGGTGCATCACCTAAACCAGTAGAAGCTGCTGCTACATTTCCGCCATAGTTTTTAAAGAAAGAAACTGCTTTTGTACCAATTGCACAGATATCGATTTCAACACCTGAATCAGCAAACTGTTTCATTCCTTTTAGGGCTTCTTTGAACACGTTAACGTTCAAACCACCACATAAACCACGATCAGAAGAGACTACGATATAACCAACACGCTTCGCCTCACGCTCGGTAAGGTAACGGTGTTTATACTCAGGATTCGCGTTGGCCAAATGACCAACTACTTGGCGAATTCGTTCCGCATACGGACGAGAAGCGGCCATACGATCCTGAGCTTTACGCGTTTTACTTGCAGCTACTTTTTCCATAGCACGAGTAATTTTACGCGTATTGTTAATGCTCGAAATCTGAGTACGTATCTCTTTTCCGACTGCCATAATAGAACTGCCCTTGTGAGAATGTTATTTCACAAACTGCTAGAAATGGTGGCAAATATAACCTTTGCCACCGAATTCATTACCAAGTCTGCGTCGCTTTAAACTTCTCGATTGCCGCTTTAAAAGTCGCTTCAATCTCGCCGTTATAGTTACCAGTTTTGTTAATGTCAGCCATAAGCTCAGTGTGTTCACTGTTCATGTAGCTCAACAAAGAACTTTCAAAACTGCTAATTTTGCTTGTTTCAACATCTTCAAGGAAGCCATCATTGGCAGCGTAAAGAACTACGCCCATATCAGCTACAGACATAGGAGAGAACTGCTTCTGTTTCATCAGTTCTGTTACTTGCTTACCATGTTCTAGCTGCTTACGAGTCGCTTCATCTAGGTCAGATGCAAACTGAGCGAAAGCCGCCAATTCACGATACTGAGCCAAAGCAAGACGAATACCGCCACCAAGCTTTTTGACAATCTTAGTTTGCGCAGCACCACCAACACGAGATACCGAAATACCTGCGTTCATTGCTGGGCGAATACCAGAGTTGAACAAGCTTGATTCTAGGAATATCTGACCATCAGTGATGGAAATTACGTTTGTCGGTACGAAAGCCGATACGTCACCACCTTGAGTTTCAATGATTGGCAATGCCGTCAATGAACCTGTTTGGCCTTTTACTTCACCATTTGTGAACTTCTCAACGTAATCTGCGCTTACACGAGATGCACGTTCAAGAAGACGAGAGTGAAGATAGAAAACGTCACCTGGGTATGCTTCACGACCTGGTGGACGACGAAGTAGCAAAGAGATCTGACGGTAAGCCCAAGCTTGCTTGGTCAAATCATCATATACGATCAATGCATCTTCACCACGGTCACGGAAGTATTCACCCATAGTACAACCAGTGTAAGGAGCAAGGTAAAGCATAGCAGCTGGGTCAGATGCACCCGCTGCGACTACTGTCGTATATTCCATAGCGCCAGCTTCTTCAAGCTTACGTACTATGTTGGCAATAGTTGATTGCTTTTGACCAATGGCAACGTACACACACTTAATACCACTCTCTTTCTGAGCGATAATAGTGTCGATTGCTAATGCTGTTTTACCGATCTGACGGTCACCGATGATTAACTCACGCTGGCCACGACCGACTGGTACCATGGCATCAATTGCCTTGTAACCAGTTTGAATAGGTTGATCAACTGACTGACGAGCAATTACACCCGGTGCCACTTTTTCAACTTTATCAGTTAGTTTTGCTTCGATAGCGCCTTTGCCGTCAATTGGGTTACCCAATGCGTCAACTACACGACCTAGCAATTCTGGTCCTACTGGAACTTCCAAAATACGACCAGTACATTTTGCTTTTTGACCTTCTACAAGGTCTTGGTATTGACCTAGTACTACCGCGCCTACAGAGTCACGTTCTAGGTTCAATGCAATACCGTAAACGCCGCCAGGGAATTCAATCATTTCCCCGTACATAACGTCTGCCAAACCGTGAATCAGAACGATACCGTCTGCCACGCTGACAATTGTGCCCTCATTTTGGGCATCAGAAGCAACATCAAGTGTCTCGATGCGCTTCTTGATAATCTCGCTGATCTCAGATGGATTCAGTTGCTGCATGCTAAATTCCTCAAACCCTGGTTTCGAATAAACGAAACGCTAGGAGTTTATCGCCTCGGACAGTTTCGCTAATTTACCGCGAACTGAACCGTCGATGATTAAGTCACCTGTACGAATAACCACGCCACCAATTAGGCTTGCGTCTGTTTCACTAGCCAAATTAACCGTACGGTCTAATTTTTTCGCTAATGAAGCGGCTAATACTTGTGTTTGTTCTTCTGATAATTCGAAAGCAGAAGTAAATGTAACATCTACTGCTTTTTCAAAATTCAGTTTGAACTGTAGAAACAAATCGTAAATCGCAGGAAGAAGCGATAAACGTTTATTTACAGCAAGAGTTAGCAAAAATGCTTTCCCTTGTTCTGTTGTTGTTTCAACACAAACTTCCGCTAGAGCGTTTGCCTTCTCTTCCGCACTAAAAGCTGGGTTTTCAAGCGCTACTTTCAGCTTAGGCTCTAAAGTAACAGTAGCTAATACGTTTAACATATTAGCCCATTCTGAAACTTGACCTTGCTCTCTAGCAACTTCAAAAACCGCTTTAGCGTACGGTCGCGCGACTGTTTTTAGTTCAGCCATTAGACCCTCGCTTAAAGCTCTTTGGCGAGCTGTTCTACGATCTCGCTATGTGCTTTTTCGTCAATGGTGGCGCCCAAAATTTTCTCGGCTCCGGCGTAAGCTAAAACAGAAACCTGAGCACGCAATGCTTCTTTAGCACGCATGACATCTTGTTCTATTTCCGCTTGAGCAGCTTCGCGTAGGCGTTTGCCATCAGCAATAACTTGCTCTTTTGCCTCGTCGATCATTTGATTCGCACGTTTGTTGGCTTGTTCAATTATCTCGGCCGCTTGTTCCTTGCTATCACGTAATGTCTTATTAGCTTCTTCTTGCGCTAATTCAAGATCACGAGATGCACGGTTAGCTGCTTCCAAACCGTCTGCTATCTTCTTAGTACGCTCTTCAAGAGCAGCAATAATTGGTGGCCACACGAATTTCATGCAGAACCACACAAAGATAGCAAACGAGATAGCTTGGCCTATTAGTGTGAGATTAATATTCACGCAAATATCCTCGCTCTAGTCGTTCAAAAAATAAGTCACTTATAATACAGCGAATTATTAGCCAGCAACCTGAGCAATGAATGGGTTCGCGAAAGTGAAGAACAACGCAATACCAACACCGATCATAGATACCGCATCAAGAAGACCAGCAACGATAAACATTTTAGTTTGTAGCATAGGCGCAAGCTCTGGTTGACGAGCACTCGCCTCCAAGAATTTACCACCTAAGATAGCAAAACCAATCGCTGTACCCAGTGCAGCCAAACCAATAAGGATTGCTACAGAGATAACAGTTAAACCTACTACAGTTTCCATTTTAACTCCTAAATTTCACAGTTTTTAAAGATTAAAGTTTTTTATTCAAAAGAATTAGTGTTCTTCATGTGCCATGCTGAGATACACGATCGTCAACATCATAAAGATAAATGCTTGCAAAGTTATTACTAATATATGGAAGATCGCCCATGGAACAGACAGCGCCCATTGAGCAGCCCAAGGTAATATAGCAATAAGAATAAAGATCAATTCACCAGCATAAAGGTTACCAAACAAACGAAGTGCCAATGATACTGGCTTCGCCAATAAACCAACCATTTCTAACACAAAGTTAAAAGGAATCATGATTGGTGTATTAAAAGGTTGTAAGGTTAATTCTTTAATGAACCCACCAAACCCTTTAATGCTGATGCTGTAGAAAATGATCAAAGCGAATACAGATAAAGACATACCCAAAGTGGCATTAAGATCTGTAGTCGGTACGATTTTGAAATAATTCAAACCGAACACGTCATGAGCAATTCTTGGTACGAAATCGACAGGAATCAAATCCATCAAGTTCATTAAGAAAATCCAGACAAAAATAGTCAGCGCTAATGGCGCTATTACTTTGCTTTTGCCGTGAAAACTTTCTTTTACTGATTTGTCGACGAACTCAACCATCATTTCTACAAAGTTAAGTAGACCTGAAGGTGTCTCTGCAGTCGCTTTTTTTGCTGCTATGCGGAACAACCATAAAAATAGAATACCGAGACCAATTGAGAATCCCATCGTATCTAAATGAATTGCCCAAAAGCCCATATCAGCAGCTTCTTTAGATGATTCCGCAATACCCCATGAACCGTCAGGATGTTGACCAAAGGTCAAATTCTGAAGGTGGTGCTTTATGTATTCGGAAGCACTTGGATTTTCACTTGCCATATTTACATCCACGCTCTCTTAATGATTAAAACTTTTACCTTTCCTGCTCTTAGCGATTTAGCAAGAAAGGGCTGAGCCAATGACTCAAAATAGCAACACCAAAACCTGCTAGAAACGCCTCTGCAGATAAAGGTTTTATAAGTACAAAAGCTAATGAAAGTAGTATGGCTGTTATAACTAACTTTCCTGCTTCTCCACGATAAAAAGAACTTACCACTTCTTTTGCTGGCCGAGCACCTTTGTGCCCAAAAATGCGCCACGCCATATAGATGCTAGGCAATATACTGGACATTGCTCCCAATATAAAGGAGTACCAATGAAGGCCACCAGCAAATAACAACACTCCCACGGATATAAAAACTATGAGACAGCACTGTAAGAGGATAAAACGAAAAATAGCCCGTTTTTTTGCGCTAAGAATAGCACTTGAACTTAACGGCTTATTCATCCCCATTGCTTAACTCTCTACCCTGCACCAGATGAGTGCAACTCACGTGGAAATTAATAAATCCGAGGCATTATATGGGGTTTAGCTATAGTGTTCAACATAAACTAATTAATTGAATTTATTTCCAATTGTCTGACTTTTAGATAAATTTAATCTATAGATTGGCTTTTATTGATCTTTTGTAAGTTCACTTATCAGCAGCTCTAGATGCTCAGGGTTTCTATATTCAATAACTAACTTCCCTTTACCTTTTGCTGATGGCTGAATTTTTACTGACGCATTAATCTTTTGGCTAATACGTTCAGCATGCTCACTTAGATCAGGCAAAGAAGGTGTGTCTTCAGGCTTCTTCTCATCTGTTTGAAAAGTTTTTACTAATCTTTCAGTTTCGCGAACGGATAATGATTTAGTAACAACGATAGAAGCAGCTTGAATTTGGTCATCATGCTCTAAAGGCAATAGAGCTCGGGAATGCCCCATCTCAATATCACCATGTTCTAGTAACCTTCTTACTTCAGGCGTTAAACCTAATAACCGCAGTAGATTCGCAATAGTCGATCGAGATTTACCAACAGAGTCAGCCACCTCTTGTTGAGTTAAGTTAAAGTCGTCTATCAAACGTTGTAGTGCAAGAGCTTCTTCTACTGGATTTAGGTCCTCACGTTGAATATTTTCTATAAGAGCCAATACCACAGCATCAGAATCTTCAACATGACGAATAATGACAGGAACTTGAGTCAAATCAGCAATTTTTGCTGCTCTCCAACGACGTTCACCAGCAATTATTTCGTACTTATTGTGGCCTATTGAACGCACTACAATAGGTTGCATAATACCTTGCGTACGAATAGAAGCAGCTAGATCTTCAAGCTGTACAGGGTTCATATCACGACGAGGCTGAAACTTCCCTTTAGAAAGCCATTCGACAGGCAGGTAAGTCAGGCCCTTTATTTGATCATCATTAGAACCATCTTCTTGCGTACTTGTTTCTGTATTTTTTGGTGCTAATAATGCGTCTAGGCCGCGACCTAAACCTCTTTTTTTCATCGTCATTTAATTTAACCCTAATTAACCCTACAGCATGCTTGATAAGTATTTAGCGTGTTGCGCATTTACGAATGAACTCTCCAGCCAATGCAAGATAAGCGATTGCACCACGTGAACTTTTTTCATAATGCAGCGTTGGTAAACCATAACTTGGTGACTCAGCTAAACGAATGTTCCTTGGTATAACCGTATCATAAACCTTATCTTCAAAATGCTTATGAAGCTGAGATGATACATCATGAGTCAAACTGGGACGAGGGTCATACATAGTTCGCACAATACCTTCTATTTCAAGAGAGGGATTTAATGCATTGGCAATGTGTTCAATGGTCTGTAATAAAGCTGTTAATCCTTCCAAAGCATAATATTCGCACTGGACAGGAATTAAGACACCTTGTGCTGCAGATAAAGCATTTACTGTCAGCATGTTTAATGAAGGAGGACAATCTAACAGGATATAGTCAAAATCATTATCAACTTCATAGAGGCCAGCTCTAAGACGTGTTTCTTTACTTGGTAAATCCAGCAGTACAACTTCAGCACCGGTCAAATCACCATTAGCTGGTAATACCCAAAAATCACCCGGTGAGGTTTTCTTCATCACCTCTTTTACGCCATGTGTACCCACTAAAACATCGTAAACACTGGTTTCTAATTCCTCTTTTATTAACCCACTGCCCGTTGTGGCATTTCCTTGAGGATCTAAGTCAATCAATAAAACACGTCGTTTCATAGCAGCAAGTGAAGCGGCCAAATTGACGCAAGTGGTCGTTTTACCTACGCCACCTTTTTGATTCGTAACTGCAATAATTTTTGCCATGTTTTATCCTTTACGAGTCATTATGACCATATGTCGCTCAGCCTCAACACTCGGAACATTAAGAGGCTCTACAGACTGAACTTCCACTTCTTTTGGTAAAGCATTAATTTCATCACTAGGGTATACACCTTTCATTGCTAGAAAGTTACCTGATGACTTAGGGAGAGGTAAAGTCCAATTGATCATATCTTGCAAAGATGCAAAGGCTCGTGAAATAACATGATCGTAAGAACCTTGGTTGGCATGCTTTTCTACTCTTTCATTAGCAACGGTTACATTTCCTATTCCCAACTCCATTTTTACTTGAGTAAGAAAACGCATTTTTTTTCCATTACTATCGAGTAATGTGAAGTGTTTTTCTGGATAACATATTGCAAGCACCATACCTGGTAAACCAGGTCCTGTACCCACATCAATAATTTTGTCACCTTTTATATAAGGCAATGTTGCTAGACTGTCTAATAAATGCAATGAAATCATTTGGTTAACATCACGGATAGCGGTCAGGTTATAAGCCTTATTCCACTTTTCCAATAATGCTAAATAATCAACAAGAGTCTGAATGGTGGTATCAGAAAGTGCAGCGCCCATTGATTGGGCGCCTTTTTGGATAGTTTCAAAGTGCGTCACAGCTAGCCTATTATGCAAAAGTAATAATTAACCGACAATTCTAGGCACTTTTGTGAGCAATGGCACGCTTTTTAAGATGGATTAAAAGTAAAGAAACTGCCGCAGGCGTTACTCCTTGAATACGAGAAGCCGCTGCTAGCGTTTCAGGACGAAGCTGATCTAATTTTTGCTTAACCTCATTAGATAGTCCTTCCATACTCATATAATCAAGGTCTTCCGGTAGCGTCATATTTTCTTGGCGACGCAAGCGCTCAATATCTTCTGCTTGTCGAGATATATAACCTGCATATTTCACCGCTATTTGAACCTGTTCAGAAACTTGCTCATCTACCGCTTCTTCAGGTGCATTTTTTAAGTGCGCTACATCAGAATATGTAATAGTTGGTCGTTTCAGTAAATCTAATAAGCTGTACTCATGACTAATCGGTGTTTCTAATTTTGGATTAATTTCTTCTGCTTCAGATGTATTAGGAACAATCCAAGAAGATTTCAAACGCTGTGTTTCTTGCTCAATTGCCTCTCTTTTTTTACAAAAAGCAGCCCAACGTTCATCCGAAACAAGACCTAACTCTCGACCTTTTTCAGTTAATCGCATATCAGCGTTATCTTCACGTAAAATGAGTCGATATTCCGCACGGCTAGTAAACATACGATAAGGCTCTTTTGTCCCCATAGTAATTAGATCATCTACTAATACACCAAGATAAGCCTCATCACGACGAGGTGACCAAGACTCTTTATCTTGCGAAAGTAAGGCAGCATTTAAACCAGCAAGTAAACCTTGTGCCCCAGCTTCTTCATAGCCAGTTGTACCGTTAATTTGCCCCGCAAAAAATAGTCCGGGCATATGTTTTGTTTCTAATGAGTACTTCAAATCTTGAGGATTAAAATAGTCGTATTCGATAGCATAACCGGGGCGCATAATATGCGCATTTTCCATCCCCTTCATTGATCGAACCATTTCAATCTGCACATCAAAAGGTAGAGATGTCGAAATACCATTCGGATAAAGCTCGTGGGTAGTTAATCCTTCTGGTTCGATAAAGATTTGGTGGGAGTTTTTATCGGCAAAACGAACAATTTTATCTTCAATAGATGGGCAGTAACGAGGGCCAACACCTTCAATAACCCCCGTGTACATAGGGGATCGGTCCATACCAGAACGAATGATATCGTGTGTTTTTTCATTAGTATGGGTAATAAAACATTCTATTTGTCTTGGGTGCATAGCACGGTTACCCATGTATGACATAACCGGAGTAACATCATCGCCGGGTTGAGCCTGCATTTGAGAAAAATCTACTGAACGAGCATCAATTCTAGGTGGTGTACCCGTTTTTAAACGATCTACTCTAAAAGGCAAAGAACGTAATTTTTCAGCTAAGCCAATAGAAGGTGGATCTCCAGCACGACCTCCGGAATGGTTTTGTAGGCCGACATGAATGATGCCACCTAAAAAGGTACCGGCAGTAAGCACAACGGTTTTACTATTAAAACGAATGCCTGTTTGAGTAACAACACCACGTGCCGCTCCATCTTCAACAATTAGATCTTCTGCAGATTGTTGGAAAAGCCATAAGTTTTCTTGATTCTCTAATTTATGACGAACTGCCGCTTTATATAAAATACGGTCAGCTTGGGCACGAGTTGCTCTAACGGCAGGACCTTTACGAGAATTTAAGGTCCTAAATTGAATACCTGCTTGATCTGTAGCTAAGGCCATGATGCCGTCTAAAGCATCAATTTCTTTTACTAAGTGGGATTTACCTATACCACCAATCGCTGGATTACAGGACATTTGCCCCAATGTTTCAATGTTGTGAGAAAGTAATAATGTTTTAACTCCCATACGAGCTGCGGCTAAGGCTGCCTCTGTACCAGCATGTCCACCACCAACCACAATAACATCAAAACGACTTGGGAAATCCACAAAAACCTCGGTATAAAAAAGAATAAAAAACGATCAATACGTTGAGGCCGCTAGTATATCGGTAAATTATGAAAAAGAAAGTCAGTCTCCCTTTCTTTCCCCGGTCATCAATATAAAGAATAAGATTATATATAGTATGTATTTATGTTTATTACTCTTATATAGCAGATAAAAATCTGTTGATAATTTATATTTTTATATATAAATCATAGTTTTACTGTCTTCAAAACCTGTTCTCTTTAGGGTAAGTATCTTGTTATGTGGATAACCCAAACCTGTGAATAAAGTGGTGAGTTATACACGCTGTTTTTAAAAGTCTATTTTTATTAAAAACTGTGCAAAACTTCCTATCAAGGTATTACCATACTTATTAACAGGTGGTTTATTTTGGAATAAAAAGATTTTGTTATTGATTTTAAAGTAATTTATTTGATTTTTTGTATTTTTAGATGAGCTTTCTTAAAAAAAGTATCCACAATCAAAAAAATTATACTTTTTGTTAATTACTAAACTTTCTAGCTTCTACTATGATCATGGGAGTCAAAAAATAACTATGTAAGCTGATAAGTTAAGCTGTTTCTTAAAAAACTGAATGAATAGCAGGAGTTTCTATGTTTAAAGCCCTTCAAGTCACAAATATAGATGGTAAAACATGTGCCTCTATTTCGTTGATAGACGAAGAAGAACTGCCTAAATCTGAAGTAACGATTGAGGTTCACTATAGTACGATAAACTATAAAGATGCCTTGGCGATAAAAGGTGCGGCACCAATTTTACGGTTTTTTCCTATGGTTCCAGGAATTGATTTATCAGGTGTAGTAACGCATTCAGAAAGTAGCGAGTTCAGCAAAGGGGATTGGGTCGTACTTAATGGCTTTGGTGTAGGTGAGAAGCATTGGGGTGGTTTATCTGAAAAAGCTTGTCTTCAAAGTGATTGGTTAATTCCTTTACCAAAATCTCTTACAGCAAAACAGTCTATGGTAATAGGCACTGCTGGCTACACTGCTATGCTATCTGTATTGGCGCTAGAAAAACAAAATGTCATGCCAAATTCAGGGGATATATTAGTAACAGGTGCTAATGGTGGTGTTGGTAACTTTGCTATTATTTTATTAAATCGTCTTGGTTATAAGGTAGTAGCTTCAACTGGACGATTAGAAGAAGCCAATCACTTAAAAGCTTTGGGGGCGACAGAGGTTATTGATCGACAGTCTTTATCTGAGCCGGGTAAACCATTACAAAAAGAGCGTTGGGCAGGCGTTATAGATTGTGTAGGCAGTCATACTCTAGCCAACGCATGTGCGAGCACTCAATATGGCGGTGTTGTTACTGCTTGTGGTTTAGCTCAAGGAATGGATTTTACCGCTTCCGTTGCACCTTTCATCCTAAGAGGAGTTAAATTAATTGGTATTGATAGTGTCATGCGTCCAAAACAAGACAGAATTGAAGCATGGCAACGACTCTCTGATCTTCTACAAGAAAAAGACTTTGAAAGCCTGTATACAGAAGTCACCTTAGAGGAAGTCGAGGAAACGGCCTATAAATTGCTTGATGGTAAGGTACGTGGTCGAGTTCTAGTTAACATGAAACCTGACCAGTGACATTACTCTATTAATATATGAATAAAAGGATGCCTATGAAAATCATCATTGCACCGGATTCCTTTAAAGAAAGCTTAACGGCACTTGAAGTCGCAAATGCAATAGAAACCGGGTTTAGCTGTATCTATAAAAATGCTGAATTTATTAAAGTTCCAATGGCCGATGGTGGGGAAGGTACGGTTCAGTCCATGGTGGATGCGACGCATGGCTCTTTTATTGATATTGAAGTAACAGGCCCCCTTGGAAATAAAGTATTAGCTCAATATGGCATTTTAGGCTCACAACAAAATGCTAATACGCAAACTGCAGTAATAGAGATGGCTTCTGCTTCAGGGCTTCATCTAGTACCAAGGGAAGATAGAAATCCACTTGTTACCAGTAGCTATGGAGCTGGAGAGCTCATCAAGGATGCACTCGATAGAGGCATAAAACATATTATTTTAGGGTTAGGTGGCAGTGCTACTAATGATGCTGGATTAGGTTTAGCACAGGCATTAGGCATTAAGTTTAAAAATATAGAAGGTGAGGAACTGTCTTCTGGCGGCCTTGCTTTAGCCGAGCTTCATAAAATAGATATGTCTGAAGTCCACCCTTTACTGGCTTCATGCAAAATAGATGTGGCTTGTGACGTTGATAACCCTCTATGTGGTGAATATGGTGCTTCTGCTATTTTTGGTCCTCAAAAGGGCGCGACAAAAGAAATGATAGAGCAATTAGATAGTGCGCTAGGGCATTTAGCTGATGTGATCGTAAAAATGGGAGGAGAAGATCATAGGCTTTTCCCCGGTGCGGGCGCGGCTGGTGGTATGGGGTTAGGCGTAAAATCCTTTTTGGATGCAGAGCTAAAACCCGGTATTGATATTGTTATGGAAACCGTCGGTTTAGCTGATCATTTAGAGAATGCTGATCTCGTTATTACTGGTGAAGGTCGAATAGATGGCCAAACGGTTTTTGGTAAAACGCCGATGGGGGTTTTAAAACAAGCGAATCAAAAAAATGTCCCTACCATTGGAATTGCAGGGACACTTGGTAAAGACGCTGAAGCCATTTTAGAACATGGAATGAAGGCTATTTTTCCTATCATCCCTGCTTTAGATAGTCTCGATAAAGTATTAGCAGATGCTGAAAAAAACCTTATCAATACATCACGTAATATTGCGGCAAGTATGATGTTATTTACCGATACAAAATGAACCAAAGATTCGACCAAGCAAATCATCACTGGTAAAGGCACCAGTGATTTCACTCAATGCTTGCTGAGCTTCTTTTAAGTCTTCAGCAAGCAACTCTCCTGCTCCGTAGCCATGTAACTGCTCATTACCAGCATCAAGAAAGCGAGCTGCTTTATTAAGTGCTTCTATGTGTCTACGACGTGCTATAAAACCACCCTCAGTCGTGCTATCAAAGCCCATGACACTTTTTAAATGCTCTGTTAACTCGTTAACACCCTCACCTGTTTTCGCAGATAAAGAAACGACAGGGATACCATTTACCGTTTCGATCCCAGTTGTTTCTTTAGTTAAATCCACTTTATTTCGAACAAGCGTTAAGTGTTTAGTATTTGTGAGTTTTTCAATAAATTCAGGCCAAATTTCATGAGGGTTTTTACTATCAACGGACTGGCTATCTACCATCATTAGAATTCGATCCGCCTTACTTATTTCATCCCACGCTCTTTGAATACCAATACGCTCTACTTCATCAGGGCTATCACGTAAGCCTGCTGTATCGATAATATGTAAAGGCATACCATCTAGGTGGATATGTTCTCTTAAGACATCACGGGTGGTACCTTCAATGTTGGTGACAATAGCGGACTCTTTGCCTGATAAGGCATTCAGTAAACTGGATTTCCCTGCATTAGGTCGGCCAGCAATCACCACGCTCATACCTTCACGTATTAGAGCACCTTGATTCGCTTCTTTAAGGACTTCTTTTAATGTACTTTGAATCCCAGCTAGCTCATTAGCCACTTTACCATCACCAATAAAATCAATTTCTTCTTCAGGAAAATCAATTGCTGCTTCCACATAGATGCGTAAGTGAATTAAGGCTTCTACTAACTCATCAACACGTTTTGAAAATGCACCTTGTAATGAACGTAAAGCGCATTTTGCAGCTTGTTCGGATGTACTGTCGATTAAATCTGCAATCGCTTCGGCTTGAGTTAAGTCCATTTTATCATTCATGAAAGCACGTTCAGAAAATTCCCCTGGTCGCGCTAAACGGGCACCTAAAGACACACAATGGCTTAGTAGCATATCCATAATGACTGGGCCGCCATGGCCTTGTAGTTCAAATACATCCTCCCCTGTAAAAGAGTTAGGGCCAGGGAAATAAAGTGCTAACCCCATGTCTAATTGATCATTATTAGCATCTTTGAAAGGTACGTAATGGGCGTAACGAGGCTTTGGCTCGAAGCCTATAATTGTTTTGGCAATGGATAAACTTTTAGGTCCTGATAAGCGAATAATTCCCACACCTCCCCGTCCTGGAGCTGTTGCTTGTGCTGCAATTGTGTCTTGATCAGCGGTGTATTGGAAATCAGTCATAATGTTACTCTGTACAATTAATTGAGAATATTTGTATTGTCGGTTAGCTCGAGGTTCATGGCAATCTAAACATAAAAAAGGCTCCCCTTAGGAAGCCTTTTTTAATAGCAGAGAGAAGAGCTTTTTTAAGCTTCTCGCTCAATACGTTTGGTAATGATGTATTGCTGAATAATAGACAAAGTATTATTCACTGCCCAGTAAAGTACTAGACCACTTGGGAACCACAAGAAGAAGAAGGTAAATGCGATTGGCATAATCTTCATAATCTTGGCTTGCATTGGATCTGGAGGTGTTGGGTTTAGTAGTTGCTGAGCAAACATACTCGCACCCATCAAGATAGGCAGCACAAAGTAAGGGTCCATTGCAGATAAATCATCAATCCATAAGAAGAATGGTGCATGACGAAGTTCAACAGACTCCATTAGTACCCAGTACAAAGAAAGGAAAACCGGCATCTGTACCAAAATAGGTAAACAACCGCCAAGAGGGTTAATTTTCTCTTTCTTATAAAGGGACATCATTTCTTGAGACATACGCTGACGATCATCACCGTATAAATCTTTTAGCTTAGCGATTTCTGGCGCGAATTTACGCATTCTTGCCATAGAGCGATAACTTGCTGCAGAAAGTTTGAAGAAAATGGCTTTCACACAAACAACGATCAAGATGATGGCAATACCCCAGTTCACTACAACAGACTGGATAATAGTAAGTAACCAGAAAAGAGGCTTCGCCAACCACCATAACCAACCGTAGTCTACTGTTAACGCTAGGTTTTCTGCTGTTGCTTCAAGTTGATCTTGTAATTTAGGACCAACATAAAAAGTAGAGCTTAAAGTACCTTGGTCACCGGATGCTATCTCAACAGATGGGCCTGTGAAGCCAATAATGTTAAAGCCATTATTATTTCTAGCTTGCAGGGTCACTTTTTGACCTTGCTCAGGAACCCAAGCAGAGACAAAGTAATGCTGAAGAACGGCTACCCAACCTTGTGTAGTAGTAACCTTTACAGGCTCTTCTGCCATATCAGAGAAAGAGATTTTGTTGTACTTGTTCTCTTCATCAGAAATTGCACCACCAAGATAAGGCTGTAAGCCCATGCCAGTTGCTTGACTTGGATCTTCAGAGTTATCACGTTTAATTTGAGCAAATAAGTTACCACGCCAGTTTTCTGAAGAGGTGTTATCCACAGTAATTAATTGGCGAATGCTGTATTTGCCTTTTGAAAAGCGGAAAGTCTTTGTGTATTTCACGCCATTGGCATCGGTGAAGTATAGGTTTACATCAATAGACTCTTGACCTTCTTCTAAACGGTAAGAAGTGCTTTCAGACTGATAAACAGGACGACCGTCTTTAGAAGCATCAGGACCATTCTTACCAATTAAGCCACTCTGTGTAATATAAGTGCGTTGAGCACCATCTTCTAGAATGACAAAGTTCTCAGATTGGCCTAATTCTTTTTGATATTGTAGAAGCGCTGCTTCAACTAGGTCACCACCAACAGGGTTTATAGAAACTCGAAGTGTATCTGTTACCACTTCAATGAGTTGTCCTGATGCGATTGTGGTTGCACCTTTAGGAGTTTCTGCATTCGCGGCAGAAGTATTTTGTGAAGCTACTGGTAAATCAGCGCCGGTATCTGTACTTATTTCGCTTTGAGTAGCGTTAGCTACACTTTGCTGAGAGGACTGAGAACCATAATCCTGGTTCCACTGTAAAAACAGTAGGTAACCACTAAGGAAAAGCGCAGCCCATAAAATATAACGTCTGTAATCCATGGTATTCAACTAATCTATTTGGTTAGACAATCGGTTCAATGAACCCTAATTAAAATCACGCGCTATTAAAGCAGTCTTTGACAGTTTTTTCAGCCTATTTCTGCTTATCTGAGTGGTGTTTTTTTCTTTGAGGAGGTTTTGAAGCCTTTTTTGCTAATTGATCCCATGCTTTATCAAGGCGGCGGTGTAAATTCGCATTATCTATGTCTTTAATGCCATTTCTAGCGAGGAAGACAATATCTAATCCAGACAGCAATACTTTGTGGTGTCTAAAAGAGTCGCGAACAACTCGTTTGATGCGGTTTCTGCCGACAGCATGTTTATCCGTTTTTTTGGATACAATAAGACCTAACCGTGTTTGGTTATCATCTCTTTTTCGTGTCAATAAAAGGAATTCGCCAGCGAAGACTTTAGAAGAGGTGCCATTAAAGACAGATTGATAATCCTCGGCATTCAGAAGTCTGACATGCCGAGGAAAACAATAATCGGTCATCAGCGTATTATGCGCTTAGAACCTTGCGTCCGCGAGCGCGGCGACGAGCGACGATTTGACGTCCACTTTTTGTAGCCATACGTGCACGGAAACCGTGGTTACGTTTACGTTTTAAAACGCTAGGTTGGAAAGTTCTTTTCATTTTCATTTTTAATGCTCTCACTGAATGCAGTGTTTGAGTTTTGAGGGTTAGCTACCGCCAAGCCTCTGCAATTTGATTATTAAATCAGGGCGCGAATTCTAGAGCCTTTCCCTAGGTAATTCAATGCTTTCAGAGGAATTTTTACTTAAAAAATAGCAATTTAATATATAAAAAAATACACACAGGTTTGTACCTGCTTAGTGGATAAAAAAAACTAACAAACTTAAAGTTACCCACATTGATTGGGTGTTTTTAGTTTTTGTGTATAAAAATCATAAAGATAAAAATAAATTTTTCTGTGAATAAGTGAAAAATATGAATATATTTACATGTTGATAACTAGACGCTTTATGCACACATGTTGTTTTTATCTACTCCTGTTAATAACTTCTTCTGTTATTAACATATAGCAAAGGGAAAAAGAAAAAGTTTTTTATTTTTTGGTGTGGATAACTTGCTGCAACCTAGGTAGAATCTCTACCTTATCTGTCATTTTACTGGGAGTATGCATACAGTGTCTTTGGAGCATTGGGACCTTTGCCTGCAAAAACTGCAGGGCGAGTTTTCCACATCTCAATTCAACACATGGATTCGTCCATTGCAGGCTGAAATGATGTCGAATGGTGATTTGTGCTTAAGTGCACCAAATCGATTTGTCTTGGATTGGGTCACTAATAAATATCAGGCCCGCATAAAAGAGCTATTATCGGAGTTTGCTGGTGATGGTCATGCGCCGGCATTACAGCTTGTTGTCAAATCATCAAACTTTGCGCAAGCAAATACGACCCCACCACCCCCACCTCCACCGACTCAAGTTGAGCCGCCGGCGAATTCTTTTAACAGCGAAGTCGTTAATGACTCAGGCTATAGACCTGGTTTTAATTTAATGGATGAAGGGGACAAAAGTTCCCATGCAGACTTAGAATTCGAAGCACCATTAACATTGTCTAGCTCAAGCCTACGTGGTGACCTTGAACCAAACGAGCAAGGGCAATTACCTCTTACTCCGCCAAAAAGAAAGGTACAAGTAGAAGGTGGTATCAACCATGGTGCGAACTTAAATAACTCATTTACATTTGATAACTTTGTCGAAGGTAAATCGAACCAATTAGCCCATGCTGCTGCATTACAAGTCGCTGAAAACCCGGGTGGTGCATATAACCCACTATTTATATACGGTGGCGTTGGCTTAGGTAAAACCCACTTAATGCAAGCCGTGGGTACCGAGTTAATGCGCCATAATCCAAACGCGAAAGTGGTTTACTTACATTCGGAGCGTTTTGTTGCGGATATGGTAAAAGCATTACAGCTGAATGCGATTAATGACTTTAAACGTTATTATCGTTCGGTGGATGCTCTACTGATTGATGATATTCAGTTCTTTGCTGGTAAAGACCGTACCCAAGAGGAATTCTTCCACACCTTCAATGCGCTATTAGAAGGTGGTCAGCAAATGATTCTGACATGTGATCGATACCCGAAAGAGATTCAAGGCTTAGAAGATCGTCTTAAATCTCGTTTTGGTTGGGGACTAACCGTCGCTATTGAGCCTCCAGAACTGGAAACTCGAGTTGCAATTTTAATGCGCAAAGCAGATGAAAGTGGTATCAAACTGTCTTATGATTCAGCTTTCTTTATTGCACAAAAAATACGTTCAAACGTGCGTGAATTAGAAGGTGCTTTGAAGCGAGTTATTGCCAATTCACACTTTACTGGCCGTGCGATTACGCCGGACTTTGTTCGTGAATCATTAAAAGATTTACTCGCACTGCAAGACAAGCTGGTAAACATTGATAATATTCAACGTATTGTTGCGGAATATTACAAAATTAAAATTAGCGATTTATTGTCTAAGCGTCGTAGCCGCTCTGTTGCTCGCCCTCGCCAAGTGGCAATGTCCCTTGCGAAAGAGCTGACCAACCATAGCTTACCTGAAATAGGTGATGCCTTTGGTGGCCGTGACCACACGACAGCTTTGCACGCTATACGCAAGATAAAAGAATTACAGGATACCGATTCGGATATCCGAGAAGATTACAAACAACTAATGCGAATCCTGACCACCTGATGGTCTAAGACTTTGAGTTTACGAGGAAAATAATGAAATTTTCAGTCGTCCGCGAGACACTTCTTAAGCCATTACAATTAGTGGCAGGCGTTGTAGAACGCAAACAAACTATGCCTGTATTAGCCAACGTATTAGTCGAAGTAAAAGACAATGTATTGACGTTAACTGGCTCAGATTTAGAGGTTGAGTTAATCGGCCATCTACCATTAGACGAATGTGAAGAAGGTCGAATTACCGTACCTGCTCGTAAGTTAATGGATATTTGTAAAAGCTTACCAGACAGCGCAGTAATCGAATTTGCGCTTGATGAACAAAAAGCTGTGATTCGTTCAGGTCGTTCTCGTTTTAGTTTATCTACCTTGCCTGCAGAAGAATTTCCAAATATTCAGGATATGCAAGGTGATTTAACGGTATCCATCGCACAAAATAGTGTTCGTCGATTAATTGATAGAACTGGCTTTGCCATGGCAAACCAAGATGTGCGCTACTACTTAAACGGTATGTTATTAGAAGTAGCGGATGGTCAGTTACGTGGTGTGGCGACTGATGGTCACCGTTTGGCTACCGCAGTAGAAGATGCTCAAGTATCAGGTGATTTAACGCAAGTTATCATGCCTCGTAAAGGTGTCCTAGAGTTAAACCGCTTGTTGGCAGACAGTGACGATTTAGTTGAGTTAGTGATTGGTGCCAATCATATTCGTGCGAAAGTAGCAGACTATGTGTTCACTTCTAAATTAGTAGATGGCAAGTTCCCTGATTACCACCGTGTTATTCCACGCAACAACGAAAAAATCATCATTGCTGATCGTCTAGAGCTGCGCCAAGTTTTCTTACGAGCTTCGATTCTGTCGAATGAAAAATACCGTGGCGTGCGTTTGATTCTTTCCAATGGCATGTTGCAGGTATTTGCTAACAACCCTGAGCAAGAAGAAGCTGAAGAATCTGTATTGGTACAGTATCAGGGTGAAAACATGGAAGTTGGCTTCAATGTTGGTTACCTATTAGATGTTCTAGGCGTGGTTGATTCCCAAGAGGTTCGCTTGTCTTTGAACGATTCCAACAGCAGTGCTTTGATAGAAGAAGCACAAAGCCATGCAGCACAATACGTTGTGATGCCAATGCGTCTATAACCTTTATCACACAAACAGTACCCGCTTAGCTCTGCTGGGCGGGTTTTTCTTTATATGAGTAAGGTTCCGCTGTTATGCCGCTAATGCGTTTGGACATATCCCATGTTCGCAACCTTTCTAGTGTGCGTTTTGAGCCCTCATTACAGGTTAACGTCATTATTGGCGAAAATGGCAGTGGTAAAACCTCCATATTAGAAGCGATTCATCTTTTATCCTTCGGTCGTTCCTTTCGTAGTCACAAACACAAAACCTATATTCAGCATGACAATGACCATTGTTTGGTCTTCGCCCAACTTGATCAAGAAAAGGGCTCACCTATCCCTGTGGGCTTACAACGTCATCGAGATGGTCAAGTGGATGTGAGAATCCAAGGACAAAGAGCTCAGTCAGCCACAGAGCTTGCAGAACGCCTTCCAGTACAGCTAATTAACCCCGATTCTTTTCGATTATTGGAAGGCTCTCCCAGTGTAAGAAGACAATTTGTTGACTGGGGAGCCTTTCATTTTGATAAAGGCTTTATTTCTGCTTGGAGAGGCTGGCAAAAAGCATTAAAACAGCGGAATACCTTGCTTAGACGTGGTAAAATATCCAACAGTTTATTGGCGGCATTTGATTCGGAATTGATCCGACTTGGTGAACAAGTAAATGCGTCCCGTAAAGCCTATGTTGAAAAGCTAACACCCTACTTTTTAAAGGTTTTATCTCAGCTCTCTGAGGACCTAAAAGTAGACTTACATTTTTTCCAAGGCTGGGATGCTCAAAAATCACTAGCCACTGTGGTCGACGCTGGACGTGATAGAGACATTGAACTCGGTTACACCAGTACTGGGCCACAAAGAGCCGATTTAAGAGTCAAGACAAATAATGGCGATGCGCAAGATAGCTTGTCTCGTGGGCAACTAAAGCTGGTGGTTTCTGCTTTAAAGATTGCCCAAGGGCAATTACTGATTGATATGGGTCGTCCTTTGGTTTTTTTGATTGACGATTTAGCCGCCGAATTAGACGCTAATCACCGACAAAAGCTTTGTCAGTTATTAGCATCATTAAATAGCCAAATTTTTATTACAAGTGTTGCTCCAGATACAACGGACTTGGTTTGGGGTGACACAACAGACGTTCGCCAGTTTTCAATAAGAGATGGCGAATTGTCTAAATTGAGCAATGGTTTGCAGGAGAGTTAAATGAGTGAAAATAATTACGATTCGTCCAGTATCAAAGTGCTCAAAGGGCTAGATGCCGTTCGTAAACGTCCAGGCATGTATATTGGTGATACGGATGATGGTACAGGTCTACACCACATGGTGTTTGAAGTCGTGGATAACTCCATTGATGAAGCTCTTGCTGGCCACTGTGACACAATAACTGTACTCATTCACCCAGATGAATCGATTTCTGTTTCTGATAATGGTCGTGGTATCCCAGTAGATATGCACGAAGAAGAAGGTGTTTCTGCTGCCGAAGTTATCATGACGGTATTACACGCCGGCGGTAAGTTTGATGACAACTCCTATAAAGTATCAGGTGGTCTTCATGGCGTAGGTGTTTCAGTGGTAAACGCACTATCTGAAAGCTTGACACTGACTATCCGTAAGAACGGCAAAATCTACGAACAAAACTACGTTCATGGTGTTCCTCAAGCCCCTCTTGCTATTGTTGGCGATACTGACGGTGCAGGTACTAGCGTTCACTTTAAACCTTCTGCCGATACCTTTAGTAACATCCTTTTTGTTTATGACATCCTAGCAAAACGTCTTCGTGAGTTGTCTTTCCTAAACTCAGGTGTTGCTATTCACCTTAAAGATGAGCGTTCTGGTAAAGAAGAGTTCTTTAACTACGAAGGTGGCTTACGCTCTTTCGTAGAGCATTTGAACACCAACAAAACGCCAATTAACGATATTTTCCACTTCATTTGTCAGCGTGATGATTTAGAAGATGGCATCGCCGTTGAAGTTGCATTGCAGTGGAATGAAGGCTTCCAAGAAAACATCTACTGTTACACCAATAACATCCCTCAGCGTGATGGTGGTACTCACTTAGCAGGTTTCCGTGGTGCGTTAACTCGTACGCTGAATAACTTCATCGAAAGTGAAGGCCTAGCTAAGAAGCAAAAAGTAGCAACAACAGGTGATGATAGCCGTGAAGGTTTGACTGCCATTGTTTCTGTGAAAGTGCCAGATCCTAAGTTCTCTTCTCAAACCAAAGACAAGCTGGTTTCTTCAGAAGTAAAAACGGCGGTTGAGCAAGAAATGGCGAAACGTTTTGCTGAATACCTTCTTGAGAAGCCAAACGAAGCGAAAATCATCGTTAATAAAATGATTGATGCGGCCCGTGCCCGTGAAGCAGCCCGTCGCGCTCGTGATATGACTCGCCGTAAAGGCGCATTGGACATTGCAGGCTTGCCGGGTAAATTGGCCGATTGTCAGGAAAAAGACCCTGCGCTTTCTGAAATCTACCTAGTGGAGGGTGATTCCGCTGGTGGTTCTGCGAAACAAGGTCGTGATCGCCGTACACAAGCGATCCTTCCGCTTAAAGGTAAGATTCTAAACGTTGAGAAGGCGCGTTTTGATAAAATGCTGTCTTCTGCAGAAGTAGGTACACTGATTACTGCATTAGGTTGTGGTATTGGCCGTGATGAATTCAATGTAGAGAAGCTTCGTTACCATAGCATCGTTATCATGACCGATGCCGATGTGGATGGATCTCACATTCGTACCTTGCTATTGACCTTCTTCTTCCGTCAAATGCCTGAAATTCTTGAACGTGGTCACATCTTTATTGCTCAACCACCACTATTTAAAATTAAGCGTGGCAAGCAAGAGCAGTATATTAAAGATGAAGCGGCGCTAGATCAGCACTTAATTGAAGTTGCTCTAGATGGTGCTCATATGCATGTGAATGAAGAAGCACCAGGTATTCAAGGTGAAGCCTTGGCTAAACTGGTTCGTGACTACATTCATATTGAAGAAGATATTGAGCGTTTGTCTCGTGTGTATCCAAAAGATGTAATGACGAAACTTCTGTACTGCAAGCCTCTTACTCAAGAAGACCTTGCATCTGAAAGTGTTGTCGCTGAATGGGTTGAAGAAATTCGTGCGCACATGCCACAAGATGCTCGTACTGGCTTCCGCTTCGACTTCTCAGTCGATAAAGACGAAGAGCGTAATATCTACCTTCCAGTAGTGGATATCATGTCTCACGGTGTTTCTAACCGTTATCGCTTTGAAGGAACCTTCTTCAACTCTCCTGAGTACAAGCGCATTGTTGATATGGCTGAAACGGTTGCTGAGCTATTTGGTGAAGAGTCGTACATTCAGCGTGGTGAGCGTCGTCAGCCGATCACAACCATCAGTGATATGAAAGCTTGGTTGATGAAAGAAGCGTCTCGCGGTATGACAATACAGCGATACAAAGGATTGGGAGAGATGAACCCTGAGCAACTATGGGAAACCACAATGGACCCAGATGCTCGTCGTATGCTTCGCGTTACTATTGATGATGCGGTTGCTGCGGATCAAATGTTCACAACCCTAATGGGTGACGAAGTAGAACCTCGCCGTAACTTCATCCAAGACAACGCCTTGAGCGTAGCCAACCTAGACGTTTAATTGTCTAAGTAAATTACTAAAAAGCCCCTATTCCTGAGGAATAGGGGCTTTTTTATGGGTACTAGTTCTAACTATCAAAAAAATATAGCGCGAATTAATTCCCTCTGATGTGCTTAATAGAGTTTATTTGTAGGTTCTCCCCTTCCAGTTCGTAAGCCTTACCAAAGCCCTTCACGAAGCGCCCTGATGTTGGTGTGAGCTGAAATAGTACAAAGTCACCTAACTGACTTAGCTGTGTCACTTGCTCTCCTAACTTCTCCGTCATAGCTTGGATAGCTTGATGCCATAATGGCTCATCTCTAGAAATCACATTCGATGTTATTTGGTAGCTTAAGCGCAATCTGGCAAAGACATTGGCGCAGTTGTCTTCATCTTCAATAAATAGCAGCGAGGCATGAGGTCGATCTATTAGGTTTTGAGTATGTGAAGCCAGCCCACTAATAAAAATATATAGGTGCTGGTCATAGGTAACAAAAGGGGCGTAGGAAGCAGAAGGTAAATTATCTTCCCCAAGAGTAGAAAGCATTAAGCTTTTTCGGCTTTGTATAAAGGCTTCAATTTCCTCTATTACCTTTTGCCCTAGTTTTGCATTAGCCATGAAAATCTCACTCACTTAGTTTGTCTTTAAGCTGCATTATATAGGTTTACCACCCTTAAAGAAGCAAGGTATTAGCTTCTTCCATGTTGTCGGTTCTTGAGTAATAGCAGCATGAAATAACTACCGCCTATGATAGCTACCATAGTACCTGCTGCTAGGTGATTCGGGTAAATCACTGTTTGCCCTAACCAATCTGCGGCTTGTAGTAAGCTTGCACCAATTAAAGCAGAGACAGAAACTTGTGAAATGACATTACGTGCTCCTAGCAGGCTGGCTAAATGAGGCGCAACAATACTGACAAAAGCAATAGGCCCAAGCAATGCCGTTACGGAGGCGCACAAAGCTGCAGCCAGTATCAGTAAGAATATAAAACTTGGTTTTATGGCTATACCTCTCGCTGCTGCGGTTACTCTGCCCATAGACATAAGTGTTAGCCAGCGATGCAAACTCAAGGTTAGTGCAACTAATACTGCGCTCACGGCAGTGAGTAGTAAGGCTTGGTCAGGCGTGACACGATAGGTTGAGCCCGCTAGCCAACGTAAAATGTCATATATATCCTCTGTACCTTTCATTAAAGAGAACTGAACAAGTGTTTCTATAAAAGCAGCTAAGGCAACGCCCGTTAGAATCATTGGTGTTGCTGAAAAGCGAAACTTTCGACCTAAGAAGAGCAATATACACAGAATGGTCGCACTACCTAAAAAGGCGACTAAAGGCCCCACCTCACCTAAGCGAATACCGAAGAAAGCACTGCAACCTACCATAGCCAAGACTGCGCCTGCAGATAAGCCAAGTAAATCTGGGCTGGCTAATGGGTTATGTATGAGTCTTTGCATGATGACCCCTGAGACTGCCATAGCAGCCCCCGCAGATAAGCTGGCGGTAATTCTGGGCCACTTTAGTTGCCAGCTAAATGAATTTGGCCAATGTAGTACATATTGATTGTTTTGGAAGTGAGAAAAAATACTAATGAATACAATCAAAACCAGCATGCCACCAATGATGCTAATAGAAGAGCGAGATAGGCTTCTCTTACCCACTATCATCTGAAAGCTACTATTGTTGTCTTGGTTGAGTTTTTGGCGAATCAGCCAAATAAGTAAAGGGGCTCCAATTAACGCAGTGCTTAACCCTGTAGGAACAATATCAAATGTGGCTAAGCTTATGAGTACAGATATATTGTCGGCCAGAATTAAGAGCGTGGCTCCAAGTAGGCTAGACCAGTAAAGTTCAGAGGTTGGTGTTCTCGCTCCAATTAGGCGAGCTAGATTGGGGGCGACAAGTCCAAGGAAGCCAATAACCCCAACCATGGTGATGGCTGCGGATAACATCCAGAGTCCGAATACTAGCAAGACTAAAAATAGTGCTTTTACATTTAAACCCCGCCCAGCTGCGCCATTTTGCCCGAGTTTTAGTAAGGCCAGTGGTTTTCCTGCATAGAGCAGTATGCCTATTGCGATTAAACAATGGGGCCATAGCCATTGCACTTTATCCCAGCCATTTTGGCTTAAGTCTCCTGCTCCCCAAATGAATAAGTTCTGGGCATATTGTTCGTTGAGTAAGATAAGCGCGGTGGTAATGGCACCAAACAGTAGATTTACCGCCATACCAGAAAGAACGATGGATAATCCAGAGAACTGTCTGATTCCGCATATGAGTAAGACTAAAGAGAGCGCGATTATTGAACCTAGCATAGCCGCGAACACTTGATAGTTAGCTTGCCCTTCTGGCCATACTATGGATAAAACGATTAAGCCTAACCAAGCGCCACTTGAAGTCCCTAGGGTGGTAGGAGACAGTAAAGGGTTCAAGGTTAGTTGCTGAATCACACTACCAATAAGGCCCAAACAAGATCCAACTAATAGAGCAATTACCAGTTTAGGGAGGCGTGAGTAAGCCCAGTCTACCTGCTCAAAGTCTTGCTCTACGTTACCTTGTATTATCTGCCATTGGGTAGTGATATCGAGGCTGGTATCTAATTGTAGAAAGATATAAATAAACAGGATCAGGGCGCTTATCGCCCCGAACTGTTTTTTCGTGCTAGAGGTGCTCATTGCTGATTAGCAACCTCAAGCAGTGAGTCTGTCATTGCTTCTGCTAAATATTGTAATGACATAGCGCCACCGTAAGTCCATGTAGACGCGACAGACGCGACCTTATTCTGTTGCACAAAAGGCATAGCTTTCCAAAGAGGGGAAGCGTTCAACTTTTCTTCTTCATAGAAGGGTTGGAAGTACAGCAGCACATTAGCGTCAACACTACGCAGAAACTTCAATTTCTTTTGGGTTACACCCCATTGTGTATTGGCTAAAGAAAGTGCATTTTCTATTCCCACTGCTTCTAAGGCATATTGAGGCATAGCATTATCGCCATATACATACGCGGATGTGGTGTTCGCAAAACGCATACTAGCGACTTTTGGAAGTCCATTTGGGAATGCTGTATCTAGCTTAGTTTTTAATTCTGCGAACACTTGTGTTCTCGTTGCGAGTTTTTGCTTAGCTTCTGCTTCCTTGTTTAGCAAAGTAGCAATACTCATAAAGGCTTTGTCGACCTGCTCCGCATTGTTATGCTCTGCTTGGTAGGAATGAAAAAAGACGACCGGTGCTATTTCTTCAAGCTTTGACTTTATGCTGTATAAGGCAGCACCAATGAGAATGACATCAGGCTTTAACTCGGCTAACTTCTCTAAATTAGGTTCTGCCCTGTCACCAATATCTTGTGTTGTTTGAGGTAATTCAGGACGTTGTACCCACTCTCTGTAGCCAGCAATATCAGCTGTCGCAATAGGAGATACACCAAGCTCGATTACATTCTCGGTTAGTTCCCAGTTGAGAGAAGCAACGCGCTTAGGTACCTCGGAAAAGACTTGCTCACCAAGACTGTCTTGAATCTTGATATCAGCAAAAGCCATACTAGAAAAACATAGTGTAAGAAGGCTTACGGCCTTTCTTACAGTAGATAAATTAGAAGTAAGTACTAACATACAATTGCTACCTTAGAGTCGTGTTTGGGGTGATTAATAAGAGTCATTGGAATGTCGTATAGCGTTTCTAGTGCGTCTATTTGCATTAATTCGTCAGCATTTCCTTGGAACAAAACCTGCCCCTGTTTCATCGCAAGAATATGGTCCGCGTAACGAGCGGCTAGGTTGATATCGTGCAGAATAATCACCATCCCTTGCCCTGTTTTTTGGTTTAAATCTTTTAATAAACTGAGCAGCTCATACTGGTGGGAAACATCCAATGCGGAGGTAGGTTCATCCAATAATAAGACGGGAGATTGTTGTGCAAGCAACATGGCAATCCAGGCTCGTTGTCGCTCACCACCAGATAAGTCTTCTATAAATTGATCTGAATAGCTTTCTAAAGATACTTGCTCGATAGAACGGTTAATAATTCGATTATCTTCAGCTTGCATCCTTCCCCAAGTGCCACGCCATGGGAACCGACCTAATTGCACAAGCTCCCTAACCGTCAGGCCTGATGACGCTGGTAAGTGCTGAGGTAGGAATGCAATTTCTTGTGCTAGCTTTCTTTGAGAGAAGTGATTGATATCTTGATTATTAAAGACAATAGAGCCGGTATCAGGAGATAACTGGCGAGCTAGGCATTGCATTAGTGTGGTTTTCCCCGAGCCATTGTGCCCGAGTATTACGCAGAGCTTGTTACTAGGCAGTGTTAGATGAGGGACATCTAAAATCTGCTTTTGATTTCTTTTAATGGCAAGGTTAGCGAGTTCAAACATGGTGTTCTCTGACTTTATGTTTCTTATGGATACGGGGACAGTTATTGCAAAACTCGCCATCATTACGTCTATAATGTAGGCAGCAAGTACGGCGATAAAAGATTAAACTATCTGTACCTTCAATTTTAATTTTTGATAGATCTGTATTTAAATTTAATGCGGTCGCCCACAAGATATATTCTGCTTTTATAGTTTCAATACTGGCAAAAGCCTGTCCTGCATTCACCATAGAACTAAGTAAAAGGTCCGCTAAGATAGCTCGATATTGAGATTTTTTGCCGCCTAGCAGTGTAATGTGGGTGCTTTCTAAAGCTTCAAATAAGATTAGAAGCTGCTGAGCTGCGTATTGGATAAGTAAGTTGTGTTCACCTGAGAACCATTCACCATCAGGTAATGCATATCCTGCAACATAATCATGCTGTTGAGCTTGGTGTAGAGCATGTAACTCTTTAGGGACTAACTTAATGTGATAGACACAAATCAGTGCTAAATAAATAGGTTGCCAGCAACTTAATTCCCAAGACCTAACACGCCAGTAAGGCATACCCGTTTCTGGGTATGCCTTACTGAGAGTGATATGCAAATTTTTTAAGAAAGGTGTGGCCGATGAAGGGGATAACAACATCGGACTACCTTCTAACTGAGGATCTAACTCGCACCCTTTTAAGGCGGCTAGAAACTCTTTGCTATCGTTAAAAAGGTGCTCTAAATGCCCTTTCATTTATCTTCAAACCACTTAGAACTCATAACGACCTTTCAACTCGAAATAGCGATCTGCACCAAACCAGCAGTTAGATGTGTCGTAACAGGTGTAATAGACTTCATCGAAGGCGTTAGATACAGCGAACTGTAAACTAACTCCTTGCCAATCGGCGGATAAGTAAGAGAGGTCATATCCAACGGAAAAGTCTACAAGGGTATACGACGGAACTGTATCTGAGTTCTGCGCATCAACTTGAGTTTTACCTACGTGACGCACACCTAAGTTAAATTTAGAGCCTATTAGCTTTCCTTTATTAGGTTGGTACGATAACCAAGTATTGATTAGTTTATCAGGCGTCCTAATTGGTGTATTACCAGTAATTGCATTTGTTGAATCTTCAGTAATTTCAACTTCTTGGAAAGTAATCGAAGTCGCCAAATTCAATTCAGGAGTGATTGATTTTTGAATATCGATTTCAATACCGCGAGAACGAGCTTCTTCGACCTGCCTCGTGACATAAGTGCTTGTAGTTGGCGTTAAGAAGTTATCTTTAATAATTTCATATGCCGTAATACCCGCATGAAAACCATTCGACGTGTACTTTAAGCCGGCTTCAATCTGATCAGAGATTGATGGTTTGTTAACATTACCGCCACTGTCTGATCCACTTAAAGCCTCGAAACTCTGAGAGTAACTCGCAAATGGTGATAGACCGTTTTCAAACTGGTAGAGTGCTGCAACTCGGCCTGAGAATTCACTAGCATCAACGGTATCTGTAGCGTCGCTACCATACTTTGTCCCGCTTTCTTCATAATCATATTGATCATAGCGTCCACCCGCTATAAGTACCCATTGATCTACTCTAATTTGATCTTGTAAATACAGACCTAACTGAGATCTTTTTATATTGAAGTCACTACTATAACCGGATGCGGCAAAGTCTAAATTACTGAGACTAAGCTGATAATAATCTGGATCATATAAATCTATAGTCGCAGCTACAGCATCTTCATATTTAATATCAGAGGTTAAATACTGATAATCAATGCCAGCGAGAATATTATGTTCAGCATTGCCTAGATCAAATAAGCCAGATAATTGGTTATCAATATTGAAGCCTGTTGAAGCCTCATCAGTAATGTAGGCTCTTCGGTTAAGCGTACTTTCGTCTGAATCTAGGCTCGTTGAGTAAACATTTTGTTGGTAGGCTTTAGCAAGCGTCACTCGAGCATTTTGGAGTAAACTCCAAGTGTTATTAATTGTATGGTCTAATTTATAGCCAAACAGTAATACTTCACGCTCATATGTTTCCCAGCCAGCATCGCCAGCATAAGCATCTGAATCTAATTGACCATTAATATTTTCATATACTGTTCCTTTAGAAGGTAAGGCCGAATACACCCCCATATCTGGATCATTTTGATAGTACATGTTGATGTTTAATTGAGTGTCTTCACTGATTTCGATATCAATAGATGGAGCGATCATAATTCGCTCTTCGCCAGCAGTTGTAGACTGAGCATCTTTTTGTCGAGCCAAGCCTAACACCCGATAATTTACCCCTTCGCTTATAGCGCCTGTACTATCAAAAGAAACCTCTGTTTTATTGTCGCTACCTAGAGCAATATCAATACTATTAGATGATTCATCTTGAGGTGATTTGCTTATCATATTGACCATACCGCCAGTTGCGGTTGCGCCATATAGCGTTGATGTTGGACCTTTAAATACTTCAATTTGTTCTATAGCAGTGCTATCTATTTGAGGTTGAATATTCCAACCATTAAAAGGTAGCTGTAAACCATCATAATAAGCGATGTTGTTACTAAAACCGCGAACATTGAAGAAGTCAAAGCGTGTAATTGCACCACCACGTAATTCACTGTGGACACCCGAAGAATAACGAAGTGCTTCAGACAAGCTTTCTACGCCTCTTTCCTCTAATTCTTCACTAGAGACGATTGTAATGGCCTGTGGTGTTTCTTCAATCTCCAATTGTGTTTTGGTTGCTGTGTTACGGTAAGCTTGACCTTTAATTTCAATTGTTTCTAATCTAACTATTTCATTTAAATCTGTATCTGTTTCTTCTGCATAGGAGAAAGGTGCGCTTGCCGCTGAGATCGCAACGGCTAACAAAGTAGGACGAAAGTGAATTGAACGTTTCATTAGTGCTCCAACAATACAATAAGGATGTTATTGATAATGAATCTCATTGTATTGATTGAAAAACGCTGAAACTTAACCTTTTGGTGCATCTTTACTCAAATAAGGTGAAAACTTGACGTATTCCTAGGCTCAATAGGCAGCCAATATTCCATATAGCTGTTTTTATTATGGGGGTCATAATTTGGTGTGTAGACTTCGAGCTCAAAGCCTGGGGTATTGCAGTAGCTTGACTCTGGTAGCCAATGAAAGAAAAACCATTCAACAGCAGATTCTAGTGCTCTCACCTCTCCATGTACGGGAATAACAGCGTACTCCTGCTCTGGAACTTCAAGGGTGCTTTCTGCCTGTTGAGAGTTTGTTGTGTAACCTGCCCAATATAATAACTCATCTGGATGCTTTTGATTCTCTCTAGTGTCAATGACGCCGATAGGATTTTGAGTTAATTCATTAAAGTGAGTTGGGTAGTTTTCTACAAAGCTTTGCCAAACCTTGGGTACCTGCTCTAAGAAGTTAGGTTCTTTTGAGAAAGGACCGCTTATCCAGTCACAGTGCCCCATAACCTTAAAGGCAGGACGGTTCTCTATGCGGATTTGAGTAAAAGCGGTAGGGCTCACCCATTTTCGTTTTGGCATACAATGTTTGAGTGGTGTTCTTAGCCCGACTCTCTTGCCTCGTTGGCGATATTGCTTTGGCGTACATTGAAACATTTGTTTAAAAGCGCGACTAAAACTAATCTCTGAATCAAAGCCGCACGCGATGGCAATTTCTAAGTGTTTGTTCTGACCCTTTAATAGCAACTCAGCTGCTTTGCTCAAACGCAGCTCTCGAATGTATTGTGCTGCAGTTAATCCTGTAGCAATGCCAAAAACCCGTTGGAACTGCCAGCGTGACCAGCAACTCTTTTCAGCTAAGTCCGTTACTTGTATAGGTTCATCAAGATGGGCATGAATGTAATTCAGTACATTCTCAATACGTGTGAGCGTGGTATTTTGCATAGGAATAATACTTTACAGCAAGGTATTTAATGATAATGATTCTCATCATTCTATCATGAGTCCAATAAATTGGGTATTAGGAATACTCACATTTGATGAAATTTTGTTCGATATTTTAAGGTTGAGTAAAAAGCTATTTGAGTTAATGTGGTATAAGGTAAGTGATCACTTACTTTATACCGCTACATTATGAATGGTTATGTAAGACTGATACGGCAAATGCTGATAGATCGGTATAGATAGAGAAGGGAAAATCGATTTCTTTGCTTTGAGTCGTACGACCTTTTCCTGTTAATACTAGGACAGGGGTGCAGCCTCTTGCTTGGCCTGCTTCTAAGTCCCGTAAAGAGTCCCCCACCATAATGGCTGGGTAAGTTTCAAAGTTTACTCCCAGTTGTCTTTCGATTGACTCTATCATTCCGCTTTTAGGTTTACGGCATTGGCAATTATCGTCTGGTCCATGGGGGCAATATTCGATACCTGATATGACACCCCCCTCTTTTTCAACTAGAGCAATCATTTTATCGTGCATCGCTTTGAGTGTGTCTTCGTTATAGTAACCACGGGCAATACCTGATTGGTTAGTTACCACAAAAATTTTAAATCCAGCTTTCGATAATGCTGCAATAGATTTAATGCTACCGGGAATCGGTTGCCATTCTTCAACTGATTTTACATAGGCAGCAGAGTCTTGATTGATCACGCCATCTCGATCGAGCAGAATAATGGGTTTGTTTTGTGACATAGGAAGGGCCCTTGTTTTATTAATGTTATGTTTTTCTTTCGCCAATATTGGCGAACAGCGAGCGGTGACATGCTTTACTTAAGTCATCGGGAGATATACCTATATCTAAGCCTCTCTGGCCACCGCTAACGTAAATTGTTGAGAAGTTAAGGGCAGTTTGATCAATGCAGGTGGTAAGGTCTTTCTTTTGACCTATGGGGCTAATACCACCAATGAGATAGCCTGTTAGACGTTCCGCCTCTTTAGGTTCCGCCATGCGTAATTTCTTCACTTCAAACACGCTTGCTGCACGCTTTAAATTAAGAGTGCCGGTAACCGGTACGATAGCCACAAAGAATTGTTTGTCATCACTTACTAACAGTGTCTTAAAGACGCTAGCTGGGTCTAAGTTCAGCTTTTCAGCGGCTTCCTCACCAAAGTGGGTACATTGCTTATCATGTTCATATTCACGGAGGCTAAAAGATAAGCCCTGTTTCCTTAATAGATTTATTGCTGGTGTCATAGATATACCTTGGCTGCTTTAACTACTTCTGCCAAAACATTGGGGTGAATAATACCAGTAGAGTAAATACTTCTAAACGGCCTAGTAACATGGAGAAACACAGCATCCATTTTGCAGCGTCTCCAATTCCCGCAAAGTTTGCCGCTACATCGCCAAGCCCCGGCCCCAAGTTGTTTAAGGTAGCAGCGACAGCAGACCAGGCTGTGACTTGATCTAACCCTGTTGCCATCAAACCTACCATAAGGATGATATAAATCATTAAATAGGCTGAGAAGAAGCCCCAAACAGCAGAAACAACTCGCTCTTGTATGGCTTTCCCGCCGACTTTAACTGGTATTACTGCGCTAGGGTGAATGAGTCGTTGAATCTCACGTAGACCTTGTTTAAGAATCAAGAGAATACGAATAACCTTCATACCACCACCCGTAGAGCTCGCACAACCACCAATGAAGGATGTCACTATCAATAAGAAAGGTAAAAAGTGAGGCCAGCTAGAGAAGTCGGCAGTGCCAAACCCTGATGTGGTCGCAATTGAAACGCTTTCAAATACTGCGTAGCGAATCGCTTTGTCCCATTCATAAGTTGAGGTCATGGCAAGCACAAGTGCGGTAAGTACAATGGTGCCAGAGAGAATGAATAAGAAGAATCGCGCTTCTGGATCCTTCAAGTAATGCCAAACACTTTTGTGTCGCCATGCATAGAAGTGAAGAGCAAAGTTAAATGCGCAAATGATCATGAAGAAAGTACAAATCATTTCAATAGCGACACTGTCGAAATAGCCAATACTGGCATCATGTGTTGAGAAGCCGCCAATGGCTACGGTCGAGAAACTATGACAAATCGCATCGAATAATGTCATGCCCGCAGCCCAATAGCCTAATGCACATACTGCTGTAAGGGTGGCGTATATGTACCAGAGTGCTTTCGCTGTTTCTGCGATTCTGGGTGTCAGCTTGCTGTCTTTTACTGGCCCTGGTGTTTCGGCTCTATAAAGCTGCATACCACCAATGCCTAACATTGGCATGATAGCAACGGCCAAGACGACGATACCCATACCACCTAACCAACTTAACAATTGACGGTAAAATAGAATGGATTTTGGTAGGTCATCGATGCTTGTGAGGATTGTTGCACCTGTGGTTGTTAAGCCTGAAATAGATTCAAACAATGCATCAGTAAAGGCCAACGCAGGCATTTCTGCTAAGAAGAAAGGCATAGATCCGAAGAAGCCTAGTACTGTCCAGAACAAAACAGTTACTAGAAATCCGTCACGTATTTTTAGTTCGCCACGCTCTCGCCTAACAGGCAACCACAGTAAAAAGCCGGCAACTAGGTTGATCCCAAATGAATAAATAAAGGCATTCAGTGCGCTGTCAGAATAGATAAGAGAAACAATAATAGGCGGGATGAGTGATACGCTGAACACCATAACCAACAAACCGATGACGCGTAAAATTACCTTAAAGTGCATGTTTTTGTCCTACAGTCTGACAGTTAGTTTGGTCAGGTATCACAGTTTTTAATAGTCGTTTTCGTTCATTCTACATCTATTAGATTGGAACCTATTAGATCAGAAGAAAGTTAGCCCAACCTGGAAGAGCTGCTCAACCGCTGGGATTTGTTTTTTGTTGGTGACGAATATGATGACATGGTCTTCTGCTTCAATCACTAATTCTTTAGTGGCAATGATTAGCTCTTCTTCACGAACGATAGCACCAATAATGGCACCATCAGGTAAGTTTAAGTTCGCGATACTACGGCCAACCACTTTAGAGGATTGGAAATCTCCATGTGCTACTGCTTCGAGTGCCTCTGCAGCGCCTTTACGCATGGAGTGAACATTCACAACATCACCGCGTCGGATAAAACTTAATAATGAACTTGTGGTGGTTTGTTGTGGTGATATCGCGATATCAATCATACCTTCTTGAACAATATCAACATAAGCTGGGTTGTTGATAATGGTCATAACGGTTCTTACACCTAGCACTTTTGCCAACATGGAAGCCATGATGTTGGCTTCATCATTATTGGTTAATGCACAGAATACATCGGTTGATTCTATATTCTCTTCGAGGAGTAGTTCCTGTGTAGAGGCGTCACCATTCAGGACAATCGTATTGTCTAATGTTTCTGATAAATATCGGCATCGCTCGGCATCGCGTTCTATGATTTTAACCTTGTATTCTTTCTCTAAACTGCGAGCAAGTCGTTCACCTATGTTACCCCCTCCTGCAATAATGATGCGCCTATACGGGTTATCTAGAGGGCGTAATTCACTCATAACATCTAATACATCACGTTGAGCCGTCAGGAAAAACACTTCATCGTTAGCATGTATTTTTGTATTGCCATCAGGTGAAATAGATTTACCGTTACGATAAATTGCTGCAATTCTGGTGCGGATAGAAGGCATGTGCTCCTTCAAATAGCTGATTGGTTGGTCGATAAGTGGACCTCCCTTCTCGGCTTTTACTACCACTAACTGGACCCTACCTTCGGCAAATTCCATGACTTGTAACGCACCCGGATAACGAATGAGCCTGCTTAGATGTTTAGTAACCTCTTTCTCTGGACTAATTCGAACATCCATAGGTAAAGCCTGATCACAAAATAGCTCTGGGTATTTTGAGTAAGCACTAGAGCGGATACGGCCAATTTTTGTGGGAGTCTTGAAAAGAGTATGGGCAACCTGACATGCCATCATATTCGTTTCATCTTGGTTACTTACGGCAATTAATAAATCTGCATCATTACACCCAGCTCTTTCTAACACATCTGGGTGCGCGCCATTGCCTTCTACAGTTTGTATATCAAGCCTGTCTTGTAGTTCTCTAAGGCGGTCTAAATTAGTATCAATTATGGTTACGTCGTTATCTTCACTGGCTAGGTTAGCTGCTAATGTACCGCCAACTTGTCCTGCACCGATTATGATAATTTTCATATGTTGCCTTAGAGTCTAGTACTCAAAAATTGTAAAAAGGCTTATCTATCGCCCATTTCTACTGACTAGTTAATGAAGTATATGTGGCCTTGATTTTACTCTCATCATAAATAGAAATTAACCAGAACTTAAAAATAGTCGATATTATTTTCGCTGACGATTATTTTCCTATTTTGGCCGTTCTCATAGACTAATTTCATATTGCTTTTAGATAGGGTTTATATTTACCGAGCTATGGACTGGTGATTAGGTCGTGTCAGTTAAAGGTATTTTTGATACAGACTTGCCGCAATTGGTAACAGTTTATAGAGTGCACATAAAGAAGGGGCATTGTTTCATGTGAAACAATGCCCCTTCTTACTCTACGATTTTTCTAAAACGATCAGAACATTAAGAGTCCATAATTGTAGTAGCTGAAATGACTCAAGCTTTCTTTTTTAGCAGACAATAATAAAAACCATCGTGACCATTTTCGTTGGGAAAAAGTTGTCTTCCGTGGCTCACCTCTATCCCCCACTCTATTTTTAGTGTCTCGTTTAGAGAATTTAATGGGATTTCATGGGCATCTTTTTGGGTTTCCAGAAAGTCAGCTATTTGTTGTTCATTTTCTTCTGGAAGTAGAGAGCAGGTTGCGTAAAGCATATAACCATTTGGTTTTAATGTTTTCCATACATTATTTAAAATGGCTTTTTGAATGACAAGTAACTCTTCAATATCAGCAGGCTTTCTGTTTATTTTGATATCAGGGTTTCTTCTTATTACACCTGTAGCAGAACAAGGAACATCGAGAAGGATCTTGTCGAATTGATTATTGTCCCACCAAGCCGATAAATCTGAAGCATCAGCACAGATAAGATCGGCTTGATAAGAAAGGCGTTCGAGATTCGATTCGATTTTCTCTAATCGCCACGGCTCTAACTCTACGGCTGTAAGCTCTATAAATGGAGACATTTCTAGTAAATGGCCTGTTTTACCCCCCGGCGCTGCACAAGCATCTAGTATTTTATCTCCGTTTTTTGGGGACAAAATATGTGCAGATAATTGTGCCGCCTCATCTTGTACACTTACCTCACCATCTAGAAAATTTGGTAGCTGATTTACTCCAACTGCTTTTTTAAGGTATAGAGAAGTTGGGGAATATGGCCCTTCAAAGCAATCTATACCCTCTTCTTGTAATTTTTCTATGTATGTTTCACGTGAAACTTGCTGCTCATTTACGCGTATGCACATAGGCGGGCGACTGTTTCCAGAAATTATAGTTTTCTCAAACTGTTCACTCCAATGCTTTTTAAAACGCTTAACTAGCCATTTTGGATGGTTGAATTCGACAGACGGCATCTTTATCAGCTGATCGATAATTTCGCTCTCTTCTCGCTGGTAACGCCTAAGTACTGCATTGATAAGTTTGGTTGCCCATTCTTTATCAAGGTAACGACAAGCCTCGACAGATTCGTTGATTGCTGCATGATCTGGAGTATTCATGTATTTCAATTGGTAGAAGCCGAGCAATAAAAGAGCATATAAATCGGTGTCTTTTTCTTCGAAGGGATGTGCTAATAAATGAAGCCCAATGCTGTTCAATTTTGGGTATTGATGGCAAACACCAAAGCATAACTCTTTCAACAAAGGTGCGTGCTCGATTGCCACGCTCGACTGGTGTCTCGCCAACTGAGTGCTAAGAGAGCCTTTTTTGAGAAGAATGTTGCTAAGCACTTTAATCGCAACATGTCTTGGCTTTTGGTGTACTGAGTTTGTGTCTGCAGACGTCATCATAGTTACTCGTTTGTGCTTAGGTGGGGTGTATTAATAACAAAGCTAGCGTTGGCAAAACTAGTTGTTTTCATTGTTTGAAGACGTTAGCTTTTGTCCTACTTGCAAGGCTGCTTTATGTTTGCCATTAAGCGCATCTTGAACCGACATACGCTTGCTGCCCGCAAATTGAATACTCGTAATTAAGATGCAGCCATCTCTTGTAGATACCAAAAGACCCTCTTTAGTTGCTGCAATAATTTCACCGGTGCTTGCGTTAGTCGTACTTGCGTTAGTAGAAGTGTCTGAAGGCTGAGCTGCGTGAATCTTCATAATGCCAGCTTGGCTTGTTGTGAAAGCGGTCGGCCAAGGCGATAGACCACGAATTTTTCGAGCAATGGTCTCCGCATCTTCGGTCCACTCTATATCACCTTCCTGCTTTACCAGCTTAGCGGCATAGCATGTGAGGTTTTCATCTTGCTGTACTGGCTCAAGCTTATCTGCCTGCAGAAGATCTAAGGATTGAATCAGCGTCTGTCCACCTAAGTCTGCTAACTTGTCATGTAGGCTGGCTGAGGTATCTGTTTCTTCAATCTCACAATATGATTTAAGTAACATATCTCCTGTGTCCAATCCCACATCCATTTGCATGATGGTGATACCGGTTTCTTTATCGCCAGCGATGATGGCTCTATGGATAGGAGCTGCACCTCTCCATCGTGGCAATAGAGAAGCATGAACATTAATACAACCTAGTTTAGGTGTATCTAAAACCACCTGAGGCAAAATGATTCCATAAGCCGCGACAATCATAAGGTCTGCATTTAAGGCTGCAAGTTCAGCTTTGTCGTCCTCGTTTTTGAAATTTAGAGGTTGGAAAACGGGAATATTGTGAGCTAGAGCTAATTGCTTTACTGGACTTTGAACAAGCTTTTGCCCTCTCCCTGCTGGTCTATCTGGTTGAGTGTAAACACCGACTAACTCATATTGCTTAGCTTCTCGGTTATCAAGTAAGGCTTGTAAGCTTGCGGCCGCAAACTCAGGGGTGCCGGCAAAAACGATTTTTAAAGGAGAGGTTGGCATGACAGTGTCCTTAACAAAAAATCAGGCGATTGCCTGATTTTGTAATAAATATTGATGCACGATATAAAAGAAATTTAGCCTCTTTTGGCAGCTAGCTTTTGCGCTTTTTCCAACTTGCCTTTAATGCGATTACGTTTCAATGGAGAAAGGTAGTCGACCATAAGTTTACCATCTAGATGATCTACTTCGTGTTGTACGCATACCGCTAGCAATTCATCTACTTCCATTTCAAACGGTTTGCCGTGACGATCTAAGGCTTTCACTGTCACTTTGGCTGCACGATATATGTGTTCGTAAAAACCAGGTACAGATAAACAGCCTTCTTGGAATTCATTTGGCGCATCATCGATGATATCGAATTCAGGGTTTATAAATACGATAGGTTCGTTTCGCTCTTCTGAGAAATCCATAACAACGAGGCGGTGGTGATAATCCACTTGTGTTGCTGCAAGCCCCAAACCATTTTGGTCATACATGGTATCTAGCATGTCATCAATTTGAGTTTGCAACTCATCAGTAAACTCTGTGATAGGTTGTGCGACTTTTCTCAAACGTTTGTCTGGGTATTCAAGTACAGGTAAAACGGCCATGATTCTTATCCAATGAAAATATCTTTGTTCAGCAAGAGAGTTACCACTCTCTATATTTTATACGTCTATTGTAACGTAACTGCTCAGCTTGAGCAGTGATCTATTGATGCATTTGGTGAATATATTTCTATCTCTTAGATAAAAAATACCAATATCAAACTGATCTATCTATTGCCCCCTTTAATGCTAATTACGTCATCGCTGCTGGATGAACTAAACTGACAATACCTAATGCTTCATCAGATATGCTGCATGGGGTATTTGTTGGATGATTTGAAAGGATGCTAGTCATGGATATCTCTAATATAAATGAGCCCAACGCTACGGGGTTATCACTGGTGGATTGGCTAAGTTTAAGCTTTGTGTCTGGAATAGGCCCTGCTCGACTCTCGCGGTTATATACGTATCTAAGCCACCCTAATTTAGCACTATCAGATAATCAGCAAAAAACGGATAGTAAGCAAAGCTTACTGATAGAGCCTAGTTCCAAACCTTCTGGTAGCTCCATTATTTCCTATGAAGTTTTGACATCGCTAAAGTGGCCTGATCTGACGGCTCAACAAGCAATGGCCTATTTATCCACGGGCAAACTCACATCAGAGCAAGAAGCAAAGAAAGCCATATCACTCGCTTGGTTAGCCGAAGACAACCATTACATTTTGCTTAGGCATACCCCCTACTACCCAGATGACCTAGAGGAAATTAGTACAGCACCTGCTTTCTTCTATCTTGAAGGGTCTTTAAAAGGTTTGAGTCTTCCTAAAGTGGGTATTGTCGGCGCTAGAAAATGTACTCGTTATGGACATGACATAACCTTTAGACTTGCCGCTGAGCTTTCAGCTCGAGGTGTTTGTGTGGTGAGTGGTGGCGCTATCGGTGTTGATACTGCAGCACATTGTGGCGCTCTTTCAAGTACAGACTCACCGACCATAGTAGTTATGGGAACAGGCTTATTACACCCTTATCCAGCTAAAAACATTACCTTATTTCATGATGTACTAGAAAAGGGTGGCGCTCTGATAAGTGAGTATCCTCTTATGACGACGCCTAGACCTCACCTTTTTCCGCCTCGAAATCGAATTATTAGTGGTTTAAGTAAAGGAGTATTAGTGACTGAAGCCTCAGTGAAGAGTGGATCATTGATTAGTGCTAACTATGCGGTACAGCAAAACAGAGAGGTGTTTGCTGTACCTGGGCGAGTCACCGACCCCCAATCGTTTGGTTGCTTTGAATTATTGAGGCAAGGGGCAACCTTGATAAGAGGTGTTGACGATATTTTAGAAGAACTGCCAAATTTAGGCCTTTTAAAAAGCGACCAATCTAAACCAGAGATGGAAGCGACACAATCAGAAGCAAGCTCTAATGTTTCACGTGAAAGAATACATTTGGCAGTAGAGGAGTCTCATCAGGATAGGGAAACGTTTCAAAAGCTACCCGAAGATGCTTCTGAGGCTGCACAGGTGGTATTAAAGGTTTTAGATAAGGAAGAAGGCAGCCCGCTAGATTTCGATCGGTTAATCGTTATGAGTGGGCTTGAGGCAAATCAAATGATGCAGGCGCTGATAGAATTAGAACTGTCTTCATGCATTGAAAACAGGTCTGGCTTATATTTCCGAATTTAGTAATGAAGTCACGTTTGAGATAAAGATATTCTTAATCTAGGTCGCTGAAAATATCTTTCTTTAACTGCTTAATGTCCCTACGCTCTTTCTTATTTGGCTTGTGATCAGACATGATACGCCCGCCAAAGGACTTATTCTCTAGCGCTCTTTTCGCGCGTTTCTCAACAGACTCCGGTGTTTCCTCATAAAGCAGTTGAGCTTCAGGAGCGCCTCTCCGTTGTTCACTAATCGCTTTAATCTCGACGACTTTTTCATCCCAACCAATACGGATACCAACTAGCGCACCGACTTCTACATTACGACTCGCTTTGCCCTTGCTACCGTTATAAGTCACCTTGCCACCGTCAATAGCGTCTTTACATATTGATCGTGTTTTAAAGAAACGCGCTGCCCAAAGCCATTTATCTAGTCTAACCGCTTGTGGAGAAGCCTGCTTTTCTGGTTTACTCATAACTACGTACTGACCCTATTCTGTTGTCATCATTTAGAGGCTGCCATGCAGGAAGCAATAACACACCCTACTTATTTAGCATTGAGAAAAATAATACATGAAGCAGCGGATGCTATCATGAATATTTATCAAGGTGCAGATTTAGGTGTTGAAGAAAAAGCGGATGATAGCCCTGTTACTGCGGCTGACCTAGCCGCCCATGAAATTATCCTAGCGGGTTTGCAAACACTTACTCCTGATATTCCTGTGTTGTCAGAAGAAGCTGTTATCCCTTTTGAGGTTCGCTCAAAGTGGCCTATCTTGTGGCTTGTTGATCCTCTCGATGGCACTAAAGAATTCATTAAGCGAAATGGTGAATTTAGTATCAACATTGCTTTAGTGGAAGACGGCGTTCCTATCTTGGGAGTGGTGTATTTACCGACCACGACAGAAGGTTATTTTGGTGTCACCAAAGCTTGGAATAACCTGCCTGTAGGAAGCATAAAATGGCAAGGTGATGATGCCCATGAGCCTATTAAATTGCGTGAACCAAGAGAGCCTATAGTAGCTATGACAAGTCGTAGCCATGGCCCTGCCCTGCCAGCTGATTTAAAAGAAAGCTTAAAACGTGATTTTGAACAAGTGCGTGAGTTGCCAAAAGGCAGCTCAATTAAAGGCTGCCGAATTGCCGAGGGGATAGCGGATATTCATTTGCGCCGCGGCCCAACCAGTGAGTGGGACACTGCGGCTCAGCAAGCCATCATTGAAGCTGCTGGCGGTATGCTGGTTACGCCTCAAGGTAAACCTTTTCGTTACAATCAAAGAGAAACGTTACTTAACGGACACTTCTTTATCACAGGACCTCAGCTGGCTCCCTATGTAACGGATTGGTATCTCAACCATAATGACGAGAACCTAGACCAAGACTAAATCAACCTAATAGCCACAGTAGAAGTGAATACTTACATATGCAAATGCTTCTCTTTTCCAATATGCTTTTTTAACACTATTTGGAATGGCTGTTTAGTGTATTGATAATTCGTTCTTGTGCACGCTTTATAAAATCGCTTTGTCGTACAGCGTTAAAAGATCGTGCAATTGTGACTGTTCCTACTAAAGAAATGACCGTTTCTTCCGCAACTTCCTTGGGTTGTGTTACCCCTCTTTTTAATAGAATCCCACTAAGACGATCGACCAGTGAATCAAAGCAACTTTGATAGACCTGTCTAACCTTCTCATCTTTATGTGCTGCATCCGTGACTAAAAATTCTAGTGGCGATGGATGCTCTTTATCGTTTTTACTCCAACTCAAATAGCGAGTAACAAGTGCTTTTAAATGCGTTTCTTTTGTTTCTGTTTGCTTTTGATTTCGAGCCCAAAATCCATTGGAAGAAGCAAACTCCATAGCGGCTTCATACAAACTACTCTTTCCCGAAAAATGAGCGTAAAAAGCGCCGTGGGTCATGTTGGCCTTTTTCATAATTTCAGTAAGCGTTACTCGATCAAAGCCGTGAGAACAAAACAGTCGTGCCGCAGCATGCAATATACGTTGGCGGCTTTGTTCTTTATGTCTGGCTGTATAAGGCATATATAACCTCCTGAATATTATCTTGATCATATATAGAGTCACATTAGCATGTGCTGTGTTGTTATGCAGACATATTTAGGAGGCTTGCATGAAATTCTCAGAGCGTATTGTTATTACTGGAATGGGACTAGTTTCACCACTAGGTGTTGGTGTTAATGAGGTTTGGCAACGACTGATTAATGGTCAATCCGGTATTAGTGCATTACCGACCTCAATATCGGACGGCCTTTCTACAAGTATTGCCGGTCAGGTGCCGAGCCATGAGGAACAAGCTAATGGACTAAACGAAGATGACTATCTGAACCCAAAAGAAAGAAAGCGAGTAGATCTGTTTACATTATTTGCGTTAGCTGCGGCTAAAGAAGCTTTGTCTCAGGCAAACTGGTTCCCTTCATCAAATGAAGATAAGGAAGCCACAGCGACAATCATTGCGACAGGGATAGGTGGTCTACCTACTATTACGCAAGCGCACACTGTATTGGAGAAGCAAGGTGCTAGGCGTTTATCTCCTTTTACTGTACCTGCTTTCTTAGCAAACTTAGCAGCAGGTAATGTATCCATTAAATACGGTTTTAAAGGCCCTATTGGTACACCTGTTACAGCTTGTGCAGCAGGTATACAAGCAATAGGGGATGCTATGCGTATTATTCGGTCTGGAGAAGCTAGTATTGCTTTAGCTGGTGGCACTGAGGCATGTATTGATCCATTGTCCTTAGCAGGCTTTGGCGCACTAAAGGCGTTGTCAAAAAATAACCTTGAACCTCAACAAGCATCAAGACCGTTTGATAAAGACAGAGAAGGCTTTGTGATGGGGGAAGGAGCTGGATTAGTGGTATTAGAAACACTGGAGCATGCTCTTTCTCGAGGGGCTACACCTTTGGTGGAATTAGTTGGCTATGGCACGAGTGCAGATGCGTATCACCTGACAGCTGGACCTGATAACGGTGAAGGGGCAGCTCGAGCAATACAGGCGGCATTGAAGATGGCAAATATTGATACTTCACAGATTGGTTATGTGAATGCCCATGCTACTTCTACCCCTGTTGGGGATAAAGGTGAAATCAATGCTTTAAGATCTGTATTTAAAAGTGAGCTATCAAACGTGGCTATCTCTTCTACCAAGTCGGCAACCGGTCATTTACTCGGTGCAGCAGGAGGAGTTGAAACTATTTTTAGTGCGCAATCTTTATTAACTGGCATGCTACCTCCAACCTTGAATTTACATAATGTCGATGAGGCCATGGCGGACTTGGATCTTGTGCCTTTGGTTGCACGTGAAAAAGAGGTTGATTATGTGTTGTGTAATGGTTTTGGTTTCGGTGGGGTTAACGCAGCTGTTATTTTGAAGCGTTACTAACTTGGACGTTTGAATGTTATTAAATAGAAAAGGGTTCCACTAGAAAGTCTTCTAGTGGAACCCTTATGGCATAGCATATGTATGCTTGCGTTTTAGCTTGTACGTTTTAATTTGGCTTTCTTATTAGGCAGATCGGTAATACTGCCAACACCCACCTCTGCGGCTAGACCAACAGTCTCATGCAAACTTGGGTGGGCGTGAATGGTGAGAGCTACGTCTTCCAGTGTTGCACCGAATTCAATGGCTAGTGTTAGCTCACCTAATAGTTCGCCAGCATGGGAGCCGACAATACCTGCGCCAAGCACTCGCTCGGTTTCTTCATCATAAATGAGCTTAGTTTTTCCTTGGGTAACGCCTGAAGCAATAGCTCGTCCGCTAGCCGTCCATGGGAAAGCTGCGGTTTTAACTACAAGACCTTGCTGCTTAGCTTCGGTTTCTGTTAATCCCACCCAAGCCACTTCAGGGAAAGTGTAGGCAATAGAAGGGATTGCTAGAGGCTCGAAGTCCACCTTATGCCCAGCAATAACCTCAGCGGCTATATGCCCTTGATGGGCGGCTTTGTGTGCCAGCATAGGTCCATGAGTGACGTCACCAATAGCAAAAATATTGGGTACAGATGTTCTTCCTTGGTTATCAGTTAGTACAAAACCTCTTTCATCTATATTAACTCCTATTTCAGGCACCCCTGCTTTTCTACCGTTAGGCGAGCGTCCTACGGCTACCAAGACGGAATCTACATTTAAGGTTCTTTCACCACCCTTGTCTTTTAGAGAAACAGCTAATGTTTCAGGAAAGGCTTGAATATCCGTAACCTGAGTCTTAGTCAAAAATGTCATTCGATCTTTGTTGGCTTGCTCAAATACACGTACTAGATCTTTGTCTGCACCAGTCATGATTTGATCGCCTAGCTCAGCAACGGTGATTTCTGAACCAAGTGATTGATAAACCGTCGCCATTTCTAGGCCGATAATCCCTCCCCCTAATATTAATAAATGTTTAGGGATGTTATTGAGTTGAAGCGCACTGGTTGCATCAAGAATACGAGGATCATCATAAGGGATAAATGGCAGCCGAATAGCACGTGAACCAACAGCGATAATGGCGTTTTTAAAATTCAGTTTGGTTTCACTATCCCCCTGTTTAACCGTGATAGAGGTAGTGCTATCGAACTCCCCTTCCCCATGAATGACATCGACGTTGCGCCCTTTAGCCATCAACGCAAGGTTGCCTGTTAATGTGTCGACGGTTGTTTGGCGGTGCTTACGAATGGCATCGAGATCGATAGTGGGCTGATTGAAAGCCACCCCATGGGCAGGTTCATCCACCATTCTTATCTTCCCTGCAATGTGTAAAAGTGCTTTTGAGGGAATGCAGCCAACATTTAAGCAAACACCGCCAATGGCTTGGTGTCTTTCGACCATGGCTACTTTTAAACCTAAATCGGCTGCTCTGAAAGCGGCAGCATAGCCACCTGGGCCACTGCCTAATACTACAAGATCGTATGTCATATCTTTTTCCTTGAGAAAATACTGTCGAGTTTCTAGCGGATAGGAAGTACTAAACTCTTATCTACCTATCACATGGTAGATAGAATATAGCTTGTCAATTTCGCTTAAGTCAATAAAATACCTATCACTAGATAGATAATATTTTATGAGGTCTGCGGCGTTACTATGGTGAGTGATAAGGTAAATACAAAATCCAAAATACAGGATGTTGCAGAGGGTTTTATTATTAAGGGCGGCTATGACTCCTTTAGCTTTCGGGATATTGCGGAGGCTGTCGGAATAAAAAGTGCGAGTGTTCACTATCATTATCCGACCAAGGGAGATTTGGTTGCCGCTGTAATGGCTCGTTATATTTCCCACTTCTCAAGTCAGCTTCCTGATCCCCTTTCAGTCGAGCTAAACCCAATTGAAATGCTACATGGCTTTATTGATGGCTTTAAAGTGAAAGTCGTTGATCAGGGAAATATGAGCCTGTGTACTATGCTGACATGGAATAAAAGTGTGTTACCTGATGTGGTATGCGAAGAGCTAGCGAGCTTTTATAACATCATCTTGGATTGGCTGATTAAGATCTTTATGCGCTTGGACTCTGTGAATGATGAAAAAGCGCAATTACAAGCCAACCAACTTTTTGCTTGCCTTCATGGTGCTTCTATTCTTGCTCAAGGTACAAATAATGCTAATTGCTTTGATCAAGCCGTTGCTTATTGGCGAATGACTTACCCGTTAACTGCATAGTTAGTGAAAGGTTTAGTTAGTGAAAGGTTTAGTTAGTGATGGGGTTAGCTAGTGAAAGATTCAGTTTGCTAAAAGCTTCATTCGCAAAAATAGCGGCGCTATATAAAGGGAGATACCCTTAAGGTAATATGGGTATCTAAAATGAGACCTCCTTCTTTTCTAAATGATTCGGATCAAATGAGTACAGCAGATAAAAATATACATAACCCGCAATTCCAATGGCGTTTTTTAGCTCCTCAGTTTTGGGGGACATGGTTAATTGTCTTAGTAGCAATACTATTAGCTTACTTGCCTTTTCGGCTCCGAGATAAGCTCGCTAACAAGCTTGTAACCTTAGCTATGAAAAAGCAAACAGGTGCCTTAAAACGTGCTCGTATTAATCTGCAATATTGTTTTCCAGATAAAAATCTAGCAGAAAGAGAGGACATCCTTCGTCGAAGCTTAGAGGTGGGAACGCAGTTTTGTTTGGCTTACGGTGAACTTTTTGTACGTAGCGAAAAATATAAGAAGAGCCGTACCGAAATTATCGGTGGTGAGAACCTCTTCCCTTACTTAGATAATGGCGAAAATGTTATTACTCTGGTTCCCCATTGTTGGGCAATCGATTTTACTGGTTCATTGATTGCCTCCTTAGGCTATACCTTAACTACCATTATGAAGCCCCATAAAAACCCATTAATCGACTGGATCATGCACAAACAAAGAATGCAGTATGGTCGTGGTGTTGTTCATCCACGTAGTGCAGGCGTTAAACCCTTTTTACAGTCTGTTCGTAAAGGTTATGTGGGCTATTACTTACCAGATGAAGATTTAGGCTTACAGCATTCCGAATTTGTACCCTTTTTTGGTACTAATAAAGCCACAATTAAAGGTTTAGGCAAGTTAACGAAATTATCTAAAGCGCACATTGTTCCTATGTTTCAAGCTTACAACGCGAAGTCTGGTAAGTATGAACTTCATATCTTCCCTGAGTTAGAAAACTTCCCAACAGGGGATGATAAAGAAGACGCCATTCTTATGAATAAAGCATTAGAGGCGATGATAGAGCCTAATGTTGAACAGTACATGTGGATACTAAGCTTATTGAAAAGCCGTCCTGATAGAAGTGATATTTATCAGGGAGAAGTACGCTAGCTTTCTTTAACATTCTCTATAAGGCTTCCCATTACTATGGCCAATACATCAACCGTGCCAGATATACAGGCATTTAAGCGTTACTTGCTTTCACTACAAGATCATATATGCGATTCGATAGAATCTCTTGAGCCCTCTACTAAATTCCATGAAGACGCGTGGGATAGAGAAAATGGCGGTGGCGGTCGTACTCGTGTCATTGCCAATGGTGATGTTATTGAAAAAGGCGGCGTTAATTTCTCCCATGTATTGGGAGATAAACTTCCCCCTTCAGCAACGGTAAATCGTCCAGAGTTAGCTGGTGGTCGCTTTGAAGCGCTTGGCGTCTCTCTGGTTATTCACCCCAAAAACCCCTTTGCCCCTACGTCCCATGCGAATGTTCGTCTATTTATCGTTTATAAAGAGGACATGGAGCCTGTATGGTGGTTTGGTGGTGGTTTTGATCTGACACCATATTATGGATTTGATGAAGACTGTATCCATTGGCACCAAGCTGCCCATGATGCTGTTGAGCCTTATGGACAAGGTTATTATCAAAAATTCAAAAAATGGTGTGATGAGTATTTCTATTTAAAGCATCGTGGGGAGCCCCGTGGTATTGGTGGTTTGTTTTTTGATGATTTTAATGAAGGCAGCTTTGAGCACTGCTTAGCCATGGTGGAATCCGTTGGTAATGCTTATACCAAAGCTTATATGCCGATCTTAGAACGTCGTCACTTGTTGCCATTTACTGATCAACAAAGAGACTTTCAGCTGCATCGCCGGGGTCGCTATGTAGAGTTTAATTTGGTGTTTGATCGAGGAACGCATTTTGGCTTACAAAGTGGCTTAGGTCGCACTGAGTCAATTTTAATGTCTCTCCCTCCCGAAGTGCGTTGGACATATGAATACCCAATAGCCCCTAATAGCGAAGAGTCTAAATTGACGGATTACTATCTAACATCGAAAGATTGGCTAGCTTAGAGCGCATAACGCGACCTGTAGAAGCATCATAAGAAGGGGTACCGTTAAAGAGGTATTTCTTAAGAGAATGAGTAAAAAGAATAAAAGAGGAATCGTTTTGGACCAGTACGCCGTTTTTGGTAACCCAATTGCCCATAGTCAGTCACCTAATATTCACATGCATTTTGCCAAAGAAACTCAGCAGGCTATTAACTACACCCGTATTTTGGGTGACGATGTTGAGTTCGAAAACCAAGTACGTGAGTTTTTTGCGAAAGGTGGTAAAGGACTTAACGTAACTTCGCCTTTTAAAGAGCGCGCTTTTGCTATGTGCGATGTGTTAAGTGAAAGAGCAGAACTCGCTGGCGCCGTAAATACTTTAATGATCAAAGAAAATGGCGAGCTGTTTGGCGATACGACGGATGGTGTTGGTATGGTGACAGACATCATAAACAATAATCAGCAGTCTTTGAAAGGCAAGCGTGTCTTAGTAATAGGTGCTGGTGGCGCTGTTCAAGGAATCCTAAAAAATGTCTTAGATGAAAGTCCTTTATCTGTAACCATTGCTAATAGAACTGTATCGAAAGCAGAAGCCCTTGCAGAAAAGTTTTCTTGTCTTGCTTCTTCTTTTGAAGATTTGGAAGGAGCCTTTGATATTATCATCAATGGCACGACAGCCAGCCGCTCAAGCAGCCTACCGCCACTGAAAGATGAGCTCGCTAATGAAAGTACATGGTGTTATGACATGACCTACGGTAAAGGTAGAACTATCTTTTTGCAGTGGGCAGATGACCACGGAGCAACAGGTACGGATGGTTTGGGGATGTTAGTCGGTCAAGCTGCGGAGTCCTTCTCTATCTGGCGGAATGTGCAACCAGATACTGCCTCCTTGTTAGCGAGTATGCGTCAACAACTAGAAGCCTAGGGAAGGTATGAACAAGTCCACTGGTTTCAGCGTGTGGATAAACCTTTATTATTCGAGGCAAGATTCGCCGTCCAATATTGAACATATTGGCAAGAGGCTTAACAAAGAATAAAAAGTGTTTAGCCCACGTCCTTCGGGTCTTTCAGAAAAACGGCCTCTCTGTGTTAAGAGTGATAGAAAGGTATTAACATTCCTGCTCACTCTTGCCTTAATAGACCGTTTCACTGATAAGACTGAAACTCAGAAGGCTTATTCGCACCTTCCCTAGATTAGGTAAAAAAGTTATGAAGGCACAATGGTTTAGCTCTTTGGATCAAATAGGTGAGGCTCAATGGCAAGCTGCTATTGGTAAAACCAGTTACCCATTTGCCCAGTTGGCCTTCCACAAAGCACTCGAGCAAAGCCAATGTTTAGGTGACGGTACCGGCTGGTATCCAGAGTATTTGTTAGTAACTGATGATGACGATACTCCTATTGCTATTGCGCCAACCTATTTAAAAACCCACTCTCAAGGCGAATTTGTCTTCGATTGGTCATGGGCTGATGCCTATCAGCAACATGGTCTACAGTATTACCCGAAGCGTATTTGGGCGGTGCCCTACTCCCCTGTTACTGGGCCAAGAATATTCTCGCGTTTAGAAGAGCATCAAGAAGAAGCAGAACTTTTGCTGCATCTGTACCCATCGCTTGCAGATCTAATTACAAAAGCCAATCAAGAAAGAGGCTTTTCTAGTTGGCATTTACTCTTTTCTGAAGGGGATAAAGCAGAAATTCTCGCAAAGGATGAGTCCTTTCTACATCGTATATCTTGTCAATTCCATTGGTTTAATCGTGACTATAAGGATATGGCTGACTACTTTTCCCATTTTTCCAGTCGGAAGCGAAAATCTGCTCGAAAAGAACGTGAGAAAGTATTGGCTCAGGGTATTTCCCTCGATAGGAAGCTCGGCAGTGAATTAACGGAAGAAGAGATAGCATTTTTTTACCAGTGTTATCAATCCACTTACGCAAAGCGAGGTCAGCAAGGCTACCTTTCTTTGGCCTTCTTTCAACAGCTAGTGGACAGCATGGGGGAGCAAATTTTGCTGGTACAAGCACGCCGCTCAGGCGAACCCATTGCGGCTTCTTGGTGTTTTTTTGATGATAAGTCACTGTATGGCCGTTATTGGGGGTGCGTGGAAGAAATTGATTGCCTGCACTTTGAAGCATGCTATTACCAAGGAATAGAGTTCTGTCTAGAGAGAGGTTTACAGCACTTTGACCCAGGTACTCAAGGCGAGCACAAAATAGCGCGAGGCTTTGAACCTGTTTTTAGCCATAGTATTCATTACATAGAACATGAAGGTTTTCGACACGCTATTGCGCGCTTCTGCGAGGAAGAGGCTCAAGCAGTGCGTGAGTATCATAAAGATACCCACGCTTTGTTACCTTTTAAAGAAGCCCCCTAAAGTAAAAGGGTTTAAACGTCTTGGTGTGGGCCAAATACTTCATAATGGATGCGCTCTCCACTGACACCTAGGCTTAGCAGTTGCTGTTTAACATTCATCATAAAGCCAATAGGTCCACAGAGGTAATAGTCCCCTGTTTCTAACGGGAGAGAATCTTTAATGGGCTCTAATACCATTTGCCCTTCAAACACACCTTCTTGATCATCATCTAGTTGTTCATACCAAGTCTGTATATTAAGGTCTAATGAGCTCTTTAGATTGTTTACATGCTCTTTAAAAGAGTGGTGGCTAGCTTTGGGACAAGCATGTAAGTAATGAACTGGTTGGGCATATTGCTGTTTCGCTAATGTGTCTAGCACAGCTTGCATAGGGGTTAAGCCAACACCACCGGAAATAAGAACAACAGGCTGTTGTTTGTCTTCAAAACAGAAGTCGCCCGCAGGCGGCATAGCCTCAATGGTATCGCTAACATTAACTTGATCGTGCAAGTAATTTGACATGATACCGGCGATTTGACCTGTTGATTCACGTTTAACGCTAATACGGTAAGTTTCTTGGTTTGCTGTAGTGGAAAGAGAGTACTGGCGAATTTCTTCAAATTCGTTATCTTTCGGTTTTATCTTTATACCTAAATATTGACCAGCCTTATAATCTATTACTTTTTTCCCGTCCACAGGTGCAAGAACAAAGCTGGTTACTCGTTCAGACTCTGGTGTTTTAGAGATCACCTTAAATGCTCTGAAGTCTTCCCAGCCTCCTTGCTCATTAGCATTTTGTTTATATAAGTCCCCTTCAATCTTAATGAAAATATTGGCGAGTTGTTGATAGGCTGCAGTCCACGCCTCTTCTACTTCAGGGGTAAAGGCGCCTGGCACAAGCTCGCGTAGAGTCTCTATCAAATGGTGGCCGACAACATCGTATTGGCTGGGTTGAATATTGAAACTAGTATGCTTGTGGGCAATGCGCATCACTGCACTGGTAAGCACTTCTAAATTATCAATGTGCGTAGCGTATGCAGCGATAGCATTAAACAAAGCGGTTGGCTGGCGGCCTGTGCTTTGGTGGCTCATGTTAAATATATTCTGCAGCTCAGGGTGATGTGTGAACAGACGATTATAAAAGTGCTCTGTAATAAGGGTATTGGCTGAGACAAGTAAAGGAATAGTAGATCGTACGGTATCAATATGTTGTTGGGATAGCATGGCCGCTCCTCAAGTAAAGAATAAATAGATACCATCTATATAGCGAAGTTTGTGCCAAATAAAATTTACATATAAAACAATAGCTTAGTTATTTGTAAATCTATTTGAGTCATTATGACTTAGACAAAATAAGAGTCAAAAAAATTTTTATGTGTCAAAATGACCTTGTCTTCTATGGAGTCTTGAGATGAGTCAAATTTCTAATAATGCTTTACTTAGTTTTGCCTTAGACCTTGCTAGTGCCGTAACACAGCAAAACCGTTTTTCAGAACTTATTCATGCTATTCGTAGCGCAATAAATTGTGATGCAGTGGTTTTGCTTGTTCACAGTCATGGTGTATTAACGCCACTTGCTCAAAAAGGTTTATCTGATGACCTAATGGGACGACGCTTTATCATAGATGAACACCCTAGATTCAAAGCTATATGTGAAGCTTATTACCCAATTCGTTTTCCATCGGACTCCAGTTTGCCAGACCCCTATGATGGCATGGTGCTAGGGCATGAGGGGCACCTAAAAGTACACTCTTGTATGGGCATCCCGCTTCATATTGAGGGGCGATTAATTGGTGTTGTCACGTTAGACAGTGTTACTCCCGGTGTTTTTGAAGATATATACTCCAGAACCTTGGAAGTGATTGCCACCATGGCCGCGATAACCTTGAACACAGCCATGTTGATGGAAAAACTTGAAGACAATAATCTACGTGCTCAGCATGTTTTTGCTGCTATGAATGAGCAAGTTCGCGTCAAAGACGGCGGTGAAATGATTGGGCAAAGTGATGCTATGAGCCGCCTAAATCAAGTGATTGACCTAGTTGCGGCTTCTGATTTGGCCATTCTCATCGAAGGTGAAACGGGTGTCGGGAAAGAGCTGGTGGCCAGAAAGATACACCAAGAGTCAAATCGTTCATCTGCACCTATGGTTTATGTTAACTGTGCATCTATACCTGATAATCTTATTGAAAGTGAACTATTTGGTCACGTTAAAGGGGCATTTACAGGGGCTAATAGTGATAGGCAAGGTAAGTTTCTGTTGGCAGATGGTGGGACACTGTTTCTAGATGAAATAGGTGAGCTCCCCATTGAGGTTCAAGGCTCGCTGCTTAGAGCGATTCAGAACCAAGAAATTCAAGCTGTTGGTAAAGATCAAGTTCGTAAAGTTGATGTACGAATTATAGTGGCAACAAACCGACACCTAGAAACGGAAGTAAACGAAAAGCGCTTTCGTGCAGATTTATTTCATCGCCTTAGTGTATTTCCAATTCAAGTCCCTGCTCTACGAGAACGTACAGGCGATATTCCTCTTCTAGTGGGCTTTTTCGCTGAAGGCTTTCGGCGCAAGCTGGGCTTACAACAATTAACTGTTTCGAGTTCAGCTATTGAATTGTTAGAGGGCTATCACTGGCCTGGTAATGTTCGTGAATTGGAGCACACCATATCGCGGGCATCGCTATTTGCTAAAGCTGAAGCTCCCACAGGCATTACCACTATCATGTCTGAACATATTGTAGGGTTACAGATAGATAGAAATGAGAGTAAACAGAAACAAAAATCAGAAAAGCCTTTATTTATAGAACAAGAAAAAATAAATTTTCGTTTAGAAACAGAGTCTTATCAAAAAACAATGATTCTAGCCGCATTAAAGAAAGCGGATGGGAATTGGAGTAAAGCATCCCATTATTTGTCGATGGATAGAGCCAACCTAGCACGCTTAGCAAAGCGGCTAGGTATCAAGGTCACCAAAACCGTGGAATGAAGTGATTAGAGGCTATTTTTAATCGTGCTTACTTGGCGAATACGTTCGGCAGGGAATTCCAGTTGTGGAAGGAGGTAATCTTTTAATTCTTGTGAGTAGCCACATTCATCCAGTGCTGCGCTCATACAGTTTAGCCACATGGCTTTTTCTTTTTCGGTGACGATTAAGTGGGCGTGAGCCTGTGGTAAGTGAATTTTTCCGTAGGTTTTAGCGAAGAGACGTTCGCCACCCATCCAGCCAGATAAAAAAGCGACTAGCTTATTAATAGTTAACTTTGTGTCTTCTGGATGCATATCAAACAGAGGTCGGTATGCTTCTGTGTGTTCCATCAAGCGATAAAAAGTTTCAACAAGGTTTTGTAGGCCTGTTAATCCCCCAACGGCTTGTAACGTAGCGTCACCTTCCCCGTAGACTGGGTTACTTTTCATTATCAGGCTCGTGTTGGCGTTTTTTAGCTAGAGCCGCTTCGTCCATTTTTACTGAATTTCTATAACCACCTACTGTTGCCAAAGCACCAATAATAAGGCTCATATACATAGGCAGGGCAAATATCATAGTAATGGTCACGAAAATACAACCTACTGCTAGGCCTTCAATAAAAGGTTTTGTTTTCTTAGTTAGAATTTTCATAGTTTTCTCCAAAATCAAAATTAGTGGCAGTTTAGCAAAATTCATTGCTTGTGTTGCTACTTGTGGAAAAAAACGTCACTTATCCAATGTTTTAGTGCCTGTAATTTTCTTCAAATTACATTTTTCGATATGTGGATAAAACCCACAAAAGTGCAAGAAATTTTCAATTAGATGCTACTTCTCCTGAGAAAGTGAAGAAAACCGACAGAAAACAAGCTGTACATGTGAATAAGCGATATAATTTCCCACATTCTATATTTTCGGTAATGTTTCCTAAGTGGTGTGTTATCCACAAAAACGAATTTTTATTCAGAGAGCCATTAATTGAAAAAACTCTTTCAAAATAGCATTTTCTCCGCATATCGACGCAATATTCGCTTAAATACTAAGATTTGGCAGATGGCTTGGCCTCCTATGGTGTCCAATATTACGACGCCTTTATTGGGTTTAGTGGATACCGCCGTAGTGGGCCACCTCGGTACCGCGATGCATCTTGCTGCTGTCGCCATTGGTGCCAGCATATTCAGTTTTATATTTTGGGCATTTGGTTTTTTGCGCATGGGATCGACGGGTCTCACGGCTCAAGCTTTAGGTCAGAAAGATGAAAGGCGAGTACGAGAGCTGTTTTTACAGTCCATCATCATGGGACTGAGTATTGGCTTTTTACTCATTCTCTTTCGAGAACCACTGATTAATGTGGCTATTTATTTAATGGAGCCCAGTGTTGAAGTAGAGCCGTGGGCACGAATGTACTGTGAAATTCGTATCTTTAGTGCACCAGCCGTATTAGCTGGCTATGCCATTGTTGGCTGGTTCTTTGGTATTCAGTACTCCAAAGGAGCGTTATGGATGCTCTTGGTGATAAACGTCGCCAATATGCTATTAGATTACTACGCTGTCTATGGTTTAGGCATGGCGAGTGATGGTGTGGCATGGGCCACGGTTATTTCTCATTATTTAGGAGTAGCTCTAGCAGGCTTATTAGCTTGGTATAAGCTTAAGGGCTTTTCAGGCAGTGTGCCTCTTTCTGTATTAATGAAGTGGCGAGAGTATGTGGAATTAGTACAAGTAAACCGCTATCTATTTGTGCGTACTATTTTACTTTTACTGGTGATGTTGTTTTTTACTGCTCAAGGCGCTCGCCAAGGAGACTCTATATTGGCAGCGAACGCCGTATTAATGACCTTCTTAATGATTATTTCCAATGCTTTAGATGGCTTTGCATTTTCTATAGAAGCCTTATGTGGTGAGGCATACGGCCGAAAAGATAAGAAACTATTTTCTAAAATCGTTAAGCTTTCAACCTACTGGGCTTTGTTCGCTTCAGGCTTACTGGTAATGATATTTTGGCTATTTGGCCCATTCATCATTAATTTGCTAACCAATGTAGAAAGTGTCCGCAATGAAGCTAATCTGTATCTAATATGGTTAATATTTTTTCCTCTGTTAGGTGTTTGGTCTTATATGTTGGATGGTATTTTCATTGGTACAACCAGCGTCAAACAAATGCAAAACACCATGGTAGTTTGTGTAATAGGCGTCTTTTTCCCTGTTTGGTTTATGTCCCAAGGGCTGGGGAATCACGGGCTCTGGCTAAGCCAAGCAGCGCTTTTTACCGCTAGAGGGCTAACCTTGTACTGGTGCTACCAGAAGAATATGAAAAACGGTGTTTGGTTTAAGGAGTAATAGATTTTTCTTTTGCTAAAGAGTGTCAAAGTAAAATCAACGCCGGATACAGCTTTTCGCTACAGCCTTGTAATAAGGCGTTGACCATACTTTGTAAGTGCTGAGTATCTCATTATTTATAACCAAAACGTCGAATACATTCCAAAACTACAAACCACTAATAAAGCGACGCCTATGTATTGGAAGAATACCGGTGTTTCCGCTTGCTTGATCTTTTCATGTAGACGTTGCCCAAAAACATGGCCTATGAGGGCGCAAGGCAGTAACCACAATTGGTGAATAAGTTGTAAGTCGATGCCTGCAATCAGGAAAGATGACATCTTGATCATCACTAGGATAAACCAGAGGACAAATAAAGTGTCTCTTAGTTGGTGACGAGCCACTTTGGTTGCAAACACAGAGACGATAAGTGGTGCGCCAATTAACGAGGTGCCACTAACATAACCACCTAGCATCAAGAAGGTGGTGTCTAACACTTTGTTATTGGACTGAAATGGCTTGTTTATGATGTAAGAAACAGCAAAGACAGCGACTATGACAAAAATCACTCCTGTCACTATATCGTTAGGTAAAGTTAACAAACCAAATACCCCAATAAGCTTAGGAATAATCATGATTTTTAACGCTTTTTTTAGATAGCGCCAATCAATATTTCCCTCGGCTCTGCTGCTATCAGATTGCCCTACAGCCGCTTCTTTTTTGGCTGATCTAGCGCCTTTTATAGCAATCCAGCTAGAAAATATGAGCAGATGGATGGAAATAATAGGTAAGAAGAGCAAAGGATCATTTTCAACTAATAAAAGAAAAGGTAATGAAAGGACAGCACCACCAAAACCTAGCCCACTTCGAACAAAGCCACTCCAAATAAAGATGATGCCGATTAAGCCATATTGCCACCAGAGTAGAGCTTCCATATAAATCCTTTAATAAAAGTGAAAGTGTTCAGTAAATGTCGAAGAAACCTTAGTGTTATTAGGCTTACAGAGGTAAAGTCCCACCCTTGATTGGGTATTTAATCATGTTTTTAACTTTTATGAAGCCGGAAACAATAATTTATCCTTGTTCTACTTTACCGAACTGAAACCTAGGAAAAAGCTATGAAATTACGAGTATATTTCGCCATATTGATGTCAGGTATTATGTCATTGATCGTTTCTGGTTGGGTAACTGTGATAAATGTGGGAATGGCTGAGCATTTTATTAGCTTCTGGCTAAAAGCATGGTTGTTAGCTTGGCCTGTAGCGGGTGCAGTTGCTTTTCTTTTTGGTCCATGGGTACAGAAATTGAGTAGTAAATTAGCTGAGAAGAGTTAACTGTCAATAAAGTAGAGCAGCCGTTAAGCTAAGTGCATAGTTTTACTTTTGCTTAACGGCTTTGCTCAAAAAGCACTTGGGGTGTTGGGAGTAATGTATGACTCACTTTGTAGTGGGTCTGTTTCAGCTTCTCCCCATGAGCGTTGCAACGGGATAACTCCTGCCCAAACTGGCCAGTTATAATCTTCTGGGTCGTCTTTTGGAGGCTCAGCACGCATTTTGATGGATGCTTCTTCTATTTTGATACGAGCTAATCCGGTTGCTTTCACTTCTGCATCATTGACTGGCCTTAATTCCTGCCAACGGCCAGGACTTACCTTGTCCATAAAGAGCTCAAAGTGGCGAATCTTTTCTGCTTTATCTTCGATAAGTTCTGGTACTCCGAACAAGGTGACTGATCGGTAATTAACAGAGTGATGGAATGCGGAGCGTGCCATAACCAAGCCGTCTAAAAGGCTGATATTAATGCATATTTTTTCTGGTTCACCGATTACCCCACGGATGTTTCTCGCCTGAGAGTGGGCATGCCAATATAGGTAATCACCTTCTCGCCAATGGCAAGTGGGTATTACAAAAGCTTGTCCATTTTGAGTTTGTGCAATATGGCACATCAGTGCTGAATCAATAATATCAAAGGCGGTTGCTTTGTCATAAAGAGCTCTTTTAGCTCCCCTTTTCACTTTACTTAACTGGGTTTTTTCTAATGATTCACTCATATTCTCATTCCTTTTCTAAAACGAAAGCTTAGATATCCAGTTCGTAATACACGCTTTGGCTTTTTGTGAAACCGACTTTTTCATAGAGTGCTTGTGCTGGCAGGTTACTGGCAGAGGTTTCTAACATAAGCCCACGAGCCGATGTGCGGACGGCCAACTCTCTGGCTGCTGTGATTAATTGCTCTGCAATGCCCTGCTTGCGGTAGTTTGCATCGACAAATAAATCATTGAGTAGCCAAAGCTTTTTCATTCCTGTGGAGGAGAACAGTGGGTAAAGTTGCACAAAGCCAGCAATATTCTTGCCTTCAGTGGTGTTTTCGTCGCTGCTTTCAGCAATAAAAATGGTTGATTCACCTTTTTCTATATGGCTTCTAATAAAGTCCGTTGCGCCGATAAGATTGCTTTCTTGTTGGTAAAAGCTTCTATATTGCTCAAATATGGCAACAACAGCGTTTAAGTCTTCTATGCTTGCTTCTCTAATAGTAATCATGTCTCTTCCCTTATTAGATACAAAATAATTAATTCATCCAGAGTAGGTATAAAAATCCCAGTTACTTTGATTCGTTTTCATTGAGTCATAAAGTCTCTTCGCTGCGCTGTTCTTAGGTGACGTAACCCACTGCAACCGTACCGCGTCATTTGCTTGAGCATATTGCCAACAATGCTCTATGAGTTTTCTGGCGATACCTTGACTGCGATAACCTTCTAGAGTGAATACATCGTTCATCACTGCGACTTTGGAAATGATGCTAGACGCATAAGAAAAGTAGACAGTGGCAAAAGCAACGACCTTGCCTTCTTGGCGATAAAGGAACTGACAGCCAAGAGAGCTTGTTTCACTGAATTGCTCAAAAAAGGCTCTGTTCTTTGAATCAGATATATTGTCTATTTTGTAAAAGCCCTGATATGCCTTAATCAAAGGCAATATGTCATCAAGGTTGTGATTGTTTACACTTTCAATCATTTTGGACTTTCTCCTGCTCTACTATTTACCCATAGTAAGAACATCTGGTATTTATATAAATATCCAGTTTCTATATAAATTAGCAGGCCAGATTTGAAGCACGCCATTGCAAGTTTGCGCTTTTCTCTTGAAGAGAATGGTGCCCCTTTTTACCAACAACTCATCTTGCAAATACAGGCAAGTATTGAGTCTGGGGAGTTATCCTCAGGAGATAAACTCCCTTCATCTCGCTCGTTGGCCACCTCATTAGGAGTGTCACGTAGCACCACATCGCGGGTATATGATCAGCTGATTGCTGAGGGCGTGCTGGTGAGCGAAGCAAAGAGAGGCGTATTTGTTTCTAGTTTGCCAATGGTAAACCGAAAAATTCAGAAGAATACGCAGAATATTCCACACCTAGAAAAGCCTAAAAAGCCTGCTTCCTTGATGTTTGATGCTGGGGTTGATGTTACCGAGTTCCCAACCAAAGAGTGGGCTTCAAGCATGAGACGGAGCTGGTTAACGCCAGACTTAGCTTTGTTGCAAGGTGGCTACCCAACTGGCTATCCCGCTCTAAAAGAAGCCATTGTGGAATATTTGTATCGAGTGCGTGGGCTTCAATGTCATGGGGAGCAGATTATAGTCACGGCTGGTAATCGTGACTCCTTAGTCTTACTTCAACATGCTTTATCTCGTATTGAGTCTTCACAGAATAGAGAACCCGCTTGGTGGTTAGAGTCGCCCACATACCCCCCTATCAGAGAAATATTCTCTCAACAATCACCCAATTATTTAGAGGTCGATGAAGAGGGTATGTGTATTCCTCAACAGGAAAATAAATCGAATGCGGCAGTAGTGACACCGAATCGACATTACCCTTTGGGAACCAGTTTAAGCCCACAAAGAAGGCAGCAGTGGCTGCAAAAACTACAGACTGAATCCCACAACTGGTGGCTAATAGAAGATGATTATGACAATGAGTTTATATATCAAGGGCGTAGTGAAGTGCCTCTTATGCAGGCGGCCAGTTTGTATGATAAAGCTCGTGATAAAGTGTTCTTTGTTGGGAGCTTTTCGAAAGTGTTATTTCGTGGTTTAAGGATGGGCTTTATCGTCGTGCCAACCCGTCATATTGAGGTATTAAAAAGCACTCAAAGAACACTTGGCTCATCGGCTTCTTTGCCTATTCAACCTGCGGTTGCTGATTTTATGTTGCAAGGTAGTTTCGATCGTCATATCAATAGAATGCGTAGGCGATATCGATTAAAAAGAGACGTGCTGCTAAGCCTTTTAGATGAGCATTTAGAACCGTGGTTTGTTTGGAAAAAAACTCGTGGTGGTATGCATATTTTAATTGAGTTTAAAGCTGAGTTACTGGCTGTTCTTGATGCAGCTTATTCTAATCAAATAGCTCCGGATACCTATGTTGCCGAGCAGCTTGCGTATCAAGATATACGACTCTCTACTTTATCATCCCACTATTCCGGCACGGCCGTAGCAAGATATGGCTTTGTATTGGGTTTTAGTGGCACTGACGAGGCGACTATGGAAAAAATCGTGACGGCTTTAAGAGCATGGCTGAAAGACTGTGAGATAAGTGAATAGATACTTACTTTTTACTCTATTTATAAGAAGGGCCAATACTTCTTTAACCATTTATGCACGGGGCGATCATAAGGTGGCCTTAACATTCGAATAGTATTGAATAAGTGACTTTTATTTAAAACAGATTTGCCATGTGAAAAAGTCCGAAAACCCTCTGCTGCGTGGTATTGCCCCATACCAGATGTACCAATACCACCAAAAGGCAAGTCCGGCTGAGCAACTTGAATGAGAGTATGGTTGATGACGAGACTGCCACTGATCATTTGCTCTTCACAATATTTTTGTTCTTCTTGGTTCTGACTAAATAGGTACATGGCCAGAGGCCTAGGTTTACCTTTCATATAGGTAAAAGCTTGTTCTATATCCGTATAGGTCAATATAGGTAGAAGAGGTCCGAAGATTTCATCTTGCATGACACTGAGCTCATCCATCGGTGAATCTACTATGTGTAACCCTAGTTTATTCTGTGTTTCGCCAATTGCATCCTGCTCCATCAAGTTCTCACAGGTTACTCCTGCCGCTTTTGCCTCGGTCAAATAGCCTTGTAAACGGTCCATCTGTTGCGCATTAATCATGCTAGTGTAATTAGTATCTTGAGTGCCATTTGGGTAGCAAATAGCTAATTCATGACGAATATGCTTTATCAGCTCTTGCTTCTGATCTTGATGGCAAAATACATAATCGGGCGCGACACAGGTTTGGCCTGCGTTGAGCATTTTTCCGAAGATGATTTTCTCTGCGGTGTCTTTTAGATTCGCAGAAGGAGCTACAATCAACGGCGATTTACCGCCTAGTTCTAGGGTGACAGGAGTTAAATTTGAAGTGGCATTTTTCATCACCAATTTGCCAACCGAGGTAGAGCCGGTAAATAGTAAGTGATCAAAAGGTAGAGAGCTGAATGCATTTGCGGCTTCAACTTCTCCTTCTATTAAAGTCACCCACTTCTCTCCCAATGCGGCATTCAAAATATTTTTAAGCACTTTATTGGTTTCGGGGCAGAGTTCAGACACCTTAATCATGGTGCGGTTTCCTGCTGCCAATGAGCCTACTAAAGGTCCGAGACTAAGTAATACTGGATAATTCCATGGTGAAATAACACCAATAACCCCTTTGGGTTGATAAACCACTTTAGCTGTCGCTGGAAAAGCGCTGATATGAATGTTTCTTTTCGTCGGCTTCATCCATTTTTTGAGATTCTTCTTAGCATGCTTTATCTCTCCTAAGAGAGGGATAAGTTCAAGAATACGTGACTCTTCATGAGCTCGATTGCCAAAGTCTTTTTGTAGGGCATTTAGCAGGGGAGTTTCATGACGTAATAGAGCTTCTTGAAGACAAGTCAGTGCTTGAAGGCGCACAGTTAGACTTGGATAAGGGGTTCCTTGAGCCAGCTTTTTTAGGTTTGAAAATATAGTAGGAAAATGCTCTATAGGTGAAAGTGTTGTCATGACGCTTGGAGCCAAATAGTTATGTGCAAGGCCGACAATAGTAGAGTATTTACCTTTGCTTACGAAGTGTTTTTTCGCATGTGTGGCTTTAAGTCTCGGCCATAGATACTTAGATATTATGGGGATACATTGAACTAATACCTATGCTCATTCTTGGCTCCAAGAGAAGTAAGTACTACCTTATTTTATTTTTTTTGGGAATTATCCCCAGATAATGTGTTTTCCTCTATCTTAAGAGCATTTAGTTACAGAATTTGGTTTATTGTAATTAGTTACTCTTTTCAACGATGTTTGTCTCTTTTCTAAACACAGAGCTTGTTTAATCTTACTTTGAGGTTATTTGGAGCTAGTCACATAATTTATGATTAAAAAATAAGCAAATTTAGATATTAAGTTGTTGTCTTTTATTGATTTTTTATGATTGATGGATATGTGTGGTTTTCAGTGTTTTTTCATTGCGGAGTGGATAGCTTTGACTGAGGGCACAAACAATAAGGCTTTATTCGTAATTAATAGCGGATTAAGATTTATTAATCACAGTGTACTCAGATTTGCAGCTGATATTTTAATTTATTTTTTAAGCTTTAATTTTCTTAACAAAGTTATCCACATAGTTAATACTTATTGAATGTTGTAGCGAAAGCGTACGTTATGTCATTTTTGTGTTTCCATATGGTCCATTTTATGTGTTTCTAGGGTAGTGAAGTTTTTGTAATATAGATAGCTTATATAAAGTGTACCTTTTTAGAGTTGCTAGCCATTGTGTATGGAGTCATTAAATTGTTTTCTTGGTTGTTTCTTTAAGGCTCTTTGAGATGATCGAAATGCGGCCAGTTTGTCCGAGCCTACTAGTGGGAAAATATGAGCCTAAAAAAGCTAAATCATAAGAATAAGCAGCGCTTTTCAGCCCTGTTAAAAGAAGCAACTCATCACTTAAAAGTCCACCAGTATCAAGCGGCTCTTCAGGCCTACAAAAAAATCTATAATCTGACCCATGACCCCCGTAGTCTGCAGTTGCAAGGCCTTTGTCTGTACAAGCTCAACCAGCTGGACGAAGCGATTAGTGTGTCTGAACTTGCTTTAGCTAAGTTTAAACAAATAGGTCAGTTAGACGTTCCGACTCTTGAAAACCTAACGGAAGTGTATGGTATCCATGGCGATGTAGAGAAAAGCCATTACTATGGAAAAAAGTGTTTACAAGCGAAAGACAGCTTAGCTATGAAGGGAGCGAAAAGCTTTCAGTTGCTTGAAGCTTCAAGCTCTTTAGGGAAAAAGCAGGTATTCAGTTTTTCGTTATTTGGTGCTAGTCCAAGATATTGTGAAAACGCCATATTAAATGTGAAAGCTGTACAGCAAATTTTCCCTGACTTTATCTGTCGTTTTTATATTGATGAGAGTGTCCCTAAGCAGGTTCAAAGTCGATTAGTTGCAGAGAAAGCGGAAGTCGTTTTAGTTGAGAGCGACTTTCGGCCTTTACCTGGAACCATGTGGCGATTCTTGGCTTTAGATGACGAAGAAGTGGCTGTGGTTATTTGTCGAGATGCGGACTCTGTGGTGAGTATGCGAGAGAAAGCAATAGTCGAAGAGTGGTTATCATCAGACTTTAAAGCGCATGTTATTCGAGATTTTCCTTCCCATTGTGAGCTCTTATTAGCGGGTCTATTTGGTATTAAAAGAGGCGCTATATCCCCTATCAAAGGGGCTATGCTAGGTTTTGTTGAGGCAGCTAAAAATGGGCGTTATACAGACCAACAATTTCTACGCCACTGTATTTGGCCTCAGATAAAACTTACGGCATTAACACACGATAGATGTTTTCAATTCGGTGAACATATGGGTACAGAAGCCTTGCCGTCGCCAGCTTCGTCAACGGACCATATTGGTTCCAATTTAGGCGCTAAATCCATTAGCCTGTCGTCAGATTTACCCGATGGATCTCACGTTGAATTTTACTTTGTCTTTGACTCCCATGATAAGCGAGGGCCTTATCAAGCGGTGGTGAAGAACAAATCTTGGTCATCCCCTATTCCAGATGCCTATATAGATTCATTGAACGAGAAAAGCATGACCATTGAGTGGAAGCGCATAGCTAGTTAGTACTCACCTAATACATAGTCTCCTAGCACATAGTCATGTGCTGCTTAGTGCCGCTATGCTTCCGCATACTGTCATAATAAAAAGAAACCATTTGAGGTGCTTTGGTTGGGCTTTTATCGCCAGTTTTACCGCAATATAAGAGCCCGATATGGTGCCACAGGCAAGGATTAATCCGGGAAGCCACAATACTTGATCGTTCCAAATAAAAACGCCTAATGCTAATGCGGTAAAGCCCATAGTACAGATCATCTTAAGAGCATTAGTACGAACTAGGTCGTAGCGCAAAGTGCCCGCTAGCGCGGCAATGAGAATAAAGCCAACCCCAGCTTGTACAAAGCCACCATATACACCTGCGAAAAATAGCGTCAGCCATGCACTTGGCTTTTCTTTGATCTTGAAAGGCTGTGTTCCCTCCGGTGGAACAATAAGGCTAGGACGAAAGATCATAATTAAGGTCATGCAAATCATTGCGCCTAAAAGCAATGGTTTGAGCCATACTTCGGGAGCATAGCTGGCAGCAAAAGCACCCACTAAGCCTCCGATTAACGACGGTATCATGACAGGTAAAATATCGTTTGTATCAAGCTTGCCTGCTTTCTTGAACCCCAATGAAGCGGAAATTCCCTGTAAAAACACTCCCACGCGATTGGTCGCATTAGCAACATCTGCGGGCATTCCCATCACCATTAATGCGGGTAAGGTAAGGTTCGATCCACCGCCTGCGAGAGTATTGATAATTCCAGCAATAAACCCTGTACCAATAAGTAAGGCGATATTGAGTAAGCTGTAATCCATAAAAGACCTTAGGAATCTTTAGGGGTGAGGTTTTAGAGGTATGAAGCTGTTGAATTTTTGATCATACAATAATATATTTGAGCGAGGTTAATTGTACCTTCCTTAGCCTTCAGCGCGCTTCATTTTAGTGAAGATTTAGGCGCTTTAATACCCATAAAATAAAGATAATACGGGAAAATAAGATGAAAAATATATTGAAAGTGATTGGCACGACAGCCTTATGCGGCCTTGCTACCTCAGCGCTTTATGCCGAGGGTGTGACCATTGAAAACCCAAGTTTTGAGGATCGCTGGGCGGGTTGGGAAGATACAGATCCTTCTGCTATATCAGGTGAGCCCTACGATGGAAGTCGTTCGGCAAAACTAGAAGGCGCTGGCGCCAAAATGGAACAAGTTGTTTTGGTAGAAGAAGACACCAACTACACATTAACCGCATGGATTAAAGGCAAGGGCCAAGTAGGTGTGGTGATTAACGGCACGACCAAACTTGCAGATTATGTTCCGGTTGATGCCGATGCGGAACCTTCTCCTTGGAAACAAGTGGCTGTGTCATTTAATTCTGGCTCTAGTGAAAGTGTGGTGATCTTTGGTGCTTATTCTGAAGCAACAGGCCGATTTGATCACTTCTCGATGGTTAGCAACTAACTGCCATTTTCCTGAAAGCAGCTTTTTGAGTGATCTATCAAAGAGCTGTTACTCATTTCTCCTATCAATGCACTGAGTTAAGCTTTCTATTTACGGCAATATTCGCTATTTTGTATCTATTTATTTGAGCCTCTACGACAAGGCAGTTTAAGCGTCATTTCTCCTTTAAATTTGGAGTGATGCTCGTAATAGGATGATGTAAATGAAAGCCCTTTCCTCTTCGCTCATAGTATTAACCTGTTTTATTCTCGCTCTTGGGGCGAACTTCGCTAGTGCTCAAGCATTCGATTGTCGGCTATTGCCCGCAGGTGTGCCAGAAGACGTTGAAATCACCACCGAAATGCGTGGTGCTGATAAGGACGTAAGAAGCCCTTATTGCTTTGTAAAAGGGACCATGGCGCAACGTACTAGTGAAGACAAATATTTTTACTCCATTCAATTTGAAATACGCTTACCTAACTTTTGGCAAGGGCGTTACGCCTATCAATTTAATGAAAGCCGGTATGGTGAAGTAAAGCCTGCATTAGGCGCTGTGACAGGTCTCCAGCCTTATCAATATGCGATCAATCAAGGTTTTGCTGTTGTCTCTAGTAATGGCGGCTATTATGCCCAAAAGTCAGGTAAACTATTTGGCAGCGAGTTGTTTTCTGCTGATCCAGAAGCTCGACTTGATCACGCCTATCGTTATGTTGAAAAAGTGAACCCTGTGGCGCGTTTAATTATCCAGCGCTACTACCAAACCCTGATTAAGCACTCTTACGGTATTGGCCAATCTGATGGCGGTCGAGTGGCTATGGTCATGGCATCTCGTTATCCGATTATGTTCGACGGTTTCTTAGTCGGTTCTCCTGGTTTTAATGCCCCTAAAGCGGCTTTACAACATGCTTGGGACGTTCAAGCTTTGAAACAAGTAAACAAGGATGTTCGTCAGTCTTTAAGCGAGCGGGACTTAGCGCTTGTGGCACGCAGCGTATTAAATCAGTGTGATGCGTTAGATGGTATGAGCGACGACTTAATTTTTGCTACAACGGCCTGCCAACAAGCTTTTAATCTTCAAGCCTTGGCCTGTTCCGGTGATTTTGACCGCTATTGTTTATCCCAAGATAAGATTTCCGCGCTGACTAAAATGCACCAAGGCCCTCGTAACTCCAAAGGGCAAGTTTTATATACGGATTGGCTTTACGACACAGGGATACGCTCGAAAAATTGGCGCCAGTGGAAAATAGAAAGTGAGATATCAGAATGGTATGAAAAGCCTTTTGGTTTGGTACTTGGCTCAACGGCTCTAGCGCACCTTTACACCTCACCTTCCCCTAAACTTGACCATGACCTAGTTTCCTTAGAAGAATATCTTTTAGATTTTGACTTTGATAAAGATACACCAAGAATTTACCGAAAAAGCTCACGCTTCCACTATTCTGCAATGGAAGCTATGTCACCACCAGATGCGGCAAAACCATCCCTCACAGAATTCCACAAAAACGGCGGAAAAATGATAGTTTTTCATGGCAATAGTGACCCTGTTTTTTCTGTTAAGGACACAATACGCTGGTATGACTACCTAGATTTTAATCTTGCTGGTGGAGCCAAGGACTTTGTTCGCTTATATCCAGTGCCGGGAATGCCTCACGGTCAGGGAGGCACATCGGCTGACCAGTTTGACATGCTAAGCCCTTTAATTTCTTGGGTAGAAAGAAAGCAGGCGCCTTATGCAGTAGTGGCGGCTGCCAGAGCCGACAACCCTGAACTGACTGAGCGAATGGTTGGATTGACTCGCCCTCTGTGTCCTTACCCTTCTTATGCTCGTTATCAAGCAGGCCATTATTTGCAAGCTAAGTCGTTTGCTTGTGTTATTGACCAATAGAGGCTGTTTATATCTTTTACAGGGATACTTTTAGGGTCTTTGCTAGTACTGGCATGATCGAAAGGCTATTATGCCGCGCAATTGGACTTGATTTCTCTTCTCCTTCATTTAGGCATCACTATTTTCGGACCGCACTATTTTTTGGACTACGCAATGAGCACACAGAGTAGACACTTTATTTTGGGTTATGGCAGCCTTATTAGTTCTGAAAGTCGAGCTAAAACCGGCGAGACAGGTCAGGTTTGGCCTGTGAAGTTACATGGATTTGAGCGTCATTGGGCGTTAATCAGCGAGTGCTATGGTATGAGCTCTGTTGCCGTTGTTAAGGCTCCCGAAAAGAGCTGTAATGGTGTCTTGATTGAGGTGCCTTACGAACAACTTCCCCTTTTTGATGAAAGAGAAAAAGGCTACCACAGAGGCGAGGTTCGCTCTGATCAGTTAGCAAAATATCAAGATACTCCACTTCCAGAAGGGACATACTGGGTGTATTACACAGATAAAGTCGTGTCACCTAATGCCAACAATCCGATTGTACTAAGCTATCTGGATGTCATTTTATCTGGCTGCCTAGAGCATGGGGAAACCTTTGCCCAAGACTTCCTTGATTTGACTCAAGGTTGGCACCAAACAACGCTAAATGATAGGCAATCACCCCGTTATCCAAGAGTTCAACCCGACTTAGATATTGCACCATTAAATGCACTATTAACAAACACTGTAACCCTTACTAATAAAGAGCTAGACATCCATTATGAGCCTTAATTCTACCAGTCAATTATTAATCCGTAATGCCGATGAGCTAACGGGGAAAGTCCTGTTCGCTAACCCAGAAGACGTTTACCCGAAAGAGGTTAGCTCACAGGCGGATGTTTATGCTTGGTGTCAATCTAAGACCTGTGCGGATGCATTAACTGCAGCAGGGTTTAACGAAGAGAAACTTCGACTAACTGCTCAATGGACGATTGAAGATGGTGCAGAGTTCGATGTCGTTGTTATTTACCAGCCCAAAGCCAAAGAATTACTCGACTATTTATTGGCTGCGACATTACCTCTATTAAAAGAGAATGGTCAGGTCTGGTTAGTTGGTGATAACAAGAGTGGTGTTAAGTCTTCGATGAAGCGCCTAACCACTCACCTTGATGATGTCGGCAAAGTGGATAGCGCGAAACATTGCTTACTCTACACTGGCTATAAAAGAGGCTCAGCTAAACCTTTTGTTTTTGAAGACTGGGTCACCACATGGCAGCAAGAAGTGGCTGGACAAACCATTACCCTATGTAGCCTGCCCGGCGTATTTGGTCACGGTAAGCTGGACAAAGGTACGAACCTATTACTCAATCAGCTGAATGAGCACAGGTTCATGAGTGATGTTAGCCATGCTCGAATACTCGATTTTGGTTGTGGCGACGGCATTATTGCGCTGTGGTTGTACAACAAAACAGGTGCTCGCATTACGGCCTTAGACGACAGTGCTTTGGCGTTAAAAGCAACGGAGCTGACTTTTGCGGCTAATCAGGCAAGTGATGCTCTGACTTTGGTTGCGTCTAATGGTTTGACGAATGTGAAAGGCCGCTTTAACTATGTGGTGACTAACCCGCCCTTCCATACCGGCATTAGCACAGACTACAGTGTTCCAGAAAGCTTCTTTATGTCGGTAAAACAGCACCTTACCTTAAATGGAGAGCTGTTTGTTGTAGCCAATGACTTCTTACGTTACCCGCCTATTATTGATGCTTCCTTAGGTGGTCATACTCGCCTATTGAGGGAGCAAGGTTTTGCCATCTATCACGGCAGACAAATCAAAAAGCGCTAGGCTATAAAGGGTAAACCTCCCAGTAATGGATCGCATAAGGATAAATAAATGATCGCACGAGAATGGAAAGCCCGTTGTCCAAAACAACATGTGCAAGGCTTTATTGATTATTTGTACCAAACAGGCGTTAAAGACACCTCGGGCACAGCAGGCTTTAAAGGAGCACAAATCTTTCAAAGGGAATTACCAGACGGCATGTCGGAAGTGACTTTAGTGACCTATTGGATTAATTATGATGTGATCGTGGCGTTTTCTGGTGAAAATATCAGTGTGGCTAAACTTTACCCTGAAGATGATTTTTATTTATTAGAGCCAGATACCTTCGTACGACACTATGAAGTGATTGAAAACCAGTGGTTGTAATAATAGGTGCTACCGCATTACCTAAAATGTCCTTTTTAACTATGGAAAACTATTTTGAATAATAATGATGTTCTACGCCGTTTACGTTACACCTTTGACCTGAAAGAGTTGGCTATTGTCGACATCTTTGCTGCTGCTGACAGTGTTGTGAGTCAGCAACAGGTTAGTGAGTGGCTAAAAAAAGAAGACAGTACAGGTTATGTAGAAATGCAAGACATTGAGTTGGCGAGTTTTCTTAATGGTTTTATCAATGTTAAGCGTGGAAAGCGCGAAGGTGCTCAACCAGAACCTGAAAAGCGTCTGACAAATAACGCTATTTTCATGAAGCTGAGAATCGCCTTAAACCTGCAATCTGAAAATATATTGGTGTTGATGAAGCTAGCAGAGTTTAATTTGAGTAAGCATGAATTGAGCTCTTTCTTCCGTAAACCCGGTAGCCGCCAATATTGCGAATGTAAGGATCAAATCTTACGTAACTTTCTAATGGGTTTGCAGAAGCAGTATAAAGGCTAATCCCCCCATCCCTTCCTCCTCTTTATAATGGTATTAGACTTATAGCTAATACCTTTCTTCGAAAAATATACTATATTATCTCCACTTAATGCTGTTTTTTATATGATAAAAACAGCATTAAAGAGAAGATTTCATTTTATCATTCGTTTTCTTTGTAGGTGTCGTGCAGCGCTTTATGCGTCATGTTGCCAATCGGGAAAGGGGGGAGTCATTAAGTGCTTTAACGCCCAACATAGTGGTAAAGAGCGCTTAGTACTCACGAATGAAAACGTCATAAAAAACAAAAATAAAGGTAACCGTATGAAAAGTATCCTTAAAAGTACGCTAATTGCTGCTGCATTCACTTTCGTTGCTGGTGTTTCTGCCGCTGATTACCCTGCAAAAACTATCCGTCTGGTTGTGCCATTTAGCCCAGGTGGTGGTACAGACTCTGTTGGTCGTGCGATTGCCGATGCAGCTAAAGATGAGCTAGGCCGTAACATGATTGTTATGAACCGTACTGGCGGATCAGGTGCAGTTGGTATGAGCTTTGGTGCTCAACAAAAGCCAGATGGCTACACTCTTACTGTTGTCACACGTGAAATCGCGTCTTTGCCTCAGATGGGCTTGATGCAACACGATGCTGAAGACTTTAAATTAATTCGTATGGTCAATCTTGACCCAGCGGTTGTGTTAGTAAGCAAAGACAGCCCATTCAATAATATTAACGATTTAATTGCTGAAGCGAAAAAACGTGACGGCGGTCTTAAGTTTGCGTCTACAGCTAAGCCAAACTTCTACTTGATGGCGCTAGAGAAAGATCAGGGAATCAAGCTTAATGCGATTCCTTACAATGGTGCGTCAGAAGCTATCCCTTCTGTATTGGGCGGCCATACTCAAGTCACTATGGTGACTCCGGGTGAAGCACTTTCTCAAATTAGAGCGGGTCAGTTAAAAGCCTTGGGTATTATGTCTGAAGAGCGTATCGCTTTCCTTCCTGATACACCGACTCTAAAAGAGCAAGGTGTTGATGTATCGACAGGTACTTGGCGCGGAATTGGTGCTCCAAAAGACACTCCAGACGCTATCATCAGTACATTAGGTAAAGCTTTCGATCGCATCATGTCTTCTGAAGACTTTAAAAACTTCATGCAGAAAGGTGCTATGACAATTCATAACTTAGATGAAAAAGAGTTCACTGAATTTGTTGCAACAGATACGAAAAACCTAGGTGTTTTGATTAAGTAATGTAATGACCATCAGGAACCGTCGCTTAAGGAAGAGCTGAGCTACTCTCATGCTCTTTTAAAAGCGGCGGTTTTTGTGATTTAGGCGATAAATATGAAGGTAAAAAACCTCTTTGTTCCCATAGTAATGATCATACTGAGTGTTATTGTGCTGTTTCTAACCAGCCAATTTCCAACACCCTTGTATCAGGACTCGAGTATTAGCTCGTCATTCTTTCCAAATGCCGTTGCGGTTTTGCAAATTATTATTTGTTTGGCGCTGATTGTTGGTGAGTGTTTGAAAGGGAAAGTGCAATCAAATCAAGGGGCTGGATTTAACAAGTACTCTCTGTTCGGTGCTGTATTCATTGTTTCTTATGCAGTAGCCATTTATCTATTTGGTTATCTGATCTCAACTTTACTGGCTTTTCTTGTCTATTTGTTCTTTTTTCGAAGCAAGAATGTTTGGTATTACGTCACGGCGTTAGTGTTCACCTCGGTTGTCTATTACGTCTTTACCAATGTGTTTTATGTGGTTCTCCCTGAAGGAACCATAACAGGTTAAATTATGATTGAACATTTATTAAATGGGCTGCTTACCGCGCTGAGTTTTGATGTCTTTCCCGTGCTGTTATTTGGTGTCGTTGGCGGCATTATTCTAGGTGCTATGCCGGGTTTAACTGCCACTATGGGAGTAGCGATACTACTCCCCTTTACCTTTGGCATGGACTCAACTCCCGCTCTGGTTATGTTAATTGGTGTCTATATTGGGGGCATTTACGGTGGCTCAATTGCGGCTATTTTATTGAATACCCCCGGCACTCCTGCATCGGCAGCCAGTGTTTTAGATGGCTATACCCTAACGAAAAATGGCCAAGCAGCACGAGCGCTAAGTATTTCTGCGGTGTCGTCTTTTGCTGGTGGTATGATCAGTACCGTTCTACTGATTGCATTTGCACCTATCTTGGCAAGCTTTGCATTACGCTTTAATGCACCTGAGTATTTTGCTCTGGCTTTATTTGGTCTCACCATTATTTCCAGTATCTCAGGGAATAACATTCTAAAGGGTTTGATGGCGGGCATGATTGGCTTGCTTGTCTCCACCATAGGCTTAGATCCTATTAATAGTGTTCCTCGTTTTACCTTTGATATTTTGGATTTACACAGTGGTATTAGCATCATTCCTGTTTTGATTGGCTTGTTTGCTTTGTCAGAAGCGCTTTCACAATTAGAAGATATTGTTAGCGATAAAAAGCACACATTACGCCGTTTTAGCCTAAAAATATTGAGCAGAAAAGATCTCAAAGAGATTACCCCAACCGCTGTGAAAAGCGGTGTTTTGGGTACGGTGATTGGTAGTATTCCAGGTGCAGGTGCCGACATTTCCTCCTTTGTTTGTTACAACGAAGCGAAGAGAGCGTCAAAAACACCTGAAGAGTTTGGCAAGGGTTCTATTAAAGGGCTAAGTGCAGCTGAAGCGGGTAACAATGGTGTAACTGGTGGTGCCCTAGTGCCTTTATTGACGCTAGGTGTTCCCGGAGATGCGGTAACGGCGGTATTGCTAGGTGCTTTAGTGATTCAAGGGCTAAGCCCGGGCCCTCTTCTATTCACCTATAGTCCTGATTTGGTTTACGGTATCTTCAGTTCCATGTTGGTTGCCAATATCGTGATGCTGTTGGTGGGGCTAATTGGGATTCGCTTCTTCTGTAAAATCATCGAAATCCCAAGAATATTAATGATCCCTATTATTATGTTCTTATCGATTATTGGTGCTTATGCGATCAATAACTCAATGTTCGACATTGGTGTTGCGGTTTTCTTTGGGCTATTAGGCTTTACGCTTATTAAGTTTAAAATCCCATTGTCCCCTATCTTGATCGGTATGATCTTAGGACCAATGGCTGAAACGAATTTACGTAAATCCTTGATGTTGTACGAGAGCTCATGGTCTTTCTTGTACGATAGACCAATTGTTTTGTTCTTCTTAGTTTTGACCGCATTTTCGGTGTATACCGCAATTCGCCTTGGTCGTAAGAACTCCTTAAACTAGAGAAATGTAAAAGAGTCTGTGAAATTTAATATCTTAAGCACAGACTCTTTTTATCTATGATGGTGTTTAGCCTCATACATCTTATTGTCTGCTCGGTGGATGATACTTTCAAAAGAATCATTTTCTAAGACATCACTGTAACCAACACTAAACTGAATTTTTAGTGTTTGTTCTCCCGCATTTAGCATTAAAGAATAATTGTCTTGTTTGAGCTTTTCTAATATAGAGCCTTGATCTTGATGGTTTGTTTCATTAGTAATAATGAGAAACTCATCCCCTCCCCACCTTGCAACCTCTCCTTTGTCAGCAACGACTTTTTGTAAATAGTTAGCGAAGCTTTTTAATACTGAGTCTCCAATAGCGTGTCCATATGTATCATTTATTTTTTTAAAATAATCCATGTCTATATAAATTAAGCTGAATTCCTGCTGGTTCTCTTGCCAGTTGTCTAGGTATTTTACAACCTGCTCTTGAAAGCCGCGCCGATTATACAGTTGGGTTAAAGAGTCTAATTGGGCTATCTTTTTCAGTTCTGCGGTTCGAGCATTTACCTCTTCTTCTAAGGTACTTTGGTACTCTAATAATGACTGGGAAGTACGGTTATAATGTTGCAATACCGTTGTAATTTCTGAGCTAGCAAAGCGATGAGGTGTTGCTATATGTTGAGTGTGATCTTCTAGCGATAATATAGAAAGCTTTAACTCATTTAATGGTTTGATCATAATAAATTGGATCAAAAAATAGACGGTAACAAGTGCGAAAATTAAACTGACTAATAGTACGATTAAGAAGCCTGAAAATTTAGACCAAGGTAAAAAACGATCTATTTCAACAAAGTTTACTTGAAACCAATTCACTTCGGGAATGTAAAGGACACTGGCTAATTGCCGAACCCCATCTTTCTTTACCATTGCTGTTGTAACAAGGTGCGGGGAGTTTTTTGCAATGTCGAAGCTCTGTTGCAGTTCCTTCTTTGATATTTCATCATCTAACAATTGGAAAATAAGCTTTTTTTCAGCCTGTTGCTTGGTGATATCAGCATAATTAATCAGCTCTTCTTGTTGGTATAACTGAATAGCACCTTCCAATGTAGTGAAAGTAATTGCCGAATTGATATCTTGTTTGGCAACGATACCTTGTAGAAATGGCGTAAGGTCTAAGCCGCTTCCTACAATGGCTATGGGCTTTCCTTGCTCATCACGTATGAGGGTATCAGACCATAGTTTAATAACGCCTAAATTCTCATCTGGATTGATATTTATATAAAAGTCTAAGGAGCTATTGATAAGGCTATAAAACCAAGCGTCAGGTTCGTTGTTAGCATTGAGCGTGTAAGCAAGGGGGCCTTTTAAGGCGTCTTGTCTATTATCATCACGGTAATAATATTGGTTGTTTTTTACCAAGGCGATGAAAAAGGAATTATCTGAAAAACGATGGCGAAAATTTTCGGCTTTTTGTAATGCGAGCTCTTTTAAATGACTATCGTTAGGTGCCTTTGCCCACGCTATAATTTCCTCTATGCTTGCAAACTCTTTAGCTGTCTCTAATTCTTGGGTTAAAGGCAGTAAAGTACGTACCTCATCGTAATGTAGCTGTTTTTCAGCATAAAGCTTTACCCAATTCGTTACTATTTCTTCTGTGGCGACCCTAATGGACAACCATGAGAAAAGTCCTGTCAAAATAAGGATAATGGCAACAGCGATCAGAAAGCGGAGTTTAATTGTCATGAATGAAGCTTTGTATAGTTTGTTGGGTTAGCCTTAATAAAAACGAAGATAGGCTTTCGAGAATAAAAGAGCTGATACAGTTTATTACCTACCCATACTGTACTTGTACTCTAGGCCTAAAGTAAGACAATTTATTAAATATTCATAACAAAACTTTTAGGTTGGGAATAAATTCTTAACTTAAATACTAATGAGAGACAAAATGCACTTTATAGAACTGGGTTTATTGCCTGAAATTACAGAGAATACTGATGCTTTAGGTTACCAAGCCCCAACGCCTATCCAAGAAAAAGCGATTCCTATCATCCTTGAAAAGAAAGATCTGATGGCGGGTGCTCAGACAGGCACAGGTAAAACAGCTGCCTTTGCTTTGCCTCTTATTCATAACGTCTTACTGAGAAAGAAAACACAGCCAGAGAGTGTTATTCAAACGTTAGTACTGACGCCAACCCGTGAGCTTGCTTTGCAGGTTCACGAAAGCTTTGAACGCTATAGCCAGTCATTGAATGTTCGTTCGGTTGCGGCCTATGGTGGTGCTAGTCTCAATGTACAAATTAAAAGTCTCAAGCAAGGTTGTGACATTTTGGTGGCAACGCCAGGTCGTTTACTTGAGCTTTTGATGAAAGAGTTAATTGATATCAGTTCGTTACAAACCTTGGTTCTGGATGAAGCGGACCGAATGTTGGATATGGGCTTCATTGTTGATATTAAAAGAATATTAAAGAAGCTACCTAGTAGCCGTCAGACGCTGTTTTTCTCTGCAACTTTCAATGATGATATTTTTACACTGAGTAAAACTCTACTGAATGCGCCAGAGCTAATTGAAGTGAATCAACGTAATAGCGTGGTTTCTAGTGTCGATCAAAGTTTTTATTCTGTCGATAAACACAAAAAAAGTGGTTTTGTTTCCTATTTTATCGGTTGGAAAAACTGGCACCAAGTACTGGTGTTCACTCGTACTAAGCAAGGAGCAGATGAACTCGCCTCAGAAATGAATAAAGACGGTATTAAAGCGCAAGCCATCCATGGAGATAAATCACAAGGAGCGCGTAATCGCGCCTTAGCTGACTTTAAAGCTGGAAAGGTACGTGCATTAGTAGCCACCGATGTAGCTGCCCGAGGCATTGATATAGACCAGCTACAATACGTCATTAACCATGAGCTTCCTTACCAAGCAGAAGACTATATACATCGTATAGGAAGGACCGGAAGGGCGGGAGAATCTGGCGTTGCCGTTAGTCTTGTGACGGAAAAAGAGCGTTATTTATTGGCGGATATTGAAACCCTATTGAAGGAAAGTGCCATGTTGCAGTGGTTGCCAGGTTTTGAACCTGACTTAACTCAGCAAGACTCGACGAAACCAAAGCGCCCACCCTCCAAAAAAGAATTGCGGGCGAAAGCATTAGGGCTGACAGCGAAAAAGCCGAATAAAAAGCGCCCTAGAAGATAACCAGTAATACGGCCTCGTGTATTCTTGTTACTATAGGTTTAATGCTTACCAATACGACAATAGAGATTTATGAAGATACCAAAGAGAATCGCACCATTAATGGAAGAAGGCTTAATTGATGAAGTGCTTCGACAGTTGATGAGCGGAAAGGAAGCGACAGTGTATGTAGTACGTTGTGGCTCAGAAATACGTTGTGCGAAAGTCTATAAGGAAGCTCGTAAGCGTAGCTTTAAACAAGCCTCACAATACCGAGAGGGGCGTAAAGTTCGTAATAGTCGTCGCTCCCGTGCAATGGAAAAAGGCTCGAAATTTGGTCGAGAAGAGCAAGAGAACCTATGGCAAAACGCTGAAGTAGATGCTTTATATAAGCTTGCTGATGCAGGTGTTCGTGTTCCTACTCCCTATGGCTGTTTTGACGGTGTGCTGCTCATGGAGTTAGTCACAGAAGAGAGTGGCGAAGTAGCGTCTCGTTTAAACGATGTAGTGTTGACCCCAGAGCAAGCGAGAGAAGATCACGCTGCCATTATCAAAGACATCACTCGTATGCTGTGTGCAGGCTTGGTGCATGGTGACCTCTCTGAATTCAATGTGCTGGTGGACTCTTATGGCCCTGTCATTATCGACCTACCGCAAGTGGTTGATGCTGTGTCGAATAATAATGCCCAGTGGATGCTAGAGCGCGATGTAAACAATATGCGCAGCTATTATGGTATGTCTGCTCCTGAATTATTAGAAACTCAGTACGCCAAAGAGATGTGGGCCTTATTTGAAGACGGTAAACTCACACCAGACACCGAACTGACGGGTGTATTTGAAGAGCCTACAGAAGCGGCTGATGTTGACGCTGTGATGACAGAAATACGAGAAGCCTTTAATGAAGAGCAAGACCGCTTAGCGCGTATTCAAGCGGCAAACGAAATAGACTAATCGTATATTCTGACTGTTTTTTGAACAAAAAATTGAATATCGGAAGGAGTTATGTATAATCGCGCTCCGGTTTGACCACAAGGTCAAAAAAATAAACTGAGCAGAGCAATACGATATAAAGCGATGCTTTTGGGTTCCCTCACCCCAATTTAACGAAAAAGGTGACAATATGAGTTCGTTTACTTTTGAGCAACAGCGCAAGGCGTTGTGCTTTCTTGCTGTTTTTCATTTAATTATTATTGCGTCCAGCAATTACTTGGTTCAAATTCCTTTCACAGTATTTGGCTTCCATACCACATGGGGGGCTTTCTCTTTTCCCTTCATCTTTCTGGCAACCGATTTAACGGTACGGATATTTGGTGCTTCGCTTGCTCGTAAGATCATCTTTTTAGTGATGCTACCATCGCTCATTTTATCCTACGTTTTATCTGTGATTTTTGCCGAAGGTGCATTCCAAGGTTTTGCTAATTTAGCTAGCTACAATGACTTTGTAGGCCGTATAGCCATTGCCAGTTTATCGGCTTACTTACTCGGTCAATTGCTAGATATCAAAGTTTTTAACCGTTTAAGAGCTTTAAGCTTATGGTGGGTCGCACCAGCCGCTTCCACCTTGTTAGGTAATGGTTTGGATACCTTAGCATTTTTTGGTATCGCGTTTTATCAGAGCCCTGACCCTTTCATGGCTCAACATTGGCAAGAAATTGCATTGGTGGATTTTGGCTTTAAAGTGATTATCAGCCTTGGCTTGTTCCTTCCTTTATATGGCTTATTGCTGAACTACCTTACTAAAAAGCTCACCAGCGTCGAGCCAGAACCAAGCGCAGCCTAACGTCAATCTTTCCAAAGGTCTCCAAAGTGATCTCTGTGGTTTAAGTAAACACGGAGATCAAACTCAAGCTGGTGATACTCCGCTTCCATATAACAGCAGAGCTTATAAAAGGCTTTGCTGTGCTCTTTCTCTTTTAAATGAGCTAACTCGTGTACCACGATCATTTTTAAAAATGGTTCGGGAAGGTTTCTGAATAACGCTGCAATACGAATTTCATTTTTTGCTTTTAACTTCGATCCCTGTTTTCTAGAAACATAGGAATGAGTGCCAAGGGCGTTTTTAATGGCATGGATTTTATCATCGTATATGACTTTGCTGATGGGGGAAGAGCTGCGCATATTTTGGTTTTTTAATGCGATAGCATATTCATATAAATCACCAATATTATGCGGTCTTGGGTACTTATTTAGCAGCCACTTACTTGATTGTTTCGAAGCTAAAAGATGTTCCACCTGTTTTAATAATGCCTCAGGGTAACCATTTAAATATTGAGCTTTTATAGAAGAATCTTTTATGGGTTTCATATTTTAGAAGGTGGTTGCTTTTAGGGAGTGGTGATTGAAGAGGTGTAATAATCAGAATAGAGAGGGCGTATTAGTGTAGACCTCATGGGACACTTTATTTTTACCGGTTTTTTTAGACTGATAAAGTGCTTTATCTGCCTTGTTAAGCAGCTCTCCAAGGGTGCAGTAATGGGTATCTTTCCCTTTTGATGCTACACCGATAGAAACAGTGAAAAATACTCTTTCATTCTCGGAACTCAATACCATACTTTTTTCTATATGATGCCTTAGCTGCTCAGCAATAGATAACACATGATCGATATCCTGATGAGCCAGTAAAAAAGCAAACTCTTCACCGCCAATGCGTGCCGCAATGTCTCTTTTACTCAGAATTTGTTCACTAATGTCCGCCAATTTTTTTAATACTTGGTCACCTGTTTTATGGCCGTAGATATCATTAATCTTTTTAAAGTCATCGATATCTAGCATGATAATAGCCAGTGGCGTTTTCTCAATCGCAGTGCTTTTAAATATTTCTTCTCCTTTATCAAAGAAGTGCCCTCTATTGCTTAAACCTGTGAGGAAGTCAAAGTAGGCCCTTTGTTCTAGCTCTTCTTTGGCCCGGAAGCTCTCAATGGCAATGCTGGCTAGTCGGCTAGCGAAATTGATTAAGTCGAAGTCTTTTTCAGAAGGTGTAGAAGGATAGCGTTTGTATATCGCGAAGGTGCCTAATAGCTCACCTGTTGAGGATAAAATGGGGTCTGACCAACACGCAGCGATACCAGCTTCTTTAGCAAGTTGTGCAAAAGGTTGCCAGTTTTCGTGGGAAGCAATATCGGCAACAATAACACGTTTTTTCGAATAAGCCGCAGCGCCACAAGAGCCTACCTTTGGGCCTGCTTGTACACCATCAATAGCTTCGTTGTAGAAGTTCGGGAGGTTGGGAGCCGATCCTACTCTTAAACACCCTTGTTCTTTATCAAAGAGTAAAATGCTGCAAATAGATTGGGTATTTTCTTGCTCGATTTGATTAACAATCGTGCTGAGAATGTCCTTAAGAGCCGAGCTTTTTGCGACCATTTCAAGCATGTTGCTGCGAGCTCGTAATCTTTCTTCTGCTACCCAGTGGTCTGTGAAATCGGTAAAGTACCAAATCTTCTTATCGTTCAGCTTTGAAATATAAATATTAACGTGTTTTATCGAACCATCTTTGCAAATGAGATTGGATTTTATATCTCTCGCTGAAGAGAGGTTTGTATTGTCGATAAAAGGCCCGATCACATTATGGTAATGATCTTTTTCGGGTGTGGCGTTTACATACCAAGATTTAATATCAGAAAGGTCTTCTAAACGATATCCAAAAAGGTTCGTAAAAGCCTCATTAATGTATTCTATATGCCCAGAAGAAATGCTTGAGTAGGCTACGGCTATAGGTGTGGTATTTAAAACATCATTAATATTATTGTGAATGCTTTCCATATTCCTTACTCAAAGAATTACACTTACCTATTATATTGATTTGAGCAATTAATACACAATAGGTAACGTAAAACAAGAAAAAGGAAATAATGCATTCTTTTTTCTTAACCTTGAGAAAGACTTATCTACTGCAACTAATAAGTAGAATTTATATCTTTTTATTTAACCCCCAATCATAACTTAAGAATTTAATGCTAGCGTCATCTTCTTTTAGCATTTGAATAACACTCTCAGTAAGTTCTAAGTCATCAGCATAATCTAACAAGAAAGCCTCTAAAGAATGATAGCCTTTTAGGCCCTTTTCAAAGTCTTCCTTGTACCATTTGAAAATAGAAGATAATTCTATCTTGTTGCCATTTAAACGATTACGACTTTTATCGGCTAAGAAAAGCTTGGTTTGGCTTTCTAGCAGACTTTCCAAGTTATCACCTTGAAACGCTGTATTAGCCAGTGCTGGGCAGCCAATGCTGGCACAGTTTACGGCAAAGTGAATACGCGGCTCTTGATAACGGCCTGAACCACGAATCAATTTGTGCTCTATATCGTCTAAAGATCGCGTTGCCCCTAATAAAGGCACGAATTCTTTACTCCAAGGAGAGCTGAAAAAGCTGCCAAGGTCTTTAATAGATTTTAAGTCTGGCCATTTGCTTAAGATAAACTCTACTGTCCATGCGTTATAGGCGTTGATCAAAAATGCCAGTTGATCGTCTTTCGGCCAAGCATCGAACTCACTTTGTGAAACCTTAGATAAGCTGTCTAGATAGCTTTTCAACTCCGTTTGATTATCTGCAAAGCCTTGGTAATCCACTTGGCTTGCTTGGCCTCCATTGATTAGGTAGACATGCTTTTGTAGCAGGCTATCCCATTGGTCATGGTTAAATGCGTTTTTTGCCTGAGCTAAGCCAATATTTAGACTAAGGAGGGCAGATAGTATAATTAGCCATACTTTCATTTTCTTACCCTCTACGCCATGTGTGGTATTTTTCGACCCAAGCGAGAATACGCTCTGGAGTGTGAGCTCGTTTCCATTCACCAGCCGCATATTTGTTGGACTCTGCCCATGTTGGGTAAGTATGAATAGTGCCTAAAATTTTGTTTAAACCTAGGCCATGCTTCATTGCCAAAACAAACTCAGCCAATAAATCTCCAGAGTGATCACCCACTATGGTGACACCAAGAATTTTGTCTTTTCCGGGTACGGTGAGTACTTTCACAAAGCCATCTGTAGCACTTTCTGCAATGGCACGGTCTAAGTCATCCAGTCCGTAGCGCACCATTTCATAGGCAATACCTTGCTCTTTGGCATCTTGCTCACTGAGACCAACACGTGCCACTTCAGGGTCTACGAACGTGGCCCAAGGAATAACACGGTAGTCCGCACGGAATTTTTTGAAAGTGCCGAATAAAGCATTAACTGCTGCGTACCAAGCTTGGTGGGCCGCAACGTGTGTGAACTGATAAGGGCCAGCGACATCACCTACGGCAAAGATGTTCGGGAAAAGCGTTTCTAGGTAATCGTTAGTCGTAATGGTGCGTTGTGTTTCGATACCTAGGTTTTCTAGTCCATAGCCTTCAAGGCGAGCCTGTCGACCAACCGCGCAGAGTAAAGCGTCAAATTCGATCACACTTTCTACGCCGTCTTTTTCAACGATAAGTCGTTTTACGTCACCTTCTTTCTCACAACGAATGGCATTGTGCGAAGTTAAAATGTTGACACCGTCGGAGCGCATGCTGTTTTGAACTAACTTAGAGACTTCTTCATCTTCACGCGCCATGATGCGTGAGCCGCGCTCTACTTGAGTGACATTAGAACCTAAGCGAGCAAAACTTTGCGCGAGTTCTGAGCCGATAGGGCCGCCACCAAGTACAACCAGACGTTTCGGGGGCGCATCAAATTTAGCAAACTCTTCCCATAGTGTGTCGCTGGTGTAATAGCCAGTTTCATCTAATCCAGGTAAATCTGGAACGAATGGTCGAGCCCCTGTTGCTAAGACAATACTGCGCGCAGTCATGCGTTTTGTACCACCTTCAGCGAGCTGAATTTCCACTGTCCAAGGGTCAATTAGCTTCGCGTAACCTTGTACAACATCCACCCCCAATTTGGTGTAACGCTCAACGCTATCATGGGGTTCTACCTTGCTGACAACATCATGGACACGGGCCATAACCTTTTTGAATGAAAAAGTTGGCTCACTGCTTTCTAAACCATATTTCTCTGCAGTACGAATTTGTTTAGCGATCTTAGCGCTCTTGATAATGGCTTTACTTGGAACGCAGCCGTAGTTAAGGCAATCACCACCCATTTTGTGGGCTTCGATCAAGGTCACTTTCGCTTTTACTGCCGCAGCAATGTAAGAACTTACCAACCCGCCAGCACCTGCACCAATGACAATTAGGTTTCGGTCGAATGATTTTGGTTTAGTGAATTTCGCGTAAACGCGACGAGCTTTAATGATATCTAGAATTTTCTTTGCAACTAATGGGAAGACACCCAGTAATACGAATGAAAGGAGCAGGGCTGGAGACAAAATACCTGACAGGCTTTCGATTTGACCCAGTTGTGTGCCCGCGTTAACGAAAACCACAGTACCGACCAACATGCCTAGTTGGCTGACCCAGAAGAAGGTGAAAGCACGAATCGTGGTTAGGCCCATGACTAGGTTAATTAAAAAGAACGGGAAAACAGGCACTAGGCGAAGAGTGAAAAGGTAGAAAGCCCCTTCTCTTTCAATACCTTCATTGAAGGTTTTTAGACGATCTCCAAAGCGTGCTTGAATAGAATCTCGAAGTAGATAACGGGATACTAGGAAGGCTAGAGTCGCACCTATAGTACTAGCGAAAGACACGATAACTGTCCCCATCACCACGCCAAATAATGCGCCTGCTGCCAAGGTCATAATAGCTGCCCCAGGAAGAGATAAGGCGGTGACGGCAATATAAAGTGCTAAAAAGCCACCTGTTACCAATACTGGGCTTTCAGTGCGCAGTTCTTCAAATTGACCCAGTCCGGATTTAAGTCCGTCCAAGGTCAACAGCTGGTGTAAGTTAAAGTGAAAAAAGCCAACCGCAAGGGCAGCTATCAATACCAACAATCCTATTTTTTTCATTCTCAGGCTCCGATTAAATCCATTCAAAGTTCAGCGCATTTTTAATTACTTGCTGAATAATATAGTGATTAGACGAGTGAATAGGAGGAATGTTACAAAAAAGGTAGTTTTTATTTTATGGACGAATCACAGCATCCCTCCATATAGGCGAGGAATGCCTTAATATTCATGTCTTGAGTAGCGAGTAAGCTGCGGAATTAAACCGTTTTATGGGTGGAGATACGGCTAGCGATAAAACTAAAGATTGAACCTAAAAGACAAATACATAACACCATACCAACTAAACCAAATAATCCATAAAGAGTAATTAATAATGCAAAGGCTGGTGGCCCTATGGTGGCTCCTAAATTACCAAATTGGGCAATAAGCCCGTAGCCTTGTGCCTGTTCTTCGGGGGTTCTGGCTAAAGCTGGAATCATCGCTAGAGCCGCCCCCGGTATCATACCAAGGAAGAGGATAAGTACGCCTGTCATTAAAGCGAACCACAAAGGTTGCGTAGCGACTAAGGTCAGAAGACAAGCACTCAAGGCAACGCCAGAGTAGGACATTAAGGCTACTTTTTGAGGCTTCATAATGTATTGAGCTAGGGCGCCAGCAATAAAAGTACCGCTGGTACTGAGTAAGGGTAAACACACCATCATTAAAGCTTGTACCTTGGTATCACTGACCAACCTAGGGATATAAGTAAGCAGAGAAACTAGGGTGCAGGTATAGCAAAGAAACACCAAGCTGGGGATGAGTGAACGAGGGTTTCGATATACCTGAAGCAATTGCTGTAAGAAACCATTTGGGTTTGGAACAGATGCACTCATGTCTAATACGGCATTTTTACGTAGAGTGAAGAACACAATGACGCCCATGGTGAAAATCAGTGTCCCATGGCCAAATAATAAGGTTTGTATACCATGTTGCTCTAAAATATTTTTGCCGAGCCAGCCTGTCACCGCGAAAGCGACACCGAAAAACGTCCCCCAAAGCCCCATGGTTAAAGATTTATGCCTAGGAGCGCTAAGTTTTGCAATCAATGTTGGAGCCGCAACAACCACACCAAGTTGTGAAAACCCTTCCAATAAGCGAGTTATGAGAAGCACTGAGAAGCTAGGAAGGCTAGCTTGAATAAAAGACAGTATACCCCCTAAAAATAACGCTCCCATTAAAACTCTTAAATAGCCAATACGACTGGCAATAAGACCAGCAAAAGCACCAAAGATAAGGCCGACTACTCCAACCAAAGACAGTGCCGCTCCCGTTAAGGTTTCGCCTGCTTGGTAGTATTGCAACAAAGCGTCATAGGAAACGGAAAACTTGGAAAATTGCATAGCGGCACTGATGCCAGCTATCCACAGAAAAACAATTTCCAAAAATTGCGTTTTGCTTTCCGTTGCTGAGTTATGTGTCATTGATCGTCCTTGTTGTAGGAGGATGAGAAAGAAAGACGAGTAGATGAATAACTATTATTAATGTCGATCTTTTAGCTCCATTGAGAGGGCTGTATGTTAAATCAAAAGGTGCAAACCGCCTAAGTATTTGTGATATGAACAGAGCGTATATTCTTTTATTTAGGGGGGATTTGAACGTGGTAAGACCCTTAGCTATAGGAAGCTGCGCTAGTCCTGTAGGCAGAAGGTGGAGCTGTGTATTGTCTTGCCCAAATACGACGGAACTGCCTTGGGTCATTAAAGCCACATTGTTCAGCTATGTCTTCTATTGGCAAAGAAGAGCTTTGTAGAAGCTGCATAGCCAAGGAGAGTCTGAGTTTATAAAGGTATTCTCGGGTTGTGATGCCAGTGTTTTCTTTGAATAGCCTCACCAAATGACGGGGGCTGCAGTTAGCTTTATTTGCAAGGTCTTCAATTGTCCATTGTCTGCTCGGGTCCAGTTGAATGGCATCTTGAATGCGATGCACGCCTTGGTGGAAATGATTGCGGTTTTCGAGCCAAGGAGATTGGCTAGGATCATTGGGTCCACGACGAGAAAATAACACCATGTGACGAGCCACCTGACAAGCGCAATTCTCACCTAATGTGTGTTGGATAATATACATGGCTAAATCAATTCCAGATGTTACACCGGCACAGCTATAAAAAGGCTCGTCGGCCACTAACAATCGGTTGGCCAATACATTGGCGTTTGGTGCTGCCAGTTGCAGTTCCTCGATATGCATATGGTGTGTGGTGCAGTCTCGCCCATTGAGTAAACCTGCTTTAGCGTAGAGCAGTGCGCCAGAGCAGACACTAATGTAACGACCAATATATTGTGCTTGTTGAGCCAACCAATTCACGACCATCTGCGCATTTTGGGTATCTAGATCTATCTCTTGACCAGCCATGCCCGGGCTAATGATCCAACTGTTTGGCTCTATGTATTCAGGCAGTGGGGAGACTTGTAGGTTCAAGCCAAGGGAATTGTCGATTTCAGCTTGTGGACCAATAAAGTGAAGCTTAAATTGAGTGCCGTTATCAACAAATCGGTTCGCGTACTGGAAGGCTTCTGCTGGACCAATGGCGTCTAGCAGAACCGTGTTAGGGAGCAGAATAAAATAAACATGAATGATGTTGTTGGTCGTCATAAAGTTGTCTTTTATTAAAGAGTGAAATACTGAATCTAGGGAAGGTACGAACAAGTCCACTGGCTTCAGCGTGTGGATAAACCTTTATTATTCGCATCTTCCCTAGCGACTAAACAGCTTTTTACCAAAGGTATTGGTTAATAGACCTAAGAACACAACGCCAACGCCTATCCATTGTAACGTTAATAACTTTTCATCTAGCACTATGGTGGCGGCGATTAAGCCGACAACCGGCACACCTAAGGTTAAAGGAGCAACTTGATTGGCTGGATAGCGTCCCATTAAATGTCCCCATAAAGAGTAGCCAAGGATGGTTGCTATCAGGGCCAAGTAAATAATAACGGCGATAGAGCTCAAGCTGATATTGATGAGAGCAGCCTCTATTTTCTCTGGGCCCTCCAACCAATAAGATAAAAGGAAAAAGGGCACAGGCGGTATCCATGAACTCCAAATGACCAAGTTAATGTTCACCTGATAGCCATTCTTACTCATAGTTCGAGCACTTATATTCCCCAATGCCCAACTTGCAGCGGCTAATAGGGTCAATAAGAACCCCAGTAATGACATACCCCCAATCCCTGATTTAGCTGCAATCATGAATAAACCCATGGCGGCTAGTACAAGGGCAAAAATTTGGTAAAACTTAACGCTTTCTTTGAGAAAGGCAAAGGCAAACAGCATTGTAAATAAGGCCTGAGCTTGCAGTACCAGAGAGGCTAGGCCTGCAGGCATACCATTTGCCATAGCAATGAACATAAAAGCAAATTGCAGCAAACCCATTGGTAAAATGTAGATACACCACCACGATAACGGAATATTAGGGCGCTTAATAAATAAGGAGCCGAACGCCGCCACGGCTAAAAATCGTAACCCACCTAGTAAAAGGGGTGGTATTTCATCTAAACCGATAGCTAACACGACAAAGTTTAGCCCCCACGCAATGATGATAATCAGAGCAAACACACTGTCTTTTAAATTCATGCTATCAATGTCCGTATGATGTGATTTGAGCTTTAAAGGATTAGCTTATCTATCTTTTGGAGCTATGTTTTTGATGGCTTCGCTAAACGCCGTTATTTCTTCTAAGGAGTACTTAGTATGAACTTCCGTTGTCGATGCTGGATGATACGCTAAACTGACCCCCTGCCTTCTATCGTGCTTTGGTCTGATTGGTCTCGCAGAAAAGCCACCGCCACAGTTTGGACAAACATTACGTAATACACTCTTTACGCAGTCTGAACAAAAAGTGCATTCATAGCTGCAAATCATGGCATCTTGGGCATCAGCTGGTAAGGTTTTTTGGCAATATTCACAGTTTGGTTTTATGGCTAACATCACTTTTCCCTCTTAAACGGTATTTGATATCGCTAGAATATACCGACATGAGTAATAGAGGATAGGGTTATCAATAGGGTCAAAAAAGACAATGTTAAAAAGGACTAGTCGCCCAAATATGAGTGCTTAAATACATATTTGGGTGACTTTTTGGACATTAAGGCGTGGCTGTTGAAAGGCTTGAGTCTTCATCTTCTTTATGGCTCAAACCTAGGTTACCTACAATAAGCATGATGCCGCCAAGGATTTGATAAAAACTTAATCCCATATCTAAAAATATCCAATTTATGGAAGCGGCAAAAACAGGGAAAGATAGCTCAGCTAAGGTCGCCATTTGCGCAGGAACGCGTTTTAGTCCTTGGTAGTAGAACCACATGCCGACCAAGCCGCTCAATAATGCCATTACCACCATTAAACTGAGGTCGGTTGATTGAATGGCTTTAAAGCTGGATGTGCTAAAAAGCGCCAACGGAAGTAGCACCAGTAATCCTGCTACAAAACGACCGGAGAGGATGGCGTTTGATGGCATTCCTTGGTGGGATAAGTATTTTCCACATACCGTGGCTCCTCCCCATGCAATCACAGCAATTAAGGTGTAACCGTAGCCTTTAATAATGCTCATATTATCAGTGGAATAATGCCACTGCGCTTCGCTAAGGGTGCGTAAGTCTGGCCACATCATAATGAAGCTGCCTAGCAATATGACAGCAGCCCAGCGCAAAAATTGTCCTTCGATTTGCTCTTTTAAGAACCAATAAGCCAGCAGAATAGCAATAATAGGTTGCAGCTTTTGCAGTAAGATGACGACGGTTGGGTTTAGGTATTGGAAGGCCTCTGTAAAGGCTAGCGTGCCAATAGCAGAGCCGACACCGCCGATAAATAGCAAACAGAGTAGGCTGTTTTTGGGTAGCTGACGAAAGGTTTGACGGTATTTCCACAGTAATGGACTTACAAACACCAATAGGGTGATGTGCTCTATCAGTACAATTTGCAGTGTGGAATAACCAGCACCCAATAATGGGTAACGTATCAAGGTATCGAGTGCCCATGTAAAGCACGCAATCATTATAAAAAGTGTTCCTGCCATCTTGGTTTTCTCCAATCAATAAGATGTACAGGGGCGATGAGTGTGGATTGTACCAATATCTGTGCGCATAAAAACACAGCTTAGCCGCTCTGGATATATCCTGAGCAGCTAATACTTGGTCGATCTTCTATCATCCGGACTGTAACCGTCGGCTCTGGAGTCTCACCAGATCTGCTGACCTTACTTAATTCTGTTTAAGTAAGCGCTCGCGGGCTTTTTATATCTCAGTTTGCACTGTTGAAATAAATTACCGCCGGTGGGGAATTTCGCCCCGCCCCGAAGTTCGATTTCGTTGTTTCAGTTTTAGAAGCTTAACTGGTTAAGCTGATGGGACTTTAACCTTATCTAATGCGTTAGGCAATCTTATGGATTAGGTAATTATTTAAGGTGTCAGTACAGATAGAAAAGTGTATTGTTGGCAGCCTTCAAGAGAGCTTATTTTGTAAGGGCTGACTCTTGTAATGCATTGATATAGAACTTAAGGATAGCCAATATGCAGACCTCTTCTAACGGTGGTATTTTCTACGCATTAACCGCTTTTATACTTTGGGCAATTGCCCCTATTTACTTTAAAGAGACTTCCTTTATTGCTGCTACAGAAGTATTGGCCCATAGGGTTATTTGGTCTTGTCTTGTTGTCTTAGTTTTAATTGTGTTGCTGCGTTATACCTCAGCATTGAAAGAGGTTCTTAAGTCACCAAGAACTCTTGCTTTTATGTCCATTTCGACCGTGCTCATTGCGGCTAACTGGGGAACCTTTATTTGGGCGATTCAACACAACCAAATGCTGAGTGCTAGCTTGGGGTATTACATTAACCCTCTTATTACAATTTTATTAGGGGTGGTTTTCTTTAAAAACACTTTAGATAAAGTGCGTATCGCTGCTGTTTTCTTGTGCTTTGCTGCGGTTGTTTTTGAAGTGATTCAGTTTGGCTCCTTACCTTGGGTTGCTTTGTCATTGGCGCTGACTTTTGCTTTCTATGGGCTAGTGCGTAAAAAAGTATCGGTTGATAGCTTTACTGGAATGGCGATAGAAACTTGCATTTTGCTGCCTGTTGCCCTGATCTACTTATGGCAAGCAGACTCCGCTACTTCGAACTTGATGGAAAATAGTAGTGCGATCAACTTGCTGTTATTTGCGTCTGGCCCTGTCACCATGGTTCCTTTGATGTGCTTTGCAGCCGCAGCCAATAGAGTTAGTTTAGTGACTATTGGTTTTCTTCAATACATAGGCCCAACAGGAATGTTTTTGTTGGCGGTATTTTTATATAACGAGCCACTTAGTACCGAAAAACTGATTACTTTTGTGTTGATTTGGTCTGCTTTAGGTGTGCTGATTATTGATTCTATTCGACGAGTTCGTAAGGAAAAGAAGGAATCTGTTGTGTAAGAGAGCGCTTATTGAGCCAAGGCTTTTGCTCCTTAATGAATAAGCTGCTCAGTTATGGCTAGTGTTTTTCCATAATGCTAATAGCTTGTTGTAGAAAAGAGCTTCTTGATTCGGTTTTTCTTTCGCATTCCTGAATCGCGCTTAAATAATCACGGGCTATTTTTTTCTCGGAATAACGAGCGTTTAAATGCTTAGAAAAGTTCTTTTGTTGACGCTCAAAGATCTGCTTCATTAGGTTCACTTGACTTACATTGCCGCTGTAAAGCGTCATTAATTGAGGTGTAATGAGCTTATCGTCTAAATGGGTTAGATAACTGGATAGCCCTCGACGAATAACGGCTTTCTCTTTGTTTGAATAAGTTTTCGTGCCGAGGATTTTAGAATCAACAAAGGTCACTAATCCATGACATGAGTACATTTCATTCAGAGAAGATGTGGGTGCTGCGATCGTGATTGAAGAACACAATAAAGCAAACAGGAGAATGATTTTATTATTAGACACTACATCACCTTGTTTAGATTAACGAGACCTTATAAAGCTTGGGAAGTAGGTCGCTCGGTTACAAATTAAATACAATACTGTTACGATTTTACTGGATTTTATTTTTACTTGGCAAACTAACAGTTTACCTACTTGAATGATCATTACCAGTTAAAGTCGCTATTTTGTTTTTCGAGGTCTCTAGAAAGGGGTTGTTTATGGTTGCTAACTTCCAAGAAAAAATATCGTCCCATCGAGTGTTTAATAAAAAAGGCGCTAACCCTGCTCGTAATGAGTTAGCTATTTTTGAAAGTGACCGTGGGCGTATTATCAATTCAGCCGCTATTCGTCGTTTACAGCAAAAAACGCAAGTTTTTCCTCTAGAACGTAACGCAGCAGTCCGTAGTCGGCTAACGCACTCTATGGAAGTTCAGCAAGTCGGTCGTTATATCTGTCAAACCATTATTAGAAAACTCGATCAGCAGGGAAAGTTAGAAACTTATGGTCTAAAAGGTTTAGAACGACAGTTTGAGTCTATTGTCGAAATGTCTTGTCTGATGCACGATGTGGGTAACCCGTCCTTTGGGCATTTTGGGGAAGGGGCGATAAATCAGTGGTTTGATGACCAGATACAACTGTTGATAAGCAGAGATGACATACCAGATGATTTGTCGTTACTGGAGCCTCTAGTAAGAGATATTTGCTCCTTTGAAGGAAACGCACAAGCGCTGCGTATTGTACATGCCCTGCAAACCTTGAATCTAACTTATACCCAGCTTTCGGGCATTATCAAATACACCCGCCGAGCAGATCAATCCAAACCAGATGACCAAGACACCAAAAGCTATCTTAAGAAAAAAGCTGGCTATTACCTGAGCGAGCAGCCAATCGTGCAAGATATTAATGATGCTTTAGTGATAAATGAAGGGTGCCGTTCCCCCTTTTCTTATGTCATGGAAGCGGCTGATGATATTTCTTACTGTATTGCTGACATCGAAGATGCGGTTGAAAAGGGCATAGTCAAATTTGATGAGCTACTGGATAGGCTTAAAGAAGAATATGCCAAGCTGGTGGCTGGTGATGAGTTTTCTATAGCAGATCAAGACGCCAATCTAATGGAAGAACTCATTAGTTATAACCTGAGGCATTACAAACGAACCAAGATAGTTAGCGACTTCTTTGTTCCTTTCCGCGTGGCATTGAATACACGATCTGTTGAGCACGCTAGCGATCAGTTTATCGAAAATATTGAGGCTGTTTTTCAGGGTTGTTACAATCAAGCTTTGATGGAAGACGGAAGCAGCACGCACGCCTTGCTTGAGACGTTGAAATCCGTGGCCTTCAAGTATGTGTTTTGCGCAAAGGAAGTTCAGCGTCAGGAGCTACAAGGCTACCGTATCATTTCAGGCCTATTGGATATCTATAAACCCTTATTGGCCTTAGATAGAAATACCTTTATCAAGATACTAAATAAAGAAAAGAAGGTGCCACTTTACCAGTCCCGATTGTTTAATAAACTGTCGAGCAAACACCTTGCAGCTTATCAGCTAGCTATAAGCAATTTAGCGGATTTTAGAAAGCACTTTGAGAATACAGAGTTAGCTTCCTTGTCTGATAATGCATGGGAGTTCTATTTCCGTTGCCGTTTAATTCAAGATTATATCAGTGGTATGACAGATCAGTTTGCTTACGATGAATACCGTGATTTGCACGTCATCGAGAGTTAATTAAATCTCTTAAAGCACGTAAGCCTTCTTCAAAATAAGTGTCATCGGCAATTGCCATAAGAGATAGGCGGATAGCTTGTGTCGATGTCTTGTTTGCCGTAAAGAACTGACCATCACTGACTAACATACCGCGCTCTTTTGCTGTGGTAGTGAACTCATCAGTTTGCCATTTTTGGGGCAAGGTAAGCCATATATGGTAACTGCTTGTTGACTGAGAAATCACTCCCGGCAAAATCTCATTCGCTAGAGTCTGTCTTTGTTTGGCTATCTGCTTTTGTTGATTGGCTAATTCAAAAGCCAAGCCCGAACGTATCATTCTATCTGCGATTTCAAATGGCAAAGGAGAAGCCAGCCACAGCATGGTCCGAATGTAGGATGCGAGTGCCGATATTTGTGTCTGAGGTACCTTCATATAGCCGCACCTTAACCCCGGACTAATGGCTTTAGAAAGACTGCTGATATAAAAACTTTTCTCTGGAATGAGGTTAGTGATAGGTGCGATGGGTTCGTCGTTCAAGAAGTTATAAATATCGTCTTCTATTAGCCATACAGGGTGCTGTTGAATCACTTCGGCAATGGCCTTGCGTCGAGCTAAAGGCATAGTGACTGTGGTCGGGTTCTGGTGTGAAGGTAGAGCAATGACCAAGCTAGGCTTTTCCTCAATACACACTGCTTTCAAATGCTCAGGCTTCATGCCCTGCTCATCCATATCAACCCCAACAGCATGACGACCTAAGGTTTTGATAATAGATAAAATACCGGGATAAGTAAGCGCTTCCACAGCAATACGATCACCCGGTTTTGAGTAATTTTCGATAAGAGTGGAGAGTGCATGTTGAGCACCATTGGTCAGTAAGATGTGTTCTGGCGAGCGAACTTGTAAGCCAAATTTTTGCATCCAAAGCATGCCAGATTCTTTGTGTTTTATGCTACCTGTGTCCTCCGTGTAACCAAATAAAGAAGGTGAAGAGGGTTGATTGGAGCAACTTTCGATTTGCTGGTACAGCTCAGTGAGGTGGTTGGCATAGCAAGGCTGGAGAATAGAAAAGTTCCATTCACTGTCATCAAATTGGGATTGAATGACCGCTTTTAGGCTTGTTGCTTTTTTGACAAAACTGCCTCGCCCGACGAAAGATTCGATATGCCCTTGCTCCGCCAATAACTTATAAGCCTTCGCGATGGTAATAGCGGTGGTGTTGTAATCTTCTGCTAAGGTTCTATGGGTTGGAAGCTTACTGTCTACTTGATAATGACCTATGTCAATGAGGTGTAAAATGGCTTTCGCAATTTCTTGATATTTAGGTTGAGCCATATTTCCCTCATACAAGGCTAATAAATACAGGGATTTAGTTTAATGCATTGGTGATATCTATGCTAATTAAAATAATTGAACAATCAAATTGACATATGTCAATTATCAATATTAGTATATATCAAATGGTTTGTTTTCGTACTGGTCACTTGAACTTGTCACCAGCATTGACGTTATCGCTTTCAGAGGAGTATTGGATATGGAAAAAGTAAAAGTCGCTTTTATTGGTTTAGGCGTTATGGGTTACCCGATGGCCGGTCATTTGGCGAATGCAGGCTATTCTGTTTGTGTTTATAACCGAACCAAAGCAAAAGCCGATAAATGGGCAAAGGAGTTTTCAGGCACAGCGGCTAATACGCCAGCTGAAGCCGCGACAGGTGCTGATGTCGTCTTTGTTTGTGTTGGTAATGACAATGATGTTCGTAGTGTTATCTATGGCAGTGACGGTGCTTTGGCTGGCATGCATTCTGGCTCGGTTCTAGTGGACCATACCACGACTTCTGCAGTACTGGCGGAAGAACTCTACGCAGCAAGTAAACAGCAGCAAGTTCACTTTGTCGATGCTCCCGTCTCCGGTGGCCAAGCAGGTGCTGAAAATGGTGTATTAACCGTCATGTGTGGAGGCGATGAATTGGCTTTTCAGACGGCTTCAGAAGTGATGACCCATTACTCTAAACAGATTCAGTTGATGGGTGTTGCTGGGCAAGGCCAGCGCAGTAAGATGGTCAATCAAATTTGTATCGCAGGGGTTTTACAGGGGCTAAGCGAAGCGTTAATGCTGGCGGAAAAGGCCAACCTAGATATTAAGCAAGTTGTCGATACGTTACAGCATGGCGCTGCTGGCTCATGGCAAATGGCAAACCGATTAGAAACCATGGCTCAAGACAAGTTTGATTTTGGTTTTGCTATTGATTGGATGCGCAAAGATTTAGGTATCTGCCTTGATCAGGCAGAGCAATATCAGCTGGACCTACCTTTAACTAAACAAACAGACTCCTATTATGCAGACCTTCAAGCTGAAGGCTTGGGTCGTATGGATACGTCGGTATTAGTAAAAGCTGTCAAGAAAAGTGTCAGCGGCTAATTCCAGCACAGATATTCCAGCATAGATGTGAAGCCAATTTTTTGGCTTCACATTGTTTCATTATAATGATTTGATAGGGGCTCTTGAATGGTATCTGGGAGCGGCGTTAAAGCATGGAGCAAGATCAGAAATCTCGCTGTGTTTGGGCGGATAGCGCCCCTGACTTTCCCCATTATCACGATAAAGAATGGGGCCTTCCCGTTGATGATGACCAGCGTCTATTCGAAAAACTCTGCCTAGAAACCTTTCAATCAGGCCTTAGCTGGCGAACCATTTTGTCTAAACGAGACAGTTTTCGCCTAGCCTTCCAACACTTCGATTTTCATAAAGTGGCTGAATTTGACGATGTAAAAGTCGCCGAGTTACTGGCTAATAAAGACATTATACGTAACAAGCGCAAAATCCTCGCTGTGATCAATAATGCTCAACGAGCTCAAGAACTAGTGGCAGAAGAAGGCTCCCTAGCGGCTTTTTTATGGCGTTATGAACCGGCAAACCAAGATGTTCCTCCTGCTAGTCAAACTACCTGTGCAGAATCCATTGCGCTATCAAAAGCCCTCAAAAAGCGCGGTTGGACTTTTGTTGGACCGACGACCCTATATGCCTTTATGCAGTCGATGGGACTGATTAATGACCATGAGGAGCAATGCTTCATGCGTCAAAAAATACATCAAGCAAGAAAAGAGTTTAAAAGGCCCACATAAAGCCTGCTTCATTAGTCAGATAAAAGGAGAAGAAGGGATGATTCACAAGATTGGCGATACTATTATCCAACCTAAACACAAAGCCACTTGCCATTGTGGTGCAGTGGAATTGGAGCTGACTTTGCCCAATGGTGTCGAAAACCCAAGGCGTTGCGATTGCTCTATTTGTCGGCGCAAAGGTGCCATCGTTGGCTCGGTAGACTTAGCCAACCTGCGCATTGTAAAAGGCCATGACGTTCTCAAGTTGTATCAATTTAATACCAATGTAGCGAAACACTTTTTTTGCTCAGAGTGTGGCATTTATACCCATCATCAAAGACGATCTTTCCCGAATTTATATGGTTACAACATAGGTTGCCTTGAAGGAGTTAACCCCTTCGATATAGAAAATGTTGTGACCAACGATGGCGTCAATCACCCAGCGGATAGGCAGTGATTAATACTAAAACGCTCTATAAGTGTGCAAAAATAAAGCCTTGCATCGAAACATTTTCGGTCTTATCGTCGATTTAGCTGATCACAAAATACACAATATAGAGCTTTATAAATTAAAGTTTTCATATGGATTGAATAAAAATAAGAGTGGCAAAAGTGCAGCTGAAAAAACATGTCAATTAAAGAGATAGCTACCCAACTAGACTTGTCGGTCTCCACAGTGTCGCGAGCACTGAATGACTACCCAGACATTAGCCCACGCACTAAAAAGCGTGTGATGAAAGAGGCTATGCGTCAGGGGTATCAGTTAAAAGGAGCAGATTCAGCTCATTGGGTACAGGCCAAGCGGGTGATTACTGCGATTGTGCCGAGCCAAGAGGCTCAATATCTCGACGCCATTCTTTCGAAGGTATTAGCGGGTGTCCGTCAGGCACTGCAAGTAGAAGGCTACTTGCTCCAAGTGGTGATGATAGACACTGGTGAACAGGAATTAAGCGAGTTTGAGCGCCTTGTTAAAGCGGGCGATCAAGAGGGCTTTTTACTCCTTCGTACTCGGGTCAACGACCCTAAAATCCATAGATTACTGAAACTTAACGTACCTTTTGTGTGCTACGGCCGTAACGAACAAGCCGATGCCTTTGCTTGGCTGGATTTGGATAACTACCAAGTGGGTCGACTGAGTTTGAACCAACTGTATGAGCAAGGCCATCGCCATATAGGGGTGATCACGGTGAATGATCGCTACTATTTCGCTAAAGAAAGGCAGCGAGGCATACAGTCGGCAGCGCAGGAAAAGGCGTTAAGCATTAACATAGAGGATTATTTGGAAGTGGGTTTCAATGAGGAAGAAACCTATTTGGCCTGTGCAGAGTATCTGTTACAGCGTCCGCATATTACCGCGCTAATTTGCTTAACCTCGACCAGTGCACGTAGTGCCGCGTTGGCGGTGATGAGAATAAAAGGGATGGAACACGATATTTGCGTGGTTGGGTGCGATACCCCTTTTGATGAGTTGGCTGCCAATATGGGCATTGTTTGTATTCAGCAAGCAGCGCCTAATCAGATTGGTGAACAACTCGCGAAAATGATGACTTCTCGTATTAAAGGTGTACCCGTAGAAGCTTTGCAAAAAATATTAGCTCCCGGAGTTGTACAAACGGGATTCTAACAATTTTGTAGAGCAAAAATTGAATGACAAAAATTAAGTTTAGAAAGCCCTGAAAACAAAATATTAATAAAAATAAACCTGTGAGGAAGTGACAATGAACAAGCTTAACCCCCTAATAGTCACCAGTACTGTATTAGCAAATGGATTGCTATTTAGCTCTATGAGCCAAGCAGCTACTGTCGAGTTCTGGACTGCTCAAACTCAAACTGATCGACTGCAAACCATTGAATTGCTTGCCGATACTTTTGAGGCCCTCAATGACAACGTGACGGTGAAAGTGGTTGCCGTTGATGAAAACGAAATGGCGACCCAAATGGCAGCAGCGGTTGCTGCTGGTACCACGCCAGAGCTGATAGAAGTCAATTCTGAGCTGATTATGGCCTTTGGTGAAGAGGGCGTAGTGGATACCAGTTCTCACCAAGCTGTGGTTAAGGATATCGGCCAAACGCGTTTTCATACTGGCGCACTAAATAGCTTAAAGTCGCCTTCAGGTGAATATTACGGCTTACCCTACCACGGTTGGATTCAGGGTATTTGGTACCGTAAAGACTGGTTTGCAGAGAAGGGACTAGCAGCCCCTAATACGTGGGAAAACATTGCTAAGGCCGCCGAAGTGTTAACTGACAAGGCTAATAACCAATACGGCATCTTGGTAGGAACGAAACAAGATAGCTATACAGAACAAGTATTTACTCAATTAGCCTTGTCCAATAATGCCAGTGAGTTTGATGAGCAAGGGAACCTTGTATTTAACAGCCCTGCGACACTAGAAACCATCGAATATTATAATGAGCTTGCCCAGTACAATCCTCCCGGGCCACAAAACTGGCGTGCAAGGGATTACTACTTGCAAGGCAAAATGGCCATGTTCTTTTACTCCACCTACATCATGGATGATTTATCGCTAGCAGAGGTGGCAAAAAGCTCCTTAACTTCAGAGAACTTCAAAGAACTGAGCGGCGGCACTTTTGACCCAAACTTGGTGAAAAACACTGGATTTGAGCCCATTATCACCAATAAAAGCGCTGCATCTTATGGCACAGTATCTGGTTTAGTAGCATTAAAAAACCAAAATGCGGAAGACCAAAAAGCCACCCAAGACTTCATCAAGTTCATGTATGACCCAGCAAGTTACATCATCTTTTTGCACATGGCTCCGGGTGGCATGAACCCTATGCTGAAAGGCATTGCGGAAGACCCTTCCTACCGTACCGACCCTACAGGGGTATTTAACCTGTATGGTGCGGATCAAATGAAACAAATCGTTTCTGGTTTTGACACGATACGCTCCTTCTCTGTTGTCGATGGCAAAACCTACCCAGCTTCGGGTGAGATTTTTGCTAAGTCTGTCATTCCGAGAATGATCTATGACGTCACTATCGAAGGCAAAGACCCTCAAGAAGCGCTCGATGAAGCGGAAGCTGAGATGAAAGCCATTATTGCTAAATAAATTAGGTTGGTGAACTTGCACCTGCTGTGCAGGTTCACCTCTTAAGGCTTTAAAAACGGTTTTTTAAAAGAGTTTTAGGTTTCTTTGATTCGCCGAATTAGGTTGCTTTTTTGCGATCTGAAGGGAGAGACGATGTCATCTGTATTGATCAAAAACGAAGCGAGACTGGGGCTCAAGTTAGTGGCTCCGGCAGTAGGCATTATTGGCTTACTGGTTATCTACCCTATTTTATTTAATGTCTATTTAAGTTTTTTCGATGTGCAGCTTAATGGCACAAAAATCTTTGTTGGCTTTGATAATTACAGCGAGCTACTGGGTAATCCTCGTTATTATAATTCCATAGGAATTTCAGTGGTTTACCTATTAGGGACTGTGACCGGTACCACGGTATTAGGGCTCGCCGCCGCTATCTTAATGAACCAAGAATTCCACTTTCGTAACCTCGCCCGTGGCCTTATTTTACTGCCCTACTTTGCCCCTGTGATCAGTGTGGTGTTTGGTTGGCAGTTCATTTTCGACCCTGTAAATGGCATTTATAACCATGTGATGGTGGATGTGCTGCATTTATCAGATACCCGAGAGAATATGATTGGTGACCCAGATTCCGCTCTCTTCGTGGTGATCCTGTTTGATATTTGGAAGCATTTCCCAATTGCTTATCTGTTGCTACTCGCCAAATTGCAAAGTGTTCCAAAAGATTTATATGAAGCGGCAGCTATTGATGGGCAGAATGCTTGGGGGCGCTTTTGGCATGTGACACTGCCTGAGCTGAAGTTTGTTATTGCGACAGTGGTTCTGTTACGCATTATCTGGAACCTCAACCGTTTCGAGGATGTCTTCCTGCTCGCACCTAACGTAGAAACCTTGCCTATTTTTACTTATTACCAAGCATTTTCTGGTGTTGTTGATCAGGGTGGAGCTGCCGCCATATCTGTTATACAGCTCTTGGTTCTAGTTGGGTTAATTTGGCTTTACGTTCGTAAAGTCCTGAAATGGTAGAGGTGGAGAAGTTACTATGATGAATAAACGTACTCCCATTCAATCTGTTGTTTTATACACTCTGGTTATCGCCTTGGTGATCTTTTGTGTGTTTCCGTTTTTACAGATTTTATCGACATCGCTAAAGCACCCCATTGACTGGGGCAACCCTTCTTTATGGCCAAGAGTATTGCATCTAGAAGCCTATAAGGAGCTACTGGGTTTAATGCCCACCAAAGAAGTTGAAATTCCCGAGACAATACAGCGCTTGCTCAATAACCCCGCTTTATCGGAAGAGAAGAAACAAGCGCTACTGGCGAAGTTTAGCTCAGGTGGAGAAGTATTCTCTTTCGGGCGTTACATGCTAAACACCTTTACCATCTCTTTTGTGACGGGCGTGTTTTCGACTTTGCTGGCCTCTTTAGCTGCCTATGCAATTGCTCGCTTGCGCTTCCCAGCACAATCGCTCATGGCAAACGGTGTTTTGTTTGTTTATATGGTCGGCGGTGTTTTATTGATGGTGCCGCTCTATCAAATGAGCGTGACCGTTGGTTTAGCTTCCAGTGCCAGTGGAACGATATTGAGTTTGTTTTTGATTTATCTGATTCAAACACTGCCTGTAGCCATGTACATGTTAGGTAACTACTTTAGAACCATTCCATTCTCCCTTGAAGAAGCGGCCATGATGGATGGCTGTTCGAGAGTGGAAGCATTCTGGCGGATTATCATGCCGCTTTCTAAACCCATGTTATTTACCGTGTTTATTTATTGTTTTGTGATTGCGTGGAACGAATATCTGTTTGCTTCCGTGTTCCTAAAACAATATCAAGATTTCCATACTCTGCCCTTAGCATTGCAAACCCTATTCACTTCCAAAAATGCCATTTGGGATCGAATTATGGCGGCCTCAATGTTAACGCTGTTACCTGTGATCATTTGTTTCATGCTGGCAAACCGACATCTATCGGGTGGTTTAACGGACGGTGGCGTCAAAGGCTAATGACGTCTAGGCCACAATAAGGAATTAGGAGAAAGTAAATGAGTTCTGTGATTTTACGCAATGTTTGCAAGTCGTACGGCAATTTACCTATCGTCAAAAGTTTAAATTTAGAGGTAAAAGACGGCGAATTTGTTGTTCTGGTAGGCCCTAGTGGTTGTGGCAAAAGTACCACATTGCGCATGGTGGCGGGTCTAGAAGACATTACTCAGGGCGATGTGCATATTGGCGATCAAGTGGTGAATGATTTACCACCCCACAAGCGAAATATCGCCATGGTATTCCAAAATTATGCTCTTTACCCCCATATGTCGGTGCGGGAAAACATTGTCTTTGGTTTGAAAAAGTCGGGGGCAGATGCGACGACAATCGCCAGCAAATTGGCGGATGTGTCCGAAATGCTGAAGTTGAATGAATATCTAGATAGAAAACCCGCTGACTTATCTGGCGGTCAGCGGCAGCGGGTCGCAATGGGCAGAGCATTGGCACGGGATGCAGATGTGTATTTATTTGATGAGCCTTTGTCGAACCTTGACGCCAAGCTACGGCATCACATGCGTACCGAGATCGCTCGTATTCAGCATCAATATAATATGACGGCCATTTATGTCACCCACGATCAAGTTGAAGCCATGACCCTAGGTGATAGAGTCGTAGTGATGCGAGATGGCATTGTTGAGCAGGTAGGAACGCCGATGGAAATCTATTTGCAGCCATCAAGTACCTTTGTTGCCACCTTTATAGGCTCTCCAGCCATGAATTTGATCGAAGCTCAGGTAGAGGACGGAGAGTTAGTTTTTTCTGGTTATCGAATTCCAATAAGTAAAATCGCTAATACCAGTGAGGCAGACCTACAAGTGTATCGAAAAGTGCTTGTTGGCATCAGGCCAGACTTTTTTGAAGATAGCCAATTGACCTCGCCAAGCGATCACCTTTTTGAGTTTGGTTCCGTGAAAGTGGATCTGGTGGAAAACCTTGGTTTTGATAAGGAAATTACTTTCAAATTTGGTCAGGAAGAAGCCAAAGCACGATTGGATTTACGTTCTCATATTGTTCGTGAACAAGTTATTTCTCTATCGGTCGATTTGAATAGAGTGTTGCTTTTTGATACCAGCTCCCAAGGCATGTTGCTGAACGCTGGAAGCCTATAACGCCCCATTCGACAGCCTTCCCAGGGAGGCTGCTCGCTTTTTACTAGCTATTTTGATCCAAACTTCTTCTCATTCTCATTAACGTTCTGCAACAAATTCCAACAAAAGCAGACACCCCGAATAGCCTTGTCGTGTTTATTTATTAGCTTAATAAATCATCTGTATTGGTTTATTAAAAGAGGCGAATAAACACATGATATTTGTAAACAAGGGGAAGTTATGAACGCAACGTTCAAGGTTTTATTAGGGATGGTATTCGGCATCTCAGTCGGTCTTATCATAAATATATTTGGTTTTAACAATACTGGTTCATGGGCGAATGAATATTTAACCAATGGTTTGTTTCATATTGTCGGCTCCATGTTTGTTAACGCGTTAAAAATGTTGGTTGTACCACTGGTATTCTTTTCGTTAGTGTCTGGGGTATGTGGTATTGGCGATATTCGATTATTGGGGCGTATCGGCTCCAAATCCTTTGCTTTATATTTGCTAACGACGGCATTGGCAATTGCGACAGCGCTTGTTATCGCGACTTTCTTTAATATTGGCGATGGCTTAAATGCAACATCTGATGCAAGTTTCTCTGGTCGAGAAGCGCCACCACTGTCTTCTGTGCTGGTTAACATTATTCCTTCAAACCCAATTAGCGCTATGAGTAATGGTGAGATGCTACCTGTTATCTTCTTCTCTATTATCTTTGGTGTCAGTGTTTTGATGGTAGGGAAAAAAGCAGAAACCGTTAGTGATTTCATTGAAGCTTTGAACAACATCATGATGAAAATGGTCAGCATTGTAATGGCTGTAGCGCCTTATGCTGTGTTCTGTTTGATTGCTAAAGCCATCGCGAACTTAGGTTTGGATCTGCTTGCTCAATTGCTAGGTTATGTTTTGGTATTAATCGGTGCCTTGCTATTCCACCTATTTGTTACCATGCAAGTCATTCTAAAAGTGCTGTCAGGCTTGAACCCGCTGACCTTCTTGAAAAAAATGCGTAGTACTCAAGTATTTGCATTTAGTACAGCAAGTTCGAATGCGACGATTCCTGTGACACTTCGTACCGTAACTAAGAGACTAGGAGTCAATAACTCAGTAGCTTCTTTTACCGTGCCTTTTGGTGCCACCATCAATATGGATGGTACGGCGATCATGCAGGGTGTTGCGACGGTATTCATAGCAAATGTCTATAACGTTGACCTTGGCATGATGGGTTATCTGACAGTAATTCTTATGTCAGTACTAGCCTCTATCGGTACGGCAGGTGTGCCTGGCGTTGGTTTGATTATGCTTTCCATGGTATTTGTTCAAGTTGGCCTACCAGTGGAAGGTATTGGTCTTATCCTAGGTGTGGATCGTCTTCTCGACATGGTGCGTACTGCGGTTAACGTATCTGGTGATGCCGCTGTTTCTACCATAGTTTCGAAAAGCGAAGGTCAGCTAGACGAGTCAGTGTTTAATGACCCTCAAGCAGGTAATGAGTCAGACTTAGCGGAAGCAAAAGCCTAAGCGATTAGTTGTCAAAAAATAGAAAAAGTCAGTCTATTAAGTAGACTGGCTTTTTTTTCGCTCGTCTTTTAGTAGACGAAGGATAGTGATCGCATTGGTGGTGATAAGGGTTGCCTCAAGCAAGGTGCCGCCAATAGAACCGACTAAAAGGTTATTAGTAAGCCAGCAACAAGCCCCCACTAAGAAGGCAATACGCATTGGAATACCCTTTAGAACAAAGAGTGCATAAGTGCCAATACACATGCCCATCACTGCCCATAAATCCCATATCTCATCGGCCATATAAAAACCGCTGATAAGGCCAATGGCAATGAATAAAAAAGCCACCCACTTAGATGAAACATAAATAGAAAGTCCGGTACGGAAAGCGGAAAGTAAAGAGCTAATGGCAGAAACAACTGTGCCTAGCAATAGATAATGAATGGCGTGATTAAGGTTAAAAATGCACATGACGATTTTTAATTTTTTGTCGTCTTTTTGGTAAAACGCATACATGCCTATGGCAAAGCTAGCGAAGCCCATTAATTGTGCTATCCATTCTTGATTTATCATCTGGTCTCTATTTTCTTGGTTCTTTTTAAAGGAGGGGGAGAGAGTAAAGAAAAATGGGGTATTAGGCCAATACTGATAAAGAAATTGGCCTAAAGTCTTAGTTCTTATTTTGGGTTACGTATATGCTCAGTTCGAGCAGTTAAAGCAGTTAAAGCACAGCTCCTAAGAACTGCTTCAACTCGTCTGTTTGAGGGTTGGTTAACAGCACCTTGGGGTCGCCTTCTTCCCATACCTTGCCTTGATGCATGAATACCACTCGGTTACCTACTTCACGGGCGAAGTTCATCTCATGGGTCACCAATATCAAGGTGATACCTTCTTCCGCTAACGTTTCGAGAACCTTTAAAACTTCTCCTACTAGCTCAGGGTCTAGGGCGGAAGTAATCTCATCACATAAGAGTACTTTAGGGGACATGGCTAACGCGCGAGCAATGGCAACACGCTGTTGCTGACCACCAGATAGGGTGTCTGGATAGTTATCAAATTTTTCTGCTAACCCTACTTTTTCCAACATGTTGCGAGCAATTTTTTCGGCTTCTGCCTTGCTCTTTTTAAGCACGATAGTTGGGGCGAGCATGACGTTCTCACCCACTGTTTTATGGGGGAAAAGGTTGAAGTTTTGGAAAATCATACCAACGCTTAGGGCGAGGCGTCGCACTTGCACGTCTTCAGAGGTGACTTCATTGCCATCAACCACAATGCCACCTTTCTGATAGGCTTCTAAACCATTAATACAGCGTAATAATGTGCTTTTTCCTGAGCCACTTTTACCTATGATGGAAATCACTTCCCCTGCATTAATGGAGAGGTCTATACCTTTTAAGACATGAAAATCGCCATAGTATTTATGGACTTGGTGTAGATCAACGAGAGACATTGAATTTTTTCTCCAGAACTTTGCTGTACCAAGACAATGGGTAGCACAACAAGAAGTAGATGATGGCGACTAGACTAAAGACTTTAAAAGGTTCAAAAGTCGCATTGTTCAGCATGGTGCCTACTTTAGTGAGTTCTACAAAGCCGATGATTGAGGCTAAGGCTGTACCTTTTATCACTTGTACAGAAAAGCCAACAGTAGGTGCCGTGGCGACTCGAATAGCTTGCGGTAGAATGATATGACGTAAAGTTTGTAGAAAGCCTAAGCCTAAGCAGCGGCTCGCTTCCCATTGCCCTTTAGGCAAAGTATCGATACAGCCACGCCAAATCTCTACCAAGAAAGCACTAGTGAAAAAGGTTAACGAGAGAATCGCTGCGCTCCACGCTGAGATCTCATAACCTAAAATAGAGAGGCCAAAGAAGCAGATGAACATCTGCATTAACAAAGGCGTACCTTGAAAAATTTCCACATAAACACGCACCACCATATTCATGGCCGAATTACCTGTGAGACGCATGGCGGTTAATGCGAGGGCCACACTGGTTCCACCAATAAAGGCGGCTAACGACAATAAAATGGTCCACTGGGTGGCGAATAATAGGTTGCGTATAATGTCTAAGTTTGAGAACTCAATCATCTTGCCTCCCTAAAAGCGAAGAGGCGCTTTCCTAGCAAATTAAATGCGAACCTTAAAAGAACCGATAAGCCGAGGTAGAGAAAGGCAGTTACAAAATAGCTTTCGAAGGCACGGAAGTTTCTGGATTGCACGAGGTTGGCGGCATAGGTCAGATCTTCAACGGAGATCTGAGAAATTACGGCAGAACCTAGCATGACAATAACGCATTGGCTGGTGAGCGCAGGGTAAATTTTTTCGAAAGCAGGAATAAAGATGACATGCACCAGCATTTGGCGAAAGTTAAGCCCGAGTACTTTTGCTGCTTCTATTTGCCCCTTACCAATGTTGTTCAGGCCAGCGCGAATAATCTCCGTACTATATGCCCCTAAGTTAATGGTAAGCGCGATAACACTGGCTTCCCATGGGGATAATTTAAAACCGATGGAAGGTAGGCCAAAGAAGATAAAAAATAGCTGTACGATAAAAGGCGTGTTGCGAATTAACTCCACATAGGTGGTGACCAACCTTTTTGCTAAGTGATGTCCATATTGTTTTATGGTTGCGCAGCTCGTCCCTAATGCGATACCTAAAAAAGTGGTGAGTATAGTTAATTCAACAGTGGTCATAAGACCACTGAAGAATAGGTCGCTATACGGAAGTAAATCAGAGAAATACAGCATAGCTATCCTTAACTAGGCACCGAATCCATTTGGTAGAGGAGCTTTCAGCCATTTCATTGAGATTTCATCTAGTTTCCCAGAGGCTAATGCTTTCTTAATCAGCTCGTTTACTTTAGCTTGTAAAGCCACTTCGCCTTCCGCCATACCAATGTAGCAAGGAGAGTCTTTCAACATAAATTTGCTGATAGGCGCACGTTTTGGCTGGCGTTTAGCAATTTCCGCCGCCACAAGGTTACCTGTTGCGATAAGGTCAACTTGACCCGTTAAGTAAGCCGTTAATGTAGTGTTATTGTCTTCAAAACGACGAATATCAGAAGTAGATGGTGCGTGTTTTTCTAGCTCTAAATCTTCCACTGAACCACGGGTTACGCCGATAACTTGAGTCGCTAAGTCTTCGATTTTTGTCACATTTACATCACTAGAACCAAACACACCTAAGAAGAAAGGAGCGTAAGGAGTAGAAAAGTCGATGGCTTTTTCACGTTCAGGGTTTTTACCCAAACTTGAGATAACAAGATCTACTTTTTTGGTTTGTAGGTAAGGGATTCGATTGGCACTGGTAACAGGTACGATTTCAACTTTTACACCCATTTCATCAGCAATGTAGTTTGCCATATCGATATCAATACCTTGGGGCTTTAGGTTTGTGCCAATAGAGCCAAATGGAGGGAAATCTTGTGGTACAGCAATACGAATCAGTTTTCGTGATTCGATATCTTGCAGTACATCGGCAGTGGCCTGAAAAGCGGAAAAGCTTGCTGCAACAACAAGGGCTTTAGATAGCAGTTTGGTGATAGCTTTCATGGTTTGAGGGTCCTCATACTTCCATATTGATTTAAGTTACAAAATACATTTAGCAACTCTTGTGCCATTTGTGAAATTTACGTTTCTTTTTTTATATATGTGAAACAAATGTATCTAAAAATGGTCTTTTTCTATGATTACAGGGCAGGTGAAACAGGCTGAGCTGACTTGTATGGAAAATTGGAGAGGTAAATTTAGCGTACAATTAGTGCACAATTCATATTTGTCGATTTTTTGGTGCAGATGATGATTTTTCTAAGACGACAATCAAAGGTGACTTGTTCTCACCTCCCTTAATGGTTAACTTAGGGGCTATTCTATTTAGGTCGAGGTTTATTGAGTGACAACTAAGCAAGATGTGCTTTCTTTAATTGAAATTAACTACCCAAAGCTATCCCCATCGGCGCGTAGTATAGCGAACTACTTGCAACAGCATCCGCTTGCCATTGTGAGCCAAACATCCGCTGAAATTGCTGAAAGTACCAGCACATCGAAAGCAACAGTGAGTCGGTTCTTTCGACAAATTGGTTTTGAGTCTCAGCAAGATGCCAAACAAGCTCAGTTGTCTTTGCGTAAAAGTGGTATGCCGATTTTTACGCAAAACTCCTCGTTAGATCAGACCTCAGAAGAGCTAAAAAACCTATCTCTTACCTTTGACGGGTTGCGCCCCGAAGTACTGAACAACATCAGTGAACGTATTGCTAAGGCAAGTCGTGTGACCTTAATCGGCTTTCGTAATGCCTACCCCCTAGCTTTGCACTTTCGTCAGCAGCTGCAGCAAGTACGTCATTCTGTACGATTACTACCGCAACCGGGTCAAACGCTGGGGGAGGATCTGCACGATATTCTCGAAGGAGAAGTGATTGTATTACTCGGCTTCCGCCGTCGAACTCGCCAATTCAAGCAAATTGTTGAAATTTTGAAAGGCAGAGACACTGTGCTTATCACTGATCCAACCGGTCAGGTGTATAACCAACAAGTTTCCGATGTGCTGCTTTGTCATCTTGGTAATGAAAGCCCATTCGATAGTTATGCCGCCCCAATGAGTTTGATCTCAATGCTATGCAATAGGGTGTACGGTTATTTAGGGGAAGATGCTAGCCGACAAGCCCAAGATATCGCTGATCTATATGATGAGTTGGATGAACTAGAGCCTTAAAAAATAAAAGCAACTTCTTCAAGGGAAAGGTTATGCAGTCATCAGCACTCGTAACCTGCTTATGCGACTTGAGCTCTTGAATAAAACGCATAGGTCTGATTGCTTTTTAAGCATTAGTATACCTGCTTCAATTAACGAGTTTACATCCGCCTCTTACGTTGCTAGTATCCCGCGCTCAATGTGTATGGATAGGTGTGCATTATTCATAATATGAACAAGCCTAATGAAGATTCTACTATGACTGGTTGTGCTATTCGGTTAGATCAGGTGTGCCTAGAGATTGAAGGTAAGCTAGTGATCAATCAGTTATCTTTGGATACTAATGTCCGCCGATTGGGTGTGATTGGTCGTAATGGCTCTGGAAAATCTACCTTATCTCGCTTACTTTCAGGCTTGATTGACACTACCGCTGGTCAGCTTGAGATTGCAGGCTTCAACCCGTTCAAAGACCGTCGTGCTGCATTGCGCGAGGTTGGGCTCTTGTTCCAGAACCCAGAGCACCAGATTATTTTTCCGACTGTTTTAGAAGAAGTGACATTCGGGCTGCGTCAACTGGGGCAAGATAAAAACACTGCCAAAAATAACGCACTAGAAGTCTTGTCTAGGTTCGGCAAAGAGCACTGGCAGGATGCGCATTGTTCCTCTTTATCTCAGGGGCAAAAGCATCTAGTTTGTCTGATGTCGATTGTGGCTATGAAACCTAATCTCATAATTCTCGATGAACCCTTTGCTGGACTGGATATTCCTACCAAGCGACAGTTACAGCGTTATCTCGACACCTTTTCTGGCAGTCTTATTCACATCACTCATGACCCTGATGATTTGCATAACTACGATCAACTATTGTGGTTGGAAGCGGGTCAAGTGGAAGCCTTGGGCGATTCTAACGAGATCATGCCTCGCTATTTAGCTGCCATGCATAAACTGGGAGAAAGTGATGATATCTCTGACATCTCCAGTTGAAACACGTGCACATCATTGGTCTGCTGGATTAAAACTGGGCTTGTTGAGTCTGGTGACTTTTGGTTTGTTCTTTGTTGACAGTGTTGTCTTTCATGGCCTGTTTTTGCTTTTTGTGGTTGTGCTCTACGCATTGCCCGGAGCACTCTTCTTTAAGCATGGCTGGAAGCATCTGAAAATTTTATGGCCGTTTGTTTTGCTTGTGCTTGTTTGGCACCTGATCGCAGATGAGCTGCAGCTGGGTCTCACCATTGTGTTTCGTATGGTCTCCGCAGTGGGGCTAGCGACTCTAGTCACTATGACAACGCGTCTTTCCGACATGATAGATGTTGTGCATTGGCTAACTCGACCTCTACAACGGCTGGGCTTTAACCCCCGTGCACTAGAGTTGGCGATAGCATTGGTGATTCGAATGACCCCTGTGTTGGTTTCCAAAGGGCAAAGTCTGGCTTTGTCTTGGCGAGCTCGATCAAATCGTCGATCTGGTTGGCGAATCATTTTACCCTTTACGGTCCTCGCGCTTGACGATGCGGACCATGTTGCCGAAGCCTTAAAGGCTCGCGGCGGATTAATAAACCAAGAGAGAAAATAGATGGAAAAGAATATTGCCTACATAGCTTTGTTTGCGGCTTTAATTGCAGCACTTGGCTTGATACCTAAAATCACCCTCGGCTTTGGCGTACCAATTACTGCGCAAGGTCTTGGTATTATGCTTTGTGGCACGATACTTGGTGCCAAGCGCGGCGCTTTAGCTGTGCTATTACTGCTATTGCTCGTTGCATTGGGCTTGCCTTTATTGGCAGGAGGACGTGGTGGTTTAGGGCTATTTTTTGGCGTAACAGGAGGCTTCCTAATTGGCTGGCCTATCGCTGCTTATGTAACGGGTCTGATCGTTGAAAAATGGCGTACTGGCTCTATTGCGGTTGTCTCAGCCATTGCCTCAATTATTGGTGGCATCTTGGTCATGTATTTGTTTGGTATTGTCGGTATGGCGATTGTATTAGAAAAAACATTCTTCGAGTCTGCAGCATTGATGACGGCTTTCATTCCTGGCGACATCCTTAAAGCGATTATTGCTGGTTTGTTGACTGCAGCTATTGCGAAAGCTCGCCCGGCAAGCCTGTTGTCGCGACAGGCCAAAGCGGGCTAATAAAAGACTTTTTTAGCTCTTAGTCGATAGATATATCTGCGTTAGTTGTAATAGAGGACGTTAGGTGAACATTCAGATTTATACCGATAATGTCTCCGCAAACCACATCCTCTATTACGCTCTGGCACGGCTTTACGGTAAAAAGAACGTTTGTTTTGTTAATGCTAATGAAATTTTAAATGGCGCATTAACGGACAGTGTGGACGTATTGGTGATGCCCGGTGGTGCCAGCCGCTATAAAGCAGATAAACTCAATGGCGCCGCAAACCATATAATAAAGACCTATGTTGAACGGGGTGGCCGCTATTTTGGCATTTGTGCGGGTGCCTATATGGGCTGCAATATGACGAAATGGGCGCAAGGTTTGCCCCATGAAATCATCACCGAGAATGAATTGGCGTTCTTCTCGGGCGTCGCTATCGGCCCGATTGAAGCGTTTGGTCGGGGAGATAATTATAATCAGACGGACGCTCATCTAGTCACTCTGGAATACCAAGGAAAATTGGTCCCTTCATTGTATTTGGGTGGTTGTGTTTTTAGGCCTGATACGGTCAGTGACGATGAAGAAAGCGCTTATAAAGTACTGGCGTCTTTTGCAGACTTGCCGGAAAAGCCCGCTGCTATTGTCTCTGGACAATACGGTCAGGGGCGGTGGTTGCTTTGCTCAACACACCCTGAATACGATAACGAAGCTGTTAAGCTGGTTGACTTTAACGTAATCGGTAATCAGTACGAGCATTTTTCTCGGTTGCCAGACGACGCCGATTTAGGCTTGGAGCTTCTGGAAAGCCTATTGGCTAACCTGACTTCTTGTTAAAAGTTACCTATTTCAAAGATTACACTGTCTATTTGAATAGTTAAGTCACTCATCTTAGACAAAAACTATGCTGTAACCAGTACATTAGCCTGAATATCGTCATATTTCATACCTTTTAATTTTTCAAATACTATGCAACGGACTTTTGCCAGAATGGATTAGTTAGATATGTTTCAGTTGACATATTGGTGAGACGGTTGTTTCATGTATTTTATATGCAGGGGGATACATGAAGCACGCCATAGTCAAAAATCCATTTATTTATTCAGAAAACAACCACTTTCGTCACGAAATCGCACTAAATACCACAGTGCCTTTGAATGGCTTACGCTTGGCTGTGAAAGATTTATTTCATATGGCAGGGCTGCCAACGACTGCGGGTAATCCCCATTGGCTTTCTTCACACCCTATACCTACACAAACAGCGTCTAGCGTTACTGCTCTGTTAAATGATGGTGCTGAATTTTGCGGAAAAACCATTACAGACGAGCTGGCTTACAGCTTGAATGGCCAGAATATTCATTATGGCACTCCTGAAAACCCAATAACGCCAGAGAGGCTTCCCGGTGGCTCATCATCTGGTTCGGCGGTGGCGGTTTCGGCCGGTTTAGCGGACATCGGTTTGGGTACAGACACGGGAGGCTCTATTCGAGTCCCTTCAAGCTACAACGGTTTGTTTGGATTACGACCAACCCATGGCGTCATCAGTATGGATAACATGGTCGCCCTTGCGCCTTCTTTTGATACGGTTGGTTGGATGACGAAAGATATTGTCCAACTAGAAAAAGTAGCTAAGTCGCTACTGCCAAATGAAGTGTTTTTTTCAGAAAGCTTTCCAGCAGAAGGTGTTTATATCGCAGATCACCTGATGGCCTCTTGCGAACATAAAGAAGCGCTTCAAGAGCAATTAAACATGTGGCGCCGTAATGGTGTTTTAGCAAACGAAAACAGCATAGAAATTGATGTGGAAGTTTGGCAATTAAGTGAAACTTTTCGCACATTACAAGGGGCGGAAATTTGGCAACAGCATGGCCAATGGATAGACGATGTTGCTCCCGTATTTGCGGACGATATTGCCCTACGTTTTGAGTGGTGTCGGACTATTTCAGAGGGCGAAGTGAAGGCTGCACAAAAGCGTCGAGATGACTTTACGAATTGGATAGAAAGTACACTGAAAGATCGCATTTTAATTATCCCTACAACACCGGGATTATCGCCTCTTTTCGATACAAATGATCAAGATTTAGCGCTATATCGAAACCGCTTGATGAATTTGACGGCTATTTCTGGTCTTGCTGGTTTGCCACAACTGCATTTACCCGTTTGTGAATTATCAGGTGCGCCTTGTGGTCTTTCTTTAGTAGGGGCAAGAGGCACTGACTTGCAACTTATTCAATATGCGAAAACATTACTGGGAGCTTCAGAATGAGCGAAATAGCCTTTACTGCTCCACATTTTAAAGCGACCGAAGCCGGTCTAGAAATACTAAAAAAAGGCGGCACGGCGATCGAGGCTATGGTGGCGGCTGCAGCGACGATTGCGGTGGTTTACCCCCATATGAATGGCCTTGGAGGCGACGGTTTTTGGCTCATCAGCGAACCGGGTAAAAAGCCCATTGCGATTGATGCTTCTGGTACATCTGCTGCACAAGCAACATTGAATTTTTATCAAGGCTATGGGGCTATTCCTGCACGAGACGGAAAAGCGGCTATCACCATGGCTGGTGCTGTAGCAGGCTGGCAAGCGGCCTTAGAGCAAAGCGAGCAATGGCAAGCCAATATGCCTTTAACTGAGTTATTAGCCTCCGCTATAGAAGCGGCTAAGCTTGGTTCACCCGTTACCGAAAGCTATGTGGCGGCCAGTAAAAAAGTATTTGACGATTTAAAAGATGTTCAAGGCTTCCCTTGTTTCTTAAAAGAAGGCGAGATATATCAAGAAGGTGATAATTTAACCTTACCTGCTTTGGCTGAAACACTAAGTACATTGGCTGAAAAAGGGCTAGGGGATTTTTATCACGGTGGAATTGCAAAACAACTCGCGGCAGACTTAGAAGCCGCAGGTTCGCCGATTCGCCTGCAAGACTTCCATAACTATCAAGCAAAAGCGGCCTCACCGCTAGAAGTTACTACTAGCAAAGGAACACTTTATAACCTACCTGCTCCGACTCAAGGCATTGCCTCTCTGCTTATCTTGGCCTTATACGACCGTGTACAACACCTCGGCAGCAGTACGGCAGATATGGCTCACCTGTTAATTGAATGTACTAAACAAGCCTTTATTGCCCGTAATCAGCATGTGGCTGATGAATCTCGTTTGAGTTTAGATTTATCCACTTTATTGGAAGATGAGCAGCTATCGAAGATGTGCCAAGCGATTTCTTTGGAGCAAACCCAACCTTGGCCTCACGTTGCCAAGCTGGGTGACACCATTTGGATGGGGGCATGTGATAGCGAAGGCCGAATGGTGAGCTACATTCAGAGCTTGTATTGGGAGTTTGGGTGCGGCGTGGTGAGTTCTTCTACTGGCATTGTGTGGAATAACCGCGGCTCATCCTTTTCATTAGATGAAGCATCACTGCAAGCGCTAGCACCGAATATGAAGCCATTTCACACATTGAACCCTGCATTTGCTGAGCTAAAGGATGGCCGTCGTATGGTCTATGGCACCATGGGGGGCGAAGGGCAACCACAAACTCAAGGCGCCTTGTTTAGTCGTTATGTTTACCATGGTATGCCTTTAGATAAAGCCATTAGTGAAGGTCGTTGGTTGTTGGGCCGCACATGGGGCGATGAAAGCCACAACTTAAAAATAGAGGCTGATTTGGCCGAACAAATACAAAAAGATTTATTAGCGAAAGGGCACGACCTAGTTGTGGTTCCTGCTTGTAATGAATTAATGGGACATGCCGGTGCAGTGATTCGTCTGGAAAATGGCGCAACATTGGCGGCAACTGACCCACGAAGTGATGGTTTAGCACTGTCAAAAAAGATTAACTGAGACAAAAAGATAGATTGAATCTGGAGAATGAAATGTCGTTTATAATGGAAAACTATTCCATGTTATTGGCCATGATGGGTACCGGTGTTGTTGCTGGTGTTTTGGCTGGTTTGTTAGGTGTTGGTGGCGGTATTGTCATCGTGCCAGTGCTTTTCTTTATTTATCAAGGGCTTGGCGTTGCTGCAGATTCGGCAATGTTGGTGGCCACAGCGACGTCCTTGGCGACCATTATCCCAACTTCTATCAGCTCGATTCGTTCTCACCATGCTAAGGGCAATGTGGACTTTGCCCTATTGAAGCACTGGGGCGTATTTATCTTCGCTGGTGTGCTGGTGGGTAGTGTCACGGTAACCATGGTGGAAGGTTCATTACTTACTCTGTTGTTCGGCATTATCGCGACCTTATCTGCGCTTAACATGTTGCTAGGCCGCAAGGATGCCTTCTTTCAATCTTTACCGGGTAAAGCAGGACAAGGTGCTATTGCTACGGGTATTGGTTTTTTCAGCAGCATGATAGGCATTGGTGGCGGTACATTAACTGTCCCAACACTGACATTTTGTAATTATCCTGCTCACCGTGCAGTAGGCACCGCAGCCGCAGTGGGTTTAATTATCTCCTTACCGGGTGCATTGACCATGTTGGTAATGGGCGAACGACCAGTTGACGCTCCTTTTGGCACAGTGGGTTTAGTAAACCTAATCGGCTTTGCTTTTATCGTACCCTTGACCGTTTTGTTTGCTCCAGTGGGCGCAGGTTTAGCGAATCGTTTGGATGCCGCAAAATTGAAAAAAGTATTTGCTGTCGTGCTGATATTTACTGGTCTGCGTATGTTGTACCAAGTATTGGCTTAAGACCTTTATATGGCTACTGCGCTTGTAAATTCATTGTTAAAAATAGACTCAAAATGCTCATTTATAACTAAATAAACTCCGCGTTTTCGTCTATTTTTGCCTCGTCTTTACTGCGCTCGTAACGCCATATTGTTATTTAAATTAGATTTTTTAGTTTCTAAAGTATTCCGTTTATTAGAGGTTATCTATGCAACCACTTTCTTTACCTCCTAGATTGCTAATGGGGCCGGGACCAATTAATTGCTATCCACAAGTTTTGTCGGCTATGTCGACTCAATTGGTGGGTCAGTACGATCCGACCATGACAAGCTACATGAATGAAGTCATGGATTTGTATCGCCAAGTGTTTAAAACGCAAAACCAGCAGACTTTTTTGATTGATGGTACTTCCCGAGCAGGCATTGAAGCGGCTTTAGTATCCAGTGTTGAGCCGGGAGACAAAGTACTGGTGCCAATTTTTGGTCGCTTTGGGCACCTTCTTGCTGAAATTGCAGAGCGTGCGGGAGCTCAGGTTCACACTATTGAGGCGCCTTGGGGTGAAGTATTTGACCCTCAACAAATTGAAGATGCCATTAAAAAGGTACAGCCTAAATTACTGGCGATTGTGCAGGGCGATACATCAACCACTATGTTGCAGCCCCTTGAAGAGCTAGGTGAAATTTGTCGTGCCCATGACGTACTTTTTTACACGGATGCGACGGCATCCATTGGTGGAAACCCATTTGAAACGGACAAGTGGAAAGTGGATGCGGTTTCTGTTGGTTTACAGAAGTGTTTAGGCGGCCCTTCAGGTAGTGCGCCCATCTCCATGAGTGAACGCTTTGTTGAAGTCGTTCGAAAACGTCATCATGTGGAAGCGGGCATTCGTGACGCACACCATGAAGATGCTGGTGGCGAGCGTATTCGTTCTAATTACTTTGATCTTTCTATGATCATGGATTACTGGGGCGAAGAGCGTCTTAACCACCACACGGAAGCAGCCACCATGTTGTTCGGTTCCCGCCAGTGTGCGATTGAATTATTGCGTGAAGGTCAAGATCAGGTGATTGCTCGTCATAAGCAAGCAGGTGATGCCATGTTGTCTGGTATTCAAGCCATGGGCTTGCAGCCGTTTGGGAATTTGAAACATAAAATGAGCAATGTGGTTGGGGTAAATATTCCTGACAATGTGGATGGTGAAGCAATCCGTCACATCTTATTGAATACGTTTAACATCGAAATTGGCACCAGCTTTGGCCCGTTAAAAGGCAAGGTGTGGCGCATTGGTACTATGGGTTATAACGCCCGTCAGGATGCGGTACTGCACACACTACAATCCCTTGAAACAACATTGCGTCGTGCAGGTTTTGCTTTGCCAACTGGTGCGGCAGTCGATGCGGCGCTTGATGCCTATGGATCGAAATAATATGGATTATTCAGCACTTGCCAAACAAGTTATGTCCCGTTGTGATGAGCTGGGTCGAATCAGCCAATCTGACGAGAATTTAGATCGTCGCTACCTTACTGCCGAGCATAAGCAAGCCAACCAGCTGGTTGGCGGCTGGATGACGCAAGCAGGGATGAAAACATGGCAAGATGAAGCTGGAAACCTCTGGGGGCGCTTGGAAAGTAAAACACCCAATGCTCCGCGTTATTTACTAGGCAGCCACCTCGATACTGTACCGAACGGCGGCCAATATGACGGTATGTTGGGGGTATTGACACCAATTAGCTTAATTCAGTCACTAAATGAGCAAAAAGTTGAACTGCCATTTCATATCGAATTAGTAGGCTTTGGTGACGAAGAAGGAACACGTTTTCGTTCTACTTTGTTAGGAAGCCGAGCCTTAACTGGGCAGTGGCCAAAAGAATGGGCGGATGTTCAAGACGAAGATGAAATAAGTCTCAGAGATGCGCTAGAAAAATTTGGCTTGGACTTTGATAAAGTGCCTAATGCGAAGATTTCCACAGAAGATTTACTGGGTTATTTGGAGCTGCATATTGAGCAAGGGCCGGTTCTTGAAGAAGAGAACCTACCTGTCGGTGTTGTCAGTGCGATAGCAGGCGCAAAACGCTTTGATATTACCGTTCAGGGAATGGCTGGGCATGCTGGAACTGTCCCTATGCCATTGCGCCAAGATGCACTCTGTGCAGCCAGTGAAATGATCTTAGCAATAGAAACTGTTGCCCAACAGAATGACATAGTGGCAACCGTGGGACAGATTAATAACCGACCTAATGGCGTGAATGTGATTTCGGGTGAAACTCAATTTTCATTAGATATCCGTAGTGAATTTGATGAGCAACGAGACGAAGGTTTAGCACAAATTTTGGCAAAAATGGACGACATAGCAAAACGTCGAGGTGTGCAATTAAGCAATAAGCAAACCCATGCGGCACCTGCTGTACACTGTGATCCCCAGTTACAAAACATCTTATCTTCTGCCATTGAAAAAACAGGCTTTAAACCCCGTGTTCTACCTTCAGGGGCAGGGCATGATGCCATGGCCATTGCCGATATTTGCCCTGTTGCAATGTTGTTCGTACGCTGTGACAAAGGCATTAGCCACCACCCAGCCGAAGCAATCAAAGTGGAAGATGTTAGAGTCACGCTGGAAGTGCTCAATCATGCCATTCAAAGCTTGCCAACCGAACTGAATGCATAACCTACTTTGGAGTAAAGATGAAAATTACCCGAATTTTTAATGATGAATCCGGCAAAAGCTTTTTCGGTGAGTTGGAAATTGCTTTAAAAGACGGTGGCCCAATTGGATTGCTATCCGAACGCTTTCCAGCAGGCGACATTATTTTTCGTGAAACCCCAAGTGACTACGACTTCAAATGGCATCCAGCTCCACAACGCCAGCTGTTGTTTATTCTAAAAGGGCGATGTGAATTCAAAGTGTCCTCTGGTGAAACACGTCAATTTGCTGGCGGTGATGTCATTTTGCTTGAAGACACAGAAGGCGAGGGGCATTGCAGCAAAGCTTTATTCAACGAAGTTCGCCATTCCATTTTTGTGACAGTGCCAGAAGGTATGTCATTTTAACTGCAGTGAGACCTTAGTTCTTCTATTGGTTTTTAATAAGCACGTATTCACTACTGTCACATTCACTTTGTCTACAGGGTGAATGTGGCCGCTCCCTTCCTTAAGCCCTTAGCGTCATATATACAGCATGGTTTAGATCCTTCCTTTGCTAAAAATATTATCAATAAATAGCCCCGCCATTAGATAGGAAAATAGAGTGGCCTTGCACTAATCCTAAACTGGACCTATGAAGGCGCTTTTCGAGTTTCTACACTGTCAAAACTTACGACAAATAGATATGAGGAAAGCGCAAATAATGGATGTGGTGTATTTATCAAATGAAAGTATCCTTTTGTTGACGCTGGCCATCGCATTCTCCTCTGCTATTACGTCAATTACTGGTATGGCTGGTGGTGTGCTGATGTTTTCTGCCATGAGTGTCTTTATGCCAATAAAGCCTTTAATCGCTATTCATGGCGTGGTTCAAGTCTTTAATAATGCTGCGCGCAGTTGGTTTTTACGTAATCATGTGCGTTGGAGCATGTGTCTACCATTCTTAGTGGGGAGCACGCTTGGTGCGGCCTTAACGACCTTCTTTATCGTGCAATATGTAGGGCAATTCTTCCCCCTACTCATCTTAGTATTATTGATTTTTTATACCTTATTTAAACCGAAGCGCCTCCCCCAGATTAAAGTCCGAGATAAAAACTATTTTTGGGTGGGCATTGCCACTGGCTGCATGGGCATAATAGTTGGGGCAATTGATCCGTTATTAGCGGTCTTTTTTATGCGTGATGACATGACTAAAGAAGAGATCGTTTGTAATAAATCTATCATGCAGCTGTTCACTCATTTAACCAAAATTCCTGCTTTTCTATTTTTAGGATTCTCTTTTTTTGACAATGCGTTTTTGATCATTGTGCTTAGTCTTGCGGCGGTAATAGGCGCTAAATTGGGTGTGATGGCGTTACGTTATGTCAGTACTAGTGTCTTTTTTCTGCTTATGAAGCTGGCTTTGTTTATTGCCGCCGGCCGTATTGTTTATCAGTTAATTCAATTAGGAGTGTGATGTTATGAGTCAGAGTTATTCTTTAGTGAATCCTTATAATGGCAACCTTTTAGGTGAGTACGAATACTCAACTTGGTCTCAGGTTGAGTCTAAGCTAGCTCTATTAAAACAAGGTCAGAAAGTTCAGCGTAAAACAGCAGCGTTTGAACGTGCTAACGTGTTAACCAAGCTGGCATCTTTGTTAAAAGATAATGCAGAAAAAATGGCCAACCTGATTACCCTAGAAACAGGCAAAACCATTTCTGATTCACGTGTTGAAATGGTTCGTGCTGTCAATGCGACCATTGCTAGCGCAGAAGAAGCCCGTCAAATCAGTGGTGAATCCTTGGATTCTGATGCCTATGCCTCTGCAGGGGGGAAGATAGGGGTAGTTTGCTGGCGACCACTAGGGACGATTTTCTGTATCACGCCGTTTAATTTTCCGATCAATATTGCCATTCATAAAATTGGCCCAGCGTATGCTGCTGGTAACACTGTGTTGTTTAAACCTGGCCCGCAAAATACAGCGTCTTCCTTATTTCTGGTGGAATTGTGCTATGAAGCTGGTATTCCAGAAGAAGTGCTTCAGTTTTGCATGCCTCCTTTATCTGATTTGGATCGCTTGAATGCCCACCCTGATATTAATGCTATCAACTTTACTGGTGGTACAGCTGCGGCAAATGCTATTGCTGCTGCGGCAGGCTATAAAAAACTATTGCTAGAGTTGGGAGGAAATGACCCTCTTATCATCATGGATGATGCTGATCTAGAAGCCGCTGCGAAAGCCGCAATTAATCATCGTTTTGCAACAGCGGGTCAGCGTTGTACTGCGGCAAAACGTTTGTTTATAGAAGCCTCTGTATATGACAAGTTTAGAGACATTTTGGTTGAAAAAAGCGCGTCTTTGATTGTTGGTGATCCAATGAAAGACGACACCTTTGTGGGACCTGTTATCCATCAGGCGGCTGCTAATGAAATTCGCCAACGTGTTGAAGCCGCAATTGCTGATGGCGCTACCGTCGCATTGGGGCATAAATATGAAGGTGCTTTTGTTTACCCTACGATTTTAGAAAACGTACGCGCTGATAGTGAAGTCATGATCGAGGAAACCTTTGGCCCGGTAATGCCTTTGTATAAGTTTGATGATGTGGAAGACATTATCCCTATCATTAATAACACGGCATATGGCTTACAAGCGGGCATCTTTAGTAACAACCTTTCTGTCATTCGACACCTTTTTGAAGAACTCGACGTTGGTACATTAGCGACTAACGACGGCCCCGGCTTTCGCACAGAACACTTTCCGTTTGGCGGCGTAAAGGAGAGTGGTGTTGGTCGTGAAGGCATTAAATATGCCATTCGTGAAATGAGTTATACCAAGACATTGGTTATTTAATTGGGTGTTGCGCTTTTTGAGTCATCGACTGATCTGGACTACTGAGTTTTTTTATTTTGGTTCTAAATATCACCGAATAAAAGACGTACTGTAAATCTAAATAGAAATCAGTCGATGGCCAATTAGCCTCGAGATAAGAGCGCTATCGCTGATATCGTTTCCAAAAAGTACAGACGTTTTAAAGGTGGATATATGACATACAATGTAAATGATTTTGATTCTGTAGATGTCGTGAACAGTGATCGTGACCATGTTTGGCACCATCTTGCTCACCATAAGCCATTTGAAAAAACTGGCCCTATGGTGATAGTGAAAGGCGAAGGAATGCGAGTCTGGGACGCTAAAGGCAATGAATATCTAGATGCTGTTTCTGGTGCCGTTTGGACAGTAAATGTTGGTTATGGCCGAACTGAAATTGCCGATGCCGTACGAGATCAATTGGTAACGATGAACTACTTCGCACAAACCGCTGGCAATATACCTGCGGCACAGTTTTCTAAAAAATTGATCGAAAAAATGCCTGGAATGAATCGAGTCTATTTTTCCAACTCTGGTTCAGAGGCTAATGAAAAAGCCTTTAAAATTGTTCGCCAAATTGCCCATAAAAAATACAACGGTAAAAAAACCAAGATTCTATATCGTGAGCGTGATTACCACGGCACAACCATCGCAACCTTGAGTGCATCGGGTCAACACGAACGTCGTCATCAATACGGCCCATTTGTTCCAGACTTCGTTGAAGTACCCCATTGCTGCGAATACCGTGCACAAGAAGGTGCCGATATGAGTCAGTATGGTGTTTGGGCTGCAAATCAAATTGAGAAGGTGATTCTGCAAGAAGGCCCTGAAACGATAGGTGCTTTATGTCTTGAGCCTATCACTGCTGGTGGTGGTGTGATTGAAGCTTCTACAGGGTATTGGCCACGAGTTGCAGAGATTTGTAAGCAATACGACATCCTTCTACACATTGATGAGGTTGTCTGTGGGTTAGGCCGAACAGGAACTTGGTTCGGTTACCAGCATTACGGTGTGCAGCCAGATATTGTGACTATGGCTAAAGGTGTGGCGTCTGGCTATGCTGCTATTTCTTGCACGGTAACAACGGAAGCTGTCTTCGAAATGTTTAAAGAAGAAGACGATGCCAAAATGGGTTACTTCCGTGATATCTCAACATTTGGTGGTTGTACGGCAGGGCCTGCGGCAGCATTAGTGAATATGGAAATCATCGAAAATGAGAATTTGCTAGAGAATGCCGCAGTACAAGGAGAGTACCTACGTGAGTCTCTAAAAGGCTTGATGTCTAAGCATGAGATTATTGGTGATGTCCGAGGCAAGGGCTTGTTAGTCGGTATTGAGCTAGTGAAAGACCGTACTACAAAAGAGCCTGTTGCAGAAAGTGTCGTCATCGCAATTGCTGGTCATTGTATGGAGAATGGGGTCATCATAGGCCGTACAAATCGCTCCTTTAAGGAACTTAATAACACTATTTGTTTAGCGCCTGCTTTGATTTCCACTCAACAAGACATGGACCGTGTTGTTACTGCTATTGATAACGCTATCGCGGAGACCGTTAGCAAAATGTAATCCCGTGGTTCAATAGGGCAATACAAGTGATCGTTTGTGCTCAATGATTTGAGACTTCTCATAGAGGCTTAGCATGGTATGCTGAGCCTCTATCGTTTTGAAAGTGCCTATATTGGTTTTCTATTATTTCTGTCAACTGACTTTTAGTGGATGTTTCTATGTTGCAACTTTTTCACCTTCCACCCGGTAGAGAAGGCAGTCTGCAAAAAAAGCTTAGAGAGCAGATTGCCAATGCCATAATGAAGGGGAATGTCCCCTTGGATATGCCTCTTCCTTCTAGTCGTAAATTAGCAAATCACCTAAAAATAGCCCGTAATACGGTGGTACACGCCTATGAACATTTATTAGACGACGGCTATCTTATTGCGCGGGATAGAAAAGGGTATTTTGTTAACCCAGATATACTCGAAGGGCGAGTTTCTACATCATTAAAGCACAGTAACGAAGAGTATCAGCTTCCGGATTGGGAGAGCCGTTTTAAAATGGCGCCCAGTCAGCAGACCAATATTGTCAAGGCTGCCGATTGGCAGTCATACAAGTACCCTTTTATTTATGGGCAATTCGATGGGAATATTTTCCCTAGTGTAAATTGGCGGGAATGTTGTCGTGATGCAGCAAGTGATAAAGCCTTAAATGATTGGGCATCCGATAACCTTGATAATGATGATGTAAGACTCATTGAACAAGTTCGCACGCGCCTATTGCCCAGACGGGGAGTATGGGCTTCAGCCCAGCAAATTTTGATTACCGTCGGCGCTCAACAGTCGCTGTTTATGTTGGTGCAATTATTGTTGGATAAAGACTCGGTTCTTGGCGTGGAAGAGCCCGGATATGTCGATGTGCGCAACATTGCGAGCCTGCATTCAGCCCAAATTAAACCGTTGCACATAGATGACGAAGGTTTAATTGTTAACGATCAACTTTCTGGCTGCGACCTTATCTACACCACACCAAGTCATCAATGCCCTACCGCGGTGACCATGCCGATTAATCGACGATATGAACTATTAAATAAAGCTAACGAAGATGATTTTTTAATTATCGAAGACGATTATGAAAGTGAAACCAATTTTAATAGTGAGCCAAGCCCAGCACTGAAAAGTCTAGACTCGAATGATCGTGTTATTTACATAGGCAGTCTATCTAAAACCTTGGCACCGGGTCTTAGGTTGGGCTACCTAGTCGCCTCTGAGCGTTTGATCCAAGAGCTAAGAGCACTGCGACGACTGATGATACGCCACCCTGCCAGTAATAATCAGCGCGCCGTTGCCTTCTTTTTGGAGCGTGGCTATTACGATGCTTTGATGAGAAACATATCTCGTAATTATCAAGCTCGTTGGAATGCGATGAATGACGCCTTGGAAAAATATTTACCGGGCAGCTATAAAGCTCCGTCATTTGGCGGATCATGTTATTGGATTAGGGGACCAGAAGGTCTTGATGCAAGTCTTTTACAGGCGTTGGCAAAGCAAGAAAGCGTGCTAATTGAGCCCGGCAATATCCACTTTTTTGAAGAAGATAACAGCCCTAAGAACTATTTCCGTTTAGGGTTCTCTTCTATTCCTACGGATCATATTGAACCTGGCATCAAAACACTTGCCAACATCATCCATAAAGCCGTTGAAAACAAAGAAACATGATATTCGATGTCGCTTAAACACAGTTTGAGCTTCTTGAAAGATATATAGCTGATTAGAGCAATGCCTTGTCATTTTATGATGATAATGAATAACTCGTTGTTTTTCGCTTTTATCGTTAATAAATCTATTAACTTATACCTTCCCATAGAGTTTCTCTAAATAACTTTCGTTATCCATGACGCCGCAAATAAAAAATTGGCTTATAAGGCCTCTTATGACGATTTTTAATACACACAAGTGAAAAAAATGTTTATATTTTCATTTGTGTGTATTTTTATTTTTAATGTAGAGGTGTGATATGCAGCGCGAGCAGATGGAATTCGATGTTGTGATCGTTGGTGCAGGGCCTGCTGGTTTATCTACAGCTTGTCGGTTAATGCAACAAGCGAACGAGGCTGGTAAAGAATTATCGATTTGCGTGGTAGAGAAGGGAGCAGAAGTTGGCGCTCACATTCTTTCTGGCGCAATTATAGAGCCACGCGCGTTGAATGAGCTTTTCCCTAACTGGGAAGAGTTAGGAGCACCTTTATCTGTTCCAGTTACCGAAGACCAAATATATTTTTTGAGAGATTCTGAAAAATCGATCAAAGTTTCAAACATCATGACACCTAAGTCTATGCATAATCATGGCAACTATATAGCGAGTGTTGGCAATTTATGCCGTTGGTTAGCGGAGCAAGCGGAAAATTTAGGTGTCGAAATATTTCCCGGTTTTGCAGCGGATCGTATTGTTTATGGGGAAGATGGCCGAGTCGCTGGTATTAGTACTGGTGATATGGGGCTTGATTCAGAAGGAAAGCCGAAAGCCAATTATATGGCTGGAATGGATTTGTTGGCTAAATACACAATATTTTCTGAGGGCTGTCGTGGTCATTTAGGTAAGGAGTTAATTGCTAAGTTTGACCTTGATGACGGTGTGGATCCTCAGCATTATGGGCTTGGCATCAAAGAGTTGTGGGAAATTCCAAATGAACTGCATCAACCGGGGCTAGTACTGCATGGTACAGGTTGGCCGTTGAGTGATTCTGCTTCAACTGGGGGCTTCTTTTTGTATCACACGGACAACAACCAAATTGTGGTTGGTTTGATTACAGACTTGAATTACAGCAACCCACATGTCAGCCCTTATGATGAATTCCAGAGAATGAAGCACCATCCTTTGATCTCGAAATACTTATCTGGCGGTAAGCGCATCTCTTATGGGGCAAGAGCCATTGCAAAAGGTGGTTTAAACTCTTTGCCAAAAATGACGATGCCGGGGGCGCTTTTATTAGGCTGTGATGCAGGCACATTAAACTTTTCCAAAATAAAAGGTACGCATACGGCCATGAAGTCAGGCATTCTGGCGGCGGACGTTTTATTTCCTGAATTGATATCGCAAGGGAATGGCGGTCTTGATTTAGTGCAATACAAAGAGGTGTTTAAGCAGTCTTGGTTGCACGATGAGCTGTTTAAAAGTCGAAACTTTGGTGCGGCGCTTCATAAATACGGCACCCTTGTTGGGGGCGCACTGAATGTTATCGAGCAAAACATCGTCTCTTTTCCATTTACACTTCATGATACGGCTCCTGATTATGCTTGTTTAAAACCAGCAGATGAGTGTAAGAGCATAAATTACCCTAAGCCTGATGGCCTATTAAGTTTTGATAAACCTTCTTCTGTCTTTTTATCTAATACTTACCACGAAGAAGATCAACCTTGTCATTTAAAGCTTAAGGATGGGGATGTTCCATTATCTAATAATCTGCCAGTGTTTAACGAGCCTGCTCAACGATACTGCCCTGCAGGCGTTTATGAGGTATTGGATGATGGAAATGGTGCTAAACGTTTTCAAATTAATTCGCAAAACTGTGTGCATTGTAAAACCTGTGACATTAAGGATCCTGCACAAAATATAACTTGGACTGTACCTGAAGGTGCTGGTGGCCCTAGTTATCCCAATATGTAATGGGTCAAATTCGATACTTAAAATATCACTTAATAGAATAAGCCTGAGCATTGCTTGGGCTTATTTTCTATCTTCTGCATTCTCAATTTTCTTTTTATCCATTTTTTATACTTTTAAAGCTTAAAAAAGCATTGACTCAAAAAAAATAATAAACCATCATAAAAATGAAATTATTTTTGATATTTTCATTTTTATGATGGTTGGTGTCACCTTTATTGGAGAGTTTCATGAAAGTATTAGTTGCCGTTAAACGGGTTGTCGATGCCAGTGTTCAGGTCCGAGTGAAAGCGGATAAAACAGCGGTAGATTTAGCGAATGTAAAAATGTCGATGAACCCTTTTTGCGAAATTGCTGTTGAAGAAGCGATTCGTCTAAAAGAGTCCGGTATTGCTGAAGAGGTAATTGTTGTCAGTGCTGGTGAAGATGCTTGCCAAGAGCAGCTCAGGGCGGGGTTGGCGTTAGGTGCTGATCGTGCAATTCATATCCAGTCTGATGCTGAGCTACAGCCTTTGGCGGTTGCTAAGTTACTGCATAAGGTGGTTGATCAAGAAAATATTGGCTTGGTGATCTTAGGGAAACAATCCATAGATGGTGACAATAACCAAACAGGGCAAATGTTGGCGGCGTTGGCAGGTATGCCACAAGGCACTTTTGCGTCAAATGTAGTGATTGAAAATGGTGAAGCGGTTGTTACGCGAGAAGTGGATGGCGGCCTGCAGCAAATTGGTTTGAAGCTGCCGGCGGTAGTAACAACAGACCTTCGACTTAATGAACCAAGGTATGCGTCTTTACCTAACATCATGAAAGCTAAGCGAAAACCAGTTGCACAAATAACGGCAGAAGAACTTGGGGTCGATGTTGCGCCAAGGTTAAGCACGTTAGAAGTTAATGACCCGCCAGCACGAGCATCAGGCAAGCGTGTGGGCAGTGTGGTTGAGCTTATTGATGCCTTAAAAGTTGAGGGAGTACTGTAATGAGCATTTTAGTTATCGCAGAACATGATAATAATCAGCTAAAAAGTGCTACAGCGAATACGGTCGCCGCGGCACAAAAACTGTCGGCATTAATGGGCTCGAGTGTGGACTTAGCTGTGCTGGGTCAAGATTGCCAGAGCGTCGTAACGCAAGCATCTAGTGTGGAGGGTATTGATAACGTACTCGTTGCTGACAGTGCTGCCGTTGCGCATCAACTTCCTGAAAACCTTGCTCCTTTTCTAGCTGACCTAGTGCAGCAGAAAGCGATCACACACGTGCTCTTTTGCTCTACAGCGCAAGGCAAAAACGTGGCGCCTCGGGTGGCCGCTTTACTTGATGTCGCACAGATTTCAGAGGTAACCGACATTATCGATGAAGCAACTTTTATCCGCCCTACCTATGCTGGCAATGCCTTGGCTAAGGTAAAAACGAGTGATCCTATTAAAGTATTAACGATACGTAGCACCGCATTTGATGGTGTTGATATGACGAGTGGAGCAGCTAGTGTGGTAGCTCTTTCTGACGTCAAAGATCAAGAATTATCACGCTTTATCACTGAGAGTGTTGTTGAGTCGGATCGCCCTGAACTGACGTCGGCGAGAGTGGTTATTTCGGGTGGCCGAGGTATGCAGAATGGCGAAAACTTCAGCTTACTTGAAAGTGTGGCAGATAAAATTGGTGCCGCAGTAGGTGCGTCCAGAGCCGCAGTAGATGCCGGCTATGTTTCTAATGATATGCAGGTTGGACAAACAGGCAAAATTGTTGCGCCAGATTTGTATATTGCGGTTGGGATTTCAGGTGCGATTCAGCATCTAGCGGGTATGAAAGAGTCCAAGGTGATTGTTGCGATTAACAATGATGAAGAAGCACCAATTTTCAATGTGGCTGATCTTAGTTTGCATGCGGACCTCTTTGAGGCCTTACCGGAACTAGAAAAAACACTTTAATTTATTCTGATGGATTTTATTAGGTTTGGAGAACAGACAGATGTCTAATCACACTTTTCGTATTGTTTTAGATTGCCCGGATCAAGTAGGTATTGTTACTCGTGTTGGTGAAGTTATTACCAATAACGGTGGCTGGATTACAGAAGCAGCCCATCATTCAGATGAAGATAGTAACTGGTTCTTTTCTCGTATAGAGGTGAAAGCGGACTCACTTCCTTTTGGGGCGAAAGAACTAAAGAGCAAACTCGAAAGCTTGCGTGATGAATTAAGTCTGAACCTAGAAGTACTGGATACTGCCCAGCCAAAGCGTGTTGTACTCATGGCAAGTAAAGGAAGTCACTGTTTATCGGATTTATTGGACCGCTGGAAAAGTGGTGATCTCGAATGCGACATTCCTTGTGTCATCTCAAATCATGATGATATGCGCAGTTTGGTGGAATGGTACGGTATTCCTTTTTTCCATGTCCCAATTAAAGCAGATAACAAGCAAGCCGGCTTTGATGAAGTAGAGCGTTTAATCATGGAACACGAAGCTGACTGTGTTGTACTCGCCCGTTACATGCAAATTATCCCAGAAACCTTATGCCAAAAGTTGAAGCATAAAGTCATTAATATCCATCATAGTTTTTTACCTTCATTTATTGGAGCGAAGCCATACCATCAGGCAGCTCGCCGTGGTGTAAAACTGATTGGTGCCACTTGTCATTATGTGACAGAAGAACTTGATGAAGGTCCAATTATTGATCAAGACGTTACACATGTTAGCCATAGAGAAACAATCGAAGACTTGGTTCGTCGTGGTAAAGATGTAGAAAAAACCGTTCTTGCACGAGGACTTCGTGCGCACTTAGAAGATCGTGTTTTAGTGCATGGGAACAAGACGATTGTCTTCAACTAAACCAAATGAATAGGCGTCTTGTGGTAATAGATAAGATGTTTGGAGAAACGGAATGACGAAAAAATTACCGACTTCTGCACAGGTCGTTATTGTTGGCGGCGGTGTTATTGGCTGTAGTGTGGCTTACCACCTAACTAAACTGGGCTTTACCGATGTCGTCTTATTAGAAAGGCGACAGCTAACCTGTGGTACTACATGGCATGCAGCTGGTTTGGTGCCTACTCTACGAGCTACCTATAACATGTCAATGTTGGCCAATTATAGCGCGACATTATACGAGCAGCTGGAAGCAGAAACCGGCCAAGCGACGGGTTTTGTTCGTAATGGCTCACTGACAATCGCGACGAATAAAGAACGCTTCTCTGAACTGAAACGCGGCGCTTCAATGGCCAAAGTGGCGGGTTTTCCATGTGATGTCATTACACCGGATCAAGCTAAAGCGTTATGGCCGCTGATGAATGTAGATGATGTTATTGGCGCGGTACATTTGCCAATGGATGGGATGACGAGCCCGGTAGATGTTACACAAGCTTTAGCGAAAGGTGCTCGCATGGGTGGTGCGCAGATCTTCGAAGAAGTGAAAGTGCTCGACATGAAGATTAAAGACGGCAAAGCGGTTGGTGTAATTACAGAACAGGGTGATATCGATGCCGAGTTTGTTGTTAACTGTTCTGGCATGTGGGCCCGTGAGTTCGGTAGAAAAGCCGGAGTAAATGTCCCTTTGCATGCTGCTGAGCATTTTTATGTGGTGACAGAAAATATGCCTGACCTACAGCATGGTTTACCGACAATGCGAGATATGGACGGCTATTGTTACTACAAAGAAGATGCCGGTAAATTATTGGTTGGTATGTTTGAACCCAACGCCAAACCATGGGGCATGAAGGGGATTCCAGAGAACTTTTTCTTCGATCAATTACCAGAAGATTTTGACCACTTAGAGCCTTATTTAGAAGCCGCTATGCACCGTCTTCCTATTTTGGAAAGAACCGGTTTGCAGGTTTTCTTTAACGGACCAGAATCCTTCACGCCAGATGACCGTTACCACCTTGGTGAATCACCAGAGCTGAGAAACTACTTTGTTGCTGCTGGATTCAATTCTGTTGGCATTCAATCGGCAGGTGGTGCTGGAAAAATGCTGGCTGAATGGATTCATAAAGGTCATGCACCTCAGGATTTATGGGATGTGGATATTCGTAGGAATATGCCATTCCAAGGTACCCAGCGTTATTTAGAAGAGCGAACAACGGAATCTCTAGGTTTGCTTTATGAAACTCATTACCCCTTTAAACAGTACAAAACGGCCCGAGGCGTTAGAAAGTCTGTACTGCATGACCAACTGAAAGCCCAAGGCGCAGTATTTGGTAGTGAGAACGGCTGGGAGCGTGCCAATTGGTTTGCCAAAGAAGGACAAACACCAGAGTACGAATATTCTTTTGGTCGACAAAACTGGTTTGAGAACAATAAAGAAGAACACAATGCGGTGAGAAATTCCGTTGGTGTGATTGATCAAAGTTCATTTTGTAAATACAAAGTCGAAGGACCTGATGCTGAGGCATTTCTGAATCAACTTTGTTGTAACAATGTGTCTGTTGCGGTTGGCAAAATGGTTTATACGCAATGGCTAAATGAACGTGGCGGAATTGAAGCGGACGTGACAGTGACGCGCTTAGCAGAGGATCAATACCTTGTGGTGTCGGGTGTTGCATGCCAAACAAGGGATTTGGATTGGTTGAACCGTCATAAGTCGAAGGGCGCGGCTGTTGTTATTACCGATATGACGTCTGCTTACGCTGTTGTTACGGTAATGGGACCTAAGTCTCGCGATGTGTTATCGAAATTGACTAGAGAAGACCTTTCTCATGATGCGTTTCCGTTCGCGACTTCCCGTGAAATTGAATTGGGATACGCCATTGTTCGCGCGTCACGAATTACCTACGTGGGAGAACTAGGTTGGGAGTTATATATCCCGACTGAGTTTGCACCGAGTGTCTATGAGCTGTTGTTTGAAGCAGGGGAAGAGTTCGACATTCGCCCTTACGGTTATCACACGATGAACTCGTTACGTATGGAGAAATGTTATCGCCACTGGGGACATGACATTACGGATGAAGATACTGTGCTGGAAGCGGGATTAGGCTTCACTTGTGACTTTAACAAAGTAGGCGGTTTTATTGGTAAAGAGGCTGTGCTTGCGCAAAAAGCCAAAGGGCCTCTACAAAAACGCTTTGTCGCTTTCTTGTTTGAAGATGAAGAGCCGCTTTGTTACCACGAAGAACCCATCTATGCGAACGATACCATTGTAGGTCGAACAACGGCTGGTATGTTTGGCCATACTTTGGGAGCGACGGTTGCAATGGGTTATGTCAATTATGAAGAAGGTGTCACCAAAGAGTGGTTAGAATCGGCCACTTTTGAAATCGAAGTGGAGTGTAAACGTTACAAGGTTACTCCGTCTCTGAGATCTTTCTATGATCCTGAAATGGAAAGGATCAAATGCTAATTCGCTGGAAGAAAGCGCTAGCTTCAGTGCTTTCTTCACAAGGTAACCACATAGACGAAAATGGTATCTAAGAGGGTAAATGAAATGGCAGCATTAATTCTAGATGGCAAAGCCTTGGCAATGAGTCGTGAAGCTGAGCTTAGTATCGCAGTAGAAGAGCTGATTAGATCTGGTGCAAAGGTTCCTGTTCTTGCCACTATCTTAGTGGGTGGGGACCCAGCATCTGCGACTTATGTACAAATGAAGCAGAACGCTTGTCGTCGTGTTGGTATGGAGTCTGTGAAGGTAGCAATGCCTGAAAGTACAACGACAGAAGAGCTGTTGGCTCAAATTGATTTATTAAATAAAGATCCGCAAGTATGCGGTATTTTGTTGCAACACCCTGTACCTGAACAGATAGACGAAAGAACTTGTTTTGACGCCATTGCTATCGAAAAAGACGTTGACGGCGTAACAACGAAAGGCTTTGGATTAATGTCCATGCAAGAACAAGCGTTTGGCTCGGCAACACCTGCGGGCATTATGACGCTTCTTGCTCACTATAAAGTTGCTTTGTCTGGTAAGCACGCTGTGGTGGTGGGTCGTAGCCCAATTTTAGGTAAACCTATGGCCGCTATGCTGTTAAATGCAGATGCTACCGTCACCATTTGTCACTCTAGAACACAGAATCTGGCGGAACTCGTGGCTCAGGCTGACATTGTTATTGGTGCCGTTGGTAAGCCAGAACTTATCAAAGCTGAATGGATTAAAGATGGTGCGATCGTTGTTGATGCCGGATATCACCCAGGTGGTATAGGGGACATAGATAAAACTGGTTTAGATTCCCGTGTGGCTGCATTAACTCCTGTCCCCGGTGGTGTTGGGCCAATGACAATTAATGCTTTGATCAGCCAAACATTGGATTCTGCAAGAAAGGATATGAGTTAGAGGCTCGTATCCTAAAAACTTGCCTGAGAAGAACGCTTGATATTAAACCTTCCTTCTAATATCTCTTGTATTACTACAAGGCCTCATCTTCTCGGGCAATGCTTTTCCCTCTCATGGATTACCATGCGTGTTTTTTCACCCGTTATCTCTTCATGTGTAGCTTATAATTTCTACAATCATTAGAATAATCCATCCCCTTTAATTAATGCTGCTAGCAAAATTGATTATTTTTATACTCTTTCATTGGGTAATTAACTGACAGTGATTCGGTTAGTACTTGATAAAGAGATTAAATATTTTGAACGATAGGCTTATATGAGTAAAAAAATACCACCCTCGGCGGATTTGGAGAGTTTAAAGATAGGCCGCCAAATACGTGATTTACGAAAAGCGAAAGGCGTTACGCTTATCGATATGGCTGAACGTATCAATCGTTCTGTCGGTTATGTAAGCCAAGTGGAACGAGGTGTTTCCTCTTTACCTATTCCCATTTTGCAATCTATTTGCAAGGTGCTTGACGTGCAATTGAGTTGGTTTTTCCATACGGACTTAGAAATGCCAATAGATGAGATTAATCATATCGTGAGAAGTGAAGCTCGCCGTAGTTTAAACTTTGCGGGAACCGGTATTCGAGAAGAGCTTTTGTCTCCGCGTTTATCTGGTCAACTACAAATGATACTGACAACATTTGCACCTGGTTCAGGAACTAAATCACGTGAACGAAAAGGTGAGGAAGGCGGTTTACTTCAGTCGGGCACATTAGAGATAGGAATCGGTGATAAAAGCTTTGTACTGAAAGCGGGAGATAGCTTTGTTTTGAATGGTGATGACCCTCACTGGGTTCGAAACCCTTCAAAAACAGAAGATGCGGTAGTCGTTTGGACTATTGCTGATGGTGGCTATTAACTAAGGTTTACCTCTCTTTGTATTGACTGCACTTCTATTGAACGGCCTAAATATGACTCTCTTTATGTATAACTGAGTACCTATACTCGATTGCTCTACGCTTGCTCCTTCCTTACTCCCCCTCTTTTAAACTAGCAAAGTTTAATTTTTATATATCGGGCTAAAAACTGAAATATTTCAGTAAATAGCAACAAATCTGAAAAAAATATATAAAATTTCATTTTCTGGCTTTGTTTTTGCTTTATTTAATAAACATCAGATGAATGTGTCGGATTAGGTGCTTTTCATTTCTGTTTTAAGGCAAAGAAAAGGTTTAGATGATTCATTTGAGCGCGTTCTTATTTTCTTTGGTTAAAAACAGTGCAAAAGCTGGATTGACTCACACGGTAGGTTGGAATGACTTATATATTTAAACCGAAAGATGATATTGAAAGCCCTAATAAGCTTTATTACCCAGGTTTTCATTTTGCGAACGATAGCCAGTTTAAAGAATTACATTGTCGAGAGATGTGTGAGCTGGAATTATCAAAAGGTAGTCTAATCAAATTAACCAATTCGGATGGTGGGGCGCCTGTCCTTATATTCGCTGTGAGTAAGGACAATGAAGACGCAGCGTCTTTACTTTCTACCCATGAGCTCCCCCCGACGAAACCGAATTATCATGCTTTTAATACATCCCCTCTATTAGAATTTTTAGCCCCTAAAAAGGGTGCTATAGAAAATATTTCTTGCCGTTCCGTTTTTGATGAAACAACACTTGCTGGCGACTCTTATGTGATTCGTTGTCTAGATGAATTGACCTTGTTTCTTGCTTTACCCATCCAAGAAAACTCAATTGAAAAAGGCGGCGGCGGTACTGTCTTAATTGAACATCACTTCAAGGGTAGCTCGGAGTCTCATTTACCAAAGCCTTTAGGTAAGGTGCGTCAAGAAATTCATATCGACAGTGGTACTGGGCAGTCCTATGAGGTGAAAGCGGGCGAGTATATTCAAGTAATCGATATTGAAGGCCGCCAATGCTCTGATTTTATGGCGGTATCCCATAGCGCATTAAAAGCAGGAAAAGAGCGTTACATCGACTCTACCGTAACGCGAACTATGGTTCACCGCTCGTATCCTGCACCAGGTTTATGCGATAAGTTTTTTGATCAAGATATGCAGCCTTTATTGGCGGTAGTTCAAGATACCGTTGGCCGACACGATACCTTTGGTTTGGCTTGTACCGCTCGAGGTTATGAAGAGCGAGGCTTTCCGGGACATGTAAATTGTTCAGATAACATTACTAATGCCTATAGTGCTTACGGCATTCAGCCCCGTAAGGCTTGGCCTGCCATTAATTTCTTTTTTAACTCCACCATAGATATGCACAGTAATCATTTGTCTAGCGATGAGGCTTGGTCTCGCCCTGGTGATTATGTGGTAATGCGAGCATTGCAGGACCTAATTTGCGTGAGTACGGCTTGTCCCGATGATATCGATCCAATTAATGGCTGGAATCCTACCGATATCAAAGTGCGCATTTATAGCGAAGACAGCAATATTGCTAGAGCAATTGCCCATCGTCCTTTTACAGAGAGTGAATACAATATGACAGTTGAAAGTGCTTTCCATCCTCGTACAAGTGCTCTTACTCAATCTTTTTCTGTTGCACGAGACCTTTGGTTGCCGAACCACTTTGAAGCCACAGGCGCTATTGAAGAGTACTGGGCATGTAGCCAAGGCGTGACAATACAAGATATGTCGGCGTTGCGTAAATACGACATCATCGGACCTGATGCGGAAGCCTTATTACAACTGGCAATGACGCGTGATATTAGCAAGTTGTCGTTAAATCGAGGTTTTTACACACTAATTTGCAGTGAAACAGGCTCGGTCATTGATGATGGCACCTTATTCCATATCGGACCGCATTTGTATCGCTGGTGCTGTGGCTCTGAAGAAAGTGGTCGGCAATTAAAAAGTTTGGCTGAAGAGCACGGTTTAAAAGTATGGATTAAATCACTCTGGTCTGCGATGCCCAATTTGGCTATTCAAGGCCCTAAAAGCCGAGATTTATTAGCGAAGTTGTTGTTCGTACAACCTACTCAACCTTTACTCGAAAATGTGAAGTGGTTCGGCTGCACTATTGGCCGTTTATATGACCGTAATGGCCCATTATTCATGCTGACTCGATCTGGTTTTACAGGTGAGCTTGGCTATGAAATTTTTTGTGATAAAGAGTCAGCGCTACCCATTTGGGATGCCCTCATGAAAGAGGGAGAAGAATTCGGTATTACGCCTATTGGCAGTGAAGCACTTGAAATTAAACGAGTTGAAGCTGGGTTAATGATTGCTGCCAATGAATTCCCACCCACAGTCGATGCCTTTGAAGCGGGTCTTGGCTTTGCTGTCGATATGAAAAAAGAACATTTCATCGGGAGAGCAGCGCTAGAGCGCAATGCTACTGCCCCTAAAATTAAACTTGTTGGTTTGCGCCTTCAAGGTAATGAAATTCCACATCATGGTGCGCCTATTTTTATCGGTCGCAATCAAATTGGTACGGTCACTAGTGCCGTTCGTTCACCCGAATTGGAGCAAGTTATTGCTTTAGCTCGAGTTGCTATTGAGTACAGCCCAGAAGGCACAGTACTAGAGGTAGGTTCCTTGGACGGTTATATGAAGCGTCAAGTGGCCACTGTTTGTTCTTTCCCCTTTGTTGATCCAAAACGAGAAAGAGCAAGAGCTTAGTTTTACTTATTATTCATAAACTGGAGAAGAGAAATGAGAAAGTCACTATTAGCAAAAGTTATGCTGGCGGTTTCTATCAGTTCGGCATCCGTAAGTTATGTTCATGCTGCTGATAAAGTCATGATTGCTGAGTTATCTTGGCCTGGCGCAAAAATCATCGGTAATTTAATTAAAGTAGTTATTGAGGAAAAGCTAGGTGCTGAGGCCGATATGGTGCCAAGTACTAACTCTATTATCTTTGCAGCAATGGACGGCGGTCGAGGCGATATCGATGTGCACCCTGATGTTTGGCTGCCGAACCAGCAAGCTCTGGTGGATCAGTACGTAACAGGCAATAAAACGGTTGCTCTATCTAAGGGGTTTTATGAAGGAAGAACCGGATTCTGTGTGCCGAAATATATGTCGGAAAAACACGGCATAAAGACCGTTTATGATATGGCAACACCGGAAGCTCAAGCATTGTTTGATTCTGATGGCGATGGCATGGGTGAAGTTTGGGCCGGTGGTGCTGGCTGGGCTTCAACCAATATCAATAAGGTAAAAGCGCGTGATTACGGCATTGAACTCTTCAATACCATTAGCACAGAAGATGAAGCGATCTTCTATAACCGTTTAGAGACCCTGTATAAAAAAGAACAGGGTGTCGCTTTCTATTGCTACGTTCCTCATTACGTACATGCGCTCTATGAAACCGTTTTGTTAGAAGAGCCTGAGTACGACGCCGCTCAATATCAAATGTTACAACCTCAAGATGACCCAAACTGGTATGAGAAATCTAGCATCTTTACGGGTGACCCGATTAAAAACGTTCGTATTGCTTACTCCAAAACCCTTGAAACGAGATCGCCAGAAGTCGCGGACTTTCTATCTAATATCAACTTAAGTGCTGATGACGTTTCCAATTGGACTTATCAAGTCATTATTGAAGGCAAAGAAGCAGAAGATGTAGTGCGTACTTGGGTTAGCAATAATAGTACGACGGTAGACAAATGGCTTGGCATTGAATAACTCAAATTGAATGAGGCTCAATGTTATGGCGAACTCGTCTTGCCATAACATTGAGTGACGTAGGAGAAATATTTTGAACGAAATGAAAACAACTCCAGCGATCGCCGTGAAAAATGTTTGGAAAATATTTGGAGAAGAGAGCGATGCGGCTTTTAAAGCCGTTCAAAAACATGGACTTACTAAAGCAGAAGTGCTGTCAGAGTACGAATGTGTGGTAGGTGTGGCCGATGCCAGCTTTGAAGTCGAAGAAGGCGAAATCTTTTGTATTATGGGTCTCTCAGGCTCAGGAAAGTCCACATTAGTTCGACATATTAACCGCTTATTAGAACCGACAGCGGGCGAAATTATTGTCGGCGGTGAAGATGTTACACAACTAGGTGGCGAAGCCTTACGAGCCATGCGTAACCGTAGGATTGCTATGGTATTTCAAAACTTTGGTTTAATGCCCCATCGTACGGTTCGAGATAATGTGGCAATGCCTTTAGAAATTCGTGGTTCTTCTAAAAAAGACCGTTGGTCAAAGGCCGATGAAGCGCTTGCTTTAGTTGAGTTAACAGGTTGGGAGCATAAATACGGTCATGAATTGTCCGGTGGTATGCAACAACGTGTTGGCTTAGCGCGAGCGTTGGCTTCTGACCCTGACATATTGCTGATGGATGAGCCGTTTTCCGCACTGGACCCTTTAATCAGAAGGCAGCTACAAGAGCAGTTTATGACGCTGTCTGCCAAGTTGAAGAAGACTACGATTTTCATTACCCATGATTTAGATGAAGCCATACGTATTGGTAATCGAATTGCCATTATGAAAGATGGTCAGATCGTTCAAATTGGTACGCCAGAAGACATAGTTATGAACCCTATTGATGACTATGTCGCGAATTTTGTGTCGGGAATTTCCAAATTAAACTTGGTATACGCAGATTCCATTATGAAATCTATCAGCAAGCGTGAAGAAACGCTTGGGGCAATCCCTGAAAGCGCCAAGCGTGTTCCTTACAACATGGATTTGAATGGATTGATTGATGTCTCGGTTGAACACCAAGGGCCACTCGTCGTTGAACGTGACGGTAAAGATGTGGGCGTAATTGACAACATAGACCTGATGTTAGCCATTCAGGGTAACCGAAAAGAAGAGGTAGAATAATATGTCTGACACAATACCTGTTCCTAATGAAACTGAGCATCTTACTCGTACATTTGTTGAAAAAAATGGCGATTATTATGTAAAAGAATTCGATAAGTTAAGTGATGCGAAAGGCTTTAAAGCGTCATTCCAGCCATTTGCTGCTTTATTTGGACCAATTTGGTTTGCTGCCCGTGGTTTATGGTCTTGGTTTCTTTGTTTTCTGTTAATTGAAACCTATGGCTTTGTGCAGTTAATTAAAGGACTGTTTGGGGATTTAGGCAGTGCCCAAGTCGATCGCGCTGATGCTATTCAAGTGATGATCAACTCACGAATGGAACAGCTAGAAGCAGCTAAGGCCGCGGGGGCTTCTTCAGTCGCTTCTTTAGAACGTGCAGTGGGTTCTCTACAGAAAGCGTTAGATGACGCAATGTCAGCAGCAACCGCAGCGGCAGAAGCCAGTGCTAGTCTTATTGTTTTTGGTTTGGTGATTATTCTAGCCGCAAAAGCCACTGAAGCTGTGATCGCTAATTGGACATTAGAGACGCAATTTACTCGTTGGCGTTCAAATAATAGCGTGTTATCCGGACTGTCAAAGGAGCGCACTTTTATCGGTACGGCTTTGTTTCTGATTGTTACTAGTCTTTCCTCTATTCGTTTTGCACAGCCAGACATACTGCCGATTCTATTAACTTTCCCGGCCAATAATGAACTCAGTTCTACCTTAGCGAATGGTATAGGTGATTGGTTTGATTGGGCAAAAGTGTCTGGTGGAGATTTCTTTAATAGCATTACCTTGGGCGTTCGTTCGTTATTGGATGGCTTAGAAGTAATTTTCGTTGGCACACCTTGGCCAGTTGTCATGTTGGCTGTCGCTATCCTCAGCGCTTTAACAGGTGGCCCCAGAGTCGCTATTTTTACTGTATGTGCCTTGTCGTATCTTGGTATTTTAGGCTTTTGGGAAAAGGCCATGACGACCATCTCTTTACTAGGCGCGGCCGCAATGGTGGCGATTGTATTGGGTATCCCATTTGGAATCTTGTGTGCGCGTAAGCCTAAAGTCTTCATGGTTGCCCGTCCGGTATTAGACTTTATGCAATCCATGCCATCTTTTGTGTATTTGATTCCTGTAATTGCATTCTTTGGTGCGGGTAAACCCAGTGCCATTATTGCAACCTTAGTGTTTGGTTCGCCTCCGGTAATACGGTTGACCGTTTTAGGTTTGCAACAGGTTCCCCATGCGGCAAGAGAAGCGGCAATGGCCTTTGGTGCAACACCTGCGTACTTACTGTTTAAAGTCGATTTACCGCTGGCTTCTCGTACCATTATGACAGGCGTTAACCAGACCATATTAATGTCATTAGCTATGGTAGTGGTGGCGTCTTTGATCGGCGCAAAAGGCTTAGGTGAAGATGTACTTGCTGCCTTGCAATATGCCTCTGAAGGGGAAGGTATATTAGCTGGTATTGCGATTCTCTTCTGTGCTCTGATTTTAGATAAAATTGTAGCTGGTAAGCAGGAAAAATAGTGGTCGATAAGACCTCGTAAAATGTTTACAAAAGGTGGCTTACGAAAGTAAGCCACCTTTTTAGTATTTGGGGGTGATATTACCAAGTTGAAACAGCAGTATTTATTAAGAAGACAGCAATATCTGAACAGTTGAAAGCAATGATCTATCGTTAAATAATCACTTAATTCGTATATGTTGCCTTTAGGAAGGTCTCAATGACTAAGATCAATATTTGTGAAAAGTTCAGTTTGTTTTCTGAAGAATGGACTCCCAAAATTATTGCAGAATCTAATGGTCAATTAGTCAAAATTGCTAAAGGAAGTGGCGAGCTTGTATGGCATAAACACGACAATGAAGATGAGTTGTTTATTGTGTTTAAAGGGCAGCTGACATTAATGATGGAGTCTGGGGATATTACGTTAAATTCTGGTGAAATGTACGTTGTCCCAAGAGGTGTTATTCATTGCCCAAAAGCTCAAGAAGATACACATTTTATGATGATAGAGCCTTCTTCAACCGCGCACACTGGTGAAGAAAAAAGCAGTGTGACGGTTTCAGCAGTAGATCAGGTGTGGATTTAATATCAGATAACAGCTCAAAATATAGGCTTCTTCAAAATCGTATCCTCGGTCTGGTACTGGTTTTGTCTGGCTTGTTTATGCTGCTGTGACTTACCTCTTTGATCCAACGCTTAGGTATTTTATTATGATGACATTGATTGGTGACTCAGGCAGGAAACTTCATGGATTTCAGACACACTCTTACGAATGCTGGTGTTGATCTAGTTCGGTCTTCTCTTATTGCTCCCGGGGTCTCTGTCTCTGAATGGTCTGGACAAAATGCGCAAACCTATTATGAAGGTGCGGATGAAAATGTGATCAGTTTTTATCAGCATGGTGGGCAAAATTGCTCTCAAATAGACAGTAAAGGTCGCGCCATACGTACAGGTTTTGATGATGCTATTTGTGTTTTCCCGAAAGACGGTTTGGAGTCGAATTGGTTCATCAATGGTCACCTTCAGTTTTTCCATTTATATATCGGTAATGACTACTTCGCTAAAAATCTATACGAATTAAATGATGGCTACGGGGATCGTTTTGACTTCAATGAGTCTTTACAAGCCTCTGATCCTATCTTAAGTGCAGCAATGAAGAGTATTGCCTTATCGGATTGGGATGACAGCCACATTGCTCTAGGGCTTGAAAGCGCTGCTAACTGGGTACTTGTGAATTTAGCGACCTCTCATTTGTCAGAATCTAAGCGCCGCACAAGAAAAGTTGGCTGTTTTTCACTGGCCCATCAAGTAAAGATCAAAGATTATTTTCAGGATCGTTTAGGGGATTCTGTTCATTTAAGTGATATGGCCAATGAACTGTATTTGAGCGAGTTCCATTTCTTAAAAAAATTCAAAAATACCTTCAACGAAACGCCTTATGCTTGTTTAACCAGAATGAGAATGGAAAAAGCGCATACGCTGTTGATGAAGACGGATAAGAGTATTCTCGATATCGCATTAGAATGCGGTTACAACCACCATACTCAATTCTCTACAAAGTTTAAACGCTACTATGGTTTTTCCCCTAGAGACCTACGAAAGTAATTTATAAAAGTGGAAAAAGATACTCAGTTTTTGTGGCAGCGCCAGAAGGTATAGCATTATTGAAGAAGGTAAAGAAAGAGCGTTAGCTCTTTCTTTACTAGCCTAGGTGCTCAAACAAATAGGATTGAACAGCGTCTAAATGCTTATAAATGGCCTCGATATGAGATGAAATTCTGACTTCTATAGAGGCTATCTTTTCAAACTCTTGCTTATCTAAAGTTTCCATTTCAGTGGCCAAGTCTTCCATTTTTTCTAGCTCTTGGTGAATTTTGATAAAACTAGGGGTGTCTCGGAAGTTAAATTCGTTATCCGTTCCACTGTAATACCATTCTCCAAACTGGGTTGTCTTTATATCTATGGTAGTTGTTTGTGGCTCACCCTGTAAGACGGCAATGAGATAGTCTGATTTCCATTGATTAAGCTCAAGTAGAGAGGCGGCTGAGTGGGCAAAGGCCATGGAGTGGTAGCCAGCTTTAACGAGAGCCCCTGAATTTATCGCTGTTTTCTTGAAAGATTCGCTGAGCTTTCCACAGGCATCGCTCACGCTTAGTGTTGATACATGTAAATTTTCTATTTGCTCGCTTACTTTGGTTGTACTTTCATCTATGCGGTTTACCAGCGTAGAAATTTTCTCACTTGAGTCTCTGGATTTTGTGGCGAGAGCTCTGACCTCATCTGCGACAACGGCAAAGCCTCGTCCATGCTCACCGGCACGAGCGGCTTCAATTGCTGCATTTAGGGCTAATAAATTGGTTTGTTCTGAAATGCTCTGAATAATATCGGTAAAGCCTTTAATTTCGCCGGCAATATTTCTTAGGCCAATGACATCCTCTAAACTCAAGTTTGTTTGCGCTGAGATATGACCAAGCTCTGCTGATAGCTGCTTTATTTCTATCTGGTTGTTTTCAATATCCTCATTGTTGCCCTCCGATGCACTCATCGGTTCGAACAATAGCTCAGATATTTGGTTAACCGAATTAAGTGAGAGTTTGAGAATCTTGTGTTGAGGTTTGAAAAAACGAATGTCGATTGGCAGGGAAACCTTTTCGTCGACTTGCTCTTGTTGCGAACTGAGTTGCGAAGAGATGTCCGCCAGTTTCTTTTCAAGATGTTGTTTTTCGTTGATTGTCGCTTCTAACGCCAACTCTAATTCTTGAATACGCTTTCTTCCGAACATGACGTAATCCCTTTTATTAAAATAAAGTAAAAAGTGCTAATATCATTAGGATGATATCAGCACTTTTGATCATTGCCTTTTAGGACCTAGCTCATATCAGGCTCAAACAAGCCACGTTTCATGTAAAACTTCACCCATAGTGCAGCAGTAATACTGACTAGTAATAAAATCCCACCAGCAATGGTGTAAACCATTTGAGTCATTTCAGGAGCTGGAGAGTTGTTGGCAGCAACATATAGCATGGCTGCGATACCTAAAACTTGAGGGATAGGGAAGAACGGTGTGCGGTAAGGGCGATCATGGTTTGGCAGGCGTTTACGCAATACGATAACGTTAATGTGCGCTACGCAGTAAGCAAGTAACCAACTTGTTGTTGCTGCAATAATCAGCATGATTAAAGAATCGATACCAAATATAAAGAAGGGAATCGTAGTTAATACAGAGATCATTAAGATGCCAACCCAAGGCGCATCATGCTTGTTTTTTGCTTTTAACTGAGGGAAAACTTGACCTTGTTCTGCCATGCCTTGCAACATTCTTGGCACGGCTGCTAATACGGTATTCATCGTACTACAGGTTGCTGTGACCGCCATTACTGCCGCGATAATTAGACCACTTTTACCAAAAACGGCGCCAGCATAATCAATAAATGGTAGAGGGGATGCCATGATGGTTTCTACGTCAAGAAGTAAGCTAGCACCAAATGCAAATGCCACAAAGATAGTAAAAATCATGAATAAGGATAGGTGCATGGCACGAGGAACATTTTTGGCTGGGTCTTTGACACTGTTAATCAATGGACAAATAAACTCGACGCCGACCATGGTCCAAAGAGCTAAGCCAACGAGTCCGATCACACTGCCATTCAATACACCGCCAAAACTCCAATCAACAGGAGTGCCCGCTAATTCTTGAGGCGATTGTAGACCACTTGTAATAGCGGTAGCACCCGTAATGATTAATGCACTGACTAAGATGAAAGCCAAAAGATTTTGTACTTTTGAAAATACATCCGTACCGATTAAGTTGGTGATGGTAAACAGAACCAAGATTAATAGTGGAGCGGCTTTTTCAGGCAGTAATCCAGGGAATAACTCCCCTAAAATAGCGTCTACTAGAAACATCTCTACAGGCAGAGCGAGAACAGCAACAACGACGTAGCCAGCAAAAACAGCTACGATGGCTGGGAAATGCCCAATGGCCTTTTGAGTATACGTTGCCAATGTCCCTTCTTGCGGGAACATTAAAGAAAGTTCAGCGAAGCTCATAGCATTAAATTGCGCTAATATCAGAGCGATAATCATGGCAAAGATAAATGCCATTCCGCCGATACCTATGCCTTGTAGAGCTGAAATCATGACACCTTGTGCAATGACCAGACCCACACAAATAGCCATCATGGTAGGGAATCCCATTTTTTTATTTGCTGATGGGTCAGCAGACGCGATATAGCTGGTGCTCTCACTCATGTTTTGTTCCTCTCGTGAATCCAATATTTAAATTTTATAGGCGGCCAAACCGATAAGGGCTTGGGTCGATAATAGGAACCGTGCCTAAAACTAGGTCGGCAGCTAATTGTCCTGCGGCGGGTCCTGTGCCAAATCCATGTCCTGAAAATCCTGTTGCTACGGTTAAGCCTGGAATCTCTTCTATTTTGTCGATGACGGGGTTGGAATCAGGGGTGACATCGATAATGCCAGCCCATTCTTCATCGATTTCTGCGCTATTAAATACAGGCCAAGCATTTCTCAAGTTGGTCAGTGCTTCTAAATTGAGGCTAGGATTGGCGGCAGGGTCGTTAACGCGATTTTTTTCAAAGGGAGAAACCTGAGTAGGCTTCCAGCGTCGTGCGACGGCGAGATCTTTAAAGAACTCCTTCCCGAAAGACTGTCGTAAAACACCGCCTTGAGTTCGTAATTGACTTAAATAACGCCAACCTATGAGAAGGTGATCTAATGTCAGGGGCGCATCCAAAGCACCCCGCTGAGTGATGATAAAGCCACCGTCTTGATGTTTTCTAAAAGAAAAGTCAGGCCCACCTACTGCGATGTCAGTCGGCCCTTCCATTGGTTTTGTTCTCGCTACGGAACATACTAGGGGTAAGGTAGGGAGGGATATGCCATGGTTTCCTAAGAAGCGTCGTGACCAAGCACCACCAGCAAGCAAAACTTGCTCACAGCGGATTTCGCCTTTTTCTGTGACAACACCGCTGATTTTCCCGCCAGTAGTAGACAAGCTCCGTACTGCACAATGCTGGATAATTGTGGCGCCTTTTTCTATTGCAGCTTGTGCAATGGCACTCGCTGCAATGGAAGGCTCTGCATTTCCATCAGAAGGTGTATAAATACCGCCGGCCCAATTACCTTTGCCACCGGGCACCGATTCATCAATCTCTTTTGTACTCAGCATTTTGGAGTCTAGAGAAATAGACTCAACAGACTTTAGCCAAGCTTCATGGGTAGCGACCTGTGCTTCAGTTTTCGCTAAGAACATGATGCCCGATTGTTTGTAGCCAACATCTTTACCGATGCGCTCTGGTATCTCAGCCCAGAGCTTATCCGCAGCTAAAGCCAAAGGAACGTCTTCAAAATGGCGGCTGGTTTTGCGTATCCAACCTAAGTTCCTCGAAGATTGTTCACCAGCAATATGTCCCTTCTCCAGTAGCACAACAGGAATGTTTCGCTCCGCTAATGTCAGAGCTGCTGTTACGCCAACGATACCGCCGCCAATAATGACGACAGTTGTGGAATCGGGGAGCTGATTTGTCGTGCGAACTTTTTCAAGTGTCTTAGTCATCGGATCAATTCCTACGGGTATGCTTAAGCTAGGTTGATTTTCTGAACGTTGGCTGAAGCGGCGCCTCGGTAAGCGGTGACTTCGAGCTCAACTTTATAAGTATTGGAGCCAAGGGGAGGGCAAGTAACCGTCGTTGCTGGGTCAATACCATGGAACCTTGAGCCTACGTATTCCATAACCTTATGAGTGTCTGCAGGATCTTGAATGAAGACTCGAGACATCACGACGTCTTCTAAAGAGGCGTCTACCGCTTTTAAAGCAGATTCGATATTTCTGAAAACTTGTTCTGTTTGTTCTATGACATCCGTTGGGATTTCTTTGGTATCAGGGTTGCGTCCTGCTGTATTCGAAACAAAAATCCAGTTATCCACAGCCACGAGGCGAGAGTAGCTGCCAATTTCTTCGAATTTAGATCCAGTTTTTACTTTAGTGATAGTGGTCATAGTGTTTCCGATTGAATTAAGTCAAAAGAAGAGCGCGAATTAGGTTTAGGTTCGCGCGTTGTTAAAAATTAAATAATGAAGTTTTTGAGGCGCTATTTGAGCTCGGGGGTTTCCCATAGGTTAAGCTTTACGCCAATGTCGTTTTCTAGAGCATTTCGGTATATTTTCGTTGCCCAAGCGACATCCTCAACGGGCATACCACCGACGGATAAAATGATGATTTCTTCATCGTTTTTACGGCCAGGAGTTGCGCCACCTATGATGTCAGTAAGATCTTCTAGCTGATCTTTAGTCATGGCGCCTTCTTCGATCATGTCCATGAAACGCATGCCAACAAGGGGAATAACATTGTGTGCGGGTTTTGGCACTTCCTCGTACCAAGCTTCGTAAAGTCCTCTGTTATCAAGCACTTTACGAACACTGTCGCTACTCATGCCATCATCCAAACTACAGCTTGCTGGCATAGCTAAATAAGCACCAGATTTCACCCATTCACGTTTTACTATTGGGTATGTAGTTGGGTCACCCACTTCACCAGAGTTACAGTAGGTGACAATATCCGAGTCACGAACAACCGCTTCTATTGAGTCGACAATTTGAATATTGGTAATTTGTGGGAAGGTTTCCTTGATCCAGCTAACAAAACTATCAAGGCTTTTTTGACCACGACCTTTAATTTTGATGGTGTCTATCTCTGGACATACCGCGATAAAAGCGGATACCGAGGTTTTACCCATAACACCAGGGCCAAGTAAGCCAATCACTTTTGAATCTTTGCGGGCGAGGTGACGAGCTCCAACGCCCGGAATTGCACCTGTGCGATAAGCCGATAATAAGTTGGCCGACATGTATGCTAGTGGCGCACTGGTTTCTATGTCATTAAGGATGAACATTAAAATAGAGCGAGGTAAACCTCTCTCTCTATTAGCAATGTTTGATCCGTACCATTTCACGCCACAGGTTTGAAAATCACCACCTAGGTAGGCAGGCATTGCCATAAGACGACGATCGGCGGTCGGCTTTGGCATAGTTGGAAAGGGTGATTCATCTGGGAATGTCACCATGGCGCCATGGGAGTCACTGTTTGGTCCAGCCATCCGATAATCCCCCTTATGCAGTAGCACGAACATCTCTTCCATCGTGTTAACGCATTCGAGCATGTTGGTGACACCAGCCTTGATCATGTCGGGTTCAGAAAGGTAAATGAAGTCGATTTTAGTGTTCTCGGTCATAGCGTCACCTAAAGAATTGGAGGTTGGTTTTTAGGCGCTGAATACATCATTTTCACCAAGCTACTTTGCCTTTAGTTAGGTGGATTTTGTATTGGTGAAAGTTGATAGCAAAAGCGTATGTTTTTCATCCTAGGTATAAAAAAAAGCATCGTATTGAACTTTTGCGACATAACTCTAAACATTTTTTAAAAATGTATTTTTCCTTTATTTGGCACTCTGTTTGCAGAAGATCGAAGATATTCGATATTTTTAGGCAGGTTGGACTCATGTCAAATTCACCCTTAATCAGTTATTTAGCAGGAATTCGTTCTAAGCAACCGTGGTTGGTTTTGAGTGCGGAGGAGGCGTTTTCTCTGTCAGGTTCAGATCATCCTGCCATCTCACATTTTTATAGTTTTGAGTCAAAAAGCTCAGAGGAACAAACCTTTGTTATTCCGGATGGGTGTGTCGATATATTGTTTGACTGTGACGAAAACCGACCGAGCGCAGAAGTGTTTGGCACACCTACGGAAGCGGTAAATGTCGGCTTGAGTAAAGGTAATCGTTATTTTGGCGTACGCTTTGTATCTGGGGTTATGCCGGATTTTTTGAACGTCTCTGCAGGCGAATTAATCAATCATCATTACAACTTGCTAGACCTTGTTCCTCAAGCGAATCAAGTATTTGAAGAGATTGTTGGCAGCCCAAAATTCTCTGAGCAAACGGCTTTGTTTGGCTCTTTTTTTGAAAGTCAGGACATTCGTCAACCATCTGCTTTAACCTCGCAAGCTTTGAGCAGTATCTGTGAAAGCCATGGCACAATACGTATTGGTGAACTGGAAAGAATGACGGGTTACACTTCTCGTACTTTACAGCGCCAGTTCCTCGCTGATATGGGAATGTCGCCAAAAGCCTTTAGTCGTATTATTCGCTGTCAATCGGCGGTTTATGATATTAACCAGAGTGATGAAGTCGCGTTTTCAGATTTAGCTTGTGAGCTAGGATTTAGCGATCAAGCCCATTTCCAAAGAGAGTTTAAACAACTCGTAAACGCCACCCCTTTAGATTATTTGAATCGCGTCAAACATCAAACCTACCTAGATAAGATTCGATGTTTGTGAACCAAAAACGCTCTTCTTAGAAATTTATGCGTCTATTTTGTGCGTAAAATGGCTGTTTCTAATGACTGCTTCTATTATTGTGGCGGGTGATTTTCAATCCAATGGTCCGCAATATCGCCCCGTCGTGTAATCCATACATCATCGTGGGACTGAACGTAATCTAAGAAACGTTTAAGCGCCATGAAACGGCTTGGCTTTCCTAATGTACGACAGTGCATGCCAATAGACATCATTTTAGGAGCCGTTGCTCCTTCCTCATACAAGCAATCAAAGTTGTCTTTTAAGTATTGAAAAAACTCATCTCCGTGACTGAAACCATAGGGAGAAGAGAACTTCATGTCGTTACAATCTAATGTATAAGGAACAATTAGGTGGGGCTTGGTTTTGCTTTCACTGCTGTTAAGAGCATTATGGTCTGGAACTTTTACCCAATAAGGTAAGTCATCCCCATAATTGTCCGAGTCATATTTTAATTGAGGCTGCTCAGAGACCAGCAAACGTGTGTTTGGGGAGTCACGGCCTGTGTACCAACCTGAGGCTTTTACCCCTGTTACTTCTTCGATCAAGTCGAGGGCCTGTTGCATATGCTGGCGCTCTTCTTCGATAGACATGTCTTGGTAATGAATCCACTTTAAACCGTGACAAACGATTTCATGGCCGGCTTCAACTATGGCTTTTGCCACATCTGGATTACGTTGCAATGCGGTTGCAACCGCAAAAATGCTGAGTGGTAAGTTACGACGCTCAAACTCATTTAATATACGCCAGACACCCGCACGGGAACCGTATTCGTATAAAGACTCCATGCTCATGTGTCGGTCTTTATATGGCTGAGCACCAAAAATTTCGGAAAGGAAGGTTTCCGCATGGTCATCCCCATGCAAAACACAGTTTTCGCCACCTTCTTCAAAGTTTAAAACAAACTGTACAGCCACTCTGGCATTGTTTGGCCAGTTTACTTTTGGTTGTTGGCGGCCATAGCCTGCGTAATCTCGTTCAAGGTAGTGCTTCATGGTGTTACTTCCATTGGTTATTTTGTTCTGAAAAGTCTTTATATGTCACCTATTGTGGCACCTAAGCATCAGAAAGTGTTGTGTTATTTGTGAAATGTAACGATGCAAATATCGTGCTTATAAGCGCCAGAAATAGGCAATAAAAAAAGCTCTGCTCTTCCTTATATTGGATAAAGAAGAACAGAGCTTTGTTTTCACGAAATGCGATTTTAAGTGTTTTACTTATGGTTTTCGAAGGCTTCTTTTTCATGTTTCATAATGAAACGGATTAAGCCTGCGACAATGCCAACTACGCCAAGGGTAAATAGCATTAGCATCATAGGGTTATCTGCAAAGGTGAAATACGCCGATACATTTTCCCATGTGGTGATAGATGTGCCCATAATTATGCTCCTTTCGCTTCTAGGTCAATGTTGGTTGCTACAGGTGTTATAGAAGGTGCTGTTTCTGGGTATGGGTGAGCAAGAATTTCCACTTCATCCAAACCTAGGTCTTCTACATTCGTTGGTACGCGTAGCATGTCTGCTTTCTTAAGTAGGTAAGACACGATGTAACCAGGAACAAAGCCAAGTACCATCATCACAATCGCACAGACAGTTTGGCCGTATAGAGAGATTGGTGGGTTGCCATCCATGTTCGGTGTGCCGCCAGCGAAAACACCCACAAGAATCACTGCAACAACACCGGTAACACCATGTACTGCCACAGCACCTACCGCGTCATCTACACCCATTTTCTCGAGTTTCTTCGCTGCGCCCACAGCAATGAAACTAACGCAAGTAGCAATGATAAAGGCTAAGCCCGGTGCATAGATATCAAGCCCTGCTGCTACAGAGATAATACCAACAAGACCGCCAGACATGGTCCAGAAAGGATCACGTGTTGCTATGTAACAACCGATTACACCACCTGCAAAGCCCATTAGTGTATTGAAGGCAAAAGCAGACAGGTTAGTTGGCGTGTTGTAGATAGTTGTCCAACCTACATCGCCACCATTAAAGATGATACAACCGCCTAGGAAACCGAAGAAACCGAAGATGATCATCATCAAACCAATGAGTGTCATTGGTAAGTTGTGGGCTTTGATTTGCTGAGGCACGCCATTGATAAATTTACCAACACGAGGTCCTAAGTTGATCAACACGCCGAGAGTAAAGAAGCCTGCAATAGCGTGTACTACACCAGAAGCGCCTACATCGTGGTAGCCCATTTCTGTCAGCATCCAACCATCTGGGTGCCAGCCCCACGCACCAGCTAGAATCCAAACGCCACTACCTAAAACTACGGTAAGAATAAGGAAAGCACTGACTCGAATTCGTTCGATTACGGCACCTGAAAGGATAGAGCCAGTGGTCGCGCCAAATAAAGCGAAGGCCGCCCAGAAAATACCTGTGCCCATGTCTTGTACATCGGGACCCATGCTTGCTGCCCATGGTAATGCGCCTGATGCTTCAATTGGGATTAGACCTGTAGGGAAGGCGTTGTAAATCCACCAACCGAATAGGTAAAAAGTGGGAATGATTACAGCAAGGGCAAGAATATTCTTAACACCTGCGGCCAGTGCATTCTTACTTCTTGATGCGCCCATTTCATAAGCTAGGAAGCCTGCGTGAATCATCACCATGATGGCTGTACACCACCAGTAGAAGACCTCTACATTCATTGCCTGATGCATGTTGAATACCGCCTGCTGAGCGTCGAGCGCCGCTTGGAGGGATTCTAACGTTGGAGTTTCTGTCGCCATAGTCTTATTCCTTCTCTGTTAATGAGTTAAATAGTTAATGAGTTAAATAGTTAATGAGTTAAATGGTTAATAGGTTGATGAGTAAATGGCTTAATGGAGTCATTGTGCGTTAAACCATACTCATGTTTGTTTCTTAAACGGGCTGTGTAAGCTCTAGTTATTTTTGAATGACTTCTTCATCGCTAAGCGATAAGAAAGTTGTTTTTTGTTGTCCTGTCTTGATTGATTAAGTCGTCATCTGATCTGTCTTTTAAATTGACGCCAGAAAGCTTTAACTGGTGTGCTTCGTTGAGTAGGTAAAAGGCTTTTCTGGCGGCTTCTTGGTACGACAAACCAGCGGGTCTTATATTGGAAATGCAGTTTCGGTAGGCGTCGGTTAAGCCAACTTTTCCACCCCAAGTGAGGTATAAACCTAAGCTGTCCGGAGAACTAAGACCGGGTCTTTCCCCAACCAAAACAAGAACACAGCTAGCATGTAAGCGCTCACATACGTCATCTCCAATAGCAACTCGACCTTGTTCCAAAATACAGAGTGGCGCCAGTTTCCATGTGTTATCTGGGTGTACAGAGTTAGGTACCAAATAGGTTTGTAAGGCCTGTAGAAAAGGTAATGTGTTTTGCTCAACAGCGAGGGACGACAAACCATCAACCACCACAATGGCGAGATCATATTGTGGGGTATTTTGTACTCTATGTTCGTCCAGCTTTTTGGCCGATTCAGGATTCAATAAGCGGCCATAATCTGGACGTTGTAAATAGGTTGCGCGGTCCTTCGCGCGACTGTGCAAAATTAGGGGGGCGCAGTCAGGGGCACATGCTTGTGCCCAGTCCAATTTGTTCAAATCTGTGGTGAGCTTTTCAATATTTAGTGTTGAGTGCACGGCATCAATGGCTTGAGCGTGGGCAAGTTGAAAAGCCAATAAATGCTTGGTGGGAACGCTCACACCAGCACGCCCTAAGCCAATTCTTGCATCAGTAAAATCGTTAAGCTTGTGCCATGGGTTTTCTGTAACAGGTGTTACTTGATGCTGCTGTAAACTCTTTTTCTTCTCACTCATGAAAGGCCTCCTTGAAGGCGATTCAATGAAGATTGAAACGCCTCTGGAAGTTGATCATTAAGCGTAAATTCAGAACGGTTTTGAGATATTTGAATTTTTTCTAACCATGCTGAAAACTCGGGAGCAGGTTGTAAACCGAGCACACGGCGGGCATATAGGGCATCATGAAAAGATGTGGTCTGATAGTTCAACATGATGTCATCCGAGCCGGGAATACCCATAACGAAAGTACAACCAGCTACCCCTAAGAGGGTTAATAGGTTATCCATGTCATTCTGGTCCGCTTGAGCGTGGTTGGTGTAGCAGACATCACAGCCCATAGGCAGGCCGAGCAGCTTACCGCAGAAATGATCCTCTAAACCCGCACGGGTAATCTCTTTGCCATCATATAAATATTCAGGGCCAATAAAGCCAACAACTGTGTTCACTAGGAGAGGATTGTATTTTCGCGCAACGGCATAGGCTCGGGCTTCACAGGTTTGTTGGTCAACACCATGGTGCGCATTGGCTGAAAGTGCGCTGCCTTGCCCTGTTTCAAAATACATTACGTTGTTGCCAACCGTCCCTCTGTTTAAGGATCGGGCGGCATCTTGTGCTTCAGCAAGGTGAGCAAGGGTAAAGCCAAAGCTGTCGTTGGTTGCTTGGGTTCCGCCGATGGACTGAAAGACCAAATCAACAGGAGCCCCTTGCTCAATACACTCTATGGTATTGGTGACGTGAGTCAGTACACAGGATTGGGTAGGGATTTCGTAATGTTGAATCACTTCATCCATCATGGTGATTAAGCGAGAGGCTTGCTGCACATTATCTGTGGCTGGGTTGATACCTATCACTGCATCACCACTGGCATATAACAAGCCGTCTAACATACTGGCGGCGATGCCGGTTAAGTCGTCCGTTGGGTGGTTGGGTTGTAAACGGGTCGATAATCGCCCTTCTAAACCTATGGTGTTACGAAAAGCCGTTGTCACACGACATTTCTTGGCCACCATAATGAGGTCCTGATTACGCATGATTTTACTCACCGCAGCGGCCATTTCGGGTGTAATACCTGATCTTATTTTTACCAGTACTTCAGGAGTTGCTAGGTCGCTTAAGAGCCAATCTCGAAACCCACCTACGGTCAGGTGGGCAATAGCTGAAAAAGCGGCTTTGTCGTGGTCGTCCAGTATTAGGCGAGTAACATCATCCTCTTCGTAAGGAATCACAGTTTGCTGCAAAAACTCACTGAGAGGTAAGTCTGCCAAGGTCATTTGGGCTACTACTCGCTCTTCAGCATTTTCTGCTGCTACGCCAGCCAAACGATCCCCAGAGCGGGCAGGCGTTGCTTTAGCCATTAGATCGGCAAGGTCGACAAAGCCAAATGTTCTTTGGCCGACGCTGTGGCGAAATTGGAAGTTTGTGCGTAATGGCATGCCGTTTTCTCTAGGTTGTTTTAGTTAGATCAATTAAGAAGGCATAAGTTTTGCAGCCTGAGGAGAACCTTTTATTTACTTTACGGAACCTCATGGATGGCAGGTATCGAATAATGGCAAAAATTAATTTTCTATATAAATCAAAAGACTAGGATTTCTTTTGATTGGTTTTTATATCGGAAATAATAACTTTGGATGATGGTTATGCTGAATTCAGATATCAATGCACCAAATCAGAGCTCTATTAGGCAAACATCTGAAGCGTACGATGCCGATCTGCATGCGAGTAACCTAACCAATTGGCAACAGGCATACGATCAGATGAGCCGAGGGGCTTTTTATGGTCGTATTGTTGAATCTTCCTTCGATGGATTACAGGTGTTTTGTGAGCATACCAGTCAAGCATTACAGCAAAAATGTGTCGTATGGCCTGATTCTATTTGGCTCGGTATCCCGCTTGCCGAGCAAACCAGTAGTCGCATTAATGGTTTGAGTGTTCGACAGAATGACATCATGTGTCGCCCGGGGGATTGTGAATTTCAGCTTTCTACACCAGAAGACTATGATCTTTATGGGCTGGTGGTTGAAACGGCCAAACTTATGAAAGTGGCTAAAATCCACGGTCTTGATTTGAATTGGCAAGAGCTCAACGAAAATGGCCGCTTAAAAATACCAGATAAGACATTGTCAGAAGTGCGCTTTTTATTAGGGCGATTGCTGTCAACAAACTACCATGGCACTTCACCTCGTCTACAGCAGGATATTGTTATTATGGCTTTGCTGGAGTTACTTCGCGTGGAGCAGCCCCAGCCAGCAAAAACACAAAGTTATGCACATCGTAAAAAAGTGGTTGATTGCGCTCAACAGTTTCTTGCCAATCACCTAGAGGAAGCGGTAACCGTTACACAATTGTGCGAAGTGACCAATGTGAGCCGAAGAACATTGCAATACAGCTTTGAGAGTATTCTTGGTATTAGTCCGATTCAGTATTTACGGCTGAGTCGTTTAAATGGTGTACGGCGTACTTTAGTTTATGCCCAGAGAAATCAGTCAGTAGGCGATATTGCAGCTCAATGGGGCTTTTGGCATATGAGCCAATTCGCGAAAGACTATAAACATTTGTTTGGTGAGCAGCCGTCTCAAACGCTTGAATGGCGAAAAGGAATGCATGAATGACTTTCAGTATACGAAGTGCCACAGCCAGTGATTTACCACAATTAACTCACTTATATAATTTTTATATTGAGAGGGTGCCAACTACCTTTGATATCGACCCTTATACACCGGAAACAAGACTGCCTTGGTTTCAGCAATTTTCTGAAACTGGCCGTTATCAGCTGCTGGTGGCAGAAAATGATGGAGAGGTAGTAGGCTATGCCTGTAGTGGCCAATTTAAGGCAAAGAAAGCCTACGAAACATCAGTAGAAGTGAGTATTTACATAAGTGAAAACCACCAAGGGCAGGGGGTTGGTCGAGCATTATATAACGCTTTGTTTGATCGCCTGACGACAGAGGATGTGCATCGCGCTTATGCGAGTATTACTTTACCGAATGAAGCGTCATGCCTTTTGCATTCAAAATTTGGCTTTGAACCAGTTGGAGTATTTCAAGAAGTGGGCAGAAAATTTGGCCGCTACTGGGATGTCGGTTTGTTTGAAAAGAAACTAAATTAAGCCCCAACTTACTAGGAATAATACAGAGATAAGTCCGTATTATTCCTAGTAAGTGGGTTCTCGTTTTGTCGTAGAGTTGCTTAGTCTTTCGTCATGATCTCTTCTAACGCTTGTTTAAATACTTCAGCAGGTTGCCCACCCGAAATAGCGTACTTGTTGTTGATGATGACGGTGGGTACAGAGCTAATACCACTTTGCTGCCACACTGCTTGCTGCTGACGTACTTCTTCGGAAAACTCTTGATTCGTTAAAACCTGTAAAGCGTCATTTTCATCTAGGCCAACTTGTTCGGCAACCTTAGTTAATACTTCATGGTTACTGACATCTAGGTTGTTAGTGAAATGCGCCACAAACAATGCCATTTTTAGTTCGGCTTGTTTGCCTTTCAACTGCGCCCAGTGCAGCAACCTGTGAGCATCGAATGAATTACGCATGCGGCTTTCATCTTTGAAATTGAAGTCAAAATCGAGTTCTTTGCCACGAGCTTGGATCATGGCTCTATTTTCTTGGGATTGCTGCTCAGAAATACCGTATTTTTCTAAAATGTGTTCAGTGAAACCCTGTCCCTCGGGCGGCATATTTGGGTTCAATTCAAAAGGCTCAAAGGCAATATCCGTGCTGACAGTGTCGCCAAGTTCCGCAAGGGCTTTGTTTAGGTTACCTAGCCCGACAACGCACCAAGGGCACATAATGTCGGATACAAATTTAATATCTAATGTGTTGCTCATAATAAAACCACTCAAAATAGTATGTGGTCATTGTTAGGGGCATCACACAGGATTGAAAGGTCTAGGTGAAGAAAGGTTTGTTGTAACTCTGCATTTCCATGGTTCTTGCATACTTATCACTCTACTTTGAACGAGGAAAAAAACACCGTATAGTAGAGCAATGCATAGGATGGCACGAATAAGAAAAAATAATCCATGTAAGAGACCATTATGTACCGTTATAAAAAACTTCCCTTTTTTGCTTTATCTACTTTGTTTTTAGTTGGCTGCGCTGCTGATGGCCGTTCCGGAGACAAACCAATACCCGCCGATAATTTTGACCTGAGCCATTGGAAGATTACTTTACCGATGGACAGAAATAATGACGGTAAAATTGATGAGAAAAGCGCTAGGCAGCTAAGAAGTTATTCACACTCTGACTTTTTCTATCTAAATAATAGTGGTGAAATGGTGTTTGCTGCGCCGAATAAAGCCGCTACAACATCAGGCTCATCTAATACTCGTAGCGAATTACGCCAGATGATTCGCGGTGATATTCGTAGTATTGATACCAAGTCCCCTAGAAATAACTTCGCCTTACCGACTAACCCTAAAGGGGCCGTATTTGGTGGTAAGTTGAATGCCACATTGAAAGTGAACCATGTGGCTAAGAGAGCAGGTCATCCAAATAAACCGCCGGCTTATTCTGTAGTCGTTGGGCAAATTCACGCAGATAAAAACCTACTGCAAATTAGCAATGGAAAGGGCTTTGGCTGGGGGAATGAGCCACTTAAAATTTACTATAAAAAATGGCCGCACCATGAAAAAGGCTCAGTATTCTGGAACTACGAACGTAATCTTCCAAAGAATGACCCAAATAGAACCGATATTGCCTACCCTGTTTGGGGCAATACATGGGAAAACCCAAATGAGCCAGGGGAGCAAGGTATCGCCTTAGGGGAAAGTTTTAGTTATGAAGTGAATGTCCATGGCAACATGATGTACCTGACTTTCTCTTCACCGAAAAAAGCCACAGTGAAGTATCAAATTAACTTAGCAAACAATGTCGATGCTTATGGGAAAGTGGATGAAAAAGATCACCCTAATGGCTATGCAGAAGACTTTATGTATTTCAAAGCTGGCGCCTATAACCAATGCAGCACGAAAGACCAAGAAGGTATCTGGTATGCTGCTTGTGATGGCTCGGGTAAATGGAAAGTAGACAAAGAAAATGGCGATTATGTCAGCGTGTCTTTTTCTGAACTGACGTTGAGTGAATCAAGCTTGCCAGAATAATGCTGAAACAACAGATTGTGCGATAATAGCAAGGCGGCTTTTGATAGCCTTGCTATTAATATTGTTTGATTTCGGTTGAATCGTTAAGCCGCATGGCTACTTTCTACATCATCCTGATCAAAGATTACTGTGCTTTCTTCCTCTTGATAAATAGCTTCTTCATCGGGTTCTATAACAAGATCTTCTAGAGGCTTTTGGGGCGCTGTGTCGGTTAAGCGAAGTTGGGAAGACGATTCATTTGAGCTCGTACTTGGCTTACTTCTTTTAGTACTGGCTTTTTTGTTTCCTAGGGAAACCAGCAGCTCATCTTTATTTTCAGCAAGATACATAGCTAGGGCTTCGCGTTCTATTGGGTTTTCCATTAAGTCGCTTTGTGCTAGAAACTCATCTAGCCTTTCAGCTGTATCGAGTAGCTTATCGTAGGCATCCGCTTCCGATTTGGATGTAAAAGTCATTTTTGTTTTTCCACCACGTTCAACAACATATTGAATGATTACAGGCATATCTCACCTCCAAAATTTTATACTGTATAAATATACAGTATAAAATTTTACCTTGTCCAGTGCTTTTGTTTGTCGATAAAGGTAATGGTTGGTAAAGTTGCATGCTGGAAAAAGAGGGAATACTAATGAGTTTTGATCTATCTCAGGTCGATTTAAATACCATTAAAGAAAACCGTAATGTCATTCTGACGCTGGTGGCGTTGTTGGTTTTTTATATTTTTAGGCGTTACACCCCTAGCCTTATTCGCGCCAATCCCAAAATTGATAATGATATAAAGCGCCAGCGGATTAATGCGATTGATAATGCATTTAACTTTCTACTTGTTGTAGGGCTGGTGATTATATGGGCCTCAGAATTACAGAATTTTGCTATTTCTGTTGCGGCCTTCATGGTGGCCTTGGTGCTTGCAACTAAGGAGTTTATTGCTTGCCTTATTGGTGCCCTTTATCGAGCGAGCACTAGTCCTTACAGGGTTGGGGACTGGGTACGTATTGCCAATTTTGAAGGTGAAGTGACAGATAGTGATTGGTTGTCAACTACCTTGTTTGAAGTGGATTTGAAGGGTGGAAGCTACGATTATACCGGGCGCACAACGGTTGTTCCGAATAGCGCGTTGCTAACCAATACCGTACAAAACTTAAATTACATGCGCCGCTATGTAACTCATACCTTTTCAATCTCTAGACAGACTGATGAAGTGAACTTGTTTACTATAAAAGATAAAGTGCTAGATAAAGTATTGGCATACAGTGAACACTTTAGGGAAGTCGCTATTCGTTATAACAGTTTAATAGAGAAGCGTTTGGATATTGATATTTCTGGCCCTGAGCCAAAAGTTCGTATTACCACCACGCCAGAAGGTTTTAACATCTTTACCGTATCTTTATTCTGTCCAACGGAAGAGGCAGTGCAGATAGAGCAAAAGGTGACAGAGGACTTTATGCGCTTTTGGTATGAAGAACGGAATGCTAGCTTTTCAGGAGAAAAGGCAGATGCTTAGGCGTGCTATTTATATATTTTTCACAATAACATCAGCTTTATTGATGACTGGCTGTAACAGCTTCTTAGTGAGTGAGACTGAGATAAATCAAGAAGTGGAGAAGCTACTCGCTGAGCCCCAAAGCAACCAAATATCCTTATTGGTCGAAGGTAATGCTTTGGATATTGATTTGGTGGTTAAGAAAGCCGATGTTGATTTAACAGCACGAGATGGTGGTTTGGTTTTAGTCGATTTAGATACCAACTTAGAAGGCGTGTTAACCGCTTTTGGTCAGAAAATATCGATTTCTGCGAGTGTGGAACCATCGTTTGAATCGGGCGTGAGAATAGAAGAAGATAGACTGTACTTAACCTCTCCACGTATCACTGAGGTAAAAGTACAAGGCACCAGCTTTACCGACAAAATGCTTAGCTCTGCGTTAGGTTCTGTTCATGGAGAGTTAGAAAAGGCTTTGGTTAAGTATTTTGACACTCACCCCGTATACATTCTCAATCACTCGCCGTTTGAAAAAACAGCTGCTTCTTTAGTGAAAGACATCATCATTAAAGAAGATACGATTGAACTATCCATTTTTTAGTACTAAATATCCCACCTTAAGCCCCTGTTAATGGAAAGTTAACAGGGGCTTTTTTGTTAGGCGACTAATAAATAGCAGCCTTCGTTCCTCCCTTTTTTGCAAATGATAAGAATGTGATTCAAGTCAGCGTTATGAAAATTAAATAATAATAGTTATCAATCGTGTTGACACGAGTTCAGTATTGTCTAATATTGATAATAGTTATCATTTATATTTTGATGGGAGGGAAGATCATGACTCGCTATTTGGTTCCATTTTCTGCACTAGAGCAAGCCATTCAGTCGGGACAATGTTGCGACTCGCCAGAATTGCTATATCAATACTTGGAATTGATGGAGCAGTACGCAGAAAAGCTCAGTATTCCTGATGCTGCTGCACTGCATGAAAGAGTATTCTATGTTCTGTTAAATACCATGTGTGACTCAAGTGTTCCATCCCATTGGCGTCAGACTTGTTTAGACAGGGTCTATTCCCCTTTATCCAAATTTAAGTGCCTCATCGTAACTTACCAAGATGCGCGCCATTATTTCAAAATGGAGCATAGCTTGCGTACTCTGAATCGTTACTTCCTCTCTCCTAGTGAACAACAATAAGGACACGAATTAAGAATGAAAATGCGTATTGAAAAAGACAGTATGGGTGAATTGAGCGTTCCAGAAAATGCTCTGTATAGCGCACAAACACAAAGAGCCATCAATAACTTCCCTGTTAGTGGTGACCCTCTCCCAGAAGCTTTCATTCGATCATTAATACTTATCAAATCCGCCGCGGCTCGTGCAAATGAAGCTTTAGAATGCTTAACGCCCGAACTCTCTCAAGCCATTCAAAATGCTTGTAATGAGTTATTAGAAGGCGAAGATATCATGCAGCACTTCCCTGTCGATGTGTTTCAGACAGGCTCGGGCACCAGTTCTAACATGAATGCCAATGAGGTAATTGCTACCCTAGCAACGGCGTATTATGGCTCTGCTGTAAACCCAAATGACCACGTGAACTTTGGCCAAAGTAGTAATGATGTGATTCCTAGCGCTATTCACGTCAGTGCTACACTAGAATTGACGGGGCACCTATTGCCATCATTGATTCATTTACGCGATACGATTCTGAAAAAAGGTGAGTCCTTATCGGGTTTCACAAAAACAGGTCGTACGCATTTAATGGATGCCATGCCGGTTCGCCTTGACCAAACCTTTGAAGCTTGGGCGGCTCAGCTTCAAGACAACATAGATAATTTGAACTACATAGCAGGCAAAACGAACCAACTTGCTCAAGGTGGTACTGCGGTAGGAACAGGTATTAATGCGCACCCAGAGTTCGCTGCCATTTTTGCAAAAGAGCTTTCTGATCTCAGTAAAGTAACTTTTGAGCCGGGTAAAAACTTCTTTGCCTTAATTGGCTCTCAAGATACAGCGGTTGCACTATCTGGTCAGTTGAAGGCCGTGGCTGTGACTTACATGAAAATTGCCAATGATTTACGCTGGATGAACTCTGGCCCATTGGCTGGCTTAGGTGAAATTACCTTGCAAGCATTGCAGCCGGGTTCTTCCATCATGCCGGGTAAAGTAAACCCAGTGATTCCTGAAGCGACAGCTATGGTTGCAGCACAGGTTGTTGGTAATGATGCGGCGATTACAATTGGCGGTCAATCAGGTAACTTCGAGTTGAATGTAATGTTGCCAATGGTTGCGAAGAATCTATTAGATAGCATTAAACTGTTGGCTAATAGCGGTCAGCTACTTGCGGATAATGCGATTGCGACATTAACTGTGAACGAAGAAAAGTTGAATGAAGCTCTACACCGTAATCCAATACTTGTAACAGCTTTAAACCCAATTATCGGTTATGGGAAAGCAGCTGAGATTGCGAAAAAAGCTTATAAAGAAAAACGCCCTGTAGTAGACGTTGCAGAAGAAGAAACCGAGCTAAGCCGTGATGAGCTATTAGCTTTGCTTGACCCTGCTAAGTTGACCCATGGTGGTTTATAAGAAGTAATAGGTAGTAACCCAAGAGTCAGCATTGTTGCTGGCTTTTTTATGGGCGCAATACCGTATATTCTTAATCTTTATTAGTCGACGAAGTTAGATATAAATGAAAGATATTTATTTGCGCCCAGCAAGCCTAGAGGATGCGAACGTATTACTAGCATGGCGAAATGATACAGAAACAAGATTGGCTTCTCATAATCAAGATATCATTAGCCTAGAACAGCACATCACGTGGCTGGAACATTCACTCGCAATACCCGATAAGCGCCAATTATGGATCGCAGAAATTGATGGTGTTGCGGTAGGTACCTGTCGAGCGGATGTCGTTACGGACACAACAGAAAATGTATGGGAACTATCGTGGACTGTGGCGCCAGAAATGCGCGGAAAAGGAATAGCTTATAGGATGCTGCGTGCCTTTATCACTAGTTTTGAAAGCTCTTTGATGGCGCAGATCAAATGCGAAAACATAGCGTCTATTAAAGTGGCAGATAAGTTAGGTTTTATTCTGAAAGAAGAAAAAGAAGGCGTGCTGTTTTACTCCCTTCCTCCATTTTCAAAAAGCTAGTGATAGGTGAAAGGGCTAATCGTCAAATCGAATACGTACTTTAGGTTCGTCACTTTTCTTCTCAACAGGCAGCCGTAACGGCTCAACCAGCTTTTCTAAACCGTTTATCTTAATCTCCAAAGCAAGCTGTAACCACTGGCCTAAATTGCCTGTTGGCCAACCTTTATGGGCAAACCATAATAAATAAGCCTCTGGTAGATCGATTAAAATTCGACCTTGGTACTTGCCAAAAGGCATAGTCTGACGTGCTACTTGTATTAAATCTTCTTGGGAGAACATAGATTACCCAGTGTCTTAAGGGTTTATAAAATGAGCAATATGGCTGTTTATACTTCATTTAACCAAGCTGCCCTGCGTACGCCGCTACTGTCACCGAATTTTGCTTGAACAATTTTCGTGTCTACGCTATCGGAAAAAATATAGGGTAGCATGGCATTGGGTAGATCTTTGTATAGCGAGTTGATATTAGATAACCCTCCGCCTATTACAATTGTATCTGGGTCTAAGGTATTGATTATGCTTGCGAAGCTTCTCGCCATTTGATCTATAAGGCGCGTATAGCACTTCTTCGCATTTGTATTGTGAGGTAAGCTTTGCATTAGTGCTTTTGCCGAGAGTACTTTCCCTGTTACCTGTTTATAACTAAGTTCTAAGCCACGACCTGAAATAAATTGCTCAATACAATTTTTTCGACCGCAATAGCATAACCTTTCAGGGCCATCATACTCTGGAAAATATCCCGGTAAAGGGTTGTGCCCCCATTCACCGCTAATAGCATTTACTCCTACTAATAGCTTTTTGTCTATGACTAGCCCGCCTCCGCAACCTGTACCTAATATGGCTCCAAAGACAACTTTTCCTGTGTTGGCTGCTCCATCGGTAGCTTCAGATAATGTAAAGCAATTGGCATCATTAGCAATATGAACTTGGCCGTCTAGAAGAGCCTCAAGATCGCTTTTTAGGTCTTGGCCATTAAGATAGAGTAGGTTGGAGTTCTTAATAAGTTGGTTTTTTTTGCTAAGGCTTCCTGGTAACCCAATGCCGATAGATTGTGTTGGTTTTTTTGTTTTTTCTTTTGCTAATTTTGTTAATTTATCAATTAAAGTCAGTAGTTCAGAGTAAGAAGAGGGAGTATATGTACGATGTTGAAATAACAAAATTCCTTTGCGGGAAATGGCACAGATTTCCGTTTTAGAGCCGCCAATATCAAAGCCTATTTTCATTAAATACCTACAATATACATGGTCTCGTTATTGATTAATAAAATGGTAAGTGTGAACTATAACATGAGAAAATTTTCATCGCTTATATTAGGGGTAGAGGCGAATTTATATTTTTTCTTAGCCCTTTATTGCTTTATAAAGGGCCACCATAAAGTGGAATTCCTTTCTAAACTGCTTGTTATCTAAAGATGTCCCGTCCTGAAATAGGTTGACATTTAGGAGGCCTAATATAGGGACATCAATTAATATAAAACGTAAGCGTACACAACATTACTATAACTTGTGCTTTAAAATGCAGGTAGAGGTGGCTGTCGAAAAAGGCTACATGACTTATCAGCAAGCCCAACCCATCTACGGTTTATCAACAGCGCTGACTTGGCTTCGAAAACACGACAAAATGGATTGGTCTATTATGCTTTTAATAGAAAGATCAGGGGGCATCAACTCAGTCATGATATTATTCTTCACTATATCAGCAGGAATTGCAGAAGAATAATATCAAGCCGCCCACGACCTATGGTTATGATTGCTATCAAAATTTGTTAGCAGAAAAGTGGATGGGATATTCCAACAAGAATTCTTATTTAAATGGTGTAGAACCTTTAAATAATTAGAAAAGCATAATAGGTATCGACCTCACTTAAGCCTTAGAGTGAAAACGCCAGAAGAAGTACATAAAAAAGCCAGTATGGACTCCATACTGGCTTAACAAAAATCGTCAATGTGCTTTAAAACGAGGGCAATAAATACAAAGAGCCCTTATTCTGCCGCTTTAATTCCGTGTAGCTCAACCACGAATTTTAATGCAGAGTGTGGAGGAATTGGGCCTGTGCCACCTGGTCCGTAGGCTAGGTCAGATGGAATGTATAACTCGTATTTAGAACCAGTCGTCATCAACTGTAGTCCTTCGGTCCAACCAGGAATAACTTGGTTAAGAGGGAAGGAGATTGGCTCACCACGTTGGTATGAGCTATCAAATACTGTGCCGTCGATTAGGCTGCCTTCATAATCTACTTCTACTGTACTTAGCTCTGTCGGCTTCTCGCCAGTGCCTTCTGTGATGACTTTGTACAGCAGACCAGATTCAGTTTTCATTACGCCGTCTTCAGCTTCTTTTTCCGCTAACCAAGTAACAGAAGCTGCTTTGGCTTCCTCTGCTAGTTTTTCTTGCTCCTGTTGAGCGGCAAGCGCTTGTTCTTGCTGATAAGCTTGGATGGTTGCTGTTACTTCATCTAGCGTCATTTTTCCTTCTTTTCCAGAAAAAGCATCTTGGAAGCCCGCAATAAAGGTTGCAGTATCTAGTTCAGCAAAGTCTTGTGTCATACGAGTGCCGAACATGGTGCCGATACTGTAGCCTAGGCGCTGCTCTTTGGTCTCAAGTTGGATAGCGTCGTCTGCAAAAGCTAACGACACAGAAGACAAAGCCAGTGCCGCGATAAGAGTTTTTTTCATAAAAAGGGTTCCATGATTATTGTTAGTTTGATCACTGAGTGATGTCAGTATTCTGTTCTGGATAAAAAATATATGGGGCACATTAATGAAAAAGCAAGGATATATGCCTTGTGCCTTGCGAAACCAGATCTGTCGGTATCTTTTCTAACATAAGCTTGGTGTCCATTACCAATATTATGTGAGAGTAATAACCAAAGCGACCCCTTCACCTGCACACTTTGTTTGATTTCCAAAAGATAAATAGGTTCCACAAAGCACAACGCATGGAGGAAGATTACTGCGTTGTGTTATGGCTCGACAACGGCTTTTACAAAAGCATTACGCTATTTACAAAGGTCTTTTCGAGTTTACATATTGCTGACGCTAATGAGAAAAACCTAGGAACAAAGGGATGAGAATAGGGACTAAGAGACTCATTATTAAGCCACTTGAAATGCAGATAGGGACAATATCCGCGCCGTGAAACTTACCTAACATAGGTAAAGTAAAATCCATTGCGGTCGCACCAGAAAAGCCGACAGATATGTGGCTACTGATTCTAGAAAGAAAGGGAATCAGCATTAAAATGAGGATTTCACGGCCTAGGTCAAGTAGGAAAGCGGTAGTGCCTAATATTGGGTCACCTAAACCAGTGATAAGAATACCCGATAAACTATACCAGCCGAATCCAGAAACGACGGCTAACCCATGATTCCACTCAAGTTCTAGAATGGAGCAGCCTATAAGCCCTGCAGTTAATGTGGTCGTTATTGCAACTAGGGCAATAATGACTCCCTGAGGGTTTAAGAACAGCTTACGTAATCGATAATTTCCCTGTCTTAGCTGGCATCCAATTAAGAAAAGTAAAAAGTAGAGTAAATAAGTGACTGTGGCGTCTACTTCAGTGAATGTATCTCCGAAGAAAATCCCTATTACAACACCAGCAATAACCCAAGATAATGTCTTGGCTGCCTCAATAAAAACCTGTGCCAGATTATGACTAGATTCTTGCTTGGGGCTATTTGATGTATGTGTCGCTTTGAAACGTAGGCCACTTAGATAAAGGCCTGATAGGTTAAAAAAACTAATTAAGGCGAGAAGTACAATCGCTTGATAACCTGCCACTATCAGTTTTTCTGAGAGATTCTCTAGTGCCCCAAGGCTAAAGCCGATTAAACCTAGAATAAGGTACACAAGGCTCTCTAACCCTTTGGCAACACGTGAGGGCGTAAATATTTTGATGTTAATCCAAAAGCCGAAAAGTAGTGCTGCTAACAAAGGGCCGAGAGTAATCAGAACTGTCATTTTAATCTGTCATCCTAGACATGAAAATAAGCCGCTATTTTCGTTACTTTCCTAAATAAATACAATGAATTAAGAGCTGTTTTCTTTTTAGCCACTGCAATATGAGGAGTGAGGTGTTAAATTACCCACGTCTCTCATCTGAAGACCCAGCTGCTAATACCAGATAGCTGCTGTTCACAATTTAGTGATGTGTAAATTCCCCAACATGAGGTGTGTCCTTGTCTAAGCGTTTCCCTGTTTTAAAAGAGGTATTGCACCTGCTTTTCCCAATGGTTTTGACCATGACACTGGAGCTGTCTATTAGTGTTGTAGACACCATTATGCTTGGACATTACAGCCCATTACATTTAGCCGCCGTTGGTTTAGCCTCTAGCCTTTGGCTGCCTATCGGTTGTTTTTTAATTGGTGTCACTTTTGGGATTACCCCTTTGGTAACGCGCCATTTACATGGCCGACAGTCAAAACTGGTGAACTTATATATGTCCCAAGCGGTTGGGGCATCGCTTATGCTTGGAATACTGGCAAGCTTGCTTGTTTTCTTCTTGCTACCTCATTTCGCTAGCATGATGGCAACAGAAGAAGAGACTAGACGAGTAACGGTAAGCTACTTATCTATCTTTGCCCCTGCCTTGCCTATGCTGGCTTTAATGACGTCTTACAAAAACTTATTCGAAGCTGCAGGTAGACCCGGCTTCCCATTATTTGTTGCCAGTACTGGCCTGACGCTGAATGTAATTTTTAACTATGTTCTTATCTTTGGGCATTTTGGATTCTCTCCTATGGGTGCCGATGGCGCTGCAATAGCTTCTTTGTTGTCACTGTATTTGGCAGTTTTGATGTTTGTCGTGTATGACAGGTTTCTTAATAAGAAACCTTTGTTCACTCGCTTTATATGGCGCTATGGGAAAAAGTTCGGCATTTTGCTAAATGTGGGGGCTCCAGCAGGTTTTGCGTTTGCTTTTGAAGTAGGTTTATTTTCCTCCATGACTTGGCTTATTTCCGCCTTTGGAGATTTAGCATTAGGTGGTGGTCAGATCGTAATGTCTTATACGGCCTTTTTGTTTACGCCTTTGATGGCCATGAGTGCGGTTGCTGCCATTGTTGTCGCCAAAGCCATGTCAAAAGAAGGGGTGGCAGGAGTGAAAAAAAGAGTTCGAGTAATTGTATTGCTGGGGCTTTTTTACGTGACATTATGTTTTGTACTGACGCAAAGCTTTTATCAACAAATCCCATATCTATTTAGTAATAACGCCGACGTTGTCGCCATTGCTGCGAGCATATTACTCATATCTTCTTGGTATCAGTACCCTGATATGCTGCAAACCGTTTTTACGGGTACATTAAGAGGCTTTAGAGACACTAGAACCTCTATGATGGCATTTGCTATATCTCTGTTTGGTCTAAGCATGCCATTAGGCTTCTGGCTGTCTCATTATAGCCCATGGGCTGAAGCATTGACTCTACGAGGTTTCTATATCGGTCTAGGTGCTGGGTTATGCTTGCTCTCTACCATACTGATCTTGCGTTTCCGCTTTCTACTGCGTCGCTATGAAGGCAAGCAAGTTGATCTCACATCAGGTGTGGTTTGATTTTTAGGATGCATTGAAGGTTTTGCATCGAGAAATGAGCTGATTTATATCCATTGCTTGTTCTGTGCTGTCGGCAAGGCGATCTATTTCACTTTCTCGGTATTTATCATAATCAAATGGGCTGGCGTCTTCTGCGCCAGCCCAGTTTAACAACATCTGTAGAGCTTCTGGGTGATCGAATATGCCGTGTAAGTAGGTGCCTATTATCTGCTTGTCTTCGGAGATATAACCTTCTTTTTCACCGCTCTCTAATGTTGCGAAAGCTGTGTGTTGTTCCGAAAAGAGGGATGCGCCAGAGTGAATTTCGTAGCCAGTGAGCTTAGCCTGATCGCCAAAGTTTAATGTCCCACAACGTTGCTTTAGTTGCTTTTGATCCTTTAGCTCGGTTTCCATAGGAATTAAACCAAAGCCAGCCGAGTTGGTGTTGGCTTGTTTGTTTTCTAGTCCTAATGGGTCCAAAAGAGTTTGTCCCAGCATTTGGAAGCCGCCACAAATTCCCATGACTTTGCCACCATACCTTAGATGTTTGTTAAGGTAGCTTTCCCAGCCCTGCCCCCGTAAAAAAGAGAGGTCACTTTGTACGCTTTTACTGCCGGGTAAAATAACTAAATCGGCTGGTGGAATCGGTTCGTTTGCGCCAACTAATAAAACTTGCACATCGGGGTGTAATCTCAGCGCATCCCAGTCCGTGTGGTTACTGGTGCGAGGCATAATAGGAATGACGATTTGCAGTTTAGAGTTTGTGCTCTCTTTGATGGGGCTTTTAGTCACAGCGTCTTCTGACTCGAGATGAAAACCTGTCAGGTAAGGAAGTACACCAAGCACAGGTTTTCCTGTACGTTGCTCTAGCCAATCCAGTCCAGATTGCAGCAAGCTTATGTCACCTCGGAAACGATTAATGACAAAACCAATGACTCTGTCTTGCTCACTTTGACTGAGCAGCTCTAGCGTACCTACAAGGTGTGCGAAGACGCCGCCTTTATCGATATCCGCAATGATAATGACAGGGCAGTCGATGCTTTCAGCAAAGCCCATATTAGCAATGTCTTTTGCACGAAGGTTTATTTCCGCTGGGCTGCCAGCCCCTTCAATGACAATCGCTTCATATTGTTCGGCAAGCTGAGTATAAGAGTCGAGTGCTGCTGTTTTAGCAATACTTTTGTACTCGTGATAGCCCACTGCATTCATATTGCCAACCGCTTGGCCTTGAATGATCACTTGTGCCCCTGTGTCTGTGTTGGGTTTTAAGAGGATAGGGTTCATGTGAACGTTTGGTTCTAACCCTGCAGCATAGGCTTGCACGGCTTGTGCTCGACCAATTTCATCGCCTTCTTTTGTGACTGCGCTATTGAGTGCCATGTTTTGAGGCTTGAAAGGTGCAACGGCTATGCCCCGTCGTGCGAATAGTCGACACAAAGCGGTGGCAAGTGTGCTCTTTCCCGCATCGGATGTGGTGCCTTGTATCATTAAACTAAAAGCTGGCATTCAGGTTCATCACGTTCTTTATCAATAAGGTGATAGAATTCTACCTTACCTCATTGTCTTGTTAAGTGAAAAAATGACGGATAACTATGATCACTGCTATTTTTGAGAGCTTATTTTCTTATTTTTCCAGCACCGCCCTTATTTTATTAGTCGCTTTATTGCTTGATCGAATTTTAGGGGAGCCAAAAAACTGGCATCCACTGATTTGGTTCGGCAGCTGGGTAGATTGGTGTCGACAACGTATGCAGCTTCCTTTGGAATACGATGCCCGTCAACAGAAAACGGCAGGTGTGATCGCTTGGCTTATGGCCGTAGTGCCTTGGGTGTTCCTATTACTAATTCTTTTTTGGCTGTTACCTAGTTGGTTGGGGCATGCGCTTTCGGTTCTTGTCTTGTATTTCACCATAGGCTGGCAAAGCCTTCGAGAGCATGGTCTAGCTATCTTTACGCCGTTATCCAACGCGCCTGTTTCTAATGAGCAATTAGAAGAAGTACGAACGGCTGTAAGTCATATCGTGAGCCGAGATACACATGAGCTAGATGAATCGAATATCGCTAAAGCAGGTATTGAATCGATATTAGAGAATGGCAGTGACGCCATTTTTGCACCGATTTTTTGGTTTGTGTTACTGGGAGTACCCGGTGCACTGTTATATCGACTGGCAAATACATTAGATGCCATGTGGGGCTATAAAACAGACGAGTTTTTACATTTTGGCTGGTTTTCAGCTCGTTTCGATGACGTATTGAATTATTTACCTGCTCGTTTGGTTATTTATAGCTATGCTGCTTGTGGTCATTGGCACAGTGCTGTTCGTAGCGCCAAACAACCATCCGCTCGCTGGAAGAGTCCAAACGCAGGGCCTGTTATGGCGGCAGGGGCAGGAGCTCTTGGGATTGAACTGGGTGGCGAGGCGCCTTACTTCGGTCAAATGGAAACTCGCCCTATATTAGGGGAAGGTGAAAAGCCCTTACCTAAGCACCTGAATGAAGCCATAGTGCTGGTGGATAAAAGTGTATACTTATGGGGGCTTGCCATATGTCTGCTCGTATAGTTTCACCGCTTTTAGAATTAACACCACCTAAACATGGCGGTGACCTTGCCCATTGGCAAAGGGAAGTAGGCGACTCTGCTTTAAATTGGTTAGACCTTTCTTCTGCTTGTAACCGAGAACCTTGGCCGGTTCCACCTATATCTTCTGAATACTGGATGGAGCTGCCTGATCAAGAAGCCCTTTTTTTATCAGCTCAAACTTACTACGGAGAGCGACCGACAGCTATTGGTGCTGGAACCCAACAAATTATTGAGGCCTTGCCATTATGTTTAGCAAACTCGATTTTGTCATCTGGGCGAGTTTTTGTGCCTCGTATTGGTTATCAAGAACACGCTTATGTCTGGCAGAAGTGGGGTTATGAGTTAGCTTATTATGATGTGCTGGAAGACTTACTAGATGCAGACTGGGCGGTTGCTGTGCTTATCCAACCGAATAACCCTACAGGGCGTTGGGCGTCAGACAAGACTTTGCAGAAGCTTCTTAAGCTAGTTCAGGAGCACAAGCGCTTTCTCGTCGTCGATGAGGCCTTTATTGATTCCTGTGCTGAGAGAAGTCTCATACCTACGCTTAGTGAAGAGTCAAAGGTTGTAGGAAAGTGGCCTGAGCAGGTTTTCGTACTACGATCTGTGGGCAAGTTTTTTGGCCTAGCGGGCGCTCGGGTTGGCTTTGTTTTTTGCGCCGATAAATGGCAGAGCAGCCTACAAAACTTAATGGGACCTTGGCCGGTATCTACACCAAGCTTGCATATGGTTTCTCTCGCCTTAGAAGATAAAGGATGGCAAGAGTCAGCGTTAGTGTCTTTACAAAAGAGAAGGGTTTTCTTTGAAGAGCGTGTTATGCCCAAGCTCAATACCATTTTTGATTCCCAAGAGAACGTTATCAATGACCTCTTTATCACTTGGCAGCTAGAAAGTGCTGATTATGCAGCACAAGTGTTTGATATGTTGCATTTGGTGGGAGTGCATGTGCGTTTAGGCACAGACTGGATTCGAGTCGCTTTGCCAGCCATGCATGAAATGGAGTCATTGGATAAAGCTCTGATAAGGCTGTTAAAAGGTGCAGGAGGGCGAGATTTAGCATGAAACATTTGGTTTTAGGTGGCGTGCGTAGCGGAAAAAGCGCTTTTGCTCAGCAAGAGGTAGCTGCGTCAGGAAAAAACGTGAGCTATATTGCCACCTCGCAAATTTTTGATGAAGAAATGGCCAATCGTGTAAAGCTGCATCAAGAGAGTCGCCCAGCAGATTGGAATGTGATTGAAGAACCTCTTGAGCTGGCTAGGGTGTTGAATTCACTCAATGACCCACAACAAGCCGTAATAGTGGAGTGTCTTACCTTATGGCTGACAAACCTACTTTGCTTAGAAGATGAAGCTCGTTTAGAAATAGAGAAAACAGCTTTGCTTGAAGTTGTTTCTCATTTTAAAGGAGATTTAGTTCTAGTCTCCAGTGAAGTTGGCTTAGGAATCATGCCGATGAATTCATTGGCGCGACGTTTTGCTGATGAAGCAGGTTTATTGAACCAAAAGTTAGCAAATTTGACCAATCGGGTAACTTTAGTTGCAGCTGGCCTACCTATGTCGTTAAAATCCACTCTTTAAGAATTAATTCACTTTATATTTTTACTACGGAGCTTAGGAGCATTCATGGTCCCTTATTCAAAAGACTTTCCAGTATCTTGGGAAGAGTTGCATAGAAATGCTCGCGCTTTATCTTGGCGTTTATTAGAACAAGGCCCTTGGAAGGGTATTATTGCCATTACCCGAGGAGGGTTAGTGCCAGCTGCGATACTTTGCCGAGAAATGGACATACGTCTTATCGATACCATTTGTGTCGTCAGCTATAAAGAAGGCGAAGCAGGTCAAGGGGCTATGGCACAAGGCGACTTGAATGTATTAAAAGGCGTGGAAGGTGATGGGGAAGGCTTTATTTTAGTGGATGACCTTGTAGATACGGGTCGAACTGCCGCTAAAGTTAGGGAAATGTTGCCCAAAGCTCATTTTGCTACGATTTACGCTAAACCAGCAGGTAAGCCTCTAGTCGACACCTTTATTACTGAAGTGAGCCAAGACACTTGGATCCGCTTCCCATGGGACATGGAATATACTTTCTCCACCCCTTTGGCAGATCGCCACGAGAAATAAATTTTATCCTACTTTGCGGGTGTTACTTTTTAGAAAATGAGAGATTTTCGTGAATTTTACGAATCTCTCATTTTTTTTATGGACATATTAGACTAACGTTATTAGTTCAATATAATGAGCGCGCTGTATTAACTCGCTAATAATTAATCTCATTTATTGATTAGACATAGACATAAGCAAATATTGATTGGATACAAGCGTAGCTCAGACTTTAAAACCCAAAGACTCAAAAGGATCATCAGTATGTGGCAAGCATTAATCCGAGTTCTCTTTATCGGTTTTTTAACCTTGACGGCAATAACACCTGCGTGGGCGCAAGGCACAGTGGCACGTGCTCAATTTGCAACGGATGTTATAGATCGAGAGCCATTAGAAGAGATTGGCCCGATTGTGAATGTAAAATACGGTGAAATTCAAAGGGTGTATTTTTTTACTGACCTTCGTGATTTTGCTGGTTCTCAGGTTGTCCATCGTTGGAAACTGGATGGTAATATACAGGCCGAAATTGCATTTGATATAGGTGGTAATCGCTGGCGAGTATGGTCTAGTAAGCGCTTACTACCGGGCTTCGATGGTAAGTGGACGGTAGACATTGTTGCCGACGGTTCTGTGGTCGAAAGTCACTCTTTTGATTATGTGGATAATTATTAATCCTTAGGCAGTAAATGCTGTGAGTGGCTACGAGAGTCATAGAGTTATTTCTAAGGTGTATTGAGTTATTAAGAGGGCGAATTTAGATATTTGCCCTTTTTTGTTCTTATACGCTTAGTTCAATGATTAAGAATAAGAAAAGGTACAGATATGAAAAGTGGAGTATACCAACACTATAAAGGTGCAGAGTATTGGGTTGAGCGTGTTGTACAACACAGCGAGACAGAAGAAAGCCTAGTGATATACCAAGCTTTATATGGTGAATTTGGCTGGTGGGCTCGCCCTTTAAACATGTTTAAAGAGTCGGTTGAAATTAATGGTGAAACCATCCCTCGCTTTGAATGGAAGCGAGAAACTCGAGAAAAGACTTAGTTCTATCAATTTCCTATGTGCTCTTTCTTTTTAAAGAGCACACTCCCTACCCTTACCGCTTTTCGCCCCCAACTCTACTTGGGGGAGTGCATCCAAGGGGACTCTCTCATGAAAGCGATAATTTTCTCTCTTAGCCAGCGGTGGGCAAGGTCGTTATTAAAGCGTTCATGCCAGAATATATGGATGGGATGTCGGCCATTGTAATCATCTAGATCTAACACTTCTTTAGGAATGGGCAGCAGCTTTACGGGTGAAATGCTCTCCTCACATTTTACTTTTAAAAAAAGCTCACCAATCGAGCGAGATGCAACTAAAGCCATACCGTTGTTAACGGCTTGCATGGCAACCATTAAGCTGTCCGTTTCTAAGTCAGCTCTAATGTGAAAGCCTTGCTGTTTTAATTTCTGCTCTGTTTTAGCGAAGGTGCTATGTTGACGGTTGGCTTCCATATGATGAGTGACAAGCTTATGAGCAAGTAAATCTTTCAGCATAATTTCATCTTGATGATGCAGCGGGTGAGCTTCTCCTAATACAATACAAGCTTCGGTGTAGCCAATCAGTTTACTGCGGATATTATTTGGTGTGTCATTGACTCTTTTAATGCCTAAATCGACTTTTCCTGCCAGCATTTCTTCAAACTGTGAATCACCCCATGCGGTTAAGGATAGTTGAATATTCGGAGCGTCATTGCTCAGAGTAGCTAGTAAAGGGTAAGTTTTCTAAATCACCCTCATCTACTCGCAACTTAAAACGGCGGCTTAAATTGGCGAGGTCCAAGGAGTCTGGGCTCATCAAATCCGATAGTGAGTGTAGTATTGGTTTTATTTGATCGTGTAACTCAGAGGCTCTTGCGGTGGGGGTTAAACCGTAGGCTTGCCGGGTGAATAGAGAGTCTTTAAATAAATCTCTCAGTCTTTGTAAGCTCTTGCTCAGTGCGGGTTGAGTCACATTTAATTTATCGGCGGCACGAGAAACACTGCCCTCCTCCATAATAGTGGAAAAAGCCACAAGCAATTTGATGTCTAACTTTAGAATGTCGTCTAAATGCAATCTAGATACCTCAAGTAGATAAGAGCCATAACCGTATGAGGCTATGGCTACTCCTATCATTATTCATTAAATGTTTTATGGGAACGATATTTTACGCGGAAGACCAAGGCATAAAATACAGGAACGGCAATAAGGGTTAGTATCGTCGCGAACCCTAATCCGAACGAAATCACCACGGCCATGCCCTCAAAGAAGGCGTCAAACAATAACGGAATCATACCAAGGATGGTGGTAATAGCCGCCATGCAAACAGGCCGTACTCGACTGACGGCAGATTTGAAAATAGCCTCGTATTTTTCGGTGCCTTGTTCAAGCTCGTAGTTGATCTGGTCGGCCAAAACAATCCCATTTTTTACCGTCATACCCGATAAGCTCAAGAAGCCAAGCAGTGCCATGAAGCTGAAAGCTGAGTTCATCACTAATAGGCCAGTGGACACACCGATCAGCGCAAGTGGTACACAGAACCAGATAGTTAATGGCACTCGAACCGAATTGAACAGCAAGATGGTGATGATGAACATAAATAGATAGCCCATTGGCAAGGCACTAAATATATTAGCTTGAGCATCTGTACTACTTTCATATTCTCCCCCCCACTCTAAACTATAGCCGGGAGGTAATTCTATAGCTTCAATAGGACCTCGAACACGAGAGAATACAGCCATAGCCGTTTCGTCCCCAAGAATTTTAGGGTCCGCCATCACTGTAATAGTACGCTTACGATCGCGGCGTTCAATAATAGGGTCTTCCCAGACGGTTTCAAAGCCAGTAACCAAGGTCGATAAAGTGACATATGAGCCAGAAGAAGGGCTGTATACCTGCAAATCACGAATTTGATCTATAGACACTCGCTCGTTTTCCGGAGCCTTTTGAACGATTGGTAAAAGGTCCGTACCTTCGCGATATAAGCCGATCTGTGAGCCTGTGAAGTTAGTGAGCAGTACATCGTCAAGCTCAGCTTTACTGATACCTAAGCGGCGAGCTTGGGCATCGTTAAAGATAGGGCGTAATGTTTTAACTGGCTGACGCCAGTTGTCCTTGATGCTTTCTAAACCGCCATCAGCATGATAAATCTCTTGAATCTGAGCGCTAAACTGACGTAGCTGTTTAGGGTCTGGACCACTAATCCTAGCTTCAATTTTTGAGCCAGTCGCTGGCCCAAGCTGTAAGCGTTGTAGCTTCAGTTCAAGCTCTGGGTATTGTTCCTGCATTTTGTAATACAGGTCTTCCATGAGGCTGGGTATCGACTCCTTGTCTTTGGTGCGAATAATGAATTGGGCATAGCTTGAATTGGCTTGTACCGCATTATAAGTCAGCATAAAGCGCAAAGTGCCTTGCCCAGTGGAAGAGGTGACAAACTCTATGCGTTCATCATTTAATAAGTTTTCTTCTATAGAGGTTACTTTTTTATAGGTTTCATCAATGTGAGTACCTTCCGGCATTTGAACATCCATGTAAAACATAGGTGTTGTCGATGGCGGGAAGAAAGCTTGTTTCACAAACTGGAAAGCCCAGCCTGATGTCACCAGTGCAGCTAGTAACAAGATGACTGTCATCCATCTATAGTGCATCGCTTTATCTAATAACCATTTGTAACCGCTAAATATGAAGCCTTTATAAGGGTCATTAAGGTCTTCATTTTTTTCTGTGGTTACTGTCTCTTTGAAGAACAAATCACAGAAAAAAGGCGTTAAGGTGATAGCAGTTAACCAACTAAGCAGTAAGGAAATTAAGAGCACTTGGAAAAGTGAGCCAACAAACTCGCCAACTGAGTCTGGAGACAAGCCTATTGGTGCAAAAGCCGTAATCGCAATAACGGTAGCGCCTAATAAAGGCCACTTTGTTTGTTTCACTACCGCACTGGCTGCCTGTAGTTTGCTCATACCTCTTTGCATGCCAATCAGCACACCTTCGGTAACGACGATCGCATTATCCACCAACATTCCTAAGGCTATAATTAACCCTCCTAAAGAAATGCGTTGCAGATTGATTTTGAAGTAATCCATGACGATGAAAGTACCCAGAATCGTCAATAACAAAATAAGGCCGATCAAAATACCTGAGCGAACGCCCATGAATACCAAGAGTACAAGAATTACTATGGCCACAGCTGCGGCTAAGTTGAGGATAAAGTCCGATACAGATCGATCTACTTCTTTAGATTGGAAGTAGATAGGCTCCATATTCATACCAATGGGCTGCTGGTATTGAAGTTCTTCGATGCGCTGCTCTAAAACTTTTCCTACTTTGACAACATTGACGCCCTTCGAGAAAGAAATCCCTAAAAGTAGCGACTGAGCACCGTTGAAATTGACTAGATGAGAGTTCGGCTCAGCATACTCACGTTTGATCGTCGCAACGTCTTTTAAGCGAATTAAATTGCCTTCAATCGGTGTACCAACAATTAAGTTCTCTAACTCGGATATGTCTTGGAACTCACCTGTAGGACTAATACGAATGTATTCGCTACCCACCTTTACGCGCCCTGCATTCGAGACCGAGTTTTGATTTGATAATAGAGAAGATAGCTGGTTAGGGCTAATTCCCATATTAGCGAGCCGCGCACGGGAAATTTCAATGGTGATTTGCTCACTTTGTTCCGCTGCCACGGTGACTTTTGCAATACCATCAACTAGGACTAATTCACGCTTCACCAAGTCCACATAGGTTTCCAAGTCTTTATAAGGGTAACCCTCGCCGTTGATGGCAAGCATAACCCCATACACATCACCGAAGTCATCTAAAACATAGGGGGAGCCAACGCCAGATGGGAATGATCCAGAAAGATCACGAATCTTCTTACGCACTTCGTCCCAAATTTGTTTCAGCTCTTGAGCACGGTAAGTGTCTTTGATGGTTAGCTGAATTTTGGAGTAACCAGCTTTAGAGGTGGAGGTGATTTTATCCACATAAGGAAGATTTTGTAGTTCCAGCTCAATAGGGTAGGTGACTTCCTCTTCTACTTGCTCAGGTGATGCTCCTGGGTAGTAAGTAATTACTAATGAGTCTTTTATTGTAAATTCAGGGTCTTCGAGTTGACCTAGATTAGTAAAAGCTATGACACCGCCAATCAATAAGATAAGCGTTACCATCCAGCTGGTTACTTTGCGTTTTATGAAATAAGCTGCGATATCCATTATAAGCCTCGCTCACGTGTCCAAGGGCGCACTTTCATTGACTCTGTGAGGCTGTGCACGCCAGCAGCAACCACTTTATCGCCAACACTAAGGCCAGTAAGGATTTCAATGTGGTTACCCTCTAATCCACCTAAGCTAACTTCTCGAGTTGCAACGGAACCAGATGTTTCGTCATAGACCCACACCACACTTTTTGATTCTCCCGTAGACGTATCTTCATAGCGCATTACAGCACTGGTTGGGACAACAAAATGTTGCTCAGTACGAGTCAGTTGGTTCAAGTCTATGTCCACATTGGCAGTCATGCCGGGTAACAGGGTATGGCTCGAATTGTTTTCACGTACCAAACTTAGCATAACCTTGTAGGCTTGGGTGTTTGGGTCTGCTGTGGTGTGGTGCTCTTTGTAGGTGCCGTAGAGCAAGTCTTCTGGTGCTACATCAATAGAAACAGGCGCTCTGTAATCGGATGCACTTGAGCGAATATTCACGATCAAATTTTCTGGTATTTGAAACTCTACTTCTAGTTGATCGATATTTTGTATGTGCATAAGTGGTTGAGTAGCACCAACATATTGAAAATTTTCTGTCGCGACTGATGAAATTACACCACTAAAAGGAGCATAGACTTTGCTGTACTTGAGTTGGTTTTGCGCTTGTTCCAAAGCATTGTTCGACTGATCTAAGTTGGCTTTGGCGGTATCGTATTGAGACAAGGTTGCTGCTTTTTGTTTATGCATAGTCTGAATACGCTCAAACTGAGCCGAGTTAAGTTTTTGGCTAGCTTTTGCTAGCTCGACACTCAGTTGGAAGTCCGTAGGGTCTAACTCTGCTAATAGCTCGCCTTTTTTTACACGCTGACCTGGTGTGACATAAATTTTTGCTAATTGACCACCAACACGAAATGCTAAGTCGGCTTCTTCGCTGGCCTTTAATTCTGCAGGGAAACGGCGAATATTTATCACATCACTGGCTTCAATCGTAATAAGTTTTACTGGGCGGATGATTTCTTTTTCAACAACTATTTCATCATCGCTCGGCGAACAACCAGAGATAATAGTCGCGATCGTAATGCCGGCTAACATTGGTAGGTGCATTAGGCGGTTCATTTTGTTCTCCATGAAAATTTGATTAGATGAAATAATTTTATATCTCTTGCGGTCGGATATGAATTTTTAAATATATATTAAAGATATTCTTTTTCTGTAATATCTTCTGAAAAAAATTGACGATTTATAAAAAATACTTACTCAGGAAGATGTTTTTTAGTTCATTCTTCACTTATTGAAAGTAAATTTCGAGTATTGGTTCAATGGATAGGCATTGGTGTTTTTTTGTCCTAATATGATGCTTTATAAACCGTTTTAATCAGTTCGGAGACGCTATGGGCTTCGTGAAATGGAATCACTCATTATCTAACTGGCTTTTGTTATGTGCTGCCGCTGTGTTGCTGTCAGCATGTGCAACTTCAGCGCCTCAAGAAGAGGTAAGTAATGAGCTTATCTTTGAAGTTAATGAAAACACAGCTTATCTTTCAGGTGTATTAGGCGATGGCTTGGTTGAGCAGTTAAGTGCTTTGGTGCGAGAGAACCCAAATATCACCGAATTAGTATTGGTAAATGTGCCCGGAGCGACTAACCAACAAGCGGTGATCGATGGAGCGCGTTTGATTCGCCGTCTGGGGTTGAATACCCGTATTGCTACTACAGGGTATGTGTTATCGGGTGGTGTGGACTTGTTTTTAGGTGGTGTAGAAAGACGTATTGGCGCAGGTGCAGGGGTTGGGATTCACGCTTGGACGGACGGCACGCAAATTAAAATTGATAACATAGCGGATACAGACCCAGTGCACGGTGCCTATGTGAACTTTTACTTAGAAATGGGGGTATCGGATCGCTTTTATTGGTTCTCCCTAGCGGCGGCACCTGCCGAAAGGGTGTACTTTTTATCACCAGAAGAAGTTTATGACTTCAAGCTAGCCACGCATTAAAAATAGGGGGGAAGATGGAGCAAATAGAGCTATTCACCATAGAAAGCCCCTGCCGAGGAATCTGCGAGAATAGTGCGAAAGGCTTTTGCAAAGGTTGTTTGCGCAGCCGAGATGAGCGCTTTCACTGGTTTTCACTTTCCAATGAGTCCCGTCACCATATCTTAGACCTCTGTAAGCAGCGCCGTGCTCGGTTATTAAAAGCACGGCAAGAGCGTTTAGAGGCAGATTCAAAGAAAGCATTACCTTATGGTATGGAAGATGAGCCCATGATTGATTTGTTCGGGCTCATGCATCATCTCAACGAAGACTCACATTAGTGCTCGAAAATTGCTTCTAATGCCTCAGATAAGCGATCAACCCCAATTACGGTCATGCCTTTAATTGGCTTTTTAGGGCAGTTGGCTTTTGGCACAACAGCACGTACAAAACCATGTTTAGCCGCTTCACTGATCCGTTCTTGGCCCGATGGTACAGGGCGAATTTCACCAGATAGACCTACTTCCCCTAGTACCACAAGATCATGGGGAAGTACTTGGTCTCGAAAACTCGATACGACAGCTGCAATAGCCGCAAGGTCAGCACTAGTTTCGAGTACTTTTACTCCACCAACCACATTCAAATACACATCTTGATCGGCGGTGTGAAGGCCTCCATGTTTATGAAGTACCGCGAGAAGCATGGCCAACCTATTATGATCAAAACCGACGGTAACACGCCTTGGGTTGCTAAGGGCGGAGTCATCAACAAGCGCTTGAAGTTCGACGAGAAGCGGGCGAGTGCCTTCCCAGACAACCATTACTAAGCTACCTGCAGCAGGTTGATTACTTCTATTTAGGAAAATAGAGCTAGGGTTAGTGACTTCTTTAAGACCGTTCTCGAGCATGGCAAACACGCCTAGCTCATTAACGGCGCCAAAGCGGTTTTTCATGCCCCGTAATGTACGGAAGCGAGAATCCTCTGAGCCTTCTAGAAGTACAGAACAATCAACCATGTGTTCGAGCACTTTTGGTCCTGCGAGAGAACCGTCTTTAGTAACATGGCCGACTAGCAAAAAAGCGGTTTGAGTTTGCTTAGCGAAACGGGTCAGAACGGCGGCACTTTCACGGACTTGTGACACACTACCGGGAGCAGACTCGATGCCGTCTAAATGCATGACTTGAATAGAGTCGATAACAATAACTTTTGGTTTAAGCTGCTGCGCTGTGTTTAATATTGCTTCAACATTGGTTTCCGACAGCATTTTCAAATTCTGCGTTGGTAGACCTAAACGCTGAGCACGCATAGCCACTTGCTGTAAGGACTCTTCCCCAGTGACATAGAGCGCGCTTTGTTGCTGGGCTAACCAGCACATAGTTTGTAGCAACAAGGTACTTTTACCTGCACCCGGGTGCCCACCAATCAACACCACACCACCGGGCACTAAGCCGCCACCGAGTACACGGTCAAACTCTTTTGCCCCTGAACTAAAACGAGGGACATCGTTCAGGTCAATCTCTGATAAGTTCTGAATGCCTGTGGTGGCACCAGCATAGCCCTGTAATCTTGGGTCTTGGCTGGCAGCTACTCGCGCGGATGTTTTACCTGATGTTAAGCGTATCTCAGATAGTGAATTCCACTCTTTACAGGCTTGGCATTGCCCCTGCCATTTGGCGTACTCCGCGCCACATTCATTACATACAAAAGCGGTTTTTGCTTTAGCCATGAAAACACTCTTAATTCTGCGGGTTAAAAAGGATAGTCCTTTTGCTTATTAACGTTACTTCGTCCAGTTCACTGAATATAGGTCAAGACGTCGATCTTTTAAGTTATTCACAGAGCCTTCACTGCGTGTGAAGGTAAGTTTATCAAGGTCGAGATCGGAGAACATAATCATCTCTGTGTTTGGTGTGGTCTCGGCCATGACAGCATCGTGTGGATAAGAGAAATCAGACGGCGAGAATACCGAGCTTTGAGAATACTGGATATCGAGATTTTCCACCTGAGGTAGATTACCGCAACTTCCGCAAATCACGACATAACACTCGTTCTCTATCGCTCTGGCCTGAGCACAGTTACGAACTCGCAAGTAGCCATTTTTGGTGTCTGTCCAGAAGGGTACAAATAGAATATCCATATCTTGTTCTGCTAGTAGTCGGCCCAACTCAGGGAACTCAACGTCATAGCAGATCAGTATGCCAATACGGCCAGCATCTGTATTGAATACTCTAAGGTCGTTACCACCTTCAATGATCCAGTCTCGACGCTCGTGTGGTGTGATATGGATCTTCTTCTGCTCTTCTACTGTGCCATCACGGCGACATAGGTAACTAATGTTGTAGACAGTATCATCTTCGATGATTGGCATAGAGCCTGTGATGACATTGATGTTATAGCTGACAGCAAGCTGAGAAATTTCGTTTTTAAAGCGCTCTGTAAAGCTGGCTAGAAAGCGAATTGCTTCAGTTTGGTTGCTTTGGTCAGGGCTTAAACCGATAAGTGGCGCATTGAAAAATTCAGGGAAAACAGCGAAGTCACTTTTGTAGTTGGATACGGCATCAATAAAGTACTCCACCTGTTTTAGCAATTCATCTGCACTTTCAACTTCACGCATTTGCCACTGCACAGCACCAATACGAACTTGTGTCTTACGGGATTGGATAACAGTTGTTTCAGGCTCAAAAAAGATATTTTTCCACTCAAGTAGTGTGGCGTAGCCTCGCGACTTTTCATCTTCTGGAAGGTAACTTTTTAGCAGCCGAGTTACCTGAAAATCATTGGAAAGTTGGAAGGATAAAATTGGGTCGTAAATCTTCTTTTCTCGGACAGACTCTAAATATTCTGCAGGTGATAGTTCTTTCGCGTGTTCGTGGTAATTGGGGATACGCCCGCCAGCCAAAATGGCGCGGAAGTTATGTTGTCTACATAGCTCTTTGCGGGCTTCATAGAGGCGTCGACCTAAGCGGTAACCACGATATTCCGGTGCAATAAGAACATCGAGACCATACATGGCATCACCTTTATGATCATTTAAGATGTTTTCTTTTTGATCTAGTAAGTCTTCATAGGTATGAGGGTTACTGAACCTTTGGTAATTGACCTGTACAGAGAGTGCAATACCAACGATATTGCCGTGATCCTCAAGGCAAATTTGCCCTTCAGGGAAATCTTTAATGAGTTTGTCTAATGTGTGTTGAGGCCAAGCGCCGCCAATATCATGATAGACCTTGTCCATTAAAATTCTGACCTGCTCGTAGTCGCTCTTCTTAATATTACGAATCTTTAAATGTAAGTCTTCTAACATGATGTCCTCTAAAGCATTATTCCTAGATGGCGTGTTCCATAGCTAACATGATACCGCTATTGAAAGGTTTGAAGAAAATGTTTCTGCCAGAAAAAGAAAACCCCCGCCGAAGCGAGGGTCTCTTTAGTGATAGTAATATTAAGTTACTATCGAATTTAAAAAGGTCTTACTTTTTGAATTCTGGGTACGCTTCCATACCACATTCAGAAAGGTCAACACCTTCAAACTCTTCTTCTTCAGTAACACGTACGCCCATGATAGCTTTGATAGCTAACCAAACAACAAGGCTTGATACGAATACCCAAACGAAGATAGTAAGTGCACCAGCGATTTGACCGCCGAAAGTAGCACCATCGTTTGTTAGAGGAACAGCTAATAGACCCCAAAGACCAACAACACCGTGAACAGAGATCGCGCCCACTGGATCGTCAAGCTTAAGCTTGTCTAGAGTCAAGATAGAAACAACAACAATCAGACCACCTACAACACCGATTAGTGTCGCACCTAGTGCAGAAGGAGTTGAAGGCTCAGCAGTGATAGCAACCAAACCAGCTAGAGCGCCGTTTAGAAGCATAGTCAAATCAGCTTTACCGAATAGGATACGAGCAAGAACTAGTGCACCAATTGCGCCACCAGCTGCCGCAGCGTTAGTGTTTAGGAACACCATAGCAACTGCGTTTGCATTTGAGATATCACCAAGTTTAAGTACAGAACCGCCGTTAAAGCCGAACCAACCTAACCAAAGGATGAATGTACCCAAAGTAGCAAGAGGTAGGTTTGCGCCAGGAATCGCGCGAACTTCACCGTTAGGACCGTATTTGCCTTTACGAGCGCCCAATACGATTACACCAGCCAATGCTGCTGCAGCACCTGCCATGTGAACGATACCAGAACCTGCGAAGTCAGAGAAACCTAGGTCACCAAGGCTGAACATACCGAATACAGAACCGCCACCCCAAGTCCAGTTACCTTCCATTGGGTAAATGAAACCAGTCATAACAACTGCGAATGCTAGGAAAGCCCAAAGCTTCATACGCTCAGCAACCGCACCAGATACGATAGACATTGCAGTTGCAACGAATACTACTTGGAAGAAGAAGTCAGAAGCGCCAGAGTAGATAGAACCACCTTCGAATCCGCCTTCACGACCAGCGAAGTCAGACAAAGTAGCGTCTACATCAACGTCTTGAATACCAGAAAGGAACCACTCACCACCGTACATGATAGAGTAACCGCAAACTAGGTACATGATACAAGAGATAGCAAACAAGGCTACGTTCTTAGTAAGAATTTCAGTTGTGTTTTTAGCGCGTACTAGACCCGCTTCTAACATGGCAAATCCTGCTGCCATCCACATAACTAGAGCGCCACACACCAAAAAGTAAAAGGTGTCCATAGCGTATTGTAAGTGAAAAATTTGATCTTGCATGTTTCGCCCCCCTAAAGGCTTTTAATATTCGAGCAGGATTAAACTGCTTCTACACCAGTTTCACCGGTACGAATACGAACCGCTTGCTCAAGGTTAACGATAAAGATTTTACCGTCGCCGATTTTGCCTGTGTTAGCAGCACCAGAAATTGCTTCAACGACTTGATCAACAACATCGTCAGCAATAGCTAGTTCGATTTTTACTTTAGGTAAAAAATCAACTACGTATTCTGCGCCACGGTATAGTTCTGTGTGGCCTTTTTGACGTCCGAAGCCTTTTACTTCTGTAACGGTGATACCTTGAACGCCGATTTCAGAAAGTGCTTCTCGAACATCATCTAGTTTAAATGGCTTGATGATGGCTGTAATAAGCTTCATACCCACTGTCTCCTTCAAAAGTCAGTTTAAATGTGTATTGTGCATTCCGAAGGTACTTATTCAATATTTATGCCAGCTTTGTGCATATATAGTGCAAGCCCGTTTTAGCCGAAATATATGGATTTGTCTTACAAATGGAATAAAGGTGATGTGTGAGATGTGTTCTTTGATGGTGCGTTCGCATCAAAATAGAGCATTTATTGTGCGGTTTGTGTGCGCGTGACGTATATCTAAAAGTTGATCAGGGCATAAGAAGCTTTATCTTTTTGTTTCCGCTTTAAAAAATTACGCTGCATATCTCATCTGAGAAATATAGCTAAGTAGGGCTCTTCATCTTGAAAATGCTTGTACAAAAAATGCGCACAAAAAAGAGGCGTGATTAGATCATGGGCGACAGCTGTTCGTATGTTGAAAGAAAAACTATTGCCAAAAAGAATGGAAGGCGCCTTGTACGACCCTTTTGCAGGTAACTATACTATGCAAATCATGGCAGACCGTATGCCACCCTTTTATTCGGAAATTTAATTATGATTGAGCAATTTATAAAACAACTAGGAACAGGCTTAGAGCAAGCTGCAGAATCACTTGGCAAATTACCCAAGGAAGAGATTCATGCTCAGCTGCATGAAGTTGCCCGTAACACGCTAACAAAAATGGATCTCGTAACACGTGAAGAGTTTGAGGTTCAAGAAGCCATGTTATCTAAATATCGAGCTAAACTTGAAGTGCTGGAAGCGCGCCTTGTTGAGTTAGAAAAGCTGAGTTAGAAAAGTTGAACTAGAAAAAAGCGAATAATAGATAACTAAGTACTAAGGAAAGTCTCTACTTAATAATCAAGGAGTGATTATGAGTTTATCGACCGTCTATAGCCGCGCCAGAGTGGGCGTGGCTTCTCCCCTTGTCACCGTGGAAACTCATATTTCCAATGGTTTGCCTTCTTTGAATATTGTGGGTTTGCCCGAAGCGGCTGTAAGGGAATCAAAAGATCGTGTACGCAGCGCTATTATCAATAGTCACTTCGAATTCCCCACAAGAAGAATCACCATCAATCTAGCCCCTGCTGACTTACCTAAAGAGGGAGGACGCTATGATTTAGCGATCGCTATTAGTGTGCTTGCGGCGTCTGGGCAACTAGATAATGTGAACCTTGCAGATAAAGAGTTTGTTGGTGAGTTGGCATTATCGGGCGATATTCGTGGTGTTTCAGGCTTATTACCTTCTGCGATTGCTTGTCAGCAAGCGGGTCGGCAATTGATCTTACCGACTGTGAATCAAGATGAAGCGGCTTTAGTAGAAGGTGATAGCGTTTGTGCTCAGCATTTGACACAAGTAACGGCGCACTTACTTAAACAAGCTTCATTACCCCATTGTTTGCCTTTCACGCGTGATGAAGTGTTATCAAATTTTAAAGATATGCGAGATGTGAAAGGGCAATATCAAGCAAGAAGAGCTTTAGAAGTCGCTGCTGCTGGGGGTCATAACTTATTGTTTGTGGGTCCAGCTGGAACCGGTAAAACCATGCTGGCATCGCGTTTACCCAGTATCATGCCTGCCATGACAGAGGAAGAGTCTTTATCTGTTGCTTCTATTCAATCCGTGTCAGGGCGAAAAATGGGCGTGGAATGGCACTGGTCAGAACGGCCTTTTCGATCTCCACACCACTCTTGCTCGGCTGTTGCTTTGGTTGGGGGTGGCTCCGTACCTAAACCTGGTGAGGCCTCTTTAGCCCATTGTGGCGTATTGTTTTTAGATGAATTACCTGAATTTGACCGTAAAGTATTGGAAGTTTTACGTGAGCCTTTAGAGAATGGTGAGGTGCATATTTCTAGAGCGCGTGGTCAAGTCACCTATCCAGCACGTTTTCAATTAGTGGCAGCGATGAATGCCAGTAATGAAGCCTATAGCGGAGGAGCAGACTATTACCAATCCAGTGCAAGTCAGAAATACCTTAAAAAACTTTCTGCTCCCTTCTTGGATCGAATAGACCTTCATGTGGAAGTTCCCCCTCTACCCTCTGATGTTTTAGTGAATACTGCGGAAGAGGGTGAGGATAGCGCTAGTATTCGACAGCGAGTTGAATTGGCTGTTGCGAGACAAAGACAACGACAGGGTTGCCAAAATGCTCAGCTTGATGGTCGTCAGTTAGAGCGCATCTGTGCACTTAATGAAGCCGATAGCCTGTTTATGCAGCAAGCGTTAGAGAAGTTAAAGCTTTCTGCACGGGCATACCATAGGGTATTAAAAGTGGCTCTTACCCTTGCAGATTTGAGTGGCGGACCTGTGACAAGATCACATTTAATGGAATCGCTAAGTTATCGAAAAATGGAAAGAATGCTAGGAAAAGCAGCTGCCTCCTAGAGCTGATACAAAGGATATTAGAAGTTATTGTATTAAGAGTGCTTAATTCGGAATGCCTGAATATCTAAAGGCTTCTTTTGTATAAGCATCTAACTCTGAGTCTGTCATATCTTTATGAGCGATTAAAATACGACCCAAATAGAATTTTGGTAGCTCAGATTCTCTCCCTTGGAAATGAAACTTTATGCTTTCGGCAGTGGCTACTCCAAGATCGTCACTCATTCGCATAGGAGTGGCATCCAGTTCGCCTGACTTTATTATTTCAATTTCTTTTGCGGTGCCGCCCCAGCCAGTTGTAAAAATATCTTGTGTTTTATTTGCTGCATTTAGAGCATCAACAGCACCCATTGTCATTGCCGTATTGGCATTGTGTATCATTTGTAAGTTGGGGAAATTGTTAATGAATAGTTTGGCCCCATCTGCACCACCGAGCTTTTGGTATTGGCCAAAGTGTTCATAAACATTAATCCAATCCGCTTTTTCCTCAACACAATCGATAAAACCCTGAGAGCGCTGTGTATCCGTTATACCAGGTATACCGCGGTTGGCAGCAAATTCAATCTCATTTCCTAAGTGTTGAATAGCATAATGGCAGAGTGCTTCAGCTCCCATTGCGCTTGAAAAATCAAACCATCCATCGGGTTGGTGAGACCAGCTTGAGTCTGGTGTATGGAAGGCCCAAATAAAAGTTTTAAATTCCTGTGACGCAGCTAGTTGCTGGATGTTTTTTGCTTGGCGGGCAAGCTCTGAAGGTCCAAATATGACGAAATCATAAGGTGATTTTGCATTCAATACTGTTTGCGTGTGTTGTGTTTGTAGGGCGTGTTCAATTTGCTTGGAGGAGTATTCATCTATGTGAAAGGGAATTTTTAATTCGGTTAACCGTTCAGTGAGAGCTGTATAGTTACGGACCCAAAAGTCGGAGATGTCTGCGCTTGGGTAGATAATGGCGATTCTGATGGCTTGGTCTACTTTTACATCGAGAGGCATCGCTTGTAAGTTAACTGTGTCTTGGAACTGCTGTAACTTTTGCAGATTAAGCTGTGAAGTAGCTCGATCTTTATCTAAACTACTTGCTACAGTAAAAGAAGAAATACATAAACATAAGAAGGTAGAAATGGTGATAATGGACCTGGAAATAGCAGTTTTCATAGGTTTTACCTTCATAGGCAGGTTTATTGTTTTTTCTCATCCTATACTAATGAAAACTATAAATGAAGTGTGTGATATTACAATGAAAATACCGAAACTCTTCGTGCTACTGGCCATTTTTTTAACTAGTTTTTCCTCCTACACAATGGCCAACGACTACGAAACTGACTTCTTAGAGTTGGCAAAGAAGAAAGTGGAGGCGGCTATTCAAAGTAATCAAACTTGGGATGGTCCTAAGTCTGGCCCTCAAATTCTTCAAAATAAAAGTGTCTTTTTTGTCGCATCTGACCTTCGAAATGGAGGGGTTTATGGTGTGGCAAAAGGCATTTCGGAAGCCGCTACGCACCTTGATTGGCAGTTAAAATTCTTTGATGGAAGAGGTTCAGCAGTTCGTCAGGGCGCACTGATTCGAGAGGCAATAAGCCTTAAACCTGATGGCATAGTACTAGGCGGTATTGATGCACTTAGGCATAAAGATATCTTAAAGCTTGCAGAACAGCTTAATGTCGTTGTTGTGGGTTGGCATGCTTCAGAATTAGCGGGTGAGAATAAAGAGCTAGGCTTGTATACCAATATCACAACAGACCCCTTAGAAGTTGCGGAAGTGGCTGCCTTATTAGCAATAGTAAACACGGAAGGGCAGGCAAAAACGGTTATTTTTACAGATCCAAACTATAAAATAGCATCAATAAAAGCTCAAAAGCTGGCAGATACGATAAGGCTTTGTCGTACCTGTAGTGTGTTGGATATCCAGCCGTTGGCATTAGATAAGATTGCTCAAAGTATGCCGAAGACGCTTAATGATTTATGGAGCAAATACGGCAATGAGATTACTCATATTCTGACGATAAATGACTTATATATTGACTATGCAACGCCCTTTTTGGAATCGAGATTAGAGCAGCGTAAGAAAATCCCTGCGAATATCTCGGCTGGCGACGGTAGTGAAGCCGCTTACCAACGAATATACCAGCAAGATTTTCAACTCGCTACTGTGCCAGAGCCGCTCTACTTGCATGGTTGGCAAATTATGGATGAGCTGAATCGAGCTTTTAATGCTTATCCTCCTAGTGGCTATTCCACTCCTGTCCACTTAGTTACTCCAAATAATGTAGATGAGCTTATAAGCAGTAAAAATACTGGGGTGTATGACCCTAAAAATGGATATCGCGAAACCTATTTAAATATTTGGAGTGGTAAATGAAGCTACATAATTTGACCATCACTCAACGCCTGATATTTTCCAATTTACTTTCTTTAATGATTTTAAGTTTCGCGATCATTATGGTGATTCGTTCCTCGTACTTAGTAGAGTCTACATTTAAAACTCAATCCCAAGGCCATGTTGAGATATTAACCAAGAATTCAGATATCAGTAGGCAAGTATCGAGTTTGACGTCACGCGTAAAGTTATTGGAACAAACTTTTCTATTTAGCGAGACAACCCTATCAAAAGAGGCAACCAAAATTGATTTGGAGCTTCAGCAATTGAATGAGTTGTCAGCTAACCCAGAACTTGCAGATAAAGTTGATGATTTTGTCGATAATTTTCACCGGTTTTTAGGGAGTTCGCTTTCTTTGAATAGGATTTTGAAGAAAATTCAAGAAATAGACGATCAGCTTGAAGAGCAAATTGATGAGCTTGCGTTCCATATTAACCAAGGGGAATTGGAAATTACCATCCTTGGTGGAGACTTGCATGACGAGCATAATCATACCTTGATACCCATGCTTCGGGAGGCTTTTCTAACGACCGGAAAAATCGTAGAAAGCGTCCATAGTCGTATTACACCCGAAACAGAAAAAGTACTGATTATTGAAGCAGAAAAAGAGCTGGCTATACTGGCGTTGCATTTAGAAAGTGTCGATATCAGTGTTGATATTGATAGCCCTGAGTTGGCCTCTCATATAAGGAAGATGCAGATTACTTTGAGAAAGTATCACGCTGCATTGAGCCGTATAAAGGCTAATCTAGCACAACGTTGGGGTGTTATGTCTTCTTTAGTCGACTCTCAAAACCAACTCATTGCTCTGGTAGAAAAAACCGAGAAAGAAGTGCAAATTGAAGCCTTTGAGTTAGCTAAAAAGCTCGAAGCAGAAATTAGTGAATCAAGGCTTAATGCTATATTAACGAGCGTGTTTGCTTTTCTGATATCCATTTTGTTAGTGAGTCTCGTTGTAAAAAAACACATCAGAAAACCTCTAAACGACTTAAGTGCAGGTTTTGCCAGAATCGAATCCGATGGTACTAGTAGGCCGATTAATCTGCATCGTACTGATGAGTGGAACCACATAGAGAATACCTTTAATCAAATGGCGGAGCGGCTCTCTGCCACTTATGCAGAGTTAAATGCAGAGAAGAAAAACTTCGATTTCCTTGCACACCATGATCCACTGACAGGCTTAGCAAATAGGCTGCTAGGGACTCAGAAGTTGAACGAGGCTATTGTTAAAGCAAAAGAGAAGGACTCTTCTTTCTTCTTGATCTATTTGGATGTGGATGAGTTCAAAACCATCAATGACTCATTAGGGCACACGGCAGGTGATAATCTATTGATTGATGTTGCTCATATTTTAGAAGAGCTTGTTGAGGGTGTGGGCTTCGTCGCAAGAATGGGGGGCGATGAATTCATGCTTGTTGCGGAAGATAGGCGTGCTAATAGCGAAGAAATGTTCTTATTGGAGCAGATTAACCAATCGCTTAGAAAGTCCTACCTTATTGATAATAAAAATGTTTTTGTCTCCGCTAGTATTGGTGTGTGTCAGTTCCCTTACCATGGTAGTGATGATGAAACATTAATTCGGAATGCGGATACAGCTATGTATCATGCAAAACGTAATGGCAAAGACCAATACCGTATATATGACGACAGAATGACGTTGGAAGTCACCGATATCATTGAAACTAACGCTGGTTTACGTCAGGCAATCGCCAATAATGAATTAGTGGTTTATTTTCAACCTAATCTCAACCTTACTTCTAAAAAGGTCATGGGGGCTGAAGCCTTAGTTCGGTGGCAACATCCTACGCTTGGCCTTTTACAGCCTGCGGAGTTCCTAGAAATTGCTGAAAAATCAGATCTTATTATTGATATAGATAAGTGGGTATTTGGCGAAGTTGCAAGGCTCATATCTGAGTGGCAAAAAAATGGTGAAGATGTAGCTGATATTGCGGTTTCCGTGAACTTCTCCTCTCGTATGTTTTATATGCCCGACTTGTCTGATCAATTGAAGACGATTTTAGAAGAATCAGGCTGTCAGCCTCATCAGCTTATTCTAGAAATTACAGAACGGGACATGATGAGAGACTATGACACTTGTATTGAAACGATAGTCGAACTTAGAAAACAAGGTTATCGAATTGCGATTGATGACTTCGGCACAGGTTACTCTTCATTGTCTGTTGTGAAAAATTTATCAGCCGACTTCCTAAAACTTGATCGTAGCTTTATTCAAGATTTAGATACCTCAACTTTGGATTATGAAATCACCCGGGCTGTTTTAACGCTGGCTCAGATTTTAGATTTGCGTGTGATAGCAGAAGGTGTAGAAAACCAGAGACAACTCGATCACCTATGTGAATTAGGCTGTAATAAAGCTCAAGGGTTCTTTTTCTCTAAGCCCCTTCCTGTTGAAGGCTGGTTAGAATTTCTATCAGAGCATCGATAAGCGTCATCAGGGCTTCTACTGCACACCTTACTAATAGAAGCCTTTAACAGTAATAGCTGTCTTTTTAGCTTCAACTATTTCAATAACGTCCACTTTACCCACTTAGTGGGACTGATATCTGGTTCTTGCAAAATTTAGAGGGTTTTATTATCTAGGCATTGTCTGTCTGTAGATAGTTACATATCTACCTTTATGGTTACAGAAAAGCAGCAGTTCTTGGTAATTGATGAGTCTATCTTGAATGAGGCTTTAATTTACACAAGTGCTTTTATGGATGGAATTCGATACTAGAGAAGGCAGGTCACTAGAAGGCATTAGTTACAGAATAGCTCAATACCAGCATTATCAATTCACAATGGGGCCATAGTTCTTATATCTACAGGATTGATAAGCTTTCACTTAACTAAAGAATATATAGGAGGGAGGAAGTGAAGTTTACGGATCTTACATTAACCAAACGCTTAATTTTCTCGAATTTACTTTCTATTTTTATTATTAGTTTTGCGATATTGATAGTGATTCGTTCCCTTTACTACGTCGAATCAACTTTAAACACTCAGGCCCATGAGCGTATTAGGGTATTGGCAGAAAACTCTGATATTAGTCGTAGAATGCTAAAGCTGGTGTCACGAATAGAATTACTAGAGCAAAATTTTTTATTGAATGACAAAACTTTTGCCGAAGAGGCAGCTTATATTAATCAAGAATTGAGGGACCTACGGGAATTATCAATTCACCATGATCTTGATGAAAAAATGGGCCTGTTTATTAATAATTTTCAACGCTTTTTTGGTGGTTCACTCGCACTGAATCGCGTGTTGAAACAAGTTCAAGAAATAGACCTATTAATCATAAAGCAGATAGATGAATTAGAGCTACTTACTGAAGATAAAACAGTACCAAGTATAGAGAATAGTTGGGCGTTATATAATCAGCGATCTGCAATACCTAAGCTCAGAGAGTCGTTCTTTTCAGCCGGCAAATTGATAGGAAATCTTCATAGCCGAATAACGCCTGAGGTGGAAAATTCCTTGCTTGCCGAAATAGAAAAAGAGCTTGCTTTCTTTCAATTACAGCTTGAGGAAATGAGATTTTCAACTCCCGCCTTGAAAAGAAAACACCAAGAAATTACGCACAATTTATATCAGCTAACCACTACTTTATGGCGCATGAAAGCTAATTTAGATCGGCGGCGGGTAGTCACCAAGGAGTTATTGTTAGCTCAGAGTGATCTGCTGTCTTCAGTTGAGCTGATAGAAAAAGAGGTACAGGCAGACGCTTTAGAGTTAACACAGCAGTTGGAAGAAGAGATTAGTCAATCTCGGTTTAATGCGGTTTTTATTAGCGTTTTCGCCTGCTTGTTATCAATATTGCTGGTTAATTTAGTTGTTAAGAGGCACATACGAAAACCTTTAGATGACCTCAGAGCAGGGTTTAAAAGAGTTCAGTCTGATATGACTAATAAACCGATAAACTTAAATAGAGTGGACGAATGGGCTGATATTGAAAATGCTTTTAATGAGATGGCTCTTCGGTTATTCGATACCTACACCGAATTAAAAGAAGAAAAGAAAAGCTTCGATTATCTAGCACATCATGACCCTTTAACTGGATTAGCTAATCGGTTGTTGGGAACAGATCGCTTACATCAAGAAATTAAAAAGGCGAGCCTACAGGACACGTCTTTTTTACTGCTTTATTTAGATATAGACGAATTTAAAACGATCAATGATTCTTTAGGCCATAAATCAGGCGACAATTTATTAATACACGTTTCAACCACTTTAAAAGAGTTGGTACATGGCATTGGTCATGTCTCTCGCATGGGAGGGGATGAGTTCATGATATTAATAGATGATGCGACAACGGTTCGTGAAGAAGGTCGTGTCCTAAAGCAAATCAATGGTGCTTTACGTCAAGCTTATTATATTGATGGCAAGAGTGTGTTTGTTTCTTCAAGTATAGGGGTTTGCCGTTATCCCGATCATGGTCACGATGAAGCAACTCTGATCAGAAATGCTGATACAGCTATGTACCATGCTAAGCGCAATGGTAAGGATCAATATCGTATTTACACTGACAACATGACTCTCGAAGTAACAGACTTAGTGGAAACGAGTACAGCTTTACGTCAAGCCATTCAGAATGATGAACTTGTTGTGCATCTTCAACCTAAAATGGATATTCGGACACTTGAGGTTACTGGGGCTGAAGCCCTTGTTAGATGGAATCACCCTTCGTTGGGGTTGTTACAACCCTTTGATTTTTTAGAGGTGGCGGAGAAAACGGATCTTATTAATGAAATAGACAAGTGGGTATTTAAAAAAGTAGCCGTTTTAATTTCACAGTGGCAAAAACAAGGTGTGAACATAGACGGGATGTTGTTCGCAGTTAACTTTTCCGCACGTATGTTTTATATGCCAGACTTAGCGGAACAGCTTCAGGAAATCTTAAATGGGACGGACTGTAAGCCCCAGCAGATAATTTTAGAAATCACTGAACGAGATATGATGCGAGACTCTGCGACATGTGAGCAAATGATTAACCAACTTCGCTCCCAAGGTTATCAAATTGCAATTGATGATTTTGGAATGGGTTATTCTTCACTCTCTGTAGTGAAAAACTTATCTGCTGACTATGTGAAAATAGACCGAAGCTTTGTTCAAGATTTAGCGACCTCAAGATTAGACTATGAAATAGTGAGTGCCGTTTTGAAGTTTGCCGATGTTTTAGGCTTGTCAGTGATTGCCGAAGGTGTTGAAAGCCAAACTCATTTAGACAAGCTATTGGAGTTAGGTTGTACTAAAGCCCAAGGATACTTTTTCGCGAAGCCTCTCCCTGTTGAAGATTGGTTGGCATTTTTATTAAAGAATAAAAACTAGATAGACAAAATCTAGCAGTCTATCAACGGTTAGAGCATAAACACCTCAACACTATGTGTCGATTGTGTTTATGCTCTTAGGGATATCTAAAGCTTGTCTACTTTTTCATGAAAGCTAAAATATCATCTGCTATCTTTTCATGTAACTCATAACGAGTTCGTTGGTTTCCGTCTTGACAGATAATACCATCTCCCGGATTCTCTTCTTCTATCATCTCAATAGCCCCCTCTTTGCATAACTGCATAAAACTAAAATGCGTGGCATCTGCATACACAATATATTCATGCATGGCGTCTGGGATATACTCAGCTAAGAAGCCAGATTCTTGTGCCTGAGGCAAGTCTCCAATATCAATACCAGCAGCCAAAATTAAGCTGGGTGTGGAAAGTTGCTGTAGACTTTCACGAGAAAATCCACGCGCCAAGCCTAAATCCAGAGAGATGACCCTTTTTATACGGAGGTCTTGCAAACTGTGCTGGGGCTCACCGTCTTGTATAGTATCCATACCTAACTCATTAAGCAGGCCGCAGACTCTTGGGTTATGGTCTAGTCGACACTCTTCCAGAAGTTGTGCCCTGTCAAACTTCGCACCCGCTAATGCCATTACCGTCCACCCTCCAAGGGAGTGACCTATGGCTGTGATGTTGTGGGTATCTATAAAAGGTGCCACATAAGATTGTTCCAGTAGCCAATCTAGTAAGCGAGATAGATCTGTTGGTCGTTGCCACCATTGTGCCGCTAGAGCAGGGTCTTGATTAAACGTTGTTGTCCCCGGGTGATCTATAGCGGCCACAATAAAACCTTGCTGAGTTAATCGTGTTGCTAACCAATTCAGGTTTCTCCAACTACCGCGATATCCATGGGAGAGAATCACCAATGGATAAGAGCTGGCCTTAGCTGTACCAATACGAATAATATCTGTCCCTACAAATGCAGGGTTCTCGGCAACTCTTTCTCGTGGAAAGGTATTTTGTGATGGATACCAGATACTGGCTTTTAACGGCCGATCACTTTGGCTATAGATAATAGCTTGATCAAAACCGACCGCTTCTTTTGCGTTCACTTGAATAACCGAAAGCGCAAAAAGTAATACTGGAAGAATAAAGAAATGCATTGAATCTCTCCTTTTCAAAGATGTATGTTGTGTTCACACTATGAAAAAGAGCTGTTATTAATTCGTCCTAAAACAGGATTTAGGACAGAAAACAGTGTTATTTAGTCGAATGTTTGGACACATTCCTACCATTCAGTACTATGGGAATTGGGGTTTTACATTAAAAGGAGTTTTTATGTTTTTGGCTTTGCATATTACCGCAGCATTTTTTGCACTTATTTCAGGGGCGTTTCAATTAGCCATGCCAAAAGGGACGAAGCAGCATAAATTTATTGGCCGCTTTTGGATGTTAGCCATGACGGTAACAGCACTATCCTCCTTTGCGCTAAAGGGTTTTGATCCTGTTATTGGTTCGCTTAGCGTGATTCATTTTCTATCTATTTGGGTGCTTATCTGTGTTGCGGCTTCTATTTATTTTGCGAAGGTAGGCAATATAAAGCGCCATAAGAACTTTGCTGTTGGAGCCTTTTACGGATTAGTCGGTGCAGGCTTTGGTACCTTGGCTCCAGGCAGGCTTATACATGAATGGTTGTTTAATCTCTTTTAACGTCGCGTTAGTTCACTAGCTATAGAAGTAGGCGGCGCTTGATCGGTGATGATTTCACAATAGCAGTATTGGTATCTGCAAGTTCAGCCACTTGATTTAAAATAGGGTCAAGGTCACTTATATCTTTTAAGTATAGCTTTGCGATATAACAGTCTTCGCCGGTCACCTTGTCGCACTCGACAAACTCCGGAATTGCTTGAATTAACGCCTCTAACTCTTTCCACTTTCCGGGTAGTTGTCTCATACGCACAATGGCCATCAAGCTATAGCCTAAAACAGCGGGCTCAATATCGACGCGATAGCCAGTTATTGCCCCGTTTTCCTCGAGTCTTTTGAGTCGTTCATTAATACTTGGCGCCGTCATTCCAATTTCGCGAGCAAGCTCTGTGACTGGTGTTCTGGCATTGTCATAAAGGAGTTTAATTAGCTGCTTATCAATGGCATCAAGTTGTACTTTATTTATTGTTGGCTTATTACGCATTTTTGCCTCATATAAATAGGGTGATTTTATTTATTTGTCTTTTTTAATGTCTGCAAAGTCGACGATTAAGGTTTTATTCTATTCATCTTATCGCAATCTTGTTGCGAGTGTGTAACTTATTAGGAGAGTTAGGATGAAATACTCGGCGGTTAATATAGGAAGTATTGAGTTGGTGATAGCCATGGTGCTCTCGGGGACGATTGGTTATTTTGTGATTAGTTCTGAGCAGAGCATTTGGAATGTGGTGTTTTTCCGTTGTGTTATAGGGGCCATCACCCTCGCTATTTATGCCTATTTTTCTGGGATATTCAAGCGAGCATACTTTGAAAGGAGAGCAATGCTTTTCGTCGTATTGGGTGGCATTACCCTAGTAGCAAATTGGATATTATTGTTTGCTTCGTTTAACTATATTCCTTTTTCGATCGCCACAGTGGCTTATCATATGCAGCCTTTGTTTCTAGTGTTGGCGGGCGCATTACTGACAAAGAGCTCATTATCAGCTTCTTTACTTGTTTGGCTTATGACAGCCTTCTTTGGACTATTTTTAATTGTCGAGTTAGACCTTGCTGAAATTAGCGCGCTTTTGAACAGTGAAGAGGGCGGTTCGACTGCACTCATTGGTTTGTTACTAGCGCTAGGGGCTGCTTTGCTCTATACCGTAACAACACTGATCACCAAAAAGGTTAGCCAAGTACCACCTCAGCTGGTGGCTCTTGTTCAAGTGACGATTGGTATATTTATGCTTTTGCCTTTCGTTAATTTTTCTTCTATGCCAACGGAAGCGAGCCAGTGGTTAGATCTTGTTGTATTGGGTGTACTGCTGACAGGCTTCATGTACATTATTATGTATGACAGTTTCCAGAAGTTATCGACCACCCTGATTGCGATATTGTCTTTTATCTACCCAGTTACCGCCCTTTTTGTAGATTATCTCGCTTTTTCGACACAGATAAGCGTGTGGCAAGGGTTCGGTGTTGTTCTGATATTACTAGCGGTTTGTGCTGTGAAGTTTAACTGGCGCTTGTCTCTAGGCAGTAAAAAAGCATTAACTAGATAAGGAGGTTTTGCTATGGGTGAAAACACGACGGGAAAAGTAATATTAAGTGGGCATATTGAAGTGACAGAAAATGAGTTGGAAGTGGTATTGACTGAACTACCAAATCACATGGCACTTACTCAGCAAGAGGAAGGTTGTTTAGTATTCAAAGTAGAGCGATGTAAAGATGACCCCTGTTGTTTTAGTGTCTATGAGGAATTTGAAAGTCAGGCAGCGTTTGATAAGCACCAAACGCGTGTTAAGTCTTCATATTGGGGAGAAATTACGAAAAACGTCAAACGATTTTATAGTGTGAAACAGGAGTGATGTAGCTTATTTTTTGCTCGCGTAACCACTTCCAATTGCACTAAAAGGCATGTCTAGGTTAAGTTCTGGTACTTGTAATCCAATCCAAGTTGGAAAAGTATTGCTATTGGGTCCGGGAAAAACTTTATATTCATCTTTCCAAGGGTAACGTGCCACTGCTGCGTTAATTTCAGGGATAAGTGCTTCAGCTTTCGGTCCAATAATAGACAGTATTTTTTCTGGCTTAGAGCCAAACCAATAGCGATCAGGGGTTTTTGTTTGGTACTGATGTAAAGCTGGTTGCCCGCGCTTAACTCGCCAACCAGTTACCTCGTAGACTTTATAGAATGACGCTCCCTTCTCTTTTACTGCTAGCCAAGAATGTACTGCAAACCACCCTCGCCAACTAAAAGCGTCTGCAGCGTAGAACTCAATAACTGCTGCATTTTCTTGTTTAGGGTCAGGAGCTATCCCTGCGGGTTCTCTACTAGCCGTCCGCCAGTCATTATTAGAACAAGCGCTGATTAATAAGCTACTTATAAGTAGGTAGAGATATTTCATAGTTAGCCTTTTAAAACATGAATTAATCGACTTCCATTATCTAAATACACAATTAGATAATGGAAGCTTGATTACCAGTGTTTATTTCATTTCAGTAATGAATTGCTCTTTGGGACGACGTACTTTCTTCAAGTCTTTTAGCCAATCACCTTCTTCAGCACGGTAACCTAGTGGCAACAAAATCACGGAGCGAAGTCCACGCTCTTTCAAGCCAAGTATCTCGTCGACTTTTTCTGGGTCGAAACCTTCCATAGGGGTGCTATCAACACCTTCTTCAGCGGCAGCAATTAAGGCGGTACCTAGTCCAATGTATGCTTGACGTGCAGCGTGTTGATAATTCACTTCGGCATCGCGCATTGGGTAGGTTGCTAAAAGCATTTTCCGGTAATTCTCCCAACCTTCGTTTACAAAACCGCGTTCATCATTAACAAGATCGAACATAGTGTTGATTCTCTCTTCGGTATAGTCATTCCAAGCAGCAAAGACTAATAAGTGCGAGCCATCAGTAATTTGGGCTTGATTCCAAGCATGAGGAACAATTTGTTCTCGTAACGAGTCGTTGGTAACCACAATGACTTCATAAGGCTGTAGACCGCTTGAAGTCGCTGTTAAACGAATGGCTTCTAGTATGCGTTCTACCTTTTCACTTGCTACAGGTTTACTCGGGTCCATTTTCTTTGCTGCGTAACGCCACTGTAATTGTTCGATTAAGTTCGACATTGAAAGTCCTATTTTTAATAAAGTATTTAAAGCAAATATGAGTCTCATATTGAGTGAATTCAAGCCTGACATTAAGAACAAAGTGTGCAAGTGAGCAGTGCTCGTTAAGCGGCTTGAGTTGGTTTTTATTTTTGCGTGTAACTACTTTGAATACAGAGTGTCTGATTATTGATAACTATACTTATGCTAGTTTGCCAGCTTGTATCAGCACTTATTATAGGAAAAAACACGATGAAGGAATCATGGGAAGTGTTTGTTTTACAGAGGCAGTAGTGAACAACTTTGGCTTATTGGAAGTGTTTTAATAAAGCGTCTAATGCCGAATAAGCCTATTCATAATAAAAAGTTTAAAAGGAGAGTTATTATGACGCAGTTCCTAGTTTTGAGTTTCATTGGTGATGATCGACCAGGCATTGTGGAACGTTTATCGGATACCATTTCTCGTCATCATGGTAATTGGGCTGAAAGTCGAATGGCACATCTGGCCAATAAGTTTGCTGGTATTCTTATTATCTCTGTTCCTATTAATCATCAAGAAGCCTTGATTAATGAGTTGAACGATTTTAAGCAATTAGGCCTGAATGTTTTAGTTGAATCCGCTTGTGAGAGTCCTTCATATGGTTCAACGTTATCGTTGACAGTAGTAGGTAATGATCGCCCAGGGATAGTAAAAGAGGTGTCAGAAGTACTTCATTCTCTCGTGGTGAATGTAAAAGAACTTAGCACGGTTTGTGAGCCAGCGCCGATGAGCTCGGACATGTTGTTTAAAACAGAAATGATCTTATCCCTTCCGGACGGGCTTTCACTCACTAAGCTGGAAGAAGCATTGGAAGGGATTAGTAGTGATTTGATCGTCGAACTGTCTATTAATGAGTTTGCGTAGCCCGTTATAAGACGTAGTAGTCTATTGCCTTAAGACAATACGAAATCATAAGCTACATAGAGCAGCAGCACTCCCATTATACGATTCAGCGCAGCCATGATGTTGGGTTGTAGCATGATGCTTTTTAGACTTCTTCCTGCTAGTAGATAGACACTGGGTGCGCCAAAAGCGAGCAAGCCCAGTAAGAGGCTCCATAGGGCAATTTGCTCCCCGACAATACCTGCTTTGGGAAAAAGTACCCCTGTCACAGGAATGATCACAACCAGAGATTTTGGATTACATAGTTGTAAAATCAGACCAACTTTAAAACCAAGGTCTTGTTGCACGAGCTTATGAGTAGCTGGCTGAAAACTCGCGATAAGAATTTTTACGCCTAGATATGCGATATAGGCTCCCCCAATGATAGCAATGCCCCGTTGAAAACGTTCTGGTATGACTTCACTTCCTAAATACCCAATGGTTAAAAACAATAGAAACATAGCGCAACCGACACCAAGGCTATAGAAGAGTATTCTCCAGCTTCGACTATGAACTCCAGCCATAAGAGCGATTAGGTTAACTGGCCCCGGTGTGTACATGATTGTGAATGCAAAAAGTAAAATATCAGACATAAAAACGCCTCAAATGGTCTTTGATAAAAAAGTGGTTAGGTAGTTTTGCTTACTATTAGAGAGTGTGTAAGCTGCGTTGGAACTGGTAAGGGGTCATACCGAATACTGGCTTAAAGCAACGGTTGAAATAGCTTAAGTCATTGAAGCCGAAGGTATAAGCCGCATCAGAAATAGACATGCCTGTTTCAAGAGCTTGTCTTGCTTTACTGAGTCGATGGTTTTGCCAATATCTATGGGGTGTCATGCCAAAATAATCACGAAAGCAACGCAGGAAATGATACTTCGACATATTTGCCAGTTTACTTACCTCTTACCTCGTCTAATGAAACCTCTTCTGTAACATGGCTGTGCAAGTAATCTCTTACTCTTTCAAATATGAAGTCTTTGCGAGTATTTTTTGACTCTATTTGAGTACCTGTTTGTGCGGTCAAGTAGCGAGCGAATTCAAATAAAGCCGATGAGTATTGCAACTCTGAGGTGTGCTTATTCTCAACTAATAAAGCGAGACGTAAAATATGTTGTCGTAATATCGGGTCTTCATGCACACATTGCTTCATACGAAATTGATGAGGGTTTGATAGTCCAGCATTTTTGAGCATAGGTGTTAGCTGATCTGGATGTATGTAGAGCATTTTGTAATGTAAAGTATCATCGCCACCAGAATGGCCGTCATGGGCATCATCAGGGTTAAATACAATGGTATTACTCGGGTGACTCTTGTGGTGTTCGCCGAGTGCAAAGAAGTCCTGTCTCCCTGCTAAAGTGACACCGAACGAAAACTCCTCATGGGCGTGCATTCCATAAGAAAAATCATTCATGGAAGCATCAAGCAATATGACTTCATTATCGAGGCTGCTTTTGGCATATTGAAAGTGATTTTCTGATCGCATGCTGTCATCCTGAAGTGGTACTTGAGTATTAATGAATATGATTCAGTTTAGCTATATGTGTTCTAAAAATATTGGATAATATTGCGCAATGCTAGCCAATACTAGTTTACTGAATCGCGGGAGAAAAATATGAAACAAAACTTGGTGCATATTGCTTTAGTCGTAAAAGATTATGATGAAGCGATTGATTTCTACGTGAATAAATTACAATTTGATCTCGTAGAAGATACCTATCAGCCAGAGCAGGATAAACGCTGGGTAGTTGTTGCTCCACCAAACTCGACAGGCGCTGCTATTTTATTGGCTAGAGCCTCTAAACCAGAGCAGCTTGACTTTATTGGTAATCAAGCTGGTGGTCGCGTGTTTTTGTTTTTAAATACGGATGATTTTTGGCGAGACTATGAAAGAATGAGGTCGGTAGGCATTAGTTTTGTTAGAGAGCCAAAAGAACAAGACTACGGTTGGGTGGCAGTTTTTGAAGATTTATATGGAAACAAATGGGACTTATTGCAACTTAATAGTGACCACCCTATGGCTAAGCGTATTAATCAGTAAAAGAATCTTTATTAAACATAGTGCCATTTCATTGATATCAATGAATAACCCTTGAGAAATTAAGGGTATAATGCGCGAAACTTTCCAATTCACCTTATTAAGGTAACGATAAAAACCATGAGCCTCCCTAATTGCCCACAATGTAACTCAGAATACGTTTATGAAGATCAAATGCTACTGGTCTGCCCTGAGTGTGCCTACGAATGGAACCCTAATGAAGAAGTGATTGATGAGGATGCATTAATCATTAAAGACATGAGCGGTAAGCTGCTACAAGAAGGCGATAAGGTGACTCTAGCTAAAGACTTAAAAGTTAAAGGCTCTTCTCAAGTTCTAAAAATCGGTACCAAAGCGACAATCAAGCGTCTTGTCGATGGTGACCATGATATCGACTGCAAGGTCGATGGCGCAGGTGACATGATGTTGAAATCTCAATTTGTGAAGAAACAGTCAGCATAATATATTCATAGATCAGGTATTGAATAACTAAATACCTGATCTCACCTTATTCTGATCAGCTTTATTTGTTCAACTTCCAATAAGCCTTCACGTGGTTATCTTTACCGCTTAATTGATATTCATTGCGTAAAAAATGTCGAACCTCTTTGGCAGATTTTGCTTCGCATGCACCCCAAGCTTTCTCAATTTTCCCCAATGTTTTTATAACTTCCAGTACCCTTTCTGACTGTTTTTCAGGGGGGCAAATAATTCTATGGGTAAGGTTTTCTGGTAGAGGTACGTTATCTTTGTCAAAGTAATCTCGGTCTTCCTCTTTTGAGCTGATCAAAATTACATGAGGTAATAATGGATTTGTCCACTTTTCTAAGATACCAGCTAATGCTGGGTAGGCCGTTTCATCGGCAATCAAAAGCGCTTGTCCCTCAGTTAAATGCTGATGTTTATCCGCAGACTCAGAACGACTCATAATGATGTCGCCCTCCGACAATGATTTCACCCATTTGCCGCCTGAGGTTTCCCCATGGATGAAAACATCAATACTACCCTTGTCTTCTATTCCATTATTGGGGTCACTTTTCCAAGATTTTCGTAAGGTATATAAGCGAATATCTTTATTGGCACTTTGTAATAGCTTTTCACGGTTTTTCGGCGATAGGTGTTTCATCATATAAACAAAAAAGCGGTCGAATAGTTGCTTATGCCAAGACTTACCCTGTTTATTTTTTTGGGGACTCTGGGGCACTGATTGCATCTTTTTAAGAACAAAAGCGTAAGCGTATCCGGGGTAATACTCTGGTAAAGCTGAGCTACTTCTTACATGGATACGCATGATGTTCTTGGTAATGTTCTCTGTACTGATAACCTCAAAAAAATTCTTACCATTACCACTGAAATCACGGCCTTCTTTGACGATTGCTGCATAAGCAAGATAGAGAATCTGATCTTCCAACTCGCCTTCAATTTGAAAGAACACCATCACCTGATTGGTAGCATATTCAGAGGTCACTTCAATACTCACACCTTCCTCGAATATATCTAGCACCTTTGCGGAAATCAGTTTTTGATTTCCCTTTGTATTATTTCTGGCTATGGCCAGTACTTCCTCTGGGTGATCTTGGTTAACGTGATCAATAATATCTAGCTTCTGGTCGATATTTTTAATAGCTGTGTATTCGCTCATTAAAATTCCTAAGGAGTAAATGAAAAAACACGCTTCTAAAAAAAGAACTGTGTTTTTAATGATAATCGTTTCTAAAGTTTAGCAGTGTACTACATCTTGTATATAGCGTTGATGCCGTAAGTGCGAGTTTGCCCCACTGTCGCTAAGGCACCCGTTGCTCCACTTCTATAATATACCGCATCCTCATCCATCACATTTTTGATATAAGCATTGATAGTCAGATCGCCAAAGGAATATTGAGCGCTTGTGTTAAACAAGGCAAAGCCGCCTGCTTTTTGGCTGTCTGTGTTTGCAAGGTCGGAGAAATACTCGTCTACATAGGTAGCGTCTGCACTAACAGACCAGTTTTCTCCGATATATTGAGTAAAGCCTAAACTCAAATTACTTTCTGGGGCACTAGATAGCTGGTTACCTTCATTACTTGTGTTTGACGCATATTCATTGATCTCACTTTTCAGAAGCCCTAGGCCAGCGCGAATTTCTAAGTCTTCACCAAGCCAAGTTATGGCTTCCAATTCGATTCCGTAAGTTGTGGCTGATTCCACATTGACAATTGTAAACCCAGAAAGAGCTTGATAATCCTTGTAGTCGTTGTAGAAAGCATTGGCATTCACTGTGGTGCCATTATTAAAGTCACTTTTACTACTTAATTCAAAAGACGTTACCTCTTCACTGTCAAAGGAAAAAACGTCTCCTGACGTATTTATATAAGTTCCACTGGGACTGTAGCCTTTACTTATACTGGCTCCTAATGTTGTTATTTTGGAGGTGGCGTGGGTTATAGCAAGTTTGGGTAGGGCATATGTTTCATCAATGTCTTGGTCAACTTCTGTGGTTGTGTAGAAAGAACCTGTTTTATCTATGTTTTCATTTTCCACACGTAACCCTGCGATGACTGCAGTTTTTGCTGATAAGTCATAAGAACTCTCGCCATAAATAGCCGTGGTCTCTACTTTGTAATCTGTATCAATGTTGATGACCCCTTGGGTGGCATCAATAACGGATTCTTTATTAGAGACAAATAACCCAAGAACTCCTGTCAGTTTTGAGTGAGTAGGGGTAAGAATGACGCGATTCTCTAACGAGTTTGTTTCTTGTTGAATATCATAGGTGTGTGTTGTTGTACCGCTTGCATAGCCATATCCATCAGCATAAATGTCGGAGTCAGTGTGGCTGATAATTAATGAATTCGTGATTGATGGTGTCAATTTATAAGAAACATCTATAGATGAGGTGTTTTCTGTAGAGTCTTGTACCCGTGAAAGAGCACCGCTAGAGTCTGCTATTGTCAGTGTCTGAGTTGCAATTCCTTCGCTTGTATTACTGGAAAAACTTGCATGCTCACCTTCGTTTTTTAAATGATTCAGTGTTAATTTCACAGATAGTTTTGGCGTACTTTGAGGCTCCCATAAAAGCTTGCCTCGTATATTCAAACTGTCCGATTCACTCAAATTGGGCAGATCACCGCTGTATCCACTGGTGTCGTAATTAAGCCAACCTTCACCTTCTGTTTTATCAATAGCAATACGATATGCTAATTCATCATTAATCAAACCCCCTGAAGACATGGCTGCTACATTGTATTTTAGATTTCCATTCTCATAGCTTTCCAAGCCAGCTCGTACAGCCGCTTCGCGTTCAAAGGTTGGGTCATTAGTATTGACGACTACAGCACCGCCTATAGCACTAGCGCCTTGAGTGGTTGATTGAGGGCCGCGTAATATTTCTACTTGTTTCGTATCCCATAGGCTAACAGGGGAAAAATTATAGCCGGACCAATCTTTAGTTGATCCGTCCACAACGGTTGTAACGCGAGCGCGAGCACCAGTCATTAACGCTACTCCACCTGTTGCAGCACCGCCACCAGAGACACCTCGCACAGAAACATTATCAAATGAGTCTGTGACGATATTGGGCGCTAAAGTAGCTAGCTCTTTTGCATTTTTTATTTGTCCAGAATCTAGGTCGTCAGCAGAAATTACGGTCACTGCCGTTGTAGTGTCTTTAATATCTTTATCAATTTTTTCACCGGTAATGATGATAGGTTGTAACTCAATAGCATCTGCATGAGCAGAAGAGGATATGAGTAAGCTGTTAATGCTGAGAATGGATAACGCGATAAGAGATAGTCGTACAGGAATGCGATTCATAGTTGCTTGGTTCATCGAGTGTTTGTCCTATTTATAAAGGTGATATTGTTGTTAATAATCATTTGCTATAAGTTTTAGAGAACTTAAGATAGCCATTATTAAAGTAAGCTGTGTTGTCGTGTGTATTGGGCCGTCTTGCGTTTAAGTGAGAGCACAATAAAAAAAGCTATGCAGATAGAGAGCATGGTTCCTATTGTCACAACTGTGCTGTAACCGACATGTTTTGCTATGGTCATGCTGATGCCTGAATATAGAAAGCCTAAAAGAGAGGCAAAGCTAAACTGTAAAGTGAAAAATGTTGCCTTATGATGAGTATCTGCAGCCTTATCTATGATGATGGTTGAAGTAATAACTAACAGCGCAGGGAAGCTCATAAAATGAAGAGTGACTGCAGCGTAAACCATAGTTTTATCCAATGATCCCAGCGTTAGAGGAATGACCATAGCTAAGGCAATTACTTGTAGAAGGATTGCACTAGATAGCGCTAATGCCTGTCCTATTCTTGCGATCAGAGGGGCGGCTAGCAAGGCTGATATGAGGCCGATGATAGAGCCGTAAATTTTCATAACAAATCCTATGTCACCCAGTGCCCACCCATGATCTACCAATAAAGGATTGATTAAAGAAAACCCACATGTGGAAGCAATAGGGTAAAGCGCCAGAATAGTGAACCAGCTCTTATGTTCAAGAACAAAAACCTTAATCGCGTATAGCAAGTTAGTGGGATTTTCAGGGTTGATATCGTCTTCGTCTAAATCATTTGGCTCTTGAAAGAAGATGGTTTGCAATAAAGATAAAGAGGTTAGTAAGGCAATGACCCACAATGCTCCTTGCCATTCCAGCGACGAGTAAAACATTAAGATCAATCCGCCACCTAAGATATTACCAAGCAAGTTACCTGAGAATTGAATACTGCTGGCGAGCTTACGTTTGTCTGGTGGAAAAAGCTTGCAAGATAAACCGTCAATCGAAACATCTTGAATGCTAGTAAAAAAAGCATAAAAAGCGAGACAGGTGATAATTAAGTGAAACTGACTGGAGAAGTCCATAAGCCCAGCGATCAGTAATAAAAGAGTCATGCAGGATTGTGAAATGATTAACCAACTACGGTATTTACCTTGTAAAAAGGCTTTGTATTTATCGATGAAAGGAGCGTATAACAGCTTTCCCATCATAGGTAATACAGCTAAATTCAGTAACGCTAGTTTATCTAATGCAATGCCTTGCTGACGCAAAATAGCGACAGCGGCAGATAGAATAAAGGCAATACCTATGTATTGCGTAATATAAACGCTCGCTAACATACCCCAAGGGTATTGTGCGCTTTGGCCATTTCTCATTTATGATCCTAGAATTTCACCCGATGTTAATAGGTATGATTATCATTTTATTTTAGTTGTGAGGAGGTAAAGAGTCTTTTGAATGGAGGTATGTTGCTTTTGAAAGTAGGTATTTCTATAACGCTTGAATCTGTCCGATACTTAACATTGTTATTAATGTTCAATAACGTTTTGGATTAAGAGTGATTTACGGTATTCGCTGGGAGATATGCCAGTCTCATTTTTGAACAGGGTGGCAAAATGAGCTTGGCTTTTAAAGCCAATACTATGTGCAATATGTGTGATGCTTTCCTTGCCGTTTAGTTTCTCGAGGGCAGACTCCATCCTGATTTTCTTTAGCCATTCTCGAAAGCTCATATTGGTTAAATTTTTGATATCTTGTTTAACGTAAGTGGGGTTACTGGCGGCCAAGCGAGCGACAGCGTCTAAAGACCAGTTGTCTTCTAAATGTGATTCAACATATCGCAATGTACTTTGTAAGTTGGTGAGCCTTGAGGGCAATACATCGAGGCTTTGAGAGTTTTTTTTATGCAAAAATAACGACAGTACTTCTAGTGCTTTGGCTTTGATGAAAAGCTCTCGTTCTATACCTTGAAACGTACATTGCCAAACAGCTTCACAGCAACTCAAGATATCTCTTGGGATGGGGCCAGATTCAGCCAGCCGATCTTTTCTTAGCAGCTTTGTAGATAAGCCTTTTACTTGTGGTAAAGAGTACTTATGAAATTGGTTGAGTGGCAACATGATTGAGAATGTTTGCCATGAAGTATTTTTTGCAAAATGAAGCTTGCTATTAGTAGCTTCTTCAACAGTGGCGACGATAAATTGATAGCTATAGTCACAATCTTCAAATTTATCATTATCAAACGTCTCACATCGGCACTTTCCTAGCATGGAAATATAAAGCCCGGGTGAAAAGTGGTTTTGAATTTCTGTATCTGCAGTAAAGTGATTGTTAACAATACGTACGCAACTTTGCGAACCAAAATCCAGATTCAAGTGTTCGAATGTCGGAACATTTTCAACAGCATGGCTTAACATTACAAACGCTCCTGCTTTGGATAGTTACAATAGCATTGATACTTCAGTTAAGAATCATTATCACCTATTCTTGGTTAGATTAAAAATAAAAAAACGCCTCCTAGTAAAACTAGAAGGCGTTATCAAGGAACTGCGTTGGAAAAAGAAAGGGGGTCTTATACCAACGCTAATGGTAACTAGCTTTAGTTGCGAATCAGGTAATCAAAGGCACCTAGAGCCGCTGTTGCACCGCCACCCATTGAGATAATGATTTGCTTGTATGGTGTTGTTGTCACGTCACCAGCAGCAAAGACACCTTGGATAGAGGTTTCACCGTGTGCATTAATGACGATTTCGCCACGATTAGTTAACTCTAGTGTATCTTGTAAGAATTCGCTATTTGGTACTAAGCCAATTTGTACAAAGATTCCTGCCAGCTCTACAAGGTGTGACTCATCGGTACGGCGGTCTGTGTATTTCAGACCAATGACACGCTCGCCATCGCCCAGTACCTCAGTGGTCATTGCTTCTTTGATGATAGTGACGTTAGCAAGAGATTCTGCTTTCTTCACCAATACATCATCAGCTCGTAATGTGTCACCAAATTCAAGAACTGTTACGTGTTCTACGATACCTGCAAGGTCGATAGCGGCTTCGATACCTGAGTTACCACCACCAATAACCGCCGTTTTCTTACCTTTAAACAATGGGCCGTCACAGTGTGGGCAGTAAGCAACGCCTTTACCACGGTATTCTTGCTCACCCGGAACGTTCATTTCTCTCCAGCGTGCACCCGTTGCTAAGATGACCGACTTACTCTTCAATACTGCGCCGTTTTCAAGTTCTAATTCAACGAACTCTTTTTTCTCTAAACGAACTGCTTTTTGTGTTTTCATTAAGTCTACATCGTAATCTAATACGTGCTGTTCAAGGCCTGCGACTAACTTCGGGCCATCTGTCGCTTTGACAGAGATGAAGTTCTCAATCGCCATAGTGTCGGCAACTTGACCACCGAAGCGCTCGGCAACCACACCAGTACGGATACCTTTACGAGCAGAGTAGATTGCTGCGGCTGCACCTGCAGGACCACCACCAACAACCAATACATCGTATGGATCTTTTTCAGACAAAGCAGCTGCTTGCTTATCTGCAGCACCTGTATCTACTTTGTTTAAAATCTCATCTAATGTCATGCGACCTTGGCCGAAGTGTTCGCCATTTAGGTAAACAGACGGTACCGCCATGATGTTCAGGTCATTGACTTCATCTTGGAACAAGGCGCCATCAATCATGGTCGCGGTTACTTTCGGGTTCAATACCGCCATCAGGTTCGTTGCTTGCACAATGTCTGGGCAATTGTGGCAAGAGAGGGAAATGTACACCTCGAAGTTTAATTCAGTATCTAGAGACTTAATTTGCTCTAGTAATTCTGGTGCCGCTTTTGATGGGTGACCACCAGCTTGCAACAAGGCCAAGACTAAAGATGTGAATTCGTGGCCCATTGGGATGCCTGCAAAACGCACTCGAGGTGCTTCACCTTTAGGAGCGATAGCCATTTGTGGCGCACGACCTGCTGGGTTCTCGTCTACAGTCAGTGTAATTTTGCCGCTTTCAAGCTCAGTGATTTCACGAGCTAGGCTAAGTAATTCTTGTGATTTTTCTGAACCATTTGAGGACACAGTAATTTCAATCGGATTAACGATATTCTTTAAGTATGCGCCCAGTTGCTGTTTTAAATTTGCGTCTAACATAATTTTTAACCCGTTGTATTTGTTGGTAATTCAATTAAAGTGCCGGTGAATTTCAGACATAGAAATCCCTGACCTATAAATTTAGGTCTAAGCATTTTATGTTTGAAAGGTATCTATTGGGCCTTTGTTTGCTGGCCTACATGTTTTGAGAGAGTAGGCGAGCCCAATGTTGGGTGCAGAAAGCACCCAACAAAAGGGAAGGCTTTTTAGATTTTGCCTACTAGGTCAAGAGATGGCGCAAGAGTCGCTTCACCTTCTTTCCATTTAGCTGGGCAAACTTCACCTGGGTGAGCTGCTACGTATTGAGCTGCTTTCACCTTGCGAAGAAGATCTTCAGCGTCACGGCCGATGCCTTCAGCAGTGATTTCCATTGCTTGGATAGTACCTTCTGGATCGATCAAGAAAGTAGCACGGTCTGCAAGGCCTTGACCTTCACGCATTACGTTGAAGTTGTTAGTAATGTTGCCAGTTTGGTCACCTACCATGTAGTAGTTGATTTTGCCGATAGTGTCAGAGCTGTCGTGCCAAGCTTTGTGAGTGAAGTGAGTGTCTGTAGAAACAGAGAATACTTCAACGCCTAATTTTTGTAGTTCTTCGTATTTGTCTGCAACATCACCAAGTTCAGTTGGGCATACGAAAGTGAAGTCAGCTGGGTAGAAGAAGAATACAGACCATTTGCCTAGTACGTCTTTTTCAGAGATTTCTACGAACTCGCCAGATTTGAATGCAGTTGCGTTGAATGGCTTAAGTTGAGTATTGATCATTGTGTTTCTCCTAGTAATTAACTTTGTTTAAGTTGTTAGTGCGTTTCCGATGTAAGGTATAGTAAAGAAAGGTTTCGATTTAATGAAATTGTTATTTTTTTATTTGTTGATAAAGAAAACCTATCATGCCTTTTGTGGTTAATATTTGATCTTTATTATGCTGGTCATAAAGCCACTTAATTTAACCCTCACACTCAAGCCCCCATCTACCAATAGTCACCTCATAGGAAATTTATTCCTCGTCATCTGATAAAATAATTCCAAATAAATAAAAAATTATTAATTTGACATTATATTTTTAATTTGATTTGATGTCGTTAATGATTAAAGAAGAAGCCTTATGACTATAAAAGACCGAATTGAAGAGATGTTTTCTCAACTGACAGCAACAGAGCAGCGCTTAGGGACGGCTATTTTAGCGGACTACCCGTTTGCTGGCTTGCAGCCTATTAATGAGCTTGCTGAGAAAACCAAGGTATCGCCACCTACTATTTCTCGCTTTGTTGCGAAGTTAGGGTGTGCGGGTCTTCAAGAGTTCCAACAGCTTCTGATCTCTGAGTTAAAAGAGAGTCAGCGTTCCCCTGTGGATTTAAAACGTACCAGTGCGCCAGTGGAAGGGGCTTATCTAGCGGGCTTTATGGCACGGGTTGAAGGCTTGGTGAAGCAGACAACAGAATCGATCACGGAAGCGCAATTTGAGAGAACGTGCAATCTCTTGGCAGATACGAGCCATAGGCTATTCATTATTGGTGGTCGAATGAGCGACGCCATCGCTGTGTATGCCTTTAAGCACTTCCGACAAATTCGCACTAAGGTGTACCACATACCAGCAGATCCAGAAGAGTGGCCAGAGTATCTGCTTCAGATGCAACCGAAAGATGTTTTGCTAGTGATCAACTTTAGACGTTACCAAGATAATTTATCAGACCTTGCAGAACAGGCGCGTAAGCAGCGCAGTGCGAACATTATCCTAATGACAGATCCTTGGTTGTCGCCAGTTGCCCAGTGGTCAAAGGAAGTGCTCACCTTGCCAATAAACAGTAATACGGTGTGGGATTGTTATGCACCTGCCTTTGGCGTGATGGAAGCCATTTTAACCTATGTTGCTGAGTTAGATTGGGATCGTACTAAAAACAGAATTGAGGCTTGGGATGTATCCAGAAGCCAAATCGGAAAAAATCGAAATACCAGTAAGTAAGAAAACTGAATTGAATTTTATAAGGACGAAGAAAATGACAAACAAAGTAGAACGTAGCTTATTTGATGACGTAATGGTGCCTTGTTACAACCCAATGAGCGTGATCCCTGTAGAAGGTAAAGGGTCTCGTGTATGGGATCAGGAAGGTAAGGAGTATGTCGATTTTGCTGGCGGTATTGCCGTAAGTTGCTTGGGGCATTGCCATGAAGATCTTGTTAATGCTGTGACAACGCAAGCGAATAAGCTTTGGCACCTTAGTAACGTGATGACCAATGAGCCGGCATTGCGTTTAGCTAAAAAGCTAACGGACATTTCCTTTGCTGACAAAGTGTTCTTCGCTAACTCAGGAGCTGAGGCCAATGAAGCGGCTTTGAAATTAGCTCGCCGTGTGGCAGTGGATAAATTTGGTGCGGATAAGTCAGAGATCATTGCCTTTAAAAAAGGTTTCCATGGACGTACTTTCTTCACAGTTACTGTTGGTGGTCAAGAGGCTTACTCAGATGGTTTTGGCCCTAAGCCGGGTCAAGTGACACACCTCGAGTACAATGATGTGGACGCTCTTAAAGCGCATTTCTCGGATAAAACTTGTGCCGTCATGATGGAGCCTTTGCAAGGTGAAGGCGGCATCATTTCATCTTCTCCTGAATTCATAAAAGCAGTACGTGAGTTATGTGATGAACATAACGCTCTATTGATCTTTGATGAAGTTCAAACGGGTAATGGCCGTACTGGTACTTTCTACGCTTATGAAGGCCTTGGTATCACACCTGACATCCTAACAACGGCGAAGTCATTGGGTGGTGGTTTCCCTATTGGTGCCATGTTGACGACGGATGAGTTTGCACCGCACATGAAAGTGGGAACACACGGTTCAACCTATGGTGGTAACCCATTAGCTTGTGCTGTAGCGGAAGCGGTTGTGGATGTTGTTGCCCAGCCAGAAACCTTAAAAGGTGTTAAAGAAAGAGAAGCACTGATTCGCGAAGGTTTGCAGCAGATTGATGAAAAATATGATGTGTTTAGTGAACTTCGTGGTCAAGGCTTGTTGTTAGGCGCAGTATTAAATGACCAGTGGAAAGACAGAGCCCGCGATATTTTGGTAGCGGCTGGTCAACACGGCTTGATGGTGTTGGTTGCTGGGACAAACGTGGTTCGTTTCACGCCTTCTTTGATCATTCCAATTGAAGATATTAAAGAAGGCTTGGCGCGTTTAGATAAAGCGATAGCTTCGCTTCGTTAATCTGATTAACGCCGCTAGGAGGCAGAACAATGCTTGTTGTTAGACCAATTAAACAATCCGACTACGACGCGTTAAATGTGTGTGCAGAAGAGTCTGGCTACGGCTTCACTTCTCTGCCCGTTAACGAAGAGTTGCTGAAAAATAGAATCAATCACTCTATTGAGAGCTTCGCTAAAAAAGATGTGCAAGAGCGAGAAGGTGAAGGCTATCTAATGGTGGCTTTCGACTCTGAAACGTGTGAAGTAGCGGGTACGACGGGTATTGAATCCTCGGTCGGTTGGGACATCCCTGCTTACAACTACCATATTGGTAATGTTGTTCATGTGTCCCACGAGCTTGGTATTAAGAATACGGTAAAAACCTTAACGCTGGGCAATAACTACACTGGCTGCACAGAAATTTGTACCTTGTTTTTACGACCGAATTTTCGTGGTGGTTTGAACGGAAAGCTGATGTCTAAGTGCCGATTTCTGTTTATGAAGGAGCACGAAGAACGCTTTTCGCGGTTAGTTATCGCTGAAATGCGTGGTGTTTCTAATGCAGAAGGTAAGTCTCCGTTTTGGCAGTGGCTACAGGAAAACTTCTTCTCCATTGATTTTACCCAAGCCGATTATCTGATGGGTATTGGTAAGAAAGGCTTTGTTGCGGATTTAATGCCGAAATTGCCTATTTATGTGAACTTGTTGAGTAAAGAAGCCCAAGCGGTGATTGGTCAAGTGCATCAAAAAACAGTCCCCGCGTTGAAGTTGCTAGAGAAAGAGGGCTTCACTTGTCGAGGTTATGTGGACATTTTTGATGCGGGTCCAACTGTTGAGTGCGACATACGCAATATCTCGTCAATCAGGAACTCGTTTCGTGCTCGTGTTGAGATTGGTGAACATGCATCGACAGAAAATTATTTGATTGCCAATACCTCTTGTGAAGACTTCCGTGCTGTTGCACAACCTGCGTCTTACAACAAAGAGACTCAAACTGTGGTGGTGTCAAAAGACGCTGCCGATGCTTTACAGGTAAACGCAGGTGAATTCGTGCGCATGCTTTCTATTTAGGTCAGGGCGCTAATAAATACTATAGGAATGATTATGAAAACTCAGTGGATATCAGGACAGTGGGTAGCTGGTGAAGGTGAAGCGATGGCTTCAACTAGCCCATACGACAGCAAGGTGATTTGGCAGGGCACAAGTGCCACCTCTGCACAGGTGGAAGAAGCCGTTACGACAGCACGGGATGCTTTGGTTGAATGGAGAAAAACCTCTTTTAAACAGCGTGAAAATATCATTCTCGCGTTTGCAGAAATCGCCAAAGAAAATGGTGATGAGATCGCCCGTATCATTTCACAAGAAACAGGTAAGCCTTTCTGGGAAACAAAAACAGAAGCGGCTGCTGTCGTTGGTAAGGTTGCCGTTTCTATTAAGGCTTACCATGAAAGAACAGGTGAGAAACAACGTGAAGCAGCAGGCAACAAGATCGTTTTGAGACATCGCCCGCTTGGCGTAATGGCGATTTTCGGTCCTTACAACTTCCCTGCCCATTTACCGAATGGACATATGATTCCTGCTCTATTAGCCGGCAACACTATTGTCTATAAACCTTCTGAGCAGACTCCAGCGATTGCCGAATTCATGATGACACTTTGGCAGAAAACGGGTATTCCTGATGGCGTCATTAACTTAGTTCAAGGCGCAAAAGAAACCGGTATCGCGCTTGCTGAGTCAAAAGGCATTGATGGATTGCTGTTTACGGGAAGTGCTAACACAGGTCATATCTTGCACCGTCAGTTTGCTGGTCAGCCGGGTAAAATGCTTGCCCTAGAAATGGGGGGTAATAACCCTATGGTCGTTTCAGAAAACTACGGTGATCTTGATGCTGCTGCTTACACCATTATACAGTCTGCCTACATGAGTGCTGGCCAACGTTGTACTTGTGCTCGCAGGCTATTTGTTCCTGCGGGTGAGCAAGGTGATGCTTTGCTAAATAAACTGACTCAAAGTATCGCTAAGATGAAAATGGATGAACCATTTGCTGAGCCTGCACCTTTCATGGGGCCGCAGATTTCTATTCAAGCCGCTCAAGGCATTTTGAACGCTCAAACCAATCTATTGTCGCTTGGCGCAAGCGGCATTGTTGAAGCAAAAAATACTCAGCATGCCTTTGTTACTCCGGGCTTGATTGATGTGACCAATGTTGCAGAACTGCCAGATGAAGAATACTTCGGGCCACTGTTACAGGTGATTCGTTACCAAGGTTTGGATAACGCGATTAAGCAAGCAAACGATACTTGCTTTGGCTTATCCGCAGGTCTTCTATCCACAAATGATGCCGAGTGGGATGAGTTTGTAGAAAACATTCGCGCTGGCATAGTAAACCGTAATCGTCCTTTGACAGGCGCAAGTGGTGATGCACCTTTTGGCGGCCCTGGAGCGTCCGGAAACCTACGTCCGAGTGCATATTATGCAGCGGACTATTGTGCTTACCCTATGGCTTCGATTGAAGGCAGTGAAGCATTGTTCCCAGAAACCTTAACCCCCGGGATTGAGTGGTAAGCCGTTTAAGTGGTTGTTCAACTGAGAGGTATTTATGCAAGCATCTGAATTTTTTGATTTTCTGTGGCAGAACTACATTGAAGTGACGCCTCAAGCGGAGCAGATACAAGAAATGTTCAAGGGGAATGGCGAAGAGGTGATTAACGACCATGTCGCTTTTCGTACTTTCGCTCATTCACCTGTTTCGTTAGCAAAGCTAGAGCCACAACTGGAAAGTATGGGCTATGTGGCCTATGGCGCTTTTCGGTTTGAGGCTAAACATCTTGTGGCAAGATGTTATAAGCATGCTGACCCATTGTTACCCAAGATTTTTCTATCAGAGTTGTTAACGGAAGAGCTGCCACAAAACTGCCAAGACATTATTGGTAAGTTGGTTGCTGAAATCCCAGAAGATGCGGTGCAATCGCCAGCTATCTTTTGGGCGAAGCGACTATGGAATACGGTGAGTTCAGAGGACTATGAGACTCTACTTGAGCACAGTGAATACGCTGCTTGGCTAGCAACTATGGGTCTTCAGGCGAACCATTTCACAGTGAGCATTAATCAACTGAATAACTTTACGAGTATCGAGGAAGTCAATCAGCTGCTTTTAGATGAAGGCTATACTTTGAATGAAGTGGGTGGCTTAGTAAAAGGTTCACCGACTTTGTTCTTAGAGCAATCTTCTACTATGGCGGATAAGATGTCTTTCACCTTTGCGGATGGTAAAGAGAAAACCATTTCCACTTGTTTCTATGAATTTGCCCGCCGCCATGAGATGCCAAATGGCGAGTTATTTGATAGTTTCATTGAAGGTAATGCGGATAAGATTTTTGACTCTACTAACGTTCAATAAAGTCGTTAGTTAGCGTTTTAAAATGCCAATCTTTTATGTAAAAGGTTGGCATTTTTTATCGCTATAAAAGTGTGGCTAGATCTATAAATCCATAATGTGTGGTGCCATGAAGAAAGGTATGTAAAGCACCCAAATTATTAAGAGTACATGCAATACATCGTTCTCAGAGAACCAAATTCCTTTCGCCCATAATTTGTTAGTAATATCGGCTTTGTAATACAGCCAATAGCCCAACATAGTAATAATTAATCCTGCCCAGCAACCTAATAAGGTTAAGTCCATTAGGTTTGGATTTTGCCAGTAACTCCAAGTGTTTAAAGCAATAAAGAAGATCACGATTGGAGTGGATACCTGCACCATAAACTCAAAAGTAATGAGCCATTTTATGGGCATGATAGCGCCATAAAGTACCAACAAAGTGTAGAGAATACTTAGTCCAATGGCGACTAGGATGAGCAGATCCAGTAGCCAGCCGCTGGTGTTAGAGTAGGCCACTGCGACCAGCATGACATTCATACTGACTTGTTGAAAAATAAGATAAATAACTTCCCACCAACTGGTCCAAACTGCTTTAGGTCGACCCTGACACTTGAGCTGAAAGCCAAAGGCTTGATAGCTAGTGCCAGCGATAATAGCGCCTAGGCCCCATAACACGAGAGACCAACCCCATAAGTGGCGGGACATTTGCCCTTCAGCAATAACAAAAAAGTAACCGCCAATCAGGGTGGTTAAAATACCCAATAGGTATACCCAAAAACTGGAGCTTGGCTGTGTGATGAAAACGGATTTGGAACCAAATTGATAACGTCGGCATGGCTGAACTTCTTGCCAGCGCGCTTCATCCATCGTTGGGTCACTATGGGGGATAGTTTCAAGGCGCCTTAAAGCTGCCTTGTTTAAAGGGGGAAGGTTTAGAGGAGGAAGGTTAAATAGACTCATAATCTCTCAAAAATACAGCCCCAGATGCCAAAGCAATCTGGGGCTGTTAGTTATCTGTAATTAAAAGGAAAGCTTAAGCAAGGCCATCGATATAGGCTTTTTGAGTGTCCGTCAGTTCTGGCGGAAGCAGCACAAACTTACCAACGTGCTTTTTCTTGGTGAATTCTTCTTGCGCTGTAGCAATCTCTTCAAGAGGGAAAGTCTTTGCTAATAGAGGTTTGATTTTACCTTGCTCAATGTATTTCACTAGGTCAGGGAAAGCGGGTTCATCCCAAGCGGTGCTACCGAATAGAGTTAAATCTTTTAAGTAGAAGCTGCGCATATCAAGGCTGACGATTGGGCCTGCAATGGCACCAGAAGAGGCATAACGACCACCACGCTTTAGCACTTCGATAATTTGACTGAAAGCTTCACCAGCTACATTGTCTACCGCCACATCCATGGATTTTGCACCAAGTACTTCAACTAGGTCTTCATCACGAGCGACCACGAAATCAGCACCAATGGCTTTTACTTGGTCGAATTTATCGCGACCACAAATAGCGGTTACTGTAGCACCACGACATTTTGCCAATTGAATTGTGGCAGAACCTACGCCACCAGATGCACCGGCAACAAGAACATGGTCATTCGCAGTAACATTGGCACGATGCAACATGGTTTCTGCTGTACCGTAAGCACAAGGAATGGTGCCGAGTTCCGCATCTGTCCAATCGCAATCTACAGGAAAGACTTCGCTTGCTGGAATACGAACAAACTGAGCGAATGCGCCGTCATAGTCGGAAGCCATCCAAACGTTTTCTTTAGAATCCCAACCTTCAGTACGAGAACAGGCACGAATAAGAGCACGTTTCCCCATTAATGCTTGGTCTGCATTTGGACCTACCGCTACTACACGACCACAGCAATCCGTCCCTTGAATGAAAGGGAAGGGGGTTGCTTCATTCCAGCCACCGTCTGCCTTTTGGCGACCGCGTTCCTCTTCGTCTCCATCTAAGCCTTCAGTTCCGGTTGTGACAGAGGCAGAATACCAACCCATACGAGTATTAATTTCAGTGTTATTTACACCCGCAGCAAGAACCTGCATAAGCACCTCACCTTCTTCCAAAGTAGGAATAGGCACGTCTTTGTATTCCAGCTTATCGTAGCCACCGTTTCCCGTTGTGATAACGGCTTTCATAGTGGTGCTTTTGTCATTCACGTCAAAACGCTGCTTATCATTGAGAGTTGGGGCTTTAAAGGTCATAGGATTACCTGAGAAGAATAAATGTGTGGGATATTGAATGCGCTAATGCATCCCATAACTGAATTTGAATAGGAGTGTAAAGGAGCGCTGAACGCTTATCAAATACTGTGTTATGAAACGGCTTTATTATCTGAATTTAAATGGTAAATAAAAAAGGGAGCACTCTCGGTGCTCCCTTTTTAAACAAGTGATGCGTTTAAGCAAGTGATGTTATTTTTTGGTAATACCTTCAAAAAACATGTTCACAGTGAAGTCATTGGTGCCGATACGCTTGCCATTGATATTGAAATCATCAAACTCAAGATCAACAGAGCCTTCGAATCCTGCGCGGTAATCACCCCAAGGCGAATCACCTTCACCAATTAACACAGCATCAAAGCTGATCGGCTTAGTAACGCCATGAAGAGTGAGGTCACCATTCACTTTTACTTTGCCATCGCCCATGTCGGCAATGCTAGTACTTTTGAACATTGCTGTTGGGTATTTAGACGCATCTAAGAAGTCTGACCCTGTAATGTGCTTATCGCGTTTAGCATGGTTGGAATCGAAGCTTTGCGTATTGATGGTCACTTCAACACTAGAGTCATTAATATTGGCTTTGTCGTAGTCAAAAGAGCCAGAAAAGTCATTAAAACGACCTTTTACCCAGCTCACGCCAATGTGTTTTACCTGAACGTCAATTTGAGCATGGGCACCTTTTGAAGCATCGTCGATGACGTAAGTAGCGGCACTTACTAAACTGCTGGATGCTATGGCGAGGGACAGTAATGTACCTTTTACTAAATTTTTCATTTCTTCTCCTTGATTCCTAACATATTTTTTAGGGTTGAGTCTTTATCTATGAAATGGTGCTTGAGCGCAGCCACCGTGTGCAGTACCACTAAGCCAATAAGAGCAAAAGCGGCATAATAATGAACTTCACCAGCGTAAGTGGCTTGGTTCTCAAAGAAGTCGTCTGGTCCGGGTATCAAAAACCAATCGAATATTTGAATACCTTGGCCGCCGGCATAACTGATGAGTAGGCCAGATAACAAAATGACGAATAACAATAAATACAGAGCTTTATGGGCGAGGTGACTGGCTGTATTGATAAAGGCGGTATTGGTTTTTGGAGGTTTAGGTACTTTATTGAATAGCCGCCATACAACGCGGAAAAGCATGAGAGCCAACACAAGTATGCCAACGGCCTCATGTATTTGCGGCGCTAATGTATAAAAAGAGTCGTAGTAACCTAGGTCCATCATATATAGGCCTAAAGCAAACAAACCTATGATGGGAAGCGCTAACCCCCAATGTAGAATGATGACCACCCAGCCCCATTGAGAATCGGTATTTTTATAATTTTTGATTAAACGCATGAATCACCAACATGTCCCTTCTTGATGAATGAAACTGTAATAGATGATCCGACCAATAGTTAAGAGAGGAGTTCCCAAAAATGTACTTATCCTTAATTGATTCTTTTTTTGTCCTCATCATGGCGCTTAAACAACAGCTATTTTAATGTGAATACGGCTTGTAAGTGCTCTAAAAGAGCCTCCCATATACAGCTAGATGCTCTGGTTCGATAGTTTCTTCCAAGACAGACTAGATTAATTGGCAGGCTGTCTGTGTATTGCCATTTTGTCAGTACAGGAACCAATGAGCCGTTGGCTATATCATCGCGAATTAAGATAGGATCTATCATCATTATCCCCATGCCCAAGCGAGACATTTCAACTAAGGCTCGGCTGCTGTCTGTGGCGAGTTGATTCTTGATTTTGACCTTATGTACTTCGCCAGTAGGCGATTTAAAAGGCCAATGGTCTAAGGTGACGTTTTTATTTTTGAAGACTAAGCAGTCGTGCTCTACCAAATCTTCGGGTGTTTTCGGGTACCCGTTTTTTTGTAGATAAGCTGGACTGGCGTACCAACCCCAATGCTTTTCACCGATTTTTCTGGCGACTAACGAAGAGTCGGGTAAGTGACCGATACGTATCGCAATGTCGATTTCTTGCTCAATGAGATCCACATAGTCGTCACTTAAAAATAACTCTAATGAAACGTCTGGGTATAAGTCTCGTAGCTCTTGTAAAAAGGGCAGAAGAAAGTGTTCTCCTATAAGGGTTGAGCTGCTAATACGAACTCTACCGGAAGGACTTGTCTCATGTTTTTCAACCACTTGCTGTGACGCTTCAACGACCTGATGTAAGGATTCTGAGGCAGCTAACAAATCTCTGCCTGCTTCTGTTAGGTTCAGCTTTCTTGTACTTCGTTGAATGAGACGTTGACCAACATGTTGTTCTAGTTGCTGAATTTTTTTACTGACAGAAGAGCGCGGTAAACCATATTTCGTCGCAGTGGCTTGGAAACTGCCTAGCTTGGCAATACTTTGAAAAAGATAAAGGTGAAATAAGTGATTGTGCAGTGAATCCATAACAAGGTTACCAATAAAGTAAGTCTAAGGTGTTTCTGCAAGCATAGCGCAAAAAAGGTCGCTCTATTGTTTCTATAAAAGAAATTTTAAGTTAGTTAATTGGTGTCTTATTAGAATCAGTTGAGGCTATTAAGCTTTCTTCCAAATAGGGCAATCAGGCCCCATTATCTTGGGAGATGAGAGAATGAAAACTAAGACTTTTTTAATAACGGGTGCTACTTCAGGCATAGGCTATGAAGCAGCAAAACAAGCGGTAGCCTTGGGTCACACTGTGATTATTACTGGTAGAACGCAAGACAAACTCGATGCTGTGTCGGCTGAGCTTGGGGTGAAGGCTTATTTGGCAGACAGTGCCGATTTGTCGGCACAGTTTGATTTAGGAGAAAAACTCAAGAAGGACAAGGTCACGTTAGATGGTTTAGTACTGAATGCGGGCGTTTTTTACCCCAGCTCCTTTGTAGAGGAAACGCCAGAGCAGTTTGATCAGTCTTTTGCGATTAATACCAAGGGGCCATTTTTCACTTTACAGGCGCTACTGCCTTGCTTGGCGAAACCTGCCAGTGTCGTTTTCACCTCTTCGATAGCCGTTCATAAAGGCTTTGTTGGAGGAGCGGTTTATTCTGCAACTAAGGCCGCTTTTGAAGGTATGGTTCGTACTTTGAATCTGGAACTGGCGGATTTGGGTATTCGTGTGAACTCTATTCGCCCCGGTATCACTGCAACAGAAATTCAAGCCAAAGCTGGTATGACGAAAGAACAAGAGCAGGCGCTGTTTGATAGTTTACAGACAACACCTGTTGGTCGAGAATTAGTTTCTGATGACCATACGGGCGCTATCTTGTACCTGCTAGACGATGCATCCAGTGCGTTACGTAATGCAGTGATAGAAGTAGATGGTGGTTATTGCCTTTAAGTTATTGTCTTTAAATAGTTATCTCAAATCTTAAGCCCCAACCGTATCATGGGTTGGGGCTGTATTTATTGAGTGTATGTACTAGCTGTTAGGCAAACTAAATTCTAGATAATCATCATTAAAACAGGCATTTACTTCGGTCACCATGAGGGCTGCACGGCTGCCAAGAGCCACATCTTTATTAGGGAAAACGACAGCTTCGTATTCTTGTTTCACCGTCAGAGTTGTTTCACCATCATGGCCTAGTTCATCCCCTTTATAAAAGCGGGTGAAGTTTTTCACTTTCGCATCAAAAGTGAAGTCGAAGTCTTCCTGAGTTCTGGTGAGGGTTTGGCAAACACCATAAATAATACTTTTAGACGTCGCTTCGATAGTGTCTAGCTGGCCACATAGTAATGCTCTTAATGCCAAGTTAAATCCATCCACCAATGATAAATCATTTTCTCCTAAAGGAGACACTTGCCCTAGCTCAACGGTAAGTGCTTGAGCATTATGGGTGTTAGCGCTGAAACAACTGAAAGTATTGGTTTTGCCTTGGGACAATAGAACTGCGTCAAGTTGTGCTTTATCAATAAAAGAAAATAATTCTCTTGAGCGTGTTTTTGTAAGGGTGTGGGGTGATACTGCAAAGGTAAAATGTTCAGATTTACGAATGGCGCAATGCAAGTCTAAATGCCAGCGTTGTGATTCTGGGGTAGGAGCAAAAAAAGCGCTCACGTCAGCCATCAGCTCTTTCGCTATGTCCACTTCTACACTCTCTCCTGCAACCTCTTTATAAAACAGGCGATTAAGGTTTTCATCAAGAAATCGGGTTTTATTATTAATGGCTTTTGGGTACGCCAAGATAAATAAGCAGCGCTCTTTTATTTCAAATGTCCCTGCCAGAATGTCATTAACAATGGCATCGACTAATTCTAATGGTGTTGTCTCATTGCCATGCACTCCAGCAGAAATAACGATGGATTTTGTCGCTTCGTTTACTTCGCTTGGTGTTACTTCCAACACACCACGTCTGATTAGTTTTAACTGGCCACCTGCGACTGCTTTTGTTGCAGCGGTTGGCATTTCAGTTGTTAGGTCCAATGTGTCGAATAAAAAGGATTGTTTAAACAAGAGTGTAACCTTCCATAAATTTCTAATTTAAAGTGTCTAAATCCACGTTAGTAAAAGGCTTATTTTCTTCCATAACCACATAACTATTGATGGTCGCTAAATAGTTAGGATTACTAATGAGTTGATCATTAATAGCTAGGTAAGCAGGCATATCACGGCAGACAATTTTTAGGATGAAGTCGCATTCACCACTGACCGTATAGTACTCAACTATCTCTGGAATAGAGGCCACCGCTTCTTTAAAAGCCAAAAACTCTTGATGGGTATGGTTTTTCAAATGTACGCCAGCAATACAGGTCACAAATCGGCAGACCTTATGTAAATCCACTCGTGCGTGATAATTGCTGATGATGCCTTCTTCTTCGAGATGTCGAAGACGCAATAAGCAAGAGCTTGGCGCCAAGTCTACCTGACGCGCCAGTTCTTGATTGGTAAGCCTGCCATCCTTTTGCAGTATGTCTAAAATTTTATAATCGATGTGGTCGAGCTTTTTCATTTTAAGACCCTTTATAGTTAATTTTTTTGAAAGTCATAAATAGGCCCGATATTTAGAATCTGCGTTAGTTCGTCTAATGCTGCTCTGGACTCTGCTAGTAATGCAGGGTCATATAAATCATCGGGTGTAAGTTCATCTCTATAGTGGCGGTTGACCCAATCTTTTAATTCTTGATAAAGAGAGTCTGTTAAAAATACATTTGCCTTGGTTTGTTCAATCTGTTGCTGGCTCATCACCACGCGCAAACGTAAGCATGCGGGGCCGCCACCGTTACGCATGCTCTGTTCTAAGTTGAAATAGTGTACTTGATTGATTTGCTGGTGGCGCTCAGGCAAGGAATCTAAATACGTTTTAACACTCTCAACTTTCATGCATTCGCCCGGCACAATCAGAGTGTAGCCAGTTTGCTCTGGTACAGTGAGTAGCTGAGAGTTAAATAAATATGAGCTAACGGCATCTTTTAGAGGTACTTCGCTATCGGCGACTTTAATGCTTTGGAAGTGGCCATCCATACTTTCTTCTAACTGAGAGATTACTTGCTCAGAATCTAAGAAAGCCAGTTCGTGATAAAACAGTAGGTCACGAGTACCTACGGCAATAACATCATTATGGAATACACCCGCATCAATTACGATAGGATTTTGCTGAGCAAAAACGGTCTTGTTGCTAGACAAACCGTGCTTCCTCGCAATTGCTTGACTGGCTTCTAATGTTTGACGAGCTGGAAATACCGCAGGTTTTGGTGTGTTTGGGTTAAAGCGGCTAGCGCCATACACAAAAAACTCGACCCCTTCCTGTCCATATTCTTGGCAGAAGCGCGTATGGTTTGCGGCACCTTCGTCTGAAAAATACTCACCAGCTGGAAGAGGCTCATGGTGACTATAGTCGTCCCCTTGGAAGATGGCTTTTAGAATATTACTGGTTGTTTTGGCTTCAATAGAGCGATGAAACATACTGCTCAAATTGGCTGGCGTGAAATGAGTCTTGCCATTTTGTGTATCACTAAATGGCGATACAGTCGCTGCATTCGCTACCCACATGTTGGATGCAGAAGACACTTGTTTTAGTAAGTATGGTGCTGAAGCAACCACTTCTTTTAAGACATCGCTGTCTGTCTCGCCTTGGAAGCCTAATTCCCGTAGGGTAGGAATATAAGGGCGCTCATGGGGCGGTAAAACGGCTTGTTTCATCCCCATATCAGCTAGGGCCTTCATTTTCTCTAAGCCCTGTAAGGCGGCTTTTTTAGGAGAAGAGGTCAGTGCGGCGTGTTTATTGGATGCCACGTTACCAAAGGAAAGCCCCCCATGATTATGAGTTGGGCCAATGAGTCCATCAAAATTCACTTCGAAAGTCATACTATCTCCAAAATATATAGGGGGCTACCAGCTTTCACTTGTAGAAGTTCTGCTGCTTGAGTAGAAATTTGAACGCCTTTAGATGAAGTATGTACCTGTGTGGGCACTACTCTAAAATTCTCTAAACTGCCGTTACTGACCATGCAGTATTGTGCAATGGCACCTTCTTCAGGGAACTGTTGGAATGTCGATTCTAGAAGAGCCTCTTTTATCTGCTGAATCGATTTGATCTGATCTTTTTGGCATTGAACTACAGGACCTGCATCAAAAATATCGACCGAGTTTTGCCATGAGAAGCCTTCTTTTTCTAACAGTGACATAGCGGGTCGAGTATGGTCGTGGGGTTTACCAATCACTTCCCTTGCTTCATCGGGTAAAAGTTCGAGATAAATGGGGAGTTTAGGCATTAAATCAGAAATGAACTGATGGCCATTTACCCCACTGATAAAATCCGCCTTATCAAAAGGAATCTTGAAAAACTTTCTGCCAACGCTCTCCCAGAATGGCGAGCGGTCTTGTTCGTCTAACCAGCCGCGTAATTCAGCGAATACAGTGTCGCCAAAGCGTTCAGAAAAGTTGTGCATCAGCATAAAGCGTGATCGGGACAAGGCTTGGCCTAGCTTGTCTCGTCGATATTCAGGTTTTAAATAAAGTGAAACTAATTCAGTAGCACCAGTGAAATCGTTAGCTAAATTCAAACAGTTACTTACAACGGTAATATCGAGAGTTTCAGAAGAGTTAACTAACTTAGACAAACGGTAGTTATAGAAAGGTTTATTACTGCCTATCCCAGTATGAACGCCACAACTGCCGACAATTTTACCGGTTTCTGGGTCTTCGAGAATCAAAAAGTAAATGTGCTCATTATGTTCAAGACAAGTGTCCTGATAACTGGCATCGACGAGATCAAGCTTTTTCTGCCACGATTGTCGATCAGCAGGCATGGATGTCATGCCTGAAGAGATAGAAGCCGACAGTTCTACCAAAGCATCTAAATCTTTTTTATAAGCGCGGCGAATGATCATAATGTAGACACCTTTTGGTTAATAATTTCGAATTTAATTCAATTGGGCCTTTTGGTTATTTGTGTAGTGTGGTTTATAAAATATAAATATATGATTTATAAGTAAAAATATATTTATTAGGCCCTGTTTTGTATTTTTGTTTCTATTATTAATTTAGCAGATACTAGGCCGAATTAGTGATGAATTTTGGCCTTTTTTATAGAGTAAAAACAAAATTTCTATATTTTATGAAATATAATTCGGTTTTAGGTGAAAGGCAGGAAAGAGTGAAAATTCAACAGAATGGTTAAGGAAGTTGAGTCGATGGATAATATAGCCATAAAGACGGAGTAGAAGATCTTTATGGCTATAGGCTAAAGCTAGGAAATACTTTCGCCTACTTCAGCGACCTCAATAGTGGCTTCTTCTTCAATGGAAGCTTGTAGCCACTCTTGCATGGCAGGATGAGCCAATATAGCTTGTATATAAGCTTGTGACTCACTGGAGACCGAGATGCCATAAGTATTGAAACGAAATACCACAGGGGCAAAAAACGCATCAATCAAACTGAACGGACCAAATAAAAAGTCCCCTTGGCTGTCATGCTGTTTTCTTAATGCTGTCCAAGTGTTGTCTATCCACAGAACTTCCTTTTCGGCATTTTCTGACAGGGTAATTTTCTTTTTAGCTCGGCAGTTCATTGGCATTTCGCCTCGTACTGCAAATAAGCCTGAGTGCATTTCCGCTACAAAAGCACGAGCCTGTGCCCTTTGCTGTTGGTCTTTTGGCCAGCCTTGGTGATTTAAATAGGCTTCATTTAAATACTCACAAATGGCTAATGAATCCCAGACATTCGTGTCCCCATCGACTAATACTGGCACCTTTCCCACAGTCGAATGTTTCGCTAATTCAGAGTAGAAGTTGTCTGTGAAGAGGCCTAGCTTGACCTCCTCAAAGGAAACGCCAAATGCTTTTAATGCGAGCCAAGGTCGTAGCGACCATGAAGAATAGTTTTTATTACCTATGATGAGTTTCATTGCTTACCTCCTTAATGAATAAATCTATTTTTACAGCTTGTTTTTAAAACGACTAACGAATAGTTTTGATGTTTCCCATTCAAAATACTGATAGATGACTTTTTATGGATATTGATGCATTACGCAGCTTCATTGCTTTTGTGGATACGGGCAGTTTTACTCGAGCCGCTAAACAAACTTTTCGCACCCAAAGTGCCATTAGTATGCAGATGAAGCGTTTAGAAGAAGAAGCGGGTCACGCTCTATTTGTAAAAGAAGGCCGGAATTTAGGTTTGTCTGTACAAGGTCAGCAGCTAGTGAGCTATGCCAGACGTTTAGTCTCTTTGCATGATGAGGCCATAGGGCACTTCTCTTCACACCGACAGCATCCGCCTTTAGTGATCGGCTGCCCAGATGATTATGCCGAGTCTATTCTGCCTTCCGTCGTCGATTTATTACGGGATGCCTTGCCAGAGCAAAGTTTACGAATTGTCTGTGAATGCAGCACACAGTTACGTTTGATGCTAGATAAAGGGGAAATCCAATTGGCAATTCTGACCCGAGCACCCGATGCAGAAGAAGGTTATCTTCTGAAGCACGATACGGGTGTCTGGGTGAAAGGGGCTAATGTAGCAAATTTGGAAAGTAAAACGCCTCTGCCTTTAGTGCTTTATGAGCCAGACTGTAAGTTCCATAGTGCAGCCATTGATGGCTTAGAGAAACAGGAACGAGATTATCGAATCATGTGTAGCAGCTCCAGTGCCACAGCGATAAAGAGCTTGTTACGTAAAGGTCAGGGTATCAGTGCAATGGCTCGATCTAGTGTGTCCTATGGATTAGAGATGGTCCAAAATGCCGACTTACCTGCCATTCCTTCTGTGGATATCGTTTTAGCTGTTGCTCCCGTACCACACCCTTTATTTGGTTCCCACCGAGCAGCGAGTTTGAGCCAAGAATTTTTTAAAGCGAACGCAGAAGCTTCTTAGAATAGCCAGTCTTTAAGATAGGCAGTGGCTAGCATGGAAAGTGGCTATATCGACACAATATGCATGCCGTCTTTTGCGATGTGCATATTGCTTGGCAAAGTGTCGGCATGTTCCATTAGCCAGCAATCTAGACGGTGACTTATATGAGTCAGAATCATCTGTTTAGGTTCTAGGGTGTTGTATGTCCAAAGAGCAAGGTTGATGTCATTGTGGTTGCGGGGTGCAGACGGTGTTGGAGGTTCAGAGCAATCCAGTATTAGGTAATCCAATGTTTTGTTGGATAGAAAGCGCTGGGTTGAGTCTGGTAGCCCTACCGTGTCTGTCAGGTAAGCCACACAAATACCCTGTCTTTCAATAAGGTAGCCGAGTGTGATTTTAGAATGCAATAGTGGCAAAGGGGTAATGCTAAAGTCTTTGAATTCCATGGTTTGAAAGGGCACAAAGGGGGGCTGAAAATCCAGTACGCCGGGGTGCTTGTATAGGTCATCGGCACCTTTCTCATCGTCAGGTCGAAACACAGGAATTTTCTCTGGTCGCTCAGACCAACGTAAGTGAAATAACCCCTGCACATGATCCATGTGAAAATGCGTGAGTATAATGCGTTGAATATCGTCGAAGTCATAGCGCTCAGCGAGATTGGTCACCCCTGCATCAATCAGAGTCACCCCCAACTCGGTACGAATTTCAAGACTGCAAGGGCCACGTTGGAAAGAGGTGTCTAGCCTAGCGCGCTCACAAGCCACACAGTGGCATCCCCAAACAGGCACCTGCCCTGCGTTACCTGAGCCAAGAATATTAATGTCCAGCATAGCTTAAGATTCCATATCGACTAAAGAGTGCACCAAGCTAATAAACTGCTGACCAGCCTCTTCGATTGAAGTGTTGTTGTGGATAACATGACATTTATCCAGCAAAGCCGCCTGATTCTGTGTTTGATTACGCTTTAGGCGAGCCTCAATGTCTGCTAAAGACTCTCTGCCTCTTGCGATTAACCTTTGTCTTAATACATCAGGGTCCACTTGAATCAGCAAGGGCTTTAAAGCATCGCCATACAGAGACAGGGCAGTAGCAAGGTACTCTCGGGAGCCATTAACCACGACGACTTGCTCTTGTTCTAACCAGAAGTCGAGTTCGCGACCTATGCCGTAATACAGCCCGTTTGCTTGCCAAGATAAGGCAAAGCCGCCTAATGCTTGTCGGCGTAAAAACTCACTTTGACTGAGTTCAATATGGTTTTCATTTCCTGACTGCCAATCTCGACAAATATAACGATGGGCGATCATCAAATTGAGCTTGGATGAATCCGTTTGGCGCAGCCAAGATAAAATGGCGTCCTTACCGCTGCCTGATGCGCCAATTAGATAAATAATCTTTCCCATCTTGTTCCTTTGCGTATTAGAAGTAGAAGTTGCGTGCTGAAGCTTTACGGTCAGCGCTTAAAAAGCACGCTGACCACTTTTCCATACTTGCTCAATATGAACATGATCCTCTTCGAGGGTACTCCAAATAAGATCAGCCTTCTTGCCGATGGCGATCTCGCCTCTGTCGTTTAAGCCCACAGCTTTGGCAGGGTTAAGGCTGACCAGTCGCATGGCTTTGGGAATATCGTAGTCGTTTGACTCAAGATGCGCGACCATAAATGCCGATTCCAAAAGGCTGGCTGGGTAATAGTCACTGGATAACACATCGAGTACACCGGCTGAGGCCAATTCGTGGGCGGCGATATTGCCCGAGTGGGAACCACCGCGAACCACGTTAGGAGCGCCCATTAATACACTCATGCCTTTCTTATGGGCAGCATGAGCAGCTTCTGCCGTCGTTGGGAACTCAGCGATGACCATATTAAAGTCATGGGACTCTTCCACGTGAGCAAGGGTGGCATCATCATGGCTGGCCAGTGGAATGTTCAGCTCATGGCAGGTTTCACAAATACTTTTTCTAAAGGGGGAGCTGTATTTTGCACTGGCATCCACTTGGCGAGTAATAAAGGCTTCCATCTCGGCATCAGAAAGCTTGTATTTGCCTTGATAGTATTCACGGTATTTGTCCATTTTGGCGAACTGGCGTTGGCCGGGGGAATGATCCATCACAGACACTAGCTGAACAGGGGTTTGCTTCATTAACTTATTGAAGTTTTCTAAGGTATCTTGGTGGCTCACTTCGCAGCGGAAATGCAGGAAGTGATCCGCACGAGTGAGGCCACGTTCACGGGACTCATTCAGTGCGCCGACCATGCGGGTTAAGTTGTTAAGCCTTTCACTACCTTCGATCACATCACCAATGGAGATCGCATCAAATACAGAGGTAATGCCAGCGCTGGCCATTTGTGCGTCGTGTACTTTGAAAGCTTGCATGGCAGGCCATCTAACACCGGGTCTTGGTGTGAAGTGCTTTTCCATATTGTCGGTGTGCAGCTCCACCATGCCTGCCGTGACGTAGCCATTATTGCAGTCGATAGCACTGCTAACAGAGACATTGCCGTGGTCAATTGAGTCAATGACACCATCCTTGATGACTAGAGTTCCTTTAATGACTTCGTCTGCGAGAACGATTTGTGCGTTGGTTAAAATCATAATACTTTGCTCCGCTATAAAGGATTTAACTAGGCGATTTTTACCTTAGGTTGAAGATGGTTGGCGCTCACATCGAAGACATGATCGGCTAAGGCTTCTCTGACATCTGCATCGTGAAAAATACCGACAACTGCGGTGTTTTTGGCGAGGGTTTCTTGTATCAGCTCAATGACAATTTGGGTGTTTTTCTGATCCAAAGAGGCCGTTGGTTCATCCAACAATAGAATGGGATAATCTTGAATGAAGCCTCGGGCAATATTGACCCTTTGCTGCTCACCACCAGAGAAGGTACTGGGCGCAAGCGACCATAAACGTTCAGGAATATTCAGCCTTGTTAATAATTCGACTGCCTTAGATTCTGCTTCGTCATTTTCAATGCCTCTATCTCTCAAAGGTTGTTTCACCACATCTAAAGTGGAAACCCGAGGAATGACGCGCAAAAACTGGCTCACATAGCCAATGGTTTGGCGACGAACTTCTAACAGCTGGTGGCTAGTAGCACAGGCAAGGTCAATCATCTCGCCATTGTGACGAACATGAATGGCACCAGAGCTGGGTAAGTAGTTAGCGTACAAAGAGCGCAGTAAGGTACTTTTTCCCGAGCCACTCTCGCCAAATAATACCGTGCATTTGCCTGCAAAAACTTCTAGATGGATGTTATCCAAAATAGGGAGTTGTATACCCCCTTGATTGTGTAAAGTGAAGGTTTTACTCAGGCCTTCGATATGAATCATGCTTGTCATCTTTCAATACCTTGTGGTTGTAAGTTCACCTAATATGCGAGCTATGGCGTTAACACAGAAGACACCAATAATTGGGTGTATTCGTGTTGTGGGTCATCCAGTACTTGGTCGGTTAAGCCTGTTTCGACGATTTTCCCGTGGCGCATAACGATGAGTCGCTGTGCCAGTAAGCGGGCCACTGCAAGGTCGTGGGTGACGATAATCACAGCGAGGTTCATTTCCGTCACCAAGGTGCGCAGTAAGTCCAACAAACGAGCTTGTACGGATACATCTAGGCCGCCAGTGGGCTCATCCATAAAAACAACCCTTGGATGTGTCACTAGATTGCGGGCTATTTGCAGCCTTTGCTGCATGCCGCCTGAGTAGGTAGAAGGCTTGTCATCAATACGACTGACATCCAGTTCCACATCTTCCATCCACTGCAAACCTTTGGAACGGATTTTCCCGTAATGACGTTCACCAACAGCCATTAGTCTTTCACCTATGTTGGCACCAGCCGAGACACCCATACGTAGGCCATCACGAGCATGCTGGTGGACAACTCCCCACTCAGTTCTCAATAAATAGCGGCGATCGGTTTCCGAAAGTTCATAAAGGTTGAGCCAGTTGTTTTCTCGGTTGAGATAGAGCACATCACCAGAGTTCGGAGCCAAACGCGCCGATAAGCTGGTTAATAAGGTGGATTTACCTGAACCTGATTCCCCGACAATGCCCAATACTTCCCCCGGATAGAGGTCAAAGGAGATGTCTTCGCAGCCTTTGCCCGGCGCATAGAGCTTGGTTAGCTGATTAACTTGTAAAAGCGGTTGGCTAGTTGTCATCTTGCTCTCCTTCTGCGGCTTGTTCTTCTTTTTCTGCTTGCTTAGCAACTTGTTGCTGACAATAGTCTGTGTCTGAACAAAGGAAATTTCGGGTGCCTTGGTCATCAATAATGACTTCATCTAAGAAGCTGTCTTTGGAGCCACAGATGGCACAGCTTTCTTCCCATGCTTGGATTTCAAAAGGGTGATCCTCAAAGTCCAAACTGGAGACATTGGTGTAGGGAGGAACCGCGTAGATACGCTTCTCTCGACCAGCCCCAAAGAGTTGCAAAGCCCGCATTTGATGCATTTTAGGGTTATCAAATTTTGGAATCGGAGACGGGTCCATAATGAACCTGTCATTGACTCGCACCGGGTAGGCATAAGTCGTCGCTATGTAGCCAAAGTGAGCGATGTCCTCATAGAGTTTGACGTGCATCACACCGTAATCTTTTAAAGCGTGCATTTTTCGCGTTTCGACTTCACTTGGTTCGATAAAGCGCAAAGGCTCAGGAATAGGCACCTGATAGACCAAAATTTGATCCGCCTGCAGAGGCGTTTCTGGAATGCGGTGGCGAGTCTGAATAATGCTGGCTGCCGAAGTGCTTTCCGTCGTTTTCACCCCTGTTAGCTGCTTGAAGAAAGAGCGAATACTCACCGCGTTGGTGGTGTCATCTGCCCCTTGGTCGATGACTTTTAAGGTGTCACTTTCGCCAATGACTGCGGCGGTTAGCTGCACACCACCTGTGCCCCAGCCATATGGCATAGGCATTTCACGCCCACCAAATGGGACTTGGTAGCCGGGAATGGCCACGGCTTTTAATAGGGCGCGGCGTATCATGCGCTTTGTTTGTTCATCAAGGTAAGCGAAGTTGTAGCCGTCTTTGATGGGTTCAAGAGTCGCTGTATTCTGGTTCATGATTGATCTCCTGATGCCGCGTCGGGTGTGGTTCTTTCTGCTCGTAGGCGGCGTAAAAGCTCTAGCTCAGACTGAAAATCAACGTAATGGGGCAGCTTAAGATGGGAAACAAACCCGGCCGCTTCTACGTTGTCGCAGTGGGATAAAATGAACTCTTCTTGCTGGGCAGGTGAAACTCGTTCCTCACCGTATTTTTCGGCTTGAAGGGCACGATCAATCAAGGCCATGGAGAGTGTTTTACGTTCGTTCATGCCGAACGCGAGACCATAACCACGGGTGAATTTGATATCGCCGTCTTCTAGCTTGCTAAAGCCATTGATCATTTCACATTCGGTGACTTCTATGGTGCCAATATCAATGCTGAAGCCAAGCTCCTCAGGCAATAGAGAGACAGTGACATCCCCTGTGCGAATCTCCCCAGCAAATGGATGATTACGGCCATAACCACGTTGGGTGGAATACCCTAGAGCCAATAAGAAACCTTCATCTCCTCTGGCTAAGGCTTGCAAGCGAGCACTGCGGTTACAAGGGTAAGAAGGTGGGTCTTGGGTAATATCCGCGGGCGTTTTTTGCTCGTCTTCTTCCGCGACCATGAGGGCTTCTTTTTCCAGCATTTCTAGTACTCTAGGTATGCTTTCGGATTCGCTCTCAGAGTTATCTTGAGAGGTGATATTGGCTAACTCTTCTGGCGTACGACCGTCTGCAAGTAGGGTGAAATCGAGCAGTCTATGGGTGTAATCAAAAGTTGGCCCGAGCAGCTGACCACCGGGAAGATCTTTAAACGTAGCTGAAATGCGTCGAGCAACCTGCATTGTCGTAGTATCGATTGGCTCGCTGCTGTAAAAGCGGCTCAATGTCGTACGGTAGGCACGCAACAGGAAGATGGCTTCGACTAAATCCCCTGCCGACTGCTTAATGGCTAAGGCAGCTAATTCTGGGTCATATACAGAGCCTTCTGTCATGACACGAGAAACCGCCAGAGGCAATTGTTTCTGAACCTGAGCAACCGATAACTCAGGGAAGGTTAGGTCGCCACGACGCGTTTTATCGAGCAACTTATGAGCATTTTGAATGGCGCTTTCTCCGCCTTTTACCGCGACATACATTAGATGACCTCCACAAGAGTGGTTCTTGGCAAACAGAAGACTTGATGTTGATCGAGGAAAATGAAATCCAGACCCAACGGGAAGGCGCTGTGATGTACGCCAGAGTTATTCGTCAGATAACTTAGGAAGTTGGCAGGTAGAGTACTGAGTGAAACCTGTTTTTCTGATTCAATTCCCGGCCCTGTTAATTTCAATTTTGTCGCATCAGCCTGTTGGCTGTGGATCTTCTTCACTTGAACTAACACTGTGCAGCCGGTCTCTGGGTACTCACTAGAACCCTGAGAAAAGCCTTTTTCATTGTCGCTTGTGAAGCTCGCGGCCACGTCATTTAGTGACTCTAATTCGTCGCTCTTTAGTAGCGCGAAAGAGGCGTCTGTTATCTGATCTGTGAGCGTGACACCCGAGTGGAAATGCAAGTTATGCTTGATCTTTTGGCTATCGAAATGGGGTGATAGCCATAGGGGTGTCTGTTGATCCATTAAACTTAGGCAAGTTGCAAAGCTGCTAGGGTAAAGGTTTTCTATTGCCTCAGCTGAATGCAGTTCCACTATGGTTCCGGGTTCACTCATGGCTTTGAGTATTTGTCGGAAAACCACTTGGCTATCTTGTGTTGGGCTGTGGAAGCCTTTTACGAGTGGTGTTGTCATGGTTAATCTTCCCCTCGTACGAGCGTGAAAAAGTCGACTTTGGTTTGTGCTACTTCATTCGCCTTGGCCGCAGCATTTTCTGCTAAGGTGGCCTCTAATGGCTGAATGAGCGAAGCGAGAGTGGCAGACTGATGCTCGTCATCTTGAAGAAGCGCGTCTAATTGTGCTGCTCGATAGGCATGGTCTTTATTTCTGCCTTTGATATAGCTGTAGCCATAGTGCCCTTTTGTGGATTGGACGACGCAGCGGGTGATGGTCATATCGCCAACATTAAATTGGGAGCCTGTGCCCCCCATGCGACCACGTACCTGTGTTAAGCCCACTTCGGGTGCTCGTATGGTTTCAAAGTCTTGGCCCGCTATATATTCGCTAGACAGATCTAAGAAAAGTTCGGCATTTGACTTGGCCATTACTGAGATCCAATGCTGTCTGAGTGTTTGATCCTGAGTCATGGTTTAAGGCTCCACGCTGTATTCAAAAGTGTCGCTGCGGCTAATGCTGATGGAGTACTCCATTAGCTCACCGCTTTCGACTAGGTAATAGTTAGAATGAATCTCCATGACGGGGACGCCACGGCCAATGTTGAGCTGCTGGCATTCATCCAAAGTTGGCATACGTGCTTTAAGTCGAGTTTTACCTCGCTTAGCTTGGTACTGGTAATGGGTTTGCAGGTACTTGTGCAAAGAACCTGACTGATAACCACGCATGACATTGAGGGACACACCAAACAGGTGGTGCTTGATTAGCGTGGTCGGCTGTTGGTTAATCGAGCGGCAGGTCTTTATTTGCACTGATTGTAGATTTTCGTCCACTTGCAAACGCTGAGTAAGATCCTTTGGAAGACGTTTTTCAGTGCAACCAAGTACCTGTGTATCCAGCGTCATACCAGCTTTAGATAGGTTATAGGTAAAGCAGGATTGGTTATCTAAGGCGTAATCAATGGCTGGCTGCGTGACTTGGTTGCCTAGTCCTTGGAAGCGTTTGATTAAACCATCTTGAACCAACTCATCAATAGCACGTCTGACCGTATGACGATTCACAGCAAAGCGCTGTGCGAGCTTCTGTTCTGGCGGTAATAGGTCGCCAGATTCATAGTCCCGATGAATCTCGTTTTTAAGCTGTAGGGCAATGTCTAAATAAATGGCCATTTTTCTTTTCTCTTCTTGTCTATACAAATTTAAGAGCAAAAAAATTAGATAAATAAGCGTCTTAGTTTCACCGAAATAAGGTCAATAATGACGACACAAATTATGATGACGATCATCACGGCACAGGTTTGTTGGAAGTTAAAACCACGCATGCTTTCCCAAAGAATGACACCAATACCACCGGCACCGACCATGCCGACAACGGTCGCTGAGCGTACATTCGATTCAAAACGATATAGGGAGTATGAAATCCATAGAGGCAAAACTTGTGGAATCACGCCATAGAGAATTTCTTCTAACTTATTAGCGCCTGTGGCTCGAACGGCTTCTGCAGGGCGAGGGTCAATGGCTTCTACGGCTTCAGAAAACAGTTTGGCTAATACGCCTGTGGTATGAATAAACAGCGCCATCACGCCAGCAAATGGACCAAGTCCAACCGCCACAACAAACAGCATGGCAAATACCATTTCGTTAATCGCACGAGCGGCATCCATCACGCGGCGAACAGGTTGGTAAACCCAAACAGGTGCCATGTTCTCAGAACTCATTAGGCCAAAAGGTACAGCAAAAATAATGGCGAGAACGGTTCCCCAAAGGGCAATGTGTAGGGTGATGACCATTTCATCTAGATAGTAGGAAATGTCTCGAAAATCTGGCGGGAAGAAATCCTGAGCAAATTCGAGCATGTTGTCACTGTCTTTGATCAAGACCAGTGGGTTCATTTCTGCAGCGCTCCAACCCCAGCTGAGTAACATGAAAAGTACCGCCCAGCTAATGGCAGAGACCCAATTAAAAGGCTTGTTAACAAGCTCGTTTGCAGTGATGTCGTTCATCTTATATCTCAATGGCATTGGGTGGTTGTAAAGAGTGGATAGAGAGACTTAACCAATAAGGCTTGCCTCTCTATCCGCAACACATCCATGTGCATTTAACAAAAGCTTTAAAAATTTAGATTAATTCGCTTTTGCTGCGGCAATAGCATCCATGCGGCGGCCTAGTTCTGCTAACTGGTCATCCAGTGCTTGAACTTTTGTCGCTTTGTCTTTTGCAGACATGTTTGAGTTGATTAGCGTTAGACGCTCTTTGAAAAGAGCAAGCTGACGAATCGGTAGTAGCTGATCATCGTTAGACGCTTTGAAAGGAGCCCACTGAAGTGCTTCTAGGGTAGCTAACTCAGATGCATCGTTTGATTTACCGTAATTCATCATGAAGTCATAAATTTTGCCTTTTGCACTTTCAGGCAAGTTTTTACGCCAAACGATAGGGTCAGATGGGATAAGTGGAGACTTCCAAATGACTTTTACTTTATCGAATTTATCTGGGTGAGTGACCTTGATGCGAGACACGTTTTCAGTGTTGTTTGTTGCTACATCCACTTGGCCTGTTGCAACAGCAAGGAAGTTGCTTTCGTGACCTGCGTTAGTCATACGCTTAAAGATTTTTTTAGGATCCGCGTTGTTTTGTGCAAATACATAGTAGCTAGGTACTAGGAAGCCCGATGTAGAGTTTGGATCACCGTTACCAAAAGTCAGCTCTTTGCTGTATTTGAACATGTCATCAAGAGAGTTGATTTTGTCGTTGTCTTTGTTGACCAACAACAGACTCCAGTAACCAGGGTTGCCTGTTACATCAACGGTTTGAGCGAAGATTTGACCGCCAGAACGATCTACGGCTTCTAGTGCTGATTTGTTGCCTAACCAAGCAAGGTCAACTTTATCAAAGCGCATTGCTTGAATAACACCTGCATAATCAGAAGCGAAGAAAGGTTTGACTTCCATGCCTAGTTTTTCAGACATGTCATTCAAGAAAGGCATCCATACTGTTTTTAAATTTTGAGAAGACTCAGTAGAGATAATGCCAAAGTTTAATGACTTAACTTCTTCTGCTTGTGCTGTAAATGGCACAGACAGGAAAGTAGCTAATGTCGCTACAGAGGCTGCCTTTGCAAATAACCTTTTCAGTTTCATAACACAACTCCAGTAATTAATTTAATAGTGAATGGTTTTCTTTAGGGTTTATGCGTCCATTTTCTGCGAGTAAGATTCCATTTAAATCTTTCATGTCTAGCTCTGTAGACGTTTCTTCTGGTGTATGTTGAGCACCATAAAGAGAGGCAAGTAGATCGTCGTTTAGGTGCTGAATTTGACCATCGTAAAAAATGGCTCCGTCTTTCAGGGCAACTGCGCGGCGGCAATACTTTTGTGCGTAATCGACTTGATGCAAGGTGACAACAACGGTAATACCGTCTTTTTCATTAATGTCTTTGAGAGTTTGCATAACAAGGCGGGAGGATTCTGGATCTAGTGAGGCAATAGGTTCATCAGCAAGGATGACTTCGGCTTTCTGCATGAGAGCGCGAGCAATGGCAACACGTTGCTGCTGGCCGCCAGATAATTCAGATGCTCTTTTTAATACCACATTTTTTAAGCCGACCCGTTCTAGTGCTTCTAAAGCCAAGTGTTTTTCTTCCGTTGTGAAGTGGCCTAATAAGCTGCGATAGCTGGGGGTGCGAGAAAGTGCGCCTATCATCACATTGGTTAGTACACTTAAACGATTAACGAGATTAAATTGCTGAAAAACGTTACCGATCTGCGCGCGAGAGGTGCGGATATTGCGATCTAACTTACCACCTTGCTGAATCGAGTTGCTGAGAACCTTGATAGCAGACTGACTGTTTTTATCCGCTAAGGTTAAGCCCGATACATGTCTCATTAGAGTAGATTTACCTGATCCAGATGATCCAATGAGCGCAACCATTTCACCTTTCTCGATGGTTAAACTGATATCTTTTAACGCATGAATCTCTTTGGAAAAGTGCTTAGTAACTTTATCAATTTCAATGATGCTCATTGTGATTACTCTCTCAGCCGTTCATATCGAAGTAACTTTGATGAGCGATCTTAGAAAGGAATTGTGACAATTTAGTTATCTAGATAAGTCAAAAAAAAGTCGAAAAAATGACAGTTTAAATTTGCTGGCTGGGTAATTAGACAAAGGGAGGAAATTGTCTAGTTGGGCTGTGAAAATAAATATGATTCTTATTAATGATTTACAGACTAAGAGGCGATACTTGTCTATATAAGCTGGTGGGGAGATTAATTTTTTTTATATATTAAATATATGGAGTAAAAAATATATTTTTTTTTCGTATCTTGATATAAATGTAAAAGTTACTAAAAACTGCAATTACATAGTGTATTGCTAGTCAGCGCTGTAAGGTCATTTATGTCTCCGTTATTCAAGACATTGCTAACCATTCTTCTTAATGTTTTTTCTACCTTAATTGTTGTTGTTTCACTCTATACCGTTGAACGTGATTTGAGCCAGAAAGCAGCAGAAATAGAGTATGAGAGAAAGCAAGAATTGTATGTTGAACGAGTGGAAACCTACTTAGACTCTGTTACCTCCTACTTATCTGATGTATCCGAAACTTACGAAGGTGTTTGTCACCGTGATTTCATCATTCATATGCGCAAAGAGTTATTCAACATTACCGGCGCAATTGAGTTTGGTGTGGTGGAAAAGAAAGGCAAGGTTGGGGAGATAGTCTGTAACTCTTGGGGAGAAGATGAACGAGTATTAGTTCGTGCGCCGAAACCCCATGACGGCTTTTTGATGACAGGCCCGCACACTATTAATTCGTTACAAATGCCTATCTATGTGATTAAAAAATCAGAGGGCGACTTTGAATATAATGTCGTTATAAAACGCGACAGCCTTGATGATATTCTGCTTAATGACTTGGGTTTTAGCATCACCAATAGTCGCAAAGTGATGCTGGATACTTTTGCTCAATCGGATCACGTTAGGAATATTCACTATATCGTAAGCCCAAGGGACTATAGTTCGTCTCCGAGTGTGTTTTTCATCCCCCTCTCAATTCTATTATTTATCGTTTTATATTTCCTAATTATACCGAAATGGGTGAGAGCAATAGATAGAACCATTCTGCGTAGGAAAATCAAAAATCATCATTATTACAATGAATATCAACCAGTTATTGATGTTAGAAAACAAGAAGTTTTTTCTATTGAGGTTTTTTTAAGAAGCCGAGACCGGATTAATGCAAAAGACAGTGTCGATAAAATAAAAGATTTAGACTTAAGCATAGAGCACACTATTATCCAGATAGAACAAATTGAAAATAATTTCGATGATAGCTTTATTAAGGAAAATAGCTTTCAAATTAATATCTCTAGCCGTCACCTTGAAAGTAAAGTATTTGTTAAAAGCTTACTTAAGTTAGATAAGCGCTTTAGATCGAGAATCATTTTAGAAGTCACGGAAGACGAGAACCTAATGTCCATGAAGAAAAGCATTAAGGCGCATATGAATATTCTCAAAACCAATGGTGTTCGGTTTGCTATCGATGACTTTGGGGTGGAATATTCAGGCTTGTCTTATTTGTCTGAATTCAGTTTTGACATGATAAAAACGGATAAAATTTTTATTGAAGATAAGGATAAAAATACCGCTATTTTGAAATCCGTATTTTTGTTGATTAAAGAGCTAGGTATTATTTGTATTGCCGAAGGTGTTGAAACGGAAGAAGATGCTGTAAAAATGCAGGAGTTAGGCTTTTACATCCACCAAGGCTGGTACTACGCTAAGTCAATGAGAGCGGAAGAGGTGGTGGCATTTCGTTTGAACGATTAGTGCGTCTTCTATCTTGAATTTTAATGTCACGTATAGATACTTCAATCAGTCACTATATAAAGTTGATTGGAATTATTAAGCTCACCTATTGTCTTAAGAAAATAATGGCTCAACTTGAATCCATTAGAGAGTCAATGAAATTTGTATTGGGAAGTGAATGCTTGTTTGCTATTACTCACCGCTTTTGTATAAGTTATATTCCATAAAAGAAAAAGAATAGAGGTTAGTATGTTTTTTAAAGGGATCTGCTTTATTACGTTAGCGCTTTTGCTCGGTGCTTGCACAAGTGCTCCAAAAAATCAGCAAGTAAGCTTTCCTGTTTTAAAAGCATGGTATGAAGGTAAAGACGTTTTGTATGTTACGACGGATGTGTCTGATCGTGAGATGGCAAAAGCGATGAACGCCAACTATGCCCCTAGATTAAAAGATGCCATTCCTCGTTACCCCAAACCACCGCACGTAAAAACAGCGTTGGAAAGGGTGTATGCTTTTCCAAATAAAGAGCAAGATCGAACCGTTTTTCCTTCGGCGCCAGAGCCTTTAGGATACTTGAGTGAAAACCGTGCTTATTCTCCATTGTGGATCATGTATGCTGTGGTTTGGAAAGATCCATCACAAGCCTATGATCTTAAGTCAGAAGAGGCTATTTTCATTGCCGAAGATCAGGGGTTAGTTACCATTGAGCGTACGGATATTGTGGTGAACTGCCCGGTTATCCCTTTCGTTGTTGAGTAATATTTAGGTTCTAGGAAAAATCTTAAAATAAGGGGATTTGATCCCCTTTTTTAGTGGGAACAGAGAAGTTTCTACAATTAAGTGAACTTAATCTGTGGTTATCTAATCCGTACTTTCTTCGTGCCAAATGAAAGCGTTGGTTAATCACGTCTGCAAAAATACCTTCTCCTGTCATGCGTTTGCCAAATCGACTGTCATACAGTTTTCCTCCCCGCATATCCATGATGCGTTGCAATACATGGTCGGCTCGGTCTGGGTAATGTTGCTCCAGCCAATCTTTAAACAAAGGTGCGACTTCGTGGGGCAGGCGTAGCATGATGTAATGAATGGACTGTGTTCCGACCTTTGCCGATTCCGCCACAATGGCTTCAAGTTCATGATCATTGATAAAAGGGATAACAGGTGCCACTAAAACCGTGACGGGAATATTGGCATCGCGTAGTGCCTTGATGATTTTGAGACGAGTTTTCCCCGATGCTGTTCTTGGTTCTAATAAACGCTTTAAATCATTGTCTAGCGTGGTGACACTTATTGCCACGTGCACCAGCTTCTTTTCAGCCATAGCTGCAAGTAAATCTAAGTCTCTTAAAATCAGCGTACTCTTGGTAATTAAGGATATGGGTTGGTGATGGGCGAGAGCGATTTCAAGCAATTGTCTGGTGATACCTAATTGCTTTTCTATTGGCTGGTAAGCATCCGTATTGATACCTAAAGCAATGGGCTCACAACGATAGCTAGGGTGGGCAAGTTCCTCTTCAAATAAAAAAGGCGCATTGGTTTTTGCCACCAGTTTAGTTTCAAAGTCTAAACCGGGAGATAAGTCCAAATAGGCGTGGGTAGGGCGAGCAAAGCAATAAATGCAGCCGTGCTCACATCCCTTGTATGGATTAATGGATTGTCTAAAAGGTACATCAGGGGAGTTATTTCGGGAAATAATACTCTTCGCTCTTTCGTAGCGTACTTGGGTTTCTATCGAGGAAGTTTCTAACTCGGCAATCAGTTCATCGCTTTCATCCAGCTCGACCTCAGTAATAGCAAATCGTCCAGCTATATTATTACCTGTACCACGGCCCTTGATAGGGGAGTTAAAGGCATTTTGCTGAATGATTTTTAGACTACTATGTTGAGACATTGCATGGCCTTTTTGATAAATTATACTGTATATATATACAGTATAATGATGCGATTTTAATCATAATGCAAGTTCATCTGCAGTGTGTTTTACTCATGGTGGGCGTGAAAGAAGCCCGTTAGCTTTAGTAGCGAGATAGGGCGAAGGTGTTGGAGGGAAAACATGACCTATGAAGAGTTCAATCAGTTTTGTGGTGCCATGACAGCGACAAGCAGCGTTGTTCAATGGGGCGGTGCGCATGTCTGGAAAGTGGGCGGTAAAGTGTTTGCTATTGGAGGTTGGGGGGAAGAAGGCCGAGGTGCTTTTACCTTTAAAGCCTCAGAACTTAACTTTCAAATTTTAAGTGGGGAAGAAGGTTATAAGCCAGCACCCTACATGGCGTCTCGTGGCTTGAAGTGGATTCAACAATACGATGATTCCCCTCAACGTGATGATGCACTTAAATACTACATAGAAGAGTCTTATCGTTTAGTGTCGTTAGGACTTACGAAAAAGTTGCAGAAGGAATTAGGCCTTAATCAGCCTGAATAGAATCTGCTTTATTGCTGCATTAAGAGGGAGTTGGTATGTCGGAATATTTTGCTAGGGTAGTTTGGGAAAGGGGTTCACAAAACTTTATTGATAAGAAATACAGCCGCGCCCATGAATGGCAATTTGAAGGTGGCGTTGTCGTGCCTGCTTCTTCCTCTCCCCATATTGTGCCTATTCCCTTGTCCATAGCTGAAAACGTCGACCCTGAAGAAGCCTTTGTAGCTTCCGTCTCAAGCTGTCATATGCTGTTTTTCCTTGATTTCGCCTCTCGAAAAAAGCTGGTAGTAGATCATTACATTGATCGAGCAATCGGCACCTTAGCAGTAGGTGAGAGCGGTAAAATGATGATGACTGAGGTCGTGTTAAAGCCAGAAGTGACTTTTGTTGGAGAGGAACCGGGTCGTGAGCTATTAGAAGAGCTCCATCACTTATCCCACGAACATTGCTTTATTGCTAACTCATTGTTAACCAAGGTACGAGTTGACCTTGGTTAACTTTACGTTCTTTAACTCTTGTCACTTTAGTGCTGGGAGATGGGCACGTACCAGTCCATGGATTCTATGGTGCTAATCCAGCGTAGAATATTCGGGTACTGGCCTAAATCATAGCTGCCACCTTCCTCTGCCACATGGGTATAAGCAAACAAGCAGATATCAGCAAGGGTGATCTTTTCACCTGCAAGGAAGGTCTGGAGTTCGAGGGTTTCATTCATGAGCTTAAGAGCCGCATTTCCCTCTTTAATACGATTAGGTAGCATCTGCTCTTTTAATTCGTCCATGGCGTCGTGCGTAAGCCAGAAGCGAGGTGAAGCGATGTTCGGCTCATGACTGTATTGCTCCCAGAACAACCATTTATAGACCGCTGCTTTTTCTATGGGCTTGCTAGGTAGAAGAGGTGATTCATATTTTTCAGCGAGGTAGAGGAGAATAGCGTTACTTTCGCTTAGGCATTCACCGTTATCTAGTTCAAGAACAGGGATTTTGCCGTTTGGGCTAATGGCTAAGAATTCCTCTGTACGAGTTTCGCCCTTGGTGATGTCATATTCTTTCAAGGTGGGCTTTAGGCCTAAGCAGGCGCATAGTAAACGTATTTTATAGCCGTTACCCGAAGGTAGATAATCGTGCAAAATCATAAACTTCTCCTTGCCGAAAAGGCGATCCATAACAAACTTGATCACCCATCTTCTAGCAAAGAGAAGAAAATAAAAAGCCAATTTTTTTGAAGCTATCTATTCGTATAATGAATAGGTTAACGAAGGTACGAACAAGTCCACAGGCATCAGCCTGTGACCCACTCTTTATTGTTCACACCTCTCTCAATGTTTTGTGGTTCCCGGGTTAGGGATAAAGTTGATCACCATTTCTTCTGCAGCAGGTTCTGAAGTGTGTGGTGTATTCACCCTAGTAGGAAGCTCGGGAGATTGAGCTTCTATCTTGGTGGATTGTGCATCTTCATAGCCACAGCTAATGCATTCACGGTACTGTTTTTCTTCTTCATCGCTACGCCATGCACGAATCTTGTCCATTTCGCTACAACGTGGGCAGACTGCACCAGCAATAAAACGTTTTACTGTCATTTTTTACCCTCAAAAAAGCGGCGTTTTCTCTAAGGAAATCACCCTAGAAAAAAGCCGCCGCTTATTGTTTTTTGAACAGAGCTATCGGTCAGCAGGGTTATGCTGCAATGCCACTGTGTCGTAATAAAGCGTCTGTACTTGGCTCACGACCACGGAACTCGGCAAATAATTCTGCCGCCGAACGTGACCCGCCATTTGCCAATATGGTATCACGGAAGTGAGCCCCAGTATCGACATTGAAAATGCCTTCTTCTTCAAACTTGGAAAAAGCATCCGCAGAGAGTACTTCTGCCCATTTGTAGCTGTAATACCCTGCCGCATAGCCGCCGGCAAAAATATGCGAGAAGCTATTTTGGAAGCGGTTAAATTCAGGCGGTGTTGTCACTGCAATATTGCTGCGCACATCATTCAATAAGGCTTGCACAGAAATTCCAGCTTGATACTCCTTATGTAGGCGTAAATCGAACATAGAGAACTCTAATTGACGAACCATTTGCATGCCTGACTGGAAGTTTTTCGCTGCCAGCATCTTCTCTAACAGGTCATTTGGTAATGGCTCGTTGGTTTCAAAATGGCCTGCAATATGAGCTAAGGCTTCTGGCTCATAACACCAGTTTTCCATGAATTGACTTGGTAGCTCGACAGCATCCCAAGCCACACCATTAATGCCTGAGACAGCTGAAACATCCACTTGAGTTAGCATGTGGTGTAAACCATGACCGAACTCATGGAACAAGGTGGTGACTTCGTTGTGAGTTAATAAAGCTGGCTTGTCACCAATTGGTGGTGTGAAGTTACATACTAGGTAGGCGACGGGCAGCTGAAGCTGGTTATCACTTAAACGGCGGCGAGTACGGCAAGAGTCCATCCAAGCTCCACCACGTTTTGCTTCGCGGGCATAAGGGTCTAGGTAGAAACGAGAAATGTCTGTGCCATTTTTGCTGATAGTGAACAGCTGTAAATCTTTATGGTAACTATCGAATTCTGTTTCTTCGCGAATTTCAATGCCAAATAAAGTTTGTGCCACGTGAAACAATCCAGACAAAACTTTGTTCATCGGGAAGTAAGGGCGTAACTCTTCTTGGGAGATGGAATACTTATGCTCACGCAGTTTTTCTGAGTAGTAGGTGATGTCCCATACATTCAGTTCATCGACACCATTCTCTTCTTTGGCAAATTTTTTGAGCTGTTCAAGATCTTGTTCTGCCGAAGGTTTTGACTTATCGGCAAGGTCTTGTAAGAAGTCGATAATCTGTTGACCATTGTCTGCCATCTTGGTTGCTACTGACAATTCAGCGTAGTTTTCAAAGCCTAAAATTTCAGCCATTTCATGGCGTAGGGCGAGAATTTCGTCGATCAAAGGTGCGTTATCAAATTTCACATCGCCCCCTTGGTCTGAAGCACGAGTTGAAAAAGCACGATACATTTCTTCTCTTAGTGCAGCATTATCTGCATAGCTCGCCACAGGGATGTAAGAAGGGAGGTCGAGCGTAAATAACCAACCTTCTTGCTCTTTGGCTTCGGCCATTTGTTTTGCTTGTGCAAGGGCGGACTCTGGTAAGCCGCTTAGTTCACTTTCGTCTGTGATTAGCTTGCTCCATGCTTGAGTCGCGTCAAGAACGTTTTCGCCAAATTGGCTGCCTAGCTCAGAAAGGCGCTGGCTAATTTCGCCGTAGCGTTTTTTAGCTTCGCCCTCTAGACCAACACCGGATAGCTCAAAGTCACGAATCGTTTGAGTGAGCGCTTCGGTTTGAGCTTGTGTTAACTCTTTTGCCGCAGGGCTTTCAGCTAAGGCTTTATAAGCTTCGTACAGTGCCTTGTTTTGGCCAAGCTCTGTGTAATATTGGGTAAGCTTAGGCAAGCAGGCATTATAGGCTTCGCGGATTTCGGCCGAGTTCTTCACTGAGTTTAAATGGCTGATTGGTGACCAAAAGTTATGTAGATCATCATGTAGTTGGTCTAAAGGTAAGACAAGGCTTGCCCATGTTGGATTAGCATTTTCTTTTACTAGCTTATCTATGCCTTTTTGGTTGGCTTCTAGTAGTTGCTCTAGGTCTGTTTCAATCTTGGCGATTTCTAGACCTGAGAAATTGGGTAGGCTGGTCGCGCTCCACACAGATGATGACATATCATGTTATCCTTTTGATTCATTTAGCGCCGTATTATGTCGGGCGTTGTTAATTCGTTTATTTGCTGCTGAGTTTGTAAGAGGTCTGCCATATAAGATATGTGGTCTTTGTCTTTTTTCAATCTCTAAATAGCTATTTAAGTCGATAGTTCTTATCTTTTTGACACAAAATGTCCATAGAGAGGATATATGGTGATGAAATCGTTTCGAGGTAAGATGCCTCAATTAGGCAATAAAGTATGGGTTGATGATAGCGCTGTGATCATTGGCGATGTGGAAATTGGTGATGACAGTTCGGTTTGGCCTTTGGTCGCAATTCGTGGTGATATGCACCGCATTCGTATTGGGGCTCGCACCAGTATCCAAGACAATTCCTGCCTACACATTACCCATGCCAGTACTTACAAGCCGGAAGGTCACCCATTAACCATTGGTGATGATGTAACCGTTGGGCATATGGCTATGCTGCATGGTTGTTCAATCGGCAATAAAGTCTTAGTGGGTATGGGTACGACCATTTTAGATGGCGCTGTTATTGAAGATGAGGTCATTATTGGCGCAGGCTCTTTGGTACCGCCGGGTAAACGCCTTGAGTCTGGCTATTTATATATGGGCTCGCCTGTTAAGCAAGCTAGGCCTTTAAGTAAGGCAGAAATTGAATATTTTCAATATGCAGGTTTGAACTACGTAAAATTAAAAGACGAATATTTAGCAGAAAGTGAACTATCTGAATAAAAACCCCACTAAGCACAGGGACTAAGGAAGGTGTGAATAAGTCTTCTGAGCTTCAGTCTTATCAGAGAAACGGTCTATCAAGGCAAGAGTGAGCAGGAATGTTAATACCTTTCAATTACTCTTAACGCAGAGAGACCATTTCTCTGAAAGACCCGAAGGGCGTGGGCTAAACGCTTTTTATTCTTTGTTAAGCTTCTGGCCAGTATGTTCATATTGGACTACGAAGCTTGCCTCGAATAATAAAGGTTTATCCACACGCTGAAGCCAGTGGACTTGTTCGTACCTTCCTTTAATAAAAAAGATTAATTTTTGTAAGAAGGTTAGACCTTCTTGCGTCTAACTAATTAAGTGAAAGCTGAGGTTAAAATGCTCGATGCTCATTCATCGTCAAATACTGACGGTAAAGAATCGGCTGCTATGTTTCATGATGCAGTGTTCATGGAAGATTTGCGCATGCAAATGATAAAGTTTGCGCAGCTGCAAGTGCGAGATAGTCAACTAGCGGAAGACGCGGTCCAAGAGGCCATTATTTCTGCTTATCAAAATATAGAAAAGTTTGGGCGCCAGTCGGCATTTAAAACTTGGGTGTTCTCTATATTGAAGAATAAGTTGATTGATTTGTTGCGTAAGGAAAAACGTTACACCGCAGCCAGTGAGTTAGAGGAAGGTGCCAATTTAAACGGCGATGAGCTGATTGATGTGCTGTTCAAGAAGAATGGCCATTGGCAAAAAAGCGAGCGCCCTCAAAAATGGGATCAGCCTGAGCATGGTGTAGAAAACAATCATTTTTGGCGAGTTTTTGATGCTTGCTTAAATGCATTACCTGAAAAATACAGTCGCTTATTTATGATGCGAGAATTTTTGGAAATGGAAACACCAGAAATCTGCCATAACGAAGAGCTAACAGTGAGTAACCTTAATGTCATTCTTTATCGTGCTCGTTTGCGGTTAAGGGAATGTTTAGAAGACAACTGGTATCAGGCAGAAAAATCGAAATGATGAATTGCAAGAGAGCAACAGAGCTACTATCTGAAAAATTGGATCGTCCTTTGAGCACGAAAGAGAAAGTTGCTCTTGGCATCCACACTACTATGTGTGTGAGCTGTCGTTTATTTTCCCAACAGATGCAAGGCTTACGTGATCTCTCTAAGTTCTACGTAAAGGGAAATGGTGAAGAAACAAATAATGACGAAAAAAAATAAATTCTTTGTGTAAGATTGTTTAAGCTCAGTACGTCAAAGGTTTGTAACAGAAATTAAGCGTTTAAATGAAGTGGTAAGTAATAAACGTAGCAGAGTGATCTGTTATCTAGCGATATAACTCATTGACAATAATGTCATTTATTTTATTAAAGAGGATTTAATTATGAAAAATACAAAAGCATCTTTGGCTCTTGCACTTGGTACTGCTGTTGCTATTTCTGCTGTTGCAGTACCTGCACAAGCAGCAAGTAAAGAAAAATGTTACGGCGTTTCTTTAGCAGGTCAAAATGACTGTGCAGCAGGCCCAGGTACATCTTGTGCAGGTACATCTAAAACAGATTATCAAGCAAATGCATGGAAACTTGTTCCAGCTGGCACTTGTACTGAAATGAAGTCTGAAACTTCTTCTACTGGCTTCGGTCAACTTAAAGCGTTCTAAGAATAGACAATTTTTATGTCTCACGTTCTTTCAGAACCTTCGTCTCCTCAAGCCGTAGAATCCCCTTTTTCTAGCGGCTTAGAGGATACCTTTTTATCTCACACTGGCATTAGTCTAAAACCTGCTTATTATGCTCCCATCTTAGCTGAGCGACCTAGCGTAGGCTTTTTTGAAGTTCATGCCGAAAACTATTTAAGTAAGGGTGGCCCTGCCCAGTATTATTTGCGAAAAATTCGCGAACATTACCCTGTTACCGTGCATGGTGTCGGCCTTTCTATTGGTGGCGAACAAGACATCAATATGGAGCACTTGAAGCGAGTCGCTCAACTTGTAAAGGATATTCAGCCAGAAGTCTTCTCTGAACATTTGGCTTGGTCAACACACGATACTTTTCTCAATGACCTTTTACCTGTGGCTTATGATGAAGCCACGTTGCAAAAAGTGTGTGATCACATAGATATTTTGCAGAATTTCTTACAACGCAAAGTACTGATCGAAAACCCTTCTACCTATTTCCAGTTTAATCGCAGTGAAATGAGCGAGATCGACTTCATTACGGAAATGAGTCGGCGCTCGGGCTGTGGTTTACTGCTAGATGTGAATAATATTGAAGTCTCTTGTCATAATCATGGACACAATCCTTATCACTACCTAGAGGCTTTCCCCGTCCATGCAGTAGGACAAATTCATCTGGCTGGCCACACCACAGACACTAATGCCTTAGTGCCTTTGAAAATAGACAGTCATGATGAACCTGTACCTGAAGATGTTTGGTCTCTGTATCAATATGCTTTAGTGAAGGCTGGCAATTGCCCGACCTTAATTGAGCGGGATGGCAATTTACCCGCCATGAAAGAGCTGGTTGAAGAAGCGCATAAAGCCGATAGCATCCGAGATGATATGTTTCGTCGAGGAGCAAGGCTGTGAATAAGTTGTTTAAAGCGGCATTATTTTCCGATGACACTGGATTTTACAATGAGATGAGTGCTGCCACACTTGCCGAGCAAGAAGCCCGAATGAACGTCTATCGGAATAATGTGGTGGTGTCCTTGGTTGATGCTTTAGGGGATATTTTTCCCGTCAGCCGGACGGTTGTAGGAGAAGAGTTTTTCCATGCTATGGCTCGTGTATACGTGATGGAGAACCAGCCAAATAGCCCTGTTATCAGTGAATATGGCGGTAATTTTTCCGACTTTATTCGTCAATTTGAGCCTGCGAAAGGTGTCCCGTTTCTCGCAGATTTGGCCGCTCTTGAATATGCTATGCTGACGTTAACCAACAGTGAAGAGTTCGAGACGCTGGAGCATGAAGCTATTTCACAGGCTTTTAGTTCTGTAGAAGACCCGAGTGGGTTGACGTTGAGTTTACCTCCTACAACACAAATTCTAGAGTCGCCTTTTGCGCTTGGCTCCTTGTATCGAGCTCACTTTAGTGACGATCAGCAAAGCCTAAATCAAATCGATATTAATAAAGCTGAGTACTTACTTTTAGTAAAGTCTCACTTATATAGTCAGTTACATGTACTATCAAGGGACGAGGCTTTATTTATTAAAGGGCTTACTCAAAATAAAAACTTAGAGGAGGCGCTGCCAGAGTCAGAAACATTTGATTTAGGGGAAGTACTGGCGAAGTTGATTCAATGGAAAGTCATAACTGCTATTACCTAATAGCAAGCGAACAAATTACGCTCAATCAATGCGATAAAATATTATAACTAAGGATGTCACTATGCTCTCTCTCGTTAACTTTATTAATGCTCAAAGTGAAGCTCTCTTTCGTAAGATACCTGAATCAGTGATTTTGTTTCTATCACGTTTTGCCATTGCGGCTGTTTTTTGGAAATCTGGTCAAACTAAGATAGAAGGCTTTAAGTTAGATATAATCGCAATGAATGCAGAATTTGGTTGGCCTCGTCTTGCGGAGACGACAGGCTTTTTATTCGAATACGAATATGACCTACCCCTTATTCCGCCTATGATTGCTGCCGTGTTAGCCACAATAGGTGAGCATTTACTGCCGATTCTAATTCTTACTGGCTTATTTACTCGCCTAGCAAGCTTCGGTATTGTCATGATGACGCTTGTTATTCAGATATTTGTGTATCCAGATGCGTATGCAACGCACGCTACATGGATGGCTGCTGCCTTGTTCTTAATGTACAAAGGACCTGGTAGTTTCTCCCTAGATCACTTCTTTGCTAAGCGTTAACCCTATAAGTACTGCTTAGCTTCCCCATTATCCTCGTTGAGCCATCTTTTGAAGATGGCTCTTTTTTGTGCCGAATCTTCTATTTAGTTTTTATTTCCTTAACTCTTTTGCGTTTCATGCTTAGGGGTTGTATGGAGAATCTTCTAGGGTGCTTTTTAAACTATATTGCCTTTAAGAATAGTTATATAAAGGATGGCCGAGTGCTGATGAGTGCCCGACGATAATGGGGGTTATCCGCCCATAGCGGCAGACATGATGAAAGTAAGGGGCCTAAAAAAAGCTTATCAGGCCATAACCTATTAAGCTTTTCTACGAGTACCTTGGAAGTGAGGAGCTTCTAATTACTTTGGTAAAGTGAAGGTAGAAGTCGCTTGTTTGGTCTGCTCTGCTGCACCTGATAAGTCATTGGTTAATGAGGTTAGGTGCAGAGAAGTCTGCCCGTTTTCTGTGGTCACTTCTACTATTTGGGTGATGCGCTCGGCAATATCATTTGCTTCGGTTGATTGCTGTTGAGCTAGGCCTGATAACTCATCTAAGCTATTGAGTGACACTTTTGAATCCTGTTCTAGTTGTGTCAAAGGAGCCACTACATCTTGTATTTGCGCGACGCCGTGGCGCATTTTTTCTTGTCCCTGTTCCATCTCATCAGAAACCTGAACTGACAGGCTGGCAATAGAGGTAATGACTTTATCAATAGATTCAGTGACTGTAGAAGTGTTGTTGGCAAGATTACGAACTTCATCCGCAACTACCGCAAAACCTCGGCCAGTTTCACCGGCACGCGCGGCTTCAATAGAAGCGTTAAGTGCTAATAGATTGGTTTGCTCGGCAATGTCGCGAATATTGTCAACAAAGGCTGCTACAGTACTGGCGCTTTCTTTTAATTCCGCTACAGAATGAGATGTCTCTTCAATATAACTGGCAACGGAAGTGATATCACTAGCAGCAGCACTGATGATCTGTTTACCATGCTTGGCTAATTCATGGGCCGCTTCTGCTTGATCATGCGAAACCGTCACGTGTTCCGCCATAGTGCTAACGCCTCTAGAGAGTTCGTCAACGGACTCTTGAATATCATTGGCCATAGACTCTTGCTTGTTTGAGCCTTGTTGTACGCTAGAAACATTACTGCGGATATTTGATACCGCATCAACTACCGTTTGTGCACTAGAGTCAATCTTCTCTACTACATCTGCTAGGCTAGTACGCATACTTTTTACACTGGTGACCAGTTTGCCGATTTCTCCTTTCGGGCTAATCTTGATAGCTTGTGAAAGGTCGCCTTTAGCAACACGGTTTAACAGTTCACCCACTTCTTCTAATGGGTTAACTATGCTGCGAGTGATGAGCACAGACATAATAGAACCTATTAGCAAAGCAATAATGCCTACCCCAATAATGATCAATATGGCACCCTCAGACTCAGACAATACTTCGTTTTGACGAAGTTGCATCATGGCCTGCTTTTGTTCAGCAAGAGCCTGTGCTTGGGCGACAAATTTGTTTAATTCATTTTGAGTTGTGCCTGACATCATGGCTTTTGCATCGGCAAGCTCTCCAAATTCCAGTGCCTCAACTGTTGATTGTAAAGCGGCCTGATAAATATCTTTTTGTGCTTTAAGGGAATCAATAACGGAGCTGTCTTCTGCTTGAATAAGCTTTGACATGGCTTCTAAACCAGCGTCCATTTGACCATTGTGAGAGTCAATTTCTTTATAAATAGCAACTCGTGAATCTCGCTCATCAACAACAAACAGCAGTAATAAACGGCTAGCGAGGCTTTCGGCGTTAATGTTTAGCTCATTGGTGAGTTCTACTAGGGCAGCATTCTCTTCCACTATGTCTTTGATATGACTGGAGACTTGTTGGAACCGAGATGCGGAAAGACCAATAACAACTAATAAAAAGGCCAATAGGACGATATAACTGGCCGTGAGTCGGCCCCGAATGGTGGCAATTCCTAGCATAGATTACTCCGAGTGATTTTTAGTTATAGTTCGCTCTCAACAACTGTGAACTCTTTGTATAGTTACAATTAGACATAATACACACCATTAATATTACATACACATAATAAAAAAGCATATTAAGCAAAATGCGGGGGCTTAATATGCTTTGGTTGTTTTTATTTATGAGCAATAAGGCGCTTCAGAGGTAAAGAATAGGCCATTAAAAACAGGAATGTTGCGCAGACAACCACACTTGGTCCTGTTGGGGTATCCCATTGGTAAGAAGCCCATAAACCGCCACAAATCGCAATGCAGCCAAGCATACTGGCAATAGTCGCCATTTGCACAGGGGTATGAGATAGCTTGCGAGCAGTGGCAGCAGGTATGATCATCAACGAGGTGATGAGTAAGACGCCCACAATTTTCATTGCTACTGCGATCACCAGAGCAACCAATAGCATGAGTAGAAGGCGAATAGCCTCCACAGGATACCCTTCTACTTTAGCGAGCTCTTCGTTCACCGTCATCGCAAGTAGTGGTTTCCAAAACATCACTAACAAGCTGATAACGACGAATCCACCGCCATAAATCCATAAAATATCGTTGCTGCTGATCGCCAGCAAATCACCAAATAAATAGGTCATTAGGTCAATACGTATGTTGTCTAAAAAGCTTACGGCGACTAATCCTAGAGACAAAGACGAATGGGCCAAAATACCTAATAACGTATCTGTGGCTATGATGTGTTTCTTTTGTAGTGTTACTAATACAAGAGCCAGACCTACACATAGTACTATGATGGCTAGGTTCATATTAATGTCGAATAGAAAACCTAATGCGACACCTAACAGGGCTGAGTGAGCAAGGGTATCACCAAAATAAGCCATACGACGCCAAACCACGAAGGCCCCTAAAGGTCCTGCTACAGAGGCAACCCCTATCCCGCCGACTAAGGCTTTAAGCAAAAAATCTAACATGCTATTACAAACTCCAAACTAAGATAGGATTAATGATTACAACTGGCGCTATGCTGGTGAGGCTTATGCTGTTGGGGATCAGATACAACATGACCGTCTTCGGCATGAACGTGGTCGTGTTGGTGAGCATAAATGGCAATGGACTCAGAACCTGGCACCCCAAATAAGGCTTGGTAAGCAGGGTGCTCAGTAACATGTTGAGGGCTACCTGAGCAGCAAACGTGCTGGTTGATACAAACAACGGTATCGGTTTTTGCCATCACTAAATGCAAATCATGGGATACCATTAATACGCCACAGCCCAACTCATTACGAATATTCTCAATCAGGTTATACAGCTCAATTTGACCGTTTACATCAACTCCTTGAACAGGCTCATCGAGTACCAACAGGTTAGGTTGGTTTAATAAGGCACGAGCTAAGAGCAGGCGCTGGGTTTCCCCGCCAGATAAAACATGCACTTGAGAGGAAATAAGGTGTGCAATCCCCAGCCTTTCCAGAGTCGGTAAAATATCCGCTTTATTAACGCCACGAACTAGCCCAAGAAAATGCTTAACGGTTAACGGCAGGGTTGAGTCTATATGCAACTTTTGTGGCATATAGCCAATACGTAAGTTTTTATCGCGGGTTAGTTTTCCTGATGTTGCAGTTTGTAACCCTAATAAGGTTCTAATCAGAGTACTTTTTCCGCTTCCATTTGGACCGATAAGCGTCACTATTTCACCAGCGTCTATGGTCATGCTGATTTGATCGAGTAATGTGCGACCATCAAAAGCAATGCTGATATCTTCAAACGCTACGAGAGGAGCATTCATTAAAGGGGTACCTTTTAACTATCTTTACAAGAGGCGCAGCGGCCAGTTAATTCAATTGTTTCAGAGCGCAGCTCAAAACCATGGGCAGCGGCCTTATTTTCCAAAGAGGAATGGATATCTTGGTAATCAAACTCCAACACATCATGGCAGTCTTGGCAGATCAAAAAATACCCTGTGTGATTCTTGTCTGCTTGAGTACAGCCAAGGTACGCATTCATAGACTCCACTTTGTGAATCAGACCTGCTTCCAATAAGAAATCCAAGGCGCGATAAACCGTTGGAGGGGCTGAGTTAAAGCCTTCTTCCACTAGCTTGGCTAATAATTGGTAAGCACCCAAAGGGCGGTGGCTTTCCCAAATAAGCTCAAGAGCACGACGCCTTACTTTGGTTAGTCTTTGTCCTTGCTCGGTACATTTTGCCTCGGCAATAGCTAACGCACTGGCTATGCAGTCGTTATGATTATGCTGGTGGCTATGAGAGTCAGCTTCTGTCATTAGAATGCCCTTCCTGTATTACTGAGATAGCTCCAAATCATGGAGCAACTAATAATGATAAGAGTGAACGCCGCAATAAAACCGAACAACCGCGAGAGGCGTTGACGCCAAATGATGCTTTTTTTACTGAGTGTAAAAGAAGCATCACGAATAAAAACACTGACAGCGGCGAGAGCAGAAACTGTTATCGCTGTGCCCAGTGCCATGGCAAAAGTAGCGGCGACCCCCCACCAAAAAATTCCGGTACTGACAGAAAACAACAGTACTAAAACAGCACCAGTACAAGGGCGAATGCCAACTGCCGCGACCATAACCCAAATGCTTTTTTTCGCCGTGTTGCTTTCATTGTGGTTGTTATTTTCATGATGATCATGACCATTTTTAGCATGAGCACTATTTTCTACTGCCGCTGCGCTATGGCTACAAGAGGAATGATGAGAGCAGCAAGTATGCCCTTCTGGCTGATGGTGAACATGAGCGTGGCTGCCATTTAGATGATCTTTTGAGTGGTCATGGCCACAGCTTGATTGGCCTTTTAATAAGCGCACTAGCATCCAAACGCCGATCAAACCAACGGCAGCAAAACTTGCCACTTCAAAAAAGCGCGTAATAGGCATGACTTTGCCCGCTAGTGAAAAAATTTGGCTTAATACAACAATGACTAATATGGCGACTAAGGCTTGGGCACCTGCACATAAAAAGGACAAGCTGATCCCACGTCGCATGGGGGCATCGCTAGCGAGCATATAGGCGGAAATGACCGCTTTACCATGTCCGGGTCCAGCAGCATGAAATATGCCGTAAAAGAAACTGGAGCTCATTAATCCCCATAATAAAACCGCGCTGCCTTCCTTGCTAATTGCGCGTACAAGAGACACCAACTCGCGATGAAAGGTCGCCTGTTGGGAGATTACCCACTGAATAAAGCTTTGGTAGGCGTTAAAGTCTGCCGCCGCATAAAGAGGGCTGGAAATAAGGAAAAAAGAGATAATCAAAACGATGGCTTTGTTCGCCATAATGAAAGCCCACTAAAGAAACTTGAAGTCGAATTGTTATGGTATAACAATTCGACTTCAAGGAGAAGCTAAAGGCTAGTCGCTATGTAGAATCAGTAAGCTCTTTACAACTAGCTGACGACGGGATTTAAAAAGCCCATCAGGCCGCCCATAAAAATTTGCGCAGCCATTGCTGCTAAAATGAGTCCGGTAATTTTCGATAATACATTTAGGCCGGTGCGACCGAGCATTTTTTCGATCAAAGAGCCGGAATATAAGATGATCGCCAAGGAGCCAAGCGCCAATAATAAACCAACTAAGCCGAGAAATAGGTTCACACCCTGCAGCTCTGCACCATAAACGAGAATCGTACCTATCGTCGCAGGCCCAATGATGGTTGGCACGGCCAGTGGTACCACTGAGACATCATCACGGTCTTCACTAGGCACATTGCCACCATGATTGCGGGTGCCATCTTTCACCAAACTTAATGCCGACATAAACAGTAAGATGCCTGCACCAATTCGGAACGAATCTAGAGTAATACCAAGGATGGAGAATAAGCTGCCACCGAAAAATAATAGGACAATGGCAATGGTTGCAGCCGAGATAATGGCTTTATTAGCGATTTGCTTTCTAGCGGTGGCTGATTCTCCGCGGGTTAGTGCAAGAAACATAGATAAAACAAAGAAGGGGGCGAACAAAAAGAAGAACTTAATCCAAGTTGCGATCAATAGACTCATTAGGAAATTACCAAAAAAGCACTTACAACGCGATCAGCGCTGACACAATGCGGGTTTTACACCAAAGCCCACTAGCAGTACGCCAGTTAGGCCATCCAAGACTAGCGCCACTTTTGGTCGCGCTAACATATCCTCATCTTATGGTTTATAAAATAAGGGATAGGTGCCGCAAAGGTATAACATATTGCCTGATAGGAGAACCTAAACAGCAGAAAGATACGTTGAATTTAAATAGAATCGCCGCTTTCATTAATTAGGCAACCGCATTTTTAGCGTTGAGTATGCAGAGAAGAGAAGCGGTTCGTATTTTAAAAGGAAGCTGTTTGTATTTTTAAAGGGGGCAGCCCTTTTAAACAAGGGCTGCGCTTTACAGGATATAGGTGAGTATTCAGATTAAGCGGCGGTATAGCCACCATCAACGACAAGTTCTGAGCCTGTCATAAAAGCAGCGTCCTCACTGGCAAGAAAAAGCACTGGTCGTGCAATTTCAATGGGTTTACCCAAGCGTGTCATGGGGACGTTACCTATCGTTTTAGAAGCAAATGCTTCACCGTCTTCTCCTAGTCCAGCCATTAAGCTGTTAACTAATGCGGTTTCAGTCCAGCCCGGATGAATTGAGTTGATTCGGATAGGGTAGCCCTGACGAGCACAATCGATAGCCACAGCTTTTGTCATGGTTCTAACAGCTCCTTTGGTTGCGCAGTAAGCGGCCAGTAATGGTTCGCCGATGATGCCAGCAATGGAGGACATATTAACAATGGCTCCACCTTTTTCTTTCATTACCCGAATGCATGATTGCATGCCGAAAAATACCCCGTCGACGTTCAACGCATTAACGGAGCGCCATTGCTCCTCCGTGGTGTTTTCGCACAGAGCAAAGTCCGCACTTCCCGCGTTATTGAACATGACATCAAGTTGGCCGTAGTCAACAACAATGGCATCGACCATGCTGTCCCAGCTCGCTTTGTCCGTGACATCCTGATAGCGAGTGTCAATTCTCATGCCTTTGTCAGCCGCACTTGAAAAAGCGTTTTCGAGTCCTTGGGTATTAATATCGGTAGCGATGACTTGCGCGCCTTCTAGTGCAAATTGTTCCGCGGTGACGAGACCAATGCCGCTAGCAGCGCCTGTAACAAGTACAACTTTATTTTCAAATCGTTCCATTTCGTATCTTCCCTAGCTTCGTTACTGTGAAGCTTTAAAGAGTAGACTATGGAGAGTGACGGGGTGTTACGTTCTTTGGCTGAGGGCGAGTTTAATGCCAAAGCCCACTAATAATAGACCTGTAACACTATCGAAGACTTGGGCAACCCTAGGGCGTGCTAGCAAGATTCGAGCTTGGGAAACCATTATTGCAAGCAAGGTTTGCCATACCATAGCAATCATAAAGTGCAGGGCTGCCATAAAAAGAGATTGCGCAAGCGGGGAGTAGTTCGGGTCGATAAATTGTGGCAAAAATGCCATATAGAAAATAATGGGTTTGGGGTTAAAGACATTCGAAAACAGCCCTTGGCGGAAGCTGCTCCAGTAATTTAATTGTTTCGCTAACGGCTGGTCACTGAAGGTCATGCCAGTTGGCTTGTAGGCACTGCGTAGCGCCATGATTCCTAGATAAATAAGGTAAGCAGCACCTAGAAGTTTAAAGGCGGTAAATAGAGTCGCGGAGCTGAGCAGTATCACGGATAAGCCTAAAGCCGACAGGGTGGCGTGAGCAAATAAGCCAGAACAAATACCTAAACTGGTTAAGAAACCAGTGCGCCAGTTTCCTATAGCGGCGTTTCGCATCACTAAAATGGAGTCGACTCCGGGGCTCATGGTAAGGACGGTAATGGCCAGTAGAAAGGGCATCCATTGGAAGTTTTCTATCATGATGAGTTTCCCGTATGTAGCGGTTTCTTATAAGAAAAATAAGACGTTAAGATTGGCAGCTTAGATCAATCCAGTAGGCAACAGATGTCTCAAAAGCTTCTCGCTCAAGCGGCGTACATAGTTCAGAGAGCGGGCCAGATAAATGCACAAGCCCAGCTTCTAGGGGTTCCATAGCGAAATAAAGTTCGTCATCACCATAGGCCAAACTTAAAGTGGAAGTTTGCAAATCTATTGTTTGAGGGAGCGTTACGTCCAATGTTAGCCAGAGCATTTGATCGCGAATGCCAATATTTTTGACACGCACCGATTGAGGAATGAGGTCCTTACCATCCAACTTTAATTTCATAAAATAGCCGTATTGGTCGAAGCTGGTTAATACCTCAATCAAGTCTATCTTTTCTTGGCCGGTAAAAGCGCCGTCAAAATTCGTGTCGTATTCGGCGATCAAGCTGGTGGAGGTGAAAAGGTCTAAAGACCAAGTGCCTTCAAACGTACTGATTTGAGTTTGTTCGATATTGATTCGATACTCGGAGTCGACCCACACATGGGGGTGAGCAAGACTATGGCTAGCAAAGCTTAGGGCGATAAAGAGACAACACCAAGTACGAATCATAGTAGACCTCTAGGTCAAATCTGGCGTGTAACGAACACGAGCTTCCAAAATACGTTGGAACTCCACAGGATCATGTTGCTGAGCCAAACGCTTGGGATCATGTTTTGCTCCATGCCATGCTTCTAAGCGAGATAACCAGAAGCGTAAAGCGGCAATTTTGAGCATAAAGGGCCAAGCTTGTTTTTCTGCTTCCGTAACATCTCTGTGGTACAAGTAAGCTTTTAATAATGCCTGATACTTATCCATATCCAACTCACCAGTTGTAATGTCTGAACACCAGTCGTTTACCACTATGGCCAGATCGTACATAGCCCAAGAGTGGCAAGCATTATAGAAATCGATAATAGCGGATAAAGAATCACCATTAAATAGGGTGTTATTGTAAAACAGGTCGCCGTGAATGGTGGTTTTCGGTAAGTCGTTGTTCTGCTCTATAAAAGTATCGAAGCTTTGAATTTGAGAAAAAAGTAAACCAGCTTGTTCTGGCTCTAATTCGTCTTTAATGGCTTCGCTAGTCTCATGCCACCATGACATACCTCGATGGCTTTCCCTATGGGTTGGGAAGTCTTCACCCGCAATATGCAGTTTTGCTAAGGCTTCACCCATTTGGTGACAAGTGGCTTTGTTGGTTTCTGGTAGTTCACTTCCCGGGAAGCAGTCGACAATGATTGTAGGGCGCTCATTTACTACCCGTAGGCGCTCGCCATGAATATCAATTAACGCCGCAGGAACATTGAAACCTTTGTCTTTTAAGTGGGCAACCACGTCTAAAAAGTAGGGAACTTCGTCGAACTCGAACTCTTCGAACAAGGTCACCACGTATTTCCCTGTGGTTGTGACTAAAAAGTAATTGGTGTTTTCCACACCCCCTGAAATACCTTGAAAAGAAACCAGTTCACCTAAGTAATAATCAGCCACTAAGGCCTGCATGTCAGATTCAGAAAGGGAAGTGTAAACAGCCAAAAGGAACTACCTATGAAAAATAAAATGAGAAGGTGAATGTAAAGTGCCTATGCTCCACAATCTGTGGCAAAAGGTCAATTCGTTATGAATAAAAGCCAAGCGATTAAAGGCCATTAATTTCATAAGAATGGCATTTGAAGGCGTATTAAGACTGTAAAACTTATCTCAAACACATAGAATAGATGCCAATAATTGCGATTCATTCAGAGGTTTTATTTTGGCTACGGATTCTTCAACACAAAACACCCCAATGATCTTGGTAGACGGCTCGTCTTACCTTTACCGAGCTTTCCACGCCATCCCACCTATGAGTACCAGCGACGGTCATCCGACCAACGCCACTCGTGGTGTGATCAGCATGATCCGCAGCCTCATAAAAACTTACCCAGATTCACCAATGGTGATTATCTTTGACGCCAAAGGCAAAACCTTCCGCGACGAAATTTACAGCGAATACAAAGCGCAGCGTCCACCTATGCCGGATGATCTTCGTCCTCAAATTGAGCCGATTCACCGCATGGTAGAAGCCATGGGTTTACCTCTTGTCATTATTGATGGCGTAGAAGCCGACGATGTTATTGGCACTATCGCTAAACAAGTGGGCGAAACAGGTCGAGAAGTCATTGTCTCCACGGGCGATAAAGACATGGCTCAGCTGGTGACGGAGAAAGTCACCCTAGTGAATACCATGACCAACACTGTGATGGACATTCAAGGTGTAAAAGACAAATTTGGTATTCCGCCAGAGCTCATCATTGATTACCTCGCCTTGATGGGTGACAAGGTCGATAACATTCCCGGTGTACCGGGTGTTGGTGAGAAAACTGCATTGGCTTTATTGCAAGGCTTGGGCAGTATCAAAGACATTTACAACCGCTTAGATGACATTGCCGCGTTGGGTTTCCGTGGTTCAAAAACCATGAAGCAGAAGATGGAAGACAACAAAGAAATGGCTGAGTTGTCTTACACCCTTGCCACTATCAAATGCGACGTAGAGCTGCCTTTTAACTCTTTAGAGTTGCAAAATACCGAAGCTAACAAAGAGGTATTGCGTGAGTGGTTTGAGAAGCTGGAATTCAAAACATGGCTTAGAGATTTAGACAAAGCCCTATCAGGCAGTGTGGTTTCAAATAGCGCTGATGGCACCCAAGAAGGCCAAGTTGACGCACCTGTCGCAGCCAATATTGAAGTGCAGTACGAGACTATTTTAGATAAAGCGGCTTTCGCTACTTGGTTGGAGAAGATTCAAGCTGCTGAATTGACCGCCTTTGACACGGAAACCACTAGCTTAAATTACATGGCTGCGGAGCTGGTGGGTGTGTCCTTCTCGGTAGAAGCGGGTGTTGCCGCTTATGTGCCGTTTGCGCACGATTATGAAGGTGCCCCAGAGCAGCTAGAGCGTGATTGGGTATTAGAACAACTCAAGCCTTGGTTAGAAGACAGCAGTAAAGCCAAAGTAGGCCAGCATCTTAAATACGATGCCAATGTATTGAACAATTACGACATTACACTGGCTGGTATCGTTTATGACACCATGCTGGAATCCTATGTGTATAACTCAGTGAGTTCTCGTCACGACATGGACACCTTGGCGAAGAAATTCCTCGACCATACTTGTGTGAGTTTTGAAGAGTTAGCAGGCAAAGGTAAGAAGCAAAAAACCTTTAACCAAATCGAATTAGAACAAGCGGCTTTTTACGCGGCGGAAGATGCGGATATTACCCTACGTTTGCACCAAGCCATTTGGCCGAATGTGGAAAAAACACCTGAGCTGGTCAGTATCTTCAAAGACATTGAATGTCCATTGATTCCTGTATTGGCGAAGATGGAGCAAACAGGGGCGTTAATTGATCCGGAATTGCTCCATGCCCAAAGCAGTGAGATAGCGGCTAAATTACAAGAGTTAGAAATCAAAGCCCACGAAGAAGCGGGTGAGAGTTTTAACTTGAGCTCACCTAAGCAGCTGCAAGTTATCTTGTTTGAAAAGCTAGAATTGCCAATCATTAAGAAAACGCCAAAAGGTCAGCCTTCGACGGCAGAGCCTATATTGCAAGAACTGGCGCAAGACTATGAATTGCCTCGTATCATTATGGAACACCGCAGCTTGTCTAAGTTGAAGTCTACTTACACAGACAAGCTACCAGAAATGATCCAGAAAACAGGACGTATTCATACCTCTTACCATCAGGCGATTACCGCAACTGGGCGTTTGTCTTCCACTGATCCGAACTTGCAGAATATCCCAATTCGTACTGCAGAAGGTCGACGTATTCGCCAAGCCTTTATCGCCCCAGAAGGTTATAAAATGGTCGCGGCCGATTACTCGCAAATCGAACTACGTATCATGGCGCACTTGTCGCAGGACAAAGGCTTATTAGACGCCTTTGCGAAAGATGCCGATGTGCATAAAGCCACCGCAGCAGAAGTGTTTGATACCACGCCAGAAGAAGTAACAACCGAACAACGCCGTCGTGCCAAAGCCATTAACTTTGGTTTGATCTACGGCATGTCGGCATTTGGTTTGGCGAAGCAATTGGGCATCAGCCGACCAGAAGCACAAAAATATGTGCAACGTTATTTTGAGCGTTACCCCGGTGTTCGCAGCTACATGGATAACACCCGTGAAAACGCCAAAGAAAAAGGCTACGTAGAAACCTTATTTGGTCGCCGCTTGTACTTGCCTGATCTAAAAGCGAAAAATGCCATGATGCGCCAAGCCGCAGAACGTACCGCGATCAACGCGCCGATGCAGGGTACCGCCGCAGACATCATCAAGCGCGCCATGATTAAAATGCACGACTGGTTAGCAGGCACGAATCTCGATGTGAAAATGATCATGCAGGTACACGATGAACTCATCTTTGAAATCGCTGAAAACGACCTAGAAGAAGCCCAAGCGAAAATCATCGACATCATGCAAAACAGCAGTCAAATCGACGTGCCCTTATTGGTGGAAGCGGGTGTAGGGAACAACTGGGACGAGGCGCATTGATTGGTAATTAGATGCTAATGTAAAAAATATATCAGAGGGAACTGAATGTATAACAAACCATGGCTCAGTTATGAGCAGCAACTCGATAAGCTCATTGAAAATGGGCTTATCATTGATGATAGAAACAAGGCTCTCTCGTCTTTAGAAAAAATTGGATATTATCGGCTCAGCGGTTATTGGTATCCGTTTAGAGAGCGGTCTGAACTCTGTTGTTTATATGACCCATCATTAAATATGCCTAATAAAAAGCAGAGGCGAGTCACAAAACTAGTGTTTGATCGCTTTGATTCAGGTTTTGGATTTCAAGATGCAGTAGACCTGTATGTTTTTGATAAAAAACTAAGAATTTTAGTTTTGGATGCATTAGAGCGAATAGAAATTGCCCTTCGAGTTGATATTTCTCATACCCTTGGCCAAATAAGCGCTTTTGCTTATTTAGAATCAGCAAACTTTAAAAATGTATTTAGCAAACGGGTAGACTCCAGAACGGGAGTTATTCCACAACATTCTTGGCTACAAAACCATGCCAACCTAATTTCTCGTTCGAAAGAAGAATTCATTTTACATACAAAAGAAAAATATGGTTTGCCAGTTCCTATCTGGGTCGCTTGTGAAGTATGGGATTTTGGCACTATGTCTCGACTATTTAAGGGAATGTTACCTGAACAACAAACATTAATTGCAAATAAATACGGTATAACTAAGGGTGAAACACTTGAGTCCTGGTTACGTTGTTTAAATTACCTTCGTAACGTCTGTGCGCATCATAGTCGCCTATGGAATCGCAATATGATCGAACAACCTAAGCAAGAAGGATTGAGTGATATTGATCATTTAGAAGGTCACCTGAAACCTCACATTCTTGCCAGACCATTTCTGCAACTTTGTCTTACACAACATATATTAATGAAAATAAGCCCTACTTCCACATGGTGGGAGCGCTTAAAAAGCTTACTTAATGAGTTTCCTGATTTAGCAGCACAAGGAGTTACTTTAGAGGCAATGGGGATTATCGAAGGTTACGCAGATTGGAGTTGGCAATAAAAAACCCCTAAGCAGATCTGTTGAGACAACATCACTGAAAGGGGCCGTGTTACGATTAATTATGTACCAATATGACAATATACGCAATATGAGGAAAGAAAAGCTAAGTTTCTCTGAAGTAAAAACTTCAATTGGCATTATGAAAACAAGTAGTTTAATTGACGTGCCCATACTTGTGAAATCAAGATTAGGAAACAACAGGGGTGAAGCGCACTAAAGTCTAGGAATTAAGGGCATTTGTTCCCTTGTAATATATAGAGAATTGATTATGGATATTAGCTTTCAAGAGATAAACCCAATTTTACAGTTTGTTTTTTTATAGTAAGCCCACTTATAACTTTAGCGGCAGTGGCAATTGCGTACTACGCCCTCTATAGACAAGCTAAGCCCTCAATTTCTATCTATTATGAACCCAATCCAGATGTTGGCTCTATTATTGATTTGGTTATTAAAAATACGGGTGGATCTGCTGCTACAAATTTAACTTTCTCCGTCCCAATTCCAATCAAGAGATTTGGTATAGAAAAAGCAGACTCAAGCAGAAATGATTGCTTTGATTACACTATTCATTATTTGGCTGCTGGACGTGAATTAAGATATTGGGGAGGTCAATTTGCTGGTTTAAAAGCCGCAATACCAGAGGGGTTAGAGGTTGTTTCTCAATATGGCTTTAAATCTCCTCTACGTAAAAGGAAAGGCAAGGATGTGTCTATTTTAGACATACGTTATTTAAAAGGTGTTAATAGTTCAAATAGCGCTGCAACGGACTTATCTGATGCATTAAAAGGTAAAAACAATACTATTTTTTCAGAGATCCATGAATCATTAAACAGTGTCGCTAAAGAGCTAAAAACTCTTAATATAACTGTAGTAAATTTGAAGGAGTTAGATTCGCCAGATAATAAATCAGGTAGTAATTAACACTCTTAACAAATGTGAGTGCTTAAGCGCTGCGCAACTTAGTAGGCTGCTGAAGTGTCTTTTCCATCTTGAGGCTAACCGCTCAAATCCTTTTTGCTTTGTTGTTTTCAATATGACGACAAACACATAACCCGCAATTTTTAGGCTCAGCCACCTTGAGGTAAATTCGTTTTACTCTGATTTTTAGTGGCTTATGCCCCCTGATTTTATTGAGCCATCTTCATCGTCGTTTTATTCACGTACATTACGGTATCGGCGATGTTGAGGAGTTGCTCAATGTTATCGCTATCTGCTGGGTAATATGCGGCACCAATGGCGGTACGTAAATTGAGCTCTTCGCCATCTTGCAGTTTAATGGGCTGCTCAAGAACCTTTTCCATCTCGAGGACAATGGGCTCAACTTCTTCTTTGTCCTTGATGTTATTCAACATGACGACAAATTCATCCCCTGCATATCTTGCAGCGATATCCCCTTGGGAAATGGTATTTTTTAGCCTAAATGCGAACTCTCTTAGCACAATGTCGCCGGTCTCATGGCCAAATAGGTCGTTGATGTTTTTAAAGTCGTTTAGGTCAAAGAATAAGACAACAAATGGGGTGATGGTGTTTGTTGTTATGTCTTTTGTAATGGTTGCCTGTAGGTGCTGTTCAAAGGCGTATCGATTAGGAATTCTGGTTAGGTAATCCGTTTGTAGCCTTTTTTGCATGTCTGAGAAGTTCTTGGCGAGGTCGCCAATTTCGTCTTTTCTTTGAATATAGATAGGCTTTTCTAGGAAACCGCTACCTACTTTATTGACCGCTTTCGATAGCAGTTTAATGTCTTTGGTTACCCACTGTAGGACAAGTAATCCAATAATGGTGACAAAGGCTGTGGCAAAAATGCCAATGAGTACAGTTTGTAAAACATTGTGTTTAATGCCGCCCATAAAGTCTTCGCTGGGCATGGCGACAATGTTAATCCATTTTAAGCCCGCTTCGTCTTCAAAAATATTGTAGCCAATGTAAATGCTTTTATTGTTTTGATCTTTGTAGTTGATGGTTTGCGGCTCAAGGCTTTCTAAGTTGTCAGAAAGGAGTGGTTTGATGTGTTGGTACACATCTGCCAGTAAGAAGTTTTCGCTTTCATGGGCGAAGACTCTCGATTTAGCTCCGTTCTCGTCTCGCTTAATATTGGCGCTGTGTGAAGAGGCGATTAGCATGCCGTTGGGCTCAATGATAAAAGCGATCGCGTTTTCAGAGATATTTAGTGTGCTGACAAAAGTATTCAAAGATTTAAGTGACATATCAGTTGCCACCACACCTTCTAATTCACCATCTTCTCCCTGAATGCGTCGAGCACGGGTAGCGACTAGATCCTGTGTACCGAAGTCTATGTAAACAGATGTCCAGATATCATCCAAACTATCCCAAGCGGCTTGGAACCATGGTCTTACGCGTGGTTCAAAGTTCTTTTCTTCTACCGACGCAAATATCGGTTCGCCATTAATACCATCTAATTTATAGAAGGTACGGTGTTCTTCTGGGGTGAATTTGACCCTTAACTCTCCTGAGTTAAGGGAGTCACGGTACAGGCCTATAGCTTGGCCGCTTTTGTTGCCGTAATAAACATAGTTGTTTGGGTCTAAGTACAGGGAAGACGCTGTCCATAGGCGCGTGCGAATGCCGTCGAAGTCCGTTTGTATGTCTGTTGGAGTGGTAATACCGGCTGGAAAAGCTGTTTCAAGGGCTGAAACAGAGCCCACCACATGTCGGTCGATTGCCTGACTTAAACGGCTAACCGTTTCTTTTAATAAATGTGTAGAGACTGTTTGAACAGCATAACTGCCTGTTTGATAAGAAAGCAATCCGATTGCTAGGGCTAAACAAATAACCAGTGTCACATAAGGGAAAATGAGCACGGAGCGAAGAGAAAACTTAGTCATAGGGTGTGTTGTACTGTCATATAGCGATTAAAGAAACGTCACCAAAAGGGGGGCAATCTTATATCTATTGTGTTGGGTTTGCTAGTTACTAAAGTAAGTTAGTGTTAACTATTGTGAAAACGCTTTTATCTCATTGTTTTTATGAGTCTATGGAGGTCGAAAATGTTCTATTTAAATAAACAAAAAGGGGGCTCAAAGCCCCCTTTTTGTTTGCTGGTCAGTAACCGAGTTAGATAACGCCTAGTTCTACTAGGCGTTCGTGTAGGTAACTTTTCGCTGTGTAGCGATCGGATAAAACCACTTCTGGTTTTGGATGCAAGAAGAGAGGCAAAGAGATGCGCGACTTGGTTTTGTCTGCACCGTCTGGATTAATAACTCGGTGAGATGTAGATGGAAAGTAGCCTGCTGATGCTTCTTGTAACATATCCCCAATATTAACGATGAGCGTGCCAAAGTCGCAGGGCACATCCATCCAAGAGCCATCTTTCGCTTGAACCTGTAAACCGGGCTCATTAGCAGACGGTAGAATGGTTAGTAGGTTGATGTCTTCATGGGCACCTGCACGTATAGCGCCTAATTCTTCATCACCTTTTAATGGCGGGTAATGCAGTACTCGTAATAGCGTTTGATCACTGTCTTCCACCATACTAGAAAGCGCTTGTGTGTAATGTTGAGCAATGTCTGCAGGTGTGTGCTTTTCAACCCAAGCTAACAGTTCGGCTGCAAGGGTGTTAGCTTCACTGTAGTACTGCGCCAGCAAGTCTTTTCTGTCTGCTGGACATTGTCCCCACGGGTAGTAGTGGAAGTATTCTTTTATATCTTTTTTAGTATGGCCTTTGGCTGTTTCGGAAACATCGGGTGGGAAATAGCCGTCTTGTGTGCCGACGTTGTAACGGAAGTCATACTTTGATTCATCATCAAAGAAGGTTTGCCATTCGCTGTAAATCGAGCTTACTAATGATTTTTGTATAGGGTGGTTTTTTAAGACTCCAAAGCCTGTCTCGTGTAGAGATTTAACAAAGTCTTCTTGGGCTGTTGGGCTAGTGTAATCAATGGCTTGTAGTTTCATAATGTTGTCCTTTGTAAGCTTGTCTTTCGTATCTATTGTGTATAGCTCAAAGCAATTCAGTATGCCTTGAATGGGAGATGCGAAATAAAACTAGGACGACCATCCACTATGGAAGAAGTAACGTAGGTCTACTGTTTCTGCTTGGTAGTGTTGTACCCACTGTGCCAACGTCTTCAGATGAAGGCGCTCAAATAGTGCTGTTGAAGCAGCATTATTGAGATAGTGTTGGTGAATGGTGAACGGCATTGTTTGAGTACCCTAAAAGTAAAGTTTGATCGTAAAAGAAGTGTAATAAACTTTTACTTTATCTGTGAGCTTAGTCTACTGTTTGATGTAAGTTTTTTGAAGGGGGGAAGGAAAAAAGCTATCTTTAAGTCAGGAAGAATGCTTATCTTGTTCTATACTGCATTCGATTAAGGCGTATTTTTGTTGAAGGAAGGTACGAACAAGTCCACTGGCTTCAGCGTGTGGATAAACCTTTATTATTCGAGGCAAGTTTCGCCGTCCAATATTGAACATATTGGCAAGAAGCTTAACAAAGAATAAAAAGTGTTTAGCCCACGCCCTTCGGGTCTTTTAGAGAAATGGCCTCTCTGTGTTAAGAGTGATTGAAAGGTATTAACATTCCGGCTCACTCTTGCCTTGATAGTCCACTTCTCTGATAAGACTGAAGCACAGAAGGCTTATTCGCACCTTCCTTAAACTGTTCTTCTGTTGGTATCGCTTCTGTATTTTTAATGCTCTTTCGTTGTATTTGTTGTCTTTTTTCAGTTCGTTGTACGTTTAGAAAATCAGCTCTTTCTTGTTTTTACTTTATTTAAAGAGGGTTTATCGTTATGAATGTATCTTTTAGTTCTTTTAAAAATCACTTTTTAATCTCAATGCCACACCTAGACGATCCTCATTTTGAGCACACCGTAGTTTACCTTTGCGAACACACCAAGGGTGGCGCTATGGGGGTGATTATTAACCGACCTTCTAATGTCGACTTTACCGAGCTGGCGAATTATTTAGGCATGCCAGTGGATGACCCTATTGTTGCCAGCGAACCAATTTATACGGGTGGTCCTGTTGAATCCGAGCGTGGTTTTATATTGCATACCGCCGACAAAAACTGGAACAACACCTTACCTGTTACGGATGAGGTGTCCTTATCTGCATCCTTAGAAGCGTTAGAAGATATTGCTGCAGGGAAAGGTGCGAAAGCCTTTCGTATTACCCTAGGTTGCGCTGGTTGGGATCCAGGTCAGTTAGAAACAGAAATTGCGAACAATGATTGGCTAGTATGTGAGGCGGATTTAGACGTATTATTCCATACACCAAGCGATATGCAGTTTACCGCCGCGACTCAGGTACTGGGAATTGATATGGCAAGACTCTCTCCAGATATAGGACATGGTTAAATGCTTGAAACTTCTTCAATAGGAGAAACTGAAAAGCCCAATACTGAAACCTCGGTATTGGGCTTTGATTTTGGCACCACTCGAATTGGTGTGGCTATAGGACAAAGTATTACAGGAACAGCGCGCCCACTCGACCCTTTAAAAGCGAAAGATGGCATTCCTAATTGGGATGACATAAACAAGCTTGTTGAAGAGTGGCAACCTGATGCATTTGTGGTGGGCTTGCCATTAGATATGGATGGCAGTGAGAACGAGATGTGTCTTCGCGCAACCAAATTCGCTAAGCGTCTGCATGGTCGTTTTAATAAGCCTTACCACATGATGGATGAGCGTTTGTCTTCGTATGAGGCCAAAGGTCAGGTCATCTCCCGTGGTGGCAACCGTAATTTTAAAGATAATTCAGTGGACGGCTTAGCCGCTCAGATGATTTTAGAAACTTGGTTTATGGAATCGGTTTAAACTCGGCAATAAGTCATGTATTTTTCACTTAACTCAATTCGAACATAAACCTAGAACAAGGTGAACAGGGTAATGAAGTTAGATTTAGATCTGTCTTTAGCATCAATGAAAGAAAAGCTTGCCGCTTACTGTGAGCAAAAAAACATACAAGACGCTATTGTCGTGGGGATTCACAGCGGTGGTGTTTGGGTTGCCGAGCAACTGATTTCTGCGGCTCCTACCAATGAACCATTGGCTACGCTTGATATTACATTTTACCGAGATGATTTTTCCAAAGCGGGTTTGAACCCTAAAGTGAAGCAAACATTACTGCCTGCTATTGAAGATCGTCACGTCATTCTAGTGGATGATGTACTCATGTCGGGCCGTACTATTCGTGCCGCTATGAATGAAATTTTTGACTTTGGCCGACCGGCCAGTATTACATTGGCTATCCTTTATGATTTGGGACAACATGAATTACCCATCGCTGCGGATATTGTTGGGGAGAAGTTAACGCTAAAACCTAACCAAAGGGTTAAACTTTCTGGGCCTCAGCCGCTCGAAGTTTCCTTAATTGAGACCCAATAATCTGCATTTCAGGCTTTATTTTTTGTTTCACAAATAAGACAATTAGCCCATGAAAATTATCCATGATCGAATAGCCATAAATAGACAGATTTCACCCCGTTGTGGAGGAATCGCTATTTGATCTTATAAATGCCCGATGTCAGTTTTACTGAGTCGGGCATTTCTCTATTTAGCCACTATGGTTGAATGAGACTTATATTTAATAACAGAAAAGCGATAGTGCTTTTCCAGTTTGAGGCAGACAAACAATGATGCAATCCGACCCTCGGGCATTACAGCTTAATGCACACGGCCAGCTTAAACATTTTCTGACACTAGATGGGCTGGATAAAACGATTTTGACAGAGATTCTTGATCGAGCTGAATCTTTTCTTTCGATGGGTGAACAGTCTGTTAAAAAGGTTCCTTTACTGCGCGGCCGAACGGTTGTGAATTTGTTTTTTGAAAATTCCACTCGTACCCGTACCACATTTGAATTGGCTGCTAAGCGTTTATCAGCCGATGTTATTAATCTCAACATCCAAACCTCTGCAACATCTAAAGGTGAATCATTATTAGATACCCTGCAAAATTTAGAAGCCATGCAGAGTGATATGTTTGTGGTTCGCCATTCTGATAGCGGCGCAGCACACTTTATCGCCGAACACTGCACACCAAATGTCGCCATCATTAATGCAGGCGATGGTCGACATGCTCATCCAACGCAAGCCATGTTGGATATGTTAACGATTCGTCGTCATAAGGGTGGCTTTGAAGGGCTTAAAGTTGCCATTGTTGGCGATATTCTTCATTCACGAGTAGCGCGTTCATTATTACAAGCCCTAACGACATTGGGTGTTGATGAAGCTCGTCTTGTAGGGCCAAAAACATTAGTTCCTGACTTCTTTGCAGATATGGGCGCGACGATTTGTCATGAGCTAGAAGCGGGTTTGAAAGACGTTGATGTGGTCATCATGCTGCGCCTTCAGAAAGAACGTATGGCTGGTGCCTTATTACCAAGTGAAAGTGAGTTCTTCCGTTTGTACGGCCTCACTGAAGAGTCCTTATCTTGGGCGAAACCGGATGCCATTGTTATGCACCCGGGGCCAATAAACCGAGGTGTTGAGATTTCATCGGAAGTGGCGGATGGAGAACACTCGGTTATTTTAAATCAGGTAACCAATGGTATTGCAGTGCGCATGGCGGTGATGTCTATGGCCATGAGTGGTCAGTTACAAGGTGATGACACGCCAGAAGAGAAGGGTGGTCAATAATATGAAATTACGTATTCAAAATGGGCGTTTAATTGACCCTAGCCAAGGCATTAATGAAATTACCGAGTTATTTATAGCGGATCAAAAAGTGGTTGCCATTGGCGAGGCGCCAGCAGACTTTGACGATGCAGAAGTAGTAGATGCCGAAGGGCAATGGATTCTACCCGGATTGGTCGATTTGGCCGTGGCTCTTCGTGAACCCGGTTATACCCAAAAAGGTAACATAGCGACAGAAGGGCGCGCGGCAGTATCTGGTGGTGTGACCACACTTATTTGTTCCCCTGATACTAAGCCTATTGTTGATACCCCAGCAGTTGCCGCTTTAATCCAAGATAAAGCGGACGAAGCTGGTATGGCGAATGTTTTTCCTCTTGGCGCATTAACGCAAGGCTTAGAAGGCTCACAGTTGAGCAACATGGTGGCGTTAACCGAAGCAGGTTGTGTGGCTTTATCGAATGGTCGTCATGAAATGGCCAATACCAAGGTACTGACTCGTGCGTTGGAATACGCAGCGACCCATGATCTGCTGGTGGTATTCCACCCTGATGAGAAAAGTCTATCGGAAGGTGGTTGTGCCCATGAGGGGCTAATGTCAACCATGCATGGTTTGGCGGGTATTCCTGATACAGCCGAAACGGTAGCGCTTATGCGTGACCTGCTTCTTATTGAAAAGACAGGCGTAAGAGCACACTTTGCTCGTATCTCTTGTGCTAAATCGGTAGAAATGATCGCCGAGGCCAAAGATGCTGGCCTTGATGTGACAGCGGATGTGGCAATACATAATTTATTGTTAAGTGATGACGTATTGAATCAGTTTGATGGTCAGTACCATGTATTGCCTCCATTACGAGGTGAGAATGATCGTTTAACTCTGATTGAAGGTGTGAAGCGAGGAGTCATCTCTGCTATTTGTTCGGACCATCAGCCCCATGAAAAAATGGCCAAAGTAGCGCCTTTTGCTGCGACAGAATCTGGTATGGCAAATATTGAAATTCTGCTGCCTTTAGCGATGCGTTTAATGGATGAAGGTGATTTAACCTTTACCGAATTACTGTCTTGTTTAACGTCTGGCCCGGCTTCTTGTTTTGGTTTAGAAGTTGGTTCTTTGGCTGTCGGTAGCTTTGCAGACTTTACTTTATTTGATAGTACGGCTCGCTGGAATTGGCATTATGAAGCACGCAAAACCAAAGGTCATAATTCGCCTTTCTTTGCAGAAGAGTTTGTTGGCAAGGTAATGAGTACCTATGTCTCTGGGCAAAGGGTTTATCAGGCGAGCTAAACCTTTTAGTTGAATATTATTACTATTCAAGTAGGTATTCTCGATGATATCTTTACTTTTTGTATCAGGTCGTTAACCTGTTTTTAATCATTTAATGGATTCGGTCTTAATTTACTATGACGACAAATACACAAAGCGCATTGCTAAAAGAGGATCAAGGGGTGCAAAAGCGTCTCAATTATCTCGAAAAAGAGCGAAGCTTTTTAAAAAGTTTATACAGTGATTTGCCTGAAACTATGCAGCTTCTTGCTAAAGGTGCTCCTTTAGGGTCAATGCTTGGTCGTTTTAAAACCAAGATAGAAGATCAGCTGGCGAGTACTTACTGCTTATTTTTAGTTTGTGATAAAGACTGTTTGCAATGGCGTCTCCAGTACCCCGACTCTATTAATGAAAAATTACTAAACGGCATTGGCCAGCTCACAGAGATTCCGCAAAGTTTGGTTACCTTTGCAGCCTCACCTTCATGCCCTAAGAGAATGGATTCTGATATCCAACAGTCGACAGGTTGGAGCATATGGCAGACTTTTCTAGAGCATAATGGCTTTATTCATGTTTCCATGGTGAGTGTTTCTGATGAAAAAGGCTCCATTTATTTGATGCTTTCCTTTCAAAAGGAAAACAGCAAATTAGAAAGTGAGTTAATGGATGTCACATTAGATATGTACTTGTCGCTTGTTAGCGCGGCGTTCGAACGTGAGAGAGCAAACTTTTTACTATTAGAAGACAGTCATAAAAGCCCAGATACTGGCTTGCTCCGCCGTTACAGTTTTGAGAATAGCTTTGGGATTATTCTCAAAGATTCTAGACGCCATTTCCAACGAGCGGCTTTAATGTCTATTCGTCTATTGGATGAACAAAAAATCAATTCGGCAGAATTAAAAGCCTTAGCCGATGTAATGCGCGAATCAGTTCGTGATAATGATTTGATTGCACATTATGATGAGCGTGAGTTAGTCATGGGTATTCGTATTCAACATTTAGTTGATGCGGAAGTTGTGGCTAATAAATTATTGGATTCACTTCAAAAAGATGAATTCTCTAACAATCGTTTAATCCGTTCAGGTATTGCCATCGGTATCGCCTTTTATCCTGAGCACTCATCACTAGATGCGCTTCATCAGGCAGCGGCCCACGCAGCGAGTTCATTAAAGAAAACCACGGGTTACCATATCGAATTTCATGGCAAATTCCACAAAAGCAGCTCGGATCTCTATTCTTAATAAAGGGTTTTGCTGTGGGGTTAAAAAGTGCGCTACTATGCCGCTTTTATGAGGTACGTAAGCCTACATAGATGGCGACTATTTGCTGTTTATGTAGGGAAACAATAAAAGTAGTGGTGATGTACGTGGCAAGCAACTCAGCAGACCAGATAAAGACAAACCTGTCTTTTGTTTCTCAGCAAATCGAACAACTAGTACAAAAAGCGCAAAGGCCAAAAGGCAGTGTTAGGTTGTTGGCAGTTAGTAAAACCAAACCTATTTCAGCATTACAAACAGCCTACGATGCTGGCCAAAGAGCGTTTGGTGAAAACTATGTACAAGAAGCGGTTGAAAAGTTTCATGCTCTATCCCATTTGAAAGACATCGAGTGGCACTTTATTGGCCCAATTCAATCGAATAAATCACGTCAAATTGCGGAAACAATGGATTGGGTGCACACCCTTGATCGAGAGAAAATTGCGCGTAGGTTGAGCGAGCAACGCCCAACAAACATGCCGCCACTAAACGTATGTATTCAAGTTAATATTAGCGGCGAAGCCAGTAAATCGGGTATTCCATTAGAGCAGTTACCTTCTATGGTAGAGTTGGTGAAAAGCTTACCAAACTTAATATTAAGGGGGGTGATGGCAATACCTGCTCCCCAGCAATCCCATGAAGCTCAATGTGCAGTTTACTCACCTTTAGTAACAGCCTTTGAGAAGTTAGCTGAGTTGGATTCCCAATTAGATACAGTATCAATTGGTATGTCTGGGGATATGGCGGCGGCCATTGAATCCGGTAGCAGTATTGTTAGAGTGGGAACAGCCATTTTTGGTGAGCGGGATTATCACCTTACTGAATAGATAAGGGACGAGACGATGAATAACATAGGTCAAACAATGGAAGCAAAAGTTGCCTTTATCGGCGTTGGAAATATGGCTCGTGCTATCTTTAGCGGCATGATTGCTAGTGGCTACTCTGCTGAGAGCATTATTGGTACATCAAGAACACCTGAGAAGCGTGAATACTATCGTGAGCAATACGGTATTAGCATGCTAGCTGATAACGGCATGGCCGTTGAGCAAGCCGATGTTGTGGTGTTATGTGTGAAGCCTGCTCAAATGAAGGCAGTTATTGAAGAGTTTGCTCCTCATGTTCGTGGCGACCAACTGTTTATTTCTGTAGCGGCTGGTGTTGAGTTGAGTGCTATATCTCATTGGTTGGCACAACCTGCTGCCGTGGTTCGTAGTATGCCAAATACGCCGTCGCAGTTGGGTGCTGGTATGACAGGGCTGATTGCTAATGAGGTGACAACCGACGTTCAGAGAGACTGGGTTGATCAACTTTTTGCGAGTGTAGGCAGTTCAGTGTGGGTGGATAGTGAAGATCATATGCATACGGTGACGAGTTTATCTGGCAGTGCGCCTGCTTATTTCTTCCGCTTTATCGAAGCTATGATGAAGGAAGCTAAAAAGCAGGGGCTTGATGAAGAAACTAGCCGCAAATTGGCAAGCCATGCCATGTTGGGTGCGGCGCGTATGGCAATAGAGCTTGATGATCCTGTTGATCTTTTGCGTGAAAATATTACTTCACCAAATGGCACAACTGAACGAGCACTTATCTCTTTTGAAGCATCAGATATTGATAAAATTATTTCTGATGCCATGATAGCTTGTGTTGACCGATCAAAAGAAATGTCGAAAGACTTTTCCGCCTAATTCAAGGAATTTATAACCATGTTGTCCGATCCTTTTTACACTCTAGTAAAAGTGATATGTAACCTTTACCTTTTTATTGTTCTATTACGTTTGGTTTTACAACTTAGTAGAGCGGATTTTTACAACCCAATTAGTCAGGGTGTCGTTAAAGCAACGAGCCCTTTGATTTTGCCACTACGAAAAGTGATCCCAGCTATTGGTCGTTTGGACACAGCCTCGCTTGTTTTAGCATTGGGTGTTCAGCTTGTTACTGTTGGTCTTGTCGTGTTACTCAAAGGCGCAAGCTTGCCACCGGCAGGTTACGCTATTTATACCATTGCTGGCACCTTATACCATTTGTTGGATCTGTATTTCTGGGCCATGTTAATCTCAGTGATTCTAAGTTGGGTGGCACCAGATGCTAATCACCCCGGTGCCATGTTAGTTAGGCAAGTAACAGCGCCTTTGTATCAAACTTGCCAACGCTTTATTCCTAGCTTTGGTGGGTTAGATATTTCACCTATCTTTATCTTCCTAGCGATTTCTTTCTTAAAGCAGGCATTAATGCCCTATAGTATTTAAAGTCAGTATTGAAACGCTGAATGGCGCCATACAGTTTGGTGAATTGAGTAAAAGGGCGTATTCCTATATGATTCGCCCTCCATTAAACAGTAGAAGTGGTTAGGCTTGCGCCTAAATCGCTTTGATACCCTTTAATTATTTTGGATGAAAGCCATGAGTACAATTGCGGTTTATCCGGGGACATTTGACCCTATAACAAATGGCCATACGGATTTGGTTGAACGCGCATCTAAGCTGTTTCCTTCCGTGATTGTTGCGGTTGCTGCAAGCCATAAAAAGCGCCCAGTTGTGCCTCATGACCTGCGTATTTCATTAGCGCAAAATGTATTGAGTCATTTACCTAATGTTACCGTGGTGGGCTTTGATAACCTGTTAACTGAGTTTGCTGCGTCTGTTGACGCCACTGTGGTAATTCGTGGTTTACGTGCCGTATCGGACTTTGAATACGAGTTCCAGTTAGCCAATATGAACCGTGTTATCGCACCAGAAATTGAAAGTATCTTTCTAACGCCTTCTGAGAAATATTCGTATATCTCGTCCACACTGGTAAGAGAAATTGCCTCTTTGAATGGTGATTTTGGCAAGTTCGTTCATCCTGATGTAAAACGTGTTTTACAAGAGCATTATCAGACAGCCTAAGTTCTGGCTTCTGAATGTTAAAAGTTTGTTAGGAGCGAAAAATGTCTCTTATTATTACCGATGAATGCATCAACTGTGACGTTTGCGAACCAGAATGTCCGAATGAGGCGATTTATCCGGGTGAACTGATTTATGAAATTGAGCCAGCCAAGTGTACCGAATGTGTTGGTCACTTTGATGAGCCCCAATGTCAGGTTGTATGTCCTGTAGATTGTATTCCTTTAGACCCAAACCATAAGGAAACAGAAGAAGAGTTGATGGAGAAATACCTCACATTAACAGGTCAACTTTAAGTCATCGCCTCGTACTATCTGAACTACCCACTTTTGTAATATTCAACCATCACCTTTTCTAAATACATTTAAAAGGTGATGGTTTGCACCCTAGAATTTGCTTTCTATTTTTTCTTCTTTGTGAAAAAGCTATTTATGCTTGCTATAGAAGGCAGCGCCTCATCGTCGTTGACTAAAACGATTAAGCCTTTAGCGTCGATCTTTGTCCCTGTGGAAGGGTGCGTAACGATTTCGTTATTGGTCTGAACATAGCCCAAAGCTGTACCTATATTGTTCTGAATTAAGGTGGTGACTATCTCCGCCCAAGTGACGCCACTTAACTCCATATCCAAGCGAACGGTATGGTCACCTTGATGGCGGAAAAGATTCTCGAGTACCTGCTCTGTTCCCGGTGCAATTAGCGAGCGCACTAGCATTTCAGGATAAGCGCGTACTGGACGAATAACCGCTTTAGCACCTACAGATCGAAACCTTGCTCGGTTTGAATCATTAATGGCCTCAGCTAAGACAAAGGCTGGCGAGCCTAGCGCCTTAATTCTATGTAGCGTATCAAATACTAGGCTATCACTCTGACTATCTTGGCTGTCTGGACTAAGCACAATAATGTGTTTTGCTCTTTCAACGCCTGCAGATAGCAAAGCGCTGTCGCTAAGACCATTACCAGTATGATGAACCACTCCGTTTGCTCTTAATTTAGCGGGTAAGCCATCAGGAAAAGCCTCACTTAAAATTTGAATCGGTGTATCGGCAAACTCAGGAGTAATATGAATTTGATTCGTCAGTAGTTCTAAATAACGCTCTGGTAAGTTCTTAGGTGTATTGATGATAAGTATGTGATTCTGCATATCGTCCCACTTTATACGTCCTTTGATGCGCATTTCTTTCTTTACTAGCCTGTACTCTACATAGTCACTGGCTATTTGCGCTAATAGGGTAATACCCATGCCGTAAATTAAAATAATGGTTGAGAACTGCCCCCAAAAGGTGGCAGCGGAAATGTCGCCGTAGCCTGTGGTGCTGGCTGAGGTCATGGTAAGCCAAAACGCTTGCCACCAATTTAAGTCCTCAAAGAACACCATGGCTAAACTATGCAAAGCAATCACTCCTGCTAATAAAGCGAAGCGCTTTCTTAAATCATTGACGCTGTGCATATGTACTTTTTTACGAAACTGGTGACGACTCTTGCTTCGCCTTAGAAGTAACCCTAATGAATTCATCAGATACCTTTACTTTGCCTGTATGTCACTTGCTTCAATCCTATAATCTAGCTGACGCCAAGATTCATACACCATGACAGCAACAGTATTAGATAAATTCAAACTGCGTGAGTCTGGCTGCATAGGAAGGCGCAACCTTTGTGCTAAAGGAAGCGCTTGGATAAAGTCGTCTGGTAAACCCCGAGTTTCAGGACCAAATACTAATACATCATTCTGTTTAAAGCTGGCTTCACTGTGTGTATGGGAACCCTTGGTTGTTAAAGCGTAGATGGTCTCGGTAGTGTTTTGATCTAAGAAGCTTTGAAAGTCAGGGTAGCGCTTGAAGCTAGTAAACTCGTGATAGTCCAAACCCGCACGGCGTAGTTTCTTATCGTCGAGATCAAAACCAAGTGGCTCGATCAAATGCAGATGGTAGCCAGTATTGGCACAGAGTCGAATAACATTGCCCGTGTTCGGCGGAATTTCAGGTTGGTAAAGTACAATGTGAAGCATAGATTTATCCCCTTGATATAGTAACGATAATATCAGAACTGCAAGATAAACTAAGTTTTTAATTCCTATACAAATTAATTTTAAAAAAACTGTTGACCATAAAATTCGTTTCTCTATAATACGCCCCACTTGCCCAGATAGCTCAGTCGGTAGAGCAGAGGATTGAAAATCCTCGTGTCGGCGGTTCGATTCCGTCTCTGGGCACCATATTAAAGAAACCCGCTATTTTAGCGGGTTTTTTTATGCCTGAAATTTATGATTGGTTTATTTAAAGTTATTGTTTTATAAATGATTTCTTGTGTTTCCTTCCTGCTGTTTTCCTTTTCTGTAATATTGCTTTTCGTTATTCCGTGTGTAGTTGTTATATTTCTGTCGTGTAGTAAAAGTTGGTAGGTGAGCAAAAGTCTAACAATTTTGCTGTATTTGGGTCGTGGTTTTTTAGTTTGGCATCACGATTGATGTCATTGTGAGCTGTGAGTGAGGAAGTCTGCCCTTAAATAAGAGCTTCTCGCTTTAATTTTGGCTTTTTCTAACACTCTTAAGTGACTGGGTATCAGAAAAATAAGTTAGTAAAAATGTTTTCATTTGATGACAAATGCAAGATGATAATAGCAACTTCAAACGCCGATGGAATGCATAGAAAGATGGATAAACAAGAAGAGATAATACAAACAAAGGATAAGTTGGGTATAGGGGGCTCTAAACTATGGGATTGGGTAAAGGCTATTTCTACCTTGAGCATAGTTGGTGTATTCTCCGTAAAGCTGTTTCAAACCCCTATAGCACTTACCGTTGATTTTCCCACTTTATTGTCTTTATTACTTGGCTTCTTCTCAGTGGGCCTAGCATCATTGTTTTATTTCAAAGCCACCGATACCAGTAATGCCTTCTATGACAACACCAATAAATTCACCAAAGACATAGCTCAGCTTTTAGCAAAAATTGAAAGTGGGTTTGGGGAGCGCTTGAAAAACATTGAAGACAGTAATATCTCCTTCCGTGATTATGTTTATAGTGGTGAAGGTAGAAATGAAAGCAATAGACGTGTCGTTGATGATATCGAGAGCAAAGAAGGTGAAATTGAGAAAGAAAAAGAAGAAATTGAGTCTGTTAAAAAAGAGAAAGATCAGGTGATATCTGAGCAGGAAGGAATTATCCAAGACTTGATATCCAGAGCGAATATTCATGACGACGAGAAGAACCGTATACTGGCTAGCTTAAAAGAAAATGAGAAAAAGTTGAGAGCTAAAGATTCTGAGTTGAATTCAGTTTTTAATGAACTTCGGAGAAAGGAAGATCAGTTAGAGCATATAAAAAATAGAGATAAATCTTCATACAGTATTTTGACAAATAAAGAAAAAAAAATAATGTCTAACTTGATTGTTTACATAGAAGGTTTTCTTCCAAACTTTATTTCTTCTGAAGCTTTTTTCGATTTAGACCAAATAAAAGTAATGGATTTAATTGATAGTTATGCTGTTGATTTAGATGGAAGGTACATTGAAGATATGAACTACCTAGGGTTCATGAAGGGGTCAAAAGTAACATTGAAAGGATATAACTTCTTGAGTGACGTTATGTCTGGACGCCTAAGTTCTCCCAAGAAAGAAGGGCTATCGTACCTGTAAAACCAGCAACACCGAATATTGTGTTGATGAGCTTAAATTAATGTGAGGGTAGAGCTTCAGAAAACTGCGTACTGCAAAAGAATATCTGGGTATATGATACTCTAAAGTGTTGAAATATATATTCAATTAAGTTTTTAAATGTAGCTATAGTTTTAAAAATTCTTTTAGAAGGGGATTGCGCAGTTATGAAAACTTCAGAGTTCTTAGTAAAGCTTAAAAAATTAGATGCCAGCGTGCCCTTTGATGCTGAGTTAGTGATTGGCGATGATTGGATGCCACAGCGTGTAACAGGTCTTTATCATGAGCCTCCTCATACTTTCATAAAAGTTGAATCACCAGAGGTCTATGATGAAGAAGATTTTATAACTAGAGAAGAGCAGAAGGCTACCAGAGCAGGCGTTATGATGGCTTTACATGAAGCAAAAAAGATTGCCGAGAACTCAACCTGTGATGCATCTATCCAACGTGCGCGAACGATCATTGCATGGCTAGAGCCAATTTTAAAGTAAAGGTGGGCTAAAATGAGAAAAGGGCTGAGTATTTTCTTCTTAGGTGCGTTGTTAGGTGCAGCGACGGTAGGTGCTGCGCCATTTGTCCACAAACATTACCTCCATTCAAAAGAAGTGGAGAAAATGATTGAAGACGGAAAATGGGGCTATGTTGATATCGGAGGGAACAACTCATCTAACATGGAACCGGAATTAATGGATATTTGTGTACGAGATCGAGCAGAATGTGAAAAGGAAACATACTCACTATTGACTGATAAACGTTACCTTGTTTGTGAGTATCAAGACCTCCATAATAGATGTGACGAGCATACTAAGCGCGCAGAAATAGCTAAAAAGGTCCGGAAGCGTTTTGGTTTCATGTGATTTAATGAAGGCCTGTACTCTTAATTTTTCACGATGATTAAGTATTATGCGTAAATTATAGGTGAAATTAAATTAACCTATTGATTTTAATAGATAACGCATTAAAAATTTATGTTTTATGGATTTAAATTAGAAATTGAAAATCCTCGTGTCGGCGGTTCGATTCCGTCTCTGGGCACCATATTAAAGAAACCCGCTATTTTAGCGGGTTTTTTTATGTCTGAAATTTATGTTCTTGCCTCCCCCCAAAGCCTTCGCCTTCGCTAACTCAATGATTAAGCTCAGCTTTACCTTCACTGAAAAATGTTTTATTTCTCACTCTTTTCCTTTGTCTTTTTAATGCAGTAATTGCTACACAAAAGTGACATATTCCCCTCCTATACTGCTGCTTTCTTTATTAAATGAATCTTAGTTACAAGGAGCACGGAAATGCAGAGTTTCAAGTTGGCGTCAGTTGTTATCGGCATGTCTATTGCCAGTGTAAGTTTTGCTGCTACGGAAGTTGAATGGTGGCATGCAATGGGTGGAGCGAATGGTGAAAAGGTAAATGAAATCGCCCAAGCGTTTAATGAGTCACAGGGCGCATATACTGTAAAGCCTGTTTATAAAGGTAACTATACGGAAACAATGACGTCGGCAATCGCGGCTTTCCGTGCAAAAAAACAACCTGCCATTGTTCAGGTTTTTGAAGTTGGTACGGCGAGTATGATGGCTGCAAAAGGCGCTATCTACCCAGTGTATGAGTTAATGAGTGACTTTGGACAGCCGTTTAAGGCATCTGATTATTTAAGCTCTGTAACAGGTTACTACTCTGATGTTGATGGCAATATTTTATCTATGCCATTCAATAGCTCTACACCAGTGCTTTTCTATAACAAAGAATTGTTTGCTAAAGCGGGTATTAGCTCTGCACCAACAACGTGGGAGCAAATGGAGACAGTTTCTGAGAAGTTACTAAAAAATGGCGTGAGCTGTGGTTTTACCACTTCTTGGCAGTCTTGGATTCAGCTAGAAAACTTTAGTGCTCGTCACGATGTGCCTTTTGCCACAGAAGAAAATGGCTTTGGCGGTATGAATACTGAGTTTGCATTTAACGGTCCAACTCAAGTTGCACACATCCAAAAAATGAGTGAGTGGCAGAAGAGTGGTGTGTTTAGCTACGCGGGTCGTCGTAGTGATTCAGCACCTAAGTTCTACAGCCAAGAATGCGCTATGTACATGGGTTCTTCAGCTGGCTATGCAGGTATGAAGCGCAATACAAGCTTTGATTTTGGTGTATCTCAGCTACCTTACTGGGAAAGTAAAATTGAAAAACCAAACAACACCATCATTGGTGGCGCTTCTTTGTGGGTTCTAAAAGGCCATTCTGAAGAAGAGTACCGTGGTGTTGCGTCCTTCTTAAGCTTCTTATCTCGCGCAGATGTGCAAGCAGATTGGCATCAGTTCTCTGGCTACCTACCTATTACTCACGCCGCTTATGGTTTAACAAAAGGCCAAGGCTATTATGAGAAAAACCTAGGTACGGAAACAGGTGTTATTCAAATGACCTCTACGACACCAACTGCAAACTCTAAGGGTCTTCGTTTGGGTAACTTCGTGCAAATTCGTGACATTATTAATGAGTCATTAGAAGGTGTGTGGAGTGGTCAAACAACAGCACAAGAAGCTTTAGATTCTGCAGTTAAGCGCGGTAATGCTTTATTACGTAAATTCGAAAAAGCGAATTAATAGTAATTAGCTCCCTAAAGCCCTTACCCCTTATTGGGTAAGGGCTTTTGTCTTAAAGTACTGCGAGGAATACCTCTAAATGTCTGTGTATTTTCCCCATAAAAAGCTGCCTTATTTACTGCTATTGCCGCAACTGGTGATCACTTTTATCTTTTTTTTGTGGCCAGCTGAACAAGCATTTGAACAAGCATTTTACCAAGAAGACCCTTTTGGCTTGAGTCGAACCTTCATTGGACTAGACAATTTTATTAGTTTATTTAGTGACCCTATTTATTACGAATCCATGTTAGTCACTTTAGTGTTTAGTTTTTCAGTGGCGTTTTTAGGATTATCGATTGCTCTCTGGTTAGCTGTGATGGCCGACAGGGTAATACACGGCAAGCTTGCCTATCAAACTATGCTTATTTGGCCTTATGCCGTCGCTCCGGTATTGGCTGGGGTATTGTGGTGGATTTTATTTGACCCAAGCATGGGACCTGTTGCGCTCTGGTTGAAATATCTAGGAGTGAATTGGGATCATTATTTGAATGGCGATCAAGCTATGATTTTGGTCGTGATTTCCGCCACATGGAAACAAATTAGCTACAACTTCTTATTCTTTCTAGCAGGCCTCCAAGCCGTCCCTCGTTCACTAATTGAGGCGGCGTCAATTGATGGTGCCACTCCCTTTAAACGCTTTTGGACCATTGTTTTTCCATTGTTATCACCCACTACTTTTTTCTTACTTGTGGTGAATCTGGTGTATGCCTTCTTCGACACGTTCGGTGTTATCGATGCAACAACACAAGGTGGCCCCGGTGTAAGTACAGCAACCATGGTTTATAAAGTGTTTAGTGATGGTTTTATTGGTCTAGACCTTGGTGGTTCTGCCGCTCAATCCGTGGTGCTTATGTTTTTAGTTGGCATTATGACGGTGATTCAGTTTCGCTACATTGAACGCAAGGTGGAATACTAATGATAGAAAATCGTCCTTGGCTGACCTTTGTAAGCCATCTTTCCTTGTTATTTGGCATTGCGCTTGTGGCTTTGCCCGTTTGGGTTGCCTTGGTGGCATCGACTCATCCGACTTCGGCTTTTGGAGCTGGGCACATACCGCTTTGGTTTGGTGATCAAGCTTTGCAAAACTGGGGCAGTGTGCTGTTTGATAATGCTGGCAGTGGTGTTGATGTGCCTGTGTGGTACATGATGCTGAATTCTCTGATTATGGCTCTGGGTATCACGATTGGAAAAATTCTGATTTCACTGTTGTCTGCCTATGCCATTGTTTACTTTCGTTTTCCTTTTCGACACCTATGTTTCTGGGTGATTTTTATCACTCTTATGTTGCCTGTTGAGGTGCGTATTGTGCCTACTTACGAGGTTGTAGCGAATCTCAATATGTTGAACAGCTACGCTGGCTTAACCTTGCCTTTGATTGCGAGCGCTACAGCTACTTTCTTATTTAGACAATGTTTTATGAGCATTCCCGGTGAGCTAGTTGAAGCGGCTCGCATCGATGGTGCAGGCCCGATTCGATTCTTCTTCGATATTCTGTTGCCGCTATCAAGAACGAACATCGCCGCCTTATTTGTCATCATGTTCATCTATGGCTGGAACCAATATTTATGGCCATTGATAGTGACCACAGATGACGCCTATTACACCTTGGTAATGAGTATTAAACGAATGTTATCCGTAGATAACGGTGATGTTGAATGGAACCGAGTAATGGTCACTACCTTGTTGGCTATGCTGCCACCGATAGCGGTTGTTGTTGGTATGCAAAAGCTGTTTGTAAAAGGTTTAGTGGACGCGGAGAAATAAGTTATGACAGATATTATTTTAAACAAGATTGGTAAAACTTACCCTAATGGCTTTCACGCGATTCCAAGTATCGACCTCACTATAAAAGAGGGTGAATTTATTGTACTAGTTGGGCCTTCTGGTTGTGGTAAGTCGACTTTGCTACGAATGGTGGCGGGTTTAGAGAGTATTTCTCAAGGTGACATGATGATCAAAGGTCAAAGGGTTAATGAGAAAGAACCTGCAGATCGGGATATCGCCATGGTTTTCCAGAACTATGCACTTTATCCGCATATGACGGTGTACGCCAATATGGCTTACGGTTTAAAAAACCGTGGCGAGAGCAAAAATGTTATCGATGATAAAGTGAATAACGTTGCTAATATGCTTGGATTGGAAGCGTTATTGCAGCGTAAACCAGGGCAATTGTCTGGTGGCCAGCGTCAGCGAGTTGCCATGGGGCGAGCAATGGTTCGAGACCCTAAAGTGTTTTTGTTTGATGAACCACTATCGAATTTGGATGCCAAATTACGAGTACAAATGCGTATCGAAATTCGGCAATTACAACGCAAACTTGGTACAACCACTTTGTACGTGACTCATGACCAAGTGGAAGCGATGACGTTAGCAGACCGTTTGGTGGTGTTGAGCAAAGGGAAGGCAGAGCAAATAGGTACGCCAATGGAGCTTTATAGCAAACCTGCAACGCCTTTTGTTGCCGCTTTTATTGGCTCCCCTTCGATGAATTTGTTACCTGCTGAGTTAAACGATCAAGGAATAAAGTTGTCTGAGCAGCTAACCTTGCCCTTTGAACATGACTTTAGAGGTAAGCTTGTGTGGGGGATTCGTCCTGAGCACTTAGAAGTGTCGGATGAAAATGATGCTGATTTTGCTATGCGCATACAGGCGGTAGAGTCTTTAGGTGTTGAGACATTAATTCATGGTGTTTTAGAGCAAAGCGACGGAGCATCTACTCCGTTGGTTGTACGTTTATCTGGACCACACACACCCGAAATTAATAGCCTCATGTGGTTAACCGTGCCAGAGCATCACTGGCATATATTTAACGCTGAAACAGAACAAAGGTTGTCAGAGAGTTAATAAGGGGGAGAAGATGATCGACACTAAGGTAATAGGCCACCGTGGCGCTGCACTATTAGCACCTGAAAATACCTTGGCTTCTATTCGGGCAGCGGCTGAGGCGGGTGCAACTTGGGTTGAAATTGATGTGTCTTTAATTAATGAAGGTGGATTGGTGATTTTTCATGATAATACGTTAGATCGCTGTACTGATGGTTCAGGGCCAATACGTAAAGCACTGCCGGCTGACGTGGCATTATTGGACGCAGGTTCATCTTTTTCTACGGAGTTTGCAGGAGAAAAGGTGCCTACTCTGTTGGAAGCATTAGAGTGTATTCAGGCACTTGGTTTGGGGTTGAACCTTGAAATTAAGCATGATGCTAATGATGTTGAAAATATTGTCCCTGCGGTAATGGCGACATTGCGAGATTACTGGCAAGACGAAGATAAACTCATTATTTCCAGCTTTAATTATGCCGCGTTGCAGCTGTGTTATGAGATTGATAGTTATCGGCATTTAGCGCCTCTTTATGATGATATTCCTGAAAACTGGCAAGAGCAGGCGGAAGCCATACAAGCCTATAGTGTGCACTGCCTTTATTCGCGATTGACTCAACCTCAAGCACAGCAGATTAAAGCGGCGGGCTATAAACTTATTTGTTTTACAGCGAATGACCCTAATGTGGTTGAGCCGCTTTGGTTGTGGGGAATGGATGCGATTATTACTGATGATCCAACGAAGTTTGCTTCGTTACTAGATTCGTAAACCTACAATGGCCGAGGTATTACAGGCGATTTAACAATGATGGAAAGTGTTTAAAGTATGGTGCGACTTCAGGATATATCGAATCTTACGCCTGAGATATGTCAGAATATTGATTTTATTTTGACAGACTTTGATGACACCTTAACTTGGCAGGGGCTGCTTCCCATTGCTGCGCATCAGGCTTTGAGTGATCTTGCTGAGCTAGGTATTAAAGTGATTCCAGTCACTGGCGGCTGTGCTGGCTGGTCGGATATGATGGCAAGAGTATTACCTGTCGAAGTCGTTATCACGGAAGGAGGAGCTTGTTTTATCCATAAAGCGCCCGATAGTCGCCTAACTTATCAATTCTGGGAAAACGAATCAGACATGCGTGCTCAGCAAGCTCGGCTGTTAGCGCAAGTGTCTCCTATTCTAGAACGTTTCCCTCAACTCACTTTAGCGAGAGATCAGTCTTACCGTCTCACCGATGTTGCAATTGATTACGCGCAAGATGTTAGTCCACCTGCGTTACAAGAAAAAGAAGCTTGTTTGACGGAGTTACTTAGGCTTGGCCTGAATGCCAAAGCCAGTTCGATTCATATCAATATTTGCTCTGAAGGGTACGATAAATTCGCTATGGCTCAGCGAGTTCTTAACCAGAAATATGGGTTGAGTGATCAAGAGCAAAAAACAAACGTACTCTATGTCGGTGATGCTCCTAATGATGAAAGTATGTTTGCTCAATTTCCATTAAGCGTCGGTGTTGCAAACATCGTTGAACATCTGCCAAAAATGCAATATTTGCCTTCTTATCAAACCAACCAGCCCGGCGGCTTAGGTTTTGCTGAGTTGGTGAATCACCTTCTGTCCAAAAGAAGCCCCGCTAAGCATTAACATTATGATGAAGTGGAGGTGCTTACATAGCCGGCATTAATCTACTTCTATGCCTAAATCCCACCTAATAGATCACTTGCCATGAAAAGGTGATCGAAATACGCGTATAATGTTGATATTGCATACTTTTTTGCTAATATTTATTACTACTCTCTGGATGAGGTAAAGTTTAATGGTGAGTTCTTCACGAACCTTTCGGCGCTTGATCGTTCCTGACGATATTCGTGCTCATCGTTATAGAAGATTGCCGGAACAGGGCCCCAAAGTTCTTTTCTTTAGTGGTGGCTCGGCTTTGAATAAGATAAGTCGAGTATTCAAAGATTACACGCATAATTCCATTCACTTAGTGACTCCCTTCGATTCCGGTGGCAGCTCTGCACGTTTACGGGCGGAGTTTCATATTCCAGCAGTGGGTGATTTACGTAGTCGACTAATGGCGTTAGCGGATGAAACAGTACTGGGCCAGCATGAGGTCTATGCTTTGTTTACCCACAGATTTAGCAAAACGGACAGTCTTTCCCTACTGTGGCAGCAGTTACAAGAAATGGTAGAGGGTGTTCATCCGCTTATTGAAACCATTCCTAACCCTATCAAGTCTTTGATCCAAACTCAGCTCGCGGTCACTAAGGCCAAAATGAACGAAGAATTCGACCTGCGTGGTGCCAGCATAGGTAATTTGATTATGGCGGGTGGTTACCTAAATAATGGCCAACAATTAGACCCTATAGTTTTCTTATTTTCTCGCTTAGTAAAAACGTTAGGGGATGTGAAAACAGTATTAGATGCCGATTTTCATTTGGGCGTTGAGCTAGAAGACAGTCAAATTGTCCTTGGTCAACATAACATTACAGGAAAAGAAACCGATCAGCTGACAAGTCCTATAAAATCTATCTGGCTGAACAAAGGGCTAAAAGACATAAAACCTATTAATCAAAGTATTGCGGATGACAGGCGAGTAGCAATCGAGAATGCAGATTTGATTTGTTATCCGCCGGGTAGTTTCTACAGTAGCTTGGTCGCAAATCTACTGCCTACAGGGGTAGGTCGTGCTATTTGTCAAAACCCTAACCCAAAAGTGTATTTACCTAATTTAGGTTTTGATCCTGAACAGCAGGGTCTATCTTTAACTGAAAGAGTAAAGCGTTTAGTGGGTGTGGTGATGGCTGATGTTGATGAACCATGTGGTGCGTCTTCTACGTTAGATTACCTGTTACTAGATGAAGGCTATGACTACGGCAATATTGATATGAAGGTGTTATCTGATTTGAACGTGACTCTAGTGAAAACACCTTTAATCAGATCAAAGAAAGATAAGTATGACGAAAGTCTTGTAGCTAATGCGTTACTTTCTTTCGTATGAGTATCTGCTTTGTAAATAAAAAAGTACTTTTTGACACATATATGAAATAAAAACAGTGCCTCCAGTAACATTAAGGTTTTTCTGGGGGCTTGTATCGAATATCATATGAAATATTGGTGATATTTTAATCAGATGAGAATGGGAATGACTACTAGAGTATTAATTTGTGATGATTCCAAAGTAGCTAGAAAGCAACTATCTAGAATACTTCCTACGGATTGGGATGTAGAAGTAGAGTTTGCTGAAAACGGCCAAGAAGCCTTGGATGTTATGTCATCTAGCCGTTTTGATATTTTATTCCTAGATTTAAATATGCCAGTGAAAGACGGCTACGAAACATTAGAAGCGCTTAAGTCTTTCGAAGAATCACCAAAGGTTATTGTTGTTTCAGGTGATGTACAACCGCAAGCTGTTGCCCGTGTAAAAGAAATGGGAGCCATTGCCTTCCAGAAAAAGCCTGCTACTGCAGACGACCTCCGTGAATCTCTTATTGCTCTAGGACTCTTTTCAGAAGGGCAAAAAGCGACTCAAACCGCGCCAGAAGTTGTAACAGCGGCTGAGCAGTTCACTTTAAATGAAGGTCTACAAGAAATTTCAAACGTGGCTATGGGGCGAGCGGCGAGTGTGCTTGCTAATATGCTAAATGTCTTTGTTAAATTGCCTGTCCCAAAAGTTAATGTACTGGAAGTTGGCGAGCTGCAAATGGCGCTTGATCATAGCGTAAAAGATGAAAGTTGCTCGGCGGTTTCTCGTGGCTTTGTCGGTTCAGGCATCGCCTTTGAAGCTTTGTTGATCTTTAATGATTCGAGCTTCCCCGATATGGCGAAACTGCTAGGCGTAGCAGAAGAAATTAATAGAACAGTAGAAACAGAACTACTAATGGATGCTTCGTCTATCTTGGTAGGCCCTTTTATGGAAGCATTTGGTAGACAATTGAATATCGACTTTAGCCATGGTCACCCTGTTGTACTAGGTCAGCACGTTAAGATTAAAGACCTTATCAATGCTAAGAAAGCCTTGTGGAAACGTACGCTAGCGGTTGAAATTGTCTATGAAGTTGAAAATTACGATATCCATTGCGACCTATTGCTATTGTTTACAGAAGAGTCGGTGCCTACTTTGGAAAATCTATTATCGTTTTTGGTTGAGGATGAGTAATGAGTGAATCTGACGGTTTTGAAGATTTTCACTGGATGTTTGATATGCTCCACCATATTGATGTGGGGTTGGTCGTACTTAATGCAAATTATGAGGTACACCTGTGGAACAGCTTTATGGAAAATCACAGTGGTATTAGTTCTTCCATTGCGAAAGGACAAGCTCTGTTGTCTCTGTTTCCAGACATAGATCCTAATTGGTTTAACCAAAAGTTAGATAATGTTCTTAAGCTAAAAACGCCAATATTTGTCTCTTGGGAACAACACCCAAATACCTTCCCTTTTAAGAGTTATCGTCCTATTACTGGGATTGCCGATAAGATGTATCAGAATGTGATGATTCGTCCTGTTTCTAGTCCAGATGGTACGATCAAGCAACTGTGTTTGGTGGTCTATGATGTAACGGATATTGCCGTTAACAAGATGGCGCTATCCACTGCCAATTCAAGATTACAGCGATTGGCATCTGCCATATCCAAATAATTATTGTGAGTTTTCTAAGCCACTTTTGCTTTATGACAGAGTATTAGTGGCTTTTTTCGTTTAAAGTGGTCAGTATTTTCTTTTATCCTCGTAAGGACTATCTGCTTTGATGAATTCTCGTTATAAGCATTCTATGTTGTAATTGAGTCAACAAAAGCTAATATGTGCACATTACATATAGGTATCGGAGTTGTGAATGAACTGTGAGTTAATGGCAGACTTGGAAGAGCTGGGTGGCGAAATACGTCCGGCAAGCTTGAAAAAATGCGATGAAATCATCATAAATCAGCCGGGGTTTACTGCTGTCATTGCTTTGTGGGGTGGTCATCTAGAAAGCTTTATCCCCGCAGGTCAAGAAGACTTACTGTTTCAATCTGCAAATGAGGGTGGTGAGGGGCGTTTTATGCGTCGACATTTTGGTGTTCCTGTTTGCTGGCCATGGTTTGCTGTTAACGACAAACATGACGACTATCCTACTCATGGTTTGGCCCGATACTTTCGTTGGGAATTTATAGAAGCAGGTCGCTTTAAAGATGGTGATGTGAAAATTGTGCTTCGCCTTGCCTCTGAAGATCATCCTCTGATTGAAGAAATGTGGCCTCAAGCTTTTGAATTAAGACAAGTATTTCGTTTTTCTGGTGATGGTTTTAAAGTGAGCTTCTCAGCGGCAAACTTGTCTGATACACCAATGCAAGTGAGTGAAGCTTTGCATACTTATTTTAAAGTGGGTGATAGCCAAACATCTGAAGTGATAGGTTTTGAAAACTCTAATTACATAGATAAATTAGACGATACTGAACAGGTGCAAAATGGACCTGTGCTAACCAATAAGCGTGTAGATAGAGTGTATTTATCCTCTCCTGAAGTTTGTGAAATACACGACACCACTTTCAATAGAAAAATAACGATTGAGGCTGATGGCTGCGCAAATACCGTGATTTGGAATCCAGGTGAAGAGCTCGCTAAGCAAAGAGTGGATATGGAAGATGAAGATTATCGTTACTTTGTTTGTGTTGAAGCGGCTAATGTATTGAAAAATGCTTATGAAATTCCTGCTGGTGGTATGCATCAATTGAAGCTTAAAGTGAAATCTCAGAAGCTAGCGTAACCTTCCCTATGGATAACGCTTGATTGCCTTTTAGTCTTCTTATAAATAAGAAAACCCCATTAGTGTCATCACTAATGGGGTTTTCTTTGTTTAAGACAAATTAAGACGTGAAGTTAATCTAAATCATATTCCATGATAAGTGGTGCATGATCTGAAAACCTTTGGCCTTTATAAATACTGCCGCCTTGAATGACATTTTTTAAACCGGGAGTTGCAATCTGGTAGTCTAAACGACCACCTTCATCCAGTTTCCATGCGCGTTCATAATCTGGCCACCAAGTGTATTGTTTATCTTGCTTGCTTACTTGGCGAAAAGCATCAATGTATTCATGCTCATTAAAAATTTCGTTGATCCATTTGCGTTCTTCAGGCAAGAAGCCTGAGTTGCGTTGGTTTACAAACCAGCTACTTACGTCGATAGGCGAGCGCGCAACATTGGCTGTACCACAGAAAATGTACTCGCGGCGCTTACGGCGTGTTTTGATTAAGTGGTTTTTGAAGCCTTCCATGAAGCGATATTTATGGTCTTGTAGGGCTTCTTCATGGTTTGAACCATGGGGTGTTAGAAAAGAGCCAATACTGACTTTTTCAAAGTCGGCTTGAATAAAACGCCCTTCAAAATCACATTCAGGGAATCCCATGCCTGTCATAATAGCTTTAGGCATGGTTTTACAATAAATTGCGACGCCTGCTTGATCTGGGTCTTCCATAGAGTCAAAAAAATACGTGTTGTACCCAGACGGAAAGAACACGCTGTCGCTTAGTGTGCGTTCGTCTACTTGAATATCTTGTAGGCATACTACATCTGGGTCCTGACGAACCATCCATTCAAAAAAGCCACGATCGGCGGCTTGTCTTATACCATTTACATTAAGGCTTATGACCTTCATTTCTGGTCCCTACAATTCCTACTAGTGTGTTATATTAACGCCCATCTTATTTTAGCAATGCATTATTTTATTGATGACGCCTTGTTATGTGTTACTAATCTTTCTGGAGTTGGCATGAAACCTTACCAAAGAGACTTTATCGAATTCGCAATTGAGCAAAATGTACTGCGTTTTGGCGAATTCACTCTTAAATCGGGCCGTATTAGCCCTTACTTTTTTAATGCTGGACTCTTTAATTCTGGTCAAGCGTTAGCGAAATTAGGCCGTTTTTATGCTGCATCTCTTATGGAGTCTGCTGTTCCATTCGATGTGCTGTTCGGCCCTGCCTACAAAGGCATTCCACTGGCAACAACTACAGCTGTTGCTTTGTATGATCACCATGATGTTGATACACCTTATGTCTTTAACCGTAAAGAAGCAAAGTCTCACGGTGAAGGTGGTTCTCTTGTCGGAGCACCGTTAGAAGGAAACATCATGATTATTGATGATGTTATTACCGCTGGTACCGCGATTCGAGAAGTTATGGCGATCATTCAGCAGGCTCAAGCGACGCCAGCTGGTGTTCTTATTGCTTTGGATCGTCAAGAACGAGGCCAAGGCGAGTTATCTGCAATCCAAGAAGTAGAGCGTGACTTCGGAATGCCTGTTATTAGCATTGTATCTTTAAACGATATTATGACTTATTTAGCAGAACAAGATGCGCCTGAATTCGCGGAACATCTTGGTGCAGTTAAAGCTTATCGTGAGCAATACGGCATCTAAAACAGTGCTAAATCATAGGCTTAGAGTCTTTTCTAAGCCTTATCGATGCTATTTATCTGTTCAACATCAAGTTTTGTGCCAAAACCGTCCATTGGTCTTGCCATACGTCCATCGGCTTTACTTTAAACTCACTGCGCACGTAGTGACGAATTTTCCCTTCGATAATCGCAACCAGAAAGTTTGAGCATGGCACAATACCCATTGCTGGACGTAGACCTTGTTTTAAATCGGCTTCGCGAATAATTTGTTTTAACTGTGTTTCAATACGATCAAAAACTTGCGCGATACGAACCCGTAAACGCTCCGTTTCACCCGCTAAAGCATCTGCCGTTAATAGGCGGCACATACCAGGATTTTGCTCTGCAAAGCCAAGAACCAAGGTTAGAATCATTTCAATACGAGTAAGCACATTGCTTTCTTCCTGAACAATGCGATTAATACGAGTGAATAGAGTCTCTTCGATAAACTCGATTAAACCTTCAAACATTTTGGCTTTGCTAGGAAAATGGCGATATAAAGCCGCTTCAGACACGCCCACTTGTTTTGCTAGGGCAGCTGTTGTGATGCGTGCACCGGGGCTGCTTTCTAGCATTTGTGCAAGGGCTTGTAATATCTGTGTACGGCGGTCATTTTTTTTATTCGTCATGATCGTATCCAGCGTTCTACTATATTTGTGAATGTTCTTTTATTCGGCGTTAGTGTTTGAGATTAAGGTACCAACACCTGTGTCGGTAAAAATCTCTAAAAGCGTGGCATGGGGTACACGGCCATCAATAATATGCGAGCTTGTTACGCCTGCATTAACAGCGGATAGTGCACAACTGATTTTCGGCAGCATGCCACCATAGATGGTTCCATCAGCAATTAAAGCATCCACTTGAGCTGTGCTGAGGCCCGTTAAGACGTTGCCTTCTTTATCTTGTACGCCTGAAATATTAGTCAGCAGCATAAGCTTTTCTGCACCAACCGCTTCAGCTACTTTACCAGCCACAAGATCTGCATTGATGTTGTACGAATTGCCTTCATCATCAACACCAATTGGTGCAATAACAGGGATAAGGTCGCTGTTTTCGAAGAGGCTCAAGAAACTCGTATCGATACTCGCTACTTCACCAACATGGCCGATATCAACTTGCTCTGGCGAATTCATGCCTTCTGCTTGGTGTTTAACGAAAAGCTTTTTCGCTTTAATGAAACGGCTGTCTTTGCCTGTAATACCTACGGCTTTACCGCCAGCCTCACAGATTAGGTTAACTATGCCTTTATTTACTTGGCCGCCTAGTACCATCTCAACCACGTCCATGGTGGCCGTGTCAGTAACACGCATACCGTTTAGGAACTTAGATTCAATATCTAGCTTGTTCAACATGCTGCCAATTTGAGGTCCACCGCCGTGCACAACAATCGGATTAATACCGATAGCCTTCATCAAAACAATGTCACGTGCGAAGCCTGCTTGTAGTGCCTCATCCGTCATCGCATTGCCGCCATATTTGATTACTAAAGTTTTGCCAGCAAAGCGTTGAATGTAAGGAAGAGATTCGCTTAAAACCTTAGCGACATCTAAAGCGGATTGATGAGTAAAAGGCACGTTGAACGGGCTCCTGTAAAAAACAAAAAATTATTTGGTTGCGGGAATGAAGCTCTGGTAGCCGTGATGGCGAGCGAGTGTGAGCAACCACTTAGAGAGGGAATAATAACGTGATCGAGAGGGATACTCTATAAGTATTTGTATGAAAATATAGATGTTCAGGTATTTAAAAGTGAATATTTTTTTTAGCGAAGCAAAAAGATTAGAGAATTTGATCAAGGCCTTTAAAAAGGTGAGAAAAACTCATCATTTTAAAGGCCTTAATACTTGACTGATAAAGGTTTTTGGCTATTTAGTGCCTGTATGACCAAAGCCGCCTTCACCACGTTCTGTCTTTTCAAACTCAGTCACAATATCAAATTCGGCTTGTACCACGGGGAGCAAAACAAGCTGCGCGACACGCTCACCGGGTTCGATAGTAAAACTGGTTTTGCCTCGGTTCCAGCAGGAAACCATCAGCTCACCTTGGTAGTCAGAATCAATTAAGCCGACAAGGTTACCTAAAACGATACCGTGCTTATGGCCTAAACCGGAGCGAGGCAAGATAGTCGCGGCTAGGTTTGGGTCTTGGATGAAAATGGATAAACCCGTAGGTAATAAAGTGGTATCGCCCGGTGCCAATTCAATGCTTTCGTCAAGGCAAGCGCGAAGGTCTAACCCCGCTGAACCTTCTGTGGCATAAGTTGGCATTGGGATTTCGTTGCCGATTTTGTCGCTTAGTATTTTTAGTTGAATTGCTTGTTTCATGCTGCTCTCTTTTCTCAATTCGATGGGGTGGATTGGGAATGCTGACAAATGAAGTCGACTAGCTGATTCGCTAGTTCACTTTTAGCGGCTTTTGCAGGTTCCCAAGATGTTTGTTTAGTAATGACAGTAACTTGGTTTTCATCTTGATTAAAACCAATGTCTGCGCGGGACACGTCATTAGCAATAATAATATCGAGCCCTTTACGTTCCAATTTACTTTTAGCGTAATCAATTACATTCTGCGTTTCTGCGGCAAACCCCACCATGATGTTGGCGCGCTTATCTTGCGCTAACGTGGCAATGATATCTGGATTTTTGACCAATGTGAGCTGCATTTCATCTGAGTCTGATGTTTTCTTCATTTTTTGGTCAGTTGCCGTCTTCATTTTAAAATCGGCTACGGCGGCAGCGCCAATGAACACGCTAGCGGGTGTATCCATATTACTTTCACAGGCCGCTAACATTTCGTCAGCACTTTTTACCTTTATTAAATTAACGCCAGCGGGAGGAGTGCATTGCACTGGGCCGCTGACTAAGGTGACAGTAGCGCCACGACTTATTGCCGATGCCGCAAGGGCGTAGCCCATTTTTCCTGAACTGTGATTGCTTATGTAGCGTACAGGGTCAATCGCTTCCATGGTCGGTCCAGCGGTAATAACCCAATGTTGACCTGCTAAGGCCTGAGGGATTTGTTTAGCGTGGAAATATTTTGATATGGCAATGTAAATGGCTTCAGGTTCACTCATTCGCCCCGGGCCAATATCGCCACACGCTTGCGCTCCATCAGCTGGACCTTCCATTAGTACGCCACGGCTAAGTAATGTTTTTGTGTTGGCTTGCGTTGCAGCATGTCGCCACATGGCTTGGTTCATAGCGGGTGCGAGCAAGACAGGAGCTTCTGTTGCTAGACAAAGCGTACTTAATAAGTCGTTTGCCATGCCTTGTGCATAGCGTGCCATAAAGTCTGCTGATGCTGGAGCTATCACAATGAGATCAGCCCATTTGGCTAATTCAATATGGCCCATTCCTGCTTCAGCATTGGGATCCAGAATAGTGCTACGAACAGGATTCCCAGAAACGGCCTGTAATGTCATTTCAGTCACAAAGGCTTTTGCGCCTTCGGTTAATACCACTTGGACTTCTGCACCCGCTTTCGTTAGCAAGCGAATTAACTCAATGCTTTTATAAGCAGCAATTCCACCCGTAATGCCGAGCAGAATGCGTTTCTGAGTTAGGTCTGACATAAAAACTTCTCAACTTCTTTTGTATTGGATTAAGTTTAATAAAGAGGACGGAGTCGCTTCTTTATATTGCAGCCCATTATTAACTAATGGCGACTGATTAAGTTACAGCAAGACTATCATGGATCAAGGAGTAGATCATGAGTATAAAGCACTGGCCTGAACAAGAAAGGCCAAGAGAAAAGCTCATTCATCAGGGCGCACAGGCGTTGAGTGATGCAGAACTATTGGCGATTTTCTTAAGAACAGGAACACAAGGAATTAGTGCTGTTGAGCTTGCTCGACAGGTATTGACCGAATTTGGCGGATTACGTTCCCTAATGTCGGCCAGTCGTGAAGATTTTTGTAAAGGTTTTGGTTTGGGAGATGCTAAATACACCCAATTACAGGCTGTTTTGGAAATGTCGAAGCGTCACCTGAAAGAACAGCTTTCCCGAGAGACAGTATTTAATAATGCTGAGCATGTGCGGGCTTATCTTTCTTCTCAATTGCGTCACTCCCAGCGAGAAATCTTCGCTGTACTTTTTCTGGATACCCAACATAGATTAATTCGTTACCAAGAGCTTTTTATGGGCACCATAGATGCTGCAGCTGTTTATCCAAGGGAAGTGGTAAAAGCAGCGTTGCAGTACAATGCGGCCGCTGTAATTCTAGCTCACAACCACCCAAGCGGTGTAGCCGAACCAAGCCAAGCGGATATATCCATTACCTCCAGAATAAAAGATGCACTGAATCTTGTTGAAGTTAGACTGTTAGATCACTTTGTTGTGGGCGATGCTGCCCCAGTATCCTTGGCGGAAAGGGGGCTGATCTAGGTTTTGTTTGCTAGTTGATCATTTTTTAACAAAAGGTTTGCTTGCAGGGCGGTCTTATGGGAGAATTCGCGCCGCTATATCCTCGGTATGGGATTTATTTGGTTCATTCGGAACCATGCTCCGCCTGAGGAAGTGAACTACTTCCAACAATTTCTGGATAGCAAAAGGTATTTAATTATGTCTCGCGTATGTCAAGTTACTGGGAAGCGTCCTGTTACAGGTAACAACGTTTCTCACTCAAAACGTCGTACAAAACGTCGTTTTTTGCCAAACCTTCACTGGCACCGTTTTTGGGTTGAAAGTGAAAACCGTTTCATCCGTCTTCGTGTATCTTCTAAAGGTATGCGTATTATCGATAAAAAAGGTATTGATTCAGTTCTTGCTGAAATTCGTGCCAATGGCGAAAAAGTATAAGGATCTGAATCATGGCTTCTAAAGGCGCTCGCGATTTAATTCGCATGGTATCTTCCGCTGGTACTGGTCACTTTTACACAACTGACAAGAACAAGCGTAATACTCCTGACAAACTTGAAATGAAAAAGTTTGACCCAGTTGTTCGTAAACACGTTATGTATAAAGAAGCGAAAATTAAATAATTTTTGTTTCCTGCAAGCTTGTTAAAAAAAACCGACTCATTTGAGTCGGTTTTTTTTTATCTATTGGTAAGTGGATATATTGGCTAGTTTTTCGTTATGGTACGTTTTATTTGTGGGAGCATTTCATGCCTGAATTACCCGAGGTAGAAACCACCTTGCGTGGTATTGAATCCAACCTAGTTGGCCGAACTGTGTCAAAGATAGATATCCGCCAGCCTAAGCTACGTTGGCCGATTCCCGATGAATTAACGAGTGACATGGTTGGGCAGGAAATAATCAATCTGACTCGACGGGGAAAATACATAGGTGTGCATACTGCCAAGGGCACTTTGATTATTCACCTTGGTATGTCTGGCAGCTTGTACTTTGTGCCAGAGGGCACGCCGCCACTTTTTCACGATCATGTTGATTTTCAATTTTCTGATAATGGAAATTGGCTTCGTTATACAGACCCGCGACGCTTTGGTGCTATCTTATGGACAACCGAAAATTGGACGACTCACGACTTGTTAAGCCATCTAGGTCCAGAACCTTTGTCGGATGAGTTTGATGTGGAGCTTCTACACAACAAAGCCAAAGGTCGTAAAGTGCCGATTAAGACTTTTATTATGGACAGTAAGGTTGTAGTGGGTGTGGGTAACATCTATGCCAATGAAGCCTTATTTAAAGCCGGCATAAAACCGAATCGCATGGCGGGCAATATTAGTAAGGCACGACTAAAGGTATTAGTAGAGTGCATTAAAGTGGTGCTTGCTGCTGCTATTGAGCAAGGCGGAACGACATTAAAAGACTTTGTTGGTGGTGATGGTAAACCGGGTTACTTCAAACAAGAGCTCTCCGTTTATGGGCGAGCGGATAAACCCTGTGTCAGCTGTGAAAGGCCTCTAAAGGAAATTCGTCTGGCGCAGCGCAGCACTGTCTATTGTTCCCATTGCCAAACTTAGCATTATTTTTATTCAATGCTTGGCCAATATGCCTCTTAGGTATAAAAATTGCTGATTAATCGGATTGGCAAAAAGAAAACAGAAAGTTTTGGCGTGTTCTACAATAATTACGCTACTTTTGATGGAATAATGACTGCTGATAGCAAAAATGTAACGCAATCTTTGTATATAGGATTGCAGTATTAATCAATTCGGTTTATTTTGACCAGTTAGGCAAGATTGTAAAAACATTATAATTTTTGGTTTGAATAACTTACTAAAGGGGTATTGGAATGAAGGGTGTATTTGTAGCGTCTCTTACGGCGTTAGCCATCTCATCAACTATGGTTAGTGCGGCAGATCCAGCTGTTGTTTACGACCAAGCTGGTAAATTCGATAAATCATTTAACGAAGGCGTTTATAACGGCGTTAAAAAATACACAGCGGAAAGCAAAATTCAAGTTCGTGAATTTGAACCAAAGAATGAAGCTCAGGTAGAACAAGGTCTTCGTCGTCTTGCGACTCGTGGTTACTCTCCAATCGTTTCTGTTGGTTTTAACATGACGTCAGCAGTAGAGAAAGTAGCGAAAGATTTTCCAGATGTTAAGTTCACTATCATTGATGGTGTAATCGACCTACCAAACGTTCAGTCTGTTGTGTTTAAAGAGCATGAAGGTTCTTTCGTTGTTGGTGCATTGGCAGCAATGGCGTCTAAAACAGATGCTGTAGGTTTTGTTGGTGGAATGGATATCCCTCTAATTCGTCGTTTTGGTTGTGGTTACGAGCAAGGTGCTAAATACGTATCTTCTAGCGCAACGGTTCTACAAAACATGACGGGTTCTACAGGTGCTGCCTTTAACGATCCAACTAAAGGTTCTGAACTTGCGAAAAGCCAATTCTCTCAAGGCGCTGACGTTGTCTTCGCAGCAGCAGGTGGTACTGGTATCGGTGTGTACCAAGCAGCAAAAGACGAAGGTAAATTTGCGATTGGTGTAGATTCCAACCAAAACCATATCCAGCCAGGTACTATGCTAACGTCTATGGTTAAGCGTGTTGACCAAGCGGCGTACAACACATACAAAGATGCTGAAATGGGTACTTGGAAATCAGGTATCGTTGTTCTTGGTTTAGCAGAAGGCGGTGTTGATTGGGCTCTTGATGACAACAACGCAAGCCTTGTAACCGCTGAGATGAAAGCGAAAGTTGAAGACATTCGCAGCAAAATCATCAGTGGTGACATTAAAGTGCATGACTACATGTCAGACAGTACTTGTACTTACTAAGACATAAAATAGAAACAGCTATTCGCCTAGGGTGAATAGCTGTTTTTTTTGTGTAAATGTTTTCACCTACTAAGCTATTCTGAATAGTTTTTAGTCGGTGATATTGAGTGTTTATAAAACATCAAGAATTTTCATTTTGAGCTGTTTCCAAATGGACTTTTAGTGTTTCACTTCAGCAGATAACGACATACAGATATGACTACAGACACAACGCCATACGCAATTGAGTTGCGAGATATCAGCAAGCGCTTTGGGGCGGTTCAAGCCAACAAAGATATTTGTTTGCAAGTTCCAGCAGGCACAGTTCACGGCATTATTGGTGAGAACGGTGCAGGTAAATCGACACTAATGAGTATCATCTATGGCTTCTATGAAGCAGATACGGGTTACATTGAAGTCGATGGAAAGCGTATTGATATCCATAACTCACAAGATGCGATTAACGCAGGCATAGGTATGGTGCATCAGCACTTTATGTTGGTGGAAAACTTTAGCGTTCTGGAAAACGTCATCTTGGGTGCTGAGGGTGGAGCCTTGCTAAAAGAGGGTGTTGAAACCGCTCGCGTTGAATTACAACGACTTGCCCAAGAATACAGCTTAGACATTGATGTTGATGCGATAGTGGAAGACTTACCTGTTGGTCTACAGCAACGTGTTGAGATCCTAAAAGCCTTATATCGTGGTGCTCGTATTCTGATTCTTGATGAGCCAACGGGTGTGTTAACCCCGCAAGAAGCCGATCATTTATTTAGAATCTTGGATGCCCTAAAAGAGCAAGGCGTTACTGTATTGCTTATTACGCACAAATTGCGTGAGATTCTGGCATCGACAGACAATGTTTCTGTCATGCGACAAGGACAAATGGTTGCCCACCGTGAAACCGCTAAGACAAGCAAAGAAGAGCTAGCGGAATTAATGGTAGGTAAAAAAGTTCGTCTTACGGTAGATAAAGACGAAGCGACACCAAGCGATGTTTTCTTATCGGCTAAAAATATTTCTCAGTACGATAAGCAAGGTGTAAAGCGCCTGAAAAATATCAATTTAGAGTTACGTGCCGGTGAAATTGTTGGTATTGCTGGTGTATCTGGCAATGGACAAAGTGAGCTGCTAAATGTGCTGTCGGGCATTGAGCCTATGACAGAAGGTGAGCTACATGTTGCAGGCCAAGTTATCACCGCAAAAGCACCGAAAGATGCGGCCCAAATGCGTGGCTTGAAAATGGCACATGTGCCAGAAGACAGACATAAAATGGGCTTGGTAACAGGCTTTGAAGCTTATGAAGCGGCTGTATTGGGTTACCACAATTCTTCAGACTACAACGGCAAAGTCTTGATGAACCGCAAGGTGATGATAGACGAATGTAACCAGCGTATGGCGGATTGGGATGTTCGTCCACCAAACCCACATTTAAAAACCGCCAACTTCTCTGGTGGTAATCAGCAAAAAATTGTTATCGCTCGTGAAGTAGAGCAAAACCCAGACATCCTTTTGATTGGCCAGCCAACACGAGGTGTAGACATTGGGGCAATTGAAAATATCCATGAACAGATAGTGAAATTAAGAGACTCAGGAAAAGCAATCTTACTAGTCTCGGTAGAATTGGACGAAATTATGGCACTAAGTGATCGCATTATTGTGATGTTTGATGGTGCGGTTGTCGGTGAGTTAGACGCTAAAGACGCAGACGAACGTACGCTAGGTTTGATGATGGCGAATGCCTTCAATAAAGAAGAGCAAGAAAATCAAAAAGGAGAATCCGCATGAGTCAGGCAAAAGTACCTGCTTGGGTGAACCTTGCGCTTATTCCTTTCCTCAATATTCTGTTGGCTTTTGTTGTTTCAGGTTTGGTTATCCTAGCCATAGGTGAAGACCCAATTGAAGCGGCAAGTTTTCTAATTTACGGTGCGTTTGGCTATAACGAAGGTATCGCTTATACCTTGTATTACGCTACTAACCTTATCTTTACTGGCTTAGCGGTTTCTGTCGCTTTTAAAGGTGGCTTGTTCAACATAGGTGGTGAAGGGCAAGCTTACATCGGTGGTTTGGGTGTGGGTCTTGTGTGTTTATCCCTAGATCACACTATGCCTTTGTATATTATCGCGCCATTGGCCATTTTAGGTGCCGCGGCTTTTGGTGCAGCATGGGCTTATGTGCCTGCTTACCTGCAAGCTCGTCGTGGTAGCCACATTGTTATCACCACCATCATGTTTAACTTTATTGCGTCTTCTTTAATGGTTTACCTCATCGTGAACTGGTTAAAAGAAGAAGGCCGTATGGCAGCGAACAGCCGTACTTTCGAAGAAAGTGCATGGTTACCTCACCTCAGCGATATTCTGGCTCCTCTTGGTATTGATATTGGTTACGCACCATTAAACCTTGCCTTTGTACTGGCATTGGTTTGTTGTGTTTTAGTCTGGGCTTTGTTGTGGCACACCCGTTGGGGCTACCAATTAAGGACTCTGGGAACGAATCCAACTGCTGCGAAATACGCAGGTATTGATACCGCCAAAGTTACTATTTGGGCGATGTTAATTTCAGGTGGTTTAGCAGGCTTTGTTGGCGTTAACGAAATTATGGGGGCTAACCACAGTTTGCTGCTCAACTTTACTGCTGGTTATGGTTTTGCTGGTATTGCTGTGTCCTTGATGGGACGTAACCACCCTATTGGTATCATTATGGCGGCCATCTTGTTTGGTGCTTTATACCAAGGTGGTTCTGAGCTGGCGTTTGAAATTCCAACTATCACTCCTGAGATCGTTATCGTGATTCAAGGTTTGGTTATTTTGTTCTCTGGTGCGCTTGAACACATGTTCAAAGACCGTATCGAAGGCTTTTTTATTCGCAGAGCAGTGGCGTAGGAGAGAATCATGTTTGAAACATTAATACTTATGTTAGATGCGACCATGCGAGTTTCTGCCCCTTTGATCTTGGCAGCACTAGCGGGCTTATACGCAGAAAGGTCAGGTATTGTAGACATCGGCCTTGAAGGTAAGATTTTAGGCAGTGCCTTCGCAGCAGCGGCAGGTGCAGCAGTTTATGGTTCCGCATGGATTGGCCTTGGCTTTGGTGTATTAGCGTCGGTCTTCTTAGCTATGATTCACGGCTTCGCTTGTATTACTCACCGTGGTGATCACATTGTATCGGGTGTGGCGATCAACACTATTGTGGCGGGTTTGACTGTTACCCTATCTATGAACTGGTTCAGCATGGGCGGTCAAACACCAACCTTGTCGGGCGATGCTCGCTTTTTATCGGTAACGCTTCCTTTCGCAGACGCTTTAGCAGATGTGCCCGTTATTGGTCTCATTTACTCTGAGCTATTAAGTGGCCATAACATTTTGGTGTACCTTGCCTTCTTGATGGTGCCAGCGACCTATTGGGCAATTTACAAAACACGCTTTGGCTTGCGCCTTCGTGCGGTTGGTGAAAACCCACATGCGGTTGATACGGCGGGTATTTCCGTTGCCTTCGTACGTTACCGTGCTTTGATTATTTGTGGCATCTTGTGTGGTATTGCAGGTGCTTATCTATCCACCGCTCACAATGCGGGCTTCCTAAAAGACATGAGTGCAGGTAAAGGCTACATGGCTTTGGCGGCGTTAATCTTTGGTAAGTGGCGACCAGTACCTGTGTTGTTTGCTTGTTTACTGTTTGGTTTCCTAGATGCCCTTGCGATTCGTATGCAAGGTGTAGAAATTGCTGGTATCGGTGAAGTGCCTGTACAAGCGATTGAAGTATTGCCTTATGTATTAACGGTATTACTGCTTGCTGGCTTCATCGGTAAAGCGGTTGGTCCGAAAGCCATAGGCCGACCTTATGTGAAAGAGCGGGCTTAATATGGTGAATGAGCCTAAAGAGCCAACAATGAATATGTCCTTGTTTGAAATGGCAAAATCCTCAATGGGTAAGGCATATGCGCCTTACTCTAAGTTTTTTGTTGGTGCGGCACTGGTCACCCCAAACGGAAAAACTTTCGCAGGTTGTAATGTCGAGAATGCGGCTTACCCTGAAGGTGTTTGCGCAGAAGCGGGTGCTATCTCTGCCATGGTGCTAGACGGAGAAACCAAGATCCAAGAGATCTATGTAATGGGACAAGGTGACGCGCTGGTAACCCCTTGCGGTGGTTGTCGTCAAAAGATACGAGAGTTCTCTACACCAGATACTCAAATACATGTTTGTGACTCTGAGGGCATTCGTAAAACCCTGAGCATGGAAGAGCTACTGCCTTTCTCCTTTGGTCCTGAGAATTTAGGGTAACCTGAGTTTCTTATCTTTAAGCTCAACCATTTGAATTCAACAATAAAAGCCACCTATGTGGCTTTTATTGTTTTGAAAGAGTTAAATGAGCGAGAATACTTAACAACTTTATGGTGAACATGGATCATGTACACTCAAAAATATGTCCCATTTCAACCGACTTTGACATTGGAAGGTCAGTCATACTTCGGTTTATCCATTGAGCTAACTCCCCCTGTAGCGGCGTTAGCCGATGCAATTCATGCATATATTCAAGTGAAAGTGGATACACCAACGCCGTACCCTATGATCCCTGATGCTACAAATGTTCTATTCTTTTCTTCTAAAACGAGTATGGTGGGGGGAACGCGTTTATCCATTCTAGAAGCCCAGCTTCTGGAACCTGGAGAGTATTTCGGTGTTTGGTTTAAACCGGGCATGTTTAGGCAATTTTTTAATGTCGATCTTGCTGATATAACGCAAGCCGTGGTTGACGATGACTATTTATCAAATCGCCATTTTAGTTATTTAGGCGAACGTTTATATGACAAGAAAGGTTTTCAAGAAAAGGTCGCCTTGTGTGACTCGCTCTTTTTGAAATCCCTTTTAGGTCAGCCGTTACCCTTATTGAGTGGAGCCTTACAGCTTATTTATGAGAGCTTTGGATCTATATCAGTGGAGAAGCTGGCAGACAAGGTAGGGATAAGCTGTCGCCAGCTTAATAGACAGTTTTCTTTGCACACCGGAGTGTCTACAAAGGCATTTTCTCAGTTAATCAAAGCGCAAGCGCTATTAAGAAACTACTATTTAGGTAGCGAATCTATTTTAGCCTACGGTCTTGATTTGGGTTTTTATGATCAGTCTCATTTGAGTAAATCGCTCAAAAAGCATCATGTCTCTTCACTCTCTTCTCAAGCACAAAGCTTCATGTCCGATTTTTACAAGCCGCGCTAAGAAAGAAGAGACATACTCTTTTCGAAATAACGTGGAGAAGAGAATGATGTTTTCAAATGCTGATGTGCTAGCAATGTCCGAAGGGAATTTTTTCGGTACAGGTAATGCGCAATTACCTAGTGACCAAATGCTGATGATTGATGAAATCACACATCTTGATTTAGAAGGTGGTCAATATGGTAAAGGTTTACTAGAGGCCAATTTTAAAATTCACCCTAACCATTGGTTTTTTGCTTGTCACTTTAAAGGAGATCCAGTCATGCCGGGTTGTTTAGGCTTGGATGCTTTGTGGCAATTATTAGGTGTATTTTTAGGCTGGTCAGGTTTACCGGGTAAAGGTCGCGCTTTAGGTGTGGGAAAAGTGCGTTTTACGGGGCAAATTTATCCCTCAGCCCATTCAATAGAATATAAAATCCATATCAAACGAGTTAAAAAGTCCCCGCTGGGTATGGGGATCGCAGATGGTTTTGTGTTGCTTGATGGTAAGGTTATTTATGAAGCACAAGATCTGAAAGTAGGTTTAATAAAAGCAGTATAAATGCTTCCTTTTAACTAGATTTTTTATAATGTTAGTGACTCTAATTTCACAGTAGCAATCACTTGTCCAAAGTCGTCGGGGTCGCGGACAATGGTGAAGCCTAGGTGCTTACAGAAATCGATCATGCGTTTGTTTTCTGCGAGCACTATGCCCTTCATCACCTTAAAGCCTTTATCTATCGCTACTTGAAAGAGCTGGCGCATGAGGAAAGAGGCCAATCCTAGCCCTTGGAATTCATCTCCTAAAACCACGGCAAATTCACAGCTCTTGTCGTCAAAGTTATCTATATAGCGTGCGGTACCTATGATGAGGTCTTTGTCGTCCCTTTTGAGTACGGCGAGTAGCGCCATTTCTCGGTCATAATCGATATGGGACAAGCTATTGAGCATGCGCGGTGTTAGCTCAGAGATATTGGATATGAAGCGAAAGTAGCGGGTTTCTTCTGATAAGTTGCGAACAAAGTCGGCCAAAATCCCCGAATCCCTCGGTAAAATGGGGCGTATTGTTGCTATCTCGTCATTCTTTAAGGTTTTGTCCGACACCCATTGTCTTGGGTAAGGTTGAATCGCCAAATGTTCATAGCGTCGTAGCCCTTGGCTCTTGGTTAAATTCGCACTGATTTCAGCAAACACACTACCACTGTCGTGCAAGCGCACATCGGCTAACTCCATATGCTGTATTTCTGGCAGCTCACACACCATGGTGGATAGGTTTCGTAGCAAACTTTCTAGCTCGAAAGACTCTTCACAGGGGAAAGCCCTTTGAATCAGGTCTTTTGCTAATACTGTATTAAGTGGTGGTAAAGCGACGGCTTCCGCTTGTTTGTGTTGTTGCGCCCCTTCAAGAGACAACCCAATCGCTGGGCCAAACACAGGGTCTTGGAAAATACGCAAATGAATCGGGGCGGATAGCAGTTGGCTACTTTGACGACGAGAAATAAGAGGAATATGAAATAGCTCGAATATGTCTCGTAAATGCTCTGCATTGGCAATGGCGTTATTATGTTCGATAAGGTGATTTAACTGGCCTGTGGCTTCAGATACATCAATTTTAAAGCGGAAGGCGTGGCTGTCTGGTGACTGTTTCGCAAGCAGTTGGTTGCGCTGGAATTGCACCAAAAACTGGAAACCTTCAATGGCGGTTTCTGGTGTACGGAAAGTAGGAATGCCGGCTTCGTTAATGCGGATGCGCATGTTGGTCATGTTGCCGCCACCAAGTAAACACACCATCACCAGTTTCTTTTGCTCCTTGTGAAGTTTAGTTACTAGGCTATACAGAGAGTCGATGTCGATTAGTGCGGTTGGACTGAGCGTGAGTAGCACAGCACCACAGTCTGGGCTTTGTAAGACATCGGCTGCCAGTTTGATATATAAGTCGGTGGCGCTGCTTGCCCATACTGTGGTGACAGGGCCAATGCCGCCTCGACCTGCCATGGTGTTTTCTAACGTAGTAGCCAGTTCACCGCTTGGGTGCAGTAGGTCGATACCCAGCTCCATAGCTCGTTGTGCTGCCATTTCACTTGGACCTGCGCCGTTACCGATAATCAATAAGGAGCCATCTTTTACTCGTCGGGCGTTGGTCATCACGGAAGCTGCGGCAATTAGGTCATTCAAACGACGACCTCGCACGGCGCCTGTTCGACTCAGGGCAGCGTCTAATACTCGCTCATCAGCGCCTACCGCATGTTCAGTCACAACGGCAACGGGCTTGCTTCGGCCTGTGGCTCGTAAGCTACTGAGGAAGCGCGTGGGTTGGCCAATCTTTTGTAGATACATCAAAATTGCCTGACTCTCAAAATCGGTGGAGAGGTAATCCAATACTTGAGAGGGCATCACATCAATGGGGGTGCCCATGGCGACCACCTGAGAAAAGCCAATGCCCTGCCAGTTCGCCCAGTCGACCAAGGCGCTGGCTACTGTTCCTGATTGGGACATTAACGCCAATCGACCTGTTAATGGCTGGGTTAACCCAAGCCACGCAAAAACGCCCTGTCGTGGTCGGCATATGCCAAAGCTGTTTGGCCCCAGCAGACGTACATTATGCTCTCGTAATAAAGGTAATAATTCTGATGCGGTTTTCTCTGCCCAAGACAACATCAGTAAAGAACCTATGCCTGCTTTGCCGCAATCTATTATGAGTTCTTCAATAGAAGTTTGTGTGTACTCACCGACCATAACCGCAAGGTCTGGCGTAGCAGGGAGCTCTGTTAATTTAGTGAAAATAGGGCAAGGAAAATCGACTGAAGGCTTAATTCCAACAAGGGAAATAGCACAACTGGAACGGGCTTCATTGGTATTAAAAAGGTTATTTAGCAGTGCCAGCATAAGAGGGTCGTTGTCATCTTCACCCGTGAGGATGGCCATGGATTTAGGGGCTAACAGTGGCTGTAAAACGTGTTGGCTCATTTGACTTCCCTTCTTATTGTTACGCTAAAAGTACCATGATGCTTGTGTGGATGATTGTAGACCATGGTAGGGTAGAGGTGTTTCTTTGTTTTATGGCTTGATAGCATCTAGTAAACAACAATAATAAAGACTTAGGAAATGGAATGACAACGGCTTATATCACACATACTTATTGTGACCGACATAATATGGGAGACGAACACCCAGAGTCGCCACAACGCCTTGGCGCAATTCAAAACCGCTTGATCACAGGGCAATTGATGGATTTCATCCGTCGCATGGAAGCCGAGCCAGCCAGCCGAGAGCAGTTGGAAGCCACCCATGATGCAAACTATGTTGCCTCTGTTTATAAACAATCTCCAACGGAAGGCGCAGTCGAATTAGATCAAGATACCCTGATGATGACCCACACTCTGGACGCAGCTATTCATGCGGCAGGGTGTGTGACCACAGCGGTAGATCGAGTGATGTCGGGGGAGGTGAACAACGCCTTTTGTGCGATTCGCCCACCGGGTCACCATGCGGAATTTGATAAAGCCATGGGATTTTGTTTCTTCAATAATATTGCCGTAGGCACTCGCCATGCGGTTCAAGCTTATGGTCTAGAGCGAGTGGCGATTGTTGATTTTGATGTGCATCACGGCAATGGCACAGAGAATATTTTCCAGTCTGACCCTAATGTACTTTATGCCTCCAGCTATCAGCATCCGCTGTTTCCTTATAGCGAACCCAGTACGGCACATGACAATATTTTGCATATACCGCTAGAAGCTGGCACAGACAGCGAGGCTTTTCGAGCCGCCATTAGTGAGCAGCTTTTACCAATGTTGGATGCTTACCAACCCCAGTTGTTGATGATTTCCGCAGGCTTCGATGCCCATAAAGAAGATCCCATGGGACAGCTAAGATTAGACGAGTCTGATTTTATCTGGATAACTGAGCAGCTAATGGGCATTGCTGATCGTCATTGCGATGGCAAAATAGTGTCTGTATTAGAAGGGGGCTACAATATTGATGCCCTAGGGCGCGCCGCCTTTTGTCACATTAAGAGTTTGATGAAGTTATAAGAAGGAGAGAATCATGCAGAAGATTAGCTACCCAATTACAGGGTCTTGCCAATGTGGTGGCGTGACTTACGAATTATCAGCACCGCCTCTTATGGTCATGGTGTGCCATTGCAAAGAATGCCAAAAGCTATCCACAAGTGCTTTTAGTATTACCGCTATGGTGGAGGCTGACAGTGTGACATTTAGTGGTGAATTAAAGGATTGGAGCCGTTCATCAGACAGTGGCAATATCAATGCCGCGAAATTCTGCCCTTCCTGCGGTAATAGAATTTACCATTACGATCCAAGTAAGCCCGATAAGATAAAACTCAAACCGAGCAATTTATCCGACACTCGTATAATCAAACCCAGCATCCATGTTTGGGTAAGTGAAAAGCAAGATTGGGTAGATATTCCAGCTGACGTTCAAGTGTTTGATACGCAGCCATAAAAGCAGCTAAATAGCAGAGGGCAGCTAAGCTGTAAAAGCCAGTCAGACACTGCCTTCTTTTTCGATTACTAGAATACGCGCTTCACCGACAGGATGAGCCACATGTTCAGTACCTATGCTTGCAAAGAAGATATCCCCAGCTTCCATTTTTTGAACATGTTCCTCACCGCCACTTCGGTAATGCATGTTGACCTGACCATCCAACACGACGAATACTTCTTCACCATCATTGATATGCCATTTATAAGGGCTATCCGTCCAATGTAAACGCGTGGTTACCCCATTCATATTGGCAATGTCTAACGCGCCCCAAGCGCGGGTGGCGGTAAAGTCTTTTGCTCTATAGAAAACCATAAATACTTCCTAATTTAATGCTTAATAGCAGCTTAGAAAATTGGTGAATCAAGTGCAATAAGGAGTAAGAACAACCGTGAAAAAGCCTGTTATAACGGCGAAATGAAGGTAGGAAAGAACAAATTGCTTGCGGTGCACTCCCGCAAACAATTATCCGCAAGCTAAGTGCTTTGCAGGTTATTGTAAGTTCAGCAACACCAAGGTGTATGCGTACATACAGAAGCATGCAAACAGTACTAATAAAATGAATAAGTGGATAACACTAGGGAGCTTGTGAACTTGAGCTTGCAAACGCGGCAATAAGAATTTCACGATAAAAGAATGCTGAAAGAAGGAAGGTAAAGCACTCAGTCCTATGGCGTTGATGCTGGTGATAATCATAGCGATGCCTGATATCAGCGCCATATCTCCCCAAAGTTGACCTAGATGTTGTAGGCCATAAGCAAGCGCATTCCAACAGCCTAAGAAAAACGCTAACAGAAGCAGGATAGATTTAGCGCTATCGCTCAGCTTCAACAGTGGCTTTGGAAGAGAAAACGCCAAAATCAGCGCCATAAAAACAGTGACTACAATACCCATTACTTACCTCGAAAACGTTAGGCTAAAATGACTGCGCCATAGGGTGACGCTTTGGGTTGGGATTATTGCATTTAATGGGCTTAGGTTCATGTGGTAGGGAGAATTAATGCTTGATTCTTGTGACGGCTACCTATATTGTACTAGTACGTGAATACGTGGTGCTTTTAGAATGCACTTTTTTAAAGTACACAGACCGCATTAAGAGACGATTTTCTATGAAGGACTTGGTCCATTTTTTAACCGAGGCTGCGGATGATGCGGTGTTAGAGAAGCGCTTAAAAGCGCTGTTAACACCGAATGAAATTAATGAAATGCAGCATAGATTACAGATATTTTCCCTATTGGAGCAAGGCGTGCCACAGCGTGATATTGCTAAACAATTAGGTGTGGGTATTGCCACTGTTACCCGTGGCTCCCGAGCATTAAAGGAATTAAACAACGCATGAGTTCAAATAATAAAAAGCCGCAGCCCATTAGCCTGCCGCGTAAACCTAAGTACATTACTATCAGCTCCGATTGTGACTTCTTCGCCTTGTTTAAGAAGGTAGAAAAGCGCTTTGAGAACTGCTTCATGTTGGAGTCATTGGGGGAGGAAAGCTTTATTTCTCGCCACTCTATTATTGGTTTTGACCCAGAAAAACTTATTTGGGCAGAAGATAAGAAACTCTTTATTCAAGAACGTGACGGCAGCACCGAATCCTACGATTCAGAAAACCCTTATTACTTGCTTCGTGACATTGTGCCGCAGAATATTTTATCCCGTGGTTTTGCTGGTGGTTTAACAGGTTACCTTGGCTATGACAGCATGAACTACTTCGAGCCGACTTTGGACTTACAATCCAGCGAGATGTTCGATGCCTTCCGCTTTGGTTTGTACAAGGATGGTCTGATTCTCGACAAGATGACGGGTGAAGTGTTCTATTTTTACTATGAAGATGCGTCTTCCGATGGCAGCCGTTTGGATGTTATCAACGAAATGATGGCGCAAGACACACCTGAAAATGGTGCCCTTGTGGTTCGCTCAACAGGGGAGTCTATGGGCAAGTCTGACCATGCTGAGGCGGTTGCCAAAGTGAAACAGGACATCATAGACGGCAAGATTTTCCAGTGTGAAGTGGGCTTCAAAAAGTGGTTTGACCTAGATGGCGATACCATCAACTTGTACGAGCAGTTACGAGAAGTGAACCCATCTCCACAAATGTACTATGTCAAATTTGGTGAGCAAAAAGTCATTGGTGCTAGCCCAGAATCTTTGTTCCGACTTCGCCAGGGGGAAATGGAAACCTTCCCTCTTGCTGGTACTGCAAAACGTGGTAAAGACGCCACAGAAGATACTGCTTTTGCACGAGCTTTGCTGAATGACCCGAAAGAAATTGCTGAACACAATATGATTGTGGATTTGCACCGTAATGACATTGGCCGTGTGGCGCGTTTTGGTACAGTAAAAGTACGCTCTTTAATGGACATTAAACGCTTTAGTCATGTTCAGCACATTTCCAGTGAAATTGTTGGAATTATGGCAGAAGATCACGACATGTTCTCAGCATTAGCAAGCAACTTCCCAGCGGGCACATTAACCGGTGCGCCAAAAATAGAAGCCATGAAAATCATAGATGATCTTGAAAGTGATGGCCGAGGTCCATACGGTGGTGCGGTTGGTCAGTTCTCTTTTAATGGCGATTGTATGTTTGCCATTCCGATTCGTACCATTTTTGCCAACGGTTCTAAAGCTTATGTGCAAACCTGTGGTGGCAACGTATACGATTCAAACGCGGAAGATGAATTCGAAGAGATTCAACGTAAATTTGCAGGGACTAAACGTGTGCTAGACCTGTTCGCAGAAAAGACAGGTCAGGAGTAAGCAGCATGAAAGTTTATATTATCGACAACTACGACTCTTTTACCTACAACCTATATCAGTTCATTGGTGAAGTGCTAGAAACCGAAAAAAGTCGAGGCGAAATTGATGGCTTCGAAGTCATCGTAAAGCGTAATGATGAAGTCACCTTGGAAGACATATTCAAAGCGGCTCCTGATCGTATTATTATCTCACCGGGTCCGGGCTCTCCAGACGACAAAGCCTATTTTGGTGTTTGTGCCGATGTGATCCAGCAGTTCGGTAAAACTACACCTCTAATGGGCGTTTGCTTGGGCATGCAGGGTATTTGCCATGTGTTTGGCGGTAAGGTGGTAAAAGCCCCTTTACCTATGCACGGTAAAACTAGCCCTATTACCCATATTGGGGAAGGCATTTTCCATGACATTCCTGATCAATTAGAAGTAATGCGTTACCACTCACTCATTGCAGAAGCAGAAAGCTTCCCTGATGTGTTGGAAGTGACGGCCTCTGTGGGTGACCTAAAAGCCTCAGACTTCGTGGATATGAATGCGATCCATCAAGGTGGAGAGTTTGAACTGATGGGGATTCGCCATAAAGAATACCCCATTCAAGGGATTCAATTTCACCCAGAATCTTTCGCCACAGAAGGCGGTAAGGATTTAATTAAGAACTTCTTGTTTCAGGTGTGATTGACTCTTAGTTTCAATGTTAAAGTAAAAGGCTGAGTCAGATGACTCGGCCTTTTTTGTTTTTGTTGCCCCGTTCTGAAATAGGCTATATCGGAAATTTCTGCCTCATATGCAGTATGCGAAGAATTTGGATGTCTTTTTTGTCTATATAGTAGGAAACCAGCATGGATATTTCAGGGGTGATTAATAGTCGTCCTTTAAGATTCTCTCGTTCTATCCCGATTAAAGGCTGATGAAGTAAGTTTTCGATTTTTCTGATAAGAATATCGTCGGTTTTCTCGGCGGCTGAAGGGTTAAACTGAAACAGGTATTCAAAGAGTTTTCCTCGGTCTTTTAGGGCTTCCTTTTCCCATAAGATCATAACTTATCCTCGCGCTCGGATTTTAGCTTTGAAGTCTTCCATTTGAGTATTCGCTTCTTCTTGAGAAACGAATTCTGCCGAGCCTTGTTCTAGGCGCTCGAAAGCGAGGTTTACTTGTTCTGTTACCCATGAATCATGAGACATTCGTTTTTTTTGCTCGTTGGCGAGTTGCTCTGTCATTTCGCGGCATGCGTCACTTAGGCTTCTACCTTGGCTTTCCGCCATCATTTGAGCTAAGCGCTTTGTTTCTTTTTCTACTCTAAATTGAATTCTAGTATCCATATTTTTACCTTGGTGAATCACCCTTGTCATACAAATGTTAGTACACGATGAAAATTTCAACAAGGCATACTTTTGGCTTATAGCGTTTTATATATTTCAGATGTAATCTGGTTATTTTTTCAAAATACCCAACTTATCTAAGGGGGAGATATGTATTCCATCGTTCAAGCAGTCTTTCCAGACGACACAAATAAAGTGTTAGCGATTTTTCGGGAGTACATTGCCTCCGCTCCCGTCAGCTTGGACTACCAACAAAACGATACTGAGTTTTTAGAAGTTGAAAGCAAGTATTCACTACCAGTTGGTGTTGTGTTTCTAATCAAAAGAGGCGATGAAGTCGTAGGCTGTGGGGCGTTTCGAAAAGTGGATGATGCCATCTGTGAAATGAAGCGAGTGTATATTCGCCCAACGGAGCGTGGTCATAATCTTGGTGAAAAACTGGTTCAAGCGCTAATGCAATGCGCTAAAGAAAGCGGCTATTCAAGAATGTGTTTGGATGTGCTGGCTGACTTCGACACTGCAAAACGTTTATATGAACGCCTTGGTTTTACCCCTTGCGAGCCTGTGAGCTATAACCCCATTCCCGGCACATCCTTCCTTGGTCGAGATTTATAAGAGTCGTTCTCATTTATATTTTATTGTATTGTTAACATGGCTCTCATATCTGGGGGCCATTTTTGATATGAGATGAATGAAAATGCTGAAGGAGTTGTTATGAACAAGGTTGTTTGGAAATTGATAGGTATCGTTGTTGCAGTACTTACTATGGTGGGGTGTGCTACTCAATCGAGTAATCAAAATGCATACAGTGCACCTAAGCTAAACACGACGGAATTCTTTTACCTTAATAGTATTTCTTTGGTGACCGAGCAGTTCGTTACGCCAGACATTGAATACCACAGTGAATCTGAGATAGAAGAAAAAGTATCTGCAGGTGTGCGTCAATCATTATCTTCCGCTGGATTACTGTCGGAAGACACTTCGATGACGACATTAGACGTGGATGTGGTTTACCAAAAACGTTTCGTTGGCGATAAAACTCCCATTACATCTGACTCACTTGCTTACCCAATGTTCGATTACACCATCACAGTACAAAATGGTGCTAAAGAGGTCTCCACTATTTCTCGTAAGGGGCTGACTTACAGTGGTGATTTTACGATGAATTTAAAAGTGGCGGGCGGGCGTTTAAGAAAGAAATCCGATGAAGAAGTGTTTATCAAGGCTCTTGTGGACTCTATCTCGGAAACGATTCAGTCTTTTAAAAAATAGAAACCAAAAATATTGACGATCTTTCGCAATTAGCGGTTTAAGTTTCTGTAATTCTTCCATAAAAGGATTTTTGTGTGTTTAAAAATAAGCTAGTAATAAAGAGTTGTGTTTTAGTTTGTAGCGTACTTATAGCTTTCCTATTAGAACCATTAAAAAAACTTAGTTATGACGATAGTGAAGAAAGGGACCAGTTTCAAGAGTTAGTTGGAGAAGCGCAAGAAAAGTATCCAGATGATAATGAAATAGTCGCACTAACTAAGCTGGCAGAGGAGAAGAGCTCAAACTACTTTGAATCGAACGCTTCGTTAAGAGATAAGCAAGCTAAAGCAGCGGATATATTTTTTGGATACTATCTTATTAATGTTAAAGCTAGAGAAGACTTTTGCAAAGGTATAGGTATTGATATTTCACATTTTACCTACTTGTTCAAAGCGTCCGTTAACAGAGAGTTTTTGATAGCGAAAGCTATCCGAAAATATACGCCATACGAAATTAACCAACTGTATATACAATCCCGTCCAAGCATAGATGCCTTAGTTAAAAAAGATATGGAATCACTTTCGTCTAGAAATAACCTCTCGATCAAAGACGGCTGTCGTTATTTGATAAACAAAGGGAAGGATATAGTTGAATTTATACATATTTCAAACGTAAATCCGAATGTATATGAAGTATTGATAGAGGCAGAAAAAGAGAGTGCCAGTTTGAGTCAAAGAGGGCGAAGAACTAAGTAATATAAAGTAGTGATAGTATATTTTATATGGATTTATATATTGGGTTAGAGAGCACCTCTATATTTTAGATATATCTATTTGGGTGTGTTCTTGAGATTTTTTAATCAATGTAGGTAGGGCTAAGTTTCCTAACTTGAAACTCTCTAATGCTTTGAGTTTTCGTTGTTGTCGCTAGGTTGTCAAAGCTGCATTCAGTAGCTATCAAGCTCCAAAAACTTCGATCAGTTCTATTGCGAAGAAAGCCGCAAGTACGAGAAATAGCGCCAACTTAATTAAGTTAAAAGAAATGAGAGAGGGCTTTTTGAGGGGCTTGGCTTCTGTATGAGGGTTGAGGAAGTTATCCATTCTTTTTTCTGTTTCGTCCGCTTCTTGCTGATCGACAATTGGAATACCTTGCCATGAGCCTACTGCTGTCTTAGTAGCTGATAATTTAGCTAATGATCTAATTGCTTCTTTTTGCTGCTTTTCTCGCTCAGTGTTATTCATAGCATGTCCCTTTGATTAATTAGATTCCCTATCGCTATTTTTAGCACCTTCTTCAATGTGGCTGCAACCCTGTTGTGCTCTTCAGCACAGGGTTGCCTTTTTTCTGCCCTCTAATTTTTCTCCAAGTACCCGCCCACAGCTTGTAGCACTTGATTGGTTTGGTTGTCTGATACCCATGCGGCAATGGCGGTTTTCTGTTGGCCTTTGTTAGGTGCTTCAGGCAGTAGAAGAGTCCAGTTTTGGTTACCCGGTAGAGTAAGGTGGTTGAGGGCCACGAAATCGTGGTTGAGTTGTTTGTTTCTGTTCTCTCCTGCTCTTACCTTGGTGGTGAGCCCCATACCTAGGTAACTGACATGCAATGTCACATTTTTGTTTTCGCTGTAGCTCGCTTGCAGGATGTTATTGTCATCAAGGCTGATGTGTAGCTTTCCTGTTTCTTTTGTGGCTTCTGGTAGTTGTCTTTGTCCATAAAACCATGAACGCCATTCTTTGTTGTTGACGACAAACCCCGGTGTGTACACTTGGCTGATGTGTCCATCTCTTGCGTATTGGCGCTGGCGTTGGCTGTATTCAGGTGAAGCGAAAGGGTCTTTCCAACCGATGTAATCCCAGTAGTCCACATGCATGGCAATAGGCACTATGTGGTCGAATAGTTTGGGGTGATCTTTTAAAGTAGATAGCCATTTATCCGCAGGTGGGCAACTGCTGCACCCTTCGGAAGTATAGAGTTCAACCAGTTGAGCCTGTTTGTTACTGCTTTGCCATTCTTGAGCTTGTACCAATAATGGCAACAAGAAAAAGGCGGTTATCAATAGGGTTTTCATAAATATCACCTTGGTCTGCTAGCGAGTAGTTTTAATAGTGCAGTAGTCTTAATAGCCTGTGGTCTCGAGGTATGTGATACCTTGGAACGCAAGGACTAGAAACAGTTCCCTGCTTTTGAAGTGGATTAAAAAGCAATGAGCTTAACTAAAGAGATGTGGTGTAAATGAAAGACAGTGTGCTTGCTCTGTTACCGATAAAACAAGAAGCTGACTGGTGGTTGCCTCGCCATGGGGCCAAGCTTGTCGAAGCGCAATCTATGGAAGAGATAGATATTGTTTTCTTAGGAGACTCTATTTTCCAAGCATGGGAAACAGCAGGCGCTGAAGCATGGCAGCAACACTATGGGCCACGTAATGCATTAAACCTTGGCTTTAATGGTGATAGAACAGAGCATGTTTTATGGAGGATAGAACATGGCGCATTAGATAATATGCAGCCTAAAGTTTTAGTGCTGCTAATTGGCACTAATAATACGGGTCATCGAATCGATAACGCAGGGGATACGGCGTTAGGTATTCAAACCATTTTGGAACGTATAACAAAAAAACTCCCCCACACTAAAATTATTTTGTTAGCCATTTTTCCCCGTAGCGCGAAACCGACTCAAAGATTGCGAATGCTAAATGATGAGGTGAACCTTTTGATTCAAAAGCACCATGACGGTGAGCGAATTTTCTTCTTGAATATCAATCACATTTTCCTTGATGGCCAAGGTAGGCTGGGTAGCCATGTCATGAAAGACTACTTACACCCAAATGCCGATCAATACGAACGAATTGCAGCCATGATAAACCGCCAGATGGATTTACTAAATGGGTAATCACTCCAAAAACTAAGTATAAATACGTATCTTGCTACGTAGTATTTTTTGGTTTCTCGGTATTCTCACGAATTGTTTACGATCTCTATACACAGGATTATGTTCCTTGCTTGATCTATGACAATAAAAACAAGACAACAGGATATCAAAATGAAATCATTAAAAATCACCTCTTTGGTGGCTGCTGCTGCAGTTACTATCAGTGCTTTTTCTCTTCCAGCTTCTGCTGCGGACAGAGTCTATAAACTTAAGATGGCCGAAACTTGGTCTTCTAACTTCCCAATCTTCGGTGATGCGCCACGTAACATGGCTCGTATTGCTGAAAGTATGTCTAACGGTCGTCTTAAAATTACTATCGACTCATCAAACAAACACAAAGCGCCTCTAGGTATCTTTGATATGGTGCGTTCTGGCCAATATGACATGGGTCACTCTGCTTCCTATTATTGGAAAGGTAAAGTGCCAAATACTTTGTATTTCACGACTATGCCATTTGGTATGACAACGCCTGAGCAATACGGTTGGTTCTACCACGGTGGTGGTATGGAATTAATGCAAAAAACTTATCAGCCTCTTGGTTTAGAGTCTTACCCAGGTGGTAACACAGGTAACCAAATGGGCGGTTGGTTCCAGAAAGAAATCAACGGTTTGGAAGACCTGAAAGGTCTGAAAATGCGTATTCCAGGTTTCGCAGGTGAGGTATTGGCTAAGCTAGGTGCTAAACCAACAAACATTGCGTCTGGTGAGCTTTATACTGCCCTAGAACGTCGTACTATCGATGCTCTTGAGTGGGTTGGTCCTTCTCTAGACTTACGTATGGGCTTCCACAAAATTGCGCCTTACTACTACACTGGCTGGCATGAGCCTGCTACGGAATTGCAGTTCCTTGTTAATGCCCGTGCAATGAAGAAATTGCCAGAAGACTTACGTGAAATTCTACGCGTTTCTATGAAATTAGCGTCTTACGACATGTACATTCAGTCTTACCACGAAAGTGCAGAAAACTGGGTAACAATGAAAACTGAGTACCCAAATGTTGAAGTTAAAACTTTCCCGAAAGAAGTTCTAGCAGCAATGAAAAAAGCCAACGACGAGTTGCTTGCTGAAAAAGCAGCAGCAGATCCTTTAGCGAAAGAGATCTTAGATTCTCAAGCAGAGTACATGGAGAAAGTACGAGTTTGGACTAACATTTCTGATCGTGCTTACTTAGACAGTATTGATAGCCTAGATAAGTAAGACCTGTTTAGGGCGATAAGCTTGCCTCTATTGCTTATCGCCCTTTTTTATTTCTAGGAGTTTATATGCTGTTAGTAAATTTAGAAAAGGCCATTGGCCGCTTTTCGAATGCCCTCGGCACTATTTCTGCCATATTGTTTGTTCTCTTATTGTTCAATGTTTTTTATGACGTATTGATGCGCTATGTCTTTAATGACGTGTCCATCGGTATGCAAGAATTAGAATGGCATCTTTATGCTGCGGTCTTCTTACTTGGTATTCCTTATGGATTACAGCATGGCGGCCATGTTCGCGTAGATGTGATTTATGAAAACTTATCAATCAAAGGTAAAGCATGGGTTGATCTGTTTGGATGTATTTTCCTATTGCTGCCTTTTACTTTATTGGTTGGTTATTACGGTATTGGTTTTGCGCAAGAGTCTTATGCGCTAGGTGAAACCAGTGGCGATCCGGGTGGCTTGTCTCACCGTTGGATTATTAAAGCGGTTATTCCATTTGCATTTTTCTCAATGGCAATCAGTGGTTTAGGGATGATGATCCGCTCTATTAACGTGCTACGTGGTGTTAGCACAGATGGATTTTCGCACCCACCTATTCAACATTAATTGAAGTCGTTTTATTCTGATTTAGTAGGTCACTTATGATTGGCATTATTATGTTTTTTGTTGCTCTAGTAATGTTATTACTGGGCTTCCCTGTCGCCTTTACGTTTGGCGGTATTGCGTTGATCTTCGGTGTGTTTGCCGAAGGTTTTGATATGTTCGCTTTTATGCCTTTCCGTATACAAAGTTATATGGAAAATACGGTAATGATGGCGGTGCCGTTATTCATCTTCATGGGCATCGTGTTACAGAAAACGAGATTAGCAGAGCAGCTGCTTGAAGCCATGGGTAAATTGTTTGGTGGTGTTCGCGGTGGTTTGGCTATCTCTACTATTCTGGTAGGTGCATTGCTTGCCGCTTCAACCGGTGTGGTTGGTGCGAGTGTGGTTGCAATGGGCTTGATCTCATTGCCTGTTATGCTTAAGTACAACTACAGCAAGTCTCTGGCCTGCGGAACTATCTGTGCATCTGGTACATTAGGGCAAATCATCCCGCCTTCTATCATCCTTATTATCTTAGGTGATGTTTTAGGTATTCCAGTTGGTGATCTTTTCCAAGCGTCTTTAGTTCCTGGCTTAGTGTTAATTGGTTGTTACATTGCTTACATCTTGGTGCTGACTTACTTGAAACCAGAAATGGCGCCTGCGATGCCGCAAGATGTTGATGATGAAACGCGAGCACAGCAAATTCGTAGTGCATTGAAAGCGATCATCCCGCCTTTGGCTTTGGTACTAGTAGTATTAGGTTCTATCTTTACTGGTATTGCGACACCAACTGAGTCTTCTGCTCTAGGTGGCGTTGGTGCATTGATTCTTGCGCTAATTTACGGTCAGTTTAGCTGGAAAATGGTTTACGACAGTGGTTTAGAGACTGTTAAAGTAACTGCCATGGTATTCGCTATCCTGATGGGTGCAACGGCTTTCTCTATGGCATTCAGCTACACAGGTGGTGATTACATTGTTGAAGAAGCATTGTTGAATCTACCGGGTGAGAAGTGGGGCTTTATTATCCTTGCTATGGTTGCCATCTTGATACTAGGTTTCTTCATCGACTTTGTTGAGATTGCCTTTATCATAGTGCCAATTCTGGCGCCTGTTGCAGAAGCTTTGGGCATCAACATGGTATGGTTTGCGATCTTGATTGCGATGAACTTACAGACCTCTTTCTTGACGCCACCCTTCGGGTTCAGTCTCTTCTATTTGAAAGGTGTCGCACCGAGTTCGGTACGAACAAACCATATTTATAAAGGGGTTATGCCTTTCATCTTGATCCAAGTCTTGGTGCTAGCAAGTATTATGATTTTCCCAGCTTGGTATGGCATGGGTTAATCGCTGAATAGTTTCAGCACTGGCTTTACAAAAAACAAAAGCGGCCCTAGGCTGCTTTTGTTTTTTTGCATTTACAGGGTAAAGTCTTTTTCATGTTAATTAATTATCGGGGTGGCATGTGGGCTTAAAAAGTAAAATCATCTTATTGGCTGTTGCTCCTTTAATTGTCGCCACCGCCATCATCAGTTATTTGGGTTTTCAATCCGCCCAAGAGCTAGCTGCGCAAGAGCTAGCGATATACGAATACAACTTAGTCGACGCCAAGAAAAAAGCGCTTAAAAATCATGTGGGTATCGCTTTGTCAGCCATTGACCCCATATTGAATAATACAGAGCTCAGCGATCAGGAAGCGCAAGAACAAGTCAAAAAGGTACTCAGAGAGCTACGCTATGACTATGACGATGAAGGCTACTTTTTTATCTACGAGTTGTCTGGCGTTAATGTTGTTCATCCTCTTCAGCCTGAGTATGTGGGTCAAAATCTATGGAACTTTCAAGATAGGTTAGGAAACTACCTCATTCAGGGTTTAATTAAAGCGGCGCAATCGGGTGGTGGCTATCACAGGTATATTTGGGAGAAACCGCCCATACTGGAATACGACGAAAAGCTCAGTTATGCGATCTTGATAGAGCGTTGGAACTGGATGATGGGCACTGGCTTGTATTTGGGTGATATCTACGAAGAGCTAGAAAAAACCAAAGCCATCATGAATGAAAATATCCAAAACAGCTTTTTTACCGTGATGACGGTAGTTGTTATTACTGTTGTCTTGGTGATCTTGCTGGGGTTAGCCATTAACCTCCATGAACATAAGCTGGCGGATCGAAGATTAAGTGAAATGGCGCAGCGCTTTATGCGTTTGCAAGTCAATGAGCGTCGAGGCTTCTCTAGAGACTTACACGATGGCATTAACCAGTTACTGGTAAGTTGTAAGTTTCGTATTGAGTTAGCGGGTAATAAGTTACGCCGTGAAACAAGCCATGAAGTAGTACAAGAAGAGTTAGTGAAAGCCAGTGATTTGATAGGCCAGACTATCAGTGAAGTAAGGCAAATTTCCCATAGCCTACGTCCTATATTGTTGGATGACCTTGGCTTGAACTCGGCGTTAAGTGCATTAGTTGATCAGTTCTCCGAGCGAACTAATATTCAAGTAAACTATTGCTTTGATGTTCGTACCAAAATGGCCGATGAAATAGAAACGACCATTTATCGTTTAACCCAAGAAGCACTGACCAATGTCGAGAAACATGCTTTTGCAACTTTGGTTACCTTAACTTTTGAAGAAGAGCATCAGGGCTTAGTGTTTGAATGTAAAGACAATGGCACAGGCATGAAAATGGGAGCAAGCTCAGGCATAGGCATTATCAATATGCGTGAGCGTTTGGCGTTGATTGGTGGAGAATTCCGAATCGAATCTCAAAAGGGACAGGGCACAAGAATTTACGCTGTCTTTCCTATTAGTTAGAGTTAATATGTTGATCTTACATCATCGCATAACAATAAAAAAAGAGAACACAATATGACGGTACAAGCTGCTTTACGAGTCCTCTTAGTGGATGACCATATGCTGGTTTTAGACGGCTTAAAAGCACGTCTAGAACTGGAAGATAATATCGAAATAATAGGCACGGCTTCGAATGGTTTAGAAGCACTAGAAGTGTCGAAAACGTTATCGCCAGATTTGGTTTTAATGGATGTTTCCATGCCAATCTTAAACGGCCTAGAAGCGACTAAGCGTTTTAAAATAGAACAGCCGGATGTGAAGATTCTCATGCTCAGTATGCACTATGAGAAAGAATATATTCTGTCGTTAATTCAATCAGGTGCGAATGGCTATGTATTGAAAGACGTCTCTTCTGAAGAGTTAGTACAGGCCATTAATACGGTTCATCAAGGTGGCACTTACTTTAGTTCAGGTGCATCCGATGCTTTGTTTGCTCAGGTAAACCAAGAAGAAAAAACAGAAGAACTCACCAAGCGAGAAATTGCTGTGCTATCCGAAGTAGCCATGGGGTTGTCCAATAAAGAAATCGCACTGAAGCTGGATATCAGTGTCCGAACCGTGGAAACACATAGGCAGAACATCAAGAATAAATTGAATATCCACACAGCGGCTGGCTTGGTAAAATACGCTATCGCCAATCAACTTATTAAGCCTTAGTGTTCGCATTAGTGCTAAAAAGGTCATCATGGAAGATAGTCTTTTAGGAGCTTTGTTATGACACCTTCAACTCACCCCATTTTCTGGCGAGACCCAAAATTAGACTTTGTTGAACTTCGCCAAGTACTGGATGGCCGAGATGTCTCCTATTCCCCCCATTCCCATGAAGAGTGGTCTATAGGCGCGATCTTAGAAGGGCAAAGTGAGTTTCTTTGTGCAGACAGATTGCATCAGGTCGAACGAGGGAACTTGGTGATGATGAACCCTAACGTGGTTCACGCCTGTAACCCTTGTCATGACTCCCCTTGGGCCTATTACATGATGCACCTAGACAAAGAGTGGCTAGCGCAGTGCCTGTTAGATTATGGTATTAGAGCCAGTTCATCATGGCAGGACACTAGAACGGATACCCTCTTATCGACAGCATTCTACGAAGAGTTTGTGGCGCTATGCGAATACCTGATGTCGGTAGAATACAGCTCGGAAGAGAAACAGAATGCCTTAGTCGGTTACTTTGTTGGCCTATTTAAATATCTAAATAAAGTTGATGGTACGCCAGTGCAGTTGTTTCCAAATACCTTGTTGCCTAACAATAAACTATACGAGGTTGCTGACTATCTGAATCTATTTTGCTTAGAAGACACGCCTATCGAGGTGATAAGCGCAAAGTTTGGCTTTAGTACGGCGTATTTTGTACGTGCCTTTAAACGTCACTTTAATATGACGCCCCACGCTTATCGCCTTAATAAACGAGTACAACTAGGGCAACATGCCTTGAAAGAAGGGCAAGGTATTGCAGAAGTTGCTCAGGCAGTAGGCTTTAGTGACCAAGCCCACTTTCAGCGAGTATTCAAAAAGCGCGTAGCAGCGACTCCCCATCAATACCGTTGTTCTGTTTCATAACGAAACCAGCCGTTTTAGAGAACGAGCATAAAACAACTGCCTGCCAACATAAGTGCCAAGGTGCGGTTAAGTAATCTGACCTTGCTAGGGCTTTGGATGTACTGACCTAGCACTCCGCCCATGATTACCCAGACAGCGAGAGACAGCCAGCAAGTAGGCAGGTATATCCATGCGAAAACAGCCACTTCTTTTACTGTAGATTGGGGGATATAAGTGCTAATGCCAGAGACAGAAGCCAGCCATGCTTTTGGGTTAAGCCACTGCATAATTGCCCCTGTCATAAAGCTCGGTGCGTTTTGGCTAGCATGATTACTTAATTCGCCCGAGTCTTTGAATAGCTGGTAGCTTAGGTACAACAAAAAGGAAATGCCCAACCATTGTAGTAGCTGAGTAATCCAAGGTAGCGCGTCGATAAAATAATGTAGTCCAAAGCCAATCAACACAAAGAGTAGAATAAAGCCCAAAGTTGCCCCAGTGATAAAAATTAGCCCTGTCTTTAGTCCATGGGTCGCACTACTGCTTAACGACAGTAAATTCACAGGGCCGGGTGAGAGAGAAGCGGCGAGGGCAAAAATAAACATGGAAATTAGTAGCGAAAAGGACATGATGGATACTCTTTTATATTGGAAGAGGGTGTAGTATCCGTATTTAAGTCATTTGGATATTGAACAAAATTGACCTCTCGCTGGTTTTGATGAAATAAAGAGAAAGGAAGAAATAGGGTTATGGATAAAATACGTGTATTAGCTCTCTCGGGAAGCTTGAGGAGGCATTCTCTTAACACCGCAGCTATACAAACATTACAGAGCTTAGCGCCTGATTATATAGAAATTACCCAGTTTTCTTTAGGGAAACTCCCACTTTTTAATCCAGATCGAGAAGATGAGTCTATTGAATCGGTAGAGAGTTTAAAGCGAAATCTGCAATCCTCCCATGGTTTGATTATTGCTAGCCCTGAATATGCCCATGGCGTCACTGGAGTGATGAAAAATGCATTGGATTGGCTAGTAAGCGGTGAGGAATTTGTTGATAAGCCAATTATGCTTATCAACACCTCGCCCAGAGCGACCCATGCGCAAGACGCGTTAAAGGAAATACTTAAAACCATGTCGGGACGTTTAATCAAAAACGCGCATGTTACTGTTCCGTTGTTAGGCAGTGGTTTGGATATGGTTAGCATTAGAAATGATGAAGAGATAGTTAGGTTATTATCGGATGGTTTGAGCCAATTCCATCAATCTATAAGTGAATCATTTTAGGAAAGTATTCACGCATCTCAAGGATGAGTTATTTTCTGTTATAGGAGAAGTTCATGTTAGTAAGATGCTTGTTGTGTCTATGCATAGGTCTATTTTCTACTGGCTTGTTTTCGAATGAATCGATTGCCAATGAATCGGTTGATAACGAAAACCCCGCTGTAGAAACGGTAGAGGAAGTAAAGCAAGATAAAGATGTAGCCCAAACCTTGTTTGAGTTGGAGCGCAGTGTGGCGATTCTGCAATTATCCAAAGCCAATCTAGATGACTACTACAGTATGGAAAAAAGTGTCATCAGCTTGCGCTCTGTAGTGGACTTCTTTGCGGTGATGACCTTTATTCTACTGATTGGTCTGGTGGTGCTCATAATGCAAATGCGTCGCCTCAAAGCAAAGTTAATGATGACCGAACAAATACTCGAAAAAGAGCTAAATGTGGATAAAACCTCAAAAACAGTGGATTAAAATGGACTTATCAAAACACTTATGAAAAACGCGATATTGATGATTATAGATATGCAGCAAGGCATGTCGTGGCCTCAGGCTGGTGATCGTAATAACCCAGAAGCAGAAGCTAATATTGCCGCGTTATTAGTCCATTGGCGTGCTCACCATGGCAAGGTGGTGCATGTGCATCATCATTCTACCGAGCCCGATTCTCTATTTTGGCCTAACCAAGAAGGGGTGCTAGTTCAAACGGCATTTTTACCTCTAGAGCATGAAAAGTGTGTCGTGAAATCCGTTCCTGATGCTTTCACATATTCGGATCTAGCGGATTGGCTTAAAGAGCAAAAGAGTGAAGCGGTTGTCATTGTCGGTGTAAGTACCAATAACTCGGTAGAGTCTACCGTGCGAAGTTCAGGTAATTTAGGCTTCTCTACCTATGTGGTTGAAAGTGGCTGCTTTGCATTTGCAAAACAGGACTTTGATGGACAAGAACGCACAGCACAAGAGGTTCATGCCATGTCACTCGCTAACTTACAGGGTGAATATGCGGAGGTGATTTCCGTGGAAGAGGCTATGGCGCTATTGTCATAAATTTTAGTACCGAAGAGCTGGGTCACATAGGATGTTTTTTATCGCTTGCTCTACGTAAGTTTCTTTTTCACCAACGGGCGCAACGTAATGGATAGCGCTCTTCGCTTCTTCAATGCCTTCTAACCGAGCAATTAACCATGCCGCTAAATAGCTAGAAGCAAGGCAGCCGCCAGATGTGGCAATATTGCCCTCAGCGTAAAAGGCTTGATTAAGCACATTGACTCCAGCCTCTTTTACCCAAGGTGTCGTGGTCAAGTCAGTACAGGCTGGGATATTCTTTAATAAGCCTAATTTTGCGAGCATGAGTGTCCCTGAGCATTGGGCACCTAACAGCTGACGGCTCGGATCTAATTTTATTCGTTGCATAATGCTTGGATCTTCGACGATATGGCGAGTTTTCATACCACTGCCGATGAGTACAGCATCCGCTTGATTGGCTTCTTCTAAAGTGGCTTGTGATTGAATGGTTAAACCATTCATGGAAGTGACAGACTGAGTAGGGCAGGCAATAGAGACCTTCCAGTTTGGCTTTTTAATTCGATTGAGAATACCAAGGGCAATCATAGAATCGAGTTCGTTGAACTCTTCGAAGGTTAAAATACAAATATGCATGTGGGTTCCTGTCCATCATGGTGTTGAGTTATGGCTAATACTAAGCAAACTCCGTTCCACAGCATAATGATTTTATTAAAGTTTGATGCAGTGGAGCCTTAATAAGGTCGGCTCCACTGCTTTATTGGAGGGCTGTTTTGCTATGTTATTTTGGCTGATTGAGTAGTCGTATTAAATCTTGAGCAATGATTTCTGCAGCAATAATGCCTCGTGCTCTAGACCAAACATTTGGGTCATCCATAAAGTAAATTTGCTTGCTCTTCACCGCAGATAACAAATTCCACAAAAACTCGTTTTGCCACACTTTCAGTATGTTGTTGTCATTGTATTGACCAATAATGAAGTGCTTCGGATTAATGGATAACAGCTGTTCCAGTCCAGATCGAACCGATGCTTTTTGGTCTTTTATACTATCCGGAGTCATCATCCCTAGTGCTTGAATAACCGTGCCTGAGTAAGACTTTCCAGGGTGCAGTGAAATATAGTTTTCGAGAGCGATGCCAAACTGTACTTCAATTCCTTTTGGTAATTGCTGGGCATATTCCGCCATAGTGTTTTTGTGTTGAGCAAGGCGTGTCTGCATCTCTTGGTCTTTGTTTACTACTTTGCCGATGATGGCTGAGGCTTCTAAGAGTCTTGTGTAGGTTTCACGGCGAGAAGGCAAAATCAGGGTTGGGGCGATTTTCTGAAGGTCTTTATAAATACCTTCATGCCTATCCATATCGGCAATGATAAGGTCAGGTTTTAATGAAGATATTGTTTCGAGGCTAGGTTGTGAGCGAGTACCTACTGACTGCCAATCGTCTATTATATCTCGTATTGGTTTTATGATTCGTTCTTTGTCTTTATCGTCTGCTATGCCTACTGGGCTTATGCCCACTATGGCTAAAGCGTCGACAAATGAATACTCCAAGACAACAATACGCTTTGGTGTTTCCTTTATCGTGAAGCTGCCTTTACTGTCTTTTATGGTAATCGCATGGCTAAAAGCGGAGAAGCAAACGAGCAGTAATATGGTTAAGTGTTTTAATACATTCTTCATCTTGTGTACCTAAAGTGACCTATTCTATTTTTTATATTGCGTTGTTATTCGACGATACACATGGGTGTATGGGCTACTGGGTCGGTATGGATTTGTGCCGTAACAGAAAAGACGGACTCTAATAGCTCTTTTGTTAATACGGACTCAGGCTCACCTTGGGTGATAATTTCTCCTGCCTTCATGACCACAAGGTGGTTGCAGTAGCGAGCGGCTTGGTTAATATCATGCAGTACTGTGATGATGGTTTTGCCTGCCTCGTTTAGTGTTTTAAACAGGTTCATCAACTCCACCTGATGGTTTAAATCCATGTAGGTGGTAGGTTCATCGAGTAATAAATAGGGTGTATCTTGTGCCAGTGTCATGGCCAGCCAAACGCGCTGTCTTTGCCCTCCAGATAACTCACTCACAAACTGTTCACTCAGCTCAGTAACACCGGCCTGCTCCATTGCCTGTTGAATGATCTTGTGGTCTTCCTTGGTTAGTCTCCCCCAAAATCCTGTGTATGGACTACGGCCATAAGCAACCAGATCTTTTACCTTGATACCTTCTGGGATAGGTTGGGTTTGTGGTAACAAAGCAAGTTGAGTCGCTAAATACTGGGATGGGGTGCTGTGTAAATTATTTCCTTGCCAGTGAATCTCGCCACCCATTGGTGTCAAAATACGCGCCATGGCTTTAAGCAGTGTGGACTTTCCACAACCGTTAGGGCCTAGCAAGGCGATAATTTTTCCTTCCGGCAAGGTTAGGCTGACATTCTTGACGATGGCTTGGCCATGGTAGCCAACAGAAACGTTATGGGTACTGAGTGACATAATTTGATCCTAACTATCTAACCTTGAATAACAGCCAAAGAAAATACGGTGCGCCTATGATGGCTGTCATGATGCCAGCAGACAGCTCAATAGGCGGGTTAATAATACGAGCCACTAAATCGGCCAATAACAAAATGACCATGCCGACGAGCATGGTGCAAGGTAATAAGACTTGGTGTCGTCCACCCACTAAACGTCGAGCCAAATGAGGTGCAATTAAGCCAAGAAAACCAATCGGCCCACAAATGGAGACACAAGACGCAGTTAAGCCCACGGCAATCGTCAGTGCCCAGAGGCGAGTCATGGAAATGGAAGTGCCTAGGCTGGTGGCCACGTCATCACCTAAGCCAATAAGGTTAAGTCGCTTTGCCAAACTAAAAGCGAACGGGATAAGAACCAACCAAGGTAATAGCATAGTAATTTGGTTCCAGCCTCTGCCCCATAAACTGCCTGTTAACCACAGTAAAGCGTTGTTCACTTCTAAGGGTTTGGTCAGCATCAAAAAGTCTACTGCGCTGGAGTAAAGCGCTGCCATGGCAACACCAGTAATGGCGAGCTTTATCGCTCCACTATGGGAACCACACAAAAACCATAGGAAGAGTGCTGCAATAATACCGCCCGATAATGCAGCCCAAGGTAACCAAAAAATAGACACGCTTGGAAAAATTGTCATCAGTATTACGGCTGCCAGACCAGCACCTTGGCTTACCCCTAGTACATCGGGAGAAGCTAACGGGTTACGAATGACTCCCTGAACAAGGGCGCCAGATAGAGCCATCATACCGCCCACTAAAATAGCCAATATACTTCTGGGTAAACGGTATTCATGAATGGTGAAGTAAAATTCGGACGAGGCATCAAAGCCGCTGAGAATTTGCTCGAAGGATAAGCTGACCGCACCAAGTGACAGGCTAAGAGCGACAATAAAGGCAACGAGTAACGCTAATAAGAAAGAGGAAAGTAAGGTTTTCATCGATTGCGCCTACTCACCATGTAAATGAAAAAGGGTGCACCAATCAGCGCCAAGATAGCACCTGCAGGGGTTTCTAAAGGGAAGATAATCGGGCGACTGATGATATCGGCAGCCAATAGTAATAAAGCGCCTAACATAGCGGATATGGGCAATAATTTACGATGATCATGGCCGACTAATGACCTTGCCATATGAGGAACCAGCAAGCCGATAAAGGCAATAGAGCCTGCAACACTCAAGGCTGCGGCCACAAGAATCAGAACCAAAATACTACAAAGTATTCGAGCCCAACCTAGCTTAATACCTAAGCTACGAGCATTGTCTTCGCCGAGGTTTAGTAAGTTGAGAGTGGGAGTAATAAGCTGAGCACCTACTAGACCAATGAGTGCCATGGGCCAGAGTTGGTGCCAATGCCCCCAACGTGCATTAGCAACGGTTCCAGCTAACCAAGTGAGTACAGCAGAGGCTTGGTCTTCATGCAAAATAAGGATGGCTTTTGTGAAGGCGGCACATAAAGCGGAAATGGCGACACCTGCTAACACTAAGCGGCCATGCTCTCCGCCACGCCATGCGGAGCCGAGTACCATTACCAGAGCCCATGTGACAGCACCTCCGAGCATAGCGGCAACAGAAGAACCAAATAAACCAAAGGAAGGTGCCAGAATAGTCACCGTCGCCATACCTAATGCCGCTCCCGCGTTGACTCCCAAAACGGAGGGCGAAGCCAGCGGGTTACGAGTAAGGCCTTGCATAATGGCACCGGCGACGGCTAAACAGGCACCAACGGTACAAGCGATAAGTGCTCGTGGTAAACGAAGATCCAACACTATGCTGTGGGCAATAATGCTTTTATCCGTTTGAAAGAGTGCCGTGATCGCCTGCGAAGCACTCACTGGGACGATAGACCAAGAGAACAAAGACAACCATATGAACAGGCAAAGCACAGCAAGGAGCGCCGTGCATTGTACTAAGTAGCTTTGTTTTTTAAATCTGTTCAACATAGATTATTTTTGGAAAATCGTGACAAGATCTTGAGCGATGCGTTCTGCGGCCATAATGCCTCGGCAGCGCGACCAAACATTAGCGTCTACTTCGTGTAAGTTACCGTTTTGAGCGACTTTTAGGACAGACCATAAAGGTTCTGTTTTCCATGTGTCGACTATATTGGGTGTGCTGTAAGGCCCAAGAATCAAATGCTCAGGGTTGATGGCGAGTAATTGCTCCAAACCAACTTTGCGGCTAGCCTTGTCGCCTTTGGTGATTTCAGGGTTGCTTAAACCAAGTGCTCTGATGACACCACCTGCGTAAGAATCTGCCGTATGAATGTACATGTTGTCTTTACGAGCGATCGAAAACTGTACTTCTACTGCGTTAGGCAGTTGCTCGGCAAAGCGCTGCATGGTGTCTTTATGCTGTGCCAGACGTTGTTGCATTTCGCCTTCTTTTCCTAAAACCTTGCCGATAATAGCAGCAGATTTTAGGTTGTCTTGGTAGGTTTCACCCCGTGATTGCAAAATCACAGTGGGAGCAATTTTCTTTAGGTCTTCATAGATTGCTTCATGACGATTGATGTCAGCAATAATTAGATCAGGTTTTAAAGAAGAAATAACTTCTAGGCTAGGCTGTGAACGAGTACCGACAGATGTCCATTCACCAATAATATCGCGAACTTCTTTTAATACGCGGGTTGGTTTTTTGTCATCCGCAATGCCTACTGGGCTGACATTAACTGAGGCTAAGGCATCGGCAAAAGAGAACTCTAAAACCACAATGCGTTTTGGTGCGTAATCTAAAGTAAAGGTGCCTTTACTGTCTTCGACGGAGACCGCAAAAACAGCCGAGGAGAGGCTAAATAATAGGGTGGTTAAGAGTATGTTGAGTGCACGAAGCATTAGAAATTCCTTCTCTATAATTTGAAAGGCGAATAATAACACTTCTTATTAATATTTGTGCGTTTGTTGAACGTGAAAATGTTAATTTATTTTGTTTTTATGAGGGTCGCTAATGCCTGCTTTAACACCTCATTTACGGGTTTTTTGATATCAATGTGATGGGCTTCTTGCTCACTTGGCTCAACCAAGGTAGCAAATTGGCTTTCCAGCATGTCTTTTCCATTGAAATAATGGTTTTCCCGCTGCTGATGGCGTTGCCAAATGGTGTCGAAATCTCCTTTCAAATAAAGCATCGAAATATCATCTAGGTTGTTTCTAAGTTGTGCGCGGTATTGTGGCTTTAAGGCAGAGCAGGCAAGTACAACTCGGTCGTGGTTCTGTAACTCTTGGTTGAGTGTGATGAGCCAATCGGATCGGTCTTCGTCGTTAAGAGGGATACCTTGTCGCATCTTGCTGACATTCGCTTCACTATGGAAATCATCACCATCGAGAAAAACATATCCTAACACTTGCGCGATTTTTTGACCTATTAATGACTTACCTGAGCCAGATACACCTAACACGACGATTTTCTTGTTCATTACCTGTTGTCCATTTGTTGTTTTTTGAGCTTTTCCAATAGGGCTTTCTGGGTGAAAGGGCGAGCTATATGTTAGGTGTTAGTCGTGAGAGGGATCAACTAAAACGTTTTAGGTATCAGAGAATAAGGCTTTAGACATTGGTCTAAGATAGGTGTCGCTGTACAAAATAAAGGCGCACACTCTATAGCTATAGTGTTCAGAAAATACCGTAATGTAGGAAATATCGGGTTTAGGTAATACCTGATTTAGGCAAGACTGGTTTTTAGGGAGTAGCTCACAGTGACGGCGATAGACATTCCAGAAGTGCAGAAATTTGTATCATCGATACCGCCATTTGCTCACTTGAATGCATTTGAGATGAGCCAATTACTGCTGGGCGTTTCTATGCTGTATGTTCGTCAGGGGCAAACCCTTCAGCTAAGTGATAAAGCGGCAACTGTTCACCTGATTCGCCGTGGCGCTTGCGAGATTAGAACGGCAAAGGGTGGCTTAGTTGATCAAATTGCCGATGGCGAATGTTTTGGCATGTCGACCTTACTAGAACAAAACCCGCAAGGGCTTCAGGTTATTGCCTTAGAGGACAGCTTGGTTTATCGATTTGATAAGGCGCGCTTTGAAGAAAGACTGGATAAAAACGAAGCCTTCGGCCTGTTTTTTGAGCACACATTGCATAATCGATTGCGTAAAGTGTCTCGTACACAAAGTCATGAGTTAGCCTCTCCCGCCCTCCAGCTTTCTACACCTATCACTCATATTATGACGCAGAATCTTGTTTTGGCATCGCCAAATGAGACTGTACAAGCAATTGCTTTACGCATGACGGAAGCACGAGTCAGCTCGATTCTGGTGGTCGAAGAGAAGCGATTGCAGGGCATAGTAACAGATCGAGATTTACGTTCGCGAATATTGGCCGTGGGCGGTTCGGCAGACTCATTAGTACGAGATGTGATGACAGAGAATCCAGTGGTATTGCTGAACGACGCTTTGGTCATGCAGGCGCAAACTCTCATGAGCGAAAGCAATATACATCACCTGCCAATTGTAGATGATGACCATAGAGCGGTGGGCATGCTGACGGCGGCTGATTTACTGCGCCATCAAGAATTAAGCCCTTTATTGTTGATTAAACAGATTAACCGTCAACAATCTCTAGAAGGTGTCGCTGTGGTGTGTAAACAGTGGCCAACTCTGATGATTAACCTAGTCATTACGGATATGAAATCGGTAGACGTGGGTAAGGTGTTGGCTACTTTGAGTGACAACTTAACTCGGCGTTTAATTGAGTTAGCGCTTGAAAAATTAGGCCCAGCGCCTATGGATTTCCAATTTTTGGTATTTGGTTCGCAAGCACGAGAAGACCAATCCCTTGGTAGCGACCAAGACAATGCTTTGATGTTGGAGCGGGAGCCTACGGTAGAAGAAAGTCAGTACTTTGCTAACCTGTCTGACTACGTCTGCCAAGGACTAGCGGCCTGTGGTATCCGCCTTTGCCCCGGCAACATTATGGCAAGCAATCCTGAATGGCGAAAAACTAAAGCCCAATGGCAAAACACCTTTTCTAGTTGGATAAGAAATAGCACTCCTGCAGATTTGTTACATGCCAGTATCTTTTTTGATATTCGCTGTATTTACGGGCAAGAAGATGACCTGATGGACGTGATTCGCAATATGTTATCTGAAGTGAGTAAAAACAGTGTTTTCCTAGCCACTATGACGCGAGGAGCTATTGCCTCTAAGCCTCCTTTAGGTTTTTTCAGGCACTTTTTATTGGAATCTTCAGGGGAGCATAAACACCAGCTTGATTTGAAGCATCAGGGGTTGGCTTTGATTAATGACCTAGCACGCTTATATGGCTTGTCTTGCCAAACCTACCGTATCAGTACTCTTGATAGACTGGAGCAGGCATTAAAGGAGAAGAAGGTTAGCAAGGATACGGCTCGTAACTTGATGGATGCATGGGAGCAGCTTAATGAATTACGCCTTGGTACCCAATGCTCCCATTGGCAATCGCTGGGGGATGTGAGTTCTTACTTGGACCCGAAGGATCTGAGTCCTCTGGAGCGTAAACAGTTAAAAACGACTTTTAGTATGATCGCAGACGCCCAAGAAATGGCCCAGCAAAACTTTCTGCGAGGGTTCAGTTAAATGCCAGCAGGACTGCTACAACATGTTAAAAATGCTTGGGAAAATTACCAAGCCAACCAAAAAAACTGGGCCGAGTGGGATTACCTCGTCTTGGATATTGAGACATCAGGACTAAATCCTAAGCAAGACAGCATTGTGAGCTTGGGTTGGGTGTGTATTCAGGATGGCTTAATTGAACTAGGAAGCGCCCGACATATAGTGTTAGAAAATGCGCCAATTGATGAGCAGGTTGGCATCCATATGATTACCGAAGCAGATGTACAAAGTCAGGGGAAAAGGCAAGAAAGTGTATTACGTTACCTGCGACAGCTGCTCAGGAATCGGGTTCTAGTGATGCATCATGCTCCTATGGAGCTGGGATTCTTAAAGAAAATCTGGCAACAAGAGTCCTTTTCTAACTTCTCTTTATCGTGGCTAGATACGTTAGCCATCGAACGGACCAAAGCCAACCGAAGTCAGCAGCCTATTCAAGAGGGGGGCTTTCGTCTAGATAACTGTCGGGAACGCTATGGCTTGCCTGCCTATGCAGGCCATGATGCGCTGACAGACGCACTTGCGACGGCTGAATTACTATTAGCGCAAGTGGCCTACCAAGGACCAGATTGCCGGCTTCATGACTTAAACCAACTTGGCGGAGGGCGTACACGTTTATCGAGTAATCAATAAGGCGACCTTGCCCTATTTTTGTTAGCTGTTTACCGCTTCGGGAACATCTTCCCAGTTCTCGATAGCAGGCTCTGTAGCAAGAACTTTTGGATTCTCAGACCAGTGTATTAAGCTCATTTCTCCTGATGCTGACTCCGTCAGTGCGGTGCAATGTTCAACCCAGTCCCCATCGTTACAGTAAAGCACGCTGTCTTTTACTTTGAAGGAAGCGAAGTGAATGTGCCCACAAATATAGCCATCGAGCTTTTGGTTTTTAGCCGACTTAAGTGCTGCCGTTTCAAAGCGGTCGATAAATTCTTTGGCTTTGCCAATGTGACTTTTTAAGTAGCCTGCTAGTGACCAATAAGGTAATCCTGCAAAGCGTCTTATTCTGTTAATCCATTGATTGAGTGACAACATGAGACCGTGAGCTTTGTCGCCAATAGCGAGCATGATAGGGCTGATTTTTACCATCTGATCGAATTCATCGCCATGGCTAACATGGAAGGTACGGCCATTGGCTGTTTTGTGCCTATCATTTAGTTTTATTTCAATGCCTGACAAAGTTTGCCCTGCGAACTTACGGAAAAAAGCATCATGATTGCCCGGGATGAAAACCACTCTTGTGCCAGTACGAGCCATGCTCAATACTTGGTCCACAACTTGGTGATGGCTATCAATGAAATGGGCTTTATGCTGCATTTCTTGAAGGTCAATAATGTCGCCCACTAGGTAGAGGGTGTCAGTTTGAATGTTTTTCAGAAAGTTTAAAAGGTGGGTTGCCTGACAGGCTTTTGTTCCTAAATGAACATCAGAAATGAACACGGATCGAAATGTTGTCTGCATAAATACCTCCAGTTATTTAGTTCTAGACTAGAGGCGATTTATGACAGCTATGTGTTTACTTTATGACAATTAGATCACAAAAGACTGTTGTTCTGGCCCTGACATGTAGGCAACAAAACTAGGTTGTATATAAAGGTTGTTACCGCCTTTTTGTTTTGCCGATTTTTTGGCTTGGGCGGCCATTTCAGCTACTTGGTGGTGATTATCACAAATCGCAGGATTAGGTTTTACAACACCAATTGCCAAACTAAGAATGGCGTGAAAGCGCATTTCACCTTGACGGTCTTTTGTCCAGACTCCTCCCTCTTGCAACATGTCAGCAGAGTAAAACTGGCTGACGGCTTCGCTAAATTGAGTGAGTATGTTGTTGCATTCTTGTTTCCAGTCAGTATTTCCGAAAATGACTACAAAGTCGTCGCCACCAATGTGGCCTATAAAGTTATTGTCCGGAGACACGCAATCTTTAATGACATTACCAAGTAATTGAATGATGTCATCGCCTTTTGAATAGCCAAAAAAGTCATTGAAAGGTTTAAAGTCATTCAAATCGAAATAGGCAACATGGAAATCTTGTTGCGCTAATAAACGTCGACTGACTTCTCTGTGTATAGGCACATTGCCGGGCAAGAGAGTAAGAGGGTTGGAGTATGTCGCATTCTGAATTTTTAGTTCTGTAATGCGCTTAAGCAGATCTCTTAAATGGCCTATACCAAGGTATTTTCCTTCCCTTGTGACAATAATTTCATTGCTTAAGGCTTCTGCATCTTTGTTGGTAAGTTGGGTGGACACACTGGAAAGGCTGACATTATGTTCAACAATTAATGCGTCTGGATTTAGTAGATAAGAAACAGGCTTTTGTTCGTATAAAGCACGCCCGTAGGGGCTGGAAAAAAGCTCGTGTAATTGGTACTTACGTATTACACCAATAGGCTGTTCTAGGTGGTTGAGCACAGGGATAGTAGACAATTCTTTGTGCTTACTGAAATATTGTGAAGCGTCTTCTAATAAATGAGTTTCGTTTAAATAAGGCGTTGGTCGACATAGTGTCTGTACTGTTTCAGAGTGGTTGATCTGAAACTGAGCGCGCCTTTTTGCTTGCTGTACCAAGTAGTGGTTTGTAGAAAAGTCTGGCGAGTCAGTAGGGCGGCCGAGGAAGTAGCCTTGTCCTAGTGTGATACCCATCTCAATAAGCTGATCAAGCTCTTGTTTGGTTTCTATGCCTTCAGCAATAAGTTCACAATTCAAGCTTTGGGATATAGTTAAAATAGATCGCACGAACTCGCGTTTAATCTCATCTTTATCGATATCTTGGATGAAGTGTCGATCTATTTTTACTGTATCTGGACGCAGCTCTGACCATAATTGTAGCCCTGAGTAGCCAGCGCCCAAGTCATCAATAGCGACTTTAAATCCCATATCACGATAATGGTCGACGCTGTTTCTGGGTAAGCCATTGTGGTCGTATGGATATTTTTCTGAAAGCTCAATCACAATATCACTCTGATTAAGGCCAAGCTCATTCAGAATAGAAAGGGTCATTCCAGACTCATGGTATGGAGAGGCTAGTAAAGAAGCGCTGACATTGAGGAATAAGCGGCCTTTCAACGCTAAAGCAGAAAACTTGGACAGGGCTTTTTCGCGGCACAGGAGTTCTAATTCGTGTAATCGACCTTCTTTTTGAGCAAGGGAAAAGAGTGGGTCAGGTGAAAATAAGGTAGAGTTTTTAGGTCCGCGAGACAGTGCTTCATGGCCGTATATTTTACCCGTACTCAGGTCATAGATAGGCTGAAAGTAAGGTGTAATCAACTTATCTAGGAGAATTCTGTCAAATAAAGCAAGATCGTGAGTATCGGGCATATGAACTGCTGCTCTTTCAATAGTGTAATCTTATGTAATATTTCGAGAGACAGCATATGGCAGCTTTGTGACATTTTGATGACATTTTTATTAGGGGGAATACGTATAAAGTGGGAGGGAGCCAAAAGGTATGTCAGAACTTAAAATGTAATAAGTTAAATGGTTAATTTTATCTTTTCGTTAGCCACAGAAACATGGAATCAATTGCTTGACTGGCCCAATTCTCAGCCGCTTTATTAAGTGCGCTTTCTTGATTTTTTGCGATACCCCTTGCTTGAATGTTCCATGAGCCAAGCAGCTCTCCCTTTGGTGATAATAATTCAAGACTGCCTTCTTCGAATGCATAGAAACGTCCACTTTGGGTTTCTATATTAGATTGCCCCTTACTCCTTAACGTGAATACAGAATCTTGCTTAGGGCTAAGTCCGTATGTGGATAAAGCACTGGATAATTGACTTGCGAGGTGGGTTTTCGATGTATCAAAACCATAGTGTAATAAGGCCTTGTTGAGTGCTGACTCTATCCCTGCAATCTCTTGGTTTGCTTCACCTAAAACGCGGCTTTGTTGCGAGTATAAATTGAGTTGCTCTACATACCTTGCTCGTTGAGCGAACAAGGGGATAAGACGCATAAAACTTTGCCAATCAGCGGTTTTGGGTTCGCCATGAAGGGTTATGCTCTCAGCTTGTCTAAGAATGTCAGTATCTAGCTCTGCGAGTTGTTCGCTGAGTTTGCTGATTAAACGTGTTCTATTAATGGACTGCAAAGCATAGACGTAGTTATCAGCGGTAAAGCGTGCTTCGTTTTTGGTTTGTTCTAGCTCAATGGGAGCTGTGCGAACTTGAGTATAAGCAGACTGAAGCTTAGTGACTTGTTCGCTGTTGCCGTTTGATATGACTTGAGTATCTTGGGTGTTGAGCTGGCTTACTTGAGTGCGCAGCTGTTGGGCAATCTGAGCGTTGCCATTTTGTTCAGCTTGAGCAAACGCTAAGGCTAAATTTTCGATGCGACTCGCGCTACCGACTCCATATATGTGGGAGCTGTTTGACGGTGGCGAGGTCACCCAATCGGGCAACTTCTGGGTAGAAGCGGCTTCCTGTTTAGCGTTTAAGCAACCCGTTAAACTGGCGACTAAGCATAGGCCTAGTGTCCAGTTTATGAGTTTCAAAGGCATTTGCAGCGTCATGCTTAAAAGAAGCCTTTATCCGCTAGCTTTTTAAGTTTTTTCTGGCCGTTCCAAACTTCTCGATTGGTGGTCATGTTGATGAGTTTTAAGTCTACTTGATAGAAGCTCACTCGCTGATCGCCATTTGAATCTACGATAGAGTTGATGGTGCCAGATAGCGCAAAACCAGCCCCTTGCTCTAGGCCAAACTGTGCAACCGTGTCTGGCGCTGCATTAAGCTCTTGGTCTTCCCGTTCAGTTCTTACTTCTTCACGTTCTGCACCCGATACGACAAAATCGACTTTACCTGCTCGTAACAGGCTGCGTTTGATATCGTTAATAAAGGTGTCGACAGGAATGTGTTCAGAGCTTTTGTTACGTATGGTTTGCACTATGATGGTTGGGTTGCCTTTTTGAGAAAAGTTGAAGTCTCTAAACCAAGGGAAGGTTAGCATATCGGCAACCATTTCCTCTGCCACAAGGCGTGAATCTGTGTCATTCCAACGGTCAGAAAGCGCCACTTCTTTATTGGCGTCAAGGCGTTTTACGCTGCCGCTTGAACAGGCAGTTAGGAGAATCGCCATCAAAAACGTGCAAAGGCCTTTCCAGATTAAGGCGGTGTATTTGGATTCTGAGTATGCGCTTATCATAAAGTCTTCCTTTTTAGGCAATATGACCCAATAGAGTCTTTGCAGTGTAAACAATTTATCTTGGATTGCGTAGGTTCCAGACTTTTATTTCGTTGGCCTTTAACTGTATTGGCTCATGGCTATAAAGGGTCTGGTTTATTCTATATTCAGGAGTGTATTCCCCCGGAGCCAAAGGCTCTCTTGTTAGTCGAATTTGTGCGGGTAAGGTTAACCAGTTTCGAGTATCCGCTGCAGAAGATGCAAAAACAGTGACTTGGCCAACTAAACCTAATAACAACCCCGCGGTATCGTCTTTTATTTCAGAAGATATTTTATAGGCTATCCAGCTACGTAATAGTTCCCTTATTAAACTTTCGTATATATCTCTTTGACCTTGAGCAAGTTGCTCTTGAACCGCAATGTCTGCCAAGGAAGTCATCCTCAAACCTTGAGGCTGCGCAGTAGAACTAATGTTGAGCTTAGGTGAGCTGTTATCTAACGAGAAGCGTTGATAATAGGGTACGGTAATGCGAATGAATTGGTTCGCTAACACCTTGTCGACATCTGCGGCTTGAAGTTGGCGCCATACACCTCGACCAAGAATGACTCGCTTGGTAAATAGGCCAGATACACTGCCCCACGCACCACCAGTTTTATAATTGGCGATTAAATTGAGTGGGTTTATGTCCGCATAGACCATAGAGAACCAGCGAAATACATCGTTTTCTTCACGTCTTCCACCATTATGGAAGGGCTCTAATACCAGCGAGGTGGCTCTCGGGTCACTATAGAGTAGTAAACTCATTTCGCTTTTGGCGGGAACAAAACCTTGATGTTCGAGGACAACCAATTCCCCATCGCCTTGTTTATATGAGGCAAGTAACTTTTGCATTTGTGGAGAAAGCTTAGCTTCGCTTAATCGACGAATTTCATCTTGACTGTAACCGCCTTTTTGCATCATGCGGATAACGTCTAGCCAAGCTCTTTCTGCTGTTAAACCAGGTAAATCATATTGTTTAGCGTAACCGTCTTGGTATAACTCTGCAGCTTTTTGGTAGCTGATGCGGGCATCATCGTATTCCTTGCTGATCTCGTACTGCAGGCCTTCCATATAGCGCCCCCAAGCATCGTTACGGTATAGGAACTTGTCGGTGTTTCGCCCACCCGTATAGAAACCGCCTAGCCAATTCAGGGCTTTTAAATAAAATGCCTGATCTTGTTGATTATCTAGGTCCTGATAACTGGGAGTTTGCGCTTGAATTTCATTAAGCTTAACGTCTATGCGTCTTGCTTCAACTAAGGCAGCGTCTTGTAATTGGAGTTTGCGTGAAGGGCTGTCTGCCTGCTCAGCTAAGGCGAGGTAATTTAAAGATTTTAAATAACTAATGTAGACCCGCTCTAATCCGTTACCTCGATAAGTGCTCTGCCTTGGGTTGCTTAGCAGTGCCCAAGAACGGTTTGCAAAGCTTTCTTTTAAAAAGGTATCACTTAGTAAGTCCGCTTTTTCTAGCAGTTCATTACTGCGCTCATACTCACCTTGGTGTTGTGCAAGGGTGCCGATTTCTAGCAAATAGAGTAGCTGATCTTGAGGGTTGTCTAGGGCGGGTTCTAAGCTGCTCTCAGCCTTTTCCCATTCACCTTGCTGAGCGTGACTTAGACCTTCGTTAATACTGTCTTTATAGGTCGAACAGCCATTTAGAAAAATCAGTATTAGACTGAAATACGCCCACTTCACACTAGAAGCCCTTTTCTAAAAATTGATCAATAAAGAGAATAGCCATGAGAGCAAAGCAGCCGCCGCAAAGCAGAAGCCAGCGCATCTTCATACAGTATGGGCAGGGCTTTTTCTTTTTCATCTACAGGTCCGTTATTGGATGATTAAGGTTCTAAAAACGATTTAAGAAGTATTATGCTACAAAAAAAGGAGGCATATAGCCTCCTTTTTTAATTTGAATTGCAACTTATTGCGTTGCTGCTTCAGCTTGTTGCTTTTGTAGACTTTCCATATACAAAGCATCGAAGTTGATAGGAGCAAGCATTAGTGGTGCGAAGCTACCTTTAACAACTACTGAATCGATGTTCTCACGAGCATATGGGAACAGTGATGCTGGGCAGAATGCGCCTAGAGCGTGGTGCAATTGTTGGTCGTCTAAACCAGCGATAGCAAATAGACCACCTTGTTGAACCTGTACTAGAAAAGCTGTTTCGTTGTTGTTTTTCACTGTAACCGTGATCTCTAAAACAACTTCGAATACGTGCTCACCAACTTGGCGACTTTTAGTGTTTAGTTCTAAACCTACTTCTGGCTTCCACTCTTCTTGGAAAACCATTGGAGAACGTGGAGATTCGAAAGAAATGTCTTTCAAAAAAATACGTTGCATAGAAAGTTGAGGTGCTTGAGCTTCTTCTTGCTCTGCTGCTGCATTTACGTCTGTATCAGCCATGTTGGCTCCTTTATTTCGATGTTATGTTATTTAGAATAAAGTGAATTAAGCCAATAAACTATCAAGTTTACCTTGGCGTTCCAGATCATAAAGATCGTCGCAGCCACCTATGTGCTGTTCACCGATCCAGATTTGTGGGACAGAAGTTCGTCCGCATTTTTGTGTCATTTCCTGACGCAACTTATTAGAGCCGTCGACGCGAATTTCATTGAATTTCGCTCCTTTTGCACTTAATAGTTGTTTTGCTCTACTGCAGTAAGGGCAATAGTCGCTTGAATAAACTGTAATAGAAGCCATTTTTTACCCTTTAACTAATGGCAGGCTAGACGCTTGCCAGTCAGAAACACCACCCTGAAGCTTGTAGACCTGTGCGAAACCTTCTTTTTTCAAGTCTTTCGCCGTCGCACTAGAGTTAAGGCCCGCTTTACATACTACGATGATGGGGCTGTCTTTGTGTTTCTCAAGTGTATTCAGACTTTCTTTTACTTTTGTCGCAGGAATATTAATGGCATCAGTAATATGCCCCGACTTGAACTCTTTATTTGGACGAATATCAAGGATGACAGCGTTTTCAGAGTTCATCATATTGATTGCGGTTGAAGCATTGACACTTTTTGCGCCGTTTTTGCTTTCTACATAAACGACAGTTGCTAGGATCACGAAGAATACAGCGACCATTTCCCAGTGATTGATTGAAAATTCAATAAGTTGATTCATCATAATTTTGATACTCATATAAAAACTGCGAGCATTATACACGGCTAAAGGTATTGGTACACATTTTCAAGGCCTTCCTTACCTTCTCATAAAGGCCATTTAATGTACTGTCAGTTAGTGAACTTTAGAGGGTAGGGTGGCTCATAAGAAAAGGTGTAAAACATGTTGCAGCGGGCTATCGATAACTTTGTTTACAGCCAAAACATAGAAAAGCCGTCTTATAATTAAAATCTATAGCCTGAATAGACGCGGTATGCTGTCACTCAATTACTTGCCTATGGTAGTATCAAATGATAATCATGAATAATTTTCGGGAAACTTCACATGAGCAAAAAGACAACTGCACTCTTTATTCTTGATGGTTGGGGCTACAGCGAAACCTCTACATCTAATGCCATTGCAGCGGCGAACACGCCTAATTGGGATTCACTGTGGGCTAATCAACCTCATTCATTAATCAAGACATCAGGTCTTGCCGTTGGTTTGCCTGACGGTCAGATGGGTAACTCTGAAGTAGGCCATATGAACATTGGTGCTGGCCGTATCGTTTATCAAAACTTTACGCGTATCGGCAAAGCGATTGAAGATGGTTCTTTCTTTGAAAATGAAGCTTTAGTTAATGCGGTAGATAAAGCCGTTTCTGCTGGCAAGGCTGTACACATTTTAGGACTACTTTCTAACGGTGGTGTTCACAGTCATCATGAGCAAATTATGGCGATGTGTGAACTGGCTGCAAAACGTGGTGCCAAAGCGATTTATATTCACGGTTTCACCGACGGTCGTGACACACCGCCTCGTTCAGCGAAAACGCCAACGGCTGAGCTAGAAGCAAAATTGGCTGAGTTAGGTGTTGGTAAAATTGCTACTTTAACGGGTCGTTACTATGCAATGGACCGTGATAATCGCTGGGATCGTGTGCAAACAGCTTATGATGCTATCGTTCTAGGTAAAGGTGGCTTCCAAGCAGCAACGGCAGAAGAAGCGATTCAAGCTGCCTACGACCGTGATGAAAACGATGAGTTTGTTAACGCGACTGTGATTGGTGATTCAGCACCTGTAGAAGATGGCGATGCGATTATTTTTGCTAACTTCCGTCCAGATCGCGCACGTCAATTGACTCGTTCATTCACCGATGCTGATTTTGCTGGTTTTGAACGTGCATCAACACCAGCGCTTTCTGCTTTCGTAACCTTCACTGAATTCGCTTCAGATATTGCGGCTGACGTTGCTTTCCCTCCTGTTGCTTTGAAAAATACGTTTGGTGAAACACTAGCAGTTAATGGCAAAAAGCAATTACGTATTGCTGAAACAGAAAAATATGCTCACGTTACTTTCTTCTTCAACGGTGGGGAAGAAGCCTTGTTTGATGGCGAAGAGCGTGAATTGATTCCTTCTCCAAATGTGGCTACTTATGATCTTCAGCCTGAAATGAGCGCACCAGAAGTAACTGATAAGCTGGTGGAAGTGATTGAAGCGGGTAAGTACGACACTATCATCTGTAACTTCGCAAATGGCGATATGGTTGGGCACAGTGGTGTATTTGAAGCAGCAGTGAAAGCAGTAGAAGCTGTTGACGCTTGTCTAGGTCGTATCATTGAAGCGCTGAAAGTTAATGGTGGCGAGTGTTTGATTACGGCAGACCACGGTAACGTTGAGCAAATGCTAAGTGAAGATGGCTCTCAACCACTGACTTCTCATACTATTGGTCCTGTGCCTCTTGTGTTGTACACGGCAAATAAAGAGTTAAGCATTAAAGAAGGTGCTTTGTGTGATTTAGCACCAACACTGCTTGATATGATGGGCTTAGAAAAACCTGCTGAAATGACAGGTGAAAGCTTGTTGATTAGAGGCTAAATGCAAATATGAATTGGCTGCTTCGTTGTTTTTTTCTTGGTGCTTTTCTCATGTCCAGTTTCGGCTGGGCTTTGGATCAGCCTACGACATCGGCTGAAGCGAAGCAGCAAATTCAAGCTTTGCAGAAAGACTTAAAAAAGCTAAATGATTGGTTAAAAGACCTGAAATCAGAACGTTCGGGTGTAGAGAAGCAGCTTGAAGTTAAAGAGAAAGACATTCAAGACTTGCTGAAAAAGATCCAAGCCATCCAAGAGAGTATTAAAAAAGGCGATAAACAACTTAGTGCTCTGCGGGATCAGCAGCGATCATTGCAGCTGAGTATTCAGCAACAAAACGAACAAATAGCCGCCCAATTAAGGGCGGTTTATCGTTCAGGCAAAGAAGAAAGTGTACAGCTGCTGCTGAGTGGTAATGATAACGAGGACACTCAGCGTCTGGTCCAATATAACCGTTACTTTTCTACGGCCAGACAGTCCTTAATTAACGGCTTTGCTGCTGAGGTGACGGACCTTAACCTTGTTGAGAAGAGCATTCGTAGTCATCGAGCTCAACAAGCCAGAGAAGCTGTGCAGCTAAAAGAAGAACAGCAAAAATTGCTGAGTGAACAAAAAAACAGACAAGGTTTATTAGCTAAGTTAAATCGAGATCTGGTATCAGGCGATAAGCGATCTCAGCAGTTACGCAAAGATCAGCAAGATCTACAGGCTATGCTCAAGCGTTTAGATGAAGCACTTGCGGATATTAAAATACCTGATCAAAGTGTGCCCTTTGCTTCCCAACGGGGCAAGCTGGTTCGACCTCTACGAGCCTTATCCAGTTTACCCAGTGATGGCAGTGTCAATCTAGGTGGCGTTGCTTTGAAAGCAAAAGAGGGTGAGCCTGTGCGAGCCGTTTTTCATGGGCGGGTTGTTTTTGCGGATTGGATGAGGGGCTTTGGCTTCTTATTGATTCTGGACCATGGCGAGGGTTATATGTCTATGTATGGCTATAACCAAAGCCTTTTAAAAGAAGTGGGAGAATGGGTTAGTGCAAATGATATTGTTGCCATGACAGGAAGTTCTGGTGGCCGTCCTGACCCTGCTTTATTTTTTGCCATTCGACATAATGGCGCTCCTTTAAAACCACTTGCATGGATAGCCTCTAGATAACCTAAGTTAGTCGTCTTAGGATAGAGAACATAATAGGAAACACTATGCTTACATTACGCAAGAAACCGCTCCACTTATTACTGGTGACGTTATTGCTATCTGCCTTGCTTTCCACTAGTACGCAAGCGAATGAGAACTTGCCAGCGTTGGAAATCCAGTCCTTCGTTGAAACCTTTGAAACCATTCGGGAAGGTTATGTTGAGGTTCTATCAGACGAAGATATTTTGAACAAAGCGTTAAAAGGTATGGTGTCGGGTTTAGACCCTCATTCAGAATATTTTACCAAATCTGAGCTGGCGGAGTTTGAAGAGCTGACTTCGGGGACTTATGCCGGGATCGGTGTGGAAGTAGAACTGAAGGATAATGAGCTTATTGTTGTTACGCCAGTAGATGGGTCGCCAGCATCAGAAGCGGGTATTTTACCCGGCGATATTATTATTCGTATCAATCAAACCCTAGTATCTGATTTAAGTATGCAGGACATCATTACTTTGATGAGAGGTGAAGAGGGTTCGTTACTCACTCTGGATATCGACCGTGATGGCGAAATTGAAAAGGTTGAGTTGGTTCGCAGTTTAATGAGTGATGCAAGCGTCTCTAGTAAGTGGTTGGCAGAGGGTGTTGCCTACTTCAGAGTGAGCCAGTTTCAAGGAGACAGCGCAGAGGAATTTCTTGCTGCTATAGATCAGTTGGAAAGCGAAAAGGCGATCCAAAGTGTCATTATTGACCTAAGGAATAATCCGGGTGGCGTTTTGCAAAGTGCTGTGGGTATTGTTGATGCCTTTATTGATGATGGCTTAATTGTCTATACCGATGGTCGACATGAGCTATCTAGAAGTGAATTCAAGGCCACAAAAAATACTAAATTAGCGAAGGTGCCGGTCGTCGTTTTGATCAATGAAGGCTCTGCTTCCGCATCTGAAATAGTTGCTGGTGCCTTACAAGACCATGAAAGAGCCGTAATTTTGGGTACGGAAAGTTTTGGCAAGGGGTCTGTACAAACAGTCATTCCGCTATCCCATGGTAATGCAGTTAAAATTACCACAGCTCTTTATTATACGCCTAATGGTCGCTCGATACAGGCCCAAGGCGTGACACCAGATTTAATTGTCCCTCAAGCGACTTTATCTTTCGGTAAAGGGCGGTTTTTTGTTAAAGAGGCAGAACTGAAAGGGCATTTAGGCAATGGAACGGGCGGAAAAGAGCGTACCAGTATTGATGTACAAACTGATGTAGAAGAGCTCGCCAAAAAAGACTTTCAATTATTCCAAGCGGTTAGCATGTTAAAAACACTATCTAAGTTTGTGTCGCCTAAATGATGGTAAAAGTAATTCAAAAGGCGACAAGAATTTATACTTGTAAGCGATGGTTAGTAGCGACGTTATTGTTAATAGTTACTCCGCTTCATGTCACAGCGGCAGAAGTAGAACTGGTTGAGCCTGAAGAGCCTTCGGTTATTCTAGCGGAAGAAGAACAGGAATCATTGGAAAATGATGCTTTAGTGCTGGGCGAAGAGCTTGATAGCCGCCCAGGTATAAATGAATCAAACAGTTCTGCTGCCGATGTCTCTGAATTAAGTAGCATTGAGCTAGAGGCGGCTGAACTAGAAAGCACTGATCTAGAAAGCACTGATCTAGATATCACTGATCTAGATAGTACTATTCCAGAAAGTACTGAACTAGATAGCATTGAATTAAATAGCACTAAAGCCGAAGTGCTTGCCGACTCAGTTGAACTTGACTTTGATTTAGCAGATCCAGAGTCTCATTCTATAGCGGATAAAGAGGTATTAAAGGCTAAAGCTGAAAGGCTTGGCCCAGTGATTGTTAAAGAGGCCGCAGCTCAAGAAAAGCAAGCGGGTCCAGTGATCTTTTCGAATCCTCAACCTTGGCAACCATCGATAGTACCTATTTTGAAGAGCTGGGATTCGAAAGCACTTGAGTTAGATGCGCCTACCATAGCCACAAAACAGAGCCAACTTCCTTCCCCTATATCTGAAGTGGATATACATCCTCCACAGCCTACTATTGCGATTTTAATTGATGATTTGGGCTACAACCGCTCAGGTATGGAAGCATCCCTGAAGCTTCCTAAAGAAGTGGCTTTGGCTATTTTGCCAGCTACCCCTTTCGCTAAGAAAACGGCGACTACTTCTAATGAGCAACAGCGAATCACTCTATTACACGCACCTATGGAAAATCAGCGTGAGATGAAATTAGGTCCAGGTGGTCTTTATCAGGATATGACAGAAGATGAGCTTAAAGCTGTCCTAATTGAAAATTTAGAGGGATTACCCGGTGTTCTAGGAGTCAATAACCATATGGGGAGTCTTCTTACGACCAAAGAAAGCTCAATGACTTGGGTAATGGAAATACTTGAAGATCGGTCGTTATTTTTTATTGATAGTCTGACTAGCTCGGATAGTGTGGCGGGTAGAATTGCTAAAGAGCATGGTCTGAAAACGGTTACTCGAGATGTATTTCTGGATAACATTCGTACCGAAGATGCAATTGATAGGCAATTTGGCAGGTTATTAAAGCATGCCAGACGCCATGGGACAGGTCTTGCCATAGGGCATCCTTATCCTGAAACTATGAGTTACCTAAAGCGCCGTCTTGAGCAGATAGATATGGATGGTGTGAAACTGATACCCATAACAGATATTTTAACGGGCAGTTGAGTAGGGCATATAAAGGTTTATTCACACGCTGAAGCCAGTGGACTTGTTCGTACCTTCCTTAAGCTCTGAAGAGCTTGTCTGTCAGTAAATCCCGTACTTGAGATGGTTGTGTTGCGCTTCCTGTTGGGGCGTCATAAATAGCATCTACCTTATCTGAGAAGTAAGTCTTCACTTCTTCTATATTTAATGCAGGATCTAGCCCTGATGGGTTTGCCGACGTAGATACTATGACGCCATTGAAGGCCTTGCATAGTGTTTGAATTGGCTGGTGTTGTGTCAATCGTATAGCCACACTCTGATGCTCCCCACGAACCCAACTGGGTGTGATTTCTACATCGGGCACCACCCAAGAAATTGGCGCTTCGTTGATTTGGGTAAGTCGTTTGCATGCATCTTCATCGAGAGTATCTAGCCATGGTGTTAACTCATCTGGATGGCCTGCTATCAGAATAAGGCCTTTATATTCAGGGCGAGATTTTAAGGCTAATATTTTTCGCACAGCGTTTTCGTTAAAAGGGTCACAACCCAATCCCCAAACCGCTTCAGTTGGGTAAGCGATAACACCGCCAGCGTTAAGAATATCAGCCAGTTCAGCAACAGAGTTTGTAATACGCATAATCTAAATTTATGTGAAAAATGGGAAACAGATTGTAGCTATATTTGGAATGGCTAGCCAGTGGCTTGAAAGGAGAACGCTTGTTTGAAAGGGTTTCGTTAGCGCTAAAAACACTTACCCTCCAAATCAACTGTCTGTTCATTTGAAGGGTAACGGAGAAAGGAAGTTGTTAGTCCATTTCTTCAATTTTTAGTTTGATCTCAGTGATCTTACTGTTGACGACTTTCTCTAAATGGATCAACTCATTGATAAGGTCTTCTTTTGTTGCTTTTGTTTCGTGTTGCTTGCCTACAATGGTTTCTAGCTCTTCCATTGCACGTAAAACAATGAGAGAAGGTTCCTGTACTAGTTGATAAGTCTGTTGGCCACCATCGGTTAATACGGTTTTTGTAGAGCGGCCGAATTTGAACTTTTTACTTTTTGGAAGAAGTGAGCCTTTTTCACGGCGATAGTAAATCTTTAATACGTCTTGGTTGTTTTCAAATCGTAAAGTAAATTTTTCAATGTCCTGTATGCTGGTGATACCCATGGACGTTAGCGTTGGATACATAACTGCTTCCCCGTTTATTGATGGTCATTTAATAGCCTTTAATTAGTAGGGGATTATTATACTAAAAGCAAGTTTAATATTGGGAAAGGAAGGATAATACAGATACATGTCAATATAGTATCTGTATTACCTTTTTTAGAAACGGCTTTATTCTTCGTCTTGTTCTGCGTGATCGATGTTTAACTCTTTGATTTTTCTAGTCAAAGTGTTACGACCCCAACCTAGTAAAAGTGAAGCGTCACGACGGCGACCACCAGTATGAGCTAGAGCTGTTTCAATCATGATTCGTTCAAATTTAGGTACAGCTTGATCCAAAATACCTGTCTGTCCTGTGGCTAGGGTATTGTCTACCCAGTTTTTTAACGCCTCTTCCCAAGAGGAGAACGGCTGCTCTTGAGGGACAGAAGATAGTAGTTCTGGGGGAAGATCTTGTACAAGTACTTCTCGGCCAGACGCCATAACAATCAGCCAACGGCAGGTGTTTTCAAGCTGTCGCACATTACCGGGCCAGTCGAGTTGTGAAAGATAGCTTTCGGTTTCCTTAGTGAGGACTTTTGGCTCAACAGACAGCTCTTCTGCAGCTCTGCTTAAGAAGTGGCGAGCCAGTTTAGGAATGTCTTCGCGACGCTCTGCAAGCTTAGGTAAGTGGATGCGAATAACATTTAAGCGATGGAACAAATCCTCTCGGAAAGAGCCGCTTTTTACTAAAGTTTCTAAATTTTGATGTGTCGCTGCAATAATTCGAACGTCGACTTTTACTGGCGTATGGCCGCCTACTCGATAGAACTCACCATCAGCAAGTACACGTAGTAAACGCGTTTGTGTTTCCGCTGGCATATCACCTATTTCATCTAGAAAAAGCGTACCGCCATTGGCCTGTTCGAAACGGCCTCTACGTTGAGTGTTAGCACCAGTGAAGGCGCCCTTTTCGTGGCCGAATAGCTCAGATTCAATGAGGTCGTGGGGTATTGCGGCCATGTTTAAGGCAATAAAGGGGTTCGCTGCACGAGGACTATGGGTATGCAAAGCTTGAGCAACCAGTTCTTTACCTGTACCCGATTCACCATTAATAAGGACAGTGATGTTGGAGTTTGCTAAGCGGCCAATAGCACGAAACACTTCTTGCATTGCTGGTGCTTCACCAATGATTTCTTTATCGACTTCTGGTACCGCTTCTTCTTCCATGTCGGAAGTGCTTGGTAGGGAGTTTTTGTGGTGCAACATGGCACGCTTCACCAAGCTGACAGCTTCTTCCACGTCAAACGGTTTGGGAAGATATTCAAAAGCGCCGCCTTGATATGAAGCAACGGCACTTTCAAGGTCCGAATGGGCTGTCATGATGATAACTGGCAAGTATGGGTGATTAGACTGAAGTTTTTCTAACAAACTTAAGCCGTCCATGCCGGGCATGCGAATGTCACTAATAATCGCGTTTGGTTGTTCTTTTTCAATGGCGCTGGACAAGCTTTCTGCAGAGTCAAATAGACGGCATTGAATACCTTCTTGTTCCAGTGTTTTTTCTAGTACCCAGCGGATAGATCGGTCATCATCAACAATCCATACTGTCTCTTCTTGTGCCATGTGTTTTCTCCTAACCTTGGGTCGTCATCTCAATAGGGATTAATATATTAAATTCTGTGTGTTGGGGGCGGCTATGACACTCAATAATGCCTTGATGCTGGTGTATTATGGATTGAGCGATAGATAATCCTAGGCCCGTACCTTCTGCTCTTCCACTAACCATAGGGTAAAATAGTGTTTTCATGATGGCTTCTGGGATGCCAGGGCCATTATCAATAATACTAATTTTACAAGCGAGACGGTGTCGCTTTGAGCCAATAGTAAATTGTCTTAAAGCTCGAGTAGAAATTTGTATTGTTTTTTCAGTGTCTGAATCGTGCTCTATGAGCGCTTGCATCGCATTTCTCGTGATGTTGAGCAGAGCCTGTATCAGCTGTGATTCATCCCCTGTCAGATCTGGAATGCTCGGATCATAATCTCGAATCAAAGAAATTTGGTTTTCTGTTTCTACGGAAATTAATTGTCTAACACGCTCTAACACTTTGTGAATATTGAGCGGCTGACTTTTAGGGATTTGTCTTGGGCCTAATAGTCGATCGACTAAGTCTCTTAAACGATCAGATTCTTCAATAATGACTTGTGTGTAGTCGTTTAGTGCTTCGTCTGTGAAAGCTCTACTAATTAGCTGAGCTGCACCTCGAATTCCTCCAAGAGGGTTTTTGATTTCATGGGCAAGTCCACGTACTAGCTCTTTGCTGGTTTCATGGTTGGCAATGAGTTCATCTTCCTGAGAAATTCGCTTCATTCTATCTCTTGGGTAAAACTCGATAATCAAGCTTACGGTACTGTTTGCTGAACCAAGAATAGGTGTGACTGTGTAATCACAAAATAAGGTTTTTTGGTTGTTGCAGGTGATTTCTGCTTCGCGCTTTGTGAATGGGTTACCCGTATCGATTGCTGAGTATAACGATTCGATGCCTTCCTGAGTCTCGCGAAATACAGCCCCTACAGCGCTGCCTTGTATACGGCGGCGACTAACAGCAAGCAGCATTTCAGCAGCTGGGTTTAGGTATTCGATTTCTAACTTATTGTTAAGCTGAATAACTGCTGTTGATATATGGTCAATTAATACACTGTACACAAAAGGTGCCTCATTATGGATGAGAAAGTAACTGCAAAAAGCGAACCAACATTGGGCGTTTTTATTAAGCCTATTTATTGGCGTTGAGAGGGAGTATACAAAAATAACGCATCGTTTTGGTGCGTAATGTTTAGGGTGTGGTGAATTAGGTCAAAAAAAAGCCCTGACAAGTGTCAGGGCTTTGATGTGTAGTTAATAAGTACAGGGTACTTAGGTCTTATACACTGTAGTAAAGTTCGAACTCAAGTGGGTGAGTTGTCATTGAGATACGTTGAGCATCACCAGCTTTAAGAGCGATGTATGCATCAATCATGTCGTCAGTGAATACGCCACCTTGAGTTAGGAACTCACGGTTTTCGTCAAGACACTTAAGAGCTTCTTCTAGGCTACCAGCAACTTGTGGGATCGCCGCAGCTTCTTCAGCTGGTAGATCGTACAAGTCTTTATCTGCTGCATCGCCAGGGTGGATCTTGTTTTTGATACCGTCAAGGCCAGCCATCAACATAGCTGCGAAAGCTAGGTATGGGTTAGCAGTTGGATCAGGGAAACGTGCTTCGATACGCTTACCTTTAGGGCTAGCAACGTATGGAATACGGATAGAAGCAGAACGGTTACGAGCAGAGTATGCAAGCATAACTGGTGCTTCGAAACCTGGAACAAGACGCTTGTAAGAGTTAGTTGAAGCGTTAGTGAACGCGTTCAATGCTTTAGCGTGCTTGATGATACCACCGATGTAAAAAAGGGCAGTTTCAGAAAGACCAGCATATTCGTCACCAGCAAATTGGTTAACGCCATCTTTCCAGAAAGATTGGTGAACGTGCATACCAGAACCGTTGTCACCAACGATTGGCTTAGGCATGAATGTCGCTGTTTTGCCGTAAGCGTGTGCTACGTTGTGTACACAGTACTTAAGGATTTGAACTTCATCAGCTTTCTTAACTAGAGTGTTAAATTTAGCGCCGATTTCGTTTTGGCCAGCTGTTGCAACTTCATGGTGATGAACTTCAATTTCTAAGCCCATAGCTTCCATTGCACCACACATAGCGCCACGAAGGTCGTGATGAGAGTCAACTGGTGGTACTGGGAAGTAGCCGCCTTTTACGAAAGGACGGTGACCCATGTTGCCGCCTTCAATTTTCTTGTTTGAAGACCAAGCAGCTTCTTCAGAGTTTACTTCAACTGAAGAGCCAGACATGTCGCATTTCCAGCGTACATCGTCAAAGATGAAGAATTCTGGCTCAGGACCGAAGAATGCAGTGTCGCCAAGGCCTGTAGATTTCAAGTACTCTTCTGCGCGGATCGCAACAGAACGAGGGTCACACTCGTAACCTTGCATAGTAGCAGGCTCGATGATGTTACAGCGAACAATAACAGTCGACTCTTCTGTAAACGGGTCCATAACTGCTGTGTCGTCTTGAGGCATCATGATCATGTCTGATTCATTGATTCCTTTCCAGCCAGCGATAGATGAACCGTCAAACATTTGACCAACTTCAAAAATCTCTTCGTCTACAGTGCTTGCAGGAATAGATACGTGTTGTTCTTTACCTTTAAAATCGGTAAAGCGAAGATCAACCCACTTCGCATCATGCTCGGCAATCAAGGCAAGGGTTTTTGACATAATTGTTCTCCAATTGTCGTTTAAAAGCGAAATTACTTTTTATTTTCAAAAGTGCCAACATAGTAAAGCACCGTTTGCAGAATGCAAAGCACATCTTGTGCCAGAATATTGTGCATCCACATAACTCTATAAATAACAGTGGCTTATGAAAAGTCTCCTTGTGGCTCTGCTACATTGGAGGTTTTTGCTATGGATGATTTGGGTATTTTTGTCTTGTTTTGGTGCGCTATTTTGGTTGTTTGCCTAGGTTTGGTGCAAATTTAATATTTTAGAATCTGAAGGCTTTTCTTTATACTGTGCGCCTTTCTCAATCTTTGGTATGAATCGCACCTCCTATGAAATTTATCGTTAAATTCTTTGCTGAAATCACAGTAAAAAGCCGCCCTGTACGAAAGGAATTTGTTAAACAATTAAGACACAATATTAGATTGGTCCTAAAAAAACATGACACTGATGTAACTGTTTCAGGTAATTGGGACTTTATAGAAGTCTACTCAAATAAAGACGATCTTCGTGAGGTGTTTAGCGATGAGTTGTCACGTATCGCTGGTATTGCTCATTTTCAATTTGTCCGTGAGTTTTCCTTTGTTGATCTTGATGGCGTTGTCGATGAAGCTGTTGTTTCCTATGGTGATGCACTCAAAGGGGCGGTGTTTGCAGTAAGAGTTAAACGAGTGGGTAAGCATGACTTTTCGTCTGTTGAAGCTGAGCGTCATATCGGTGGTTGTTTAAAAGCTCGCTGTGAAGCGCTAGCGGTTCGCCTGAAGAATCCAGAAGTCTTGGTGCCAATCGATATTCGTGATGACAGAGTCTGGATGATTGAGCAACGCATAGAAGGTTTGGGTGGCTATCCTCTTGGCTCACAAGATCCTGTTTTGTCATTGATGTCTGGCGGTTACGATTCGACAGTAAGTTCTTATTTGACCATGGCTCGTGGTCTCAAAACACATTTCTGCTTTTTTAACCTAGGTGGTGATGCCCATGAAATTGGCGTTAAGCAGGTATCTAATTTTATCTGGGAAAAATATGGTTCTAGTCTCAATGTGAAATTTATCACTGTGCCTTTTGAGGCGGTTGTAGGTGAAATATTGACCAAGGTCGATAATGCCGAGATGGGCGTTATTCTAAAGCGAATGATGCTAAGAGCAGCTTCTAAGGTAATGGAAGAGGTAGGTGCTAAAGCTTTGGTGACGGGTGAGAGCGTTGCTCAGGTTTCAAGCCAGACGGTGACCAATCTCAAGGTGATTGATCAGGTAACCGATGAGTTGGTATTGCGTCCTCTTATTACCACTAATAAACAAGAAATCATTGATAAAGCGATCGAAATTGGTACGGCACCTTTTGCAGCGAGTATGCCTGAGTTTTGTGGTGTTATTTCTGTTAAGCCAACCACAAGAGCGAAGATGCATCGTGTTGAAAAGCAGGAATCGAACTTTGATTTTGATGTGCTAGATAAAGCGGTTGAAAACGCTAAAATCATGTCCATTCAAAATGTCATGGACGATGTTGCTAAACAATATAAAGGCGAAGTGCCAATAGTACGCATGCCAGTTGGTAATGAAATTATCGTTGATATTCGTCACCCAGATGAAGCCAGTAACCGTCCGTTAAAGGTCAGTGGTCGTCCAGTAAAAGTGATTCCATTCTTCGCTCTAGAAGGCAGCTGGTCAGAACTAGAGGCCGATGTTCCTCATCTTCTTTACTGTGGTAAAGGCGTCATGAGTCGCATGCAGGCGTCTTTCTTATTAGGTAAAGGTTATAAGAATGTAGGTGTTTACTTACCCTAATGAATATCGACTCTAACAAGCTGGAAGTGACTGTCATATTTTTGTTGCTTTGGCTTGTTAGAGTATGACTATTAAGCGCATCATATTCCTAGATGTTTGATACATTTTATAGACTTTTTTGCCTATTTTAATGGGATATTGCTCAAGATAAGAGTACAATTGCGCGAAATTTTACCTCGCACCAAGATCCAATACGCTTGATGGACTTAATTGTTTTACAAGTGGACGAATATCTTTTTGCTCACGCTAAATGCAGAGAATTATAAATGTCTAATGATATCAGTAAGTTACGTAACGTAGCGATTATTGCCCACGTTGACCATGGTAAAACAACCTTGGTTGACCAACTTTTAAGTCAGTCAGGTACGCTTGATCGTAAAGACGAAGGTGCAGAGCGCATCATGGACTCTAACGACCAAGAGAAAGAACGTGGTATTACCATCTTGGCTAAAAACACAGCCATCAAATGGAATGATTACCGTATCAATATCGTAGACACACCTGGACACGCCGACTTTGGTGGTGAGGTTGAGCGTGTATTGTCTATGGTAGATTGCGTATGTTTGTTGGTTGATGCTGTTGATGGTCCTATGCCTCAAACACGTTTCGTAACTTCTAAAGCATTTGAGCAAGGTTTGCGTCCGATTGTTGTTATCAACAAAATTGACCGTCCTGGTGCTCGTCCTGATTGGGTTATGGATCAAGTATTTGATTTGTTTGACAGCTTGGGTGCGACTGAAGATCAGCTAGACTTCCCTGTTATTTATGCATCTGCAATTAACGGTATCGCAGGTGATGACCCAGAAAACATGGCTGAAGACATGGAACCTCTATATCAAATGATTGTAGACAGTGTTCCTGCTCCAGACGTAGATCCTGATGCACCTTTCCAAATGCAAATTTCTGCATTGGATTATGACAGCTATGTTGGTGTTATCGGTGTAGGTCGTATTACACGTGGTAGCTTGTCTCCAAACCAGCAAGTTATCATCAAATCTGCTGATGGTTCAGAGCGTAAAGGTAAAGTACTTAACGTAAAAGGCTACCTAGGTCTTGACCGTATCGATACTGACCTAGCAACAGCGGGTGACATCGTTTGTATCAATGGTATCGACAAACTAAGCATCTCTGACACCTTATGTGATCCAGATAATGTTGAAGCGCTACCAGCACTAAGTGTTGATGAGCCAACAGTGAGCATGAACTTCATTGTTAACAACTCTCCTTTCGCAGGTAAAGAAGGTAAGTTCGTTACATCTCGTAATATTAAAGACCGTTTGGATCAAGAGTTGATCCACAACGTGGCATTGCGTGTAACACAAGGTGATTCTCCAGATAAATTTATCGTATCTGGTCGTGGTGAATTGCACCTATCTGTATTGATCGAAACAATGCGCCGTGAAGGTTTCGAAATGGGTGTATCTCGCCCAGAAGTAGTAACCAAAGAAATTGATGGCAAAATGTGTGAACCGTTCGAAGTTGTGGTAATCGACGTTGAAGAGCAGCACCAAGGTTCTATCATGGAAGAAATCGGTTTACGTAAAGGTGAATTGACGAATATGGAAGTGGACGGCAAAGGCCGTGCGCGTCTTGAGTTCATGATGCCTTCTCGTGGTTTGATCGGCTTCCGTGGTCTATTCCTTACTTTGACTTCTGGTTCTGGTATTTTGACCAGCGTCTTCGACCACTACGGTCCAGTGAAAGATGGTGAAGTTCAAAGCCGTAAGAACGGTGTACTGGTTAGCATGTTGACTGGTAAAACAGCTGCTTATGCTTTGTTTAACCTACAAAGCCGTGGTCGTATGTTCTTGGGTCACGCTGTTGAAGTGTACGAAGGTCAGATCATCGGTATTCACTCTCGTGATAACGATTTGGCAATCAACCCGATTAAAGGTAAGCAATTAACGAACGTACGTGCTTCTGGTACAGACGAAGCGTTAACTTTGACTCCACCTATTCGCCACACTCTTGAGCAAGCATTAGAATTCATCGAAGATGATGAACTGGTAGAAGTAACGCCAGAAAGCATCCGCCTGCGTAAAAAATTCTTAACTGAAAACGAGCGTAAACGTAACGCGCGTAAGTAAGATTGTATTGAGCAGCAGCAAATGAATTTATTTCGATAAATTCAGGAGCGACAGAAGCGCCTTCGGGCGCTTTTGTTTTTTCTGCTGTTTGATAAAGTGGGTTACATCAGAAATGAATTTATAAAGGAGTCACTGTGAAGGTTTTGGTTCAGCGAGCAAAAAATGCCAGTGTAGAAGTGGAAGGTGAAATCATAGGAGCTATTGAACACGGTCAAATGGTTTTGGTAGGCATCGAAAAAGGCGACAGCGAAGAAGATACTCAGCGCTTAGCGGACAAGCTACTCAAATACCGTATGTTCAGTGATGGTGATGGAAAAATGAACCTGAATGTTCAGCAAGTGAGTGGTGGTGTATTGCTCGTTTCCCAGTTCACATTAGCTGCGGAAACAAAAAAAGGCTTAAGGCCAGGCTTTTCAACCGCAGCAGTGCCCTTGGAAGGAGAGCGCTTATTTAATGATTTTGTGTCTAAGGTTCGAGCTCAATACCCGAAAGTAGAAACAGGCCAGTTTGGTGCAGACATGAAGGTGTCTTTTACCAATGATGGCCCCGTGACTTTTATGTTGGATTAGGTCGGCGAGTAATTAAGCGGTTTCCTGTTCGGGTTCGCTTTCTTGTTCTTCTGCTTTTACGGTTCGCCCAGCTATTAAACCTAGTTCAAACAGTAGCCACATTGGTATTGCTAGCAGTGTCTGAGAGAAGATATCTGGTGGCGTGATAAGCATGCCGACTACAAAGCAGCCAAGGAAGATATAAGGTCTCTTCTTAGAAAGAGAAGCGACAGAGGTGATGCCTGCCTTGATAAGAAGGTAAGTAGCGACTGGAATTTCGAAAGTCACACCGAAGGCAAAAAACAGCTTTAAAACAAAGTTGAGGTAGTTATTTATATCTGTCATCACAGTCACTTCACCTGGCCCTACCGTAGTAAAGAAGCCAAAGATGAGCGGTAGTACGACAAAGTACGCAAACAGCACACCAGCGTAAAAGAGAAAAATACTAGAGATGAGTAGCGGGATGGCAATGCGCTTTTCATTGCTATAAAGAGCTGGTGCGATGAAAGACCAAATCTGGTACAAGCTGAAAGGCACAGACACTAATACCGCAACCGCGAAAGTCAGCTTTAAAGGTGCTAGAAAAGGTGAGGCAACTTCCGTTGCAATTAAAGAGCTACCTTCAGGTAAAAGTAGACGTAATGGCTCAGAAACAATCAAATACAAGTCGTTTGCGAAATAATATAAGCCGAGAAAAAGTACTAAGATAACTAAAACAGACTTTAATAGGCGGTTTCTCAATTCGATAAGATGAGAGGTGAGAGGGGCTTGATTAGAAGAGTCTGTGCTCATAAAACGTCATTATCCGCGTTGGCTGTTAGCGTATTTAGATTTGTGGGGCTTTAACGGTATCTTTTTCTGTTGTTACTAAATCATTGTTATCTGGTGCTGTATTTTCAGCTATTGGCTGAGCTTTTTCAGTCATTACTTCTGCAGAGGGAGCATCGTCCTGTTGAGTATTTTGCTCTTCCTGCAATGCCTGCTTATTAGTAGCCTCAATCTTTCTTTGCAACTCTTCTTGATCTAGCTGGGCGTTAATCTCTCTTTGTACTGAGTCAACGCTGCGACGAATTTTTCGTAGCCATAGACCAAGGGTTCTCGCGGCATGAGGTAATCGCTCAGGCCCCAATACTAGGAGCCCGATGACGAAAATAATGAGCAGTTCAGAAAAGCCAATATCAAACACAGATTAAGCGCTTTTATCGTCTTTTTTGACTTCAGAATCAATGACTTTGTTTTGTGCTGTTTCTTCTGGAGTAGGTTCTTTGTCCACCGCCTCTTTGAAGCCTTTTACAGCGCCACCCAAATCAGAGCCAAGATTTTTTAGCTTTTTGGTACCAAAGATTAAGATCAAAATGGCTAAAACAATTAATAGTTGCCAAATACTGATTCCACCAAACATGTTATTTCTCCTAGCGTTATAGGTGTAAAAATTATTTTGTGCGGTTGGCTTTTTCTTCTATGCCAGACAAGTTAAAACGACGAGCTAATTCTTCCAATATTGCATCAGGCCCAAGGTCTAAATGAGATAGCATGACAAGGGTGTGGAACCAAAGGTCAGCGGTTTCATAAATCAGGTCAGATTTGTCATCTGAGTGAGCAACATCCTTGGCTGCAATAATGGTTTCGATGCTCTCTTCGCCTACTTTTTCAAGGATTTTGTTTAACCCTTTGGCATGTAAACTTGCTACATAAGAAGTGTCAGCGGCCGCCGTTTTTCGTGCTTCAAGGGTTGCCGCTAGTTCAGCCAATACATCGGTATTCATTATAATCTCTCAAGTGTTACGGTTTTAATACAAGTAAGTATAAGCCTAATAAAAGTAGCCCTACACTTAATACGTCAGCGGACTTTAAATAGTTCAGTCTGCTTGGCTCCATAATGAACCAAGCTGTGCCTATGCTAATTAGGCCAAGTAACCTGAAAGATTGATTCTTTCGGCTACGTTTAAGTTCGTTGCTTAATTCTTTAATGGATTCTGTCTGCGCCTGTAAGCGCTCTTCTTGCTGTGAAACTTGTGACAGCGCATTGAACACTAAGTTCGGTATTTTTGGTAATTGGCCAACCCATTGTGGGGCCTGCTTGCGGACTTCCTCTAGAACACGCTTTGGACCAATTTGTTCTTGCATCCATCTTTCTAGGAAAGGCTTCGCTGTCACCCAGAGGTCAAGGTCTGGATAAAGCTGGCGGCCAAGGCCTTCAATATTGAGAAGCGTTTTTTCTAGCAAAATAAGCTGTGGTTGAACTTCCATGTTGAAGCGTCGAGCAGTTTGGAAAAGGCCTATTAGTACCTGTCCAAAAGAAATGTCTTTTAAGGGCTTATCAAACATGGGCTCGCAAACACTACGAATAGCAGATTCAAACGCATGGACAGGGGTTTCTTTCGGAACCCAGCCACTTTCCACATGAAGTTCGGCAACGAGCCGATAATCTTGTTGAAAAAACGCCAACAAATTTCGTGCTAGATAGTTTTTGTCTTCGTCATCTAGACTGCCCATTATTGCGCAGTCAATCGCGATATATTTGGGCTTGTTTGGGTTGCTAGGGTCTACAAAGATGTTTCCCGGGTGCATATCGGCATGAAAGAAGCTGTGTGAAAAAACTTGAGTGAAAAAAATCTCAACGCCACGCTCTGCTAAACATTTCATATCCACATTAGCTGCATTCAGCTTGTCGATGTCAGCAACCGGTATGCCTGAGATTCTTTCCATCACCATGACACTAGTGCGCGTATAATCCCAATAGATTTTTGGTACATATAAAAGCTCTGAGTCTTTGAAGTTGCGTAGTAGTAAACAGGTATTGGCGGCTTCTTTGCTCAGGTCTAGTTCATCTAATACTGTGTATTCGTAATCTCTGACGACTTCCAATGGTCTTAAGCGCTTACCGTCTTCACTAAGAGTGTTCACAAGCCTAGCAAGTGAGTAAAGCAGCTGAATATCTTTATTAATGGTTTTGTCTATTTTTGGGCGAATCACCTTAATGATAACGTCTTCACCAGAGTATAGCTTTGCAGTATGAACTTGAGCAATGGAGGCAGATGCGAGAGGTTCTGTGGAGAACTCGCTAAATATTTCACTTACAGGTGCCTTTAGACTTTTTTCTATAATGTCTTGGGCTATTTTTCCTGAAAAAGGTGGGACATTATCTTGTAGCTGAGCAAGTTCATTGGCCAGTTCTTCATCTAGCAAATCTCGTCGCGTTGATAAGATTTGCCCAAACTTAACGAAGATTGGCCCTAATGATTCGAGTGCTAGGCGTATATTTTTTGCTCTGTTTTTCATGGCCCTTTCACGACCAATTGAGCAAATTAGGCCTAGGGTATAGCGGATATACCAAGGGGATAATTGGAACGGGATAAATACATCAAGGCGGTAACGAATTAAGGTATAAAAAATTCGTAAAAAGCGAAGGGTATTAGTTAGCATAATTAGAATTTAAATCCTTTATGCAAAGCGACGATACCACCTGTTAGATTTTGGAATTGTGTGCGTTCGAAGCCGACTTCATCCATCATGCCTTTTAATGTTTCTTGATCTGGGTGCATGCGAATGGATTCCGCTAAGTAGCGGTAACTCTCTGCATCATTAGCAATAAGCTTACCCATAGTTGGCAGTAAGCGGAATGAATAATGATCGTAAGCTTTGGACAGCAGTTCAGATTGAGGCTTTGAAAACTCCAAAACTAATAAACGCCCGCCGGGTTTTAGTACTCGGTACATAGAAGCAAGTGCTTTGGATTTATTGGTAACATTGCGCAAGCCAAAAGCGATGGTGATGCAATCAAAAGTGTTGTCTGGGAAAGGTAGCTCTTCGGCATTCGCTTGAACGAATTTTACATTACCGACAGCGCCATGATTAGCCAGCTTGTCACGGCCAACCTTGAGCATAGAGTCGTTAATGTCTGCTAGGATAACTTGCCCTTCACTGCCCACTAAACGTGAAAATTTAAGGGTTAAATCGCCTGTGCCGCCGGCAATATCTAGTACCTTGTTGCCTGCACGTATTCCAGATTGGCTGATAGTATGTCGCTTCCAAAGACGATGTACGCCACCGGACATAAGGTCATTCATTATGTCGTATTTTGCAGCGACAGAATGAAAGACCTGCGCAACAGCTTGTACTTTTTCATCTTCTGGGATTTCTTTAAAGCCGAAGTGAGTGGTTTTTTTAGTATCGTCTTGCATAAATTACTTCTTAATTCTCGGTGGGGGCTTTAGCAACCCTTATGTATTCTAAATAATCGATATTGTAACCGTGACGGCTGAGAACGCATACAGATTTCTATTGGATTATTTGTCTAGCATGACCCTATTACGACCAGACTCTTTGGCTGAGTATAAGAGCTTATCGGCACGGAAAAATAATGACTCAGGATCTTCTGCTGGGCTCAGTTCTGCGACACCAATCGAAATAGAAATCGAAACCGGTTTACCTTGCATATTAAAAGGTGTCTTCTCTACGGCACGACGAATGTCTTCGGCTCGTTGTGCTGCTTGCGCGGCATTCGTATTGGGGAAAATAATGACGAACTCTTCACCACCGTAACGGAAAATCGAATCTTCTTTTGCTAAAGTACTTTGGATTTGTTTTGGTACGAGGCGCAACACTTTGTCTCCAGCCAAATGCCCCCAAGTGTCATTTACGCGTTTAAAGTGGTCAATGTCACATACAGCTAAGCATAAAGGCTGTTTGCTTTGGTGTGATTTCTTACAGAGAGTGGAGACTGCATCTTGATATGCCATGCGGTTAGGTAGCTCTGTGAGTGAATCCGTAATGGCTTGCGCAAGCTTTTCTTGGAGCATGGAGCGTAATGAGGTGGTGTCTTTCTCCATACGCGTCACTTTATTTTTTAAAGAAGCAATAGAAGAGTTGGCTTGCTTTTCTTGCTCTTCCATTTGTGTTTTGTGCTCTTCCATAGTTTGGGAGATAGTTGTTAAGCGTTCACCGATAAGTGTTTTTAAACTGTCTAGGTTATTGGCACCTTGGACAGCATTGTTCGTATCAGAAACTTGCTCTTGCAAAGTGGTATTAAAACCTTCCCGGCTCTGTGAAAGTGTTTTTTGTGATTGATAACTATCCGTAATCGAAGAGTTGATACTCGAAAGCTGTTTGTTTAACTGGTTTAAATAATTGGTTAGGTTTTCTTCTGTTTTCCCTATGATGATCATGATGTAGTGAATCACATCATCTAGCAGATCTGGCAGTTGCTCTAAATTATCATTATTGCGTAATGCAGCTTTCAGCTTGGCGAGGCCATCATCATGGTGGCTGGGTAGTTGTAGGTTACTCATTAGGCCTGAGAGTTTATTGCTGATCTCTGCGAGAATTTGCTGGTTATTTTGGGCGTTCCTATCTTCTTCTCTGCGGTTAAAGATACGCTTGATAACTGAGTCTTTATTTGTGTCTTGCGCAGCTTCGGTCGCTGTTAACGAATTTTTTGTTAAAGATAAAAACGCTATCAGTAAGGTGGGCCATTGGGCTGGTGTCTGCCAGTGTTTGCGTAAAGACGACTCAAACTGTCGTTTTTCTTGTTTAGGAATGCTTGCTGAATCGTTTTGCTCCAATAAACTCACTAACTCATGGAACACCTTTCGTACGGCTTTTGCTCGCTTCAGCTGAACCTCTTCACTGTTTAAAAAAAGAGGCTCTGCTTTATTAAATACTTTGAGTATTTCTTCAGCGTTTTCGCCCTTAGTGGTTGCTTGGCGAATCTCACGAAGAGCGGAATCAAGCTTAGGATCACTACCTTCTGCAATGATACTGGTGCGAGAAATGATTTTTCGAAGAATTTCTATCAGTTTTACGCTGGATGATTCCGCCATAGTTTTTTAGCCTTTTACTTTTGTCGTTCCTTCTCAATTAAGAAATCGACGACTTTATAAATGTTTGCGTTACCTTTTGCGGTTTGCGCAGTTACTAAGTATTTACCATTTACAATCAACCCTGGAACGCCTCGTGCACCATAAGCGCGTATCTTAGCGTCTGCTTGAGTTAAACGGCTGTTCACCGTAAACGAGTTGTAATGCTTACGGAACTCATCTTCGTTAACACCATATTTAGCAAAGAAAGCCGCTAAATCTTCTTCAGAGTTTAGACTGCGTTTTTCGACATGAATAGTGTGAAAAATATCATCACGCATCTTTGATTCTATGCCTAGTAAATCTGCCACATAGTAGGCTTTTGCGTGGGCTAACCAATTACGACCAAAAACGGCTGGTAAGAACTTGAAGTCAACATCGTCAGCGATGGTTTTTTCCCAAGCATGGGTAATAGGTTCAAGTTGATAACAATGTGGGCAGCCATACCAAAAAATTTCAGTTACTTCGATTTTGCTAGGGTCAGCGGTACGAACTGGATTTTTGATAGTGGTGTAACCATTGCCATCGCTAAACTCTGCTGCGTTGACTGGCACAGTAAGGAAAAGAGAAAAGATAAAGGCTGAAAACAGCTTGATCATGGGGGTGCTCCTAATTTAATTTGCTCAATAATTCGTACAACGTACACAATATAACTGGATACTATGAGCGCATGGAACGTATTAAGTTCTATCTAAGTGACTAGTTTACATAAAATTTACGACGAATGGTCCACTATCTGAAATTTTCTCTTTGAAGTCGTCTTTCAATACTCTTATCGCTTTAGATGAACATAGAAAATTCATCCACTTTCTGGCATTATAGTAGTTCTGAAATTAATGCCAATTGCCCACCTAATTAGACGATACCTGCTTATGACTCCCTATGATTCTATTTTCCAATCCGCACACTTTATTAAGAGTGCCGAAAAGCTTTCTCAATGCCCTTTAGATCAAGGTGTTGAAGTCGCATTTGCAGGGCGCTCTAATGCCGGTAAATCTACCGCATTGAACACACTAACCAATCAACGTAAGTTGGCGCGAACCTCAAAAACACCAGGTCGTACTCAGTTGATTAACTGTTTTGGCTTAAATTTGGATGATAGGCGCTTAATTGACCTGCCAGGTTACGGTTTTGCAAAAGTGCCAATTGAGATGAAAAAAGTTTGGCAAGCTCATATGCAAGATTATCTAATGAATCGACGTTCATTAGCTGGTGTAGTATTGGTAATGGACATACGCCACCCATTAAAAGAGTTTGATGAAATGATGTTGGATTGGGCAAAGTCTAACAACATGAAGGTGCATGTATTGCTTACTAAATCCGATAAGCTCAAGCGTGGTCCTGCTAAATCGACACAACTTTCTGTAAAACAGACCTTAAAGAAACAGGGTGTTGATGGTTCTGTACAAACATTTTCTGCATTGAATGGCGATGGTGTTGAAGAGTTGCGAATTAAGCTAGCGGAATGGCTAGTGTTTGATAATCTAGATAGTATCCCATTGTCGCCCAACGCTTAAGGAAGGTGCGAATAAGTCTTCTGAGCTTCAGTCTTATCAGAGAAACGGCCTATCAAGGCAAGAGTGAGCAGGAATGTTAATACCTTTCAATCACTTTTAACACAGAGAGGTCATTTCTCTGAAAGACCCGAAGGGCGTGTACTAAACTCTTTTTATTCTTTGTTAAGCTTCTTGCCAATATGTTCAATATTGGACGGCGAAACTTGCCTCGAATAATAAAGGTTTATCCACACGCTGAAGCCAGTGGGCTTGTTCGTACCTTCCTTCATTTCTGTGTGATATAGAAAAGTTAAAAAAGCCCTTGAATATCTAGTATTTAAGGGCTTTGTTATTTGTTGCTTCTTGCGTTTTAACTATTGCTGTTTTAAGTAATGATTTAAGAAGTCATCAAAGTTTATTTCATCATGGGCTTCTATCTCTTTCTGTTCTGCTAATGAACGTTTAGCTTTGTCAGCGAAGCGGCTTAGTAAATCGTCAGAAATAGGCTTGGATAGCCATTTATCTTGCTGTTGGTTAGAGAGTGCTAGCATGGCAGTTTGATAGCCACCTTTCTCTTGGCACAGATTTAGTAAGGATGCTGATGGTAGGCTACCGTCAGTGAGCTTTTTGCTCTGTAATGCAACGGCTTCTTTATAGGCTGGGTTGCCAGTTAATTTTGATAGCACCTCGGCAACTTCGGCAAGCTCAGTTAATAGGCGTTCTGTTTGGCTTCTTAGTGCGATTGGCCCTTGTCCGAAATTAAATTCTCTTGCTAAATCTTGACCGTGCTCGGCGATATCCTGCTGAGTGAGGCGTAATTGATGACACTCTTCGCTACTGAGTTTTTTATCACTGTGTAGCATGCAATAGAGTAGGAAGGTATCGATAAAGTAGAGTGTCGAAGCTTGCATGCCAATTGGCGAGCTTGGGTCTAAGTCCATGATACGAACTTCTATATACTCAATGCCTCGTTCTTTAAGAGCTGTACTTGGGTGCTCTCCTGACTTTGCGACACGCTTTGGTCTAATATCGCTATAGTACTCATTCTCTATTTGTAGCAAATTGGTATTGAGCTGACGGTATTCCCCATCCACTTTAGTACCTATGTCTTGGTATGCCGGGTAAGGAGTCTGAAGTGCTTTTTTGATCGTGCTAATGTATGTACCGACTTCGTTATAGCAAACATACAAATCGGCTTGGGCTTTGTTTTGATAGCCCAAATCACTCATGCGTAATGAAGTGGCTTGGGAGCCAAACCAAGTGTGATCTTGTAATGTATCAAGAGTAGCTGGTTTGTTTGTTAAAAAGCTTTGGTCGACCGCTGGTGAGGCGCCAAATAATAAAGATAGCACCCAAGAATTACGGCGAAAGTTTCTGATTAGGGCAAAGTAGTGATCGGATTGGAAGTCCTGTTTTTGCTGAGGTGATAGCCCGTGTTTGTCTTTATAAGCTTCAAAGAATTGCCAAAACTCGCTATCAAATGAGAAATTATAATGCATGCCGGCAATGCACTGCATAATGCGACCGTATCGATTAGACAAACCTTCTCGGTAAACACGTTTTAACTTGCCTGTATTAGACTCGCCATAATAGGCAATAGGCACATCTTCATTACCTGAAAGGTAACAAGGCATACTGGATGGCCATAAGCTTTCGTTTTGCTTTGCAAGCTCATGCTGCACAACCTGATGAATGCTTTCTAACTCGTCAGTTACACCTTCGACACTAGGATGAACCCCAGTAATAAACTCCATCAAGGACTCAGAGTAATCCGTGGTGATCGAGTTGTGTGTTAATGCAGAGCCTAGACTGGATGGGTGAGGTTCGTGAGATATGCGTCCAGTGTCTTTTTTGACACGTAATGCCTCTCGCTCGACGCCACGGTGGAAAGTAACACCTGAAAGAGATTGGTTGTCTTTACAGTAAGTAGCCAGTGCTTCTAATGCATGAGTTAGAGTGCTCAAGGAATGGGTCCTTATGAATAACAAAGCAAGCAGTTAAGAATGAAAGAGCTTTGATTAAAAAAATAGAATGGTCGGATTGTACGCGCCCGAAGGGATTTACAGCAAGAGGAAGAGATCGAATACTCATTGATTACTTAATCTTATGGCTTGTGATCGATTGCCAATTTGTGAATTTTGGGCAAAAAAATAGCCGCTAACGAGCGGCTATTTTTAGTGTAAGTAATGTGCTTGTTCAGCTTAAAGGCGCATCTCAATACCTGCATCTGTCATACGTTGCTTAGCTTCTTCAATGCTGTATTCCCCAAAGTGGAAAATACTCGCAGCAAGTACGGCATCTGCCTTACCCTTAGTGACACCTTCTACTAGGTGATCTAAATTGCCCACACCGCCAGAAGCAATGACAGGAACATGAACTGCTTCACTAATAGCGCGTGTAACACCTAGGTCAAAGCCGTTTTTCGTGCCGTCACGATCCATACTGGTTAATAAAATTTCTCCAGCACCGTACTCAACCATTTTCTTCGCCCATTCAACTGCATCTAAGCCTGTTGGTTTACGGCCACCATGGGTGAAAATTTCCCATTTGTCTGCCTCACCTTCCGCGCTGACTTTCTTAGCATCAATGGCAACAACGATACATTGAGAACCAAATCGTTGCGCAGCTTCACGGACAAACTCAGGGTTAAATACTGCAGCCGTGTTGATCCCCACTTTATCCGCCCCTGCATTCAGCATGCGACGAATATCGTCACACGTGCGAATGCCACCACCGACAGTGAGAGGGATAAATACTTGGCTGGCAATGGCTTCCACCATATGTACGGTTGTCGCTCTATCATCTGAGCTAGCGGTGATATCAAGGAAGGTGATTTCGTCAGCACCTTGTTCGTTGTAGCGTTTTGCTACTTCTACAGGGTCACCTGCATCACGAATATCAACAAATTGTACGCCTTTTACTACGCGGCCGTTATCCACATCAAGACAAGGGATAATGCGTTTTGCTAAGCCCATAAGTGGCTCCTAAATACTAACAATCAGTTCTTATTGAACTCAGGGTTTGCCATCCCACTGGATGAAGTTTTTATAAAGTTGTAGACCGTCTTTATGGCTTTTTTCTGGGTGGAACTGCACGGCAAATACGTTATCGCGAGCCAGTGCGACACAGAAGTCCAAACCATAGTTACAGGTGCCAGCGACTTCACCTTTGTTCTCCGGAACAACATAAAAACTGTGCACAAAGTAGAAGCGTGCGTTGTCTTCAATGTTTGCCCAAAGAGGGTGATTAATCACCTGTTTCACTTGGTTCCAGCCCATGTGAGGCACTTTAAGTTTACTGCCGTTATGGTCTTTGTGATCTTCGCCAAAGAATAGAGCATTGCCTTGGAAGTGATTTAAGCAGTCAACCCCACCATTCTCTTCACTGTGAGACATTAAAGACTGGATACCAACACAGATCGCTAAGAATGGTTTTTCTGCCATAGCCTTACGAATACTAGGAACCAACCCAGCATTGTACATTTCACCGATGCAGTCGCGTATTGCACCAACGCCGGGTAAAAGTACTCGATCGGCTTGGTCTATGGCTTTTGGATCGCTGGTAACAACAACCTTGGTGTTTTCATCTGCAACGTGTTCAAGCGCTTTGGCAACAGAGTGCAAGTTGCCCATACCGTAGTCGATAACGGCAACTGTCGATTTTTTTATTTCGCTCATACTACTAGAGTCCTACAAACAACCTTTTGTTGATGGCATTTGTCCAGCCATTCTCTCGTCCACTTCCAGCGCCATACGAAGTGCGCGACCAAATGCTTTGAAGATGGTCTCCGCTTGGTGATGAGTGTTTTTGCCACGAAGGTTATCAAGGTGCAATGTCACCTTGGCGTGGTTTATGAAACCGTGGAAGAACTCAGAAAATAGGTCCACATCAAATCCACCAACAGAAGCGCGAGTAAAAGGTACGTGCATTTCAAGACCTGGACGGCCAGAAAAGTCGATCACCACGCGAGACAAGGCTTCATCTAATGGAACATAAGCATGGCCATAACGTTTGATGCCTTTTTTGTCGCCTACAGCTTCATCGAAGGCTTGGCCGAGCGTGATACCCAAATCTTCAACAGTGTGATGGGCGTCTATGTGGAGGTCGCCAACCGCATGAATGTCTAAGTCAATTAAACCGTGACGAGATACTTGCTCAAGCATGTGATCCAAGAAAGGAACACCTGTAAAGCAGTTAAATTTGCCAGTACCGTCTAGGTTGATTGATACTTTGATCTGAGTTTCAAGCGTATTACGCTCTACACTAGCAATGCGATCGGACATTGGTTGTTTTCTCCACAGTGTTGGTGACGTTATTCGTCACTTTAAATACGATATAAGCTGCCTATTATAGAACGAGGGCGCCCCAGCGGCTATGCCTTATCTAGGTGTTTTTTCATTGTGCTTACCTATTGCATCGATAATCCTTGCCTACCACTGGTATAATGCGTTTTTTACCTTGTTTTAAAGGCTTTTGGTGTTTCATATTTAGGGAGATCAGTATGGTTTGGATAAAGCGATTCTCATTATTAGTTGCAGCAGTCTTAGCTGTTTTAGTGATTCTGCTTGCTTATGTCGCCTTGTTATTAAATCCAAATGATTTTAAAGACGAACTAACCTCGATAGTGCGTGATAAAGCAAAAGTTGAACTGCGCTTTGATGGTGATATTAAATGGTCTTTTTATCCTTGGCTTGGTCTCGAGCTGGATAACCTTGGTATGGCAATAGAGGGTGATAGTGAATTACTGCGCTTTGATCGTGCCGAATTTGGCCTTGCCTTAATGCCTTTGTTGCAACAGAAAATTCAAGTGAACAAAGTGAAATTGGTCAACCTTACGGCTGACTTATCCATCGATCAAGAAGGTAAAGGGAACTGGCAGTTTGCCGAACAAACTTCTACGGCGGCTTCCTCATCAGAAAAGAGTGACGAGGTAGAGTCGCCTATTTTAATGGGGACAACCAAATCCTCTACCCATCAAGACGACACCGCTGAATTTTCCCTGCCGGATGTGAAATTAGAACTACTGCAGATCGAAAACGCTCGTATTAATTATCGTGATTTGCAAACCAATCAACAGGTTAGTGTGGTAATGAACGCACAGGTCGATGATGTTGAGTGGGATAGAATTTGGCCTGTTACCATGGATATCGCATTAACTCAGAGCGACCTTCAAGGCAAAATGCCAATGAACCTAGAGGCTCAATTGAATGCCAATCTATCGGTTTTCCCTGAACGACAGTTTTTCTCTATGGATTCTTTAGTTCTAACGACTAAATTGCAGGCACATGAACTGCCTGTTGAGACGATAGAAAGTAAATTAAAAATCATGAAAGTAGATTTTGATTTACCTCAGGAAAATATGTCGGCGGAAGGGATATCTCTAAGCTCACTGGGTATCAATGTCGACGCGAATCTTCAAGCATATCAAGTGTTAAGCTCGCCGAGCTTTACGGCCAATATCGCAGTAGGTGAGTTCAGCCCAAGACAAGTGATGGAAAGCTTGAGTTTGCCTTTACCTGATATGTCCAGCAAGAGTGTATTGAGCAAAGCACAGGCGAGCCTTGAATTAAATGGTAATGCGCAGCGTCTGACCTTATACCCTGCCACAGTTCAATTTGATGAAACCAAAGTGGACGCTAAAGCCGTATTGGATTTGTCTCCTTTGCGTTGGGATATCCGTGTTGAAGGTGAAAACCTCAATCTGGATAGTTATTTACCTGCTGAGGAAGAGGGCAAGCAGACTCAGTCCGATGCAACGGCCGAATCGCAACCTTCAGCAAATGATGAAGTGGCTGAACTCTTTCCAGTTGAGCTGGTACATTCATTGAATGGTTATGTTGAACTGGCCTTTAAAAACTTGCGAGTCAAGAATTTAGCGATTGACACCATTCAGCTGGTGTCGACACAGAGCCAAGGTGTGGTGAAGGTGTCGCCGCTTATGGCAAACCTTTACGAGGGAAATGTGGAAGCTAAGGTCAATCTGGATGTACGTAGCAACGAACCTGTTATTGATATCGTACCTTCTATAAATGGCATACAAATCCAACCCTTGTTAGTGGACTTTATGGACATGGATAAAATTTCTGGAACGACTCAACTTACCGGTGGTTTGCAAGCCTCGGGCAATAATATAGATGCTTTAATGTCATCGCTAACGGGTGATCTTTTGGTGGACATTAAAGAGGGTGCCCTGGTTGGCATTAACCTGACTAAAACAGTATGTGAAGGCATCTCTTCTGTTCGTAATGAAGAAATTGATAATAGCCGCTTTTCAGATGACACCCCATTTGAAAGTATGAGATTCCCTGCAAACATTGTGAATGGTCAAGTGTCCACTCCGGGGTTAACCGTTCGCTCTGCAGGTGTTCAAGTGACAGGGGACGGCACAGTATCCCTCACAGAATCTAATTTGGATTACCTTGCCCGCGTCGGTTTTTCTGGAAGTGAATTAGACGACGCTTGTCGAGTGAACGATAAGGTCGCAGCACTGACCTTCCCTATTCAATGTAAGGGTGCTTTTGATGATGATCCGTCATCCTTGTGTAGACCTGACTTAAAAGGTTTTGCAGGTTTATTTGCCAATCTTGCTAAAGCCGAATTAAAGCAAAAAGCAGAAGAAGAGAAAGTGCGACTTCAGGCTGAATTGGATGAGAAAATAGCCGAAGAAAAAGCGAGATTGAAAGCGCAACTGGAAGCTAAGCGTCAAGAGGAAGAGGAAGCCTTAAAAGAAAAGCTAAAGAACAAACTGAAAAGTCTCTTTTAACTATTAAATCATGGCGCGACGATAATTTATGCAAGCAGTGGAAAATTTTGCGCCTCGTGTTTTAGCGTGGTTCGACGAATATGGGCGTAAAAACTTGCCTTGGCAGGAGAATAAAACGCCTTATCGAGTGTGGATATCGGAAATCATGTTGCAGCAGACGCAGGTGACAACGGTGATTCCTTACTACCTCAAATTTATGCAGTCCTTCCCTACGGTTGAAGCACTGGCTGCCGCCGACCAAGAGCAAGTATTGGCCCACTGGAGTGGCTTAGGCTATTACGCTAGAGCCAGAAATATGCATAAAGCCGCCCAGATGCTGGTGGATGAAATGGATAGCGAGTTTCCACAAAGTGTGGAAGCCGTGTGTGAATTACCCGGTATCGGGCGCTCCACTGCTGCAGCGATATTATCTATTTCCCGAGGTGTTCAAGCGGCGATTTTAGATGGTAACGTCAAACGAGTCTTGGCACGCTTTCATGCTGTGCCTAAGTGGCCCGGTGAAAAGCAAACCGAAAATGCCATGTGGGATTTGGCGGAAGCTTATATGCCTTCATCGCGCTGCGCCGATTATACGCAAGCTATGATGGACTTGGGTGCGACGCTCTGTACTCGTTCTAAACCACAATGCTTGATTTGTCCTTTAATGGAAGATTGCCAAGCACAGAAAACCCCCGATCCAACACAGTATCCCATTAAAAAGCCTAAGAAAGCGGCAAAGCCTGAAAGGAGTGTGCAACTACTAGTACTGCGTAACTCGCAGCAGCAAATCCTGTTGGAAAAACGACCCCAGACGGGTATTTGGGGTGGTCTATGGAGTTTGCCTGAATTGTCTTCTGATGAATCTATTATTATGCATGTTGAGCAACGTTTTGCTCTTCCTGTTTCGGCTGTAATGCCTTTGTCATCTTTTCGACATACTTTTAGTCATTACCATTTGGATATTAGCCCTAGCTCTGTACAGGTCGGTGAGACTCATCAAGTGATGGAGTCGAGTAAATACCAATGGTTCGATTATCAAGATGCGTTATCGCTCGGGCTCCCTGCTCCAGTGCGAAGTATTTTTGAATCACTAACAGAATAACGTAAAGAGAAAATTGCATGTCAGCCGATAATTCAACTTCCTATGTATCTCGTCTATATCATGTCTTTGTGTCTTTCTTTTTGCTTGGCTGGACGAGCTTTGGTGGGCCAGCGGCGCACCTTGGCTACTTTAACCAAGAGTTTATAAAGGCGAAAAAATGGGCGACGGAATCTCAGTATGCCCAGTGGGTGGCGTTGAGCCAAGTTGTTCCGGGGCCGGGATCGAGTCAAGTAGGCTTTGCGCTTGGTTATCACAGGGCTGGCTTTTTCGGTGGTGTTGCGGCTTTTGTGGGCTTTACCCTGCCGTCATTTATCATCATGGTCGCGTTAGCAATGTTTGGCGCAGCTTGGCAAGGGCATACTCTTTTTGACGGTGTGCTTTATGGACTGAAATTGCTAGCGGTTGTGGTAGTCGCTGATGCTTGCGTTAGTATGTGGCGATCATTCTGCCAGACCAAAGTGATGGCAGCGGTGGCGATTATTGGCGCGGCAAGTATTGTTTTCCTTCCTTTCCCATTTATAAGTCTAATCATATTAGTGTTAGCGGCTTTGTTTGGCCTCACACAAGGTTCAAGCGAACCTTCGGAACATGAACTATTGCCGAGTGTGCCTTTTACAAAAATCATTTTTGCGATCGCACTGATGCTGTTTGTTGCCAGTTTTTTCTTTGATAATGGTTTGGCGGGGATGTTTGCAGACTTTTATAAAGCAGGTGCTCTGGTGTTTGGTGGTGGTCATGTGGTTTTACCTATGCTGTCTGCATTCGTTTCTGATACCGCTTCTAGCTCTGATCTCTTGCTAGGTTATGCCGCAGCGCAAGCGGTCCCCGGCCCAATGTTTACTATGGCAAGCTTTTTAGGAGCAGCAGCTACCCCAGAAGGCAGTAGCATATGGTTATGGGCATTGGTCGGTACGCTAGCTGTTTTTTTACCCGGTTTAATGCTGATGCTGTGCGCTCAGAGTGCGTGGCAGAAATTGGCAAATTACCCTCGTTTCCGTTCCGCTATTAATAGTTTGAATGCCGCCGTTGTTGGAATATTGATCGCGGCTTTATACAGCCCTATTGCAACTTCTAGTTTGTTTAGCGTGTTTGACGTATTAATTGTATTGGCTGGTTTTGCATGGTTGAAGTATAAGCGGCCTTCAATCTTTCTATTAATTCTTGCTTATATTGTGATCGGGGTTGTCTTCGGCTTGTTAGCCTAATGTAATAAATATTATTAGGTTGAAACGGTATCACCTTGATTTATTGCGTTTTGCTGCCATTATGTTCGACATACTTTTTATCTGTTGAGAATGTTTTATGTCCAATACTGTTTTTTGCAAGAAATACCAAAAAGAGCTTGAAGCTTTAGCGCGAGCACCTTTACCTGGTGCTAAAGGGCAAGAGGTTCTTGAGACTGTTTCTAAGCAGGCGTGGCAAGAATGGCAGCTACTGCAGACTATGATGATCAATGAAAAGCAGTTGAACCTGATGCTTCCAGAATCCCGTAAATATGTGATGGAGCAAATGGATAAGTTTTTTAATAACGAAGAAACAGACAAGCTGACCGGCTATGTAAGCCCAGACGATATTACGGAGCTGTAGAGTCGATAAATTTATATACGAGACAATAAAAAAGCGCCCTAGGGCGCTTTTTTATTGTTTTCTTGAAATGAGATAGGCGGCGCTTACTGAGTAATGAAACTAGAAAATAATACGTCTTGAATAGGAGATATTCCTATTTGCTCTTGTAAAGCACTGTTCACAACGCCAACAGATTCTTGTCTGGTTTTTTCTCTTGCTAAAGCGCCTTTCACTTGGTCTTCAGCGCGAGAGCTTAAAAACATAACAAGAGCATCACGGATAATTGGCATGTTATTTTCAATTGTTTCCTGTTGGCTCATGTCTGCACGTACACTGATGCTCGCTTTGATATATCTTAATCGAGAACCTGTACTAATGTGATTCACTACAAAGTCTGGCGTTAATGCAATATAAACTGGGACTGGCGCCATTGCATCATCTTCAGCAGAAGCAATTGAACTGATGAAACACGCAACAATAAACAGGGGTAGCATGAGTATGTTATTTCGAATGGAGGTGATTAATGGCATAGCTGGGTCTCATTTTTAATTCAATACACAGTATACTAACGCTCTATAAAGTAGGTTGTCAGTAGTAAAGTCGCACTTTTTATCCTTTCTATTGTCACATCTTAGCTACTTATTTACTTCTATTTAATAACGAGTTTGGGAATTTTAATTTATGTTTGGTTTTTTTACCGCTCGCCGCTTTCATGGTTTAGTTGCTTTTGCCTCTTTTGCGTTGTTATTAGTGGCTTTTTATATGGAATATCAAATGGGATTAGAGCCATGCCCATTATGTATGTTGCAACGCATTGTTTTTTTTAGTGTTGGTGTTGTGTCTTTATTCTGCGTGATAGCTCGAAATCCATCGATTTTAAAAGTATTAACATGGCTAGTTGCTCTGCTTTCTGCGGTTGGGGCGGCTTTGGCCATTCGTCATCTATATTTGCAGAACATTCCTGCCGATCAGTTACCTGCTTGTTTACCTGGATTAAGTTACATGTTTGAGGTGTTCCCATGGCAAGAAATTATGCAGGCCATGATTATGGGGACGGGAGAATGTGGTGATGTTGTGTGGACCTTGTTTGGTATTAGTATTCCAGGTTGGACCTTGATTGCTTTTCTTTTGATGGCTTCCACAAATATTGTTATTGCGACACGTATTAAGGGCAACTCAGCAAAATTTTAAGGCTCCACATGATATAGGGATTATCTTGCAGGACTTGAAATATGGGAATATGCTTGAATTATACTTAAGAAATCACTTTTCACTTGATGGAGCCTGCTATGTTAGAAAGTTGTAAAACAGCGCAAGAAAGATGGGGTGGTGTTCACGAAATTATCGATCGTTGGCTTGAACAGCGTCGACAGTTAATTGAAGCTTTGATGTACCTAAAGGGGTGCAAGACCTTTTCTGGCTCCGATACGGAAAAAGTTCAGCATGCCTGCGATATGTTAGTTGATTATGTGTCAGCTGGTCATTTTACTGTTTATGAGCAGCTCGCTATCGAAGCGAAAGAGTTTCATGATGATGACTCTATATTACTGCTACGTAAATTATTACCCTTGATTGAAAATACGACTGAAGTGGCTATCGAGTTTAATGATAAATTTGGTATCAAAGACCACTCTGCTAGCCAACTTGAAAGTCTTTCTTTTGCATTGCAAGCGCTACTTGTCGTGATGGCTGAGCGTTTTCAGCATGAAGATTTGCTTATTAAGGAATTGCATGAGGTCCACAGTGAAAAAGTTCCTGAAGAGTAGCTTACTGCTGCTCTCCAGTGTTGCCTTATTATCTTGTACAGCGGAAGCGCCAGTTCGAACGGCACAATACGCAGTACAGGGTATATATGCAGCAGGACTAAGTGATGATGGAGCATTCTCTTTAATTGGTTCGATACAGCACGGTGGAAGTTACTGGAATAACTCTAAGAATGAACGAGTTTTTAATTGGAATCATGCGCAAGGTGACAGCACCGCATTTAGTAGCGTGGATATTGACCCTACCGGAGAATTTGCTGCTACAGCCAGCGGTCAAGATCTCGTTTTATGGAATGCGGTTACAGGGGCGTTAGATGGGTTTTGGACAACGCCTGCAAATATTCAGTCTGTAAAGCTAACTCAAAATGGTGACTTTGCTTTAGTTGGGCTTAATGATAGAACAGCACGCTTTTTTGATGTCAAAAATGGTGGGATTAGACAAACCTTTCAGGCTAATGAAATTGTGCGAACGGTTGATATCACACCTGACGGTAGCTTAGGAATTACTGGGGATGATAGCTCTACTGTCATTCTTTGGGATATTCAAACCGGTGAGAAAAAGTATGAGTGGATGCTAAATAATAACGTCTCCACAGTTGTTTTATCCGCGGACGGTAAGTATGCATTTGCAGCAGCGCATTTTGGTCATGCCAAGGTCTGGTCAACTCGTTCGGGAAAAGAGCTATCTACCATAGACACTGGTAGTCTACCGTTTCGAAATGCGACTATTAGCCAAGCGGTTTTTTCTGATAACAATAAAACCATTTTGACCGGTGAAGTGAATGGACTCGTATCCTTAGTGCAGGTTAGTACTGGGGTGGTATATAAAGAGTGGGAGCTCTATACCAAACAGGGCGGCCCTACTGGCGCTAGAGTATTGGCTTTAGCTTATGGCCGAGATAGTAGATACCATGCTATTGGCAGTAATGGTTATTTAAATATTCTGCAGTAATAAAATGAAATATCTCCCTTTATCTTCTTCTAATGTCTTATCTAAATGGACAAGTTTATTTTGTCTGCAAGGCCTTCTTTCAGTTGCTGCTGGTGCTTTTGCTGCCCATGCTTTGGAGGGGGTGCTGACGCTTAAAGCTGCGGGTTGGTGGAGTACTGGTAGTCAGTACCTTATGTACCACTCTATTGTTGGGATGGTGGTATCTTTAACTCTTTCTGAGCTAGCTCGAGTAAGGGTAGTCCTACGTTTCTTTCTTTGTGGTAATTTTCTTTTCTCTGGTAGCTTGTATGCAATGGCTCTGACTGATTTTCGATATTTAGGCATCATCACGCCATTAGGTGGGACTATGTATCTTCTGGCGTGGTCTCTTCTCAGTGTCCAGCTATGGCGCTCTAAATAAATAGGCTAGGTCGAATAGTGAAGCGAAAAGGTAAGACAGTTTAGCCTTTTTCTGTTAGGGTAAGCTCCCAAATATATCTTCAAAAAAGTAGTTTAGGTGACCTTAATTTAGGTCTCTTGAAACTACCTATATAAGGCAATAAGCGATTTTATAGCATGTCAGATCAAGAAAAAGAAACTCAAGAACCTATCAAAAAACGCACCATTCGAAGTTTTGTTGTACGCGGTGGCCGTATGACCGAAGGTCAGCAAAAAAATTATGACACTAATTGGCGGGAGTATGGCTTAGAATTGCAAGATGGTCGTATTTCGTACGAAGCTATCTTTAGTCGTAAGTCTGATGTGGTGATTGAAGTGGGCTTTGGTATGGGAGCCTCTCTTGTTGAAATGGCTAAAAACGCACCTGAAAAAGACTTCATAGGCATTGAAGTACATCCACCTGGTGTTGCTAAACTAATGATGTTGGCAAAAGAAGAAGGTGTACACAACATTCGTGTTTATTGTGATGACGCGATTGAAGTCATGGCTAAATGTCTACCTCCATCAGAAGCCTCTGCATTTCAATTGTTCTTTCCTGACCCGTGGCATAAAAAGAAACATAATAAACGTCGCATTGTGCAGTCGCTATTTGCTCAGCAAGTGGCAGGTGTTCTACAAGACGGTGGACATTTCCATATGGCGACAGACTGGCAGCCTTATGCTGAGCACATGATGGAAGTGATGGAGCAAGAAGTAATCTATGTGAACAAAGCTGGGGCGGGGAATTATCACCCTCGTCCTGATTGGCGCCCTCTTACTAAATTTGAGCAGCGTGGTGAGCGTTTAGGGCATGGAGTTTGGGATTTGATTTATACGAAAAGCTAGACTCATTTTCAGGCATTTAAAGTGCTTACGGGCTATATTGCCAAATTTAGTTCTTATTTGTATTAAAGAAATCATAAAAAAAGCGATTTACTAATGAATAGTAAGTCGCTTTTTATTTTTTAGTAGCAGGTTACTTATTTAATTGTAACGCTGTCTCTGCTGTTACCAGCATCAAAATATTCTTGGAATACTTTTGGTGTACGACCACGGCCAGTCCATTCATAGGTTTCACCATCAACAGTAAGACGATACTTAGGCTCGACAGTATTTCCTTTTTTTGCCCCAGCCTTAGAAGTTTTAGGTGTACTTAAAGCAACAATTTCTTCTACTGTTAGACCACTATTAACGATAAGGTCTGCAATTTCTGCTGCGCGGGCTGTCTTTTGTGCTTTTTCTGCTTCTAGTGCTGCTTCTTCTTCTTTTGCTTTTTCTAATGCTTTATTAAAACCAGCAATTAAATTCTCAAGTTGAGGGATGCTTAGCTCTTTTGCTGCTGCGCGAGCTTTGGCTTTATTGCCGGCCAATTCTAGTAATAGACTCATTAAGTCTCTCCTATTATTCTTTAATTATCAAAATATGGTATTTTTTTGTCTTTTAGTGATTGTATTTTTACTTCCATGGCCGCCTTTAATTTACAATCACTAAAAAATTATGCGGTAAACTCTCAATGCTTCCTAAATTAAGAAAACTTTATTCTAATAATAGCGATTCGTTTTTATTAGAATAAAGTTTTGAATAGAGACTGGTAATATAAAATTTCATTACACATATATGGCTTATGTAACTTTGTGAATTTTAATAAAGAATTATGGAATATGCCAATCGAATAGTGTTAATAAAATGTTAAAAGTGTAAAGGTTAAGTTAGTAATGAAAAGTATATCAGAAAAACTTAGTGCTGAGTTCTCCATAGCTCTTAAGATCAGTGAAAATATTATTCAGCTATTTGAAGATGGCGCCACAGTACCTTTTGTAGCTAGGTATAGAAAAGAGAAAACTGGTGGAATGAACGATGTTGATTTGCGTACTTTCTTTGATCGTTGGCAATATCTTGTCGATTTAATGAAGCGTAAAGATAATATTATTTTATCACTAGAGAAAGAGAAAACCCTTTCTGATTTTTTAAAAAAACGGATACGTAATGCGGAAACGAAAAAAGAATTAGAGGACATATATTCCCCTTATAAAAAAACCAAACGTAGCAAATTAGATGAAGCGATTTCTCTAGGCCTTTTGAATCTTGCTCAAAGAATATGGTCTGGGGATATTAAATTGACCCTCGCCTCTATTCAATCTTGGTGTAACGAGAAGAAAGTTAATATCTCTGTTTTTGATGCTCAACAAGGTGCGGAAAGTATAATACTGGAAATGCTTGCTAATGATGTCGATGTTTTAAAATATGGGCGAGAAAAGCTCCATCAAAAGGGTACAGTCATAAGCCGTGTGGTAAGGGGTAAAAAACAATTAGGCGAAAAGTATAAAGATTACTTTGACTACCAAGAGCCAGCTAGAAAAATACCGTCCCATCGTTTGCTCGCTCTTTTTAGGGGAAAAAAGGAAAATATCTTAAAGTTGAGTGTGCTTTTTGATTATAAGCAGGACACAATGCTAGCGAGAAAGTTTGCTTATTTGAGTCAGATGTTTGAAGAATCTACTTTGAGCGACAGGTTATCAAATGTACAAATGCATTACTTTAACTTGGCGTGGAAAACAACACTGGGAGCTAAGATTGAATCAGATGTGCTTAGTCAGCTTAAGAGGCAAGCTGAGGTTGGCGCAGTAAGGGTTTTCTCCGAGAACTTAGATGATTTGTTGATGGCTTCACCTGCGGGTGCTTGTAAGGTATTAGGGGCTGATCCAGGTTTTAAGAATGGCGTTAAATTGGCTGTCGTTGGAAGGCAGGGGGACTTTTTAGATCACAAAGTCATATACCTATACGGGAATGCTCAAGCCAAGGCAGAAGCTGAATTGTTGGAATTTCTTTCTTTGCATAATGTGGATTGGATAGCTCTGGGCAATGGAACCGCATCTCGCGAAACAGAATTATTATTTAAGAGGCTGATAGAGAAGCATGGGCTGGGGTGTCGTGTCGCGGTCGTTAATGAGGCAGGGGCATCTGTATATTCCGCATCACCTATTGCAGCAAAAGAGTTCCCAAATCTAGATGTTACTATCCGAGGAGCGGTGTCTATTGCCCGACGTTTTCAAGACCCTCTTGCTGAACTGGTAAAAATAGAGCCTCAAGCTATTGGAGTTGGGCAATATCAGCATGATATAAAACCGTCTTTATTATCTAAGTCGTTAACAAACGTTGTCGAAGATTGTGTAAACAGGGTAGGTGTCGATGTGAATCTCGCCTCGGCATCTTTGTTATCCTATGTGTCTGGGTTAACAGATCGCTTGGCTCAGAATATAGTTGATTATCGACTAGAAAAAGGTCGTATCGAATCTCGTGAAGAGCTTTTAAGTATTAAAGGTGTTGGCCAGAAATGCTTTGAGCAATGCGCTGGCTTTATACGAGTGTTAAATGGTAAGGAGCCTTTAGATCAATCTGCGGTTCACCCTGAATCTTATCCTTTAGTGAGTAAAATGGCGGCTTTGCTGACGCTTTCTCCACACAATTTATTAAATAACCCATCTGCATTGCAGCAGGTTAGAAGTTTGTTACCAAGCTTACCTTCTGGGAATGAATTTACCTATACCGACATATTGGCTGAACTTAGCTGGCCTGGTAGGGACCCAAGGCCGGAATTCAGGTACGCCTCTTTTGATGACCAAGTGAATACTCTGGATGATTTACAAGAGGGTATGTCTTTGGAAGGCGTTGTTACCAATGTGGCAGGCTTTGGCGCATTTGTAGATATTGGTGTTCACCAAGATGGGCTGATACATATCTCACAACTAGCAAATCGTTTTATCAAAGACCCGCGAGATATTGTGCGCGTTGGTCAGGTGGTTAATGTCACTGTGTTGGAAGTGGATAAACAACGTAGAAGAATTGCTTTGAAAGGTAATGAACTATGACAAGCTTCTTGTATTGTTTTTTGACGATTTTTGATGTTTTTTATTTTTAAAAAATAATTGTATAACAAAGGCTTTTTGTTTTCTAAAACATATTGTCAATTTATTTTTGACATTTTAGGTTGTTGGCTTTCAGCTAATCCTATTTAATAGCCGCATTCTCAATATTTTTATTAACACGCCACGAATAAGGACGTTTTATGACACAGGATATAGTAATTTTAGCTGCAGGTAAGGGAAGCCGAATGAAATCGGCTTTCTCTAAGGTTCTGCATAAGGTTGGCGGTGTTTCAATGGTGAAAAGGGTGCTTGCTACTGCCCAGAGTATCCCTAATGCAAAATTACATCTTGTCGTTGGTCATCAAGGCCAACAAGTAGAACAGCATTGTCAGGATTTTTCTGCCAATGTGGTTTGGCAAAACAACCCTCAAGGAACTGGAGATGCATTACGTCGTGTTGCACCTGATTTGCAAGCCAATGGCGCCACATTAACACTCTATGGTGATGTGCCGCTAATTCAAACATCGACTTTAGAGAAGATGATCTCCTTATCAACACAAAATACATTAGTGCTATTAACTATCTCCCTTGATGACCCTACCGGCTATGGACGTATTGTTCGAAATGCTCAGGGTAAAGTGACAGCTATTGTTGAGCAGAAAGACGCGTCTGCAGAAGAAAAGATGATTCAAGAGGTAAATACTGGCATTCTGCTAGCACCTAATAATCACCTTCAAGGGTGGTTGAAGAACTTAAATAATGACAATGCACAAGGTGAATATTATTTAACTGATATTATCGCGATGGCGGCAAATGATGGAGTCGATATTGTCACGGTAAACCCTGAGAATGAAGCGGAAGTGGCTGGTGTTAATGATCGTGTGCAATTAGCGGCATTAGAGCGCGAATTGCAGAGACAAACTGCGATTGAACTTATGCAAAATGGTACTAGCTTATTAGACCCTTCTCGAATTGATGTTAGGGGAGAGCTGGTCAGCGGCCAAGATGTTGTTATCGATGTGAATTGTATTTTCGAAGGTAAAGTTGTTCTAGCTGATAATGTTGAAATTGGCCCTAATTGTCATTTAAAGAACTGCTCCGTTGGCGCTGGAACTGTTATTAAAAGCAACACTTTAATAGATGATAGTCAGGTGGGTGAATATTGTGATATTGGCCCTTTTGCTCGTTTGCGCCCAGGTACTGTATTAGCTGATAAAGCCAAGATAGGTAATTTTGTCGAGACGAAAAAAGCTCACATTGGCGAAGGCAGTAAAGTGAACCACCTAAGTTATGTGGGTGATACACAAATGGGGCAAGGCGTTAATGTTGGTGCAGGCACCATTACTTGTAATTACGACGGTGTGAATAAGCACCAAACTACCATAGGTGATGGCGTCTTTATCGGCTCTAACTCGTCTCTTGTTGCTCCGGTTAATGTGGCTAAGGGGGCAACGGTGGCCGCAGGCTCTACTATTACAAAAGAAGTAAAGCAGGATCAGTTGGCATTCGCTCGTGCACGTCAAGCGAATAAAGATAATTGGCCAAAGCCGACTAAAAAATAATTTAATATATTGATCGCTGTGAAATAAGACAGCGTAAAGCAAAAGGGATTCAACATGTGTGGAATAGTAGGCGCGATTGCTCGTCGTAATGTATCTAAAATTTTAATTGAAGGCTTAAGCCGCCTAGAATACCGCGGTTACGATTCGGCTGGTGTGGCGATTAATAATGAAGAGGGTGTGTTTTCCCATCGCGCAGTCGGTAAAGTTCAAGCGTTAAAAGATAAGTTTTCAGATCAGCTATTAGATGGAAAAATGGGCATTGCTCATACTCGTTGGGCAACCCACGGAAAGCCAACGGAAAGTAATGCACACCCTCACTTTTCAGGAGGTGATCTTGCTTTAGTACACAATGGCATTATAGAGAACCATGAACCTTTACGACTCGAATTAAAGGCAAAAGGGTATGTATTCCAGTCAGAAACAGACACAGAAGTCATTGTGCACTTAATACATGATGCTTTAAAAGTTGAGCCGAGTTTGTTGAACGCTGTGCAAGCGAGTTTGGCTAAGCTTGAAGGCGCCTTTGCTATTGGCGTGGTGCAAAACGACGATAATGAGCGCTTTATCGCTGCACGTAAAGGTAGTCCATTGGTTGTGGGTGTGGGTATCGAAGAGAACTTTGTCGCTTCAGATCAATTAGCTTTATTGCATGTCACGGATCAGTTTATCTTCTTAGAGGAAGGTGATGTGGTGGATGTCACTCTTGATAAAGTGACTATTTACGATGCTCAGGGTGAGCAGCAAGATCGCCCAGTGAGTGTCTTTAACCATAGTATTGATGCTACTGATAAGGGCGAGTTTCGTCATTACATGATGAAAGAAATATACGAGCAGCCGAAGGTTATTCGAGCTTGTCTAGAAGGACGCATTAGTGATAATAAAGTTTTAACCAGTTGCTTTGGTGCTGACTCTGGTTTTCTAAAGCAAATTGAAAACATTCATATTGTGGCATGTGGTACCAGCTATCACGCAGGAATGGTTGCCAAATATTGGTTGGAAGAACTGGCAGGTTTGCCATGTAGTGTTGAAGTGGCAAGCGAATACCGTTATCGAAAAGTAGCCGTACCTAAAAATACCTTGTTTTTAACCTTGTCTCAATCTGGTGAAACAGCAGATACCTTGGCGGCCTTACGTATGGCCAAAAGCTTAGGTTACTTAACAACCCTTGCAATCTGTAATGTGCCGTCTAGTACCCTGGTTCGTGAGTCAGCACTTACTCTTCTTACAAATGCAGGGGCGGAAATAGGCGTTGCTTCTACGAAAGCTTTTACTACTCAATTGACAGCTTTACTACTTACGAGTGTGGCTATTGCTGTTGAAAATGGTTTATCTGCTCAAGAAGAGAGTGCTTTAGTTGATGCAATGCGGTCACTGCCAGCTTATGTCGAATCTGCATTAGCGGAAGATGAGCATATTAAGAAAATTGCAGACAGGTTTGCGAATAAGCACAATGCTTTGTTTTTGGGGCGAGGAGCTATGTTTCCAATCGCCTTAGAAGGGTCTTTGAAATTAAAAGAAATTTCTTATATTCATGCTGAAGCCTACCCTGCAGGTGAGTTGAAACACGGTCCATTAGCTCTTGTTGATGAAGATATGCCGATCATTACTTTAGTGCCTCACAATGATATGTTGGATAAATTAAAGTCAAATATGCAGGAAGTCGCCGCTCGTGGTGGTGAGTTGTATGTGTTTGCAGATAAAGACACAGACCTACACAATGAAGACAATATTGTTTTCACTGAAGTGCCAAAAGTTGACAGTATTTTAGAGCCAATTGTCCACACGATTCCGTTACAGCTGTTGTCCTATCATGTTGCAGTGGTGAAAGGCACGGATGTGGATCAGCCGCGAAATTTGGCTAAATCTGTTACTGTTGAATAATCGTTAAGTAATACTGAAAGTATTTAATTTGACTTACCTTTGCATCAAAATTAAATGATGTAGAGGTAAGTTGAAGTAAATACGCCCTTTCTAGTTACTTGTATACTGCCTATTTCTCGTTTGACATTACTTAATGCCACCTACCCCTTAGAAATAACATACCGTTGCTTTAAAAAGCCTAGATACCTTGTTATTAGTTATATACTCGAAAAACTTATCATAAGAAAATCGCATTTCATTATGTATTGAATGACATTTCATCGGCCTGATATAGTAATATAGTATGAATATATCAAAACAATAGGAGAGAAATTATGTTTACATTTAACAAAGACGTAGAACTTGAAGATTTAGGTGGTGGCCTTTCTCGTAAAGTAATGTCTTACTCTGAAAATATCATGACAGTAGAAGTTCACTTTGAAACAGGTACTGTTGCACCAATGCACAATCACCCACATGAGCAGCTAACTTACGTTAAATCTGGTAAGTTCGAATTCACTGTAGGTGACGAAACAAGAACAGTAGTAGAAGGTGACACTATCTACAAAGTGCCAAACATCATGCATGGTTGTAAATGTGTTGAGAAAGGTATCTTGATTGATAACTTTACACCAATGCGTAAAGATTTCTTAGAAACATCAGGCTACTAAATGGCTAAGGAAGTCTTAATGGACAAGGCTTCTTTTTACATAGCTAGAAATTCGCCTTTCTCATCTCTCTAATAAGTATAAAAAATTCGGAGACAGTAATGAAAATCGCACTAATGATGGAAAATAGCCAAGCAGACAAAAATGCTGTGGTATTAGAGCAACTGAACAGCGTGGCTCTTCCTCTAAACCATGATGTTCATAATGTAGGAATGAGTGATAGTAATGATCATCACCTTACTTATATACACCTAGGAATTATGGCAAGTATTCTTTTGAATTCTAAAGCGGTGGACTTTGTTGTTTCTGGTTGTGGTACCGGTCAGGGTGCCATGATGTCATTAAACGCTCACCCAGGTGTCGTTTGTGGCTATTGTTTAGAGCCTTCGGATGCTTTCCTTTTCAATCAAATTAACAATGGCAATGCGTTAGCGCTCGCTTTTGCTAAGGGCTTTGGTTGGGGAGCTGAGCTTAATGTGCGAAATATGTTTGAAAAAGCATTTACTGGATCACGTGGTGAAGGATACCCATTAGAGAGAAAAGAGCCTCAGGTCCGAAATGCTAGCCTGCTAAATGATGTAAAAGCTGCCGTCATGAAAGACAATTACTTGGATTCACTAAAAGCGATCGACCAAGAATTGGTTCGAACAGCTGTATCGGGTGAACGTTTTCAAAAGTGCTTCTTTGAGCGCAACCAAAACCCAGAGGTAGAAGGCTATGTTAAGTCATTAATCTCATAGTGGCACCTGCGCCAACACATTTTTGCTAGGTAATAATTTCATTGCTTAGTAAAATTAGATAAGCCTAAAATGGTGATCATAGCTTTTATGATCGCCATTTTTTATAGAGCTAATTTTGATTAGGTCTTTGGAACCAAGGGGAAACTGTGTCGGTTAGGTTGAATAGGGAATGTTTCCTACTGAGTTTCTGACCGCCGTCTCGTAAAATAGGTTGCCAAGCAGCTTTTACTCTTCGAGTTGTAGGTTTGAGTGATAAAGTATCGAAGGGCATTGATAAATAAAAGCCTTTAGTGAAGCTTCCCTCACCAAACTCTTCAGCGCTTAAATTAGTTTTGCTGGCAAAAGCCCCAACTATAACACCACTTTTATATTGTTTAGAGAAATCAAATCTTACACCTACATCAGTCGCTAAAAACTTGCCAGCATCAACCTGTAAAAGGGTGTCATTTAAAAGTGACCATTGGGGAAGGTAATAAAGAGAAATGTGCCCGGTGGTGCCATTGGCCAGAACCTTAGCGTTATTACCGTAGCTGTTCTCACTGTCAAATAGCCCAAATGTTGAATCAGGATCTCTTTGGGATATTGAATTCCAGTCTGCTCCAATGGCCCAGTTTGAGTTAATAGGGCGGTATAAAACTTCGCTCCCAATGCCTGCAAACATTCTCTCTAAGTAACCCGCATAGAATTGTTGATACCAGTTTTTTTCATACTTTTGGAACATGGTGAGTTGTAGGTTTTTGATATTTGAATCCGATTCCTGAACATAAGCCCTTATGAGAGTGCGAACTCGATAATTAGAAGTGCCATCACTAGGTACGGTAAAATTAAGTTTGTCGTAGTTGTTGACTAGGTTTGTGCTTGCTACTCCAGAGAGTAGCAACTTACTGTTAAGCCAATAAGATGCTTCAGCATTTATACTGAGGTTATAAAGGTAAAAGCTTTCAGGGCTGCCAAAGGATTGATTCAAATGAGGGTATAAACTGAAGTTTAATGGAGTATTAGGAATGTGGATAGAGCTGGTGTTTAAATAATCGCTAGGTGAGATTGAGTAAGTGTCCTCAATTTTTGGTTTTAAGTATTCTACATTGATAAAATGTTGGAACTTTTCAGCAGATACTTTTGTTGATACTAATGGTAAGCCTTGGTTTTCTTCAATAACCTCGTAAGACTCTATGTTGGAAGGTAACTGCTTTTCGAATATAGAGCTCGCTCTTTCTAGAGCCTTGTTTCTGTCTCGGTATTTGTCTTGTGTAGCTACTACAGAGACTTGGTTGTTAACGGTATGTATAGATTTCGTTTGATAGCCAGATGCTTGGTATAGCGATTGAGTAAGATCTTCCCAGTTGACCTCATCTAATGTAGTGGGGCGAGAGTCTTTTGCCACTTTAATTGGAGCGTCATGAGAAATAGTGGGTAGCGTATTGAGATTTGCGGCTAACGTAAACCCTAGAGTTAAGGTGGTGCCTCGTTCGTATCCTAGTCTTAAGTTAAAAGCGTCATTAACAGAATAAACGGCACCAAAGTTCCACGGTGTTTCAGGAGTCATATTGACTCCTGCGTTTGTAACTGGCCTATCAGAACTATAGTCGTTACCGTCATATTCCAGTTTAAATTGCAAAGGCAGAGAAGGGGGTTGATATACTATTCCGCCAAAGAAGGAGGATCTTCCTGTGAACCAGCGTTGAAAGTCAATTGATCCACCATTCCCAGAAAAACCAGCAGATCTATTGCAGAAGTGTTCTGCCGTTGAGCATAAAGGGTTATCTAATGTGCCGCGTGTACCCAAATACCCCCAACCAATGCCTAAAGTAAAGTCAAATTGCCCATGACTTTCCGTAGAAAAGTTTTTACTAGCAGCAATAAATTCACCATCAAATAAGCCAGTACCGCCGATGTCTCTTAGTCCTACAGATAGATCTGGTAATAAATGACTTTCTTTCCATAGTTTTATTTTTGTATCTAGTCCTTTATCTGCATAGCTGGTGTCGCCACTAAAGCTTTCGTCACTACTGTATAATACATCATCGACTTCCGTGTAACGAATGACACTTTCAAGCCAAGGCATAAGCTGAAAGGATAGGGTATAGAATTGGTATTCGTCATTATGGCTATAGCCAAAACTTAACGTGCCTTCATCAGCCATACGTGCTGATGGCATTTGCATTATCCCTACTCCACCCAAATCCATTTGAGATGTTCTGAGTTTAGAGGACTGAAATGGTTCGCCAAAATGCAAATCTGTTTCCGCATTGGAATTCATCGTAATAAAGCTAGCTATGAGGGCAGTGAATAGCTGTCGAAAAAAGTTTCTTGAATACATTACAAATCCAGACGAAACGTCAATAGGTCAACGATCTCTTCATTTAAGTATTTATACTTTTTAGGAAGTTTTTGAAGAGGTTTATAAATAATAGCTCCTGGGCTGAGGAAGTATGCGGTATTTTTCCATAGAATATTGGTGGCTAAGTAGGCGGTTTTGTCAGCCTGTATTAGCCAGACTTTTTTATAATTTCTGAGGGTGTTATCGGTTAATAAGTAATCCCGTAAGCTAAAGTTTGGCACTATCTTAATGGGGATACTGCTTTCGAATTGGCTGTCTATTAATAGAACCTTATCAGGTCTTGTAGGTAAATATAGTTGGTAACTTCCCTCTAGCATAGGGTTGAACTGTTTTAGCTCTTTTACTTTGGTGATATTGGTATCTATTGTTTCTCGATATTGAAAAATTAAATTTTTTAGCTGAGTTTTCAGGTTCAATGATTCAGAGGTATTTAAGCTATCTAATGCATTGAAAATAGCAGCTTTTCTTTGCTCAACAAGAGGTTGTTTGTGGGGGCTTATGAGAGCAATCCCTAAAGGGTAAATTTGGGTGCTTGTACTTTTATAAGCATCTTCAAGTATGGTCGAGAAGCGCTCTGGCTGAGAATAGTTTAGAGAAACATCGCTATGTAATAAGGCTATTTGAGTTACGGAACCGTAGGCTCCTAAGCAAACGAAATATATGACTAGATAACCTACTAATTTAACAATGCTGTGGGTCATATTATTGAGTCGCCTCACGGTTTTCTGTAGCAGATATAGGCTCTAGGAAGGGTTTTATAAACAACATCTCAATTTTATCCATATTAGGGCCAATGTATTGAGTGGTTTTTATAATATAAGATTTATAAGAGCCTTGCTGAGGGACTTTCCAGAAGTGATTGGTGAAACTAGTGTTTAATGATTCAAAAAAAACTATCTCGCTAGTATGTTCAGTTTGCTCTGTCCACAATTCGGTAGAAATCTGCTCGCTACCATGTGTTTTTGATTGGATGTCTGCTGTGAAATTGTATCGGTAGCCTGGAGACCAGTCGTAAATGGCATGCCAACTTTTTGAAGTCCCAGGTGTAGGAGGCCCATTATGGTTTTGGGTGAATAACTGCTCTAAGTTGTTGCCCGTCAGCCCGATGGTTTTAACTATGCGTCCATTCTCGGTCACAATGGCTGCCTTATCAGAAGAGAGCCATGTTAGAGAGTAGCTGTATTTAGAATTTATGTATTCAGCTGAAGAAAGAATTATTAATATCGGTGCGCGATCATTAAGCTTAACGATAGCACTCGCATATGGTAAGGAGTTTACATACTCTGCAGTTATCGGGAGTCCTTTGTTGATGGTCCTAGCTTCTAATGCGGAGTTTATAGCGTCGGTAAAATTAGAACTGCAACCTGATGCAGAAATCGCCAAAGTTAGCAGAAAAAGGTGGGCAGTAACTTTATTAAAAAAGTTCATTTTTGTAGGTTGCTTAAAAAAGTAGAAATAAAAAGTCGCTCGCACTGTTATTAGGTAGTGCTAAGCGACTTTTGGTATTAATTGGTAACAGTAGTTACTGTATCTGCTTCAGAATCAGCTACTGCAGTAGCTACTGCTCCAACGGTTGCCGCTACTGCTGCACTTGTTGATACTACTGTTGCACCAACGCTTGCAGCAGCTGCTGCACTACTTCCTGCTGCTGCGCCAGCGCTTGCTGCTGCACTAGAGCTTGCTGCTGCACTAGCTGCACTAGTAGAGCTTGCTGCTGCACTTGAGCTTGCTGCTGCGCCTGTTGAAGAGCTAGCTGCAGAGCCTGCAGCTCCACTAGTTTCTGCAAAAGCTTGGCTAGCTAGGCCTAGAGCTAATGCAGCGACAATAGGTAATACTTTCATGTTTGACTTCCTTTATGATTAAACATCGATGTTTGAATAAAAAATATTCAAATCGATCATATGGCAAACGTAATGAAAATGGAATATGTCACAGCTATTTTATAGAAAGTTCTAGACGATTTGTAGAGGAAAGGGTAGAGAAATATGGTTAAGCGAAATAAAAACGATATAAAAGTTCATATAGGAGGGGAAATCGGTTAAAGTTTCGCCCAGTCTTAAAATTTGTTGATCACGCGTTGTTTTTAAGTTGTATGCTCCTTTCGAGAAGTTCTCTTTAATTGGCAACGATTGATGTGTGATTGCTTTTGTAAAGTGTACAAAAAGGATGTACTTGGTGTTTTTTAAGAATAAAAACTGTCTACATATTCTGGTAAAGCTCTCAAGGCTACCTTTCTCGCTATTTTATTTTTTTTTGATGCTTTCCAGTGCGAATGCTTCGCCTTGGCTAGAAGCAAATGATCCTTTTTTAAGGTCTTCTCTTGTTTTGCTTTCTGATGCGGGCAATATCTCCTCCCCTATTAATATCTATCCTTTACGATGGTCAATGTTTGGTGATGATTTGGGTGTATCCAAAGCTTCGTCGGATGCTTTTACGGTAACAACAGCAAATCAAGAAATTTTGTATGCATTAAATTCGATAAAGTTAAACAGAGGGAATCGTCTTTTTAAAGTTTCCAATTCAATATACTCCCCTCTATTGCCTAGTTTTGGACAGTTTTCTGAAGACGAATGGGGAATCTACACAAGTGTTGATCACTTAAGTCGAGATTTTTCATATCGCTTTACTATCGGTTACGGTGAATATAGTGGTGAGAGTGAACTTAACTGGAATGATAGCTATCTATCCCTTAGTGCCGGTGAATGGCTGTTCAGTATTGGTAATCTTAATCGCTGGTGGGGGCAAGGTTGGCAGCATAATTTAATTTTGGCTTCTTATGCAAAATCGGCGCCTGATATGAGTGTGAGTTATATGGGGTTGAACGCGGGCTTGGGAAGTTGGTTTTTTGAGAGTTTAATATCCTCGCCAGAAAATAATGATGTTGCATACCACAGTGCTACACGCTTAGTAAGCAAGCCTCTAAACGTTTTTGAATATGGCGTTACTTATCAAGTGTGGTTGGCTGACCTGAATAGTGGGGAGCAAGACCAACAGTTATCAATAGATGCCAAACTGGTTCTTCCTTCTTTAGATTGCCTATATCATAGTGTCTATTCTGAAGTGGCATCCACTTCGAATGTTTCTGAATTGGGGGCTTGGCTTATAGGTTGGACAGGTAGTTTCCCTATTGCAAATCATTCAGCTCGTATTGTGTTGGAGTCTCAACAAACGACGAGTGCCCATGATTCAACTGCATGGGATTTAGGTGATTACCCTTCTGTAACGGAAAACGTTAGTAACACCAGCTATTTATTGGATGAGAGTCAATCTATTGCTTTCTATCTACAGCTTAAAAACGACCATAGCTTTGGACTTATTTACCAAAAATCAAAAGAAGATGATAAAGAAACGTCCAGCAAGCAATTGACCTATCGTCTGCCAATCTTGTCTGGTATGGGGCATGTTGGTTTAAGTTTTGATCGCACAGTGGGTGCTGGTACTGATAATGATATAAATGTGTGGGCTGGTTATGAATTTCGTTTTTAATGTGCCGCCACTAAGAGTGCTGGTGCACTGGTAAGGTATTTTCCTTAAACCTTTATATAAACAACACTGAATTGAGTTTAAATAACATAGAATTGAAATTATGAGCTTAAAACAACGACTACTTACAATTTTTCTTATTGCCTTTTCTACTTCTTTGTTAGCTTTTACGCCTACGGCTGCACAAATTAATCAATTTAAAAGTTTACCTAAAGTTCAGCAGGAGCAGTTGGCTCGTCAGTATGGTGTTGATATAAGTGCTTTTGTTGCCTCTGCTTCCGCGGCCCAGGAAGTGGTGCAAAAAGCGCCTATCTTGAGGCGCACTTATACATCAGTCGTTCAACCGCAAAGTGATGACCTACGGCCTTTTGGTTATGATGTGTTAGTTGGAAAAGCGGCTGGTTTGACTGTGGTGGATGACTTGCCTATACCGTTGGATTATCAAATGGGCCCTGGTGATGAAATTAATGTGCAGATGTTTGGTAAAAGTAATCAAGCAATGTCTCTGCGGATAGGTAGGGATGGGAGTGTTAATATACCTAGTCTTGGTCCTTTGTCTGTCTCAGGTCAAACCTTTGGTGAGCTAAAGAGGCATCTGACTAAAGTTATCAAGCAAAAAGTGATTGGTGTAGATGTTTCTGTCTCTATGGGTAGTATGCGAACAATGCAGGTTTATATTGTTGGGGAGGCGGTGCAACCAGGTGCTTACAATGTTAATGCCTTAACGACAGTGACGCAGGCTTTAATTGCCAGTGGTGGTATTAAAGAGTCTGGAAGTCTGCGTAATATCCAATTAAAGCGTAAAGGTAAGATAATTTCTGAGTTTGATTTATATGACCTGCTTCTTCAAGGGGATACATCAAAAGATGTTCGCTTATCTTCAGGAGACACACTGTTTATTCCTATTAAAACGCGCAGCGTCTCTGTTCAGGGCGAAGTTTTTCGTCCCGCTATGTATGAGTTAAAGGGTGAAACTAGCATGTCACAATTGCTTAACTTAGCGGGTGGCACTAGGCCTCAAGCATACCTTTCAAAGGCGGGTTTGCGTCGAGTTCATGCTGGCCTGAAGCAATATACATTAGATCTAGAAGCCCCTTCAGGGCAAGAGTTTTTGCTGAAGCAGGGAGATCAAGTAAATATTGGTCGAGTATCCTCCTCATTGGATAATGTAATATCAATACGTGGTGAGGTTGTAACACAGGGTGCTATGGTTTTGACCGAAGGAATGCGAGTAAGTGATGTGGTCGGCTCGATTGATGAGGGTTTAAAAGATGGGGCTGATCTTGAGTATGCGCTCCTAGTGCGCGAAAAAAACGAAGTTCAAGATATAGAGGTGTACCAATTCAGTCTTTTAAAAGCCTTAAGTGAGCCAGGGTCACAAGACGACCTATTATTGCAAGGGAGAGATCAGATATTTGTATTTAGCAACGGTTTAGATCTCAACTATTGGGCAGATGTTAATCAAAATCGTTCGATAAATGGCTCTACACAGTCTACTCAGGTAAGAGTGGCATCTGAATATGTGGACCCAGAAACTGGTGCTGTGGTTAAAAATGAAGCCGAAACAGCACTAAATACCCCTGATGAAGATGATATATCGCTTTCTACTCGGTCTCGCCAGAAAAATAGAGAGGACTTATTAGAGCCTATAATTACTCGCTTAAAAGAACAGTCCTCGATTGGCTCGCCAGCGCTTTTGTTTGAAGTGTCTGGCTTAGTTAGGTTTCCAGGCGTGTATCCGTTAACGGTAAATGCCTCAGTGGCCTCGCTTATTGAGGCTGCAGGTGGTTTAAAAGAAGAGGCCTATTTAGACTCTGCTGAGTTGACTTACAGAAACCTGACTGATGGACGGACAGAGCTAAAACAGTTGACTTTTTCATTGGCGGATGCGTTAAGTGGCAAATCGACTGTTTCACTTTATCCCCAAGCGCACCTTGCAGTTAAGGCTAAGCCAGATTGGTCAGAGGTTCTTACGCTTGAGTTGCAAGGTGAAGTGGTGTTTCCTGGTAAATACACTTTTAAACGAGGGGATACGATTAAAGATATAATTGAGCGAGCGGGTGGCTTTACCGAGTTTGCTTACCCTAAAGGTGCCGTATTTAGTCGCGAACGTTTAAAGCGTCAAGAAGCGGAAAGGCTTAAATATCTAAATGCTCAATTGAAACAAGAAATCAGTAATATGTCTCTGCGTAGTGATGGTAATGTGTCGGACCCATCACAAGCTATCGCTGTGCTTGAGCAACTAGGCCAAGCTGAGCCTGTTGGACGTTTGGTGATTAATATGACTGAAGCTATGGCGGGTAATCCATTGCAAAACTTGATTTTAGAACAGGGCGATAAGCTCTTTATACCCGCTCTAAATCCTGCGATAAGTGTTGTAGGTGAAGTGCAATACGCATCACACCATACTTATAACCCAGATTTAACAGTAGATGAATATATAGCTTCTTCGGGTGGCACTAAGCGTCAGGCAGATACAAGTCGAGTATATATAGTAAAAGCAAATGGTTCTGTGGAAGTGCCCAATAGATCGTTTTGGTTTAGTCGCAACTACAAACCACTCGAGCCCGGTGATGCTATCATAGTGCCAATCAATACGGATTACATGAATGGTCTAACGACACTATCCACTGCGACACAGGTTCTTTATCAACTAGGTGTGGCATGGAGTGCGGTTAAAGATTAGGGTGCTAGGAAAGTCGTTTTTCAATCAAGCGACTTGACCCATAAATTTACCAGTAGAATTGGATAACATGAGTAAACAAAATTTAATGCCACAGTCTCCACATCACGATAATGAAATAGACTTAAAAGCGCTATTCATTGCTCTCTGGAAGGGTAAGTGGATTATTCTATTTATGACAGCTATCTTTGCGGTGGGGGGTGTTTTTTATGCGTTGTCTAAACCAAATGTCTATAAGGCTGAGGCGACTTTAGTGTCAGCATCTGGCGGTCAGTCAGGAGGATTGGCGGCCATGGCTTCCCAATTTGGCGGTTTAGCGTCACTTGCTGGTATTACTCTAGATGGTGGTGGCGCAGACAGTAAAGGAATGGCATTAGCTGTGCTTCAGTCCCGCCAGTTTATAAACGCCTTTATCCATAAATATGACCTTTGGGTTCCTTTGATGGCTGGCGAAAAATGGGACCCGAATCAAGATAAGCTAATACTTAACGCAGAAGTTTATAACGAAGATACTAAGAAGTGGGTGCGAGAGGTTGAGTCAGGTAAATTATCTGTACCAACTGACTGGGGGGGGCATAGGGCTTTTAAACAAGCTATCGCTATAAGTGATGCTAAAGACACAGGGTTAACGACCTTATCTATAACTCACTTATCACCCACTATTGCCAAGCAATGGGTGGATTGGTTGATTCTTGAACTCAATGCTTGGATGAAAAAACAATCGCTTGATGAAACGAGAAACAATATAAGTTACCTTGAAGAGCAAATAGGTAACACCAATATAGCCGACATGCAGTCGGTTTTTTATCAACTTATTGAAGAGCAAACCAAAAATCTCATGTTGGCGGAAGTGCAAACTGAGTTTGCTTTTAAAGTGATAGACCCAGCCGTAGTGCCGGAAGAAAAATTTGGTCCGAAACGTGCTTTGATATGTGTTCTCGCAACTTTGCTCGGTGGTATGTTGGGTGTGGCTGTTGTACTCATTCGCTTCGCCTTTATTAAAGAAATTAATTAAGTAGACTGCCTGCTCTCAACTCTTTAAAGAGGAGGATTATTTGGTTGTGCTTTAAAGTTGATGGAGTGAAAGGTGAATTGGATTTATACACATTTTTTGCATTTTAAAAATTGTTAATTTAATATTGTTCACATGATGAACATGATGAACATGATGTGAAATGGAGTAATACGCATGGAGAGCACGTAACATAAAAGCCTCTTATTTTTCTTGTCTTAATGTCTCACGATGAAGCATCTAACGTTAAGGTGCCTAAATGTTAACAGATGAATATCGTTACAAGATTTTAAACGTTTTGCAACAAGACCCAAACATAAGTCAGCGGGAATTGGCGAAACGCTTAGGCGTTAGCTTAGGAAAAACTAACTTTTGCTTAAGGTCATTAATTGAGAAAGGCTTAATTAAAGCTGAGAACTTTAAGAACAATTCCAATAAAGTGAAGTATTTATACTTACTCACTCCAAAAGGTATTGAAGAAAAGATATCGCTCACCCAGTGTTTTCTTAAGCGAAAGCTAAAAGAACATGAAGAGCTAGAAAAAGAAATAGAGCGGCTTCGTAAAGAAGTTTCTGACACAAAATGATTTTATATAAATAAACGAATTAGAACGGAAATATACCATGAAAAAAAAAGCGCTTATAACAGGGATAACAGGTCAAGATGGTTCGTATTTGGCTGAGTTTTTACTTGAAAAAGGGTACGAGGTGCATGGAATTAAACGTCGTGCTTCATCATTAAATACTGAGCGTGTTGATCATATATATCAAGATAACCATGAAAAAGATCAAAGCTTTTTCTTACATTATGGTGACTTAACGGACTCATCTAACCTTACTCGTATTATCAAAAATATTCAGCCTGATGAAGTGTATAATCTAGGGGCGCAATCCCACGTTGCTGTGTCCTTTGAAGCGCCGGAGTATACAGCAGATGTTGATGCAATGGGTACGCTACGTCTACTGGAGGCGATTCGTTTTTTGGGGCTAGAAAAGAAAACTAAGTTTTATCAAGCTTCTACGTCTGAGTTATACGGTGAAGTGAAGGAAATCCCGCAAAAAGAAACCACACCATTTCATCCTCGTTCGCCTTATGCTGTTGCTAAAATGTATGCCTATTGGATAGTAGTTAACTACCGTGAATCCTACGGTATGTACGCCTGTAATGGTATTTTATTTAATCATGAGTCGCCACGCCGTGGTGAGACCTTTGTTACTCGTAAAATAACCCGTGCTATTGCTAATATTTCTCAAGGGTTAGAGAGGTGTTTGTACCTTGGTAATATGGATGCATTACGTGACTGGGGTCATGCGAAGGATTATGTGCGCATGCAATGGATGATGCTTCAGCAAGAAATGGCTGACGATTTTGTTATTGCTACAGGTAAACAAATTAGCGTTCGCGAATTTGTAAAGTTGTCGGCTAAAGAAGCGGGTATTGAGCTGGAATTTAGTGGTATAGGTATTGATGAAATTGCTACTGTTAAATCTATTCAAGGTGATAATGCGCAAGCTGTGAGTGTTGGTGATGTAATCGTTAGAGTGGATCCCCGTTATTTCCGTCCAGCTGAAGTAGAAACATTACTTGGCGACCCATCAAAAGCAAAAGAGAAGTTAGGTTGGATGCCGCAAATAACAGTAGAAGAGATGTGTGCTGAAATGGTGGCTAACGATTTAGATAAAGCCAAACAGCATGCGATTTTAAAAAAGCATGGGTATATAACATCTGTTGCAGTTGAATAGGCTTATATATTATGAAAATTTTACTCACAGGCGCAAATGGAATGGTTGGAAGAAACGTTCTTGAAGTGTCGAAGCTGCATGAACACGTTTTATTATCACCTACAAGCTCTGAACTTAATTTATTGGATGTCAAATCGGTTGAGCAATATATAGCTGAGCATAGGCCTGACATGGTTATTCATGCGGCAGGTGTCGTTGGTGGAATTCAGGCTAATATAGCGAATCCTGTCAGGTTTTTAGTTGATAATATGCAGATGGGGCTTAATATTCTGACGACAGCCAAAGATCATAATATAACTAAATTTTTAAATTTAAGTAGCTCTTGTATGTATCCTCGGGATGCATTGAATCCACTGGGTGAAGACTTAATTTTAAAGGGTGAGTTGGAGCCAACAAATGAAGGTTATGCGTTGGCAAAAACAGCAAGTACACGATTATGTGAATACATCTGCAAAGAAAATTTAACTTTACTTTATAAGACAATTATTCCATGTAATTTATATGGCTACTTTGACAAATTTTCACCTGAAAATTCCCATATGATCCCTGCCGTAATTCGTAAAATAGATGAAGCAAGAAAAAATAACCTATCAGATATTGATATTTGGGGGGATGGTGAAGCTCGTCGTGAATTTATGTTTGCAGAAGATCTTGCGCATTTTATTTTTTATGCAATTGAAAGATTTGATGAGATGCCTCAAAACCTAAATGTCGGGTTGGGTAGGGATTATACTATTAATGAGTACTATCAGGCCGTTGCTGAAATAGTCGGATACACTGGTAGCTTTAAGCATGATCTAACTAAACCCGTTGGCATGAAGCAAAAATTAATAGATGACACAAAATTAAAACAATTCGGCTGGTCCCATACAACAAGTTTAGAAACTGGAATCAGTAAAACGTATCAACATTATTTAAGTGAGTATGCAAATGACTAATTATGCTCTAGCAAGCAGCACTTGGGATGAAAAAGAATACTCTGCTATCCAGCGTGTCATAGATTCAGATATGTTTACTATGGGTAAAGAAGTAGCTAAGTATGAGGAAGACTTTGCTAATTTCTTTGGCTCTAAGTATTCAGTAATGGTTAGCTCAGGTTCAACCGCAAATTTGTTAATGATTGCGTCATTGTTTTTTACTAAGAATGAATCTTTGAAATTAAAGCGTGGGGATGAGGTTATTGTCCCTGCGGTTTCATGGTCTACAACCTATTTTCCGTTACAACAATATGGTTTAAAAGTTAAGTTTGTTGATATTGATCCTAATACTCTAAATATGGATCTAGATAAACTTGAAGGAGCAATTACAGATAAGACTAGAGCTATTTTGTCTGTTAATTTACTTGGTAATCCTAATGACTTTAACCGCATGAATGAAATTATTGCTGACCGTAATATATTTATTCTAGAAGATAATTGTGAATCAATGGGTGCAACAATTGATGGCAAACAAGCGGGTACCTTCGGTGTAATGGGGACATTTAGTTCATTTTTTTCACATCATATTGCGACTATGGAAGGTGGTTGTATCGTTACTGATGATGAAGAACTTTACCATATTTTGCTATGTATTCGTGCTCATGGCTGGACGCGAAATTTGCCTAAGTTTAATAAGCTCACAGGTGAAAAAAGCGATGATATGTTTGAAGAATCGTTTAAGTTTGTTTTGCCCGGATACAATGTGAGGCCCCTAGAGATGAGTGGTGCTTTGGGTGTGGAGCAATTAAAGAAGTTGCCTAGCTTTATTAAGACCCGCCGCGATAATGCAAAAATATTTCAATCGTTGTTTGAGGATCATCCTTTTATTGAAATCCAAAAAGAAACTGGCGAGAGCAGTTGGTTCGGCTTTTCCTTAATACTTAAGCAAAATGCTCCTTACAGTCGAGCTGACTTAGTTAAGAAGCTTATGGAAAATGGTATTGAGTGTCGTCCGATTGTTACTGGGAATTTTTTGAAAAATAAAGAAGTTTTGGAATTTTTTGATTATGAAGTAGCCGGAACCCTGGAAGCAGCGGAGTACCTAGATGCGCATGGGTTGTTTGTTGGGAATCATCAGGTAGATATAAAAGATAATATTAAAGCATTAAGAGACTTGTTGGTTTAATGTATTTGGAAAGAGACGATTTCAGGCATCTTGTTCAATATGGTGTATTGTTCTCAATAGATTTAGTTGTGTTAGACGCTCAAAACCGAATATTAGTAGGTGAACGTATTAACCGTCCAGCACAGGGGTATTGGTTTGTGCCGGGCGGAAGAGTTTATAAGAATGAAGCTCTTAAGAAGGCATTTGAACGTATCTGCTTAGATGAGTTGGGTCATGCTTTCAATTATCAAGACGTCAAGCCGTTAGGGCTATATGACCACTTTTATGATGATAGTGCATTTGGTGAAGATATTTCGACGCATTACATTAATGCGCCTTATCTAATTGAACTGTCTGAAACTGAAATGTTGAGTTTACCATCTGAGCAGCATCGGCATTATCGGTGGGTTCAGATAGAAAATTTAGCTTATGACGATTCGATACATCGATACAGTAAAGTGTTTCTTAATTACCTGAATGATTGGCTTATAAATGCTGAACGTTTAGGTCTTAATCGCTTGGTAAACATAAAATGATAATTTATACAACCGAAAACAAGAAGTTCGATGGGCAAAGGGAAAAAACGGTATTGGATGCTGCGTTGGCTTCTGGTTTAGTGTTTGAATACAGTTGCAAAAATGGTCAATGTGGTGTCTGTAAAACCACTTTACTGAAAGGCGAGATTATTGAAAAGCAAGGACAGTTGGCATTAACAGATCAAGATAGAAAAGAGCGAAAGATATTGACCTGCTGTTGTGCTCCTGTGACAGACATAGAAATAGATGCCGCTGATTTAAGTGCTCTGCATGGTATTGAAGTGAAAACTTTACCGGCACGGGTAAACCGCATTACTTATCTTAGTGACAATATTGTCGAGATTAAACTCCGTTTACCCCCTACAGCCAATTTTCAATTTATTGAAGGACAATATATAGATGTTATTTGGGGGGCTGTTCGTCGTAGCTACTCCATTGCAAGTGTGTCTTCAGATAAAGAGCTTACTTTGCTGATTAAGTTCTTTGAAAATGGTCAGATGAGTGATTACTGGTTTAACCAAGTAAAGACAAATGATTTACTGAGAATAGAAGGCCCCAAAGGGACCTTTTTCTTGAGGGATACAGCCAAACCACTGGTTTTTCTAGCCACTGGGACGGGCATTGCACCAGTAAAATCTATATTAAGTAAGTTAGAATACGACCCAGATTATCAGCAGTCACAAACAATAGAGGTGTACTGGGGGAATCGATATCCCGAAGAGTTTGTGTGGGATGCAAGTTTTAATAAGCTCCATATTACTGTTCATAATGTTTTATCTCGACCAGTAGATGGTTGGTCTGGTGATGTAGGGTATGTTCAAGATGTTGCTTTAGCTGACCGAAAAAATATCGATGGACTTGTTGTTTACGCTTGTGGTTCAAATGCCATGATTCAGTCCGCCAAGAAGCGCTTTCTGGAATCTGGTTTGCTGGAAGGAAATTTTCACTCTGATGCCTTTGTACAAAGTTTTTAAAAAATAGGATATTTTAAATGAAAGCGGTAATTTTAGCGGGTGGCTTAGGCACACGACTTAGTGAAGAAACCAGTACGCGCCCAAAACCAATGGTTGAAGTTGGGGGGAAGCCCATTCTTTGGCATATTATGAAAATGTATTCATCTCATGGAATTAATGATTTCATCATATGTTGCGGATATAAGGGCTACGTAATAAAAGAGTATTTTGCAAATTACTTTTTGCATCAGTCTGATGTCACGTTTTCCATGAAAGATAACTATATGAAAGTGCATGAGAAGCGTGCAGAGCCTTGGACGGTGACGTTAGTAGATACTGGCGACAGTTCTATGACTGGTGGTCGTCTACATCGGGTAGCTGAGTATATTAAAGATGAAGAGGCATTTTGCTTTACCTATGGCGATGGCGTGTCGGATGTTGATATTGCTGAGACTATCCGTTTCCACAAAGAACATGGAAAACAAGCTACTTTAACAGCAACTTATCCGCCAGGGCGTTTTGGCGCGTTGGATATGAAGAATGGCCTTGTGCGCAGTTTCAAAGAAAAACCTCAGGGTGATGGTGCCATGATTAATGGCGGCTTTTTTGTGCTCTCTCCTAGAGTATTGGAATTGATTGACGGTGATGATTCTACTTGGGAGCAAGAGCCACTCATGACTTTGGCAGAACAAGGTGATCTGATGGCGTATGAGCACACAGGTTTTTGGCAACCTATGGATACCTTGAGAGATAAGCATTATCTAGAAGAACTATGGCAATCTGGTAAGGCGCCTTGGAAAAATTGGGAATAAGTATGGTGAATGTATCATTTTGGCAAGGCAAGCGAGTTTACCTTACTGGTCATACTGGGTTCAAAGGTAGTTGGCTGACGCTTTGGCTCACCAATATGGGAGCGGTTGTAAAAGGCTACGCATTAGCGCCTCCAACACAGCCTAGTTTGTTCGATGTGGCGAATGTGGCCGATAAAATTGATTCAGAAATAGGTGATATTCGAGATCTCAAGCAAATTTCTGCCAGCATGATGGATTTTAACCCTGACATTGTTATTCACATGGCAGCTCAGCCTTTAGTACGACTATCTTACCATGAACCCTTGGAAACTTATGATGTAAACGTTATGGGTACCGCTAAGGTACTGGAAGCAGCAAGCTCCTGTAGCAATGTAAAAGCCATTATTAGTGTTACAACCGATAAGTGTTACGAGAATAAAGAATGGTATTGGGGGTATCGTGAAGATGAAGCTATGGGTGGTTATGACCCATACAGCAGTTCCAAGGGGTGTGCAGAGCTTGTTACATCAGCTTATCGTCGCTCTTTTATGCAAGAGAAAGGGATAGGGTTAGCATCGGCTCGTGCGGGTAATGTAATTGGTGGTGGAGATTGGGCCGAAGATCGTCTGATTCCAGATATACTAAGAGCGTTTGAAAAAAATGCTCCTGTTATTGTACGTAACCCCGCAGCGATTCGACCTTGGCAGCACGTATTAGAACCGTTAGCCGGTTACTTAGTATTGGCGGAGCATCTTTACAAGCAGCCAGAGGCTTACGCTGAGGGGTGGAATTTTGGCCCAGTGGAAAACGACGCTAAGCCTGTGGACTGGATTCTCAATCAGATGGTTTCAAAGTGGCCTCGTGCTTCATGGCAGTTGGATAGCAATGCCCATCCTCATGAGGCTGGCTATCTCAAGCTAGACATATCTAAAGCCAAATCTAGATTGCATTGGCAGCCGACATGGCATTTGGAACATACCCTAAGCAAAATTATCAATTGGCATAAAGCTTGGTTAAATAACGATGATATGCAGCAAGCTTGTCTGAACGAAATAAACGATTATATGAGAGATATGCACAATGCAAACCACTGAAACGTTACGAACTGAAATTGCAGCACTGGTTGAGCAGTATGCAAAATTACAATACCAAGAAAAAATGTTTATACCAGGTGAGAGCGTAGTTCCTCCATCAGGTAAAGTAATTGGTGCGACCGAATTACAATATATGGTGGATGCTTCCCTTGACGGTTGGTTAACAACAGGTAGGTTTAATGATCAATTTGAAAAAGAGTTAGCTGAATTTATTGGAGTTAAGCATCTTATTACAGTTAACTCAGGATCATCTGCAAACTTAGTTGCCTTTAGCGCATTAACTTCTCCTAAATTGGGCGATCGCGCCATTAAAAAAGGTGATGAGGTGATTGGTGTTGCAGCAGGCTTTCCAACAACAGTGAACCCGATTGTGCAGTTTGGAGCCATACCAGTATTTGTTGATGTTGACTTGCAAACACACAATGTGGATGCTGATTTGATTGAAGCTGCAATCACCCCTAAAACAAAAGCAATTATGCTTGCGCATACCTTAGGTAACCCATTTAACCTAATAAAAGTGAAGGCGCTTTGTGATAAATACAATTTATGGCTAGTTGAAGACTGCTGTGATGCTCTTGGTGCGAAATTTGACGGAAAGATGGTTGGGACTTGGGGGGATATTGCAACATTAAGCTTCTATCCAGCTCACCATATGACTATGGGAGAAGGTGGGGCTGTTTTTACCAATAATAGCCAGTTGATCTCAATTGCCGAGTCATTCCGTGATTGGGGGCGAGATTGTTATTGTAAACCTGGTTGCGATAATACCTGTGGAACGCGTTTTAATATGCAATTAGGTTCATTGCCACAAGGTTATGATCATAAATATACCTATTCTCATCTTGGGTATAACTTAAAAATCTCTGATATGCAGGCGGCATGTGGTCTAGCGCAATTAAAGCGTTTACCAGAATTTATCGAAAAACGTAATTCCAATTTCGATTATTTAAAAAGCAGGTTATCAACGGTTACAGAGTTTATTGAGTTGACTGAGCCTACTGAAAACTCGACCCCTTCTTGGTTTGGGTTTCCTGTCACAGTAAAAGAAGCTGCAGGTGTCAGTAGGGTTGATTTAACTAAATATCTTGACCAATGTAAAATCGGCACACGCTTACTGTTTGCTGGAAACCTGATTCGCCAACCATATTTTGAAGATGTGGAATATAGAACCGTAGGCGACCTTACTAATACGGAAATTACCATGAATCAAACTATATGGCTGGGGATTTATCCTGGTTTAGGTGAGCAACAATTGGATTATATTGCTGAAAAAATAGAAGAATTTTTTGGTGTGAATTTTTAGTAAATAACGTTCTATAAGGGATTAAAGATGAGAGATCTTTCTGAAATTGCTTTTCAAGTCGAAGGACAGCCTATGTTTGCGATCCTTGATAAGGCACAAAGGTTGGAGCGAGAAGGTCGATCAATATTGCATTTTGAGCTTGGTGAGCCCGACTTTGATACTCCAAAGAATATTATACAAGCCGCCTGTGAGGCGATCAAAACAGGCGAGACTCATTACACTAGTTCTATGGGCTTATATGATTTTAGATTAGCTGTTCAAGAAACTACTGCTTTATCAAGAGGCTTTGCTCCAGCTCTTGATCAAATCCTGGTTACGCCTGGAGCGAATTCAATTATATATTTAGCTATTAAATGTGTTGTGAATCCAGGAGAAGAGGTTATTGTACCTGATCCTGGTTTTCCCACATATTTTTCAGCTATTAAAGCTTGTGGAGCGGTGCCAGTAACTGTTCCTTTAAAAGAAGAGAATGACTTTCGTTTAAACCCAGATGACTTAAGAGAAAAAATTACAGATAAGACTAAGATGATTATCATTAATTCTCCTAGTAATCCTACAGGAGCAGTAATGAGCGAATTAGATATAAAAGCAGTATCTGAAATAGCTCAAGAATATGGAATATATTTATTAAGTGATGAAATATATGGGAGGCTAATTTTTAATGAAAATTCAAAATTTCTAAGCCCCTCTTATTTAGATAAATGTAAAGAAAGAACAATTATTATCAATGGTTTTAGTAAGGCTTTTGCAATGACTGGGTGGCGATTAGGGGTTGCTATTGGGCCAAAGCTATTGATAGAAAAAATGGGGTTGTTAGTGTCGACAATAGTTTCATGTGTACCGCCATTTATTCAAAGGGCTGGTATTGAAGCTATTAAGGGGGATCAAACTCAAGTTAAAATGATGAAAGTTGAGTATGATAAGCGTCGTAAAGTGCTGGTTGATGGGCTCAATTCCTTACCAGGTGTTAGTTGTGTAATGCCTACTGGTGCTATATATGCTTTTCCGAATATTCAAGGTACTGGAATGACGAGTGATGAATTTGCAGATTTTTCTCTGGAGAAAGCTGGTGTTGCTCTGTTGCCTGGGAATAACTTCGGCCAGTGTGGCGAGGGGTATGTTCGAATATGTTATGTTAATAGTTTAGACAATATTAAAAAAGCAATAAGCGCTTTAGATTCGGCGCTGAGGGACAAACGATGAATAAAATTCGAGTTGCTGATTTTGTTGCCGATTTTGTTGCCGATGTACTTGGTGTGTCAACGGTTTTTACTGTTACTGGCGGCGGCGCAATGTTTCTGAATGATGCTTTCGGAAATCATGATAAGTTAACCTGTATTTATAATCATCATGAGCAAGCTTCTGCTATGGCTGCTGTTGGTTATGCTAAGCACTCAGTAGGGTACGGAGTCGCTTGCTTTACAACAGGTTGTGGAAGCACAAACTCCATTACTGGTGTATTGGATGCTTGGCAAGATAGTACACCTCTTTTATGTATTTCTGGCCAAGTGAAAAGAAAAGAGACTACATATAATACAGATGTCCGTTTAAGGCAGTTTGGTGTACAAGAAGCAAACATAGTTGAAATTGTAAGACCTATTACAAAATACGCAATTATGATTAATAACCCAGCCGATATTGCTTATGAACTCGAAAAAGCTGTTTATTTAGGAGCTAATGGCCGCCCAGGGCCTGTTTGGATTGATATTCCACTGGATGTGCAAGGGGCTTGGATTAACCCAGCAGAATTGAAGCATTTTATTCCAGAGCATGAATCAATAAAATTTCCATCTACTCCCAAAACACAAGATATATCATGCCTAGAAAAACTATTATCGCTTGCAAAAAGACCTATTATTATTGCAGGCAATGGTATTAGGCTGAGTAATACTGAAAAAAACTTTGTTAATTATGTTGAGAAATATCAAATTCCAGTGGTTTTCTCCTACCTGAGTATAGATTTACTTCCCAGCTCACACCCCTTGGCCATTGGCCGTTTAGGAGCCAAAGGTGATAGAGCTGGTAACTTTTCAGTACAAAATTCGGATTTTGTTATTGTTCTTGGCTCTCGACTTAGCGTAGCTTTAACAGGGTTTGAATATGACCTTTTTGCTAGAGAAGCTAAAGTTGTTGTTGTAGATATAGATAGTGAAGAGCATAAAAAAAATACAGTTAATATTGATCTGATGATAGAAGCTGATTTAAGAGACTATTTTAAATCTCATTCTTTTGATTATAGTGCACCGTCAGATTGGTCTGAGCAGTGCTTAAAGTGGAAAAATCAGTGGCCTGTCTATCAAGGCCCTTATATCCATGAAAAAAATATTAACATGTACGAGTGTATACATCAGTTAGGAAAATTGATGGGGGACAATAGTATTGTTGTCTCTGATGCTGGCTCTGCATACTACGTCACCTCTCAAGCTTTGAGTATCTCTGGGACTCAACGGTATATTACATCTGGCGCTCAAGCTGATATGGGCTATACGCTACCAGCCGCAATAGGAGCCTGTATTTCAGCAAATAGAGTAGATACCTATGCTATAACTGGAGATGGGTCATTCCAGATGAATATTCAAGAACTACAAACAATTATTCATAATCAGTTACCTATTAAAATTTTGATTTGGAATAATAACGGTTATTTATCTATAAAGACTACTCAGACAAAATTTTTTGAAGGCCGTTTGGCAGGTACTAATTCTGAGTCAGGTTTAAGCTGTCCTGACTTTAGAAAGATATCTGATGCTTATGGGATTTCATATCTAAAAGCAGATTCGATTGAAAATCTTGAAAATGCTTTGTTGACACTTAAAAGTACGCGTGGACCTATTATTTGTGAAGTTATTTGCCCTGAATTCCAAGAGGTGATTCCAGCCGTCTCATCGATGAAAAAGGCTGATGGTGTTATGGTATCTAAGCCAATTGAGGATATGTACCCTTTTTTGAGTAGAGAAGAATTTAAAAACGAAATGCTTATTTCTCCTTTATCTGAGGATTGAAATGTATGGGGCTTAATGGTTTATATGGTTCTTAAATAACAGTATTAAATATGAGAGCCAATCAACTGTGTGAAGTCTACTGTCAAGTTCAAAAGACATTAACAGTCTTAAGTAGGATAGAAATGAGAATAGGGATACTAGGGGCAACTAGTCAAATAGCCAAAGATTTGATTGTTTCATTCTATGAAAGTGGTGGTGAGTACAATATTACCATGTTTTCACGTTCTCCTGAAAAAGTAGAGGAGCAATTTAAAAGATTAGATAAAAAGCTTAGTTATCCCAATTTGGTGTACTCCGAATTTTCTACTGAAAATAGTTTTGATGTTCTTATTAATTTTGTTGGTATTGGTGATCCTGCTCAAGCAAAAGAGATGGGGGCTAAAATTTTTGAAGTTACAGAGCAATACGATAACCTTGTGCTTGATTACTTAAAATCTCACTCATCTTGTAAATATATATTTATGAGCAGTGGTGCTGTTTATGGCGGTGGCTTCGAAAAAGCTGTTGATAAAGGTACCGTTGCTAAGGTCGATATTAATAATATTGAACCAAGTGACTGGTATACAATTGCAAAGCTGTACGCAGAATCAAAGCATAGGGCTATGAGTGATTATTCCATTATAGATATAAGAATATTCAATTATTTTAGTCACACACAAAATGTTAATGCACGTTTTTTAATTACTGACATTGTTCGTTCAATTCAGAATGGCACTGTTTTAAAAACAAGTTCTGAAAATATTACTCGAGATTTTATAACGCCTTCTGATTTTTATAGGCTTATTCTTTCTGTAATTAATTCATCGAGAATGAACATTTCCATAGATTGCTATACTAAATCTCCAGTTGATAAGTTTTCTTTATTGAAGCGCTGCCAAGAAGAGTTTGGTTTGTTGTATGAAATAGTAGATAGTGCAGGTGTAAATGCCACGGGCTTTAAAAAGAACTACTTTTCTAAATATAGAGTTCCTAATGGGAAGTTTAAGCCGGAATATGACTCTTTGTCTAGTTTGATAAACGAAATCTATCGTATTACAAAAGGCGTTCGCAATAAAAATGAAAATAATGTATGTTGATTTGCAGTTTGATTATGGAATAGAAACCAGAGGTAAGAATTACATTGGTTTAGATGGTTTTAAAACTAGTATGGAAGCTTTAGGGCACATTGTTGAGCCTTTTTTTTATGATCACTATCTTAATGATCTTGAAAAACTGCAAGTTGATATTCTGGATTTTTCAGATGATTTTCAGCCTGACCTAATTTTTTTCTGTTTATTTAAAAATCAGTTTGAACATCAAACTCTCCTTACTTTAAAAAAGAAATTTAAAACTATTAATTGGTTTGGTGATGATCAATGGCGATTTGAATCGTTTAGCAGACATTATGCTAATGATTTCAGTTGGTGTATTACAACAGATCAATTTTCAGTTAATAGCTATAAAGCTATTGGACAGAAAAATGTTGTATACAGTCAATGGGCCGCCATCGATGCTCATATCAATTTATTAAATATAAATAAAAGTTCCGATAAGGAAACGTATATTCATGATGTTTCTTTTGTAGGTGGTTATCATCCTTATAGGAAATGGTTTATTGATGAATTGAAAAAAAAAGGTATAAAAGTAACCGTATATGGTAATGGTTGGCCGAATGGACCATTGAGTGCAGAAGGAATGGTTGATTTATTTAAAAAATCAAAAATCAACCTTAATTTATCTAATAGCCTTTCCTGGGACTTAAGGTACATGTTATCAAACCCTCGATCCTTTGTTTCTTTAGGAAAAATGTTTTTAGGGAAAGGTGTAAAAAATTCCAGTCAAATAAAAGCCAGAAACTTTGAAATTCCATTCTTTGGCGGCTTTCAATTGACAGAATATGTACCGAGTCTTGAAAACTACTTTGATATAGGTGAAAACATTGCTTGTTATAGTTCCCCTGACGACGCATTTACCCAGATACAGTATTACCTAGAAAATAATGAGAAGAGAGAGTTGATGAAGGAAATGGGGACTAGGACAGCTAGAGCAAACCACGGTTATATAAATCGCTTTAAAGACATTTTTGAGGTTGTTTCATGAAAAAAGCTTCTATTGTGATGTCCAGTGATTACTATAATAATAATAGATTATTTGATTTGAATGATAAAATTTCAAATAGAGATGATTGCTTATACCCATATTCATTGTTAAAGGATAAGCTTTATGAGAAAGGCTATTTGTTAGCCACTTCAGATATTCATGACCCATCTACTTCAGATATTGTATTATACAACGAAATGCCAAGAAGCTTTCCTTTGAAAAGTATAGTGGAGAAATCTTATTTACTTTTATTTGAAAGTGAATTGATTAGGCCCGATAATTGGGATGTCAATAAGCATAGTTTTTTTAAAAAAGTGTTCACGTGGAATGATGCTTATGTAAGTAATGATCAATATATAAAATTCAATTTTCCTAATACAATTTCCTTTCCACAGAAAAAAAATAATCAACTGAAGCTTTGCACCCTAATAGCTGGTAATAAAAAATCTGCACACCCTTTAGAATTATATTCGAAGAGAGTGCAAGTGATACGTTGGTTTGAAGAAAATCATCCGGAAGATTTTGAATTCTATGGAATTGGTTGGGATGCTTATCGATTCACAGGACCAAAGTATATCAGAATCCTCAATCGAATTAGACCTATATGTAAAATTTTGGCTCCAACTTACTCTTCTTATAAAGGAAAAGTTGAAGCTAAGAGAGAGGTATTGGAGCAGTATAAGTTTGCAATCTGTTTTGAAAATGCTAGAGATATACCTGGTTATATTACGGAAAAAATATTTGACTGCTTTTTTTCTGGCTGCATTCCGATATATTGGGGAGCAAACAATATTGAAGAACATATCCCAAGTAATTGTTTTATCGATTTTAATCAATTTGAAAGTTTAAATGAAATGTATTGTCATATTAGTAGTATGCCTGAAGCTGCATATGACGGCTATTTGGCAAGTATAAACGAATTCTTGAGAAGTAATGCTTGCTTTAAATTCTCAGCGGAATATTTTGTTAACAAAGTTACTGATGTTGTTTTAAAAGAGAATAAAATTGAAGAATGAGTTGGCTTTAATTATTTTTGGCCGGTTTTTTGTCGCGGTAGCTGGTTTATTTGCGTTGCGTATTATGACACACTATATGCCTCCAGAGAGATATGGTGAATTGAGCCTATTAGTAGTTATTCAATCTATGTGTGGATTAATTCTTGTTAACCCTGTTGGGCAGTATTTAAATGTGAATACACACAAGTGGTATGATGAAGGTTCATTATTCTCTCGTCTAAATTCTTATCGTATATATTTGTTTGTCGTATCTTTAATCGCTGCTTTATTGCTATTTTTAATTATGTCAGAAACGATTGAAAGTTTACTGATTTCAGCATTTGCTTTGTTAATTGTGGTTTGGTCTGTTAACTGGAATAACACTTTGGTGCCACTTTTAAATATGCTGGATGCTAGGATTGCATCGGTAGTTTGGTCTATTATAACAGTGGTTATGGCTACAGTAAGTTCAACGCTTTTCATCATTTATTTTGAACCTAGTGCACACGCTTGGTTACTTGGACAAGCCATTGGTATGTTTTTGGGGATTTTAGGGTCAAAATATTCACTAAGAAAATTCATGCCAATAGCGAAAAAAGAAAAAAGTGTATTGATTACAAGGAAAGTGTTTGTTTCATTTTGTTTACCGCTTTCTTTCGCGACATTTTTTATGTGGTTTTCTCAGAATGGATATAGATTTTTCGTTGAATATTATTGGGGATTAGCTGCTTTAGCTTTTTTTGTTGTAGGCTTCCAGGTAGCCACGGCATTATGGTCGATTGTAGAAACCATCGCTATGCAATTCCTTCACCCTTACTATTATCGAGCTTCATCAGATATAACAGATGGAATTAAGTTGCAAAGTGCGCTATCTGATTTTGTAAACACTCTTATACCCTTGTACATTTTTTTGAGTGCAATAATGATGCTGGGTGCTAATCAAATAATCTATTTACTTGTTGACTCTCAGTACCATTCAGCCAAAGACTTTTTTTATTTTGCAGTTATTGTAGAGCTTGTTAGGGTCTCTTCGAATGTAATCGGTCACGCAGTACAAGTAAAACGTAAAACTAAAATGTTAATATTGCCTTATTTTCTTTATGCAATAATTATGCTGGTGAGTGTTATAGTTTCTGGTTATTTTGAATTTGACATGCATACCTTTGTTTTTTCAATTTTTATTTCAAGCGTGTTGTTTTTTGTATCCATGTTTTTTCAAATGAGGCGCTTGATTTCGTATAAAGTAAATTGGCGGTCAATTTTCTATATGAGTTCGTTCCTTTTTTTAGTCGTGATTTATGTTTTTTATGTGAAATCTAATTCAGCTTTGACAGTTTTCTCTTCGATTTATTATCTATTTTCCCTAGGTTGTGGAGCTTTGCTGTTTATTATTTATTACCTTAAGATTTCTAAACCTTTAAAAAGGTTTTTAGAAGAAAAAATAATTTAGTATTGGTAGGTGTTTTATGGGTTAGATCAGCCTTTGGTTTTTTATATGTATACCGAACTTTAATAATGAAACGACGATAGCTGAGTATCGCAAACCTATAAGAATATCAAAATTAAATTTTTTATAAGGTGTTGATGGATTAAAACTTGGTTTTTTGATTGTATGAAAATAAGTATAGCTATATAGGTGTGTTCGTAAATTAAAAGAATATAGGTAGCTAGACTGATTTCACCAGGTGTGTGGGCGTGAAATTGTTCGACATTTTACTCAGATGATATTTATATGACAACTATAGTAGAATTTGCAGATTTCTATTTAGAATTAGAAACTAATTTTTCTGTTAGTTCAAATGTTTATAAATATGACTCTATAAAAACATTGACTTTATGTTGTATGGTTCTTCAAATTTAAGTTTTTATGAAGGACTATATGAAATCAAAAGTAAGGTTGGTTTGCTGAAGTTCATAGTTTATAAAAGTAATGTGATTAAATTTTTTGATGTTTTTTTAGAATCGATATATATAAAGGGTGTTGTAACCTAGTATATTCTTGGTTTTTAAAAATGTAGATTTAGATGTGTACTTGAGGAAGTTTTCTTCGGTGTTATTGATGAAATTGCATCTCTTAAATTTTCTTAATGATAAAGACCTATCTAGCCTCGATTTTTTTATTTGGGAATTCTATCTGAATTATTGTTTATAAGAAAATATAGAGTTAGGCTTGTCTTTAATTATTTATTATGAGCAGATCAAAGAGAAAATGATGTTATATATTTTCTTTTTTTAAGTGGAGTTATGGTTTTTGATATCTTCTAAATCACTATGGAATGTTCTTTTATTTGTTTTCTGTTATTACTTTTTGATCGCATTAGCTCGGGTTCTTTTGCCTTATGGGGATGAGGCAGACTTCCAGTTTAGAGTGAATTCAATATTGTACTCGGATAAAAGTATTATAAATCCTTTTGGCTATTTTGATTTTTTCTTTTTATATTATGACTGGTTAAGTTCAGAAGTCGAAAGTGCTTCAATGAAATTTTTTCGAGTGAATTGGACTTTTTTTTTGATCCTGTTTACTTTTTTTATGGTTTATGTTTTTTCTGTTTTTTATTTTCGTTTTCAATCCCCTTTAATTAGGGGGGAGTTTTCATTGTCTTCAGAAATTTTGTTTTTGTCGATGATTTTTCCTAGTGTTTGGCTACATTTAGGGCTGCTCGCAGAGGAACAATTCACTTTATTGTTGAGTTTATTTTCTATACTGTTTAGGCGTTCCATTATAGTTTTGTTTACTATAGGCTTTCTGGTCTTTTTTATTGATTTTGGGAATTCTATTGTTTATTTTTCCTTTTTGTTTGTTTTCCTTTTTTATAAGTTTTTGACTAATAAATATAGTATCAGGGTATCTATACTTTTCCTTTTACTTTCGATTTTGTTCTCACTTGTTGTAAAGATGGAGTTTATAAAATTACTTTCATTTCTCCCTGTTATTGGAAGTAAAGCTTCAGTTATATATGAGCATTATACAACTATCTATGATATCAATGACAAATACCCTTTAGTACTTCGACCAGTTATAACCTTCATGTCGTTGGTTTTTATGCTGCCAAACTCTAAGACGTTATTTTTTATTCCATATATATCAATATTTTTATTTTCTGTTTTTTTTGTCTTCAAGGTTTTTAAATGTGTTAGCTTTTTGAAGGGTAGGCCTTATTTTAATGAAGACTTTTCTTTTTTCTTAGCAGGAGTTTCTTTGGTTGTTAATTATCCAATTCTATTGCCAGGCTACTCTAATGCAAAGTATTACATATTTGTAATTCCATTTTTGATTCTGTTTTTTAGTTATTTTTATTCAAGATATAAAATAATGTTTTTTATTTTTCATGTTAATTTTTTTGTTTTTCTTCAGTTGATATTTATTGGCTTTAAACTATCGTAGTTGTGGAGGTGTTTTGTGTTTTGTGATAAGCCTTTAGTGTGTATATGTATGCCAAATTTTAACAATGAGGCAACTTTGTCTGAAACATTGGATAGTTTACTTTCTCAGACTTATAGTAATATATTAATTAAAGTTTTTGATAATGCGTCGACTGATTTAAGTTTGGAAATTCTTAATCAGTATGCAAGGAAATATTCGAATATAAAGGTATATAAAAGTGAATATAATATAGGTGGAGAGGCTAATTTCACAAGATGTATAGAGAACATGGAAGGTGAATTTTCTGCTATTTATCATTCGGATGATGTTTATATGTCTACTATAGTTGAAGAGCAGGTAGCAGTTTTAAGCAAGCATGAAAATGTCAGTGCTGTCTTTACTAATTCTAATTTGATCGATTCGTCCTCCAAAATTATTGGTAGAAATTTTTACCCAAAGTCACTTAAAAGTAAAGCATGCGTAAGGCTGAGTTTAATTGAATTACTTAAGCTGACAATTAGTAATGAGAATTTTCTTATATGCCCAACCGCCATGGCTAAAACTTCTATTTATAGAAAGTATATATCTGTTTGGTCTTTTTCTAACTTTGATACAGCCTCTGATGTTGGGGTTTGGTTTAGATTAGCAGAGAAAGCGGACTTGATGGTCATTAATAAGCCGCTTATACATTACCGACTTTCAAATAACAGTTTTTCTTATAAAAATTTAAGGAGAAGGGTTGTGCGAAAAGATCTATTTAAAGTTCTCGACTTTTATATGATTAAATATAAAGATTTTTTGTCTGATGTTGATTTTAAGAACTATAAATATATTGATTTTAAGGAAAATGTGTTGTTATCATATAATGCTTTGAAATATGAGAAAATAATATTTCATACCTATTTAGATATTTTTAATTTTGATATTTTATTAAGATCTTTTAAAGGGTGTAAGTTCTTTTTTATTTATGTTTTAGCTTTATTTTTTGTTTTTTTTGTTTTTCCTCTAAAAAAGAATAAAGGATTTGATTTTGATTAAAAAGATTCCGATTATTATTTTGACTCGAGACGAACCTGGTTTTCTCAAAATTTGTGTTGATTCTATTGTTAACCGAACAGACTATCCATTTGAAATAATTATTGTCGATAATAATTCAAAGTCTTCTGATCAATTAGAGATTTTAAAGGATATCTCTGTTGAACATAAAGTTATATATAACGATAAAAACAATTGGATTCTTGGTTTCAATTTAGGTTTGGCTTATGTGAAGGGGTCTGAACATCTAGATAGAAATTACTACGTTCTTACAGATGGAGATATCGTTGTTCCCCTGAGAAAAGATGGTGTTTGTTGGTTGAGTTTTTTAACTGATTCATTAAATAATAAATTTTTCATTGGCAAAATCGGCTTGGGTTTAGATATTAGTAACTTGAAAAAATCTCCTAATCTTGCTAAAGCTTATAAGGATGAGTTACGTTATCTAAAGGGGAAGAAATATTCTAACTTTGTTTTAGCTCCGGTAGATACAACCATTGCAATATATCGATCCGACTTATTCGTGCATGATGAATTTTTAATTTATCCAGGTCATGCATCATTGGTCAAACCTTATTATTATGTTTTTAGAACTGTAGATGTATATCAGGCGAAGCATTTAGGCTGGAGGAAATACAAAAAAATAACTTCTTCAGATCTTCAATCTCTTCATAGTAAAATAAAGTGTTTTTCTTTATTTTCAGCTTACATGGATCCTAATGAATTAAAGAAGGCAGCATTTCACTACCGTTTCCTATATAAAATAAAGCTTTTATTTAAACTCTATTGGGCTGGGAAAGTTGCTTTTTTTTGGGGGAAATACATCATTAAAAAATTCCCAAGAAATTTTAATGAGATTCAATCTAAAATGAGGTAAGGACTTAGTTAACCACGTTCTATAATTTTTTAAGGCTTATCTATTGGTAATTAGCTGTTTTGGTTTGCTTATAATAATGTGTAGAATGCTATTGTCGGCAAAAAATGTATGTCTTAATCTATCGTATAATTAAGTTTTTATGTTTTATAATAGGTGAAAAATTATGTGTAAAGTAGCTGTTCTACTTGCCGCTTACAATGGAATGGAATGGATCGAGGATCAAGTTAACAGCATTCTATCTCAAAAGAGTGTTAGTGTGAGTTTATTTATTAGTGTTGATTTATCTTCTGATGGGACTGATGTTTGGGCTCGAGAGCTAGCTGAAAAATTGAACAATGTTTATTTATTACCCTACGGTGAACGGTTTGGTGGTGCAGGAGCCAATTTTTATCGTCTTATTCGAGATGTTAACTTTCATGGTTTTGACTATATTTCTTTTTCAGACCAAGATGATATTTGGTTAGATAACAAGCTAGAAAGAGCTTGCTCGCTATTATCAGCCAAAATATGTGATGTATATTCTTCTGATGTTTTAGCTTTCTGGTCAGATGGAAGGCAGCAGCTCATTAAAAAGTCTTATCCCCAGAAAAAGTTTGATCATTTCTTTGAGGCGGCCGGTCCCGGTTGCACGTATGTTTTTAATGAAAAATCTGCTGAAGCTCTTCAAGGGTTTATTCGTGATACAAATGACTTAACAAAGCGTGTTGCTTTACATGATTGGCTTGCTTATGCTTTCTGTCGAAAGCACGGCTTTAAATGGCATATCGACGACCAACCCTTAATGCTTTATAGACAACATGATAGTAATCAGGTTGGAATTAACGATGGTTTTCAAGCATACAAAAAGAGACTGCGTTTAATAAAAAATCACTGGTACCGAGGGCAAGTGAAAAGTATTTTAGAATTAGTTGATCCTTACCTATCAAAACATCTAGATAGTTACTTTTTTAGGTGTGCTAACGCTAGTTTATTCCGTCGTCGTACTAGAGATAACGTTGTGCTTTTTATCGTTCTTCTTTTTGGCATTTATTAAGAATGTGTAAAATTCATTTTGATAAATTTAATTAACTTATAAGGTAGGCTATATAGTGCAGAAAAACATTCCCAGATATCAATCAAGACGTGTTCTTTGGGCTTATCGTATTGTTGACCTGTGTTTACCTTTAGTGACTTTACTATGCTGGCAATTCATCTTGGGTGATCAGCCTTGGAAAACAATTTATGCTTGGCTTGGGACTTGTGCAGGCGTATTACTTCTTTTATCAACTATGGCTTTACGTGGTTACAGTCGTTCACTTGAACGTTCAATAGCGAAGAAACTTGAAGTCACTTTTAAAGCTTGGGCTTCTAGTATTCTTGCTATATCTTTTTTTGCTTATCTAAATGGTACGGTATTTATTTACAATCAAGCCGTCATCATTATATGGGGAGTTATCACTCCCATGGCAGTTTTTCTATTCAAATTTTTTATAAATAGGAAAAGTCGGTCTGCATCTCGTGGCAGTACAGATGTTCTTGTATTAGGCAATGGTTATGCTTTTAATAAATTTGAACTTGCGCAGTTGAAAAGACACAATATTCAACTCCGTACTATTGTCGATTATGATGTTCTTGCTGTAAAAAGTGCCGTCGCATCTAAGCCCCCTGATTTTATCGTCATGAATTTAGATAAGGTGGCGGAACCCGATTTAATTAAAGCGTTAACGCACTTAGACTTACAAGGGGCTCATTTGCTTGCCTTGCACCACTTTATGGAAAGCTTTTTACGTAAATGTTATATCCCTTATGAATCCACAGAGTTAGCTTATTTAGACCGTATTTGCTCATACAGTCGTATTAACTTTCTTCTTAAAAGGTTGTTAGATATATCTGCTTCCGTGATTATAGCTCTACTTACTTCCCCTGTGATGCTATACGCTGTCTTGAAAATAAGACGTGAATCTCCTGGACCTGTTATTTTTTCGCAGAAAAGGGTGGGCCTTTCTGGTCAGGAACATACAATTTATAAATTCCGGTCTATGCATCTTGATGCAGAAAAAAATGGTGCGCAATTTGCCAAGGCGGATGACCCAAGAGCATATGCTTTTGGAGCATTTATGCGTAAAACTCGCATTGATGAATTACCTCAATTGTGGAATGTTATAATTGGGGATCTACACTTTGTTGGCCCAAGGCCAGAACGTAAGGTGTTTACTGATCAATTAGAAGAAGAAATACCTTATTATAATGAGCGCCATTTAGTTAGTCCTGGAATTACTGGTTGGGCTCAGGTTCTTTATCCTTACGGTGCTAATACTGAAGACTCTCGTCAGAAATTAATGTACGACCTTTACTATATTAAGCATTGGAGTATTTGGTTAGAAATTGAGACCATAATTCGTACTGCTTTTGTTGTATTGGGGCGAAAAGGTATATAGATTTACTTCTAAATCCTAATTTAATTTGGAGCTTGAATGTTTGTTTTGGTGACTGGTGGGACTGGCTATATTGGTTCGCATACTTGTATTGAGTTGATTAAAGCGGGTTTTAGTCTTGTCATTGTGGATAATTTATCCAACAGTAGTGAAGTTGTTTTAGATCGTATTGAAATCATTACAGGTAAACGTCCTGACTTTTTTAAAGGCGATATCTTAGATTTCTCTTTTCTAAATGACATTTTAAAGAAATATTCGTTTTCTGCTGTTATGCATTTTGCAGGTTTAAAAGCCGTTGGCGAGTCTGTAGAAAAGCCATTTTTATATTATGAGAATAATGTCGCTGGAACGCTTAACCTCATAAAAGCAATGGAGTCAGCTGGGCTACGTAATTTAATTTTTAGCTCCTCGGCTACAGTTTATGGTTTACCTGAATCTGTACCTATCCGTGAAAACTCCCCCACTTCTACTCAAAACCCCTATGGAGCTAGTAAATTGATGGTAGAAGGTATGTTGACGGATTTAGCACATGCTAATAGTGAATGGAATATTGCTACCTTACGTTACTTTAACCCAATTGGTGCCCACGAGTCTGGTTTGATCGGTGAAGATCCAAAAGGTATTCCTAACAATCTATTGCCTTATATTAGTCAGGTTTCTGCGGGTAAATTAGCTTGTTTGAGTGTGTTTGGTGATGATTATGATACGCCAGATGGAACCGGTGTTCGTGATTATATTCATGTTGTCGATTTAGCTCGTGGTCATGTTTGTGCCTTGGAGAAAGTTCTTGCTCAGTCTGGTCATTTTGTCGTGAACTTAGGTACGGGTAACGGTTATTCTGTATTGGATATGGTGAAAGCTTTTGAAGCTGCTTCAGGTCAGGCGATTAATTACAAAATTGTTGACCGTCGTCCGGGAGATATTGGAACTTGTTATGCAGACCCTAAATTTGCGAAAGACTTTTTAGGTTGGCAAGCTGAATTTGATTTAACGAGCATGTGCGAGGACTCATGGCGCTGGCAATCTAATAACCCTAATGGCTTTGAATAGAAAAAACCATTAGGGTAAATTGTTACTAACCTTTAATTTTTCCACGTTATGCAGTTTGCAATATTTTTCCTTTCTTGTGTTGCTCCTCTTTCTCTTTTGCTAGAATTGCGGAAATATTTTTTTATTGCATACTAAGGATCTAGTGTGAAAATCATTCCTGTTATTTTATCTGGTGGCGTCGGCAGTCGCCTGTGGCCTTTATCTCGCGAGCACTTCCCTAAGCAATGCCTTCCCCTTACTGATGCTCAATTTAGTTTATTACAGCAAACAGCGAACAGAACAAATGATCTAGATGTTAGTTCTCCTATTATTGTTTGTAATGAAGATCACAGATTCCTTATTGCTCAACAGTTACAAGAAATTGGCGTGAAAGGCGCCAGTATCATTCTTGAGCCTAAAGGCCGTAATACTGCGCCAGCCATTGCGTTGGCAGCGTTGGAAGCAAAATACAAAGAGCATGAAGATACTTTATTATTGGTTCTTCCTGCTGATCATGTTATTCGTGACATCAAAGCTTTCGAAACGGCTATAGAAAAGGCGACAGAGCTTGCTAAAAGTGCATCATTGGTTACCTTCGGGATTCAACCCACACGACCTGAAACAGGCTACGGCTACATTCGCAGCGGTGAAAATTATACCGTGGCAGAGTTTGTTGAAAAGCCAAACCTTGTCACAGCAGAACAGTATTTAGCATCCGGTGATTTCTTATGGAACAGCGGTATGTTCCTGTTCAGTGCTCAAGTGTACCTAGAAGAGTTAGCTACTCATCGTAACGATATTTCTCAAGCTGTCAGTCAGGCCTACGCGCAACGCAATGCAGATATGGATTTTGTTCGTGTGGATGAGAAATTGTTTTCTGCTTGCCCCTCGGAGTCCATTGACTATGCCGTGATGGAGCTTACGAAGAAAGCCAAGGTTGTGCCTTATGTGGGTGATTGGAGCGACATTGGTGCGTGGGATGCTTTGTACGATTATACAGAGAAAGACAAAGATCAAAACGTACTGTTAGGCGATGTTATGTCTGAAGGCTCTTCAAACTGCTTGATTCGCTCAGAATCTCGTCTTGTGGCGGCTGTGGGTGTGCAAGATTTGGTGGTGGTTGAAACAGCCGATGCCGTTTTAGTGATGGACAAAAACAACGCTCAAGATGTGAAGAAAATCGTTAAGCGTATTCAATCTGAAGGCCGTGAAGAGCATATGTATCACACTACGGTACATCGACCTTGGGGAACCTATCAAACGGTTGATCTTGGTGACCGTCATCAAGTGAAACGTATCATGGTAAAACCAGGTGAAAAGCTAAGTGTGCAAATGCATCATCACAGAGCAGAGCATTGGGTAGTTGTGTCTGGCACCGCAAAAGTTCAAAACGGTGATAATGAGATATTGCTAACAGAGAATGAGTCGACTTACATCCCTGTGGGCGTGGTTCATGCTCTGGAAAATCCAGGTAAAATCCCATTGCAGTTGGTAGAAGTGCAGTCTGGTAGTTATTTGGGTGAAGACGATATCGTCCGTTTTTCAGATCGTTATGGGCGTTAGTCACTGATGAATAAACAAGTAAAAGTATTGAGTGAAGAGCTTGGTGTGGCGTTTGGCACCAGCGGCGTTCGTGGTTTGGTGAAGGATCTCACACCAGAGTTGTGTTTTGCCTTTGTCGCGTCTTTCTTGAAGGGAGTGTGTTCTGGTTCAAAGCGCGTGGCGGTTGGCTTGGATTTACGTCCTAGCAGCCCTGACATTGCGAAAGCCTGTATCGCGGCCATTGAACAAAGTGGCGCAGAAGCGGTTTACTGTGGTGTAATTCCTACGCCTGCCTTGGCTTTCTATTCTATGCAACATCAAATACCTGCTGTGATGATTACCGGTAGCCATATTCCTTTTGATCGTAATGGCATTAAGTTTTATCGTCCAGATGGTGAAATCAGTAAAGCGGATGAAGCGGCTATTATGGACGGTTTTGTTACCTTGCCAGATTCGTTTTCTAACACCTTGCTTCCTTATGTCAATGACGCTGCTATGACGATCTTTGAAGACCGTTATAAAGTATTATTTCCAAGCGACATGCTGGAGGGTAAAAAAATTGGGGTATACGAGCATTCCAGTGTGGCTCGTGATGTGATTAAGCGATTGTTAGCGCATTTTGGTGCGGAAGTTGTGTCACTAGAGCGCACTGATACCTTTGTGCCCATTGATACCGAAGCCGTGTCGCAAGAAGATGTTGCCAAAGGTCTGGCTTGGTCTCAAGAGCATCAATTGGATGCTATTATTTCTACGGATGGTGATGGTGATAGGCCGTTGATTGCTAATGAAAAAGGCGAATGGTTACGTGGTGATATTCTTGGAGTGTTGTGCGCGGATTACTTACAAGCCAGCCATGTTGCCGCACCAGTTAATGTAAATACAGTTCTAGAATTGCAGGGGCCGGAACGTAAAACACTACGAACCAAAATTGGCTCACCTTATGTAATTTCTGGGATGGAAGCCCTATTAAAGCAAACACCTGATGCACGCATTGTGGGTTACGAAGCCAATGGTGGCTTTTTAGTAGGGTCAGACTTTAAGGTAAATAGTAAAACGTTACATTCTTTACCTACTCGTGATTCTGTTTTGCCTGCTTTAATCTTGCTGGCTATGGCGCATGAAAAAAACTGCCCAATCAGCCAGCTAACAAACGATTATCCTGCTCGTTACACAGCAAGCGACCGCATTCAAAATATTCCAACACAAACCAGTAAGCAACTTATTAGCGAACTAAAAAACAGCAAAACGAAACAAGTTGAACTGTTGTCTGTGGTAGCGGAGAAAGGCGAAAAGTTAGAAGTGGTTTCTATGGATGAAACCGATGGCCTGCGGATGACGTTTAACAACGGTGATATTGTTCACTTAAGGCCCTCAGGTAATGCCCCAGAGCTTCGTTGTTATGTGGAGAGTGATGCAGGCATAAAGTCTTCTTGTGTCTTAAATGCAGTATTGTTAAAAGTAGGTGCTAAATGAAAATATTAGTAACAGGTGGCGCTGGGTTCATAGGTAGTGCTGTTATACGTTATATACTTAGTGATACGAAACACAGTGTCGTTAACCTTGATAAACTCACTTATGCTGGGAATCTGGAATCTATTCCAGTTTCATTACATGATGAACGCTATGTCTTTGAGCAAGTAGATATTTGTGATGTTGCTGAATTAGATCGCACGCTTTTAACACACGAGCCGGATATCATTATGCATTTGGCAGCAGAAAGTCATGTAGATCGTTCTATAGATGGCCCTGGTGAGTTTATACAAACTAATCTTGTCGGGACTTATACTCTGTTAGAAGCGGCACGTAAGTATTGGAATTGTTTAGATAGAAACAAGAAAGAAGCTTTCCGCTTTCATCATATATCTACAGATGAAGTGTATGGTGACTTGCCCCACCCCGATGATGTTACTGATGGCCAATATCTTCCTTTATTCACTGAAAGAACCTCCTATGCTCCGAGCTCACCTTATTCTGCCAGTAAAGCAGGGTCAGACCATTTGGTACGCGCTTGGTTGCGGACTTATGGCTTTCCGACTATTGTGACTAATTGCTCTAATAACTATGGCCCCTACCATTTTCCAGAAAAACTCATTCCTCATATCATCCTAAATGCATTAGCCGGTAAACCTTTGCCTGTTTATGGTGATGGATCGCAAATTCGAGATTGGTTATATGTCGAAGATCATGCTCGCGCACTTATTAAAGTAGCAATAGAGGGCCAAATAGGCGAAACCTATAATATTGGCGGTCATAATGAGAAACGAAATATTGAAGTCGTTGAAACAGTTTGTTCTTTGTTAGAAGAGCTTGTACCTGAAAAACCCAAAGGTGTATCTGCCTATACAGACCTTATTACTTTCGTAAAAGATAGGCCAGGGCATGATGTAAGGTATGCAATAGATGCAACAAAAATTGCTAATGAGCTGGAGTGGACGCCAGAAGAGACATTTGAATCTGGAATGAAAAAGACAGTTCGATGGTATTTAAATAATCAAGAATGGTGGCAACGAGTTTTGTCTGGTGATTACCAGATGGAGCGAGTGGGTGATGGGGTAGAAAAAAATTAATATGAGCACAGTCAAAAAGACACGTAAAGGTATTGTTTTAGCTGGAGGCAGCGGCTCTCGTCTTCATCCTTTAACGCTAGCGACTTCAAAACAGTTGATGCCGGTTTATGATAAACCGATGATTTATTACCCTATTTCAACCTTGATGCTCTCTGGCATCAGGGAAATTTTAATTATTACCACACCTGATGATAAAGTGAGTTTCCAACGTCTATTAGGTGATGGAAGTCAATTTGGTATTCAGTTAACTTATGCTACACAAGATAGCCCAGATGGCCTTGCGCAAGCTTTTATTATTGGAGAAAAGTTTATAGGTGATGATGATGTTGCACTAGTCTTGGGGGATAACATATTTTTTGGACAACATTTTTCTGAGTCTTTGAGGTTGGCTTCTGCTCAATCTAGTGGGGCAACCGTATTTGGCTATCATGTAACTGATCCAGAACGTTTTGGGGTGGTTGAATTCAATGATGCTGGCAAGGCTATTAGTATTGAAGAAAAGCCTAAGACTCCTAAATCAAACTATGCGGTTACCGGACTCTATTTCTATGATAATGATGTGATAAGAATTGCCAAAGGTATTAGCCCTTCTGAGCGCGGTGAATTAGAAATTACGGATGTAAACTTGGCATATCTGAAAAGAGGGAATTTAGAAGTTGCATTATTAGGGCGTGGATTTGCTTGGTTAGATACCGGAACTCATGATTCATTATTAGAAGCGGGTCAATTTGTACAAACGGTTGAACATCGTCAAGGTCTAAAAGTAGCTTGTTTAGAAGAAATTGCATTTGGTCAAGGTTGGTTATCGAAGGAAGAGCTTATAGTGACTGGAAGAAACTTAAAGAAAACAGGTTACGGGCAATACCTTCTTAAAGTAGCTGATGGCTATAGGTAAAAAAATATGAAAGTAATCAAGACGAGAGTTGAAGGAGCTTTACTCATTGAGCCTAAGGTGTTCGGTGATGAAAGAGGCTTTTTCCTAGAAACGTTTCAGGCTGAACGTTATGCCGAAGTGGCTGGTATTGATTTACCTTTTGTTCAAGATAATCACTCACGATCATCGAGAAATGTTCTAAGAGGGCTGCACTTTCAGAAGAGTAAGCCACAAGGAAAATTAGTGAGAGTTGTACGTGGTGAAGTATTTGATGTGGCCGTAGATATTCGCAAAGATTCCCCGTCTTATGGTCAATGGGCTGGTGTAGTGTTAAGTGAAGAGAATAAACGTCAGTTTTGGGTTCCTCCAGGGTTAGCGCATGGTTTTGTCGTTTTAAGTGACATCGCTGACTTTGAGTATAAATGTACGGATTATTATGATCCTAGTGATGAGGGCTCACTAATTTGGAATGACCCTCAAGTTGCAATAGAATGGCCAGAAAATATTCAACCAATCTTATCGTCTAAGGATAAAATTGGTCTTAAATTTGAAAAGCTTTAGGTAGATAACAATGCGTGTTTTATTGACCGGAAAAAATGGACAGTTAGGTTCTTGTTTACAAGATCTAATTACTAATACTTCTCATGACCTATTTGCTTTCGATTCCTCTGAATTGGATATTACCAATCAAGAAGAAGTAGTTAAAATAACTAATGTCGTGAAACCGAATGTTATTATAAATGCAGCGGCTTATACGGCAGTGGACCAGGCTGAGTTGGAGTGCGATCAGGCGTACGCTGTTAATGAGTTTGGTGTTAAATACCTTGCGGAACAGGCTTCGGTTTTAGATATACCTTTGTTCCATGTCTCAACAGACTATGTTTTTGACGGTTTAAACGTTGAACCATATCAACCTAGTAGTAAGACTGAGCCTCAGGGTGTGTATGGTCAATCCAAATTGGCCGGTGAGAAAGTAATCGCCTCTACCTTAGATAAGTATATTATTCTTCGTACGGCATGGGTTTTCAGTGAATACGGTAATAATTTTGTTAAAACTATGTTGCGTTTAGCCAATGAAAAAGATGAATTAAGTGTAGTTTCTGATCAATATGGTAATCCGACGTATGCAAAAGATTTAGCTAGATCCATTGTTCAGTTATGTGATCAATATAATAGTAAAGGTGTCTTGGAGTGGGGGGTATATCATTACACTGGCGATATATCTACAAGTTGGCATGGGTTCGCACGAGCGATTTTATTTAAAGCAAATAAACTTAACTTGATCGATAAAATGCCGAAATTAACACCAATAAGTAGCGAGTCTTTTCCGACAGCTGTAAAACGTCCTGCATACTCAATACTAGATAATAGTGATTTGAAAAGGCTAAATATATCTAATTCTTCTTGGTTAAGTGCTTTAGATATAGTATTGAGTAAGCTCCCATAGTTTTCACTTATGCTTAAAAATCTATATGTAAGCTGTATATATTATCTTTTTCCTAAGAAGTTTAATTTTGATTTTTTAATTTAAGAAGGAACTCAATTTTCATCTAATTTTTTGGCAGTCATAATTACCAAACGGTACTACTATCGGTTATTAAAAAGATAAATCATCTACTATAAATTCCTTTTATAACGCATCAGGGTTTTATATTTATGTGAAAGGGTAATCGTTGGTAATGTGATTTTATTTATAGTGTGTTTTTTATAGATTTTATTATTGAAAAATAAAATATTTTAAATGCTTTCGGAGTTGGGTTTTATGGGGTTTAAAGATAAATATATTAGCTTAGTTTGGTTTTTTGCAGCATTGACTTTAGCTTTTTCTATTGGTATTCCGGGTGGTTATAATGTAGGTTCTTCTTTTATTTTTTTATTTAGTTTTGGCCTTCTTTTTATCAGGCCTAGATGGTCAATATTAAATAAAGAGGATCGATTATTATTTTGGGGGTTTTTGGCCTTTTCTGTAAGTATGTTTTTTGCAGTTTACCTCGATGATGGTGGAGTAAGAGGTTTAGATAGGCCTTCTCGATTTATTTTAGTTCTGCCTGTCATGGTTCTTTTACTTTGTGTTTCTAATAGAAAAGAGTGGCTTTGGTACGCTGTTGCTTTTGGTTCTACTTTAGCCTTTTTTGTCGCTCTTTATGAACGTATTGTCTTGGGTGTGGATAGAGCTAATGGGCAAATAAATGCAATTATGTTTGGTAATATTGCGATGTTGCTCGGCTTTTTAAGCTTCTCTGGCGCAGTTTATTTTTACTCTCAAAGACGGTTTGTGCTTCTTGCTGTAATGCTATGTGGTGGAGTGTGCGGTGTTGGAGCTTCTGTTTTATCTGGAACTCGTGGCGGCTGGATTGGTTTACCGCTTATTGGCTTGTTTATGTTCTGGCAATGTCGAGATCTAATGGACCGTAAAGCTTTATTTTCAGTTTGTACTCTCGTTACTATTTTTCTTGTTAGTGTTGTTGCAATACCTGAAACAGGAGTTCAAAAGCGAGTTGCAGCAGCGGTGGATGATATTGAGAACTATATAGATGGATCGAATGCTGAAACATCTGTCGGCGCTCGATTTGACATGTGGAAATCGGCCCTATATATGTTTCAGCAAGCTCCACTTTTAGGGGTAGGCCAAAGTCAAACTATCCCAATAAAAAAACAGCTTGCGTCAGAAGGAAAAATTAGTGATTACTCTGTAGGCTTCTCTCATGCTCATAATGAATATTTAGACGCTTTATCTAAAAGAGGCATAATTGGATTGGCGTTTCTGATGCTTTTGTACCTTCTACCTTTAAGGTTATTTCTTAGAAAATTAAAACAATGTGGATCTAATTGGCGTATTCGGTCATACGCTATAGCAGGTGCTTTGATTCCGATGTGCTATATGGACTTTGCCCTCACTCAAGTCATGTTTGGACATAATATAGGTGTGACAATGTACGCTTTTTTAATTGTCTATTTCTGGGCTGCTGTTCGTTGGGCTGAGCGAGAAGAGTTGAGTCAACCTTAAACGTTAGGTTGAAGTTTCTTGGTAAATGAAAAACCTACAATCCAGAAATAGAAAGATATTCTAAAGTATTAATTTCATGGATAATAATTTCATTGCTTAGTGAAATTAGAAAAGCCTAAAATGGCGATCATAGTTTTTATGATCGCCATTTTTCTTAGGGCGTTGGAGAATAGTAAATGTTTGTTCTGGTAACTGGTGGGTCTGGGTTTATAGGTAGCCATACTTGTGTCGAGCTGTTGAACCAAGGTTATGATGTTGTAGTCGTAGATAACCTGTGTAATTCCAGTGTTGAGGTTTTTCAGCGTATTGAATGTATTACGGGAAAATCAGTTTTTTTTCATCAAGTTGATTTACTTAATAAAGAATCTTTAGCTCGGGTATTTGAAACTTATTCCATTCAAGCTGTTATTCATTTTGCTGGATTGAAAGCAGTTGGTGAATCTACTCAGATACCTTTAAATTATTATCATAATAATTTAACTGGTACGCTGAACCTGTTAGATGTAATGGCGCAGAATAAAGTCTTTGACTTAGTGTTTAGTTCTTCAGCAACCGTTTATGGTGAAAATAACCCAATTCCTTATGTCGAACATTTCCCCCTCGGCTCGACTAGCCCTTATGGGCGAACGAAAGTAATGATAGAGCAATTTCTGAAAGATGCTTACGCTTCTGATAATCGTTGGAATGTGTCAGTTTTACGTTACTTTAACCCTGTTGGAGCACATCCTAGTGGGCTGATAGGTGAAGATCCTAATGGAATACCGAATAACCTAATGCCTTTTATTACTCAGGTGGCCGTGGGTAAACGTGAAAAATTGAACGTGTTTGGTGGCGATTACCCAACGCCGGATGGTACAGGTATACGGGATTATATCCATGTTGTGGATTTGGCATTAGGTCATATTAAGGCGCTAGAAAAGCTTGCATCTCAGACAGAAAAAAGTATAGACGCTTATAACTTAGGTGCAGGTGTTGGTTATAGTGTATTGGATGTCGTTAAAGCCTTTGAAAAAGCTTCGGATCAGAAGATACCTTATGACATTATGCCACGCCGTGCTGGTGATATTGCTGAGTTTTACGCTAATGCTGAGAAAGCATTAAGTGAGTTAGGTTGGCAAGTTAGTCTTTCATTAGAAGATATGTGTCGTGATGCTTGGAATTGGCAGTCGAACAACCCCGATGGGTATGCTTCAAAATTAAAGTGAGATCTTGTATGCAAAAATCCATTCTGATCACAGGTTGTTCAACAGGTATCGGTCTAGAAGCCGCTAAGATGCTACAAAAACGTCAGTATTTAGTGGTTGCAAGCTGTCGTAAAGCTGAGGACGTTGAGAAGCTGAAGGCGCAAGGGTTGAAGCACGTTGTTCAACTGGATTTGAGTGATTCTGAGTCGATTACTCAAGGCTTACAGCAAACACTGGACATCACTGGTGGTGGTTTATTTGCCTTGTTTAATAACGGCGCTTATGGGCAGCCCGGGGCGGTGGAAGATCTTCCTGTGTCGGCCCTTAAAGAACAATTTGAGTGTAACTTTTTCGGTACCCATGAGCTTACCACTAAAGTGTTGAAGCTGATGTTGGCTCAGGGGGATGGGCGAGTTGTGACGAATAGCTCGGTATTAGGTTTAGTCGCCGCTCCATTTAGAGGGGCTTATAATGCCAGTAAGTTTGCCTTAGAAGGTTTGACGGATACCTTGCGTCTTGAGCTTGCAGATACTCCTATTAAAATCAGTTTGATTGAGCCGGGGCCAATTGAAAGTCGCTTTAGAGCCAATGCCTTGGTAGCGCTCAAGACTAATATAGATATGCAGAATAGCCGACACCAAAAAGGTTATGAGGAGGCGGTAGCGAGATTGAGTAAGGAAGGACCATCTTCGTCTCAAACTTTATCTGCTAGTGCTGTAGTGAATAAGCTAATACATGCACTAGAATCTCAACGCCCAAAAGCCCATTATTATGTGACTTTACCCACTTACGGCGCTGCCTTTATGAGACGTTTCTTTCCGGTCTGTATGCTAGATTGGGTGATGCGTCGCCAAGGTGCTTAATCTTGCTCTGTTAGCCAGTCGGACATGGTTTGTAAGTAAGCTTGTTGGGCTGGCTCTTTTGATAAATATAGGTCGTGAAAGCCTTTTGGAATAACCTTGATCGTCAAGTTATCGAACGTGTTTTTTACGGCCTCCTCCATACTCTCTACATGTAATACACCATCCCCTTGTTGCATATCTCCAACGGACTTTTTACTGATGGTACTGACTTCAGAGCGGCACAATAAGGTCGGTATATTAAGTGTTTGAGTTGCTAGCCATTCTTGCGCTCGGATAATTTCATTTAACCAATGGAGGGAAAGACCAAAACCATTTTCAGGTTTCCAGTCTAGCCGGTAATCCCATTCCCCTTCGAATTGCGAGTGCAAACTTTTGGCATAAACAATAGGCTTATTCGTTTTAATGACCCCCGAAGGGAAGCTTGAAACAATGGCTTTAACTGGCTTTTTTAACCATTTAATTTGCTGTGGAGAAAAGGGTAGAGCCAGAAAGGGGCTATTAAATATCAGCCCAGTGACTGTTGATAAAGTTTGTTTGTCGTCATTGTCTAACGAAGGTGCTTGTTGTTTTTTTGCTAAATAATTCGCACTAATCAATGCCCCTGTTGAGTGAGCAAGAACAATGGTCTCTGCTATACCGTCTTGTTTGATTGTTGCGAGCGCTAGATCTAAATCGTCTATATATTCAGATATGGATTCACACCAAGTGGGTGGTCGATAAGGGCGAATAGAGCGGCCATAACCTCGCAAATCTATTGCGTAAAAGCGATAGCCAAGAGAAATAAAGTACTCAGCTAATCCTGCTTGAAAAAAGTAATCCGTGTAGCCGTGAATATAAAGAATGGCTTTGTCTGCATTGGGGTTAGCAATGTGATGGATTAAGGTAGTATGAATGACAGGGCTGGGCTGTTTAAAGGTTCGAGCAACAAAGCTATCACCCAAATGATCTTCTTTTTCTGATTCGAGCACCCAGTCCTGCATATTTTATATCCCTAAATTTTGATTTTATTAACCGAAGATCTTGTCGCCTAGCTGATCAACCGTCATTTTAGCTTTACGTACCGTAATGTTAATGCACTCATCTCGGCTGGCAATAAGGTCTGAGCGGATGAAGTTATGAACTTGCTGGTCTTCACCTTCTCCTTTGGTGATGGTCGCTCCGACTCTAAACTGTCCACCTTCTTTAATTGGTGCAGGAATAATCATAAAACCACTGTGTTCAATGGCTTCTTCTGCAGGCTCGTTATCGATTGCAGCGCCAGAAAATAGCCCTTTTAGGCCTGATAAAATCCCCATTCTTATTTCTCCTAATTGTTTGATGCTATTTTTCGGGGATTTGCCCCATTAGTCAAATTCTATTGTTGATTTGCCACTCGCCATTAAAAATCAGCTCAGTTGATATGGCTTTAGGTTATACTCTCGGCAGCATATAAGTCGTAGGAATTAAACGTATCATGAGTGAGACTCAAAAAAATAACCCATTGCACGGCATCAAGCTGGAGCAGATTTTAACAGAGTTGGTTGAACATTATGGCTGGGAAGAGTTGGCTATCCGTATCAACATTAATTGCTTTAAAAGTGACCCTTCCATTCGATCTAGTTTGAAGTTCCTGCGCACCACTCAATGGGCGAGAGACAAGGTAGAAGCATTGTTTCTTGAAACTTTCTTTGACTAGTTCTTTGAGCATTTAGGTGGAACATTGCTTCGTGTAGCTCTCCTTCTGCGTAAGAGCTTCTTTGAGGAGTTATCGAAGCAAGAGTTGCTCAGTGACAGGGATAAAGTCATCGGCGGCTTGTATTAAAGATTGTGCAGTTAGAGCCTCCACACCATAGACTTCGACTTTTGTGTTGTACTTTTCTCTCAAGGTGGAAGCGAGCAGGGCGAAGTCACCGTCTCCTGATACTAGTATTAAGGTATCGCTGTCTTTTCCGTATTCGATACCATCTATCGCGATGCCCACATCCCAATCGCCTTTCGCTGAGCCATCAGAACGTTGAATGAAAGGCTTCAGCTTTACCTCGAAACCAATCGCGCGAAGAATATTTTGGAACTGACGCTGCTTCTCATCTCCTCTATCTATAGCATAAGCGATGGCCTTCACAACATTTCTACCTTCCGTGGCTTGTTGCCAAAAAGCATTGTAATCAAATGGGCGCTTATAGGTGTCTCGAGTCGTGTAATAGACATTTTGCACATCGACTAGGATGGTGACATTAGACATAAAATTTTCTCGTTTAATAACTTGCTATCGCTTGTTAGTAGGTGACGTTGTCAGAGACATATTAGCGCCTTGAAACAGTTGATTATCATAGGCGAACAAAGCCATATCTTTTAGAGTGATTGGTGATACAGGAGATATATCCAGCATCAGGCTTTTACCCTCGCTTTGTAAAAAGTCTTGCGTAGTTTGCGATATCTTGAACAACTCGGCTGAGCCATATTCTGCGAATCCTAACTGATTAATGCTTCTTTGGATTGTGCTTAAGCTAAAAGGCTGGGGGAGTGTATTTTTTGCTAGTCCCATGTCTTCATATTGGATTTGAGCCGAACGCATTTCAATAGCATCACCATGGATAATGAATACGCCAGCAGGTTGCCCCATCGCCATAGAAACCAGTAGGTCATTGCGTAACTCGAATAAAGAGATGTTCTGGTTAAGCATTTTGATATCGCTAGTGATTGTGGTTCTTCCTGCATCTTTGATATCTAGATGAAGCTGCGATGTGATCTGTTTGTCTTCTATGTTGGCAGACAAACTGCCTTTGCCTAATAGACTATTGATTCCTACTTTTCGCATCCAATATTGTGTATCTCTCGATAAGGTCTCTGCCGGGCTGTGTTGAATCCAGAATTCAATATCGAGATGTGTGGGCTGGGTAGGGTGATAGTCCAGAGTGATGCGAGACAGTCTTAGCCAAGGAGTGTCTTTTAAACCCAGACTTACATTGTCTAGGGAGGCTTCGAGTTCAAAAGGGTTGAAATGCAAACTCTCGTAATGGACGAAAGGGGATAAGCCAGAGGCTTCTAGACGCTCTCGTACTTTGTCTTCTGCGTATTGTGTCCCAAAGTGTTTGGCGAGATAAATTAATAAGGTTGCCACACAGATAACCATGAGTACTTTAATGAAAAAAGTGCCCGCTTTGAAGTCTAGTGTATTGGTGTTATTCAATGGATGACTCTCATGGTGTGGATTAGCGCCTTGTTACGCACTTATGCAGCAAGACCTGAAAAGAAGTTAGGTTAAAGGGCTTGTTATGCAGATGCAAACGAAACCCCCTTTACAGATTACTTTCATTGAAAATAGGCCAATCCATAGGTCGGCTTACATTAGGTATGGTATAAATAGTGAACTGGATTACTTAAATTGAACAAGCTAAATAAAACAAGACTAAACGGAACAAGGACATATGCATTACCTGACGGTTATTTTAGTGGCATTGGTCGCAATAGAACACTTTTATATATTGTACTTAGAAATGTTTCGTTGGACTCATCCGAGAACGCTAAAGGCGTTTGGCATGGAGAAGGGGTTAGCAGAAAAAACCGTTCACATGGCGGCTAACCAAGGTCTATATAATGGTTTTCTTGGAGCGGGCTTGGTGTTTGGTCTTATCCATACTCACTATGAATTTGCACAGGAAATACAAGTCTTTTTCTTGGCTTGTGTTTTGATAGCCGCACTTTACGGTAGTGCCACAGTAAAAAAATCGATCTTCTTTATGCAAGGTGTGCCAGCTATTTTGGCTTTATTGAGTATTTTCTTACTCGGCTAAAAGCGCTATATAGCGCTTCTATTGACTCAAAAATAGCTGCCTTTCCAAAATTTAATTTTCTAAGAATTTCTAAACAAGGAGCGTTATATTTCATCTCTAATCCCAACCCGTGATGATTTATGGTTTCTACCATTAGGTGGAACGGGTGAGATCGGCATGAACATGAATCTATATGGTCATGATGGGCAATGGTTAATGGTGGACTGTGGGGTCTCGTTTAATGAGCCTTTGACGCCCGATGAAATACGTACAGCCGATGTTGTCTGTGCCGATCCACGTTTTATATCTGAGCAAAAAGAACGCCTTTCAGGTATTGTTATTACCCATGCCCATGAAGATCATGTAGGCGCTCTGCCATTTTTATGGCGCCGTTTTAAATGCCCTGTTTATACCACAGCCTTTACCGCGGAAGTGTTACGCCGAAAACTGGTACAGGTAGGCTTGGCGGATGAAGTTCCTGTGGTCGTAGTAAAAGAAAATCAAAGCGTACAAATTGGTGTGTTTACCGTGTCTTGGTTGTCACTAACGCACTCCATTCCAGAACCTTTTGCCATGACTATAGATACCCCTGCAGGCAAAATATTTCATACGGGTGATTGGAAAATTGATAAGAAACCTATCCTTGGTGAAGGTTTTTCCCCTGAAGCTTTTAAAGCCTTAGCCAAACAAAATATTCTCGCCATGATGTGTGACTCTACTAACGCCATGCAACCCGGTCATTCGATTTCTGAAACCACCTGCTACAAAGCCTTATTAGAGGTAATAAAACCAGAAAAAGGCCGAGTGGTGGTTGGGTGCTTCAGTAGTAATGTGGCGCGGCTGGTGGCTTTGGGGCGTGTTGCGCAAGAGACAGGTCGTTACTTTGCTCTAATTGGTCGATCATTAACAAATATGGTGGGTGCGGCGAAAGCAACGGGATACTGGCCAGATGACCTTCCTCTTGTTGATGCAGCACATCTTGGTTATTTACCGAGAGAAGAGGTGTTAGCCGTTGTCACAGGTAGCCAAGGTGAGCCTAGAGCAACCTTGAATCGTTTAGCCTCTGGCAGCTGTTATGACCTGACATTAGACCCTGACGATCTTGTGATCTTCTCTGCCATGATGATACCGGGGAATGAAGATGCCATTATGCGTTTGGTTGAACAGTTCAAAGGGCAAAAAGTACGTACGTTACAACAACAGGATACAGAGCTGCCTATTCATGTGAGTGGTCACCCTTGTCAAGATGAACTAAAGCAGCTTTATTCATGGGTTCAGCCCCATGTGGCCATACCTGTTCATGGAGAAGCCAAACACCTTGATGCTAATGCTAAAGTGGCGAGGAACAGTTTTGTGCCAAGGCAACTGGTTGGCGAGAATGGCGACCTTTTTCAATTGGCTCCTAGCCTTCGAGTACGTCGAAAACAGGTTGAAACTGGACGTATCGCGCTTTCCCGTTAGTGAATAGTTAGAGAGTGGCTAGCTATTAGCCGAGCTTAATGTCGGGGCGAATACACTCTTAGCGGTTTTTCCCGGTATTTCCTTGGCGAGTTTGGGCATCAAATAACCGGGCAGTTCAGCGGCGACTTTGCCCATCAATTGTTGGGCACTTTCAATACTAATATCAAAATGTGCCGCACCTTCCACTGGATCTAAAGTGAACATGTAGTAAGGCATAATTCCCGCATCAAATAATGTTTCGCTTAAGTTCACTTGTGCTTCTACCGAGTCATTTATTCCTTTTAATATCACACCCTGATTTAATAGCGTGACTTTGGCATCTCTTAACTTTTTGGCGGCATTTTTAACTTCTGCATCGATTTCATTGGCATGGTTGATGTGCCACACCATGACGATATCTAATCGGCTAGCCGATACCCAAGCAAGCAGTTCATCGCAGACTCTGTCTGGTATGACCACAGGTAAGCGGGAATGTATGCGTAAACGCTTAATTTGAGGAAGCGCTTCAATCTGCTGTACTCGTCTCGCTAATAAGCTGTCTTTCATCATCAAGGGATCGCCGCCACTCAAAATGACTTCGTTAATAGCAGGATGAGCGATTAAATAATCGATAACAGACTGCCACTCTGCTTGCGCTAATTGATTCTCACCATAGGGAAAATGGCGGCGGAAACAGTAACGGCAATTTACTGCACAGGTGCCTGTGGCAATCACTAATAATCGGCGTTTATATTTATGGACTATGGCTTTTTGAGGGTTGTGATCCGCTTCTTCTAGAGGGTCTTTTGAATAACCTGTTACCGCATGCATTTCGGCCGAGTCAGGAAGCACTTGCAGTAATAGCGGGTCATTTGGGTTGCCGTATTCTATTCGTGAAAGATAAGGTCTGGGTACTAATAGGCGAAAGCTTTGGTGGGCTGCTTGGCCTTGTGTGGCTAATTTTTTTGCTAGACCAAGAGCAGACACCAGCTCAGGCAAAGAGGTAATGGCCTCGGACAACTGCTGTTTCCATGATGCACCTGTGGTTGGCGTATTTTCTTTTAAGTCGCGGTGTAGAGTTTGAATAGGAATCACGTCAAATGTCTGCAAAATTATCTTCAATTAGGGTATGATTGCGCCAACTATTTTACTGGTTAAATTGACCAGTGGCTCGTAGAGGCTTTTGCAAACTGACTTTTATTGCTCAAAATAGATGAGTGAAATTCCGTTCGCTGAGGCCTTAAGACTGACATGATACGCCAGTCCGAGTTTTTTCTCTAAAAAATACGGTGAGGATTTATGGCTATTTCTGCTAGCGATATGCGCAACGGCGCAAAAGTAATGATTGATGGTGATCCATGTGCGGTTCTAGACAATGAGCACGTTAAGCCAGGTAAAGGCCAAGCCTTTAACCGTTTGAAATTACGTAACCTTCGTTCTGGTCGTGTTTGGGAGCGTACTTTTAAGTCTGGTGATAGCTTAGAGTCAGCGGATGTTATGGAAACAGACATGGAGTACTTATACACAGACGGTGAATTCTGGCACTTCATGGCAACAGACGGTTCTTTTGAGCAGCACGCAGCAGACGAAAACGCTGTAGCTGACACGGTTAAGTGGCTGAAAGAACAAGAAAAATACATTGTCACGCTATATAACGGTGCGCCTTTAGCAGTGACTCCGCCAAACTTCATCGAGCTTGAAGTAAAAGACACAGATCCAGGTGTAAAAGGCGACACAGCCAATGGTGGCTCTAAACCGGCTTACCTAGTAACAGGTGCTATGGTTCGTGTACCACTTTTCATCAACATTGGTGAAGTACTACGAATTGATACTCGCTCTGGGGAATACGTTTCTCGCGCAACGGGTAAATAATTCCTTTTACCGCGAAATAACAATTTTAAAACCCCAGTGGCTATGTCATTGGGGTTTTTTTATCGCTATTGTAAGACGCAATATTAAAGCTTCGGTCGATATAAAAATAATAAAGGAAAGTTAACCTATGAAGAGTGCATGTTTGGTACGCCGTTCCTATTTGCTAAGCATTTTATTATCAGTCTTTTTAAGCTTAGCAATGAGCTCCCATCTTGTCGCTGAGCAAGTCACGCTAGATTCAGTGATGACAATCGATGAAACAGGCCGCTTGCATTATGTACCAGATGATAAGGGCAATATTCTTCCTGACTTTTCATACTCTGGTTATCAGAAAAGTAATGTTCCTATCCCTCATATAGAAGCGGTAATGACCCTTGAAGCCATCGAAGGTGACAACACTCAACATATTCAAAATGCCATTGACCAGCTTGCCCAACTACCTTTGCAAAGTAACGGTTTTCGAGGAGCGTTATTGTTAAAGGCTGGTCGTTATGAAGTAGCTGGCCAATTAGTAATTCGAGAAAGTGGCCTAGTGTTAAGAGGGGAAGGACAGGGTAAAAAGGGGACTCTATTATTTGCATCAGGGCAGGATAAACGCAGCCTAATACATGTGGAAGGAAAATTAAAAGCCAAGAAAAATAAAGGCAAACAAACAATCCTCAATCCTTATGTACCTGTTGGTAGCGACTCCGTACAAGTGGCAAATACCTCACATTATTCCATTGGCCAAAGTGTTGTCATTGTGCGCCCTAGCACTAAAGAATGGATAAGCGACCTAGGTATGGATGTGTTACCAAAAACGAAAGATGGACGTCCTGTAAAACAATGGCAAGTAGGAAAATTCAATCTTAAATATGAACGTACAGTCACTAAAATTGAAGGGAAAACGATATATCTTGATATTCCATTAGTGCAAATGATGGAAGATAAATATGGTGGCGGCGTGATTTATCCAGTGACCAATACAGGGCGTATTAATCATATTGGTATTGAAAACATGCGGATAGTTTCGGAATACAAAAAGGGTTGGCATAACACGGATGAAGACCACTCTTGGATAGCCATCGAAATTACAGGTGCTGAACATGTATGGGTCTCTGATGTTGCTAGTTACCATTTTGCTTTCTCCGCAGTGAAAGTAGGCCGTACTTCGCGCTTTGTCACAGTAAGAGATTCTTCGATGATAGACGCCGTATCAGAGATTAGTGGTGGCCGCCGTTATTCTTTCTTCATTGAAGGATCTCAAGTGCTATTTTTACGCTGTACGGCTCGCAATGGGCGACATGATTTTATTACCTCATCAAGAGTCGCTGGCCCCAATGCATTTGTGTATAGCAAGGCGACCAAAACGCATTCTGACATAGGCCCTCACCACCGTTGGGCAACGGGCACTCTATACGATAATGTGTCAGGAGGAGATATGAATGTGCAAGATAGACTGAGCTTAGGGACAGGCCATGGTTGGGCTGGTGCTCAGCAAGTATTGTGGAACACAAAGAGCTCAGGGAAAACCTCAGTACAGTCTCCGCCCGGTGCAATTAACTGGAGTATTGGTCATATCGGAGAGCGTTGGGGTGGCCGACATGAAAGACCCCAAGGTGTTTGGATTTCTCAGGGTAAAAACGTGCAACCTGAAAGTTTATTTGTACAACAGTTAATAGACAGAATAGGTGAAGAACAAGCTGATAGAGTGCTAGCACGATAAGTTATTAAGCTGACATCATGAAAATAGAAACCTTATATTACGGAAGTACTAGAATAGGTGAAAACAAAGCGGCTGAGACAAAGTACAATACAATAAATGATTACCCACTTTGGGTGCCCGAGCAGATTTTATAGATTAAGTGAGAAAAATTATGTCAAACCGAGTGTATGTATTAGCCCAATTCAAGCCAAAAGCAGGCCAAGAAGAAGCCTTGTTTGAGGTATTAAAAGCATTAGAACCTGATTCATTACGAGAAGAAGGCTGCGTGCAATATATGCTGACTCGACAAATTGATCACCCTAGTGCATCTCGAAATGAATTCCCTATTGTTTTTAACGAAATTTGGCAGAGTGCTGAAGCTTGGTCTGCCCACGGGCGACGTGCACAAATTCAAGCGTTTTTTGCCACACATGTTGAGGCAGACACTGGGCTGGTGGATGACGTGATGGTAACGGCATACACAGATGAAGGTCATCAATACGACAAACCTATTTATTAATTCTTAATTGTTATGGTTTCTAACGATTAATCGAAAGGGCAACAGAGTGTACGAACATATTGAGTTAAAGGAATATCTCGTTTCAAGCGAATATATTGATTGGCAGACTCCAGTAGTATTAGAAAAGGCGAAAGCTTTAGCGGAAGGTTTGTCTCAACCAGAAGATATTATTCGTAAGTGCTTTGCGTTTGTACGTGATGAGATTAAGCACAGTTGGGACTACAAGCTTAACCCAGTGACCTGTAAAGCTTCAGACGTTCTTTTACATGGCACAGGGTATTGTTATGCCAAAAGCCATCTACTAGCGGCTTTGCTACGAGCAAATAACATTCCTACAGGTTTATGCTACCAGCGCTTAACCATTCATGACGATCAGCCACCATTTTGCTTACATGGCTTAAATGCAGTTTTCTTGGAGGGTATGGGTTGGTATCGCATCGACCCTAGAGGTAACAAACAAGGCGTTGATGCACAATTCTGTCCGCCGGTTGAAAAGCTCGCATTTCCCATTATTTCGCAAGGTGAAGCTGATTTGCCAGAAGTATGGGCGGAGCCTCTACCACAAGTGGTGATGGTATTGGCTCAGTATCAAACTGTAGAAGAAGTTGCAGAAAACCTTCCTGACATTGTGCTGCTAAACGAAAGGAATTGATTGGTTTATAGAAGGATGAAAAAAATACCAGCTAATAGAGGCATTAGCTGGCATAAAAAGCATCATCTTTACTTTCCATAAAGGAGATGCAGGAGGATGTTTACACTATAAAGATGAGTCAGATCGGAAACGCAGGTTTTCCCTTGATAATTGATCTATAGACGTCTTACCCATCAGCTTCATATCTCGTTCAAGTTCTGACTTCATTAGTCCCAAGGCGCGTTCAACGCCCGGTTGGCCTGCAGCCGCAAGTGGGTAAAGGTACATTCTACCAATGCCAACGGCTTTGGCACCAAGAGATAAGGCTTTTAAAACATGGGTGCCACGCTGCACACCGCTATCGAAGATGACGTCTATTTCATCGCCCACTTCATCAACAATTTCTGCTAATTGATCGAATGAACTGCGAGAGCCATCCAACTGACGACCGCCGTGGTTAGAGATAATAATGCCAGTACAACCAATCTCTACGGCTTTACGGGCGTCTTCTCTACTCATAACGCCTTTTAAGCAGAACTGACCGTCCCAGAATTTCACTATTTCAGCCACATCATCCCAATCCATAGAAGGGTCTAACATGTTGGTAAAGTAGTCGCCAATGGAGGTGGCGCCAGATCCCATATCAACGTGGGCATCAAGTTGAGGCAGGCTGAATTTCTCGTGGGTAACGTAGTTGATTCCCCACATAGGTTTTAATGCAAACTGTAATAGGCCACTTAGGTTCAAGCGGAAAGGAATGGAAAAACCAGTGCGTAGATCTCGCTCACGGTTACCGCCTGTAATGGAATCTACAGTCAACATCATGACCTCGATACCTGCTTCCTTTGCACGGGTCATCATCGCTCGGTTCAATGCATGATCTTTATGGAAGTAAAACTGGTAGACCTGAGGTGTGCTGGTTTGTTTGGCAATCTCTTCCATACTAACGGTGCCAAGGGAAGATACGCCAAACATGGTGCCGTACTTTTCAGCTGCGTTAGCAACCGCTCTCTCGCCTTGATGATGGAATAGACGTTGTAAAGCGGTTGGTGAACAGTACACAGGCATGTCGAGCTTTTGCCCCATAACTGTCACAGAAAGATCAACATCCTTCACGCCCGCCAAAACACTAGGGACTAGGTCACAAGTTTCAAAAGCGGTAGTGTTGCGTCGGTAAGTAGATTCGTCATCAGAACCACCGTCGATATAGTTAAAAATAGGGCCGGGTAAACGCTTTTTAGCCAAGATTCGAAAATCATGGAAGTTGTGGCAATCTTTTAACCGCATTCTTCATACCTGCTTTTTTGTTGTTTGATGGAGCCACTATAGACTGTGATTGATTTGTGATAAATATGACATAAACTAATAAACTATTTCTTAAAAAGGTGTAATCAAGTTGAATTCAGCCGATCTGACATTGTTTGTGTATGTGGCCGAGACTGGTGCTTTTAATAAGGCTGCTCAGCTGGCGGATCTTTCTACACCAGCATTAAGTAAACGAATCAGTAAACTGGAGCAAGATTTAGGTGTACAGCTTATTCACCGCACCACTCGACGATTGAGCCTTACTGAAGCGGGTGAGAGCTTATATGTCCATGCGAAAAACATAGAAGGCCAAGTGAATGATGCCGTGGCGTCGGTATCGGCCTTCAGCCAAGGGCTAACGGGTCATATTAAGATTTCCGTTCCTACCATTTCTGGTGAGCTGTTGCTATCTGAAGCCATCGCTAGTTTCTGTGATACTTATCCGAATATTAGTGTGGATATGCGCCTTGAAAATGGCTTTGTGAATTTGGTTGAAGAAGGATTAGATCTTGCGGTTCGCACGGGCCAGTTAGAGGATTCTAGCCTCATTGCTAAACCTCTCATTCAATCCAGCTGGGTCGTGTGTTGTGCGCCGAGCTATATAGAAAAATACGCTGAGCCTAGCCAGCTTGAAGAGCTTAAATCTCACAATTGTCTTGCGTATACCTATCAGGCACAGGGCTCATTCGATTGGCGTTTTACCAAGCATGAAAGTGGTCAGGAAGCTCAAGAAGAGAGTGTTCGCATTAGCGGCAGTTTAGCGACTAATAATGCGCAGGCACTACGAAAAGCAGCATTAGCAGGTTTTGGTATTGTTTATGTACCCCGCTGTTGTGTTTATGAGGATCTGCAAAAGGGCGATCTCAAAGAAATCTTAATAGATTACAAGCCAAGGCAATTAGGCGTATATGCAATTTACCCAGTAACTAAGTACTTACCAACTAAGTTAAAGTTGCTGATAGAACACATCAAACAAGCTTACCAAGATAAAAAAGAATACTTCTAGTCGGTTGGGTTTATAAAAAGGTGAGCGTTAGCGCAGTTTTTGGAAAGGTCACCCTTTAGTGCATTGATCAAATTATCTATCGCACACTCAATCATTTTTAAGCGGGTTTCGGCGGTTGCTGAACCTATGTGAGGGAAGAGTACGGCATTGTTGAGCTGACACAATGGCGAATCTGCAGGTAGTGGCTCGACTTCAAACACATCTAATCCAGCAGCTCGAATCTCGCCTCGTTCTAATGCCTCAATGAGTGCCGTTTCGTCGATGACTTTACCGCGAGAGGCATTAATGAAAATGGCGCTTTTCTTCATCTTAGCGAATTCATTCGCCCCGATTAGCTTGTGTGTATCAGGTGTGAGCGGTGTCATCACACAAACAAAGTCGGAGCTGGCCAATAAGTTACCCATATCCAAATAGGTCGCGTTATAAGTGTGTTCTGCCTTCATATTGCGAGAGCGGTTGCAATATTGAATGGGCATATCAAAACCAAAGTGTGCCCGCTTGGCTAAGGCTTCGCCTATTCTCCCCATACCTATGATACCTAACGTTTTTCCGTGAACATCTGTACCGAAATGGGGCTCCTTGATACTGCTAGTCCAATTGCCTTGCTTGACCATGTTGGTCAGTTCGACAGCACGTCTCGCAGTACACATGATCAAGGTGAAAATGGTATCTGCGGTGGTTTCATTCAGCACGTTGGGGGTGTGCATTAGAGGGATTTGGTGACTTGCTAAGTAATCATGATCGAATTGATCTGTACCAACGGAAATGGTTGATATGGCTTTCAGTTTTGGGGCTTTTTTAAGAAGAGGGTGATTGATTACAGCGCTGGAGCCAATCAGGCCTTGAGCATCGGCAAGTTCACGATAAAACTCTGTAGAGTGAGGGATGCCGTCAAAGCTGACGACATCACACTGCGCTTGCAGCTTGGCAAGCGCTTGTTCAGGTATCCTTTTGTATAAAAGGACCTTTGGCTTCATGCTATTAGGCAGACTCTAGTTCGATCAGTTGTGCGCGAGTCGGTAGAGCTTCGCTGTCACCACTTACTTGAACAGTAAGGGAGCCAAACAGGTTGCCTCGTCGTGATGCTTCTTCAACGGTTTTGCCATCAAGCAGAGCGGAAATAACGCCCGTTGCAAAACTATCACCAGCACCAACCGTATCAACCACTTTTTCTACTTTGAAGCCAGCGACGGTACCCGTCTCTCCTTCAGATGTTTTGTAGTAAGCACCTGCGCTGCCTAGCTTAACAATAACGGTTTTCGCACCGTTGTTAATGTAGAAGTCAGCAATCGTTTCAGGGTCGTCGCTGCCCACAAGGATAAGGCCTTCTTCGATGCCCGGTAAAACTACATCACTAGCAAAGGCTAATTCATTAATGGTTTCAATCATCACTTCTTTGCTTGGCCATAATGTAGGGCGTAAGTTAGTGTCGAATGTGATGCTGCAACCTTGGGCTTTCGCATAGCTTAGAGCTTGTTTAACTGCAGAACGCATTGGCTCAGAAACCGCTGCTGCAACACCTGTTAGGTGCAAGTGTGTGCCTGCTTTGAAAAGATCTGGGCTGATGTCGTCAGCACATAACGTGGAAGCGGCAGAGTTGCGGCGGAAGTATTCAACCGATGGATCGCTGCCGTCAGTCACGTTGGCTTTCATCATAAAGCCTGTAGGGTAAGCGTCCGTTTTAGAGATGCCTTGCGTGCTGATGTTTTCTTTACTGATAGCATCGCAAATGAACTCACCAATGCAATCGTCGCCTACTTTACTTATGTAGGTTGATTCAAATCCCAAACGAGCCATACCTACAGCAACATTGACTTCAGCGCCTGCTAAAAAGCGGCTGAATTCTTCAACGGTAGACAATTTTCCAGGTGTTTTAGCAACAAACAGCCCCATTGCCTCGCCAAGTGTTACAAAAGATTGAGTTTGATTCGCTTGCATAATGATATGTCCTATCTCGTATTGTTATTTTAATAACGTATTTACTTTTTGTTGATACTAACAAAATTTGAGCAGTAAGGTATCATGGAATCGGTTCCATTGATAGTTTTTACTCACAAATCCGTTATTGTCATACTATAGAAAAAGAGTGTTTTTAGGTGGAATCTCGTACTACAAGTTCGGCAGGTAACTGAATTTGTTGCGGGGCTTCTGCATTTCCTAAAATCCTAGACAGCAATCTATTACAAGCTGTTTGACCTATATCTTGAGTAGGTTGGCGTATTACGGTTATGCCGCCTTCAAATAATTGTGCCCACTCAGGATCATCGATACCTATCAGACCTATCTCAGAACCGACTTTAATATTTAAGCTTTTCAATACTTTAGCGACCATCATGGTGGTCACACCATTGGTGGTAAAAATAGCTTTTTTACGATTCGGATGACGACCCATAAAGTCTTCAATAATCTTGGAATTAGCCTGACTGCTCATATTCTCGACTTCAACGGTTTCAAAATCGATATGAGGGTGTTGTTCTGCAAAAGAATGAATTGCTTCAATCCGTGCTCGACGAGGCTCAATCACTAATGACTCTGTAACCACTAAAATGGCTTCATAAGCTTTGCTTTGCAAATGCTCGCAAGCTGCAAAAACCGCCGCTTTGTTGTCAAGGCCGACAGAGTCGAATGCTAGCGAAGGGTGAATACGGTCAACCAATACCACAGGGCTGGTAAGTTTGGATAAATTCTCTATCTGTTTGGCTGCCATGCCAGCCACATTCATGATGATGCCATCTACTCTATGGGCTTCTAAAATAGATAAATAATTATCCTGTAAGGACTTTTCATTATCTGTATTGCAAACCATTAGCATGTAGCCTTCTTTTCGACAGACCTGCTCAATGCCTTTTAATACATCAATGGAATAGGGGTTGGTGACATCGGCAAACATGAGGCCAATTAGCTTGGAGTGCCCTGCACGTAACATGCGGGCGGAATGATTTGGTCGAAAGTCTAATTGCTCGATGGCTTTGGAAATTTTCTCTCTCAATTCTTTTGATAACTTATCTTGCTCGCCATTCAAATAGCGGGACACGCTGGTTTTGCCCACCTTAGCGTGCTTTGCAACATCTGAAATTGTCGTGAAGTGTTTGGTTTGTTTTTTTGGCAAGGTGTTATCTCAAGCTCACTCTATTATGCGAGGGAGTACTTTAAACCATGCGCCTAGTCTGAGCAATTAAGCTATTAGTCTTAGCAATTAAGTGATTAGACTCACAAATACTGATTTCTTAGAAGTCACCAATCTATAGATTTATTGTTCCAATCGAGAAAGCTTGCTTCGTTATCCATAGGTACAGTGTTCATAATGTCTAGCAACTGCTTGGCGACAAATTCAGCGGTGAAAAGTTTGCCTTTAGGAACCGAGCTTTGAAAAGGTTTGGATAAAGGGGTGTCTGTAGTGCCCGGATGAAAGGCCATTAACTTTACGTTTTTTGCTCTTCTAGCGTATTCAATGGCTGAGGTTTTGATAAGCATGTTTAATGCGGCCTTTGATGCTCTGTAACTATACCAACCACCCATATTGTTATCTGAAATACTACCAACCCGAGCACTAAATATGGCGACTTGAGTGGGCTCTTTGCCACGCAAAATAGGCATAAGCTGACTAAGCCAAAGCATAGGTGTAATGGTGTTTGCATACAGGGTGTGTTCGAGTTGTTGCTGATTGATATCTTCTAGCTTTTTCTCCGGCATCATGGTGTCGTTATGAAGTACACCATTGCAAATTAAAACCTTAGTGATTAAGACGGATTTAGAGCTAATCAGTTTACAAGCTTCTTCGATGCTACTGGCAGAATAGTCACAAGCAATCCAAACAGTTTTTCTAGTTAAACTTTCTTCACTATTCGACACTGTGCGGCTTACAGAAAACACCCCCTGACAAAGCGGGTCGTTTTCAAGCTGTTGAATAGCGGCTTTCGCAATGGTGCTGTTGGCTCCGATAACTAGGGCATGAAACGACATAGAAATCCTTAAAAGGTAGAGTGATGGAGTAAATTTTTAGCCTTTTTCCTTTTTAGGGCGAGGCTGGCAGCTGCCTGTTTCACAGCGTTTTTCATTTCTAAAAATCAGCTTGGTTATTGGGTGCCGATAACGAGCAAAACCTAAATAAATTATGTCGGCAATGGGGCGAATCAGTGGCCAGCGTAGGGCTTGCATCCACGAGTGCTTCCCTACGGTTTTCCAAGCTAAGCAAGTCACATCTAAACCATAAATCATCTCCCCGGTCGCTAATTGACCATGCAATATTTGGTCAGCGCGAGAGGGGCTTATGTCTGGAAACCTAAGTTGAAAGTCTTCTGCGTGAATATTTTCTAGAGATAAATTATTGTTTAGATCGAGCTGTTGGAGCTGATTCATTTCAGCTTTACAGAGTGGACAGTTACCATCATAAAAAATGGTTAGCATGGCTCAAGCTCCCATAAATTTTGTGACTTTTTCGAAAAGACGATAAAAAGTCGCCATATATTATGGATTACGTCCCAAAAAGGTCGCTAGATCACCATTGAGGGAAATTCAGTCAAAGAGTACAATGTGCGGCTTATGTATTTATCAAACGCAATTCTATTGCGTATTTAATCAACAAATTTTGTCTTAAGGTGTGTCTAGAAATGCCAGCTAAAACAATGGATGAACTCGTTTCCCTATGTAAGCGTCGTGGATTTATTTTCCAAGGCAGTGAAATTTACGGTGGCATGCAAGGCGCATATGACTACGGCCCATTAGGTGTTGAGTTAAAAAACAATATCAAAGCGGCTTGGTGGCGCTCAATGGTTTATGAACGTGATGATGTAGAAGGTTTAGATGCCGCTATTATTCAAAACAAAAACGTTTATAAATATTCTGGCCACGAAGACACTTTTACAGACCCTATGGTCGATTGCCACGAATGTAAGTCTCGTATGCGCGCCGACCACATGAAAGACATCAAAATCTGTGATAACTGTGGTTCAGACAAGGTAACAGAGCCTCGTGACTTTAACCTGATGTTTAAAACCAACGTCGGCCCAATGGTGGATGAAGAGTCCTACACTTACCTTCGCCCTGAAACTGCGCAAGGTATCTTTACCAATTTTAAAAACGTAGTGGACTCGACTTCCCGTGCATTGCCTTTTGGTATTGCACAAATTGGTAAGTCTTTCCGTAACGAAATTACGCCGCGTAACTTCATCTTCCGTGTTCGCGAGTTTGAACAAATGGAGTTGGAATTCTTCTGTAAGCCAGGAGAAGACGAGCAGTGGCATAAATTCTGGGTTGATACACGTAAACAGTGGTGGTTGGACCAAGGTCTATCAGAAGAAAATATTGAGTTTGAATACGTAACAGGTGACGACCTTTCTCACTACTCAAAATCAACTGTGGATATCTTGTACAAATTTCCACATGGTTTTGAAGAGCTAGAAGGTGTTGCTAACCGTACCGACTACGACTTGGGTTCTCATACTAAAGCACAAGACGAGTTTGATATTACGGCGAAAGTGAAAAAGAACGAACACTCTACAGCGAAATTAGCGGTTCGTGATCTTGAAGCGAAAAAATGGGAAGTACCTTTCTGTATTGAACCTTCTGCTGGTCTTGATCGTGGTTTACTGGCATTAATGACAGAAGCCTACACAGAAGAAGAGCTAGAGAATGGTTCTACTCGTACGGTTCTTAAATTCAAGCCACACCTAGCGCCGATCAAAGTAGCTATCATGCCACTTAAAAAGAACAAGCCTGAGATTGTTGCACTAGCGAAAGAACTAAAAGTGAAACTTCAGAAGTTAGGTCTAGGTCGTATTCTTTATGAAAACACAGGTAACGTAGGTAAAGGCTACCGTCGCCATGACGAAGTGGGTACACCTATTTGTGTAACAGTAGATTTCGATTCAATCGAACAAGAAGGTTCACCAGTAACCGTTCGTGACCGTGACACAATGGAACAAATCGTTGTGCCAGCGGCTGAATTGCCAGCTTATGTTGTTAACTACTTTATTAATCAAGATTAATATTTAGAACAGCTAAAACACATATTTTAAAATGCCGTTAGGGAAGCCTCTAACGGCATTTTTTTTTGGGGACAAGATGTTAGAAAAGTTATTTGCTGTATAGGGAATACAGGCTGTTTTTAGAAGGGTGAGATTTATTAAAACAAGGTTGTTCCACGTCGTAATTGTCGTACAATAGTTTTATTAAAGGCTTTTAGTCGATTTTACTTAGGGATGTAACCTCGAGAAGAGAGTGCGATAGTATTCTTACTAATGAGGCTTTTGAAACACTTACAAGTCACTCATAACCAAAGTGGTAAACAGTGGCCTGCTGACGCTCTGCGAAGAGCTAAAATTAAATATTTATTTTAAATAAAAATAATAAGGAACTGATTATGAAACTTAAGCATTCGTTAATTGCATTATCTGTATTAGCTTGTTCTGTGGCTAGTGCTGAAGTTGTGAAAGGTATCGATACCACAACGGGTTATGCTGCCAATTATGCTTCAACAGGCCAAGAGATGATCTTGGATTTCTCAAGCGTTTCTTGGAATGTTATTAATGTCAGCTCTTCAAAGCAACTATCAAAAGCCCTTTCCAAAGCCTCTCCTGGCGATAAAATCGTGCTTGCCCCAGGTACTTACTCTGGCAGATTCAAACTGAGTAAAAGCGGCTCTCAAAATAAGCCAATCTGGGTTGTAGGTGCAGATGCAGCGAATATGCCGATCATTGATGGTGGTGATTACAATAATAAAACAGCGTTCGCAGTTGATGGCAATGATAAGGGTATTTCTTATATCTACGTTCAAAATATCAAGGTAACGAATGCGCGAGGCGGTATCTCAGTAGATAATGCCGATTATATCACTATCGATGGTGTTGAAGCTTACAATGTTGGCCAAGCAGGTATTCACTTACGAGACGGTAGTGAATATAACATCATTAAAAACTCTTATATTTATAACACTGGCCTTTATAACGTGAAGTACGGTGAGGGTATTTATATTGGTTCAGATTATAGAAAGTGGCCTGGTGGCAGCAGCTCTTCTGAATACAACCCAAAAGTAGACCACGCACAAATAATTAATAATATTATTGGGCCAAATGTGACGGCTGAGCACATTGATATTAAGGAAGGCTCTTCTTACGCTTACATTATTGGCAACACTTTTGATGCCAAAGGCATGATAGACATTCTTAATGGTGGCTTGAGCTACATTGACTTCAAAGGTAACAATGCTGAAGCTGCCTACAATACTGGCAACCAGAATGGTAATGAATACTTCGAAAATGCTTTTGAAGTAAACACTAAATCAGAAGGTTGGGGTTTCCATAACAACATACATAATAATGTGCTGAACTTTGATGATGAGTTTGCTGGTAAAAAGTCCATCACTATGACCTTAGCACTAGGATCAAAAGGAAAAGCAAAATCTTCTAAGCAAACAAAAGAGAAGAGCCTCGATCATTGGGTTGTGAGAAACAATACCAAAGGAACGACTAAAGTATCGAATAATACAAGAGTTCCAGCGGACTCTAAAAGAATGTACAAGGGTGATATTTCTGAGTACTAGTATTTGAATGGTTAATAAATACCGTTGAGAATAAGCTCTCAACGGTATTTTTTTGTTTTGAGGTTAGGCACATATTTGTGAGCCTTGATACCGTTATAAGATTGAATCTGCTGGCTTTTCTCTAAATATAAAAAGTACCATTCAATAGCTACCTTTTTATACATTTCATTATTTCATCCATAAATACACGATCGAGATAAGATTGTGCATACTCGCTTGAGGCGATTGTTTCTATCCTCCTTTCTTCTAGAATAGCCCCCATTCTTTAGGTGTCTTTTGGCTCAGGAATTTTGTTACTACAGGGATTAGTTTTTTCATTACTTCAAGTCGTAAGACAGAAAAATATCTTTCGAAAAAATAAAGAGGTTGTATGTCTACTGTTACGGTATCGCGTGAAAAACTCTCATGGAGTTTATTTGGGTTACGACTAGGTGTGTTTGTTGTCTTTTTAATATGGACGCTGGATAAATTTGTGAATCCTGGCCATGCGGCTGTGGTGATGAAGGTTTTCTATTCTATGCCTGATGTAAGTGCCAACATGGCGTATTTACTGGGTGCGGCGCAGTTAGTACTAACAATTAGTTTTCTGGTGGGCTTTCAAAAACGTTGGGTCACTCTGTTGATTTTGTTGATGCATCTGAGCTCCACACTGGTTTCATATGGTCGTTATATCGACCCTTGGAGTGGTTCTAATTTACTATTTTTTGCTGCTTGGCCTATGTTGGCTGCAACGGTTGCTTTGTACCTGTTACGTGAGTACGACACTAAGTTTACCTTGGCGAAATAAGCATAACCTTATTTATCTGTATTGATCAGGTAAATTGCCTATCTAGGCATTTTGAGACTTTAACTTGCAAGTTTAGAGTTTCATTTATCAATATCCCCCTATTGAATGGTGCCTCTTTCGAGGTGCCATTTTTTTTACTTATTACCAGAAAACCCGAATTGGAAAAATGCCGTGTGAACTTGTAGACCTGTATAGAGGCGATCTCCAATATACAGTCTGATAAACTAGCGTAAATATAAAAGTCGTATCAATGATCTAGAGGAACTGGAATGCCTAAAAAATCTATTGCGATTATTGGTGGGGGAATTGGAGGGCTGTCGTCGGCCACATTTCTCGCTCGTTTAGGCTATAAAGTCACGATATACGAAAAAGCAAAAGGGCCGAGGCCTTTCGGAGCAGGGTTTCTTCTACAACCTCCTGGTCAAAAGGTATTGGCTGAATTAGGTGTCTTGGAAGAAGTCGAGCAGCTTTCAGTACCCATTGATGGGTTGGTTTCTAAAACGTCTGCTGATCGCCAGCTGTTAAATTTAAACTATAGTCACATTCAAGGTAATAGAATGCATGGCTTAGGGGTTCAGAGAAGCAGTATCTATAATGCTTTATATAACTTAGCCCTTTCTAGAGAAAGTATAGACTTTGTTTGGGGAGCAGACGTTGTATTAAACAATGCTAATGAGCAGCCTTCTATTCAGCTAGGAAGTTCGACACAGGAATATCATTTATGTGTTTTAGCTTCAGGGTCTAATAGCCATTTGGCGGATGCTATTTTTCCCGATAGGGTAAAAAAGCCTTATCAATGGAAGTGCTTATGGGCAAACATAAAACTACCTATAGACTTTTCAGAAAACAAGTTACATCAGCGATGCCATCACGCGAGTAAAATGATGGGCATATTACCTGTCTGTAGGTCTCATGATGGTGTGGATGCTGTTCTGTACTGGAGTTTGAGTGAAGAAGAAGCCGGTTGTTTCTCTGAGCAATCATTTATTGTTATTAAACAAGAAATTATGCGTTTTTGGCCTGAGGCGAGTATGTCTATTGAGCCTCTCGAGTATGCTGATTTTATTGTGGCAAATTATAATGATATTTGGACGCCAAAACCTTTCCATAAAAACTGTATATTGATAGGTGATATCTCTCATTCGACTAGCCCTCAATTAGGTCAGGGCTGCACGATGGCATTATTAGACTCATGGCTTTTAGCACAGTGTTTGGATAGTGGACAAGATACTCAAGACTCACTAAACGAGTGGTGGCGATTGAGAAAACGACAAGTGAAGTATGTGCGTTATGTCAGCAAGCTGCTTACGCCTTTATATCAATCAGATAAGAAAATATTCTGGTGGTTTCGAGATTATATAGTGGCTCCTTTAGGGAAAGTCCCTTGGCTATATAAACTGCAAATTAACACGCTCGCTTCTAATGTTTTTTTAAAGACTAAGCGTTAGCTATACATCTCACTAAGTAAAGGAAAAGGGCTTAATACCAAACGGTATTAAGCCCTTTTTTATATGCGCTAAAACTACCTCAAAGAGGTTGGTTTTTTAGTGAGTGTGAACTTGGTTAAATTGCTGTCTAAGTTCTGCGTATTTATCTTCATAAACAGCTTTCTTTTGTGGGGCGGTATAAGCACCTGTTAAATCCACTTCTGTATTTGTATCCACGCCTAAATTTTCGAGTGTCAAAGATAAAGCTTCAACGGCAGATTTGGCACTTTGTAGATCATCGTACGCGTTATCATCATTTGATGCGAAAGCCGCAGCGGATAAAGTTGAAGCAGTAATAAGAGCTAGAGTAGTTAACTTTTTCATAATGAATTTCCTTTTACATGTTTTATTGAAAATGAGACAACTAACACTTGTCCCGACTTGTTGAAATGCATGTTAAAGGAAAAAAATTAGAATAAAATAGTTTCTAGAACGCTTTCATTGTGTTTGGATAATATCGATATTTATGTGCATTATCGTGAATTTTGTTGATATTTTTGCTGATTTTTAAGTTTTTCTTCAAAAAAAGGACGAAGCGAGTAAGTAGGTTCAAAATATTACGAAATAAGATTTTTTTGAGTTGTTAGTTGCATTCTTCTGCTACTTTTTTGAGGGAAATTCCCTTGTTATCAAGTAGTTTTTAGCCATTCAGATAGCGCTTTAATGTGGCTAGGTTCAATCCCGCAACACCCTCCAATTATGTTAGCTCCTAGACACTGCCATTTTTTAGCGAAGGTTAGGTATTCTTCCGGCGTTAGATCGCGAGAGCTTTGTGTTGTTAAATTTGCTTCATGGCCTTGTGATATGGGAGTGAAGCTGTTGGCAAACACACCAATATCGATTGTTAGCTTTTTCTCTTCTAGTATGTCTGCAGTGATTTTTATCGCTTGCGCCATAACTTCTGGAATTGAACAATTAAAGAATACCCCTGCCACTGCTTCTGTTAAAACGGCTTCTACGGCATCGGCGACTAACTCGCCAGACCTAAGTTGGGCTGGGCCCTTCGTATCGTCATTCAATGTGAAGGCGTAGTAACAAGGCTTAGGTGTGTCTTTTAAAACTTGGGCGATAGCCTTGGCTTCTTCAATGCTGGATATGGTCTCAGCGAGCCATATATCCACATACTTATCTTGAGCAGAAAATAAGGTGCTTAAAATAGAGTTAGCTTGTTGGGCTTCGAATAAATCTGGTCGGTAAGAGCCTAGCGGTGGTGGTAAAGAGCCAGCAACCAATACCTTTTGATTCGCACTTTGTGCCGATTCCTTTGCTATGATCGCAGCTTGCTCAGCAAGCTTTTCCCCTTGTTGCTGGTAAAGCTCTTCACCAAGGTGGAAGGGCACACAGGCGTAACTGTTCACTGTGATGATATTAGCGCCCGCATCTATGAAATTTTGATGGGCTTGGGCAACAAAGTGGGGGGCGTCAATAAGTGCTTGAGCGCTCCATAATGGCTGTGAAAAAGGGGCACCAATACGCTTGAGCTCTCGGCCAATACCACCATCTAATATCGTTACTTTTTTCATAACTCTTCTTCAAAAATCTAGATTTCGTTAGCGCCATTCAATCATAAATAGAGAAAAAAGATAATGAAAATTAGTCACCATGAAGATGAATTTTATTGCCTCGAATAAGGTGGTTCTTATTTTGTAAATGGTCTCTGTATTGCCGAGGCGTTTTTTCCTTTATGATGTGCATCTTTACTTTTTAAACTTATGTGGAACGCTCAAATTATGAATAGCTCTTCTGAACACAAGCCACGCCCCATGGTGGATTTAGTGGTAAGTGTCATTTTACCTTCTCTTATTTTAATGAAGTTCAGTGGTGATGATGCACTAGGTGTAACAGGTGGTTTGGTGGTGGCTCTTTCGCTTCCATTAGGTTGGGGCATATTTGAGTTGGTGAAGTATAAGAAGTTTAACTTTATTGCCCTATTAGGTTTGGTGAGTGTCTTGCTTACAGGTGGAATTGGTTTATTTGAGCTAGACAATAAGTGGTTAGCAATTAAAGAAGCAGCTGTGCCTGCTTTAATTGGTATCGCTGTGTTTGTATCGACTTTCACCCCTTATCCATTGGTTCGAGCTCTGCTTCTCAACTCCTCCATCATGGATACTGAGTTAATTAAGCAAAAGTTAGAAGAGAACAACAGCACTGAGCTGTTTGAGAAAAAACTCATGACAGCAACCTATTTCGTGGTGGGTTCTTTTGCCTTCTCTGCGACGATGAATTATTTGTTAGCGAAATGGATTGTGGTGAGCCCAGCAGGGACAGAAGCTTTTAATGAAGAGCTGGGAGAAATGACTTTATACAGCTATCCAGTGATCGCCATCCCTTCCATGATTATCATGATGGGCATCTTCTTTTACTTACTCCGTACTATTCGCAAAGCAACAGGGTTAACGCTAGAAGAACTCATGGTGAAAAAATAAATATCGCCTAAGTAAAATTAGCTCATCAATGCCGTTAAGGGAACTGCCTTAGCGGCATTTTTGTGTCTGTCATAGACAATGTGATTTTATTTGAAATTAGAGGTTATCCTTTGGTCGTAGTTTGCTCGAAAAGCCTTTAGAAACATGAAAAGCTTGCGGCACGACAAAGGGGAGTAATCCATATGAACAATAAAGAATTGGTGATAGAAGCCATAAACCTTGTAAAGCCTGCGATAGATCAGCTTTTCAATAAGACCTGCCGTAAAGAGCTGCATATCGTGGTGATGAATCCACAACTCAAACCATGGGAGGCTTCTTTTGAAGAAGCTATTTTACACGAGTGCACCTTTGGCACACCTGAGAGTTGGCCAGTTCCTTTCGATGAACTAGCACGTAATAAAGCCGCACAAGCATGGCGAGATTCTGTTGCGAACATTAACCATCAAACACAACACCCTTCATCCTTACGAGAAGGCGATGTTTTGTTCTATGGGTCATTTGTTTACGGCAATATTGTGGTGGCTTGTAGTGGTGTAGAGCCTTGGTTTGATATGTTGGTAAGTGGTTGGGTTGCCGTTGCACTGGAGCAACTGACTATTAATGAATACCAAGTAACGAAAGTGAATGAGCCTAAATTAGCGCGCCGTAAATAAAGCCCAATAAGCTTAAAATGAGATTCGGTAAAAAGTGAAATCGTTATGACCTAGGTCGTAACGATTTTTTAATTATCAGCCCGATGCTAATTGTAGTTAAATCCCCATTTTTACAGATAGAGTTTTACACTCATTATCTATAAATAGAATGAGTATTAACGATTCTTAAAGTGTAAAATATATTCACTTTTTATTTAGAGTTTTAAGTCAAGGATGGAATATGAGCCTTATAAATATACAGAATGAAGTTGCCCAGTTTGATGCTTGGAGGTCTACTGTAGTGTCTAATATAGGTGGTGCGAATATTAAGGTAATGCGTATGGATGGCCGCTCTTATCCTGAGGAATCACATGATTACCCAGAAGGTTTACTGGTTATGGATGGGCAGCTTAATTTGATCGTTGGAGCGGAAGCAATAACTGTTAATGCAGGTGAGATTTATATTGTCCCAATTGGGGTGAATCATGCAGTTGCTCCCGGGAGTTCTGGAACATTAGTTATTTTTGACACCTGACTCTCAATTTAATAAATCACGAAAGGGTGAACATAACAATTTCGTGATTTAGCGCCTCTTACTTTTCTTCAAATAAGCGCTGTGCCTGCTACCTCTAAAACACTCTTCGCATCAGTACGTTCCATAATTTTAACTAGGGCAGATTGAATAACCTCATCTTCACGCACATCATCTTGGCTAGTGAAGCTTTGCTCTTGTGGCTCTGCACCTTCTTCAAATGTAAAAGTGACAACTACTTTAGTGGCTTTTTCTTCTGTTTCGCCAAAGTAAGAAAACTCAACCTGAGGGTAGCCTTTAAAGCCCATTTTTACTTTCTTTGCGATGCGTTTTTTAGATTTGTCTAAGTTCATTCTATCTGCCTAAGTAAAAGTAAATTGTATTCGTTACACTATCTTATTGCTGTGTGAAACGCGAGATAGACTTTGTCGATAAACACATCATTTGGTCGGTAGAAAAGCTCATTTTGATAAGCAATACCTCATTGTTAATTGGTTGTTAGGAGATCACTGTGAGTGATGGAGATCTGAAGCGCATTTCTCGTTTAACCGCGATGACAACTCGCTTACAAACAAAAAGTTTAGTTACTGCTACTGAACTTGCTGAACACTTCTCAGTGAGTGTAAGAACTATTTATCGAGACATCCGAGCCTTAGAAGAGGCGGGGGTGCCGATTTATGTGGAAGAGGGTAAAGGCTACAAGGTGATGTCCCATTATCGACTGCCTCCCGTTATGTTTACTGAAAGTGAGGCGAATGCCCTAATTATGGTTGAGCAGTTGGTGTTGAATAATCAGGATGCTTCTTTAGTTAAAGACTACTCGGACGCTATAGCAAAGGTTAAATCTATTTTAAGTGGAGAAGCAAAAGAGAAGGTCAATTTACTCTCTGAAAGAACGCAATTTAGTCTAATGAAGGAGCGTGACAGAAGTAGTGATAATTTATCAATCTTGCAAAATGCTTTAACAAACTTTCAGCTAATACGCATATTTTATAGTGACGAAATGAAGCAGAGAACTGAAAGGGATGTAGAGCCCTTTGCTTTATTAAGTACCAGAGAAAGCTGGATTTTAGTGGCTTGGTGCCGTTTACGGCAAAACTTCAGAAACTTTCGATTAGATAGAATACAAGACCTGATATTACTGCCTGAAACATTTCCTCCCCATGATATGACGCTGGAAGATTATTTCCAGAAGTACTCATCATAGTTCCCAACCCCTGACATAGGGCTGTCATTAGCTAGCGATACGCTAGCCCTTCCCTAGCTATAACCGCTTTATTGAAAGGAGGAAATGTAATGTCAGATTTAGATAGCTTAACGCTAACAGCAAAGGCTCAGTGTCTATGTGGTGATGTCACCATCATGGCGAATGAAATTAACCCTAAGTTTACTGTGTGCCATTGCGACTCGTGTCGTGGGTGGGGCGGCGCGCCATTTTTTGCCGTGCAATGCGGTACAGAGGTGGTTATTGAAGGGAAGCAAAGCATTAAGGAATACGACTCGTCAGCATGGGCAACACGTGGCTTTTGTGTGGAGTGTGGTACTCACTTGTTTTATAAGCTCAAAGAAACAGGCGCTTACAATATGCCAGTGGGTATCTTTTCAGGCTTAGACAATATCGAGATGGACATGCAATATTTTAGTGACCAGCGTCCCCATTACTATTGTTTTTCAAATCAAACTAAGGAAATGACCCGAGCTGAAATCATGGAGTATTTCGCTTCCGCTATTGCTGGAGATTAAAAACTTTTCATCATTGCCTTCTCTCATCACCCTTTTTATTTCTGCATAATTTAGGACTATAGAAAAATGAAAATTAATTACTTTGTACTGGGCACAAACGATATGACAGCGTCTGTTAAATTTTACGATTCACTCTTTGAACAGAAAGGGCCAAAGCAAGTGTTAGCGACTGACAGAATGACCTATTGGCAAAATGACGATATGGCATTTGCTGTGGCGCTTCCTTTTGATGGTGAATCAGCCACAAATGGTAACGGTACTATGCTGGGCTTTGGTGTGGACTCGGCAAAGGAAGTTGAGCGGTTGCATAAAAAAGCCATTGAGCTTGGAGGGAGCTGTGAAGGTGAACCAAATCAAAGGGGACCATACTTCTCAGCTTATGTTCGAGACCTAGATAAAAATAAACTGTGTTTTGGTTGTATAACTGGTGCCTAAGTTATTGTTTGGTTTATAAAATCTATAAATAGCTTATTTGCAGAAGATAAAGCACTATATTTATTGGGGAATATATCAACGTCAGCAAGGATGATGAAATGAAGGTATTTTATCTAGTATGTAGTGTTTTTGGTGTGGTTTTGCCATATGGCGCTTTTATGCCTTGGCTTTTTCATCATGGTGTCGACATAGCATTGTTTATAGAAAGTGCCTTGGTAACCCCTATTAGTGTATTTGCATGGCTAGATGTACTGGTATCAGCCATTGCTCTATTAGGTTTTATTATTATCGATGGTAAAAGAAGCCGAGTACCGTACCGATATTGGGCGGTGTTAGGCACATTAACAATTGGTGTGTCTTTTGGGTTGCCCTTTTATCTTTACCTGAAAGAGAGAAGAACGGATCTCTGATACGCCTTTTAAAAAACACTAAAGCCCCATATTTGGGGCTTTTTTATGCCAGTTTATTATTAGGGGGCATGAGATGAGTAGTTGAACTATGGAGTAAAAAAGGAGCTTGTATTGCCAAGCTTATCTTTACTGGCGTAATTGAATATTCTAATTGAAGCGTGCTTTATATAAGCGTATGTGACTCCCATTTAAGGGCGTTTTAACTTCTAATGGAATATAAATAATGAGTAATACTTCCTCCCGTCTCGGCACTGCCTTGTTGGTCGTCGCTATTATTGCTGTGTTGGCGATAGGTACTATGATGTTTGGTGCGCATTTGGACTTATGGCAACCGGTTGTTGGTTTTAGGTTGACTCGAAACTATATGAACCCGATTGCTTACGCTGTAATTTCGCTAGCTGTGGTTGGACTTATCTATCAACTTATTGTTAAAAATCCTTGCGGTGCAATTAAAGCGGGAGTGGCAGGACTTATTGGTTTAGGTTTATTGTCGCCGACAATTTATTCTCAGCTTCAACCACAAGTTCGCCTCCCTCCTATCCATGATATTTCTACTGATACAAATAACCCACCTGTATTTTTGGTATTAGATGAAACCCGTGAAGGTGCGAGAAACACCTTAGAATATGGCGGTCCAGAAGTGGCAAAACAACAAAAGAAAGCTTACCCAGATATTGTGCCTATACAGTCTAGTAAATCACCGTCTGAGGCTTTTTCTGAAGCGTTACGTGTAGCTGATGTCATGGGGTGGGAGATTATTGCACAAGATTCAAATGTGCTTCGTTTTGAGGCAACAGCCCGTACACCTGTGTATCAATTTGCAGATGATATTGTTGTGGTAGTGACACCAGAAGGCGCAGCAAGTCGTGTTGATATTCGTAGTGTATCTCGTATCGGCCGTGGTGACCGTGGAGTGAATGCTGCACGTATTAGAGAGTTTGTTGCGGCATTTCAAAACTAGCAGCGATTCATTGAATAGCTGACTAACCCAATATTTCAGACATAAAAAAGCCCCATATTTTGGGGCTTTTTTATGTCTGTATTTAATGAAAAGCAGGCAGTTAAGCGTCTTGCTTAGGCGCTGGCTTTCTGTTTTTACGGGCTGGCGCTAAGGGCTTGCTGCGCAGGCCTTGCCCCGGTGTCATCTCTGCTTTTTGGCCAGATGAACGCTGTCTGCCTTGATTATTTTTGTTTCCATTGTTTTTAGCACCATTATTGTTCCCACTATTGTTGTGAGAGCGAGGTGCTTTTGGTTTTTTAGGTTTTTTAGGCTTGATAGGTCGAGTATCTAGTGTGGTGTCTGGCAGCATATGATCTGGCATGAAGTCGTCTTCATAGCGACGCTCGATCAGTTTCTGTGTGAGACGCTCAATAGCTCTTAGTTGATCAAGTTCATCGGCTGAAACCAATGATATAGCTTGCCCTGTTGCCCCTGCACGACCAGTGCGACCGATGCGGTGAACATAGTCTTCTGCTACATCAGGTAGGTCAAAGTTGACTACATGGGGCAGTTGCTCAATATCTAAACCACGAGCTGCAATGTCAGTCGCTACTAGAATACGAATACGACCATCTTTAAAGTCCGCTAGAGCGCGTGTTCGTGCTCCTTGGCTTTTATTACCATGGATTGCACTTGCTCGAATTCCAGCTGCCTCCAGCAGTTTAGTGATCTTATTGGCACCATGCTTAGTACGGGAAAAAACCAAAGCTTGATCCCATTTTCCTTCTTTCACCAACTGAATTAATAGCTCTGTTTTACGCTTTTTATCGACAGGGTGAAGCCATTGTTCGACAGTCGTTGCTGTTGCATTACGAGGAGTTACTGAAATTTCAACAGGCTCGTTGACTAAGCCTTTTGCCAGCTGACGAATTTCTGTTGAGAAGGTTGCTGAGAAGAGTAGGTTTTGGCGCTTCTTCGGTAGTATGGCTAAAATCTTTTTGATGTCATGGATAAAGCCCATGTCCAACATGCGGTCAGCTTCATCGAGAACCAAGATTTCTAACTTATCAAAACGCACTGCCTTTTGATTGTACAAATCCATCAAACGACCCGGTGTCGCAATAAGGATGTCAGCGCCACGACGTAGTGCCATCATTTGTGGGTTGATTTTTACACCACCAAATACCACTGTCGATTTTAATGATAAATGCTTTCCATAGTCTTTTACGCTTTCAGCCACTTGAGCAGCAAGCTCACGTGTTGGAGTTAATACTAGAGCGCGAACTTGGTTATTTTGTGCAGCTTCACCTTGGCTTAAACGTTCTAACAAAGGTAGGGTAAAGCCCGCTGTTTTGCCGGTTCCTGTTTGTGCTGCCGCCATCACATCCTGGCCTTTCAGAACCGCGGGAATAGCTTGTGCTTGAACGGCAGAAGGGGTGTCGTAGCCTTGGTTTTTAATGGCTTGAAGTATAGGGGCCGAAAGGCCAAGGTCGTTGAAACTCATAGATGTTCTCGTGTTTTATCAAAGGCGGGTGCAAAGCCAATGATAGGGCTAAGCAATATTTGCGCGAAGCTTACCCTATATCCCTTCTACATACCATATCTGTCGCACTAGGGAGGCTTTTCATAACCCTGTTCGAGTCGTTTTATAGGCGCCTAACATCGACAGATACGGCTAAATCTTGCGCACCACCGCCCTCAAATATAACCCCTTGTAATGGGGTTACATCGGAATAGTCTCTGCCCCAGCCGACGACAATATGCTGATCTTTCGGCATAAGATCATTAGTTGGATCGAATTCAACCCAGCCCATATTAGGGACGAAGACAGCAAACCAAGCGTGGGAAGCATCCGCACCAACGAGCTTTTCTTGCCCCGGTGGTGGTAAGGTTTCTAAGTAGCCGCTCATATAGCGAGCTGGAATGCCTACGGAGCGTAAACAGCCAATAGCGAGATGAGCAAAGTCCTGACATACACCGCTGCGTTGCTCTAATACTTGCTCTAAAGGTGTTGCTACCGTGGTAGCATTGGGGTCAAAAGTGAACTCAGTAAAAACCTTGTGAGTGAATTCCAACGCTGCCTGCAATACCGGTTTGTCATCGGTAAAGGTGCCTTGCGCATATTCTTTCAATTCATCCGATTGACGTATTTGCGGAGAGTTAAGCAGGTACTCTTTGATCATACGCAGCTCAGGTGTATGAGGTGCATTGATTAAAGAGCGTAACTCACCACAGGTAATGGAGCTTTGGATTTGCTCTTCTGTAATCTGTAATGGCTCAATCTCAAACAGTGTTGAGACATCAATGGTGAGCTTTTTATGGGCTTCTTGTACTGAGAAATAAAAAGTCTGATTGCCGAAGTAATCTTCACCGTCGTTGCGATAAACAGGAGGTGGGCTGATATTCACTCTTTGATTTAGACAGCTTTGATTTTGGGTATTCCTAGGCAGCAAATGTGCCATGTTATAGCACAGGCTAACAGGCGCTCCGTATTGATATTCCGTTATGTGACGAACGCGGTACTTCATAAACTGCTATCCCCAATGGCGGTAATGAGTGACTGTGGTCCTGCGGTGTGATCAAAATACTTGTCGCTGATGAGCACAGTAAATTCTTCCAACTGTTCTTGTAAATCAATCATCAGCTCTTCAAGCGCTTGCCTGCTTTCACTAATCTCATCCACTTTGGCTAGCGCTTCTAGGTCAGCCAGCTGAATGCTGTTTAGTGCTTTCAAAATGACCTTGTTCTCAGGGCTTAAACCAGCCGTGCGAATCTCATTTCTTGGTAATTCTTGGATGTATTTCCCTAACAGGTTCAATTGGTAAAGTAAGGAGCGAGGGTTGGTTTCATCTATCATCAGCAAGTCGAGACCATAAGCGACACGCGCTCGATTTCGGTAGCGACGACGGAAAGAGATTAATGCTTCCACACTTAATAAAACCGATTCTAGAATTTGTTGTTGTGGTGCAGCGGGAAGAGGCTCAGTTAATGCCGAACGAAGCAGTGTGGCAGTCTGCAGAGCCCGCTCTGTACGGCGACCAATTTCTTGGAAAGTCCAGTCTAAACCACGCAACATACTTTCATTATTTAATCCTGATAAGGCTAATAATGAGGTGACCAAACTATCGAGAGAGTCCTCGGGGGCATCCGGTAAACCATTGCTATAAGCACGGTCGAGTTCATGGATATTATCGCGCAGTTCATTGATGATGATTCGGGTGTCCGCAGACAGCATTTCTTTTACTTGCTCACCACAACTTAGCATGGCTTGAAGGTTTGATTTGATTGACCCTGCGCGGTTAGCATCGGTAATAATGGATACTAACTCAGTATCTGGTTCAGCCAGCATTTCTTCGTCTGCTTCCATGAAGCCAGGTAAGCAACCAGTTTGTGTGGATACCATTTCTAATAGGGTACGCTGGCTTTCTTCTGGTAGTGGGTCAACCCCATTCATTTGTTTGAAAACAGTTCGAAGTAAGCGCATACCAACCTCGGCACGCTCGGCATATCTCCCCATCCAGAATAGGTTCTCGACCACACGGCTTGGCAGGTTAGTTTGTAATGCTTCGTTTTGTAGTAGCACTTGGTCTGCTGAGCTCTGTACCCATTGTTCTGGTTCAGAGGCAATAACCCAAGTGTCCTTACTTTTTGACTGAGATATATTGGATACGATTTCTTCATTTTGAGATTCGCCTGCACGAGATAGCCCACCCGGCATGACATTGTATCCGTTGGTCTCTGCAGTTGGATGGGACACAGTAAAAGCTCGAAGCAAGCTAGGTCTAGACTGTAATGTATTGTCTATCCAAAGGGGGGTTCTAGAACCCGGTATATAGCTTTGAGCGGTATAAAGGTGCGGTGCTTTTTTGATCTTTTCTAAAGCTTCAAGTTGCTCACTTTCATTGAGCTTGTGGCCATAAATGCTTGGACTTGTTCGGCTACGAATAGCCGGCTTAATGATCAGGTTGCTTATGTTATTGGCAACGTATTCCATGTCACTGGCATCACCACACCACCATGTTGCTACAGAAGGGAGTGATAGCGTTTGGCCAGTTAAGAATTGGCTGATTTCTGGCAAATACTTCACTAAAGCAGGACACTCTAAAATACCGCTGCCTAGCGGGTTTGCCAATGCTACATTGCCTGCACGAACCACTTCTAACAAACCCGGCACGCCTAAGTAAGAGTCCGACTTAAGTTCGGCTTGGTCACAATACACGTCTTCAACGCGACGTAAAATGACATCCACTCTGGCTAGGCCGTTAAGGGATTTCATCCATACGGCGCCATTACGAACAGTTAAGTCGCTGCCTTGTACTAATGGAAAACCAAGGTAATTTGATAAATAAGCCTGCTCGAAATAAGTACTACTTAAGGCACCGGGGCTTAACATGACGATGCGAGGTGTGTCGGTCCATTCTGCGGCAAGAGAAGACAGCATATTTTTTAATGACTGAAAGTGCGCTCTTAAACGGCGGACCTGATTGTCACGAAAGCTACCACGGATAACACGAGAGATGACCGTGCGGTTTTCGAGAGCATAACCTGCGCCGCTTGGTGCTTGAGTTCGGTCACCAATCACTTGAAACTGCCCTTGTGCATCTCGTACTAAATCAACGGCGTGTAAGAGTAAATTGTGTTCGCTTGGTAAAGTAACGCCATGACATTGGCGTAAAAATCCCGGGTGGCTGTAAATGATTTCTGCGGGAATGATGCCATTCTTTATGAGTTCTTGAGGCCCGTAAATGTCTTTTAAAATAAGGTCAAATAAATGTGAGCGCTGAGCTAAACCTTGTTCTACTGTGCTCCACTCATCGCTGGATATAATGTTTGGGATAAGGTCGAGGGACCAAACGCTGGGTGTTAACGGGTCACTGGTTAGGTTATAGGTTGCACCGTCTTCCCTAAGAATACGCTGGGCGCGACGCTGGCGGTCGAGCATTTCGTCAACCGTAAACTTACCGATACGATTTAATAGTGATTGCCAGTGCGGTCTAGGAAGTCGCTCTTCCGTGAATGCTTCATCATAAGCATTCACGGGAGCTGGGTAGGTGAAAGGTAACATCGGTTGCTCATCGATTACCGATGTTACAAAAGAACCTGTTTGAAATTGCATAATGTGCTTGTGCCTAAAAACGAATTATTAGAGAACATTATACTGCTTTCTTAGGTCGAGTGTATGTGGATATTCATCCATTGGCTCTTCCGCTGGTGGTGCCATAGGTTTTGGCTCACCGTCATGGGGGTAGAATCCACGTAATGCACTGAATGCCGGAGGCGGCGATAAAGTACCTTGCGTGAAGCCATGATCCCAGAAACGGTTAACCCTTCGGGCTTCAGCTTCGTTACTGTTCACAGGAACATTGTCGTAGGTTCGGCCACCCGGATGCGATACATGGTATGTACAACCTCCAACCGATAAACCATTCCAAGTGTCTATGATATCAAACACTAGTGGTGTGTCTGTTCCTAGTGTTGGATGCAACGCTGATGGCGGCGCCCATGCCTTGTAGCGAACAGCACCGACATATTCACCTTTGCGGCCAGTTGATCGAATCGGCACACGGCGACCGTTACAGCTGAGGACATAACGGTTATCCGTTAAGCCAGAAAGCTTGACCTGTAGACGCTCAACCGAAGAATCCACATAACGTGCAGTGCCAGAGCCTGTGATTTCTTCACCCAATACATGCCATGGCTCAATTGCCCAGCGTAGTTCGATTTCCATATCATCGATCTGTTGACGACCGTAATGGGGGAAACGGAACTCTTCAAAAGGTGCTAACCAATCTAATTTGAAAGGTAAGCCGTGGCGCTGTAAATCTTCGACCACTTCTTTAATATCCTGCCAAACAAAGTGCGGCAGCATGAATTTATCGTGCAAGCTAGTGCCCCAGCGAACCAAAGGTTTCTTATAAGGTTCTTTCCAGAAGCGAGCGACTAAACAACGTAATAGCAGCATTTGCACTAATGACATATGCGGGTGTGGCGGCATTTCAAAGCCACGGAATTCCAATAAACCTTGGCGGCCACTTGATGTACCAGCAGCATAAAGTTTATCAATACAGAATTCAGAACGATGTGTATTACCTGTGATATCCACCAGCAGGTTACGCATTAGCCTGTCTGCAAGCCAAGGCTCATCTACCAAGCCTTCCGGCATATTCTGGAAAGCAATCTCCATTTCATAGAGTGCTTCGTCGCGACCTTCATCAGGACGAGGTGCCTGACTGGTTGGGCCAATAAACATGCCTGAGAAAAGATAAGAAAGACCCGGGTGGTGTTGCCAGAATGTCACCAGACTTTGCAATAGTTCAGGACGGCGTAACAGAGGGCTGTCAGCAGGTGTGATACCACCTAGGGTAACGTGGTTACCACCACCTGTGCCTGTATGGCGGCCATCTAACATAAACTTCTCAGCGCCAAGGCGTGATAAGTAGGCTTGGTGGTAGAGAGTCTCTGTATTGTGTACGAGATCTTCCCAGCTTGCTGCAGGGTGAATGTTTACCTCAATAACACCCGGATCTGGAGTGATAAGGAACTTCTGCAAGCGAGAATCCTTCGGTGGCTCATAGCCTTCAATGACCACAGGTAGATCTAACTCTTTTGCCACACTTTCTATGTAACCAAGTACATCAACAAAGTGTTCAAGGTGTGTCATAGGCGGCATGAATATGTGTAAGCGCCCGTCACGTGGTTCAATACATAAAGTTGTGCGTACGACATTTTTCAATGTTTTTTCTGGTGCTAGAGCGGGTTGCTCAGACGCTTTGGCAAAGTGTTGTTTCGCGACACTTTCTAGTATTGGATTGTCCTTACGGGAAGCCAATGGCTGACGTGGCTCAAATGGGTCACGCTCTGGAATGCGGTCCTCTTCTGCCTGCGCAGGTAAAGAGTTAAGAGGCAAACGGTAACCCATTGGGCTATCACCGGGAATCAAGGTGATAACGTTGCTTCGCATTGGCCAAAGCGAACTGTTCCAGCTGTTGTTGCTGGCATCAAACTCAAGCGGCAGGATAAAACCTGTTGTTGTGCTTAAACCTCGGCTTAATAATTTAGCCAAACGACGACGTTCTAGATCATCTTTTAAATCGGCTTTGGTTGGGTCAGCCCCTTCCGGTAATGACTGTTCCATCCATAGATAATATAGGGTGTCTTCGTAGGTGTTTTGTAGGTATTGCGGGTTAAGCGCTAGCTTGTTACATAACAGCTCGCCGAAGGCTTGAGCGTCATCAATCGTGTGTTTGTAGTCTTTGTCAACGCGGGCTAGGTACTTAGTGTCGTTCCATAGAGCAACACCATCTGTGCGCCAGAAACAACCTAGAGCCCAACGAGGTACTTCCTCACCTGGATACCATTTACCTTGGCCATAATGTAATAAACCATTAGCACCAAACTCTTGCTTCATACGCAGCAATAAATCTTTCGCTAACTTGAGCTTATCAGCACCCAATGCGCCAGTATTCCATTGCTCAGAGTCCATATCATCTATAGAGACAAAGGTCGGCTCGCCGCCCATGGTTAGGCGAACATCGCCTTCTTCAAGCTGTTTATCTACCGCATAACCTAGGGCTTTAATGACTTCCCATTCACCTTCAGCATAAGGCTTGGTAACACGGGGGTCTTCGTGGATACGGGTAACAATATTGCTGTAACCAAATTCACATTCACACTCATCAACAAACCCTGTGATAGGTGCAGCAGAAGCAGGCTCAGGTGTACAAGCTAATGGAATATGACCTTCACCAGCAAATAAGCCTGACGTTGGGTCTAAGCCGACCCAGCCAGCGCCCGGTAGGAAGACTTCACACCATGCGTGCAAATCAGTGAAATCTTCTTCAGGGCCTGATGGCCCATCGAGTGCTTTAACATCAGCTGTGAGCTGAACTAAGTAGCCAGATGCAAAACGAGCAGCAAGACCTAGGCTACGTAGAATTTGTACTAGTAACCATGAGGTGTCTCGACAAGAGCCCTTTTCAAGAGTCAGTGTTTCTTCACAGGTTTGTACACCGGGCTCTAAACGAACCCCGTAACCGATTTCAGAGGCTAGGCGGCTATTTATCATGACTAGGAAATCATTGATCGGCTTGCTTTCACGATCAACGGTCGATAGCCATTTATCTAATAGCGCACATGATTCTGTTACTTTTAGGTAAGGCTCAAGTTCTGCTTTTAGCTCTTTGTCGTAGGCAAAAGGGTATTCTTCTGCATACTTTTCGACAAAGAAATCAAATGGATTGATGACTGTCATGTCAGCAATCACTTCCACTAAAAACTCAAGTTTGTTGGTTTTCTCTGGGAATACTAAGCGTGTCTGAAAATTACCAAAAGGATCTTGCTGAAGATTAATGAAATGCTCTTCTGGCAATACCTTTAACGAGTAGCCGTGTATTTTTGTGCGTGAATGCGCTGCGGGCTTTAGCCTTAAAACATGTGGAGCAACGTTTACGAAACGGTCAAACTCATAAGTTGTTTTATGCTGTATCGCGACTCGGATGGTCATGCAGCGTCTCCTTGCTGAAACTGGAACCAGTTCTCAGTAATTTTACCGTTAATCTCAATGATGGTGAGCTGTATGCTATTTAAATGATCATGAAAATCTTCATTCAAAGCTTCAGAGCTTGGCAATGGGTATTGGAAAGCCATGACTTTCTCTATCTGCTTGGTGATGTCATTTGATCTTGGTAACTTTTGCGCTGCACTCACTAATTGCTGGAAGCAGTACTCTAAAGAACGAGGGAAGTTAGGGTCGTTTAACAAGAAGGTTGTCGCCTTTGCACCATTAATAGAGGTTCTGACTGTACGACGGTAATCTAGATAAGCACTTTGAGATTTAAGTACTTTAGCCCAAGTAACATTACCTAATTGGATGCGGGTTTCAGGCTCTGAATTGAGCATTAGAGAAACGGCGGCGTCTAGAATACGAGTACCCATGTCAGCACGCTCTAAATAGCGGCCCATGATAATAAAGTGCCAGCCAGCATCACGACTCATAGTACCAGCCAATAAGCCGATGATTTTCTGGCAACCTTCAATGATGGTATTCAAGAAAAGGTGACGGTTGGAGCGGTTAATACCTTGTTTGATATTTTGTTGAGCGTATAAGTCTAGCTCGTTTACCAGTTCCCATGTTTCTTTCGGTACTACGTCTCTGGTGGTGCGGATGTTTTCGCGAACCATTTTCAAAGAAGACAGCATGGAGTTTGGGTTGGTGTCATCTGCCAACAAAAACTTCACGACATTACGTTCGTCTTTTACTTTATAGCGCTGCTCAAATGTGTCTTCGCCGCTTAATATCTCAATTAGGCTGTACCAAGAATCTTCAATGTTCTTTGGAAGGTCAAACATCAGGTCATCGTATACGCTGACTAAGCGGGCGGTGTTTTCAACGCGCTCTAGGTAACGGGCGCTCCAATATAAACGTTCTGCAACTCGAGATAGCATAATTATTCCCCCTCTGTTTCCACAATCCAAGTATCTTTACTACCACCACCTTGTGACGAATTGACGACAAGGGAGCCTTTCTTCATAGCAACACGGGTTAAGCCACCCGTGGTGACATAGGTGTCTTTTGCTTGAATGATGAAAGGTCTAAGATCCAAGTGGCGAGGTTCTAAGGATGTTTTGGAAATCAATGTCGCAGCAGTAGACAGTTTCAATGTCGGCTGAGCGATATAATTACGCGGGTTTTTAGTGATGAGCTCAGCAAATAGCGCTTGCTCTTTTTTAGTTGAGTGGGGCCCTACTAGCATGCCGTAACCGCCAGATTCATTGGCTGGTTTCACCACAAGCTTGTCTAGATTCTCTATAACATAGGCTCTTTGCTCTGGGTCGTCACACAAGTAAGTTTCAACGTTGTTGAGAATGGGCTCTTCATTTAGATAGTAACGAATGATTTCTGGTACATAGGCATAAACGACTTTATCGTCCGCAACGCCTGCTCCTGGTGCATTGGCAAGGGCAACGTTGCCCTTTTTCCATGCACGCATTAAACCTGCGACGCCTAAAACTGACTCTGGGTCAAAGGCTTCTGGGTCAATGAATAAGTCGTCGATACGGCGATAAATGACATCAACTCGCTCAGGGCCATTAATGGTCTTCATATAGACACAATCATCGGTATCAACGAATAAATCGCTGCCCTCAACTAGCTCCGTGCCCATTTGTTGTGCAAGGAAAGCGTGCTCAAAGTAGGCGGAGTTATAAATGCCCGGTGTTAATACAACGATTTCTGGGTTCTCTATGTCTCTAGGAGAGAGAGAAGCAAGAGAGTCAAATAATTGTGCCGTATAGCTATTAACAGGAAGAATGGAGTCGTTTTCAAATAGTTCAGGTAAAACACGTTTAGTGATGGCGCGGTTTTCTAGCATATAAGAAACACCAGATGGTACGCGTAAGTTATCTTCCAAAACAAAGAAGTCGCCATTTTCATCACGTACTAAGTCTGTACCACAGATATGTGCCCAAACACCGTAAGCAGGTGACACACCAATACACTCAGGTCGGAAATTTTTTGAATCAGTAATGATGTGCTCTGGAATGATGCCATCTTTAATCACATTTTGATCGTGATATAGGTCATCAATAAACATGTTAAGCGCTGTAAGTCTTTGTTTTAAGCCAGCTTCAGCGACTTTCCAGTCGGATGCTTTGATTGTGCGTGGGACGATATCAAAAGGCCAAGCTCTGTCTATATTTCCTTCATCTGAGTAAACAGTGAAACTGATTCCCATTTCTTTAATGGTGGCTTCTGCAGTGGTGCGTTTATGCTCAAGCTCTTCTTCGGATAGACTGTCTAAATAGCCTAATAATTGTTTGGCTGGTGGTCTTGGGTTGCCTTCATTATCGATTAATTCGTCATAAAAATCTGATGATGGATATTGGCTAGTTAATTTTTCCATGTGTACCTCGTTCTTTTTATTAAGCCGGAGGTGAGCGAATGAATTGCTCATTTCACCTACTTTAATTTTTTGCGTTGTCCCAATCAAACAGAGACGGTGTCGCGTCATATAAAGTGATATCTAGTTATATACCCGCAGTTGTATATATGTCACTGCAAATAATGTTTTCTCACTACTGACTAAATAAAGCAAGGATTGAGCCAGAGTTTTTCGATATTAGAGTGGTCTTTTCTATGGGGTTTTGTGGTCATGGCTTATTTATTTGCAGTAGAATCACTCGCAGTACAATGTGAAGTTAGTTTACGAAACGTAAGGAAGGTGCATTGGTGGGGCAGATCGAGCAAGTTGTTATTTCAGGTGCTGGCATAGGTGGTTTAACTGCGGCGTTAGCCTTTGCTAAATTTGGGATGAGGGTGACTGTCTGTGAAAAAGCTGAGAAGTTTGGTGAGGTGGGTGCTGGCCTACAAATTAGCCCCAACGCTTTCAAAGTATTACGTGCCCTAGAAATTGATAAAGAACTGCAAGCTTATGCCTTTGCCCCCCAAAATGCGTCGATACGAGATTACCAATCTGGTACTTATTACCTCAAAGTCCCTTTAGGAGATCAGGCCGTTTCTGATTATGGCGCCCCATACTGGCATTTACATCGGGCAGATCTGCATAAGGTGCTTGTTCAGCTGTGTGAAAAAGCAGGCGTAACTCTAAAACTTAATTCAGAGGTTGTGCGATACGAGCAGGTTCCCCATGGTCAAGGGGTTCGAGTGCATCTAGCAGATGGACGACAACTTGAAACTGATCTTTTGATCGGTGCGGATGGTATTCACTCTAAAATTCGTGACCTCATGTTAGGCTTGGAAAACCCCCTTTTTATGAAGCAGGTGGCGTGGCGAGGTATTGTCCCTGTCAGTAATTTAAAAGTGGATATAAAACCAGACGCTTGCGTTTGGGTTGGTCCCAATCGTCATTTTGTTACCTATTATTTACGTGGTTACGAATATGTTAATTTTGTGGCAGTGGAAGAGCGCGACGATTGGTTGTCTGAATCTTGGGTTGAAGAAGGGAATGTTAACCAGCTTAAAGCCGCTTTTTCCAACTGGCACCCTGAGGTGAAAGCCATTTTAGACTCAGTAGATGAATCCTTCCTATGGGCACTGAAAGGGCGAGACGAATTACCAACTTGGTTTGAAAATCGGGTTGTGCTTTTGGGTGACTCTTGTCATCCAATGCTACCTTTCATGGCGCAAGGTGCGGCGATGGCTATCGAGGATGCGTATGTGCTTGCTAAGCAGGTATCAAAATATCCCTTGGATGAAGCACTAATGCGTTATGAACTGGAGCGAAAGCCACGAGTCACACGTATACAAAATATGTCACAGAATAATGCTGCTTTATATCATATGCACGGCGGTGTGCTAGGGAAAATCAAGCTCAACGGTTTAAGAGCTGTCTCTTCCGTTGTGCCGGCGGTAGTGAAAAGTAAGTTAGATTTTATTTATGGCTACAACGCTACCGAGAAATGAATAGATCGCTTTGTTGATTGTGAATTGTCATTAAATCAGCGAAAATACCCCTCTTAATTTTAACCACCTTGTTACGTCGTTCTTCTGGAGTGGCGTTTTATGCACTAAATAGAAGACCACAAACCATGTCCCAAGCCTTTATTGACCAAGTTGAGCAACGTCGAACCTTTGCTATCATCTCCCACCCTGATGCCGGTAAAACAACCATTACAGAAAAACTTTTGTTGTTAGGTGAGTTGATCAAAACAGCAGGCTCAGTAAAAGGTCGCAAAGGTGACAAGCATGCCACCTCAGATTGGATGGCCATGGAGAAGCAACGTGGTATCTCTATTACCTCTTCTGTTATGCAATTTCCCTACAAAGACCGCACAGTCAACCTGCTGGACACACCGGGGCACGAAGATTTCTCCGAAGATACCTATCGTACCCTTACCGCCGTAGACTCTGTATTAATGGTGATTGATGGGGCAAAAGGTGTAGAGGATAGAACCATTAAATTAATGGATGTGTGTCGTCTACGTGATACACCAATTTTGACCTTCATTAACAAAATGGACCGAGATATTCGTGACCCAATTGAGTTGTTGGACGAAGTAGAGAGTGTTTTGAAAATCGCCGCTGCACCTATCACTTGGCCGATCGGAATGAGTGACTTCTTTAAAGGTGTGTATAACCTTTATACCGATACGATTCATGTTTTTGTTCGTGGTCGTGGCCATACCTTGATGGACGATATTCGCATTGAAGGTTTGGAATCGGATGAAGCAAAAGAGCTACTAGGTGACGACTGGGAAGCTTATGTGGAAGAAATCGAGTTAGTGCGTGGTGCAAGTTACGAGTTTGAGCATGATGCTTACTTAGCGGGTGAAATTACCCCTGTATTTTTCGGTACGGCACTGTCTAATTTTGGTATTCGCGAAATGCTGGATGGCTTTGTGGAATGGGCACCATCGCCTTTAGCACGTGAAACCAATAGCCGCTCGGTTGCTCCAGTCGAAGATAAGTTCTCTGGTTTTATCTTTAAAATTCAAGCCAATATGGACCCTAAACACCGTGACCGCATTGCCTTTATGCGAGTTTGTTCGGGTACTTATAGTCGTGGCATGAAGATGCGCCATTGTCGTATTGGCAAAGATATTAAGGTTACCGATGCCGTATCTTTTACTGCTGGTGATAGGGAAGGTGTGGAAGAAGCCTTTTCCGGCGACATTATCGGTTTGCATAACCACGGTACGATTCAAATTGGTGATACTTTCACTGCAGGTGAAGATTTAAAGTTCACTGGTATTCCTCACTTCGCACCTGAACTCTTCCGTCGCGTACGTTTGAAAGACCCAATGAAAATGAAAGCGCTACAAAAGGGACTCCAGCAATTATCAGAAGAGGGCTCTACCCAGTTGTTTATGCCGCAGCGTAATAATGACTTGATTGTAGGCGCTGTTGGTCAGCTGCAATATGAAGTGGTTGCCTACCGTCTTAAAGATGAATACAAGGTGGAATGTATTTATGAGGCGGTTAATGTCAATACGGCTCGCTGGGTTGAATGCGATGATCCGAAGAAGTTTGAAGAGTTCCAGAATAAATGTCGAGATAATTTGGCAATCGACGGTGGTGGTCACCTGACTTACCTTGCGCCAACACGAGTGAACTTGATGATGGCTGAAGAAAAATGGCCTGAAGTGCGCTTCCGCTCAACTCGCGAACACTGATCAATACTTGACTGAAATACTAGGTTAATAGCATAATTCGCCCAATTTCTAACAATGTAGTGGTATTAAAATGAGTAGTGTTGAATCAGTAGATCCTATTGAGTTTACAGAGGCGGCGGCTGCGAAGTTGAAATCTTTGGTAGAGGAAGAGGAGAATGATCGTCTTAAGTTGCGTGTCTATGTGACTGGCGGTGGTTGTTCAGGCTTTCAATATGGCTTTACCTTTGATGAAGAGTATCAAGAAGACGACACAGAAGTGAAACGAGACGGCGTAAGTTTGGTTGTTGATGCGCTAAGCTTTCAATATCTTGTCGGCTCTGAAGTGGACTATAAAGAAAACCTAGAAGGTTCTCGCTTCACTGTACAAAACCCAAATGCCACTTCTACATGTGGCTGTGGTGCCAGCTTTAGTATTTAAAGGTGGGTTAATGCAATATGCAGGGTCAGGATTAATAATATGATTCTGCATATTGATGTTTGCCAAGCTCCATTCTTGATTGAAAATACACTGAGTACTGGTGAAAAAAATAAAGCCAACGCTTTTCACTTTAAACACCTTCAAAGAAACTATATTTTCTCTCATTCCTTCAAACGTTTCATTTTATCCACGCGTTTCCCAATTTGCCGTGAAGCAGATTGGCGTTTTTTAACGCTTGAATCAGGTAAGCCATTTGTTGATTTAAAGGCTGCAAGATTTTCTAAACTAGTCCCGACTCAAATTTCTTTTAATTTAAGTCATAGTAATGACTGTGTTGTTATTGGCTCATTAGCAAGTGACTATAACTCAATAGGCATCGATGTGGAGCTCTATAAGTCTACTGAAGATTTAGGGGGTGTTCAGGATATAGCCTTTCACATAGAAGAAAAGAACTGTTTGTTAGCATGCCAAAACCAAGATGAAAGCTTTTTTAAACTATGGACAGCTAAAGAAGCGGTTTTGAAAGCAGCGGGACATGGCTTAGTAGATGGTATTACACAGCTGAATTGCTCTCAAAGCCTCAAAACAGATCAGTGCTATTTGGTGATGTGGCATGATAAAGAATATTGCGTTCAGACCTTTAGCTTTGGCTGGGGGGTGATTTCTGTCTCTTGGTTATCCTCAGTGGAGGTTTCTCTTATTGAGCTAACGGACTGGAAATCAGGGAAGCCTTATCCGTTAATAACAGGGTGAGCCACACAAACTCTAGATAAGCTTGTGTGGCAACTTAATATACCTGTGCCTTTTTAGGGCTAGGAGATAGCCGCTTCTTTAGGTTTGTTCTCTAGTGCTAATAATGCACCCACAATTTCTTGCGAACGTAATGCTAAGACTGATAATAATGTGTCACTAATTCCATGGGATGACTCGCAGCAGCCTTGTAAAAAGACATTCACACTGCAATTCTCCTTCATTGGCATACGGTAATTACGCTCGACTTTACCTTTTGTCATGAAAGGCTCTAAATTATTTAATAGGTGATTGAATTCGTCGTAGCGATAACCTGTTGCCAATACGACTGCATCATAGTTATGCCAGTTCTGCTCATTACTAAGCTGGTCTTTAAGTCGAACAGCCACTTGGTTATTTTTGACACCAACTTCTTGAATGTCATGACAGCGCAAGTATTGGTGTTTTCCTTTCCCTGTGACCCTCTGTAAATAAAGTCGCTCATAAATGGCATTAAGCTCTTCAGTATCGACAACGGAATAATTTGTTGCGCTAAAACGCTCTAGTATTGAGTCACGTTCTTGCTGCTCACTCGAGTAGACATGGTCTGTAAACTCAGGGTCGAAAATTTCATTTACAAATGGACTATCATCCGCTGGGTGTAATGCAAAACGGCGGTTGATCATATGAATTTCACCTTCTTCGCTATATTTATCAGCAAGGTCGACGAAAATTTCAGCTGCACTTTGTCCTGCGCCAACGACGGCTATTTTGGGGTTGCTTGGTAGCTCTTTATCGGTTTCTTGCCATATCTTATATTTGGAAGAATGGATAACTTTATCATGATTCAAGTTCTTGAATGCCTTAGGTAGTTTGGGCATTCCACCCATACCAACAATCAGGTTTTTTGCAATGCGAACTGTTTTATCACCATGAATGTTAGATGAAATCACTTTAACTTTAGAGACATCACCATCGTCTTCAATTGGCTCAATACTGACGACTCTTTGTCCATAATGAACATTTGGCGAAAACTGCTCAGCTACCCAAGATAAGTAATCGTTAAATTCAACGCGAGATGGATTTTGATGGCCAAGGTTAATGAATGCATTAAGTCTATTATGAGAGTGCAGATAATTAATAAAACTGTATTGGCTAGTTGGATTACGTAACGTTACTAGGTCTTTTAAATAAGAAATTTGCATGCGAGTGCCATTGAGTAGCATCCCCCCATGCCAGACGAAATTCGGCTTTTGTTCTAAGAAACAATAGCTCAGTTTTTTACTTTGAGACTGCTCTTCCAGTGCTATGGCGACGGATAAGTTCGCAGGGCCAAATCCTATGGCTAGAACGTCATACTCTTCAATCTTATTAATCATGTTAATCTCACTATTATCCATGCAAGGTGTTTATAGTTAGCCACATTAAGTGGGCTGCTTCTGAGATACGTTTTAAAACGGCAGACTGAAAAATGCATCTCGTAATTGGCTCATTAAGGCTGATCGTTTATGAGGAAAGTCAAACTCCTTTAATTTGGCAAACCCATAAGTTTGTAAGTAATGGATCATTTTCTGGTTGTCTGCTCTTGGCTCGCTAACAATTCTCTGGGTCCTAGGGTCGGACAAGTATAGGAAATGACAAACAGACGGGAGCCATGCAGCGACTTTATGGGGGCCACGATGTTTCTCTTCCCCAACCAGCATATGTATGCCCCGGTCGTAATCTCCGGCGTTATAATAAGGCGCTATACGATCTTCTTTTGCCCAGTAAGCTTCTATGTATGCAAATGGTTCGTCGTTTAAATACGCGATTAGTAGCTGGTTTTTGTTGTTTGCAAGTTGATCTTTTAAGTAGCCTCTATGTTCTTCTAAAGAATCCGCTTGATCCCAAAAAACCGCAACCCGAGCATTGTTTTGCCATTTGTGGAAAAGTTCCAAATGTTCCTCTAGTTCCAAACCATATAAAGCAATTTCTTGCTGTAGCTGAGGAATATAGCGTCGGTATAATTCGCCTTTTTGAGGCTTAGGGCGGATTGGGTGATAGCCCTGATTGCTCAATACCTGCTTGTGGGGGAAAGGGAGGCGAGTCTCTTTTTTCAGCCAGTAAGAAGGAATTTGCAGTAAAACTTCACGCCATAAGATGCTTTGCCCCTCTGAATTTAATGACACTAAATCATCAAGATCTTCGGCAATAGGGCTTTCAAGCAGTATGCATTTTAGTTCCGGATAGTACACAACTAGTGAAGCTAAGCCTTGAATCAACTCTTTAGAAGAGGTGCTTAAATGAGTCAGCTTACCTTGGCCATCGTTATTTTTATGGACTTCTACGGAGCCTGAAGGGAGGCTAATGCTGTACACATCACCTTGCACAGAAATACTCTGCCCAGAGGGCAGAGTATTTTGCAGGTTACAAGAGTTACCAGTCATAAGTCATGCTCGCAATGACGTTGCGGCGGTCACCGTAGAAGCATGTTGTATCGCTAGAACAGGTGGCTACGTACTCTTTATCTAATACGTTTTTAGCCGTTAGCTGGAATTTGTAATCGTTCCAACGATAGCTTGCAGAAGCGTCAAGAAGAGTGAAAGAGGGAACTGTGTCACTATTTGTATTTGAAGTATAGCTTTCGCCTACGTGGCGCAAACCAGCACCTAGTGTAAGGTTATTTAAAGACCCTCCAAGGAACTTATAGTTCGCCCATAAGGATGCTAAGTTTTCTGCCACTTGCACAGGCGTATTACCAATAATGCTGCTAGTCGTGTCATCTGTGATTTCTGAATCAACCACGCTTAGGTTACCAATAACCGTCAAAGAGCGGTTTAGGTTTACAACCGCTTCTAGCTCCGCACCGATATTACGAACTTCACCCACTTGTTTGAATGAGCTCGAGCCACTGGTACCTTGGGCAACATTTTCACGCGTTAGTTGGTAGGCTGCTAGAGCAACGTAACCATCAAACGATGTTGGCTGAAACTTAATACCCGCTTCATACAAAGATGCATATTCAGGTTCAGCTTGGTTACCGTCAGCATCAAACGCTATGCTAGGCGTGAAAGACTCTGCATAACGCGCGTAAGGAACGAATCCATTACCTAACTTATATGAAGCACCTAAGCTGCTGGTTAGCTCCCCATTTTCTACTTCAGTTTTTGCATTGGTAGAGGTGTTGTGGATTGTGGTTTCAGTGTCGTCGTAACGAATGCCTGCATGAAGGGATAAGTTATCTGTAACCGTAATTTGATCTTGCAGATAGAAACCAAGTTGCTTATTTTCTGTATTGGTTGTTTCCAAGTCATCATCTGTAAGCAAAGATTGAGTGGTGGCGCTGAAGAAGTAAATGTCGTCAAAAGAGTTTGATGTGCTAAGGTCAAATACTGCTCCTGTTGCTACTGAAGTTGTTGAAGCGAGAACGTCTCCATCATAAGTAGTGTCTTTGATATCGAGAAACTGGTAATCAACACCAGCTAAAACTGTGTGGTGTGTATCTGGGGTAAAGATGAATCGATTGTCTATATTAAAGGCGTTAGAACTACCATCGTTTACACTGGCACCGATCAGGGCTTGGTTATCACCACTGTAAAAAGCATTTAGATTACTGGCAGCGGCGTAGTAGTAAAACTGTCGAAGTTTTATGTCCATATGACTGAAACGAGCTGACTGCGCGAAAGTAAGGTTATCACTGAAAGCGTGTTCTAACTCATAACCTACAGAGGTTTGTTCTCGTTGATAAGTTTCCCAATCAGAGTAACCAATTAGATCAGCTAAAGATGTGCTGTCGCTGATGTAACCATAGCTTGCTTCGTCTAAGGTGCCTGTTAAAGGTAAAAACTGTAAGTATGGGTCGGAGTCGTCATTCTGGTAGCTGGCAAGGAGAGTTAAGTTAGTCTCATCACTTAATGCCCATGTTAAAGAAGGGGCGATGAAGGTACGTTCTGCTTCAAGGCCGTCTACTTGTGTGCCGTTTTCACGTACAAGGCCGACAACACGAACGGCCATGTCATCACTGATGGCTTTGTTGACATCAAAGTCGACTTCTTTACGGTCATAGGAACCAATTTTTACAGATACTTGGCCAGTGTCTTCTTCTAATTGTGCACGCTTACTAATGAGATTAATAACGCCACCTGGTGGCATTTGACCATTTAAGGTAGAAGTTGGTCCACGGGCAATTTCAACACGCTCTAAAGCGTAAGGGTCAATTTGCCAGCTGTAAAAGCCAGATGAATAAAGGCGTGTGCCGTCTTGGTACAAACCATTGTTGGCTTGCTTGAAACCACGAATGATAAACCAGTCTTGCTTGTTGTCTTCACCGTAGAAGTTCGCTTGAATACTAGGCGTGTATTTCAACGCATCTGCAATACTAATAATCTCGCGGTCATCCATTTGCTCACGCGTTACAACAGATACCGCTTGAGGTGTTTCTACTAAGGGTACATCTGTTTTTGTTGCTGTGCGGCTAACTTCACCAACATAACTGAAGTCAGGGCCAACGGCGCTTTCTTCTTGAGAACCTTCTACTTTTAATGTATCTAACTGTTGAGATGTAGTGCCTGCTTCCTCAGCGTAAAGAGCATTTATCGAAAGTGAGACGGCGATAGCGATAGAACTTAAAACAAACCTAGAATTCATTAATTTACCCTTTAGTTATAGCAATAGTAATGTTGTGAATATTGATAATCATTATCATTGGGTATTCTACTTTCTTTTAGTATGAGAAATAAACCGTTAAAGAGAAAATTTCTTTAATTTACATCTTCATACTTCATGTCTTATACGGAAAAATCTTTAGATGAGCTTATCCTGCCGAATTCGTTATCATCAGATAAAGTATTAACTAACTCTTGGATCAACAAACTATCTTGTACTATTCCTTGATGGTCTGTCTTATAGATTTTGCTGGCGGACAGCTGGTTGAGCTGCGTAAGCTTATCTTCCAGCAAGTGGCACCTTCCATCTGGCTCACCAGCCCAATAGGCATGAAGTGATGTCTTGATTTTTGGTAGTTGATATTGATGACAAAGTGCCCTCATGTGCTGCTCTACCGCCCAACTAAAGAGCATTTGCCTTGCATTCTCAGCAGTGTGTGAGTCAAAGCTTTGTTGATACAGCCAAGTATTAAAGGCCTGTGGCCAATGGTTGGGTGTGGTGCTATTAAATACGTTTAGACAAGCTTGTTTTTGGTGATCGGTAAGTTCACCCAATAGAAGTTCTAAGTGAGACATTAGTGTCTCTTTAGCCTGTGGTGAGCTCCATTGGTCTGCAGCGATTTCTGTGCCAGGGACATAGCAATCTAACAAGCCGATGAATTGGATAGCTTTGTTGTCTTTCTCTAATCTAGAAGCAACTTCTTGGCACAGAGCCCCTCCTAACGACCAGCCGAGTAAGTAGTATGGGCCATCCGGCTGTATGTCTTTAATTGTTGCTGTGTACACATCTGCCATTTGAGCGAAAGAGGTATCAAATTGGTCTGTATAGGCAAAACTTTGTGATTGAATTCCGTATACATCCCTCTTCCCTTCTAATGCTTGTGCTAACTTTTGATAGCCAAGGGTTCTGCCTGTAACAGGGTGAATGCAAAAAATAGGAGGGCGTTTTTCTTTCTCCTTAGAGGTGAAGTTATTGAGTTTTTGAATGAGTTTTAGGTCAGCAGTGACGGGGGCCTGATTCAGCTTCTCTACCTGTTCGTAAACATTTTTTGCCCATTGATTTGCAATAGCGCTTATTTCTTCTGCCTTGTAATGGGCATTCGAATACTCCCAGCTGGCGGATAATTTACCATCCACAATTTGTGAGTTAACCACGAGCGGTGTCAACATACTATTGAAAGGAGATTGGGGCTGACCACCAGCTTCTTTTAAAAGCTTACACCAATGAGAGAAACCATCATTACGGTATTGACCCAAATAGTTGAAGGTAAGAGTGATGTCGTCTGATATTGGTTTTTCTTCTGTTGCAGATAGGTATCGTAAGCCATAACTGATGCCGCCATCTTCTTTTATTAGTTTGAGGTGATTAGATACCTCGTCAATACCTTGAGAAGGAGTTAGCGTGATAGGGTATAAGCTGGTCATCCAGCCGATTAAACGAGTTAAGTCTAGGTCACCAAAAACAGACTCTTCACGACCATGGCCCTCAAGGTAAATAGACAAACTATCATGCTGGTTTTTTGCAAGCTGAGTGCCTGATAAAGCGGTTAATAATATACTTGTTGTATCTTGTTTAGTTTTTAATAGCTCACTGGTTTGCAGCTCATTAAGCTCAACGCTAACAACCTGTTTATTAGTATACAAAGCGGGAGCGTCTGCTCTGTTAGTAGAATGGCTGGTTTTGAAATACTGCTGCCAGAAAGCTTCCCTTTGTTGGCCGTAGTTTGATTGCTGCCACTCTTTAAGCTGCTCAATAGCCATGTCTAGGCTTGCGTAATTTATAGGTAATGAGATTTTCTGGTTGGCTATTATTTGCTGGTAAACCGTCCATAGATCGTCAAATAAAACCCGCCACGAAACGCCATCAATGGCCATATGATGAATGACCAGTAAAAAACGGCTAGATTGTCCCAATACATTGGCATAACCCGCTTGGAGTAGGTGCCCTTTTGTTATATCTAGACTAGTTTGTATATCATTAGCAAAGGTTTCAAATTCTGCTTCATTACTTACTTCCGTTTTTAATAAAAGATTACGTTCTTCAAAAGCAAGAAAGCGTTGCTGCCACTTTTTACTGACTTTTTCTGGCGAGCTTTGCTGCTGAGAAAAAGCCAGACGTAAACTGGGGTGGTGTTTAACTAAAGTGTTTAAAGCTTGGTTTAATGCTTCAGAGTCCATGTCTTGCTTGAGCTCAACACAAACATGCTGGTTCCAATGGTTTGGTGTAGCAAAGTTTTGTGCCATAAAGTGCGCTTGAATGGGCATGAGGTCAAAGCTTTCAGTTGGAAGCTCTTTTTGTTCAGCGGCTTGTAGTCGAGTTAGTTCTAGTGCTAACTCGCAAAGTATTGGTGTAGTAAATACTTGCTTAGGTGTCACGTTAAAACCAGAAAACTTCAACTTGCTGACCAATTGAAGGCACAAAATTGAGTCCCCACCAAGGGCAAAGAAGTGGCTGTTTCTTCCAATACTTTTACCATCAAGCCCTAATAAGCTAGACCAAATGTTAGCTAAAAGGATTTCCTGAGGTGTGCTTGGTTCTATGAAAAGTTCATTATCATTCTTAGTAGGCGTTGGTACGGGGAGCGTTTTTCGGTCAATTTTACCTGCTGGCGTTAGGGGGATGTTATCTAGCCATAATAGCTGAGAAGGCACCATATAATCAGGTAGTTCTGTTGCTAATTGGTCTAGTAACTTCGAGCTCTCACAATGTGTTAGTTCTTTTGTTTTATTTGAATCATGTAAATAGCCGATGAGTTGGCTATTGACGGAAGAAGTATCCAAATTGACTAGGCAGGTTTCTAGACCAGAAAGTTGTTGTAAACGGTTTTCGATTTCTCCTAATTCAACACGGAACCCACGAATTTTTACTTGTTGGTCCACACGTCCTAGGTACTCCATGACATGTTGCTCATTCCAACGAACAAGGTCTCCTGTTCGATACATTCGCTCGCCATTATTCATAAAGGGATCAGGTAAAAAACGTTCACTTGTTAGATCGGGTTTATTTAAGTAACCACGAGCCAAACCAACTTCACCGCCAATGTATAGTTCACCAACTTGGCCTGATTTCACTGGGTTTAATAGATTATCTAGAACATATAGACGACGCTTTCCGACAGGTAGGCCAATTGGAGCATAGGCACTTTTTAATGATTCATTCTTTTCTTCAGAAGCTGTATCTGCACGCCAAATCATAGGAGTAACGACAGTTTCTGTCGGTCCATAGCCATTTATAATTCGAGGGGGCGACAACAATTGTTGCATTCGATCATAAGTTTCTTTGGTAAAGGCCTCTCCACCTAAGGTCCAAGAGCGAACTTGTAGGTTAGGTTGTACTTGTTCGATCCAATCTAATAGTGGTGCGATATAGCTCGGTGGGAAACAAGCGACAGTAACGCCTTCATCTTGAAGGGTTTGGCATGTTTTCTCGGCACTCCAAAGAGCTTGATCTCGGATGATCAGTTTCGAACCAAAAGCAAGGGGCACAGTCCAGCGTTCTACGGCCCCATCAAAGCTGATAGAGGCAAAATGAAGCTCTATATCGGTAGGTGTCATCTTGTATAGCTTGCCAATCGTTTGCACATGCATGCTTAAGCCTTGGTGATTGATGGCAACGCCTTTGGGCTTACCTGTTGAGCCTGAGGTATAAATGATATAAGCCAGCTGTTCGGGGTAAATGCGAAGGCTGAGGGCTGCTTGCGGAAACTCACTGAGCTTGATAGAGGCTAATGGCAAGTGTTGGATATGACTGTGCTGAAAATGACTGGCAATGGTACTCCAGCTGGTATTTATGTCGTTATTTACAGAGCTATTGGAAAGCACCCACTTCACACCTGAATCTTCCATCATATAAGCGAGGCGTTCTTTAGGGTAGTCCGGATCTAGTGGTAAAAAGGCACCGCCTGCTTTCATAATAGCTAGCATAGCAATGATCATTTCACTGCTTCTTTCAAATAAAACTCCGACTGGCTCATCACGTTTAATACCTAGCGTTAACAGATAGTGTGCGAGCTGATTAGATTGTGTTTCTAGTTCTGAGAAAGTGTATTCTTTCGTTGAATGCTTGATTGCGACTTTATCTGGATGTTCAATTGCTTGAGTCGCGATTAACGCTGTGATGTCTTGATATACCCATTCATACTCAGGACCCGTATGAGGCAGAGATAGCTGTTGTATTATGGCCTTTTCTGACGTTGTGAATGTGTTCTTCTGTGCGAGAGGCGTGTGCAATTCCGTGTCAATACTATTTAGAAGTGCTTGGAGAACATCATAAAGTTCACGCATTTTTTCTGAGTCAATGCGATCTTTTGCATAGGTAAGCACTACGTTGCTGGTGGTGCCGCTAGAGTCGCTGGTGGCTTGTTCTCGTATATCCAAAGCAATATCGAACAGTGCAAATTGTCCCTGTTGAGGAACAGTAGAAATACTGACATCTTGTGCAAGCTGAACCTGATTATTAGATTCCACTTGATGATTAAAGAGCGCCTGAAAGAGAGGTGTTTCACCTGCAACACGCTCTGCGTTCGTAGTTTGGGTATGGCCTTTTTCTTTTCTATTTTGTGTTAATGAAGCGACAAGTTGATCAAAAGGAAGTAGCTGGTGCTCTTGCGCCTGTAGTACTTTTTCATGTGAAGACTTCACACATTGGCTGAATCTGGAGGTTGGCTTAATGTTTTGTCGAATCACCATAGTATTGACAAAAAAACCAATGACATCGGTAACTTCTTGGCGGTGTCTATTTGCCATTGGCATGCCGATATAGATGTCTTCAACACCAGTGGCTTTTGCCAAAGCGGTTTGCCATAAAGTTAGCCAAAAGCTGGATGTGGTGACAGCCATTTGGCGTGCTAGCTGGGCCACTTTTTCATGTTGCTCTTGTGGTAACTGAAAGGAGAGTGTTGCAGCACTACGTCGTTGATTCAGCTCAACCTTTTGGTTCCATTCATAGAGCTTTTGAGGTTGCTCTGTGCCCAATTCCTTGTGCCAAAAGTCTAAGTGGTTTTTGTCCTTCCCTGCTTTTAACAATGCATTTTGCCAAGTTGCGTAGTCCCTGTATTGAATGTTTAGTGGTGCTAAATCTATACCTTGATAAGCAGTAATAAGGTCTTGCATGAATAAGCTGACAGACCAGCCATCGGACACAAGGTGATGCATGACGATTTGAACTCGGTAGCAATGCCTGTTTATTTTTACACATTGAAAGCGTATGGGCGTTTGATTGTATAGGTCGAAAGGTTTAGCGACAAAATTTTGAAGAAGTGCTGGTAATGCGTCGCTTGGTTGCGAAGAGTAATCCAATATTTCCATCTGGACGATAGGTTGCTTCTCGACATATTGACGAACTTCATAGGAGGATGTTGCCTCTTTTTCTGGTGCAGCACTCTCAGGTTTAATTGAGACAAATCGTGTACGCAAAATTTGATGCTTATCGATTATTTTGCTTAACGAGTTTTCTAGTTTTGTTAAGTCCAACTCACCCTGAATATCAAAAGCACCACTCATATGGTAAGCACTATTAGCAGGGTCTAATTCATAAATATCCCACATGCGCTTTTGCGCCGGAGATAAGGGTGCAAGGGTGCTGCTTGACTCGGATGTGTGGATATCATCAGCAGTTACGATAGGTAGCTTTTCAAAGTTAATGCCTTTGCTATCTAATAGACTAATAAATTTAGCTTGTTCTTGTGTGCCTAACTGCAAAAAACGCTTTGCTAAAGCCGTTTTGTCGGCCTGCTTATTGGTGTTAGCTTTCATTTATAAGAGCTCCAGATCGTCCATTAACGCAGCCATAGCGTCGAGATCATCTTGTTCATTTTCATTTTCTGTTTGGTAGCGGTCATTCAGGCTATCTGCTAACGACTGCAAACTGTTTGCGTCAAAAAATTCCTTGAGCGTTATCTCTAGCCCTAAGTCCTTTTGAGCTAAGGCAACAATCTTGGTGGCTAACAGTGAATGCCCACCGAGTGCAAAGAAATTGTCGTCTAGCCCCACTTGCGGCACATCAAGGACGGTTTGCCAAGTTGAAGCCAACCAAATCTCTAAATCGGTTTCGGGGGCTCTATATGCCACTTTCGAGAATGTGGGCTCAGGTAATGCTTTACGATCACGCTTTCCACTTGGTGACAGGGGCATAGTATCAAGAGGAATAAATATGGCGGGCACCATATAATCAGGAAGGTGCTGAGCTAAATGGGCTTTTATAGAAGCTTCTAACTCGTCTCCCCAGGTATTACTCACAATATAAGCAACCAGTTGAGTAGCGCTTTGATTCGATGATTCTGTTGTGGCGTAAGCGCTATAACGATGGGCAATTACGGCAGACTCCTCAATCATTGGGTGTTGATTGAGGGTGTTTTCAATCTCTTCCAGCTCAATACGAAGACCACGAATCTTCACCTGATTATCCAGCCGATCTAAATACTCAAGCCTGCCGTCAGGCATGCGAATGACCTTATCCCCTGTACGGTACATACGTGATCCAGCTTTCCCCCAAGGATTAGGGAGAAAACGTTCAGCAGTTAGATCTGGACGACCAAGGTAACCACGAGCAAGTCCATCTCCAGCGAGATAAAGTTCGCCCGGTAATCCAATAGGAGTTGGGTTTCCATAGCTGTCTAAAACGTGTAGCTGGATGTTGTTGATGGCATACCCAATAGGTGTGCGTTTTCCCACAGGTTGCTGGCATTGCCAGTAACTCACATCTATTGCCGCTTCGGTCGGGCCATATAAATTATGTAATTCGCTAGTGGATTGAGACAACACTCGGTCTACCAGTTCAGCAGGCAACGCTTCACCACTACAGATGATACGTTTTAGGCTTGTGCAGGCGGCTATGTCTGTTTCACTTTCAAAGGCGTGTAGCATAGAAGGCACAAAATGAATGGTAGAGACCTTCTGTTCAATAATGGTTTTATGTAACAGCTCTGGTTGGCGGTGATGGTCTGGTGGTGCAATGGCAAGTCGCGCACCATACATTAGTGGCCAGAAAAACTCCCAAACAGAAACATCAAAGCTAAAAGGTGTTTTTTGTAAAACACAGTCCGAGTCAGTGAGCTGATATGCATCTTGCATCCACTCTAAACGGTTCTGTAAGGCTGCTTGGTGATTGATAACCCCTTTGGGTAAGCCAGTAGAACCAGACGTAAATATGGCATATAAAGCCAATTCTTCATGCCAGTGAACAGAGGGTGGGACTAGGCTCTGTGTATTTACTTCGGGCTCGTTAAGTAGAGTGTCGATAGTAATATAACGGCATTCGGGCTTAGTCGTATCTTCTTGAGAAACTGCATTTTCTAGATCAGTCTTAGAGGTTGGCCACTGATTGATAGTTGCAGTATCCGTTAACAACAAAGGCACATCAGCTGATTCAAGAATATAGAGCAGTCGATCACTTGGGTAACTAGGATCTAGAGGAACGTAGGCGGCTCCAGCACGCGTAATAGCATGTAAGCCTATCACTAACTCAATGGATCGAGGCAGGCCTAATCCAATACGACTTTCTTCCTTTACTCCTTGAGAACGCAGCCAGTTGGCTAACTGTGTTACCTTGCGATCGAAGTCGGCATAGGTGATGGATTCATTTTGGAAAGAAAGTGCGATGGCATTTGGTGTTTTCTTCGCTTGTTCAATAATGGTAACGACAGGCGACTGGAATTGCCCCCAACTCCTTTCGGTTTCATTGAATTGACTGATGAAAGTTTGTTCACTTTTATCCACTAATGTGAGTTCAGCAATACGTTTTTTATCATTATCTTTTATGGAATCTATTGCTATTTGATCCAGTAAAATAAGCCAGTGTTTGAGTATTGAGGCAGCAAAGTTTTCATCGAAAACGGGCGAAGTGTAGTTGATAAAGCCTCCCCAGTCGCTTTCGCTGAATTGTTGTATATCAAGGCTTATTTCAAGCTGAGCGGCAACAACGCCAGGATCAAAAGGCTGTGCTTTTATATCTCCCCATAGATCAAAGAGGCTTTTATCTAACTGCTGAAAGTTGAAGCTAGTTTGATAAAGAGGGTGATGTTGTAGATTTCCTGTTACTCCAAGTGCTTCTACTACCACTTCAAAAGGTACATCCTGACGGCTAAGAGCTTGTTCATTGAATGCTTTAATGTCTTGTAGCAAGGAGGAGAATGTAGTCTCTTCGGTAAATACAGAAGAGGTGACTAGGTTGTTAATAAAGCAGCCTTGCATGCTCTCTGTAGCAGGTTGACTACGGCCAGCCACAGGAATGCCAACACGAATATCTTTACGGTCAGAATATTTGTGTAGCACCAAATGCCAAAGGCTCAACATCACATTAAACACAGTGGTTTTATGGGCGCTGGCCAGAGAAGTAATTTGCTCTATTTGTTGCTGAGTCAAAGTGAAGTGCTGACGTTTACCTATCGTTTGCAGGTCTGAACGTGAGACTTCACTTTGTAAGACTAAAGGTTCTATGTCACTTTTAAGGGTGTTCTTCCACCATGCTAAATCACGTTGAGCTTGGTCGGATTTTAGCCAGTTTTGTTGCCAATGGGCGTAATCTACGTATTGAGTGTCAGGCTGTTTAAGGGCTATTTCCACTGTTTTAGCTTGCGGATCTTGAGCTATATCAAGGTAGTTTTCAGCTAGCTCTTTAATAAAGCGCTGCATAGAGACACCATCAGAAATGATGTGGTGAATAACGAGTAAAAGTTCAAATTGAGTTGGACTATTTTCGACGATATAAGCGCGCAGTAACCTAGGTTTTGTTAAGTCAAAAGGTTGCCCAATCCACTCTAGTCTTTGTTGCTCAATTGACTCAAACTCAGCAACGTGATGACGTGATAATAAAGGTAGTTCTTTTGTATAATCGAGTTTAGGGTGAATGAGCTGCATTAGCTCACCATCTATTTGAGTGAAAGAGGTGCGTAATATCTCATGGCGATTCACAAGAAGCTTTAATGCTTCTTCTAAATGTTCTAATTGTAGCTGCCCTAATAAGGTAAGACCGAGTGGCATATGATAAGCAGAACTTTCTGGCATTAACTCTTGCACAAACCACAGTCTTTTTTGTGAGGTGCTTACAGGCATTAGGTCTAAACGAGGCACTTGAGCAATAGGTGTAAGTGCATCCGTTGCAGTGCTTTGGTTTTGAGTGCAATGAGCTGCCATGGAACATAATTCACTAGCTGAAAAAACATCTTGTAGAGGCAGATGAATGTTTTGTTGTTGTAATCGTCCGACCAGTTGCGTGGCGAGTAAAGATTGCCCACCTAAATTGAAGAAGTCATCATGACGGCTTACCTTTTCAATATTGAAAAGCTGTTGCCATTGCTCGGCAAGTTGCTCTTCCATATCTCCTTTAGGTGGAACGTAGTCGATGGTCTTTGCATGCAGTTCAGGGGCAATTAAACGTTTTTTATCTATTTTACTGGCTGGAGTTAAAGGTAATTGCTCCATTACAACTAATTGAGATGGCACCATATAGTCAGGAAGCTGCTTACCTAACTCAGTTAATATAGCTTGAAGGTCTGTATCAGAATGAGGTGCTGATGCGTGTTCATTACTTTCTAGGTAGCCCACTAAATACTTATTAAGAGAGGAACCTTCAGTTTGCTCAAATGCTACGACAGCACATTGTTTGCAGCCGCTTACCTTTTGTAAAAGACTTTCAATTTCACCTAATTCAATACGGAAGCCGCGAATTTTTATCTGGTCATCTATACGGCCTTGATACTCCATGATTCCGTCTGTGCGCCAACGAACTAAATCGCCGGTACGGTACATGCGTTCACCATTTTGGCTGAATGGGTCGGGTAAAAAACGCTCGGCTGTGAGGTCTGGTCGGTCAAGATAACCTCGTGCTAATCCTGCCTCATTGCCAATATAGAGTTCGCCTATAACACCAGCAGGAACCGGTTGTAATGCACTGTCGAGGATATACAAAGATCGTGCGCCAACGGCGTTACCTATAGGAGCATATGCGCTACTCAATGGTGTATCCGGGTAGGCTTGCCATATCATTGGTGTGACTACGGTTTCGGTTGGCCCATAACCGTTAATAATACGTCGAGGCTGCAGTGTTTCTTGAAGTTTGAAGTAGGTTTCTTTTGTAAAGGCCTCACCACCTAACGTCCATGAACGAACATTTAGATTAAGTTGGATATCTTTCTGCTGTTCTAATTCTATCCATTCAAGTAAGGGTCCGACATAGCTAGGCGGGAAACAAGCAATACTAACCTGCTCTTTTTCCAAAACATCACAGGTTTCACTGGCACTCCATAATTGCTGATCACGAATAATAAGAGAAGAGCCAAATGCTAGTGGCACACTCCAGCGTTCGATGGCCCCATCAAAACTAATAGAGGCAAAGTGCAGCTCTATATCATTGGGCTGCATACCATAGCGCTGCCCAATGGTTTGCACATGCATGCTCATGCCGAGCTGTGATACACATACGCCTTTGGGTTTTCCTGTCGACCCCGATGTGTAAATAACATAGGCGAGTTGATCAGGAAGTAAATGGGGTCTTTCTTTAAGCTCTTTCTGTATGTCTATGTCGGCGAAGAGAATGGTTTTTTCAGGTTGATAGATAGTATTCGCTAGCTCTTGGGAGACATTGTCAGTAATTAAGCTGAGAGCGTGACTATCTTCCAACATATAAGCTAGGCGCTCTTTTGGGTAGTCAGGATCAAGTGGTAAGAAGGCGGCACCAGCTTTGAGAATGCCAAGCATAGTTACCAACATATCCGTGCCTCTTTGATGTAGAGCACCGATAATATTGTCTGGTTTTACCCCCAGTTCAATGAGGTGTGCCGCAACGGCATCACTTTGTTGGTCAAGTTGTGAATAGGTCAAAGAAATTCGTTTACTGCTGTGTGAGGTGACGATTCCTAATGGGTTAGCCACAATGGCTTCTTTGGTTGGTAATGCTTTTGCTTGTTCACTAACAAGCTGAGAAAAAGGGATATAACTCCAAGGCTCGCTGGCCTTATGGTAGCTGTTTAATGTTTGTGCTTGTCTTTCATCCAGTATTGATAAACTGCTAAGAGGCTGACTAAGATGTTGTATTAATTGATCTAAGTAATGGTTTGTTGTGGAGGCTAAGTTTTCGATGTCCCATTTACTAAAGTGAGACGAATCATAGGCGAAGACAATACGCAGGAAATCACCAGGCAACACGGCTAAGGTTAGTGGGTAGTGTGTAAATTCATAGCTATCTGGTTCACCTACTTCTAAGCCGCTTTGCTTCAGTAAGTTTTTATCGAGAGGGTAATTCTCAAAAACCATTAGTGTGTCAAATATGTTGCTGTCATCTAATGGTGACTGGGCTTGTACATCGGCTAATGAAGAATAACTAAATTCACGTTGAGTACTGGTTTGTGATTGCAGCTCGTTGAGCCAATCATTTGTATTTGATGAAAAGTCGATTGAGTGAGTGACTGGGAGCGTATTAATAAACAGCCCAACCATAGACTCACTGTTTTCTAGAGAAGTGGGTCTGCCTGCCACAGTGTTACCAAATATAGGGTTGTTTTGCCCGGTATAGCGTTGCAGAGTTAGCAGCCATGAAGCCTGAATGAGAGTGTTTAATGTTAATCCTGCATTTTGCAAAGCGGCTTGCCATAGAGACAAAGTAGGCGTTTCAATATCAAGATTATAGCGAACATGACCTTGATCTGATTCTAAGGCCGTCACATTACTGTTCTTTCTTCCATAAAGGTTTGCTAGGTGAGTCGGTGCTTCAATATTAGCGAGGTAAGATTGCCAGTAGTCCACTGAATTCTTAGCATCTTGGTCGGCAACCCAGTCGAGATAATTTGAAAAATCATGATGTATTTTAGGTAGTTGCGTGCCTTGATACAAAGAGAATAGCTCACTTAGCAGCACCCCCGTGCTCCATCCATCCATTAATATATGGTGAATTGTGAAAATACATTGTAGTTCGTCTGCTGTGGTTTGAACTAAATCTATTCTCCATAAAGCTTCTAGTGAACTTGTATCTAGAGCTTGCTCTAATTTAAAGCCTTGTTGGATTAGTTGGCTTTTATAACTTTCAAGGTCAAATGACAGTGTGTGTTGAGTATCTTTTATCTTGTAATTAAGTGCGAGTTCCGGCCAGGTAACTTGATATGCCTGCCCATCAATTTGGCTAATTGTTGTGCGTAAAATTGCATGTCGTTCCATTAAACTTTGCCAATACTTGATGAGCCTTTCAGACGAAGCTCCTCTAATGGGAAGCGTTATCTGGTTGACGTAAGTGTTATTGCTATTGGACAGTTTTGCATGGAAGTACAGACCCTGCTGTAAGGTAGATAGAGGGAGGACTTTTTGTGGTAATGCACCTTTGTTATCGTGTGAATGTTGGCTTACTTTCGCTAAGGTTGCTAAAGATAATTCTGTATGCGGTGCATCACTTTTGGTTAGCGTTGGCGTGTGTGCTAAACAGTAATTCGTAATGGAAAGTATTGTGGCCTTTAATTCATGGATTAAATTGTTACTACTTTTTGCAATTGAGATGTTACTGTCTAATTCAATGTCTAACGATAAACCTTGCTCATTTTCACTAATATTAAAAGTGATTCCAGTTTCGGCTGGCATATTGCTGTTTCGCCATAAGCCAAATTTCGATACTTCTATTCCAGTGACTTTTGTATTGGTAGCACTGCCTAAATAATTAAAGAGCACATCAATTGAGTCTGAGTAAGACCAGTGTTTCTGTACAACGCCTGCCGAGTAGCCTATTCCACCAGAAGTGACCGATATAGCAAGGTCTTTAAAATGGCCTAAAGTAAGCCCTAACTCGTCATGAATATTGATCTTGTGTGGGAATAACGCAGTAAACCAGTTAATACTGTGTGATAAGTCTAGTCCAAACTGCTCTGAGTAACGGCCATGACTTTCTTTGTGCACAGTGAAGGTATTCTTACCTGTTAGCTTGGCCAGTGTACAAGATATTGCTGCAAGTAAACTGGTTTCTTTATCTAATTGAGCGAAGCGCTTTGTTTGCTCAAATAATGTATTTGCTGTTCCAGTGTCAATTTGACAGTGGAGAGATGTAATTTCACCTCGCTTGTTAGGGAAGAGGCTATCACTTACTTGTTCATTCCAATACTGCTGCTCTTTTGTAGATAAAGAATAGCCGTTGAGAGCCTGATGCCAGTCCGCTTGGTGGTGTGTCTTTTGAGGTAAAAGATACTTGCTGTTATCAAGGGTTAGGTTCTGAGTATAGAGACCAATCAGATCCTGAACCAGAGTCAACCAAGACAGAGCATCGACCACAAGGTGGTGAACAGCAATTATGACTTCGCCACTTGATGTATTGGCTCCAACAGATATATTTCTCCCTAAACTGGGGGAAATGGAAGTTTGTACCAGTGTTGCTGTACTCTCTGTTATACCCTGAGGGTTATCCAATACTTGAAAAGAAAATAGAGGTTCATTAGCGTTAATGTCAGCGTAGTTTGCCGTATCTGTCGATGAGGAAAACTTAAGTCGTAAAGCGTCATGATGAGATACTAATAAGGCGACAGCATGACGCAAAGCGTTTGGGTCAATATTGTCTGCAAGGTGAAATTGCATGTATTGATTACATAATGCATGGTCGAGTTGCTGTATAAAACGAGCTTGCATGGGTAATAAAGGTACGGGGCTATTTTGCCCGCTTGGAAGGACGTGCTGATCTGCATTTTTTATTTTCTTACTTACGCTTTCGGTTAAACGGTCAGCCATTTCTGCAAGGGTCGGCTGATCAAATACCTCTTTGGGTGTCAGTAGTAAATTCTTCTGTCTTAGTTTTCCTACTAATTGTAGTGCCATAATAGAGTCGCCACCTAGGGCGAAGAAGTGGCTGTCAGCTCCGACAGAGTCAAGACTTAGTAGCTCACACCAGATATTGGCAAGTAGTTTCTGTTTGTTTGTTGTTAATTCAGAAAATTCGGAGTCTTCCTTTTTAGGTTGCCACTCTAAATTAGCGAGCTTGGTACGGTCGATTTTTCCTGCTGGTGTTAGCGGCAGCTTTTCATGAGTTATGATATCCACTGGAACCATGTAGTCAGGTACTTGCTCTGCCAGTTGTGCTAACCAGTCATTTTTTTGTGCTTGTTCAGGGTTATTTAATTGTATGTAAGCAATAAGCTTGGTGCCTGAATGAGCTTTATGGGCAACTACAGCACACAGCTCTGATCCTGCAATAGCTTGCAGGCGCGACTCAATCTCTCCTAACTCGATTCGAAATCCTCGAATCTTGATTTGCTGGTCTGCACGGCCTAGATATTCAACAACACCATCTTGTCGGAAAGAAACTAGGTCTCCAGTACGGTACATACGTTCGCCATTATTGGCGAATGGATCTGGTAGGAAACGTTCTGCAGTTATATCCGGTCGATTGAAATAGCCTCGGGCAAGCCCTACTTCCATGCCTATATAAAGTTCACCAATTGAACCTACAGGCAGTCTAGATAGGTTTTCATCCAATACGTAAAGTTTTCGTTCTCCTACAGCGGTACCAATTGGAGCATAGGCGCCAGTGAACGACTCACCATTTTCAGCACTCCAAATCATGGGGGTTACTACTGTTTCTGTCGGACCATAACCATTAATAATTCTAGGTGGGTTGATAACAGATTTAATTCGTTCAAATGTTTCATGAGTAAAAGCTTCACCTCCTAATGTAATTGAGCGCAAAGCAAGGGATGGTCTTGTTTCTTCAATCCAATCAAGCAATGGCCCCATATAACTGGGAGGGAAGCAGGCAATGGTTACGTTTTCTTCACATAATACCTTTGTGGTTTTTTCTGGCGTCCATAGCTCTTGATCACGAATAATTAAGCGTGAGCCAAAAGCTAATGGCACGGTCCAACGTTCGACGGCACCATCAAAACTTATAGAGGCAAAATGAAGCTCACAGTCATCTGGTGTCATGCCATAGCGTGCTCCAATTGTTTGGATATGCATTGTTAGTCCCAAATGATCGACTGCAACTCCCTTTGGCGTGCCTGTAGATCCAGATGTATAAATCAAATAGGCCAAATTATTTGGGTGTAAATTGGCATTCGGTTCTGTGTCTGGAAGGTCCTCTAGCAGTAAAGAGCTAAGGGCAATGATTTCCTGTTTTGTCAGACTCTGTGCGCTTTCAAATAAATGTTGCTGAGTTAAGAGAAGTAGAGATTGGCTGTCTTTTAGCATGAAGCCTAAGCGTTCAGAGGGGTAGTCAGGGTCTAATGGTAAAAATGCAGCACCAGCTTTCATGACCCCTATCATGGCAATAAGCATATCTGTCCCACGTTCCATCATGACTCCGATTACATTATCTTTCAGTGATGGAGAGCGAGCCGCTAAAAAGTGAGCTAATTGGTTAGACCTTTTATCTAGCTGAGCATAAGTGAGTGTTTCTGCGTTGTGTTGAATTGCAATAGCATCAGGCTGTAATAATGCTTGTTCTGTGAGTAGCTGAGTAAAAATAGTAGGGGAGTACGTTTCTCTTATGGCAGAGGTTTTATCTAGCCATATATTATCTTCAGCAGTAATTATTGATAGTTGTGCCTTTGGCTTTGTAGGAGACGAGCATATCTCCGCTAAGATTTGTTTGTAGCTTGATATAAAGCGGTGGATGAAACTTTGGGTGAATTTTTCTTTCGCATAAACAAAACGCAGTGAGAGTTGATCGCCACTTATTGCATCCAGTACAAGTTCGAAAGGAGTTTCTACAACAGGGAACTCTTTAAAGACGGCTTGAAAGTCACTTGCACTCAAAAGCAAACCACTTCCGTGTGCCCTAAAGTTAAAGGCGGTGGTGGGTAGTGATAGAGTGGATTGGCCATCTGCTTGTTCACCCAATTGCTCGATGGGTAAGGCAGAGTATTTGACCGACTCTTTCATAATGCGTTGAACTTTATGCGATATTTCTTCGAGGGTTTCTAGTGGGGAAAGTGGCATGCCTAGAACGGCATTGTTTACGTAAAAACCTACTGAACGTCTAGTTTTACTATCTCTGTTTAAAGCTGGCACAATGATAGATGGGTGAGCATTGTTGGCGTACGAAGATAGGGTAAGTAAAAGAGCTGATGAAAGTAGTTCAAAGCGTGTTACACCTATTGATTTAGCAGCCTCTGTTATCTTTTGTGTTTCACTTTCAGTCAACGCATTTTCAATATGTCCTGCGGAATAAGATAGATCGCTTTTTACGTCTGCCACTGGAAGTTCAAGAGGGGTATCACCTAATAGGTTTAGCGCTCTCCAGTGCTGTTGTGATCTTTTTAGATCTTCTTCAGAGACTCGCTGAGTGGCAAACTCTAAATAGGAAGAGCCAGAGTTTTTCCCTGCTTTTCCTTTCCCTGTTAGGAGATTAAGCAGTTTTTTACAGCATAATGATAGAGACCACCCATCCATTATTAAGTGGTGTGCCCCTAGAAATATGGCAAAATGATTGTTTGATATCTCATAAACACATGAGCGAGTCAGATTTTGTTTTTTTAGATTATAGGGTTTATACATCCTTTCTTGTGCATCTTGTTCAATCCAAGTGGTCGCATCAACTATGTTTGTATTTTGACTCATATGAGATAAGTCAATGAAATCTGAACCTAAGAATAGGCTGTGATCAACCCTTTGTAGCGGCTCTCCTTTACTGTCATCAAATATTAGATTTAGGGAAGGCGTTTGTTCTGCTAAATCAGATAAGGCTGCTAATAATTGTTTTTTGTTAAGATTATTTCCCTTGAACCAAAGTAAACCTCCAAGGTTATAAGCGACACTTTGAGGTTTAATCTGGTGGAACATCCATAAACGCTGTTGTGAGTAAGAAAGAGGGTGCCATTTATGTTGTGTCGGAGTCATATTCATACTTTCCATTACAGTGCGGTAGGATGTCTAATAATCTTTTTAGTTTTTAGTTTTTAGTTTTTAGTTTTTAGTTTTTAGTTTTTAGTTAGAGTTTGTACTTGCTAAATTCTCTTTTAGGTTTTTTGGGCGCATGTCTATCCAAGTGGTTTTTATGTATGCCAAGCATGTTTCTTTATTGCCAATTACTCCTACTTCTTTCCAACCTGTTGGGGTGTTGTGGTAAGTTGGCCAAATGCTGTATTGCTCTTGTTCGTTGATCACGACAGTGAATTCTGTGTTTGGATTATCAATACTCATTTAAGGGCTCCAATAACTTTCTATATAGTGTTTGTGTAAGGCATATAGATAGCCCTACCTTTGGTTTTCGGTCGCTGTAATTGCTTCTCTGACCTGTGAACTATTTGTTGGATTAAGTTCTGATAACTTACCATTGTCCATTTTCAAAACACGGTCAGCACAGTCGAAATACTTATCGTCATGAGTGATAGCGATAATGGTGATGCCTCGCTCCTTTAATAGAGGAAGCAATTGTGTGTAGAATATTTTTCGGAAGCGAGGGTCCTGATCTGCAGCCCATTCGTCGAGCAAAATACAGCCTCTTTGTTCAGCAATAGACATGATGAGAGCTAGGCGTTTTCGTTGTCCCTGTGAATAACGAGTGTCGGATAAATAGCCATTTTCATGTGACACTTTATGCGCCATTTCTAGATGTCCCATCCAGTTGTCAATCTCATTGTTTGAGATGTTCTTTCCATTGCCATCGGTAATCTGCTGGAATAAGTGGAAGTCACTAAACACTGCGGAAAAATAATGGCGATATAGGTGCCAACTATTTGCATGAATTGTTGATCCATCGACATTCACTTCACCAGAATGTGGGCGATATAAGCCTGTAAGTAATCGAGCAAAAGTCGATTTTCCACTACCATTGCCTCCGATGATGAAGATCAACTCTCCACGCGTAATGGTCAAATCAATAGGCCCAACTTGAAACGGCTTTTCTTCGTTATTAGATCTATATTGGTAAGTGACGCCCTGAAGTGTTAGTTGTTGAAATGATAGAGTGGAGGCGCTTTTTTCATCTATTAGTTTATCGCTCTCATTAAGGGATAGTGAGGCTAGCTTTTTCATCGAGATATTTGCTGTGACAAAGGCTGGTAAGGCGCCTATGGCAGCCATCAGTGGCATTCGAATAAAAAGAATAACCAATGCAAAAGATGAAGCCACTTGAAAACTGCTCCAGCCGAGGCCTAATGCAAGAGCGTAATTCACTCCGATTAGCGCTAGCACAATGGTGTTAGCCAGATTGGCTGCAAAGCCGTTTAGTATGTCGGCGCCGATTACTTGATCTCGGTAGCCTGCGGCATTTTTGTTGAATTCCTCTTTAAAGTAGCGCTTAGCTCTAGCTGGATTTAGCGATAGCTCTTTTCGACCGTCAATGAGTGTTTGGTAATCTTGATATAGCTTGTCATCGTATTCCCTTACTTTTCTGATATGAGAAGAAATTCTGTTTATTAACCAGAACCCAAGCAGTCCTGTCATCGATAGCATGAGAAGACTAATGGAAAATAACGGTATAGATAAAAAAGCAAGATAAGCCATAGATACCGCAGAGAGAATGATGCCATATAGCAACTCTGGTAAATGGACAAAAGCGATGGTTATGTTACGTATGTCAGTGTTTAGCGATGCTAAAATCTTAGCGTCACCAATATTTTCTATTTGTTCTATATCTGTATTTATTAGCTGAGCAACCAGTCGGCGACGTTTCTTATATACAAACTGATGCCCTAGCTTGTGTAGAGATATTTGTGCAATCGTTGCAGTTAGTAGTAATGCAATGAGTAATAAGAAAAATTGAATTAGGGATTGGCTAAAAGAAGCGTGCTCGTTTAATAGTCTGTACTGGATGAAAGCAATGACGCTAATAGTGAGTAATGCGCTCGCCATACTTAAAAACATAACTAGCAGTAGAGTCTTTGATTGTTTGCCTGCTAGCTGAAGTAATAGCTTCATTTGAAATTGCCTGTAATGTTGTTGTTAATTGTATTGATAATGATTATCGTTCAATTTTATTTTCTTTATGTTCTCTTGTCTACAGCTGAAGTAAGTAATATGGATAAGAATTTACAGTGAAGGAGCGAAGCTTTATTTAAATCGAGGGTAGTGTATTCATAGCTTTCTTAGCCCCCACATTAAATACATCCCTCCGATAATTGAAGCAACAATGCCTGCTGGTATTTCCTGTGGGTATAGCCATTGACGCCCTAGCCAATCTGAGAAAAGCATTAGGGCTGAGCCAATTAATATAGCAATGATAAGGTGTTCTTTTGCTCTGCTGAAACCAAAAATACGAGCTAAATGAGGGGCCATCAAACCTACAAAGCTAAGTGGGCCGACAACAAGGGTTGCACTTACAGTAAGGCAAGCAACTAATAGTAATAGCAGTATTCGCGCACGTGAAACTTTTATTCCTAGGGAGTTGGCGCTACTTTGTCCTAAAGGCAGTACATCAAGCCAGCGACTACAAATAAAACATAAAGATATGAAAATAATTGCTGTGGCACATAGGATGGGAATGCTATCCATTGTTACATAATAGGTTGTGCCAGCCAGCCATGATAAAGCTTGATAGCTTCTTGGGTCTCCTCCAGCCAAAATAATACTCTGAATAGCATTCATTAATGCTGTGATAGCAACGCCGGTAAGTAAAACTCGCTCAGGTTGAAAACCTGACTTTCGGTTTAATAGGATTATGACGAGCATAGTGATTAAGGCGCCGATTAAGCCACCCGTATATAGGCCGATTAAGCTGGAGCCTAAACCGCTAAATAAAGTGAGGATTAATCCTAGGGCGGTACCTGAACTGATTCCTATAACTTCGGGGCTGGCAATAGGGTTACCACTTAATCTTTGTATCACTGTACCTGCTGCTGCCAACATCGCTCCTGCTAATGCGGCAGCGGCTAGTCTAGGTGCACGCCAGTCCAGCATTGACCAGTCATTAGATGAAAGAGCATTAACTAATAATATCTGCCACCCTGTTTTCTGGATGGCTAGATTATTCAGCAAGAGGAAGGCTAGTAAAAGGAAAGCTATAATTCCCCAAACTGCATTTTTGTTGAGCTGCCTAGTGTGGGTTTTATGTCGGGTTAAAACAGTGGTTGTCTGGGTTTGACTTCGTGTGGATATTCGTGGAAGTAGCCAGAGTATTAGAGGGGCGCCTAAGGCTGCCGTTGCAGCGCCTGTTGGTAAAAACATTGCGAGTGATCCAGGTAATTTTTGGATCAATAAGTCGGTTAAAGTTAATAATAATGCGCCGATGAGCATAGCAATAACAAGTTTAGGTGTGAGGCGGTGAATGCCTAAGGTTCGAGTGATTGCGGGTGCGGCAAGGCCAATAAAACCAATTACGCCAACACTAGCAACCACCCAAGAAGTTAAAAGTACCGCTAGTGTTAAACATATAAAGCGAAGTTTGCCTAATGATACGCCTAAGCTTCTTGCGCCAGAGTCAGATAGCTCTAGCAGGCTAAGGGGTTTTAAACATAGAAAGGCGATGCAAATGGCAGGGATGATTCTGGTTAGTAGGTATTGAGTGTTACTCCAGCCTGTTTGCGTTAAAGATCCTGCGCCCCAAATCATTAAGCCAGATAGTTGCTCTTGATTCATCATGAGTAGCACTGTGCCAGCTGAGCCAAAATACAAGTTAATGACAAGTCCGGAGACAACGACAACGGTTGGGGATAGTGCTCTCCTCCATGAAAGTAAAAAAACAATCCCCATTGCTAGCAGGCCTCCAGCTAGAGCTACAAAACTGTGAGATAGATCCAGAAGCCATGGCGCGTAAAGGGTGGAGGTCATAAGTGCAAAGCTCGATCCACTAGCGACACCTAGAGTGGAGGGTGATGCTAGAGGGTTTCGAAGAACTTGTTGCATTAAGACACCTGCAACCGCAAGTGCTGCACCAGCGATAATAGTGGTAAACAGTCTGGGCCACCATGTTAGGTGTAGGTTGATGGCGCTGCTGGATGACCAGTTCGGTTTGAACAAACTGCTCAAATTGTTGTTACTGAGAGAGAGTTCTTGGGTTGCCATAAACAGCACTAGAGCGAATAGAAGTGCAATTAGACCAACTGATATAGCCCGCATTATTTGTTTCCCTCGTTTAATTTTTCGGTTAATAAGCTAGCAAATCTCATAGCAGAGGGGATGGCGCCAAAGCTCCATACAGGGTCTATTTCTAGTAGCGGGTGCCCGCTTCGTTGGATCAGGTGTTGCCAAAAACGGTTTTCTTTTAAATGCTTTTCTGCGCCAGTAGGATAAGGCTTAACAACAAGAATTTGTCCCTTAATATTCATTAGTTGGTCCATGCCAACCAGTGAAAATCCCCAGCTATTTGTGTTCTCTGTCCAAGCGCTTTGTAGGCCAATTTGATTAGCTGCGGTTTTATAGAGACTGTTATTACCAAATACTCGCACGTGTTGCGAGTCCATGAATTGAACCATTAGCAGGGGAGGGGTGTTGTTTGGTACTTGTTTGGATAGTTGATTGAATAGATGCTCTGCAGATGAGGTGAGGGTGTCTGCTGCTTCATCTGCATTAGCTTCTCTTGCTATTGCGTAGGTCGCTTCTTTTATCGAATCCCAAGAAACATTTCCTTTTTTGTATAGACCAATATTGGAGACTGGGGCAATACGCGATAAAAGAGGCTCTAAGTTATGAAACATGGGTGAAACTAATATTCTATCTGGCTTTAATTCTGATAAAAGTTCCATGTTTGGTTGTGTGCGCAAGCCAATGTCGATTACTTCATCGGGTACCTTCGGCTCGTTTACCCAAGATTTGTACCCTGCTTTTTTCGCCATAGCAATTGGCTGTACTCCGAGTGCCAATAGTGTTTCTGCGTGTGTCCAATCAATTACGGCAATGTTCAGATGTTTTGGGTGTTTGGGTTGATCGTAATCTTTTCTTGGTTCTTCTGCATGAGAGGTGCTTGCTCCATACGTAAGTAGGCAAAACATTATGAAGAGAGGGATGGATCTCATTATGTGTTTTCCATTGAGTGTACTGTTAGTAGGGGATGGCTATTGGATGGCCAGTAGGATGTTGGCTTATATGCATCTCAATGCCGTAAATTTTTTGTAGTTGTTCGCTGCTAAATATATTTTCTACCGAGTCTGAAGCAATCATGGTTCCATTGCGTAAAGCAACAATGTGATCACAAAAACGAGCTGCCATATTGATGTCATGTATGACAATGATGACGCCTAGGTTGAGCTCTCTGCTTAGTTTTTTTATTAAATTGAGGATGTCTATTTGGTGGGCGATGTCGAGGGCTGATAGTGGCTCATCTAGTAGTAGGTATTGGGTTTTTTGAGCGAGCAGCATAGCTAGCCAAATACGTTGGCGTTCACCGCCAGAAAGTGTATCAACCAAACGGTCGGAGTACTTAAGGGTGTTGGTGAGTTTCATTGCGTCTTCAATGTATTGTTTGTCTTTGGTGGTCAACCTTCCTAGTAATCCGTGCCATGGGTATCGACCAAAGCTAACTAGGTCTCTGCCTGATAGGCTGCTTGTATCTGGAGTGTGCTGAGGTAGATATGCGACTTGTTGAGCAAACTGCTTAAGGGGCCATGATGTCAGTGGCTTTTGATTAAGATAGACGTTACCAGATGAAGGCTGCTGCTGTTGAGCTAGAAGTTTTAATAGGGTGGATTTTCCAGATCCGTTGTGCCCTATTAAGGCATATATTTTTCCAGTCTCAAAAGACATATTGAAAGAGCTTAATAACTCGGTTTGACTAGCACTAAATGTAAGTTCTTTTGCCTCAATCATTATAAGTCTCAATTCAGGTGTCTATAAAATTGAATTTATATAGTAACAATGATGCTAATGCAAATCATTTTCATATATATTTTCGAGTCTAGATCTTATTGTTTTTAAGCTTTTATAGATAGTTTGTCCGACTGGCTGGCTCTTGAGTCTATATTTATGGCTCTACTATCTAATGTAGTGTGATGGTGTACAAAAAGAGCGCCAACTCTTTCATCACCTAAAAGAACAGGTTCGAGTGTGTTGTGCTTCGCCTTCCATATGCGTAACCCGTGGGTGCTTTTAGGGATGTTACTTTCTTCTGTCAACCGGCTCTGATTGACAAAGGTATATAAAGGAGAAAGCTGGTCTACTTCCCCATCTTGATCTATGAATACGTGATAGTGAGACACCTGCTGGCGCAGAAATTCCGGCGAATAGGGGGTGCTTAGCATAGGTAGCCAGCTTTCTTGTTGGAAATTCTGGAAAAACTCTGGTATTTCAGGTGAGCCGCTGTGTGGCGATAGCATGAGTGTCATTTCCACCGCAGGGCCGTAAGAGGGTTTAACTGGAATATGAAAAATAAGTGGCTTTGTAGTGTTTTGATATCGCTGAGGTGGTAAATATCCAGCAATCGTTTTTTTCTTTTCAATGGAAATGGGAGGAACTTGTAAAAAAAGCTTCCAATCTTTGTTGTCTAGCCCTAATTCCTCAGGGGAGTGCAAATAGATTTTACTGTTTAGCAAATAAGTAAGTGCGTGCTCAATAAGGTTGGCAAACACGCTAGAGCTGGCTGTGAGAGGCTGTTTGGCATGACTGTCTAGGTGTATTTCTTTCACCTGATGGCCAGCCGAACTTAAGTCAACAGAGTCTTTGTTTGTGACAGACGAGCGCCTTTTGCCTTTAACGAGTAGCTTCTTTTTATCTGGGTGAGCGGCGACTTTGTTGATCGCCTCTATGAATAACATGGTTCGACTCCTCTGCTAGCTATTAAAGAGTATCGACCGTTGTGGGAAAGAGTTTAGAGATAACCGCTATTTCATAAAAAGAAGTTATCTCAATTTTTGGCTTTTAGCGAAGTAGATTAGACAATTTAGGGTTTGGCTCTAAAGCTGCACGATAAAATAGCGCTACCTTGCCAATAGTTTGAACCGTTTCACATTTCATTATTTTACTGATTTCTGCGATAAGTGAACTACGAACTTCACGATCCATCACACTGATGCGAACTTTAATAAGCTCGTGATCTTCCAATGCTCTGTCTATTTCTGTTAATACGGCTTCTGTTAAACCGTTGCCAGCAATCATAACCACAGGATTAAGGTTGTGACCTATTAGGCGATATTGCTTTTTTTGTGCGTTTGTAAGACTCATAGTCAATATTTCTCATCTTAGTTGGCCCTCTTTATTGGAGGCTTTCGAGGTTAAGCGATATTATAGCGGAATATTGACTGATTTAGGTATGAAGAAAACGTGGCAAGATCAAAAAGTAGTAATAGTTGGATGAAGGAACATTTTGATGATAAATATGTCAAAAAATCCCAGCAAGATGGTTATCGCTCTCGAGCAAGTTATAAGCTGCTTGAGATAAATGATAAAGATAAGCTATTTCGCCCTAAAATGAGGGTGGTTGATTTAGGCGCTGCTCCTGGTGGCTGGTCTCAAATTGCCACTAAATTGGTGGGTGATCACGGTACTGTTATTGCCTCAGATATTTTAGAGATGGCGCCATTGCCTGGTGTTACCTTTGTACAAGGTGATTTTACAGAGCAAAGTGTGTATGAAGAAATACTGTCAAAAATGGGAGATGAAAAAGCAGATCTTGTAATTTCAGATATGGCCCCCAATATGAGTGGTAACAGCTCTGCAGATCAGCCACAAGCTATGTATCTTGTAGAGCTTGCGTTAGATATGGCTTCTCAAGTACTTCGACCTGGTGGAAACTTTCTGGTGAAAGTTTTTCAAGGTGAAGGATTTGAAGAATACCTTAAAGTTATGCGGACACAATTTTCGTCTGTTGTTACACGTAAACCCGATGCGTCACGAGCGAGAAGCCGTGAAATTTATTTATTAGGAAGACAATATAAAGGTTAATGGGTTATGTTCTGGTACTATTGCCAGTGACATTATTACTAATAACCGTTTAGAGGTGTGCTCTTGAACGATATGCTGAAAAATATACTGTTGTGGTTAGTGATAGCTGCTGTACTGCTTACGGTATTTAACAACTTTAATACATCAACTGATACCAATAGAATTTCTTATTCTGAATTTGTGAAAGAGGTTCAAGATGGCCGAGTCGCAAAAGTCACAGTAGATGGTTACATTATTAGCGGTACTAGAATCGGTGGCGATAGCTTCGATACAGTTCGCCCTGCCGCTGCAGACCCGAAAATCATGGATGACTTGCTAAGTAATAACGTCATTGTTGAAGGTCGATTGCCTGAGCAGCAAAGCATCTGGACACAATTGCTTGTTGCCAGTTTTCCTATCTTAATTATTCTTGCCATTTTTATGTTCTTCATGCGCCAAATGCAAGGCGGTGGCGGCGGTAAAGGTGGCCCAATGTCTTTTGGTAAATCCAAAGCGCGTTTGTTACCTGAAGATCAAATTAAAACGACTTTTGCAGATGTTGCTGGTTGTGATGAAGCGAAAGAAGATACAGAAGAACTTGTCGATTTCTTACGTGAGCCGGGTAAGTTCCAGCGTTTAGGCGGTAAAATCCCACGTGGTATCTTAATGTGTGGTCCTCCAGGTACGGGTAAAACCCTTTTGGCTAAAGCCATCGCTGGTGAGGCGAAAGTGCCCTTCTTTACTATCTCTGGTTCTGATTTTGTAGAAATGTTTGTTGGTGTTGGTGCTTCTCGTGTGCGAGATATGTTCGAACAAGCTAAGAAGCATGCGCCTTGCATCATCTTTATTGATGAGATCGATGCTGTTGGCCGTAGTCGTGGTTCCGGTATGGGCGGCGGTAATGACGAGCGTGAGCAAACATTGAACCAGCTGCTGGTGGAAATGGATGGCTTCGAAGGTAATGAAGGTATCATTGTCATTGCAGCGACAAACCGACCTGATGTATTGGACTCTGCTTTGCTTCGTCCGGGTCGTTTTGACCGTCGAGTAGAGGTAGGTTTGCCTGATATTCGTGGTCGTGAACAGATTCTAAAAGTACACCTTCGTAAAGTCCCTTGTGATGATAATGTTGAACCACGTAATTTAGCACGCGGTACGCCTGGTTTCTCAGGTGCGCAATTGGCCAACTTGGTGAATGAAGCAGCATTATTCTCAGCACGTTCGAATCGTCGTTTAGTCAGCATGGAACAATTAGAGCTTGCTAAAGATAAGATTCTAATGGGTGCGGAAAGAAAAACTTTGGTTATGTCTGAGAAAGAGAAGCTAAATACGGCTTATCATGAAGCGGGCCATGCCATCGTTGGTTATGTGATGCCAGAACATAATCCTGTATATAAAGTGACTATTATTCCTCGTGGTCGAGCACTAGGTGTCACTATGTTCTTGCCTGAAGATGACCAAACGAGTCAGAGTAAGCAAGGCTTAGAAAGTATGATTGCCGGTCTATATGGTGGTCGTATTGCTGAAGAAATGACCCTTGGTTTCTCTGGTGTAACCACGGGTGCATCTAATGATATTGAGCGTGCTACAAGCATTGCGCGAAACATGGTGACTAAATGGGGCTTGTCAGAAAAGCTTGGCCCATTTGCATACGAAGAAGAAGATCGCTCTGGTGGCTATGTTGCAAGCTCAACAGGTGAAAAAGCAAATTACTACTCACCTGAAACGGGTAAGGTTATTGATGCGGAAGTACAGGGGATTATTACTTCTTGCTACAACAAAGCTAAGCAAGTGTTGCAGGATAACCGCTCAAAATTAGATGTTATGGCAGAAGCGTTAATGCAGTATGAAACGATTGATGCCAAACAAATAAAAGAAATTATGGATGGTAAAAAGCCGACTGCACCTGAAGGTTGGTCTGATCCTGGAGCGACACCACCTACGGGTAACGCTCCTGAATCTGAGCCGGAAGATAAGGGTGCACCTATTTCAGATGATGAGCTTGAAGAGGCTCCAGCTCAGTCGACAAAACCAGCTGGTGAATAAAACGTGTTCATTTTAGATATGGATGTTTCATGTCAGTAATGCCTTTTGGGGACAAGTCGTTAGACTTGTCCCTTCCTCATGTTATGGGGATCTTAAATGTTACACCCGATTCGTTTTCTGACGGGGGCTCCTTTAATTCCTTAGATAATGCATTGCAGCAAACGGAAAAAATGTTGCAAGAAGGCGCTAGCTTGATTGATGTTGGCGGTGAGTCCACAAGGCCTGGTGCATCACCGGTTTCTACTCAGCAAGAGCTGGATCGTGTCTTACCTGTTATAGAGGCAATCAAAAAGCGTTTTGATACTATTGTGTCGGTCGATACAAGTACGGCAGAGGTAATCCGAGGTGCGGCTGCTTTAGGTGCTGGATTGATCAATGATGTTCGTGCATTGGAGCGTGAAGGTGCGCTTCTAGCAGCTTCAGAAACTGAGTTGCCTATTTGTTTAATGCATATGCAGGGAAACCCTGAAAGTATGCAGAATAGTCCTAGTTATCAGTCTGTTGTGGATGACGTGTCTGGTTATCTTCTATCTAGAGTGGCTGTCTGTGAAAAGCTTGGTATTGCTAAGTCTCGTTTACTTCTTGATGTGGGTATAGGGTTTGGTAAGTCCTTAGAGCATAATCTCACCTTGATCAATCAAATGGGGCGCTTCAAAGAGCTAGGGTTTCATCTGCTGACAGGTGTATCGCGTAAAACTATGATTGGTGATGTGCTTAATTTGCCAGTGAGTGATCGTTTATTTGGAACCATGGGGGCAAACGCTTCTGCTTATAAAAGTGGTTCCCGTTTATTTAGAGTTCATGATGTTAAGCCGCATGTGGAAATGTTGGCGTTAATGTCTCGTATTGAGAGAGAAATTTAATGCGTAAATATTTTGGTACAGATGGTATTCGCGGCAAGGTTGGTACATCTCCGATTACGCCTGAGTTTATGCTCAAGCTAGGTTGGGCTGCTGGGCAGGTATTTAAAGAAAAAGATAAAAAAATTCTTATCGGTAAAGATACGCGTATCTCAGGTTATATGTTCGAGTCGGCTCTTGAGTCAGGTATCGTTGCTGCTGGTGCGGACGTGCGCTTAGTGGGTCCTATGCCAACTCCTGCCATTGCGTATTTGACTCGTACTTTTCGTGCCAGTGCTGGTGTTGTTATTAGTGCGTCCCATAACCCTTATTCAGATAACGGCATTAAGTTTTTTTCTGCAGAGGGTGGGAAAATTTCTGATGAGATGGAAGAAAGAATTGAGTACTACCTTGAGCAGCCAATGGACGTGGTTGAATCAAGTCTGTTGGGTAAAGCAAGACGTATTGATGATGCGGCTGGGCGTTACATTGAATATTGTAAGGGCACCTTTCCAATTGGCTTGCAATTAAGTGGTTTAAAAATCGTTGTTGATTGTGCTGATGGGGCGACTTATCACGTGGCGCCTCGAGTCTTCTCTGAGCTCGGCGCGGATGTAATTGCTATAGGAGCTAACCCTGATGGCCTGAATATCAATGAGTTTAGCGGTGCTACAAAGCCTGAGTTATTAAGAAAGAATGTTTTGGCTGAAAAAGCAGACCTTGGTATTGCTTTAGATGGAGATGGCGATCGACTTATTTTGGTCGATGCCAAGGGTGTGGTGCGTGATGGTGACGATATTCTTTATATTATTGCTAATCACTTGATGAAAACAGGACGTTTCAGTGGCGGTGTTGTTGGGACGCTCATGAGTAACTTTGGTCTTGAGTTAGCTTTTTCTGAAACAGGCATTAGCTTTAGTCGCGCAGCAGTGGGTGATCGCTATGTTAATGAGAAGTTGATGCAGCATGGTTGGAGTCTGGGCGGTGAGCCTTCTGGGCATATAGTCTGCCGCTCAATCACGACGACTGGAGATGGTATCATCGCTGCTCTTCAAGTTCTTCGCGCTATGGTGGAAGAGGATAAACCTCTAGAGGAGCTTCTTGTAGGTTTAGTTAAGTTCCCTCAAAAGCTTAAAAACATACGTGTTGCTAAGCGCTTTGTGCCTAATGAAGAGCCTGCTCTACAAAAAGCAATTGCCAACGCTAATGAGCGTTTAAATGGTTTGGGTCGAGTTTTATTGCGAGCATCCGGAACTGAGCCCCTTATTAGGGTAATGGTTGAAGGGCGTGATGACGAAACCGTGGATGAATTGGTTGATTATCTTGTGAAAGAAGTTGAAAAGGTTGTAGCGTCTAAGCAGGCTGAATAAAATAAAGATGCTTGTATAGAATTAATACTTGAAACCATGTTGGGCTTTCCCTAAAATGGGCGCCTCGAATTAGGATGGCAATATGATTCGCAGAAAAATAGTAGCTGGTAATTGGAAAATGAATGGCTCGAAAGAGTCAGTTGATTCACTGGTTAATGGCTTGCTAGAGATTGAAAGTCAAGCCTCAGAAGTAGTTGTTGCTCCTTCTTTTCCGTACCTTTCTCAAGTCGAACAACTTGCTTCAAAAAGCCAGCTTGTATTGGCGGCTCAAAATGTGAGCGATGAATTGAAAGGGGCTTTTACTGGAGAAGTATCAGCATCTATGTTGGACGATTTTGGTGTCAAGTATATATTGCTTGGGCACTCAGAAAGGCGCTCCTTATTCGGTGAAACAGATTCTCTAGTAGCGAAAAAAGTTGCCATTGCGTTGAATGCAGGTTTTGCCCCGATGCTTTGTATTGGTGAGACTCTAGAAGAGCGCGAGTCTGAGCAAACTTTAGAAGTTTGTAAGCGCCAAATTCAAGCGGTTATAGATACGGTAGGTATCGATAAATTTGACAGTTTAGTAATTGCTTATGAGCCTGTTTGGGCTATTGGCACTGGCTTATCAGCAAGTGCAGAGCAAGCGCAGGAAGTGCACAGTTTAATAAGAGCCTTTTTGGCTGAGTCATCAAAGTCTGTTGCTGAAAAAGTACAAATTTTGTATGGCGGTAGTGTTAAAGCATCAACGAGCTCGGCGTTATTCAAAATGCCTGATGTAGATGGTGCTCTGGTAGGTGGTGCATCACTTGATGCAAAAGAATTTATAGAGATAGTAAAAGCGGCAGGTTAATTAATGGAAGCACTTATTTTGGTTTTGCATGTACTTGCAGCAGTGGCAATTATTGCTTTGGTTTTATTGCAGCAAGGCAAAGGTGCAGACGCTGGTGCCTCATTTGGTGGCGGTGCCTCACAAACAGTTTTTGGTAGTCAAGGTGGTGGTAGCTTCTTTGGTAAGCTTACGGCACTTTTTGCATTGATTTTCTTTTTGACTAGCTTTGGTTTGGCGTTTTACGCAAGCGAGCAAGCAAAAGGTATTTCTGGCGCTTTAGACGCTGTTCCTTCAATTCCTCAAGTTGAAGATGCAGTTAGCTTGCCAGAACTTGGTGATGCACCAGCTAACTCAGACATTCCAGTTACAGAGTAGGTTGGATTGACACTCAATTTTTCTATTTGAGTGTGTTGAGTACAGTAAAAGATTTGCGGATGTGGCGGAATTGGTAGACGCGCCATCTTGAGGGGGTGGTGAGCAATGCTCGTGGGGGTTCGATTCCCCCCATCCGCACCATAATTTGGTGACAATTAAAAAAGAGCTTCAATACAGTTTTGTGTTGAAGCTTTTTTTATGGCTTTGATAAGTGTCTATTTCTTTCTGGTTGAATTTGATGAGTTGAATTAGATCTATGTTAAGTGTAGATGATCAAAAAACTCAGTTCTGCTTCGTCCTTTAGCCTTTGCCTCATATAATGCTATGTCAGCTTGCTTTATGTACTTTTCCATAATGTCAGGCTTGGTTAAATTATTTTCTTCTAAGTTGCTTCCCCCAATACTAATTGATAGGTTCTCGCTGCCTGAGAGCGTGATGCTACTGGCCTCTATGTGTAATTTTTGACAGAACACTTGTGTATCTTTGGTGTTTGAATTATTCAGAATGACTAGGAATTCTTCCCCTCCCCAACGAGCCACAATATCACTAGCGTTAGTTGATCGTTTTAGGGTTTGAGATAGGGTGATTAAAACCTCATCTCCTCTATCGTGCCCGTAGATATCGTTTATTTTTTTGAACCAGTCAATATCAATTAAAAGGATTGAAGTCGGTGTGAAATTGATGTCTAGCTCGTTGGTTTTTTGGTTGAAGTCATCAATTGCGGCTCTACGATTTAGTAGGCTTGTTAAAGGGTCCACCCTAGTGAGTAAGGTTAGTTCTTCTGTTTTTGCTTCTAAGTGCTCTCTGGCGGAGAGAAGTTCTTGATATAATTTGTCTCGTGCCACAGCTACGTAGATAGACCAGTAGATTTTCGAATCGGCGAGTTTTGCATTAGCTACAGAGGCAACCTTTTCATTGGTATTGGGTGTTAGAGATATTTGTACTTCTTGGCACGAACCTGTGCTTACAATGGTTGGTCGAATATAGCTTTCAAAGAATATCGAACTAGCCTTAGAAATAATGTCAAACAAGCCATATGTCATAAGCTTGTCTGAATCTAAGTTCAACAATTCTGTTCCGTATTGATTACAATATTCAAGTTTATTGGTGTGTATATCCGTTACTACCAAGATGCATGGGAAGCATTCTAGGGTAGGTGTTTTCATTCTATAAAGTTCTTAATCGCTTGAAATACAGTGTTAGGTTCTGTCATATGTAAACAGTGTCCTTGGGCTTTAATGACTTCTAAAGTCGAGTTGGGTATTTGCTTATTCATGTACTCGCCAATTTCAATTGATGCTAAGTTGTCGTCACTGCTCTGCAGTATCATAGTCGGTGTGTCCAATTTACTTAAAGCGGCTCTATCATCAGAAAAGAAGGTGGCCTTAGCAAATGGCTTAGCGTAATTAGGGTCGGTGGAGCAAAAGCTGTCATCTAGCTCTCTGATTAGTTCTGGATTGTTGTTTTGTCCCATGACTAAAGGAGCTAAATAGTTGGCCCAGCCGATATAGTTTTTATCCATAAGATTGAGCAGCTCTTCTAAGTCGTCTTTTTCAAAACCGCCAAAGTAATCTGGAGGAAGGTTTAAAAAACAAGGTGAAGGGGAGACCATTACTATTTTTGAAAATATCTCTGGAGATTTAAGTGCAGCGTGCATTCCAATAATGCTGCTTACTGAATGCCCAACAAATACAATGTTTTGGAGCTTTAGCTCTCCGCAAATATCAAGAACGTCTTGGGCGTAGCCATCAAGAGTCTGGTAACGTTTTCTATCGAACGCCGAAGTATCAGATTGACCGCATCCAACATAGTCAAACAATACAACCTTATAATCAGATGTTAAGGAGGGAAGCATGAAGCGCCACATATTTTGGTCACAACCAAAACCATGTGCCAACATAAGAGTTATTTTGCCATCGCCTATAACTTTGACATTGTTTCGCGCTTTTACATTGAAAGGTATGTCTTGGTCTCCTAAAGTTGATGCCGCAAGAGTCTATTCATATGATGGGTAAAAATTATACGATAGCTATAGTCTTAAATTCTATTGTTAAGCACAAACAAAAGATAGCTTTATCCACAATTGAGTCAAACTGGATGTTTTAGACGGTTTCTTCTTCGTTATTAGTGTTCGCTTTTTATCTATATGTAGCATTATTTTTGATGTTACTAATATATCATTGTTCATATTCCTCGTGCCTGACATCATTGAATAGTAGTGTTATTTTGTGTACAATGGCGCGAAAACGTACAAAGAGACTTGTTTAGTAATGTTTTGCTTTTTGTATGAGTGCCGTTAAGAGCCCCTATATGGGGTTTTTTGTTATCTGCACTGTATATAAACGATGGGCCTTGAGCCCGTTTTTTGTTTCTGTGTTTTATAAAATGATTTTCGGAGTAAACGATTGTCAGCAAAATATACGATTTTAGAAGAATATATCCGCCCTGTTGTTGAGGGTTTAGGGTTTACATTCTGGGGCATGGAATACTTATCTCAAGGTAAGGATTCTGTGTTGCGTATCTTTATTGATACGGATGAAGAAAAAGGGATAGACGTCGAAGATTGTGCACGTGTTAGTCGTCAAGTGAGCTCAATTTTAGATGTCGAAGACCCAATTACGGGAGAATACAACTTAGAAGTATCCTCTCCTGGTATGGATCGACCATTATTTAATTTAGACCAGTACCAAGCTTATATAAATGCAGTTGTTTCATTGCGCTTACGAGTTCCGTTTGATGGACGTCGTAAATTCAAAGGACAATTAATGGGGATTGAGAACGAAGATATTGTTATTCGTGTCGATCAAGAAGAATACTTGTTGCCTATTGAGTTAATTGAAAAGGCCAACGTTGTACCACAATTTTAATTATTAACCTTGAAGAGAGGCTAAAAGGATGAGCAAAGAAATTCTTTTGGTAGTAGAAGCCGTTTCCAATGAAAAAGATGTTTCGAAGCAAGTTATTTTCGAAGCCGTTGAAATTGCTTTAGCAAGTGCTGCCAAGCGTCGTTTTGAAGACAATGCGTTGATTCGAGTCTCTATTGACCAGCGTACAGGTGACTACAAGACGTACCGTCAATGGAATATTGTAGCAGATGAAGATTATTCTGATCCTGCGGCAGAGTTAACAATTGATGATTCAGAAGAGCAAAACTTAGGCGTAGGTATTGGTGAAGTATACGAGGAAGAAGTTGAGTCTGAAACTTTTGGCCGTATCGCTGCCCAAGCTGCTAAGCAAGTTATCGTACAAAAAGTTCGTGAAGCTGAACGCGCTAAAATGGTCGCTCTTTATGCGCAAAAAGTTGGCAAGTTAGTTCATGGTCAAGTTAAGAAAGTAACACGAGATAGTTTGATTGTTGACCTTGGTGAGAACGCAGAAGCATCACTGCCAAAAGATCAGTTAATTGCCCGTGAAAGCTTCCGCATGAATGATCGTATTCGCGCATTGTTGCTAGAAATTCGTGATGATAGCCGCGGAGCGCAATTGGTTCTTTCTCGTACGGCTCCTGAGTTCATGATTGAGCTTTTCCGTCTTGAAGTGCCAGAAATCGCCGAAGAAATGCTTGAGATTCGTAGCGCTTCTCGTGATCCAGGTTTACGTGCAAAAATTGCCGTTAAAACTAATGACCGTCGTATCGATCCAATCGGTGCTTGTGTCGGCATGCGCGGTGCTCGTGTTCAAGCGGTTTCGAATGAATTGAGCGGTGAGCGAGTTGATATTGTGCTTTGGGATGACAACCCAGCACAGCTTGTTATCAATGCCATGGCGCCAGCAGAAGTAGACTCTATTGTTATTGATGAAGATGCCCACTCAATGGACGTTGCTGTGAAAAGTGACAACCTAGCGCAAGCAATTGGTCGTAATGGACAAAACGTTCGTTTGGCTTCTGCTTTGACAGGTTGGACTTTGAATGTGATGACCAGCGAAGACGCTGAAGCTAAGCAAAGAGAAGAGTCTCAGAAATTGATCGACATCTTTGTTTCTGGTTTAGACATAGATGATGACTTAGCCATGCAAATGGTTGAGGAAGGCTTCACTTCATTAGAAGAAGTTGCCTATATTCCAATGGAAGAAATGTTAGAAATTGATGGATTTGATGAAGATTTAGTGAACGAATTACGTTCACGTGCAAAAGAAGCTTTACTCAATAAAGCGCTTCAAGCAGAAGAACAATTAGATGATGCAAAACCTGCAGCAGACTTATTGGAAATGGAAGGTATGGATAATCACCTTGCATTGGTTCTGGCCTCTACTATAGGTGTTATCACTATGGAAGATCTGGCTGAACAGTCTGTTGACGAGTTGCTTGAAGTTGAAGGCATGACTGAAGAGCGTGCTGCGAGCCTGATTTTGACTGCTCGTGCACCTTGGTTTGCTAAATCTGAATAAAATCTGAGTACATAAGGGGGAACTTAATGACAGTTCAAACCGTAAAGATACTATCCGAGCTGGTAAAAACACCAGTCGATAAGCTACTAACTCAGATGAAAGATGCTGGTTTACCTCAAACGAGTGCAAACCAAGAAGTCTCTGAAGTAGAAAAACAAACCTTGCTTAATTACCTAAAAAGCCAACATGGTGAAGGTGATAAGAAGGATCAGCGCATCACGCTACAAAGAAAAACCACAAGTACCCTGTCTCGTGCAGATGGCGGCAAAGCGGTTAACGTAGCTGTGAAGAAGAAGCGTACTTACGTTAAGCGTGATGACAGCGAAACAGATGCTCAGAAGCAGGAAGAGTTAAAAGCTCAACGTGCAGCGGAAGAGAAAGCTCGCGTTGAAGCAGAAGAAAAAGCGAAAGTAGAAGCAGCTCGTAAAGCAGCTGAAGAAGCAAAAGCTAAGGCTGAAGCAGAAGAAAAAGCGAAAGCTGAAGTAGCTGCTACACCTAAGTCAGACGCTTCTGCTAAGAAAGATGCAGCCGCTGCTAAAGAAGCTAAGCGTAAAGAGCTTGAAAGTAAAAAACCAGCTGCTGCGCCAAAAGGTAAAAAAGGCTCTGGTCGTTCTGATAATGAGAAAGACAAGCCTCGCGGTGGTCGTAATACAGATAATAAGCGTAATTCTCGCGTTAACCTAAATGGCGAAGAAGAATATGGTCGCCGTAAATTAGGTCGTAAGAATAAAAAGTCTCAAGTGAAACAAGAGCATGGTTTCCAAAAGCCAACAGCGAAAATTGTTCACGAAGTGGCTTTGCCTGAAAGTATTACTGTTGCAGACCTTGCTGAGAAAATGACAGTGAAAGGCGCAGAAGTAATTAAGGTGATGTTTAAAATGGGCGCCATGGCGACTATTAACCAAACAATCGACCGTGATACTGCGACACTTGTTGTTGAAGAAATGGGTCACACTGTTAAGTATATCGACGAAAATGCGGTAGAAAACGACATGATGGAAGCCATTGATTACGAAGGTGAAGCGACTAAGCGTGCACCAGTAGTAACAGTAATGGGTCACGTTGACCACGGTAAAACGTCTTTGCTTGACTACATTCGTACAACACGAGTAGCGGCAGGTGAATCTGGTGGTATTACACAGCACATCGGTGCTTACCATGTAGAAACACCACAAGGTATGGTCAGCTTCCTAGATACACCTGGACACGCGGCATTTACCGCAATGCGTGCTCGTGGTGCTAAGGCAACGGATATTGTTATCTTGGTTTGTGCTGCAGATGATGGTGTTATGCCTCAGACAATTGAAGCGATTCAGCATGCTCGTGCTGGTGATGTGCCTTTAGTTGTTGCTATCACTAAAATAGATAAAGAAGGCGCTGATATTGAGCGTGTTCAAAACGCTTTGGCTGCTCAAGAAGTTATCCCTGAAGAGTGGGGCGGCGACGTTCAGTTCGTTGGTGTTTCTGCTAAAACAGGTGAAGGTATCGACGAGCTTCTAGAAGCGGTTCTTCTTCAGTCTGAAGTGCTTGAATTGAAAGCCGTTCCAAGTGCACCTGCGAAAGGTGTGGTAGTAGAAGCTCGTTTGGATCGCGGTCGTGGTTCTGTAGCAACCTTGTTGGTTCAAAACGGTACTTTGAGAAAAGGTGACGTAGTACTTGCAGGCCTACAAATGGGTCGTGTGCGTGCCTTGCTTGATGAAAACGGTAAGCCGATTCCAGGTGCGGGTCCATCTATCCCAGTTGAAATTTTAGGCTTGGACGGCACTCCTGATGCAGGGGAAGAATTCATCGTTGTTGCCGATGAGCGTAAAGCTCGTGAAGTAGCTAACTTCCGTCAAGGTAAATACCGTGAAGTACGTTTTGCTCGTCAGCATTCTGCTAAGTTGGAGAACTTGTTCTCTGAAATGGGCAAAGACGAAATTCGTACCCTTAACGTTGTTCTAAAAGCCGATGTTCGTGGTTCTCTTGAGGCTCTGATCAAATCATTGACAGACCTAAACACAGACGAAGTACAAGTGAATGTTGTATCGAGCGGTGTAGGTGGTATTACTGAAACAGATGCGACTCTAGCACTTGCTTCTGATGCGGTTATCTTTGGTTTCAACGTTCGTGCTGATAGTTCTGCTAAGCAGTTTATTGAGCGTGAAAGTGTTGACCTTCGCTACTACAGCGTAATCTACAACATTATTGATGATGTTAAACAAGCGCTTTCAGGTATGTTGTCTCCTGACTTACGTGAAGAGATTAAAGGTACTGCAGAAGTACGTGATGTCTTTAATTCGCCTAAGTTCGGTCTGATTGCCGGCTGTATGGTTATTGAAGGTACTGTTTACCGTAACAAGCAGATTCGCGTACTACGTGACGACGTTGTTATTTATGAAGGTGAGCTTGAATCACTTCGTCGCTTTAAAGATGCTGTTAACGAAGTTGGTCGTGGCGTTGAGTGTGGTATCGGTGTGAAAAACTACAACGATGTCAAAGTCGGCGACAAGATCGAGGTTTTCGAAACCGTCGAAGTTGCGCGTACACTTTAATAGGACAAGATCATGGCAGGCGAATTTAGTCGCACAAGTCGGATTGGTGACCAGCTCCAAAAGGAGCTGGCTTCTATTATCCAGTTTGAAGTAAAAGACCCCCGCTTAGGGTTGGTTACTATCAACGAAGTGCGTGTAGCAAAAGATTTAGGCTATGCAGATGTGTATTACACTGTGCTTGGCAAAGACGATCAGCCAGAAGTGCTGGCAGAAAACCAAGCTGCGCTTGATAGTGCAAAAGGTTTTTTACGTCGCCGCTTAGCGAAAGAAGTACAACTCAGAGTGATGCCGCATTTGCGTTTCCATTATGATCAGAGTGTGGTCAATGGTTCAAGAATGTCTTCAATCATCGACGATGCAATACGTGATGATGAGTTGAAAAACGGTAATCAAGACGAGTAAGTACTTCGTATGTCTAAAACAAAATGGCGCTCGTTAGATGGTATTGTCTTACTGAACAAGCCTATCGGTTTAAGCTCGAACCAAGCATTACAGCGAGTTCGTCGTCTTTATAGGGCGGCGAAAGCTGGACATACAGGGGCTCTTGACCCACTGGCAACAGGAATGTTGCCTTTATGTTTGGGGGAAGCCACTAAGTTTTCTCAATTCCTTTTAGACGCTGATAAGCGTTATCTCACTTGCATTAGATTAGGTCAAAGAACCACAACGGGAGACCGTGAAGGCGATATTTTGACTGAAGAAGTTGTTCCTGATTTAACAGAAGAAGAGTTAGAGTCTGTCTTGAACCGCTTTCGCGGCGATATCGAGCAAATTCCCCCTATGTATTCAGCGTTAAAGCATGAAGGTAAACCCCTTTATGAATACGCTCGAAAAGGCATAGTGATCGAAAGAAAGCGCCGTCAGGTGACGATTTCTAATATCACTCTTGTTTCTAGAACAGCGAATACTCTGACGTTAGATATTCAATGTAGCAAAGGCACTTATATTCGCACCATTGGTGAAGACATAGGTGAAGCGCTTGGCTGCGGTGCGCATTTGCACTCTTTACATCGAATTTCGACAGCAGGTTATTCTCCTGAGGGTATGTTGACGTTAGAAGAATTTGAAGCGTTAGCAGAGCAGGGTGAGGAGATTCTAGACACCAAATTAATGACGATGGATACTGCCGTTGAACATTTGGATAGGGTAGAATTGTCATCTCAGCATACGAGAGAAATGCTGTTTGGTCGTACCGTTTCTCATGCGGATCTTTCAGTACCTACTGATGAAGGTGTGCTATTTAGAATGTATGATCAAGCGACTCAGCGTTTTTTAGGCTTAGGAGTGCTAAAAGGTAGTGTAATTAAGCCCCATAGGCTGGTAAATACCAGTGAGTTAACTAATTTTTAGTGTTAGAATAGCTCACTTAGGGTAACTGAAAATATGCTCGGCTATCCTTTATTCTTAAATAGCATATTAATTTGGAGATATAGATTATGGCATTGTCTGCAGAAGAAAAAGCAGCGTTGGTTAAAGAATTTCAAGTAGCTGAAGGTGATACAGGTTCTCCTGAAGTTCAAGTCGCTTTGTTGACTAAGAACATCGTTGGTCTACAAGATCACTTTAAAGCTCACATTCACGACCATCACTCACGTCGCGGTCTAATCCGCATGGTAAACCAACGTCGTAAATTGTTGGATTACTTGAAGCGTAAAGATGCAGCTCGTTACACTAGTTTGACTAAAAAACTAGGTCTACGTCGCTAAGACTTAAGAAAGGGCCATAAAATATTATGGCCCTTTTTTTATTGGACTCCCAAGGGACAGCCTGTACTTCATATAAGTTTTTTACTTTTCCTTAAAAGGTTATTGAGAATTTATATGAGTACTGGCTTTAAAAGAGGTCTTTGGGAGAAAAGACATTTTTAAAAAGAAAAGGAATACGTGTGAGTATTACTACAAAAACTTTCCAGTTCGGTAACGATACCGTAACTCTAGAAACAGGTCGTATTGCTCGTCAAGCAACCGGTGCTGTTCTATGTACTATTGGCGATGCACAAGTACTTGCTACTGTTGTTGGTGCTAAGTCAGCTAAACCAGGTCAAGACTTCTTCCCATTGTCTGTTCATTACCAAGAGCGTGCTTATGCCGTTGGTAAAATTCCTGGTGGTTTCTTAAAGCGTGAAGGTCGTCCTTCTGAAAAAGAAACACTAACATCTCGTTTGATTGACCGTCCTATTCGTCCATTGTTTCCTAAAGGTTTCATGAACGAAGTTCAGGTTGTTTGTACTGTTATGTCAACAAACACTGATTTAGATGCAGATATTGCTGCAATGTTAGCAACATCTGCTGCATTGACTATTTCTGGCATTCCATTCAATGGCCCAATTGGTGCTGCTCGCGTTGGTTTTAACGACGAGTCTGGTTATGTTCTTAACCCAAGCTATTCTGCATTAGAAGGCTCTCTACTAGACATGGTAGTAGCGGGTACAAAAGATGCCGTACTTATGGTGGAATCTGAAGCACAAGAATTGACTGAAGATGAAATGCTAGGTGCGGTTCTTTATGCTCATAAAGAAATGCAATCTGCTATTTCTGCTATTGCAGAGTTCGCAGCAGAAGCAGGCAAACCTCGTTGGGAATGGGAAGCAGAGCCAGCAAATGCTACTTTGGCTGAAGCCCTAGAAACAGGTTATGCAGCACAAATCGAAGAAGCTTACGGCATCAGTGAAAAAATGGCGCGCTACGCTAAATTAGGCGAAGTTCGTGAAGCTGCGGTTGCTGCTCTTGTTTCTGAAGAGGGTGAAGTTACTGAAGCAGACGTAACAGGTGCTTTCTCTAAACTTGAGAAACGTACTGTTCGTCGCCGTGTTATTGATGGTCAGCCTCGTATTGATGGTCGTGACAACAAGACAGTTCGCCCAATTAATGTTGAAGTAGGTATGTTGAGCAAGACTCACGGCTCTTCTTTGTTTACACGTGGTGAAACTCAAGCGATTGCAACTTGTACTCTTGGTACAAGCCGTGACGCACAAATGTCTGATGGCTTAGCTGGCGAAAGCAAAGACAGCTTCATGTTGCACTACAACTTCCCTCCATACTCTGTGGGTGAATGTGGCCGTATGGGTGGTGTTGGTCGTCGTGAAATTGGTCATGGTCGTCTAGCTCGTCGTGGTGTACAAGCTGTTCTTCCTACTGAAGATGAGTTCCCATACACAATCCGTATCGTATCTGAAATTACAGAATCAAACGGTTCAAGCTCAATGGCTTCTGTATGTGGTGCATCTCTTTCTATGATGGACGCAGGTGTTCCTCTAAAAGCGCCAGTTGCAGGTATTGCAATGGGTCTTATCAAAGAAGACGACGGCTTTGCTGTCTTGACTGATATCTTGGGTGACGAAGATCACCTAGGTGATATGGACTTTAAAGTAGCAGGTACTGAAGAAGGTATTACTGCACTGCAAATGGACATCAAAATTGAAGGTATCAACGAAGAAATTATGGATATCGCTCTAAGCCAAGCGCTTGAAGCTCGTACTCATATCCTTCGTGAAATGGCGAAAACAATTGGTTACGCTCGTCCAGAAGTGTCTCCAAACGCTCCTTCAATGGCGACAATCAAAATTGATCCTGAAAAAATCCGTGATGTCATCGGTAAAGGCGGTGCAACAATCCGCTCTATCACAGAAGAAACAGGTGCCTCTATCGACCTTGATGATGATGGTACAGTACGTATTTATGCCGCTGATAAAGCAGCATCAGATGCAGCATTGTTGAAAATCCATGAAATCACGGCTGAAGCAGAAGTGGACAAATTGTACAAAGGTACTGTTGTTCGTTTAGCTGAATTCGGTGCATTCGTGAACATCTTGCCAGGTAAAGACGGTTTAGTTCACATTTCACAAATTGCTGAAGAGCGTATTCGTGCAGTGACTGACTTCTTATCAGAAGGTCAAGAAGTTATCGTTAAAGTACTAGATGTTGATGCACGTGGTCGTATCAAACTTTCTATGAAAGATGTGACAGAAGAAGATAAAGCAAACTTTTCTGAATAATCTTCCATTGGGTTGATTAAAAGGGCGCTATTGAATAGCGCCCTTTTTTATTGCCTGTAAAATGACTACACTGTTTCTATTGCTGTTTAACTGAAACGGTTGGCTTAATTATAAATAAAGGGAAATAGAATGAAGTTGAAAATTTTAAGTCTATTAGCGTTAAGTGTCGCTTTGGTAGCTTGTAGTAAAGATGCTGAGAAATCACCAACTGTCGCGGTTCCAGATTGTGTCTTCGCTGATGGCTCTAACCAAGCAGCACCAAATTGGGTATGTGGTGCGCCAGTTGAAGGTGTAGCCTTGTCTGCTGTGGGTTATAGCGAGAAGTCTGCCGCTGGACCAAATTACATGAAGCAAATGGCGGCGACAGCAGCAAGGGTTGAGCTAGCACAAGTACTGAGTGTTGATCTGCAAAATATGGTGAAGCAATACGTCGAAACAACTGGTGCGGGTGATGCGGAAACGGTGGATCGTGTTAATTCTGTTGTGACAAAACAAGTAACGGAGCAGCAATTAATTGGCTCACAAGTCATTCGTCAAATGCCAACCCCATCTGGTGGTTTAGTCGTCTTAGTTGGTTTAGACCCTTCACAAGCTGAAGGTGTTGCTGAGAGCATCTTACGTACTTCCATGAGAAATGAAGCGGCACTGTTTCAAAAACTAGAAGCAGAAAAAAGCTTTGATGAGTTAGCAGAAGAAATAGCGAAACGTTATTAATATTTCGCTAAACAGGTGGTGAATAAAGCATTTAATTTTCACCGCCTGTTTTTATGATGAGAGTTAGTTTTATATCTCTTCTTCAAAGATGGGTGTAGGCTTTTTATTTTCATCCACTGCGACAAAATTAAAATGACCTGTGATCGCTTTGGTCGTTTTATCGCTGTCTAATTCCTCAAGAAAGATTGATACCTCGACCTTTAAAGAAGTGCGACCTACTTTTACAACCCGTGCAACAAGCTCTATTAATATTCCTGAAGGAATGGGATGTTTGAAATCGACCTGTTCTGTAGAGATGGTTACCATGGGCTTTCTTGAAAAGCGGGTGGCTGAGATATAAGCCACTTCATCCATCCATTGCAGAGCTATTCCTCCAAATAGGGTGTCGTAGTGGTTTGTTGTTGCAGGAAAAACCATCTTTGCGACACGTGTTTCGGAGATGTCTTCACGCTTTTGAATGAGTAGCTTATTCATGTTGATACAACCTTTTATTTCGATGAATGCATTATGGCTTATTATACTGTTTGTCGTAACAGGATGTGACTCCCGTTTTAAGACTGAAGATGTTTTAGCTCAATATGTTACCGATTTAGATCGTTCTAAATACATTTCTATTTCTGTACCAGAAGTTTCTCTACCTAATGGCTTGCCTTCGAAAAGGTATCGCCAAAACAATCTATCTCAATTTGATATTGGCCTGTTGGACTTTTTATCTCTACAGCAATGTGATGTGGGTCATGTGGTTGGTCAAAAGAATAGTATTCTCGGTAAGGTGATGCCCAATAGCCAGCGTTTTTTATATGAGTTGGATATTATTAAAGCGATTGAATCTTGCGAAATAAAAGACGCAGATTTGTCTAGAAAATTAGATACTGTTGTAAATCAAAAACGTCAAGAACTGCCTATTGCGTTTGCTAATGCCTTGTTTGATAGCGCTGAAGGAGAGGCATTCTTTAGTCTTTCCAATGGTTTTTTACCTATGAATTATAGCTCTGGAAGCGATCTGGAGTTATTAGCTGCGCTGGATCGATTTATAGGTTTGGGGAAGGTGTTGCAGAGCGCTCCTAATATCAATGGTAATACTTTTGAAAATGATCTGAAGACCTTGATGGATAGTGAATACGCAGGCCGACTACTTTATAGTTTGGTAAGGATTACTCAGTATCTGAATCAGGTATCTAATGCTCTCGATGCGACGGATACTGAGGTGTGTGGCACGCCTCTGAATTATTTACGTCAGCAATTTAAGCAACATTATGTCGAAGTCATTCAGCCTTATATGGGGCGTATTCATACAAGTGCTTATGGAGTATTGCCTCGTCTTAATGAATTAATTGAAATGGGTAATTTTAGTAACAGCTTTCGTGAATATTTAGAAATATTTCTTATGAACTCTGAAGTAGGTATTTGGCGACAGTATCAGCTTGCCTCTCAGAAACACGCTAGAGCTTGGACTCGAGTGTTTGAAACCTGTTCGGTCAGAATTGCTTCCAATACTAAAGGTTAACTATCTAAGCGCTATAGTGTATTTGTTGTTCAACAGTATCAATTATATCGTGTTGATACGCTTGCCCTGTCGCTAAAGGTTCATTACTCAGTGCTTTAATAAGAGCAATATTTGCGATGGGATCCCCTGATAGACCTTGGGACAGTTGAATAGGACGAGTGATGGCATGGGGCTCATGCTTGTTTAAGGTATCTTGATTGTTGACGATCGAGGGGCCAGGCTGGCTAAAAAGACTCATCATCAAAGCGAAATTGGCATTACCAGACATGACTGGGCTGGTTTTGGCGCTTTGGGTGACTTGTGTTTCAACAATTTGTCTAATGTTCATCTTTTACCTGAGTGCCATTGCTTTCGATATTGATATCGGCTGCGATTGTATTTTCTTAATTAAAAAGCATTAGGTAATCGGTGAAATGTATAAACAATTAGAATTAAACTGCATATGGGGCTTTAGTGGGCTAATCAGATGATTTATTGTTATTTTTTGTCTGCTAAACTGAGATATCTTTGCCATTGTATGGTTCTAATTGGATAAGCGTCGTAATATTGTATTGAGAGAAGGTGGACTACCACTTTCATATATGGCAAACGCCTGAGATGATTCGTTAAACTCTGGATAATTGTGCGGTAAGGCATATGAATGCATGACATCAATGAATTGATAGACAATGTTAGGCACAACGAAGAAATTGCACGCAAGTTTTTTGAAATAGAGCGCTGTATTCTTTCTATTGGGCGTTGTGATCAATTTGTTTCAACTTTGACTAAAGAAGTTCAAAAGCAATTCTGTGTTCCTTATGTATGGATTAATCTAATCCCAGAGGCGCCGCTCTCTCATCTAGTTGAAAGCTTAGAAAAACTGCCTGATTTACGTGATCGAGTATTGTTTACTCCTCGCCGTTCAATGGTAGATATAATAAAGTCGAGTAACAAAACAATATTGATAAACTCCGATATGCCCCAGTGCTTATCCATTATTCCTGAAACCTACCGTCACATTGTTTCTTCTGTTGCTATTTCACCCCTAACCATAGATGGAGAATTAGTAGGCTTATTCTGTCAGGCTGATTCAGATAGCAGTCGTTATGACGCTACGACAAAAGACACTTTTTTGCTTGATCAGTTAGCCATAAAAATTTCTATTTGCCTTAGTAATGTCACGGCACGAGAAAAACTTGAATACTTAGCTACGCGTGATTCGTTGACAGGGCTGTTGAATCGTCGCCAACTTGAACTGATGCTAGAGCGTGAATTTATACGATCTAAAAAGCAGGGACGTGATTTAACGGTTGTTTTTATCGACTGTGATGCTTTTAAGGCAATCAACGATACCTTGGGGCACAATTGTGGAGATGAGGTTCTAGAATATATTGCTAGGCGTTTATTGAGGTCAGTCAATAAGCAGGGCTTGGTGTTTCGCTTTGCTGGAGATGAGTTCGTTTTTGTTGTTCCAGGGAAGTCATCGGATACAGCGGCTTTGATTGCGGAAAAGACACAAGAGTATTTACAAGCTAATCCACTGAGGTATAAATCTAACCTAGTACCAATTACGATTAGTTATGGTAGTGCAAGCATGTTGTCAGATAAGCCTAATAACTATAAGCATTTATTGAAAATTGCAGATGAGCGGCTGTACGATTATAAAAATAGTCGGCGACGTTCTGTACCTACAAAAGTGTTTAAATTTTTGAATAAATTACGCTGATCATGTAATAAAATTACATTTTTGGCGTTTATGGTTCGTTTATTAAGTGTTTTTAGAGGCATTTTGTTGTAAAGTTTCATTAATCATTATTAAGGTTCCTGTATGTCCTATGCTTTAATTGCCGATCTTGGTGGTACAAATGCACGTTTTGCTTTAGCTCCAATTCATAAAAACGATCTTTTTGAAGTAAAGGTTTACCCTTGTAAGGACTACCTTGACTTATTTTCTGCCGTTACTGAATATTTGAATCAGAGTAGTGTGGATTTTGAGCAGGTATCGGCCGTTGTTTTTGCGATAGCAGGGCCTGTGAATCAGCCCGTAATACGTTTTACCAATAATAATTGGCAGTTTACCCATGAAGATGTGGAAAACTTCTTCGGTAAAGAGAAAAAAATTGCTTTAATTAATGACTATGATGCCCTTGGTCATTCGTTGGATGCCTTGCCTAAGAGTGAGCTTGCTGCGGTTGGTGATAGTTCTAAATTAGACCTTAATGCTCCTCGTTGGGTAATAGGGCCAGGAACGGGGTTAGGTGTGTCATGTGTTGTTCCTCAAAAAGAGGGGGCTAATATCATTTTACCTGGTGAAGGTGGGCATGTTGATTTGTCCCCTTGTAATGATCTCGAAGATGATATTGTTAAGTTTTTGCGTAAGAAGTATCAAAGGGTATCGGCAGAGCATGTGCTTTCCGGAAGAGGCCTTGAGAATTTGTATGAGGCCCTTGCCTTACGAGAAGGCGTTGAAAAGCGCATTACTGCACCACAAATAGGAAAGGCCGTTTCTTCAGGTGACCCTATCGCTGTTGCAGCATTAAATCAGTTCTTTGTGTTTTTAGGTCGCGTTGTTGGTGATCTTGTACTGTCTGTGGAATCTCGCGGTGGTGTATACATCACAGGTGGGATTGTTCCACGTTATATTGAGGAAATTCGAAAAAGTGATTTCCGTGACGCTATGCAAGACAAAGGTCCTATGAAGGGGCTTGTTTCACCCATTCCTACTTTTGTTGTTATGTCAGAATACCCTGGGCTGATAGGGTGCGCTTGTTATGCGTCTTATCTTGTCTCGAATACCTAGTTTAGTTGGAGAGTAAAAATGAAGGCCAGTTTAAAAGCCTGTGATGTTGTAATCTTTGGTGGTGGTGGAGACCTTGCAATGCGCAAGCTGCTTCCTGCTTTGTACCATTTGGATATGGATGGGCTTCTTGCCCCAACAACTCGAATTACTGGTGTGTCTAGACGAGAGCTTAGTGCGCAAGATTACCAGCAGAAAGTACGAACTGCGTTAGATGAGTTTGTACCATCTAGTATTGGTGATGAGAAAACTTGGCCTCGTTTTAAAGAGCGTCTTAGCTATGTATCGGTTGATGCTGGTCAAGAGTCTGACTTTGCCCGTTTAAATGATCATCAAGTGGGCGGTGATGACCGAGATGTGGTTTTTTACTTGGCAACTTCACCTGACTTGTTTGGTTCAATTTGTTCTTCTCTAGCAAGTCATGGTTTAAACGCCGATAGAATGCGTGTTGTTCTAGAAAAGCCTCTGGGGAGAGATTTGATTTCTTCTCGAGCAATTAATGATGAAGTAATGAAAAACTTCAAAGAGCAGCAAGCATTCCGTATAGACCATTACTTAGGTAAAGAAACGGTTCAAAACCTCTTAGCTATTCGTTTTGGCAATACTCTGTTTGAACCTCTATGGGATAGCGCACATATAGATAATGTACAGATTACTGTTGCAGAAACGGTTGGTGTTGAAGGTCGTTGGGGTTATTACGATAAAGCGGGTGCCATGAGGGATATGGTTCAAAACCATCTTATCCAGCTATTATGTCTAGTGGCTATGGAACCACCGGGTCGTATGGATGCCGACTCAGTACGAGATGAGAAGATTAAAGTATTAAAAGCATTGCGACCTATTAGTGGTGCGAATGCTTATACGAAAACAGTGCGTGGCCAATACGCTAAAGGCCGTGTGAACGACAAAGATGTACAAGGCTACTTTGACGAAGAAGGTAGTAACCCTGAATCCCGCACTGAAACCTTTGTTGCGCTTCGAGCAGACATTGATAACTGGCGTTGGGCTGGCGTGCCGTTCTACTTAAGAACAGGTAAGCGTTTAGGTCAGCGATATTCTGAAATCGTTATCCAATATAAAGCGGTACCACATAGTATCTTTAGTGATGAGAGTAACCGCCAATTGCAAAGAAACCAGTTGGTTATTCGTTTACAGCCAGAAGAGAAAATCTCTCTGACAGTTATGAATAAAGTTCCTGGTGCGAGCGAAGGTATGAATCTTCAGCCTGTTGATTTGAACCTGAGTTTAACAGAAGCATTTAATGACAAGCGTAGCCCAGAAGCTTATGAGCGCTTATTACTAGATGTTATGCGCAATGATGCAACTTTATTTATGCGATATGACGAAGTTGAGGCCGCTTGGAAGTGGGTTGATGGTATAATGTCAGCTTGGAGCCAAACCAGCGAGAGACCGAAGGAATATGCTTCTGGCTCTTGGGGTCCTGCGGCGTCTATGGCATTGCCTATTAAAGATGGCCGTAATTGGCACGACTACTAAATAAATAAAAGGATAAAAGAATGAGTACCTCTTATACTGCAGAGCAGGTAATGACGGCGACACCTGTAGTTCCTGTTATTGTTGTTGATGACACAGAGCAGGCTGTTGCACTTGGCAAAGCGCTTGTTGCTGGTGGTGTACCTGTTTTAGAAGTAACACTTCGTACACCTGCTGCTTTAGAAGCTATTACCGCACTTCGTAAAGAAGTACCTGAAGCAATTGTTGGTGCGGGTACTGTATGCTCTCGTGAGCAATATGTACAAGCTATCGAAGCAGGCTCACAATTCATTATCAGTCCTGGAATGACAGCGGATCTATTGGCTGTTGGTAAAGAGTATGATGTTCCTTACTTGCCTGCTGTTGCGACTATTTCTGATATCTTATTGGGTATGGAATACGGTTATGACCGCTTCAAATTTTTCCCTGCTGAAGTTAACGGTGGTGTAAAAGCGCTAAAAGCGTTTGGTGGCCCATTGTCGCAAATTAAATTCTGCCCAACAGGCGGTATTGGCGCAAATAATTTCCGTGAGTACCTAGCTTTACCAAATGTTCTTTGTGTTGGCGGTTCTTGGATCGTACCAACCGATCTTGTTCGTGCTGGAAAGTGGGACGAGATTACAGAGTTAGCGAAATCTGTTTCTCAGTAATTTGCTCTGTTCTTAAAAAAGGGGAAAGGTGTAAACCTTTCCCCTTTTTTGTCTTCACCCTTAATAAGGTTATAAATTTTCTTCTGCAAATTCAGCAAGTCGACTACGTTCTATACCGTTGACATGCATAATGCTTGAGTACTTAAAGGCTTTGGATTTCTCTACTAAGTAGGTCAAACCAGAGGTGAGAGGGGTAATGTACTTGTTATCAATTTGGGCAAGGTTACCTAAGACGATGATTTTTGAATTACTACCAACACGTGTGACAATGGATTTTAATTGGAACTGAGTGAGGCCTTGGGCTTCGTCGACAATGATTAAAGCGTTGTTAAAAGACCTTCCTCGCATGAAGTTAAGCGACTTAAACTGGATGTTAGCTTTTTGCTTCACATAATCAATGCTGCTGAATGAGTGTTCGTCTGCTCCATGCAATATTTCAAGGTTATCATCAAAAGCGGCCAGCCAAGGCGCCATTTTCTCTTCTTCTGTACCGGGTAAAAAACCAATATCTTCTGCGATTGGCGGCGTAGAGCGAGCGACAATGATTTTATTAAAGCGCTTTTCTTCCATAGTAACTTGTAATGCGTAAGCTAAAGCCAATAATGTTTTACCTGAGCCTGCTGGCCCTGTCATTACCATGAGGTCAGAGTTTTCATGGCGTAATAAGTAGAAGGCCATGGCTTGTTCTAAGTTACGGGGGTGAATACCCCAGAAATTTTGATTCATTAGATGTTGTTTATTAACATCCAGTAGGTAGATGAACTCTTCGTCTAAATTAACAACAAAGCCGACAAAATCTTCCTCATCAATAATAAACATATTTAAGTAGATGTTAGGTAGAGCGCTTTTTTGAATGACATGAATGGTGTGTCTTCCATGGGCTTCTGTCTTTACGCTATCTATTCTTGACCAAAAGCTACCTTCAAACTGCATATAGCCTTTGCTCATCAGATCTAGGTCATCTAGCACCTTATCCTTGCGATAGTCTTCAACACGCTCTAGACCAGAACCCTTTGCTTTGATACGCATATTGATGTCTTTAGTGACTAAACAGACGGTGGACCTTGGGTGCGTGGCCTGTAGGCTAAGGCCAACATTAATAATGCGGTTATCGTTGGCATGGTCATGGCTGCCGTTTAAGAAGGGTACATTATCCGTCATAGTAATTTGTTGATCAGGATAAATCGCCAAATTACCTTCATTTTGAGAGCTGTCACTGCCTTCCTCGTGGGTTCTTATGGGTACTCCAGCTTGGAGTGCTTTGGGTGAGGCATTGCCAACGATCTTATCTATGGTGTTGATAGCAACCCGAGCTTCGCGGCTGACATCTTTATCACGTCTATCTTTAATGACGTCTAATTCTTCCAGTACTGTCATTGGTATGACGACTTTGTGTTCCGCAAAAGCGTATATGGCTAAAGGGTCATGAAGTAAAACATTAGTATCAAGGACGTATATTTTTTCCATAGAACATAGCTCCTATTAGGGGTACGATTTTTTGAAAATAATGAACGAATGAAACAAGTTGACTGTATCTAAGTGAATCTTTGTTTGAGATATAAATGTTCTGGGTGTGCTTTGCCTTCAATGGCTTGCATCGAAATGAGAAGGGGTAGATTGAAAAGTTATGGTTTTTGGGCAAGTAATACCTCACTGTCTTATCCATACTCTATCTAGAGTGTATGACAGTTTGGTGGCCGAATCTTCATTTATTTTTTATTTAGGCATAAAAAAACCGCTGTTTTGGCAGCGGTTTTTTAGAAAGCTAAGTGCTTTTACTCATCTAAGAAGCTTCTTAGATGCTCTGAGCGGCTTGGGTGACGAAGCTTACGCAACGCTTTAGCTTCGATTTGACGAATACGTTCACGTGTTACATCAAATTGCTTACCAACCTCTTCAAGAGTGTGGTCAGTATTCATATCAATACCGAAACGCATACGTAGAACTTTCGCTTCACGGGCGGTTAAGCCTGAAAGTACCGTTGTCGTAGACTCACGTAGGCCTTCGATTGTTGCTATGTCAATTGGTGACTCTGCAGCATCGTCTTCAATAAAGTCGCCTAGGTGTGAATCTTCATCATCACCGATAGGAGTTTCCATCGAAATAGGCTCTTTCGCAATTTTCAATACCTTACGGATTTTATCTTCAGGCATGTCCATTCGAACAGCGAGCTCTTCTGGTGTCGCTTCTCGACCCATTTCCTGTAACATCTGACGAGAGATACGATTCAGTTTATTAATCGTTTCAATCATGTGTACTGGAATACGAATCGTTCTAGCTTGGTCAGCAATTGAACGTGTAATTGCCTGACGAATCCACCAAGTCGCATAAGTAGAGAACTTGTAACCCCTACGGTATTCGAACTTATCAACCGCTTTCATCAGGCCGATATTACCTTCTTGGATTAAGTCCAAGAACTGTAGGCCACGGTTTGTGTATTTCTTCGCAATAGAGATTACCAAACGAAGGTTGGCTTCAACCATTTCTTTTTTCGCACGGCGTGCACGAGTTTCACCAATCGAAATACGACGGTTTATCTCTTTTAGTTCCGCAATGGTCAAATCGGTTTCTTTAGTGATTGCGCGTAATTTACGCTGGCTACGAGCAAATTCAGCTTCGTGTTCTTCAAGTGCAGCAGAGTAGTTTGCATCTAAGGCGATTTGCTCTTTCAACCAAGCTGTGTTTGTTTCATTGCTTGGGAAGCGCTTTAGAAACTCAGTTCTTGGCATACCAGATTTATGAACACAAACTTGCATGATCAAGCGTTCTTGAGCACGAACTTTGACCATTCTAGAACGAACGCGATCAATTAAATCATCAAAGATTTTAGGCACTAACTTGATTGGTGCGAAACTAATGCTTAGCTCTTCTTGCTTGCTCTTCACTTCAGGATCTTGACGACCTTTGTTTTTCAGAAGTTCTTTAACTTCTTCATGAAGGCGGGCAATTTCACCAAAGCGTCGCGCTGTCTCTTCAGGATCAGGACCGTTATCGGTTTCTTCTTCCTCTTCATCAGAATCATCGTCGTCTTCATCATCCGTTGTTTCTTCTTCAACAACTTCTTCGACAACTTCTTCAAAGACTGGCTCTTCACCATCGCCGTCGATAAAGCCACTAAAGATATCACTTAAGCGGCCTTCTTCTTCTTGTACTTTAGCGTAAGTATCAAGTAGTACATCAACAGCGCCTGGGAAATATGAGATTGCAGCCATAACTTCACGAGTACCTTCTTCGATACGTTTAGCTATGGCGATTTCACCTGCACGAGTTAGTAGTTCAACGGTACCCATTTCACGCATATACATGCGTACTGGATCTGTTGTTCGTGTGATGTCGCCTTCAACGGCTGCTAATGCTGCTGCAGCTTCTTCTGCTGCGGCTTCGTCTGTGGCATCACCTTCTTCCATGAGAAGGTTATCTTTATCAGGAGCCATTTCAGAAACAGGTATCCCCATGTCATTGATCATGGAAATAATTTCTTCAACTTGCTCCGGGTCAGAAAGGTCATCTGGGAGGTGGTCATTAACTTCAGCAAAAGTTAGGTAACCTTGTTCTTTACCTTTAGTGATCAGCTCTTTGAGACGTGACTGTTGAGTGTCTGGCATTCGACAACCTACCGTTAGAATATGTTTTGGATGTTTAGCAAGCCGCGGATTATAACAAAATCAATTGTTTTTATCCACTCAATCGCCTTTTTTTAGCGATAATTTCGAGTTTTATTGTGATTTGTTTTTGCGTATCAAATCCATCAAATTACGTAATTCTTGCTTGCTGCTATTATCCTTTATGGATTCATTACCCTTACTTTTCAACCGTTCAATACTACTATTTAATCCAAGGTTATTTTCCATGGTCAAAATCATGTCTTGAACTTCTTGCAAAGCATTGTCGATCTTGAGTTTTGTGGCAGCATCTTGATGGTTCAGTAAGGCGTAAACGTTTGAAATAATAGCGTTATCTTGTTCTTCTGAAAGAAGATTGCCGACATTTTTTTGTGGGTTCTTCAAAAAATAGCGCCATATCTTACAAAAGCATTGTAGGTCTTCATCTGCTTGATTGATGACAGGATCAGGCACATCAACATCTTTTGATATGTGAGGGTGAAGCAACAAACACAAGGAGGCTTGTTTAATTTGATTTAAACTCGGTGCTGCTGGTGGGAGATAGTTTTCTTTGCCTTTTTTATTTTTGTATTGGCTTTTTCCCTTAAAGTTACTTTCTTGGCTGCTTGATGGAGAATAGGGAGGATAATAGTCAGCACTAGAGTGTTGGTCGTACTCATCATAGTCAGGAGTGTAGGGTATTTCGTCTGGAGTATAGCTATTTGGTACTTCATCAGACGAGTTACTTTGTGGTGCTACTGACCTATATTTTTGGGTGACAGTATTGTTTAGTGTTTCACTGTCTATGCCTGATTGATTACTTAATTGGTTAATTAATACGGAGCGGAATGTCAGTTCCTTCGGCATCTGTTGGATCATCGCCATGGCATGACGTGTGAACTGAGCTTCGCCTTCTTCATCCCCTAAGGTGACTTGATTACGGGCATGTTCAAAGAGTACATGCGACAAAGAGTGCGCATCTTCCAGCCTTGAATTAAAGGCTTCTTTACCTTCTTGACGAACTAATGAATCAGGGTCTTCGCCATCAGGCAAGAATAAAAATCGAACTTGTTTCTCATCCTGCATGACGGGTAACGAAGCTTCTAGCCCTCGAATCGCAGCACTGCGTCCCGCTTTGTCGCCATCAAAGCAAAGAATGACCTTGCTGACGAGCTTGAATAATTTGCGGATATGTTGGCTGTTTACAGAAGTACCTAATGTGGCTACGGCATTAGTAATCCCGTGCTGGGCTAGGACTATGACATCCATGTAGCCTTCAACAACAATTATCTGATCGAGTGTTGGAGAGTTTTGTTTGGCTTCAAATAGGCCGTATAGCTCTTGGCTTTTCTGAAATACAGGGGTTTCAGGAGAATTTAAATATTTGGGCTTTTCGTCACCAAAAGCGCGCCCACCAAAGGCAATAACTCGGCCTCGGGAGTCTCTAATAGGGAAGATAATACGATCACGGAAACGGTCGTAGTATTGGCCGGGCTGCTCTTTCTTCTCAATTAGCATGCCGCCATGCAACAGTTGCTCTTGGCTCTCGGCTCTGGTGCCCACACTTTTAAGAAGGTTATCCCAGCCAGATGGGGCATAACCTAGTCCAAATACCTTGGCAATTTGCCCAGATAAACCTCGATCTTTTGATAAATAGTCCGTGGCTTTCTTTTTGTCTGGGTGCTGAATGAGTTGTGCTTGATAAAACTGCGAGCTTTCAGATAGTCGTTTGAGCAATTCAGCATTTTGCTCATATCGATCTGGAGCGCCTTGTTCCCTAGGGACTTCCATGCCAGCGTCTTTAGCCAGTACTTCAATGGCATCGACAAAGTCGAGGTGGTCATGCTCCATTACAAACGAGATGGCATTGCCGCCAGCTCCACAACCAAAGCAATAATAAAACTGTTTATTTGGATTTAAGCTAAAGGAAGGGCTTTTTTCGTTATGGAAAGGGCAGAGGGCACTGTAATTCTGTCCTGTTTTTTTTAGGCTGATGCGGGACCCAACCACGTCGGTTAAGTCGGTTCGAGCGAGAAGCTCGTCAATGAACTGATCAGGAATGCGTCCCGCCATCGAGTTAGCCTAATTGTGCTTTTACTTGTTTACTGATTTGCGCCATATCGGCACGGCCTTGTACCTGTGGTTTTACCAGTGCCATCACAGCGCCCATTTGTTGCATTGAGCTTGCACCTGTTTCGGCAATCGCCGCTTTGACAATCTCACCGACTTCGTCATCTGTTAGTGGTGCTGGTAAAAACTCGCTGATGATCTGCATTTCTTCTTGCTCGATCTTCGCTAAGTCTTCTCGTCCGCCATCAATGAATTGCTGATTAGAATCTTTACGTTGTTTATTCATTTTATCCAACACAGCTAAAACACGAGCATCGTCTAATTCGATACGCTCATCGACTTCTATTTTTTTGCACTCAGACAAAATGGTACGAATAACGGTAACGCGTTGCTTCTCTTTTGCGCGCATCGCGACTTTCAATGTATCTGAAATATGTTTTTTTAGCTCTGACATGATGACCTCTTTACTTTCTAGTGGGCAAGTATATAAACAAAAAAAACGGCTAGTTGTATAACTAGCCGTTTTTTATAAGCCTAAATGTGTGTCACGTCTAGGCAAACATTTGTTTTTTAGCAAATTGCCAAACGGCAGATTGGCCTAGTACAAACGTTGGAATTTTTTCTGCTCGCGAGAAACTTTCTTCTCGTGACGCTTAACAGCAGCAGCTGCAGCACGCTTGCGAAGAGTTGTTGGCTTTTCGTAGCATTCGCGGCTACGAACTTCAGCAAGAACACCTGCTTTTTCACAAGCACGTTTGAAGCGACGTAGAGCGATGTCAAATGGTTCGTTATCTTTTACTTTTACTGCTGGCATGTTTATTTACCTTTAAATAATGTTTTTAATTTAAGTATTCACAAAAACGGCGTGAATCATACCCTTTGATTAGGGGCTTTCCAAGCGCGCTTTTGTTGAACAGAGTGAGGTCAAATAGACCAATTTTTCTTACTCTGGACAGACTGTGGTCGCGTCTGTAACTGTATTTTTCGTATTTCAAGAGTGGGTTTGATTCTCATAAAAACTATGAGTCAAACAAGAAAAAATCACCTGCCTTTTAATTTAAACATTGAAAACGCGCGCATTATAAAGCTTTCCCCGCCTATTGTCTAACATCTAGACATAACTAATGTGAGTTATCTTTATAGAGTTAAGATGACTAACGCTATGCAATGGCAGTGGGAGATAAGGTACAATGCACGCAATTGATGTGGGTAAATTATTAGTGAGATTGTTTAAATGAAAGTATTAGGGTTAGAAACCTCTTGTGATGAAACAGGAATTGCCATTTATGATACAGAAAAAGGGTTGATGGCTCACAAGATTTACTCTCAAATTGCTCAGCATGCAGAATACGGTGGTGTTGTCCCCGAATTAGCTTCCCGTGACCATGTGCGTAAAACCTTGCCCTTAATTGATGAGGTATTAGAGGAAGCTGGAATGGCGAAAAATCAGTTAGATGCGGTTGCTTATACGAGTGGCCCGGGTTTAGTTGGTGCCTTAATGGCAGGAGCAACGATTGGTCGTTCTCTAGCTTACTCTTTGGGAATTCCTGCCCTTGGTGTTCACCATATGGAAGGGCACCTTTTAGCGCCCATGCTAGAAGAATCACAGCCTGCTATGCCTTTTATTGCTTTGCTTGTCTCTGGTGGTCATACCCAGTTGGTACGAGTGGACGGTATCGGACAATATAAGCTACTAGGCCAGTCACTAGATGATGCCGCTGGTGAAGCGTTTGATAAAGCAGCAAAAATGATTGGTTTGCCTTATCCGGGTGGGCCGCAAATCGCAGCCTTAGCGAAGCAGGGTAACCCTAATTCAGGTTTGAAGTTTCCTCGCCCAATGACAGATCGCCCCGGGCTGGATTTCAGTTTTAGTGGTTTAAAGACTGCTTTTTTGACGGCCGTTCACCAAGCACTTGATGATGACGCATGTGATGAGCAGTTCAAAGCAGACGCCGCTTTGGCATTTGAAATGGCTGTAGTCGATACCTTGGTGATTAAGTGCCGTAGAGCGCTTGAGTCTGAAGGTTTGAAGCAGTTAATTATTGCGGGTGGCGTAAGTGCGAATCAGCGTTTACGTGAGCAGCTTGAAACGCAATTGAAGAAAATTCGCTCTTCGGTATTTTACGCTCGCCCTGAGTTCTGCACCGATAATGGCGCTATGATTGCGTACGCTGGCGCGCAACGACTTGTAAATGGCCAATCATCGGAATTGAACTTATCCATTCGTGCTCGTTGGCCTTTATCTGAATTGCCGCCACTGGAGAAAGTATAAGATGCAAGACCTAGTATTTATCGAGGGGCTAAAAGCAAAAGCAGTTATTGGGGTCTATGACTGGGAAAAGAAAATTCAGCAAGACTTGGTATTTGACTTAGAAATGACCCATGACAATCGAGTGCCGGCAGAAACCGATGACTTATCGAAAACCCTTGATTATGAAGCGATTTCGAATTTTATTTTAGATTTCTGTGCGAAAAAGCAATTTGAGTTAATCGAAACGCTGGCTGAAAAGCTGCTTATAGAACTTGCCGATAAATTTAAGTTGAGCACTGTGACTCTTACTTTACGCAAGCCTGGAGCTGTTCCCGCAGCAAGTGCAGTAGGTGTGAAAATCCAACGAACTTTCTAATTTACTTCTTAAATAATAAGTGGCGAGGTGGTTTTCTCTAGGGTAGCTACTCGTGCTTGCTTCAGGGCTTGACCAAGCTCTGCTCCGCTAAACCCCTGTTTGATTAAGTCGGCAGCACTAATACCGGCAATAGTATCTCTTAAATGCAGCCATTCACTTGAGTTTGTGTTGGTAAGCTTACTCAACACATCAATAAGTAGTTGAAAAGGTTGAGGCTTTTTAATGGCATTTACCGACATGAGCCAGCTTTCCCATTGAGGTGCTGTCATCTGAGTCTCTTGATCCTCCACAAAACCACGAACTTGCTCTGCTAGCAACTTGAACTGATTGGGGCTACGAATAGACTTACCTAGTTCAATAAGATCTGATAAGGGCGTTTGATGGCAAAGCATGGCCCAACGTTGGGCAGGAGTCATGTTATCAAACGTCGAATTCTCTGCTGGTTGCCATACGAAATTTGGAAATAAGCAGGCCAATGCATTTGCTTGCTCTAATACGTCAAAAAAAGTATTGGGACTTGTTGTAGTTAATGCTTTTTCTAACTCTTTCCAAATGCGCTCTGGGGTAAGAGCGGACAGCTCACCTGAGCGACTAATGGTTTGCATTAGCTTCATCGTCTCAGGGGCGACAACAAACCCTAGCTCCGAAAATCGAGCTGCAAAACGCGCTACTCGAAGCACACGAAGAGGGTCTTCTACAAAAGCATCGGATACATGGCGAAGGATGCGTTTGGTTATATCTTGCTGGCCGTCAAATGGGTCGATTAAACTGCCGTCGTCCGCTTGAGCGATAGCATTGATGGTTAAGTCTCTGCGCTCTAAATCTTCTTCTAGGCGGATATCTGCAGAAAAGTCACAAATAAAGCCAGTGTAGCCTGCACCTTGTTTCTTTTCCCGACGGGCTAGGGCGTATTCTTCTTTCGTCTTTGGATTGAGAAAGACAGGGAATTGTTTGCCAACCTGCTGGTAGCCTTGTTGTTCTAATTGTTCGGGTGTTGCACCTGTCACCACCCAGTCGCGGTCGATAACGGGCAAGCCTAATAAGGCATCCCTTACCGCACCGCCAACAAGGTAAACAGAGTATGGCATTTAGTTACCCATTACACATTGGTCTGGGAACATGGCACTCCATTGGCTGAAGCCACCATTTAGCGAGTAAACTTCTTTAAAGCCTTCAGATGCTAAATACTCGGCAGCCCCTTTGCTGCTGTTGCCATGGTAACAGCAGACGATAAGTGGCTGTTGTTTATCGGTAGAGTCAATAAATGTCTGGAGATTGTCGTTTGTCAAATGAACAGCATTGCTGATGTGGCTGTTGTCGTAGCTCACCAAATCTCGAATATCTACAATGTTCGCATTATTCTCAATGATTGGGAGTGCGTCAGCTATGTCGATGCAAGTATAGGTCATGGATTTTTCCTGTCGGTGGAGCATGGGGTACTAAAGCGTTTTTTATCTTCTAAACGTAAAGCCGTCAGTCTTCCGCCCCAAACACAGCCTGTGTCGAGAGCATGAACGTTTGCCATACGAGTTTTTCCTTCGATTGCTGCCCAATGGCCAAAAACAATATGACAGTCTTTGGGGAGTTGGGAAGGGTGTTGAAACCAAGGTGCGTAACCTTTGGTCTCTGTCCCAATTCCTTCCTTAGAGTCGAGATCCAGTTTGCTGTTTTCATCACAAAAACGCATACGGGTTAAATAGTTTGTAATGGTACGAAGTCTGTCCATACCTTTGAGTTTTTTCTTCCACGTGTCTGGTTGGTTGCCATACATTTCTGAAAAATACTGGTCTGCTGAGTCAGAGCGCAATGTGTCTTCGACCTCTTTTGCCAGCTTTATCGTTGTTTCTAAATCCCAGCATGGAGGAACGCCAGCATGAGTCATGATGACATTAAGTTTTGCGTCGTATTGGCAAAGAGGCTGTCGAACTAGCCAATCAATTAATTCATCTCTGTCTGGTGCTGTAAGAATGTCACCTAGAGTGTCTTTGCGTTTTAGATCGCCATGCCCATAGGCAATAGCGAGTAAATGCAAGTCATGGTTGCCCAAAACAAAGGAAGCATTTTTGCCTAACGATTTTAGAAAACGTAATGTTTCTAATGACGCTGGGCCACGGTTAACTAAGTCGCCGGCAAACCACAGTCGATCATGCTTAGGCTTATAATTAATCTTCTTTAATAGTGCCAAAAGCTCAGTCAAACAGCCCTGTAAATCACCAATTGCATAGGTCGCCATAATCGTTTTTTAATGCACCTGATTGGGAACGAATAGAGTGAAAGGTTTAATTGGTGCATCGAACTCTGTGCCATCATCAGCTAGGAACTGGTAGCTGCCGTGCATACTGCCAACAGCGGTTTCTAGAACTGTACCACTGGTATAATGGAAAGATTCGCCAGGCTGTAAATAAGGGTATTCACCGATCACACCGCTGCCTTTGATCTCTTGTACCTGCTCGTTACCATTGGTGACTACCCAATGGCGAGACTGTAGTTTCGCTGCTTCTGTACCGCAGTTTGTCATGGATATATGGTAGGCAAACACATAACGTGAGTCCACTGGTGCCGACTGCTGGTCTATATATTCTGTTCGCACAGACACGACGACATCGTATTTCTCCATCTAGATACCCTTTTGTATTGCATAGTTGGTGATGTTAACAAAATCTTCTACGTCTAATCGTTCAGGCCTTAGGCTGGGATCGATTCCAAGAGCAGAGAAGTCATCATTATCTAATACACCTTTGTAGTTATTGCGCAGAGTCTTTCTACGTTGCTGGAAACCAATACGGACCATATCTTCCAGTTTTTTAATGTCACTGACGGAGTAAGGTGCTTCTTTGTAAGGTGTCATACGGACAATGGCGGAGTCGACTTTCGGAGCTGGGTCAAATGACTCAGGGCCGACAATGAATAGAGATTCAACAGCACAATAATATTGAGCCATAACGCTCAAACGGCCATATAGGCTATCGCCGGGGCGGGCTGCTAAACGATCAACGACTTCTTTTTGCAGCATAAAGTGCATATCAGCAATAACATCGGCATGACTGAGCAGATGGAAAATCAGCGGAGTAGAGATGTTATATGGTAAGTTGCCAACGACACGAATGAGTTGATCATCTGTTTTTAGAGACGTAAAGTCGAACTTCATCGCGTCCGCTTCGTGTACTGTTAGGTCTGGATAACGGAACAAATTCACCTTTAAAATTGGAATAAGGTCTCTGTCTAATTCCACTACATCCATGCGTTCGGTGACACTGATAATGCCTTCTGTTAGGGCGCCTTTACCGGGCCCAATTTCAACCACTCGTTGGCCTTTTTTAGGGGCTATGCAAGCGACAATACGGCGAATGACACCGTGGTCATGAAGGAAGTTTTGGCCAAATCTTTTTCTAGCCTTGTGAGATTGTGGTTTGCTCATTTAGAAAACTTTTTTGTGTTGTTTGCCATATTAATAGCATGGTGAATGGCCACTTTTAGGCTACCGTTATTTGCTTTGCCTGTGCCAGCTAAATCAATTGCTGTACCGTGGTCGACGGAAGTTCTAATGATAGGGAGGCCAAGTGTAATGTTGACGGCATTTCCAAATCCTGAGTATTTTAACACAGGTAAGCCTTGATCGTGATACATGGCCAAAGCGCAGTCAGCATTGTTCAAATACTTGGGTGTAAATAGCGTATCAGCGGGCAGTGGGCCAATGAGATCCAGTCCCTCTTGGCGAAGTGCATCGAGAGTAGGGGTAATAGTTTCTATTTCCTCTCTACCTAAATGGCCGTCTTCTCCTGCGTGCGGATTTAAACCACATACTAAAATTCTTGGCTTCTCTATGCCGAACTTTTCTTGTAAATCCAGATGTAATGCCTTAGTCACTAAACGGATAGCTTCTTCTGTAATTGCTTCAGAGATATCTTTTAATGGTAAGTGAGTAGTTACTAGTGCAACCTTCATGGCTTCTGTCGCCAGCATCATCACCACATGGGGGGATTGGCATTGCGCTTGGAAAAATTCCGTGTGTCCTGAGAAGTGAACCCCAGTTTCACAGAGGATTCCTTTGTGAACTGGCGGTGTGACGATGGCGTCATATTGTTTTTCTAAGCAGCCCCGACCTGCTTGAGTTAAGGTCTCTAAAACATAAGGGGCATTAGCAACATTTAGCTCGCCAGCTTTACTTGGTTCTGCCAACGCAATAGGGGACACATAGATGTTGCCCTTTGTATGGGAGCGAACATCTACAGTCTGATGAACTTCTATGATATTGGCTGAAACACCTAATGTTTGCGCCCTTTCTTCCATTAAACGGATGTCCGCTAACACCACAAGGCGTGCATCAAAAGACTGCTCTTTTAATGCACTAAGGATGATGTCTGGTCCAATACCCGCTGGTTCGCCAGATGTAATGGCAATAACTGGCGTTTCACGGCTTAGGTCTTGCGCCATTATGATTGCTCTTTTCTATCGATAAAAGCATCGGCACGAAGCTCGTCGAGCCAGTTACTCAATACGTCATCTTGCTTTTGGGCAGTTAAGGCTTGTTGTGCTTTTTGTCTTTTTACCTTGTCACTGATGTCTGCCTCACGACGACCTTCTACTGTGAGTATGTGCCAACCGAATTGACTACGGAACGGCTGGCTAATACCACCAATTTTGGTGCTATTCATCACTCTTTCAAATTCAGCAACCATGGTGCCTGGAGTTACCCAGCCTAAATCACCACCTTGCAGGGTAGAGCCTTGGTCTTCACTGTGCTCTTTTGCCGTGGCAGCAAAGTCCGCACCGCTAATTAGTTTCTGATAGAGCTCATCAGCGGCGACTTTAGTTTGTTCTAGGTCGCGAATTTCATTCGGTCTAACCAAGATATGGCGTGTCTTAGTTTGCTGTTGAAATGTTATAGATGGGGAGCGTTTTTCAGCTACCCAAAGTAGGTGGAAGCCTGCATTACTTTGTAATGGACCAACCAACTGACCTTGCTTACTTTCCAAAGCACGCACAAACAAAGGAGGTAGTTGGTTCAATGGTCGCCAGCCTAGGTCTCCGCCTTTGATGGCATTTTGCCCATCAGAGTTATCCAGAGCCTGTTGGATGAAATCCTGCTCAGATTGGATCTGTTGAGCGATGTTTTCAATTTCTTGTTTGGCGGTTGCTTGATTGCTGGCTCTTACAAGGATATGACGCAAACGTACTTGGTCTTTTTCTTTCGATAGACTGCTATCGGCAGAGCTTAGGTAATCGTTTATTTCCTGATCGGTAATAGAAATACGCTTACGTATGGTTTCTCGTTTGACGTTGCTGATTAAAATTTCTTGTTCTATTTGTTGGCGGTAGCGTGCGAAGTCAATGCTTTTGCTAGCGAGAACGTCCTTCAAACCTTGTAGGTCTACCTTCATATTATTCGCTACACCTAACACTGCTTTGTCTACATCCGCAGTAGAAGCGCGCATGCCGATTTTCTTGGCATAATTTACTTGCAGTGTCTCGTCTATTACTTGGTTCAATATTTGGCGGCGTATGTTATCCGTCATGATGCCGCCGGGAATACGGTCTTTGACAATTTGAAAGCGATTTAAAATGTCGCTTTCCATGATAGGTTGAGAATCAACAATGGCTGCAATTCCATCAATTTTTACAGGAGCTGCATACAGAGAGTTAAAGGGTAGCAATATAGAAAAAATAAGTGTTAAAAAAGAAAACAATTTCATGGTTAGTATCCAATTTGTCCTTCGTTCCAGTAAGTATCGGCTATGCTGGTTTCGCTGTTTGCACTGCCAGACTTGCTTAAACTACGTAAAATAAATTGTAAAAAGACGCCCCTGTCACGTTCGTCATCATCGTCAAGCCAATCTTGGTAGCTTAATGATACCTTGATACAGCAGTTTTCATAACCTAGGCCAGTAACTTGTTTAGTGGCATTGTTATCTAAAAAGTCATAGGTGTATTGAGAATACATCGACCAATTTTGGTTAAGTGGGAAGATAGTGGCGATGCTTGCTTGGTTAGCATCGTCATCCGAGTCACTGTTGTTTAGTGAATACAAATAACTAAGGTTGAATTTGACATCTTCAAGGGGTTCTAGTTTCGCTACAAACTCAACTAGGTTAATTTCGTTGTCATCAAGGCTGTAATTTAAGCTGTTTGTGACACTGAAATAGTCGCCGTAATAGCTAGCCGATGTGAGAACATCACTGTGGCTACTATCATCGACAGCACTGCTTGAGCTAGTGTCACCATCAATATCGACATATCTGTCTTTTAAATAAAAAGCTTGTCCAGCTTGAAATGACCACCTTTCACTATTGTCATTATCATAAAGGCTCGCTTCCAAACCTAAACTTATTTGTTCAGTATCACCAATACGGTCATTTCCAGAAAAACGTGAGTGATTAAATAAACGCGCGTAGGTTAGGGTTGGATCGGATGCATCAAAATCTTCGATGGAGGATTGATTGCTATAAGGCGCATTCAAATAACTGAGTTTTGGTTCCAAGGTTTGTCGCCACATCCCATCTTCTTTCATTAAACGGCGCTCAAAGCTTAATGATGTATCTAGGTAGTAAGAGTTGTGAGCGAGTGTTGTTGTGCTGGTGGAATTAGATGTGTAATCGTACACCTCGTAATCTCTGTAACGACTGAGAATGCCGGCAGAAAAGCTCCCCCACACAGGGTCATAATTTAAGCTAGTGTCTTGATTTATGGCTAAACGTTGACCATCAAAGTCATCTTCATCTGGATCATAAAAATCAGTATATTGTGCCTCTATTTTATAATCTAAGTAATTACTTGCTAACTGGTATGAGCTTTCTAATCTTGGTTTCCATTCGAATGGTTTGTCTTCGGAGTCATCAGGTGTTTGATAGGTTAGATAAGTCGCTTTGTTAAGAAAGTTACCTTTATCAAGTTGAATGTAGAGGCTCTGCTCGTAATTGTCCTTCTCACCAATTGAAGTGCTATTAGCTTCTGGGTAAAGGTCTTCTGTTGGGTTTTCTTCATAGGTTAAGCCAGCGCTGAATACATCATTGAATTGTTGAGTTGACGACAACTTTCTGAGTATTTGTAACCCTTCTGTGGAGTCTTCAAAACTGGACTGTTCAAATACAGTTTCACCGTAAGGGCTAAGATGCCTGAATTCTAAATCTATTCCTTCACCTTTGTTTTGAATGTAATGGGGGGTGATTGTCGCATCGTAATTGCTGGCAATATTCCAGTAGAAAGGTGCTGATAGACTGAAGCCGTCATCGTTTGAATAGCTAGCACTTGGGAATAAAAAGCCTGTATGACGTTGTTCGTCAATAGGGAAACGTAACCAAGGGAAGTAAAAGACTGGCCAGCCAGCAATACGTATGTGTACATGCTTGGCGGTACCAAAACCAGTATTTGGGTTCAGTGTGATTGAGTGACCGTATAACTTCCAGCTTTCTTGGTTTGGCTCACAAGTAGTGAAAAAACCTTCTTCAATAAAGACAACGCCTTGCTGATCATTGGTTAGAGATGCCGCTTCTATTCGAGCATTGCTTTCATAATTGAGAAAGTGGGCGTTTTCAAAAACGGTGGCATTGCTATTGTTACCTGAAATATTGTTATCTGAAATGTAGCTATTTGAACTGGAAATAAATTGATCTGCACTTTGTAACGTGACATTGCCCTTGGCCTGATAATAGCCGTTAGGCACCCCTTCTATGCTATCTGCAGATAATGTGGCTTTAGGTTGGAGGATTTGCGCGTTGCCATCTAAGTAGGTGACACCATTTTTGTCTCGATAAATGAGGTCGGCAACCAATGTAGTGTTAGTCTCATTGGTTGCCTGCCAGCTATTCACATAGCTGCCCTGACAATATTTATTCAGTTGGCCTTGTTGCTCAGCTGTTAATGTATCTCTCGAAACCCAGTTCCATTGGCTCTCTTGAGCATATGCAAGAGGCAATATGAAAAGACTTTGAAAAATTACTATGTAGGATCGTAAATACTTAACCATGCACGGTATACTTGTTACCAAATTTTATGACAGAAAATCAGATGCTACCTATGAGCAGATCTATGTGTAGGGCAGATGATAATCTAAGCAGGCCCATAGGGGCTACCGATTCTGGAGAAATATCTTTATGTGGAAGTTTGTTGGCGCAATTCTTGGCGCAATTTTAGCTGGTCTCTTTGGTGGATTAATTGGCCTTGTGATCGGTAGTTTTCTTGATAAAGCACAAAGAGAGGGTAGCTTCGGTAAGTCTAATAGAGGTGCTAATGCGCGCTTACAACAGGATACTTTTTTTCGCACCTTGTTTCTCTTAATGGGGCGCTTAGCAAAATCGGATGGTCAGGTGACAACAGCGGAAATTGAACTTGCTGAAGCCGTCATGCAGCGTTTAGGTCTATCTCATGTTGCCCAAAGGCAAGCGAAGGAGCTATTCAATGAAGGTAAGTCTGCTAATTTTAACCTTCAAGAGGTATTAGAAAACTTTAGGCAAGTGATTGGTACGGGAGACCTTGCGAGAACCTTGTTAGAAGTATTGTTGGTTTCTTCCTATGCAGACGGTCATTTTAGTCTTGAAGAGAAAACCTTTGTTTCACAGGTTTGCGCTTATTTGGGTATTTCAGTAAATGAATTCGAAGCGATACATGCTCAAGTAAAACAGCAAGCGCACTTTAGACAAGGCTATCAGTCATCTGGAGACGCCACAGCGTCAAAAGACTTGTTGAAAGCTGCTTATGAATCCTTAGGTGTTAAAGCAGAAATGAGTGATGCGGAAATCAAAAAGGTCTACCGCAAGTTAATGAGCAAAAATCACCCGGATAAGTTGATTGCACAAGGCTTGCCAGTACAAATGATTGAGTTGGCCAAAGAGCGCACTCAAGAAATTCAATCTGCCTATGAATTGATTAAAAAGTCACGAAAGTCTTAAAGAAGGCACGAACAAGTCCACGGGCTTCAGCGTGTGGATAAGCTTTATTCACTTCATCAAGTGAAGATTAGGAACCTACAGGGCTGTTATAAAATAGCCCTTTTTTAAACTCTGGCAGGTTTTTTCTTTGATCTATTTGATCGGTATTCTGCTTTAGAAAACCACGCACCCGCTGAATGAGTTTTTGAGTTCTGTCATCGCCAATGCCGTTATCAGGTATGGCGCTAAACAAAATGTACTCTCCTTGTACTTCCTCTCTTTGATTGCTGGCCTGTTTTCGCCACGCAATAAACCTAGGGTGTCTATTTTGCGATTCAAGATAATAATCTAATGCTGGTAAGGGTAGCTGCTTAATGTATTGGGCGAGGTCATATTGAGCCACACCGCTGGGTACTTCCATATCGATAAAGACAGCGCCTGCAGCAGAGGTAGGTTCTTGTGCTAAATACTTTAACGCGTATGCGGCACCTGTTTTGTGGCCGAGTAAGATCAACTGTTCTGCGTTATCTTCTTTGGTTTTTTCTATAACGGCGTTAATACGTGAAAACACGTCTTCTTCATTGGGTAAGGCCTCTGAGTCCACACCCTCTTCTGCTGTTGCGGATGAAGGGATCTCAGTAATACTCATGCGGTTGATAATGTCAGGAATTTCTATGGAAAGGGTGCACCAGCCATGTTGCGGTAAAGCATTTCGTAATGGTGCTATGGCATCAGGCCAGTTTGGGTGTTGATTATCCGAGTGTAATAAAACAACACAGCCTTGCGTTTCTGAGGTGCTAGCTTCTCTGTGAAGTGTCAGGAAAGTCGTTCCATTTGCTTCTAATTCAACGACTTGATGAGTGAGCCCTTTTGATATGAGTGAGCCTTTTAATGCTTCAATTCGTGCTAGTTGTGGCTGAGGAATAACATATTCCGTACTGCGTTGTGGGACAGTGCTTTCGTTTGACTCTTGTTCTTCTGCAGGTGCGCTATCTTCTGAGAAAGCTAAGTTGTGACTCAAGGCGAGGGAAGCAATAATAATTTTAAAGAGAGCGGTATTTTTCTTCATTGTTTTCAATACTTCTTATGTTCGCCTTGTTAAAATGCTGACTAAAGTTTCAATCCTGAGTTTATTGTGTCATTGCTGGAGCCAGATATGAATGATTTTATCATTGCCCCTTCTATCCTTTCTGCCGACTTTGCCCGTCTAGGTGAAGAAGTAGACAACGTTCTAGAGGCTGGGGCTGACATCATACACTTTGATGTCATGGACAATCATTATGTTCCCAATTTAACGATTGGCCCTATGGTCTGTAAAGCATTGCGTAAGCATGGTGTTACTGCTGAGATAGATGTTCACCTTATGGTTAAGCCTGTAGATCGCATGATAGGTGATTTTATTGAGGCTGGTGCTTCGATTATTACTTTCCACCCAGAAGCGAGTGAGCACATAGATCGCTCTCTACAAATGATCCGAGATGGTGGTTGTAAAGCGGGTTTAGTATTTAACCCAGCGACACCCTTGCACTACCTGAAACACGTTATGGATAAAGTGGATATGGTGTTGTTGATGTCGGTTAACCCGGGTTTTGGTGGTCAATCCTTTATCCCAAGTACACTGGATAAATTGCGTGAGGCGAGAGCCCTAATCGATGAAAGTGGTTACGATATCCGTCTGGAAGTGGATGGCGGCGTGAGTGCAAAAAACATTGCTGAAATAGCAGCGGCGGGAGCTGATACTTTTGTTGCTGGGTCGGCTATTTTTGGTAAAGATGACTACAAAGCTGTTATAGCCGAAATGAGGGAAGAATTAGCGAGTGTGAGAAAATGAAGACGCCAAAATACTTCTCAACTTGGTTTGAGGGATGGCCTGAACTCGTTTGTTTAGACTTAGATGGTACCTTGGTTGATAGTGTTCCTGATATCGCAGCGGCACTGGATAGCGCTTTAACGGAATTGGGCGTTGAAGCTGCTGGGGAAGAAAAGGTTCGTACATGGATCGGTTTTGGCGCTTCAAAGCTGATTGAGCAAGCACTTGAGTGGGCGCAACTAAGTGAAGATCAGCATGATGATGCTTACCGTCTTTTCTTAACGCATTATCATCAACACCTTACCGATAACTCTACCTTGTACCCCAATGTGAAATCGCTTTTAAAAGCCTTTAAACATAATGGCGTTCCTTTGGCATTAGTAACAAACAAGCCTAGTGTATTTGTAAAACCTATTTTGGATCATTTTGAGTTAACGGAGCAATTTGGCTGGTTATTAGGTGGCGATACACTTGAAGAGAAAAAACCATCAGCTCTACCTCTGTTGTTTTGCAGTGAATCGATAGAGGCTTTACCAGAAAAATGCTTGATGATTGGTGACTCAATTACAGATTTCAAGGCGGCACAAAATGCAGGCTTTAAATGTGCCTTGGTGTCATATGGTTACAATCAAGGAGTCGACCTCAGATCATTAAAAGCCGATGCAGTGATAGATGATTTAGCCGAATTGTTGATCTAAAAAATCGCTGTTCTTTGATTAGAGTGAATGAAAATGCCAAGTGGAAATACTTGGCATTTTTGTATCTGTAAGTTTATTTTTTTGACGTTTCTGAGTCTGCACTTTGGTCCATGTTATTTGCTGCCATGTGAACGGTGTGAGTAGGGAAGGCCACTTCAGCTCCATGGGATTCGATAATCTGCATCGCTTTAAAAAGCACATCTTGTTTAACGTTGTGGTAGGTGCGCCAGTCGACTGTTTTGGTGTAAGCGTAAATAAAGAAATCTAACGAGGATGGGCCAAATTGATTGAAATTGACCATAAAGGTCTCATCTGTATCTAGGTCTTCATGATTAGCTATCATGGATTTTATATCCGCTAGGATGGTAGGGAATACGCGAAAGTCATCGTATCGAACGCCAATGGTTTCGTTAATCCTGCGGTGAGTCATACGCGATGGATTTTCGACTGAAATCAGTGAAAAAGTCGAATTTGGAACATAAAGGGGGCGTTTATCAAAAGTGCGGATGCGCGTTTGTCGCCAACCAATCTGCTCCACAGTACCCTCTATGTTTTTATCTGGTGAACGTACCCAATCACCAATCGCAAAAGGTCGGTCTAAATAAATCATTAAACCGCCAAAAAAATTGGCTAATAAGTCTTTTGCGGCGAAGCCGACCGCCACACCACCTATGCCGCCAAAGGCGAGTACCCCAGAAATGCTGTAGCCTAGAGTTTGTAAAATGACCAAGGTTGAAGTGATGATAATAGAGGCACGAAGCAATTTACTGATGGCGCTTGCTGTTGTGTCGTCAACTTTTTGCTCAGGCTTGTCCGATGCGATGAGTGCTTTTTCTGTTTGTGAAATAACTCTAATGATGAACCAGGTGAGCAAAACAATAATGCCGATCTCGCGAGATAAAGTAATGAGATCGGCAATACGAGGCTCTATTTCTGAACCGGATATCTCTGCGGCAATGCTCAATCCTACTAACCATACAAAAACGCCAGCAGGTTTTTGGGCCGCAATGATAAGGATGTTGTCCCAAAGGTTTTTAGTTTTTTCTAACTGTTTATCAATACGGATTAGTGTTCGACTAACTATGCTATTAGCGACCATGGTGGCTAGGACGATAATGAATACACGGATAATCCAGTGCATTTGGGTGTCACCTAAGCCAATGTAATATTGTATTGCTTCCCAATTCATGAGTTACCCTTTTAAAGTGCGGTGTTTTGTATGGTGTTATTTTATCGAAATGAAGGCTTGTTAGTACACAATTAAAGCGGTTTATAAAAAGAAATAGGGCTTGCAGGGTCATCCACTTAGTTTGTTCGTTAGAGTGAATGATTTATCTTGTGCTTATAAATTTACCTGTTGCTGGGGATATAGTTAGATAGTTTTCAGGCAGCCATAAAAACAGTAGCTTCACTAGGAAATCAGTGTTAGTCATTGAGTGCTAAATCCTTTAAAATCGAACGCTATTTATTTTTTGCCCTTTTGGAAAAAGTAGGGGCATTTTCTGATTTAAGTTGCCTTACATGCTTTTGATGATCGATAACTACGACTCCTTCACTTACAATTTGGTACAGTATTTTCGAGAGCTTGGTGCTGATGTAAAGGTGTATCGTAATGATGAAATCACTGTCGAGGAAATTAAACGCCTTGCGCCAACCCATTTGGTTATTTCCCCTGGGCCTTGCACGCCTGATGAGGCGGGGATTTCTCTGGCAGCAGTAGAGGCTTTTGCAGGAAGTATCCCTGTATTAGGGATTTGCCTCGGTCATCAGTGTATTGCTCAAGTATTTGGTGGAAAAGTAGTTCGAGCTAGGCAAGTTATGCATGGTAAAACTTCCTATATTTACCATGAAAATACTTCGGTCTTTTCAGGCTTGTCTAGCCCTCAATTAGCGACGCGTTATCATTCTCTGGTAGTGGAGCCTGATAGCTTGCCTAATTGTTTAGAGGCAACGGCTTGGAGTCGTGACTCAGAAGGCCAAAAAGACGAAATTATGGGTATTAGGCACAAAACTTTATCGGTTGAAGGGGTGCAGTTCCATCCGGAGTCCATTCTTACGGAAGCTGGACACGCCTTATTAGCCAATTTTTTAACACGTTAGGAGAAGCTGGTGGATATAAAAAAAGCAATTGCCGCTGTTGTTGAGGGCCAAAATTTAACGGCTGATGATATGCGTCTTGTTATGACAGACATAATGACAGGTCAAGCTACTCCGGCTCAGATTGGTGGCTTCTTGATTGGTTTACGTATGAAAGGTGAAACCGTCGAAGAAATTACCGCCGCAGCACAAGTGATGAGAGACTTATCTACTAAAGTCCAGCTTGAAGGCGATCATATTGTTGATACTTGTGGTACAGGCGGTGACGGTGGAAGTCTGTTTAACGTCTCTACTGCCTCTGCTTTTGTTGTTGCCGCTGCTGGTGGTCGAGTTGCGAAACATGGTAACCGTTCCGTTTCTTCTAAGTCGGGCAGTGCTGATGTTCTAGAGCAGGCTGGTGTGTTTTTAGGGTTAGACTCTACACAAGTCGCACGCTGTGTTGATGAAATTGGCCTAGGTTTTATGTTTGCGCAAAACCATCATTCAGCGATGAAGCATGCCATTGGCCCACGTAAAGAAATGGCTACGCGAACTATCTTTAACCTCCTAGGCCCTTTGACAAACCCTGCAGGTGCAAAACGCCAAGTAATGGGTGTATTTGATAAAAAATGGGTTCGACCAATTGCTGAGGTATTGCAGGCTCTAGGCAGTGAACATGTCATGGTAGTGCACTCTGCGGATGGTCTCGATGAAATGAGTATCGCGACACATACTTATGTGGCCGAACTAAAAGACGGTGAGATTTCTGAATATACGGTATCACCAGAAGACTTTGGGATTCCTTTGCAATCTATTGATACCATTCAAGCGGCTGATGCTGAAGCAAGCCTTGAGTTGATTAAGACGGCTTTAGAGGGCAAAGGCAAAGTGAACCCGGCTAGAGATATTGTGGCATTAAATGCTGGCGCGGCGATTTACGTTTCAGGTGTGGCTGACTCTTTGGCGGAAGGTGTCAATATTGCCGAAGATGTTATTGGCGGCGGAACAGCAAGAGTTAAAGTTTCTGAGTTGGCAAGTTTTACTCGTTGTTTTATGAGTTCTGACTCAATTTAAAAAATAGGATTAATAGATCAATGCAAGTAGAAACACCGACAATTTTAAGAAAAATAGTAGCCCGTAAGTTTGAGGAGATTAATGAACGTAAGCTTCATACTTCCTATGCTGATCTAGAGGCTGCAGCGGCAGATGCCAATATTCACAACCCCTCTAGGGGCTTTGCTAAATCGTTGCGCAATAAAATTCATAATGGTGATGCTGGTGTGATTGCTGAAATTAAGAAGGCTTCACCCAGTAAAGGTGTGCTTCGTGAGTTGTTTGTGCCTGCGGATATTGCAAAATCTTATGAGAAAGGCGGTGCAGCTTGTCTGTCGGTTTTAACGGATAGAGACTTCTTTCAAGGCCATGAAGATTACTTAGTTGAAGCGCGCGCGGCTTGTCAGTTGCCTGTTATTCGTAAGGATTTCATTGTCGATGAATATCAAGTCTTAGAGGCCCGTTCAATTGGCGCGGATTGTATCTTGTTGATTGCGGCTTGCTTGAGTGGCGAGAAACTACGCGAATTGGATCTAATGGCCAGAGATCTTGGTATGGATGTTTTAGTCGAGGTTCATAACCGACCTGAATTAGAGTTGGCGTTGGAATACTCTAGTACAGAGCTATTAGGTATAAATAACCGTGATTTACATACCTTTGAGCTTAGCTTGGAGCATACCTTTGAGCTGATGGGCGATATCCCTTCTGACCGTTTGATTGTTACTGAAAGTGGTATCCATACTAAAGATGATGTCTCTATTATGCGCGAGAAAGATATACATGCCTTCTTGGTTGGTGAGGCTTTCATGCGTGCACAAGAACCTGGTGAAAAGCTTGCAGAGCTTTTTCAAGCATAGAATAAAATATAAGTAGGTTAATTGATGAAGACGAATGTAAGTTGGCAAGAAGACGTACACTTTACCGCAGAAACAGGCTCTGGTTTTAAGGTAGAAATTGATGGGAACCAGACTGCTGGGCCAAGGCCGATGGAATTGTTACTTGCTGGTTTAGGCGGTTGTACTTCTTATGATGTGGTTAATATATTAAAAAAATCTCGCCAAGATGTTGTGTCTTGTGTCGCTCAAATTGATGCGGATAGAGCGGATGAAGTGCCTGCAGTTTTTACTGAAATTCGAGTTCATTTTGTTGTTACAGGCCGAAACCTAAAGGAAAAAGTGGTTGCTCGTGCTGTTAAATTATCTGCAGAAGAATACTGTTCTGCTTCTTTAATGCTAGAGAAAGGCGGCGTTAAAATTGTTCACAGTTTTGAAGTGATCGAGGCTGAATAACCGTACATAATGCCAGATAAGCAAAAAGCGCATGGTGGAATGCTCGGTTTACTTTGAGTAATTCTTCATGCGCTTTTTAGTACATGTGTTTTTTAGTAATAGTGGCTATCTTACTCTATTGCCTTGTACATCTATGACCATCTCTCCATCCTCTTTATAAAAAGGTGCCTTTGGCCAATTTTCTAGCAAATCTAAAACAGCTTCGCTTGGTCGGCATAATTGAACACCTTTAGGTGAACAGACGATCGGACGGTTCACCAAAATAGGGTGTTTGAGCATGGCCTCTAAAATAACCTCATCACTCACTGTTAGGTCTAATAATCCAAGCTCCTTTGCTGGTGATTTGGTTGTACGCAAAGCACTTCTTGGTGTTAAGTCAGCCGCTGCAAATAGCGCCTGCAGTTGAGGCCTTGTCCAACCTTCCTTTTGATAATCGATAATTATTGGCTGATAGCCAGCTTTTTCAATGATACTCAGAACGTTTCTTGATGTTCCACAATCGGGATTATGGTGAATAACAATCATAGTCTATCTTCCTTAATAGCTTTAAAACCAATGACGGGTGCGGTTTACAAACCAAACTAGAGATAACATCACGGGAACTTCAACCAGCACACCTACAACAGTTGCTAGTGCAGCACCGGAGTGCAGGCCAAACATGGATATGGCGACGGCTACGGCGAGCTCAAAAAAGTTAGAGGTTCCTATCATGCAAGCAGGAGCAGCAACGTTATGTGGGAGCTTCATGTATTTAGCTAACCAGTAGGCAATAGCAAAAATGCCATAAGTTTGGATTAGTAATGGTATGGCGATTAATGTGATGGCTTCTGGGTTGTTTAAGATGGTCTCAGACTGGAAACCAAACAATAGAGTGACGGTAGCCAGCAGACCTATCACTGACCAAGGCTTCATTGTTTTTAAAAAAGCATCTAGCTTGAAATGGTCACCATGTCGATCAAGTTTCTTTCTAGTGATAACGCCAGCTATTAGCGGAATCAAAACATAGAGTACGACTGATAGAAAAAGGGTATTCCATGGCACGCTAATATCAGTAGCGCCTAAAAGAAAACCAGCGATTGGAGCAAAAGCGAAGATCATGATGATGTCATTAATAGACACCTGAACTAACGTGTAGTTTGCATCGCCTCGAGTCATTTGGCTCCAGACAAATACCATAGCGGTACAGGGTGCAACGCCCAATAAAATCATGCCCGCAATATATTCTGTTGCAGTATCGGGGTTAACCCAGTCGACAAATAGTACTTTAAAGAATAGCCAGCCGAGTAGAGCCATAGAGAATGGTTTTATCAACCAATTGATAATAATGGTTAAAACTAATCCTTGTGGTTTTTTGCCGACATCTTTCAAAGACGAAAAGTCAATCTGTACCATCATCGGATATATCATCAACCAGATAAGTATGGCGATCACGATATTGACGTGTGCAAACTCTAACTGAGCAATAAGGCTAAACAAGGCGGGAAAGCTATTGCCTAGTACTACGCCGATGATAATGGCTAATCCAACCCAAACGGAGAGATATCGTTCAAATAGCCCCATGTCTCTATATTCCTTATTTAAATGGATTTTTGGTTGACGCGTGCGCTGAGTTCTTCTGCATTTTCGACTCGTTCTGAGTAACGGTCGACTAGGTAGTCTTTATTATCGCGAGTAAGAAGGGTGAATTTCACGAGCTCTTCCATCACGTCGACGATACGATTGTAATAAGAAGAGGGCTTCATTTGATTGTTGTCGTCGAACTCTAAAAAGGCCTTTGCAACAGACGATTGGTTTGGGATAGTTAACATTCTCATCCAACGACCAAGAACACGCATTTGGTTAACGCTATTGAAGGATTGAGAACCTCCGCTTACTTGCATAACCGCTAGGGTTTTTCCTTGAGTTGGGCGAACAGCGCCAATACTTAAAGGTACCCAGTCTATTTGGCTTTTAAAAACGCTCGTCATAGATCCATGTCGCTCGGGTGAGCACCACACTTGTCCTTCTGACCACATCATAAGTTCTCTTAGCTCGATGACTTTAGGGTGAGATTCATCTGTATCTGGTTGTGGTAATCCAGTTGGGTTGAATATACGAGTCTCAGCGCCAAGAGACTCGAGAATACGAGCTGACTCTTCTACAACCAAGCGGCTAAAAGACCTCTCCCTAAGTGATCCGTAAAGTAATAGGATACGTGCCTTATGGGAGCTTTGATTTACTGACATCTTGCTATGATCAATAGTATCAAAAGCTTCTGTGTTTAAATTCTTTGGTATCATGGAGGAATATCCTTTTTTTAATATATATGAATATTCGTATATATGGTCTTTTTAGTCAATCAAATTAATGGCTTGAGGTTGTTTTCTCTGTGATTGCTAATGCTCTGTAATTCAGAATTATATGGCTTGTATATGACAATTTTGTGATTTAGGTGGGATCAAAGTGTTGGGGTGGAATGTATATTAAATGATGGTGTCCCTGGCAGGAATCGAACCTGCAACTAACCCTTAGGAGGGGTCTATTATATCCATTTAACTACAGAGACATTGAAGGGATGTCATTATAGTTTTTTTAGTGTCCTATAAACAAGAATGGAAGTTGATTTGTTTGAACGGTTTTTTATGCTCGGCCAATAGTTTGTTTACTGCTTATTGGGCGTGTTGAGCCTGATGAGGTATAAACTTTGTTTTTGCCGCTGTGGCCTTGAAGGAGTTCGAAAAGGTGTTTGTTTCTTTTTTGGAGAGTGCTAAGAATACGTGAATTAGTGTGGTTTTTTGTTTTGCACTCTTTAAGTAATGTTTCACACTCACGGATGAGGAGGCGAATGTCGTCAAAATGACTGTCTTGTTTATCTAGCCACACTTTGAACTCTTCTTCAGTAGGTTTTTTTCTATCCAAAATGTTAAATTTGATAAGGATGTTTAGCCGCTTTTCGTTAAGCTGATCCATCTCATCTAGAAGAGATTGTTTTTGTTCGGAGAGATATACAATTTTTGAGGTGTCGGAGTCGTTATAAGCATGACGTTCTTTATCAAGAAGCAAAGATAGCTTTTCTAAAAGTTCTTTGCTTTTGATAAAAACAGGCACTAAAGGGATCATAAATAAGGCTTTGAGAAGGGCGCTTTATTTATCACTTTAGAATAAGTGATCCATAGAGGCCATATTGCTAGCAAGCTTTTGAGTGTCTATTTTGTATTCACCCGCAGCAATAGCGTTTTTAATTTGTTCTACTTTATCCATATCTATATCCGGTAAGCTGCTAATTTTTGCGTGTTGATCGTGAAGTGACTGTGCCGCGCCGCTTAGCTTTACAGTGTCTTCAGCTAATGTGCCGCCACTTTTCACAGCACTTTGATTGCCTACAGTGTTACCTGTCGCTTCATCTTTATGAGCACGTTCGTTCTTGATGCTGCTTTGGCTTGAAAGACCAGTAAATTGTATTGCCATTGGGTTTCCTCGCCCTAATATGATTGCCTGCCTATTTTATCGACAAGCCCTCAAGAAACTTTAGTAAGAAATTTCTTTTTTATATAACCAACTAATAGTTTACAAGAACCTCACTACTAGTTACAACTTTAGCATACACAATTCGCCCAGAACTTGTGTTTTTAACGCGAATTTGTTGTCCTTTTTTACCATGCTCTAGTGCTATGCCATTCATCTTTACGACAATTGTTCCACTGCTTGCAGTGATCAGTACAGAGTCACCTTTGTTAATAACCCTAGGGAAATCAGTAAGGCTGTCCGTAATAAAGGTATTTAACGGCAAGTTTCGCGATGCAATAAGCCCATATGGCGGATTATTTTCAGTGAAGATTTGCCCTCTTATATTGGATATGTCTACTTCACCGATACTTGTGTTGCTTTTATCTATTACTTGTCCCCGATTAATAGGTGTTGCCGTTTTAATTGCAGAAATAGTGATTGATTGTGTTACTGGTAAATACGATTTCCATACAGGGGAACTACACTTAATCTCGTAGTTTGTTCGTTTGATTGCGTCAGGTCGTTGATTTTGAATATGGATTGCATTGTCATCGCAAGTAGGTAAATAATTTAAAGTCGCCTGATTGTTTAAAGTAATATTTATAATTGCATTAGGATATATAGTAGATAATCTAGGTATTTCTACATCTTCTATGAATACTTGCACTTTTTCTTGTAGTGAGATGGCAAATGCCAAGTTCGTTTGTAGATATAAAAAGGCTATTAATAGCCTTACAATAAGCATGCATTACCCTCAGCATAATAAAAATTGGTTAAAATATCGTTTGCTAGTAAAATATTTGAGCTCACTTTATCATCAGGTGATACAATTTAATACTTTGGATCTTATTACCTTGCATAATAATTACACACTTTGGAGGCGTTTATGGCTGGCGTTTTAGATACGGTTAATCAGCGTACACAGCTGGTAGGAGAAAATCGTCTAGAATTGTTGCTTTTTAGATTAAATGGTAAACAAGTTTATGGGATTAACGTTTTTAAAGTTAAAGAAGTTTTACAGTGCCCAAAACTAACCACTATGCCTCATAGCTCCAAAGTTGTTCGAGGTGTTGCTCATATTCGTGGCGGCACTATACCAATTTTAGACTTGGGCTTGGCCACTGGTGAAAGTCCAATGCCAGACATTGAAACATGTTTTGTTATTATCACCGAATATAACCGCCGCATTCAGGGCTTTTTAGTTCGTGGCGTTGAACGCATTGTTAATATGAACTGGAGTGATATTCAGCCGCCACCAAAAGGTTTATCGAACGACAATTATTTGACTGCGGTATGTCAAGTTGACAAAGAGATGGTTGAAATTATTGATGTTGAACAAATCCTTTCTGAAGTTGCTCCTACAAGGCAAGAGATTTCAGCTGGTATTGTGGATGACGATGTACAAGAAAATGCTCGTCAACATCATATTTTGATAGTTGATGACTCTTCTGTTGCGCGCAAACAAATTAAGCGTTGTATGGAACAAGTTGGTTTCAAAACAACTGTTTTGTGTGATGGTCGTGAGGCGCTAACATTTCTTCAGGATATGGCGGGAGAAGGCAAGGACCCATGTGAGGAGCTTTCAATGATTATTTCAGATATCGAAATGCCTGAAATGGATGGTTATACACTCACTAGAGCAATCCGAGATGATAGTCGATTAGCAGACCTGTTTATTTTATTGCATACCTCTTTGAGTGGTGTTTTTAATGAGGCTATGGTGAAAAAAGTAGGTGCTGACGGATTCTTGGCGAAATTCCAGCCAGATGAACTAGCTCGCTTAGCAATAGAAACTGTTCAAGCTAAATCAGAATAAAACACTAAGTTAGAATTGTGTGGATACTAAATAGTTTGCCTGTTGAAAAAGGGTGCTTTAGAAAGCTTATTATGGAGAGTCAATGTTTAGCAGCGCAAATGCGGTAACACCTCATGGTTATGCTAGGTTTAAAGAGTACCTGCAAAAAGTGTGTGGTATTGCGTTAAGTGATAACAAACAGTACTTGGTTGTCAGTCGTTTAGGAAAAATTCTTGAAAGAGAGAACTTTTCTAAGATTGAGGATCTACTGGATGTTATTGAACGATCTGGCAAATCTAAATTAAAAGAAGAAGTTATCGATGCGATGACGACAAATGAAACTCTTTGGTTTAGAGATACTCACCCCTTCAACATTCTTAAGAATAAAGTTCTTCCTGAGATGAATAAGTCGCCATTGCGAATTTGGTCGGCCGCATCTTCAACAGGACAAGAACCGTATTCAATCAGTATGGTGATTGAAGAGTTTAAGAGTGCAAAACCTGGTGTTTTGAAAGCGGGTGAAAAAATTGTCGCTACAGATATATGCTCTTACATACTGCAACATGCTAAACAGGGTGAGTATGATAGTTTAGCAATAGCTCGGGGTTTAGGAGCTGACCTACAAAAACGTTATTTCGATAAGGTAAATGACCAAACTTGGAAGATTAAGTCCCCGCTTAAAGCTAGAGTGGACTTCCGTTACCTTAATCTAATAGAGCCTTTCTCTTCTCTTGGTAAATTTGATGTGATTTTTTGTCGCAATGTTTTAATTTATTTTACTGCTGAGCTTAAGCTCGATATTCTGAAAAGAATGCATGCTTGCTTAAAACCAGGTGGGTACCTGTTTCTTGGTGGCTCGGAGGCGTTAACAGGCCTATCCGATTACTTTGAAATAGTGCAATGTCATCCGGGTATAGTGTATCGCGCCAAAACGACATAAAACCTAAAATATAATATGAAGGCCCGTCTATTCTAAAATAGACGGGCTTTTTTTTTGCCACTTTTTGCCGCCTTGTTAGATTTAATTCTTAAGGTATTGATTTATAAGTATTTATTTATTTGGCATTCTAATTGCTTGTATAGAGCTGAATTACATTATTTTGAGGTTTTAATGGCGATATCCTTTGATAAAGCATTTGCTGGCTACGATAAGACTTTGCAGTTTAGAAGCGCTAGAGCAGAGGTGCTTGCGAATAATATTGCTAATGCTGATACGCCAAACTACAAGGCAAGAGATCTGTCGTTTGATTCCTTATTACAGGATCAAAGTAATAAGTTGCGTTTGGCTGGAACCAATGAAAAACATATAGGTGGTTTTGGCGATACTGATAGCTTGGGTGGCAGCCTTTTGTATCGAAATGCTAGTCAGCCTTCTTTGGACGGAAATAATGTGGATTTGCAAAGAGAGCAAGCTGAATATGCGCAAAACTCTTTGCAATTTGATACAAGTTTTATGTTTTTAGACCGCAAAATCAGCGGCATGAAAAAAGCACTTACTGGGAATTAATAACCATGTCTTTAAGTAATATTTTTGCTATCTCTGGATCTGCAATGAGCGCTCAAACCGTACGTTTGAATACCGTTGCGAGTAATATGGCGAATGTCGATAGCGTGGCTAGCTCAGCAGATCAGACATATAGGGCAAGAAAGCCAGTTTTCTCTCAAATGATAAATGACAATATGAGAAAGCATGGCTGGAATAGAGCTTTAAAAGACGAAAGTGGTGCGGGTATCGGTGTCAAAGTTGATGCTATTGTTGAATCTGATGCGCCTTTACAGCCAAGGTATGAGCCAGATCACCCTATGGCAAATGAAGAGGGTTATGTGTTTTACCCAAATGTAAATCCAATAGAAGAAATGGCTGACATGATGTCTGCGTCACGGTCTTTTCAGACGAATGTGGAAATTATGAACTCGGCAAAAAGCATGATGCAAAAAATGCTAATGCTCGGTCAGTCATAGGAGCGGATAGATGGATAATATATCGGATACAAAAGGTCTTGGTGGGCTTATTTCCCAATATGGAACAGATGCCGCTAAAGCTAAGTCCGGAATAGAGAAATCAGAAGTACAGAAGAAAGATGATTCGCTGGCAGATCAGAACGTTTTTTTGAAACTGTATATTGAGCAACTTAAGGCGCAGGATCCTACTGCACCTCAAGACTCTAATGACATGGTTGCGCAGATGTCGCAGTTTAGCTCGTTGGAACGCCTAACTGGGATCTCAGATCACTTAGAAAGTATGTCTACCTCATTGACATCGAATCAAGCGTTAACAGCCTCAACTTTAGTTGGTAAATCGATTCTTACTGATGGTAATAAAGTGACGTTAGCAGAAGGGTCGGATGGTGCTTTATTGAAAACTGAAATTCCAGCGGACTCCTTAGAGGCAACGTTAAAAGTATTTGATGCGGATAATAATCTTGTTCGCACTACCCCTTTAACATCCGGGGAATATAAATGGGATGGGTTAGATGACGAAGGTAATGCAGTGCCTGCAGGGGAATATCGTTTTGAGGCGTCCTCAGTAAATGCAAATGGCGAAGTGGCAACTATGACTACCAAACTTCCTGCTCGAATACAGGGAGTAACAATAAATGGTGATAATGGCACCATTTTAAATGTAGAAAGCCACGGGAAAATTAAACTAACGAATGAATTAGAAATATTAGGGTGATTGGAGAGCATTATGGGATTTAATACGGCATTATCAGGCATAAAGGCTTCTGCAGACTTTTTAAGTGTGACAGGTAATAATATTGCGAACTCCGATACTACAGGCTTTAAAAAGTCCCGTATTGAATTTGATGACCTCTACAATAGCAGCGTACTGGGTGCAGGTAGTGGTAATAGCATAGGTTCAGGTGTCAGTGTAAGTAAAGTGGCACAAGAGTTTTCACCGGGCAACCTGTCATATACAGATAATAATTTGGATATCGCTATCGATGGTAGTGGCTTTTTCATTATAGATGGTGGAGTCGCTCAATCTTATACTCGCGCAGGTAACTTTAAGCTTGATCAGGACGGGTATTTTGTTACTAACAATGGTGCAAATCTACAAGGCTATAACGCGGTAGATGGTCTAATTGGCGGTAGCTTAGAGTCTATGAAAATCCCTACGGGACGAATTCCTCCCGAGAAGACTTCGGAAATGGAGTTGAAGTTTAACTTAGATTCAGAGAGTGAAGACGTTCCTCCATTTGTAGCTAAAGAGTTCGACCCAGTAGACCCAGATACATACACTTATACCCAAACACAAGGTGTTGTGGATGCTGAGGGTAAAACAAATATTATTACTTATTACTATGCTAAAAGCCGTTTGCCTAATACCTATCAGGTGTATGCAACCGTTAATGGCAATATGACAGGTGATGATGGTCAGCCGTTCATGGGACAAACTTTTGCTACATTTAACTCGGCTAAGAGTAATGTTGATTACAATGGTGATGGTGTAAACGAAGAGCCATATGAATTGTTGTATGTGGGGGCAACAGAGCCTAATTTAACTGATATTGGCGCTGGAACAAAAACGCCATTGTCTGTTAATGGTACATTGGGTGGGTTGGCCATTGCTGGTACTTTGAACCCGGAAGAAATGCAAGATACTACAGGTGTTGCACGAGAAGAATTTGACCCACTCGAGCCTTCTACTTATACCTATGGTAATACAAGAACCATTTATGATTCTTTGGGTGAGTCGCATACAATAGGGTATTACTTCATTAAACAAGGTGAAGAGAATACCTATGAACTTAAGGTTACAATGGATGGAGATGAAAAGTTTGTTAACCCACTTACAGGTGAGGAAACATTCTATCTAGAGTCAGATACTATGGTCTCATTTGATGAGGCGGGTAATTTGCTTGGTACATACCGAGGCTTACCTCCGTTTAGTGTTTCCGAACCTATTAATTTGGAGTTGGTTGGTTTGGACCCTACTAATCGGGCTTTTACTACGTCTTTTGATTTTACTGGCTCCACTCAATATGCCCTGAATAGCTCAGATAATTTTGAGCAAGATGGTTATACCGCAGGTGAATTACAAGGGGTGAGTTTTGATAATGATGGTTTCTTAATAGCGAATTATACCAATCAACAAACGGCAACTCTTGGCCAGATAGCACTGGCAACATTTGATAGTACAGACGGTTTGGTGCCGAACGGTCATACGTCATGGCTAGCGAGTACGAATTCTGGTCAGGCAGATATTGGGCGCCCAAATTCTGGGGTATTTGGTAAAATCCAAGGTGGGTCATTAGAAGAATCTAACGTTGAGTTAACGACGGAGTTGGTTGCTCTGATTGAGGCGCAGCGTAATTATCAAGCGAATAGTAAAACATTAGAAACAGAAAATGCTGTTACGCAGACGATAATAAACCTTCGTTAATTTTTCTGGAGAGAGAAGTTTAAAGCTGAGGTAGCGCAAGCCATCTCGGCTTTTTTTTGCCCTTTTTATAGTTGGTACGATTCTTGAAGGCTTAGTTAATAACAATGTTTATTTTTCTGGGAGTAGAGTTGTGGATAAAGCTTTATATTTGGCAATGAGTGGTGGTGTACAAACCATGAATGCCCAGACAATACATGCAAATAACTTAGCGAATGTCAGCACGACAGGTTTTCGTTCGGATTACGAACAAGCGCGATCCATGCAGGTGTATGGGGATTACCACCCAAGCAGAGTGTATGCAATGACGGAAAATCCGGCGACTCGATACACACAAGGTGACATGATTCAAACAGGTAGAGAGTTGGATGTGGCCGTCGCTGGAGAAGGGTTTATAACTGTATATGATGAACAAGGTCGAGAAGCGTATACCCGAGCTGGTGACTTGCAAATTAATGCCGCAGGTCAGCTAGTAACAGGTAGTGGTTTGCCTATTGCTGGCGTTAATGGTCCAGTTTTTTTGCCGCCTGCAGACAGAATTCATATTACGGCTGATGGTTCTATATCCATTGTCCCACAGGGGGGGGCTGGTACAGAAGTGGCTATCTTAAACCAGATTAAGCTGGTGAATCCTGATATTGAAAATTTACGCAAAGAAGAAGACGGTTTGATTCATTCACGTGATGGACAAGAATTTGATATTGATCCAAATGTGCAGCTGGTATCGGGCTTTGTTGAAGGTAGCAATGTTAATGCGGTGGAAGAAATGACCCACATTATGAATCTTTCTCGCCGCTTTGAAATGAATGTCAAAATGATGGATACCATCAAAGGTAATGCGGATGCTGCTGCGCGAGTTTTACAGCGCCCTTCTTAAATCAGCATTCATTACAATGATTTTAGTTAGATATTGATAAATACAGAATAATTTATAGGAAAAGAGGTCGGTATGAATTCATCGTTATGGGTAAGTAAAACCGGTTTGAGTGCAATGGATAAGCAGTTAAACGTGGTTGCCAATAACTTGGCTAACGTTTCAACTACAGCGTTTAAAAAAGACAGAGCGGTATTTGAAGATCTAATGTACAAAACAGTTCGAGCTCCGGGTGGTTTGAGCGCACAAAATGCAGAGTTGCCTTCAGGGCTTCAGCTGGGTACAGGTGTTAAGGTAGGAGCAACGCAAAAAGACTTTTCAAATGGTGATTACAATTTAACAGATAGACAGTTAGATATTGCTATTCAAGGTAAAGGCTTTTTACAAGTTTTGCAGCCAGATGGAACTATCGCTTATACGCGTAATGGCAGTTTACAACTTAATAGTGAGGGGCAAATTGCAACCGCAGGCGGACTACTTTTAGAACCTGTTATCCAAATCAACCCAGACGCTGTTGAAATTATGATTGCAGAAGACGGTGTTGTTTCTGTTCGTATGGCAGGCGAAGCTGATTCACAGCAGGTAGGTGCGATTAATATCGCAGGCTTTATTAATCCAACGGGATTAAGCTCAGCAGGGCAGAACATTTATCAAGAAACGAATGCAAGTGGACCGCCAATTGTCGGTGTTCCTGGCACAGATTCATTAGGGACAATTTCTCAAGGTATGTTAGAAGCATCTAATGTTAACTCTGTTGAAGAGCTGGTTAATATGATTAGTACTCAGAGAGCCTACGAAATGAACTCTAAGGTTATTTCTGCAGCGGACGGTATGATGAGTTTTGCAATACAGCAGCTATAGGTTACGCGTGGCATAATATGAAAACTAAGTTAGCAATCTTAATTTTACTGAGTGTGTTTTTGTCGGGTTGTTTGTCGTGGGAAGTAGACCCTGAACAAGCTGATGCTGATACGCCTGTCGCTGAAGGTGAAGAAACCCCTGCTGAGGATGAAGAGGCACCTGAAGGTGAAGAGGCGCCTGAAGGTGAAGAAGCACCTGAAGAGGGAGAGGATGCCGAGCAAACTGAAGAAGATGCAGAACCTGAAATAGAAAGAAAAGGTTATGTTCCAGACGGCACTGATCCATTAAATGGCCCAGAAGTTACTCAGTCGGTAAGAGAGAATGACCCATATTATGCGCCAGTATATCCTAATAACCTGTCGCCTTCACAAGCACCTACTGGCGGAATTTATCAGGTAGGAATGGGGGATGCTTTTTTTGGTGATAGGAAAGCGAGTAAAGTTGGAGATATTCTGACTATTAATTTAAATGAGACGACGACTTCTACAAAAGCGAATGCGGCTACTGTCTCTAAGTCCGCTTCAGCAACAATAGAAAACCCAACGGTGTTGGGAGAAGAACTCAAAATAGATACTCTGCTTCCTCAGCAAGGAACAGATTTTTCCGGCAATGCTTCGGCGAACCAAAACAATAGCTTAAGCGGTACCATTTCAGTTACTGTGTATAAAGAACTACCTAATGGTTTATTGGCCGTTAGAGGAGAAAAATGGTTAAGGTTAAATCAAGGAGATGAGTATATTCGTTTCTCTGGTATTGTTCGTAAGTATGATATTTCCCCAGATAACACCGTTGATTCGGAGCGAGTGGCTGATGCACGAATTACTTACTCAGGTACGGGAGATGTCGCAGCGGGAAGTGAGCAGGGTTGGGTGAGTCGTTTACTTAACTCGCGAGATATGCCCTATTAAACTCGGGCGAGATTAATGCAAAGTGTGAATGCGCATTTTAATTAGGTGACTAGATGAAATACATAACATTATTCGCTTTGGCTTTTTTATCGTTTGCTGTCCAAGCTGAACGTTTGAAAGACATAACAAGTGTGCAAGGGGTTCGTGATAACCAATTGTTTGGCTACGGGCTAGTGATTGGTTTAAATGGAACAGGTGATAGTACTGCATTTACAGACCAAAGCTTCGCCAGCATGTTATCTCGCTTCGGCGTAACCTTACCTCAAGGTGTGAATGCAACTTCGAAGAATGTTGCTGCCGTTTCTTTAACGGCATCATTGCCAGCTTTTTCTAAGCCGGGGCAGAAAATTGATGTGACGGTATCGTCAATCGGTAATGCCAGCGCTTTGCGAGGAGGCACATTATTGCTTTCAACTTTGAAAGGTGCCGATGGTGCCGTTTACGCTATTGCTCAAGGCAACCTAGTCGTTGGTGGTTTAGGTGCCAATGGTGCAGATGGATCAAGAACCTCTTCAAATATTCCCACAGTTGGTCGAATCCCAAATGGTGCGAGTGTGGAACGATCTGTTCCTAGTAGTTTCAATGTTGGTGATACTCTCACTTTTAATCTTAACCGACCTGACTTTACAACAGCGAAACAAGTTTCAGACAAAATTAATAACCTATTAGGCCCTGGTGTCGCAACAACGCTAGACGCTACTTCTATTCGGGTTTCTGCGCCAAGGGACCCTAGTCAAAGGGTGACCTTCCTTTCTATATTAGAAAATTTAGAAGTGGATGTGGCTGCAGAGCGTGCTCGTATTGTCGTAAACTCAAGAACAGGGACAATTATTATTGGCCAGCATGTGAAGGTATCTCCTGCTGCCATTACACACGGTAGCTTGACTGTAACGATTAACGAAACTCCGCCAGTTGTTGGTCAAGATGGTGAATTGACTGGAGGAGAAACGATTATTTCTCCTCGTGAAGGTTTAGAGATTAGCCCTAACAGCGGTCATATGTTTGTTTTTGATCCAGGTGCTTCTCTTAATGACATTGTTCGCGCAGTTAACCAAGTTGGCGCTGCCCCAGGTGATGTGATGGCCATCTTAGAGGGTTTAAAGCAGGCCGGTGCCATTAACGCAGATTTGGTTGTGATATAGGTTAATAAATGAATTCAGTACCACCAACTCAAGACTTTTTTGCGGATTTCTCAACATTAGCAGCGTTGAAAACCAAGGCTCAAAAAGACCCTGAGTCAGCGTTGAAGGATGTTGCCCAGCAGTTCGAGTCTATCTTTATTAATATGCTTTTGAAAAATATGCGATCAACCAATGAGGCGATTGGTAGTGATCTTTTTTCAAGCAACCAAACTAAGCAATATCAAGATATGATGGACTCCCAGATGGCGCAAAGTATTGCTAGCTCTGGGGGAATTGGCCTTTCTGATGCTCTTATACGTCAATATCAAGGGCAACAAGGTATTGTCTCTTCTCCTGAAGCGAAAGAAAGGGGTGATACAGATTTTCTAAACCAAGTTGCTAAACAAGACTTAGCACGAGTGCAGGCATTGGCTCGCCAAGCCTCTAATGATTTCATGGAATCTATCAAAAACGATTCCTCTCTAGCTACTCAAAGTACTGCTAGTGCTACTAACGCATCGACACCGTCTGCCTTATCCGTAGTCTTTGAAACACCTGAAGAATTTGTGAAAACACTATGGCCTCATGCTCAAAAAGCCGCAGAAACTCTAGGTGTTAACCCTAAAGGTATCCTAGCTCAGGCGGCTTTAGAAACTGGCTGGGGGAAATACCCTATAGCGAAAGAAGATGGTGGCGCAAGTTTTAACCTGTTCGGTATTAAGGCTGATAGTCGCTGGCAAGGCGATAGAGCGGTTGTTAATACTTTAGAGTTTAGGGATGGTGTTGCAAAGCGTGAAAGAGCGGCTTTTCGTGCCTATGAATCCTTTGGTCAAAGCTTTGATGATTATGCTAATTTTCTTCGTACCAGTGAACGGTATAAAGATGCCTTGCAGTCAGGTGACAATTCGGCAAACTTTGCCGCTTCCCTGCAAAAAGGAGGGTATGCAACGGACCCTAACTACTCAGAAAAAATTAGTCGCATTGTTGAAAGTGAGTGGTTTCAACGCCTGTAGCCTTTTTTTGTGGTTAATTACACATTGGTAAAGTTCTTGCATTAGTAGTCGATAGACTTAGATAAGATTTTGATTTTTCGACAAAAGTGCTAGAGGTGAGCAAATGCGCTCAGATTTATATTCCATAGGTTTATCTGGATTGCAGTCCAGTAATGCCCGTATCCATACGACAGGCCAGAATACGTCGAATGTCGATACTGAAGGCTATAGCCGTCAAAGAACGGATACTGTTAGCTCCCCCACAGGTGGAGTTGTTCTTCAGGAAACCTCTCGCCTAGTCGATCACTTTGTTAGTGCTCAAATGAGCTCAGATAAGTCCAATCATGCCTACTATGATACTTACCACTCTATGATCACAGTCTCAGATAATTTGTTATCAGAAGAAAGTGTGTCTTTAACAACTTATTTAAATAAGGCGTTCTCTGCACTACAAACTGCTAATAACGATCCGACTTCTACTTCTTTGAGAGAGCTTGCCCATGCCAGCTTAAATAATCTTGTAGACCAATATGAAACATTGTCGAGTATTGTTTCTCGACAAGAATTACTGGTTGATGAGCAATTAGCAGCATCGCTAGTGGATTTGAATTCGATAACATCAAAAATTTCAGATTTAAACGGTAAAATTTTACGGGATGAAGGCTTATCTCGCTCTCCTGCTAATGAGCTTAGGGACCAGCAAGAGGCTTTAGTGCAAGAGTTGTCACAGTATGTAGAAGTGAAGGTAAAGTTTTTAGATAACGGGATCATGAATGTGCAGTTGGCAAATGGTCAACCTTTGGTGACGAATAATATGTCAACAGAGATAACGACTGCCCGAGATCCTTTGGATACTAAAAAAATCAAGCTCATGATGGATTTTGGTAAGTATGAAATTGGACTAAAAACGGAAAATTTAAAAGGTAGTATAGGGGGGCTTGTTGATTACAGGGCTCAATTTAGTACTTATGCTGATCGAACATTAGGACAGCACGCTATCTCAATAGCTGATGCAATGAATGTCCAAAACGCCAAAGGTTTGGATGCGAATGGGCAGTTTGGTCGAGATTTGTTTACGGTAGGTGATATTCAAATTTATACGTCGGACGATAATATTGAAAAATTAGACGGTATTTCAGTAAGGGTGTCGGCAGACGAGGCAAAGAAAATTACGACTGATAGTTATGAATTAATTCGAACCGATGATACCCGTCTAGCGATTAATCGATATGATATTAATGGTAAAAGAAATGGGCCTCCATTAGTGTTTGATCCCACGCAGATGACACCGGATAACTCAGGTTATTACAAAATTGAAGAACTTGGACTGGATATTCGAATAGCGGATTTGGATAGTATTGAGTCAGGAGATGTATTTCGCTTTGTTCCAACTGAAGGTGTAGCTAAAAGTTTGAATTTGAATATTCAGAATGGCGATTTAATCGCCCTCAGTGCCCCTGTTGCTGTTAGTACATCTTCTGAAAATTTATCTAATTCTAAAATATCTCTTCAGTCTATTAGTAATACAGACCCAGCCACATCGGCTTTTGCTGCAGATGGCTCTTTGTATCCCATTGCACCCCATACCATTTATTTTACCTCTTCTGATTCTTTTGTGGTGAAAGACTCTTATGGTGGCGAACTGGCCCGTGTTACCGGTGTGAGCCATTTTAATAACTTGCTTGAACAAGCGGGATTAGCAGGTGATGCAGGCTTTGATGTATCAGTTTCTTCTCGACCACAAGTAGGGGACGAGTTTTCAATTAATACAGATCAGATAGGCCCTGCCGACAACTTTAATGGACTTGCTCTTATTGAGTTACAGAGTGATTTACTCGTGGGTGGAAAAGCGAGCTTAACAAAGTCTTTTGCTGGTTTTGTTGCTTATGTGGGAACCAAAACAGCAGAGATTGAGGGGCATGCTCAATCCAGCGAAATTGTACTAAATGATAGTCTGGCAAGGCGTGATAGGCTATCTGCTGTAAGCCTTGATGAAGAGGCAGTGAATTTATTGAAATATCAACAGGCATACTCGGCGTCAGCTCAAGTTATTACGGCAGCTCGAACAACGTTTGATACGTTACTTGGAATCATGAGGTAGTTGCATTATGCGAGTAACAAATAACCTTATATATGGTCAGTCAAATAGGTCGATTAGCCAAGCGAATGAAAAAATTCTTGGAATTCAGGAAAAAGTGTCAGGCCAAACTGGCATTGTGAGGCCTAGTGATGACCCTGTAGGAGCAAGCCAATTACTAATGTATAAGGGTAGTACTGATCAACTTAGATTGTATGATGATGCAATGAAGATGGCGACAAGCAACCTTGAGTACCAAGAGGTTGCCCTAGATAGTTTAAATGACTCTATGGATGAAGCAAAAACGCTGTTTATTCAAGCGCAAAATGATATCAACACTCAAGATGACTTAGACGCAATTGTACAAGAGATTGGCATGATTACAGACTCGATGGCAGAGTTAATGAATGCCCGAGGTGCGGACGGGAGTTATGTGTTTGCAGGAACAGATACTCTAGGCCCTGCTTTTGTTTTGAATAGTAACGGCCGATACGAATGGGCTGGAAATGAGGGGCAGAAGCTTGCTCAGATTTCAGAGCATATAAAAATTCCTGTGACAGATTCTGGAAAAAAACTATTCCAAGATGTTTGGACAAATTTATCTTTCTCTTCTGACGTCTTGGCGGGGAATATATCTTTAACGGCTAAAGTGAAAGACAGTGGTGATTTTGGTAAATTTATGGATGACCACTATGATCCAGAAAATATTGCAAACAATGCCTATGTGTTGACGACTCTTCCTATTCTAGCAGAGGGCGAAGAGTTTCAGTTGGAGGAGTTGATTGATGATATCAACTTCGGAGAAAGCGAAGATATCTCAGAAATGAGAGATTACTGGCGTTCTTTTGATGGTACGCCCGGTACCTATAGTATAAAAAACTCTGCAGGTGAAGAAATTGCTTCTGGGTATTATAAAGCGGGGCAACCAATAACCTTTAGTGGCATGCAATTTATTGCGAGAGGTGAGCCCGGTGCTGTTGTTGGTCTTTCTTTAGATAAGCCAAGGCGTGAGAATGTGCTGAATGAAATAAAAGATGTTCTAGATGTACTAGGGAATGACTCATCAACACATGAGCAAAAAGCACAAGCTTTTGCAGATGTAACAGCAAGTTTAGATAATGCTCAACGTATGGTGCTTGAAGGGCGATCTGCAGTAGGCGCAAGACTCAATACTTTGAGAGACAGAGAAGACTTTAGCTCCGCGAATCAGCTTTCTAATGCGGTAGCTAGAGACAGAATTGGTGGGTTAGATGTGGCTGCAGCAGCAACGGAATTGTCCATGAAAGAATCAGCACTAGATGCATCGCAGAAGGTATTCTCACGCATAAGTAACTTATCATTATTTAATAAAATATGATTTCTAATATTAAGGTTATAGATGCCATCGTTTAAGTTTAACGTAGAGTCTTGTTTTGGAGCCGATATCTTTGTTGGGTATTTCAATGTTGATGAAATTCTTGACATTATGGGCATCAAAAAAGAGGTTATGAAGAGCAAAAGGGTTAAAAACCTGATTTCTATGCATGGCCGTGACGATAGAATTGTTCCAATTGCTAAACGTCAGGTAGCTTTTGATGTCCTAAGCTCTTACCTTGACTCAAGCTTTATGCCTTTTGACTCCTACTATGTGAATGATGATAAGTTATTGACTAGCCGAAGCGATCGACTTTACGATGCTGAAGAGCGTTTTTTAATCCTATGTATGTCTTTAGTTTATGGTAAGTCTGTAAAGGGGTTGAAGGTTTTATACCCAGACCTTAGTACTAAGGAACTTAGGTCTAAAAAGTCAAAGGGTAAGAGCCTGTTCCGCTATTTTAGAGAAGAGCTGAATGACCAAACGAGAGACTATATACAAACTTATAAAGAGCGCTTAAAGAATGCTGATGATAAGCCTGCTGGACGCGAACCTGTAAAAGAAGAGGCGGCACCTCCAGCGGAAAATGTAAAGGAAGAAGTTGCAGAGACTGTTGTAGCTGCAAAACCTAAAAAGCCAGTTGTAGAAACTAAGTTAATACCCACCTCATTTGAAGTTGAAACTCCTGCCGCTCTTAAGCTTTTTAAAAATGGTCATATATTGATTTCCGCGCAAATTGACCGAATGAAACGTGGTGAACCGATTGAGTTAGCGGAGCTAAAAGTGTTTTGTCAGCGGCTTATTGAATCTCATACGCGAAATAATTTTTCTTTATTAGCTATTCGCCATATTAAAGACGCCTCGTCATACCTAGAGCAACATGCTATGGGGATGGCTGTACTAGGTATCCATTTTGCAAAAGCTCTCAAATTGTCAAAATCCTATATTGAAGTGATTGCACTTGGCGCTCTGCTGTTTGACCTTGGTCGTTTCCGCCTACCCATGGCGATGGTCATGAAAACTGAGAAAATGACAGATAGTGAGTTTGATTTATTTCGCAAGCACATTCAGTTTGGTGAGCAAATATTACAGAAGGTAGAAGGTGTTCCTAAGGCCGTATTTCAAATGCTCTATGATCATCATGAAAAAGTAGATGGAAGTGGTTACCCAGAAGGGAAACAGGGAAAGGAAATATCTGTTTACGGAAAGATAGCTGCGATCATTGATGCTTATGACGCAATTACCTCAGAACAAGCACATAAACCATCTATTGGCCCAATCCGGGCTTGCCAGCGTATGAGAAAGGAATCAGGTTTAGCTTTTGACAAAGAGTTAATTGGGGTGTTTTTGAAAAACATTGGCGTTATTCCTGTTGGTTCCTGTGTCTTGTTATCGAATGGTAGAGTGGGCTTTGTATTAACTCTTAATAAATCTTTTCGACCATCACTAGTTCGCCAAGTATATAGCATGACAAATAAAAGCTTTATCGAGCCTTCGGATATTGAGCTTAACAAGTCAGCTGGTGTGAATGCTGATGTTACTGTAACAAAAGAAGTAAGCCCCCAGTCCCTCAAATTACAGTTTTTAGACCACATATTGTAGCCACCTATTAATGTTGGCCCATTTGAGCCTTGTGATGTTGTTTTATCATGTGAAGGCCTCCCTTATTTAACCTTTAAAGTAAGAGTATGGTATTTCTCATGGGTTTGTAACTTCCCAAGCCCTCTATTCACTTTCTATCTTTTTATTACCTATCATATTACCTCATCCCTACTAGAGAAAAATTAGCGGTTTTTCCTCCTTGATTGGCTTTTTTTAGAGCCGCAATTTTAAAAACTTTAGCTTTTCTTTTGAAATATATTCCTTTTTTTAAAGAAAGTGCTCTTTTCAGTTTTTTTTCAAAAAAAGTGACAATTTTTCTTAAAGTTCTTCACGTTAAGAACGATAAATCAAAGTAACAATATTGGAATATAAAATAATAAATAAAACCCAAAATTGTTAAAAAATAGTTAAAGAACGTTGCTCTGGTGACGATAACTTTAATAAGAGACAAAAAATAAAATAATCAATTAAATCAAAAACTTGTCTCAATTCAAAATACATTAGGAGAGAAAAAATGGCTTTATACGTAAACACAAATGTATCTTCGTTGAACGCGCAACGAATGCTTAGTAATTCCAGTAGAGATTTAGATGTAAGTTTTGAAAGACTGTCTTCTGGACGCCGAATTAACAGTGCTGCAGATGATGCGGCTGGACTACAAATTTCAGATCGTTTGACGTCTCAGATTAACGGTTTGAACCAATCTGTGCGAAATGCAAATGACGGTATTTCTCTAGCGCAAACAGCTGAAGGTGCGCTAGACGAAACAACAAGTATGCTACAACGAATGCGGACGCTTTCTATTCAGGCTGCCAATGGCTCAAACTCAGATAAAGATCGAGTGGCACTGCAACAGGAAATGGCACAGCTATCGGAAGAGATTAATCGTGTAGCCGAAACAACTACCTTCGGTGGAAGAAACTTACTAGATGGTACTTTTGAAGGAATGTTCCAAGTCGGGGCAGACGCCAATCAAACTATTAGTTTTACCATGCAATATGGCGGTAAGAACAATTCAATAGATTACCAAGCCAATAATGGTTTCACTGTATCAGGGTTGTCTAATCAGGCTTCAGCGCAGGTGACGGTAACAACGGCATCTGTTTCTACCACTGTTAATGCGCAGAGTATGATTGGCATTATCGACGACATGATAGCAGCAGTGGACTATAAGCGAGCAGAGCTGGGTGCGGTACAAAACCGCTTTAGTTCTACAATTAACAACTTGAGTAATATCTCTGAAAATGTATCAGCTGCTCGTGCACGCGTACGGGATGCCGACTTCGCGGAGGAAACTGCGAACTTAACAAGTACACAAATTTTACAGCAAGCAAGTAGTACTATTCTCGCTCAGGCTAATCAGCGACCACAGGCTGCATTATCTTTATTAGGTAACTAATTTTACCTGAGCGAAACATAACTTTATAGAAACAAGATTTTTGTGCGAAGAAATCGAGTTTCGTCTCGGAAATTTAGGCTACTTCTCTCTCCTAGAGGTGCCTCTTATGCCGGGTGATTTTTCACCCGGCTTTTTTTTGCCCAAATTAAGTGAAGTCTAGGGTAAATATGGCGTTAAGGCTTATATCAAAGACGTTTTTCTCGCAGATAGAGCGGAGGAGTCTCTTTGATATTAGCTTTACAGGACAGTTCTGTATGCCGCTTACAGCTGTCCAGAAAGTGTTGAGTGCCTTGGTTTTAGGCTCTCAAGTTAAGTTTATTTTTAGGAGTCGATTAATGGAGTAATTAGCACGGTTAATTAAACAGGTCTCTAAATTTTTGTAGTTATCCATTTCCACTTGTTGTGTGCGAGTCGCAGCATTAGCACTTATTGGAAATTCATTTTACGAATCTGTTTGATGCCTTGACTGGCGTACTTTGTATTTCCGAAGGAGGGACTCGATGTCGAGTGTCTATGCCGTTAATACGGAGTGTGTGCTTGAACTGCTATTTCAACAGCAGTGTTTTATCGACTTTATTTTTTAATTTGTTTGTAGAGGTTTTTTATCGCAAAAAGTATCGAACTCAATAGTTTCTACAGCGATGCTGTTCTCCCAATGGATGGTCGGTTTGTGCCTGCATGACTCTGGTAGAGCTCAGTGTATAAGGTTTTCTGGACTCATATGTTATCTGTGAATGAGTCTAGGTGTGCTTTGTCATGTCAGTCTATAAAGCCACTGAGTTTAGTGGAGGCTAAGTCACATATGTTGTCTGCATTTTTGTATGGATAGCTTTGCTTTTAGTGGCTTGTGATGAGTGGTTAAGGTGCACGACATTATGTGCAGTGACTTTACATATTAGTTCTTTGCATATTAGTTCGTTGCATTTTTATGGAGCCTAGTCGCGTCTGAAAGTTGAGCGATTTGATGAAGTGATCATGATTGGTTCGGTAGCCAGTTTAATGGCTTGTATAAAACGCATGGGATAAATCCGTCTAAAAATTGGCCTGAAAGCTAGTGTTGTCGCAATAGGTGGATTCATTGGAGTGTTAAAACACAGCACGTATTTTTTAACGCTTATGATGCTGAATGTTAATCGGCTTCAAGCGTGATCTATGGTGCGGAAAAATACGGAACTAAATGTGTTTTGTAGGCTAAATATTGCCAGTTTTTTCGTATGGCGGTGGTTATCTGATTTTTGCGTTTTTACATTGCAGATGAATGTGTGAATGTGGCTTGCATGAAAGTCTGCACTTTTATGGTTTTTAAGTGCTTTATATAAGCATTTTATCGATTTTGTTAAATAATAAAGGTTTTTTTAACAAAAAATAGAAAATAACTGAATTTCTTTTAGTTCTTTTAGAACAATTAGTTAGGCAGTTTTTTTCCGTGTTGTAGGTGATTTTTTACCTGTTTAAGGTAATTTTTTTCCGAAAGAAGCTAAAGGTTTTAAATTGGATGTCGAAAACCTTAGTACGATCTGCTTATGCAGGAATTCATTAAAACTTAGGAGGCTGTGATGGCTCTTTATGTAAATACCAATACCTCTTCTATCAATGCGCAACGTCAGTTGATGCATTCTAGTAAAGATTTGGATACTTCTTTCCAGCGTTTGTCTTCTGGTAAGCGTATCAACAACGCGGCGGATGATGCGGCAGGTCTATTGATCTCAAATCGTTTAACTTCACAGATTAATGGTCTAAACCAATCTGTACGTAACGCAAATGATGGTATCTCTCTTGCGCAAACGGCCGAAGCCGCTTTGGATGAGTCTACTTCGATGTTACAACGTATGCGTACATTGGCGATTCAGTCTGCAAACGGCTCGAACTCTGATAAAGACCGTGTGGCACTACAGCAGGAAGTTAAGCAGCTTTCGACAGAAATTAACCGTATTGCTGAGAACACAACTTTCGGTGGAGAGAATCTTTTAGACGGTACTTACGAAGGTATATTCCAAGTAGGTGCAGACTCCAACCAAACTATCAGTTTCTCTATGGTTACTGGTGGTACTAACAATTCTATTGATTACTCTGCTAATTCTGGTTTCACGATCTCTGGTTTGAGTGTTGAAGCAAGCTCACAAGTAGGTATTGACACTGTTTCTGTATCAACCGTTGATAACTCTCAAAGTATGATTGCTGTTCTTGATAGTATGATTGCTGCTGTTGGCTCAAAACGAGCTGAGCTTGGTGCGATCCAAAACCGTTTTGGTTCTTCGATCACTAACTTAAGTAACATCTCTGAAAACGTATCGGCTGCACGTGCGCGAGTTCGTGATGCTGACTTCGCTGAAGAAACGGCTAAGTTGACAAGTTCTCAGATTCTTCAGCAATCGAGTTCATCTGTATTAGCGCAAGCAAACCAACGTCCACAAACAGCATTATCTCTATTGGGATAAGCTAGAAATTAAGTGACAGTTATAAGTTGGGACTTAAGCTATGCAAGCTGAGTCCCTGCTTTTGTTTCTTTGGAGGGATAAGACATGACAATCAGTTCAAATGATTTTTCTAAGCATGCTTTGAACTATACTATTGGTCCAGAGCGTCGTGCTGCAGAAGAGTTTGCTGCGTTAAGACAGTCAAATTCTCAGGTTGTGCAAACATCAGCCGATACAAATAAAGCTGGTAAAGAAAATCGGGAGTCTCAGTCACAAAGTGCTTCGGTAAAAATTGAGCCTTCGGACATTGAGGTCATGAATAAAAAGGTTTCCCAGTTAAATGTTCATTTAACATTCGAAATGACGGAAGACCGTGACCGTAATATCGTTAAAGTATTGGATCAAGATACGGGTGATATCGTTCGACAGATTCCAACGGAAGAATTTCTCGAAATGGCGGAACGAATTGATGCTATTATGAGTCAACTTAGTGATATCAGAGGTACCTTGGTTAATAGTGAGGTATAGCTGAAAACTTAAAAAACGTGTTAGGGGAAAAGCTATGTCGATAGGCTCTCTTGGGGCAGGATCTGGAATGGATCTTGAAGCTTTAGTTGATAAATTAGTAAGTGCTCAACGTGACGCAAAAGTCCGTATTTACCAAGATAAAATCAACGAATACGAAGCAGAGCTATCTGCCCTAGGTAAAGTGAGCTTGGCTATAGAGGATTTTAAGTCTATCTCTCAAGCGCTAAATAACGAAGACCTTTTCACTAAACGTAATGCTTTTATTAACCAAGAAGAAGGGCAAGAGTCGATTGCAATAACGACAGACAATACTGCGGGCAATGGATCTTACTCAATAGCGGTTGAGCAGCTCGCTCGTGGCAGTCGGGTTATGTCTGCAACAGGCACCTTTTCTTCTAGTGATGAAGTTATCACTAATCAAGATGCTATTCTTACTTTTCAAGCGGGTAGCAATGAGTTTTCTATTGATGTCCCTGCGGACACTACTCTTTCTGAACTTCGTAATCTAATTAACTCTTCTGAAGATAATTTTGGTGTTTCTGCCAACCTAGTTGATGATGGTAATGGCAATTTATTTTATACCGTAACCTCTTCTATCCAAGGGGCGGGTAACTCGTTAGCCATAAGTAGTGAGTTAGCTTCCATCGAAGTTGATGACTCGGCTGATGCCAGTATCGAAGACGTCGTTGAAGTGTATTCCGGTTTAACAATTGATAGTGTGTCAACAGAGGGCTTGTTTGCTGGAATGTACACTCCTGTTGGTGATGAGTCTAGCAATGCCATTATCACAGTGGATGGTATTCAAGTTACCAATGATACTAATGTGTTTGAAGACACGGTAGCAGGGTTGTCTATCGAGGCGTTAGAAGTATCAGATGGCGCAAAAAAAGTTGAAATTAGCTTCGACCAACAAACGGTACAACAAACAATAGAAGAGTTTATCGTTGCTTATAACGATCTCGCTTATACATTTAAAGAAAATAGCGCAAAAGGTGAAGTGCTAAATGGCAATAGCCTTCTTCGAAATCTAAAAAATTCATTGGTTAATGAGTTAACGTCAACAAGATCCGATGCAGGGGACTTTACAACCATCTTTGATTTAGGGGTTAAGCTTGGAAGTGACGGTATATTAAGCTTTGATAGCTATAAGTTTGAAGAGGCGATAAAATCGGGTTATGCCGATGTAGCGGCATTATTCTCTGGTGATGGGGGATTAGCTGAGTCACTTGAAAATGTACTTTCTAGCTATACTGGTGCAGCAGGAATGACAAATGCGCTAAAGGATTCGATAAGAAGTTCGATAAGTACTACAGAGGATTCATTAGAAAACTATGAAGAGCGTATGATTCGTTATGAAGAATCACTTCGAGATAAGTTTACGGGGCTAGATTCACGCTTAGCGGGAATGAACGCTCAGGGTAATTATTTGAATTCTGTACTTGCGAAAATGTAACTTTAATTGAATTGATATTTAGGTAATGGGGTTGAATATGTACAACAGTAAAGGGATACAAGCTTATCGAAAAGACTCATTGAAGTCTGACCTAGCATCGGCTGATCCTCATCGTGTCATTCAGCTTCTCATGCAGGGTGCATTAGAAAAGTTAGCTTTGGGTAAAGGCTGTATTGAACGCTCAGATTGGGAAGGAAAGTCTACTTCCCTAACTAGAGCAGTAGAGATTATTAATGCATTGAAAGATGCATTGGATAGAGATGTGAACCCGGAGTTAGTAGACAACCTTGATATGCTATATGAATACATGACAATGCGTATCACTGAAGCAAGTGTGAGCAAAGACATTAGTATTATTGATCAAGTGATGGGACTGCTTTTACAAATAAAGGGTGCGTGGGATCAAATTACACCAGCTGATAAACAAGCGGCCTATCAAGGTCAACAAGAAGTTCAAGCAGGTGCTGTGTAATGCTGGATATGTCTCACTTAACCGAGTTAAGTGATGAACTGGAAAAAAGCGTTACTGAAAAAGATATAGAGAAAATTCAAACATTGTGTGAAGAAAATGATGCATTTATTCACACAATCACCCCTCTTGATAATCAGTTCGATAACGAGAAAGTTAAAGCGTTTATTCTGGTTCATCAATCTGCGATTCAACTTATGACTGAAGTGCATAAAGAGATGCAAAGTAAGTTGTTTCTTACTAATAAATCGCGCAAAAGTGTTAATAAATACAAAGGCATAAAAAATGCGAAATGAGGACAACTCTTTTCATATTAAGAATGTAGAGTCATTTACGACATATTTTGAAAAAGGGCTGAATCGGCTTCGTCAGCATGACGCTGAATTAACCGATCGCTATATACGTAATATGTCTATGTTTGCAGAAGTGATGCCACATATATATGAGTCTTTTCAAGGGTATCAGCCTCAAAAACGTCATATTTATATGGAGGAAAGCGGTGAGCTTAACTTATTCAGAGAGGATGTAAGAGCGCCTTTATTTTCGGAAAATCCTAAACAGCAAGCCGCGAAGCGGGTAGCAAAAGCGCTTAGCCAACCAACTAAAACACTCTTAAATCTTGGCCGTACTAAGGATCACCCTAGTAGACACGTTCATTTCAGCAATAAAATTTTAGATCAGATGTCGCTCCAATCTGAAGGCCTAGAGTCTCAACAAGAATGGCCAGCCTTCACTGGTGCCGTAATTTTATTTGGTATTGAATTCGGCTATCAACTTGAAATGATTCTTGCACAACGTTCAATTAAACATTTGTACTTATATGAGCGAGATTTGGACTTGTTTTATTACTCGCTCTTTGCAATTGAATGGGAAGACATTCTTACAACTTTTAATAGAGATGGTAGAACGATTCATTTCTTCTTAGGGACAAATGCTGAGGAATTTACAGAAAAATACATCATTCAACTCGAAGAGAATGGGTATTTTATGGCGCCTGAAACTTATTTGTACTCATCTTATTCTAGTCCGGAAAATAATGAAGCAATTGCTTATTTTAAAAAGCATTATACTCGTCAGGTTATGGGGTGGGGATTCTTTGATGATGCTTTAATAGGTGTGGCACAGGGATTATCTTCCTTACCAAAAACAAAGTTGGCGCACTTTACAGGTCGAGATGCTGTGCCTAAATGGGTAACGAATATTCCTGTTTTTATTTTAGGGAATGGCCCTTCTTTAGATCAAGGTATTGAGCTGATAAAAGAAGTACGTGATCAAGTTTTACTAATATGTTGCGGTTCTACGATTAACACCCTGAAAAAGCTTGGTATCACACCAGATATACATGTTGATATTGAGCGGTTAAAACAAACCGTCGATAAATTTTCTTTTTTAGACCAAGAATACCTAGATAAAATCTGGGGACTGTCCGTGAATGTTATGCATCCAGGTCTGTTTGATTGTTTTAAACGTTCTGGTATGGCAATGAAGCCGGGTGAAGCAATTACTTCTTTGATGCTTTCACAAGCTCGCCAGCACGGTGATATGAAAGAATATGTCCAACTAAATTATTGTAATCCTGTTGTGGCGAATTTAGCTCTATCTTACGTGCACTTTTTTGGCTTTAATAATGTTTATTATCTTGGTGTTGATAATGGCTTCAAAGATAAAACTAGCCACCACTCTGTTCATAGTGGTTATTATAAGGATGGTAAAGAGTCTGGCTTTCAAACCTTTCAAGATGCCAAATTAGTTGAACGAGAGGGTAACTTTGGTGGAGTCATCTATGCCACTAGCATTATGGACACCTCGAGAGTGCAATTGGAATCGTTAACTCGACAGTTAAACCAAAGACGAAACTTCGCCAGCTTTAATTTATCCGACGGGGCTAAAATCGAAGGGGTTACACCACTACCACTAGAAGATGTCTTGATCTTAGACCCTAAGATAGATCACGCAAAAGTAATCGATATCTTAGAAGCTGCTTTTTTTACTGAAGCACCTGAAACCTTGGTTAATCAGTCTGCAGAAGTGCTGATTTCCGTGGAAGATTTCATTAAAGTGAGCAAGCGTCTCCAGCAAGGGTGGGATGATAGTATTGTCACTCGAAGTCAGGTTTGCGACTTACTTTGGTCACATCACCGTCATATATATTTTTTAAAAGCGACAGTGCACCGTCATATATACGAGCTCCTCATTGGCTCTTTTACTTACTCTGCTTTCTTAATTGTTCAATTTTTATTCCAGTATCAAGATGAAAAAGAGGTTGTAAAACGAGCACGCTATCTCTTTGAGCCTTGGTGTGAGTTCCTTGAAGAAATGCCAAGTATGCTGAAGCAAGCCTCTGAGTTTGTAGATGAAGGTAATGATCACCTAGTGACCTACTACAACGGATAATTATGTTCCAAAATACCCCTTTTATTATTGCTGAATTATCAGGTAATCACGATCAGGATTTTGAATTAGCTAAGTCTATGATTCATGCAGCTGCTAAAGCAGGTGTAGACGCAATAAAGCTACAAACCTATAAACCAGAAACCATGACCTTAGATATTCGTCATGGGGAATTTATGGTATCGGAAGAGAATAGTTTGTGGCGTGGTAATAATTTATACGATCTATATGCCAAAGCATCCACCCCTTGGGAATGGCATCAGCCTCTCTTTGAGTTGGCAAACTCTCTTGGTTTAGTTGCTTTTAGTTCGCCTTTTGATTTAAGCGCGGTCGACTTTCTAGAAACGCTTGATGTACCCCTCTATAAAATTGCTTCTTTTGAACTGACAGATATTCCCTTGATCCAAGCGGTTGCCAGAACCGGAAAGCCTATGATTATGTCGACAGGTATGGCTTCTAAAAAAGAAATACAAGAAGCAATAGCGGCAGTGAGAGGTATCGGCGATAACCCACTGATCTTATTGAAGTGTACCAGTACTTACCCGGCAAAAATTGAAGACACTAACTTAGTCACTATGAACGATTTAGCTGGCTTCACGGGGTGTTCCGTAGGTTTGTCTGATCATACTCAAGGGTTAGCCGCAGCTGTTGCAGCAACCGCACTGGGTGCTACGGTAATAGAGAAACATTTTGTCTTGGATCGAAGTGCTGGTGGCGTTGATTCTGCGTTCTCAATGGAGCCAGATGAAATGGCTGATCTTGTTTCAGCGTGTCGTGCTGCAAAAGCTTCTTTAGGAGCGGTCACTTATGGCGGCTCCGATTCTGAGCAAGCATCGAAAAAATATAGACGCTCTATTTATGTAGCAGCTGATTTAGATGCAGGAACTGTTTTATCTGAACAGCACTTACAAATCATTCGTCCTTCATACGGTCTAGAACCAAAGCATTGGCCGGATGTATTAGGCAAAACACTCAAAGCGGATGCTAAGAAAGGCCAGCCCCTTACTTGGGATATGATGGCATGAGAGCGCTTGTCCGAGCCGATGCGTCTGTAAGCATTGGTATGGGGCATAGAGTGCGTTGCCAAGCATTAATATCCGCTTTACAAAGCCTCTGTTGGCACTGTCAGTTCGTTGTACATCACGATCACCGTAGCTTTGCTTCATCTGAAGATATTCTCATTTATTCTGAGCAAGAACTGCTCGTTTTAGCAGAACAAGCCGATTTGGTGATCTTGGATCATTATGGCTACCAAGCAGACGCTATTACTCTTTTATATAAGCATCAGCCTAATCTACTCGTTTTAGATGATATGAATGATAGGGGTGAATTCTCATCTCGTTGGCTACTTAACCCGTTAAAAGAGCATTATCCGCCCAGTGTCGAGTTCCCTTTATTAGGCAGTCATTACGCACTCTTGCGCCCAACCTTCTCTGAGCTGACATTAGATACGTCATTGCAACGCGATAAATTGCTGGTGGCGCTAGGAGGAACAGACCCTCTTTGCTTAACCCTACCTATTATAAAGTCGTTAATAAAAGCTGATTTTGAATCAAAAGATATATTGGTTTTGGTGGGAAGTAACGCGAAAGGTGCGGACGCGGTTATCGACTTTTGTCACGACCAAGGTATTGCTTTTGAGCAAGGGATTGATGATGTTACGCCATTAATGAAGCAAGCGAAAATGGCGATCTCAGCAGCAGGGGGAACCTTGTTTGAATTGGCTTGTTGTGGTGTCCCAACCTTATTTGCGCAAGTAGCGGATAATCAAACACGTTCGCTAGAGCAGCATGTTCCTTTGGATTGGTGTAAAGCTGTTCGCTTTGATTTGTTAGAAGAGCAGGGCGATTCAGAGCAATTAAAGGTGCTTATGACGCTATGTCATGACATGTGGTCTGATAAGTCGTGGCAAGAGCGTGCTCGCTATATTGCACGAAATTTGGTGGACGGAAATGGAGCGAATCGCGTTGCTCAAATCATACATGACTATGTAGTGAAATCTACTGAGCCTAGTTAGATAAGTAACCTAAATGGTGAACTCTGACGCTTGTTTTAGTAGCATGATTTGCGTTAAACGTAGCCAGTCTTCTTCTGTATCTAAGTCTTGAATTCTATGCCTTGGCAACATAATTGGCTTAGCTTTTTCGCCAAAGATAACCCCATCTTCTAACCAATTCTTGGTACTAGCCCAATAAAACTGACCTGCATCGTGAATAGCTTCCGTTAAATCTTGAGATCGTTGGTTTATGGATTCAGGAAACATAGGAGCCAGTTTCCCCTCGGCTGTTATGTGTAATGCCCTTTGAATAGGGAAATCGAAGCTAGTGGCCGAAAAGCAAAAACTTGCGGATGGGAGTATTTCTAAACCTTTTGATAAATCTTGTGCTGTTAGTAATGGGCATGTTGCATATATTAGGCAAGCCTCATCTGGTCTATCACCTGCAGCAATGAGCTCTTGTAAGGCATGCTGCATAACAGGAGTGGTGCCAGTCATATGGTCAGAGAGAGCTTTAGGGCGCAAAAATGGCACCTCAGCACCAAAGCTTTGTGCTATTTCGGAAATTTCTGCGTCATCCGTAGAAACAACAACACGATCAAATAGTTCTGATTGAATAGCTGTTTCAATGGAGTAAGCAATTAAGGGTTTGCCATTTAACAGGCGGATATTTTTGCGTGGAATTCGTTGGGATCCACCTCTAGCGGGAATAACAGCCACTCTTCGTGGGTTTTGCTTTACAGGTGCCGTACTCACAATACAACTCCGTTCTTTACCAAAGCATCACGTAACACCAGCGCCACTCTTTCTTGTTGTTGCTTTGTTAAACCCACGAACATAGGTAAGCTCAATGTGCGCTGGTAATAGTCTTCTGCGACAGGGTAATCGCCAAGTTTAAAACCAAACTGTTGATAATATGGTTGATTATGCACAGGAATATAATGAATTTGTGTGCCGATACCTGCATTTCGTAAATCATCAAAAACGGCTTTTCTCGTTTTTGGATACTGTTTTGGCAGAAGAATAGGGAACAAATGTAAAGATGAGGTGCTGGATTCTGCTTGGAAAGGCAGTGTAATAGGTAAGTTTTTTAGCAGCACTTGGTAGCGTTGAAACTGCTGATGCCTTTGTTTTATAAAATCATCCAAGCGTGACAGCTGAGACAAGCCAAGCGCAGCTTGCAGCTCTGTCATACGATAGTTGAAACCCAAAGTATGCTGCTCATAATACCAATCACCTGGAACCTGAGTTAGCTCATCTGGGTCTTTTGTCGTGCCTTGATGTGCGTGTGTTTTCATGTGCTTTGCGAGATTTTCATCGTTAGTTACCGCCATGCCCCCTTCAGCAGAGGTAATAATTTTCACTGGATGAAAGCTAAAGACACAAATGTCGCTGAACTCGCAGTTTCCTACATACTTGTTTTGATATTTCGCCCCAATGGCATGGGAAGCATCTTCAATAACGCGAAAACCATATTGTTTTGCTAACTTAGCGATGGCTTGCATATCACAGGATTGACCAGCGAAATGAACAGGAATGACGACCTTAGGAAGTCGGTCTTGCTGCTTGGCAAGTATAAGCTTCTTTTCAAGAGCCTCAATGCTCATGTTGTAGGTGTTAGGGTCAATATCCACGAAATCGACATGGGCGCCACAATAGCGGGCACAATTGGCAGATGCTATGAAAGTATTAGGCGAAGTCCAAACATAGTCGCCGTCTTTTACACCTAATGCTAAACAGGCTAGGTGTAATGAAGATGTTGCACTGTTTACGGCACAGGCGTAGCGAGCATTCACTTTTTTAGCTAAGGTCGTCTCAAACTCGACAACACGAGGGCCTTGAGTGAGAAAGTCTGATTGTAAGGTCGACACTACTTCAGCGATGTCTTCATCGCTAATAGATTGTCGGCCATAAGGAATAAAATCAGTGTGCGTCATCGAAGGTTAATATCTCTTCAATACTTAAAAAGTGAGGGTTGCTACCAGATTGGTATTCATAGCCCGGCTTGACTAATTGCCCTTGTTCGCCCAGTTTGTTGTTTCCAAAATCCATGTCTTCTTGGTAGAACTTGATGCTTGGAGAAATCACATAATGATCTTCAAACTCATAAGTGTGGAAGGAGTCATCTGCTGGACACATGACTTCGTGAAGTTTTTCTCCGGGGCGAATACCGACTTCCTTGGTTGGTGTGTTTGGTGCATACGCGGCAGCCAAATCCATAATGCGGACAGAAGGTATTTTAGGAATAAAGATCTCGCCACCATGCATACGGCTAAAATTCTTTAGGACAAAATCGACACCCATGGGCAGGGTGATCCAAAAGCGTGTCATTTCTGGGTGAGTAATCGGAATGGCATCCGCTTGCTCTGCAACCAGCTTTTGGAAGAAGGGGACAACAGATCCGCGAGAGCCCACAACATTGCCATATCGAACCACAGAGAAGCGCGTTTGACCTTTACCGACCATATTATTGGCGGCGACAAATAATTTGTCAGAAGCCAGTTTTGTGGCACCGTATAGGTTAATCGGCGCAGCTGCTTTATCTGTGGATAAGGCAATGACCTTTTCCACATTGTTAGCAATCGCTGCCGCAATAACGTTTTCTGCCCCGTGAATATTGGTTTTAATGCATTCCATCGGGTTGTATTCCGCAGCGGGAACTTGCTTTAGGGCAGCGGCATGAATGACAAAGTCCACATCTCGCATTGCCTGAGTCATACGATCTTTATCGCGTACATCACCAATAAAGTAACGCATACAAGGGGCATCAAAATCCTGCTGCATTTCGTATTGCTTCAGTTCGTCTCGAGAGTAGATAATGAGGCGCTTAGGTTGGTAGTTGGCTAACAGTGTTTTTACATATTGGCGACCAAAGGAACCTGTGCCACCTGTGATTAGGATGCTTTTATTATTAAACATGTATTAATACCAAACCCAAAAATGAAATGATTAAAAGACTATCTAGTTATATCGGCTGCTTCGCTGAAACATTAACAAAAACAAGGATCTGCTTGTTCTATATGTAAGTTTATGGGCAACGCTCACTCTGTTCTTTTACGAGCGATACAGTCTGCAATATGATCGTTCACCATGCCTGTCGCTTGCATAAAAGCATAGCAAGTCGTGGGGCCTAAAAACTTAACCCCACGCTTTTTAAATTCTTTCGCAATGTGCTTTGATAAATCAGTAACCGCAGGCACATCAGCAAGCTCCTTTACTTGATTATCTATGACTTTATTGTCACTAAAAGCCCAAAAGTACTGACTAAAAGACCCGAATTCATCGGCAATCTTTAAAAAGACTTTTGCATTATTAATGGTGGCTTCGATTTTACCTCGATGGCGCACAATACCTTCATCTTGTAATAACCTTTCAACATCCTGTTCTGTCATGCTTGCCACTTTGACTGGATCAAACTGATAAAAAGCAGTGCGGTAGCCTTCTCGTTTTCGCAAAATGGTAATCCAGCTTAAACCGGATTGGGCACTTTCGAGAGTCATACACTCGAACAAGGAAACGTCATCATAAACTGGTATTCCCCATTCATTATCATGGTAATCAATGTACTCAGGGGAACTTAAACACCAAGAGCAGCGTATCTCTTCCATATATTATTCTCCTACGCCATATCAATGTGTGCAAAACTGCATACAATAGATGGATCATATCAAACTTACTATCTGAAAATAGCCTGATTTCAAGGAATTTGTAGCATGTTTAAACCGACTTACAGCCAACAGGATGTAGAAACGATAGAAGAAGAAACCCTGTATAAAGGCTTTTTTCAAATGCGCAAACGTACACTTAAGCATCGAAAGTTTAATGGCGAGTGGAGTAACATCATGACGAGGGAAATGATGGTTCGTGATGATGCGGTATGCGTACTACTATTTGACCCCGAGCGAGATAAAATCCTGCTAATTGAGCAATTCCGCCCTGCAGTTTATAAGGATGATTCCCCTTGGTTGCTGGAGTTGGTCGCAGGTATGGTCGAAGAAGGTGAAAGTGACGAGGAGGTTGCACGTCGTGAATCATTCGAAGAAGCGGGTGTAGAAGTCAAACGTCTTGCTTACATGTTTAAATTTTTACCCTCACCGGGTGGTTTGGTTGAACGGTTGAGAATGTATGCTGGTGAATTTGATTCCAGTGCTGTTAACTTGAATCAGACGTATGGATTGGACCAAGAGAATGAGGACATCAAGCTGCACCTCTATGATGTCAGTGAGATAAAGCAGCTACTTAAGCAGGATATAAACAATGCCAGTACTATTATGGGATTGCAGTGGTTTGAGTTAAATAAAGGGGATTTAAAGAAAGCTTGGGGTTATTAGGTCTATAATGGCAAGGTGGAAGTTTTATATAAAGAGGTTGCTAAGTAAAAATCCCACCTAATAAAAACAACAATCAAACCGTTAAGTTTCTAAAAAACTATTTCCTAAAACAGCGTACTTTCAAAACTACGTGCTTTCAAAAAAAAGGATACTCAGAGAAGAGTCATCTTTAATTAAAGAATAGCAATCAGCAGGAGGCTGCATTTTACTATTCGTATTTTCAAAAGGCCGATATGACGCAAAAGAGTTCCAAGAACTATGTTCCAGATTTAGTCAGTTTACAAATGCTAGGTGAGCTTAATTATCGTCGCCTTGGTAAGCTGATGCGTGGACAAGAGAATCAAACAGTCTGGCATTTTTCTGTGCATAGTGCGGGTGATCAAGAAAGCCGTTTATCTTTGACTCAAGGTGAGGTAAGCCGCTTTACCTCGGAGTTGCATTTGGAATTTGGCCCAGAAACAGAAAAAGAACTGCTATTTACAACCACACTCTCTATGACAATACGCTTATATCATGACGTAAAACTGGCTGAGATAACCGATGGTCATAGACAATATAGTGGGTCTTACCCTTACCCAAATGATGCCATGTTGCACCGTGATGAGAAGTTTCGCCTCAATCAACAGCTCGCAGATTTATTAGAGCTGTGCTTAAAACATGGGCATAGACTTAGCGATACTCCTCCTTTTCAATTTGCTTAAAACAGTGAGATAACCTGTGCCAGTACTTTTATATATACACGGATTTAATAGCTCAGAGAGTTCTTATAAAGCCCAACTTTTAATCGAAACGGTGTCAGAGCTAAATAAGGAACGAACCGTATTATCGCCTCGCTTATCATGGCAGCCTTCAGTCGCCATCAAACAATTAGAAGATATTATTCAAGATAACCTTTCAAAAGGTGTCACGCTTATCGGAAGCTCATTGGGTGGCTTCTATGCTTCTTATCTCGCAGAAAAATATCAACTTAAAGCCATACTGATAAACCCAGCAGTAGAGGCACCAATCCTGTTACAAAATCACCTTGGTAAACAATTAAACCCTTATACGGATGAAGAATATGAGCTAACACAGGCTCATATGTTGGAATTAGAGTCGCTAGTCGTAAAGCAACCTACCGAGTCTTTATATTGGTTGATGGTACAAGAGGGGGACGAAGTGTTGGATTACCGAGCGGCACTAAAGGCGTACCCACAACCTCATAAGTTAACCCATGAAAAAGGCGGAAATCATCGCTTTGAAGGATTCGATCAATACCTGAATGAGATACTTGTATTCGCAGGCATCGCTGATAACTAGTTACCTCCTTAACCTATTTCACACTTAGTAAACCAGTGATAGACTCTAACTCATTCTGTTTATAGCTTATGTTGCGCCATTTCAGAGTATTTGTCTTTAATGGATTGTTATGCGCAGCAACACCAAATTGGAAGAACACATACCCATGTCTGCAAAAGAATATAACGCTGGATCGATAGAAGTTCTGAGCGGCTTAGACCCTGTCAAAAAACGTCCGGGAATGTACACGGATACCACTCGCCCAAACCACCTAGCACAAGAAGTTATCGATAACTCAGTTGATGAGGCGTTGGCAAAGCACGCTGATCGTATTGAAGTGGTTTTGTATAAAGATGGCTCTTTGAGTGTGGAAGATAACGGCCGAGGCATGCCGGTAGACATTCACCCAGAGGAAGGGGTTTCAGGTGTCGAGCTGATCCTGACGAAACTACACGCTGGTGGTAAGTTCTCTGGTGATAACTACCAATTCTCAGGTGGTTTGCACGGGGTAGGGGTATCAGTAGTAAATGCCTTATCTACCTCTCTGGAAGTATGGGTTAAGCGTAATGGCACCCAATACCACATTGGTTTTGCCGATGGCTTAAAAGTCTCAGAGTTAGAAGAAATTGGTACGGTAGGTAAGAAAAATACCGGTACTAAAGTGAAGTTCTCCGCAGACCCTTCTTACTTTGATAGCCCTAAATTTTCCTTGTCTCGTTTGAAGCATCTTCTTAAAGCCAAAGCTGTATTGTGTTCTGGTTTACAAGTTATATTTATCGACCAAAGTGGCGCGGAAGAAGTTCGAGAAGAATGGTTCTTCCAAGATGGATTAAAAGATTATCTCGCCCAAGCGAACTCTGGCTTTACTTTATTACCTGAGCAACCTTTTGTTGGTGGCTTAACAGAAACTACTCAAGGTGTGGATTGGGCTGTGCAATGGCTGCCAGATGGTGGTGAATTGGTCACAGAAAGCTATGTGAACTTGATCCCAACAGCACAGGGCGGTACTCACGTAAATGGCCTAAGAACAGGTCTATTAGAAGCGATTCGTGAGTTCTGTGACTTCCATAACTTATTGCCCCGTGGCATTAAATTAACGGCGGAAGATGTTTGGGATCGTTGTAGTTATGTGCTGTCTGCTAAACTACAAGAACCTCAGTTCTCAGGACAAACCAAGGAGCGTTTGTCGTCTCGCCAAATTGTGGCCTTTATTTCGGCAACAGCAAAAGATGCATTCAGCTTATGGCTTAATAAGCATGTGGAAGATGCGAATAAAATTGTTGAAATTGTCATTTCTAGCGCTCAAAAGCGTTTAAAAGCTAGCAAACAGGTTGTCCGTAAAAAAGTCACTCAAGGCCCTGCATTACCGGGTAAATTAGCCGACTGTTCTGGTCAAGACTCAGCACGAAGTGAGCTTTTCCTAGTAGAGGGTGATTCGGCGGGTGGCTCTGCTAAGCAAGCCCGTGAGAAAGACTTCCAAGCAATTTTGCCGCTACGAGGGAAAATACTAAACTCTTGGGAAGTTGATTCTAGCCAAGTGCTGGGCTCACAGGAAATTCATGATATTTCCGTTGCCATTGGTGTGGATCCTAATGATGAAGAATTAAGCGGCCTTCGCTACGGTAAAATTTGTATTCTTGCCGATGCTGACTCGGATGGTCTGCACATTTCTACGCTCATCTGTGCCTTGTTTGTTCGCCATTTCCCAGCTCTAGTAAACAAAGGCCATGTCTTTGTTGCTATGCCGCCTCTGTACCGTATAGACCTAGGTAAGGAAGTTTATTACGCACTGGATGATGAAGAAAAAGACATCACTTTGCATAAGCTGGCAGCAGAAAATAAACGTGGTACACCAAATGTACAGCGATTCAAAGGATTGGGTGAGATGAACCCGTCTCAATTGCGTGAAACTACTATGGCGCCAGATACACGTCGCTTGATTCAGCTTACTATGGAAGATAGACCCGATACGGACGAACTTCTTGATAAACTGTTATCGAAAAAGCGCGCAGGTGATCGTAAGCAATGGTTAGAAACCTACGGCAACTTAGCCATAGTGGATTAATCTAGAAATGCTCGATGGCTATCTGAATAGGCTAAACTTACATTCAGCCTTGAACGATATTCTAAATGTGCACGACACAGTAATAACGCAGATGGACCAAGCATATGCCTGAAATGAAAGAAGAGAATGTCATTAGTGAAGACGTACTTTATGAAAAGATTGATCACTACTTACAAGCGTTTGGTGGTGATCGTTCTTTACTTTGTGTGTCGGAGTTAGATGGCTTTCTTACTGCGTTAGGCTGTTCAGTAAAAGAATTAGAGCCTGACACTTGGATCAATGCGATTTGGGGAATAGAAGAAGACCAGCCTCAATGGGATAACAGCGAACAAGAAGACGAGTTTCTCAGCCTAGTGCTCATCATGTACATGGAAACTATGAATAGTCTAATGTTTGGCAGCTTTTATCCCATCTACCTAGAGCAAGAGTTTGATGGTGAGTATAAACTCATTGTCGATGAATGGTGTGTTGGCTTTATGCGAGGCGCTAAGTTGATTGGTTTAGGGCTTAATGGCGATCGTGAGTTTTTTGATGAAGTACTGGCTCCTGCACGATTATTCGGAACAGAAGCTGGCTGGGAAAAACAAAAATCCATGGTGCCAGAGGAAATTGCGTTTTGGCAGGACAATTTAGAGCCTTCTATTCTTCGTTTGGCCCAGCATTATCACCCTGAAATAGAACCAGAAAATAACAGCTTAGAAGAACGTATATTACACTAACAAAAAAGGCCTCATACGAGGCCTTTTTTCTTTCCTTGATCTACTCATAGCTATCAAGAAAAAGAGATGGAAGGGTAATTAGCCCACTACTTTAGCAATGGATTCACACAAGTAGTCGATGTTGTCATCACTCACACCGGCAATACTCATACGACCTGTATCAGCGATATAGATAGAGTACTCACTGCGTAGGGTACGAACCTGCTCTAGTGTCAAACCAGAATAAGAGAACATACCACGCTGGTCTTGAATGAAGCTAAAGTCTTTGCTGACACCAGACTTAGCTAATTTAGCAACTAGCTTCTCGCGCAAGCCGTTAATACGGTCACGCATTTCTGCTACTTCTACTTCCCACTCAGCAGTAAGTTCTGGGTCGCTCAAAATGGTGTGAACAACCGCAGCACCGTGGGCAGGTGGCATAGAGTAGTTGGCGCGAATGGCTTGACCAATAATAGAGAAAGCGGCATTCGCTTCGTCGGCAGTTGAAGCGATAATGCTTAAGCCACCACAACGCTCACGGTAGATACCGAAGTTCTTTGAGAAAGAGTTGGCAATTAACATATCTTGCACATTGGCTGCCATGTAGCGAGCACCTGCAAGGTCTTCATCTAAACCATCACCAAAACCTTGGTATGCAGCATCCACTAAAGGTAGCAAGCCACGTTCTTTAACGAACTCGGTTAAGCGCTCCCAATGGTTAAACTGCAAATCAATACCTGTAGGGTTATGGCAGCAAGCATGAAGCAGCAATACATCACCTTCTTGCACTTCCGCTTCTAGCGTTGCCATCATGTCATCAAAACGTAGGCCATTAGTTTCTGCATCGTAGTAAGGGTAAACCTTCACTTCCACACCAGCAGAATTGAAAATAGATTGGTGGTTACCCCAAGTCGGGTCACTTACCCAAAGGCGAGCGCCTTTCAAGTTGGCGCTAATAAAATCAGCCGCTACTTTTAAAGCACCAGTACCACCTGGTGTTTGGCCAGAGCGAATACGACCAGAAGCAATTAAAGGGTTATCTTCACCTAAAACAAGGTTTTGAATAACAGGCTCAAATTCAGCTGCACCGTAGATTCCTAGATAGCTTTTAGAATCTTCTTGCTCAAGCAAAATCGCCTCGGCTTTTTTCACACTGTTTAAAATAGGGGTGTGCCCATTGTCATCTTTATAAACACCTACGCCTAAATCAATTTTCTTAGGATTAGGGTCATTTTTATGAGCAATGATCAGTGCTAAAAGAGGGTCGCCAGAAACGGCTTTTAAATGCTGGAACATAATGTTTACTGAGTCCTTATGCAGAGCCAAGATGAAAAATAAAGTTAAGTGGAACGCAACTGCATTTTGCCGTATTGAGCGAAAAATACAATCGAATCGACAAAGTGATTTTTATAAAACTGTAAGAGATAGCATACACCTATGAATGATGTATAAGGTGGTTTTCAAAATGCCTACATTTGAAGAATGTATTCATCACTTTTGCACAGTGATTAAATGGATATATAGAAAAGAACAAAGCCAACGTGGTTAAACGTTGGCTTTGTTCTTATGGGTAGTATATTACATTCTAAATTAAAGGGGGAAATTTAAAATGCATAGTTAGCACTTGCCATAAAGTTTCTTCCAGCTCCGTAAAAGTTGAAGATCGTTGTTCCTCCAACGCGTTCGTAATAAGTTTCATCTAATAGATTGTTAATTTTGAAAGATACTTTTAGATTGTCATTAATCTGTTTGTTGATTGCTGTATCAACCAAGGTATAGCTTGGGGCTACGACTTCTACACTGTCTCTTCCTGTTGCAGAAAAACTGCTTAAGAAGCTGAAGCCTGCTCCAATATCTACGTTCTCAAGTAGGCCACTGGCAGACAAACGGTATTTTGCCCAGCTAGATAGTGTATGTTTAGGCATAAGACTTTCCGTTCTCAAATCACTGCCGCTGAGTGTTTCAGTGTCCATATAGGTGTAACCAGCTAAAACATCCCAAGCACCAAATTGGCCGCTTAATTCTGCTTCGAAACCTCGAATACGAATTTTTCCTGATGCTTCGTAATAGGATTCGCCAGTTACCTGTTCTGAGCGGTTAGTATCGGTCAGTTGAAATACACTCAAGCGGCTGTTTAATAAGCCATTGGCGTAACTGCCTTTTAGTCCGGCTTCAAACTGTTTGCCAACACGAGGGTCAATGAAGTCGCCGTTTTCATCGGTACTGGTTTGCGGTTTAAATACTTCTGAATAACTAGCGTACAATGCTTGGTTGTCTGTTACATCCAATACAGCCCCAGCATAAGGTGTAAATGCCGTGCCGCTTTCTTCTTGACTGCCTGAATCAAGCTCATAGTTGCTGATACGAGCCCCTGTAATGAGAGCTAAATTCGCCATGGGGCGAAACGTCAGCTTTCCATAGACTGCTTGTTCACTTTCAGATGCTTCGGAGTCTGAAAGGCTGAATGTAAATAAGTCACGAGTGATTGCAGAGGAATCAAATGTTGAGATGTTATAAGAGCCGGTAAGACTTTGGTCGTCGCTACTGCCATCTGTACTTTCTTGTTTAGCATCAACACCAACAACAAATTCACTAACATGTCCCATAACTTCAAAGGGCTGGCTATAACTAGCATCGAAAGCAAATGCGCTTTCTTTACGATCTTCTTTAGATGCGTATAAAGTAGTGAAATCACCGTCATCATCAACAGAGCTTAAAATGTAAGCATATTCATAATCTACGTTTCGCTCAGAAGCTCGAGCGGCAATGCGCCCACGGCCACCGTTATCAAATTGTCGAGTTATATCCATAAATATGTCGGTAGATTCTGCTGTAAACTCATTCCAATCTGCCCCTATAAAAGTAGAACGATCTACATCTAATAATGTGCCATCAGCATAGGTCGGTAGACCATTGTTAGGGACGATGTCTTTGTTTTGATGAAGTACACCAATAGATAATTCTGTTTGCTCATCTAGGTCTATTTCAACTGTCGCATAAATACTCTGGTCGACGTTATCGTTTTCATCTACCTGACTTGAAGTGTCAGTTTGGGAAAGAACTAAACGTCCACGAACGCTGCCGTCGTCATTTAGTGAGCCAGAAATATCAGTGCCTAAATTGTAGCGTCCCCAGCTCCCAGCTCCGACATCAATGGAAGCTTGAGTGTCTTCTGTGGCTCGCTTTCTTACTAGATTTATAATTCCGCCAAGTTCGCTTGTGCTACTGAATAAGCCAGAAGGGCCGCGCATAATTTCAATACGATCAAAAGCTGACAAGGAAGGTAATGAACCATACTTACTACTAATGGGAGCTGATAAACCATCGATTAAAGCATCGTCATATTCATAGCCGCGAGAATAAATAGAAGAGCGCCCACTATCGTTAGTTAATGTACGTAAACCAGGGGTGACTTTTGCTGCGTCATCTAAGTGTACGAATCCACGATCCTCAATATAATCATTTGTTAATACCGTAATGGACTGAGGTATATCTTTTAATGATGATGGCGTTTTTGTTCCTATGGAAACGGCTTCGATGTTATACCCCGTTAGCTCTTCACTTGGTACGGCATCGTATAGTGCATTTCCTTCGACAGTTAGGGTCGGTAGGCTGGCGGTTTCAGAAATCTCCTCTGCTAGCACTGTCTTAGGAAAAGGAGCCAAAAGTAAAGCGATCGATGCGATGGTTAGCACTCGAGAATGATTTTTTTTACATTGTTTATGAGTAACTGTTTTCATATGCTCTTGTATTTTTAGCCTCTACTAGGTTTATGTTCAAACGTAAAAGAGAATCAATTGCGTTTGAGTTATGTGGGGCGTATTATTCCATATGAGCTGAGTAAATCTTTTATTCGTTTTAATCAATTTGTTATGCGTATCTCTCATTTTTTATCGATTTCTGTCTTTTATTAGACCTGTAAATGTACGCTTTATATTGCTAGATAGGAGCTTGTTTAATGATGTCCCCTGATATAGAAAATACAGCAGATTTCCTTAAAAAATATCGATTGAGTGTTAGCACTGATGAGTTAAAAAATGCTTCACTTTCATCTGCATATTCCTCGCCTAATATGGAAGGGATGATGATTTCTGAGCCACTGAATTCAGGAATGATTTTCCATATGGCTAATATTAAAGCGACACAAGACCTTAGTTTTGAAGCTGAATTTTCATCGAATTTTAAAATAGCTCTTATGTTTTCTGGGGATATGAGATTTAGGTATGGAACACAAAAAGTGTTCATGGAAAAAATGGGTAAAACGGCAAGGGTGATGAATTTTAATCAATCAGAAGGTTGTTCAATGGATGCTAAAAAAGGTGATCATAGAACAGCATTATACCTTTCTGTGCAGCCTGATTGGTTTGAAGAAAATGGTATTGAATCCCCTCGATTAAATAATATTTTAAATAACCACCTTACCGCGGAAGACTGGGAGTTACCTGACTTCCTGTGGCATCAGGCAAAGTTGTTATTTGCTCAAAACGATCAAAGTTATGTCAGTAGAATGGCAAGAGAAGGCTTTGCACTATCCTTCATGTCAACTTGGTTAGGCGAAATGACTCAGGAAGGAAAAGGGGTTCAGCGTTCGGATGGTCGTCGAGCCCATCAGTTTAAAGAACTATTGAATAGTGATGATGTTCTTACTATGAGTTTAACCGCTATTAGTAACCAATTAGGTATGAGTTCTGCTACATTGCAACGTTATGCTCGTGATTATCTTAATATGAGTTTGACTCAATATTTAAGGAAGCGTCGATTAGATTTAGCTAAAACTGCTTTACATCAAGATGGTGTGTCAATCATGGAGGCATCATTACTCGCTGGCTATAATCACTCGAGCAATTTTACGACGGCTTTTAAGCGCCAATTTGGTGTATCTCCTGCAGCTTCTTACTCCCTTTCTAACTGATCTCCTTTGAGATATATATCGAAATAAAAATGGAGAATATGATAATTGTTGTCATTTGCATTTATTTTTCTTTTGAATAAGAATGCCCTCCAAAAGCAATTTGATTATTTATTAACTAGGTAAAAGTTTTTCTATTTTTCTTTCAATATGTAAATAAGAGGCCTTTATGTTTTTCCTACGTCGCTATTTTTATGCAGGTTATTTTTTATTGGGGCTGTTGTGTAGCTCGAATCTGTATGCGGAAGAAATCCATGTTCAAACGCAATACGGTACCGTAACTGTTAAGGATGAATTGAAACGAGTAGTTACTGTTTATGAAGGCGCGTTAGATTCTTCGTTTGCGTTGGGTATTGAGCCAGTCGGAGCCATTTCCACCCGTGGTGGGGAAGGAGTAGCAAGCTACATTCAACGAACGGCCAAAAATGTCCCTTTGGTAGGAAGCATGCGAGAAATTAATATTGAAGCTATTGTGGCGCAGAGACCAGACATTATATTGGCACCTTGGTATCTGTCTAAAGAAAAATATAACTTGTTATCTAAGATCGCCCCGACCATTGTTCCTGTTGAAAAGGGGATTCGCCCTGATGCTTGGATTGAGGAGTTACGCCTTTATGCCAAAGCGCTAAATCGTGAAAGTAAGGCAGAAGAGGTGATTCAACAGGTTAATATTCGTATTGATAGTATTAGAGAAACAGTCCAGCAACACATCCCTGAAAATGAACGTGGAGTATCTCTAATTCGTTGGATGCCACAAGGTGCCATGGTATTAACGACAGAGTTCTTTTCTAACGTGATTTTGGCAAAAACAGGGTTTGAAGTAACCGATGCCAATTTAGTGAAAGAAGGTCGCCCGCATAGTAGCGCATTAAGCTTAGAAAATTTGTCGGTAATTGATAATGATTGGCTGTTTATGGCGACTTTAAATGCAGAAGCACAAGATGCTTTGGCAGCCGCTCAAGTATCTCCAGCATTCTCTCGCTTAAGTGTTGCGAAAAAAGATCGTGTTATACCGGTACATGGTCAACTTTGGACAAGTGCAACTGGACCAATTGCCGTAGGTGCAATCCTTGATGATATACAAAACGTAATTGACACTAAGCTTAAGTAATGGCGTTCTTGTTTCATCCTATTCCTTCACAACGTCCAATGAGCAGTATGCTTGTTCCTGTATACGCGTTATTTGTACTTTGCTGTTTCTGTAGTCTGTTGTTTGGGGCTGGAAGTGTTAGCCCCATGGACGCTGTTCAGGTGTTGCTTGGGCAAGGGACTGATGAGGCTATTTTTGTAGTGCATGAACTACGCTTGCCACGCACTATTATTGGTTTAATTGCTGGGGTATGCCTTGGTGTATCCGGTGTATTGATGCAATCTGTTACACGTAATCCATTAGCAGAGCCTGGTTTACTAGGGGTCAGTGCTGGCAGTGCATTCTCGGTAGCGTTAGCTTTAGCGCTAGGTATGAGTGTAGCGACGTTACCCATTGAATTAGCACAAGTGGGTGCTTTAGTAGGGTGCTTCTTTGTGATTGGAATTGCAAAGCTACAAGGCCAGAGAAATGACCCTATTCGTTTGGTTTTGGCTGGCGCAGCATTAACGAGTTTACTGACTGCATTGACCTCTTTATTACTTATGTACAACGAATTTGCAGCAGACGAAATTCGATTTTGGATAACGGGCAGTATTGCGGGAAAGCGTTTTGACCAGCTGGTAGAAGTGGTTCCATCTCTAGTAATTGCCTCATTGTGCTCGTTATATATTGTTCGCCCGCTCGCATCATTAATACTTGGTGAGAATGTGGCGATAGGGTTGGGTTACCGTCCGCAGCGTGTTCGTCTGATCGTTGTATTTGTCGTCGCTCTATTAGTAGGAACCTCCACTGCCATTGCTGGACCGATTATTTTTGTTGGTTTAGTTGTGCCTTTTGTTGCACGTGCGTTAGTTGGAACGGATATTCGAAGAACATTATGGCTGTGTTTACCATTAGGGCCTTTGATGATCATCAGTGCTGATATCTTATCTCGATTAATTGCTCAGCCGACGGAAATGCCATTAGGTGTGCTGACCGCTATTATTGGTGCTCCGGTGTTGTTGCTAATAGTTCGAGCACAACGGCTACCAACATTATGATAAACAAAATCTCTTCTTTTACTGGGTACTCATATTTGTCCATTGGGCCTTATTCCTGCTTACTGGATAAAAGAGCCATTACTAGAAATTTTATTCTTGCTGCTATTTTAGTTCTGGTTTGTATTGGTGGATTGGGAAGTGGCACTGTGCCCTTGTCACCTTGGGAGGTGGTTAATGCCCTGTTAGGAAAGGGGGATGCAATGGCGCAGTTTGTTGTGCAAGAACTACGGTTAAAGCGCTTACTCGCAGGTATTTATACAGGAGCCGCTTTCAGTTTAGCAGGCTGTTTAATGCAAACGCTTGCCCGTAATCGATTAGCCACTCCCGGCATTATAGGTATAGATAATGCTGCGATGGCATTTGCAGTGTCTTCCATTGTTAGTACTAGTATTTCGATTGCACCATCGGCGATGGCATTAGCTGGATCTGCAACAGCAGCGGCACTAGCATTTGGCTTGTCTGCTCATAGCGGTACACGTGGTTATCGTTTTATCGTGGCAGGTATTGCTATTGGTTCAGTAGCCGGTGCAATGACCCAAATTATGTTAAGTCAAGTTGCCGTTGATACTGCCAACACAGCCTACCCTTGGACTGTAGGAAGCTTAAATTCACCTTCTAAATTGATGGTTCACATATTGGGCGTTGGTTTATTAATTTGTTTAATCGGCTGCTTGTTGTTAACCCATGTATTTTCTTTATTGCCTTTTTCTGACCCTGTTGTGACTGGCTTAGGGCGCAACATGAAGCACCTTCGTCTCATCGCATTGAGTTTGTCTATTCTACTGACTGGGTTGGCTGTTTCTGTGGCTGGCCCTGTAGGGTTAATCGCATTAATTGGCCCTGAAATGGCGAGAGTACTGATGCAATATCGTGGCACACCCTTGATAAGCTCTGCTTTGACTGGCTCTCTCATTATGGTCGTTGCGGATATCGCTGGTCGTACTGCCTTCTCTCCGGTTGAGATTCCTGTTGGTATTTTGACTTCTATTGTGGGAGGCCCATATTTAATTTGGGTGTTAATTCGTCAAGATACCAATCGCTCTTTATGAAAACTCTATTACCTATATAACTAAGGGAATTTTATTAATGGATCTGGGGATGTCGACTGTTCTAAGTGCTAATAATTTAACGTTACAACATGGCAAAACTACCATTATTGAATTATTAAACTTAGCGTTACCTATCGGAAAAGTAACCGCTATTGTTGGCCCTAATGGTTGTGGTAAATCAACACTATTACATGGCCTATCACGGATACATGCCCCAACAAATGGCTATGTTTTGTTGGATGGAAAAGACATTCATAAACAACCGTCTAGAGAGGTTGCTCGACGTTTAGCCCTCTTACCACAGGATACCATTTCGCCTGACGGAATGACTGTTTCTGAATTGATACGTTTTGGTCGTCATCCACATCAGGGCACAATGAAGCAATGGTCAATGAGTGACGAAGAAGCCATCTCTTATGCGCTAAATGCTGCCAATTTAAATGAGTTAGAAAATAGGTTGTTGGATACTTTATCTGGGGGGCAGCGACAACGTGCTTGGATCGCGATGACGATTGCTCAAGAAACGCCTTTGTTGTTACTAGATGAACCTACCTCAGCCCTAGACCTAGGGCATCAAGTGGAAGTGTTTGAGCTGATAAAGGCGCTTTCTAATAAAGGCAAAACGGTTGCTATGGTTGTCCATGATTTACCTAGCGCATGTCGTTACGCGGACCATATTGTGGCAATGAAAGGAGGTAAAATTATAGCCGAAGGCCCTCCTAAAGAAGTGATAACGAAAGAGTTAGTATTGGAACTGTATGGTATTGAATGTGATTTACTTCTTGATCCGACAACACAGACTCCAATACTTATTAATATTCGACGAGTAAGGAATGGCTAAAAGTACAAGTGCATTATCTCACTTCATTCCCTTGCTCTGGATGCTCTGGAATGTTGAAGGCCAGTAGTAGTGACACTACTGCCATAGCAGCCCCTGCGTAAAATACGCTGGCTGGGGAGATGAGCCATAGCAACCCAAAGCTAACTGGAATGAATACGGCGGCAATGTGGCTAATGGTGAAAGACACACCCGCTGTAGAGGCGATGTCCGCAGGGTCGGCTATTTTCTGGAAGTAAGTTTTAATTGCCAAGGCGAGGGCAAAAAATAGGTGGTCAATCACGTATAAACCTGCGGCAACTTCTGCTGTTTCCACAAGGGCGTAGCTGACGAAAACCAATATTAGGCCAACATATTCAAAAATCAGGGCTTTACGTTCACCGACAACGCCAATAAAGCGGCCAATGCGTTTTGCGAAGAGCCAATTGAAGGCGTAGTTGATTAAGAATAGTAAGGTGATGTCTGCCGCTGAATAGCCGAATTTTTCGACCATAAGGAAGCCTGCGAAAACAACAAAGATTTGTCTTCTAGCGCCGCTCATAAAGACCAGTGCGTAGTAGAGCCAGTAACGTTTCCGTAAAACCAATTTTTTGTTTTGTCTGGTTTTACCTTCAAAGGCTGGGAAGGCGAGCCAAATAAAGATCACGATAGCGAGAGCGGTTGTGCCTGCTATCACGTAGACCCATTTGTATGCCAAGCCAACTTGCTCAAGCAATACCCATAGCACTCCGTAAGTAATCAGGGAGGCTAACGCGCCAACGGAGATCATCTTGCCCAGTACCTCGGGAGCCTCTTCCTTACTTAACCACTGTAGAGACAAGGACTGTTTTAGAGTCTCGAAATAATGGAAGCCAATGGACATGAGTAAGGTGGTACACAGCAACCCAGAAACAGAAGGGAAGAAACCAGTAATAGCGACACCTATGGTTAGCATCACCAATGACAGCACCATAAATTTTTGCTCCCGTAGGAACAGAAGTATAAACACAGCAGTGAAGGCGAGGAAGCCGGGTATCTCACGTACGCTTTGTAATAGGCCAATTTCAGCGCCTGTGAAGTTGGCTTTTTCAATAACAAAGTTATTTAGCAGTGCTTGCCAGCTGGCAAAGGAAATAGGCAATACGATCGCCACGAGCATGAGTAGCGTCTTTGGTGTTTGCCAAGAATGCGAAGCGCGTTCTTTTATCATTATGGTGTCCTATGCAATGGGTCGCTTGTCAGTAAGCGATGTTGAATAGGGTTATATTATCAAGTATGGTTTTGTCTTAATTTCGTTAATAAGTCAATTTATATCGATAAAGTGACTTTTATCTAGAAAGTGATTATGTGGAAAGCTTTTTATATTTAAGTAAGAGATGAGTAACTGCAATGAAGCCAGCTGAGATTCGTAAGACAACAGATGAAAGAATTAAGCTGGCGACAGAAGAAACTGTGCTCGCTCGGCAATTTGATATGGGCGTGGGGCATCAGGGGAGGTTGCACAGCCATACTTGGTATCAGCTTATGTATGCTTCCCGTGGTTTGTTAAATGTGTCGTTTGAAGACCAGTTTATGGTGGTGCCACCGCAGAAAGCGATTTGGTTACCACCCCACTGTGAACATAAAACCTTTGCACCGAGCGGGGCTGAGTTTCGTAGTTTGTACTTCCGTCCTGACAAGGTAGAAAGCTTAGGTCAGCAAGCTAAAGTTTTTACCGTTTCACCGTTAATACGAGAGCTTATTTTGGCCGTTGCCACCCGTTGTGATACTGGCTCAGTGTGGCAAGAGAGTGATGAAAGACTGCTCATGGTATTGTTGGATCAATTGCTTAGTCAGCCTGCTAACCAGCTAAGTTTATTGATGCCCAAGGATATCCGAGTACAAGGTTTAGTCACTTCTTTAGAGGCTGACCCCTGCGACGATACGACGCTAAAAGATTGGGCAAATACCCTAGGCCTATCTAGCCGTACCTTGAGCCGAATCTTTCTTGCTGAGACTGGCATAGGTTTTAAGGAATGGCGCCAAAAGGTACGTTTGCTTCATTCGCTCTCTTTGTTAGAGCAAGGACAATCTGTGACCCAAGTGGCGTTAGAAGTGGGTTATCAATCCACTTCTGCATTCAGTTATGCGTTTCAACAAGTATTTCATGTCCCCCCGAAAAGTTACTTTCGTTAGGAATTTTCACTATCACATTAATAAGAATCAATATCATTTAAGCTGTAGATCCTTTATATTAGGCGCACTTTTTAAGTGAGATAAGAGCGGAGCAGACAATGCCAGTTTATGAGAATGTTCGTGTAGAAGTGCCATTAAAAGAGCGGTTAGCCAATGTTGTGAGTGTGGTGGATTTATCGCCAACACTACGACGTGTACGCTTACAGGGGGCTGACTTACATGACTTTCAATTTGATGAACTAGCACCTGAAATCCATGTAAAACTCTTTTTTCCTACTGAATCACAGCCTGAGCTACGTTTACCAAAAGCGACGCCTGATGGTAAAAGTGCTGACTGGTCTGGCCTAAAAGAGGGGCTTTTATCCCCTTGTCGAAACTACACCATTCGTGCCTTTGATGCGGAAGCCGGTACTGTCGATATAGATTTGGTATTGCATGATGAGGGTGTGGGTGGCCCTTGGGCAAAACAAGCGCAAGTGGGCCAGACTTTGGGTTTATTTGGCCCTAGGTCTTGGAAGTTCCCGCCACTAGGAGCGGTTAATTATGTTTTCTTTGCCGATGAAACGAGTGTGCCTGCATTAGCGCGCTGGTTAGAAATCTTACCGAGTGATGCCAAGGTCGAAGCCTTTATTGAAATGCCCTCTGCTGAAAGTGAAATCCCGCTTCCACATCATGGTGGAGCGACGATTCATTGGTTGCAAAATAATGATGGATTTTATGGGGAAAGCTTAATAAATGCCGCGAACAACCTTAGCAGCCAAGCTCTGAATGCCAACACTTGGGTGTGGGGAGCGACAGAAGCTCACGCTGTTGCAAGTTTAAAGCGCTTTTTTCTGCAAGAAAGTGGTGTTAATCCGAGTAACATTGATGTAGTTGCTTACTGGAAACAGGATTAAGTGTTTTAATAAGCGGGTTTTGATAGAGCATGTAACACAATAAGGAGTATCTGTGTTTACTTTGTCGCTGACGGTCTTACCCGTTTTCTTATTATTGCTACTTGGCGCATTTTTCCAACGTTTACGCTTCCCTATGGAAGACTTTTGGCTGGGCGTCGACAAACTATCCTATTGGGTGTTGTTCCCTGCACTATTGTTCCATAACACCTCGCAAATCGACTTTTCTAATCCGCTGTTAGCAAAATATGCGCTTATCCTTTTATGCGCACTATTTGTCACGACACTGTTTGTTTTTTCTAGTACTTGGCTGACAAAGGTGACTGCTCCGGTTGCATCTTCTATGCTTCAGGCTGGCGTACGTTTTAATTCTTTTATTGTGCTGGCATTGTCCGTCACCCTTTACGGCGATGAAGGGTTAAGGCTAGCGACATTAGGCGCCGCTGTGCTTATTCCTTCTATCAATCTGTTATTGATCATCTCCATGGTCATAATGCATGGTAAAACCCCTGAAAATGGCTCTAAGTTGGCTGCTATGCCGAAGCTATTAAGTGGGGCTTTGATCCGTAACCCACTTATTTTGTCTATTTTTCTTGGTTGCCTTGTTAATGTGCTTGGCTTCTCTCCGATTGTATTGGTATCGGATGTGATGGAAATGTTGTCGAGGGCTGCCTTGCCATTAGCGCTTTTGGCTGTGGGGGCGAGCGTTAAATTGAAGGCCATTCGCTCTGTGGGTGTAACCTTTGTACTGTCTTCTATTGCCCGCTTTGTCATTTTTACTGCTGTGATCGGTTTAATGTGCTGGTGGCTAGATATTCGAGGTTTGCCTGCTCTAGTGGCTATGTTGTTTGGCCTTGTTCCTACCGCAACTTCTGGCTATGCCCTTGCACGACAATTGGGCGGTGATAGTGACAAAATTGCTGTGTACATTGCTATGCAGACCTTGTTGTCAGTTTTTACTGTGCCAGTGAGTGTATGGTTAAGTCATTACTTTTTTCTTTAAATTGAGCTCTGCTCATTTCATACAGACCTAAAAAAACCAGACCATAGTTTCTATGGTCTGGCTTTTGATTTTGTTGCTTGCACTTATGCGAACCGTGTTTTAGCCTTGGCTATAAATGTGCTTGTAGCAGTGATTAGTCGCGTCAACAAAACCGTCTACACTACCGCAATCAAAGCGCTTTCCTTTGAATTTATAAGCTAATACACAGCCTTCTTTTGCTTGCTGCAAAATAGCGTCAGTAATCTGAACTTCACCGTTACGACCCGGTGGTGTATTACGGATTTTATCAAAGATATCCGGCGTCAAAATGTAGCGACCAATGATAGCTAGGTTAGATGGTGCTTCTTCTTTACTTGGCTTTTCTACCATGTCAGTAACACGGAATAAACCATCCATCATAGATTCACCCTTGATCACACCATATTTGTGCACTTCGTCTTCTGGTACCTCTTCGATGGCCACAATGGTGCATCGGAACTGGTTGTAGAGTTTTACCATTTGCGCCATGACGCCATCGTCTTCACCAAAACAAAGGTCATCGGCTAAGACAACACCAAATGCTTCGTCACCAATAAGTGGCTCACCTGTAAGAATGGCGTGGCCAAGACCGAGCATGTTGTTTTGGCGCGTGAAAGAGAAGTTAACGTTGTTGATTAGGTGGCGAATACCTTCTAGGTATTGCTCTTTACTAGAACCTGAAATCTGATGTTCAAGTTCGTAACTAATATCAAAGTGGTCAGCAATGGCACGTTTACCACGGCCAGTGACGAATGTAATGTTGTTGAGGCCAGCGGCTTCAGCTTCTTCTACGCCGTACTGTACTAAAGGCTTGTTTACGATAGGAAGCATTTCTTTCGGCATAGACTTGGTGGCCGGTAAAAAGCGAGTACCGTAGCCTGCGACAGGGAATAAACATTTGCGAATCATAAGTATCCTTAAAGTAACATTTCAAAAGTAGTGGTTAATCTAAAGGTTTAACCATTAACCAGTCGATTTTTATTATTGGCGTTAATATAACGTATTTTGTGTGACAGTTTTTATCACCTCGGTTAATCGATCCAATACAGGGGAGTTCAGTTTGTACCAATGCCAATAAAGAGGCAAGGCCAGTTTCTTTGATGGTAATAAAGAAATGAGTGCCTTACTTTCCAGTTGTTTCTGTACTTGGATACTAGGTACTAAAGCACAGACTGTGCCACCCATTACCAGCTCCACAAAACCATGGGAAGAAGGGTACCAATGGTTATTGCGATTATCGGCTTGGATATTTAAGCATTCATTTTGGTATCTGGACCAAAGTTCGTCGTTTTCGTCGAATACCAGAGCCTTTGATTGTAATACATCTTTAAGGTCGTCTTCGTGCTTTATATTTTCTTTAATAAATGCTGGCGTGGCGACGACTTCATAATGCATATAGCCAAGAAAAATAGAGTCTCCACCTGTTACAGGAGTACCGATATCACTTAAGCAAGCGATGACTTCGCCTTTTTGTAATAGTTGTCTTGTCTTCCCCTGATCGGCCGCTTTGATATGCAATTTGGAATTAGGTTGCTGAGCAAATAACCCCATCACCTGAATAAACCAAGTGGCTAGAGAGTCATTATTAACAGCTATGCTAATGGGCTGATTATCAGTTTCTACCTCTAATTCGCTTCTTAACCCTTCCTCTAACATGGCGACTTTATTGAAGTGTGCGAGCATTTTTTCGCCCAATGGCGTTGCTGTAATGGGGCGAGCACGAATAAGCAGAGGTCGTCCACAAGCGTTTTCTAAGCGCTTGATATTTTGCGAAACGGCAGACTGGGTCAGGTTTAAATAGCTTGCCGCTTTGTCAAAGCTTTGAAACCTAAGTACCGCATGTAAGCTAGAAAGCGCTCTATAATCCAACATAATATTTTCTAATGAAGTTTAATTTTAATTAATTTTAATTTATAGATTGAGTGCTTTAAGATCAACCCAAATTTAGTAGGAGAGCACTATGATTGCTTTTATGAGTGGGTTGATAACGGGTGGCGGATTAATTATCGCAGTTGGCGCCCAGAACAGTTTTTTATTGGAGCAGGCACTAAAGCGACACTATGCTTTTCCACTCGCGCTGATGTTTATTCTAAGTGACGTGGTCGCTATTACTTTAGGGGCCTTTGGCTTAGGTTTAATTTTACAAACAAATGAATGGTTGTTTACTTTATCTAAATGGGGGGGCGTTGCTTTCTTAATGTGGTTTGCTTTCGGAAAGCTGCGAGCTTCTTTTCAAGAGGAGCACTTGATTTTAGAGCAATCCTCGAAGCGTCTGGCAGTATGGCCTTTATTTTTAACTGGGTTAGCCGTGACTTGGTTAAATCCACATTTTTATTTAGATACCATGATTTTAATGGGGAGTTTGGCAAATCAATGGCAGAGCGAAAAGTGGCAATTTGTATTCGGTTGTTCGGTAGCTGGTATCGTTTGGTTCTTGCTGTTGGCTCTGGTTGGTCATTTATGTGCCCAATGGCTAGGAAAAGCGTCATTTTGGCGTTGGTTTAATAGGGTAAATGCTTTGTTGATCTTTTCGATCGCGATGAAGATAGCTTTGCAGCCACTTTCATGACTTTTCTCAAGTCTCCAAGGTTTGATTCTTTAATCTGAACCTCAATCGAAGAAAGTAAGTATTTGTTCTGACAATATATTGTCTCTTTATTTTTTACCCCTATATAAGAGAGAATGTCGTTAAAATTCGGAAAGCGCATTCAAATAGATGCGTTTTTCTCATTTCTTCTCTAAACAAGGCACAAGAATGAAATATCAAACACTAATCTGTCTGTGTGTATCTGCATTATTTTCCCCTTTAGCGACAGCTGAAAAAGTAGTGAATGTATATAACTGGTCTGATTATATTGACCCTAGTGTATTAGACAAATTTACTCAGCAAACGGGTATTAAAGTTAACTATGATGTTTATGGTAGTAATTTTGAGTTAGAGAAAAAATTGCAAGCAGGACAATCTGGCTACGATGTTGTTATGCCTTCTAATCACGTATTTGAACGCCAGCTAAAAGCGAATTTTTATCAGAAAATAGATAAAAGCAAGCTAGAAAATATTGGAAACTTAGACCCTGTATTACTTCAACAAATGGAAAAGTACGACCCTAATAACCAATATAATGTTCCTTATGCTTGGGGTACGGTTGGTATTGGTTATAACAAGGCTATGATTGAAGAGCGGTTAGGAACTCAACAAATCGATTCTTGGGATGTGTTTTTTAACCCTGAGGTCGTATCTAAATTAGAAGATTGCGGTGTGACCATGCTGGACGCTCCCGCGGACATGCTGTCTCTAGTAAATCTTTATCGTGGCGTTTACCCAAACAGTGAAGATGAAGACGAATTAGAGAAATCGATAGGCCTGCTTAATAAGATTAGGCCTTACATTCGTAGTATTAACTCCAGTTCGTACATTGCCGATTTAGCGAATGGAGATATTTGCCTTGCTATAGGCTATAACGGTGATGTTTTGCAGTCGCAAATTCAGGCGGAAGAAGTAGGAATTGATATAAACTATGTGATACCTCGTGAAGGCGCTGAAATGTGGTTTGACGTTATGGCGATTCCTGCCGATGCTCCAAACCCAGACGAAGCATTAGCCTTTATTGACTTTATTTTGCAGCCAGAAACGTCAGCTGCTATTTCGAATTATGTTTTCTATGCTATGCCAAATAATGCTGCTGAGCCCTTTCTAGATAAAAGCATTGCTGAGAATACAGGTGTTTATCCCCCTCAAGATGTGAAGGAAAAGCTTTATGTTCAAGTATCTGGTTCAATGGATTACTACCGAACTCAGAGCAAGGCATGGATAGACTTTAAAAATAGCCATTAATAGTCATTAAAAGATAGCCATTGAGATTTTGTTATTGAAAGCAACGGAGCTTAATAGGCTCCGTTTTACGTTACAGTTTTAAGGTGACTTATTAAAAGTCATCTTCAAGGAATTAAGTTGGAGAGTAGTGATTATGGATACCTTGTTAGCAAGCTTTGATATGGTAATTGATCGTTCAGGAATGAGCAGCGATAAGTGGTCAAAATACCCTGAAAATATCATTCCTATGTGGATTGCCGATATGGACTTTGATGCGCCTGACTGTATTAAAGAAGCATTATCTCAACGTATAAATGAAGGTGTGTTTGGTTATACCCATACGCCTAAAGCATTGGTTAGCGCAATTCAAAACCATCTTACTTCACATTACGGTTGGTCTATCTCTTCCGCTTCACTTTCGCATTTACCAGGATTGGTGTGTGCTTTATATATTAGCGTTCGAGCTTTCTCTAATGAAGGGGACAGTGTTGTTGTTCCAGGGCCTGTTTATTTCCATTTAACCAAAGCCCCTATTTTGGCTCAACGAGAACTTACCTCTGTGGATATGGTGGAGGAAAATGGCCGTTGGGTACCCGATATGGCGGCCTTTGAACAAGCCTGTGCAAAACCCAATAGTAAGATGATTCTACTTTGTAACCCTCATAATCCCGGGGGTACGGTATATACCAAGGATGAACTGCTCAGCATTCATGCATTAGCAGAGAAGTACGATTTGATCGTAGTGAGTGATGAAATTCATTGCGACCTGATTTTAGATGACTTGCCCCATGTGCCTTTCGCCAGCTTGAATGCTGACGCTGCTAACCGCAGTATTACTCTAATGGCGCCCAGTAAAACCTTTAATGTTGCTGGCTTAGGATATGCCTTTGCTGTTATTGAAAATGCCAAGGTACGTCAGCGTTTTAACAATGAAAAAGCAGGCCTAGTGCCTTCTCCTAATATGTTGGGCTATACCGCTGCGATAGCCGCTTATGAAGGTGGTCAGGAGTGGCATCAAGCTATGTTGAAGTATCTAGCAACTAACCGTGATTTGTTAGCGGATAGGCTGGCAGCGACACCAATCAAAATGCTGCATATCGAAGCGACTTACCTTGCATGGCTTGATGTGTCTGCTTTGAAACTGGAAAACCCTCATAAATTCTTCCTAGATGCTGGGGTCGGAATGTCCTGTGGCAGTGAGTTTGGTAACCCTGACTTTTTACGTTTGAATTTTGGCTGCCCTAAAGTCACTCTTGAGGAAGTCATATCCCGTATGGAAAAAGCCATTCAGTAACCTATGTGGATAAACTTTTGATCCACCTTAGTAGACTATAATGGTGTTAGCGTTCAAACTTAGCCAGTTTTTATTACCGACTCGGTTTTTGGCAGTCATGCTATTGATGGTACTTATGGAGATAGTCCTATGAAACAGTTTAATTGGGGTGTGGTTGGTACAGGCCAAGCAGCGCATTTATTCGCCAGTGATTTTAGCTACGCTAAAATGGGTGAGCTTAAAGCTGTCGCGTCTCGAGACAAGGCATGTGCCGATCAGTTTGCCGCTGAATTTGATATCGAGCTGGCTTTTGTCGATTACTTTTCTTTAATTAATAGCCCAGAGATAGATGTGGTTTATATAGCCACGCCACACGTTCATCACTATGACCTAGTGAAAGCCTGTATTTTGGCTGGCAAAGCTGTGTTGTGTGAAAAACCCTTCACCTTGAATGAGGCATTATCACAATCACTCTATGATCTAGCATTAGAAAAAAACGTATTCGTTATGGAAGCCATGTGGACACGTTTTAATCCTGTGATTGAACAGGTGTTGGAATGGGTAGAAGAAGGTGAAATCGGTAGCCTTCACAGTGTTCAAGCTAGCTTTCACTTCCTTGCTTCGACAGACCCAAGTCATCGTATTCTGAATCGCGAGTTGGGTGGCGGTGCTTTATTAGATGTCGGTATTTATCCAGTTTTCCTTGCTCAATTGTTATTCGGTAAGCCGGACTTTGTACAAAACCAAGCGGTTATTGGTGATACAGATGTAGATGTTTTCGAGCAAATATTACTAGGCTGGGAAACAGGGCAATTGGCTTCACTCGATGCTTCTATTATTTCTTCTAACCCTAATCGTGCAATTTTATCGGGTGAAAAAGGTTACATTGAAATAGACTCGCCTTGGTATAAAGCCAAATCTTGTCGTCTTGTTGATGAAAGCGGAAATGAGCGTGCTGTCGAGTTTGATTTTTCAGGTAATGGTTTTCAATTTGAAGTTGATGAAGTGAACCGTTGTTTGGAGGAGGGCTTAACTCAAAGTCCGAACCACAGTTGGCAAGACAGCCTTGAACTAATTTCGACATTGGATGAGATACGCCAAGATATGGGTGTTAGCTACCCTTGCGAAGAGCAGGATGATCATCATGATGTTCATGAGCACCACCATGAGCACAGCCATCACAAGCATTAGTTTTTTAGCCTTGCAGCAATAAAAAAGCCCCCAGTAGATAGTACAACTACTGGGGGCACTCAAGTTATTCGCAGTCCAATTGCATGTGTTCAGTTTATTTATCTAAAGTAACTTAGTTCGCTTGCGTGTAGTACTTCAGAGTTTTGAATTGTACTTTTGCTGTTCCAGAGGTTTGGTTATAAACACCGGCTTTGAAATAGTTTTCTAGGTGATCCCAGTAGCCAATATCGTATTTATTTAAGCCTGAGATGGTAGCGCCGTCACGTTTGATGGTTAGCTTGCTATCAGTAACCCTAATTTCAAACTTAACTGGGTCATCTTTATGCTCACCAATGTCTACTTTTAGGTAATTTTTACAGTCTTTACAAGCGTCTTCCTTGATAACAGCCCAGTAGTGATTTTCAATGCCATCTCGTTCTCTTTCCCAGACTAAACGAACTAATGGTTTGTTAATCGCGTTGCTGTTGCCTGATACATCGTGAATTTGCATGAAGGTGATTTCATCAACTTCACCATCTTCTGGGTTAATTACTTCCACTTCTCCGATCATTTTATTCGTGTACGAAGAGTCTGAAGAGTACCATTCATCCATTTGGCGTAGCTCAGAGCGAGCAAGGTAGCCAGTCATTTCAAAAGTCATCCACTTGTTGCCGCTGTCTGGAACATAGAAATAATCATTATAGGCACCAGCGAAGTCACCTTGTTTAATCAAGGTATTGCTGCCAGGAGCTTGGAGCTTGGAGTCATCAAGTACTGATTGGTAACGAGAAGTAGAGTAAGGAGCGCTTTCTGCGAATGTGAAAGACGCGCATGCAAGAGTACCTACCACACAAAGTGGTACGAATATTTTCTTCATATTTTTTACACCTGTTTTTTATTTTTATTTGATTTTTATAAGAAGCCCTAAATGGAAGCATTACAAGAATATGTAACAACGTCTCTTAGGACTTCTGGGAGCAAGTTATAAAATATATTAATAGTAATGTCAATTATTTGTAATACAATCGTAATAATTGAATGATTTTTAGTTAGATTTTTAGTGGCGGTTTACTTAGATTTAAAGTCAAGAATTTCAATTGGTTACTGATTGTTTTCCTAGGTATTTCCTAAGCTAACGCTTCGTTTAATAGCTGAAGGTGGTAAAATATTAACCCCGAAATGGCTATTCCAGGCCCAAAGGGAATCTCTTTGGATTGCTTTCTCTGACTTAACAGATTGAGAGTTATAGCAATGATACAAGCGGCTATAATCGATAAAAAAATGTCTGTAACACCAATTAATGCACCCGTTAGAGCAAGCATTTTAGCATCCCCTAATCCAATGCCTTCAATGCCTCTTAATCGATAAAAGAACCACCGTAGGAAGGCGATAAAACCGTATCCAACCATAGCTCCAATAATATGCCCCTCTAAGTTGTCCCCGTGTATTATTAAGAAGCTAAAAGCTAAACCAAGACCCAATACTATGGTTTCATCAGGGATGTACATATGCTCCCAGTCCACTAGAGCTCCGACTAATATGCAGCCGATGACACCACATATTAAGCCCATAGCAAGTGGGTCATGAATATATAGCCAAGCAGGAATGCAAGCGATCAGAAAAAGCATTGCCAAGCATAGGTGTTTTTGTTTTCTTACAATCAATTCGCTTTTTAACTGATGTAAATCCCATATAGTTGATTGTGGTTGCTTGGTAGCGGCTTCATCTTTAATGTTTAGATACTCTTTAGCATCTGCTTCCCATTGCTTGTAAGCAACTTTAGGCATTTGCGCCGCTACTAAAGATATGAGTATCCCAACAATAAATACTGTAATGACAAATACTATTGCTTCCATATTTTGCTAATCCACCACTAGGGTTAAATTGACTATTCCATTTGCAACGGGAGTAATTTGGAATTCTTCTAACGTCGTGCCTGCTTCTTCTAAGTTCTGGATAAGCTCCAGAACCTTAGTATAAGGGGCATTAAGAAAAACACTCCGAACCTTGCTACTACTAACATTGCTGATGGATTCGGGGTAGAAGCCCAGTTGACTTGTGAGGTCTCTCATAAGATCTTGTAGCTGACTTGCCGTTCTATCCTGAGCCAATACAAGAGAGCTTTTCAAATTGTCTTTATTCGTCTGCAAAGCTAAATTTAATTCTTCTGTTGAGGCAATCTTTTGCTTAATTGCGGCTTTCTCTGCCATTAAAGGCATGAGCACCAAGGCGCTAACGATCAGTACCAATAGCAATGCACTCAAAATCTCAATCAAGATTTTCTCTCTGGGATTACATTGTTTATAGAATTGAATCCCCGCCTTAAGAAAGGTGGAGCGGTTAATTTCAGCAATGAACCAATTTTTAATCATACTCATTGTGTCACCCTTACTTCAAATTCACCGACAACAGTGCGCTCTTCTAACCGATTCCAGCTATTTAGAGTGACGCTTAGTCCTTTGCTTCTTATTTGATCTTCAATACGCTTTAAATCTTGCTGATTTGTTACTTTCCACGCAATAAGGGCTGTGCCACGCCGCCATGATAAGGATTCAATGTAGTTGTTATTCCCCACTTCATTTAAAACGCTCTCAATGGCATGCAAGAAGCCCGTTACATCGGCATTAGCTGGCGTGCCTGTTAGGGCATTTATTTTTGCCTTGATCTGGCGGGGTAGGTCGATGATGCGGTCGTCAGGGAAAATCGTTTGATATTGCATTAAAACGGCCTGATTCAAGTCTTTGGCTTGATTGTTTAAAACGCTGTTTGTGTACATTGCCAAACTCGTCATAATCGTTAAGCCAATAACCGTTAAGCCTAACCAGCTTTTTAGCACTTGCAACCAAGAGGAATGCGTTTCTTTTTTAGCATTAGCTTTTAGGTTGGGCACTATCTTTTTCGAGTCTATGCCCTTAATAACTTCCTCCAAAGAGTACGGAGTAGGTCGAGTCGTGGTGCTTTGATTGAATGAACAAAATATATCCAATGACACACCGATTATCTGCTCTTCTTCGTTTGTATAAATGTAATTCCCAAATTCGACGGGAGCATCCTCTTTAAATGACCTAAGGGGATTTAGTAGTGATTGTGGTGCCAATAGCTTGGTTACAGGCAGCTCCAAAGTACTGATGCACGACTCAACCTTGGCAATAAGTTGCTTGCTTATTGCCACTGTGTAAGCTGTATTGCCTTCTAAGTGATAAGTTAATTTTGTGTCTTCTAAGTTAGTCGCAATCATTGGCTCAATGTGATTACTAATAACAGCGTGCGCGTATTTTGCTGTCTTAGTATTCAGCTCAATGGTATGAAAATGAGTGCTTCCATTGGGTAATAGCACCCATGCTTCAGAAGCTACGCCTTTGTAGTTATTTGAAACTGTGTTAATCCACAGGTTCACATCATTAATACTAGCGTTATCTATTTTTTCGCTAACCTCAGTCTCTAATAAGGCTGTGCCATCAAATATATAGTCTTCTTCCTCTGATAAACTGAGCTTGGCTTGTAGAACAAATAACAGGCCGTTACTGTTTTTACTCATAACTATTATCCTTGAGGTTGAAACGTTGCTTCATGTAAGTATTGGGCGGCAGAAAAGCGCGACTACTGGATTTAATAATGTCGTTTTCATCTTTTGAGACCAGAGTCTGCAGCCAATAGATTTGATCTTTAGTGGTTAACTTTACCAGTCCGAAAACATCGTTTGTTCTCGTTGACCATAGTGCTTCCTCAAGTTTTATATTTTCAAAGCTCTGATCCCCATGGAATTCACTCAAGTTAGAAAATGGCTTGTCTTGTTGGCGTCCTACAATCAGTTTTGCTTGCTCTTCTGATAAGTCTTCAAGGGTCGCTAGTAAAACTTCTTTGGGAGCTGTGTTTAAGTTAATCGTAGATTTTGTGCTATCTACCGCACAAATAAAGGGAAGTACCTTATTAAATTCCGTCGTATTTAAGTTTAAAAGAGGCCACTCAGAATCACCTTGAACACTACCGTTTGGCGTTCGGTATGAGGTAGATTTTGCAATATAAAAAGCGTCCTCAGCACCAGATAAGCTGGTTTGTCCATCTAGATCAATCCAGTCCTTAATGACACCGACCCAACTTGAAAAGCCAGAGCCATTTACATTATCCGATAAACGCATCAAGGCATTGTGTGTTTCAAGCACTTGCTCTCCATCTGTAAACTTATTTACGTTAATACAACTATTAAAATCTGTTACCAAGATATCTAGATTGCCTCCCTCAATGTCAAAGCTGACGCTACTTAATATTCTACCGTTACGTCCCGGCCATTCATTTAGGAGTAATTGGTTTTCAATCCAAGCTTCACCTGCTAATAGATACTCGGTTCGAGTTTCGGTGTTGATTTGGCTATCCAACAGCTTACTTGTGTGATTAACATGCAAATGTGTTTTGCTGACAAAAGTCGTGACAATGGCAAGCGCGATCAAGCTAAGCAGCAGGGTTGAGCCTTTTTGTTTTATATTCAACTTCATTTTTTTATCTCTTACCCATATTGCTTTATCTATCTATATCTGAGTTTAAGTAAGTACTCACTATGGCGGTGTTAAAATACTTAATAGTGTTAACGTGAGGAAATCGTGTTCCTAGATTGATACGAAGGCAGCTCGACAATCATATTTAATGGTGCTGTGTCATGAATTTGAATGGTCACCTTCACAGCCACAGGTGTTGAGTTTTCTACTCTGCTGTCCCATGTGGGGTGCCAATTCAGGTCATAGCCCATGTATTCCGCTTTGAAACTGGTGACATTCTCAAACACTTTAGTTTTCTTTGAATCATTAGCTCTATCTAACACTTGATAATAATTTCGGTTTAATTGATTCCCTGCAAAAGCCAGATTCACTCTCTGATTTGTACTACGTTCGTCATCGGTTGGATTCGGCCAACCCGCTTTGGTAAAGGTTAAGCTATCTGGCATTCCTATAAATGCGCTTTCGATAAAACCAGAAGTATCCCTAACGGAGCGATTCATCACCTGAAGCAGATCTTGTCTAATTCTGGTTAGAATTTGAAAATTTGCCTCCAAAGATTTCGATTGCTTTTGAACCGTATTTTTAACCTTATTACTGTTGACGATTTGGTCGCTAATGGCGATTCCCACCACGCTCATAATCACCAATGAGATAAGTGTTTCTACTAGAATGTAGCCGCTCATTTTTTTCATCGGATTAACCCTGTCGCTAGGTAAATCTTCGATGAATGTACCGCTTTAGTAGGTGCGACCTTAAGTGCTATGTCTAGATTCAACCGAGTTAGGCTGCCAGTTGATTTCTCTATGGATGTATCTATCAGCCAAACATGACCGCCTTGCTCAACCTCACTTTGACCTAAATTTATTCTCGTTTTATGGTGAGCCAGAATCTTCAGCTCCGCTGCTCTATTTTGTGCCACTAAAATGGCGAGGCTCTTCACTCGCATTTTGTCAGTACTATTTAAAGCGAGGCTATGGGATGAATGTGCCATGACCCCAAGCATGGAAAGAATGACAATAGAAACCAAACTTTCGACTAGGGTAAAACCTCGCGATTTCTTATTTGATTTTAATGTCATTGATTCCGTCTCCATAAAGGGTCTTAGAATACGCCTCGTTGCTTATCACTAACTCAAAAGGGGTATATTCCCCACTGGACATAAAGTAAATTTTGCCTGAGTGGCTACTGCCATTTAGGTTTTTTAGCGATATTGCATAGCTAACGTCTTCGATGTTGCTGAAGAGGTTGTGGTCTTCCACCCACTGGTCGAATTTCATAGAGAAAACTGACCATTCTCCTTCTGGGGATGTGATCACTTGAAAAGATTTAGTATTCAACCAACTTTCGTCAAAGAGCCTTTGCAGTTCTTGCCTTACCAAAAAGCCAGTTTTCTCAATTGCCCCTTTATCTTGATTAGGAATTAGGCTGGGCACAGATAGACCGGCAATAATGGCTATGATGGTCAAGGCAATAAGAACTTCTAATAAACCGAAGCCACGTTGCTTACTAACCCTCTTCATACCTATAGCTCGCTGGAAAGTATGTCCGCAGCTGTATCTTCACCACCGGATACGCCATCGGAACCATAGGAAATAATTTCAAATGGACCTGTAGAGCCCGGGCTAATATAGAGAAAATCATTGCCCCAACCATCCTTAGGCAGTTTTCGCATATAACCATCGGATGACCAGTTATTTGCTTGCGGGTAGCCGCTTGGCTTTTCGACAAGCGCATCCAGCCCCTGATTTGTCGATGGGAATACTTGGTTATCAAGTTTGTACATGCTTAACGCCGTGACAATGCTAGATATTTGCGCTTTTGTAGCGGCTACTTTTGCTGTGTCGCCCCGTGAGAATAAAGTAGGGGCGGCCAATGTGGCGATGATGGATAAAATCGCCACGGTAATTAATACCTCGAGTAAGCCAAAACCAGCTTGTTTTTTGCGACCTGCGAATCTTGTTTTTTTCATGACTAGTACCTTTTAACGTTAACCTATAAATGAGCTCATATTCATAATTGGCAACATGATTGCCAAAGCGATTAATAACACTGCACCACCCATAAAAATGAGAAGGATGGGATTGATCAGTGAAATTGCCGCATTCGTGATATTGTGTATTTCTTTACTTTGCTCGACGCAGGCTTTTTCTAACATAGCGCCAAGCTGCTCTGAGCGTTCTCCTGATTCAATTAAATGCATCATCATAGATGGTAATATATTGGTGTCCCTGAGTTGTTTAGACAAAGTTTTACCCTTCGAAACCTCACTCAAGACTCCCTCTAGCCTGTCTTTAATTTCTTTATTGCTGAGTGATGCGCCCGAAATTGACATAGCTTGTGAGAGTGGGATACCAGCATTAACCAGCATAGAAAGTGTTGAAATATAGTTTGTACTTTCGATGGTTTTAATTACCTTGCCAAGCAATGGCAGACATAACTTGAACTGGTCAATTTTTAGCCGGATATTAGCTTTTCTAGATAACAAGGAATACACCGCAATCAGTGCTGCGAGGCTCAAAATAATCCATGCCCAATAGGTGACTAATAATTGACTTAGAGTCATCATGACAGAGGTTAGGGGGGGCAAAGCTTGGCTTTGATCTTGGTATGTGTCCACTATGTCTGGCATAACAAAACCGAGCAAATAGCCTGTGATCAGCAAGGATAAAGTGACCAAGATACTAGGGTATAACATTGCCAACTTGATCTTTTGGTTGTTTGAGTAGTGGTTTTCACTGTGCTCAGCCAATCTGAGCAGTACCTTGTTTAAGGTGCCTGATTCTTCGCTTGCCTCAATACTTGCAAGATAAAGGGGAGGGAAAGACTTCGGGTAATCGCCTAAAGCTGAAGATAAGGTTTTACCTTCCCGTACCGCCTTAGTTGTATTATCAATCATCTTTCTCATGCTTTTATCTTTGGTTTGTTCAGCAGCGATGACCATGGCTTGGTCAAGAGGCAAATTAGGGCTTACCAATGTGGAAAGTGTTCTAAATAAAATACTCCTTTGCTTTGGGTTCATAGCATAGGAATGCTTTTTATTTTTTGTGGCAGAGTGGGTGGCCTTTATCTGAATCGGCACCAAGCCTTTGTCTCTAATTTTTTGGCGTAGATCTGCTTCGCTGGTAGCCTCAAGCGTCCCTTTTACTTTTTTGCCAGCGGCATCAACTGCGGTATATGCAAATGTATTCATCGTTAATTCACCATGGCTTCGCTAACGTCTACGACACGGAGAATTTCATCAATGCTTGTTACACCATGACCGACCTTAATAAAGCCCTTTTCAATAAGAGATTCCCCCTTTGCGATGGCTGCTTTTTCAATGTCTAATTCATTTACATTGGCATTGATTAAGGCTCTTATTTCATTGTTCATAATCAGGAATTCATAAATAGCCACTCGGCCTTTATAGCCTTCAAACTCACACTCAAGACAGCCTTTGTGTGTGTAATGGTGTGCCCCTTCATCGAGTAGTCCTTCGAACTTTTTAGCCAGATCTGGGGTAACTTTGTGTTCTTCTTTGCAATGTGGACATAACAGCCTAATCAGACGCTGTGAAATAACGCCCTGCAAGGACGAGCTGATGTAGTGGCGCTCCACCTGCATCTTAACTAAGCGAGAGATGGTACCAACGGCTGAATTGGTATGAATGGAGGATAAAGTAAGGTGCCCTGTGGTGGAGGACTGTAAGGCGAAATCGGCGGTTTCGTTATCGCGAATTTCACCTAATAAAATGACGTTGGGGTATTGTCGAACGACGGAACGCAGAGCCTTCGCAAAGGTGTATCCAGCCTCAGGCGACACTTGAGTTTGTACTATGCCAGTCCCTTTCATTCGATACTCGACGGGGTTTTCAATGGTAATAATGCTTTTGTCTGGTGTATTCAGCATTTTTATACCCGCGTACATGCTCGTTGTTTTACCGCTGCCTGTTGGGCCTGCCAGTAGCACTACGCCTTTAGGCCTTGTCATTAGGTATTCAAATTTTTTACGCTCTGAATCAGATAAACCAAGATCCTCTATATCCTTTTGCATATCGTCGGCTGGAAGTAAGCGAATAGAGACCCTTTCGCCGAATATAGAAGGTAAGGTGGAGATCCTTGTGTCAAAAGGTCTGCCTAGAAAAGACATAGTTACTGCGCCGTCTTGAGGCATTTTTTTAACGAAGGTATCGAGCTTTGCCATGATCTTAATGCGAGCAATAATGGCTTGAGCTACCCCTATCGGTACGCTGGTAATGTCTTTGTAACGGCCATCAATGACAAATCGAATAACCAATTTGTCTGCTGTGGATTCCAATGCAATATCATTGGCCTGCTTCTTAACTGCTTGGCTGAAGATGGCATTTACAAACACAATGATTTCCGAGTTCTCTTCACTGTATGAAATTTCAGCGCGTTCATTAAATTCATTGGCGGCGTCGTTCAAATCAATGTCAGCTTCTAAACCTTTGGTTAGGGTGCTTTCACCTTTCTCATGGTAATGATTCGCCTTGTGAGTCTCGAATTCGTTTTTAGAAAGAAACTGAATATCAAGCTTGTTGCCATGAACTCTTATTAGTTCTGCAACGGCGGCCATTTTGGCATCCGGAGAAGCGATAATTTGTAGCTTGCCGTCCTTGTTAGCTATCAATACATCATTCTTCTCTACAAATGTTCTAGAGATTAAATCTATTGGGTTAGCCATATCAGTTAAATAACCCTTCTACGGTTGCTGGGCGTGTTTCTCCACTAGGTAAGCGCATCTCGATAGACTTAAACTGTCGGTAACTGTTTTCAGTGACCGCTTTAATATGCTTTCTATCGCGGAGAATAGTAGGGCGGATATAAACCACTAGATTTTGACTCACTAGCTGAGTCGAGCTACTACGAAATAAAGCCCCAAATAGTGGGATATCACCTAGAACAGGAACTTTTTGATTAATGACTTCTTCATCATTTTTGAAGAGGCCACCTAAAAACAATACCTCGCCGTCTGGAACGATTACATCGGTAACTATTTCGCGTTTTGTGGTGATAAAGCCAAGGGTGGAAACTTCGGATGATACCGCTTCTACCACTTGAGAAACCTCTAACCGAACTTCATTGTTTGCATTAATATGGGGGGTTACTTGAAGTGTTAACCCAACATCTTGGCGTTCTGTAATAGTGAATGGGTTCCCTGTGGTATCGTTATAAGAGCCTGTTTCAACTGGAATGTTCTGTCCGACAAGAACTTTACCAATTTTGTTATCCATTACTGTAATAGAAGGGTTTGATAGCAGATTTGCAGCGGAGCTACTGTCGATGGCTTGCAATATACCACCTAGGTTGAATTTACCGTCGCTAAAGACGGCGCCGATGGTACCACCGTTCGTTAGCGTTGGCGTACCAGAAGCAATACTCGTTGCTATTGAGGAAATACTGTTTCCCGCTGAGGTGAAATTGGTGCCAGCTACGGGAGTAGAGGTGCCATCAGTTCCGCCCAAGAGCCATTGAATTCCTGCTTCTTCAATATTGTCCATATTGATTTCTGCAATTACTGCATCGATTTTTACTTGTGCTCGCGGCACGTCCATCTCTTCAATAACAGGTGATATTTCTCCCATAATGCTGGGGTCTGCACGTACCACTAATTGGTTCACATCTTTATCAGCCACAACCATGGATGCGGTATTTTGCTCTTCTGTGCTGCTGGGGTTAGATAATAAGCTTGAAATAAGCGTTGCTGTTGTTTCAGCATCTGCGTATCTCAAAGGAATGACATGCAAGCGTGAAGATCTTGTTGTCTCAACATCCAGTTCTGAGATAAGTGCTTCTAGATTGTTTAAATTTTCATCCTTACCTTGCAGTATTAAACGATTGGTACGTTCGTCTGCAGTGACTTTGGTGCCATTAGCTGCCCCTTGATTGGATTGCTCGGATGAGTTTTGTGAGCCGCCGCTAATGGAACTCAGAGTTTCCAACATATCACTTGCCCAAGCGTGTTTTAAGTTAACCACTCGAATGTTTAGATCTGTTGCCTTATCTAGGTTTTGAATCAGCTTTTCTAATTCACGAATATTCTCTGCGTGGTCGCTTACAATGAGTGCATTCATGTCATTTGCTGAAGCTATATGCCCAAAAGAAGGAATGAGAGGGCGTAAAATTGGGACTAAATCGGAAGCAACTGCGTTTTGTATCGGGATGATCTGCGTAATTAAGATGGAACCTGTGACCTTGCCTTCTTCATCGAAGTATATGCCGTTAGATTTGGCTTTGTTTTCCGGCAAGATTTTAATCCCACTCTCTGTTTGAATAGCCGTATAACCATGCACAGACAAAACAGAAAAAAACAGCTGAATCACTCCCTCTTTATCTAACGACTTGTCGGATAAGATGCTGATTTTGCCTGTTACATTAGGATCAATAATGAAAGTCTTACCAGTAATGCTGGATACTTGATTTAAAAAGGCTCGAATATCAACACTCTTATGGTTGATTGTCCAAGTTGGAGAAAGTTGTAGATTGTTTTTCTCTAGAGCCCCTTCAGCAAGCAATGGTGAAGACATAGTAAAGGTGGCTAAAATAAGAGCCAAAATGTTAAGCGTTGTGTTGATCAATTTCATGTAATGCCTACTTAAAACTATAATTTTATTTTTGTTATTTATGATCAAAAGCTCCCCCAATCTGAACAATTAGCTGTTCTAGGATACTGAAGATCATTTACTAGTTTTGATGCACTGATTCCGTTCACTGACGTCATTCCACCAAATACAATAGAAGTATTAGGTGGGGTTTATGGTGTTCTGTTATTTATTGCCCTATATGATTTGTTTCCAGTGCTGAAAATGTCTTTGCAATGGACTGAGAGGGTGTAGTATCAGATTCAAAAATCACTTCTTCTTGACTTGAGAAGCTAAGCTTTTCGAGTTGCCCATTACGCTCAATCACGACAAACTCATCTCGAACCTCCGATAAAGTTACTCCAGATGCGAACTCTTCGGATACCAATACAGTTCTTTCTTCTCGACCATCGATGAGCAAAATAGCCATTGCTTGCTCTGGGATAGAGGATGTCATTACACCTTGTAAAGAAATATTCAGGCTAGTTTCTTCCATTAACTGGTGTGACTGAGATTGCCTGCCAAATAAGTTGCCACTCGCTGTATGATTATGCGTTGTGCGTTTGGTTTTTTTGTCTGGTTCATGGGCTGCTACGGGAGCGGATGGTGTAATAGAGTCAATAGCCACATAGTAGCTGCCGGCTCCTACCGCTATCGTAAATATACTCACCTTTAATAATGCTAACTTCATAATCTTATTATTCTCTGTTTAACTTCTTCGCCTTAGTCTCTCGACCAACCAGACAACCACTCATGTCAGTTAGAAGGGACTAAATGCTTTCAGAACAGCGTGGATAAACCGAACTGAAAGTAATTGCTTAAGCTCGATAGACTAGTGTCACTGCTGAATACACTATTGTTTTTATATTGACCATAAATGTTGATGCCCGTGTAAAGGTTATAATCTAGGCCAATGGTTGTTGTGAGCTCGCTAAGCTCTGAATTGCTGGAATCAAATGATAAAAAAGTAGGACGTGTTTCAGCACTAGCAAATACACTCAAAGCAGTCATGAATTGATGGTGAATGGTTAAAGAAAAATCAAAACCAGTGCGTTCATAACCAGTGTCTTTGGTTCGGCTAATAGAGGCTGTCATTTCGCCTCCCCAATTAGACTTGGTTAAATCGCTCATGTTGTAAGCAATAACCCCAAAGGATTCTAGTTTTCGACTGCTTGTGAGACTTTCGGTGGAATAGTACAGGCCGGAGTAAATTGTTTTTTCAACGTCTTGCGCATGCCCAATAGACACTAGATAGCCATTTTCAACACCGCTCTCAGCTCGTAGTAAGAGGGATGCTGGTACCAATATATCTTCTTGTGCTTGTGCGACTTGAATAGATAAGAGAGAAGACAGACATAGTAAACAGTATAGCTTCTTCTCTAGAAGCGTCTTTAATGTATTGATATTCAAAGTATTATTCTTATTTTTATAGTTGTTAGTTATTGCTCGCCGTACATTATATGGGGCGTAGCTTATTATTGTATTTGTTATATTTTAATATAAATGTTTATTATGCCGTGTATTAGGTATTTTAAAAAGCACTTAATTTAAACAAGTGGTTAAAAATGTGCAGAGGCTTTGAGTAAGTGCATGGCCATAAAGTCATAGAGGTTGCTTTATTGCAGAGACAAAAAAGCCAAAGTGGGGACCACTTTGGCTTTTTTTAATAGTCATCAATGTCCTACTAAGTAAGGAATTGAAAGGCTATAAGTCTTACTCACCTAAATGTTGATTTAGTAAAGGCAGTAGTGCTTTGAATAAACGTGGTGCTGCACAAACAACATTGCCTTCTTTCACACTTGGTGAACCGTTAAAGCCTGCGAATAAACAGCCTGCTTCAGTAGCTAGGAATAAAGGTGCTTGCGTTTCCCACTCACGAAGCTGAAGACCCCATGCACCGTCCAAGCGGCCCGCAGCCACATTCGCTAGCATAAGTGCAGGAGAATCTTGCATCACAACGCGTGCGCCTTGCTCAGCAACTTTAGTAAGAACAGTAAATTGATCGGCAAGGTAAGCTTGAGTGCTTTCTGTTGCAGGGAATTGAGCGCCTAGCGTTGTATTATCTAGTGCGCGTGCAGAGGTACTGCGAATTCGAGAATTGTTTAGGTAAGCGCCACGGCCTTTACTCGCATAGAACTCATCTCTTGTGTGAGGGTTGAGTACTAGAGCGTGCTCCACTTTACCGGCAACCAAATAGCTCATTGTAATGACGTGACCAGTTAGGCCGCGTGAGAAAAGATGCTGACCTTGAATAGCGTCGATGATCCACTCGCCTTCAGTACCTTCTTGAACCGTACCTTGTAGGCGGGTTGTGATGGTGTCTTCTGGGTACGCTTTTTCTAGGTGATAAACAATGCTGCGTTCTGCACCAGTGCAAACCGTTGTGTAGAACTGATCTGCTGATTGACCTTGTTCCTTGTCAAACAATAATTTTTCTTGTGAGTGAACTATATATTCTGCTGCAGTACGAGCCGCTTTAAGCGCGACATTGATTTTAGGTTGCATAATTTACCGTCAATATTTTCGTCATTAGAATGCACTCATTGCCAATAGGACAATAAGTTGCCGATTAAAGTGTTAAAGAGCGTGCGCCACGTCCATACCCTTGATTCATAAAGTGATAGAACATGACGTCAAAATAAGAGCGCGAATTCTAGCGTAAAGAGGCTCGCTTTACTAGCAAAAACTTGGTGAAAAACTGAACAGTTACAAGTTTTGAATTAAATATCTGTTACCATAGTAAAGATTCAAAATCCGTTAAGATTGGTGCTTTAGAAATGCAGAATAAAATTAGAATTGTCCTCGTTAACACGTCTCACCCCGGTAACATTGGTGGAGCGGCAAGGGCAATGAAAAACATGGGATTGGCAGACTTATATTTAGTAGCGCCTAAAGAGTACCCAAGTGAAGAAGCTGTGAGTCGTGCTTCTGGTGCAACGGATATTTTGCATAATGCGGTCATCGTAGACACACTAGAAGAAGCTCTCGTTGATTGTCAGTTAGTGATTGGTACCAGTGCCCGCGAGCGAAATATACCTTGGCCTTTAGTGGACCCAAGACAAGCGGCAGATTTGGTGTTTGATGAAGGCCTAGAAACGGCTTTTGTTTTTGGTCGTGAGGACAGAGGGTTAACAAATGAGGAGTTACAACGTTGTAATTACCATGTTCATATTCCTTCAGTTGAAAGCTTTAGCTCCCTAAATTTAGGTGCCGCGGTTCAGGTTATTGCTTATGAACTACGCATGAAGTCGCTTTTATTAAAAGATAAACCGCCTGTGACTAGCAAATGGGATGTACCAGCAGCGAATGTGGAGCAAATTGACTACTTGCTTGAGCACCTAGAAAAGGTGTTGGTCAAAACAGAGTTTCTTGACCCTAATACTCCTATGCAAGTGATGACCCGATTCCGTCGTCTGTTCCAGCGTTCAAGGCTCGATCAACAAGAAGTCGGTATGTTGAGAGGCATGTTGACCTCTATGGAAAAAAAGGCAAAAGACCAACCTTAAGTATATCGTTTAGAATAAAAAAACCGCCTATGAACTTTCATTCATAGGCGGTTTTTTAGTTTTGCTGTATTAGGATAATTTAAGCTTTACGCTCAGGTCTGCCTTCTTCTTGCCAGTAAGTATGGAACTTCTTCCCTGGCTCTGCATCTACGCGCTCATAAGTGTGAGCACCGAAGTAGTCTCGTTGAGCTTGTAGTAAGTTGGCTGGCAATACTTCTGAGCGGTAGCCATCGAAATAAGCCAAAGCTGAGAAGAATGAAGGTGTTGGAATGCCTGATTGGGCAGCTAGAACGACCGCTTTACGAAGACTTGTTTGTTTTGTTGCCATAGCATCAGCAAAGTAATCACTAAGCAATAGGTTTTCCAGATCAGGATTCTCGGTAAAGGCATCGGCGATTTTCTGTAGGAACGAAGCTCGGATGATACAACCGCCACGCCAAATTTTAGCGATATCGGTAAAGTTCAGTTTCCAGTCATATTCTTTTTGCGCTGCACGCATTAATTGGAAGCCTTGTGCGTAAGCACAAATTTTTGCGCAATATAAAGCTTCTTCAATCGCTTTTTCTACGTCGTCCGCTGAAATTTCACCACTTTCAACGTCCGATACTAGTTTGCTTGCAGCAAGCTCACGTTCGCTTGTTAGTGTACTTAGTGCTCGAGCGTAAACGGATTCACTTATGATGCCAGCAGGAACTCCCATTTGTGTTGCACTAATGGAAGTCCAGCGGCCTGTGCCTTTTTGACCAGCACTATCTAGAATCATATCGACCAATGGTGCGCCAGTTGCATCGTCATACTCTTGTAGAATATCGGCAGAAATTTCTACAAGGTAGCTGTTTAATACGCCTTGGTTCCATTTTTCGAAGAGCTTACCGATTTCTTCTGGTTCGTAACCTAATAAAGAGCGTAGTAAATGGTAGGCTTCACAAATTAGCTGCATATCAGCGTATTCGATACCGTTGTGAACCATTTTTACGTAATGACCAGCGCCATTCGGACCCAAGTAAGCAGTACAAGGCTCACCTTCTTTAACTGGCTTGCCAGGCGTGTTACTAACAATCGGCTTACCATTGCTATCAACTTTCGCGGCCACGGCTTCCCACATAGGTTGTAGGTATTTCCATGAATTGGCATCGCCACCAGGCATAAGTGATGGGCCAAAGCGAGCACCGACTTCACCACCAGATACGGCCGTGCCGAAGAATTTCAGCTTTTCTTTATATTCCGCTTCTCGGCGAATAGTGTCTGTCCATTGGCTGTTACCGCAATCCACAACAATGTCATCGGGCTCTAAGCCTGCATTGATCAGGTTGTTACAAACGGCATCGACAGGGTTACCTGCAGGAACAAGTACGACAATAACTCTTGGCTTGACTAGGTTGTTAAGCATTTCTTCCATGCTTTCACAGCCGATGATACGCGGTTGAGTCACTGACTCTGGTCGCTCTGCGGCTTCCGTGTTTAAGGTGTCTTGTACTTTACTAGTATCTAGATCAAATCCTGCAACACGATAACCATGATCGGCTAAATTTAAGGCTAAATTCTTACCCATGACACCTAGGCCAACAAATCCAATATTGCAGTTCTGATGTGTATTTGACATAAAAAACGATCAACCTTTGAACGGAGTTTAAAAGAAAATTGGTTGCTTATCCTACCATAAAGCTTGGTTATTCAGACCACCTATATGTTCCAAAAAATGAAAATATTACGCTTTTTTGACTTTTTCTAATACAAAGTGATTTTTTTAAAAATAATTACAATTTTTTTTCAGTAGTAAAAAGCGTTTTTTTTAACCTTCTTTGTTAAAAAAGAAAGAAAATTACAAGCTTATATTTTGGCGGATAAAAAAAGAGAGCTTATCTCTAGTTGAAACTACGTAAAAACCTACCAAAAAGTATTTTTGTATTACAAATCAAAGTGTTAGAAACGTCATTTCTCTTTCAAATTCGTAATTAAAGAACATAAAGTTATAAGCTTGTCTGTTTTTAGATTATCTTGTTACTATCGTTTTGCTTAATAAAAGCACAGATAAAACCCTGAAATTTATTAGACAGTGATGACTGTGTAGAGGATGTAGTGAGATGAGTTCTGCAATAAACCAACCGGTAAAACATAGACAATTAACCGCGCCACAATTAGTCGAAAAAGCGCTGGAATATGGTGAGGGGAAACTTGCGGACAATGGGGCACTTGTTGTTGAAACAGGTGCTCGTACAGGTCGATCTCCAGCTGATCGCTTTATTGTAGAGGAAGACTCTAGTAAAGATTCAATTCAGTGGGGAGCAGTGAACAAACCTTTTCCAGAAGTTAAATTTTCACCTTTATGGGATCGTGTAGCTGACTACCTGAATTCAAATACATCATATGAGTCCACGGTGCATGTTGGTGCCGGTGATGAATATTACCTACCGGTTATTATGCGTACTGAAACTGCATGGCATCATTTATTTGGTCAAAACTTATTTATAACGCCAGAGACTTATAATCCATCTAATAAAGGTGAGTGGCAGATTTTAAATGCTCCTGGTTTTGTATGTGATCCTGAGCGTGACGGAACGAACTCTGAGGCCTGCGTTATCCTTAATTTTGCTGAGCGTAAAGTTTTGATTGCTGGCATGCGTTACGCAGGTGAAATGAAAAAAGCTATGTTCTCTGTGCAGAACTACTTATTACCAGCCCATGATGTTTTACCGATGCACTGTGCGGCGAATGTTGGCACAGAGCAAGATGTAACTTTGTTTTTCGGCCTTTCTGGTACAGGTAAAACAACCTTGTCTGCCGACCCTGCTCGTTCACTAATTGGTGATGATGAACATGGCTGGGGTAAAGGTACGGTATTTAATATCGAAGGTGGCTGCTACGCTAAAACCATCGATTTGTCTCAGAAAAATGAGCCGATCATTTGGGACGCGATTAAATTTGGCACCATTGTCGAAAACGTTGTACTGGATTCGAAAACAAGAGTAGCGGATTATGCAGATACCTCTTTAACTCAGAATGGACGTGCTGGTTACCCACGTGCACACATAGAGAAGAGAGTGGCAGAAAATCGCGCAGGGGAGCCAAATGCAATTGTGTTCCTGACTTGTGATCTAACGGGTGTTTTGCCACCAGTGTCTATTTTGACGAAAGAAGCGGCGGCATACCACTTCTTGAGTGGCTACACGGCCTTGGTAGGTTCTACTGAGATGGGAGCAGGAAGTGGCATTAAGTCGACCTTCTCAACGTGTTTTGGCGCACCTTTCTTTCCTCGCTCGGCAGATGTTTACGCTGAACTGTTGATCAAGCGTATTGAAGAGTTTGGTAGTCAAGTTTACTTGGTCAACACTGGTTGGACTGGGGGAGCCCATGGCAAAGGCGGAAAACGCTTTAGTATTCCAACAACACGAGCTGTTATTGCTGCGATTCAGTCTGGGGCTTTACTCGGTGCTAAAACGGAGCATCTAGCTGATGTGAATTTGGATATTCCTACTGAGGTGCCAGGAGTGGATAGTGTTTTATTAAATCCTAGAAACACTTGGTCAGATCAAGCCGAATACGAGTTGCAAGCGAAAGACCTGATCTCTCAGTTTGTGGAGAACTTTAAAAAGTTCGACACTGTTTCAGATGTTATTAAAGCGGCAGGGCCGTCTTTATAACTTTCTGGTTTGAATGACTAAAAGCCGCACTTCAAAGTGCGGCTTTTTTTATGGCTGTCATTTATATATTGGTATATTAGGTTATAAATCCTGTAATCTTTAGGTTATGTATATTGATAGCCATTGCCATTTTGATTTTGACGTTTTTGATGAGCGAAGAGACGCTTTAATGAAAGCTTGTCTTTCTGCTGGTGTGTCGGGCTTTCTTGTACCTGGAGTAAAACGATCGTCTTGGTCAAAGCTTTCGAACCTACAGCAAGGTTATTCCCAATGGCGTGTTGCCTATGGTTTACACCCCTACTTTTTATCGGAAAGTGCTGATGACGATCTTGGGTATTTGGGAGATCAATGTGAAGGCGGAAATGCCATAGCGATAGGTGAGATTGGACTGGACAATTGGCCGGGAAGTTTTGATATGGCAGTGCAAATAAGTATTTTTTGCCAGCAATTATCTATTGCTAAATCATTAAAGCTTGCTGTTATCATACATGCACGTAAAAGCTATGATTTAGTGTTCAAATGCTTACGTAAAACAGGCTTTCAACATGGTGGCGTCATCCATGCTTTTAACGGCAGTGTTGAGCAAGCTAAGCGTTTTATCGACCTTGGTTTTGTGCTGGGTATTGGTGGTACGATTACCTATCCAAGGGCGAAGAAGGCACACCGAACTTTAACTATGTTAGATAAAGAAGCCTTTGTCTTAGAAACAGATTCACCTGATATGCCCTTGTGTGGTCGACAGGGAGAAATTAACACCCCTTTATCTGTAATAGATGTAGCAAAGCATGTTGCTAGTTTAAAAAGCATGACGGTAGAAGAGGTTGCTAATCAGGCTAATAAAAATTTGCTGACAGTATTCCCTAAGTGGAACGAGGATGTATTTTGACAACTGTGGAAAATATTAATGCTCCCATTCGTATATTGCTACTCGGTAGTAATACTGAGGTAGGCTCCTCCTTATTGGAGTTGGGAAAAGAAAGAAGTGAATTTGAGTGGTTATGCCCAGATGAGTCTGTATTGCAGGGTGACAATGCCAAAGCTCACCTTCAAGAAATGCAATTTGATGTTGCCATTGATGCTTTGAGTATACGTTCAGCATTACAGAATGACTTTAGAGAATACCAATCTACTTTAGCCTACTTGAGTGAAGAGTCTGATGCACCATTAATCATGATTAGTAGTGCTAGGGTTTTCTTAGGCGACAAAACGGTAGCCTATAGCGAAGATGATATACCAGATGGTACAAGCCCATATGCTTTGGCTTTGGTTGAAGCTGAGTCTATCGTGGTAAAAAATCCTAAAAATATTGTTTTACGTACTGGCTGGTTGTTTAGTGGTAAAGGCGACGATTTTGTTTGTCGAACATTAGAGCTTATCGAAGATGGTGTTAATCTTGCTTATAAAGATGATTTGATTGGCAGTCCAACTCCCGTATCCGATTTGGCACGTGTTATTTTTTCCGTTATTAATCAGGGGCACTACGGCGCTGAAAATACTGGGGTATATCACTATTGTGGTGCAGAAGAAATCAGTTGGGTTGGTCTAGTGGAGGCGATTGTTGCCACCTCGAGTCAGCTGCGACCAGATGTCCAACAAGAAATTGAGGTGATTTCTGAAACAGATTTTGAAACGGTTGAAAGGCAGCGGCAGTCGCTATCTTGTCGAAGGATTTTTAATCACTTTGGTGTAAAGCAGCGCCCGTGGCGTTCTAAACTGAGGAATTTGGTGAAGGAATTGCATCGCAATAAATCATAACCAATTAAGTCTAGCGGGAACAAAAGACATAGGGGGCAATGTGTATAGAATAAACCATAAGGCAATAGTATTTCTTTTTGTTGTTCAAGCATTTGTTGGGCTTCTCTGGTATTCCTTCAAACCTATGTCTTTTATTGAGCAGGAACTAATTGGCAGCCCTGCTGAGTCACTTTCCTCTGTTGTAATGCTGTTGTTTGCATTGTCTATTTATATTTATCTATTGTTTACGGCGTGGCTGTTGTCAAAAATGCACGGAGTGTCTAGTGCTACTCGATGTAGTGCCGTGTTGGGAATGTGGTTATTTGTTACCTTACCAAACTACGTTTTTATTAGTTTACACTTTGACTTTAATCAAGGTGAAACCCTATACCTATTGTCGTATGGTGCCTTGAGTTGCTTTATTACAGCGGCTATTTTGCCTCTTTGGGGGGCTTCTAGGTCTATCTTTAAGAGTTGATGGTTGTAAGGGGTAAAGTTCTTAGGGTAGAAAAAACTACCCATATGAAGTTATGGGCAGTTTAGTCGTATGGTAGTTTTTACTTAAACTAAATCGTCAAACTCATTCTGAATATCGATTAGATCTACCGCTATTTCATAACCAGGCAACTTAATGTGCTCATTGGTTATTTCTAAATCTTCTCCACCGAGTACATTGTGGCCGAACTTGTAGACAGGCAAAGCCTCCCCACGAATAGCGGCTTGGTTGTATTCTTCAGCAGCATTCACTACAAGCTTATTTTTTTCTTTGTAGGTGTTAAGTTGTGCTGCATCGTAGCGCTTTTCTAGCATCTTCATCACTTGATTAGGTGACAGCAATACGGCAGTCGCATTGTTACCGCCAAACCCTTTCGAATTTAGAAGTGCAGCATCGAAGTGGTCTTTACCGTAATTTTGGTGCTTTAGCTGAAATTTTAGGCCGTCTTGGTAGACATCGTCAGCTACTAGGTCCGACGTTGTAATTCCCGGTAAAATTCCGTCTTTCCAAACGCCTAATGATAGGTGGAGCTGATCACCACCCGCAGTACCTTGTGAATGACCTAAAAAGGCTTTCATCGCGGTAACAGGAATACCTTGAGCACCAAAGCTTGTGGCAGCTTTGCTTAATACATGGGACTCAGTAACGCGATTTTGCGGTGTGCTGGTTCCATGGGCTTGGATAAAGGTGCGTTCTGTTAAACCATCGTTTCCTATAATGTTTTTCAGGTAAGCCATGGCTTTGCTCATGGTGAGGTAGTTACCAATACCAGGAGCTGAAATAGACTTCTTGTGTCCATCTGCATAGGAGAAGACGGCTGGAACAGCACCGAAGATTTCTGCGCCTAATTCAATGGCAAGCTCATCATCCATCAATAATGTCCACTGGCTGGACTCACCTATAGTGAAACCGCAGTTTTGGGCAAACGGGCGACAGCTTCGAGTGTGATCTGGTTCTGCTTGATTGGATATTTGATCAAGGGCCAGCAATGCAGTGTCTTCTGCCAAAGCTCCCATAGTTCGGAAGCCTTCTATGATCTCTGGAGTAATAGGAGCGTCACTGCCGCCGACCATAGCAACTCGGAATTTACCAGATTTGATGCCTTCAATAGCTTTTTCTAAGTTAAAGAAGTAGGTGGCACAAGCGCCAATAGATGTACCTACATTACCGGTACTGCCTAGTAAGTAAGCATTTACAAAATCTGCTGGCATTTGGGCGTAGCCAAGAGGAAGATGCTTAGATGTCGTGCGTTTCCCCATTAGTGCAGATTTAAGCATTCCGCCAAATCCTAGATCATCCATTTGACCTATTGAGTTAGCTGCATAAACGGCCATTTGATCAGGTGCAACATGGCTGCGAATGGTATCCCATTCAATACCACTGCTTTTTATCGCATCAGAAGCGCCGTATACCGTCATTTGTAATCCACGGGGATGATTACGGCTTTGGTAAAGCTTTGATGGATCAAATCCTGTAGGTAATTGTCCAGCGGCTTTGACAGATAAAGATTTGGTATCCTTGATGAAGGTTTCAAGGTTTCCATTCACTGTTACTTTACTCAAAGTGCTAGAGACTTCTTCGATTTGCCAGTTGGTAGGGCGGTTTTTAGGAAGTGATCGGGTTTTTGCAGTAAAACTGAGTTTTTCTTCTGACTCGGTTGCATTTAACGACGTTGATGTATGGATAACAACATTATCAACATCAAACAGATCTGGGTGTATTCTGCGTATTAAAGTTTGGGCTAGTACGGAATCACCAATTTGGTCTACTAATTCTTCTGCGTCAAATGCTTCACCAGATTCAGTAAACCATTTGCCATTTTTGTATTCAGCCATCTGAGTGATGGTGGCAAGATCAAGTAAAACGTCTTGCTGTACTGAGCTTGGCAGAAGGTCAATCACAATGCGTCGATACGCTTGATGCGAAGATGTACGACCAGCTGAATTTATTCCGCCAAAGCCAACGATAACAGGTAAACGGGCCAATTCAATTTCCTCGTTCTATAAATGAGTCATATATTACGTGGTTGTAAAAAAGAGATGAGGATACTTCGTCACCTGCGATGTAAGTACGTAATACGTGTAATTTTCTTTTTATATTTTGTTGGCTTTCGCCCTAAAGAAAACGCGATAGATTATTGTATCTCAGAAAGTGTCTGAGCGTGGTTAAAACGCCACAGTTTATTATAATTTATTAAGCCTTCAATTTCCTCTACATAAACTTGGCCTTTTTCTGAGTAATGAATAAGGCCATGAGTTAAATCTAAACCAGTAATTTCTTTGTTTTCATCTCGCAGCATGGCACGAGTAGCGCGAAGTTTCTTGTAAGCACCATTGCTGTTTAAGTTATTGATGTATGCAAAGACAGACTCTTTAGCTCCAGCGAACTTACGTACCTCGTGGTTCGCGTCTGAGTTTCTTGATGCAGGCACGAGTCCGCAGCCTTTTCTAAAGCACCATTGACCAAAGAAGTTGTTTCCTTGTGTGGCAAAACGCGATGTTCCCCACGCAGATTCATTGGCGGCTTGAGCTAATACCAGGGAAGCTGGAATGATATCTATATAAACAAGCAGTGTTGATAGATGTTCTTTGTTATAAGAATCCAAAACTTTTAATTTAGAACGCTTGCGCAAGGATGAGATCCATTGGATGTCCGAAGGGGACAGCTGCTCATCACTTTCAATTAAGTCCATAAGACGCTGACGGTTCTGTAAAACCAAAGTGTTCTTTTCTTTAATGAAAGGCGTTAAAAAATTAAAGAATGTTTCTTTGCGTTCTTTGATGTTAGCTATCTTGGCAAAATCTGGAATGCTGCCGTTAGAGGCGTTGTTGGTTGGCTTGTTAACTGGTTGCTTAGTAACAGGCGTTTTATTCTCTGCTTTGCTTTCTTGGGCTTTAGGCTTGTTAGCTAATTGCTCAACGGCTTGCTGCGGCTCTGAAGTCTCAGTGGCGCTTTTCTCCGCTTGTTCAGCGCTTTTGGAGACCTTGCTTTCTTCAATAGAAGAGTCCACCCTAATCCATAGGATGAGAACCAAGATAAGGGAAATTACCCACAGTATTTTCTTTTCCATAAAGTATGACTCTGTAACAATTGATTGTTTTAATACAAGGCTTAGTAGCCGAATATGTAACAAATTCAGCTGAAAATATTTGCCATTATCCTTAAATTGTAGAGAGTTTAATAGGCTTTCACGAATATTTTGACTATTCAGATGCTCCCTTTCTTTATAAGTCGTGCTAATAGGTTTTCTATGACGGTGCTTTTTCTTGCAAAAGAAGATTACCTCGTTTTACTGCCCTTTTTACAGTTGTGTTGGTATTGTTCTGTCGTCATGGGTAATAAACTATGGCATTGTAAGTTTTTTTGAGTTGGAGAGTTTTAGTAGGTTTATGCTTGAGCGACTGAAGTTATTGTTTTTCCCTAGTCTCATTTTTATTTCCAGTATTTATGCCAGTATAAATGTCGACCTGTTGTCGCCTTTATGGCTCAGTCTGCTACCTCTTTTACCTTTTATTATGGCAACACTTGCGTTGGTACTGGCGTGGCATTTCAACAAAGGTCGAGTGTTGGTGTTGGTGCTTCTCTTATTGTTACCAAAACTTTATGGTGACTACGTAAGTGAAGGTTCATTTGTTGCTTATTTAGTCGTATCTTGCCTTTGTATTGCCCTATTAAGCTTTCTGCCTGAAAGGGGCTTAATGAACCGTTTTGTTATTAATCGACTGCTTTTCATTTTTATGCTGGTGACTTGGTGTTACGCCATTGAGCAAAAATGGGTGTCTTTTTCCTTTCTTAATTTCACTTTCTTACAAACGAATAAGACATGGTCTGACGTTCTTTTATGGGGCGTTTTGTTAGTGAGTTTATCGACAGTATTTCTTTCTTGGTGGTCAAGTAGAGATGCTTTTAAGGCCTGTGGCTTTATTAGTATTTTAAGCTTAATAGGAATTCATTATTTTTCTTTTTCAGGACATAGATTGGATGTTCTGTTAGCGGCCCAATTTTTGTTATGGATTTGGTTTGCTTTGATGGAAGGGTATCGAATGGCTTACCTAGACGATATGACGAAATTACCCGCTAGAAGAGCATTAAATGAACGTTTGATAGGGCTTTCTAAGCGCTATGCCATTGCCATGGTCGATGTGGATTTTTTTAAAAAATTTAACGATAGCTATGGCCATGACATGGGGGACAGGGTTTTACAAAATGTTGCCGATCAAATGAAGCGGTGGTGTTCTCCGGGAAAAGCATTTCGATATGGTGGGGAAGAGTTCACCATAGTTTTTTCGAATGATAAAAAAGAGGAAATTAAAGAGGTTTTAGAAAACGTTCGTTTAAATATTGAAGAATCCTTAATTGAAGTATTTGATCCTAAAAAGAAGAAAGATATGGAAGTTAGTGTCACTGTGAGTATTGGCCTTGCTTTGGCGGAGCAGGGAGAAGCGCCGGATTCGACTTTAAAACGAGCTGACGCTGCTTTATATGTGTCAAAAAAGAAAGGTCGGAACCGAGTCACTATTGCTTAATAAAACAACTTTTTACGTAGGTATTGTAAAAAAACTGAACAAATGGTCAAAAAAGTTCCGTTAAACTATTGAACTTGGAAATGAACTGCCTATAATGATTCTCAATCAATTTATTAGCGTTCTTTATTCTTGTAAATAAAGAAAGCTGTACCTCGATAAAGGGGGAGCAAAACATTAACTTTCAGTGTCTTAACTGAAAGTTAATCACAGCGCCAACGTGGTGTAACAGTTAGCTTGATGATGAATGCCTATAGTTATTAAGTCTCTGTTACGAGGGGAAATGGGGAGCCAATTGGCTCCCTTTTTTTATGCGACCTTTAGATTATTTACTTACAGAGTGCTAACAATGATAATCTTATTAGTGATTGTCTAGGGTGCGGTGTTTATACCTTCCCTGTAAGTAAATGTTTTCTGCGAGAGACTACCCCGTTGACTAAAGTAATAAGAGCGAAAGATCAGCTTAAATCTCATATTAGGGCGCAAAATCAAGCGCTTATCTTGGAAACCTCAGAGCGAGTGTTTGCTCGTCAAGGGTTGGCTAAAACCACGACACAAATGATTGCTGATGAAGCGGGTTTGCCTAAAGCGAATGTCCATTATTACTACCGTTCCAAGAAGGATTTATTAGAAGCGGTTTTAGAGCGCATACTAAGTCTTTGGTTAGAGTCTGTTAGTGAATTTAACTTTGAAGATGGTCCGAAATTGAGTCTTACTCGATATATAAGCGAAAAAATCGACCAGTCTAGAGACAATAAAAATGCTTCTAAGGTATTTGCTATGGCGCTTATCGGTGAAGAGCCTTTTGTATTAGATTACTTAAGAAAATTCTTTGTGACAGAGCTGGCGCGAGAAAAAGAAACCATAGAGCAGTGGGTAGAGTCTGGCTTAATGGAGAAAGTTTCCACCGAGCATTTGTTTATTAGTATTTGGGCAATGACCCAGACTTATGCGGATTTTGATGCTCAAGTGAAAGTCTTTTTGCAGAAAGATGTGCTTGAGGAATCAGATTACCAAGAAGCGAAATTATTTATCACTCGTATGATTCTTGCTGGTTGTGGTGTGAAGGGCTAATAAGAGTTTGTAATAGCTAAAGTATTCAAGGAGGTAGTGTATGACATTAGAAAGTGGAATTACTTTTTTTATCGCCATCTTTATTTTCGGAGTTACACCGGGGCCGGGAATCTTTGCCATCATGGCTAAAAGTATGTCGAAAGGAGCGAAGGCCAGTGTGTCGCTTTGTGTTGGTATGGTAATGAGCGACATAGTGTATTTAGTTATGGCCTGTTACGGATTGGCTGCTATAGCCTCTGCATGGGAAGAAGTGTTTATTGCTATTCGTTATATTGGTGCGGCATATCTTATCTACCTAGGTTGGAAAATGTGGACAGCCCCTATTGTTTCTCCTGATGATCAGTCGAAGCAATATGAGTCGCAAAGTGAGATGGCGAGTTTTTTACAGGGCTTTATGATTTCAGCCTCTAACCCCAAAGTGGTTTTATTCTACATCGCATTTTTACCGACCTTTATGGACCTTACTGTCTTAAATGGTGCGGATATTGTACTGGCGGCTATTTTGGCTTTTGTGGGCTTGATGTCAGGTATCTCTATGGTATCTCTAGGCGCAGCGCAAGCAAGAAAGCTTATGAAGTCTGAGCGCAGTGTTAGAACTCTGAATAGGACTTCTGGCGGTATTATGGCCAGTGCAGGCGCTTTTCTCGCTTTTAAAGGCTAGGTTTTGAATCGCATCAGAACTTTTAAAAAGCCCTAGTTTAAGCCATTTGAACTAGGACTTTTTTATGAAGTGCTTCTTGTGATATGTGGCCTTGTTATGTCTAAAGTGTACCGTAGATGCGGTCGCCTGCATCACCAACTCCCGGGCGAATATAGGCGTGGTCATCAAGCTCTCTGTCAATCGTGCCAATGTACATGGCGACGTCTGGGTGGGCTTTTTTAAAAGCCGTTATACCTTCTGGTGCTGAAAATAAACAAATAAAACGAATGTGATTGGCACCCATTTCTTTCATTTTATCTATGGCCATAATGGCGGAGTTACCAGTAGCCAGCATTGGGTCGACGACGATAATGGTACGCTCATCGATTGAATGGGGCATTTTTAGATAATATTCAACAGGCTGTTTGGTTTCTGGGTCGCGATATAAACCTATATGTCCTACCCGTGCGGAAGGGGATAATTTCAAGACACCTTCGGCTAACCCATTGCCAGCCCGCATGATAGTAACAACGCAGAGTTTTTTCCCTTTTAAGACAGGGCTCATGGTTTTTTCTAATGGTGTTTCCACTTCAATGTCAGTAGTCTCTAAATCTCTAGTGGCTTCATAGCCTATTAAAGTCCCCAGCTCTTCTACTAACATGCGAAATTCGCGTGTACTGGTGTTTTTATCTCTTAAACTGGTGAGTTTGTGTTGAACAAAAGGGTGATCAATTACTGAAATATCGTTATAGATCGAGAGCAGTTCATCGTGAGACATTAACCTTTCCTTTTAATAGCCCAGTGTAAATTTATTTTTTGTAATCTGGTTCGTTATTCATCATAGCATTAAGTAAAATAGGACTGTATTAAAAACCTGTCCTATTGGTCGAATTTTTTGACAGGCTAGGTAGGTGTTGTTTTTAGAAAAAGTGCCACTACATAAACGATAGTTCCATAAAAGGATATTCCCATAAAAGGATAGCCTCATAAAACGACAGAGTTTTGATTTTCACCCGATTGAATACATAGAGATAAAGTACCACATGAGTAATGACGAGCAATACTTCAATGAGCAAGAAGAAGCAGATGTAATAGCAGAAGACGAAAGTGTTGTTATTGACGACCCAAAAGGGTTGGCTTTGCCAGATGATGTTTTGCCGGATACCCTATTTATCTTGCCCATTTCTAGTAGGCCATTTTTTCCTGCGCAAGTGCAACCAGTTATGGTGGATGCTGCACAATGGGAGGAAACGTTAGAGCGTATTGCAGAAAATCCTCAAGCGGCTGTTGGCCTAATGTACGCGGATAAAAAAGGTAATGAGCTTCCGAGCATCGGCTCGTTTCGCTCTATTGGATGCGTAGCACGGGTTCATAAGGCTGAAAAGCGAGATGATAAGCTTACCTTTTTAGCACAAGGAATTAAGCGCTTTGAAATTGTCGAATGGCTAACAGATAAAACACCTTATCTAGCTAAAGTTCGTTACTTGACGGATGTTAGGTCGAGCGATGATGAATCAAAAGCCTATTCCATTGCGATCTTGGATGCCATTAAAGAACTGATCCGTTTGAATCCGCTGTTTAGTGAAGACCTTAGACAGTATCTTGGTCGTTTCTCGTTTAATGAGTCAGGTTTATTAGCAGACTTTGCTGCATCAATCACCACGGCAGAACCTGAAGATTTATATGAGGTGTTGGCAACCGCCGATGTCAAAGAGCGTATGCCTATGGCTCTCTCGCTCTTGAAGAAAGAGTTAGATATTGCGCGTTTACAGAATGAAATTAGTGCTGAGGTGAATGATAAATTGAGCCACCATCAGCGAGAGTTTTTCCTAAAGGAGCAACTTAAGGTTATCCAAAAAGAGCTGGGTGTATCAAAGGATGATCGTACTTCAGATGTGGATACTTTTACGGCTCGCCTCGAAGGGAAAACACTTACAGATTCTGTGAGTAATAAAATTCAAGACGAGTTGCATAAACTGAGCGTGCTTGAAACGGGATCTCCAGAATATGGCGTGACTCGTAATTATTTAGATTGGGCAACCTCTTTACCTTGGGGAATACAGTCTGAGGATAATCTTGATATTGCCTCGGCAAGAGATGTGCTTGAATCTCACCATGCAGGCTTGAGTGATATCAAGGATCGTATCGTTGAATTCTTAGCGCTCGGTGCTCACCGTGGTGAAATGGGCGGTTCTATCTTATTGCTAGTTGGTCCTCCGGGTGTTGGGAAAACCTCGATTGGTAAGGCAGTAGCGGAGTCTTTGAATCGTAAGTTTTATCGTTTTAGTCTAGGTGGCATGCGGGATGAAGCTGAAATCAAAGGCCACCGTAGAACTTATATCGGCGCTTTACCGGGTAAGTTTGTTCAAGCTCTGAAAGACGTGAGTGTTGAAAACCCAGTTATCATGCTGGATGAAATTGACAAAATAGGCTCATCTTTTCAAGGGGATCCCGCCTCTTCTTTATTGGAAGCATTAGACCCAGAGCAGAATAGTGAGTTTTTAGACCACTACTTAGACATGCGGATCGATTTGTCGAAAGCACTTTTTATTTGCACGGCAAATCAACTGGATACTATTCCTTCTCCATTATTAGATCGAATGGATGTAATTCGCTTATCTGGCTATATAGCGGATGAAAAATTGGCAATTGCTAAGCAGCATCTATGGCCGAAATTGCTGAAGAAAAATAAGTTATTGAAGAAACAGTTAAACATCACTGATGCGGCATTGCGACATATTATCGAACATTATGCTCGAGAAGCTGGAGTCCGAGGCTTAGATAAGCTGTTGCAAAAAGTGTTGCGTAAATCAGTTGTTAAGTTAGTAACGGGTGAAAAAGAGCATATTAATGTTGGTGTGAAAGACGTAGAAGAGCTTCTAGGTATGCCCTATTTTCGCGCTGAAAAAACTCTGCAAGGGGTTGGTGTTGTGACTGGGTTAGCTTGGACTTCCATGGGGGGAGCAACCTTACCTGTTGAAGCCAACAAGGTACATGACTTAACTCGTGGCTTAAAAGTGACTGGAAAACTCGGTGATGTCATGAAAGAGTCGGCTGAAATTGCTTACTCTTATGTGTTCTCCCATACTAAAAGCTATCAAAAATCACCTGAGTTTTTTGATAAGAGTTTTATTCATTTGCATGTACCTGAAGGGGCAACACCAAAAGATGGCCCGAGTGCAGGTATTACGATTGCTACAGCGTTAATGTCATTGGCGAAAAACAAACCTGTACGAAAAGGCCTTGCGATGACAGGGGAGCTAACTTTGACGGGTCAGGTGTTGGCAGTAGGAGGTATTCGCGAAAAAATTATCGCAGCTAAGCGCAGTAAAATTCAGGAAATAATTCTACCTGAACCGAATCGTGGCGATTATGAAGAGCTACCGGACTCTGTCAAAGAAGGAGTAACCGTTCATTTTGCAGAACGCTATTCAGAGGTTGAGAAAATTGTCTTTAACAGCGAAAATAGCCACATACATTAACTAGGCGCTGCATAAGTCTCTAGAAATGATATGTTATCAAGCCGGATAAGCATTGGTTGTCCGGCTTTTTTCGTAATAAACCATTGTATTTTTAGGAAATAAATATGCCTAAAAGGGCGAAACTGACACAAGGCTCCACCTTAAAACATGTGTTTAGCATGTCTTTGACAGGTGCATTGGGGCTGATGTCTATTTTCTTGGTTGACCTTGTCGATATGTTTTTCCTTTCTATGCTGGGAGAGAAAGAAGCCGTTGCAGCGGTGGGTTTTGCCAGCGCTATAATATTTTTCACTATTTCAATAGGGATTGCTGTCTCTATTTCGGCAACAGCATTAGTTTCTAAGGCAATAGGTTCGGGGAATATTGATCTCGCAAAACGACGTGCAGTGAACGTTTTGGTTTATGGCGTATTTTTCTCCTCTATCGTAGTTTGGTGGTTGTGGCCAAAAGTACCTCATATCCTCTTATATATTGGTGCAACAGGCAGAACGCTGGATCTTGCAACAGACTATTTACAAATTCTGATCTTGGGCATGCCTGCGGTGATGGCGAGCATGATAGGTGCGGGCATAATGCGTGCGCTTGGTGATGCTCGGCGTGCTATGTATGTGACCTTGGCTGGTGGAATCGTCAACGCGGTGCTGGATCCTATTTTAATTTTTGGTCTTGGATTAGGGGTGCAGGGCGCGGCAATCGCTTCTTTGTTAGCGCGATTCTTTATGGTGGCAATTTCGTATCATGGCGTCATGCATATCCATAAGATGTTGGGCACTTTTGATTTAATGGAATTCATTAAAGACGCGAAAGGGATTTCGCTGATCGCTGTGCCAGCAATGCTAACTAACATGTCTTCTCCCTTGGCTAATGCCATTGTCATGGAATATACCTCATCGTTTGGTGATGATGCTGTTGCAGCTGTGGCTATTATCGGGCGAGTCATTCCTGTGGTCTTTTGTGGTATTTTTGCGTTATCAGGTGCTGTTGGGCCAGTGCTTGGCCAAAACTATGGGGCTGTTCGATTTGATAGAATGCATAATGCCATTAGCAGTGCTGTACTTTATGCGTTTTGCTATTGTGCCGTATTGTGTGTGTTTTTATATCAAGTACAGGACTGGTTAGTAGAAGTTTTTAATGCTTCAGCGGAAAGCGCTGAACTGATAAGGTTTTTTTCTACTTTCGTTTCTTTTAGCTTCTTTTTTCAAAGCCTCCTCTTCATCGCCATTGCTGTATTCAACAATTTGGGTAAGCCTTTTGTTTCAACGCTTTTAAACTTTGGCCGCGCAACATTGGGAACTTGGCCTCTCATTGCGTTTTTTGCCTTGTTTATGGATGCCAATGGTATTTTGTTTGGTCAGGCTGTGGGGTCAGTTATATTTGGTTGCTTAGGTTTTTATATGGCAAGGAAATATATTGAGACGTTAGAGGAAAAAGAAGCGTCAAACATTGCCCCTTCTCGCTCGAACAATCATGATGAGCCTCTTTAATAATTAGATTGCTGTTTACTTGCCCAGAGTAGATATTCGCGATTGCCATCTCCACCCTTAATAGGGCTTTCAATATAGGTGCGAACGGTAAATCCTAGCTCTGTAACAAAGGCTTGGATATCTCTTGATAGTTGTTCTACTCTCCTGGTGTTTTTTACTATCCCGCCTTTACCAATAAATTCTGGCCCAACTTCAAATTGCGGTTTGACTAATGTGATTAGGTGTCCGCTTGAACTTAGCAAATCAGGCAGCTGAGGCAGGATTTTTGTTTGGGAAATGAAGGATACATCCATCACAGCAAGATCAAAGCCATTGTCGGGAAAATTTGAGCCTAAGTCCTGAGCCGTGAGGGAGCGCGCATTAACCCCCTCTAAACAAGTGATTTGTTTGTTGTTTCTTAGGCTTTTATCAAGCTGGTCGTGCCCGACCTCAATACCAACAATATGCGCAGCTCCATGTTGTAAGGCGCAATCACTAAAGCCTCCAGTAGATTGGCCGATATCTAGTACTTGGAACCCTTGGATATTCAGCTGAGTGTGTTTTAGCGCGCCTTCTAGTTTCAAGGCCCCGCGTGAAACGTACTTATCAGATTCATCGTGAGCAATTTTTAATTCGATATCAGAGGGGAGTATAAGGCTGGGTTTGTTCGTAAGGAGCCATTTATCATCTTGCTTATAAGACACGCGTTTTGCTTTGATAAATGCTTGAGCCTGCGAGCGGGACTTCGCTAGCTTGCGCTCGGTTAGAATGAGATCGATGCGTAACATAAAACTGTCCATGAGCGGTGTAAGCTATAAATTTTAACAAAAAAACAAAAGGTTAAGTAGAGTCGATAGGTTATCTTTTAGTTTGATGGCCGATACTTGAGGAGCAATCAAAGAGATGAAAACGCTAATAAGTGCTGCAGAACTAAAAGAGCTGATAGGCCAAGAAAGCTTAGTCCTCTTGGATAGTCGATTTTATTTGACTGATCTCTCTAAAGGCCAAAAAGAATACGATAAAGGGCATATTCCGGGGGCTATTTTTGTCGACCTTCATACTGAACTCGCTGGTCAGGAAACAGAAAAGTCTGGTCGTCACCCGTTACCAACAGAATCCGATTTTGCTAAACAGCTTCAGCTTTGGGGGATTACTTCATCCAGTCAGGTGGTGATCTATGATGATATGGGTGGTGCAATAGCGGCTCGCGCATGGTGGATGATTGCTCAGCAAGGTATTGATGTTCGAGTCTTAGATGGCGGCTATCCAGCTTGGTTGAAAGAAGGTTTTGATACCACTGTTGAAAATAGTCAATATCTCGCTAGTGAGTCTAAATTGGATGTCTCTTTTCCATGGAGTGTTGAAGAAAAAGCAGTTATCAATAATCTTGACCAGCGAAGCTTTCAGCTAGTGGATTCAAGAGCGTCAGATAGATTTAATGGTGAGAATGAGACTATAGATCCAATCGCAGGACACATCCCTGGCGCAATTAATAGGCCTTTTGCTGACAACTTAGATAGGGATGGCTATTTTAAACCTTCGGAACAGCTTCATGTTGAATGGCAAGATTGGTTGATGTCGACTGGGGATGACTATGTATATTATTGTGGCTCGGGTGTGACCGCATGCCATAATGTGCTGGCACTGAATTACGCTGGAATGTCTGCGAAATTGGTTTACGTAGGTTCTTGGAGTCAGTGGTCAAAAAGATTGCTTAAAGAAGCTTCTTGATTCAAATTTCAAAAAAAGCCCTCAAAGGATAGAGGGCTAAAGTGGCGTTGCTTGCATATGCATATAGCTTTATTTCGGTGTTACACCAGCTATAAATATCTGTACTTGATGGTTTACTCCCCATATATGCTGCTTGATATCCATTAAAAAACGCTCAGCTTCTCTTAACGTGACGATCCCATCCACTAGTTGCACGCCAATTCCTTCTTGAGTGAAAAAGAAGTGCCAAGAGTGGTTGCTAACGACGGCGATACCTTCGCCATTGCTGTAGTTTGCTTGCGTGAATGAATAGTTATGTGGGATGAAACAAGAGAGTTCTTGATTTGCTTCACCGTAATTAAGGTCGGGGATATAGCCTTGACGATCTACCAACTCAAACTTCATATTGTATTCCTTATTATTTTCTTTAAAGCCTAGCTCAGAAACATAGATTTTGCGTTTTCTTCGATAAATCTCTGTCAATAGTGCGATCCAGAGCAGCTTATCGTCTTATTGTTTGTAATATATGAGCTATAAAATCAGTTTGTCTTTGGCGAGAACTGATTAGGAAAAGCTTATGAAAATAACTGTTGTGGGCACAGGGTATGTAGGAATCTCTAATGCGATTTTACTGGCAAAATTTAATCAAGTAATAGCGTTAGATATTGTCCCTGAAAAAGTGGAGATGCTTAATAGCGGAGTATCACCAATTGAGGATAAAGATATAGAAAGGTACCTGACTGAAGAGCCACTTAACTTTCTTGCTACCTTGGATAAGGTAGGGGCTTACCAAAGTGCCGAGTATGTCATTATTGCAACGCCAACGGACTATGATCCTGACACCAATTACTTCGATACAAGTAATGTTGAAAGTGTTATTCAGGATGTAATGTCGATTAACCCAGATGCAATTATGATTATTAAGTCCACAGTGCCTGTGGGCTATACCCAATCTGCGATGTTGCGTTTTTCAACAAATAATCTAATTTTTTCCCCAGAGTTTCTGCGTGAGGGTAAAGCTCTGCACGATAATTTATACCCGTCTCGTATTATTGTCGGGGAGGAGTCCGAGCGGGCTAGAGTTTTTGCGGAGCTTCTAGTTGAAGGAGCAAATAAAAAAGAAGTGGATGTTTTGTTGACTTCCTCAACAGAAGCGGAAGCTATTAAACTTTTTGCTAATACTTACTTGGCTATGAGAGTAGCTTTTTTTAATGAGTTAGATAGTTATGCAGAGACGCATAACCTTAATAGCAGGCAGGTTATTTGTGGGGTAGGTTTAGACCCTCGTATTGGAAACCACTACAATAACCCCTCCTTTGGTTATGGTGGTTATTGTTTGCCAAAAGACACTAAACAGCTCTTAGCTAACTATGACAAGGTGCCTAATAATCTAGTTCGAGCTATAGTTGATGCCAATGTAACAAGGAAAGACTTTGTTGCTGAGTCAATTCTAAAAAAGAAACCTCAAGTGGTAGGTATTTATCGCCTTGTAATGAAAGTTGGCTCGGATAATTTTAGAGCCTCAGCTATTCAGGGGGTTATGAAGCGAATTAAGGCGAAAGGCGTTAAAGTGGTTGTTTATGAGCCTGCTTTAAGTGAAGATTCCTTTTACAACTCTAAAGTTATAACTGACCTAGAAGAGTTTAAAAAAATATCGGATGTAATAGTTGCGAATCGAATAACAGAAGATGTACTCGATGTTGAAGATAAAGTTTATAGCCGTGATTTGTTTGGTGATTCATAGGTGAACTAAAAACAGTATTATTTATTGGAAAAACTTGATTAAGATTGAATGGGTTTAATTGAATGGTATCGTCGGAAAAAAAGACTATTGGCGTATTAATGATAGTTAAAAATGAAGCTGCTCACCTAAAAATGTGTTTGGATTCAGTAGTGGAGTGGGTTGATGAGATTGTGATTGTCGATTCAGGCAGTGAAGATGAAACCGTTAACATTGCAAAGTCATATACACAGTCTGTTTATACTAGCCTTCCTTGGCCCGGGTTCGGTAAGCAAAGGCAAATAGCTCAATCTCATATGACAACGGATTGGGTTTTAGCTTTGGATGCTGATGAAGTGGTTTCTGAGGAGCTTAAAAAATCTTTGTTACGTTTAGCGGATACAGAAGCTTTAGATACTTGCTTTCTTGTGAACCGCTTTAGTAAAGCGTTTGGGAAATATATTAAACACTCTGGTTGGAGTCCGGATTGGATTATTCGTTTTTATCCTAGGAATTTGACTCAATATAATGATGATTTAGTTCATGAAAAGATCTTAGTTCCCGATGGCGCGCATGTGAAAAAAGTGATTGAGGGGGTGTTGCTGCATGATACTTATGACAACTTACATCACTATATTTCTAAAACAACAGGTTACCTTAAAGCGTGGAGTGACCAGAGAGAAGGTAAGAAAAAGTCCAGTTTAATGAAAGCGTTAATTCATGCTTGGGGGTGCTTTATAAAAATGTACTTTATTAAACTGGGATTTTTAGATGGGAAGCATGGTTTCATCCTAGCTTGGTTGGGTATGCACTCTACGTTTGTTAAATACATTGATTTGTGGCTAAGAGAACAAAGAAATGAGAATTAGTTTGATCGTTACCACATATAACTGGAAAGAAGCTCTTTCTGTGACGTTAGATAGTATTAAAGCGCAAACTTTACTTCCTTATGAAGTAATTATCGCTGATGATGGCTCCAAACTTGACACGGTAGAAATGATTCAGGGTTATATGGAAGACTTTCCAACAACTTTGTTTCACTCTTGGCAAGAGGATACCGGTTTTCGCTTAGCTGCGAGCCGAAACAAAGCGATAGCTAAAGCCCAAGGTGATTATTTAGTGATTGTTGATGGTGATCTTTATTTACCGAAAACTTTTATTGAATCTCATGCCAACGCTGCTAAAAATAAGTGTTTTGTTCAGGGTGGTAGGGTGTTATTAGGCCCTGAAGTAAGTAAGCAGGTTTTGAAGGAGAAGCTTAGCCCTTCTTTTTTCAGTCCTGATATTCGTAATCGCCATAATATGATTGACTCTAATCTATTGAGTAGCTTATTTACCAAAATTCGTAACACAGATAAGTCGACTAGGGGTTGTAACTTCGCCCTATGGAAAGAAGATGCGATCATGGTAAATGGCTATAACGAAGATTTTGAAGGCTGGGGTAGAGAAGACAGTGAGATGGTAATTCGTTTACTCAACAGCGGTTTAGATCGTATTTATTTGAAGTTTAAAGCAGTCGGTTATCACATTTATCATAATGAAAATTCTCGAGACATGCTCGATAAAAATCATGACATTTATCAGAAAGCCCTTGAAGAAAAGCTAGTACGTTGTGTGAACGGAGTGGATAAATACTTTTAATGAAAGCTTGTATTGTTTCTAATGAGTTTTATATCTCTCATTTTTTGATGCGGGACGTCAACCCTGATCACTTTGATGTGATTTTTGAAAATCAATTTTACGTTTCGCCTAAGAATAAAACTTGGGAGAGATTTAAAGCTTTCTTACCTTTTTCTGCTGGTAACCATAACTCAGTTTTAGCCTTCGCTATTGAAGATATCATCCTCTTAGATCAGATATATCGTGAAATTGGTAAACCTAAAGTTTGGTTATGGAATCCAATTTCATCAATGACTTCAAAAAATAGGAAGCTATTTTTGTCGTATGTTCGTAGGAAGTCAATTGAGGTATGGACTTTTGATCGCCAGGATGTCGATAAATATGGCTTTATTTTTCATAATCAAATTCATTCTTCATCTTTAATTAATAATGAAATAAAGCAAAATAACAAGAAAAGGGTTTTTTTCTCTGGTGTGGATAAAGGCCGTTTAGGCACGTTACGTACTATCGAAAAAAAGCTAAAAACACTTGCTGTTGATGTATATTTTCATGTGGTTCGAGAGAAAAGCAAGGAATATAATTCGCAAGAAATAGAAATTACCACAGATAAGTATTTAAGCTTTGACGAATATCTGTCTGAGGTGAAGCGTAGCGATATTTTAGTTGATATAGCTCAAGGCGATCAGGACGGTATAACCTTACGTGTAATAGAGGCTATGTTTGAGAATAAAAAGTTAATTACTACTAATTTGAATGTGAAAAAGCTAAAGGGGTATAGGCCAGAGAATGTCTATTTGTATGGCTATGAAGATAGGTCTCTAGAAGCGTTTATTTTATCTCCGGTACAACCGATTAGTGATATCGATAAAAAGCAGTATACCTTTAACCACCTATTAGAAGAGATGTTTTAATCTACAGATAGAGAGTGAATGATGTAGGCTTTTTAATATTATATCTTGTAAAGAAGCCTACATCGATTCTATTAATTTTTAACTAGCTTATAATGCTTTTTGCTGAGATCGACGTTAAAGATTTTTTCTATTTTATCTTTCAAACGATAGCGTTTGTATTCTTTTGGTATACCGTTCTTAGGCTTTGGTATAAACATTCCATTAGAGCCGCTGTTAAAAATAGATTGCATGACCTTTGGATGCTTCCCTGTAAAATGTCGCATAATTAATGGATCTATTTGATCATAGCTGACTTTTTCTGCACTTCTATTCCAGTACTGACTTACCTTTTCATCTTTTTTCTCTAATTGGTCAATCGTTCTTGTCCAACCATAATGGTACATCTTAATTCCAGGTCGAATGGCTTTTGGGTATCTTCGACCCTTTCTACCATCGAGGACAATCCAATATAGGCCGTCAGGTGCATAGGTTCTGATTGAGTTACGTATGATCCTAACTTCAGAGCGGTACCAGTGTGATGAGTCTATATAAGTGTTCTCGTTTCCCCAGAAATGGATATAATCGAAGGCAATGCCTTCAACTTCAGGGTCGTTCAGGTATTTTTGACAAACAGAACGGATTTTTTCAATGTCCTCTTCATGGACTATTTCATCGGCTTCTAAATAGAAAGCCCAATCACCTGTACAGTTAAATTGTGCAATCATTTTCTGCTGGCCATAAACATATCCACGAGAGCGCATTTTATCGTTCCAGTTTGTCTCTATAATGCGTATTTTGTCATTGTTAAGAGATTTTAGTGCTTCTAGGGTATTGTCTTCACCATCACCAACGCTGATTACAAACTCGTCTACCAAGTCCAAAACTGACTCTATGCTTTGTAGGAAGGGGTAGCCGAGTAATTGCCCATTTTTTATAAATGTAAATGCACTGATCTTCATCGTTTCTCACTTTTAACGCATATTCGAATTTATTTGTAGTGATAGCTTTGGTCAAAAAGCTGTCTATATATCCATTTTTCCATAATTATAAAATGGTCTTGCCTCTATAATTATTTGGTGCCTTATCGTTAGAGATATTTAGACATAGCCTCTTCCCCCCATTTTTCTTCCACGCTGATTAGATTATCTCTATCTTTGAATGGAGGGAATTTTGTTTTGATGGTTAATCTAATATAGTGATGATTGAAAGCGTCTAATGCAATATGGATAGGTTTTATATCACCATGTTCAATGCTACGTTTTTTTACTCGCATCGAAAGGTCAAAGTCTGCGCCTTGAATTCTTTCGTCCCATAAACCTATTTTATCAAGCGCAGAGCGCTTGATCACAACGGTGTTTCCTACAAAACCTTCTATTACTTTACCTTGAAACTTGTTTCTGCGTTCATCGGTAAATCTATCCCAGTTTTTATACATGATTTTATGCATTCTTCTGAGGTTTTTTTCATGAGTTCCAAATATGGATAGCGTATTCTTGATTTTTTTCCAGCGTCTTTTTAGCTTTTTGCTTTGAACTTCATCCTCGATTCTCTCAACGCCACAGCTAGTAGCAACTTCTAGCCCATTGCTTTCCATACTTTGAATTAAGGTCTCATCCCAGTGCTTTCCAACGATAATGTCATTATTTAAAAAGCACATGTATTCGCCTGAGGAAGCTTTAATCCCTTGGTTTTGAGAATAGGGATATGAATAGTTTCCATCATTTCTAATAACAGTAGCGCCGTGCTTTTCAAAAAAATCAGCGCTTTCATCGGTAGACTTATTATCAATAATAATAAGCTCAAATTCACTTTTCGTGTTTTTCTTGAGATATTCAAGGAATATTTTATTCATTCCTATCTGGTTGTGTATGGCAGTAATGATACTAATCACTTGGATTGATCCTAGTTTTCGGGTTTGATACGGCGGTAATGACGTCTTTAGGTAATAGGTTATTTTGGCAGTTAGTATGACCCAAAGGGCATTGCCGTTTAAAACAAGGAGAGCACTCCAAGTGAAGGTTGTGAATGGTACTTTTTTCTGTCAAAGGAGGAGTGAATAATTCGCTGGTTGAACCGTATATTGCATGGACGTGGGTGCCAACAGCGGCTGCAATGTGCATAAGCCCTGAGTCATTACTGATTGCTTTTTCTGCGGCCGCTAATAGGTCGACGGTATCAATGAGTTGTGTTTTTCCACAAAGATTAAATGCAAATTCACCAAGATTCTTTGTGATTTCATTACCTTCTTCGATATCTTTTGGACCCCCTAACACCCAGACCTGATAGCCTTCTTGAATGAAGTGCTGGGCTGTTTCTCTGAAATGACTTAATGGCCATTGTTTAGAAGGGCCAAATTCGGCTCCTGGCATCATGGCGATGGCAGGCCTTTGACTTAACTCTAACTTTTTGTAGAGTTCTGCTTGGTTTTCAGTATCCACTTGTAGGCTTGGATCAGGAAGTTGCTTAGGTGGATAAGCTTCTGATTTATTTACGCCAAGAGAAACGAATCGTTTAACGGTCTGGTTAAGAATGGACTTGTCTAGTTTTCGACGTTCATTAAGCAAAAAGTATCTTTGCTCACCATGAAACCCGATACGATGTTTTATCTTGGCAAAAAATGGAACAAGAGCACTTTTCCATGATCGTGGTAACACAATCGATTGATCATAGTGTTCGTTTTGCAGGGATGCGCCTAATGCTTTTCGAGTCTTCAAGCTCCACTCACCATGAGCGGTAGGTAGCGCAATAGCATTACGCACTTGTGGCATACGAGCTAAAATAGGTAATGACCAATTTGGTCCAATCACATCAATGATGGCGTCTTTATCTTGATTTTTTATGGTTATGAATAGGCTTTGAGCCATCACCATATCACCAACCCAAGATGGACCAACGAGTAAATATTTAGCCATGATTATCTAACCAGTTTAAATAATCTTGAACACCTTGGGCTAGGCCTCGAAAATGCCCATCGTAACCACTTTGACGTAGTTTGGTAATATCGGCTTGCGTAAAGCTTTGGTAGGCACCTTTTAAATGTTCAGGAAATGGAATGTATTCGATTTCCCCTTTTTTATAATGGTTTATTACCGTTTCTGCTATGGTCCTAAAAGGTTCAGCACTCCCTGTTCCTAGATTGAAAATACCACTTTTATCTGAATTTTCTAAAAACCAAAGTTTGGTATTCACAAGGTCTTCAACATATATGAAATCACGACTTTGCCCGCCAGCTTCGTAACCATCGTATGCACCAAAAAGTTTTGGATTTTCGTCTGCTAAGACTTGGTTTCTTAGGTGGAAGGCAACGCTTGCCATGCTGCCTTTGTGTTGCTCTCTTGGACCATATACATTGAAATAACGAAAACCAACGATTTGGCTTTTTGCAGTAGGTAAAATATTGCGTACGTATTGATCAAATTGAAACTTTGAATAAGCGTACATGTTCAGCGGTTTTTCATGTTGGCGAGATTCTTCAAAAATTGGACCTGAGCCATAAACAGAAGCAGAAGAAGCATAGGAAAATGGCACTTTATGAGAGAGGCAAAAGGCTAACACGGCTTTTGAATATTGATAATTAACATCCATGACATATTTACCATTCCATTCAGTGGTTGCTGAACAGGCACCTTCATGGAAAACAGCGGTAGGTGTTATGTCTAAAGTATCATTCTGTATGGCGTCCAGAAAGTCGTACATATCCATGTAATCAGCAATGTTTAAGTCAGAAAGGTTTAAACATTTTTTTCCATCGGTAAGATCATCCACCAAAAGAATATTGCTGATCCCTTTATCATTAAGAGCCTTAATAATATTACTGCCGATGAATCCGGCTCCGCCTGTCACGATATACATAATGTATTGTCCTGTATTGGAGGGCTGCTAAAGTACTTTAAACTAGCGACTTAGCCCTGTCTGCTTCTATATACCAACCTATGGTTTGGAAGCCTGTGAATTCAATTTTGCCCATGTTATCACTTCCGTAAGGCCGAGAAAAATATGATAGGTGCTAGTGCCTGGTAAGGGGTAGTCTTTGGCTTGGTTATCCTCGGTTAAATATTCGTTCCATCGGCCTTCATCTAAGAAATAATATTCTTTGATGAAGGTAAAAGCGACTTCTATTCTATGTTGCTTTTCCTCTTTGCCTATGGGTAGGACAGTAATTGCTTTTAAGTATTCCGTAATAGGCCAGATGCGCTTTTCCCTGTCTAATACCTGATAGTCTAGGTTACTGATTTGATTATAAATTCCACCTTTTTCTGATAGGCCATGTTTAATGGCCGTACCCCACAAATGGTGCGCAAGCTCTAGGTATTCTGGATTGGCTTCGATTTTATAAGCCTGATGAAGTAGCCATACCCATTCGAAATGGTGTCCCGGTTCTATTTGATGGCCTATCTCATTGTGAACTGTCCAGTCGTGATGGAAAAACTCTATTAAGGTCTTACTTTTACTGTCATAGAAATGGCTAAGTGCTAATTCAAGCAGCGAATTAATGACTGTTTTATAGCCTTCCTCTTGCGTGGTTTCATAAGCTGCAATATAGCCCTCCAATAGATGCATGTGAGGGTTTTGTCGACGTATTTGCGAATTATTAATAGGGTAGGCCTCATAGAATCCACCCGTATCTGCTTGCATATGGTCGATCAGAAAACGATGAGTCTTTGTTATGTAAGAAAGAGCTCTAGCATCTTTCGTTACTTGATAATAGTGACTGAACGATAGCAGAACAAACGCGAGTGCATAGGCGTCAGACTGAGTGTCTTGTACATTGAGCTCGTCATCTAATGAAAATATCCACCTATTATCTTGGAAATAATGAGTGATAATGAATTCAAATAAAGGTTGTAAACTTGCTTCCCAGTGTTTTTTGTTTTTAACCGCTACAGCATGGCTAAAAGTATACAGCTGTCGACATTGTGTCAGTAGGCGAATGCGCCCGACTCGATTACGGCTTAAATCATGGTTTAAACTTTCGTAACTAAATCCTTGATCTTTATCTATTCCATACTTGTGCCAGTTTTCCAGTAATTGTTCGAATAGGAAGTCTTCGCACTTTGGAAGAGAAGAGCTCAGCATAATATAAATAGCCTTATTTCATGTGTTATTGGTATGTCCAACTTGATTGATGAGTATGATAAGATGGCGGCTTTAAAAAATCGACGATTATATGGTTATGAACTCTTCATATTTGAATTTTAAGGATAAGCACATTCTTGTTGTTGGGGATGTGATGCTAGATCGTTACTGGCATGGTGGTACTTCACGTATTTCTCCAGAAGCTCCGGTCCAAGTAGTAAAAGTATCTGACATTGAAGATAGGCCTGGTGGCGCGGCCAATGTCGCTCTAGGGTTGGCTAAGTTGGGTGTGTCAGTCACCTTGGTTGGTGTTGTTGGTAATGATGAAAATGCCAATGTACTCCAGAAGTGCCTAGAGAAAGAGGGTGTCAGCTGTCAGTTTGTATCTTCTCCGGATTTACCAACTATTACCAAGTTAAGAGTGATGAGTCGCCATCAACAATTGATTCGTCTGGATTTTGAAGAGCGTGTTGATAGCTTGTCGCAAAATGAAGCGGTTTTTAAACAAGTTGAAGCCTGCTTGAAAGACGTTGATGCAGTCATTTATTCAGATTATGCAAAAGGTTGCTTGGCTGATGTACAAAGGCTTATTCAAGCCTCTAATGACGCTCAAGTTCCAAGCCTCGTTGACCCTAAGGGTAATGATTTTTCTATTTATCAGGGGGCAACGCTAGTAAAGCCTAATTTACTGGAGTTTGAAAACATCGTCGGTGTTTGTGGTTCTTTCAAAGAGCTGGAAGAAAAAGCGAATGAGCTTCGAGAAAAGCATGATTGGCAGGCTTTGTTGGTAACTCGTGGCGAAGATGGTCTTGTGCTTTTTGAAGACGGCAAGGCACCGTTCTCTCTTGCTACAGCGGCAAGGGAGGTTTTTGATGTGACTGGCGCTGGTGATACGGTTGTTGCTGTTCTGACAGCTGTTTATGTGACGAGCAAACGTTTCTGTGATGCAGTGGAGTATGCGAATCAGGCAGCCGGTTTTGTTGTTGGGAAGTTAGGAACAGCATCTATTTTGGCAGACCAGCTTGAGGCGATTATGTATCAACGCTCGCATTCTGCAAATTTTGGTGTTTTATCTCCGAATGGACTTCTAGAACAAATTAAGTTTGCTCAAATGAATGGCGAAAAAGTGGTTTTTACAAACGGTTGCTTCGATATTTTACACCCAGGGCATGTCACTTATATGAAACAGGCGAAAGCGTTAGGTGATCGTTTGATTGTGGCAGTGAACACGGATGCTTCGGTCAAGCGATTAAAAGGTGAAAAACGCCCTATTAATGACCTGACTCATAGAATGGCAGTACTTGAAGGTATGGGAGCAATCGACTGGGTAACTTGGTTTGATGAAGATACGCCACAAGAAATTATTGAAGCTTTATCTCCTGATATATTAGTTAAGGGTGGAGACTATAGTATCGATACAATAGTCGGCGCCGAGCATGTGCTTAAGCAGGGCGGTGATGTGAAAGTTCTATCTTTTGTTGATGGCTATTCCACAACGTCAATAATTAAAAAGGCGAACCTTTAAATGCAAGGCGATATAGCTAAAGTTGAAGAAACAACTACGAAACCTTCTGGTATGAAAATCTATTTTCGTCTTCTTCGTTATGTGGGCTCTTCATGGGTATATTTATTACTTAGTATCATCGGCTACTTACTTTACGCAGCCATGGAACCGGCATTAGCCGCTTTGTTGAAGCATATAGTTGATGTCGTATCCGAAGGTCAAATAACGGACAGTCGTACACTAATCCCCCTTGCTATCTTGGCTATTTTTATTGTGCGTGGAATCGGGACATTTTTAGGTGGCTATTTTATGGCCAAAGTGGCTAATAAAGTGGTGTTTGACCTTCGTACGAGTATGTTTGACAAACTGGTTTTACTGCCATCTAGTTACTTTAACTCTATCCCTACAGGTCGGTTATTAGCGAAGTTAACGTATGATACCGAACAAGTTATAGGATCTATTACTCAGGCTGCCCGTGTATTGCTACGAGAGGGCCTGACAGTGATAGGTTTGTTAGGTTATATGCTCTATATGAACTGGCGCTTATCAATTTTGTTTTTATTGGTTGTGCCTATAATTGGGCTTGTTGTTTCTTATGCATCTAAACGTTTCCGTAAGCTAAGCACGCGTATCCAAAACGCAATGGGCGGGGTTACTGATGTTGCTTCTGAGGCGATTAAAGGCCAAGAAGTAGTAAAAATTTTTGGCGGTACTGAATATGAAATAGAGCGTTTTCGCTTAGCAGCTGAAGAGAATCAGCGGTCACAATTAAAGATGGAAAAGACAAAGTTCTTGAATGTTCCTATTGTGCAATTCCTTCTTGCGATATCTATGTCTATTTTGATTTGGTTCGCGTTGAGCCCAACAATTAGCGCTCATATGACTTCAGGTGATTTTATAGCCTTCTTAACTGCGGCGGGCATGTTAGGGAAACCGATCCGCCAATTAACTGACGTGAATAGCACTCTGCAAAAGGGTATTGCTGCTTCATACAGTATTTTTGAATTCCTTGATATGAAGGAAGAAGAAAACACTGGATCAGTTAAAACAAATCACTTAAAGGGGGATATTGAACTGCGCAATATGTCATTCAAATACCCAGAGTCGGAGAGCCTAACCCTAAAGAATATTAGTCTAAAGCTCCCAGCAGGTAAAACGCTTGCTTTGGTGGGGCGTTCTGGTGGTGGTAAGTCCACTATGGCGAACTTGATACCTAGATTTTATAACATTGAATCTGGTGAGATACGAATTGACGACTTGCAGATAGAAAATTATGAGCTGGCTTCCTTACGATCGAATATCGCCTTAGTGAATCAGCAAGTTGTGCTGTTTAATGGTACGATTCGCGAAAATATAGCCTATGGGTACTTGAGAGAAAGTACAGATGAAGAAGTGATTGCAGCGGCAAAAGCCGCTAATGCGTGGGACTTTATTCAGGACTTAGATGATGGTTTAAATACCATGGTTGGCGAAAATGGTGTGCTGCTATCTGGAGGTCAAAGACAACGTATTGCTATTGCAAGAGCAATTTTGAAGAATGCCCCAATTCTTATTTTGGATGAGGCGACTTCTGCTTTAGATACAGAATCCGAAAGGGCGATACAGACGGCTTTGGATGGTTTAATGCAGAATCGCACTACCATTGCGATAGCCCACCGCCTCTCAACCATAGAAAATGCAGATATTATAGCAGTAGTTGATAAAGGCGAAATTATTGAACAAGGTTCCCATAGCGAATTGCTCGCTAAAAATGGTGCTTATGCTCAACTGCATAGTCAGCAGTTTAGTGAGCCAACAGACTAATTATGTGGTTGTACTCTTTTCTATTATTTCTAGTTACGCCTTTCTTATTGTGGAAGGCGTGGAGCTTTAAAAGGAAATATTCAAACTATCGAATGAAAGAAGCTTTTGGCTTCTGGCCTGAACAGCAAGCGGATATTTGGATTCATTGTGCTTCGGTTGGAGAGGTATTGGCAGTTCGCCCGCTATTGGATGAGTGGCGAAGAAAGTATCCTCAACATGCAGTACTAATTACTACGATGACACCAACTGGTGCTGAGCAGGCTACAAAGCTTTTTCCTTTTGCTGACCATAAATACCTTCCTCTTGATTATACCCTTTGTCTACGAATAGCGTTGAAGCGATTGCAATGTAAGCACTTACTAATCGTAGAAACAGAGCTTTGGCCCAACTTACTCAAACAGGCAAAGTTGCATGGTTTACGTGTAGATATTATTAATGCGCGTTTAAGTGAGCGTTCTTTTCTGCGCTATCAAAAAATTTCGACTTTATCTTCGACGTTGTTTTTACTACCAAATCATTTTTTTTCACACGCCGAGGCGGATGCAAACAGAATCAAACAGCTCGGTGCGAAAGATGTTTCTGTGACTGGCAATATTAAGTTTGACTTAAGTGTGCCTCAGGCTGTGTTGGTCGATGATTGGCGTCAGCAGTTGGGTGGTCGCTTTGTTTGGATAGGAGCAAGTACCCATGAAGGAGAGGATGAGGTATTACTGCGTGCTCATGCTGCTTTGCTGAAAAACAAACCTGATTCACTGTTAATACTTGTTCCCCGACACCCCGAACGTTTTAGTAGTGTCTTTGATTTAGCCAAAAAAGAGTTTAACTCTGTAGCGCTTCGTAGTGAAACACCTTTAGAAGAATGGCAAAACTTGCAAGTTGTTGTCGGCGACTCAATGGGTGAAATGATGCATTACTACCAAGCCTCTGATGTTGCCTTCGTGGGTGGTAGCCTAATAGAGCGAGGTGGGCACAACCCAATAGAGCCAGCACTACTGGCTCGACCAGTTCTGGTGGGGGCACATACCTTCAACTTTTTGGATATTACCAATCAACTTATTGAGGCTGGTGGTGCTATTCGTTGCTCAGATGAACTCAACTTAATTACGCAGCTTGAAATCTTGGCTAGAGATAAGTCTGTGCAAGATGAAACCGGTACAGCTGCTCAAGAGTTTGCATTAAGAAACCAAGGGGCCGTTTCTAGAGTGATAGATCAAATAGACTTCCACTAGGTAACTCTATTACAATAGCGTCGATACTCATGGGGTGTTTTAGTCTTTGCGACTAAAACTGAGAAGCAGGATTTTCGCTAACCCATTGAACCTGATCCAGATTATGCTGGCGTAGGAATTGAGTTCGCAAATTATCATGAAACTTACCTGGTGATTTGCTTGTCTTGCCCACGCCGCTCACTTATTTTTAGGAGCGCACTTTGAATTACCTGATTACTTCTACTGCTGCCATTCTTGTTGCTATGATAGCCCTTATTTCACCTTTTTCTAATGCAGAAACTTTGAATGTATATACCTATGATTCGTTCTCGTCGGATTGGGGCCCGGGTCCAAAAATCAAAAAAAACTTTGAGAAAGAGTGTGGCTGTACATTAAATTTTGTAGCTTTGGATTCTTCTGTTGGAATTTTGTCCCGTGTTCAACTAGAAGATAAGGGGTCTACTGCAGATGTCTTATTAGGCCTTGATCTGAACTTAATGAAAGCAGCAAAGGAAACGGGACTGCTTGCTACTCATTCAGTAGATACTTCTGCTGTTACGCTTGATGGTGGCTGGAGTGACGATCACTTTGTACCATTTGATCATGGTCATTTCGCCTTTATTTATAACTCTGAGACGATGCCAACACCACCAAAAAGCTTAAAAGAGATTGTTGATAATCAAGATCTTCGCGTTATTTATCAGGACCCAAGAACCAGTACGCCTGGTTTAGGTTTACTGTTATGGGTGAAGTCTGTTTATGGTGATGAAGCGGCTGATGCTTGGGAAAGCCTAGCTAAACATACTGTGACAGTGACTAAAGGTTGGTATGACGCTTATAGCTTGTTCCTTAAAGGTGAAGCAGATGTAGTGTTAAGTTACACAACATCCCCTGCTTACCATATTGTTGCCGAAGGTGAGCACAAATATAAAGCCGCCCCAGCAAGTGAAGGTTTATACCCTCAAGTGGAAGTCGCAGCCCTTATGAAAAATGCACCTAATGCAGAACTGGCGAAGCGCTTTATGAATTTCATCTTAGAGCCGGGGTTCCAATCCACTATTGCAACAGGTAATTGGATGTTGCCAGTTGTTGAGACAACAGAGCCGCTTCCTGCTGCTTTTGATACGGCACTTCAGCCTGTCACGAACCTTGTGTTGCCAGCAGAGAGTGTTGCGAAGGATCGTAAAGCTTGGGTGAATGAGTGGCTTGAAGCAACAACTCGATAGCCTGCTTTTATGTTGCTATCGCCATTAAAAACTCTTTTCCCAGCTCTGCTTGGAGTGATGTTTTTTATCCTATTAGGAGCTGCCAGTTTGGCGGCTCTTTTACGTTATGGCGATATAAGTGAGTGGGGAAGTTATCTTTCCCAAGCTTACCTTTGGCGAATTATAAAGTTCTCTTTGTGGCAGGCTTTGCTGAGTAGTGGGTTAAGTCTCATTATTGCCATTCCTGTTGCCTCTTGCCTGACGCATCGAAGATTTTTTGGACGTTCATCTCTATTGCAACTTTTCTCAGTGTCTATGGTAGTACCAACCATTGTGGCCATACTCGGGCTGGTGGTTGTGTATGGGCGTTCGGGTTGGCTGAACCAATTGTTTGGTATTCAAATCCCTTTATATGGTTTAGTTGGAATTTTATTGGCGCATGTGTTTTTTAATATGCCGCTGGCGGTTAGGTTGCTTTTACAAGGCTACGATTTAATCCCTTCTGGACAATGGCGACAGGCTTCTCAGTTGGGTTTTTCCCGTTGGTCTGCATTTCGATTTATTGAATGTCACTATGTTAAAAAAGTGCTGCCCGGTACTTTCTTACTTATCTTTATGTTGTGCTTTTCCAGTTTTGCTGTGGTTCTCAGTTTAGGGGGAGGGCCAAAGTCGAGCACCTTAGAAGTAGCCATTTATCAAGCGCTTAGATTTGAGTTTGATCTTAATAAAGCCAGCTTTTTGTCCCTGCTGCAGGTAGTGATCTGTACCCTATTCGCTGTTTTTGTTTATCGCTTTGCTCCAAAAAATAGACAAGATGCGAGTTTGTTGAAAACTAAGCAGTTTCAATTAAAGGACTCCGTATGGGCAAAGGGTGCAGATGTTATCTCATTATTTTGTGTTTTTATCTTGGTTATTCCGCCCTTTTTAGCCATATTTGAGCCTGTGTTCTCTTCGGTCTTTATTGAAACGTTAATGTCATCAGGCTTGTGGAAAGCTACTTTTGTATCAATAAAAGTGGCGCTTCCAGCCGGTGTAATAAGTGTGCTTTTAGCGATTTGTTTTGGTGTGCTGGCTCGATATTGTATGGAGAGAAAGTATCTTTGTATGCTGCCGCATAAAATTGAACACCTTGGAAGCTTGATTTTGATGATGCCGGGCTTAGTCATCGCCACTGGTATGTTTTTGTTTTTACGAGATTTAGGTATTGGGCTTGAATCCAGTTATTGGGTTGTTGTTTGGGTTAATGCTGTCATGGCGCTGCCTTTTGTTTTACGTGCTCTGATGCCAATTTTATATCAGCAAGAAAGACGCTTTAGAAATGTGTATTTAAGTCTGGGGATTCGGTCTTGGGCTAGGTGGTGCTTGGAGTGGCCTCATATAAGAAAAAGTCTTGCTCAGGCGTTTGGTTATGCTGTTCTTTTATCCCTTGGTGATATGGGGGTAATTGCACTGTTTGGCAGTCAAGGTTTAGTGTCTTTGCCATTGTACCTTTTTCAGTTGATCGGTTCTTATCGGCTAGAGGAAGGAGCGTGTGTGGCTGTGGTGTTATTGACGCTTTGCCTAGTGTTGTTCTACGCCTCATCGAGGTTGATTGGAGGGAAAGCAAATGTTGAAAGTTGATTTGCAGTATCAGTGGGATGCTTTTTCTGCCCATTATCAAGTCGATGTTCAGCCCGGTATCACCAGTTTACTGGGTGGCAGTGGTGAAGGAAAAAGTACCCTGTTGCAGTTGTTGGGTGGCTTCTTAGATGGAAAAGGCCAGCTCTCTTTTGATGGTCAAGACTTTAGTAAAATGGCCCCTTATGAACGCCCCATATCGACATTGTTTCAGAGTGATAATTTATTCCCTCAGTTAAACGTGTGGAAAAATGTTGCTATCGGTTTGTCGCCATCTTTACGTTTGAGTGAAAGTGAAAAAGATAAAGTGATATGGGCTCTTGAAAAAACTCAGCTTGTTGATAAAGCGGGACGTTTTCCACAAGAACTATCGGGTGGACAAGCTCAGCGTGTTGCCATTGCCCGTGCCTTAGTTAGAAATAAGCCAATTCTGCTATTGGATGAGCCTTTTAGCGCATTGGACCCAGCATTGCGTGAAGAGATGCTCTACCTTGTGAATGACGTCACTAATGAATTTTCGCTAACGACTCTGCTTGTTACTCATTTGCCACAAGAGGCGAGTTTGGTTGGTGGGAGAGTTCTTTTGATAAAAGGTGGAAGAGTACTTGCCCATGAAGAAGCTACTATTTTAAAGCAGGCTTCTTTGCCCCCTCTATTTGCGGATTATTTTGGTGCCTCGACTAGCAAGTCATTATAAAGGTGAACCTTAAGTTGCTTGCTAGTGTTTGCTGTGCAGTATCGTTGCCACAAAAATACCTGAAAATATAAGCACAATGCCGAAGTAGTGAAAACTAAATAGGCTTTCCCCCAGGAAGATAACTGACAGCCCAATACTAAAAACAGGAAGTAGGTGAATGAATTGCCCAGCAGTGGCAGCTCCCAATTTTTGAATTCCTATATTCCAGCATAAGAATGCGCCAATGGATGCGAAGAGCGCCATGTATAAAATAGTACTTAGATTTCCTAAAGTTAAATTCTTGAGTTGTGTCTCGCCGAATAAGAAAAAGAGAGGGGCCTGAAAGATCAACCCTATGATGGCTGTGCTGGTGAAGAAGCCAATTAAAGACATGTCTTTCGGCCTTTTTGCAATTAAGACGGAATAAACCGCCCAACTTACCGCTGCAGCAATAATCCATAAATCGCCTGTTGAAATGGTTAGATGTATGAAGGTGTCTAAACTTCCACGACTAACAATGACAATGGCACCAATAGTAGAAACTAGAATTCCTAAATTTTGAAGTTTTGACGTTCTGCTCCCCAATAATATCCTCGCTGTAATAAGAATCATCACTGGCATAATTGAATTAAGCAGTACTGCATTGGTAACGGTCGTCGAAGTGAGCCCAATGTATAAAAATAAATTGTAGTTGCAGATGCCAAGCCAGCCGAAAAGTGTGAGTAGTGGCCAGTTTTCTGCGATGACCTTGCGTTCTAACCAGAGTTTTTTATAGGCGAACGGTAGCATGATTAGGCAGGCTCCGCTCCACCGGAGAAATGAGATGGTATAAGGATCTATGCCATTAGAAACAGATAAACGCCCTAAAATGTAGTTTCCTGACCAAAAGGCAATGGGAAGTAATAGATAGATAAAAGCTGGCATCGATGCCCCTTGCTATTTTGCTTTTTTAGCCCAGTTTTGAACAAACAAACCCATTAGGATGCAGGCCAATCCAACTAAAGTGGATTGTAGAATCGGCTCTCCAGCAAATTGAGATAACCAAAAAATGGACAGTAAAGGTGACAAGAAAATCAGGTTGGCAACTCGACTTGCACTAGATGTTAACTTGAGAGCTTGATTCCATAATACGAAACTAAGACCCATCTCGAATACACCAATATAAACAGCGCCCCATAGCCCCTCTTTGTTCCAGTGAGTGAGTTCACCTGTCAGTGCAGCATATAGTGTTATTAGGGGCAACGCGAAAGCAAAATTTAGTGTTAAACCAATCAAGCTAGGTCGTTTATCTTTTGTATTGAGTAGCCAATACAAAGCCCATATCACAGTGCTTAGTAGGGCAAATACTACGCCAATGCCATTAGAAAACTCCAGAGATGTAACTTGACCCCGAGTAGAAATATAAATTACGCCAAAATAGCACATTGCCGCAGCAATATAGTCAGTAGGCTTTAGCCGTTGTTTTAAAATAGGGACAGCCATAAAGCTTAACATTATGGCCCATGTGTAGTTGATGGCTTGAGCTTCCTGGGCAGGGAGCATGTCATAGGCTTGAAGCAAAATTAAGTAATAGATAAAAGGGTTGATGGCGCCGAAGAATAGGGATGTCTTCCACGATCGTTTGGCGAACGTGAAAAGCTCTTTAGCATCCCCTTTAAATGTAATTAACGTCACTAAAAATCCGAGAGACACAAGATTAGCAATAAGGAGTAATTGAGTGGGGGATAAGTATTTAAGGGATATTGAAAATGCAGTCGCCACAGTAGACCAGAGTAGAACAGCACTGAGTCCAAACAAAGTTGCTTGTATATTATTGGTTAGAGCTTTCATCCGTGTTTAACCCTTCGTTCGGATAACCCTGAATAGGGCTAATATTTATGAGCGTTGATGACTGGAATTCTATAGTGCTCTTACTTTATTCGTAAGTCTTTATTCATCCTGTGAACATGTTTTTGGTTAAGGCGATGGCCCTTATTTATAGGGTGCTTTGTATAGTTGAAAACTAATTCTGTCCTTTCATTCTTATTAGGCGTATTTCGTTTACTTATTGGTCAGCTGTGCTGTATAATGCGCGTCCCTGTTAATTAATACTCCTTGTCTCACAGCTTCATCACAGGGGAAGCGTGGAGACTAAGAACCCATAAGGAGCTTAAATGCGTCATTATGAAATCGTCTTTCTGGTTCATCCAGATCAAAGCGAGCAAGTACCAGCAATGGTAGAGCGTTACACTAACCTAATCACTGAAGATGGTGGACAAGTTCACCGTTTAGAAGATTGGGGTCGTCGTCAACTTGCTTACCCAATTAACAAAATTCACAAAGCACACTATGTTCTTATGAACATTGAGTGTACTGATGGTGTTTTGGCTGAATTAAACGACACATTCCGCTACAACGATGCGATTATCCGTAACTTGGTAATTCGTCGCAAAGATGCGGTAACTGACGTTTCTCCTATTAAGGCTTCTGAAAGCCGTGAAGATCGTCGTGCTCCTCGTCGTGAAGAGCGTGAGACTCGCGAAACTGAAGCTCCTGCTGCTGCTCCTGAAGCCGCTGCAGAATCTGAAGATTAATTTTTATTATTAGGAGATGGTTATGGCTCGTTTTTTCCGTCGTCGTAAATTCTGCCGTTTCACTGCAGAAGGCGTTAAAGAGATCGATTACAAAGATCTAGAAACACTTAAAGGTTACATCACTGAAACTGGTAAAATTGTACCTAGCCGTATTACTGGCACTAAGGCACGTTACCAGCGTCAGTTAGCGACTGCTATCAAACGCGCTCGCTATATTGCTTTACTTCCTTACACTGACAGCCACTTTAATTAATAGGCTAGAAGCGTCATATGAGCGGTTTAGCTAAATGGGTTATGGAGAAACGTTTGAACGCCATTATTGGTGTTGTAGTTTTCTCATTCATACCTATGCTTTTTTGGTTAGCCGCAGCCATTCTTGGCTTGGTGATGCTTCGTAAAGGTGTAAAAGAAGGAATACCTGTATTTGCTTGGGGTTTATTGCCGGCCATTGTGCTGTTGATTGTCCAAGGCGATGCGACAACTTTGTTGGTATTAACGAACGTGATGTTGTTGAGCTATGTACTTAGGTCAACCATGTCATGGAGTTGGGTACTGTTATCGGCAAGTTTTATTGCGGTAATAAGTACACTACTTCAGCCTCTTTTGATGCAAACTGTTTTGGATTTAGCTGTTGGCTTAGTTCAAGAAGTGATGAAGTCAGAGGGTGGCGAAGTTCCTGAAAAAAGTGCGATCTTTGATCAAGCTGTAATGGTGATATCTGTTTTCCAAGCAGCGGTGGCAGTAATGTCAGTATTTTTGGCCAGAAAATGGCAAGCAGGGCTCTATAATCCTGGTGGATTGCGTAGCGAGTTTCATCAATTAAGGTTGCCAGTGCCCTTTAGTTTAACTTTAGGTGGAATGGTTGTTTTAGGGGAGAGCTTAGGCGGTTCCTTTACTATTCTGACTTTAGCCGCAGTTCCTGCTTTGGTGGTGACTGGCTTGGCACTAGTACATGGTATTTTTGCAAACAAAGAAATTGGGGTAGTTGGACTGATCGCATTTTATCTTGCAGGTTTTTTTGTTCTAACGGCATACTTCTTCAATATTTTGGTTGTGCTTAGCGTAATCGACAGTTTTGTAGATATCCGTTCCAGAATAAAAAAGAAATCGTCCGACTCAAGTAATGATTGATGATTAATTAGAGGTGATCGAGATGGAAGTTATTCTACTCGACAAAGTAAACAAGCTAGGCGGTATCGGTGACACTGTTTCCGTTAAACCAGGCTACGCTCGTAACTTTTTGATTCCAAACAAAAATGCTGTGATGGCTACAAAAGCTAACTTAGCTACTTTTGAAGAACGTCGTGCAGAACTTGAAGCTAAAGCAGCTGAGCGTAAAGCAGCAGCAGAAGCTCGTGCAGAAACATTAGACGGCAAAACTTTCACTCTTACAGCTAACGCTGGCGAAGGTGGTAAGCTTTTCGGTTCTATTGGTGCACGTGACATCGCTGAAGCTATTTCTGCTGAAGTTGAAGTTTCTAAAGCAGAAGTTCGTCTTCCTGAAGGTGCAATTCGCACAACAGGTTCTGTAGAACTAAGCATCCATTTGCATGCTGAAGTATCTGCAACAGTAACTTTGGATATCGTTGCTGAGTAATTCACGAAAGCGAATTATTTGTATAAAAAAGGGTGTCTTGCAGATTGCAAGATGCCCTTTTTTTATTGCCATGCTAAGCTAGCAATTCTGTTTTTTTATGTCCCTATCTGGAAGTTTTTTGTGCAATTAGATGATTCTGAAATCGCTTCAATAAAGTTACCCCCATATTCAATTGAGGCCGAGCGCTCTGTGGTCGGTGGTCTAATGCTTGACCCACAGGCATGGGAAAAAGTATCTGAACTGGTTATTGCGGATGACTTTTATCGTCCTGAACATAGGTTGATTTTTGCCGTAATTGCTCGCTTAGCGGATGAGTCTGAACCTATTGATGTGGTAACGATTGGTGAGAAATTAGATAAGCGAGGCGATTTAGAAGAAATAGGTGGTATGGCCTATTTGATTGAAGTTGCAGAGGCAACACCTAGTTCTTCAAATATTGCTTCTTACGCTGATATCGTACGCGAAAGATCCGTTTTACGACGTTTGATCGCGACCACGAATGATATTTCGGCTAGAGCTTTTCGACCAGAAGGTATGACAGCGGCAGAAGTCTTAGATGAAGCTGAACGAAAGATTTTCCAAATTGCCGAGGGTGGCGAGAAGAAAGGCGGTCCTCGAATTGCTTCAGACATTCTGAGTGCCACGGTAGATAAAATTGATGAGTTGTATCATCAAGAAGGTTCTATTACAGGGTTAAGTACAGGTTTTACAGACTTAGATGGTATGACGGCGGGTTTGCAGAAATCAGATCTGGTGATAGTGGCCGGTCGACCATCTATGGGTAAAACGACATTTGCCATGAACCTAGTTGAAAACGCTGCCATGATTACTGATAAGGCGGTTGTTGTTTTCAGTTTGGAGATGCCTTCTGAACAATTGATGATGCGTATGCTTTCTTCTCTTGGCAGAATTGACCAAACTCGCATGCGCTCAGGTCAATTGATTCAAGAAGACTGGGATAAGCTGATGTCGGCTGTGAAAATGCTAAAAGACCGTAAGCTGTTTATCGATGATACTGCTGGTATTAGCCCAACAGAAATGCGCTCACGCGTTCGCCGTATTGCCCGAGAGCATGGTGGTGTTGCTATGATCATGGTCGATTACCTTCAGCTGATGCAGATTCCGGGGTACAGTGAAGGTAGGACGAACGAAATCTCAGAGATTTCACGATCCTTGAAGGCGATTGCAAAAGAGATGGAATGCCCAGTTGTCGCCCTGTCTCAGCTGAACCGTAGTTTGGAGAATAGACCTAATAAACGCCCAGTAAACTCAGACTTACGTGAATCTGGTGCCATCGAGCAGGATGCTGATGTTATTTCCTTTGTTTACCGTGATGAGGTTTATCACGAAGACACTCCTCACAAAGGTATCGCTGAAATCATTATTGGTAAGCAGCGTAACGGTCCAATCGGTACATGCCGATTGGCCTTCGTAGGAAAATATACTCGCTTCGAAGATTTAGCGCCTGGGGCATATCAAGATTTTGATGATGAGTAAGCAAAATATTTAGCTGTATGTTTTCGAGAAAATATAATTCTCGGTGGTAAGTAATCAGTAAATAAGGAAGTCTAATTACTATGCGTAATGTGCAAGTAACGAATAGAGAAAATGATTTTTCAGGCAGTTTAGTTTTAGTCTCGAGTACTGATGTAAAAGGCAGAATTAAATTTGTTAATGATGACTTCTGTACAGTAGCTGGTTATGACAGGGAAGAGCTAATAGGTTCTCCTCATAATATGATTCGTCACCCTGATGTGCCTGCTGCCGTTTTTGCTGATATGTGGTCTAACCTTAAAGCTGGTAATAGCTGGATGGGGTTGGTGAAAAACCGCTGTAAAAGTGGTGACCATTACTGGGTTAGTGCGCATGTTAGTCCACTACTAGATGGTGGCAAAGTTGTTGGTTACGAATCGGTTAGGCGCAAAGCAACTCGTTTAGAAATTCAGCATGCTCAGTCTATTTATGATCGAATTAATGGTCAGAAAGGTTTGCTACCTTGGTCTGTCAAAGTCTCATCTTACTTTATGAACGCCTCTTGGCCATTGGGTGTGCTTTTTGTTTTGTTAACTTGTGTCTCTCTATTATCAAATATTCCGTCGTTACAAGTTGTGTCACCTATTATTGCCCTGCTTGGATTGTGGCTTGTTTATAGTCAAGCTAAATCATTAGGTGCCGCAATCTCCACTTTACCTAAGGAGTCTGGCAATCTAATTGGGCAGTATTTATATTGTCGTTTTGTAGGTGCTAAAGCGGCGATTAAATTTGCAAAAATTCATCAAGATGCAGCAGCGAATACTTTTCGCTATCGTTTGAAAGAGGGAGCAAAGGAATTGCAGAGTAGGGCGTCAGAAGCCCAAATTGAGGTAGAGGTGAACTTATCTAATTCACACTTACAGCGTAACACCTTTCAGAAAGTAATGGAGGACAGCTCACTACTGTTATCTGGAGTAAATCAAATATCTACCCATGTTGGTGTGGCTGTCGAGGCAACAGAATCTGTGGGTGAGTTAACGTCTGAAAGCCGAAAACTGGCAATTAAGACAGGTGAAACGGTCAAGCAGGCTTATAGTGATATTGCAGATGCGAAGCAAGTAGTTGCAGCGTTGGCAGAGCGTAGCGATAAAATTAATGAGACGGTGAACTCTATTAGTGATATTGCAGAACAAACTAACCTTTTAGCATTGAATGCGGCGATTGAGTCTGCTCGGGCTGGTGAGGCTGGCAGAGGTTTTGCTGTGGTCGCTGACGAAGTAAGGGCATTGGCTATTCGGACACAAACTGCGACACAAAATATTAACGCCATAACAGATGAATTAAAAAACAATACAGACCATGTAAGTTCAGTAATTGATAAGGGAGCGTTGGTTGTATCTGAGGGCGTTGATAAAGTGAATCAAGTGGCAGATAAAATGGCTAATATTGAATCCGCTATCGATAAAATCGTTGAAATGACCGCGCAAATTAACGTTTCTTCTGAGGAACAAGCAAAAGTTGCGAATGACCTCAATCATAAAATGCATGAAGTGGATGAGTTAAGTGGTAGCAGTATCGAGAGTGCTGAAAAGATTGTGGCCAATATTTCTCATATTGAAGAGGAAGCCATCCAGCAGCGTAATTTAGCTGAGCGCATTAAACAGTAAGCTATCTCATGATCTATATAGATAGTTAGAATAGGCTATTTTCTTGACTTAGCAGCCCCTTTATAAAAGGGGCTTTTTTATTGCTGTTATTCTAGGTTTTTAACGACTTGATAAATAGCTTGTCCAAGTTTTTCTATTTGGTTCTTTTCTATAATGTAAGGTGGCATTAAATAGATGAGTTTGCCAAAAGGTCTGACCCAAACGCCTAGGTCAACAAACTTCGGCTGGATCTCATGTAAGTTTACTGGTGAGTGCAGTTCAACAACTCCAATTCCTCCTAGGCATCTGACATCTTTCACTTGCTTTAATGATGAGCAGGGGCTCAGAAATTCTTGAAGCCAATTCTCTAATTGACCCACTTTTACTGGAATATTGTATTTTGTTAATAATTTTAAACTGGCGTTTGCCGCTGAACAAGCGAGTGGGTTTGCCATGAAAGTCGGGCCGTGCATAAAAACACCTCCTTTCTCGCTAATACCAAGTGCCACTCTATCATTGGTGATGGTCGCTGCTAGCGTCATATAGCCACCGGTGAGTGCTTTGCCCACGCACATGATGTCAGGGCAGATATTGCTGTGTTCAGTGGCGAATGTTTTACCTGTTCTTCCAAACCCAGTGGCGATTTCGTCAAAAATTAACAAAATATCAAATTCATCACACATGGCTCGGATATGGTTTAAGTAATCTGGGTTATAGAAACGCATGCCACCTGCATTTTGAACAACAGGCTCAATAATAAAGCCTGCTATCTCTTGATGATGTTGTTCGAAAGTTTGGCGTATTTCATTCAGATAATTAGCTTGTACTGGTTTGTCTATGCCAGTAGGTGGCGGTGATACAAAAAATTGCTGAGTAAGCGCCTTATTGAAGAGGTTGTGCATGCCATTCTCAGGATCACAAACCGACATGGCGGCAAAGGTGTCACCGTGGTAGCCACTTTTAGGAGTAACAAAGTGTTGTTTCTTGGGGTTTCCCTGTGTGTTCCAATATTGAATGGCCATTTTTAATGCCACTTCTACCGAGACTGAGCCCGAGTCGGAGAAAAATACTCGTTGTAAATCGTCGGGTGTGATCTTGATGAGCTGTTCTGCTAGTTCAATGGCTGGTTTGTGAGTAAATCCGCCAAACATAACGTGTGAGAAGTTTTCGAGCTGCTGTGTTATTGACGCATTAATAACTGGGTGATTGTAACCATGGATAACACTCCACCAAGATGACATGCCATCAATTAGCGTTCGCCCATCACTCAGTGTTATTTCACAACCTTGTGCACTCTCAACCAGAAAGTGGGGTGTAGGATTGCTCATGGAAGTGTAGGGGTGCCAAAGGAGTTGCTTGTCTAATTGTACGTAGTCTTGGGTGGTTTTCATCAATCACACTCTTTATTTGTTGGCAGCATACTAAAACAAAAAAGTGTCGCATGGCTAGTCGATGCCTCAGTTCAATGGGGTGTTGTCGAGTTTGTTTTCATGGTCAGGTGTTCTGGCAAGTGTCCAAATGTCGATTTTTTTTGCGCCGTGCTTTTGTAATAGCCTGCAGCATGCATTGATGGTGCTGCCAGTCGTCATGACATCATCAAAGAGTGCGACATGTTGAGATATTGGGTGGATAACCTCATAGGTATTAATAGGGGATTTCTGTCTCTCTTTTTTAGTAAGTGTATGCTGGGCGTGAGTATTTATGTTTTTCCTGATTTGGTTGGAGTGGCTATTTGAAAGTAGAGTATCACCCGAAAGCTCATTGATATACTGGATTAGGTGAGTGGTCATGATTTGTGTTTGGCAAAAACCTCTTTCTCTAATTCTGTCTGGATGGCTAGGGACGTAGATGACTTGTTCGGGCCAAGTTTTACCTGAGTAGAAGTCGATCAAGTGTTTGCTGAGTAGAAAGGTGATAGGCCGAATGAAGTGATTTTCTTGCTGGAATTTTATTCTGTGGATGAGGTTTTTCATAATACCTTCAAAGCGGTAGGGTGCAATACACTCTTGATAAAGGGGTGGTGATGTTTGGCATTGTCCACAGAGTAGGTCTGTAGCATTAAGAGGTATTTGACAACGCTGGCAACTTGGAGAGTTAATCTGAAAGCCAAGTTGGCAATGCTCGCATAAGGGAAATGGGCTTTTGGAGTAGCATATAAAACATCGATTAAATAACAATCTCCTGTAAACCTTCTTTATTTTTATTGTTGACAGATCTATCCAGTCCATTAGTATTGCTCCATTCATTTCTTTAAATTTGAGGATAGCATGCCTGTAGCTAATGCCAGTGAGCCACGTTTTGATTGGTCTCATGCCGAAGTTAAAGCGCTTTTTGATTTGCCTTTTATGGATCTAATGTTCCGTGCACAAACGGTTCACCGCGAGAACTTTACGCCTAACGAAGTTCAGGTTAGTACCTTGTTATCGATCAAAACAGGTGCTTGCCCAGAAGATTGTAAGTACTGCCCACAAAGTGGCCATTACAATACTGAACTTGAAAAAGAAAAAATGATGGAAGTACGCAAAGTGCTTGAAGAAGCGGCATTGGCGAAAGAAAAAGGTGCGAGTCGTTTTTGTATGGGAGCGGCATGGAAAAAGCCTTCAGAAAAAGACTTTCCTTACGTTTTGGAAATGATTAAAGGTGTTAAAGAATTAGGTTTAGAGTCTTGTGTGACTTTGGGTACGCTTAATGACGATCAGGCACAGCGTTTGTCTGAAGTGGGTTTGGATTATTACAACCATAACCTTGATACATCAGCGGAATACTATGACAGCATCATTACCACTCGTACTTATCAAGATCGTTTAGACACACTTTCTCGTGTTCGTGATTCTGGAATCAAGCTGTGTTGTGGTGGCATCATGGGTATGGGTGAAGAGCAAAAAGACCGCGTGGGTTTATTGCGCCAATTATCTCAAATGTCGCCTCATCCAGAGAGTGTGCCAATTAACATGCTGGTTAAAGTGGAAGGTACTCCCCTTGATAGCGTTGAAGATTTAGACACTTTTGAGTTTATTCGTACGATAGCGGTTGCCCGCATCATTATGCCTAAGTCCCATGTGCGTCTATCAGCTGGTCGTCAAGGTATGAATGAACAAACCCAAGCCTTATGTTTTATGGCGGGTGCTAACTCCATTTTCTATGGAGAGAAACTGTTGACGACAGGTAACCCTGAAGCTGATAAAGATATGGCTCTGTTTAAAAATTTAGGCATAGTGCCAGAAGAGCGTGAAGAACATTCTGATGAAGCTGTGGCTGAAGCCATCGCTGCGCAAGCTGTAAAACAAGAAGAATCAAAGATGTTTTATGAAGCAAGCGTCTAACACACCTGACTGGGTTCTGTCAGCGCTTGATGAAAGGCGTCAGCAGAACCTTATGCGCAAAACAGTTACTTTAAATAGTCCTCAAACTCCTCGTACTTCTATTAATGGGCAAGAATATACCGCTTTTTGTTCGAATGATTATCTTGGTCTTGCCAATCACCCAAGTCTGATAAAAGCATTACAAGAAGGTGCTGATCAGTATGGTGTTGGCGGTGGTTCCTCCCATTTGGTTTGTGGTCATTTATCTCCCCATCAAGCTTTAGAGGAAGCGCTTGCTGAGTGGTTAGGTTATGAGCGAGTAATGTTATTCAGTACTGGCTACATGGCTAATCTTGGGGTGATTTCGGCATTGGCGAATAAATCCCGTCCAGTAGTGCAGGATAAGTTGAATCATGCGTCTTTGATTGATGGGGCTGTTTTAGCGCAAGCAACATTACGTCGTTACTTACATGCTGATGTGGCTAGTGCAGAAAAACTTTTATCTAAGGCGACAAATAAAGGGTTATTAGTGACGGATGGCGTTTTCAGTATGGATGGAGATATCGCCCCCCTTGCTGAGCTTTCCGAATTGGCTTCCCGCTACCAGTGGATGTTCATGGTTGATGATGCTCACGGTGTCGGCTGTTTAGGTGATTTGGGGAGAGGCTCTTTATCTCTTGCAGGCTTGGATTCTCAATCTTTGCCTATCTTAATGGGGACATTCGGTAAGGCCTTCGGGACTTCGGGGGCTTTTGTTGCGACATCCCATGAATATGCTGAGTACCTAACTCAGTTTGCTCGTCCATATGTTTATACGACTTCTATGTCTCCAGCGATGGCTCATGCCACTCTAACATCACTCAATATTATTTGTTCGGGTGAAGGTGAAAGTAGGCGTGCGACATTGGCTGAAAATATTGCTTATCTACGTAAAAGGCTTGCATCTTTGCCTGTAGAATTGATGGAATCGACCACAGCTATTCAGCCTATTGTGATTGGCGATAGTGCAAAGGCGATGCAAATTAGTGAGTCATTAAGGTCTCTCGGTATCTTGTGCACTGCTATTCGTCCTCCGACTGTACCAGTTGGCTCCGCTAGGTTAAGAATTACCTTATCTGCTGACCACTCACAGGCAGATTTAATGCTACTATGTGACTCACTTGAGCAAGTTTTAACAGCAAAATAGCGAGAAGTTGAGTATGCGAGCAAGAATCGAAACGGAATCATTTGGAGACGCATCTAATCCGGCCATATTTATGGTGTCTGGTTGGGCTATGCCAAAGGAAGTTATGCATGGTTTTGCTAACGCTTTAAAGAAACGTTTTTATGTAGTAGTTGCGAACTTGCCCGGAATTTCCTTGAGCGAAGGTTGGATTGCTCGCTCTCGTATCGGCACTAACTATGATATTGATGCTCTAACTGAGCAACTTATCGAAGCGGCCCCGAAAGGAGCTTGGTGGCTGGGTTGGTCGTTAGGAGGGATGATATCCGTCTATGTTGCTGCTCGTCGCTCTAGTTGTGTTCAAGGTGTGATTACCTTATCCACTTCGCCTAGTTTTGTGCAAAGGGATGATTGGCCTCATGGTATGCCTTTGACGGATTTTGATGTGTTTTCTGCTTTGGTGGAAAGTAAGCCAGAGCAAGGTTTAAAACGCTTTGTTATGTTACAGGCTAAAGGAGCTGAAAAAGAGCGTGAGTTAGTCCGCTCTCTGCAGTCTCTATTGCCCATGAAAACGTTAAATAGCCCTGCTTTGATTGGGGGGCTGCGGTTACTTAAAAATCTAGATGTACGTCGTGAATGGTCGCTTTTGGATATGCCTAACTTACATTTGTTAGGCGAAAAGGATGGTCTAGTTTCAGCAAAAGTGGCTGAGTTAGATAAAATAGCGAACCCTTTTCAACATTGTTATGTTTTCCCCAATTGTGCCCATCAGCCCTTTTTAGAATATCAAGAAGAGTGCGTGCACCAAATAGAAACTTTTATCGATGCTAATAAATGAACACCCTGAAGTGCTTAATTATAAACGTCAGTTGGTTAAGCACTTTGACCGCGCCTCTCTGTCCTATGATACGTATGCCGAGTTCCAACGAGTTGTTTTAGACCGCCTTTTGCCCATGCTCCCTAGTGGTTCTTATGACCGAGTGTTGGACTTAGGAGCTGGTACAGGGCAAGCCTTATCTGACTTAATTCAAAAAACACAGCCTTCTTTTTGTTTAGCATTGGATTTATCCTGCCAAATGTTGTCCGTCGCTCAGAGTCGTTTCCCTGAATTGGATGAGGTGCATTATCTTTGCGCAGACGCTGAGTCGCTGCCTCTTGCCAATGGTAGTTTGGATCTGGCTTTTTCGAGTTTGGCGATTCAATGGAGCCTCTCGCCTGAGGCGTTATTTGACGGTCTATTTCAGGTGCTTAAGCCCGGTGGTTATTTTGTGTTTTCCACACTTTTAGAAAACTCTATGCCAGAGATAGAAGGTGCGTGGTCGGCGATAGGAAGCCCTAATCACGTTCATCGGTATGTATCTTCAAACGTCTTAAGTGGTCAACTTGAAGAGGCGAATTTTAAGGTTCTTTCTCTTTATAAGTCGAAAATTGCTATGCAATTTGATTCTCCTGAGAGTGCGATTAACTCCTTGAAAAAAGTTGGGGCTAGTTTGATTCGTTCTGATGAGCATAACACTGTTTCGCCAAGCAAATGGAAAGCTTTTATAAAAGAGTATGAAAGGCAACGCAGCGAAGAGGGTATACCTCTAAGCTATCAAGTTGCCTTCGTTGTAGTTCAGAAACCCTATTAGTTATTCTTAAAAATGGGTTAGGAGTTATTTTTGAAAAAACGTTTTTTTGTTACTGGAACAGATACAGATGCTGGTAAAACATTTGTAACAGTGGGACTGTTAGAGGCAGCGAAGCGAGCTGGTCTTAGAACCATGGGGTTAAAGCCTGTCTCCGCAGGTGCGAGCTTGATAGATGGTGAGCTTAAGAATGATGATGCGTTACAGATTCAGCAGGCTTGTAGCGTTAAAATGCATTATTCTCAGGTGAATCCAATTGTCTTTGAACCAGCCATTGCGCCTCATATTGCTTCTCAGCAAGCCAATAAGCTAGTGACAGTATCTCGATTAGAGGGTTATATAAAAGGCGCTATGTTAACGCCCCATGACTTTGCTTTAGTGGAAGGTGCTGGTGGCTGGCGCGTGCCTTTAAATGATAGGGAGCTTTTGTCTGACCTCGTTAAGGCGTTAGATCTACCTGTTATTTTGGTTGTAAATATGAAGTTAGGTTGTTTAAATCACGCTATTTTAACGGCTGAGTCTATCGCCCGTGATAGTTTGAAAATAGCGGGTTGGGTTGCCAATAACGGTGATCTGCAAAAAATGTCTTGTTATGATGAGAACTTAGCAACGCTTAAGGCGATTTTGCCTGCGCCATTATTGTCCGAATTACCTTGGTGTACTGAGTCTGAAAAGCTGAATCTTGAGTTTGATCGCATCCTTGAAGCGTTATAAAGTGAAATTAGTCCTTGAAAAAAGTGAGTAAAAACACAATATATACAGTAAGTTAAGGTGTTTTTAATAGAAAGGAGATGATGTGAAGGCTTGGTTGTGCGGCTTAAATGACGAAGAGAAATCAAGTGTTTCCAGTATTCTTACTTATATTGGCGTGGAGCACAGTGCCTTTTTACATGCCTTTCCATTGCCGGACTTTGTTGTATTGGGCAAAGAGGTAACAACTTTTGAATTAGATGAGGCTGTCGCTGTCATCTCCCTAAATGACTCTTTAGATGTGGTGGGGAACTACAATACGTGGCTTGCTCCTCTACCTTGGCGTTCTCAACATTTATCCGTCATCCTCAAAGAGATAAAACAACGCCAAACCTTCCCTCAAATAGCGGGCGTTAACTTGAATTTACATGTTCGTCACTTAGAGGCACTGTTGATCCGTCAGGCATTAGTGTCTACTCAAGGAGTGGTGTCTAAAGCCGCTCAAAACCTACAGATACAGCGCACCACCTTAATTGAGAAAATGCGTCGCTACAATATAAGTAAGTCGGAGTTTTAGTGACTAAAGATGAGGAAATAGCGGAGCTGAAGGCCGCCTTTAAAGCATTTACTGAATCGTCTGAAGTATTGACTCAATCTTACTTAGAGCTTCAGCAGGAAGTAACTCGCCTTTCAGAGCAGTTAGCGGCTTCGGAGCACGCCAAACAAGAAGAGCAGGATAAAAATCGCGTTTTAGTATCGCAATTTCAGCAGCTTTTCGAGTCTATGCCGGTCGGTGTTTTATTGTTAAATGATACTGGCGTTGTGGTAATGGCAAACCCTGTGGCTGAGAAGCTGTTTAATTTGTCCCTTGTTGGTCAGTCGTGGGGAACCATAGTGCCGTTGAGCTTTCGTCCGCAAGAGGATGATGGTCACGATGTAACTATGGTGACAGGACGTCGCGTTCGAGTTGAAACGGCTTCTTTAGGCAATGCGCCAGGGCAGTTGGTGATCTTAGTAGATTTGACGGAAGCCTACCATTTGCAGAAAAAGCTAAACCATCATGAACGCTTATCAAATATGGGTAAAATGGTTGCCGCATTGGCGCATCAAATAAGAACCCCTTTGTCATCTGCCACGCTTTATGCAGGTCATCTTCAAAAGGCGGAGCTGGCTCCAGTGATGAGGCAAACCTTTGCGAATAAGTTGGTAGACCGCTTATCTAATATTGAAAAGCAGATTCGAGACATGCTGATTTTTTCACGTAGTGAAATTAAATTGGATGATACCGTCTGTGTAGCAGATTTTGTTAATGAATTAGTTGAGCATTGCCAAGATATAGTTGAGCAAAAGAGCATGCAGTTTGAGAGTGATTTAGGGACTTTTGCATCGGAAGACTATATACGTTGTAATAATGAAACGCTGCTAGGTGCCTTGTTAAACTTGTTAAATAATGCAATAGATGCACAAGATGATGGCGAGCTAGTTCGCTTGTATTGCCATATTGAGGCAGGTAATTTAAAACTGATCTTTAAGGATCGGGGTGTGGGCATGTCTAAAGAGCACTTAGAGCATGTTCAGGATGGTTTTGTGACAACAAAACAGCACGGAACAGGATTGGGTTTGATGGTGGTTAAGGCGATTGCCAGAGCTCATCATGGGCATTTTGAAATAGATAGCATAGAGGGCGCTGGGACAACAGCGAGTTTTTCAATTCCTCTCATAAGGGTATGACATGTCCGATGTAAAATTATTGATTGTTGAAGATGATAAAGGTTTGGCCGAGGCGTTAGAAGACACGCTAATGTTGGCTGGATATCAATGTAAAATGGCTTACAGTGCAGAAGAAGCTGTGGTTGCCTTAAAGCATAACCCTTTTGATATGGTTGTTTCTGACGTCAACCTTCCTGGTATGGATGGTTATGGTTTACTTCAGCATGTGGTCGAATATTACCCTGAACTTCCCATTATGTTGATGACGGCTTACGGTGATATAGCGCACGCGGTGGAAGCTATGCGAGACGGCGCTGTTGATTATTTATTGAAGCCCTTCAAAGAAGAAGAATTACTGGATGCCATTGCTAAATATACGGTGAAAGTTGCGCCATCAACGAATGGTCAACCGATCGCTAAAGACCCTGCCAGTGTGTCCCTATTAGAATTGGCTAAAAGAGTGGCTGTAACAGATTCTACCGTATTGATTTGTGGTGAAAGTGGTACGGGTAAGGAAGTGTTGGCTCACTATATCCATCAGAATTCAAGTCGCCCCAATGCACCATTTGTTGCTATTAACTGTGCTGCCATTCCAGAAAATATGTTGGAAGCCATTCTCTTTGGTTATGAAAAAGGTGCGTACACTGGAGCGGTGTCTTCCCAAGCTGGTAAATTTGAGCAAGCTAATGGTGGAACCTTGCTTCTTGATGAAATTACTGAAATGGATGTTGGCTTGCAGGCCAAGCTGCTGCGAGTGCTACAGGAGCAGGAAGTTGAGCGTTTAGGTGGTAAAAAATCCATTCCTCTTGATGTACGTATTATTGCGACAACGAACCGGGATTTGGCTGAGTATGTTCGTGAAGGTGGTTTTAGGGAAGACTTGTATTACCGTTTGAATGTTTTTCCTCTGCGCTGGCTGCCGATCCGCGAGCGCAAGGGAGATATACTTCCTATTGCTCAGCACCTTCTTGCTAAACATGCGGCTAAAATGCGTATGACATCGGCGACTTTTAAACCATCAGCACAAAGTAAATTAGAATCTCACCCTTGGCCCGGTAACGTTCGAGAGTTGGATAATGTCATTCAGCGGGCTTTGATATTAAGTGCCAATGGTCAGATTCATGATGATCATATTGCATTTGATATGATGAGTCTGTCGCCAGCAGACGCTGAACCTGAAGTGGATGAAGATAGCGCAGCCTCTATCCTTGGCAAGGGTGTTCAGCAGCACGAATTTAGAATTATTGCTCAAGCTTTGATCGATGCGAATGGTAAGCGTAAAGTGGTCGCTGATAAATTAGGTATTAGTCCTCGAACATTACGTTATAAAATTGCTAAAATGCGAGAAAGTGGTATAGATGTTGATTGATTTTTGTATCTTGTTTTCATTCGCTTTATGATAAGCTAGATATAAGTGTTTTTTAAAGGTGAGTAGCATGGTTACTGGTCGGCCAGACATTAATCAAGTGTTGTCCCAAATGAGGGAGATGCAATCGCAGGTTCAAGCTCCGAAATCCTCAGTGCCTGATGTTGGTTTAGGTAATGGTGAGGAAGTTCAGGGTGTTGAACGGGCTGATTTTGCGGAAATGCTAAAAGCAGCAGTTGATAATGTGAATACTTTGCAAAAAGATGCCACTCAACTTGCTCAGGCTTATGAACGTGGTGACGAAGGTGTTGACCTTCCTGAAGTTATGATTGGCTTGCAAAAGTCCAGCGTATCCTTTGAAGCAATGACGCAAGTTCGCAATAAGCTTGTGGACGCGTACGAAAAAATTATGAATATGCCTATCTAGGCACAATAAACCGCTTGGCGCTTTTTAATGGATAATGTTCCTGCTGAACAATCAGAGCAAAAGCTCTATTTAGAATTAGTTACAGGCTTTAATAAACTGACAGTGATTCGTCAGTTAGCATTAATGGTCGGTCTGGCTGCCTCTATCGCCATTGGCCTATCTGCGGTTTTATGGAGTAATGGACCAGACTACAAGCCTGTTCTTAGTAGTATTACGGACTACAACGCCGACCAAATTGTTGAAATTCTAAGTATCAATAACATCCCCTTCAAACTAGATGAAAATACAGGTGCTCTACTTGTAGAGTCTGACTTTTATCATCAAGCGCGATTGAAGCTCGCAGGCTCTGGTATTGTTTCAGATAATATTGTCGGTCTTGAAATCATGGACCAAGAGCAAGGCTTGGGCACTTCTCAGTTTGTCGAGTCGACTCGATATCGTCGAGGCTTAGAAGGTGAGCTGAGTAGAACCATAACTAGCTTGCAAAGTATCAAAAGTGCTCGAGTTCATCTTGCTATCCCAAAAGAGTCTGTATTTGTTCGCGATACTCGTAAACCCTCCGCTTCTGTATTTCTTGAGCTCTACCCTGGTAGGCGTTTAGATACGAGCCAAGTTGATGCCATTGTTAATCTAGTTGCCTCAAGTATTTCTCAATTAAGCGATAAAGATGTCACGGTAGTCGACCAAAGGGGAACTCTACTCACAGAGAAAAATACTGACTCTGAGTTATCCGTTGCTGGTAAGCAGTTTGACTACACACGTAAAGTTGAAGATGTTTTATTACAGCGTGTGAATAACATTCTTGGGCCTGTTGTTGGTCAAGGTCGCTTTATGGCAGAGGTCTCAGCAGATGTTGACTTTACCGCGATTGAGCAAACGGATGAGCAATATAACCCTGACTTACTTGCATTACGTAGTGAGCAAACATTAAGAGAGAACAGAGCGAATGGCGCCGGAAGTGGTGGTATTCCAGGAGCACTAACCAATCAACCACCAGGTGTGGTAACTGCGCCTGAAACCGCTGATGAAAGCGGTTCGCCCATTGGTGGAGGTGGTACTTCCGGACAGTCACGAGAAGAAACTACTCGTAATTTCGAGCTAGATCGAAGTATAAGTTATACCAAACGTCAGCAAGGCACCGTTAGGCGACTTTCTGTTGCAGTTGTGGTTGATGATTTAGTTAGCCTAGATAGTGAAACATCGGCTCTTATTAGAACACCTTGGAATGATGATGAGTTAGGTCGTTTGACTTTGCTGGTGCGTGATGCGGTTGGGTATGATCCATCCCGTGGTGATAGTGTCAGTGTCATTAACTCGCCATTCGCAGTTCCTGATCCAGTGGAACCTCCGGTTGAGGTACCTTTCTATAAGCAATCTTGGTTCTTGGATTTATTACAGCCCACACTCGTAGGTATATTTGTACTGATTTTATTACTTGTCGTTGTTCGCCCTGTACTGAAAACGCTTAGTGAGCAGAGTAAAATTGCGGTTGCAGAAGATACCGAAGCGGCGATTTTCTCAGATGAGACAGATGAAATTGCAGATGATCAGGTGTCACTAGTCAGCGCAGAAGATATTATGGTGCCAGGTTCTCCTGAGAAGATTGATCGTCAGTTGAATGCAATCCGAGGCTTAATCGCCGAAGAGCCAGAGCGAGTGGCTCAGGTTGTTAAACAATGGGTAGGTGAGTAATTAACCATGAGTGATGCAGGTCAAGCTTCAGATTTAAGTTCCATCGAAAAGGCAGCTGTTTTACTGATGTCTCTTGGTGAGAAAGATGCCGCTCAAATACTGAAGCATATGGGGCCTAAAGAAGTTCAAAAGATAGGTTCCATGATGGCTAACATGTCAAACGTTCAGCGCCATCAAGTTGAAAAAGTATTGGATGATTTTCTAGTGCTAGTGGGCGATCAAACAGGCCTTGGTCTTGGGGCGGATGGCTATATTCGTAACATGCTAAGACAGGCGCTTGGTGATGAGAAAGCTGGCAGTTTGATCGATCGAATTCTACTTGGCGGTAACACTACTGGACTAGACACCTTAAAGTGGATGGAATCCCGTGCTGTTGCTGATGTTATCCGTTATGAACACCCGCAGATTCAAGCCATCGTAATCTCATATTTAGAATCCGACCAAGCTGCAGGTATTTTAGCTAACTTCGATGAACGCGTACGTTTGGATATATTGCTGCGTGTCGCTGCATTGGAAACTGTACAGCCTGCTGCGTTAATGGAGCTGAACAATATTCTTGAACGACAGTTCTCTGGTAACCAAGCGACTCAATCAACCACTATTGGTGGCGTGCGTACCGCTGCGAATATCATGAACTTCATTGATAGCTCTGTTGAAGCGGAGCTTATGGAGTCGATTCGCGATGCCGATGAAGATTTGGCGAATACTATCCAAGACTTGATGTTTGTATTTGATAACTTGATCGATGTGGATGACCGTGGAATACAGGTTATCTTACGTGAAGTTGAGTCTGAGACATTGATTTTGGCGCTGAAAGGTGCTGACCCAGATATGCAAGAAAAAGTATTTAAGAATATGTCATCTCGTGCTGCAGATATGTTGAAAGATGATCTTGAGGCCCAAGGGCCGGTTCGTGTGAGTGAAGTGGAAGTTGCTCAAAAAGAAATACTGGCTGTAGCCAGACGCCTAGCTGATAGCGGTGAAATCGTTCTCGGTGGTGGCGGTGAGCAGATGGTTTAAATAAGTTATGTCTGCTGACAATTCAGATAAAGATGTTCGTAAATTAACTGCTTATGAACGCTGGGAGCTTCCTCATCTTGATGGTGGTGAGGCTGTCGTTGATTCAGGTCCTGCCATTTTAGTTCGCAAAGAAACTGTGGTTACTTCAGAGGAGGTTGACCAAGAGTCTTTGGTATACGAGCCACTAACTGCCTCTCAATTAGAAGAAATACGTTCTGCTGCTTATGATGAAGGCTTTATTCAAGGCGAAAAAGAAGGGCATGAAAGAGGTTATGCCGATGGTTCACTCAAGGGTGAAGCAGAAGGGTTTGAAAAAGGTCATTTAGAAGGTTACGAGGCGGGGCTAGAAAAAGGCCTTTTGGAAGCAAAAGAAGATGCGAAGGTTAAGCTTGAGGCGATTGAAACGCTTTTACAAAGCGCCGTATCTGAAATAGTATCTCCATTAGAAAATAGTCGCGCTGCAGTAGAAGCTATTCTTTACGAATCAATGACTAGAATGGTCGAAAATATCTGCCTCACCTCAATGACACAAGAGGCAAGTCAGGAGCTTAAAAGCCAACTCACTAGAGTCTTCGAAGAGATTGGTGAGTATGAAGGTAGCATTAAGATACGACTGAACTCCGATGATGTCGCTGTTTTAAGTGAACTTGATGTGATCTCTAGGTTGAACCTAAAAGTTGAAACTGACGATCTTCTTGTTAAAGGTAGTTTTGTATTGGATTCTAAGTCTTTTCATATTGATGGGCGTATCGAGCAAAGATTAGCCGCAGTTTTTGATGAAATACGTAATCTCCCCGCTTCCGAATCAGGTGAATAGTTTTGCCTACTCTCCAAGATCGCTTAAATAAACTTAGCCATGTATCCACTGAGCTTTTAACGCCACGTATTGAGGGAAAAGTGACTCGTATGGTGGGATTGACTATGGAAGCTGTTGGTTGTGTCGTAGCGTTGGGTGATCGTTGTTCTGTTCAAGTTAGAAAAGATCGTTGGGTGGAGTCTGAGGTAGTTGGCTTTACCGGTGATCTTACTTATCTTATGCCAACCGAAGCGATAGATGGTATATCCCCAGGGGCTCGTGTTAGACCATTGCTGGGTGACAGTCAGATGCCTGTTGGTGATGAACTGTTAGGTAGAGTGGTAAATGGTTTAGGTAAACCCTTGGATGGGAAAGGGCCAATAAAAGCCAAGGATATGGTGAGCTTGCATGGCGATGTCATTAATCCGCTGCAACGTAAGCCAATTAGCGAGACGCTAGATGTTGGCATTAAGTCGATAAATAGCTTGCTAACAGTCGGAAAAGGCCAGCGTTTAGGTCTTTTTGCTGGTAGCGGTGTCGGTAAGAGTATGTTGCTAGGGATGATGACTAAGTTTACAGAAGCCGATATCACGATAGTTGGGCTAATCGGCGAGCGGGGTCGAGAAGTAAAGGAATTTATTGATCAGATTTTAGGTGAAGAAGGTCTTTCTCGTTCTGTTGTGGTTGCCTCTCCTGCTGACGATTCTGCTTTAATGCGACTGCGTGCTGCTATGCTGGTAACACGAATTGCTGAATATTATCGAGACCAAGGGAAAAGTGTTTTATTGCTGATGGACTCCTTAACTCGTTATGCACAGGCTCAGCGAGAAATTGCCTTGTCCGTTGGTGAACCCCCAGCGACAAAAGGTTATCCCCCTTCGGTTTTTTCCAAACTGCCTCAGCTCGTTGAGAGAGCAGGAAACGGCCGAGAAGGTGGTGGTTCAATCACAGCATTCTATACCGTTCTTACAGAAGGTGATGATCAACAAGACCCTATTGCGGATGCTTCGCGAGCTATTTTGGATGGCCATATTGTATTATCGCGCCGCCTAGCGGAAGAAGGGCATTATCCTGCGATTGATATAGAAGCTTCTATATCAAGGGCGATGCCTCATATCGTCAGTGAAGATCATTTGCTTGGTGCCATGAGAGTTAAGCAACTTTATTCTAAGTTTCAGCAAAACCAAGACCTTGTATCAATAGGTGCTTACAGTAAGGGGAGTGATCCAGATTTGGATCAGGCGATTGTACAAATGCCTGAAATAAGAGGTTTTCTTCAGCAGTCGTTAACAGAAAGTTTTTCTATTGACCAAAGTTTAGAAGCATTGGTCGCCGCGATGACCAAAGCACAGTAGACTACTGCATATAAAAACGTCTAATATCAAATCTATTGTCTGAGATGGATAGAGCATGAAAAAATCACTCCGTATTCAAACACTTGTGGATCTTGCAAAACGCAAGGAGGATGCTGCTGCGCAAAAATTTGCTCAAGATAAGGCTTTGGTAGAAGCAAGCGTTTCGAAACTACAAGAGCTAAAAGAATACTCAGAGCAATATGAATCTGAGCGAAATTTGTTAGGTTTGAGTCCTTATCTGACGACTAATTACCAGCACTTTGTTGATAGGGTTAAACAGGCGATTGTTCAACAAGAAGCCGCTGTTGTCAGAGCTGAGCAGCAGGCTGGTATGAGTATGCGATTATGGTTGCAGGAGCGATCAAAAACCCAAAGCATGGATTGGCTAAAAGAAAAGAATCATAAAGCCGAACAACTTATTGAGAGCAAGCAAGAGCAAGTAGGTAGTGATGAGTTTGCTATGAGGCGTTTTTGGGATACTAGCCATTAGTTTTAACTCTGAGCTTTTAAAGGTAAAGGTTGGGTAGTCTGGAGTAATATGAGTAAGCAAGGTAATTTGCTTGATATGCCTTTACTTTCTGAAGAAGTAGAAAAAGCATTGTGTGAGTATGAACTAGCACCCCAGTCTGGCTTGAAAAAGCTACGGACTGCTTTGCTTTATTTAAATAAACATCAGCCCCCTAACTTAGAAGATAGTCTATTGTCTCAGAAAATGAGCTCTATAGAGGGGGCAATAGACCGACTGATTCTTTCAAGCTCTCCTTATTCCGCTGACTTTCACCATTCTTTTTTATCTGCGTTTGACGCAGTCTTTCAGATTATTTATGCCGCTCAAATAAGTGAAGAGCGTATCGATCAACTGGTTTTTCTTCTGTCTAATGATCGAAGTTGTTGGCATAGCTTAAAGAGTATTGTCGATTATTCTGCTCAATTGCCAGATTTAAAAAGCTACGAGGCGCACTTTGACCTCAAGAAGATAGGTTTTGAATTTGAAGCTTTGCTTGAGCGGCTTAGTCGTCTTGGTTCTGTGTCTTTTCAAGTTACCTCTGCGAATGATAATACGATAATAGGGCGTCTTGTATTGGAAACTGTGCAGACTCTGGCATGGTTGAAAGCACATTATCGAGTGTTAGATTGGCAATTGGTTTTTGTTGAGAAAAGCATTGATTTGCGAGAACTGTGTGAGTCAAGTTATCTGCCTTTGTTTCAGCATGATGGGCTAGAGGTTAGTACTCGAAACAAGCTTCTAACAAAATATGAAACTCAATTGAAAGGGAGCTTTTATCAAGAGTTTGAGCTGACGCTTCCTGACCATGTCGCTCGCGTGACAGATAAAAGGTACTCTCGTCTTGTCCCGTGTTTTGATACAGTATTGCCAGATGAAATAAGTGATGGCGGTTTTCCAGTTCGTCATGGTGGTGCATTTTATCTAGGTGCTATGGATGTAGGAAATGGTCGAAGTGAAGTTCAATATCGCCAATGTTTAGGTCGGGATTACTTATCTTCGTTCTTATTTGAATTTGATGTCGGTGAATCTAAAGTAGTATTTGATTGTGGGGAGTGTTTGAGATTAGACACAGCCTTATTTGTCGATATAGAAAAAAGTGACGAATCTAATTTGGCTTTTATCGTGCTTTCAAATGAGCAAAAAGTCCCATTAGTTACCCATGTTTTCGGAAGCAATGTTCTGGAGTATATAGAGCAAGCTTCAGTGTCCGATTCGTTTAATATTGCGCTAATTGAGCAGGTTGGAGAGTGTTTTGCTTTACCTTATTTATCTAAGCGTGATATCGAGGCTGTGCCTGCCTTTATGGCAGTGCCTAAAACTTGGTTCAAAAATGTTTGGTTATCTAAGAATAATGATGCTTTTTTAGAACCATGGTTATTTGAGTATAAGTCCCTTTCATATTTATCTTGTTTGCCTGCAGTGGAGGTGTTTCAAGGTTCTTCGCAATCTGCAGGGAAAAGTGGTTATTACGCAGGTCAGCTGTTCGGCAAAGATGTCTGGGTTGAAGCGTCCTTAATAAGGGTTCTAACACCATGTTTAGATGTTCATTTTTTTGACTCTTTTGATGGAAATGAGGCTATTCCACCATTTGTTGTTTATGAAGGGCAGTGTTTTGATCAAGTGTTATTAGGAGCAAAAACTTTACAAGATAAGCCAAGTAAAGGCTTTTCAGTGATATTGGAGTGGCGAAACCAGTCAGTTATTTTGTTCTTTCAAGCTTGTAATTGGTATGCTTCTTTACCGTTTGGCTATGATACGCAAGATTTTTTTGTGCCCTCTACTGAAAACGGTAGAATGATAGAGGAAGTTTTTTCCTCCATACAAGAAGAGTTTGTTGTTATAAATAAGAATAATTTTACATCTTTAGTGGGTGGTATCTGGCCACCTTCATTGTCTATTGAAAAGAAAGGCTAGCATGAATACACAAAATGTTTCCCCTGAGTTGCCGAGAAAAGAGCTTGTTGGTCGATTACAGAAAGGTGTATTTGGCTTGTTGTTTCTTTTGCTGTTGTCGTTTGTCGGTTTGTTTTTTGTGATGAACTCGACAATTGAAAAGCATAAAATCCAACAGACAAAGCTTAATGATTTAGTGTCGGTAGTACACCATGCGGAGGAGCATTGGCTTGAATGGTTGCTCATTGAAGATAGGCAACTATACGATGAAGGCAGTTTAGGGCATTCATCGAGTCATTTACATCAAGTACTAACTGGGGAATATCAGTTAATCGAGCAAGACTTAATGATGTTTGAATCATTGTCTGGTGACGAAATAGCTGGTGCCAAGGTGCTTTTAGATAGCTTATCCCATAAATTTCTCTTGCCTCTCTCTGAAGATGATCGAACCTCCATTTATTATGCGATTGAGGTGTTGGAACGTTTAGGTGATGAGCTTTCCGAAATGAGTGTTATTTATGAGTACGAGCGCCAAGTATTTGTTGAAAAGTTAATATGGTGGCCTATTGGAGCCTTTGCGTTGTTAGCCTTCTTTATCGTCTATTGGGCAGCAAGTTATGTAAGGCAAATGCGCTCAGGTATTGCTGATTTACATAATATTGTTGATAGACATAAGCATTCCATAGTCGGGGCACATCGTAGTTGTATTGATGAATTTACCCACTTGGGGTACATGTTGGACAATGAGCTAGAAACTCAAGGTTTTGATCTTGCATTAACTGCAGCGAACTTAAAACTTTTAGAGATAGTTTTCTCTAGTATCGAAGAGCCATTTTTTGTTACCAATGATGTTGGTGATGTTGCATGGATGAGTGCCGGCGCCGAGCGACTATGGATTTCTAACTCTGCTGCATTTGAGCCTGTTCTTGGTATCTACTCAGGCGTAGATACTCCAGTTGGAGAACGTGTGGTTGACTCGGTTCTTTTATCTGATAAAGAAACCATAGTTAAATTGTCATCTGGAGTGTATGGGGTAAAAGTTAATCGCCTTAGTGGTGCGCCTGACTCAGAAGAAGAGAGTCTAAGAAGTATCATTGTTTTGGAGTCTAAGTCTGAGGAAGCTGAGTTGAAGATTTTACATAATAGTCTTCAACTCATTGAAAAAGATATTTGGACTGCGCCAATTCGAATATTAAGGTCGGATTCACCCTATGTAAGTTTTTCACAGTCCTTAGAGTCTATACGTAGAAATGTGGTTGAGCTGTTTGAAGAAGTGAATAATGTACTTGGCGACGACAATATTGAAGAAGTTACTAAACTACAACAAATCCCTTTTTTAATGTCTCAGAAAATCTACCAAACTGAAGGTCTTGATGACGAGCTGATTCCTCAAAGTGATGCCCTGGTTGTCTGTCAGGATATTCATCCCGAGTTAAATAGTGTGGCAGATGTATCAGAGCAAGTTCGGGATTCTTTGTTGCTGGGGTATGAGCTTGTTCTTAAGAGACTGCAACTAGTAGAGAAGGATTTGTCTTCTGATGTTGTACTTCTGAATGATGTAGAGCGTTGGCTTAATGAGGTCCGTGTTGGTGTATTGTCTAGTCTTTCGGCGACAGAAGGTGAAAGTGCTAATGTTAGGCGTCGTTTCTCTGTAGATCTAGAGCATGACATTAGCAAGGTTCAGACCCAAATTGAAGAAATGAGAGCTGTTGCTGAGTCTAGTTTGTCTTCGCTACAGTCTGATCGTACTATAGGTTCGGAAAGACTGGATTTAGCACGTGAGTCGATCAATGAGATGGTCGATAAAGTACAAGAAATAATGGATAAAACAACTCCCCAAGTTGAGGGCGATAGTCTGCAGCTTCTTGAAGGATCGAGAGGGGAATAAAAAAACACGGTGATCTTTTACCGTGAGTTATTTTATTTTTTTGAGTGATTCCAATGAAGAAAGTGTTGACCGTATTGGTTGCAGATGATGACCCTTCAGATCGACTTTTATTAAAAGAGATACTGGACCGCTTTGGTTATAATGTGATCTTAGCTGAAGATGGGCAAGATGCAGTTAATAAGTATGATCCGTCAAGCATTCATCTAGTCTGTTTAGGGACGAGTGTACCCAGTAAAAGTGGCTGGGATACGGCGCTTGAAATTCAGGCGAAAGCTGGAGATAACTTTACTCCGATTGTTTTTTCTTCAAAAGAAGCTCCCACCGTAGCGCCTGCTAACTTTTTGCGAGTGGGTGGCGTTGGTTTTATTTCTAAACCTTATAGCCCCTACTTTGTTGTTGCCAAATTGAACTCTATTGTGCAGTTGTTTGTTCTTCAAGGGGTATCGAAAGGGCAATTCGACCTAGATTATGAGAACTCTCCACAACTGGCTGCAGCTGATGATATTCCAGTCGATTTGTCTTTCGAATATGTATTAAATGCTGACTCACTTCGAAATAGTGATCCTTTGCCCTATGTTTTAAACGTAATTACTTCTTTACCTGGTGGAAGTGTACTGTCTCGTCAGATATTTATGATTTTATCAGAGCTGTATTCGAATGCGCTCGAACATGGCGTTCTCAACCTAGATTCTAATAGTAAGCATTCTGTTGATGGTTTCTCTGTCTATTATGAAGAACGGCAAAAAAAGCTAAAGCAGTTGACTGAAGGGTACGTGAAAATTTCCGTTAAAGTGGTTTCCCATTGCAATGAAAGAAACCTGATTTTATATGTTGAAGACAGTGGGAAAGGCTTTGACTTTAATGAAGTTAGTTACGAATTGCCTAATGAAGAGTTACTGTATAACCGTGGTCTGGCATTAGTGAAAGGACTATGTTCGAAAATAGAGTTTTCGAAAGGAGGCAGAGCTGTTTCAGCTTACTATGATTGGTCTACTTCTCCACTTTAATAAATTGGCCTCCCAATTGCATAGCTTTCAATATCGTTGGAGGAAGTTATGCGCGCAGATTCAAATACGGTATTGTCTTTATCATTAGATAATCCGACTAAAACCACGAAAGTGTCGAAGTCTCCCAGCAGTCAAGGAGAGGCTTTTGAAAGCGAACTTAATATCGCGAAACAAGCCGGTTACTCACCAAAGCAAGCGAGCTCTTCTAGTTCTCCTGAAAGCCATGAGGCTTCAGTTGGAGTTGTGGGCGGAGCAACTGATACTGGTGTTGCTACTTCAAGTAAGCCGAATTCTAATCAAGTTGATATGTCTACTACAGCGGAAGTTGTGGTTGATAAAGATGGCAATGTTTTGCAGCCTGAAGGTAAAGAAGTTCTCGTAAGTGGCTTACCATTAGACCCATCTGATATGAGTGGCGTAAAAGTGGAGCCACCAGCCACTGTGGTTAAAAAGGTTGATATACCTCTTTCCAAAGAAGAAATTGTCGCGCTCAATCAATCTTTTAATGATGCAGTTACTACTGACCTTGCAGTGAATGATGAACATCTTAAGTCTGCGCAATCCTCCCTCTCCCTGAGTGAATTAGATGTAGAAACTCTCAAAGTCGCTGAGTATGACTCCCTAGAAACACCAATTAGTTCTAAAAAGGTTGCGCATAATACCCAAGATAATATTTTAAAGGATCCGTCTATAGTTCCTGAAGTAGCACAGCGCATAGGCACCTTTGAAGTAGGTGATTCTATTGTCGATGCAAATACAACGATCGACGATCCATCTGATGCTAGCGATAATGTAACGTCAATTGCTGGACAAGGTCCTATAAGAGTTAACGAAGACTCTATTGTTCAGGGGGAAGTGCTGTTAACTGATGCAGCTCCATTACCTGAAAATTCTCTGAATAGCGCAGCTGTTAAAGAAGTTGTTATTGAGGATGAGTCATTAATTACACCAAGCGTGGGATCTGTATCTAAAATTCAGAACTCAGAGTTAGATACCAATGATCCTCTTAACACTGAAACTGATTTGGAAAAAACTTCTGTAGAATCTGCAAGCCAATCATCGGATAAATTAGCCTCGTTGTTGGCCCTTGTTCAATCTAATGCTTTTCAGAAAAATGCAACTCACAATAGTTTAAATACTGAGTCTATGGAAAAACAGGTTCAGCCTTCAAAAGAAGCGTTGCTTTTGGATAAATCATTGCTTTCTGAAGGAGGGGGCGCTCAATTGCAGGTTGGTGATGAAAGTGCCGAGGAACTGTCTTGGGTTCTGTCTCAGATGGATAAAAGTAACGGTAAGGTTGTTCCTATAAATACTTTCGCTTCTGCTGTATCTGGTTTAAGTAAGGAGGGGGGGGCACCAAGCTCTCTTATAACTGATCAGGTTAGTGAGTCGGCTAACATATTGTCTGAAGAATTGACTGATGATCTCCTATCGGGAGAAGTGGATATTAGTCTTGATGATGCGTTGGCTGGGGAAGATAATGTTGTTGTCGATGAGCCTATTGAACTTAGGAAAAAAGAACTGGAAACAATGCTAGGGCGTATAGCTATTCAATCGGAAGGTAAAGAGACCGGAGATTTGCCAGCTGGTGGTTTGAATAGTTCTTTGCAGGGTGTTAGTGCTGTTCGTTCCGCTTCTCCTTCAATAGCAGCACAGCAACCTAATTTAACCATGACAGTACCGCCTGAACACCCTAATTGGGCAAATGAAATAACACAGAAGGTTAGTTGGGTAGCGCGCGAAGGGGGGCATACGGCACATATCCGTTTGGATCCGCCAGAATTGGGGAGTTTGACCGTAAAAGTGTCTGTTGATAACGATGCAACGACCCAAGTAAGTTTCGTTGCTGCAACGCCACAGGCTAGAGATTTGCTGGAAAGTCAAATGAACCGATTAAGAGATATGTTGGCACAGCAAGGTATGGATTTGAGTAAGGCCGATGTTGATGTTTCTCAACAAGATGCCTCTCAAACGCAAAGAGAGCAGGACGATACGAATTCGAACGGTCAAGGTGTTGCTTTTAGTGAAGAGTCAGATGATGGGTTAATTTCAAGTAATACCTCCTATGTTTCAGCCAGCGGGGTGGATTACTATGCATAAAGTCATAAAAATTGATGGTGCTATGTTGGATTCTTTGTAGAATAGAGGGGCAGTTACGTTAGAGTGTCTATGTGCTCTATAATAGGAATTTTTATATTAAGTAAGGTTTGTAAATAATGGCTGACGACGATTTAGACATTGGTGGTGAAGAAGAGTCCTCTGGTGGTAAAAAAAAGCTGATAATCATCATTGCTCTTGTTGTTGTTTTATTGGGTGGCGGAGCCGCAGCTTTTTTTCTTTTCTTTAGTGGTTCAGATGAGCCTGTTGAAGAGGAGGGTGGTGAAGCTCCAATGGAAGAGATGGTTGATATTCAAATGCCATCCATGTTCTTGGCATTAGATCCGGCTTTCATTGTGGATTATATGGTAGATGGTAAGCAGCGTTATGTTCAGCTGAGTTTAACGGTACAGTCTAAAGATGCGGGGCAAATTAATGCGTTGACTCTTCATATGCCATTGATAAGAAACAGCCTACTACTATTGTTTGCTAGCCAGTCCTTTACTGATTTACAAACCCAAGCAGGAAAAACAGCATTAAAAGAAGCTTCTGTAGATGCCATCAATGGTATTTTGCAGCAAGAGACTGGAATGGGTGGCATAGATAATGTTCTGTTTACTAACTTTGTGATGCAATAATCATTATGTCCGCTCAAGACTTATTATCTCAGGATGAAATTGATGCCCTCTTGCATGGGGCAGATGAAAAGCCTGAAGAGGAAGATACACGAGATGCCAATGGTGTGGCATCTTACGATATTACGAGTCAAGAACGTATAGTTCGTGGGCGAATGCCTACACTAGAAATGATTAATGAGCGTTTTGCACGTTATACACGTATAAGCTTATTTAATATGCTCCGACGAACTGCTGATGTGTCCTCTGGTGGCCTTCAAGTTATGAAGTTCGGAGAGTATGTTCATACACTCTATGTTCCTACTAGTTTGAATCTGGTTAAGTTCCGACCTTTGAGAAGCACCGCGCTCTTTATTTTGGATGCGAAGTTAGTCTTTAAATTAGTTGATAACTTTTTTGGTGGTGACGGTCGCCATGCCAAGATAGAAGGGCGTGAATTTACACCTACAGAAATTCGTATTGTTCAGTTGATGTTGGAACAGGTATTTGTTGATTTAACTGAAGCCTGGGCTCCCGTCCTCAAACTTGATTTAGAATATATCAGTTCAGAAGTAAATCCAGCGATGGCCAATATCGTTAGCCCTAGTGAAGTGGTTGTTGTGTCTACTTTCCATATTGAATTGGATGGCGGTGGCGGCGAACTTCATATTACCTTGCCTTATTCTATGATTGAGCCAGTTCGGGAATTGCTTGATGCAGGTGTCCAAAGTGATGTCGATGAAAAAGACGATCGCTGGGGTAAATCACTTGAGCAAGATATTCAGGATATTAGTGTTAACTTGTCCGTCGGTGTGGCGAACCGAAAAATATCTCTAGGTGAGGTGTTGAAGTTTAAAGCTGGGGATGTCATCCCAATTGAAATGCCAGAGTTTGTGACTGTCCGAGCTAATGATTACCCTTCTTTCAAAGGGAAATTAGGTATGAGTAATGACCGCTACTCGGTACAAATGGTTGAAAGTTTTAAAATGAATAAAGATAAGGTAGCTAAGTAAAATGGCGAATGAAGAATCTCCTGATCAAGCAGGTATGGACGAAGGTTTAGCCGATGAATGGGCTGCTGCGATGGAAGAGTCTGGTGACAACGAAGGCGATGGCGATGGTCTAGCAGATGAGTGGGCTGCTGCCATGGAAGAGTCTGGTGATGCTGGTGGTGGCGATGATTGGGCCGCTGCTATGAGCGAACAGGAAGAGGTGACGCCTGTAAAGCTGGATGAGCTTTCAGGGGCAACCGTTCCTGTTGGTAGTATTGGTTCTGATCTTGACCTTATTATGGATATCCCTGTCAATTTGTCCATGGAACTTGGTAGTACTGAGATTGCCATACGAACCCTAATGCAGCTTACTCAGGGCTCTGTTGTTGAGCTTGATCGTTATGCAGGGGAGCCTTTAGATGTTCTGGTTAATGGTACTTTAATTGCTCATGGTGAGGTTGTGGTGGTAAATGATAGATATGGTATTCGCTTGACTGATGTTGTGAGTCCAAGTGAACGCTTAAAACGGTTGAAATAACGTCATTGACTTTTCATCGCTTGCTTAGTTTTATATTGGCAGTCATATCAGTTATGGCTGCTTCTCTTCTTTATGCTGTTGATTATCAAACATCACCTACTCCAACTTTCTCCATCTGGAAAATTGTTCTTTCTTTAGTTTTTATTGTTGTTTTTATTCCAGCTTGTCTTTGGTTGGTGAAGCGTTTTCAACTGGCTCAAATGAAATTAGGGCAATCTGATATTAAAGTGCTTAATGTTCAATCATTGGGAACAAAAGAAAAGCTAATGCTGGTTGAGGTAGAAGGGGAAAAAATATTGATTGGCGTTACTCCTCATAATATTACTCACCTCAAAGATATTCCCTCTCAGAAGAAAAGTTTCGCCTCTGTTTTAGAAGATGTTGATATTGAGGGGCAAGAATCATCGGAATGTACGTCTATATTACAAGAGGCAAAAAAATGAGAATTGCCTTGTTGTTTTTAATGTTTCTTTTGCCTAGTTTTACATTTGCTGAAAGCGGCTTGCCGGCAGTGACTGTAGTAACTAATCCTGATGGTAGTCAGGATTACTCTGTATCTCTGCAGATTCTCTTCATTATGACGGCATTAACGCTGCTGCCTGCGGCGTTAATGATGATGACATCTTTTACTCGAATTGTGATTGTTTTTGCGATTTTGCGTCAGGCGATCGGTTTACAGCAAACGCCTTCTAACCAAGTTATGATTGGTATGGCGCTCTTTTTAACTTTGTTTATCATGACGCCCACTTTGGATAAGGTTAATGAGGTTGCCCTTCAGCCTTATCTAAATGAAACTCTGACTTCTGTACAGGCTGTTGAGGCGGCATCGGTTCCTATGAGGGACTTTATGCTGGCACAAACAAGGGAGGATGATATTGCTTTGTTCGTTAAGTTGGCGGGCAAAGAGGGGACAATACAGTCAATGGAAGACTTGCCCTTTACTATCTTGATGCCTGCTTTTGTGACTAGCGAATTAAAAACCGCTTTCCAAATCGGTTTTATGATCTTTATTCCTTTCTTGATTGTCGATATGGTGGTTGCTAGTGTATTGATGGCCATGGGTATGATGATGTTGTCTCCGATTATTATCTCTTTGCCTTTTAAAATAATGCTCTTTGTAATGGTTGATGGTTGGGCAATGATTATGGGTACTTTAGCCGCAAGCTTTGGGATTTAGCGATGAACCCTCAAGTGGTTTTAGATTTATATGGGCAGGGCTTCTACCTGATCGTATTGATTGTGGGTGTTGTTATGTTGCCCAGCTTGTTAGTTGGTCTAATTGTTAGTATCTTTCAAGCAGCGACACAAATTAATGAGCAGACGCTTTCTTTTCTTCCAAGGTTGATTGTGACTATTTTGGTCATAATGCAATTGGGTCCATGGATTTTGACTAAACTTATGGATTTCACAAATAACTTATTTATTAATATTCCTATGATAATAGGCTGATGTTAGAGCTTAACCCTGATCAAGTTTTAAATCTTACTATTAGCTTTCTTTTGCCTTTTTTTCGTATTGGCGCATTCTTTATGGCTCTTCCTTTAATTGGGAGTCGTCTTGTTAACACCCGTATACGTATTGCATTTTCTTTTTTAGTGGCTGTTGTGGTTACCCCAGTCATTGAAACCCCAGATTATGACCCTGTCTCTCCTGCTTATATTGTGTTAATTGCAGAGCAATTGATAATTGGTTTTGTTTTGGGGTTTGTTGTTACCGTGCTATTTCAGTTGTTTTCTTTAGCGGGTCAGTTGGCCGCAATGAAGGCAGGTTTGGGTTTTGCTATGTCTAATGACCCTGCTAACGGTATTTCTGTTGCGACAATGGGACAATACTACTTGTCTATGGTGGCTTTGGCCTTTCTTGGTACAGATGGACACTTAGTGATGATAGAGTATCTTGCTGAGAGTTTTAATTATTGGCCTATAGGGGGTGGTTTTGATCATCAGCGCTATTGGCAGTTGGTGCTTCTCGGCGGCTGGATGTTTGAAAAAGCTTTGCTGATAGTGATGCCGCTGGGAATAGCAGTATTAATCATCAACTTGTCTTTTGGTGTTGTTGCAAAGGCGTCGCCCCAGTTAAATATTTTTGCCTTGGGTTTCCCAATAATTATGTTGTTCTCTCTCTATTTCTTCTGGATTATGTTGGATGATTTTCTGGATATCTACTTGCTGTTTTTTAGGGAAATTATAGACTGGCTAAAAGTAACATGGGGGATTCAGCTGGATGGCTGAGAACGAAGACGGTAGTGAAAAAACCGAAAGTGCCAGTAGCAAAAAGCTACAGGATGCCAGAGCCAAGGGTAATTTACCTCGCTCGAAGGACTTAAGTTCGGCGCTTTTACTGATTGTTGCTGCGGTAACAATATATGGTACCGGAACGCTTTTGGTTCGTGACTTATCTGTCTTGTTTAATTTCAATTTCATTGTTGAACGAAAAGATATATTTGATTTAAGTCGAATGGTTTTTCATTTGTATGAGTCTGTTGTCGCTATGATGGACTCTATGATTTTGTTGATGAGTGTATTGGCGGCGGCTGGGATAATTGGCAGTATTGCTTTGGGGGGATTGAACTTTTCTTGGGAACCTCTTCTGCCCAAGTTGAGTAAAATGAGTCCTATCGCAGGCATTAAGCGTATGTTTTCAATGCAATCTTTGGTTGAGCTATTGAAGTCTATTGCTAAAGTGTCGCTTGTTGGTTTGGTTGCTGTTCTGGTTATCAATTATTTTCTTCCTGAGACCTTGGCGCTGACATTTCAAGCAATAGAGCTGTCGGTTGCTCATGGCATTGATATTGTTGTTTGGTCGTTTGTTTTTGTGACTCTTGCATTGGTTTTGATCGCTGCGATTGATGTGCCCTTTCAGATCTGGTCACATAAAGAAAAGCTAAAGATGACTAAACAAGAAGTAAAAGACGAATTTAAACAGCAAGAAGGTGATCCTCAGGTTAGGGGCAGGATCCGTCAATTACAGCGCCAAGCAGCAATGAATAGAATGATGTCTGATGTGCCAGAGGCAGATGTGATTATTACCAACCCGACCCATTTCTCTGTTGCCCTTAAATATGATCAAACGGGAGGAAGTGCTGCGCCAATTATGATAGCCAAAGGTGGAGACTTTATTGCCCTGAAAATACGTGAAATTGGCAATCACTACGATATCCCTGTGATACAATCGCCTGAATTAGCGCGTGCAATTTACCGCCATACTGAAATTGGTGATGAAATACCGCAAGGTTTGTTTAAAGTGGTTGCGCAGTTGCTGGCTTATGTTTATCAGCTGCGTAATGCCCGTACTGGTGCTCCAATGCCTGACCCTATGCCTACATTGGACGTGCCTGATGAGTTTAGGTGGGATGGTGAATAATCATACTGTACTGTTTGTTTATAGGAATTTAGTGTGAATTTTGACCGTAGTCGACTTGCAGGGCAAGCTCAAGGTATATTCAGGGGAAGCCTAGGTATTCCTGTGCTGTTATTATCGCTTCTTGCGATGATGATTTTGCCGATTCCATCATTTTTGTTAGACGTTCTTTTTACTTTCAATATTGCTCTCGCAATCGTTGTGTTACTAGTCGCTATCTATTCATTACGTCCTCTAGATTTTGCCGTTTTTCCTACTGTTCTTCTTGTCTCTACATTGATGCGTCTGGCGTTGAATGTGGCTTCAACGCGTGTGGTGCTTTTAGATGGACACGAGGGTGGTGATGCCGCAGGTAAGGTAATTCAGGCCTTTGGTGAAGTGGTTATCGGTGGTAATTACGTTGTTGGTTTTGTGGTGTTTGGCATATTGATGATTATCAATTTTGCCGTAGTAACCAAGGGTGCTGGCCGTATATCTGAAGTAAGTGCCCGTTTTACGCTAGATGCAATGCCGGGGAAGCAAATGGCCATCGATGCGGACTTGAATGCCGGCATGATAGATGCGGAACAGGCTAAAACACGTCGAATGGAAATAGCATCTGAAGCAGAATTTTACGGGTCTATGGATGGTGCTTCAAAATTCGTGAAGGGCGATGCCATTGCGGGTTTGTTGATTCTAGGGATCAATATTATTGGTGGCTTATCGGTAGGTATAGCTCAGCATGACCTTTCATTTAATGAAGCGGTTGAGAGTTACTCGCTTTTAACAATAGGTGATGGTCTAGTCGCACAGTTGCCATCATTAATGCTGTCTACTGCAGCAGCCATTATGGTTACTCGAGTTAATGAAAGTGGTGATATGGGCTCTCAGGTTATGAGCCAAATGTTTGGTTCTTCCAAGGTCTTGTATGTTGCTGCTGGCGTTATGACTATTATGGGTGTAGTGCCAGGTATGCCTCACTTTTCTTTTCTTTCTCTAGCGGCTTGCTTAGGTGGCTTAGCTTTCTTCTTGGAATATCGAAAAAAACAAAAGCCCAAGCAAAAGCAAGGTTCTGTTAGTAAACCGGGGGCTGAAGGGCGTAGTGAGGTGCCTGCGGAAGCTAAGGACCTTAGTTGGGACGATGTTGCTCCTGTAGATATGTTGGGCTTAGAGGTCGGTTACCGTTTGATACCTTTGGTGGATAAAAGCCAAGGTGGAGAATTGTTGGCGAGAATTAAAGGTGTACGTAGGAAGCTTTCTCAAGATTTGGGCTTTTTGGTGCCGAGTGTGCACATTCGAGATAATCTAGATTTAATGCCGAATGCCTATAGAGTCACCTTGATGGGGGTGAGTTTGGCTGAAGCTGAGGTGCACCCTGATAAGGACTTGGCTATTGATCCGGGACAAGTGTTTGGTGCGATTGATGGTATTGCAGGTAAAGACCCTTCATTTGGTCTTGATGCGGTGTGGATTGACCCTAAAAGTAGAGATCAGGCTCAAACTTATGGATATACTGTGGTTGATGTGAGTACGGTAGTGGCCACACATATCAATCAGATTATGCATAAGCATGCGTATGAGCTCATAGGTCATGATGAAGTGCAGCAATTGCTGAGTCTCTTGAAGCAATATAACCCTAAGTTAGCTGAAGAGTTAGTGCCAAATACTGTGCCTTTAAGTGTGTTGTTGAAAGTGTTGCAGAACTTGTTGATCGAAGGTGTGCCTTTGCGTGATATGCGGACTATTGCCGAGTCTATTATGGGGGTTCAGCCGAAGACGCAAGATCCGATGATATTAACGGCAGCGGTTCGAACTTCCTTATCGAGGCTTATTATTCAAACGTTAGCGGATGGTGTTGAAGAAATACCTGTTCTTACGCTAGAGCCGCAGCTTGAAAAAATGTTAATGCAGACAGTGCAGCAGAGTCAGCAGTCTGGTGTTAAAAATGAAGAGGCTTTAATTCTTGAGCCACAAATGGCAGAGCAATTGCAGTCATCGCTTAAGCAATCTGCTGAGCAGCAAGAGGCAATGGGAAATGCACCAATTTTGGTAGTTTCTGCGCCGATTCGTCCTATGTTGGCGCGCTTTATGCGTTATGGAATGGTTAATATGTCGGTTCTCTCATACCAAGAGGTTCCTGATCATAAACGTATTACTGTTGTTGGTGTTATTGGTCAATAGTTGCTATGTAAATAAGGCCGTTATTGAGTCTATATTTATGTGTTTCTTTCGGGTAAGCTATGGATTTGTAAGCAAAATACATTGAAAGGATTAGGTTATTCATGCAAATTAGGCGGTTCCGAGCACCAGACATGCGGCAAGCGATACGAAAGGTACGCGATGCAGTAGGCCCTGACGCCGTTATCCTGTCTAATCAGCGATTGCCTACAGGTGAAATTGAAATAGTTGCCGCTTTAGATTATGACGGTTCTATGCCCACCAATATTTCTTCAAAACCAAAAGATAAACCTTCCTTCTCTTCAAAATATCAAAGTGAGCTTAGTTCTGATTATCTTGGTCGAATAGAAGAGGCCAAACAGGCTGAACCTGCCTATGGGAAAGGTGCTAGGGAGTCTGAGCTTGAGTCTCCAGCAGTTGAATCTCGTCGCCCTGTTAAAAATGAGACGACTTCTGCGGTAAATAATCCTGAAAGTGTTAAACAGCTTCATGATATGGAGCTAGAACTGAAAAATGTTAAGGCAATGCTCGAGCGGTCAGGTCGCAATGAAGGGCTGAAACGATCGGCTGTTGATGAGAACTCTAGTCGAACGGAAAGAAAGCTTCAGGGCTTGGGTTTGTCTGATGCTATTGTTGCTCAGTTGATGCGTGAGGTTACGCTGAATGGTCGAGAGGATGATTGGAATCGTCTTTTGGCTCGATTGGCTGAAACCATTCCTGTAGCATCTAGTTCTGATGAGCTCAGAGGCTGTATTGCGTTTATGGGGCCTACTGGTGTAGGCAAAACGACTTCGATAGGCAAGATCGCAGCGCAGCATGTTTTAAAATATGGCACGGGTGGCGTTGTCTTGATCACTACGGACACTTATCGTATTGCTGCCCATGAACAGCTGCGAACATTTGGTCGTATCTTAAATGTTCCTGTTGAAGTGGTTAATGAATATACAGATCTCAATGATGTATTAGATAAATACGCAGATTATTCGTTGGTATTGGTTGATACGGCTGGTATGAATCCGAGAGATTCAAACCTTGAGCGTCAGTTGCTCATGATGAAACGAGCACGAGCTAATTTAAAGAAAATGTTGGTGTTGCCCTGCACTAGTCAAAGGCAAGTGTTAAAGTCGGTTGTGGATGTCTATTCTCAAGTGGGCTTAGATGGTTGTGTGTTAAGTAAGTTAGATGAGTCAGCCTCGCTTGGTGAAGCTGTTAGTGTTGTTGTTGAAGAGGGTTTGCCAGTTGCATATATTGCAGATGGTCAGCGTATACCGGACGATATTCAGGCAGCAAGGGCTCATAATCTTATTAGTAGGGTTGTTTATACGGCAGAGCACTATAGTCAACTGTATGGACAGCTAAAATACGGTAGTTAATATACGTTGCTGGAAATGTTATATCATGCTCTATTATAGTATGGTTGATTAATGCGATTAACTTTAATGGTGAAGGTTGCTTAGAATATTTTATGCAGACCAAAAACGGATATAGTACATACTCTAAAAAAACGGCAGTATCTATTGATGCTATCGTCGATCAATATGGCCATTTAGTTAAAAAGATTGCTTATCATTTACTGGCTCGTTTGCCGGATAGTGTGGATGTCGATGATTTGACTCAAACTGGCATGATGGGGTTGATAGAAGCATATAAGCGCTTTGATTCTTCTAAAGGGGCTAGTTTTGAAACTTATGCGGGTATCCGTATCCGTGGCTCAATGATGGATGAGGTTCGTAAAGCGGACTGGGCGCCTCGTTCCGTTCGCCGTAATGGTAGAGCGGTTACAGCAGCCATTAAAGAGCTTGAAGCTAAACTGGGTCGTGAAGCTTCCGATTTAGAAGTGTCTTCACATATGGGGATAGCTATTGACGAATACCATGAAATTATACATTCATCTATGTCTACCCAGCTTTTTAGCTATGAAGAAATGCTAGACTCTGATACAAATAGTTTAGACACTGCTGATGCTGGACACGATAATTCGCCTTATTCATTGGTAGAAGAAGGCGGTTTTCAAACCCATTTAGCTGCAGAAATAGAAAATTTGCCTGAGAAAGAAAAGCTAGTATTGTCCTTATATTACAATGAAGAGCTTAACTTAAAAGAAATAGGTGCTATCTTAGGTGTAAGTGAATCAAGAGTAAGCCAAATACATAGTCAAGCAGCTGTGCGTTTGCGAGCAAGATTAAGTAGTTGGCGAGAATAAATTATGAAATACGGAATTTTACCTTTGAGGTGTGGAGGTTGCATTGGATAAAAACATGAAGATCCTGATTGTTGATGATTTCTCGACAATGAGACGAATCATTAAAAACTTGCTGCGGGATTTGGGGTTTACCAATACGGTTGAAGCCGATGATGGTGTGACAGCATTACCAATACTTCAAGGAGGCACAATAGACTTTCTTGTGACGGATTGGAATATGCCAGGTATGACCGGTATTGAGCTGCTTAGGGCAGTTCGAGCGGATAGTAAACTTAAGACAATCCCTGTCCTTATGGTGACGGCGGAAGCAAAACGTGACCAAATCATCTCTGCGGCGCAAGCAGGCGTAAATGGTTATGTTGTTAAGCCATTTACAGCAGTGGCTCTCAAAGAAAAAATTGAGAAGATATTCGAACGAATAGACGCTGCTAAATAGGGAGTTTAAATGTCAAATGTATTAGAGTCTGATTTAGAAGACTTTGGCGCTCTGGTAAAGCAAAGTAGCCCAGAACTTCTAGAGTACCTTGAAAAAGGTGATTTCAGCGGTGCTTTTAATGTTATTCAAGATCTCAGTGAAGCAAGGCATAAAAGCTTTTACAACGAAGTTGGAAGCTTAACAAGAAGCCTTCATGATGCAATTCGTGATTTTCAAATTGAATCTATTGGCTCTTCTTCAAGTCAACAAGAAGGGGAGGCTACGTCAAAAATAGCGGACGCTTCTGATCGATTGAATTATGTCATTGAAACAACGAGTGCGGCAGCAAATAAAACCATGGATATGGTTGATGAAAGTGTTCCAGTGTCTAGTGAACTGCAGCAAAGAGCCAAGGAATTACGTAAAGACTGGGGGCGTCTAATACAAAGAGATTTAACACCGCAAGAATTTCGAGAGCTGTATAAGCGTATTGATACATTCTTAGCTTATGCTGATGATAGTGCTACTACCTTGCATTCAAACCTCAACACAATTCTTCTAGAGCAAGGTTACCAAGACCTTACTGGTCAGGTAATTACTAGAGTGAATGATTTAATTCGTGATGTAGAAGAAAAGCTTGTGCATCTCGTTGCTGTTGCTGGACGAGTTGATAGTATTTCTGGTGTTAAGCACCAAGATAAAAAAGTGGCAGAGCATGATGATGATCGTGGACATGGCCCAGCTATTAATAAACAAAACAACCCTGAAGTACTGAATAGCCAAGACGACGTAGACGACTTGCTATCAAGTCTTGGTTTCTAGAAGGAGCTGAGGATGAGTTTCGAAGTCGATGATGAAATTCTACAAGATTTTTTGGTTGAAGCTGGTGAAATTCTAGAGCAGCTTTCCGAACAGTTAGTAGATTTGGAAAACAACCCAAACGATAATCCATTGCTCAACGCTATATTTCGAGGCTTCCACACCGTTAAAGGTGGTGCGGGGTTCTTGCAATTAACGGCGTTAGTTGATTGTTGTCATTACGCAGAGAATGTTTTCGATATTTTGAGAAATGGGCAAAGAGATATTGATGCCGATTTAATGGATATCGTACTGCAGGCCCTTGATGCAGTTAATGAAATGTTCGAAACAGTGCGCTCTGGTGGTGATCCAGAGCCTGCAGACCCTGAATTGATTTTAGCTCTAAGTAAGTATGCTAAGCCACCTAGTGCGGATGAAGTTGCAGAGGAGGCTGAGCCTGAACCAGCAGTTGAGGAGCCTGTTGAAGATCCTGTGGTTGAATCGTCTGAAGGTGAATCTGTTGATATTACAGATGATGAGTTTGAATCTCTGCTTGATGCTCTAGGTGAGAAGGCGGAGGCAGGAAAAGATGCAGAAAAACCACCTGTTGAGGCATCAGATTCCGATGATATTACTGAAGATGAGTTTGATGCATTACTAGACCAGCTTCATGGTGGTGCTCCAGGTATAGACTCCTCAGCACCAGAAAAAGAAGAAAAGGCCAAACCTGCAGTAAGTAGTGCAGCGGCTGAAGATAGCGATCTCATTACAGAAGATGAGTTCGAATCACTTTTAGATAGTTTACAAGGTAATGACTCTTCTTCACCAGCTGATTCTACTGAAAAAGCCAAAGTTGCACCTAAGGCAGCAGAGAAACCTAAAGTTGAGCCAAAACCAAAGGCAGCAGAGAAACCTAAGGTTGAGGCTGCCCCAGCTAAAGCGGCAGCTAAGCCTAAAGCTGCTACTAAAGATAAGGCTCCAAATGCTCCAGTTGCTCAAGAAGCAACCGTTCGTGTAGACACTAAACGTCTAGATGACATCATGAACATGGTAGGTGAGCTGGTACTTGTTCGAAACCGTTTAGTTCGACTTGGTCTTCAGAGTGAAGATGAGTCTATGGGTAAAGCGGTAGCAAACCTCGATGTTGTTACGGGCGATCTTCAAAATGCAGTAATGAAGACGCGAATGCAGCCAATTAAAAAGGTATTTGGGCGCTTTCCTCGAGTAGTTCGAGATCTAGCGCGTAACATGAAGAAGGAAGTAAACCTTGTTCTTCGTGGTGAAGAAACAGATTTAGATAAAAACCTTGTAGAAGCCCTAGCTGACCCTCTAGTTCACTTGGTGCGAAACTCAGTAGACCACGGTGTAGAAGGCCCTGATGCTCGTGAAGCGAAAGGTAAGCCAAGAGTCGGTACGGTTATTTTATCTGCGGAGCAAGAAGGCGATCATATCCTATTGTCTATTGAAGATGATGGTGCAGGTATGGACGCTAATTTGCTTCGAGGGAAAGCCGTCGAAAAAGGTTTAATGGATGCAGATGCTGCTGACCGTTTGACTGACAGCGAAGCATTTAATTTGATCTTTGCTCCAGGCTTCTCAACGAAAGTTGAAATTACAGACGTTTCTGGCCGTGGTGTCGGAATGGATGTGGTAAAAACCAAAATATCACAGCTTAATGGCTCATTAGACATTAAGTCTGTATTGGGGCAGGGGTCTCGCTTCATTATCAAGGTTCCATTAACGTTAGCAATTATGCCTACATTGATGGTTACCCTTGCAGATCAGGCATTTGCCTTCCCGTTAGCAAGTGTTAATGAAATATTCCACCTAGATCTTAAGAAGACCAATATAGTTGATGGTCAACAGGTTGTTGTTATTCGAGGGAAAACATTACCTATTTTCCACCTTAAGAGCTGGCTTGTGAAAAATGGCGGTAGGGAGTTGCCTGCGGAAGCTCATGTCGTTGTAGTTCAAGTCGGTATAAATGAGGTTGGTTTTGTTGTTGATCAGTTAGTTGGTCAAGAAGAAGTTGTTATTAAACCTCTAGGGAAAATGCTACAGGGTACTGTGGGTATGTCTGGTGCAACCATTACTGGAGATGGCCGTATTGCTTTGATCCTTGATGTTCCTAGTATGCTGAAAGGCTATGCTTCAACAAGATAATAATAGATACGGCTTAGGTTTAGGGGATGTTTTATGCCAGTGAAGGTTCTGGTGGTCGATGACTCAGGTTTTTTTCGTCGCCGTCTTGTAGAAATATTTGAGTCAGATCCTAGGCTTAAAGTCGTAGGCACAGCTACCAATGGAAAAGAAGCGATAGAAAAAGTTCAGTCATTATCTCCAGATGTTGTGACTATGGACTATGAGATGCCTGTTCTTGACGGTATTGCTGCTGTAGTAAATATCATGAAGCTTAAACCGACGCCAGTTTTGATGTTCTCTTCATTAACTCATGAAGGAGCTAAGGTTACTTTAGATGCTTTGGATGCTGGAGCGGCGGACTTTATGCCGAAGAACTTTGAAGATATTTCAAGGGACTCTGCAGTTGTTAAGAAAGCGCTTATTGATAGGGTTCTAGCAGTAGCAAGAACTCGTTTAGCGGGAAGTCGTGCTCCTGTTGAACCGCTTGCTCCACGTAAAGCTCCTAAACCTATTGTTACGGCTAAAGGTGTAATAATACCTCGAGTCAGGAAAAGAGTAGGTTTAGTTGCAATTGGTACTTCTACTGGTGGTCCTATGGCTCTTCAAGCCGTACTAAGCCAACTTCCCAGTGACTTTTCAGCCCCTTTGGTTTTAGTTCAGCATATGCCAGCTGCGTTTACTGGCGCCTTTGCTGAGCGCCTAAATAATATTTGTCAAATCACTGTCCGAGAAGCAAAAAATGGTGATCGCTTAGAGGCGGGTGTGGCTTTGTTAGCACCAGGTGGTAAGCAAATGATGGTCGATCCGAGAAATGGCGGCTGTGTCAAAATATTAGACGGTGACGAAAGACTAAATTATAAACCATCGGTTGATGTGACATTTGGATCCGCGTCTAAAAGTTACCCAGGAAAAGTTTTATCAATTGTGATGACAGGTATGGGGGCTGATGGTAGAGAAGGCGCCCGAATGCTAAAGAACTCAGGGTCAAAAGTATGGATTCAGAGTGAAGAATCTTGTGTTATTTATGGCATGCCTATGGCTGTAGAGAAAGCGAATTTGGCCGATGATATTATCGATCTAGAGCATATCGGTGAGCGTATAGTACGCGAGGTTGGCTAATGGATCTGATTACATTAGCTGGACTGGTTATTGCCTTCAGTGCAGTATTTTTAGCGAATTGGTTAGGCGGTGGTGAAGTTGTTCTTTTGCTCAATTTGCCATCTGCAATTATTGTTATCGCTGGCAGTATAGGCGCCACTCTAATTCAGAGTAATATCCAAGAGTCGATTAGGGCTTTGTCGCTATTGAAATGGAGCCTGATTCCGCCTGTTTATGATTTCAATAGTGCCCGAGCAATTATCAATAATCTTGCTCAGAAGGTCCGTCGTACTTCTCTTTTATCTCTAGAGTCAGATGTTCATTCTTTTGGTACTCCATTCTCATCACGCGCTTTACAAATGCTAATAGATGGCGCTGACCCTACCTTGTTAGAACATCGACTGCATGATGATGCAAACCGCCTTTATGATAAACGCATGAAAAGCGTGTCCTTCTTGGAGGCTATAGGCGGATATGCCCCTACTCTTGGGATTATGGGATCGGTGCTTGGCTTGATACAAGCAATGGCGAACCTAAATAGTCCAGAAGCATTAGGGCATGGCATTGCTGTCGCTTTTGTTTCAACTTTATACGGTCAAGGTTTTGCTAACCTTGTGGTATTCCCCATTGCTAATAAATTATCTGGTTATGTGGACAAAGAGTTGTTGTACCACCAACTTTTAATTGATGGTATGTGTGGTATTGCAACAGGTAAACACCCCAGCCGATTAGAGTTAGAGCTCGATTCGTATGAATGACTCGCCATATAGACCTAATGTAAATCGTCGTGTGGCAAATAAGAAACGTTCTAATGGAGCGCAAAACCGTGATCGTTGGATATTATCTTACGCTGATTTTATTACATTGATGTTTGCGTTTTTTGTTGCTCTCTATTCTCTATCAGCGCAAACACCTGGAGACGAGCAACGTTTAAAAGAAACGTTAGATGGGGTGTTTGAAGCGGTTCAAAAGTCCATCAAACCGATTAATATTGGAGAACCTGTTGTTGGTGAGCCAAAAGATGTTGAAGTGATAGAAGCTAAGCCTATACCAACAGCTCCTCCCTCGATTGAAGAAGAGACCTCGTCTGCAATATATGCCTTGCTTAGCCAAGCGGTAGAGAATCAGTTCTCTGGGTTACATAAAACAGGGCAGGTGGCTATCTCTGAGTCTGCTCACTGGGTAAGCTTAGAGCTGAAATCGGGGTTGCTTTTTGATCCTGGTGAATATGATTTGAGGAATGAAGCGGTAGCTTTATTAATTTTGATTGGTAATATCCTTAAAGCTTATCCTTCAGTAATTTTGGTAGAAGGTAACACCGACGACTTACCCGTTAATTCAAACTCTCTTATATCTAATTGGCACCTATCTAGTTTGCGATCGTCTTCAGTTGTAGAAGAGTTAATCTACAGAGGAGTTAACTCTAAGATGATCGCCCCTGTAGGCTTTTCAAGCGAGCACCCTAAGGTGCGAAATACAAATGCGTACGCTCGCCAGCAAAACAGAAGGGTGATTCTGAGAATTAGTAAACGTGAGGCTGATAATGTCCACGATTACTTGTTTAATTAGTATGTTACTGTATATGATTACAAAGAATTAATAAGCAATATAACAGCAAGGGTTCTAGGGGAGTCAGAGTGCACATTTGGGCAGTAGCGAATCAAAAAGGCGGCGTAGGAAAAACAACAACGGTTGTCTCTTTAGCTGGTTTGTTGGCGGATGCTGGGCATCGTGTTCTTATGGTAGATCTCGATCCACATGGTTCATTGACTAGTTATTTTCGTTTTGATCCTGATTCTATAGAGCAAAGTGCCTATAATCTATTTCAAGTCTCAGGGAAAATTCCAACTGACCTTCCTCCGTCATTAATTCTTGAAACAGGTCACCCGAACTTATCTCTATTACCATCTTCTACAGCGTTGGCTACTTTAGAGCGCCATGCGCAAGCACAAGGTGGTATGGGCTTAGTTATCTCAAAAACATTGGCAATATTATGGGATGACTATGATTATGTGTTGATTGATAGCCCACCCGTTTTAGGGGTATTAATGATCAACGCTTTAGCCGCTTGTCAGCAGCTTGTTATCCCTGTTCAAACTGAGTTTTTAGCCATCAAGGGCTTAGAACGTATGGTTAGAACCTTGACTATGATTAATCGCGCCCGTAAACGTCCCGTGCCTTTCTTAATAGTACCGACATTATTCGATAGGCGAACTCAGGCGTCTAACAAAAGTCTTAGAAGCCTTAAAGACACCTATGAAGAGCTGGTATGGCAATCTGTAATACCTGTTGATACAAAATTAAGAGATGCGAGTACTGCAGGAATAGCACCGTCAGCATTGGATTCTAGTAGTCGGGGGATTCAGGCTTATGAGAACCTTATGAATTCCTTGCTGGATTCGGCAGGATAATATCGAGATATGAAAGATACTAAAAATAAAGAGCAGGTTCTAATCGGCCCTCAAGCTGCTGTACAAAGCTATCTCGATGAATTGCTCCGTGAAGCTACGACTTCAAAAGAAGAGGTCAGTGACGAAGTTACAGAGAGCGATGAGAGCATAATAGATTCGCCTGTTAGTGAAGCTGATGACTTGCAGGTTAAGACGAAAGAAGCTGAGACTATTGAGCCAGAGCCAGAGCCAGAGCCAGAGCCAGAGCCAGAGCCAGAGCCAGAGCCAGAGCCAGAGCCAGAGCCAGAGCCAGAGCCAGAGCCAGAGCCAGAGCCAGAGCCAGAGCCAGAGCCAGAGCCAGAGCCAGAGCCAGAGCCAGAGCCAGAAACCGCTAAACGCGTTGCGAAGACAGAACCTTTACCTTGGGCAGTTGGCCGCTTTGAGTGCTTACTATTTTATGTTGGCGGCTTAAAAATGGCTGTTCCCTTGGTTGAACTGGGGGGAATATATCAGAGCAACCTTGATAAGCTCACCTCTATTTTTGGTCAGCCTGACTGGTTTATGGGAGTCGCTAATGTGGGAGAGTTCAATCTACAAACGGTTGATACAGCCACATGGGTTATGCCTGATCATTACGAGGGAAGCTTAAAAGACAATTTTCAATTTGTAATCCAATTAGATAGATCAAATTGGGGAATTGCCTGTGATCGTATAGCAGAAGCGATAACCTTAGAGCCGTCACAAGTACGATGGCGGAGCGATAGAAGTAAAAGGCCTTGGCTTGCTGGTACCGTGATTGATCATATGTGTGCCATACTTGATGTACAAGGCTTTATAGAATTGTTAGAAGATCCAAAAAATGGATTTAAAAACACCCTTAAATAATTAAATGATCGTTTTTTGATCTTTGGAGACGAATAATGGCAACAAATTTAGCTATTAACCCAGCAACTCAAGCAGAAGATCCAATGTTGCAATGGGTAACATTCCGCTTAGAAGATGAAATTTATGGTGTAAACGTAATGCAGGTGAAAGAAGTATTACGCTATACCGAAATTGCACCGGTACCAGGGGCTCCAAGCTTTGTGTTGGGTATTATTCATTTACGCGGCACTGTGGTTACGGTAATGGATACTTGTCAGCGCTTTGGTCTGACATCTGGTGAAATTACAGATGCAACTCGTATCATGATTTTAGAAGTGGATGGCCACGTTATTGGAATGATGGTGGACGCTGTATCTGAAGTTGTCTACCTGCGTCAATCTGAAATCGAAGTATCGCCAAGTGTAGGTAATGATGAGTCATCAAAATTTATCCAAGGTGTTTGCCATAAGAACGACACACTTTTGATATTAGTGGATCTGGATAAATTATTATCTGAAGATGAGTGGTCTGAAATTGGTTCAATGTAAGTTAGACGGGTAATGATAGACTATGGAATCGCAATGGATATTTAACCTTCTGTTGACACTTCAGTTTGTCATTATGATTGCTCTGGTTGTTTGGCTGTTTCGTACTTCAAAAAAGCTAAAGAAAATGAAAAAGGTTTTTGAAGAAGCTGAATTGAATCAAAAGAAGCAGGTGCAAGTGCTTGCATCTGGCTCTATAGGAATGGGGCGTAGACTGGTAACGATAGAGAAGAAACTGAATCTTGCTGTTGAAAAACAGTCGGAAATTCTCTCTAAGGAAGGTAGTGTTTCTTATAATCGAGCTATGGAGCTCCTAGAAATGGGAGCAACTATCGATGATTTGGTCTCAAAGTGTGGCTTGATTCGTGCCGAAGCAGAGCTAATTAACTTACTGAAAAAAGAATCTCGTCGTAACTCAGATTACCACTGAGTTTCTTTTAAGCTATGTGCAAAGGCGATAATTTCTGCAACAGCAAGGTATAAAGCCTCTGGAATTTCTTCCCCTAACTCCAAGGTGCTGAGCATTTCTACCAGCTCAGGGCTTTGGTGTAGCATGACATTATTTTCTTTAGCCACTGCCATGATCTTTTCTGCAAGCTGACCACTGCCTTTGGCAACGACAGTGGGTGCCTTGGTGTAATCGTATTTTAACGCAACGGCTTTTTGCATTTAAGTTCTCACATCAATTAATGGTTTTCGTTGTTGTTGGGCTGCTTTTTGGATATTGGTTAGCTGGGCTTGGAATGTATCTAGACGTTCCACTTCAATATCTTTGCTTTTTAATTGGCTGCTTAGCTTCTCCATATTCTGCTGCAGCTTTTGTATTGTCTCTCTCTCCTCTGCCACAAAGATGACACTGACTTTATTGCCTTGAATACTACTTCTTGCTTCAAACCGTCCTGTTTCTTCAAAGTCGAATTTAAGTTTTACTAGCCACCTTCTCTCTTGTTTTTGTTCATTCTCAGTGCCTGAGTCTTGATTTATCTCAATTTGAACTAATTCCTGAAAAGCCCCGTTTTTTATAGGAAGCTCGATATGGAGAGGGTAAATCGTCGCTGTGTTTTGATTTACTTCGGGAAAATGTCTTAATTGACTAGTGGTAATGCGTTCAATTGCGTTGGCGATTTGCTCCGTAGGTATGCTTCCTAAGCGCAAGGCGCCAGAGCTTTCTTGTACTTCTTTTACCCGAGATAGGTTGAGTTTGAAATCATCAGCTAATTGGCTGGTGTTGTTTTTTAATAGTGAAGATTCAGAAAACAGCCCTGAGTTTTGTATAGCCTGCTTCATGTTGTCTGGTGAGCGGGTTAACTCATTTAGATTGGGGATGCCTCTTAATAGCTGACCTAATGCTGCTTGTGTTTGAGTGGGCAATGCTGGTGACTCACTTACAGTGTGTAAAGCCTTAATGAGCTGCGACATATCGTTGAAAGGCAATTTTTTTGGCAGGCTTTGCTTAAGCGCCTCAAATTGAGGAGGCGTGACCTCTGATTGATTTTTAGAAGGTAAGACTTGCAGATTATTGTTGGCATCGACAAAAACACGAATTACCTCGCCTCGCTTCAACTCATTCTGGCTAACAAGATGGAACTCCGTTTTCCCGTCTGTGACAGTAGCTAAATAGGATGGTCCATGGGCATTACTAGGTGTCATATTATTAGCTGTAGCACTAACTAGATTGTTTGTTTGGCTACTAGCAATCGGTGTGTTGGCCTTGTTAACCGCCTCATTAGGAATGTTTACTTGCTGTCCCGCTGATGTACTTATGTTTGTTGTTTGGGAGCTAGGGTTAGCTGCATTATTTGATGGGTTCGCTGGAGTTGCCCCTAAATTATTTACTGGCTGATTGTTTGTATTTTGGATTGTTGGTGGCGTTAAAGCTGAACCTGCCGCTCTATTGTCTGCAGCCACAGGGGGCGTTGCGGTCGATTGACTTTGCATTGGTTGATTAACCGCTGTATCTGGGCTTTTATTGGTACTTGGAACGTTAGTTGATAGTTGTGAAGGGGGCGATGTAACAGATTGAGCACTTTGAGGCGTTTTTAGGTTTGCTGTATCAATTGTCTTACTTAGCGTTGAGTCAATGTTTGTCTGTTGAATGTTTGGCGTTGTTGGACTTGTTGAGCTAGGGGTTAATGTGGCGGTGTTTGAAGATAGTGTGTTTGAAGGTGCAGTACTGGAAGGTGTTGTGCTTGAAACTATAGTGTTCGAAGAGGCAGCTAATAAAGGTGTGTTGGGCTGTGCTACAGCACTATTCGAAGCGGGTGATACTTGAATATTTGTTTGTGAAGGGCCGGCTGGCATGACCGTATTCTTGTTGTTTGTTGCCGCTATTGCTTGAGGCGTTTGCGGTGCCAACTGTTGTGGGGTTTGGTTTGGCTGTGTTTTAGGTATGGTATTTTCTGATGTACTAGGTATTGGAGTGGATACGACCGTGAGGTTTAAGACTCTTGAAGCTAGTGTTAAATTCTCAATGCGACTATTAATAGCGGCCTTAGTGTCATGCACTTGATTAGGTGTGGTGTTTTGGGTGGTGGTAAGAGTCGCGGTATTGTTACCTGTTTTACTGAGTTCAGCGGTTTTAACATTATCTAGGTTGATCGGGGTACCTGAATTGATAATAGTGAAAGGCTGTTTTGGGCCTACCGCGTGCAATAGTTGAATTGGCTTACCTTGTTGTTGAAGTACTTCACTGCCTTGAAAGCGGATTAGACTAAGGCTGTCGATGAGTTTTATCTCACTGAATAGTTTTGCCAGAGTTCCAGTGTTGCTCAATGCACTGCTATGGTTAGCTTGTTGGCTTTTACTTGCATTAAGTAAAGAGCTAATGTCAGAAAACATATGACAGACCTACTGATTCGTTATTTAAGAAAGAATCTCATATAATGATGACGCTTCTTTTAGTACGTTTTAAAAGTGCTTCAAAGGAATATTAGTTAGCTTAGTAACTTATCGGTCTAAATGGGCAAACCTTTTGCAATCAGCTGATTTTTTAACGATAACCGACCTTTGGATTGAACGTGGAGAGAGAGTTCTATGTAAGGAGCTTTCCTTTAGTGTTCAATCTGGTGAGGTTATTCGCATCCTAGGTGAAAATGGTGCTGGCAAAAGCAGTTTATTAAAAGCTTTGCTAGGGACGGTTTTGATAGACGAAGGTTCTATTTTATATTTAGGTGAAGACATCACAGCCGATCGATCCAATCTACACAAAGACACCCTCTATATAGGTCATTCTGTTGGCCTTAAGAAAGCGCTCACTGTACGCGAAAACTTGGCTCTCTATTGTCCAGATGTCTCAATCGAAGGCTACCAGCCAATATTGGAAGAGCTAGGTTTAGCTCCGTTCCTCGACATGCCGGTCAATAAACTTTCACAAGGGCAAGCTCGCCGTACAGCCTTATCACGGCTATGGTTGACTCAAAAATCCTTATGGATATTAGATGAACCTTTTTCCGCTTTAGATGACCAAGCTTGTTTACTATTGGAAAAGAAAATTGAGCAACATAGTTTGGCCGGTGGTGTGGTGTTATTAACCACTCACATTCCTCTGTCCAGCATCCAGCCACGTGAGCTTGAGTTCGCTGTATGACTTACTTTTCTTTTTTTAAGTCTGAGAGCTTGCTGCTATGGCGACATAAACAAGACACCTTAAATGCTCTGTTGTTTTTTGTGATTGTAGTGACTTTATTCCCATTAGGAATTGATGCCACTCCCGATTTTTTGACTGTCTCTGCGGGCGGTATTATTTGGTGTGCGACTTCTCTAGCTGTGCTGATGTCGATAAGTCGCATGTATCGAGAAGATTATGAAGACGGTTCACTAGAGCAGTGGCTAGTGAGTGGGTTATACCTACCCTTTTTAATATTGCTGAAAGTGACTGTTCAATGGCTGTTTATGATTGCTCCTTTACTTTTGATATTGCCTATCGTCGGAGGCATGTTGTATTTATCTGAAGAGAGTTTTTGGGTGCTAGTTGCGACGCTATTACTAGGTTCCCCAAGTTTGTTTTTAATCGGCTCCATCGGCGCTGCGCTAACGGTATCTTTGCAGCAAGGCGCCATGTTATTGATGTTGTTAATATTGCCCATGTATATTCCTATTCTTATTTTTGCCACTTCTGCTATTAAGGCATCTGAAATTGGGCTGCCCTATTTGGGCTCTCTAGCGATGTTGTTGGCTATTTCTTTACTGTCTTTGGTGTTTGCTCCTTTTATGGCAGCGGCATCCATTAAAGCGAGTGTGAACGAATGAGCTGGGCGTGGTTTCATAAGTTAGGGTCCACTAAGTGGTTCTTTTTGTGGTTTAAAAACTGGCCTCTGCCATTATTTTTAGTGGGTGTATTGGTTTTTCTGATGGGCATTATATGGGGGCTAGCATTTGCTCCTGAGGATTATCAGCAAGGCAATAGCTTTCGTATCATTTATATCCATGTACCTGCAGCCATACTTGCTCAATCTTGTTACCTTGCGATGGGAATAGCCAGTTTTGTTTTCCTTGTCTGGAGAATGAAGTTATCCCCCATATTTATTTCGGCAGTAGCGCCAATAGGTGCCTTAATGGCATTGATTGCACTGATTACAGGGTCCATATGGGGCAAGCCCACATGGGGCACATGGTGGGTTTGGGATGCAAGGCTGACATCTGTTCTCGTGTTGTTTTTACTCTATATGGGAATTATCGGTTTACATAATGCCTTTGAAGATAAGCGTGTGGCGGACAAAGCGGTATCTGTCCTAGGCTTGGTTGGACTGGTGAACTTGCCAATTATTAAATACTCTGTGGAGTGGTGGAATACCTTACATCAAGGGGCGACTTTCTCTTTAACTAAATCTCCTGAGATGCCAATGGAAATGTGGCTGCCTTTACTTATAGCCTTGCTTGGATTGTCTTGCTTGCTTGCCAGTCTGGTACTATGGCGTATGCAGACCACCATAATGAAGCGAGAGATGAAGTCGAATTGGTTAAAGCAAGAGGTGTTGAAAAATGGCCTTTGAAACATTTTCTGAGTTTTTGGTAATGGGTAAGCACGGGGTATATGTCTGGACGGCTTATGGAATCAGCTTCACCCTGATATCCTCATTGGCTATACATACCCTGAAGCAGAATACTCAAATACGAGCAAAACTACGCCGCCGTATGAATACGCCTTCCCGAGATAAGTAGCCGAGATAAGTAGACATGCATCCAATTAGAAAAAAACGTTTACTTATCATTGCTATTATCGCGCTCATATTAACCACAGCAATTGGCTTGATCCTGTTCGCGTTGCAGCAAAATATTAACTTATTTTACTCCCCCTCCGATATTTCTTTAGGAAAGGCTCCTAAAAATGCCACTATTCGAGCAGGTGGAATGGTGGTTGAAGGAAGTATTAAACGCAACCAAGAGAGTCTTTATGTGCAGTTTGATGTGACAGACTTTCAGCACAAAATTACCATAGAGTACAAAGGAATATTGCCTGACTTGTTTCGAGAAGGGCAGGGTATTGTTGCTCAAGGAAAGCTTAATAGTCAGGGTGTGTTTGCAGCGGAGCAAGTCCTGGCTAAACATGATGAAAAATATATGCCTCCAGAAATATCTGATGCATTGAAAGCGGCTGAAAGTCAGCCATAATTCCCAACGTAAGTAACTTTAGGCTTTTTATGCTTCCTGAAATCGGACAATTTACACTGATATTAGCTTTGTTTTTTGCCAGTTCGCTTTCGATCTTGCCCTTGGTTGGCTATTGGAAAAAAAGTTTAATATTGACCGCCACAGCTAGGCCTTTAACACTCATTGTGGCTTGTCTTGTCTTTATTAGCTTTCTTACTCTGAGTGCTAGCTTTTTGCTTGATGACTTCTCTGTTCTTTATGTGAGTCAAAACTCAAATAGCCAGTTGCCTATTTATTACAAATTCAGCGCCCTTTGGGGAGGGCATGAAGGCTCGCTATTACTTTGGGCGTTGGTGTTGTCTGCTTGGAGCTCTGCCGTTGCGCTACGCTTAAAGCAATTACCACAAGAGATTGGCGCTATTGTGCTGGCCGTATTGGGTGCGGTGAGTACTGGCTTTCTTGCCTTCTTGATTTTCACCTCTTCGCCTTTTGTTCGTTTGTTACCTGATAGCCCTATAGATGGTGGAGACTTAAACCCTGTACTTCAAGATTTCGGTTTAATCGTTCACCCACCTATTTTATATATGGGGTATGTCGGCTTCTCGGTGGCTTTTGCTTTTGCTATTGCAGCGTTAATTACTGGCCAAATGAATTCAGCTTGGGCTCGATGGGCAAGACCCTGGACGGCGGTATCTTGGGCGTTTTTAACCCTTGGCATTACTTTAGGCAGCTGGTGGGCATATTACGAATTGGGCTGGGGAGGCTGGTGGTTTTGGGATCCAGTGGAAAATGCTTCTTTCATGCCTTGGTTAGCTGGTACGGCTTTACTCCACTCTTTAGCGGTGACGGAAAAACGTGGCGTCTTTAAAAGTTGGACAGTATTGCTGGCCATCTTTACTTTTAGTCTTTCCTTGCTGGGAGCATTTTTAGTGCGTTCAGGCGTTTTAACCTCTGTTCATTCTTTTGCTGCTGACCCAACTCGCGGAATGTTTATCCTCGCCTTACTGGTAATTTTTGTCGGTGGTAGCTTATTACTCTATGCGCTGCGAGCTACACAGGTTAGGTCGTCCATTGCTTTTGGTATAACAGGCCGCGAGGCTTGGTTGTTACTGAATAATATTTTATTGACTGTGTTAACTCTGACTGTGCTACTAGGCACCTTGTACCCTTTGTTATTTGATGCTCTAGGATTAGGGAAGATATCCGTGGGGGCGCCATACTTTAATAGCGTTTTCACACCAATTGCTTTGTTACTGATTGTTTTTATGGGCATAGGTCCATTGTCAAAATGGAAAAATACAAGTTGGAATGCTTTATGGCGCCCTTGCCTGTTAGCGCTCGTATTGTCCGCGCTTTTGTCTAGTGCTTTGGTGTACTTTAATTCTTTCTCTTTAATGGCTTGGGTGAGTCTGAGTGTTGCTTTCTGGGTGTTGTTTTTATCTCTTTTAGATTGGCTAAATAAAATTTCGTTGGGAAGAGAGGGCTTATTGGTTCGAGCCTGTAAGTTACCACGTAACTACTATGCCATGATCTTGGCTCATGTTGGTGTTGTCGTTAGCTTAGTCGGCGTTCTGCTGGTGAGTGTTAATAGCCATGAAGTGATGGTGCGTTTATCTCCTAGCGAGTCTAGCCTTGTGGCTGGGTATGAGTTCCGCTTTGACTCTATGGAAGAGGTGAAAGGGCCTAATTATGTGTCTGAGCGAGGGCAGTTCACTGTATTCAAAGACGAAAAACAAGTAGCCGAACTCTATCCTGAAAAACGCTTTTTTACGACACGCCAACAAGTGATGACTGAAGCCGCGTTAGATGCAGGTTTTACAAGGGATCTATATGTCTCGTTAGGCGAAAAATTAGAGGACTCATCATGGGGTGTGAGAATCTATGTTAAATCCTTTGTGCGATGGATATGGTTAGGCGGCCTCTTTATGGTTGCTGGCGGCCTATTGGCAGCGTTAGACAAGCGCTACCGAAGACGAGTGGAGGTAGCATGAAAAAGTTAGTGCGTTTTTTACCTTTTATAATCTTCATTAGCCTAGGCGTTATTTTCTACTCACAATTGGGTAAAAACTCTCAAGAGTTGCCTTCTGCCTTGGTTGGAAAAAAAGTACCAGATTTTAAACTTGTCTCTCTTGTTGAAAATACCCTGCAAACCAACAGTGATCTGCCAAAAGAAGCTTATTTAATAAACTTCTGGGGAACCTGGTGTCCTGCTTGTCATCTAGAGCACCCATTTTTGAACCAACTTGCTCTGCAGGGCGTTACTATTCTTGGTATCGATTATAAAGATGATGCCGAGCAAGCTAGGCAATGGTTAAGCGAAAAGGGTAACCCTTACATAGATGTACTAATGGATGAAACAGGAGTGTTCGGATTAGATATGGGTGTAACAGGTGCGCCAGAGACCTTTATTATCGATAGCAATGGAATTGTAGTTCACCGTCATCAAGGGCCTCTCAATGCTCAAAATTGGTCGACTATAAAAGGTTTCCTGAAATGAGTCATTTATATAAATGTTTGGCTTTTAGTTGCTTGTTCTTGATTACGTTATTTGCCGTAAATAGCATGGCGGAAGAACTGCTGACTTTTCGCTCAGAGCTAAATCAAACCCGCTACCAAAGTTTGGTCGAGGAGTTACGCTGCCCCAAATGTCAAAACCAAAACTTAGCAGATTCTAATTCATCCATTGCAATAGATCTTCGAAAACAGGTCTATTTGATGATTGAGTCAGGTAAATCAGACCAAGAAATTGTCGATTATATGGTGGCAAGATACGGTGAGTTTGTACTCTACCGTCCTAGCTATTCATCGGCTACCTATCTACTGTGGTATGGGCCTTTTGCCTTTTTAGTACTTGGTTTGATGGCATTTATTATGGTGCTTGTAACCAACAAAAAGAAAGTGAGAACCTCATTATGATGCTGGCCTATGCTCTGATGGTTTTGATTCTCCTTGTCTGCTTTTTGTTTCTATATAGGGCAGTGGTTCGATCTCTGTTGAGTGCTTCAAATAGCTCTTCTCTATCTACTTCTTTCTTGCAAATTCGCCACACAGAAATTGCCGAAGAGTTTGCTCTGGGGCGGATAACAGCGGATGAGCGAAAACAACTTCTGTTAGACCTTGAAGCAGAAGGAAGTCACCCGTTATTACCAAAGTCATTTGCTAGAAGAAGCAACACTTTAGAGTCTTGGTTGTTTTTGGCGATGGTGGCGTTTGTAGTGCTAGGGAGCATGATTCTTTATGACAGGTTGGGGTATGGCAAAGAAGTTATCTTTACTCAGGCAGTCGCCTCGCAAAATGTTTCGCCTCAAGAAGTGAGTGACTTTTTAGCCTATCGAGCAAATCGATATGATCGACCTGAAGATTGGTACTATCAAGCCACTAATTTTATGCAAAATGGTGATTTTCAAACCGCAGTGGAATCTTTTGAAAAGGCCTTAGCCAAAATGCCAGAGAGCGCGGATGGGCGTATCGCTTTACAGGTAGAGTATGTACAAGCTTTGTTTTACGCCAATGGCAGTCGCAGTTCGGATAAGATTCATCAAGAAGTGGATAACATCCTAAAAGTAGAGCCAACCCAAGCGATTGTTTTAGGATTAAAAGGCGTCGCGGAATACAGTGAAAACAACTATTTGGGTGCCGTATTGGCTTGGCAAGAAGCCATTCGCTATAACTCCAACTCTAGTGAGCGAATCGCATTATTGGGGGCAATAGCCAAAGCGCGAGATGCAGGTGGGATAAGCTATCAACAGGTTCCCCCTGTGATTAGTCATCAAATTGCAGTGCAGCTAGAAATGAATTCCCCCGAGCAGCAGTGGCAAGCAAACGATGTCGTATTGGTGTATGCCAAGGTGGAAGGTCAGCCTATGCCGGTTTCTATTCAGCGGGTCTTTCCTGAGTCACTTAATCAACCTATTTTATTGACCAACCTTGATGCTCTGATGCCAACCGTGACATTAGCAGAAACCAAGAAAGTGGATCTAATCGTAAAATTATCCGATATTCGAGACAATGATCTGACAAAAGGTCGCATTATCGGTATAAAAGAAGACGTATTTACAAATCATAAGGGCATTATCAGAATCAAAGTAAGCTTATAATTGAATACTAAAGCGCTTCGTTTGATAATACCTTCAACTTTAATAGATGTAATTCGGAATATGTAATGGAATTCAGCTTACGTGAGTGGCTCATCTTGATTGGAATAGTGATCATTGTCGTTATTCTCATAGATGGTTTTCGCCGATATAAAAAAGGTCAAGAAATTACCCAGTCAGAAGATGATTTTGATGATTATGACGACACCTTGTTTCGCCAAGATGGGGATGTGATTTCGAATAAACGGCAAGTTTCTGCGCCAGATCCTATAGATAATGCTTTTGAAATGGCGAGAAAAACAGCCAAGGCACCTTTGGCAGAAGTGCCCCATAAAGTGGATGCCGGCCCAGAGTTAAAACGTAATGATGATATTAACCTAGACGAATTATCACATCTTGTGCCTGAAAGGGATTTTGGTGACTCTGCGGTTTCTGATCAGGATTACTCTGATGATGGATTTTATGAGCAGGATGATCTGGATTTAGGTCTAGAAGAAGATTATCAAGATAGCGACTACCAAAATGACGATTATCATGATGATGAAGTCGCTGAAAGTGCGCAGGGTGATGAAGACTTTGAACGTCATTATTCAGAAGTAGATATTAACCAAGTGACACCAATGGGTGAGCTTGATGAAGATGAACACATCGAAGATGACACTGATGTGGCAGAAGTAGAAGAAATTATTGTTATCAATATCCTAGCTCCCCAAGAGCAAAATTATGCTGGCATGGAGCTGCTTCAGCTGATCCTGAATTGTGGTATGCGCTACGGGGATATGGATATTTTCCACCGTCATGAAGATGGTTTTGATCGAGGTCGAGTGCAGTTTAGTATGGCAAATGCTATGGAGCCTGGCACCTTTGATCTCGATAATATGGGTGAAACCGAATGCCCAGGAGTTAGTTTCTTCATGGGACTTCCGGGGCCTAAAAATAGCATGAAAGCTTTCGATTTCATGTTAGAAACAGCGCAGACATTAGTGCGCCACCTAGGCGGTGAATTATTAGATGAGCGTCGTATGCCAATGAGTGAACAAACCATTGCCCATTGCCGACAGCGAATACGAGACTTTGAGCGTCGTAAATTAACTCGCGCTAAATAATGAATTAATCGGGGCCCTAAGGGGCCTCGATTGGTTAAGGCAAATACTTATTTTTGGAATGATTTTAATTAGACTATGAGCCAAGAAATCAAGATGACGTATCAGCAAATGTTAGACCTGATACAAGAGCTTAATGAATACAGCTACGCCTACCATGTAAAAGATAATCCTCTGGTTTCTGATGCTGAGTACGATCACCATTACCGTACATTGCAAGCTGTGGAGTTGGCTAACCCTGAGTGGATTCAAGCAAACTCTCCGACACAACGTGTGGGTGAAAAACCAGATAGTGGCTTTGCAAGCGTTGAACATACTGTGCCAATGTTATCTTTGGACAATGCTTTTAATAATGAGTCCTTGAGTGATTTTGATACCCGAGTTAGAAAATTACTAGGTTCAGAAGAAGAGTTAACCTATTGCTGTGAGCCTAAGTTGGATGGTCTGGCAATCAGCTTACGTTATGAAAATGGTCATCTTGTACGAGGTGTGACTCGTGGTGATGGACTATCAGGTGAGGACATTACCTCAAATATTAAAACCCTATATTCCATACCTATGACACTTCGCACGACAACACCGCCAGAAGTATTAGAGGTGCGTGGTGAAATCTACATGCCTAAAGATGGCTTCGCTAAATTGAATGAAGAAGCCAATAAAAAAGGTGAGAAAGCGTTTGTTAATCCGAGAAACGCAGCAGCAGGAAGCCTAAGGCAACTCGACCCCAAAATCACTGCATCACGTCCTTTGGTTATGTGCGCCTATTCGATTGGCTATGTAGAAGGTTGGGAACAGCCAGAGAGCCACTTCGATGGCTTGATACAGCTAAACGAATGGGGTTTTCGTACCAATGAACTGATGGAGCGAGTAGTTGGTCCAGAAGGCTGTATTGAATACTACGAAAAGCTTAATCAAAAAAGAGAAGGCTTAAGCTACGATATAGATGGCATCGTTTATAAAGTAGACGATATTGCACTACAGGCGAAGTTAGGCTTTATTGCCCGTGCTCCCCGTTGGGCTATTGCCCGAAAATTCCCCGCGCAAGAAGAGATTACTCAAGTTCTAGGTATCGATTTTCAAGTCGGCCGCACAGGTGCTATTACACCTGTCGCTAGGCTAGATCCCGTTTTTGTGGGTGGGGTCACAGTATCTAATGCCACACTTCATAATAAAGACGAAATTGCTCGCCTTGATGTCAAAGTAGGCGACTTTGTGGTGATTCACCGAGCGGGTGATGTTATTCCCAAGGTGGTACGAGTCGTACTAGATAAGCGAACGGATGATGTAAGCGATGTACTTTTCCCTGATACTTGCCCTATCTGTGATTCCGCACTTGAGCAGGTATCGGGTGAAGCCATTATTCGTTGTACGGGTGGCCTAGTATGTGGCGCACAATTAAAAGAATCTTTAAAACACTTTGTGTCCCGTAAGGCTATGGATATTGATGGTTTAGGGGACAAACTCATAGAGTTGCTGGTGGATAAAGAGCTGGTTAAAACCCCCGTTGATATCTTTACTTTGCAAAACCAGAGAGAGACGCTGTTAAATATAGATCGCATGGGAGAGAAGTCGGTAGATAATCTTTTAGCTTCAATTGATGCGGCTAAGAACACCCAGTTTAACCGTTTCATTTATGCTTTAGGCATTCGTGAAGTGGGAGAGGCAACGGCTAGAGCACTAACTAACTACTTTAAAACCTTAGATGAGCTTATGTTGGCGGATGCGGAAGCCTTGATTGAAGTTGATGATGTGGGGCCAATTGTGGCTCAACATGTTCGAAACTTCTTTGTACAAGATGCTAATAAAACAACAATACAGGGCTTGCTTGATGCCGGTGTGGCTTGGAAGGAAAAACAAGTCGTCGCAGGCGAGTTACCTCTTACAGGTAAAACCTATGTGGTCACAGGCTCACTAAGCCAATTTAGCCGAGATCAGGTGAAAGAAAAACTGCAGCTGTTAGGAGCAAAAGTCAGTGGATCAGTGTCAGCGAAAACCGATTGTTTAGTGGCGGGTGAAAAGGCTGGCTCGAAGCTGACGAAAGCACAGTCTCTGGATATTCCTGTGATTGATGAAACAGCTGTTATTGAGTTGCTAAAGCAACATGGAGCGATTTAGTTGGATACCTTGATTCCGCACGATTCTTTGTCCCCTGACGTACTCGAACGCATCTTAGATGATCTGGTTACTCGTGATGGAACAGATTACGGTAACTATGATTTATCTATAGAGCAGAAGCGTATACAGGCCTTACGGTCATTGGAAAGTGGTGAGGCTGTGTTGTTGTTTGATACGGAAAGCGAAACCATTAAAATGATTCCAAAAAGCGCATTAGCGAATTATGATTTCATGTGAAGTCATAATTCGCTAAGTGCCAATTAGCTTTTGTTTTCTTTCAGGCAATGATTGATATTATGATCCATCTCAAGAGCTGGTTTCGCCTCGGTATTGCGGCCAACGACTTTTGCCGGCACGCCAGCTACGGTTGTATGGCTCTCCACATTTTCTAAAACCACGCTACCTGCACCTATCTTAGCGCCTGAACCTACTTCAATGTTGCCAAGTATTTTGGCACCCGCTCCGATCAACACACCCGAGCGTATTTTCGGGTGACGATCGCCGTCTTCTTTTCCTGTTCCGCCTAGAGTGACAGATTGCAAAATAGAGACGTTGTCTTCGATAACACAAGTTTCACCAACAACTAAGCCGCTTGCGTGATCCAGCATGATGCCACGGCCTATGGTTGCCGCTGGGTGAATATCCACACTAAAAACCATGGACATTTGGCTTTGTAAGTAGAGTGCTAAGCTTTGTCTATCATTCTTCCAAAGCCAGTTGGCAATGCGGTAAGTTTGCAGCGCATGGAAGCCTTTAAAGAATAGTAAGGGCGTGGTTAGTGAGCTGCATGCCGCATCACGTTCTTTGATCGCGAGAATATCTTGCTCTATGCTCTTCACAATACCTGACTTTTTGTCGGACATGGCTTCGTCAAAGACTTCCCGTAAAACCATGGCTGAAATGGAGATGCTGTCTAATTTACTGGCAAGTAAAAAACTTAATGCAGAACATAAGGATTCGTGACGTAATATTGTAGTATTAAAGTAACTCGCTAAAATAGGTTCGTCTTTTGCTAAAATTTCAGCTTCTATTTGCAGCGATTGCCAGAGGTTTTCCGAAGTCACGTTCGATATCATTGTTCTACTCAAGGGGTGTTTTCCTTTGTTTATTGAGGCTGATCGGGTAGCTTATAGGCATAAGGTTAAACTGTACAAGGGTCAAAAGAAAGTTTGCTAGAAAATGGAGAGAATATGTCTACAAAAAACGTTGCCGATGCACTGCATATCTTTTATGAACTCAATGCCGCTTTTTCTGATGCTTACTGGGAAACCAATGACATCAATCAGAAAGACTACTTTTTTTCGATGAAGAGTATTTTGCAAGATGAGTTAGACGAACTACACAAGCTCAGTTTACAAGACCATATTTACCCTTATGAGCCAATGAATCCGAACTTGAAAGAGTTGAGTAAAAAACTTAAGGGGCTATTGCCTGATATAAACAAGCATATTTATCGCCAGCAGACGGTTAATAAATTGTCTGAACTTATTCCAGATGCTTGTGAGTTATTTGATTACTAAGTGATGAAAATGGCATCGAGTAGGGTTATTAGCTACCCGATGCATTAGTTGCTTCGTCCTACACGCCTCGTTTTATTTGTTTAACGACAAATCGACTCGGGTGCAGCTTATAAGCAACTTCCTGCTCTAACGGCGATGGGGTGTTGGTGATTAAGCTTGCAATATAAGCGCCGCTTAGAGGCGTTGATACTAATCCGCGGGAGCCGTGAGCAATATTTATAAAGATATTTTGCAACGGCTCGCTTACCTCATCAGATTGCCACTTGGCATTTTTCGCTAAATTTCCATATTCTAGTTTGAGTGTGTCTGTCGATTGCAGAGGCCCAACTATTGGCGTGTAATCTGGGGATGCGCAGCGAAATGAGACTCTTCCCTGACACTTTACAGTAGACAATGTATTACTAGGTAAAGATAAGAGATTTTCTAAAATCTTCAGGTTGCGCTCATGGCCTTCTTGGCGAACTTCAGTGCAGGGGTCTTTTAAGTCGTATGTTGAGCCAAAATGGATGGTATTTTGAAGCGGTGGAGAGACATAGCCAAAATCACAAAGCACTTTTTTGATATCTAAACTTGTATTGCTGATGCCTTTATCACGACAAACTCCTTCTGCTTCCGTTTTGTCAATGTGTGCAACTTGGCCGCGGATGGCAGAGGTTGGCATCTTATTTTGAATATCTAAGTCGTTAAAGTCATTCGCATTGCATAATACAACATGCGAAAAAAACTCTTCTTTCGTTTGTGAATGTGCCTTCCAAAAAGGGGCTTTTGTTTTACTATTGAGCGGGGTTGCAACTTTCTCCAGTGACTGCAATGAAGTTCCCAACTGTACACTTATATTTTTGTGAGCTAATAAGGTTTTACAAAGCTTGCTTGGTGCAACCCAGCCAGATAGTGGTAGCAGTAAACTGTTAGGCTTTTCTAATGAGACCTGTAGAACTTTTTTAGGGTACAGGTTGCTTTGCAATATTTTGTCGAAACGTTTTGCTTCTTTATCGCTGGTTGGTATTTGGATTAGACCACATGGTCCCCAAAACCCATGGCTTGAGTCTAATTGATTGTAGAGTCTGGCTGCGTGTAGATAAGATGTTAGATAGAACCGATTCAGTGGCGTGTCTTGTGCCCCCAGTTTAGGATAAAGCATGCCTTGAGGGTTCCCAGAAGCCGCGCAAGCAATTTGCTGGCCTTGCTCCCATACTTCAACCTGAATACCTTGTTGGGCAAGAGCGTAAGCTGTGTTTGCCCCAGCCAAGCCGGAGCCAACAACCAATACTTTTGAAATAGAGGGCGTTTCCTCTGGTCGTATATTAAACCAGCCTTGGCCTTGTGCCATACGTTGCGGATAGGGCAAGCAACCTTGGTTTAATTCTCCAAGTGCCATTTCACGTTTTCTACCGAAGCCTTTTACCTTACGGACATCAAAGCCGACTTCCTTTAACCCCCTACGGACTATCCCCGCCGCGGTAAAGGTTGAAAAGGTTGTCCCTGTATGACTTAACCTGCGAATATGTTGGAAAAGTTTGTCCGTCCACATTTCGGGGTTTTTACTTGGTGCGAAGCCATCCAAAAACCAAGCATCCACATCGGCATTTAAGGCGCTAAATCCTTCTTCAGCCTCTCCAAACCATAGGCTAAGCTGTATGCGACCTTGTGCTAACTCAATACGATGAAAGCCATGGCAGAGTTCAGGGTAGTTGGTTACGAGTTCTTGGCTAAGGTTTTGTAGCGAAGGCCACATATCTAAAGCCGCAGCCAAGGACTCTTTACTGAGAGGGTATTTTTCAACCGAAATGAAATGAAGCTGACTATTGCAAGGGGCGCTTTTTATAAACGCTTGCCAAGCGCATAAGAAGTTTAGGCCTGTGCCGAACCCCGTCTCTGCGATTACAAAGTGCCGTTGGGATAACTCTTTCCAGCGACTTTCAAGTTGATTGTGTTGCAGGAAAACGTATTGGGTTTCTTCAAGTCCGGAGGCTTTATCGAAATACACATCGTCAAATTGGGTAGAAACGGGGGCACCATCATCCCCCCAATTTAACTCTGGTTTAGCAACTTGGTAACTAGTTAACACGTACAACGCTCTTAATGATTACAGGCTCTTTAGGAACATTTTGATAAGGCCCAACATTCGCCGTAGGTACACCAGCTATACTATCGACAATATCCATTCCAAGTACAACTTGGCCAAAAACAGTATAGCCTGCACCGCCACGAGCACCATGGTTCAAAAATGGGTTGTCGACATGGTTAATGAAAAACTGAGCCGTGGCACTGTTCGGATCTTGTGTTCTTGCCATAGCAAGAGTACCACGATTATTCGCTAATCCATTTTGACCTTCATAAGCGACGGCTTGATGGGTTTTCTTACGCCCCATATCTTCAGTAAAACCACCACCTTGAACCATGAAACCACGGATGACACGGTGGAAAATGGTATCATTGTAAAAACCTTCATCGACATAGCGTAAAAAGTTTGCCACCGTTTTAGGTGCAGCTTCTTCGTTTAGATCGATACGAATAGTACCTTTAGTCGTTGCTATGTCGACTTCGACCGCTTCTGCCTGAATGCAAAAAGCAAATAAAGTAATACCGGTTAAGATTAATTTACGCATAGTGACTTCCTTTAGTATATTTGCGCACAATAATATTGGCTGCGCCCTGATGAGCCAAGAGTTTTGTTAATTTATTGGAGATAAAGTAAATGCGAACCGCTGTTGTAGAGATAGAGTATTGCACCTTGTGCCGTTGGATGCTTCGTGCGACTTGGCTAGCTCAAGAGTTGCTAACCACTTTTGATGATGACGTGAAAAGTGTCACCTTACTACCAACGCAGGGCGGCATATTTAAAATTCGAGTAAATGGAAATGAAATCTGGTGTCGAAAAGCCGAAGACGGCTTTCCTGAAGCGAAAGTCTTGAAACAACGAATGCGCGATGTCATTGACCCTGAAAGAGACCTTGGACACTCAGATGTAAAACCATCTAGTTAAAATGGTTTTTACGGTAGAGATAAGGCTAGGTTGAAAAAGACTTTTTTTGAATAGTTGAAGCTGTTCTAATCCGTCTTTCCTAACTAATTAGGAAAGACTTGTTTGAAAGGTTTTACTGTTACTGTTTGATAAACTCCAGCAGCGGCATAAGGGTCTGCATTTGCCCACTCCTGAGCGGCCTCTAAACTTTCAAACTCAGCAACGATAATACTGCCAGTAAAACCTGCACTGCCAGGATCATTAGAATCAATTGAAGGGTTAGGGCCTGCTAAAATGAGTCTACCCTGATTTTGCAGCACTTCTAATCTTGCTAGATGGTCAGGGCGAGCTGCTTTTCTGGCTTCTAGACTGTTTTCTATATCGGTACAAACAATAGAGTAGAGCATAGTTATTCCTTATTCTTTATATAAGCCGAAAGGTAAATACCCTGCAGTATGATGAATGCGACTGTCATTCCGAGTAGACCAAATAGTTTGAAGTTTACCCAAACGTTTTCGCTATAAGTAAAGGCGACGAACAGGTTTGCAGTACCTGAAGTAAGGAAGAAAATAACCCAAGCTAGGTTCAATGACCGCCAAACTTTAAAAGGAAGTGCGAGCTTTTCGCCCATCATGCGCTGAATGATATTTTTTTTGCCAATAAATTGGCTGCCAAAAAAGACGATGGCGAAAAGCCAGTTAACAATGGTGGGTTTCCATTTTATAAAGTCGCCATCTTGCATAAATACGGTAGCACCACCTAATAGGACTACCAGCACCAATGACACTATGTGCATCTTTTCTACCGACTTGAATTTAAACCAAGTGTAACCTACTTGTGCCAGAGTGGCGGGAATCAAAATGGCTGTAGCCTGAATGATGTCTCCTGTCGTTTTGTATACCAGAAAGAAAATCATGATAGGCAGAAAGTCGAATAATATTTTCATATAAAAACCAATTTATGTATGCTGGAGCAATGATAACGATCATTCTATATAAAGAACAGCGTCTATGACGGAAGTTCAGCGTTACCGAAAGGTAGATCTACACACCCATTCCACCCATTCAGATGGGCGACTTACCCCTACTGAACTTGTGGATCTTGCTGTCGAGCAGGGCGTTTCTCTGTTTGCCTTAACAGATCATGACACTATTAGTGGCTTGCCAGAGGCACAGTTACGCGCTGAAGAGCATGGATTGAGTATTGTCACGGGAGTCGAAATATCCACCCAGTGGAAAGGTATTCCTTTACATATGGTTGCTCTGAACTTCGCGCAAGATGATCCAAATATTCTAGAAATAGTAAATGAAAACCAGCAAATACGTCTTGACCGAGCACGTAAAATTGCAGATTTACTGGTGAAAAAGGGCCTGCCTGATTTATATGATGAAGCCGTTGCATTAGCTGGTAGTAGCCAAATTGGGCGCCCACATTTTGCAACATTATTAGTAGAAAAGGGTCTAGTAAAAGATTCTAATAAAGCTTTTGATCGCTACCTTGGTAATAAAAGGTTAGGCCAACTTCGTGATGTATGGCCTGAGCTAGAGCGAGTGTTGACCAGTTTGTCAGGGAAAAATGTAGAGCTGATTTTAGCCCACCCTAGGCGTTATCCGCTGACCGTGACCAAGTTGAAGCGCCTGCTAGAGGATTTCAAACATTGGGGTGGAACTGGCCTAGAAATAGCCTCAGGCAATGAAAAGCCTGATACTGTTCGTTTCTTAGAACGCTTATCAAAAGAGTATGGTCTTAAAGCATCTGCGGGTAGTGATTATCATGGCCCTTTTGGTCCTTGGATGCAGGTGGGTAAATATACGCAAATACATGAAAGTGGTATTGATCTTGTTTGGCAGGCTTGGAATTAGTCACGGCACAGGATTGAAATGTTTTTACTGTTTACGGAGTAGATATTGAGCCAGTTTTTTCAAGTACATCCAGAAAACCCTCAAGCTCGTTTGATAAAGCAAGCTGCGGAAGTGATCCGTCAGGGAGGCGTGATTGTCTATCCGACGGATTGTGGCTATTCGCTTGGTTGCCATCTTGGTGATAAGTCGGCCTTGGACCGTATTCGAGCGATTCGCCGCTTGGATGATAAGCATAACTTTACGTTGGTGTGTCGCGATTTGTCAGAGATATCGACCTATGCTCGGTTTGATAATCGTCTATATCGATTACTAAAACACAATACGCCGGGACCCTATACTTTTATTTTTGGAGCCACTTCTGAAGTTCCCCGTCGTCTGTTACACCCGAAAAGAAAAACCATTGGCATCCGTATTCCTGATAATAAAATAGCATCCGCTTTGTTAGATGAATTGGGCGAGCCTATCATGAGCTCGTCGCTTATTTTACCTGGAGAAACGGACCCTATGACAGACCCTTACGACATTCGTGATACGTTAGAACACGCGTTAGATTTAGTCATTGATGGAGGCTTTTGTGGTTTGCAGCCAACCACTGTAGTGAAGATGGATGCCAATAATATTGAAATATTACGCCAAGGCGCAGGTGATTCCTCTCCTTTTGCGTAAAATGTCGTATTTTGAACTGTCAAGGACAGTTCCCTGTAGCTTATAATGTAGCCAGTGAAATAAGTATTAATTAATTATAAGGTTGCTGAGAAGCATTCCTAAAAGAGGTTCGTTAATGAACGAAAAGTTGCAAAAGGTTTTGGCTAGAGCTGGCCAAGGCTCCCGTCGTGAAATGGAAACTCGTATTCGCGAAGGTCGAGTACTTGTAAATGGTGAAGTCGCAACACTTGGGGATCGTGTCACCCTTGACGATGAAATCTCCATTGATGGTTACCGTATTGTTTCCACTGAGGCGGGTGCTAATCGACGAGTTATTATTTACAACAAACCTGAAGGTGAAGTGTGTACTCGTAAAGACCCAGAGGGACGTCCGACGGTTTTTGATAAGTTGCCTAAATTACGAGGTGAACGTTGGATTGCGGTTGGCCGTTTAGATATTAATACATCGGGTTTATTATTATTTACAACCGATGGTGAGTTGGCGAATAGATTAATGCACCCATCGACACAAATTGACCGAGAATACTTGGTTCGTGTGATGGGTGAAGTGACAGATGAAAACCTTGCGACCCTTAAAAAAGGTGTTAACTTAGATGATGGCATGGCGAAGTTTACGGATATCGTAGACGGTGGCGGAGAAGGTATTAACCGCTGGTTCTATGTCTGTGTTATGGAAGGGCGGAATCGAGAGGTACGTCGCCTTTGGGAGTCTCAAGGTTTAAAAGTTAACCGTCTAAAACGCGTACGTTTTGGCCCTATTTTCTTACCCTCAAAAGCTAAGGTTGGTCGTTGGGTAGAGATGGAAGAGGTTGATGTTAATTCATTGTGCCAGATGGTTGATTTAAAAGCATCGGAAGTAAAAGCAAAAACCAAGCAACAAGCTTTGAATCTGAAGCGTAATAAAAATAAGGCGACAGCAGGTGGATCACGACGTCCTAAAGGGTTTGATTGGCAGGGCTCTGATAAACCTGAGTTCAAACCTAAGAAGGCCGGAAAAAGATCATTTCGTTAGGTAAGTAAGCAACCCATTAGTAGTAGGAGTTTTATAGCATGGTTCGCTGGATAGTCGCAGTGGTTTTGATTTTAATCGTTGTATTTTTTGTTTATGTTAATTTTGCTAATAAAGCCCCTGAAGATTTAGGTGTGACAGATGGCTTCCTTAAAGCATGTCCGTCAACACCTAACTGTGTGTCAAGTCAGGCTGATATCGAAGACAGCGCTCATTATTTTGAGCCGATTGTGTATTTTGGTACCCGTAAAGAGACACAACTAAAAATCGAGTCTTATTTATTGAATCAAGGTCGTGCTCGTATTGTGAAAAGCGAGTTAGGCTATGTGTACTTTGAAGTTAAAAGTAAGCTTATTGGTTATATCGATGATGTAGAGTTTTATTTACCTGAAGGTGATAGCGTCGTGCATTTCCGCTCAGCGTCACGAGTTGGTTACTCAGACCGTGGTGTGAATCGAGAGCGTATTGCCCAAGTTAGAGAACTCTTAGCGGACCAAACTAATTAAAAGTCAGTATTTATTATCGATTTATACATTATTTAAAAATAATAACTGGACGAGGATTGTTCATGAGTGCAAATGGCAACCAAACAATTTTAATTGTTGAAGATGATGAGCGCTTAGCTCAACTTACCCAAGAATACCTACAAAAAAATGGATTTATTGTAGATATTGAATCAGATGGTCGTAATGCCATCTCAAGAATTATTGCGGAGCAACCTTCGTTAGTGATACTTGACCTCATGCTACCAAGCGCAGATGGCTTTACTGTTTGTCGAAGTGTGCGAGAGGAATACAAAGGTCCAATTTTGATGCTGACAGCACGTAGTGATGATGTTGATCAAATTTTGGGTTTAGAGATAGGTGCGGATGACTATGTCTCTAAGCCAGCCAAGCCTCGAGTTTTATTAGCAAGAGTTCAGTCTTTATTGCGTCGTAGTAATCAAGTTGTTGAAGGCTCTGTAACTTCTGGCGCGACTAAAGAAGAGCAGCTTCTTACTTTTGGACCTTTAGTAATAGACAATTCTCGTCGCGCAGCTTGGTTAGACGAAGAAGAGATCGAGTTAACCAGTGCTGAGTTTGATTTACTTTGGTTGCTATCAAGTAATTCAGGTCGTATTTTAAGTCGAGAAGAGATTTTCAGTGACTTACGTGGCATTGAATATGATGGTCAAGACCGTTCTGTTGACGTGAGAATTTCCCGTATTCGCTCGAAAATAGGAGATGATCCAATCCATCCGCGCCGTATTAAGACAATACGTAGTAAAGGTTATTTGTTTGTGAAAGAAATATAACCATTATGAAGGATGAGATATGGCGGTTATTTCGGCATCTGGTGATACTAGGTGTCGTTATATTGTTAGGCAGTTATACCATCCTCCATTTTGTTCAAGATAAGCTAAATGTCTCGAAAACAGAGCAGCTATTATGCGTAGATGCTCAAATCAGTTCAGCCCTTCTATTGTCTGGTGCAGAAAGTCAGCTGCCAGAATCCCATTTCAATTGGTATTTTCATTCGACTCAGCCTTTCGTTATTAGTGAAGTTGCTTCGTTTTTCGAATCTGGTTTATTGGTGAGGTTAGACGGCGTACGGTATCAATATACGATAGTTAGTCCCGAAGTACCCTTGTTGACAGGGATATCTTCTCAAGCAGATAGCCACTTGAAATTTGAGTCCTTGTTGGGGCTTTTGTTGCTGAGTGAAAAAATTAGCTACCTTGATAAGATCGCATTAATCGAAAGTATGTCTTGCTTGTCTGTATCTAATACTAAGGCTACTTCATCAAGCCCATTAACAAGTATTACTTTTCAACATGATAATCACCATGAGTATGGTTATATTTGGCAGGATGAGTCAGCCGAAGGGGCCTTATATTTAACGCTTAAACATGAAGAATATATTGCCTTTAAAACGGTCATTTTGTTGGTCGTGATTGTCATTGTGGTCATTATGCTACTGGTGATTTGGCGACAATTTATGCTTTTAGAAGCAAAAAGTAAGATGTTTGAGAAAATTACATTAGAAATTGCTCGGGGTAGAGGTGGCTTGTCCAAAGATATTTCTGACAGTAATGGCGCCTTGAAGGAGCTCGCCTTTTCATTTGATTCTATGTCATCTCACATTGAACGCTTGTTAAAAGTCCAAAAAGAAATGATTCATGCTATCTCTCATGAATTGAGAACTCCAATAGCCCGACTCAGATTTGGCCTCGAAGTAATGAAAGATGAGGTGAGTGATAGTGTGGGGACAACAATCAATGCTCTAGAAGGGGATGTTGAAGAGCTCAATGTCTTGGTGGATGAAGTATTAACTTATGGCCAGCTGGAGAGTGACTCATTGGAGTTACATTTCAATAAAGTTTCTATTTATTCACTAATCAATGAAATCGTTCAGCATAATCAGTTGTTACTTAAGCATTTAACCGTTGAAGTAAAAGTGGAAGACGTTAATGAGTTGGTCGTAGCAGATCAGCACCATCTAAGTCGAGCTATGCAGAATTTGATTTTAAATGCTTCAAAATACGCAGCGACAAAGCTAGTGGTGACTTTTTCATCTGATAGTGAGCGTTGGCAAATAGATATTGAAGATGATGGACCAGGGATTATTTTTGAAGATAGAGACAAGGTCTTTATCCCATTTCAGCGATTAGATAATAGCCGTACTCGTGCTTCAGGGGGATATGGTTTAGGACTAGCCATTGTACAACGTATCGCGTTTTGGCATGGTGGCGCGGTATTGATTGGTGATAGTGATATTGGTGGAGCTAAGTTTAGTTTTATCTGGTCTAGTAGTCATCATAAGGAGACACTGGCCTGACTTAAGCCAGTGTCTGTCAGAAATTTGCTTATAAATCAGGAGCCAAAATGCCTTTCAGGTTTTTGAAGCAGGTTTTTGATGCAGTAGATATTAGATCTTCCATATAAGCGTTGTTACGCTGATCTTTTCTGATCGCTAAATACAGTTTGCACCATACCCCTTCTTCCCCTAACGATTTAGTAATCACATATTGCCTATTGGTATATTCAGTTAATGCCCAATTTGGCAAGCAACATACACCACGACCACTAGCAACTAGTTGCATCATCATGAGAGTCAATTCACTGTGCCGAATCTTAGCAGGTGAAATGCCAGCTGGGTTTAAGAAATGCTTAAAAATATCGAGGCGCTCTGTTTCCACTGGATAGGTGATTAAGGTTTCTTTGCTAAAACATTCTGGTGTTAAAAACTCTTCTTTCGCTAGAGGATGATGACGAGATAAAGCGACTTGAGATTCATACTGAAAGAGCGGAATGTACTCGATATTAGGGATGTCTTGAGGGTCAGAAGTAACCACTAAGTCTAAATCGCCACGCGCTAGGGCTGGAAGAGGCATGAAGCCAAAAGCCGTGGATAGATCGAGTTCAACATCAGGCCAGTGCTCTCGAAAGTGATCAATAGTAGGCATTAACCATTCGTAACAGCTATGGCATTCGATGGCGATATGTAGACGTCCACTTTCCCCTTCCGCAAAACGTTGGATGTCTCTCTGTGCTGAGCGAAAAGACAGTAAAACATCATCAGCTAATTGAAGTAGACGCAAGCCTGCGCTGGTAAAGCGAACAGGTTTTGTTTTACGAATAAATAGCGAACAGCCAAGTTTTTCCTCAAGGTCTTTTAGCTGATGGGAAAGGGCTGACTGAGTTAAGTGGACTCGTTCAGCGGCTTCTACCAAGCTACTTGTTTCTCTCAGTGCAGTAAGGGTTTTTAAATGTCTAACTTCAATAATGCTCATGATGTTTCACTTTTTATGAGTTTTACTCAATACTAATTTCGTAAAAAAGCTCATTCAATTTATTATCAAATGAGCTTAAGGTTTAACGCTAGTTACATAGTAAAAATTCGAGTAATGCCTTTTGCGCGTGTAGTCGGTTTTCAGCTTCATCCCAAACCACAGAATCAGGGTTATCTATAACCGCAGCTTCTACTTCTTCACCCCTATGAGCTGGCAGACAATGCATAAACAAAGCATCTTTATTGGCTTTCGCCATGAGCTCAGTATTGACTTGGAAACCATCAAAATCTTTCAGGCGTTTCTCTTGCTCATCTTCTTGTCCCATAGATGCAAAGACATCTGTGACAATTAAATCTGCTTCACGAGCCGCTTCATGGGCATCGTGCAAAATAGTGACGCGATCTTGATGTTCAGCCACTAAATCAGCATTTGGTTCGTAACCTTTAGGGCAAGCAACAACCAACTGGAAGTCAAGTAATGCCGCAGCATTAATGTAAGAGTGGCACATGTTGTTGCCATCTCCGACCCAGACAACTTTCTTACCTTCAATTGAGCCGCGGTGTTCTTGATAAGTTTGCATGTCGGCTAATAACTGGCATGGGTGGTAGTCATCCGTTAGTGCGTTAATCACGGGTACGGAAGAATACTTTGCGAAGGTCTCAATAGTGGCGTGATCAAATGTTCGAATCATCACTGCATCAACCATACTAGAGATGACACGTGCACTGTCTTCAATAGGTTCGCCACGGCCAAGTTGAGTATCACGAGGAGAAAGAAAAAGTGCGTGACCACCAAATTGCGCCATACCTGCTTCAAAAGACACTCGAGTTCGCGTTGAGGACTTTTCAAAAATCATAGCTAGAACTCGGTTTTTCAGTGGTTGAAACTGAGTTCCTTCTTTGTGAATTTTCTTAAGCTCAGAAGCTCGCAGTAGTAGTTGTTTAAGCTCATCAGATGAAAGGTCTTTCAGAGTAAGGAAATGTCTTGGCGACACGCTAAAGCTCCTTGATTGTCTTTTTTAAACGGAATCGACCAATTTAATACACTAGCGTATGTGAGTAAAGTGGAATTCGCGATAGAAATGAAAAAGCATTGACCTTAAGGGCTTGAAAATAATCTAACTGTCCTCATAAATAGGGCAAGTCATAATATATTTTAATGCTGGGGCTTTTGACTTAGCCTGTAGGTTAGTATCCTACTAGGGTTCATAAAGTTATCTGGCTAATTTAAGTGCGAGGTTTTAAGCATGAGTAATACGATCGAAACGATTAAAGATCAAATCAGTTCTAATGACATTCTTCTTTATATGAAGGGTAACCCTAGAGCACCACAGTGCGGTTTTTCTTCGCAAGCTGTACAAGCTCTGATGTCATGCGGCGAACGCTTCGCTTTTGTTAATATTTTAGACAACCCTGATATTCGTGCTGAGTTACCAAAGTATGCAAACTGGCCGACTTTTCCACAACTTTGGGTCAAGGGTGAGTTAGTTGGCGGTTGTGACATTATTGTTGAAATGGCAAATAATGGCGAACTGCAAACTTTAATCAAAGAAGCGGCAGATTCTTCTGAAGATTAAGTTTTAGGAAGAGTTTAGCAGAGTGATTGCTAAATCATAATTTTTAAAAAGCGTGTTTTACTCGTAAGGTAGAACACGCTTTTTTTTACAGAGTTTTGGCTTTAAGTTCATTGGCTACATCGATTACTTGCCTTCTAAACCATATGTGGCTGGCATCATGGTGCAGTAATGGGCTCCAAATCATTTGTAGTTCAATCTGTGGTATCTCGAAAGGTGGCTCTACGATGGCAAGGTTTGGGTTGTCTTTATTTATCATGGCCACTTTTCTTGGCAGAGTCGCTATCAAGTCTTGTTCAAGGGCAAGGTGCATAGCTGTATGGTAACTGCGTGTGAATACACGAATACTGCGTTTATGGCCGAGCTCTTGTAAGGCTTCATCCACCCAGCCAAGCTTTTGTACATCATTTGGGTCCATACCAACGCCAATCCCAAAGCCAGTCTTACTCACCCATATATGTTGCGCTTGCAAATAGGCGTCAATATCAAAGTTGTCTTTAACTGGGTTGTCCGAGCTCATCATGCAGACAAAAGTATCTAGCCAAACACTCTTTTGGTGGAAAGATTGAGGTAATTCCTCGAAACGGTTGATAGCCATATCTATCTTGCCTGCTTCCACATCATGGAAGGTGACATCACTGGGGGTCATGATATCGAGAGTAATTCCTGGAGCATATTCACGTAAACGGCTTAATAGGCTTGGAATAACAGTTGATGTTGCATAGTCACTGGCCATGATTCTAAAAACGCGGGTACTAGTACGTTCGTTGAAGTCGGATTCAGGTTGTAGTGCTTCTTCTAGCTCCAGCAAAACCTTGCGCACGATAGGCTGTAAACGCAGAGCTTTTTCAGTTGGCTTCATGCCTTCACTGGTTCTGACTAGCAAAGGATCATGTAATATATCCCGTAAGCGTTTTAAACCATTACTCATTGCCGGTTGAGTAATATTTAGCTTATTCGCCGCGCGAGTTACATTGCATTCTCTCAATAGAACATCAAGATATATGAGTAGATTAAGGTCTATTTTATTAATATTCATAATGTTTGAAATTCATATGTTGATGGATAAAAGAACTCAGTTTGAGAGCCGCTAAAAAAGTATACATGGAAACCCTATATTCTAAAATGAGTATAAGGAAGCCTTTTTCTATTCATGTATTTAATGCCTTTACTCGGGTGATGTTCCTCGGCATTGGTCTATAAAATGCTGAGCATTTTGGGTCAGCGTGGTATTTTTAGGGGTAACGATTAATAAGTTTCTTTTCAGCTTAAGTGGCGTTTTATAGAGTCGAATTAAGCCAGCATTAAGCTCTTGGGATAACGCGATACGTGATAAGCAACCAAGCCCCATTTTATGTATTACGGCTTGTTTTACTGCTTCCATATGAGCCAATGAAAGCGACACATTTAATTGTGGTATACGGCTGGCAGTGGCTTGTTCAAGAATGTTTCGTGTTCCAGACCCAGCCTCACGCATAATCCAATTAGCTTGCTCTAAATCCTTCCATGATAGCTCTTCAGGTCTGTCTTCTTGGGATGAACCAAAGACAAGTAATTCGTCTTCTTGCCACACCTGTGTCATGAGCTCTGCGTGTTGGCAATAACCTTCAATAAAACCGACTTCTGCTTTACCCGTTAATAGTTGCTGAATAACACTTTGGGTATTACCAATGTCTAATGAAAAACGAATATTAGGGTGCTGCTCTTTAAAGAGAGACATTTGCTCAGGTAAGAGATAATTACCAATACTGACACTGGCGGCAATGTGCAAAGAGCCACTTAGCTCATTATCACTGCCCATACTCTCAATTTGTTCAATTTGGCTCAGCACTGCTCTGGCTTGGGGCAATAAGTGCCTAGCTTGGGGCGTAATTTGTAAACGCTTTCCATGTCGTCGGAATAAAGGGCGGCCAAGTAAAGATTCTAATTCACGTAATGCTTGGCTAGCAGCAGGTTGGCTAATGGCGACCATGTCAGCGGCAGCAGTGACTGAACCTGTATGAACAACCGCTTCAAAAATTTGTAATTGCCTTAACGTAATTCTCATTTACTCGTTTTCGTCCTGTTGCTGAGTGAAATAGTTGAGTTAATTTTTACCATGCCTTTTATGGTACGGAAAATGCTTTCAATTGACAGCGGAAACAGGTAATAATTTCCGCTGTCAAATTCGACACAAAAAACAGCCTCCAAAAGAGGTTAACTTTAAATGTCTGCGATCAATCAAAAGTTGGTACAGCCAAGTAAGGACTTGTCATGAAACGAAATACTCATCGTTGGCTCTCGATTCTAGAGGGCTGCATTCTTGTTGCGCTAGGTATTCATATTCTCAACTCAGCAGGTTTACTCATTAGTGGAACTGCAGGTATGAGTATGATTTTAATCAGACTGACCGATTTCTCATTTGGTGAGCTGTTCTTCTTTCTTAATATACCGTTTTACTGCTTAGCTTGGTTCACATTAGGGCGAGAATTTACTTTGCGAACCTTTATTAGCGTGAGCTTGCTGTCTCTTTTGTCCGAATGGATGACCCATTATGCGACCTTAACCATTCACCCATTATTGTCTGCAACGCTTGGCGGTTTACTGGTTGGCTTCGGTTTGATTATTTTGTTTCGTCATAATGCATCCTTGGGCGGGCTAAATATATTAGCGGTTTTTCTAGAGCGTAAGTTTTCGATTCATGCGAGCAAGACCACATTAATCGCAGATGTAGGTATCTTTATAGCAGCTCTTGTTTTTCTGGATTTGAGTCAGCTTGGTTACTCTTTACTTGCCTTTATTCTGCTGAGCTCAGTGGTTGGCCGTTATCATCGCCCTCCAGAGTGGGCGCAGGTGCAAGATCAAGAGATCCATTAAAACCCTGTATTGGTTTTGTTCACTCTAAGTTGAGAGCTTTGTGTTTGACATGTAAATAGGCCAAAGATAAGGTCAAACAAGACAAAGCACTAGAAAAATGCCTACAATAATGGCTTTTACTTCTTTCTCATATTTTAGTGAATAACAACAGGTAACATCATGACTCGTCTTGTTCATAATGACTTCCCTTTTACTGCGGTAGCAGGACAAGAGCGGCTAAAGCTGGCACTCATATTATGTGCCATAAACCCCAAAATTGGTGGCGTATTAATTAGTGGCCCAAGAGGCTCTGCTAAGTCCACTTTAGCTCGTGGGTTAGTTCATATAATGCCAGCACTTGTTGATGTCGATGAGCAAGTGCCTTTTGCAACACTCCCCCTTGGAACCAGTGAAGATCGCTTGCTAGGAGCTTTAGATCTTCAACAAGTTTTACAAGACAAACAAGTTGCCTTTAAAGAAGGGTTGTTAAGCAAAGCCCATGGTGGCGTGCTGTATGTGGATGAAGTGAACCTGTTAGCTGACCACCTTGTTGATCAGTTACTCGACGTTTCTGCCAGTGGTGTGAATCGAGTAGAGCGCGATGGTGTCAGTCATGAGCATGACTCTCGGTTTTTATTAGTCGGCACAATGAATCCAGATGAAGGGGAGCTACGCCCACAATTACAAGACAGATTTGGTCTGCTGGTGGAGCTCAGTAATACCTATGGTCTTGAAGAGCGCATTCAAATTGTTCGTCTAAGAGAAGAGTTTGACCAAGACCCTTCTGCTTTTATCGAAGCCTTCAAATATAAACAACGTAACCTTAAAAATAGTATTTTAGCTGCACGCCTAGCTCTGCGGGATGTGCGTTGCTCTGATGAATGTCGTATGGACATTGCTAGAAGGTGTCATATGGCCGAAGTTGATGGTGTGCGTGGCGATATAGTTTGGGTACGATCTGCAATAGCCCACGCAGCTTGGCATGGCAGAAAACAAGTTGCTGCTGACGACATTCTAGCCGTTGAAGAATTTGTGCTTGCACATCGAAGACAGCATAAATCTCAACCACCTCAGAACTCAGCTTCGCGAAAGCCGACACCTTCTTTCTTACCTGATACACAACCAACGAATAGTTCGTCTTCCCATGAAAAAAGTAATGAATCCAGTGGCGGCGAAGGGGAGTGGGGCGCTATGAAACCTCAAAAGCAAGCCGCTACTGCTCCAATCAATTTAGAGACGGCGAATGTATCACCTGACCAGAACAGTACAGCGAGCATTGTAAAAGAGGTGTCGCCGGGAAAGTTACAAGGTAAATCAAAAGGCGGAACTCGGGCTAACGAGGCAAATAAAGGCAGTGATGTGGATTGGTTTCGTAGCTTTGTACGAGAGCCGCAGGCTTGGCCTCCATCACAGTTGATCAATAAGGCAGAGAAAACGGGACAATCGTCTTTACACCTTATTTTGTTGGATACCTCAGCGTCTACGCTCAAACAGGGTGGGTTTGCTAAAGCCAAAGGCGTCATCCTTGATATTGCTAATCGTGCTTATTTGGCGCGGGAGCAAATTTCTGTGTTGGGCTTTGGTCAAGATAATGTGTCTTCCATTTTATCCAAAGTTCGAGCACCCAAAGAAATAGCCAATTTAATAAATGATTTAGAGGCTGGTGGTGGCACGCCGTTCCGCGTGGCGATACAAAACGCTAGTCGACTCTTAGATAAAGAACACATCAGTCAACCAGATTTAGTTTGCTATACCTACATACTGACAGACGGACGAACTCAGGCCGATGTATCCGATATTTCTTTACGGGGCAATGTGGTGTTGATTGATATTGAAAATGCACCAATTAAACGGGGTCGTGGCATATCATTAGCAGAGCAATTGTCCGCTCAATACGTAGCAGTGGATGCAACGCCAGAGGTGAGTCTATGAGCCGCCCAACAGTCTATTGCCCAGCGTTATTCTTAACGGCTCCGGCATCAAACCAAGGGAAAACCACAATTACAGCAGCGCTCGCTCGATATTATCGCGAGTTGGGTAAAGTGGTAAGGGTATTTAAAACGGGGCCAGACTATCTTGATCCTCAAATCCTGACACAAGCTTCTGGTCAACCAGTCGAGCAACTAGATATCTGGATGGCTGGAGAAGCTTACTGCCAAGAGAAATTATACTTAGCCGCTCAAGAAGCAGATCTCATATTAGTAGAGGGGGCAATGGGGATGTTTGATGGTGAGCCTTCTAGTGCAGATCTAGCGGCTCGTTTTGGCATTCCTATGGCCATTGTGATGGACGTAAAAGGCATGGCACAAACGGCTGCTGCCTTGGCTACAGGGTTGGCAAACTTTCGAGATGACGTGCAAGTGGCTGGCTTAATTGCGAACCGCTGTGGCAGTGAGCGACATGCTCAACTGATTCGAGATGCATTGCCTGAAACATTACCTCTGCTAGCCTCTTTAAAACGTGATGACAGTGTGACCTTACCTGAGCGTCACCTTGGTCTAGTACAAGCCGAAGAGGTGAAAGAGGAGCTGGAGGAGCGTTTTCAAGCCGCTGTTACTTGGCTTACAGAAACACCAGATAATGGTTTGTTAACTTTGCCTGAGCCAGTGGCCTTCTATTCAACTATTGAAGAGAACGCAGCAGATGAGCCTGATCTTGAACCTGTATTACTAGGTAAAACCATAGGTATCGCCAAAGATGCCGCGTTCAGCTTTATTTACGATGCAAATCTCATTGCATTAGAGAAGCTGGGAGCAAAAGTGGTATTTTTCTCCCCTTTAAATGACAAGACTTTACCTCAAGTTGATGCCCTATGGCTGCCGGGAGGTTACCCTGAACTACATGCCCAAGCTTTGTCAGAAAACCATGCAATACGTACAGAGATTCAACACTTTTATGAATCCGGAAAGGCGATTCTGGCTGAGTGTGGCGGTATGTTATATAGCTTAGAAACGCTGACAGATTTAGAGGAAGAGACTTACCCTATGCTGGGTATTCTTGAAGGCCAAGGCGCTATGCGCGGGAAACGAGGTTGTCAGGGAATGCAGACTGCTGAATTGCCCCAAGGCGAAATACGGGGTCATGCTCACCATAGATCTCGAAGTGCAAATACACCAGAGCCTGTGGGCTACGGTCGTAGACAGCGCCACCCTGCACCGGGTGAAGCTCTTTATCAAGATAAAGGCCTTACGGCCAGCTATCTACACCTATTTTTCCCTTCTAATTTGACCGCAATTGGTAAGCTATTTTTACCGTCTTCCATCGGTGAAAATCGCTAGTTATGTGGCCAGAAAGTGCTGAATCAAACGCTCCCTTGCGTACAGGGCTAACCACAGGCACATGTGCAACAGCCTGTTGTGTTGCGGCGGTGCAGGCACTTTTTACACAGATAAAAAATTCATCCGTGATTGTCACCTTGCCAAAAGGCAAAGAAGTCAGCTTACCTATTGTCGATTATGTAGATATTGAAGACGGCATAAAAACCTCGACCGTGAAAGACGCAGGCGATGACCCAGACGCTACCCATGGTGCAACCGTGTTTGTTGAATTGCGCTTAAGTCCTGAAGTGGGGGTGCGTTTTCATGCGGCGAAAGGGGTAGGCACTGTGACTCGAACAGGATTGTTGCTAGAGGTGGGAGAGCCTGCCATTAACCCTGTTCCTCGTAGAATGATGACAACTCATTTACTAAATTTTACTGAAACCTATTTATATGAAGGAGGTTTTGATGTTTCCGTCGGCGTGGAGAACGGTGAGAACATTGCCCAAAAAACCATGAATCCCCGTTTGGGAATCTTAGGTGGCCTTTCTATTTTAGGCACGACTGGCATTGTGAGGCCGTTTTCATGTGCCGCTTACATCGCTTCGATTCATCAGGGGATTGATGTCGCCCGTTCAAACGGGGTGACTCACCTTGCGGCTACGACAGGGAATAGCAGTGAAGCTGCTATACAAGAGCATTATTCCCTAGAGGATATGGCGCTGATTGAAATGGGAGACTTTGTCGGTGCCGTGCTCAAACACATTAGAAAAGTAGAATCAGGGGATAATACGCAAATACAGAAACTGAGTATTTGTGGTGGCTTTGGCAAGATCAGCAAGTTGGCTCAACGCCACATGGATCTCAATAGTCGATCTTCGAGCATTGACCTAAATGCACTAGCAGAACTTGCAGCCAGCCTAGGGGCGAGTGACGACATTCAAGCAAAAATGCAAGGCGCTAATACCAGTGTGGAAGCTTTGTCGCTAGCTCAGGATTTATCTAAGCCTTTGGCGAATCTGGTATGCTTGAAAGCGTTGGAGTTCGCTAGAGAGTACATTCCAGCGGCTATTGAATTAGAAGTATGGGCAATAAATAGACACGGTGATTTTGTCGGTAAAGCATCAGATAACAAAGGGGATATGCTATGAAAATTCTCTTGTTAGGTGGAACCGCCGATGCTAGATATCTTGCTGATGCTTTGCACTCTGCTGGCCTTGCTGTGATCTATAGTCTCGCAGGACTGGTTCGAGTTCCCAAGGTAGATTGTGAACTTGTGGTTGGCGGCTTTACTCAATTTGGTGGCTTAACCAATTATATGAAGCAAAATAATATTGGTGCCATTTTAGATGTGACTCATCCCTATGCATTAAACATGAGTACTAATGCAGTTGAAGCAGCTCAACAAATAGGTATCCCCTGTTGGCGTTTCCAGCGGCCAGCATGGCACAGGCACGAAAATGACCTTTGGACTGAGTATGTGTCCGATGAAGAGTTATTAATAAAATTACAGGGTCATACTTGTCCGTTATTAAGCGCGGGGCAAATGAGTGAGAGTTTTTTACAGCAAGTACTTGCCATTCCCAGTGTCAAAAAAGTGATATGGCGTACGGCCGTAAAACCCAAGTTTGATCTGGGCTCATTGTCATCGGCCAAACCATTGGTATGGCTAAAGGCGATAGGGCCTTTTTCCTACCAAGATGAATATCAATTGCTGGAAGATTATCAAATAGATGTGCTGGTGAGTAAAAATAGCGGTGGCGCATCTACCTATTCCAAATTAGAAGCGGCAAGGGATCTCTCTTTGCCTGTATTCTTGCATCAACGACCAACATTACCTGAAGTAGAAAAAGAGTTTGGTGATATTGAAGACTGTTTAAAAACTTGCTTACGAGAGTGGAGTAAGCGTTTTAGCCGTCATCTATCACCATCAACACATCCATTATCAAAAGACAGCCAACAGTGACTCATAACATCCTAGAAAAAAATTATCAGTATGAAAGTAACCCTCAACAAATAGAACAGGACAGCTTTCGTCAAATTCGTGAGTTAACGGACTTGTCTGCTTTTACACTCGATCAGCAACAGGTTGCCATGCGTATTGTGCACAGCCTTGGCTTTCCAGATGTGGCGGAGCAAGTGAAGTTCAGCAAAAATGCCACACAAGTGGGTAGAAATGCTTTGGCGAATAATGCAGCTATTTTATGTGATGTGGAAATGGTGAAACAGGGTGTGACGAAGCGCATGATTGATCGTGAGCCTCTGTGTTTTTTGAACTCCCCTAAAACGGCAGAGCTGGCGAAGCAAAGAGGCGAAACTCGCTCCATGGCGGCGTTATCTCTTTGGCAGGAGCACCTAGAAGGTAGTGTTGTACTGATTGGTAATGCACCTACCGCTTTATTTCGATTATTAGAAATGATTAAAGAAGGAGCGCCAAAACCAGCATTAATCATTGGTATGCCAGTCGGCTTTGTTGGTGCACAAGAATCAAAAAAAGCGCTTTGGGATGCCCATCAAACGTTAGGTATAGAATGTATTACCTTATTAGGTCGCATGGGCGGCAGCGCGGTGACATCGGCAAGCTGTAATGCCTTGTTGCGTTGTAACTTAGGTGAGTATTACTAATGAAAATTCATGTAATAGGGCTGGGTGTACACCAATTTTCTCATTTAGATTCAGCCGCTCAAAATGTACTTTCTAAGTTGTCCCAAGAAGATATAGTGCTCGGCTCACCTCGTCAGCATGACATGCTTGTAAATTACCCCCATGCGGCCAAAAGAATTGATCTACCGAAACTGAGTCAGCTAAAAAACAATGTGCAGGATTGGCAGATTGACGGGGTGAAAAGCCTTGTCGTATTGGCTTCAGGCGACCCTTTATTTTACGGTATTGGCGCTTGGCTAGGTCGTAATTTCCCTCCAGAAAAGCTGACTTTTTATCCGAATGTATCGAGCATACAAATGGCCTGTCACCGGCTCGGCTTGTCCCTACAGGATGTTGAAACTGTTAGCTTACATGGCCGACCTTTGGGTTCATTGCGCCGCCATTTACAAGCGCATAAAACCTTGGCCCTATTAACGGATCAATACAGTCAGCCTAAACATATTGCTCAAGAGTGTGTGCTAGCTGGGCTAGATGATAGTAAGATTTTTGTTTGTGAAGCTTTAGGCTACGAAACAGAAAAAGTTCGCTGTTTTGTCGCAAAAGATTTGCAAAATACCGATGAAGTTTTTTATCCACTTAATGTAATTGTTGTTAAAACGAGCCCACAAAAAAGCTTTTACCCGTCATCCCCCGGCTTTCCGGATCCCCTTTTTGTGACAGATAAAGGGGAAGGCAAGGGGATGATCACTAAGCGAGAAATGCGCTTGGCTATCTTGTCGTTAATGAATATCGAAAATGGTGATCTTATTTGGGATATAGGGGCTGGCTGTGGTGGTGTTAGTAGTGAGCTATCTTACTGGCACCCCAAAAGTCAGGTTGTCGCAATTGAACATCACCCTGAGCGTCTAGCTTGCTTAAAAGCTAACCAAGAGCGCTTTGGGCTAGTGCAAAACCTTTCAATCATTGCCGGTCGGGCTCCAGATGTATTCCAGAGTTTATCTGTTGAGCAGAGTGTCCCCAATAAGGTGTTTATTGGGGGAAGTGACGGAGAGCTGGCGAGTTTATTAGCTTATGTTTGGTCTTTATTGCCTGCTGGTGGCTGTTTAGTGGTGAATGCTGTTACGGAAGAAACCAAATATACCATTTTAGATTTTGCCAATTTACGAGAAGAAGCTGGCGATAGTGATGAGTACAGCTTGCAATTGACAGTGAACAAAGCAGAAAAGCTCGCTGGCCAGCGTGTGTATCGACCTAGCCTTCCTGTCACTCTTTTCCAATTCCGAAAAAAAGGTACTGTATGAGCCGCGAGAATACGCAACAAAAAATAGGCAGCTTTATCGGAGTGGGTGTTGGCCCTGGTGACCCTGAGCTGATAACGCTTAAGGCTTTGAGATTGATTCAAAATGCGGTGGTTGTGAGCTATTTAACAAATGATAACGGCAGCTCTCAAGCCAAAGAAATCGCCAGAGAGGCTTTTTCTAATGTGGTCGAATCTCAAATTGAAATCCCTATTGTGATGCCTATGTCCACTGATCGTCGTTTAGCTAATACCGCCTATGATGCTGGTTCAAGGGCCATTGAGAATCAGCTATTAGAAGGCAATGATGTGGTCTTCTTATGTGAAGGCGACCCCTTGTTTTTTGGTTCTTTCGCTTACTTACTGGAGCGCTTAAAGGGGCGTTTTAGCTGCCAAGTGGTGCCGGGAATTTCATCTGTTCATGCAGCTTCTTCCGCTCTGATTCATCCCTTAACAGTATTAAAAGAATCCTTTGCTGTGGTCAGTGGGCGACATACAGATGAACAATTGGATATGGCGCTAGATAACCATGATAGCGTAGTGATTATGAAAGCAGGTCAGGCCAGACCGAGAATTTTGTCAGCCTTAAAGAAAGCAGGGCGAATGCAAGATGCTAAATATTTGGAATATATTGGCCGTGATAATGAGAAGTTGGTAGAGGATGTCTCGACACTAGAAAATACGAAAGGGCCTTACTTCTCACTCTTTGTGGTTACGAAACAAAGAGTGAGCACCCAATGATACGGATTATTGCGCTTACGCCAATGGGTCGAGATTTGGGAGAGAAGCTGCAAGTGAAATGGCCCGACGCCGCTTTGGAGTATAAGCCAAAGCCCTTTGCAGATACTGTTCGAAAATCATTCCAGCAGGGTGATTCGCTAATCTTTATTTGTGCGACAGGCATTGTAATGCGAACACTCGCACCCGTATTACAGGATAAGTACCAAGACCCGCCAGTATTGGTTTTAGATGAGGAGGGAACGTTTGTTATCCCTTTACTATCTGGCCATGAAGGGGGAGCCAATGACTGGGGGGCGCAGGTTGCAAATTATCTGAACGCGCAACTGGTCATGACGACGGCAAAGCCTTATTTAAACCCTGTGTTTACCTTAGGTATGGGGTGTGAACGAAACTGCCCTTTGGAGTATCTTGAAGAGCTTATGTTGTCAGCTTTGGCTGAGAAGGGCTTAACCCCCAGCGACATCCATTCTCTGAATAGTATTGATATAAAGGCCGATGAAACTAATTTAATTAACTTGGCAAATAAGTATGGTTGGCCGTTCTTGACCTATAGCGCTGAACAGCTGCGAACTATAGAAGCTTTACTCAGTACCAAGTCAGAATACATATTTAAAACAGTGGGTGTTTATGGTGTGGCGGAGTCTGCAGCTCTATATGGGGCACAGAGTGAGACTCTCTCGCAGTCGGAACTTCATTTGAATAAAATAAAAAATACCAAAGCCACAGTCGCCATTGCCCGATCTTTTCCTGAGCTCTAGTTCATTAGTTGGTCTGTTCTTAGACCGCAGTATTCATTGTGCTTTTTTCAACCCAGAGAACTTTATTTTTACCGCTATTCTTTGCATCTCTTAAACGTTCATCTACTTCATTGAAAACAATATCTGGCTGACAGTTAGGGGTTGGGAATACGGTTGCTCCACCAATACTGACAGTAATATCTCCATTAAAATTGTCATGTTGGTAGCTTAGATGCAAACCCTCAATGCTTTGCTGACACCACTTTGCAATCTCTTGGGCTTCTTCTGTTGATATGTCTGGTAATAAAGCGACAAACTCTTCTCCACCATAACGTGCGACAAGCCCTAGACTGTCAATCTTGTCTGATAATACATCAGCCACTTTCTTTAGTACGCTATCACCGGTGGCATGACCATAACAGTCGTTATAATGCTTGAAGTTATCAATATCAATGATCAATAAAGAAAGGCATCCATGTTTATGAACTGCTGATTGCCATACATCTACCATGGTATCTTGGTATTTTCGTCTATTGGCAATGGAGGTTAAAGGGTCTATATGAGCGAGTTCCTCTAACATCTTTCTTTGTTTTACCAATTGTAAATGCAAACGCACACGAGCTTTTACTATGCTGGCATTCAAAGGTTTCTGAATATAGTCACAAGCGCCCATTAATAATGCTTTTTCTTCATTTCTTGAATCATCAAGAGCGGTAATGAAGATGACAGGAATAGAGCTGGTTTTCGAATTTCTACTCAGTTGATTCATTGTCTCGAAGCCATCCATATCAGGCATGAGAACATCTAATAAAATAAGGTCAGTCTGATAATCAATGGCTTTTCTAATTCCTTGAGTGCCACTTGTTGCTACCATGACATTAATCTCATCTCTTAGAATATCGCCTAATATTTTTAGGTTGATTTTGTCATCGTCAATGACGAGTACTCGTTGCTCTATTGCCATTAGTTTTACCTTGAAGTTCTGTTATGAGGTGAGAAGAAAGCTCTTCTGCGACTTCAAATTCTACATTTTTAACATTATAAATTAGGTGTTCAACATCTAAAGCGTATTCTGTTCCCTTCGCCATTTTTCGTAATAGGGAAAAGTAGTTTTCCACAAAAAAATCTGAGTTTTTCAATAATGGGGTAATGGACTCTAGTTTTTTGGCCAGTAAGTGGCTGCAAAATTCGTTATCTTTTTCAGGTAGCGTTTGAATTAATGATTGTTCTATTTTATTTACTAGGCTTCTTATTTCCCCTTCGATAACAGCAAGTTCGTTAGCGCTCTCGTCATTACTTTGGATGAAAGTTGTACAGAGTGCAGCAAGCCTAAAATCACCCACGTGCATTGAGTTTGCTTCTAATAGACGAATCATACTTACAATGTCACTATTTTCATTAACAGAGAAGCATTGGTATTTAATGTAAAAGGCGGAGACAAGTTCAATATATAAGTCTTGTTTACCATTAAGGTTACTAATTGCTTTCTCGATATCTAATGTGTCGATAGTTTTTAGCTTTGACAATATTTTTTCATAGGATGCTTCATCATGCCCTTTATTGTCAGTATCTGGGTTCGAGCCTCGGTTTAGTTTCTTGGTGTTTAGGTGCTGTTGTAATGTTTTATATAACTCTGATTTGTTGATCGGTTTATCTAAATGATCATTCATTCCTGCGTTTAATGATTGCTCTCTGGCTTCTTTCGAAACGTGAGCCGTCATGGCAATAATAGGTAAATCTTTATAGCTAGGAGATTGTCGGATAATACGTGTCGCTGTCAGTCCGTCCATAACAGGCATTTGAATATCCATTAAGACAAGGTCATATTCTTCGCTATAGATTTTTTTAATAGCTTCTTCGCCATTTTCAGCGACGCTTAATTGAAGCTTAGTTTCTTCCAAATAGCCTTGGATAACTTTTTTATTGATAATATTGTCTTCGACTATAAGCACCTTAAAATCAAAAAGGTTGGGGGCTTTGGTGATACTTTCTGTTGTCTCGTTTGTTTTTAGCGGTGTGTCGTCTATTGGCTCCACGGGAATAATAAAGCTAAAGGTAGACCCTTGTCCCAACTCACTGTTTACCCAAATTTTTCCGCCCATTAGTTCGCAAAGCTGATGAGAAATGGTTAGTCCTAACCCTGTGCCACCATACTTTCTTGTCACGCTATCATCGGCTTGTTGAAAAGGCTTGAACAAGTTTTCGCTAAACTCCTTGGGCAAACCAATGCCTGTGTCAGTAACGTCGCAGCGCAAGGCATATTGTTGGCTATGATTTTTTTCTGGATAAAGACGGATACTGATACCACCATGGTGGGTGAACTTTACAGCATTTGTGACAAGGTTGAGTAAAATTTGCTGTGTCCGTAATGGGTCACCAAGTATAAGCTCTGGCAGAGTCGGGGAAATGTCCACTGTTACCATTAACATTTTTTCTTCGATATGAAGTGAATTCATGGCAATGGCATGATCAACAGTATTCTTTAGGGAAAAAGGTACTTGTTCAACTCTCATCTCTCCAGCTTCGATTTTTGAGAAATCTAAAACGTTATTGATCAGTGAAAGTAAAACCTCTCCGGATGCTAAGATTTTATTAATATAGTCTTGTTGTTCGTCATTTAGTGGAGTTTTAAGGGCTAAATGACTTAAGCCAAGAATCCCATTAATAGGTGTTCGTATTTCGTGGCTCATTCTGGCGACAAAGGAAGACTTTGCCTTTAATGACTCCTCTACTAGGTGCTTGGCTGTTTCTAGTTCTTTGGTTCTTTCTTTTACATTGCGATCTAGATCAGTGTTAATTGACTGTAATGCTTCGCTGTATTCTCGTAGCTTTTCGTTTGCTTCAATAGCAATACTTTCAGCGTCTTTGATTTTCGTAATATCACGACTCACTCCACAAACATATATGGCTTCGTTTTCAGCATTAAAAATGGGGACAAGTAGGGTGTCGACGCAAATTTCTTTATCGAGCTTGGTTGCATTTTGAATAATAGATATAGGCTTGCGAGCGTTGATTGCTTTTCGGTAGGTGTCATAGAGGCCTTCAACAATAGTATCTCCCCACGTTTCTCGGATGTTCATGCGGTGTATTTGAGTATCTAATGGCAAGCCCATTACTTGTTTTGAGGCAGGATTATTATCAAATAAAGAAAACTCTCCGTTCTCTTCTACAGCCATGATAAACATGAAGTCAGCAGAGTAATGCCATAGTTCAAAGAAGCAATCTATTACTACTTGATCGTGTTCTTGTTGATTAAATTCAGCAATCAAATCCATAGTGCGTAAAAGCCTTAATCTTCAATAGTAATATCTTATTTGCTTCTTGTATGAGGCTTTTTAATTGAGCTGATTGCAAGGAAGCTGCTCAGTGTTTTGATAAGAGTGCTAAGACTAGTGTTTGCCTGCCAAGCGGGTTTACGGTTATTTTTTAGGTGTGAGGATTTTATAAAAACTGATAAATCACGAGTGAGTGTGTCCATATCCTTATACCTCAAAAATATCCTATAGCTTAGTAAATTCAGTATATTTGTTTTCTTAAATGTAGATTTAAATGTCGAAATGTTTTTAAAAAAACAGCAGCGATCAAAAAAAGTACAATAAATAACAAACAATAACAAACATTATTTCTGCACATTCAGACAGGAAAGTATTTTTGATCAGTTAAATTATGCGGGTATGTATTAAATAAATTTATAGGTAGGAGGGGTTATATGTGATTCGACCACAAAAAACAGCTGCAAACTGAAAATAATAGCACGCCGATGAAAATAGCCTCCCAAACTGCAGAGTGAGTTTTCTTATGTTTATTTTCAAAACTATCAGGCACAAAGTTCTTCGCTTTCATTTTTATGTTCTCGTCTATGAGTGACAATGATTTAAATAGTAATGAATGTCATTTGTATTGTCTATGTTTTTGTTACTCTTCTTACGAAGCGGTTTTTGAATGCTCAAACATTTTAAAAGGGCTTGGCTATGCTACAATTCGCGTTCAATTTTTTATGTGAATTAAGAGAGAGTAAACATGTCAGAACTTGTGTTCGACTCAAATGAAGCGAAAATCGCTTACGGTATTGGTCGTCAGATCGGTGACCAGCTACGTGGAAGTGATTTAGGTGAACTATCTTTGACGCATCTTTTTGCGGCTATTGAAGATGCTTTAAATCAAGCTGAAATGCGTGTTCCAGGTGCAGAGCTAGAAGCCGCGTTTGCTGAACTTCAAGAAAAAATGGAAGAAAAAGCTCGTGTTGGCTCTGAAGAGACAGTACAAGCTGGTGAAGCATTTCTTGCGGAAAACAAAGCGAAAGACGGCGTACAAGTTACAGAGAGTGGTTTGCAGTTTGAGGTACTTGAAGAAGGTACTGGTGCAACACCAAGCCGTGAATCAACAGTACGAGTACATTACGAAGGTCGTTTAACAGATGGCCAAGTTTTCGATAGCTCTATTGCCCGCGGTGAGCCAATTGAATTCCCTCTAACAGGTGTTATTCCTGGTTGGACAGAAGGTCTACAGTTGATGAAAGAAGGTGCGAAATACCGTCTTACTATTCCTGCTGAATTGGCTTACGGTGCTCAAGGCGCTGGCGCAATGATTCAACCTTTCTCTGTATTGCAGTTTGATGTTGAATTGATTGCGGTTGTGTAATTCGCCGTAATAATAAAAAAGAGCCTGTAGCGTTGCTATAGGCTCTTTTTTTATTTTCAAAATAAGGGGGTTATTAAATATCCCTTTCCATGCGTACGTGCATTTTTCCTGCCTCTAAGAAAATTTTTCCATCGGTTTTAAAGTTCTGTCTTTCATAAAACATCTGCACATCTGTTTGAGCATTTAGAAAAACTTTACGTAACCCCATTTCCCTTGCCACTTGAATGGCTTTATTCAATAACATGATGCCATAACCTTGATGACGGTAGCTTGGTAACACTGCCAAACGGCCCAGCTGTCCTTCTTCTGTTAATCGGCAGCAGCCTGTTGGCACTGCTGTTGTACCAAATGAAACAAAGTGCACGGCTTGTGTGTCTTCTTGGTCCCATTCATCTTGGGCGTCAACGCCTTGTTCATTGATAAATACTTGGGTGCGAACAAAAACCAATTGTTCTCTACTACTGTTCCAATCGGAGGTGAGTGCTCTCACTGTATCTACTCCTAAAATGATGACCTATGACGATTCTATTCTGGTGCTGTTAGCTCAATAAGCCCTTGCTGGCGAATGAGAAACTGTATCAATGGTACGATATCTTTATGTTGAGAAAAATCTAGAGCGGAAAAATCAAACTCTACTTGATCGCAAATGGCTTGCACTAGAGAAGTGAGACTTTCATCTACATCTAAACTATCGCTATTACAGAATACTCTGCAAGTCGAAGGCTCTTTTTGTTGATAGTAACAAATGCGTGCATCCCCTGGACGAATAAAAGTTTGACCATTTAACGCGCTTTGGTAAGTAGCTTCTTGTTCTTCACTTGAAAGAGGGGAAAGGTACTCAGGATACTTTGTCTCACTCATAGTGTTACCCAACCAGTCAGCTAAGGTATCCGGCTGATTGATTAAGCGCTCTAATTGAGCTTTTAAGTATTGGATATCGTCCGCATGTATTTCAGCGCTATGTTGGCGTTTACCTGTTTCTGGCGCAGAGAAGCGATCTTTCACATTGGGAGTGTCGCAGAGTATGTCTCGTACGCCAGTCAAAGCATCTTGTAAACTAGGTGCCCTAAAACCAATGGAGTAGGTCATACAGTCATCGTCTAACGCCCTGCCATTGTGAGCAAAGTTGGGTGGAAGATACAAAATATCTCCTGCTTCTAGCTCCCAATCCATATCTTGATTGACGGTGAAGTTATCGAGAATATGCAGAGCAACGTCAGGAATTGAGCTGTCTTGGTATTCATCTGGTGCCAGTACTTGCCAGCGACGTTTTCCTGCCGCTTGAACAAGAAAGACATCATATTGATCGTAATGAGGGCCAACACTGCCACCTTCTGTTGCATAGCTGACCATCACATCGTCTAGTCTCCAGCTAGGTAAAAACTGGAACTGTTCTTTGAGCTCTTGCACTTCGGGAACCCAGTGATCGACAGCCTGAACTAATAATGTCCACTCTTTTTCAGGCAGTGTTGAAAAAGTGTCTTCATTAAATGGCCCCGTGAGCATTTGCCATGGTGTTTGTCCTTTCTCAATCACAATCCGAGACTCAACTTCCTCTTCTATGGCCATACCAGCTAATTCATCAGCTTCTAATGGTAGTGTGAAGTTAGGAAGCCCTGAACGAATAAGTAGAGGCTTCTTCTGCCAATACTCATCTAGAAAGGTTTGTGCCGTCATTCCACCTAGAATGTCTAAAGGCGTGTTTAGGTCCATCATATAGATACTGAGCTCTTTGGGTTGATGAAAGAATTAAAACATAAAAAAAGAGCCGATAAATCGACTCTTTTTCATTAGCATGTTGTCAGCTTAGCTACGGATAGCTTTTGCTTGAGCGACAGCGTTACCAATATAAGTAGCAGGTGTTAGTGCTTTTAATTCCGCTTTTGCTGATTCTGGCATATCCAGTGTTTCGACAAAGGCTTCGATCGTTGCTTGATCAATAGCACGACCACGAGTCAGCTCTTTAAGTTTCTCATAAGGAGACTCGATGCCGTAGCGACGCATGACGGTTTGAATCGGCTCTGCTAGTACTTCCCATGCCGCATCCAAATCAGCAAGCAAGCGAGGTGCATTGATTTCCAACTTGCTAATGCCTTTAAGGGTGGCTTGATAAGCGATTAGGCTGTGTGCAAGACCAACACCTAGGTTACGCAAAACAGTTGAGTCAGTAAGGTCACGTTGCCAGCGAGAGATCGGCAGTTTAGCGCTTAGGTGACCCATAATAGCGTTGGCAATACCCAAGTTACCTTCAGAATTTTCAAAGTCGATTGGGTTAACTTTGTGAGGCATAGTGGATGAGCCAATTTCACCAGCAATGGTTTTTTGCTTGAAGAAGCCCATAGAAATGTAGCCCCAAACATCGCGGTCAAAGTCGATCAATATCGTATTGAAGCGAGCAATGGCATCATACAATTCAGCAATGTAATCATGTGGCTCAATTTGAGTTGTGTATGGGTTCCACGTTAAGCCTAGAGAAGTAACAAAAGCTTCTGCATGTGCTTGCCAATCCACATATGGGTAAGCGGAAAGGTGAGCGTTGTAGTTACCAACCGCACCGTTAATTTTGCCTAGAAATTCCACTTTTTCGATTTGTTTTAGTTGACGGCTTAAACGCGCAGCAACATTGGCCATCTCTTTACCAATAGTTGAAGGTGAAGCAGTCTGTCCGTGAGTACGAGATAGCATAGGCTGTTCAGCGTGCTCAATAGCAAGATCTTCAATCGCCTTAACAACGTTTTTAAGCTCTGGAGTAATGCCTTCTTCCAGTGCTTCACGAAGCATTAGGGCATGGGATAGATTGTTGATATCCTCAGAAGTACAAGCAAAGTGAACAAACTCAGAGATAGCCGCTAATTCTGCGTTGTCTGCCATTTTGTTTTTAATGAAGTATTCAACCGCTTTCACATCGTGATTGGTGGTTTTCTCAATGTCTTTAATAGCTTGAGCATCAGCTTCGCTGAAGTTGTCTGCTAATTGGTCTAAAAAGGCACTGGCTTGGGCGCTTAGTGCAGGAACTTCGTTGATTTGTGGGTGACTGGCAAGAGCTTGTAGCCAGCGAACTTCCACTATCACACGCATGCGCAATAAGCCGTATTCGCTTACTGAGCGACGTAAAACGTTGGTTTTTGATCCGTAACGACCGTCGATAGGGGAAATTGCATTTAAGCTAGTTAATTCCATTGAGATAACGCCTCGAACATGGTTTTCAGGGAGCGGCTATTATAGGCAAAAGAGAGAAGGTAATACAGGGATTCAGGGTAGCTAGTTGCATAAAAAAAGCCCAGATACTTTAAGATAAAGTATCTGGGCTTGGTATTGAGCTGATGGCTAAATTATAGAGAAGCCAAAGCTTGGTTGAAGGTAGCACTCGGGCGCATTACCTTAGCCACTTCTTCAAGGTTAATGTTGTAGTAGCCAGCAAGGTTAGCTGCTTTACCTTGAACCTCTGCTAACTCAGCAACAATAGTTGTTTCTTGGTCAGTCAAAGTTTTCGCTAAAGGTGCAAACTTAGCAGCAAGTTCAGCATCACTTGTTTGTGCTGCTAATTCTTGAGCCCAGTACATAGCTAAGTAGAAATGGCTACCACGGTTATCGATACCGCCAACTTTACGAGAAGGTGACTTGTTAGTATCTAGCAGTTTACCTGTCGCTTTATCTAGGCACTCAGCAAGTACTTTTGCTTTCTCGTTGCTGTTTTTGATACCAAGTTCTTCGAAAGAAACGGCCACAGCCAAGAATTCACCAAGAGAATCCCAACGTAGGTAGTTTTCTTCCATAAGCTGTTGAACGTGCTTAGGAGCAGAACCACCAGCGCCAGTTTCGTACATGCCACCGCCGTTAAGCATAGGTACGATAGATAGCATTTTCGCAGAAGTACCCAGTTCTAAGATTGGGAATAAGTCTGTTAGGTAGTCACGTAGGATGTTACCTGTTACAGAAATAGTGTCTTCGCCACGGATGATGCGCTCCATAGAGAAACGGATCGCTTCGTTGTAAGGCATGATGCGAATATCAAGGCCTGTTGTATCGTGTTCTTGTAGGTAAAGCTCAACCTTCTTGCGAAGTTCGTTATCGTGAGAACGTTCTTCTTCTAACCAGAAGACTGCAGGAGTGTTTGATTGACGAGCGCGAGTTACGCCCAACTTCACCCAGTCACGGATTGGAGCATCTTTAGTTTGACATGCACGCCAGATATCGCCTTTCTCAACAGCGTGTTCCATAAGAACGTTACCTTGAGCGTCAACAACGCGCATAGTACCAGCTGCTGCTACTTCGTATGTTTTATCGTGAGAGCCGTATTCTTGAGCTTTTTGAGCCATCAAACCAACGTTTGGAACCGTACCCATAGTTGTTGGGTCGAATTCGCCGTTTGTTTTACAGAAGTTAATGGTCTCTTGGTAAATACGAGCGTAAGTGCGGTCAGGGATAACAGCTTTAGCATCATGTGCTTTACCATCGCGGCCCCACATTTTGCCTGAGTTACGAATCATTGCAGGCATAGAAGCATCAACGATAACGTCACTTGGTACGTGTAGGTTAGTAATCCCTTTGTCTGAATCAACCATGGCTAGTTCAGGGCGAGTGCTGTAAACCGCTTGAATCGCTTGCTTGATTTCTTCTTGTTGAGCTTCTGGTAGTGATTTGATTTTATCGTATACGCTACCTAGGCCATTGTTAGGGTTAACGCCGATTTCTTTGAACAACTCGCCGTATTTCTCAAAAACATCTTTAAAGAATACTGTCACAGCGTGACCGAATACGATTGGGTGAGAAACCTTCATCATGGTTGCTTTCAAGTGAAGAGACCACATGATGTTGTCTTCTTTTGCTTCTTGTAGAGAAGCTTCAAAGAATTCGCGAAGTTTAGCGCAGCTGATGTTCATGCTGTCTAGAATTTCACCTTCTAAAAGAGGAAGGGATTTTTTCACTTCAACAGAACCATCTTGTGCAACAAATTCGATGTTAACTGTTTGCGCAGAATCCATAGTTACAGATTGCTCAGTAGAGTAGAAATCGCCACTGCGCATATGATCAACGTGAGATACAGATGTTTTCTTCCACTTACCCATTGAGTGAGGGTTTTTACGGGCGAAGCCTTTTACTGCAGCTGGTGCACGACGGTCAGAGTTACCTTGACGTAAAACAGGGTTTACTGCAGAACCCAATACTTTCGCGTAGCGAGCTTGGATGTCTTTAGCTTCAGCGGTTTCAGCTGACTCTGGGTAATCAGGAAGTGCGTAGCCTTGTGCCTGAAGCTCTTTAATAGCCGCAGTAAGCTGTGGCAATGAAGCACTAATGTTAGGCAGTTTTACAATATTTGCTTCTGGTGTCAGTGTCAGTTCACCTAGGAATTGCAAACCATCTTCAACTTTCTGATCTGCTGGAAGTAGGTCAGAAAATGAAGCAAGGATACGGCTAGCAAGAGAGATATCAGTAAGTTTTAACTCGATGTCTGCTTCTTTTGCGAAAGCGCTAAAAACAGGAAGCAAAGAAGCGGTAGCTAATGCTGGTGCTTCATCGGTTAGTGTGTAGTAAATAGTTTGGTTTGACATGTAATTCCCCTAACATTTTAGGCTTTAGCCTATTGGATCTAAGATGACTTTAGTGGTCATTCCTTGAATGTAAATTAATGGAACAGGATAAAATTTTGAACATTATACTATCTAAAAATATCTCATAGAGATATCGGCTTAGTTATATATTGAGAATTGATATCACTTATTCTGATGTTTTAGTGTTTTTGGAGTAGAGTTAATGTCCCATATAGGTAATAAGCACCAGAGGTGAAGCTAATAAAATGGCCGCAAAAGCGACCATTTTAAGCAGAATGAGTAATGGTTAACGATTAAGGTGCCAATACATCTGCGAGCTTACTTGCCTCTAAACGGCCAATCAATTGTCGATATTTATCAACAACAGGGATATCAAATTGAGTATTTAAGCTCAAAGGGATGACATCTTCTAGAAGTTGATTTGGGGCAATAGACGAGACGTCGAGCAACTTGCCATCCAACGAATCGGAATCTTGTAAACTAGCCAGTGTCTTTTTCGTTAGAATACCTTTGTAGCCTTCATGATCAAATACGAAAGCATAGGATTGGTTTTCTGGGAAGCTTTTTCGTGCTTCGCGTACTGTTGTGCCTAATACCTTATCCGTATTTTCTGTCATGACAGTTGCTACGCTTAACGCTTTGGCTCTATTAACGTCTTTTGCGAAGGCTGTTACATATTCATCGACTGGATTAAGAACGATATCCACCGGTGTGCCCACTTGAACCAGTTTGCCGTCTTTTAGTACAGCAATCCGATCACCTAGGCGTAGTGCCTCATCCAAATCATGGGTAATGAAGATAATGGTTTTATGCAGGGTTTCTTGCAGTTCAATGAGTTGGTCCTGCATTTCACTACGAATTAATGGATCAAGCGCGGAGAAAGCTTCATCCATTAAGAGAATTTCTGCGTCAGTACACAAGGCACGAGCAAGACCGACACGTTGTTGTTGACCGCCAGAAAGCTGAGAAGGAAACTGATCTTCGTAGCCCGCTAGCCCTACAGTGTCTAACCATGAAGTTGCTTTTGGCTTCCATTCGTTTTTCTTTAAGCCTTTTATAGAAAGACCATAGCCTACGTTATCGAGAACGCTGCGATGAGGCATTAGACCAAAATGCTGAAACACCATCGCCATTTTGTGGCGTCTAAATTCCGTGAGCTCTTTTTGCGGTAACTCCATGATGTCTTCGCCATCAACAAGAATTTTACCTGCGGTGGGGTCAATCAAACGGTTGAAGTGGCGAATAAGAGTAGACTTACCTGAGCCTGATAGCCCCATAATGACAAAGATCTCACCACGCTTTACATCAAGGTTAATGTCTTGCAAACCAACGGTATGGCCAGTTTGTGCGAGTACATCGTCTTTAGAAGCACCGTCTTTTACTTTTTGCAGAACTTTTTTCGGTGTTTTACCAAAAATCTGATAAAGGCCTTCAATCTTAATTAGGATATCTTGTTCTGTATTACCCATGATTAGAGCCCTCTAAATGTTTTTGAGCACGCTTAGCATAGGTTTGTGATACTCGGTCAAAAATAATGGCCAGAGCTACGATGGCTAAACCATTGAGCAGACCTAAAGTGAAATATTGATTGGTGATGGACTTCAGTACGGGTTGCCCTAAACCTTTTACGCCAATCATAGATGCTACAACAACCATGGCAAGTGCCATCATGATAGTCTGGTTAATACCCGCCATAATAGTTGGCATAGCTAAAGGGAGCTGTACGCCAAATAATCTTTGGCTACGGGTTGCGCCATAGGCAGTAGCGGCTTCAAGGGTTTCTGTATCAACCAAGCGAATACCAAGGTTTGTTAATCGAATAACAGGTGGTATCGCATAAATTATTACGGCTATGACGCCAGGGATCTTACCGATACCTAAAAGCATAACTACTGGAATGAGATAAACGAAGGCAGGCATCGTCTGCATGATATCGAGAAGAGGTGTAATAATAGATCGTGCTCTATCTGATTGCGCCATTAGTATACCAATGGGAATGCCTATTGCAATCGACATCAAGGTACACACAGTGATAATACTGAGGGTGCGCATGGTGTCTTCCCACATGCCAAAGTAGCCAATGGCTAGCAAGGATACCAATACTCCGGCTGACAGCTTTAATGAACGAGAAGCGTAATAAACTAACCCTAGAACTGCCCCGAGCACTATCCACCAAGGGGTGCTGATGAGTAAATCCTCAAACCATATTAAGAAGCTTAATAGTGGATCGAAGAGAGATTCGATGGTATCGCCATATTCACGAGAAAAGTCGCGATATGCCCCATCAAGAGTTTGTCTAAAGGATAGGAGTTCCCTTCGACTCATATCAGGGAATTCAGTAAGCCACGAGGAGTTTGCCATAAGTAACGCCATTAAAACTAAGAAAGAAGTAATGCCACCTTCTGGTCAGAAGGTGGCATTAGAGGTATAGAGCTTTGGGGGTATTATAGAGAATCTAAAGCTTTGATAAGTTTTGCTTTAGTCTCAGCATCAACCCACTTAGACCAAACTGCTTCATTGTTAAACATGAAGTATTCAGCACCGTATTGACCGTCTGCTTGGTTTTCTTCCATCCATGCTAGCAACGAGCTCATATTGTCGTTTTTGAATGAACGCTGCTTAAGGTACGAGAAAGCACCAGGGGCACGGTTCTCAAATTCACTTGTTGTTACAGTGAATACAGGAGAAGGTGGGTACATAGTGACTTTAGGGTCTAGGCAATTTTCTTGAGTAGTACAGGTAGTGAATTCTTCAACATCTGTTTTACCGAAGTCTACTTTCACCATTTTGTATTTACCAAGTAATGCTGTTGGTGCCCAGTAGTAACCGAACCATGGTTCTTGACGCTCATAAGCTCGGCTTAATGAACCGTCTAAACCAGCAGCGGAACCTGGATCAACAAACTCAAAACCTGCATCAGCTAGGTTCATTGCTTTGAAAAGGTTTTGGTTTGAAATTTGACAGCTCCAACCAGCAGGGCAGCCAAAGAAGCCAGATTTAGAATCACTTTCAGGGTGAGGGAACTTATCAGCGTGCTTGATAACACCTTCAATTGTTGCTACTTCTGGGTACTTTTTAACCATGTACTCAGGTACCCAAAAGCCTTCTTCACCGCCATCAGATAGAGAAGCAGAAGCGATACTTAATTTTTTCTCAGAAACGGCCTTATCGATTACGTCTTTTGCAGAGTTTGTCCATAACTCAGGAGCAATATCTGGCTCGCCTTTTTCAACCATAGAAGTGATGGCAGCAACAGTATCACCTGGAACTAATTCAACATCACAGCCATAGCCATTTTCCAAGATGAATTTATCTAAGTTGGCAATAAAAGACGCAGACTTCCAGTTCATGTCGGCAATTGTAACGGATCCACATTCAGTGTCTGCAGCAAAAGCTGAAGATGCTGCAACAGTTGTTGCAATAGATAGGAGTAATTTTGAACGCATGATAAAAGCCCTGTTAAGTTTATTTATAATAATGATTAGATCTCAAACTATTTAAAGTTTACATGTCTAATGTTTAGACATCAAATCTATTTCTACTATTCAAGGGTTGTATTGATATCCAGAAAGGGGGCAGCGTCCAATGATTCTGCATCTAACATGATGGCAACTCGTTGTAACGAAGATAGAATTTGAGTCTGTTCCCATTCTTTTAAAGAAGTGAATTCGTTTACAAATTTCTCATGAAGAAGAGGGGGAGCTGACTGGAGTACTGAGTTTCCGAGTTCTGTTAAACGAGCATTTACTACACGTTTGTCTTTTTGTCCCCTCACTCTCTCCACGTATTTACGCTCCTCTAAACGGTTAAGAATAGTGGTTACCGTGGCTTGGCTGAGAGAAACGTTATCTGAGATGCAGCGAACTGTGACATCTCCAAGCTCTGCAATAGATCGTAATACCATGATTTGAGGTATGGTTAACCCACATGTTTTGACGACTCTTTTTGATTGCAGGTCCGTGGCTCGGATGATGCGGCGTAAATGAACAAGTACGTCATGAAGGTGTTGGGGTTCAGTCATAAATAAACAGTGACCTAAAAGTGAATATGTTGAAGATGGTAAGTAAATTAGTTTTACATGCTTAGAGTTCAAAGTATATAGGTTTGAGCTCTAATTATCTGACTTTGAATGAAAGCCAAATAATTAGAGCTCACAGCTTTATCGTGGCATAGATTACATTGAATAGCCTGTAATAAAGTGCTTTCTAGAAGTCGTTATTTTAACGCGTTAATCAGTGCTTTGCGTTTAAATATCAGGTGCCAGCGCTTGCCACCGAGCTGTCGCCAAAGCATAGCGGCTCGTACTCCTGCCATTAAAGCGGCGCGAACTTGATTGGCGGTGTGTGGTTGCTGTAAGAAGCGACTCTCGCCACGGACCTGAATCCGAAATGACAGAGTGCTTAATGTGTCTTGGTACATGCCTGATATTGCAGCGATCATATTTTCATGAAGAACAGAATCGTACATGTCTTTCTTTTGCTCTATTACTGAGATTTTACTGCCAATGCTTTTCAGCATATCAGGAGACTTTGCTAGTTTGCTTTCTAGGTGAATCAAACTTAACGCATATCTTAAAGTTTCTGGGTTAACGCTTGCTCTATCTTTGCTAAGTGCTTTATGTACAGTGTTTTTACCTAGAGATAGGTTGCTTTGGTAGTCCCATTCACCACCGTATATATCAACGGTTTTAGAGGCATTGACCATTAATATACTAGAGACTAACGGCTCAAGATGGCGGTTCTCAATTTGGCCGCTTTTTGCTAGGCCCGCTACTAATTCAGCCGCTTGAAAGATGGCGGCTAATGCGATGGTTTGTTCTGTTTCTTTAGTGCTCACGTGTCACAGGCTCTCAGTATTAAACTTGTTTGTTAAAAGCAGAATTGATAATGCCGCCACCTAGGCAAAGGTCATCTAAATAGAAAACCACAGATTGCCCCGGTGTAATCGCTCTTTGAGGTTCTACAAAAGATACTTCTATGCGGCCATCATCGGACTCAGATAGAATGCACTCTTGGTCTGGTTGACGATAGCGGCACTTTGCTTTGCAGGTGAGAGGTAACTCAGGCTTTTCACGGGCTACCCAATCAAATTGGTCTGCTAGCAAATGAGTTTTAAATAAAGACTCATGTTGCCCTCCCTGTGTCACTACAAGAACGTTGCGCTTAAGATCTTTTTCCACCACATACCACGGGTCATCAGAGTAGTTAGCAAGACCTCCGATACCTAGACCTTGGCGTTGACCAATTGTGTGGTACATCAGTCCATGGTGTCGGGCAATCTTGTCCCCTTCGAGTGTTTCTATGTCGCCGGGTTGTGCTGGTAAGTATTGCTCAAGGAAGTCCTTGAATCGTCGCTCACCAATAAAACAGATACCTGTACTGTCTTTTTTGTTGTGAGTTACTAGACCAAATTCTTCGGCAAGACGTCTCACTTCCGGTTTCTCAAGTTCGCCAACAGGAAAGAGAGTTTTGGCTATTTCGTCTTTACCTACGGCATATAAGAAGTAGCTTTGATCTTTGTTTTGATCTAGTCCTTTAAGCAAAACCGGCTCACCCGCTTTTTCGCCTCGGCGAACATAATGTCCTGTCGCAATAAAATCAGCACCCAAGGCTAATGCGTATTCAAGAAAGGCTTTAAACTTAATTTCTTTATTGCATAGAATATCAGGATTAGGGGTTCTACCCGCCTTGTATTCTTCAAGAAAATGCTCAAACACATTGTCCCAATACTCAGCCGCGAAATTGGCCGTATGTAACTTGATGCCTAATTTGTCAGATACAGCTTGTGCATCAGCAAGGTCGTCTTTCGCAGTGCAGTATTCTGTACCGTCGTCTTCATCCCAATTTTTCATGAAAAGGCCTTCTACTTGATAGCCTTGTTGCATCAAAATAAGGGCGGAAACAGAGGAATCTACGCCACCTGACATACCAACGATGACTTTTTTAGAACTGTTTGAATTAGCGCTTTCTTTCATGGCCTTTGTATTACTCGTAACGGGTTGTTGCTGATCTCTCAATAGTGAGGATACTTAATATATAGCGCTATATAGTAACACTTTATTTAGCTTGAAGGATGAAGAAACTCGTCAGATATAAAGGATAAAGGTACGGTTGAATTTTTGCGGTGATCTACAATGCATTTTCCCACTAAAGGGCTGCGATGAGGGTGTGCCATGATTTCTTCATAAGTGAGCCAGTGACTAGACTCAATGTCCGAGTCTAATCTGTTGTTAGCGTGAGCAACAGGGTCGCAGACAATACATACCCTGTGATAGGTATCAGCGCCTTCATAAGGAGTAAAGGTGTACAAACCTAACAAGCCGACAGGCTGAACTTCCCACCCAGACTCTTCTAAGGTTTCTCTGATGACAGCTTCCGCTAGGCTTTCATTATTTTCTATGTGTCCTGCGGGCTGGTTTAGTACTAGTTGGCTGTCTTGATACTCTTTCACCATCAGGTACTGGTCTCCCCTTTGTACGAGTGCTGCGACGGTGAGGTGGGGAAGTCTTGTTCTTTCTTTTTTGCTCAAAGTTGTGCACCTCTTGAAGAAGTTCATCCGTAGGCTCGATAAAACACCATTCCCCACTTGTTGTATTATCTATAGAGTAAGGGCCGATGGCATAACGTATCAATCTTAATGTTGGGAAACCAACCGCCGCTGTCATACGGCGGACTTGCCTATTTTTACCTTCTTTGATTTGTAGCTCTAACCAACTAGTTGGTATGTTTTCTCTATGTCTAACGGCGGGGTTTCTAGGCCAAATATTAGGTTCTTCTATGTGTTTTGCTTGTGCCGGCTTGGTAAGGCCATCTTTTAGATCTACGCCTTGTCTCAGTTTTATGAGTGCTTCATTCGTGATGTTTCCTTCCACTTGAACCCAGTAGGTTTTTGGTAGCTTGAAGTCTGGGGATGCTATGATGTGTTGTAATGCCCCTTTATCGGTTAGTAGCAATAGACCTTCTGAATCAAAGTCTAGGCGTCCTGCTGGGTAAAAGTAGGGTGCCTGTATAAAGTCCGCTAGCGTCGATTTATCGCCTTCTTCTGAGAATTGGCTCATGACCCTGAAGGGTTTATTGAATAAGATTAAGTTAGATGACATATGAAGGTGCGTATACTGATAGTTTTGTTCGTCAGTATATCAGATGGTTAGGCTAACTGCCTCACTGCCGTTAGTAAAAAGGGCTAGGCAGTTGCTCGATTTTTTGGTGATGTTTGGCTGAAGTGTTTAGCTGCTTTCTGCTTCTTCAGTTGGACTAATGTCTATTGCGTGTAGTCCTTTATCTCCAGGTTCGACATTAAATGTAACGCTTTGGCCTACTTTTAAGGTTTTGTAGCCTTCTACGTTGATCGCAGAATAGTGAATGAATAAATCTTCGTCGAATTCCTCTGACACGATAAAACCGTATCCTTTGGCATTGTTAAACCACTTCACAGAACCTTTGTGCATGAGTTACTCCTTATTTACTCGATGTTTCATAAAGTTTTCTTAGTTTTTTCTTCCTATGGAGAATGGCGCATTAGATAATTTTATTTATTAAAGATTGATCGCCTATTTAATGGGCTTGATAATGAGCGTAGAAGCTCTTTTGATATTTGTAAAATCTATATGGTGATGTTTAACGTATATTGGAAAAGAGTCAAAAAGGTGTTAAGAGTTATATTAGGCTAATGCTTAGTGTTAGCCACAGAGGATAAAAATGAGAGAAAATTCGAAAATTAAGTGTATGTCAGACGAAGAAAGACACGACGGCACGAGTATTGTAATTTCTGAGCAAGAGCTTGCTCTTCAACCGCCCTCAATGTATCAGGTGGTACTGTTTAATGATGACTATACGCCAATGGATTTTGTCGTATTTGTTTTACAGCGTTTTTTCTCAATGGATGGGGAGAAGGCAAATCAAATTATGCTAGAAGTGCATACCAAAGGGAAAGGCGTTTGTGGCGTCTATCCTTTTGATATTGCAGAAACGAAAGTAGCCATGGTTCAACAGTTCGTAGAACAAAACGAGCACCCTTTAATGTGTGACCTTCAGAAGGTCGACTGATTCAAAGCGAGGGCATAGCAATGTTAGATAAAGAACTAGAGCAAACCCTAAATGCTGCTTTTACAGCGGCTCGTGATAAGCACCATGAGTTTATGACCGTAGAGCACTTGTTATTGGCTCTTATTGATAATGGTGCAGCGTCCGCAGTGTTAACGGCCTGCGGTGTGAATCTTGATGTATTAAGTAAAGAACTAGAGGAGTTTGTAGACAGTACGACCCCTCTGATTCCTGAAAACGATGAAGAGCGAGAAGTGCAGCCAACTCTTGGTTTTCAGCGAGTATTACAACGAGCCGTGTTTCATGTTCAATCGTCTGGTAAACGAGAAGTGACCGGCGCGAATGTTTTGGTGGCAATTTTCAGTGAGCAAGAGAGTCAAACAGTTTACCTGCTTAAAAAACACGGTGTTGCGCGCATTGATGTGGTGAATTTTGTTGCTCACGGTATCACTAAATCTGGCGAAGCGTCAGGGCAAGAGAGTGAGCAGGCTGAAGAGGGCGATACCCCATCCGTTGCACCGCTACAAAAGTTTGCTGTGAATCTGAATGAAGAGGCCAGTGCAGGCCGCATTGATAAATTAATAGGTAGAGAGAAGGAAGTGGAGCGAGTTATCCAAACCCTCTCTCGTCGCAGGAAAAATAATCCATTGCTAGTAGGTGAGTCAGGTGTCGGTAAAACGGCCATAGCGGAAGGTCTTGCGAAGCGAATAGTCGATGGACAAGTGCCAGATGTAATCTCAGATGGTGTCGTGTATTCACTCGATTTAGGTGCATTATTAGCGGGTACTAAGTACCGAGGTGACTTTGAAAAGCGCTTGAAGCAATTGCTAGGCGAGTTGAAAAAGCTACCTAATGCGATTTTGTTCATTGATGAAATTCATACCATTATCGGAGCAGGGGCAGCATCTGGTGGTGTTATGGATGCCTCTAACTTATTAAAGCCTGTATTAAGTTCAGGTGGACTGCGTTGCATCGGCTCCACTACTTTTCAAGAGTTTCGTGGCATCTTTGAGAAGGACCATGCTCTGGCTCGACGCTTTCAAAAAGTTGATGTAAATGAGCCAAGTGTTGAAGATACTTACCAAATATTAAAAGGCATTATCAGTTCTTTTGAAGAACACCATAATGTGAAGTATGAAGAGGCTTCTTTGCTGGCCGCTGCAGAGTTAGCTCAGCGCTATGTGACAGATCGTCATATGCCAGACAAAGCAATAGATGTGATTGATGAGGCTGGTGCATACCAGCGCTTACAGCCTGAAGAAACGCGTAAAGCTTTAATCACCACAGAAGAGATTGAAGATATTGTCTCTAAAATAGCGAGAGTACCTGTTAAAGCGGTTAATTCTGATGATAGACAAGTTCTGTCGAATTTAGAGCGAAATTTGAAAATGGTGGTGTTTGGTCAGGACGATGCGATTAGTTCTTTGTCCGCGGCAATTAAACTCTCTAGAGCTGGCTTAAAAGCGGAGCAAAAGCCAATTGGTTCATTTTTGATGGCAGGCCCTACTGGTGTAGGTAAAACGGAAGTAACTAAGCAGCTTGCTAAGCAACTAGGTTTAGAGCTTATCCGCTTTGATATGTCTGAATATATGGAGCGCCATGCGGTCTCTCGGCTCATCGGTGCGCCACCAGGTTATGTCGGCTTTGATCAGGGCGGTTTATTAACCGAAGCTGTGACGAAGAACCCTCACAGTGTTGTACTGCTGGATGAAATTGAGAAAGCCCACCCGGAAGTCTTTAATTTGCTTTTGCAGGTAATGGATCACGGTACTTTAACGGATAACAATGGTCGCAAAGCCGATTTCCGTAATGTGATTTTGATTATGACGTCGAATGCAGGCGCAGAGGAGCTGGCTAAGCGCTCAATCGGTTTCTCTAATCAAGATAACTCAACAGACGGTATTGAGATCATAAATAGAACCTTTACACCTGAATTCCGTAATCGACTGGATGCTGTTATTCAATTCGGTCAGCTGGATGAAAGTATTATCTTCAATGTGGTAGATAAGTTCTTAGTGGAGTTGCAGGTGCAGCTTGACTCCAAGAATGTTCTTTTGGAAGTGTCAGACACGGCTCGTGGTTGGTTAGCTAATAAGGGTTACGATCGTCAAATGGGTGCAAGACCAATGGCGAGGGTGATTCAAGAACATTTGAAGAAGCCTCTAGCGGACCAAATTCTATTTGGTGATCTTAGTAATGGCGGGCACGTGAAAATTTCCCTAAATGAGAAAAAGGACGAACTACAATTTGATGTGATGGAAGAAGCTGTATTGCATTGATATGTTTATCTCGAGACATAAAAAAGCCGGATTACATTCCGGCTTTTTTATGTCTGCTTACTTGCTCGTTATGATTAACGCGCGCGGTAAACAATACGTCCTTTAGAAAGGTCGTAAGGAGTTAGTTCTACTTTTACTTTGTCACCGGTCAAAATACGGATGTAGTTTTTACGCATTTTTCCAGAGATATGAGCAATTACTACGTGTCCGTTCTCTAGTTCGACACGGAACATGGTGTTAGGCAACGTATCAATGATAGTGCCTTCCATTTCTAAGCCTTCTTCTTTTGCCACAATATGTGTCCTATGGTGTTGAATCTTTTGTTTGGTATACGCTGAGCCCAACAGGGAAAAAGCAAAAAAAGAGTGATTCTTTGCTATCTAACGTAACTTTAAATATCGATTGCATCTCAAACTGTTAACTTTCGAAATGCAGCTGAATTTTAATCGAGCGTATTTTGCCTAAAAAAGCACCGTAAGGCAAATTCAACTGGTACATAACGGAGATGAATTTGGACGTTGTTAGGGTAAAATATCGTGTTTTATACCTTCTCTCCCTAAAGATATTAATTTTTCATTTGGATTTGGAGTCGGAATTGCTTGTTTGAGCGTTTCGATAAAATATTCTCTAGGGATAAGTTTGGCTCCCAATGAAATGAGGTGTTCAGACTCCACTTGGCAATCGATTAATTCAATATCGCATCCTATCGCGAGTTCACAGAACTGCTTTAAGGCAACTTTGGATGCATTGGGTACAAGTGAAAACATGGATTCACCAAAGAATATTCGCCCCATTGCAATGCCATAAAAGCCGCCAACCAGTTTTTCTTCTTGCCAAATTTCGATTGAGTGGGCGTAGCCAAGTTTATGTAGCTCAATATAAGCATGTTTTATTTCTTCTGAGATCCATGTTCCTTCTTTTTCTGCCCTAAGGTCAGAGCAATAGTCAATTACTGATGAGAAATCTCTGTTAATAGAAAAACTCCATTCACTCCGTTTAATGGACTTTTTAAGCGATTTGGATATGTGAAGCTCTTGTGGTTGTAATACACATCTTTGTGCGGGGTGCCACCACAAAATAGGATCAGGTTTGCTAAACCAAGGGAAAAAACCATGGCTGTATAGGTGAGTAAGGCGTGTCGTTGATAGGTCACCGCCAACTGCGACTAAGCCTTCTGGATCATCAAGTGCTTTAGCTGGATTAGGCGTATCATAGGGAGACTCGGATAAAAAGGCTAACTCTACTGGATCATTTTCTTGTTTGCTAAGCATAATAGGAAGTTGCTTCGTTGTTACTGTAAGGCTCTTGAAAGCAAACGATAAACTTTTTGATAGATAATATATATAAAAAACTAAAGTTATTATGCCGTTTACCGATATCTGTATGCAAAGGAAGAAAAAGTACTGAAATTCAACTTATTCAAAGTGTTTTATAGTGCTAAAGTCTTCTATTTTTAGATTCTTCTACCCGTGAAATTGTAAAAGTGGTTTTTTCTTGCTTGTTTTTTGCTCAGAACGGAGAAAAAAACAAAAAAAGTGCAAGCAGAGCTTGACCCGTAAGATAAAACTTGGTTTAAATCAATGTAATGCTAAACAATGATTTATGTAATTACTTGTTGAGGTATTAAGAATTAATAAGTTTTACTTCTTTCTGACAAATGTCATAAAAGTGAAACTTGTTAGTTTTAAAGTGTTTGAATCGTTGGAAACAGCGTTTCTAAATTAGGTAAAGCGTTATTTTTAAGGTCTATAAAAGGCCACATATAATATAAAGGGGATTCTTTAATGAAAGCTATTAAACTTGCTTCTGTATTTGCGGTATCTGCTGTTGCAGCTGCTGTTTCTACTTCTACGATCGCTGCTGATGCCGTTATTTCTGGTGAAGCTGGCATCGAATATACAACAACAGATACAGTTGACTCTGTTGACGGAACTGATTTGAGTGAAATTGAATTATCAGTTGATACTGGTGTTGTTTACGCTGAGCTTGAAATTGCTGGTACTTCTTCTGATGAAGATGTTGATATCGGTCTTGAAAAAATCTACGTGACACAAGGTGCTGTATCCTTCGGTCGTTTTGATGGTTCTGTTTCAACTGGTGCTTTCATGGGTAGCCTTGATGAGCAGCTAGGTGGTGTCGATTTAACCACTTCTGGTGATACTGATGATGCCGGTGTTCGTTACAAAGTTACTCCTGAGTTTACTGTTGCTTTAGAAGCAACTGACTCTACTACAACTGAAGATTCTGACATTGGCGTAGCAGCTTCTTACGTAACTAGCTTTGATGCAATTAAAGTGGGTATTTCTGGTGGTTCAGTGGGCGATGCAAACGCAGTAAACGTTGGTTTTTCAACAACTGCTGGTCCTTTGACTATTTCTCTTGACTATGGTGTAGGTGCAAGTGGTGCTACTGGCTCTACAGATGTAGAAAAAATGACGTCTACAGCTTCTTTTGCAGCTACTGAGGAATTAACTTTTGCTCTTGAGCTTGCAAATAATATGGAATCTAAGAAGACTGGTACTTACTTCATTGCTGAATACGCAGTTGGTGATTTAACTTACTACTTGAAAAATTTTGCAGGTGATCTCAACACTGACTCCACATCTGTTGGTGTAACTGCATCTTTCTAAGACCTTTCTTTATTTAGACAGTGTTTCTTAGTGTAAATACGAAAGCCGACCCTTTGGGTCGGCTTTTTTTATGGTAAGCTTAGCGGATTATAGGCTTCATGAAAGTAGCCATATTTTGTTTAGATTTAGCATAAAGGAATACCTGTTTTGCCAGAGAGTACGAGTGAGTCAGTACGATCACCAATTTGGAATATGTTTGCTAAGCAGGCTGGTTTTATTGTCGCCCTGTTATTTTTGTTCTTTTTTGGATTAGCAACCTATAGCTATCATCCAGATGACCCAAGCTGGTTCTATTCCGGCACAAACAATCCTATTCAAAATTCAATGGGGCCTGCTGGTGCGGTTATAGCGGATTTAACTTCTAGCTTTTTTGGAGCCCTCTTTTATACCCTTCCACCTTTATTTATTTGGGTTGCCATTGTTTTATGGCGAAACCCCCATGCTATGTTACCCCTCAACAATGCTTTGCTGTGTACAGTAGGTAGTGTTCTTTACTTATCTTTTGGTTCTGTCTTGTGTTTCTTGCATACGGTTGGTAATCCCGAACTACAATATGGTTCTGGTGGTATTCTTGGTAATGGCCTAGGTCAACTTTTATATGGTGTGATTGGCTATGACGGCTCAACCTTGGTTAGTTTGGCGCTGGTGCTTCTATCTGTAACTTTGTTGTTTCAATTGCACTGGTTAAGTTTGATGGACCGATTGGGTGAGGCGGTTTATAAAATTGTTATAAATCTGCGAGAGAAGCAAATTGAACGACGTCAGAAAAAGGGTGAGAAAAGTTTAGCTCGCCCAGATGAAGATGGACTAGATGAATTAGAGGAGCCAGAAGAGCCGGCTATTTTCCGTAAGAAAAGAAATAAACTCGACTCTTCTAAAAAGGAGAATCTAGATAAAAATGAGAGCCTAGCTACTGAAGATGAAGAGTCTCAGCAGCAAGATCCTTTGGAAAAAGAACAGAAGAAAGAAAGTGCTTTTTCTAAGCTAGCCTTACCTTCTATTTTTTCGAAAAAGAAAGAGAGTAAAGAGGATGTTGTCGAATTTACGCCAGAAGAGCCAGATTTCGGTGGCTTAGATTCATTGTCTGTTGACGATGCTGATATGGAAATTGGCGATACGCTTTATATTGAAGAAGACTTTTCTGAAGTTGATCCAACGGCAGCACAAAAAACTTCACAAACCTTATCTGACCCATTAACCGAAGAAAAGGCTGAATCAGTCGAGCATTCCCAGATAACAAAAGAGCAAGCAGATAATGTATTATTTGGGGATCAAGCAGCGACTACTGACACGATTTCTCCACATAAACCTGCTGTTCGTACCCTATCGGAAGCAAAACAATTAGATTCATTAGATAGCTCGACGCCAGACTCAACAGTGGAGCAAAGAAATGAGCCTTCTTACTCATTACCTGATCGTTCAGTGCTTACCCAGCCTAAACCTAAAAAGGGCGGTTATACGGAAGATGAGCTGCTTTCTCTGTCCGAGTTATTAGAGCAAAGGTTGCTAGATTTTGGTGTAAAAGTGGAAGTGGTTGAAGTAAATCCAGGCCCCGTAATTACTCGTTTCGAAATACAGCCAGCGCCGGGGATAAAGGTTTCCAGAATCACTAACCTCGCAAAAGACCTTGCTCGTTCTCTGAGTGTGATGAGTGTTCGTGTGGTTGAGGTAATTGCAGGAAAATCCACCATAGGTATTGAGATCCCCAACCAAGTTCGTGACACAGTTTACTTCTCTGAAGTGATCAATTGTGACGCTTATGATAGATCTTCTTCTCCGCTTACTTTATCCCTTGGGCATGATATTTCAGGTGAACCTGTGGTGGTTGACCTAGCTAAGATGCCACATGTTCTGGTGGCTGGTACAACAGGTTCAGGTAAGTCTGTTGGGGTTAATGCAATGATTTTAAGTATGCTGCTTAAATCGACTCCCGATGAAGTGCGCATGATCATGGTTGACCCTAAAATGTTGGAACTTTCTATATACGAAGGTATTCCGCATCTGCTAACCCCTGTCATCACAGATATGAAAGACGCAGCGAACGGCCTTCGTTGGTCTGTTGATGAGATGGAGCGCCGTTACAAGCTTATGTCTAAGCTAGGTGTACGTAATATTGCGGGCTACAACAAGAAAGTAAGGGATGCGATAGAAGCGGGTAGTCCAATAGAAGATCCACTTTGGCAACCTGAAATGGCTATGTTCTCCGAAGATGGTGTTGCTCGTACAGTTCCTCACCTAGAGCCATTACCTTATATTGTGATTATTGTTGATGAATTTGCCGACATGATGATGATAGTCGGTAAAAAAGTAGAAGAGCTCATTGCTCGAATTGCACAAAAAGCCCGTGCGGCAGGTATTCATTTGATATTGGCAACACAACGACCTTCTGTTGATGTTATTACAGGTCTTATTAAGGCCAATATACCGACTCGTATGGCGTTCCAAGTGTCCTCTAAAATCGATTCAAGAACCATTCTGGATCAAGGTGGGGCAGATCAGTTACTAGGAATGGGTGATATGTTATACCTTCCTGCGGGTCTACCAACTCCTATTCGTGTTCACGGCGCCTTTGTTTCTGATGATGAAGTGCATGCCGTGGTAGAAGAATGGAAGCAAAGAGGGGAGCCTGCTTACATAGAAGATGTGGTAGTAAATCCTGAAGATCTTATGTCCGGCGATGATAGTGAAGACAAAGATGCCCTATATGATGAAGCTGTAAAAATTGTGTTAGAAACTCGAAAAGCTTCTATTTCGTCTGTACAGCGCCGATTAAAAATAGGCTATAACCGAGCTGCTAATCTAGTGGAAGCGATGGAAGCAGCTGGTCTAGTTGGCCCTATGGGCACTAATGGACAAAGAGAAATCTTAATTCCAGAATGATCCTGTTAGTTTTGAATTATCCTATTCTGGGCGATTGAATTTTAGTGAGGTAATGAATTGATCAACAAGTTGCTACAACAAAGCGTTTTATTTTTAGTGTTTATATTATCTCTAACGAATGTTCACGCCACTGAAGTCTCAGATTCGATTGAGGCCTTGTTGGAAAATAATCGAAATGTAGAAGGTGAATTCAGACAGGTTACCTACGATGAGCAAGGCAAAGAGCTGCAGGTCAGTGAAGGTGTGTTTTTGCTAGCCAAGCCAAATCAATTTGTTTGGGATAGCATCTCGCCTTTTTCTCAGCGTATTATTTCCAATGGACAGACAGTTACCATTTGGGACGTGGATTTAGAACAAGCGACGCAAAGGCCTGTTTCTGGTTCTGTTGGGAATTCCCCTGCGGCATTACTAAGCCAACCAGCAAGAGATGTTCTGCCTAATTTCGATGTTAGTGAAATCAGTAACGGAAAATATCGATTGGCGCCTAAAGATGATCAAACATTGTTTCAAACACTTACTTTGTCGTTTAAAAAAGATCTAATCAGTGCCATGAGTATTGTTGATTCTTTAGGACAAACGACAGTCATCGAATTTAAAAATGTCGAAACCCATGAAGGTGTTGCTAAGGCTAATTTCACTCTAGAACTTCCAGAACATGTGGACGTCATTATAGAAGGTAACTGATGAGAGACCTTTTTTCAGAGGTGCCTACGGAAGCTTATCAGCCCCTTGCTGCCAGAATGAGGCCTTCCTCCTTAGATGATTATATAGGTCAGTCTCACCTTGTAGGTCCAGGAAAACCATTGCGTCGTATGGTGGAAACGGGTCACTGCCATTCTTTTATCTTGTGGGGCCCTCCGGGTGTTGGAAAAACCACATTTGCTCAATTACTTAGTCACGCCTTGGATGCACAATTCATAGAAATCTCTGCTGTTATGTCTGGTGTCAAAGAGATTCGTGCCGCGGTCGATCAAGCAAAACAGCTGCGCATGATGAATGGTTCGCAAACAGTTTTATTTGTGGATGAGGTGCATAGGTTTAACAAGTCTCAACAGGATGCCTTTTTACCCTTTATTGAAGATGGTACTTTTTTATTTATTGGTGCCACTACCGAAAACCCTGCATTTGAACTTAATTCTGCCTTGTTATCACGAGCGCGTGTCTATCGTTTACAAACGCCATCTGTTGACGATGTTCAGCAAGTGCTTATTCGTGCTATGGAAGATGCAGATAAAGGCGTCAATATCAGCCGTAACCAAATATCGGATCACTATCTTTCTATCTTAGCGCAAGCGGCAGATGGTGATATTCGCAGGGGGCTTAACTTTCTCGAGATTCTTTCGGACTTAATCGAGCCGGAAACGCAAGTCACCCAAGCACAGTTGGAAGATGTACTTGGTGATAGCGTACGACGCTTTGATCGTCAGGGGGATGTTTTCTATGATCAAATATCCGCTTTCCATAAGTCTGTTCGTGGTTCCTCTCCTGATGGAGCCTTGTATTGGATGGCACGTATGTTGGATGGCGGTTGCGATCCTTTGTATATAGCTCGGAGGTTATTAGCAATTGCTTCTGAAGATATTGGTAATGCCGACCCAAGAGCCTTGCAGGTTGGCTTAAACGCATGGGATATATTTGAACGTGTTGGCCCTAAAGAAGGTAATAGAGCCATTGCGCAGGCGGCGGTTTATATGGCGTCAGCCCCCAAAAGTAATGCTGTCTACATGGCTTATAAGCAGGCAATGTCAGATGCGTCATCGCAACCTAGTTATGAAGTGCCAAACCATCTGCGAAATGCACCAACATCGTTAGCAAAAGATATGGGGCATGGGGAAGATTATCGCTATGCCCATAATGAAGAGCATGCTTATGCAGCGGGTGAAAATTATTTACCAGAAGAATTAGCCAATATGCGGTATTATCAGCCTACAGATCGAGGTTTAGAGAAAAAAATTGCCGATAAGCTGAACTGGTTATCAGAGCTTGATGAGCAAAGCCCCCAACAGCGTTATTTCATGAATCAACAAGAGAGTGACACATGATGTACTTGATGATTGCACTAGGCGGAGCCTTTGGTGCATTAAGCCGATACGGTATGACGAAATGGATTAATGGCTATTGGCAGCAAAGTTTCCCTCTCGCTACCATGCTGGTCAATGTGCTGGGTTGTATTTTAATGGGAGTGGCTTTTGTCATTGTTAGCGAACGTATGCCATCTTTGGCGACCTACCGACCTCTAGTCATGGTGGGTTTTTTAGGTGCCTTCACAACCTTTTCTACCTTTTCTTTAGAAATTGTTTCACTTATTGACGCACAGGCTTGGCTAAGCGCATTAAGCTATTTATTATTAAGCTGTATTTTGGGTGTGGTAGGTCTGGTCATTGGTATGGCCATGGCTCGAGCTTTTTAAGCTTCCAAAAACTTTGAAAGTTTTATTATTTATTTAAAGGATATTGTTGCAGAGATGTTAGACATTAAAGCGTTACGCGCTGACCCTGAAGCCGTCGCGGCTCAACTTAAAAAGAAAGGCTATGAATTAGATGTAGCGACTTTCTCATCTTTAGAAGAGCGCCGTAAAGCGATTCAAATAGACACTGAACAACTGCAGCAATCCCGAAATTCCGTATCCAAGCAAATTGGCGCCGCGATGAAAGCGGGCGACAAGGACAAGGCAGCAGAATTGAAGGCACAAACTGCCACATTGGGTGATGACCTTAATGCGGCGAAAGATCAGTTGAACGAAGTGCAAGGTGCAATGGAGTCCCTTTTAGAAGGTATTCCTAATATTCCTCACGCTTCTGTTCCAGCAGGGAAGTCCGAAGACGATAATGTGGAAATTCGTCGTTGGGGTGAACCAAAAAGCTTTGAGTTTACAGCAAAAGATCATGTAGACCTTGGTGAAGCTTTAGAAATGCTCGACTTTGAAGCAGCTGTAAAAGTAACAGGCTCTCGTTTTGCCGTTATGCATTCAGATTTAGCGCGCCTACACCGTGCTTTAACCCAGTTTATGATCAATACGCATGTTGATGAGCATGGTTACTCTGAGGTGTATGTACCTTACTTGGTAAATGCTCATTCCTTAAAAGGTACGGGTCAACTACCTAAGTTTGAAGAAGACTTGTTTAAAGTGCCAGTGGACAAAGAAAGTGGTAACAACGATCTTTACTTGATCCCAACCGCAGAAGTTCCTGTGACGAATCTAGTGCGCGATGAAATTTTAGGTGACATTAATCTTCATAAAAAGTTTGTTGCCCATACGCCTTGTTTCCGAAGTGAAGCAGGTAGCTATGGTCGTGATACACGTGGCATGATCCGCCAGCATCAGTTTGAAAAGGTGGAACTGGTACATGTGTGTCGTCCAGATCGTTCTGAAGACGTACTAGAGGAGCTTGTAGGCCATGCGGAAGTGATTTTGCAAAAGCTAGAGCTTCCATACCGTACTGTTATCTTGTGTGGTGGGGACCTAGGGTTCTCAGCTCACAAAACATACGACATTGAGGTTTGGTTACCAGGCCAAGAGAAATACCGTGAAATTTCGTCTTGTTCTAATATGGCGGACTTCCAATCACGTCGTATGCAAGCTCGCTGGCGTAACCCAGAAACAGGTCGTCCAGAGTTAGCTCATACGCTAAATGGTTCTGGTCTAGCTGTAGGGCGTACATTAGTTGCTATTCTAGAAAACTATCAAAACGCGGATGGTAGTATTACCGTTCCTGAAGCTCTATTACCTTATATGGGTGGTAAGACAGTATTAGCGAAAGCCTAAAGGCCTCGTTTACATAAAGCTCCCCTAGGGGAGCTTTTTATTATTATGGGTAGATAATAATGGTAGGCAAAGTATATTTAATCGGTGCAGGTCCCGGCGATCCAGAGTTGCTGACACTAAAAGCTCACCGATTATTAACCACAGCAGAAGTGGTGTTGTATGACCGTCTTGTGGGTCAGGAAATAATAGATTTAATTCCCGAAACGGCAGAAAAAATGTATGTGGGCAAAGCGAAATCCATGCATAGTCTTCCGCAAGATGAACTTAACGCTCTTATTGCTGCTAAAGCGAAGGAAAATAAAATCGTTGTTCGTTTAAAAGGCGGAGATCCCTTTATCTTTGGCCGTGGTGGAGAAGAGTTAGAAGAGCTTATTCAAGAAAGTGTTCCTTTTGAAGTGGTTCCGGGTGTTACCGCAGCAGCAGGCTGTGCTGCCTATGCCGGTATTCCTTTAACCCATCGAGATTATGCCCAATCTGTCCGTTTTCTAACAGGTCATTTAAAGGATGGCACTACGGATTTGCCTTGGGAAGAGTTGGTTCATCCAGCGCAAACTTTGGTGATCTATATGGGGCTAACTGGGCTAGAAGAGACCAGTGCTTCTCTTATTAAGTTTGGTATGTCGCCTACTATGCCTGTGGCTGTAGTAGAAAAAGGCACGACTAAAAATCAGCGAGTTTTTACTTCTACAATCGGTAGTGTTTATGAGTTAGCGGTTAAGAATGAGGTGAAATCCCCAGCTCTGCTAATTATAGGGGAAGTGGTGTCGTTACAAGAAAAGCTAGAATGGTATGGTAAATACTAGTTAACTCCTTATCGTATGATAAAAAAAACGGAGCTAGATAATTTGGCTCCGTTTTTTATTTCTGTCACTTTTTGTGTTGGTGATTTCTATAGGTATTTATTAAATGCAGTTTGCTGGCTTAGGTAAGCCTGCAATTTTTGCAGCTAATTTGGGTGGGCTGCCGGGGAATAAGCTCATTAAATAAATACTACGACCTTTTTCTGCCCCCAGCTTTTTACTGACGGCTTTCACTAAAGGACGCATAGCTGGTGAGACTTCGAAAGCTTGATAGAAGTCCCTTAGTAAATGGATAATTTCCCAGTGGGCATCGGTAAGCTCTATTTCTAATTCACTTGCGAGTTGATTTGCTAACTCGGGAGTCCAGTCGTCTAAGTTTAATAGATAACCTTCCTCATCTAACATGGGCGTATTGTCTGTCATCCTGTTACCAACTGATATTTTTTTCTGCCGAGAGAGTTGTATCAACCCATTGTTCTTCTGATAAAGCTTCGCCAATAGAGGGAATGATTCCGTAGGCATCTGCATCTGCTTGTAAATAATAGAGAGTTACCTGCTTGCTGGCTAATAGCGCTTCTAACTCAACTTTGTTTTGCTGTGTTCGCAAGATACCTTCTTCAATAAGCAGTATTTGATCGCCTATTTGTAAGCAATCTTGCCAAGTCGTTTCTGTGGATAATGGGTAAGCTAATCTATTGATTTGATGTAAAGTCATAATTAAAAGCGGAAAACCTGTTGGTAGTTTGAAAAAAGTTTTGCCCATTGAGCTTTGTCTAGTTCTGTTACTCCTGACCAAGCCTTACCGCTTTCTATTTCAAGCTTGCCTGCTTCAATATAAATATTCTCAATGTCATACATCTCTAGCCCATCTAAAAGCTTGTGTAGGTTCTTGCCGTGCTCTGGTAGAGGTGCTTGGTTGCTAACCAGTAATGCTAAGGCGGCTCCGGATAAACACAAATCAACTGGCTGTTCAAAAGTTGCCAAAACCAAAGCGAGGTCCAAACCCTCTTTGCAGCTTAGACTTGAGTAGGGACTGCTACTCAGGTGAATTAAAGTATGTGTCATTGGCTTACCTAAACTGAATTACTTTGTTTGTTGAATTCATGAGATCGATGAGTGTGCCTAAACCTTCAAGCTGAAAATGATCCGCTAATGAGTGTTGTTTTGACTCATAGCGCTTACTTTCGCTTTCACTGAGAATACCGCGCCTTACGGCTGCTGCAATGCAAAGATATAGAGGCGTATTATGCTGCTCGGATAAAGATTGCCACTCCTTCAACAGATTAATTTCGTCTCGCGGAGGTTGGCTTAGGTTATTGCCAATAAGAACGGCGTCTTCATAAAAAAATACCCCTCTAATACTTTCTGGGTACTTTTTTAATGCTGCTTTAGCAAAGCGGAGTGCCGTATGGCATGCCTTGGTTTGGTAGGGGGAACCTGTAATAAGCAGAGTGTATTGCATTATAAAGTGAGCCTAAAACGAGTATTTAACAAAATGTACAAATAAAAAAAGGCCGCTGTGAGCGGCCTTTTTTAACAAACCGATATTAATCGTCGTTTGCCATGCCAAGCAGAGACAGAATGCTTAGGAACATGTTGTAGATGGATACATACAAGGTCACTGTTGCCATGATGTAGTTAGTTTGGCCACCACGAACAATTTCACTTGTTTGTAGCAAAATTACAGCCGCTGAGAACAAAGTGAAACCCGCTGAAATGAAGATTTGCAGCGCAGGCATTTGTACAAAGAAACCAGCAATAACGGCAAACAATAGAACAAAAAAGCCTACTGTGATGAAGCCATTCAAGAAGCTGAAGTCTTTACGAGTGATAACGGCATAAGCAGAAAGGCCTAGGAAAGAAAGACCTGTCATACCTAACGCACTCATTATCATACTAGCGCCATTAGGAATACTTAAATAAGCGCTTAAGATTGGGCCTAGCGTTAATCCCATAAAACCAGTTAAAGCAAATACACAAAGGATGCCCATTGAGCTGTTTTGGCATTTGTGAGTTAAAAACAACAAACCATAAAATCCAACCAAGGTAATAATAAGGCCAGGATGAGGCAGGTTCATTGCCATGCTTAAGCCAGCAGTAAAGGCGCTGAACAATAAAGTTAGCGACAACAATCCGTAGGTATTACGAAGCGTTTTATTTGCCGCTTGTGACGTATGTGTCGAAAGGGCTTCTGTGTAACGCATGGGTATTACTCCTCTAAGGTTTTAAAACTATCTCTTGGATGTAATATGCGGTGGAAAGTTCCAAATTTCAAGTGACAATCTGACTTTGTTATTAAGAAAGGTGTATATAGCCAATAAAAAAGCAAAGACGCTCTGATTATCAGGCAGCCTTTGCTTTTCATGAAGTGTTTTGGCTAATAATGAGTAGCCTACTAAAGGTTTTTTTATAAATTTATATTATGTTTTGTTCCAGCAGTGCTGTGCTTGGTTTTGTGCTTGCTGATTTGGCGAATGAGCTTTTCTACCATGGCATCAATGGCATGGAATAATCGATTTTCTGAGCTCGCAGCAGCAAAAATATCTTTACCGGGTAAATGTAGAGTTGCTTCAGCTTTTTGAAACTTGCTGTCTTTTAGTAGAGTGATATTAATAGAAGTGATTTGATCGGTTAGTTTGCTGAGCTTGGCGAGCTTTTCATTAAGATGCTCTTTTATAGCTGGGGTGATGTCGATATGTTGGCCAGATATTTGAGTGGTATGCATATGTATTTACTCCCTGTGGCAAATGTTTATCGTTATGATGAAATCTTTCATCATCTTATTCAGCATAGGAGTTGTTATGGCAGCCGTCAAAAAAGCTTCTAGTGACTTTTGTAAAGATAGATAACCCCAAAAGTATCTATTTAAAGTATTAGCTTGATGATACTTTATGATGAATTCGCAACCAGTCATAAAAGCTTGTGGTGCTTATGTCATCGGCTTTTGATAAACTGCTGAAATACCTATTCAAAGCGAGAGTCATGTTGGATAACGATTACCTTTTACCCATTTCATTTGCAACCGCCGCTCAAATTGGGCTCGAAGAAACCGTCTTGCTGACCTTCTTAAAACAGCAGGCATATTCATCTAATACGAGTGTTTTGAGAGTTGAAATCAGCCGCTTATGTGCCCAGTTGCCGTTTTGGACTGTTCCTATGGTGATGCGTCAGTTGGCTAATTTGCAAATTAGTCAGCTATTAAGCTTTCAACGTAATAATGAAGTGTTGGAAATACATTTGTCATCGGCTTCTAATACGACAGCAGATTTTAATAAAGTGGCGGATGTCAAAACGGCAGATGTAAGCGTACAAAACGATGGTTTGATGGATAAAATGGATCGGTTGCATAAAGCCTCCCGTGAGAAAAAAGAGGAGTTCACGCCTAAGCCGCAATTTACTCCTAAACCACAATTTAATGATAAACCAAATAGTTACGCAGCTAAGCCGGTTGAGAGGCAATATGATGCGCCGCCTGTACCCACTACAAATGATCGTCGAGGCGTGACAGATTTTGATTTGTACCTAGAGCAGAAAGAACGTTCTAGACAACCAGATCAATGGCTGCCAGAAGAAGCCACCATAGAACAAATTACTCAAGCGGGCATTACTCGCGAATTTGCTTTGTCTCTACAGACTGAATTTTTATTAAGAATCAAAGAGCAGCGCAAAAATGTCCGTACTTGGAATAGCGAATTCTTTAAATATGTAAAACGCCAGTGGCAATACAAACAATCAGATAGGTCTTCATATGAAGGAACCTCAAGCAGTACAAAATTTAATAAAACCTCTAGAGAACAAGTTAGCGACGCACTCACAAACATCCACGACACAGACTGGTGATTACGCTAACAGCGCGTATCAAGGTAAGAGTGCAGGGCAAGAGTCTGGTCCGACGGAAGCGGAGCAACAAACTCGTGTTCTAGTAAATATGATTTTTGCTCGCTTTAAAGCGATTTACACTCACAAATTTGCCTCGGCATACAGTACGTTAGAAGAAGTGAAATTAGCTAAGCGAGAGTGGGCAGTGGCGCTAAAAGGGTTTCAGGAACCGCTTTTGGCGTATGCAGTTGAACGTACCAAAGAAGAATACGCTTGGCCGCCAACAATATCTGAGTTTTTGAAGTTAATTAGTACCGCCTATAAAGCATACGGTTTGGCTAACCCACGAGCTGCTTATTTAGAAGCATGTGCTTGTCGAACAGATCCTTTAAGCTATAAGTGGAGTCATCCTGCGGTTTTCTTTGCAGGCTCAGAAACGGATTGGTATAAATTGAAATCTGAGGAAGAAAGAGTTTCTTGGCCTCTCTTTGAACAAAATTATTTAGCTATTGTCGATCGTGTTATTGCTGGTGAGCGTTTAGTCATACCCAAAGTGGTTATGATAGAAAATAAACAAACGGTCAACCTGAATAACTTGACCAGTAAAATAGCGAAAGCGCTTTCTTTAGAAGAAGATGATATTGCGCCATTACTGTATTACACGCAGAAAACCCAAGGCACAGGGGTGAGAACTCGTTATCGAGAAATAGCGCAGAAGAAATTAATGGAAATGGGTTACAAAGAAACACTTCCAGAATAGAAAATCATATTGAATAGTGTTCTTAATATCAGGTAAAAATATTGCAGTGTAGGTGAAACAGGCTCCTACTATTAAGAACCAATGAGGTAGTTATGTTAAAAGTCTTGATCGTAGATGACCATGATGTGGTTAGCCAAGGTATCAGTAGAGTACTTCAAGATGTGAATAGCGTTGATGTGGTCGGTGTTGTAAACAGCGGCGAAGAAGCGATCGCTCAAGCAAGAACGCTAGTACCAGATATCATTCTGATGGATGTACATATGCCGGGTATTGGCGGCCTTGGTGCTACCAAAGAGATTAAGCGCATTCTTCCTAAGATTAAAATCATTGCCCTTTCTGCATTGGATGACAACATTTATCCAGTGAAATTACTCGAAGCAGGGGCGTCAGGCTATTTGACTAAGGGTACCAATACTTCAGAGCTATTAGAGGCAATGGAGACAGTATCTAAGGGCGACCATTATATTTCCAAAACCGTTGCCCAAAAAATGGCGTTGTCTAAATTTTCTATTGATGATGCTGGCTCACCTCTTGGTCAATTATCGGATAGGGAATTACAAGTGGCGCAAATGATTGTCGACTGTAAAAAGTCTAATGAAATTGCAGACTCTCTAAATGTTAGTCCAAAAACAGTCAGCACCTACCGTACACGTATCTTCACCAAACTTAATATAGAGAGCGATGTTGAGTTAATGCATTTAGCAGTGCGTTATAACGTTTTGGGTATGGGTTAAAGGAACGGAGTCTACTTGAGCCAATCTGAATTTGACCCCAAGCACTTTGTTAGCAATCTAACCACTCGCCCGGGCGTGTATCGTATGTACGATAACAAAGGCGAGTTGCTCTACGTTGGTAAAGCAAAGAACTTAAAAAATCGCGTAGCGAGTTATTTTCGTGTTACAGGCCTAACAACCAAAACGATGGCCTTAGTCAGTCGTATCCACACGATTGAAATAGCGGTCACAAAAAGTGAAACGGAAGCCTTGTTGCTTGAGCAAACGCTCATCAAACAGCATAGGCCACCCTATAATATCTTGTTAAGGGATGATAAATCTTACCCTTATATCTTGCTTTCCAATCACCATCATCCTGCTTTGCTTTTCCGTCGCGGTGAAAAATCTGATAAAGGCACCTTATATGGGCCATTCCCAAGCGGCAGTGCAGTAAAAGAAAGCCTGAATACTATGCAGAAAGTCTTCAAAGTTCGTCAGTGCGAAGACAGTACCTATGCTAATCGCTCAAGACCCTGTTTGCAGTATCAAATAAAGCGTTGTTCAGGCCCTTGTGTGGGCTTAATTAGTGATGAAGCCTATGACGCGGATGTTCGTCACGCCCGCATGTTTTTGCAGGGAAAAGACCAAGAGCTAACCGCAGAAATTACTTCTCAAATGAGTGATGCAGCAGCGGACATGGAATTTGAAAGAGCCGCAGAATTAAGAGATCAAATCATTCAGCTCAAACATGTGCAAGAGCAGCAGTATGTTTATGGCCAGTCAGGTGAGGCGGATGTGATTGCCGCGATTATCCAGCCCGGTGGCTTGTGTGTACATGTGATGATGGTTCGTAAAGGCAAAGTAGTGGGCAGTAAAAGTCACTACCCTAAAATGCCCATCGAAATACAAGAAGGCGATTTATTGTCTTCTTTTATTGCCCAGTTCTATTTAGGCGGTATTCAAGAGCTCCCCAAAACACTGATCGTCAGTCATGAACTAGAAGATGGTTTAGCCTTGGTCGAAGGTATTTTTGAAACCACTCAAAAGAAAATCGAAGTGGTGACCAATGTCAGAGGGCAAAGGGCCCGTTGGCTGGATTTGGCAAAGCTGAATGCTGAGCAAGGTTTGCAAGCACGCCTTTCAGATAAACGAAATCACTTTAGCCGTGTTACGGCTTTGCAGAAGTTATTGGGCTTTGCTGAGCCACCGAGCCACATGGAATGTTTCGATATCAGTCATTCTAGCGGTGAAGCTACCGTGGCCTCTTGTGTGGTATTCGGTGCCGATGGGCCTGATAAAAAGCGTTACCGCTCTTTCAATATTGAAGGGGTAGAAGCGGGTGATGATTACGGTGCCATGAAGCAAGCCTTAACTCGTCGTTATAAACGAGTGAAAAGCGGTGAGCTTGACCCGCCAGACGTATTATTAATCGATGGCGGTAAAGGGCAATTAACCCAAGCTGAGACGGTTTTAAAAGAGTTAGGGCTGGTGGATATCTTTTTACTTGGGGTTGCCAAAGGTGACACCAGAAAACCGGGTCTTGAAACCTTGTACATAGGCTCTAAAGAAGACGAAGTGGTACTGCCTCCTGATTCAGCTGCCTTACACCTCATTCAGCACATTCGAGACGAAGCCCACCGTTTTGCTGTGAAGAGTCACCGTAAACGAAGAGACAAAAAGCGCCGACATTCTGTATTGGAAGAGATTCCGGGCATTGGACCGGGAAGGCGAAAAGAACTGTTAACCGCCTTTGGAGGTTATCAAGAACTGCAAGCAGCCAGTCAAGAAGATATTGCCAAAGTAAAAGGAATTGGCGTTAAAAAAGCAGAAGAAATTTATCTTTACCTCCATAAAAGTTAAGCTTGTCATATAGAGTCATTATTTAGTCTACACATTAGGAACCGAATGAACATACCAAACATTTTGACCTCAATTCGTATCTTTATGATACCTGTTCTTGTCGTGATTTATTATTTACCTTGGGAAGGGCGTTACCATGCCTGCGCGGCTATTTTTGCTTTAGCGGCGATTACAGATTGGTTAGATGGCTACCTAGCAAGAAAGCTAGATCAATCGACGCCTTTTGGTGCTTTCTTTGACCCAGTGGCCGACAAGCTTATGGTATCCATAGCTTTGGTTCTTTTAGTCGCAAGTTACGCTAACCCGCTATTAACCTTAGCCAGCGCTGTTATTGTTGGCCGTGAAATCGTTATTTCGGCATTACGTGAATGGATGGCAGAAATGGGTAAGCGTGCGAGTGTGGCGGTTTCCTATATTGGTAAGCTAAAAACCGCGATGCAGATGGTCGCTATCTTTATTTTGTTAGGCAGCCGTCCAGATACTTTTTATGCCTATATTGGTGAGGGGGTTTTGATTATCGCGGCACTGCTTACTTTATGGTCAATGTATGTTTATTTGAAAGCGGCATGGCCAGAACTAAAATCACAAGAGACGGATAAAAGTTAAGCAGATTGTAAAAAACTGTCTAAGTAAGCTATTTATTTGGATTTTTTCCTTGACGTAGATGCTCAAATACATAGAATAGGCACCGTCTTTTGAGACGCGGGAATAGCTCAGTGGTAGAGCACAACCTTGCCAAGGTTGGGGTCGCGAGTTCGAGCCTCGTTTCCCGCTCCAAAAAGAAGATTTCTGATAGAGGCCGGATGGCAGAGTGGTCATGCAGCGGACTGCAACTCCGTGTACGCCGGTTCGATTCCGACTCCGGCCTCCAAAATCAGATATGCCCGGGTGGTGAAATTGGTAGACACACAAGACTTAAAATCTTGCGCTTTAACGAGCGTACCGGTTCGATTCCGGTCCCGGGCACCATTTATGGTGCCTTTTTTATGCCTGTAACTTTTCAAAGCATCTCAACTTTCTTCTTGTACGTTTCACTTCTTAATACTCAAACAACTCCTAGCGCTTTGTTTAATGCGTAATCAGATTTTTTGGTTGCCTATATTTCTAATGTTTTGATTCTAGGTGCACGAAATGGCTCGATGCCTCCATTTGATCTCACATTTGGCGTTTGCCTAGCCTCATATAGAACACTCTTGAATACGTCAGCATTGCCCTTGAAGTTATTCAGAGGACCTGTGTCCTATGGTATGCTTTGTGCTTAATGAATAAGGTTCTATTTTTACCCTAATGAAGTAAAGGAAAAGCAGGTTATGCCAGAATTTGAAGAAAAGACAAAGGGCCGTTTAACGACTAGAACCGTTGCTATGCCTGCTGATACTAACCCTGCAGGGGATATTTTTGGTGGCTGGGTTATGTCTCAAATGGATATCGCGGCGGGTATTTGTGCAGGGCAGCGTGCGCAATCACGTGTTGTGACGGTCGCCATTGATGGCATGAGTTTTATTCGCCCAGTAAAGGTAGGTGACATCTTGGGTGTCTACACAAGAGTAGAAGCGACGGGCCGTACTTCAATGGAAATTTTGGTAGAAGCTTGGGTTCGCCGAGATCGTATTGGTGCCCGTGAGAAGGTAACGGAAGGTATTTTTAAATTCGTAGCCATTGATGAAACTGGCCGCTCAACTCCTATTCCCAAAGAAGAAGACCTTCCTGATTACACGCTTTATGGTGTGGATGATCACTAAAAATTTTGTTTAAACAGACATAAAATAAAAAGGCGATGGCTAAAATAAGTCATCGCTTTTTTGTTTTTAAGTTTGTTGGTTGGGCGTTGACGGACTAACGAATGGATTCCATGACCTCGTCAGTCCATATCATAGCTTCTAGAAAGGAGTTATTCAGATCAGCTCTTTCCTTATTCGAGAGTGACTCCAAAGCACTCCAATTTTGCTCTTCACAGCTCAGGGTTTTTGTTAGGTATTGGCCGAATTCACCTTTATGTTCTGTGATTGCTTCCAATAGATTGTTATCGAGTGATATTTGTTTTAGGGCGATGGATTTTTCAATATTGAGAATGACGTCTATACCAGACATTAAGCCTACTAATAGCGCGGATTCTGCATTTTCAGACTGGTTCTTTTCAGCTAATAGCTGGCAGCAACGGCTGCGTGTAAGAAGAGCCTTTAAAAAAGGGTGGGGCTTACCGAAGGAAGAAGTGAAGGCGATTAGCATGGCCCATTTTTTTAGTTGCACTAAACCCAGAAAAATAACGGCCTCTTTTATGGACTTAATAGTGCGTGAAATACCGCAGGCGGGGCTATTGATAATACGTAATAGCTGATAAGAGAGCTTGGGGTTTTTCGTAACCAAATGAGCGATATGATCGATACTGCTGTTAGGGTCTTGAATGGTGTTGATTAGTTCTATAGCACCTTGGGTGGTGGAATCTACCTTTTTACCTTTTATCACTTCAGGGCGTTGAAGAAAGTAACCTTGAAACAGCTCAAAGCCTGCTTCTTTGCAGCGTTCAAACATGTCAGCATTTTCCACCTTCTCAGCTAGCAGTATCAACCCTTTGCTCTTTAAGGAGCGAATTTGCTTTGAGTAGTCCTCGGGCGGAGTTGCTAAAACGTCCACCTTGATGATGGATACCCAAGGCAGTAAAGCTTCATATGCTTCACTAAATTGATAATCATCAAGGGCAAATTTATACCCTGCATCATGCCATTTTTTTACGGCTTTAAAAAAGCTTGGAGTGAGGTTTTGGTCTTCTAAAATTTCAAGGTAGACGGTATTGGGCTCAATAGGAAAAAAAGCATCTGACAGAATCAAGCTTGTGGTCATATTAATAAAAAAAGGCTTTTTAATGTGAGACTCTAGCTCTGAAATACCAGTGCATAGATTGATGAGAACTTGGCTTGTGGCGGCTTCACCATTGCTCATATCGGCAATATTTAATGTATTGTCTCTAAACAGAAGTTCGTACCCAAAATTTTCTTTTTTCCGAGTAAGAATAGGTTGTTGAGCCATCATTAGGTCATTAAAAACGTTTGGTAGAGTCATCCTTGAGTACCTTGTTTTCATCTAGATAAAAGTCATAAGTAGCACTGGAGGAAAAACTGGTAGGTGAGTCGTCCGTATAAAAAGTGCATAAGACAGTTATTTTACTTAGAGTCTTTATTCGTTATGTGTGTGTTTTGTGTGTAATAGACTGAGTTTTGTGGCTTTTTATTGCAGAGTATATTTTCTGAAGTTTTGTACCCCCAATAGCCTTTTAATATAAGGGGGTACAAAGGGGGTTGACTCCATAACAGAGCGCAAATAAAATCTACCGCGATTTGGGGCTATAGCTCAGCTGGGAGAGCGCTTGCATGGCATGCAAGAGGTCTGCGGTTCGATCCCGCATAGCTCCACCAGATCACTTCTTTTTCTTCCTGCGTTATTCTTTATCAAAGTCCCTTTTTACTAAATCTAGATTCATTCTGTTGTCGAATTTTAAGGTATCATGCATAGATTGTTTTTAGCGGATAGCGGGATGCGTGCATGTTTCAACTTTATACTGGTAATCGCCTAGAAGATTTGGCCGTATTACTGGCAAAAATTTTAGCCGTTTCACCGCCGGATAACCCTTTTGATGATGAGCACATACTGGTACAAAACCCGGGTATGGCCCAGTGGCTAAAGATTTTTCTTGCCCAGTCCCACTCTATTTCAGCGGGCTTAGCTTTCCCTCTGCCTTCTACTTTTATTTGGCAAACCTTTTCCCACGCATTAGACGATATTCCCTCGCAAAGTGAGTTTAATAAACCTTTTCTAGTCTGGCGTTTAATGCGCTTATTAGATTCTCGTCTTCAGGAGTCTGAATTTCAGCCTCTAAAGTGGTATCTAGAGGAAGACGACACGCAAGTTAGGCGATTCCAGTTATGCAGCAATATTGCCGATATTTATGACCAATACCTTGTCTACCGACCCGATTGGATAAAGGCTTGGGAGGCCAATCATATTGAAGATCCAGCCTTAGTCTCATTATTTGAGCAGCAGGCGTGGCAGGCTATTTTATGGCGTGATTTGGTGGCAGATGTTAGCGAACAAGGCACCTCTTTGTACCATAGGGGAAATTTGATTGAGGCTTTGCAGGAAGCTTGTAACTCATCCTCTCGTCCAGCTGGGGTGCCAGCGCGAATCTTTATTTTTGGCGTGTCATCCATGCCACCCAATACTTTGGAGTCACTGCGGGTACTGGCTGAGTCTGGTTGGATTGATGTGCACTTATTTTTGCAAAACCCTTGTCGTTTTTATTGGGGCGATGTGGTTGATAAACATTATTTAGGCCGAGAGATAAAAAGAAGCAACGCAAAGCCGAATTTAAGTGTGGAAACATTGCATCTGGATGCCAACCCACTACTGGCCAGTTGGGGGCGACTAGGCCGTGATTACATTGCCCAACTGCAAGAAATGGCGAACAATGAAATAACCATTTTTGAAGACTATATCCAAGGCTATTCTGAAGGAATTAACGAAGGCCATATCGAAGGCTCTTCTCAAGGTCAGCAAAGCTCTTTACTCCAGTATGTTCAGCAAGATGTGCTAAGTCTTGAAAACCATGGCTCAAAACAAGATCGAGATACTAAGGTAACGTCTTCCGAATATCGTCACCCTATAAAGGAAGGGGATGACAGTATTCGTGTACATCTGTGTCACAGCCCTCTGCGAGAAGTGGAAGTTCTGCACGATCAGCTCTTGGATATGTTTGAAAAGAATCCACAGCTTACACCTAAAGATGTGATTGTGATGCTGCCAGATGTAAATGCCTACAGTCCTTTTGTGAAAGCCGTTTTCGGTCAAACTGCTTTTGCCCAAGTTAAAGACCAAAGCAACACGAAGAAGCAGATTCCATTCACCTTGATTGACCAATCTGGGGGAATGGAAAACCCAATTGTCGACGCTTACCTCTATTTATTGGGTTTAGGGGAAAGTCGTTTTACGCTTTCTGAGTTGATTAGTGTATTGGAGGTGCCAGCAGTGTTGGCACGATTTGACTTAACAGCGGAAGAATTAGAACGCATTCGCCAATGGGCAGCAGAAGTTGGCGTACGTTGGGGCTTGGATGGAAGTACTGCTGAGCAGCACGATCTTCCGATACAAGAAGTTCATACTTGGCTAAATGGTATTCGCCGTATGTTGTTGGGCTATGCCATGGGGCATGACCACATATGGGAAGGCACATTAAGTTATGGTGATGTAGAAGGTTTAGAGGCTTCTATAGCGGGTAAACTAGCGGACTTCTTAGTGGCTATTAATGAGGCGCAAGCTCGCTTAATGACAGAAATGCTTCCTAAAGAATGGGCCACTTGTTTGCACTTTTTAGCAGAACGCTTCTTTGAATTACCCGAAGACGATGTGTTCTTAAACTTGCTTGGGCAGCAGCTTGATACCCTGATTAGCCAATGGCAGATGGCGCACTTTGATGCACCGTTAGACCAACAAGTGATGCGCCAATTACTCACACCTATGCTGCAAGAGTCTCAAGGTAGCCAGCGTTTTCTGGCTGGACGAGTGAACTTCTGCACCCTGATGCCAATGCGTTCTGTGCCGTTTAAAGTTATCTGTGTTTTAGGCCTGAATGAAGGGGACTACCCTCGTAGTGTGGCACCTATGGGGTTTGACCTCATGGTGGGGCAATATCGCAGCGGCGATCGAAGCCGAAGAGAAGATGATAAATATCTCTTCCTAGAAGCCCTTATGTCGGCGCGGGAGTGTTTTTATATCAGTTATGTTGGCCGCAGTATTCAAGACAACAGTGAAAAGAACCCTTCTATTCTTGCCAGTGAATTACTGGAATATATCGGCCAAAGTTGTGCTTATGAGGCGGACCTTTCTTTACCGCCAGAAGAGGCGCAAAAGTCTCTTTTGAAACAGTTGATACTTGAGCATCCTTTGCAGCCTTTTAACGCATCTTACTATTTAGGGAAAGAGCATGAAACTGTGTCAGCGGATAAGCGCTTGTACAGTTACGATGAGCAATGGCTACCTGCGCTACTGACCAATCAAGAAGAAGAGGCCTGTCAGAATTTACAACCGTTGGAAGGCTTAGAGCAGCTGAAACAAGAGCTGGCATTGGATGAGGTATCGAGATTTGTTAATCACCCTGCGCGCTACTTTACCCAGCGCCGCTTAAAGGCTTTTTTGACTCTGCGAGAGGAAGAAGAGTACGAAGATGAACCGTTCGCTCTGGATGGGTTAGCGGGCTACCAATTACGCGAAGCCCTGCTCAATGCAATGTTGGAGAAAAATGAAGAACGTTTTCTAGAGCAGTTGTCGCTAACGGGTGCTTTGCCCTATGGCGCCATCGGTCATTTATCTTTACAGAAGAATATCGACAGCTGCCGCCAATTATTGGCAGAGCTAAACAGTTACGGCGTAGAAGAGACTCCGCCCATAGAAGTGAATTTATCGTTAGGTCACTTTACCTTGCAAGCATGGTTACCAATGGCGAGTGGTCATATCCGCCTTTCCTACCGAGTGGGTGATGTTTCTGCCCATCAAAAAATGCTGACGTGGATTGAGCATTTGGCATTAAGTGCCCAAGGAACCCCTAAGCGCCATTGTTTAATCAACCTTGTTCCCAAAAAGGGCATAGTGACTCAAGAATTTCTGCCTTTATTGCCAGAAGATGCCAAAGGGTATTTGTCCGAGATTTTGGCGTTATTACAAAAAGGTTTGTGCTTGCCGCTGGCTTTACCTGCCAAAAGTGCCGATGCATGGTGTAAAAGCTATTGCTCAGCAAAAGCAGCTGAAAACCCAGAGCTGGCATGGGAATCCGCATTGAAAATTTATCAAGAAAGTAGCAGTGCTTTTTCCAGTAGTGAAGTGGATGATGCCTATTGGCAGCGCTATTACCCAGATTTATCTCCCCAGAAAGACACCTTTATGAGTTTGTGTGAAAGTGTTTGGTTGCCTCTGCACAGGCATCTGGAGGAAGTGAAATGAGCGATTTGATTCAAGAAACTTTATTAACTCCAGAAAGCTCTTTAGCTCCGGAAAAGTTAGTCGCACAAAGTTTTCCATTGTTTGGGAAGCGCCTAATTGAAGCCAGTGCAGGAACGGGTAAAACCTACACGATAGCCAACCTTTATTTGCGCTTATTAGTACCGACAGGGCAAGAGGGTGATCTAGACAAAGCCCTCACGGTAGATCAGATCTTAGTAGTGACTTTTACTGAGGCCGCTACTGCTGAACTAAAGGCGCGTATTCGTGAACGTATTCGCGTTGCTCGTAAGGCTTTATTGCAAGGGCAAAGTGATGATGTGTTCCTGAGCGAATGGCTGGGGACTATGTCAAAAGCACAACAAGCCGATGCCATAGAAAAGCTCCTCTATGCTGAAAAGCAGATGGATGAAGCCGCAGTTTTCACGATTCACGGTTTTTGTCAGCGCATGTTGAGCCAAAATGCTTTCGAGAGCCGAATGCTGTTCCAGCAAACTATTGAAACGGATGAGCAAGCACCTTTATCTATGGCGGTAAAAGACGTTTGGCGTAGCGTATTTTATCCAATGGATGAAGTGAAAGCCTCCTTGATATTGCCAATATGGTCAGGGCCAGAAGCCTTACAAAAAGATTTGTTGTTATTAAACAATCAGCCTGATGCCCAGCTCGCCGTGCCAAATTATGACTGGCAAGAAGCCTTGATTCAGGCTCAGTCATTGATGGCAAAGGTGAAAAATATATGGCTTTCTCGCTCGGACGAGGTAATTGAAGCGTTAGAAAAAAGTGGAATTAAACGCACTTTCTGGCGCAAAGATCCAAGTAAAGACATTGCCGCCATGACTCGCTGGGCAAGCTCACCAAGGTTTGAACTCGATAAGTGTGTGGACAAGTTTGATACTTATGAACATGCTTCTCGGTTAGCAAAAAATGGCGCTTTACCTGCCCATGAGCTGTTTGATCTGGTACATCAACTACGGGAAAGTTTCCCTGATAAGGGGCGGCTAAAAGCGGTGCTTCTCGCTCAATTGTGGCAGCAAACCCAAGAGCGCATGAAACGCTGGAAGCGTAATACACAGTCCCTTACTTTTACCGATTTATTAACCTCATTAGATACCGCGCTTGCAGCAGATGAAGCAGGTAAATTAGCTGAGCGAATTCGCCACCTTTACCCCATCGCTTTGATCGATGAGTTCCAAGATACGGACGCCGTTCAATATCGTATTTTTTCTACCATATATCAGCCAGCACAAACGGATCAGAATAGCCTTGGTCTGATTATGATAGGCGACCCGAAACAAGCAATTTACGCCTTTCGTGGAGCAGATATTTACACTTATTTAGCCGCTAAAAAACATGTGAATGGCGTGTACTCATTAGCGACGAACTATCGTTCGTCAGCGGCCATGGTTCAGTCTGTGAATACGTTATTTACTACGCAAAGTGAACCTTTTAGGGTATCTGGTATTCCTTTTGTGAAGGTGCAGGATCGAGGCATAGAAGGTCGCTTTATTCGCCAAGATTTGCTCCAGCCTGCCTTACAGTTTTTATATTTAAACTCTGATGATCCAGTGACGCCTGCCGTTTATCGACAACAAATGGCAGAGTCCTGTGCTGCCCATTTGCATGAGTTACTGCTCGAAGGTCAGCAAGGTTCAGCCCTAGTAGCTGGAAAAGGTGTACGACCCAAGGATGTGGCTCTGCTGGTAACCAACTTTAGCCAAGCCAATGCCTTGAAAGCAGCCTTAAGACAAAGAGGTATCGCCAGTGTTTACTTGAGTGATAAAGGCTCAGTGTTTGAAACGGTGGAAGCCCGTGAATTGCTGATTGTGTTGACCGCCATTTTATCTAATGGCCAAGAAAGTAAATTGCGTTCTGCGTTGGCGACCAGTTTAGTGGCTTGGTCTTTAGAAGATTTAGATACCTTAAATCATGATGACGTGGTGTACGAAAAGTGGGTAGAGGCTTTCCGCCAATATTTGGTTATTTGGGAGACTCAAGGGCTATTGCCAATGCTACGTGAATTTATGCAAGACGTATCGCTGGCTAGTCACATGCTCAGTCAAATTGGCGGTGAAAGACGTCTGACGGACTTCCTTCATCTCACCGAAAAATTGCAGCAAAAGTCACTTGAGTTAGATTCCAAAGAAGGTGTGCTTCGTTATCTAAGGCTGTCCATACAATCCCCCAATGGCAACAGTGATGATCAGAAAATTCGCCTAGAAACGGATGCAGATTTGGTTCGTATTGTGACCATACATAAGAGTAAAGGCTTGGAGTATCCCATTGTCTACTTGCCATTTGCCTTTACACCTTATGGCAATAAAGGCACATCGGCTTTATATCACGATGATAATGAACAGCTGTGGATTGCGATTGATCCAGATGAAGAGCAAAAAGCGCAACATGAAGAAGAGTTGTATGCGGCAGAAATTCGTTTGGCCTATGTGGCGCTAACACGATCAAAAGAAGCCTGCTTTATTGGTGCTATGGAAGTGGGCAAGGCAGCGAGTGCATCAAAGTCGGCTGTGTTAAATGTGCACCTTAGTGGTGTTGGTGCATTGGTGGCAGAAGGTGAGGAAATGGAAGCAGGTGACCTACTTGCTAGTTTAGGCCGCCTTTGTGAACCTGACTCAAATCAACAAGGATGCCCGCAAATGCAGCTGGTGGAGTTGCCAAATGAAGCGCCTGAACTGCCTCGATTTAAAATGGAACAGGAAGAAATAACACAACCGAAAGTACGCGATTTCCAAGGTTCGATTGAGCGAGATTGGTGGGTTGGGAGCTATTCTTCCCTTGTGGTGGAAGACAAAGCTCATCACGATGAAAGCATACCGGGTCAGGATGAAGGCGTATTGGTCTCTGAGCCGGAATTGGATTTTAGTGAAGCTTTGCCCCATCCAGAACAGAGCCGTTTTACCTTCCCTAAAGGGGCAACACCGGGAACCTTTTTGCACGATGTGCTTGAAGGTAAGGCACTACAAAAAACGCTCGACAAGCCAAGTTTTAATGACCTACTTAAAGTGCAATACAGTACTGATATGGCAAACTTTTATGAGAATAAAGGCTTTGCTGAATGGCAGAGTGTTTTGTCAGAATGGTTACCTGATATGGTGAACACCGAATTGTTTGACTCTATGACGCTAGGGCAATTACAGCCATCCCAATGTCGTAAAGAGCTAGAGTTTTTTATTCCTGTAAATCGCATGAATGCCCTACAACTGGATGGCATCGCGAGGGAACACGACAAGGTATCTCGACATGCCCCAAGCATACAAGACCGACCTTTGAAGGGGATGTTGAAGGGCTTTATTGACCTGCTGTTCGAATGGCAAGGCCGTTACTATGTGCTGGATTATAAGTCGAACTACCTAGGTGATGACTTTGCAAATTATGAAGATGAAGCCTTAGGTGAGGCGATTGCAGACCACAGGTACGATCTGCAATATCAGTTATATACACTGGCTTTACACCGTCTTCTCAAGCAACGCCTACCAGACTATGACTATGAGAAACATATAGGCGGCGTTTTCTATCTGTTTTTACGAGGTATGAAATTGGGCCAAACAACGGGTATTTTTCAAAGCCGATTGAGCCTTGAACATGTGAATGCCTTGGACACCTTATTTTCGGGTGAGGGTGAAATTGAACAAACGGATGTAAAGAAAATCGAAGAAGAACTGGCTGAAGGAGTTGTGCAATATGGACTCTTTTAAGCTTATAAACGAGGCTGCTAACTCAAGTAATGATTTGCTGTTAGGTTGGCAACAAGAAGGCCTATTACGTGCCGTCGACTTGCACTGGATAGAGCAGTTAGCGTGTCATATTGGCGAAACTCGCTTAGCTGTTTTAATCTCAGGTGCCTTGTGCAGTGCCCAGCTTGGTGAGGGGCATATTTGTATTGATCTGTCCCATATTTGGGAAACACCTTTATTGGACGATGTGAGCCAACAAGGGAGCCGAGAAAAGAGTCTAGATACTTGGCAACTTACATTGAAAAACGCAGGTATTAGATCACCTCAGCAATGGTGCGAGATTCTGTCAGAAAGCCGATTGGTATGTTCACCTCAGACTCTTAGCGAGAGTGCTATAGCACCTTGCCCTATGGTGTTAAGCGGCACACGTTTGTATTTATTTCGATACTATCAATATGAGCAACAGGTACTGAATTATCTTACCCAACAATTATCGGCTTCGCCTTATGTGGTAAGTGAATCTCTGTTAACGCAGCTTTTTCCTGCTTCACCTTCAACAAAAACTGAACATATTGATTGGCAAAAGGTCGCGGTGGCAAATGCGGCTAGCCTACCATTCTCTGTTATCAGTGGTGGCCCGGGTACGGGCAAGACCACAACAGTTACTAAGCTTTTAGCGCTTTTAGTGGCGCAAGCGAAAGAGCAGGGGGAAGCATTACGAATAGGGCTTGCTGCTCCTACAGGGAAAGCAGCCGCACGATTAACCGAGTCCATTTCTCAGGCGAAAAGTAAATTGCCTTTTGATGATGAGATAAAGCATTCGATTCCAGAAAAAGCCAGTACTTTGCATCGCTTGCTAGGCAGCGATTTCGGGCGTAGTCGTTTTAAGCATAATAAAGAGAACCCTTTGCATTTGGATCTATTGCTCATTGATGAAGTGTCCATGGTTGACCTGCCAATGATGGCAAAAGTGATAGAGGCTTTGCCAACTCACGCTCGATTGATTTTATTGGGGGACAAAGATCAATTGTCTTCTGTCGAGGCTGGAAGTGTTTTGGGTGATTTGTCCTATGACATTGAGAATGCTTACTTCTTACCCCAATGGGCGGAGTATTTATCAACTCTCACGCAGGAGGCGATTTTACCTTTTGCCAACGCCAATGCCCCAGCGATTAGTCGCTCATTAACTTTGCTTAGAACCAGTTATCGTTTTTCATCGGAAAGTGGCATTGGTTATTTAGCGAAAGCGATGAACGCAGGGGACGATAGGGCGGTGATACAAAGTCTTGATGCTGGCTATCCTGACCTTGAGTGGTGCCAACCTAAAGTAGGCCAGAAAAAAGCTGATATTGCCCGTTTAGCCCAAGGTTATGATGAGTACTGGCAAGCAGTTCGAGATAATGTCGACATTGAAGCCTTGTATGAGGTGTTCTCAAATTACCAGATTCTCACCGCGGTACGACAAGGAGAGTTTGGTGTTGAAAAAATAAATGCGCAATTAGAACATTACTTTTACCAGCGTGGCCGCATTCAAGACTTACATGTTTGGTATCCGGGAAAGGCGGTAATACTAACTCGCAATGATGCTGCACTCGGCTTGTTTAACGGTGATATTGGTTTGTGTAAAGCAGATGATAGTGGTCGTCTGAGGGTGTGGTTTATGTTACCTGATGGTTCATTTACGGGCTTGCTACCAAGTCGATTGGGGCAGTTTGAAAGTGTGTTTGCTATGACGGTGCATAAATCCCAAGGCTCGGAGTTTGAACGAGTGGCGCTTTTATTGCCTATGCAACCATCTCCTGTTTTAACGAAAGAGCTTCTCTATACGGGGATTACTCGGGCAAAACAGCACTTTACCTTATGGGGCAGTGTGTCCTTAGTCCGTACCGCAACCCAGTCTCGTATAGAAAGGTATTCAGGGCTAATTGATGCTCTTTGGAATGATCGGCCAACTTGATATTCTCGGCTTTGACACCATGGTTATGAGTAGATCGAAAAGGATAGAAAAAACATTAAGATAAAAAAATTATACTGTCATTCTTGCTATCAAAGTTTTGTGGTAGGGTAGGTGGCACATTGGGTACTAGTTAGGTACCAAGACAAGAATAAGTAGGTAAAGAGTAACAGTAATGGCAAAAGAAATTGTTTTAACCGGTGTTACCACCACAGGCACGCCACATTTAGGTAACTATGTAGGTGCAATTCGCCCAGCTATTGAAGCAAGTCGTCAGGAAAACACTGAGTCTTACTTTTTTCTAGCTGACTACCACGCTTTGATTAAATGCCAAGATCCTGAGCGCGTACAGCAGTCTCGATTAGAAATCGCGGCGACTTGGTTAGCTTGTGGCTTAGATACAAATAAGGCGACCTTTTATCGCCAATCCGATATTCCTGAAATTGCCGAATTAAACTGGCTGCTTACCTGTGTAACGGCAAAAGGTTTAATGAACCGTGCCCATGCCTATAAAGGTGCTGTTGACGAAAACTTGGCTAATGATCAGGACCAAGACTTCGGCATCACAATGGGACTATTTTGCTACCCTGTATTAATGGCGGCAGATATCTTGGCTTTTAATGCCCACAAAGTACCTGTTGGCCGAGATCAAATTCAACATATTGAAATGGCACGAGATATTGCTGGCCGCTTTAATCACTTGTTTGGTCAACACTTTGTTTTGCCTGAAGCCGTTGTTGGCGAAGAGGGCTCTATCTTAAAAGGTCTAGACGGCCGTAAGATGAGTAAAAGTTATAACAACACGATTCCGCTTTTTGACACAGAGAAGAAATTGAAAAAAGGCGTTAATAAAATCAAAACGAATTTATTAGAGCCAGGCGAACCGAAGGATCCAGATGATTCCATTGTCTTTGATATCTACAAATCCTTCGCCACAGCAGAGCAAACAGAGCAAATGCGCCAAAGCTTCAAGGATGGTATTGCTTGGGGCGAAGCGAAAAAGGAACTTTTCACACTCATTAATGACCAACTGAGTGAGCCAAGAGAAAAATATTTAGAGCTAATGGCAAACCCGTCCCATGTAGAAGAAATTTTGCAGGCAGGTGCCGAAAAAGCAAGAGCGCGAGCTCGCAGCTTAATTTCCGATTTACGTAACGCCGTTGGCTTAGTTAATTTTAAATAGAGGAGAGTTTTGTGAAAACAACAGTATTTGCCATGATGATGGCGTTTGTTTTAGCAATTGGTGGCGGCTACAGCGCAGATGTTGAAGCGAAGAAGTTTGGCGGCAGCAAGAGCTTTGGTAAAAGCTTCTCTTTCTCTAAACCAAAAGCGACGACGAGCAATACAACAGCAAGTAAAACGACTGCTGCTAATGGCACGTCAACAACTAAAAAATCTGGCTTTTTAGGCGGCCTAGGCGGTGGCTTGTTAGGTGGACTACTAGCGGGTGGTTTATTTGCTGCTCTACTAGGCAGTGGCGCTTTTGATGGTATCGCTTTTGGTGACATCTTGTTGTTCGCTCTAGTAGGCTTCCTAGTTTACAAGTTCTTTATTGCTCCGAAACGACAAGCGGCTGCGGCAGCTGGTGGAAACAATATGTTCCGCGAAATGCCGGGTGCAGATCAACAAGGTCAACCGAATGCTTGGTCTGGTCAAGGTGGTTTTTCTGGAGCGAATTCTCAACCAGAGATTCAGTTGCCAGAAGGCTTTAACGAGCAAGCTTTTGTTGCCGAAGCTAAGAACCATTACATCAACCTACAAAAAGCGTGGGATGATAATAACTTCGATGAAATTTTAGACTATGTGAGCCCTGAGCTTTATAATTTGTTGGTAAAAGAGCGCGCATCTTATGGCGACGATAAGCCAGCAACAGAAGTAATTTCTTTGATGGTAGAAATTGTACGTGGTGAAATGAGTAACTCAGTGGCTTCTATTTCTCTACAATTTTCTGGCTGGATTAAAGAAGGTGAACAAACCTCAGAAACCAATGAGATTTGGCATCTAGAGAAAAATACAGCGGATGCTAACGGCAATTGGACCATTGTCGGTATCCAGCAAGATCAGTAAATATGGTCTAACATCGTAAGGTGAGCTCAACCACATGGAATTTTGCTAAGCGAATTTTTGCTAGACAAATGGTGTGTTGAGTTCTACATTATCTTAACTAAATTGAATGCGGATGTGAGTAATGTCTGAATTAGCACCTGTTAAAACTGGAACGGATATAGATGTAAAGTCACCAAAAGGTGATTTGCTACAGTACCTTACCTTTAAACTTCTTGAAGAAACTTATGCTATTAACGTAATGCAAATTAAAGAAGTATTACGTTATAGCGAAATCGCACCTGTACCGGGCGCGCCTGTTTATGTTCTAGGTATCGTGAATCTACGTGGTAATGTCGTTACTGTTGTTGATACTCGTATTCGTTTTGGCTTACCAGAATGTACTATTACCGACGATACTCGAATCATCATCATTGAACACGATGGTGAGCAAGTTGGTTTATTGGTAGATGCTGTGCATGAAGTGTTCTACTTGTACCAAAACGAAATCGAGCAGAGCCCAAGTGTTGGTAATGACGCTGCCCTTAAGTTCATCCAAGGCGTATACCAGAAAGAAGAAGAGCTGGTTATCTTGCTTGAGCTTGATCGTATGTTTGAACGTGATGAAGAAGAAGTACTTAGCATTGAAGCAAGCTAAGCTTTTATAACTTCTAAAAAAGCCTGACTTAAGAAATTAAATCAGGCTTTTTTGTGTCTTGCAGTTTTGTAGACTGTAAGTTTTTAGATTGTACCTTTGTAAAAATGAATTGAACTAACTCTCTATTTCGGTAATTTCTTCGATATGGTTTTGTACCTGTAGCTTGTATTTCTCAGCTATGCCTTTTACTTCATAGGCTAACATGTCTTGTTCATCCACCTCTATGATCTCCGGAAGGCCGCTGAATACTCTGTTCTGTATTTCGGGTAGGGTGAATATCTCTTCACTAATTACGAGTTTATTAACACTCTCTGTGTGGCTTAAGAGGTGAGTATTCTCTAATAGTTCACTCACTTCTTCTTTTACAAAGATATTATCCTTAAACATGCCAGCAACTTGAGGGTTGCCTTGATGCAAGCCTAGGTGGAAGTTTAGTTTAGGAATGTCCTCATAAAGCTCGTTCTCAAATAGTGTTTCCATTAAGCCTAAGAATAATTGGGCAGTGCTTACAGCGTTCATATAGAGTTTATCTTCGCTGTCCGTCGCGCTAAAGAGAATAATGGCCGAGTTACTTTGGTACTGATGCACCTGACCTAGATATATATCACTGGCTTGAAAAATAGCCCGATAGACAGGTGTTAGTAGGTTGCTTACTTGTAAAGGTGGGAGGTTTTGATGCCAATCATCTAAGTTAAGAATACTGAAATAAAGCACACAGTTGCGTTGGCTAGACTCTTCAAATATGGCATCAAAGTTAATTTCAAACTGGGTTTCTTGGGCTGCCTCTACTTCCTTGTGTAATTTATCTAAAGCGACAGCAACCTCTTCTTGAGGGTTTTCTTCAATAATAGGCTCAACCGGTTCTATTTTTTGCACATCAGCAACAATGTCACACAGGTCTTTGGCCTCTCTATATTTTGCCGTTGGTAGTGGCGCTGTACGCTTACCTCTTTTGTAAAAGGTTAAAACCTCAGCGACCTGATTAATGGGCGCGAAGAGCCATTTGCTGAGTAGTGCAATGAGTAATAGGGTAATCACACCCACAAAAATTGCTACGCCTAATAACAATTGATTAAGGTGCTTCAAGGTGGTTTGGGCAGGCGTTTTGTCTAAAGTGATTAAGACATGGCCAACGATCTCGTCTCTGAATTTTATACTCGAGCTATACACACTGCGCTGTTCATTGGGGCGAAAATCTTGTTCTGAAGAACCGCTAGAGGAACCACTGTCTGCTTCGGCCAGTAATTCATCTTTTTTGTTATAAACGCGTGCGCTTAATATATTGTCGTCGACGACTAAACGGTTAAGCAAAATATTTAAACTTAGTAAGTCGTTAGTCAGAATGGACTGCGTAGCATTAAAAGCGGCTTGAGTGGCTAGACTACTGCCTAGTACCTCGGTTTGCTGTGACAGGTAATTGTCTAAGGCATGTGTCATGGTGTACCAGAAAATACACACTGTCAGTAGCATAATGGAAACAAAAGAGGTGACCATGACAACTGATGCGCTGAGTTTTTCATGGATAAAAGTGGCGATCGCCTCAAGTTTTTGCTGAGTGTTCATTCACATCCTTTCGGGTAATTCATAGAGCAATGTCTAAAGTATACATACCATAACGGCCGATATTTGATTTCTTTAAAGTAGAACAGGAGCTTAGCGAAAAGAAAACGATTTGCTATAGTAGGCACCTTACTGAATTAGGAGCGTTTATGTCTGCCAGCATTACACTAATTGGCTCTTTACAGCCAAACTACACTGAACAATTTAACGCTTGGTTAACTGAGCGCCAATTATCAGGCACAAGTCGAACTCTAACAGATAATGACGATACGGTTACCGTAGTGCAAATTACGTTAGACTCTCCGTCGCCAAAAAAAGCAGAACTGATTGCCGAATTGCTTCTTCTATCCGATGAAACAGGCATAGATCACATCTATCAAGCAGAGCAATTGGATATCCGCAAAGCGGGTGTCGCCGTGTTTGATATGGATTCTACCTTGATTAAAGCGGAAGTCATGGACGAGCTGGCCGTGGAAGCGGGTATTGGTGAGCAAATATCAGCCGTAACAGCCAGTGCAATGCGCGGTGAAATTGATTTTGTTGAAAGCTTTGTTCAGCGACTAGCCTTATTAGATGGCCTGAGCAGCGAAGTCATGGATGGTGTATTCCAACGTATTCAACACATGGATGGCATCACAACCTTAATGAAGGCGTTACATCATTATGGCTGGCATACCGCTATCTTATCGGGTGGTTTTACGTATTTTGCTGACTGTGTGCAGTCTACCTATGGTATGTCAGAAGTACATGCCAATGTGTTGGAGATTATTGAAGGTAAGCTGACAGGTAAGCACCTTGGGCCTATCGTGGATGCTGAGCGTAAAAAGCTGCTGCTGACGAATATCGTTGCAGAGCAAAAAGTAGATTGGTCTCAAACCATTGCTTGTGGTGATGGTGCGAACGACTTGTTGATGCTTAACCACGCCGCATTAGGTGTTGCATTGCATGCTAAGCCATTGGTGCGTCAGCAAGCACCATGTCCAATGAGTAACCTAGGGCTAGATGGTATTCTTTATATGCTTGGCATGACGTCGACAGATATTCGTGCGTTAACAGCCTAATAGTCATCGCTCAAGTCCAAAAATAAAGCCGTTACTCTCAGAGTGAGACTAACGGCTTTTTTGTGCTTATATTTTTTTAATGCTTTCTATGTTTTGCGAAAAGCTTAGAAACTAGTGAAAGGGTAGAAAGCATAAGAGTGACCACTTTCGATTACGGCATTCGCTTTGATGTGGAGATAACCTTGGCTCTCACAGGCTGCTAGCAAGGCACCAGAGCTTTGTTGGGCGTGGGGGTAAGCTCTGCCATCACGCTCGATAGAAACACGTAAAAACTCATCGCGTTTAATAACTTTTTGACGATCGAAACCCGCTTGCACCATAAAGGCTTGGGGGATAACAGGCGTTTGGCCAGCGCAGACCGAAAGTAATAAACGAGCAAACCAATGGTAAGTCACTAAAGTGGAACTTGGGTTGCCGGGTAAACCTAAGAAAGGTACACCTTCAAGTGTTGCATGGACTAATGGCTTGCCGGGCTTGATGGCAATCTTCCATAAGTGAACCGTTCCTAGTTTCTCAAGCACGCCCTTAACATGGTCTTCTTCACCGACAGATACGCCACCTGAAGATAAAATAACATCACAGGATGAAATGAGTGTTTTTAAAGCAGATTCTGTTTCTTCAGGAGAGTCTTTGGCGTGAAGACAGTGGATAACTTGATGCCCCGCTTGGGCAACAAGAGCGCTGAGCATAGGGCCATTAGAGTTGTATATCTTGTCTACCGAGAGAGGTTCTCCCGCTGTTATTAACTCATCGCCAGTGGTTAATATGCCCACTTTCAATGGTTCAAAAACACAGATTTCGGTTATGCCTAAGCTAGACAGCAAGCCAACATGCATAGGGGTTATCTTGTCACCAGAGCGAAGAACCGTTTGACCTTCTTTAATGTCCTGACCCTTAGGGCGAATATTGCCTTGTTCCATAGGTCTTTGTACGAAAATAGGCTTTTCACCGTCTAGTCTGGCATTTTCCTGCATGACGACTGTATCTGCGCCTTCGGGAATATGGGCTCCTGTAAAAATACGTGCACAGGTTCCTGCTTCTAGAGGCTCTGGTGTTTGACCTGCGGCAATGCGCTGGCTCACAACAAAGGCTTTACCTTCTTGCCAATCCCCAGCGGAAAGTGCATAGCCATCCATTGCACTGTTATCGCTTGGTGGGACGGAAATAGTCGCCACAATGTCTTCAGCCAAGATTCGACCGACACTATTAACCACTGGCACCTTTTGCTTTTCTACGCGGCAGCTGGCACTGAGTTTGATTTCTTGTAAGGCGTCTTCAAAAGCCATTAACATCGACATTGTCCTTATGCTTACTCTTGTTCAGGTTGGTAAGGTTCTGGTTGGTATGGCCCAAGTAATAGGGTTACAAAGTTACAAGGGCGATGAGAAGCATCAAGCTGCTCTTTTAAAATACCATTCCACGCGGTTTTACAGGCCCCTGTAGACCCAGGTAAACAAAATACCAGTGTCTGATTAGCAAGGCCTGCCAAGGCTCGAGATTGTATGGTAGATGTGCCAATTTCTTGGTAAGAAATCTGTCTAAATAGCTCACCAAAGCCTTCGATGTTTTTATCGAATAAAGGCATCATGGCTTCAGGTGTACTGTCTCTGGAATAGAAGCCAGTACCGCCAGTAATCAACACCACATGGGTATCTTCACTGGCAATCCAGTTAGATACAGCAGCACGCATTTGGTAGATATCGTCTTTGACGATTTTACGCTCTGTTAATGTGTGACCGGCTTCTGTCAGTAAAGTAATGAGCGCATCGCCAGAAGTGTCCTCGGCAATGGTTCGGGTATCAGAAACCGTTAAAACGCTGATTTTTAATGGACGAAATGGAGTCGGTGTCTTAGCCATGGTCTTCCTTTTTAGCCGCCAGTTGCGCTCATGAAGCGTAAAATTTGTGGGGCTTCTTCAAGATTAAAATGATGTTGTTGAGGTTTTAATGCTAAGGCCTCAATAATGGCCTTTTCTAATATGTCTGAATCGTTTGGATACTGACGTAAAATGCTTTTTAAATCTTTAGAGTGATCATTTCCAAGGCATAGTAATAAGCGGCCTTCGACTGTCATGCGCACACGGTTGCAGGTGTCGCAAAAGTTATGGCTATGGGGAGAAATGACTCCCACCTTATGGCTTGAACCTTCTACGTGGTAATAACGAGTAGGGCCACCAGTCTGCATGGTACTCGGCGTTAGCGTGTAATGCTCACTAAGGGCCTTGATGACATCATCACTCGACAAGTAAGTTTCCGCCCTATCATGGTTGGTGATCACACCAAGGGGCATTTCTTCTATGAAACTAATGTCCATATTACGATCTAGGGCAAACTTAGCCAGATCATACAGCTCGTCATCATTGTGATTATTCAGCATGACGCTGTTTATTTTAACGCGTTTGAAGGGCAGCTTAGCGACGGCCTCAATACCCTCGATCACTTGATGGAACTTGTCTTTACGGGTCAAGGCTAAAAAGCGGTCGGCTTTTAAGGTGTCTAAGCTGATATTGATGCGTGCCACACCCACATTAAGTAAGTCGTGGGCCATTTTCTTCAGTTGGGAACCGTTAGTGGTGATGGTGAGTTCTTCGAGCCCTGCGGTATTAGCAATCTGTTCTAACGCCCATAACACATTCTTTCTGACCAGAGGCTCGCCACCCGTAATACGAATGCGTTTTGTGCCCATGCGAATGAAGGTTTTCGCCACATAGACAATTTCTTCCAACGACAAAATCTGCTCTTTTGCTAAAAAGGAAACGTCTTCATCCATGCAATAGGTGCAACGAAAATCACATCTATCCGTAACAGAAATGCGCAGGTAGTCTATTCTTCGACCAAAGGGGTCGATTAGGGCATTAGTACTCAAAAAAATCACCTCACGAGATGGCTTACTATCAAACCAAAAAATGCCTCATTTAGCAAAGCAGTCATCTAAATAGGCCTTATATATTTTTTGTATAAAGGTGAAAATGCTTTGCTGCATTTAAGAAAGTAGGTCTGTTAAGAATAGACTAATGAAACGCCAGTTAGTTCTAAGAGAGCTCGGTTAAATACTATAGCGGACGGCTAATGTTCATATTTATGGCTATGTTTCTCCAGCGCCCATCTAATGTGTTCCTTAACCATGTCCGTTGCGTTAGGTAATGCCTTGGCTAAGCTGTTGATGGTGGCCTCATTGCTTGGTGCATTACCTAATGCCACAGCAATGTTCCTTTGCCAGTTTTCATAGCCAGTACGGCGGATAGGTGAGCCTTCGGTGTTTTTCAGGAAGGTGGCTTCATCCCATTCAAACAGGCTGATTAAATCTGCCGAATCTAAATCGTGCCTTGGCTGAAAGTCGCTTTCCTCAGTGTATTTGGCGAACTTGGTCCAAGGGCAGACCAATTGGCAATCATCACAACCAAAAATACGATTGCCCATTTTACTGCGCAGTTCTTCTGGAATGGCGCCTTTGTGTTCAATGGTTAAATAGGAAATGCATTTTCCTGCATCCAATACCCAAGGCTCCACAAAGGCATCGGTGGGGCATTGGGTTAAACAGGCGGTGCAACTACCACAATGGCGAGAAGGTGTCGGCTTATCGACGGGTAGAGGCAGGTTAGTGAAAATTTCCCCTAACAAGAACCAGCTGCCTGCTTTTGGGGTAAGTAATAGGGTATTTTTACCTATCCAGCCCATACCAGCTTGCTCGGCAATTTGTCTTTCTAAAATAGGGGCACTATCAACAAAGGCACGATAACCGTGGTCTCCGACAGTTTGTTCAATCTTTTTGGCTAACTGGGTAAGTCGTTTACGAATTAATTTGTGGTAATCGCGCCCTAGGGCATAGCGTGCAATATAAGCTTTATCTTTGGTTTTTAAGCGTTCGACGGTTTCGACAGATTGGGGCAAATAATGCATCCGCAAGGAAATCACTCGACGAGTACCCGGGTGCAATTGCTCAGGGTAAAAACGCATGTCCCCGTGGTTGGCGAGATAATCCATGCCAGCATGGTATTCATTATCTAGCCATTGCTTGAACTCGTCTTTGTATTGGGCAAGGTCAGGCTCGACAATACGAGCCTCAGCAAAGCCAAACTCCACTGCCCAAGATTTAATATCACTGGTCAGTGTTTGTAAGTTCTCAGGAGTAGATAAAGACGAAGGGAGCAAGGGAATACCGCGATATAGCGCTAGACCCGTGGTTGTGGTCTAGCGTGGGATAGAAATTAGTAAAGCAGAGAGTCGCCTTTTACCACACTCATTAGTAATTTAATGAACATGCGATCCGCTTCTGTATGATTTTCTTGTATTTTTAACGTCGTTTGGCTGGAAACTTCTGCGGCAATACGTTCATAAGCGTCAGGCTCGTTGATGTATTCTTTGGCAATGCGAGTGAGTTCTCCTGACAATTCTGGGTCCATAAGCATTTTACGAAAGCAGCGTAAGAACTCATCAATAATACGTTGTTTGTTAAGTTCATTATCCATAGTACAGCTCCTCAGTAGATTATTTCGCTATAACACCATGAAGTGCTGATGAGGGCAAGTTTTTATATTGATTTTCCCTCTCACTGTTGACTTTTAAAGGGCTTGAAGGGAAAATTGCCGTCTATTTTATTCGACGCCACCCTGTCGATATCTCTGTTATTTGGGCCACTAGCCTATCTCGTCAGATCTGATCTGATAAACACAAGTATAAATGGCATAAATTGTCACCTTATACTTCTCCTCGCGAAAAGACGCGAGCAGCGTAAAAACTGCGATTTCTTGCGTTTTCGAGTGTCTTATTTATAAAGTCCTCTCACTAAATTAAGCAAATCGTTCTATCAACTTTAATCTGCATAGCGTATGCGGTTACAATAGCCGCACTTTGAACTTAGACAGATAAAAATACTTATAGAGGGTAACAAAGTGGAGCTTTTATCCGGTGGTGAAATGATCGCCCGATTCCTCAAAGATGAGGGAGTTGAATACATCTATGGTTATCCAGGTGGTGCCGCACTTCATATATACGATGCTCTGCATCGTCAAGATGATGTGAAGCATGTACTGGTTAGACATGAACAAGCAGCAACGCACATGGCGGATGGCTATGCGCGTGCAACAGGTAAAGCAGGGACAGTGCTAGTAACCTCAGGTCCAGGCGCGACCAATACTATTACCGGTATTGCGACAGCCTACATGGACTCTATTCCAATGGTTGTTATCTGTGGTCAGGTCATGAGTTACCTGATCGGCGAAGACGCATTCCAAGAAACCGACATGGTTGGTGTCTCTCGTCCTATCGTAAAACACAGTTTTACCGTGAAGCATCCTTCAGAAATCCCAATGATCATGAAGAAGGCATACTACATTGCTAGCACAGGCCGTCCGGGCCCTGTTGTTATCGACGTGCCAAAAGACATGACCATGCCGGGTGAAAAGTTTGAGTACAAATACCCAGAAACGGTTTCACTTCGTTCATACACGCCACCAACAAAAGGCCATAGCGGACAAATTAAGAAGGCTGTAGACCTTCTACTATCTGCAAAACGCCCAATTATTTACGCTGGTGGCGGTGTCATCATGGGTGGCGCTTCTGAGCAATTGGTTGAATTGGCGAAATCGCTTAATGTTCCTGTTACCAACACGCTAATGGGCTTAGGTGGTTTCCCGGGTACAGACGAACAGTTCGTCGGCATGCTAGGCATGCATGGTAGCTACGAAGCAAACATGACAATGCACAACAGTGACGTGATTGTTGCCGTTGGTGCGCGCTTTGATGACCGTGTTACCAACGACCCTGATCAATTCTGCCCAGGGGCAAAAATTGTTCATATCGATATCGACCCAGCAGCGATCTCTAAAACGATCCGTGCGGATGTGCCAATCGTTGGCCCAGTAACGCAAGTATTGACTGAAATGCTTTCATTGATCAAAGGCAAATCCCTGAATTCGGATGCCCTAGCGACATGGTGGAAGCAAATTAACGAATGGCGTGCAGTGCACGGCGGTCGTTACGATACCAGCAGTGAAAAAATCAAACCACAAGCAGCGATCCAAGCTTGTTGGAGAGCGACAAAAGGGGACGCTTTTGTAGCCTCTGATGTTGGTCAACACCAAATGTTCTCTGCGCAATACTACAAATTCGATAAGCCATACCGTTGGGTTAACTCTGGTGGCCTAGGCACAATGGGCTTCGGCCTTCCTGCTGCAATGGGCGTGAAGATGAACTTCCCAGAAGAAACGGTAGTTTGTGTAACAGGTGAAGGCAGTATTCAAATGAATATACAAGAGCTTTCTACTTGTTTGCAGTACGGTTTGCCAGTGAAAATTTTATGTTTGAATAACGGTTACCTAGGCATGGTTCGCCAATGGCAAGACATGAACTACGAAGGTCGTTACTCAAACTCTTACATGGATTCTTTGCCAGACTTCAAAGTACTGATGGACGCTTACCGTCATAAGTACGTTGAGATCAGAAGCAAAGATGAACTAGACAGTAAAATGGAAGAAGCGTTTGCCATGAAAGATCAATTGGTCTTCATCAACTGCTACGTGGACCCAGATGAACATGTATATCCAATGCAAGTACCTCGTGGCGCGATGCGTGACATGTTCTTGAGCAAGACGGAGCGAACCTAATTATGCGACACATTATTTCTATATTGATGGAAAACGAGCCGGGTGCTTTGTCGCGAGTTGTTGGTTTGTTTTCTCAGCGTAACTTTAACATTGAGTCTTTGAACGTAGCGGCAACGGACGATCCAAGCTTATCGCGCTTAACCCTAACGACTTACGGGTCAGAACAGGTGGTTGAGCAGGTGACAAAACAGCTTAACAAACTGATTGATGTGGTTAAGTTGGTTGACCTTACTGAAGGCCAACACATCGAACGCGAATTGATGCTGGTGAAAGTACGTGCGGCGGGTGAACAACGTGCGGAAATTAAGCGCACTGTTGATATCTTCCGTGGTCAGATCGTTGATATGACACCTTCTATCTACACCTTGCAAATGGTGGGTGAGTCCGACAAGTTGGATGGTTTCCTACAGGCACTAGGTGGTGCGCATATTCTTGAAGTTGTTCGTACGGGGATTTCGGGTATTGCGAGGGGCGAGAAGACGTTGTCTTTGTAACTCTTGTTTGTTTATTTAAAGGCCGCTCAGTTGAGCGGCTTTTTTTTGCTTAAAATTTGGCTTTTGGTTTTTTAGGGGGTAGGGTTTTAAGTTCCATTTTAAATTTGTGTAGGTGAAGCATTTTTCCGCCCTGCTGGGCGGGTAACTTTTGCCCAGATCCGCAAAAGTAACCAAAAGGTCTCTTTTAATCAGAATCTTAACGCCTCATTTTCTTATTTTATGTATTTATCTCCTACGCGGTCTTTTACGTAAGGTGTTTAGAATATCTTCTTTTAATTATTTGGTGTTTTAAACACGGTAACCCGACTATCGAGCTGTCGTGCAATCGGGATTGCATCGAATGTTTTTGTTTAGTGATATTCGCTTGGTGAAGTAAGTGGATGTATTTTGTACTGGTGGTGTTTTTTAAAGTACTTTAGTATCAATGAATAAGGGAGTTCACGGAATAAGTAATGCGCTGTGGACAAAAAGAATAGTATGCATGCCGTACTATCTAAAGATGTTATACGCCAATTGAACATTACGTGATTTTGAGAGCAGGGATGTTATGTCAATAAAAAGCATACAAAAACTTAAAAAGTTCGGTATCTATCAGAATCATACAAACACCAATGCTAAAGACTTTGGGAAGTACAATCTGTTTTATGGCTGGAACGGAAGTGGGAAGTCTACGCTTTCTGATGTTTTTCGGTGTATCGAAAACAAAAATAATTCAGAAAAATTCCCATCTTCTGAATTAACTGTGGCTATAGACGACGGCACATTGATTACACAAACGAGTATTGTCAATGCTGATCTGAATATCTACACCTTCAATCACGACTTCATTGAAGAAAACATTTCATGGAATAGTGTAGTCAAAAGTATCTTACTGGTAGACAAAGCGAAGATTGAGGAGCGCGAAAGACTCGAAAAACTGAAAATATTACAAAAGAAAGACTTAGAAGTGCATAGTAAAGAAGCGGAAGAAATAGTGAAGCTTAACAGCGCAGTATCAAAATTTGGTACTGATAGTGCAAGGCACATGAAGACAAGCCTTCAGTCGATTGATACAACAGATCGCTATTACTTAAATTATGATAAGCGCAAGTTTGAGGCATTTGTCGCCGAAAATATTGAAGCCATGAAGACGGATGGGCCACTTCTTAATGATAATAAAATTATTGAACTAACTAATGCGTCTAAACCAGACCATAAGAACCCCATTTCATTCAAACAACAGGCCATTAATTAGGAAATGTTCGCCAAAGCAAAGGAACGCCTTGATGATCTTTTAAAGGCCAGTGTCGTTAGTAAAACAATTAAACGACTTGTTGAACATGGTGATATAAAGTCTTGGGTTGAAACTGGTCTTGATCTTTATAAAAGTCATGATACAAGCGAGTGTGAATTTTGTGGTCATACTGTAACTGAGGAACGCATAAAACAACTCGAATCCCATTTCAATGACGATTATAAAGCTTTTCAAAACAGACTTATGAAGGCTGATGATTGGCTTACAGATCAATACATTCAAGTCCCTTTATTACCAGCGTCAAGTGACTTTTACGAAGAGTTTAAAAAGGAGTACAGCGAATCTTGTGCAGCCTTAGAGAGGGCAACTAAAGACCTTAACGAAGAAATATCAGTTTGGCACAAAACCCTGAAAGAGAAGACAGGAAACCCACTTGAAACAGGTCTTGCAGTCGACGTCATAAACGAATCTTCGATAAAGGCCTATAACGATGCTATGACAGCGATTGGCGCAACAGTTGACAAGCACAATCACAAATCGAGCAACTTCAAAGAAGAAACAGAAAAATCCAAGAAACAACTTGAACTTCACTATGCAACCACAGAAGTTAAGTCTTTCGGTTATCACAACAAGAAAAAGGAAGTTGTTGACCGGAGAGCAGAAAATGATGTGTTAAAAGCCACTATAACTAGCCGAAGCAGTGAAATTAGAAGCCTTGAAGATTCCTTATCAAATGAAGGCTTAGGGGCTGACAAATTTAATGAATCACTTCACAAGTTTCTTGGCCGCAATGAATTAACTCTTCGTTTTAATCCAGCTAAAAAAGGCTATGAAATATTGCGGAATGACTCCGTTCCGGTAGAAGGAAGCCTGAGCGAAGGTGAAAAAACGGCTATTGCGATTGTTTATTTTATAACTAAGTTGAAAGAAAACGATAACAAGATGGAAAATACTATCGTTGTTGTAGATGATCCTGTTTCAAGTTTTGATTCGAACCACTTATTTCATGCGTATTCGTTTCTTCGTAGTAACTGTGCCAAGGCAAAGCAGCTATTCGTATTTACGCATAACTTTACTTACTTCAAATTGATCCGTGATTGGTTCGAAGGTGTAAACCGTAATAGAAGAGGAAAGAACCCACCCAAAGATCCAAATGCGTTCTTTTATACAATTGAAGCCTCAACAGCGATTCCACGTCAATCAACGTTTAAAGACGCAGATTCTAGCTTGGTTAATTACAATTCAGAATACCATTATATATTTTCTAAGCTTCATGCATACAGAGACAACCCAGCTCTATCACGGGATGAAGCCTTTTTAACAGCGAATCTTGCAAGGAAACTGCTTGAATCATTTTTTAGCTTCAAGTTTCCAAAGCACCGAAGCGATATTGCACAGCTTATGAATTGTGGCTTGACTGGTTGCGAAATCACAGACGAATCTACCAAAGAAAAAATTTATCGATTTATAAACAAATATTCACATAGCGCTGTTATTGAAATCAATGAAGACTCGTCAGAAAACCTTCTAGGCGAAAGCCAAAATGTCATTGGTGATATTTTTACGTGGCTTCAGGAAGTTGATGAGATTCATTACAGCGAAATGCTCGAGGTTGTTGCATAATAAGAATAAGTCGGGTCAGAGTTAAATTAAAAAATAATTCGGGTAAGAGTAAAATTAAGACCATAGATAGCCTGCTATTTTTAGCAGGCTATCTATTTAGAAAAATCACATAAGCGTTCGATTCCAAACACGGTTGCCATTAATTCAGAAATTCTATTTTCGAAGAGCTGATGATTTTACCTTGCATGGCATCCGTCATAGTTTGCCAATCGACGGAGAGAGAATCTTGTGTGGGTAGGTTATCTAGCATTCCATTTAGGGCATAGATGGTGATTGTGTATTTATGCTGTGGCCCCGGTGGGGAGCAAGGGGGAGTATATCCTGTACGTCTGCCATCTTTATCTGAGCCTTCTGTGCCAATGGAAAGTGGGTTGCCGCGCTTAAGTTTGGTTGTCTCAACAGGAATATTCCACAGTAGCCAATATTGGCTTGGGGCGTCTCTGCCTTCAATCGTTCCTCGTGGGTAGTGATGCATGATCAGCGCTAAGCTTTTGCTGCCTGCTGGAGCTGTTGTCCAATTTAACGGTGGAGAGAGGCCGTCACCTTGGTCACGCTGGCATTTTAGGTCTGCTGGTAATGTATCACCACTTTCAAACGCAGGACTTGTTAGTTTAAAACTTGTATCTATGGTGAGGGTTTCAGCTGAAGCGGACTGAATACATAAGAAAAGTGCTGAAGCTGCAAGAACAGGAAGCTTTGTCATTTTGATCTCATTGGCCAATATGGCCTGTTAGGAGTGAGGGTATCAATTTTTGCTGTGTAGAGTCATTATCCCACTATTTATGTAAGACGCCTTCAATACCATGTAAATAAGGGTAAAGGTCTGATTCAGATAGGGGCATCGATGGATTTTATTCAGTCTATATGAATGAGAAGTTGCATATCTAACTTTCTGCTTAGCTAATCAGACTAACCAAAAAGCTAATTCGAAATAACTTAGGTGAGGATAGAATTAATATCTTATATAGCCCGCTATTTTAAGCGGGCTTTTTGTGATGTGTATTAATTTAGTAATCGGCTACTTTTAAAGCTCTTTTTTTAAGAATCAAAATTTTGCTTCAGATAGTCTTATGCCAATTTAATCAACAAGAAGCCAAAGCCAGTGAAGCTTTGCCTCTGTTATCAAAGGCGGCTTTTGATGCTGTTTGATCTTTTGCGGTTATTTCAATAGTGGCATTTTCTATCTCGGATCCAGAGACGCGAATGTTACCTAGCTCGCTTCTTTTTAATGTGTCGTCTACGTCGATAGTGAAGTGAACAGAGTCATTGGCTTTGAGAGTAGCAATTTTGACGGATAGCCCTGTTGCTCCATCATTTACTTTGTTGCCATTAGTTAACTGCATGTTTGAGTTACTGGCTTCAAAAGGCTGGAATACTTCAACTCCTGCACCTGTGGCGGTGGTGTCAAAAATGAGTTTGCCCGTGCTGTTGGATAAGTCGATATTCGCTGTGATATTTTGTATGTCACATTGGCTGGTGTTACTCAATACGAACCTATCTTTTGGTGCACTTTCAATAAAGCGGGCATCGAGATTAGCCTGTGCGAGGCTGCTTATGAGAAAAATCATAGGTGTTGTGCAAGTGATAAATAACGTTTTCATTGGATTACCTTCAAGTTAGCTTATATATACTGAAACGTGTGCTGTTGAGGAATAGATCATTTTTTGTTTTTAAGGCTGAAAGGGCATAGGAGGAAAGAAGTTCATTTTTGAGAGGTTGCAGGAGCTGATAATAGATAAAGCCGAGGGGAAGGGCGCTTCCTCTCGGCTTTATTAGTCTAGATTTTTGCTTTTTTATTTAAAGTTATTCGGGGATGGCGGCGCCAATGTTGGAGCAGTCGGCGATGAATTTTGCTTTAGGGTGCAATTCAAGCATGGCCTCTACTTTATGGAGTTGGTTGCGGTCGACGTCGATGACGATAACAGCCTCTCCTAAGTCAAGATGCTGGTTAAGCCTTTCCATTAAATAGCTATCAAATGAGCTGCCGGCAATTTTGACGATAATGGTTGCCATGGCAGCAATGATGATAAGTAAAAAAATGGGTAGCGAGGGCACGACGGCAAATAGGTGGTTTAATAGCGCCAGTGCCATAATACCGATCGCTAAGCCTCCTCCTACCTGATAAGCACGACTGCCAGAGGCAATAATGTTGGTTTTCTCCAATGTGTCACTGCCGTGAAGGTGGTGTGTTTTTATGCCTTTTTCGTCTCGACAAATCACAAAAAAATGGTGATCGTCTATTCCGTTTCTATGAACTTCGCCTGAAATCATTTCAGCATCATCAAGGTCTTGCGTTACGTAGTAAAGCCTTTTCATAGTTCACCTCTCTTACCGTCACCTTTGTGTCGTTTAGAGCCTTACACTTGATGATGGCTGTCTAATTATTATTATCGAACCATTTAATAAAAGTAGATAAAGTGGGAAGTTGCAAGGTTGGGGGCAATATCAGTGACGAAAATTGTAAGAAGAAATATGTGAGTAGTGAGTGAAAATTAGACGGGCCGTCCCTTGGCGTTGTAAGAGTGCTCTTTTGCGAGTTTTAAATTATTTATATTTTGTCACTATGAAATCGGCAAAACTGACTTGCTCTTCTTGGTCTCGCAGCATGTGTTTGCTTTTAAGTGAACGATATATTCCCCATTTTGGGCGTACGAAATGATCGCTTTTTGTACCGCGCCACATATCTATATTATCACTTTGGTATGAGAAAACTTCTTTTCCAGTTTCTAGCTCGGCGAGGCTGAAATTAAGCTTTCCTTGATTACCATAAGTGACCTTGCAATTGGCCTGCAGCCACTTATTGTGAACATCATTCCAAGGGTAGCTTGCTAAAAATGTGGTCTTTTTAACCGCAGCGTGGGATAAAAATAGGTTTTCTTGTCCTTTTTTTAATGCAGCAGACACGGTAAGAATGGGCGTGCCTATACCATCATCCACGGATTTAAGCTGGAATAAGTGAGTAAAGTTTTTAGATACCGACATGCCTTCACCCACTTTAAACTTCCATGAATAGCTTAATGTTTCACTCTCAAAGCCTTTTAAGTCGTCTTTGGAGCCAGAGTAAGCTTTAATCTCATTGCGTTGTCTGTCACTGAATTGGGTGAACTTGTTCCTGTCTTTGTCTTCGTGTTTGTGAATGGTAAAGACAAAGTGGTGGCCAACAATGTCATCTGTTCGTTCGAATATATGTTTAACGCCAGTGTGGTTTCCAGAATATAAATCAGGCGACTCGATAGGTTTTGGGCCAGCAAACTGCCTAATCAAATCGTAAGCTTCGAGGCCTTGATTGGGTCCGTCGGATTGCAATTTACTGACTACAGGTGCTGCAAATAGGTGGGTGGCAGAAAATACACAGATTAATAATATATTTGAAAGCCGAATAAATCGTGTCATGAGTATATCTAAACCTAATTTTTATTATGTTGCTCACCACGTTAGCACAGGTTATTTCTACAGAGCAGCTTTTATATTATCAGTGCTATAGAAAATATAAGTTAGAGTATGTTTTTATTTGAAGTTATTGTTAATAAAATAAGAAGTTATGCACATTTTTTATGAAGGATTATTAATATGCAATTTAGAAAAGCGATGCCAGATGATGCTGTTTTAATTGCAGAACTGGTGATTAAGCTTACAAATGAAATAAGTGAGGTTACCAAGGCAAAACAATTCAATATCGACCTTCAAGAGACAATAGACACATGTCGTGAGCTTTTAGTGAATGGACATTATCAGGCTATTTTGGCTTTTAGTGACAAACTAAATACTCATCAGCCTATTGCTATGGCGACTTTAGCAGAAACCTATGCCTTGTATGCTGGGGGTAAAGTGGGGATTATTCAGGAATTTTATACCCTGCCTGAATATAGGAGTTCTGGTGTGGGTTCCTTGTTAATGGAGCAAGTTAAGGAGCATGGCCGTTTATCTTCTTGGGCATGTATTGAGCTGTGCACACCACCTTTACCTGAGTTTGATCGAGCTCTGGCTTTCTATCAACGAAACCTATTCAACCCAGTTGGTGGGCGTAAAATGAGGTTGTCTTTGGTATAACTCTTTGTCAATTTCTTAGGTGTTGAAGGTCGTATTTACTTACAATTTAGAGGGAAGAGATGAAACGCATTAATGTTGTAGGCAGCAGTGGTAGTGGTAAATCAACTTTCAGCCGTCAGTTAGCAGAAGCGTTAGCTTGTCCTTATTTAGAAATGGATGCCATGTTTTGGAAGGCGAATTGGCAGGGGACGAGTGATGAGGAGTTCTATACCAAGCTTGAAAAAGCATTGAATCAAGAAACTTGGGTGTTGGATGGTAATTATAACCGTACTAGGACTATCAAGTGGGCGAAGGTGGATACGGTTATTTGGATAGATTACTCCTTGTTGCGAACAGTTTATCAGGCGATAAAACGAGCTTTATATCGCTCCATCACAAAACAAGAACTTTGGGAAAATACGGGTAATGTAGAAACCGTACGCAAATCTTTTTTTAGTAAAGACTCTATGATTTTATGGACGCTAACAAACTATCAAAAAATTCGATCGCGTTATTTGAATGTTTTCGCCGACCCTCAATATCAGCATATCAATTTTATTCGAATTAGTAGCCCAAAAATGGCGAAAGCCTATCTGAAAAATATCGCTGAAAGTAAGCCATAAAATACAAGAAGCCCTCTTAGAGGAGTAGAATAACGGGTCAGCTAAACGAGCTAGCCATAATGTCAAAAGGGAGTGTTACTTGGACAAGATTAATTTCAAATTACTCAAGGCGTTGCAGGAAAATGCACGACTGACTTTTGCTGAATTAGGTAAAAAAGTGCATTTATCCGCCCCTGCTGTGGCTGAGCGAGTACGAAAACTTGAGGAAATAGGTGTTATTACGGGCTATAGCGCTAAGGTGAATCTTGAAAAATTGGGTATCCCTATTACAGCGCTAGTAGAGTGCCAAGTATACCGGACTAAAGAAAGGGAATTTAAAGCCCTAGTGATGGGGCTAGATGAAGTGGTAGATTGTTATAACGTGACTGGCCCTTATGCTTTTGTTTTAAGGGTTGCCGTTCGTAATATGTCTCATCTAGATACATTGCTCGAACGCCTAATTGATTTGAGTGATACCAACACCATGATGATTATGTCGACGCCGGTACATCGCGAGATGCCGGCGGACATAGAAAAAATACAAGATGTTTAATAAGCCATAAGCCATTAGCTTAGAGGACTGGCTTAGTTGCTCTAGTTTGGCGTGGCCATTGGCTAATGATCATGCCAATGAAGATAAGTACACACCCCATCAATTCAAGAATAGAAAGCACTTCGTTCATGAGCCACCACCCGCCAATTGCGGCAAAGACAGCTTCGGTAGACAAAATCAATGCGGCAGCACTAGGCGATACATTCTTTTGTCCCAAGATCTGTAACGAAAAAGCAAGTGCTGACGAGGCAACGCCCGTATACAAAAGTGGTAGCCAACTGAGTTGAATACCGTGCCATGTGGGTTGCTCTGCAGAGAAGGCTAATATCCAAGACAGTAATGCGACAACAACAAACTGCACAATAGAGTAGCTAATAATAGGAACTTTTCGCGAGTAAAAGCCTATTAATAAAACGTGAACTGCCCAGAATATTGCTCCAATTAACTCTAGCCCGTCCCCCTTTTGAATGGTTAAGTTGGGGCCAATGGTAAGGAAATATAGCCCACCCAATGCGAGAAAAATGCCCAACCAAGTGTGACGCTCAATAGTATGTTTGAGAAATAGCCCGATAATAGGCACAAACAACATATACATGGCGGTGATAAAGCCTGCATTGGCTGTGCTTGTGTAAAGTAGGCCAATTTGTTGCAAGGTCGCCCCTGAAAAGAGAACTAAGCCTGTCATCATTCCAGCTTTTAACGTGAGGCCAAAGTCTGACTTTCTATGGCGCTCTAATAAATAAGCCAGCGGTAACATAGACAAAGCAGCTAGAGTGAAGCGAACAGCATTAAATGTATAGGGTCCGATCGACTCCATACCAACACTTTGAGCGACAAAAGCCAGCCCCCAAATGGCGGCAGTGAGCCATAAAAATAGATGTGAAATTGTCATAATAAACCTCAATAATTAACCTAAGATGAGTCTAGAGTTGTGCTCTTATGTAGGTGATTAGTTTATTTACTGGCAGTGGCTTTCAACAGGCTAAAGGCAAAGTGCTTGTATCTACTTGCTTTTGAATCGAAGGAAAAAATGCCTTTTGGCTTTGTTTTTCTAAATTGGTTGTTTTTGTTCGAGAAATATCATGTATTTGCTCGTTATTTTGAGTGTTCTATGAGACGTTTAAACTTTCATGCTTGGTACATCAGGTTAATGTAACGGAAGGCTAGATTATGATGGTATTGGATATTCGGTTGTTGGTTGGTGCGTTGTTGGTGTGCATGAGCTTTGGTGCCTTTGCTCAAGTGGATGAAGCAGAGGTTGAGAATATTGATGAGTTGAAAGCGCCATTGTATGAGCCCTTTATAGAGCGATATATTTTGGATGAGATAAAGTCCTTGCGCCAGGGGCAGCAGGCGATGAAAGCTGAAGTGGCTGAAAAGGTAGCAACGGCTAAGCTTGAGTCTTCTGATCGTGCATTACGCTATACTGCGGATACTACGAATAATATTTTTTACATCATTACTGCCGCTGCTTCTATGCTGGTTTTGCTGGGGTGGAAATCGTTACGAGACATTCGGGATAACGTTGAATCCATTACTGAAAAACGTGTGGAAACTTTGACGGAAGAATATGCAAAGCGTTTGAGCGTTATTGAAGAGGCCTTAAAAGAGCGCTCGGAGCAAATTGTCGCCGCACAGCAGGATATTTCGAACAGTACTATTATCCACTCCTTATGGATGCGGGCAGGCTTAGAGAAAACAGAGCAGGAAAAAATTAACATCTATGATCAGATTCTAGAGATCAACCCGAATGATGTGGAAGCTTTAACTTATAAAGCCGATACGCTTTTGGATATTGATCAGGACTCATGGGCTTTATCATTAACAAATCAAGCTATTGAGTGTGATAGTGAATACGCCATGGCCTATTGGCAAAAAGCCTGCGCTGAAGCCAAGCTAGAACTCTACAGTGAGGCGATTGGGGATATTCAGAAAGCCTTGGATCTTTCGAGAACCCTACAAGATGAGCTACTCACAGAGTCTTATTTTGAAAGCTTAAAAGAGAGAGACGATTTTAAGGCTTTAACGGCAGTCTAAAAACTAGGTTTAGCTAATGTCTAGAAAATAAAAAGGTGGCTAATAGCCACCTTTTTACTGTACAAAAAGAAGAAACAAACTATTAGCTGTGTTCTTTTAAGAACTCTTCGCTTAGGTAAAGCTCTTCGTTGCTGTTTACTTTCACATCACGAGATAAAATCATCTCAGCGATCTTTTTTGCTTCTTCTAGAGAATGCATTTCGTATGTACCACATTGGTACTCGTTCAACTCTGGAATATCGCCTTTAGCTTTTACTGCTAGCACGTCTGTCATGGCAGCTTTCCATGAATCAGCAACTTTCTCTTCGCTTGGCGTACCTATTAGGCTCATGTAGAAACCAGTGCGGCAACCCATAGGTGAAATGTCGATGATCTCAACACTGTCACTGTTTAGGTGATCACGCATGAAGCCTGCAAATAAGTGCTCCAATGTGTGAATACCTGTTTCAGAAAGGATTTCTTCATTTGGCACGCAAAAACGTAGGTCAAACACTGTGATCTCGTCACCTTTAGGTGTCGACATGGATTTGGCAATACGTACTGCAGGAGCATCCATACGAGTATGGTCTACACGGAAGCTGTCTAATAATGGCATTTACAATTCTCCTACTTAATCAATAAGGCGACTTCATCGGCGCATGCTGACACAGGGTCGATGAAGTGATGGCGTTATTGTACATTAAGTTGTTCTTTTGGGGCTCTTATTTGTTCATACGCTAAGGCTAAAACGAACATTAACCCAGCAAAGATCATACTTTCGCCAATAAAAAACACCATGAAGCCACAACTAACAAGAGCGATACTTGCTAAAACACGTGCCGTTTTATTCAAAAGCTTGGTTGCAGCGATACATGCCAAGGCATAAATGAGGAGAAAGCTACCATTAGTGGTTTCTATAAACCACTGCATTTCCCATCCAGATACTTCCGAGAAGGTGATCGAACATAAGGTAATAACACCCACTAATAGTACTGCTTGAGCCGGCACACCGTTATTGCTTAAACGTGCAAACCTTTTTGGTAATGCGCCTTGTTCGGCCATAGATTGCACCATTCGGGAAAAGCCCAATATATAGATAGCTACATTGGCAAAGGCAATAACATAAGCACCAATGGCAAACACTCGGCTATAGGTGCTGTTGGTTAGCTTTTCAACGAGTAAGGCAAGAGACTGGCTATTGGTGATTTCATCGCCATAGGTTTGGTGCCAAGCAATAAGTAGTACCAAGCTTAGGTAAGCTAAAATCACTAGAGTAATCCCGCCTAGCAATGCAATGGGGAAGTCTCGGGCAGGCCTTTTGAATTCAGCCCCCATATGAGCCATGACTTCTATGCCAAGAAAACACCAGAAAATCACACCTGTGGCATAGAGTGTTTGCTGCCAATTTTGTTGGGTGACAGGGGCTTCAATAACGGAGCGACTGGCATTAATATCACCAACAAAGCACAACCAGATAACGGTTATTATCATGGCAATGACGACACCTGTTTGGAAACGGGCTGAGGTTTGCATGCCAACAATGGCAAAGAGCAATATGCCAACCATGGTTAACATGCTGAGAAACAACATCCACTTCTCAGAAGCATTAAAAATAATCGCCAGATAAGCCGCAGCGACTTTAATAGCGACCGCAGGCCCCACCAGTAAAATACTGAGAAATAACCAGCCAACGGCTTTTTCGTAGCGAGAACCGAATGCTCTGCCAATATAATGGGAAGCTCCTCCTGCGGAAGGGTATTTGGCACCAAGGAATGCAAATACAAAAGCAATAGGAATAATCATGGCGGCGGTAATTAACCAAGCGTAAAAGGCAAATGACCCTGCTTGGGCGACAGACATGGCAGGCAGAATCATTAACCCTGTCCCTATGAAGGTGGTGACTGTCATGGCGATGCCCTGAATGGGACCAAGTGTTCTATGGTATTGAGACATAAGTGTTTTCTTAATTTGTTGATGTTAAAAGCTGTTATTTGTTACTGCTAAGGATAAAATGACACCATTAATAAGTCGCTATACAAGCTGACGCTATTTGGGCTCACTTTGTCGGAATGACAGTGAAATTGACGCTTTATTAGAAATGGAGAAGTAAAGTGGCCGATCAGTATGATCAAAAAATATTAGCTTTACTAATGAAAGATGCTCGTTTGTCGGTGTCGGACATCAGTCGACAGGTAAATTTATCTCGTTCGGCCGTGGCTGATCGAATAAAACGACTGGAAGAGAATGGCACAATTACGGGTTATCACGCCCATGTGGCAGCCCCAAAAAAAGAAGGTGTAGATGCCTACATCGCATTAACTTTTAGGCCTTTGTCTTGTGAGTTAGTGATGCCGCTTATTGAGTCGATTCCTGAGGTCACCTTGGCACATTCTATCAGCGGAGATCTGGACTTACTTTTGCTTGTGCAGTCACCTTCTATGCAACGTCTGAATGAAATTCGAGAAGAAATAGAAAATTGGCCAAACCTAGATAAAGTGATGACGCATATGTGCTTAACGAAAAGGGTCGATAGACTCTAAATTTCGATCACACCAATATAGTCGCTAGGCACAAAAAAAACGGGCAGTTTCTTGGAAGAAACTGCCCGTTTTTGATTCTATGGATAGATACGCTGAGTTTTATTTAGTTTGTGCTTAATGGCAAACCATTACGGCATCATACCCAGCGCGGTTAAACCAGTATTCTCAGGTAAGTCCAACATGATGTTCATATTTTGAATGGCTTGGCCTGACGCACCTTTCACCAAGTTATCGATTACAGACAAGACAACCACTTTGTCACCATCTTGTGGACGATAAACGGCAATACGGCAGAAGTTCGCGCCTTTGGTACTACGAGTTTCTGGTGTGCTACCAGCAGGCATAACATCAACAAAGAATTCGTCTTTATAGCGCTCTTCAAATAAAGTTTGCAGATCTACCGAAGTATCTACCAAGGTTGCGTACATGGTTGACTGGATACCACGAATCATAGGAACAAGGTGAGGGACAAAAGTTAATCCAACAGGGGATTCACTATACGCTTGAAGACCTTGTTTAATCTCTGGAAGATGACGGTGGCCTGCTACCCCATAGGATTTAAAGCTTTCGCTCGCTTCACATAATAAAGAGCCGATATTCGCACCACGGCCAGCACCGCTGACACCGGATTTAGCATCAGCAATAAGGTGTGCAGGATCGATAATGCCAGCTTCTAATAAAGGAATTAAACCTAACTGAGTGGCAGTTGGGTAACAGCCAGGGTTGGCGACCAGTTGCGCGCCTTTAATGGCTTCGCGGTTAATTTCTGGTAAGCCGTATACGGCTTTAGCCACATAATCTGGTGTTCTGTGTTCCATGCCGTACCACTTAGACCACTCAACTGTATCCTTGATACGGAAGTCAGCCCCTAAATCAACCACTTTAATGCCGCGATCAATAAGCTCTGGAACTTGGTCCATAGCTACACCATGAGGTGTCGCAAAAAATACTAGGTCGCATTTTGCTAACTCATCAACACTTGGAACAGTAAAGCGCAAGTCGTAATGACCGCGTAAGCTAGGGTAGATATCAGAGACAAGTTTGCCTTCCTCGCTTCGAGATGTGATAGCAACAACCTCTACTTGTGGGTGATTTGCGAGAAGTCTGAGTAATTCGGCTCCGGTGTATCCCGTGCCGCCAACGATACCTATTTTATACACTGCTTTTTCCTATTGTTTCATTTTAAAGGTGGCAATTACGATTTTGCCTTTACCTGATTGAAGAGTACTGTTTGAATAGTACGATGAATAGTGCATGAAATCGACTCGTGTTGAAAGTGAGGTAGAGCTCTGAAACAGCTAAATTTAAAGGAAAAGTGGTTAAGCAAATCGAAATCCTATGATGATCTGTCGAAACTGGCCTTATTGGGTGCTTTATGTGGCTTGTTCAGCGGCGTATTAATGGTGCTGTTTTATGCAGCTATTTATCTTCCTTCTCGTTACTTTCTTTCTGCTGATGTGGATGGTTTTGAGTCCTTACCTGTAGAGTGGCGTGTCGGTCTCACTTTTTTTGCTTGTGTTGTTTTAGCCCTCATTTTTATCTTCTTACCTAAGCGCTTCCATAAGGTAGGTGTTCCCTATGTGGTGGAAAGGTTGAACTATCACAAAGGTAACTTACCCGTCGGTAATGGAGTGGTGCAGTTTTTCACAGCCGCAATTGGTTTAATGGGGGGCTTATCTATTGGTAAAGAAGGCCCCGCTGTTCATTTAGGAGCTACGCTTGGCGGCTATATTGCAGGCAAAGCGAAATTGCCTCAGTTTGGCGTCGAAACACTATTAGCTTGTGGCGTGGCTGGTGCAATATCGGCTGTATTCCAAACGCCTTTGGCTGGTGTGCTGTTTGCTTTTGAAGTTATCTTTCTTGAATATCGCCAACGCTATGTTTTACCTGTTCTTTTATCGGCTGTTGTAGCAACACTGGTTAGCCATTACTTCATTGGCCCTTTAGATATTTTCAGTATTGGTAGTATTACAACCCTTACACTGTCCGTTGATTTGTTTGTAGCTTGCTCTGTGCTGGTGGTTTTAATTTCACTGTTGGCCGCTTTGTTCTTCCATACACAAAAAGCAACTTGGCGTATTAATAGTCTGCCATTTTGGTCGCGATTTCTTATGGTTGCGATTGTCAGTGTATTTTTTGCGATTTACATGCCAGCTGTTTTAGGCAGCGGTTATACCTCTTTAAGTCACGCATTATCAGGTGATGCACTGCTCTACTCTCTATTGCTCCTTGTTGTTATAAAAACCTTATTAACGGCATTTACTGTAGGTCTTGGTGTGCCGGGGGGAATGATAGGGCCAACTTTTATCATTGGTGGCTTAGCGGGAGCTCAAGTGGCTTATTTGTTTGACGTTCCAGTCAGTGAAATTGCTCTGTTTGCTTTACTGGGAATGGCCGCAATGATGGCGGCAAGTTTTCAGGCGCCATTAACTGCTTTAGTGGCTATCATAGAAATGACACATTCTTCTGCTGTCATTGTTCCAGCTTTGTTTGTGATTGTATTAGTATGCTTGGTAATGAGAGTTGTCTTTCATCAGGAGTCTATTTTTGTTGAACGTTTACAGTACATAGGTATGGCTTCAACGGTTAGTCCATTACAGAGATATCTAAGACAACACACAGTAAAACCTGTGGCTGAAGATGTTTTGGTTCTGCCAATGTTATCGTCATTGGAGCTAGTGAAAGATTTGGCCTCGAGTGTGGTAGACTACGTCGCTTTCGAAAAGGATGGCGACTGGCATTTAGTTAAACGTATTCTCGTTCTGGAAGCGTTAGACACTATGAACGAGGGGCCGCAAGCATGGATGGCGACAGAAAATGGCAAGTTATTTATGGACTTGTCTCTTGCTGTAGAGTCTATTAAAGCTCCAGTAATAGAGGAACCATCGTCACTTGATGAAATGATGACTTGGTTCCAGAAAACCGCTAATCGATATGCTTTGGTGTCTTTTTCGCCATCCTTTAGGTTGGTTTCGCGCCAACGCTTAGATCAGTTTTTGTTAGAAGAGGATTGATTTTTCTCGCTGTAAAAATCATAACTCAGATAGAAAGTTACATTCTTTATTATAGGATTTTTAGAATATGAGTCGCTCAGAAGATTTATATGCAAGAGCTCAACACCGCATTCCTGGTGGCGTGAATTCACCAGTTCGAGCGTTTAATGGTGTGGGCGGTACCCCAGTGTTTTTTCAAAGTGGGGAAGGGGCTTATGTTTATGATGAAGATAAAAAACGTTATATCGATTATGTTGGCTCATGGGGGCCGATGATTTTAGGGCACTCACACCCTGATGTGCTCGATGCAGTAAGAAAGCAGCTAGACTATGGTTTGAGCTTTGGGGCACCAACAGAAATTGAAATTACCATGGCTGAAAAAGTCTGTGAAATAGTGCCTTCAATGGACATGGTACGCATGGTGAATTCAGGTACTGAAGCGACTATGAGTGCGATTCGCCTAGCTCGTGGTTACACTGGCCGAGACAAAATTGTAAAGTTCGAAGGTTGTTACCATGGCCACTCGGATTCATTATTAGTGAAAGCTGGCTCGGGCGCTTTAACATTAGGTGTGCCTAATTCTCCGGGTGTGCCTGCTGACCTTGCCCAACATACAATCACCTTACAGTTTAACGATATTGAAGAAGTGAAGCGTTGCTTTGCTGAGATAGGAGAGCAAATCGCTTGTATCATAGTTGAGCCAGTAGCAGGAAACATGAATTGTATTTTGCCAGTAGAAGGCTTTTTACAAGCATTGCGTGAAGAATGTGATAATTCTGGAGCAGTGTTAATTTTTGATGAGGTGATGACGGGCTTTCGTGTTGCCCTTGGTGGTGCTCAGGAGGAATTTAATGTTGTTCCTGATTTGACAACATTAGGTAAAGTGATCGGTGCTGGTATGCCAGTTGGCGCTTTTGGTGGTAAACGAGAAATTATGGAGTTTATTGCGCCACTAGGACCTGTTTATCAGGCGGGTACTTTATCTGGTAATCCTGTTGCTATGGTGGCAGGGTTAGCTGTGCTGAATAAAATTAGTGAGCAAGGATTTCATGATGCGCTTGGCGAGAAAGCTAAATACCTAGTAGATGGTTTGAAGCATGCTGCCGACGAGGCTGGTGTACCATTTAGTGTAGTGAACGTCGGAGGCATGTTTGGCTTCTTCTTCACTGAAGCGGATTCGGTCACTAGTTTTGCAGAAGTTCAAAAGTGCAGTTTAGAGAAGTTTCAGGCATTTTTTCATTACATGCTTGAAGAGGGGGTGTATCTTGCACCTTCAGCATTTGAGGCTGGTTTTATTTCTCAGGCGCATACGAAAGAAGATATTGATTATACCATTGCAGCAGCGAAGCGTTCTTTCGCTAAATTGGCATAATAAGATTGTTTATATAAAGGTTAGATAGATTTAATGTCGATAGATGAATTGAAAAAAGTATTAGTGGAAGATACGGAAGATATGCATATCAAAGGGGATAAAAAGCAGCCAAGAAAAGGTGTGTTTTTGCTACCGAACCTATTTACCACTGCAGCTTTGTTTTCGGGGTTCTACTCGATCATAGCCGCAATGAATGGGGACTTTTCTGGGGCAGCTGTGGCAATCTTCATCTCGATGGTATTTGATGCTCTTGATGGCCGTGTGGCTAGACTGACTCATACGCAAAGTGCTTTCGGTGCTGAATATGACTCTCTGTCTGATATGGTGTCTTTTGGTATTGCTCCAGCATTAATTGTATTTACTTGGGCGTTAGAGCCATTAGAGAAAATCGGTTGGATTACCGCTTTTGTTTATGCCGTTGGTGCTGCTCTACGATTGGCTCGATTCAATACCATGATAGGTGTTGAAGAAAAACGTTATTTTACAGGCTTACCTAGCCCTGCTGCTGCGGCTATTGTGGCGGGTGTGATTTGGGCTGCAAGCGAGCATGGAATGTCAGGAGAAAGTCTTTCTATTGTGATGGCTTTCTTGTTACCTATTGCTGGTTTATTAATGGTTAGTAATGTTAAGTACCGTAGCTTTAAAGACTTAAACTTAAAAGGGCGTGTTCCTTTTATGGTACTGCTCTTGTCGGTTTTGATCTTTGTTCTAATCGCTTTAGAACCTTCATTGGTTTTGATGGTGCTATTTTGTATCTATGGTCTTTGGGGGCCGGCTGCGATTTTTATTAAGGGTCTACGTTAATCTTTCTGTTCAAATACTAGCAATTTGAAGTTTTTTTGAACTTGCTAAGAGGTGCCCTGTCTATAACTCTACTTTAGAGAAGGGGTGCCTTATGCTTATCCGCAATAAAAAATCATCAGATATTTCAGAATTTGAAGTGACGGATGAATCTGTTTACTTAAATCGTCGCCAATTTATGAAAGTGACAGGCGGTGCTGTCTTAGGAGCTGGAACGATTGGTAATGTTTCTGCTGCGCTGCAATCTGGTAATACCCTTTCTCCCCCACCTTCGTTAGCCCCTGCGTTAAAAAACATTATAGAAACGCCTTATGGTTTGGATGAGAAAGTCTCACCATTTGATGTGGCTAGTTCTTATAACAACTTTTACGAATTTGGATACGGCAAAAGTGATCCAAAAGAAAGGGCATCGTCACTGCAAACAACACCTTGGACTATTACTGTAGAAGGTGAAGCAGAAAAAACAGGTGTTTTTAACTTAGAAGACATTATCAAAGACTCGATGCTGGAAGAGCGTATTTATCGCTTACGCTGTGTTGAAGCATGGTCAATGGTCATTCCTTGGGTTGGTGTGTCATTGGGTGAGGTACTGAAACGATTTCAACCGACATCTAAAGCTAAGTATGTTTATTTTGAAACCTTGTATGACCCAAAACAAATGCCGGGGCAGAATGGCGGAAATATCAAGTGGCCGTATCGAGAAGGCTTGCGAATTGATGAAGCTATGAATCCACTCGCTCTACTGGCTGTAGGTATGTATGGAAGTGTGTTGCCAAATCAGAATGGTGCGCCTGTTCGTCTAGTCTTGCCATGGAAATATGGTTTTAAAAGTATCAAGTCGATTGTGAAAATTCGCTTTGTAGAAACCATGCCAGAAACAACATGGAGTGCATTAGCCCCAAGTGAATATGGCTTTTATGCCAATGTAAATCCGAATGTGGACCACCCCCGTTGGACTCAGAGTCAAGAGCGACGTTTACCAAGTGGTGTGCTCTTCCCGAACGTAGTCAAAACTCAGATGTTTAATGGTTATGAGGAAGAGGTGGGTTCTATGTACAGTGGCATGGATTTAACTAGGTTTTACTAGCGTGAGAGGTTTTTGGGATAGAGAAGAAAAGCCCTATGTCATCGCGTTGTTGCTGACACCCATTTTATGGATGATCTATGCATTATTCAGTGGGCGATACTTTCCTGATCCTGGGAAAGTCTTAATGATAGATAGCGGTGTTTGGGCGTGTGTCTTCATCGTTGCTGTACTCTGTATGTCGCCAGCAACGAAATATCTTCGCCTACGTTTCCTTTCGCGCTATCGACGTATCGTAGGCTTGTTGGCATTTTCATATGCATTATTCCATTTGCTTGTGTACTTGGTGTTGTTTGCTGGGCTGAGTGTAGAATGGATTGTCTCTGATCTGTTGGAAAAGCCTTATATCTACGCTGGTGTATCTTCTTTGCTCATTCTCATTGCTTTAGCTATAACAAGTACTAAAAAAATGATGAAGCGACTTGGTAAGAATTGGAAAAAACTGCATCAGTGTGTCTATATAGCAGCGGCCTGTGTGGTTGCTCATTTGTGGTGGCAGGTAAGGAGTGATATTACGATTGCTCTTGCTGTTTCTGCTTTTATTGTCCCCTTATTGTTGTTACGAATTTGGCAATCTCCCACCTTTCAAAAATATTTCAAATAAAGCGTTAAAAGTTCTTGCATTGTTTCTGTAGATCCTTAATATACGCCCTCGCTGACACGGGCAGTGCTTCTACTTAGTTATTTAGTAACTAGGTGATTCAAGTAGCTGCAAGTGGTATAGCAACGCTCTTTAAAATAGATAATCAGATAATTTGTGTGGGCGCTCGCTGGAGACTTTCAAAAAAATTGAAGTCTTACACGAGAGTCAAACACGTCAATTCGCTTTATTAAGTAAGTTGGTGTTT
>NZ_JAOVZB010000012.1 GCF_025716875.1 Marinomonas sargassi | reverse complement strand
ATACCCCAGGAGCTTTTGTACCTCCCAAGGATTTACGATAATAGAAGTCACTAGGTTAAAGTGATCTTCCACCGGTTTAACGCTTGATTCATCGTTATTTCAAAAAAGTTGAATTGTTAAAGAGCAATTTAGTGCAAAGCACTAAGTCAGAAACTAAAGCAGCGAAATCCCATCGAAGAAGTTCATCTTCAATGTCCATTACGACTAAGGTTAGTGTCTTGCTTAGGACTCTATCTAAATAACACAGAAGATAAGATATGGTGGAGCTATGCGGGATCGAACCGCAGACCTCCTGCGTGCAAAGCAGGCGCTCTCCCAGCTGAGCTATAGCCCCATATTTCACTATCTAGTATTTGGTGGGTCTGGGCCGATTTGAACGGCCGACCTCACCCTTATCAGGGGTGCGCTCTAACCAACTGAGCTACAGACCCAAATACTTTCTGTGCTTCTCTTAAAGTAGATATTGTACAAACGGGATAAGTTACTTAAAAAGTAAACTCTCTTTGTACCATCAGATAATTTGTGTGAACGCTCACCAGAGCTTTCTATCGTTTAAGGAGGTGATCCAGCCCCAGGTTCCCCTAGGGCTACCTTGTTACGACTTCACCCCAGTCATTGACCACTCCGTGGTAACCG
>NZ_JAOVZB010000011.1 GCF_025716875.1 Marinomonas sargassi | reverse complement strand
TAGCAACGCTCTTTAAAATAGATAATCAGATAATTTGTGTGGGCGCTCGCTGGAGACTTTCAAAAAAATTGAAGTCTTACACGAGAGTCAAACACGTCAATTCGCTTTATTAAGTAAGTTGGTGTTTTGTATTGAGTGTGAGCAAACTTTTTAACTGAAGAGTTTGATCATGGCTCAGATTGAACGCTGGCGGCAGGCTTAACACATGCAAGTCGAGCGGAAACGATGATAGCTTGCTATCAGGCGTCGAGCGGCGGACGGGTGAGTAACGCGTAGGAATCTGCCCAGTAGAGGGGGACAACATGTGGAAACGCATGCTAATACCGCATACGCCCTTAGGGGGAAAGGAGGGGATCTTCGGACCTTCCGCTATTGGATGAGCCTGCGTGAGATTAGCTAGTTGGTGGGGTAAAGGCCTACCAAGGCGACGATCTCTAACTGGTCTGAGAGGATGACCAGTCACACTGGGACTGAGACACGGCCCAGACTCCTACGGGAGGCAGCAGTGGGGAATATTGGACAATGGGCGCAAGCCTGATCCAGCCATGCCGCGTGTGTGAAGAAGGCCTTAGGGTTGTAAAGCACTTTCAGGAGTGAGGAAGGGCGTTTGGTTAATACCTGAATGTCTTGACGTTAGCTCCAGAAGAAGCACCGGCTAACTCTGTGCCAGCAGCCGCGGTAATACAGAGGGTGCAAGCGTTAATCGGAATTACTGGGCGTAAAGCGCGCGTAGGTGGTTTGTTAAGTCTGATGTGAAATCCCAGGGCTCAACCTTGGAATGGCACCGGATACTGGCAGGCTAGAGTACGGTAGAGGGGTGTGGAATTTCCTGTGTAGCGGTGAAATGCGTAGATATAGGAAGGAACATCAGTGGCGAAGGCGACACCCTGGACTGATACTGACACTGAGGTGCGAAAGCGTGGGGAGCAAACAGGATTAGATACCCTGGTAGTCCACGCCGTAAACGATGTCTACTAGCCGTTGGGTTGTAATGACTTAGTGGCGCAGCTAACGCAATAAGTAGACCGCCTGGGGAGTACGGCCGCAAGGTTAAAACTCAAATGAATTGACGGGGGCCCGCACAAGCGGTGGAGCATGTGGTTTAATTCGACGCAACGCGAAGAACCTTACCTACTCTTGACATCCAGAGAATTCGCTAGAGATAGCTTAGTGCCTTCGGGAACTCTGAGACAGGTGCTGCATGGCTGTCGTCAGCTCGTGTTGTGAAATGTTGGGTTAAGTCCCGTAACGAGCGCAACCCTTATCCTTACTTGCCAGCACTTCGGGTGGGAACTTTAAGGAGACTGCCGGTGACAAACCGGAGGAAGGTGGGGACGACGTCAAGTCATCATGGCCCTTACGAGTAGGGCTACACACGTGCTACAATGGCGTATACAAAGGGCTGCGAGCTAGCGATAGTGAGCAAATCCCATAAAGTACGTCGTAGTCCGGATTGGAGTCTGCAACTCGACTCCATGAAGTCGGAATCGCTAGTAATCGTAGATCAGAATGCTACGGTGAATACGTTCCCGGGCCTTGTACACACCGCCCGTCACACCATGGGAGTTGATTGCTCCAGAAGTAGCTAGCTTAACCTTCGGGATGGCGGTTACCACGGAGTGGTCAATGACTGGGGTGAAGTCGTAACAAGGTAGCCCTAGGGGAACCTGGGGCTGGATCACCTCCTTAAACGATAGAAAGCTCTGGTGAGCGTTCACACAAATTATCTGATGTTTTGAGTTTTGATGAAAAATCATCCTCAAGATTCCAATCTTTTTTATTGAGCAACTTGCTCTTTAACAATTCAACTTTTTTGAAATAACGATGAATCAAGCGTTAAACCGGTGGAAGATCACTTTAACCTAGTGACTTCTATTATCGTAAATCCTTGGGAGGTACAAAAGCTCCTGGGGTATGTGATCTTAAAGAAGAATGTTGTTCTTGTAATAACAGAAACTATTTTGGGTTATATGGTCAAGTGACCAAGCGTGCACGGTGGATGCCTTGGCAGTCAGAGGCGATGAAGGACGTGGTAATCTGCGAAAAGCCTAGGGGAGTCGATAAACAGACTTTGATCCTAGGATGTCCGAATGGGGAAACCCACCCGCTTGCGGGTATCGTTAAGTGAATACATAGCTTAACGAGGCGAACGAGGGGAACTGAAACATCTAAGTACCCTTAGGAAAAGAAATCAATTGAGATTCCCTTAGTAGCGGCGAGCGAAAGGGGATTAGCCCTTAAGTTGATTTGGTGTTAGTAGAAGACTCTGGAAAGGGTCGCCGTAGAGGGTGATAGCCCCGTATACGAAAACGCCATATTAATGAAAACGAGTAGGTCGGGACACGTGTTATCTTGACTGAATATGGGGGGACCATCCTCCAAGGCTAAATACTCCTGACTGACCGATAGTGAACCAGTACCGTGAGGGAAAGGCGAAAAGAACCCCTGTGAGGGGAGTGAAATAGATCCTGAAACCGTGTACGTACAAGCAGTGGGAGCCGATTTATTCGGTGACTGCGTACCTTTTGTATAATGGGTCAACGACTTATTTTCAGTAGCAAGGTTAAGCGATTAGTGGAGCCGTAGGGAAACCGAGTCTTAATAGGGCGTTTAGTTGCTGGGAATAGACCCGAAACCGGGCGATCTATCCATGAGCAGGTTGAAGGTTGAGTAACATCAACTGGAGGACCGAACCCACGTACGTTGAAAAGTCCGGGGATGACTTGTGGATAGGAGTGAAAGGCTAATCAAGCTCGGAGATAGCTGGTTCTCCTCGAAAGCTATTTAGGTAGCGCCTCGTATCTCACCATTGGGGGTAGAGCACTGTTTGGGCTAGGGGGTCATCCCGACTTACCAACCCCATGCAAACTCCGAATACCAATGAGTGCAATTACGGGAGACACACGGCGGGTGCTAACGTCCGTCGTGGAAAGGGAAACAACCCAGACCGTCAGCTAAGGTCCCAAAGTTACAGTTAAGTGGGAAACGATGTGGGAAGGCTTAGACAGCTAGGAGGTTGGCTTAGAAGCAGCCATCCTTTAAAGAAAGCGTAATAGCTCACTAGTCGAGTCGGCCTGCGCGGAAGATATAACGGGGCTAAACTGTACACCGAAGCTACGGATGCATATTTATATGCATGGTAGAGGAGCGTTCTGTAAGCCGTTGAAGGTCAAGCTGTAAGGCAGGCTGGAGGTATCAGAAGTGCGAATGTTGACATGAGTAACGATAAGGGGAGTGAAAAACTCCCCCGCCGGAAGACCAAGGTTTCCTGTCCCATGTTAATCAGGGCAGGGTGAGTCGGCCCCTAAGGCGAGGCAGAAATGCGTAGTCGATGGGAAACAGGTTAATATTCCTGTACTCGTACATATTGCGATGGAGAGACGGAGAAGGCTAGGCCAGCACAGCGATGGTTGTCTGTGTTTAAGGCGGTAGGTTTAGGACTTAGGCAAATCCGGGTCCTTTTAAGACTGAGAACTGATGACGAGCCCTCTTTTGGGTGAAGTGGTCGATGCCATGCTTCCAGGAAAAACTTCTAAGCTTCAGATATGATCGAACCGTACCCCAAACCGACACAGGTGGTCAGGTAGAGAATACCAAGGCGCTTGAGAGAACTCGGGTGAAGGAACTAGGCAAAATGGTACCGTAACTTCGGGAGAAGGTACGCCGATTAGTGTGAAGGACTTGCTCCGTAAGCATTGATCGGTCGAAGATACCAGGTGGCTGCGACTGTTTATTAAAAACACAGCACTCTGCAAACACGAAAGTGGACGTATAGGGTGTGACGCCTGCCCGGTGCTTGAAGGTTAATTGATGGGGTTAGCGTAAGCGAAGCTCTTGATCGAAGCCCAAGTAAACGGCGGCCGTAACTATAACGGTCCTAAGGTAGCGAAATTCCTTGTCGGGTAAGTTCCGACCTGCACGAATGGCGTAACGATGGCCACACTGTCTCCACCCGAGACTCAGTGAAATTGAAATCGCAGTGAAGATGCTGTGTATCCGCGGCTAGACGGAAAGACCCCGTGAACCTTTACTATAGCTTCACAGTGAACTTTGAACCTACTTGTGTAGGATAGGTGGGAGGCTTTGAAACGTAGACGCCAGTTTACGTGGAGCCGATCTTGAAATACCACCCTGGTACGTTTGAGGTTCTAACTCAGGTCCATTATCTGGATCGAGGACACTGTGTGGTGGGTAGTTTGACTGGGGCGGTCTCCTCCCAAAGAGTAACGGAGGAGCACGAAGGTGTGCTCAGCATGGTCGGAAATCATGCATAGAGTGTAAAGGCAAAAGCACGCTTAACTGCGAGACAGACACGTCGAGCAGGTACGAAAGTAGGTCTTAGTGATCCGGTGGTTCTGTATGGAAGGGCCATCGCTCAACGGATAAAAGGTACTCCGGGGATAACAGGCTGATACCGCCCAAGAGTTCACATCGACGGCGGTGTTTGGCACCTCGATGTCGGCTCATCACATCCTGGGGCTGAAGCCGGTCCCAAGGGTATGGCTGTTCGCCATTTAAAGTGGTACGCGAGCTGGGTTTAGAACGTCGTGAGACAGTTCGGTCCCTATCTGCCGTGGACGTTTGAGATTTGAGAGGAGCTGCTCCTAGTACGAGAGGACCGGAGTGGACGAACCTCTGGTGTTCCGGTTGTCACGCCAGTGGCATTGCCGGGTAGCTATGTTCGGACGGGATAACCGCTGAAAGCATCTAAGCGGGAAGCCTCCCTCAAGATGAGATCTCACTGGGACATAAGTCCCCTAAAGAGCCGTTGAAGACTACGACGTTGATAGGTTGGGTGTGTAAGTGCTGTGAGGCATTGAGCTAACCAATACTAATTGCTCGTGAGGCTTGACCATATAACACCAAAGTGGTTTT
>NZ_JAOVZB010000010.1 GCF_025716875.1 Marinomonas sargassi | reverse complement strand
AAACACCAACTTACTTAATAAAGCGAATTGACGTGTTTGACTCTCGTGTAAGACTTCAATTTTTTTGAAAGTCTCCAGCGAGCGCCCACACAAATTATCTGATTATCTATTTTAAAGAGCGTTGCTATACCACTTGCAGCTACTTGAATCACCTAGTTACTAAATAACTAAGTAGAAGCACTGCCCGTGTCAGCGAGGGCGTATATTAAGGATCTACAGAAACAATGCAAGAACTTTTAACGCTTTATTGAAGGTTTTTAGAAATTAGTTTGTAGAACATTTTGAATCGTACGACATTTAGCCTAGCAAGCTGTAAATTAAGGAGAAAGCAACTCAATCACTATACTTAGGCGACAATACAGGAACGCGATGCGACAAGGTCATACTCTCGGTCGTAATATCGACTTTATAGGCTAAGACCTCGACCCCTTGAGCCAGCACAGTCTCAAAAGTCTCCGCATACTTTTTATCTATATAACCCGCAGGAGCCACCTCATTAATTCCCGTATGGCTGACACAAAAAACCAAAACAGCACGATGCCCTTGCTCGACCATTTTGGCCATTTCATTAAGGTGTTTTCTCCCCCTATCCGTCACAGCATCAGGAAAATACCCTCTACCATCTTCTTCCAATAAAGTGGCATTCTTCACCTCTACATAACACTGCTTTCCATCAGCATCTGACAACAGCCAATCAATACGGCTCTTTTCCCCATACTTAACTTCCGCTTTAATGTCATCATAGCCAGCCAGTTCTTTAATGACTTCATTACGAATGGCCTCGCCAACTAACTTATTTGGGTAACCCGTATTGATACAAGCCAAATAACTTTCATCCACTTCTACCAGCTCCCATGTATAAGCCAGTTTCCGCTTTGGGTTATCACTTTTCGATACCCAGACTCGTGCATTTTCTTGCTGACAACGCCTCATTGAACCTGTATTCGGGCAATGGGCAACGATTACTTCTCCCGTTGGTAGCTCAATATCCGCTAAGAAACGTTTATATCGTTTAATCAAACGGCCTTCGATCAGGGGTGTTGTAAATTTCATATTTGCTCTTCTGTACTCTATGTATCTTCTATTAAGTCGCCACAAACAAAAACGGCCCTCTCAATGCATCAAGAAGGCCGTTTTTAAAAAACTATTAAGAGGATTATTCCCACTCAATTGTTGCAGGTGGTTTAGACGAAACATCATATGCAACACGAGAGATATTCTCGATCTCATTGATGATACGACCAGAAACTGTTTCCAACAATTCGTACGGAAGATGTGCCCAACGCGCTGTCATGAAGTCGATTGTTTCTACCGCACGAAGTGATACTACGTACTCATAACGACGACCATCGCCCACTACACCAACGGACTTAACAGGCAAGAAGACAACAAAAGCTTGGCTTGTTTTCTCGTACCAACCAGAGCGACGAAGCTCTTCGATGAAAATAGCATCAGCACGACGAAGAATATCCGCGTATTCTTTTTTCACTTCACCCAATATACGAACACCTAGACCAGGGCCTGGGAATGGATGACGGTAAACCATATCATGGGGTAGACCAAGAGCAACACCTAGCTTACGAACTTCATCTTTAAACAATTCACGAAGAGGCTCAACAAGCTCCATCTTCATATCTTCAGGTAAGCCACCAACATTATGGTGAGACTTAATTACGTGCGCCTTGCCGGTTTTAGAAGCAGCCGACTCAATAACATCTGGGTAAATCGTACCCTGTGCAAGGAAGTCGATACCGTCTAACTTAGAAGATTCGTCATCGAAAATCTCAATGAAAGTATTACCGATGATTTTACGTTTTTTCTCTGGATCACTTTCGCCAGCCAACTTACCAAGGAATAAATCTTCGGCGTCAACACGGATCACTTTTACACCCATGTTATCAGCGAACATCTTCATTACTTGGTCGCCTTCGTGCAAACGAAGCAAACCATTATCGACAAAGACACAGGTCAACTGATTGCCGATCGCTTTATGAAGTAAAGCTGCCACAACAGAAGAATCTACACCACCGGATAAAGCGAGTAGCACTTGTTTATCACCAACTTGCTCGCGCATTCTTGCAATAGCGTCTTCCGCGATGTTAGCTGGCGTCCATAATGTGTCACATGCACAGATATCCACTACGAAGCGAGTTAAAATTGCACCGCCTTGAAGTGTATGCGTCACTTCTGGGTGGAATTGCACACCGTAGAAATTCTTAGCTTCATTAGCCATCGCCGCGATTGGGCAACTTTCTGTTGAAGCCATCAAAGTAAAGTCACTTGGCATTTCGGCAACTTTATCACCGTGACTCATCCACACATCTAAAGACTCAACACCATTATCCGCAACGTGGTCTTGAATACCATCAAACAATGACGCTCCGTCATGTTTACGAATTTGAGCGTAACCAAACTCACGAAGCTCAGAACCTTGAACCTTACCGCCAAGCTGCTCTGCCATGGTTTGCATGCCGTAACAAATACCGAAAACCGGTACACCTAAAGTAAACACAGCACTTGGAGCACGAGGAGAACCCGGCTCTGGCACAGATTCAGGACCACCAGCTAAGATGATACCTTTAGGGTCAAAGTCGATAACCTCCTGATCTTCCATATCAAAAGCACGAACTTCACAGTACACACCGATTTCTCGAACACGACGCGCAATCAGTTGCGTGTATTGAGAACCGAAATCAAGAATAAGAATTTTATGAGCGTGGATATCTTGCGACATTATTGGCCATTCCTTTCGCTCTATTTAGGAGCTAAAGCTCTTCAATAGAAGCAATTAATCAAAAAAGAGTAAAAGCAACAAATGAAGATGGGGCGTGTAATACGCCCCATCTAAAATCAAATCATCACGATATTAGCTAGCGTGATAGTTTGGCGCTTCTTTCGTAATTGTGACGTCATGTACATGACTCTCACGCATACCCGCACCAGTAATTTGTGAAAACTGAGTTTTCGTACGCATTGATTCAATATCAGCTGAGCCGGTATAGCCCATAGCGGAGCGAACACCACCCATCAACTGATGAACAACAGAGATCATAGGGCCTTTAGATGGCACACGACCTTCAATACCTTCTGGAACAAGCTTTTCAACACTGCTTGAATCTTGGAAGTAACGGTCACTAGAGCCTTGAGCTTGAGCCATGGCACCGATAGAACCCATACCACGGTAAGCTTTAAATGAACGGCCTTGATAAAGAACCACTTCACCCGGTGCTTCATCAGTACCTGCCAACAAACCACCAACCATGATCACGCTTGCACCAGCAGCAATCGCTTTCGCAATATCGCCAGAGAAACGTACACCGCCATCGGCAATAACAGGAATACCACGAGGGTTCATCGCATCAGCAACATTAGCTACCGCACTGATTTGAGGAACACCAACACCCGCCACAATACGAGTTGTACAGATAGAGCCTGGACCGATACCAACTTTAACGCCGTCCGCACCTGCATCCGCTAACGCAATCGCCGCTTCAGCTGTAGCAATGTTGCCACCAATAACTTGAATGTGAGGGAAGTTTTCTTTTACCCAACGAACACGATCAATAACACCTTTTGAATGCCCGTGTGCTGTATCTACTACGATCACGTCAACGCCCGCATCAGACAATGCACGAACACGATCTTCAGTATCAGCACCAGTACCAACCGCAGCACCAACACGCAAACGTCCTTCTTCGTCTTTACAAGCATTCGGGTATGTCGTTGCTTTGTTGAAGTCGGTTACCGTTACCATACCGCGCAGTTCAAATTGCTCATTCACAATCAGTACTTTTTCAATGCGGTTAAGGTGTAATAATTTACGAATTGAACCTGATGAAGCACCTTCTAATGCCGTTACCAAACGCTCTTTTGGCGTCATAATGTCTGACACTGTTTGTTCAAAATCTTTTACAAAGCGAACATCACGGCTAGTAACGATACCCACAAGGTCTGAACCTTGCACAACAGGTACACTAGAAATACTATTTGCTGCCGTTAGTTCCATAAGCTCATGAATACTGGCTTCAGGATTAATCGTCACTAGATCACGAACAATGCCGCTTTCGTATTTTTTTACTTTACGAACTTCTGCAGACTGCTCTTCAATGGTCAAGTTTTTGTGCACAATGCCAATGCCACCTTCTTGAGCCAAAGCAATCGCCATACGATGTTCAGTAACAGTATCCATAGCCGAAGAGGTTAATGGAATGTTTAATTCGATGTCTTTAGTGATGTTTGTTTTGAGGCTGACATCCTTAGGTAATACTTCGGAATAGCCGGGGATAAGCAATACGTCATCAAACGTTAGAGCTTCTTGCACGATTCGTAACATAATGGGGGGTTCCAATGCCAACAAGGGTGTTAAGATGGCAAGTAATTCTACTCCAATAGTAGCACTCGGTAAATCAAAACAATGAGAGAATCATGAATAATTTTACAACCACTGCTTCACAAGAAACTGCATTCAGCGTGTCGCAGCTAAACAAGCAGATTCAGCAACTATTGGAAGCCAGCTTGCCTTGGATTTTAGTGGAAGGAGAAATATCAAATCTTGCCAAACCGGGCTCAGGCCATTGGTACTTTTCTCTTAAAGACGACAAAGCACAAATTCGCTGCGCCATGTTCAAAGGCAAGAACAGAGCCGTGCGTTTTCAGCCTAAAGATGGCGATAAAGTAAGGTTACGTGCAAGAGTGACTTTTTATGGACCGAGAGGTGATTGCCAACTTAGTGTTGAAGGCATGGAATCTGCCGGTGAAGGCGCATTACAACAAGCTTTTGAGCGATTAAAAGCTACATTGCAGCTTGAAGGCCTCTTCGATTCATCCCATAAAAAGCCTTTACCTCAGCAACCTCAACGGGTCGCTATTATCACTTCTCCCATTGGTGCTGCAGTAAGGGACATGGTGATTACTTTTCGTCGTCGCTTCCCTATGACAGAGTTAACTATTTTGCCTTCTCTGGTACAAGGACAAGATGCAGCGAAGAATATATTAAAACAACTGCAACGTGCGGATGGAAGCAACCACTTCGATGCCATTATATTAGGGCGTGGCGGTGGTTCATTAGAGGACTTATGGAGCTTTAACGATGAAGCACTCGCAAGAGCTATTTTTGCCGCTAACACGCCAATTGTTTCTGCAGTAGGCCATGAGACCGATTTCACTATTGCAGACTTTGTCGCTGATATACGTGCCGCGACACCAACGGCCGCTGCAGAGCTACTAACACCCGATCGCCACCAGCTCATCCGACAAGTAGCACAACAAGAAAGCCAACTTGTTCGATGCATGTCACGCATCCTAGAGCAAAGCCAACAACGGCTAGACTTTACAGCGAAACGTATTCGTCACCCTAAAGAGCGCATTGCTCAACAACAGAACCAGCTTAACCAATTAGCCCATCGTCTACGCCAAAATATGCAGCACAAATTGGCAGAACAACAAACACAAAGTTCCAACCTTAACTTAAGGCTAAATAGCAACAGTCCTACTCATAGACTGAAAAGAGAAAGCCAGAAACTACAAGACATAAACAGCAGACTGTCCCGATCACTCAATGAAAACTTAAACCACAAGCAAACAGCCTTTGCTCGTATCATTGATAAACTAAATTTAGTTAGCCCGCTCAATACTTTATCTCGTGGTTATGCCATCGCATCGAAAGACCAACAAGTTATTCGCTCTATAAATGACGTAGAACAAGGTGACTCAATTCAAGTGAGAGTTCAGGACGGAGAAATAAGCTGTAGCGTAAAGTCTTAATCTATATTGGAGCATACTAAACTAATACTTTTTCGCTCCATCTATTGTGAATTTCATATTTCATTGTGCTTTTTCATATAAAGAAGGTTATGTTTAGTAACTAAACTTAATGAAAATTACTGATGCTTTCTTACCAATAAAAGCAACATCAATTGTTATAGCATCAACCTACACAAACAATTCACGACAGGCTAACTGATATGGACATAAAGCTTTCGACCAAAATCATCCTATGTTTTTCATGCATAGGGTTACTTTTTATTGGATCCTCGCTACTTAGCTATCAAAGTAGAACAAAGGTTATTAGCGGGCTCACTATTATCAATGAGTCTTCGACACCCATTGTTAATCTAGCATCTGATATTACCCAATCTGTTAAACATTCAGAGTTAATACTTCTAAAGCTACTTAACACAGAAAATCAAACAGATTTTAATCGTCTGAAAAGCCAAACCTCTAACGACAGACAAACTGCATTAACTACCTTAGATAAACTAAAATCTGCCGCAAACACCGTAGATGCAGAGTTAAAAAGCAAAATAGAACCAGACATTAACGCACTCGATTCCTCTATTGCTCAAATGTTTGAACTGAGCGCACAAATAGAAAATTATCAATCGTCTTCCATTGATCTCAGCCAGCAAGCACAAGAAATATCTAGTGAATTAACTGTTCTACGTGAAGAAGTTATGCCTTTGCTAGCCAACATCCTTATAGAAGTCGAAGATGACAATGTTATCTCCACCATCAATGAAACCAACGCTTCTATTGCCTCTGGCATTTTAGTAATAGAGCAATTGGTAAACACAAAAAACTTAGACGAACTCAATATAAATAAAGAGCGCTTTACTCACTGGCAAAACACGCACTCCAACTTATTGCCAAAACTGATATTTTCATCGGATGACAACCGCTTTAAAGCATTCGTTTCCGAGCTTTCACTACTGACACTTTCTCTTCTCGACGCAGTAGAAGGTGAAAACGGCTTATTAAGCATTCAAACTAAAAAACTCTCTCTAGAAGCCCAATCTATCGCGGCGGTGGCTACCTTAGAGGAAAGAATAGCAAATGCAGAAACAGCGACAAACGGGCTATTAAGTACAGCATTTCTTATTAACAATGATTTATCTGAAGGCCTAATAAAAGATGCAACAAGCCAAAACAGAAGCAACCTCATTATTGGCGTGGTCATCCTTGGGCTCATTGTCTTAATCTCTATTTGGATTAGCACCTTCATCAAAAAATCTATTAAGAAGTTGATGCAAGAGCTAAACGATCTATCCAAAGGCTATTTAAACAAAATCAAAGAAACTAAACGCAAAGATGAGTTTGGTGAACTTAATGAATACATGGCTAAGGTGGTCAACAATTTAAGACAAACCGTCCAAAGTATTGATAGCTCATCGCACTTTGTTGAAAGCTCAGTAGCCTCCTCGGTCGATAGTGCCCAAAGTACCCTTAATATTGTTAAACAACAGCAATCTGAAATTGATGTTGTTTCAGCAGCCCTAGTTGAAATGTCGGCAACAGCCAATGAAGTAGCGAAACATACCGAGCAAACTCACAGTCAAATCCTAGCAGCATCTGAGTTATCTAAAGAAGGTAGACAGTGCGTACAAACTAGCTACCAAAGCATCGAAACAATATCAGACCAAACAGGCGAAGCGATTGAAGTTATCCATAATCTAGATAACTCTGTGGCCAGCATTGAAAGTATTATTGATGCAATCACAGGGATTGCAGACCAAACCAACTTACTCGCGCTAAACGCGGCCATTGAAGCAGCCCGAGCTGGTGAACAAGGGCGAGGCTTTGCGGTAGTTGCCGATGAAGTCAGAATGTTAGCAACGAAAACTCAAGAAGCCACACAGGAAATCCAAGAGAAGATTTCGACTATGGTGGTTGATTCCAAACGTGCTGTTGAGGTTATGAGCAACAGCGGTGATAAAGTGAAATTCAGTCTCGAACAAGCACGTATTTCTGATGAGACTATTCTCAAATTTGCCGAAAAAATGGACGGCGTACGAGAGCTCAGCTACTTAATCGCAACGGCAGCAGAGCAACAAGCCCAAACCACTTCCGAATTAGAAAATAACCTATTGCGCATTTCCAGCCTTGTCGATGAGACAAACAATAAAGCCGAATCCGCTAAAGAAGCCGCTGTTTCCCAAATTGAAGTAGCCGAATCTTTAAAACAGAACGTTTCTAAATTTGTCATCAATGAGGCCTAACCCATGCGAACTTCTTTCTTTAAAAAATACTCAGGGCTCTTAAATACATCACTGATAACACTCACTTCAGTTGTGGCAACCAATAGCCAAGCCGTCGAACTCAACATAGCAACGGTTAACAATGGCCACATGATTGAAATGCAAAAATTAAGCAAGGAATTCGAAGCTTCACATCCAGACATCCAGTTGAAATGGCATGTTTATAATGAAGGCAGCCTGCGTATGAGAGCCATCGCCGACACCACTTCTGGTGGAGGCCGATATGACGTCCTCACCATTGGTATGTACGAAGCTCCTATCTGGGCAAAACGAGGCTGGCTTCAGTCCCTAAATTTTAGTTCATCTTATAATGTCGATGACCTTCTTCCATCAGTGAGAGAAGGCCTTTCTTATGAGGGTGATTTATACGCTGCGCCTTTCTACGGCGAAAGCTCCATGTTGATGTATCGAGCAGACTTGCTGGCTAAGGCTAACCTTAGCTTTGATCAACGACCTAGCTGGCAGCAAGTCTATGACGCTGCGAAAAAAATGCATGACCCAGAGAACCAAGTCTACGGTATTTGCTTAAGAGGTAAGCCCGGCTGGGGAGATAACATGGCACTCGTCTCAACTATGGTAAATAGTTTTGGCGGCCAATGGTTCGATATGGATTGGGCACCTCAAATCGACAGCCAACCTTGGCAAGAAGCAGTTAGTTTCTACGTGGACCTACTTTCGAATTACGGACCACCGGATTCGCATAAAAATAGCTTCAACGAAATATTAAGCCTTTCTCGAGAAGGGAAATGTGCAATGTGGATAGACGCTTCTGTAGCCGCTTCCTTTATCACTAACGAAGAGAAAAGCACCTACGCGAAAAACTGGGAGTTTGTTCAATCACCACAAGCAAAAACCAGCGCTGGTGCTAACTGGTTGTGGGCTTGGTCTCTAGCCATCCCGAAAAACACCAAAAAGCCAGACGCAGCAAAAGCCTTTATTAGCTGGGCGACATCCAAAGAATATATCGCTTTGGTTGCTAGTAAAAATGGCTGGAAGAACATTCCTACGGGTACACGTACTTCAACCTATCAGGAGCAAAACTTCCTATCTGTGGCAGGCTCTTTTGCTCAAGCGGAATTAGAAGCATTGCGTACAGCAAATCCAGATAAGAGTACATTACCGCCTTCCCCTTACTCAGGAATTCAGTTTGTTCCTATCCCTGAATTTGTTCCTATTGCAGGTAACACTGGACAGAAAATATCAGAAGCACTTGAAGGTAATATTTCTGTCAAAGACGCTTTATTTAGCTCACAAAAAACAGCGATTAGAGAAATGAAAGGCACAAATTATTAGCCTCTAAATATCGAAATAAAAAAGGTGGGCCCTAAACAAGCCCACCTTTTTTTTGTGTTTTTGATGAGTTTAGATATAAAGTACCTCACACCAATTAAGTAGCAGGGAAGTAAGAAAATGTTGACCAAAGCAGATATAGACTGGTCTCAAGAAACATTTATAGAAGGCGAAGGGTTTCCGAAAGATACGCTTGGTCGCGCGCAGTACGCACTATTTTTAACGAACTTCTTAGCCAATGAGGGCTATACACCACCTAGCACTTCTAAGGAAGTAAAACGTAATTATGTACTGAATCTCAATTCCGAATGGGGTTCAGGTAAAACCTATTTTCTAAAGCGCTGGTCAGAAGATTTAAAAGAGCATTTCCCCACTGTGTACATTGATGCATGGAAACAAGACTACTCCGACGATCCATTAATGACCGTAATTTCTTCTGTGATAAGTCAGCTTAAAGAGCAAGCAGACATAGATGAAGCCAAATCTGATTTCACCGTTCCTAAAAGAGTCATTGGCTTATTAAAAGCAGCCACGCCTGCTCTAATAAAAACATTTTCTAAAAAGTACTTTGGGGACGAAGACTTCATTGATTTAAGTGACGTGGCGGCAGATGCGGTCACACACTTGCTCGATGAACATGAGGAGAAATCGAAAGCAATTGATGATTTAAAAATTAGTGTTGCCGAATGGGTTTCTTTCATTACAGATAACCCACAAGGCAACAAGCAATACCCAGCTTTCATTTTCATCGATGAACTCGACCGCTGTCGTCCAAGCTATGCGGTAGAAATGCTGGAAACCATCAAACATATTTTCGATATTGAAGGCATTGTCTTTGTTGTCGCCACCGACACGGAGCAACTTCAACACGCGGTCAAAGCCATTTATGGCGAAGGTTTCAATGCTCAACTTTATCTTGGCCGTTTCTTTGACAGTCGTTTCAGTTTAAAAGCGCCAGACTTAAAAGGCTTTTTGGAAGCACACGTTGATCACACGAAATTATCAGGTGCTTTTTTAGACGAAAGAGGTGTAAAAATTCTGCCGCCCAACCCAGATGGCAAGGCGACTTTACGAAATATTTCCGTGGTTTTAGATGCTTTTAAAATGCAGCCAAGAACAGCCATCCAAATTGCGGATCGAGCCATAGCTATATTATCAAATATGCCTTCAGGCTCTAACATTGATCTGTTAATGCTAACGACCTTATTATGTTTTTACGAAGAAGATAGCGAACAGTTTTTGAGAATTGTTTCCGAGTTATTTGAATCAAAAAATGAAGAAAAGTTAGTAACGTACATCCAAAATCGATTTCATAAGTATAAATCCAACATCCTAGTAGAAGTAGATTTCAAGCGATATGGCGGAACACTTTACTATAATGATAATAAAGTTTATGAGGCATCATTTTTTACATACTTAATCGAGATTTTCTCATCACACTTCGATACAAATGAAACTATTGGCTTTTTCGATCAAGAACACAATGATAACCCTCCAAAAAAGAAACCTTTCTATGGTTTTAAAGAGGCTCTACAAAGTTGTAATTCAGAGGAAAGTGTAGCCATTAGCTACCTCAAAGACTTATATAATGTTGAGAAATATTCTGGTGTCATACCTGCTCAATACCAAGACTACGTCGAACTCGCTTCAGCTTTAGATTGGATTGATGGTGATTCCAGTTCCGGTGACGCTTAAATAAGTGCCTTTAAAGACAAGCACTTGGCTAGACAGGAACATAGCACAGTTCAGCGACTTTTCGCGCTTGCGCGTGGAGCGAATGTGTTATGTTCTAGCCACCCAAATCAGTCGCAATCACAACCCATATCTCTCTATTTTCTTGATTAGCCCTTGCCGTGAAATACCAAGTTGTTTGGCGGCTTGGGTACGGTTCCCTTGGTGTTTTTCTAGGGCGTTATGGATGAGGCGTATTTCCAGTTCTCGAACCTGTTCATCCAGTGTAATTTCACTGCTAGAAGAAGAGTTGCTCGCTTGCCTATTGCTTGCGATATCATCACTTGGGTAAAGCAGTTGAATGTCTTCCATAGTCATTCGCCCTGTAGGGGATATAGAAGCAACACTTTCCAAGGCGTTTCTAAGTTCCCGCACGTTACCTTGCCATGCCTGTTCACGAAACCATTGCATGGCTTCTGATGATAGTTGTAGGGTTTTCGATTGTTGTGTTTCTAAGTGTTTAAGGAACGCCTGTAATAAAACAGGAACGTCTTCTAAACGTTCTGATAAAGCCTGCGTTTCAATGTTGACGCCTTTGATTCGGTAATACAGATCTTCCCGAAAACTGCCCTCTTGCACCTTGCTCAGCAAGTCTGCGTTGGTCGCTGAAACAACTCGAATATCGATGTGTTTTTGCTCTCGCCCACCAACTGGAAAAAAGGTGCCTTCTTGCAATACTCGCAGCAGTTTGACTTGCATCGCCAGTGGCATTTCACCAATTTCATCTAGGAATAATGTGCCGCCATCAGCCAAGCTTAATAAGCCAACTTTGTCTTTTTCCGCCCCTGTGAAAGCTCCCTTCACATAGCCAAACAACTCGCTTTCCAACAAGTCCGCGGGAATTGCACCACAGTGAACAGAAACAAAGGCTTTACTCGCTCGGAGGCTCAAGTCATGCAGAGCTCTCGAAATCACTTCTTTTCCTGTGCCCGATGGCCCAGTGACTAAAACACGCACGTTCGTTGGTGCAATACGCTCGATCAAGGCGCGAATTTTTTGTGAGCTAACCGAATGACCAATATAAGAGGCCGCACCTTGGGTTTGTTGAGTAGATTGCTTGAGCTGGTTTAACTCCCTCTCCAGTGTGGTTTTGGTAATCGCTCGACGCACTACGACCGCTAGCATGTCTGGATCTATAGGTTTGGCGATAAAGTCCCAAGCCCCCAATTCAACCGCCTTTAACGCCAATTCACGATCCGCGTGACCGGTAATAATAATCACGGGGCGACCTTCAAACTCAGGCATGGCGTCTAATGTCACTTGAGGATCAAAATGCGGCGGCATAGACAAATCTAACAAGACCAAATCCGCGTCAAATTTGCCAATCGCCTCACGGGATTCTTCTAGGCTGCCAACCGCTTTGACATGGTAATCTTGCTTGGCCAACCAACGCCCTGCCAATTCTCGGAACGCAGGTTCGTCATCCACCAATAAAATTTTATTCTGCATTCTGTTGTTCCTGTTTTTCTTCTTGTGTCTGTTTATTCGGTAAGACAATTTCAAATGTCACTGGCCAACCTGTGTCTACGCGATGGAAAATACGCCCACCATGGGCGTCAATAATGCGACGTACAATCGCCAATCCTAAGCCACTGCCACCAGCGCGTTTGGTCACAAAAGGCTGAAACAAGGCACCACCTTGCAGTGTTTTATCAATCTCGGGGCCATTATTGTGTATTTGGATAATCAAGGATTCCGCTTCCAACGTCGCCTCAATACACAACCTGCTATCTGCTTGATTACGTAGAAAAGCCGTAGCGTTATCGATCAAGTTAATAAACACCTGCTGAAGACGTTGAGGGTCAGCATCTAATTCAAGTGCATCGTCTACCTGTATGTCGTAATGGATATTCTCCAATGACGATTGGGCTAATACACTGGTGATGAGTGCTCGCAACGGTGTAGGAGAACGCTGCAGGGTCAAACCACCGGAGTACACCAACATATCGCTTACCAAACGATCTGCTCGGTTTAACTGAGTTTGAATGTGTTGACGAGTTTCTGGCGGCGAATCATGGGATGCCATGGCAATAATATTCAAAGGGTTTCGCAGCTCATGGGCCACCGCCGCAGATAAGCCACCAAGCTCAACAAGGTGCTGTTCATCCAGACGTTTTCGTTCCGCTGCAGCCAATGCAAGAGACCTGTCCAACAAGCCACAACTGTTCGCATAAAGAGAAGCAAATACTTCCGCTGTTAGGCGCATCCCTGGGCTAGCGTCCTCCCAGCCGATCAGGATAAATCGCCAGCCATTTTGATCGTGTGAAAGCCTGATGGCTAAATCAGTTTTAACTGCTATATCATCACTAAATGGCATATTAATCTGAACATTTCGACGAATTTGTGCTGACAACAGTCTTTCGCCTATGGCGATAAGAGCGGGCCAATCTTGTGCTTCTTTTAAATGGCTAGACCAATTTTCTAGCACCTGTTCATTCAACATGGCACCGGGGTAAATGAGACGGGAAATTAAGCGATTCAATGGCTGGTAAATCACCGCAGTCATCACCAGAAGAAGTAAAGAATAGAGCCATAACTGCCAGCTAGGTACGTTTGCCAAGGCTTGCAGCCCCACCTGACCAGACACCACGCTGATCACAGCAATCAGACAAAAAACCACCAGCATCATGGCCAGCCAAAGCAAGGCACGGTTCGCAAAGGCGTTCACAGATAAAATCTGGTAACGCACCACACCATACACCAACAACAATAAATAGCTGGGCAATAACAGCATGGGATAAGGAAACCAGTTCATGCCGAAAGATGGGAAAACAAAACTGGTGGCGAGCAATAACCCCCACGCGCCAACGCCAAACATCGCCAAGATAGATCGCTTTTTATTGCCTTGGTGTCGATACCAACCAAATAACAAGATGCTGTGGGCAGCAACTCCTATCAATACGGTATAAGCAAGGTTCAAGATGCCAGCGTCGGTGAACACAAAAAAGGCGTCTAAATCCGCCGTGCTAATCACATCGCCACCGCCCCGCCACCAGCTTTCTAGCACCACAAAACCACTGATAACATACAACCAAGGAAGCACGTCCCGCAGCCTATCTAAAAAGCGGTTTTGCACAGGTTCAGAATTCACAAAGCATAAGGCGAAATGCAAAAAGAAAGTCGGCATCAGAGGGTTCGCCAATACAACCAATACACCAGCCAAATGGTAACCCTGTAATAACAACACATGACCCAAACACCAGATCGCCATCATGGTGGCAAAGCCTGCTAAGGCCTGTAAGTCACCTTGCTTTTGTGCTCGCCACATGAGCCATGCCGCTACAAAAAATCCGCACACACTGGACACCAACATGGCAATTTCGAAGAGTAATGAAAGCATAAGACTGTAAACCTCGTTTACACCAAAGAGATCAACAAATCGTAAACTTCTTTTACATAACAAGCAAAACTTAAATATTTTACTTATAAATCATGAGTTTAAAAACCCGCTCGAATTGGCCTATCAATTGCTATGACTAAAACAAGTCTATTGATCTACATCAATGTTTATTTACTAACGGGGCAAGCGTTATGAATACTGGTTTTTTGATGACAGAAGTCATCGCACTTTTTAGCATTATGGGTTTGGCACTCCTTCCATTAACACTTCAACAAATGCGGGCCATTAGAGTCAGGCAGAAGTAACTTCAAACAAAGCTCTCAGCTCATTACTTCTCTCTTTTCAATAGGGACCAATAAGGTCTCCTAGCATTTGAAATAACTATTTTTGCATAACCTTTTTGGAGCAACTATGGATCTCGATGTCGCTATCTTATCCCGACTCCAGTTCGCCTTTACGGTGAGCTTTCACATTATCTTCCCTAGTATCACAATCGGGCTCGCCACCTTGATTGCCATCTGGGAAGGCCTGTGGCTCAAAACACACAATCCTTATTACTTACAACTGGCGAAGTTCTGGATCAAACCTTTCGCTATTACCTTTGGTATGGGCGTTGTGTCAGGCATTGTCTTGTCATACGAGTTTGGTACTAACTTCTCGGAATTTTCTGAGATCACAGGCGCCGTTCTAGGGCCTTTAATGGCTTACGAAGTACTGACCGCTTTCTTCATGGAAGCAGGCTTTCTCGGTGTCATGTTATTTGGTTGGCAAAGGGTCGGTCGTAAACTGCATTTTCTTTCAACGGTTGTTGTAATGGTCGGCACTTGGTTCTCTGCCTTTTGGATCATAGTGGCTAATTCTTGGATGCAAACGCCCACAGGCCACAAAATTGTCGATGGTAAGTTTGAAGTAGAAAGTTGGATGGCCGTTATCTTCAACCCTTCCATGCCTTATCGACTTTCTCACATGGTTGTCGCCTCACTGATTACCGCAACCTTCGTAGTTGCTGGCATTAGTGCTTATTACTTATTGAAGAAGCAACACCTGCCTTTTGCTAAGAAAGGCTTATCCATGTGCATGTGGTTCGCCTTAGTGCTGACCCCTCTACAAACTTGGATTGGTGACATGCACGGTTTAAATGTACAAGAACACCAACCAACAAAATTGGCAGCGATGGAAGGTATTTGGCATGAGAAAGAAACCAATGTACCGCTGGTATTATTTGCGATGCCAAACATGGAAACAGAGTCCAACGATTACCAAATCGGCATACCTAACCTTGGTAGCTTGATTCTTACTCACTCTTGGGACGGGGAAGTCCAAGGTTTGAAAGCCGTTCCCCCAGAAGACAGACCTTACGTCCCCTTGGTATTTTGGTCATTCCGCGTCATGGTGGGGATTGGTGTCGGTATGCTAGGCATTGCTGCACTGGCCTTGTTACTGCGCCGCAAAGATCGTTTATTTGAAAACAAACCTTTCCTAGCCTTAGTGACCCTGTTTACTCCTTCCGGTGTGATTGCAGTGTTGGCTGGCTGGTATGTGGTCGAAATTGGCCGCCAGCCTTGGATTGTTTACAACCTAGTACGTACGGCAGATATCGTCTCTCCATTACCCGCTGAACGAGTGCTTTTTACCTTCATTATGTTTGTCATCATCTACAGCTTACTGTTTGTGGTTTATCTGTATTTTATGGGCAAGCTGATACGCAAAGGGCCACCGACAATGGCAACACTGGAAAATCAGTTAATCGGCATGAAAGCCCCAGGTTACGCCTTAGCATGGGTAAAAACCTTACAGAATAAAGAAGCACAAAATAACGAACGTCAACCCACAGAACAGGGAGTTGCATAATGGACTTAGCTTTTTTCTACTTCCTCGTTTTAGGTTTTGCCATCTTTATGTATGTTTTGTTGGATGGCTTTGATTTGGGTATAGGCATTCTTTTCCCATGGTTTGACCAAGCTGGGGAAAAAGATCATCTAATGCGTTCTATTTCCCACGTGTGGGATGGCAATGAAACTTGGTTGGTCTTTGGCGGTGTGATTCTATTTGCGGCCTTTCCTGCCGCTTATGCTGGTATCACGTCCACCTTTTACTTACCGATTATGCTGATGCTGTTCGCTTTGATTTTCCGTGGTGTCGCCTTTGAATACCGCTTTAAATCCGACACCTCTCGGCCTTACTGGGATTTTGCTTTTAGTGCAGGTTCTGCCATCGCAGCGTTTTGCCAAGGGATGCTTCTTGGCGCTGTAGTGCAAGGGGTTCCCGAAGGGAGTAACAGCCTATCAAGCCTACATTGGTTAACCCCATTTTCTGTCGTAACAGGTTTTGCTGTTATGGCTGGTTATGCCCTATTGGCCGCTTGCTACCTCTTCATGAAAAGCCGTGGCAGAGTTCAAAAGCATGCTGCAAAATTAGGTAAGCATTTGCTCATTATCACACTGTTCGCCATGGTGGTTGTCAGCTTATGGACTGTGATTGGCCAAGCAGAAATACGTGAACGCTGGTTTACGGATTACAACTTTCTACTTTTATCGCCTTTACCAATTCTAACCATCATTGTGGGTGTACTCGCTTGGAAAGGGTTAGATGCTCACGATGAAAATGATCAGACAAAAAACCATGAAAGCCGCCCTTTCTGGTATTCCGCTGCATTATTTTTGCTTGGGTTTGCTGGCTTGATCATTGGCCTATTCCCTTACCTAATTCCGCGTCAATTGACCTTTTGGCAGGCCGCTTCGCCAGATTCCAGCTTGCTATTCCTACTGCCCGGTGTGTGTATTTTTGTCCCGTTAATTTGTGCTTATACGATTTGGGGCTATCGGGTCTTTGCGGGGAAAGTCGAAGATTATCAGGAGGGATATTAACTATGTTTAGATCCATTAAAGCCAAAACGGCTCACTTTAAATCTTGGCAATGGTTTTTATTACTGTATTTGGTTGGCTTTATTAGCTTGGTCGCGACTTCTTATTTGCTCAAGCTATTTATCAAGACATTACCTTAAAAGCACTGATTGAAAAACCACATAGATTCATTCATAAAAAAGGGCCGGTTCATAGAACTAGCCCTTTGTAAGAATCGTGGCTACTTCTCTATATTAAAGATAGAGTCGCCAGCTCTTTCGCAACCAATTCTGTGACATCTATCAGTTGTTTGTGGGTTTGAATCTGAATTAAAGGTAATTCAGTACAAGCAAGTAGCACAACATCGGCGTCCAGCTCATCAACTAGCTTGGTAAAACGCTGCACTATATCGACTCTTTCACCACCATAGGTTTTCACATCATAAATCAGTTGATGTAAGCCACTATCAGCTTTAGGCACTTCGATTTCCACCATCTCTTTCAGCACACGATAAGGTGACCAAATACCTAAGTTGGTCACCGAATCAGATCCTAACAAGGCCACTTTGGTCAAACCTTCTGTCACTATCTTCTTTTTTAAAACATCACCAAAAGACACCAGTGTGGCATTTAACCCAAGTGCTTCTAATTGTGGTTGGTAGTAGTTAAGAGTATTACAAGCAATGGCATAGTAATCGACTTGTGAGTCCAGTTGCTGTGCCACTCTTGCTAGCTTTTCCCAGACAATCGCATCGTTTTTTTCCAATTCCATGGAGAGACCAAGCTGAGGCTCAGAAATAATACTCACCGTAGGGGCGTCTAAATCCCCTTGAAAGGCTTCTTGCATCATTTGCTTATTGGCAAAAAGAATTTTTTGCCACATATCCACACCCGCTTCAGGGCCAGAGCCTGTGATAATGCCTAATTTTGCTCGATTTTCTTGCTTCATCACTCGCTTCTACTTCCTACTACTTCTTGATCATCAACAAAGCTACGGCCCCAACCAGTAAGGATAGACACACTCATCACCACCAATAATACCCAGGCATACAGAACCCAAGGGGTCATTTCAATTGGACTTAATGCAGGCACACCCGCGAAAGATTCCGCGGCTTTTGCAGACAAACCTGAAGCGAACAACAAAGCTGCCGACCAAGGTAGGGAATAGACTAGGGTACAGGCCATGCTATCGATAATGTTGGCCCGACGGTAAGGATGTAGTTTGAAACGCTCGCCCACAGGTTTGGCATAGGACAGACCCACCGCTAATATTGCCGGAGCGTTGATACTCATCATCGCCGATAGGAACAAGGACAATCCAGCAGAGGAGGCTTCTGCACCACGAGGAGTTGTAACATAGCCTTTTAAACCTTCAATAAGCTTATCGCTACCGCCACCGTCCAGCATGATTCGAATACCACCAGCGAGCAGTAATACAAGGATAGACAAATCAGACATCCAACCTGCCACACCGTTAATCAGAGCACCATTTTCTACTGATAAAAAACCGTCAACCGTATTTAAGCCTGTCACAACGGCCACCAACATACCGAGTAAAATACCAACCGTGGTAGCAAAAATAACATCGCCCTTCTGCATTGCCACATAAATTGCAGCAAGGGCAGGAATCAACATGAACAAACCTTTCGGATCCATATGTTCGGCTAAAACTTCATAAGGCAATTGCGCTGTAATGCCTGAATTGGCAAGACTGAATACCACCAACAGCACCAGTGTAATCACTCCAGCAGTGGCAGAGTATTTAAGGCGTGAACGAACCACTCCACCAATATCAGTGTCTTGGCTGGCCGCAGACGAAATGGTGGTATCTGAAATAGGTGCTAGATTATCACCAAAAGCACCACCTCCAACTATGGCTCCGGCCATAAGTAAAGGGTCTGCTCCAAGCAACACACCCGCTGGATACAGTACGCCCATACCTGCGGCTATGGTTCCGAAACCTGTACCTGCCGCTGTCGCAAATAAAGCGCTGGCAATAAAGCTCACAACGACAAAAGCCGTGCCTGTAGCACCAGTGTGATACGCTGCCCAAAGCACACCATCTACTAAGCCTGACGAACGTAACACGGTGGCAAAAATACCTGCAAAAATCCAAGCTGCAACCGGAGCAATCGCCACTTTACTAGCCATTCCCTTCATTATTGTTTCTGCGTATAGAGACTTGTCTCTGGCAAATAAGAAGGTCACTAATAAACCCGCAAGTATTCCTACCCACATGCCTTGTATCGTGGCTTCTTCAAGCGCTGTGGCTACATAAATTGCCACACTCACAAAGCTGATAATGGGTAAGAAGGACAGCCATGGGCCACCGTAAAACGACAAATTCGATTTTTCAGTCATAAAAATTCCTCATGATTTTGCTCATACTTACATCGACCTCGCAGTTGAATGACACACTGGGCGACATGGAGTCTTTAAGTAGAGCAAATGAAGACTTTTTAAGACATTTGACACTCTGACCTAAGTTGGCGTACTTTGACGCGCTTTGTACATCAAAATGCGTCTTTCATAGGGGGTGAACTAATTGCTATGCTTATAAATTATCTAACCTCTCTTCTAGGCTCAAATAATGAATCAAGACGTTGCATTAAACCTCAGGCTGTTGTGCAGCTATTACAAATCTATCAGTGATGTGACTCAACGTTTGGGAATTAGTCGGTCGCAATTTAATCGCTATTTGAGTGGTCGCCATCGCCCAGCAGCCAATACATTAAGACGAATTTGTGAGTTCTTTGATGTGGCAGAATATGAGCTACAATTGCCTCACAAGCAATTTCAACAATTAGTACAGCACAATCCTCGACAAGACAGCCTAACGAGTGATCAGGTAGAGCTCGATCATTTAAAAAGGTTGATGGACAAATCCAGTCCAGAGTTAGACAAATATTTGGGCTACTACTTTGAGTATTACTACTCCATGAGTAACCCCGGTAAGATACTCAAATCTCTTGTATGCTTTTCAAAAGTTGAAGACAAAATTCTCTACCAACGTACTGAACGCTTAATCGAAATAGGAGAACAGAATAAAGAAGTTTGCCATTGTAAGTATCTAGGAGTCGCACACTTTCTCTCAGACCGTATTTTTATGACAGATTATGAGTCTTTAACCATCAATGAGATTACTCAAACCATTTTATATCCTACCTTTAAAAACCGAATTCATTGGCTCCATGGCTTACGTATGGGAGTATCTTCTAACGATGATCGCATGCCTTGTAGTGCAAGGGTTTCAATGGAATTTTTAGGGCAAGATATTCCTTTGCGTAAAACACTTGCAGAGTGCCGGTTTTATTCCCCAGACGACCCAACATTAGATAAAACATTGTTAGATATGATCAACAACCAGGGAGTAAACGAACATTGGCAATTTAGAGCTAAATAAGCCAATAGGCCAAAGCATTTCATCACTCGCTCGTTTAAACATTGCCGAGGCTATTTTGATTGCCCAACTTTCTCCCTTACTCACAGCAATGGCTGCTGTCTGGTTACTATCAGAGCGACTTACCCTATTTCGTATAGGGGGAATTCTTCTTGGTTTTTCAGGAGTAATCACGCTAGTTTGGCCAGAGCTTGGTGGCGATAACTCAGATGAAGGCCGGTTATTGGGAGTTATTCTGGGCATTGCCTCTGCCGCTCTATCAGCATTTGCTTTGATTATGGTGCGCAGTCTTAATAAAACTGAAAGCCCTGGCGCTATCGCTCTCTATTTTGTGCTTGCTGCCATGCTTGGCGCTTTACTGACTCTGCCTTGGGGTTGGGTCATGCCGGAAGGAACCACTTTACTCTACTTAGTTGGGGCTGGAATATTTGGCGGCTTCGCGCACATTGCGATGACTATGTCTTTTCGCTACGCAGAAGCCTCACGCCTTGCGCCATTCGAATACCTTGCTTTGCTGTGGCCGTTATTGGCTGACTTGGTGATTTTCCGTTTACCGATAGCCACCACCTTCATGCTTGCCGCACCTTTAGTATTGGCTGGAGCTGGGCTTGCTGCTGCAGAGAAAAAGAAAAGCAGCCAGACAAAAACTGTAAATCAAACCTAGGGATTTTGTCTGGCCATGAGCCTATTCGTTAGGCTCTCTTTTTGAAGCTGTAGTATTCTGAGCATCTATCTTATCAGCCAATTTACTCACTTGAGCCTGTAACTCTGATATTTGAGTGATAAGCTCATGGTGGTGATTGTCCTGATTCTCTTGCTCTTTTTCAGAGGTTTCTCTGGTCATTACATCCAGTACAACACCCACCATCATATTCAAGAACACAAAAGCGGTTAGGAAGATAAAGACGATATAAAAGATCCAGCTTAACGGATAAACCGCCATGGTTTCATACATGACATCCGTCCAATCCTCAAAGGTAGCCACACGAAACAGTGTCAACATGGAGATCGCAATGTCACCCCAAAGGGTTTCGTTTACATCGTTGAAGAAGATAGAGCCAACTGCTGCAAAAATATAGAAGATGATAAACATCAGCAAAGCGATGTAGCCCATTTTAGGGATGGCTTTGAGCAGGGCATTAATGAGGAAGCGTAAGTCAGGAATAATAGAAACCAAACGCAGCACTCTAAACACTCTTAGTAATCGGGCTAGCAATATCATCTCTGTCTCAGAGATTGGTGCCAAACTTCCCACCACAATGATGGTGTCAAAAATATTCCAAGGGTCTTTAAAGAAATGTCGCTTTTTACTGCAAGCGATAAATCGGAAACTGAGTTCTACTAGAAAAAATATGGTGATGAAGGTATCTAAATAATTGATAGCGGTTTCTACGCCATCTGGCAGTGTGTAAGTTTTCGCTCCTACTGTTAAAGCGGCAATTATGATGGTGCCAATGATAAAACCTTGAAACCAAACACTTTTTTCGATTTTTTTCATGTAAGCAAATATACGTCGGTAACTCATCATAGCCATTGTTCTTTAACACCTAATATCAGGAAGTCGGTATAACACGAGAATGGAGGCCATATTAAGATCATAGAGAGAAAATTAAAAGCCTAAGATAGGAAGGGAAACTCACCCATTCAGTGGTAAAAACACTTTCCGAGCTGTCTTATGAACTACTTTAGTTTGATGGTAAAAGGGAAAATAAGATTAAATAAGCGAATTGCGCCCCTCCTCCAAGGAGCGCACCATCACCATGTATTGTTAATCACACGGCATAAGAGGCTATTCCCTAACATGCCGGATCCGTATTATTGAGTGAGAGATGACTTCTTCCATAGGAAATACACTACAGGCAGAACCAACAATGTTAAGACCACGGCGCTGACCATACCTCCGACCATAGGCGCCGCAATTCGACTCATTACTTCTGAACCCGTTCCAGTGCCGTATAAAATGGGCAACAAACCAATAATGATAGAGGCTGCCGTCATCATGACTGGGCGCACACGCATACCTGCACCATGTAATACGGCTTGGTAAAGCGTCTCAGCTCTTGGGGCTAGATTCTTCTCAGCGTATTTGCCCAAGGTTTCATCCCATGCTTGGTTCAAATACACCAACATAATGACACCTATTTCTACTGCTACTCCAGCCAAGGCAATAAAGCCAACCCCCACAGCAACAGAGAAATTAAAGCCAGACAAGTACATCAGCCAGACACTGCCAACCATGGCGAATGGCAGTGTCCCCATGATAATGGCCACTTCTGAAAAGTTACGGAAATTGATGTACAACAGCACAATGATGATTAACAAGGTTAACGGCACAACATAGGTCAACTTGGCTTTTGCCCGTTGCATGTATTCATATTGTCCTGACCAATTCAATGAGTAGCCTGCTGGCAGCTGTACTTGTTCAGCAACAATAGTTTGTGCATTTTCCACATAACGACCAATGTCTACCCCTTCAATATCCACAAAGGTCCAGCCATTCAATCGTGCGTTTTCACTTTTCAATCCCGGTGGGCCCTCCTCCACATAGACCTCGGCAATATCTCCTAAGGCTATTCTTAATCCGTTCGGGGTAACGATAGGTAAAAGGCTAAGCTGCTCTGGAGAGTCGCGATACTCTTGTGGATAGCGGACATTGACCGGGTATCGCTCCAAGCCCTCAACGGTATTGGTCACATTCATACCGCCAACAGCCGATGAGATAACTTGCTGCACATCTTGAATATTCATGCCATAACGTGAAGCTTTCTGGCGATTGATATCCACTTTAACGTAGCGCCCACCAGCAACACGTTCGGAATAAACCGATGCTGTGCCCTCGATTGGCTTAAGGATTTTCTCAAGCTGTTGGCCTATCTCTTGGATGACAGTTAAATCTGGACCCGCAATTTTGATCCCCACTGGGGTTTTAATGCCCGTTGCCAACATATCGATACGAGTTTTAATTGGCATAACCCAAGCATTCGTAATCCCCGGCATTTTCACTAATTGATCCAGCTCCTGCTTAATCTTGTCACTGGTCATACCTTCTCGCCATTGTGACTGAGGTTTTAACTGGATAAAGGTTTCAATCATAGTTAATGGTGCAGGATCGGTTGCTGTTTCTGCACGCCCAACTTTACCGAAGGCAGTTTCTACTTCAGGAAGGGTCATGATGAGCTTATTGGTCTGCTGCAACACCTGACGTGCTTGGCCAATGGATATTCCGGGGTAAGCCGTTGGCATATACATTAAGTCGCCTTCATCTAAACTAGGAATGAATTCGCTGCCTAATTTATTCAATGGCCACATGCCAATGAGAAATACCATGACCGCCAACAACAAGGTGGTTTTCGGAAAGCTCAATGCCGCTTTTAAAGCTGGCATATACACAGCAACCAGAGCCCTATTAATCGGGTTCTTATGTTCTGACACCACTTTGCCCCGCACAAAGCACCCCATTAATACTGGTACTAAGGTAATGGCTAATGCAGCGGATGCCGCCATGGCATAGGTTTTTGTATACGCCAGCGGGCCAAACATTCGTCCTTCTTGAGACTCCAAAGTAAATACCGGTACAAAACTCACAGTGATAATCAGCAAGCTAAAGAATAAAGCTGGCCCAACTTCTGTTGCCGCCTTAGTGACAATTTGCCAGCGGTTGTCTTTTGTCATCTCAACTTTTTCCATATGCTTATGGAGGTTTTCAATCATGACTATTGCACCATCAATCATGGCGCCAATAGCAATGGCGATCCCCCCTAGCGACATGATATTGGCATTAATGCCTTGCCAATGCATAACAATAAAGGCGGTCAAAATACCAACAGGCAAACTGATAATGGCCACTAAAGAAGAGCGCACATGAAATAGGAAAACCACGCAGACCAGTGCAACCACCAGAAACTCTTCGAGTAGCTTGGTCCACAAATTGTTCACAGCACGATCTATCAACCCAGATCGATCATAAACCGTGACCACTTCCACACCTTCCGGTAGGCTAGATTTCAAGCTCTCTAACTTTGCTTTGACCCCCGAAATGGTTTGTTGCGCATTCTCACCAAAGCGCATCACCACAACACCGCCAACCGCTTCACCTTCGCCATTAAGCTCAGCTAAACCACGACGCATTTGTGGACCAATGCCAACTTCAGCCACATCTTTAATGGTAAGAGGCGTACCACTTTCACTCACTCCTAAAGGTATAGCTTCAATGTCTTCAATACTTTGAATATACCCAGAGGCACGTACCATATATTCCGCTTCAGCCATCTCAATGACCGATGCACCGACCTCTTGGTTACCTCTTTTTATCGCTGTTTGAATATGGCTCAGGGGCATATTGAGCGCACGGAGTTTGTTTGGATCAACACTGACTTGATACTGCTTTACCATACCGCCAATAGGAGCAACTTCCGAAACCCCAGGGACAGTTTGCAGTTCATATTTTAAGAACCAATCTTGTAATGACCTCAACTGAGCAAGATCCAGATTTCCTGTCTTATCAATCAATGCGTACAAATAGACCCAACCAACCCCAGTTGCATCAGGACCTAATTGTGCTCTGGCATTACTTGGTAAGGAGGGTGCAACCTGACTCAAATACTCCAAAACACGACTACGAGCCCAATACATATCCGTATTATCATCGAAAATAACGTATACGTAAGAATCCCCAAAAAACGAATAGCCACGTACTGTTTGCGCACCAGGCACCGACAGCATTGCTGTTGTTAAAGGGTAAGTAACCTGATCCTCAACTACCTGAGGCGCTTGACCCGGATAACTGGTTTTAATGATGACTTGCACATCCGACAGATCAGGAATGGCATCTACAGGTGTATTTTTTAAGGAATATAGCCCCACTGCGACCAGCATCATACTGGTTAACAGCACCATGAACCGATTATGGATAGACCATCGAATAATTGCTGCTATCATAAATTACTCCTGCTCGGCACTAGTGGTTGAATAATCACTAACAACAAATTCAGCACCACTCTCTCGAGTAATCTCAAGTTGCACGTTTTTACCAGTGGGCAATTCACTTGGCTCAAGCCAGTCAGCCAGCACAAAGTCCATGGTCATTTTTGGCCAACCCCAATCCGCTATCTCAGCATGATTAACGTTCAGTATGCGTTTATCAGCATCAATATGATTTATTTTTGCCGCTACCCACACAACATCAGGGACTTGTTCTTCAGGCTCTGGGGTATCATGTACATGTCCAACATGAGCCATGGCTTCCTGCATACCTTGATCTGGCAGAATGTTCATGCGTTTGAAATCAGAGCTTTTGCTGGATTCAGAATCCAATAAGAATTGTGCAGAGGTTACGACTTCGTCACCTAGTTCTAGTCCTTGTAACACCTCCACATAATCACTCCCTAATGCACCAGTTTGTACTGCGACAGATTTAAAGCGACCTTCCCCTAATGCCAAGACCACTCGATTTTGCTCACCACCACGAATGAGCGCTGTTTTCTCAATTAAGAGTTTTGGCTGGGATGACACAGCTTGAATACGAACATGGGCAAACATATCGGGTTTCAGCAACTGCTCAGCATTATCTAACCGAATACGTACTCGAAGGGTACGGCTGTTAGCATCTAAAGTAGGGTAAATAAAATCAACATGACTATCGAATACTTGCCCAGGTAGGAAGTCCATGCTCGCTTCAGCTGGCTGGCCAACCTCAACCAAGTGCGCTTGCCTTTCAAACACTTCTGCCTCTAACCACACCTCATTAAGGTCGGCGATAGACATTAGGGTTGTTCCAGGTTTTATGTAAACACCGTCCTGAATACCTAGGTTATCCACCACACCACTTTGTGGCGCATAAAAGCGAATTGTTTGCGAAACTCGGCGCTTTGATTTAAGGGTACGAATAAATTCATTGGGTACATGCAGCGCTTTGAGTCGCTCTTCTGTCGCTTTCATCATGCGCTGATCTTTACGACCTAAAGCAAATAAAAACTCTTCTTGAGTATTCACCAAAGTAGGTGAGTAGAGGTCAAACAGTGCTTGCCCCTTCTCAACATAATCACCATTCGATTTAACAAAGCTTTTTTCTATCCAACCTTCTACACGTGGGTGAATATGTGTGACCTTGTCATTGTTGTAAGTTAAGTAACCGACTGTGCTGATATCGGGTTTAAGCACTCCACGAAATACTTCGCTGGTTCGTACTCCCAAGTTATTCACCACTTCTGGAGAAATACTCACAGTGCCAGGGCTATTCTTAGCACTGGATTCGGCCGCATAAAAAGGAATCAGATCCATCCCCATTGGAGATTTACCTGGCTTATCTCGTCGATAATTAGGGTCCATTGGTGCAACCCAATATAAAGGTTGCTCTTCTACCGAGGCACTATCATCACCCATATCCATTGGGTGTGACATCGCCTTGCCTTGCATGATGGAAGGTAAAAAATGGTAACCCGCAACAGAAAGCACGCCGCCTAAAATAAAAACACCTACAAAACTTATAATTTTCATTTGTTCACCTCTTCTGCAACGCTTGCCAAGACATAATTTAACTCCGCCAAACGCTTTAACCGCTCAACACGGATACTCAGTAATTCAATCTGAGCATTTAAAATGGCAATACGTGCCTGTACGACTTCCGTGAAAAAACCATCATTACTTGTATAAGCATTCAGAGTGGTCTGTACACTTTGTTGGTAACTAGGAATTAACTGACTTTGATATAGTTCAACTCGTCCTTCTAATGACTCAATATCAGACGTGAGGGATAGATACTTTGCTCGCAGCTCATTAAGTACTAATTGCTTTTCTGAGACGATGGATTCAACCTTTAACGCCGCCGCCTTTACCTGTGCATCTTGGCTTCGAGAGGAAAAAATTGGCAGGCTCACACTGGCAACAACCGAGGCCAAGTCAGCCCGACTATTACCACTTGGGTCATCACCACGATAACCATAACCTAAACTGATTCCCCATTGCGGCTCGTATTTTTGCTCCGCAAGGGCTTTATCTATTTGAGCAGAAGATGATTTTGCCTCAACAACTTTTACCATTGGATGCTGGAGTAAACGCTTTGATAGGTCTCCTGCAGAATATGGCTGAGGAGATAAAAGCGAACGAATAATCTTTCCTTCCCCTACAAGCTGAATACCATCATCAATGGATGATTTTTCATTAGGCGCTAAAGAGATATATTGCATTAACTTAGATAAAGTATGACGTCTGCCTTGCTGTAACTCTGCAAGACGATGATCCAGTTTAATGAGCTCCAATTCAGAACGGACCAAGTCTTGTTGCTTAGCCGCTCCATAAGCCGAGCTATAACTACTTTCCACCACATCATGCAGCTGCTCAAAGAGCTTTTTATTTCTCAAGACCAACTTCATGCTTTCTTCATATTGATAAGCACTTAGCCATAATTTAGACACTTCCATGGTCAATATGGCACGGCGATTATCACGTTCTAGCGGCATCTGGTCTCCCAAAGCGCTGTATTTTTCCCCCATCAAACGCAAAGTATCTCCCGCAGGAAAAGTTTGTGAGATAGAGAAACTCAACTGGGTCATAGCTTCTTGATTAAAGTCGAAGCTATCTGTCGGCATATTTAACAAACCGAGACTTACCTTAGGGTCTGGTAGTGACGTCGACCCTTGGCTGAGCTCGCGTAATGCCACTTCTTTATGAAAACTAGACGTCAGCCACTCATCTTCACTGACTGCTTTATTAATAGCGTCTTGAAGCGTTAACGGATACGCGTCTGCTATCGAAGGCAACATGGTAAGTAGAGGTAATACGAATAAGTAGCGTAAATGCCCTATTTTTCTAGTAATAGTGCAACGCCCATAGACTCTCCGTGAATTACCACAGAGTGCCCAAAAATTGTTTTTGGCCATGATTCTTAATACTCATTTTTAAATTCATAACAACCCGCCGCAGGAAACTACGACAAGAGAAAATAGCGAATTTAAGAAATGACTATTGGGGGGAAATAAGGCGTACTTAGAGAGAGTGAGACATAACTTTGCAGGGGCAATACATTGTGCACAGCAAAGAAGTGATCAGAAAATATTAAGTAAGCTAGCAATAGCCCTGAAAAAGTACTGCAGTGGCTATCCAGACAGTCTTGATGAGAATGATCCATGGCCATATTGCCGCAGCCAAGCATAGTTTCTGGCTGACAATCACTGCCGTCAATATGCATATGATGATCAGTTTTAACTATGTGATGCTCAGACATATTATGGTCAATTTGCACCGCGTGCTGCATAAGTTCCATATGAGTCGACATCATGTGGTTTGTTATCGCCATAGAGAATAAAGCGAAAACGAACAGCACTAAGCAGACGAAACCACGCCTTCTCACTGACTGACTAGCTTTATGCATTTGATCTACGGACATGGAAAAATCTCACCAACAAGTCATTCGACTATATAAAACCGACGAATGATTTTCAATGTTTAATATCAGAGCGTCGGTAGAATACGAGTGTGGGTAAAGGGAAGACTTGAGTAGCTTAACTACGTTTGACTCTAACAACTTTCATTACTTCAACAGGAATGCCGGCGACCATTTCTTCTGTTGGGTAATAGGTGAGATTCACTCTAGCGCCTTTTAAAGTACGGTACTTTCCTTGTCGCTTGAAACGAAAAGGCACGTCATAGCCTTCAATCATCAGGGTATGTAAGATCCAATCTTCTTGTGACCTTTGCACATGAGACTTCACCTTTAGTGCATCCGAATGGATTAACTCACGGTGATTCTTTAATAAAGACTCTGGATCGGACTTCACAATACTTTCCCTTAGAAGGTCAAAGTATTCTAGTATGACACAGTTTGATGAAAGCTCTACGTTTCTGTTTAAATTTTATACAACCAACTTCCCTAATCAAAAAGGTTGCCTGAAGTTGCTATCCAAAAAGGCTATGATAGAGCGCAGTAAATAAATGAGTCATACCATGTTAGATCAGCTACCTATTTATTCCCTCATACCAGAATTAAAACAACAACTAAGAGAGCAAAATGAAGCTATCTTAGAAGCCGCTCCCGGTGCAGGTAAAACGACAGTTGTTCCTATTGAGTTAATGGACGGGGAATGGGTAGGCAGCCGTAAAATCATCATGCTGGAACCAAGACGATTAGCCGCTAAATCCGCAGCAAAAAGGCTAGCAGATACACTGAACGAGCCACTTGGTGAGCGTGTTGGCTATCGTATTCGTCATGAGGGAAAAGAAAGCGCTAAAACAAAAGTACTTGTGGTGACTGAAGGTGTACTCACTCGCATGCTGCAAGATGACCCGAGCTTAAAGAATATCGCCCTCGTTATCTTTGATGAGTTTCACGAGCGCAACTTGCATTCCGATCTCGCCTTCGCATTATGCTTACAAGCAAGAGAACTCTATCGTGATGAAGACCCTTTAAAACTCTTAGTCATGTCCGCGACGCTTGATACTCAAGCCCTACAAAAGAGTCTAAGCTGTCGAGTGCTGAGCAGCCAAGGCCGAAGTTTCCCAGTCGAAATCCATTACAGCAATAAAGCTTTACGCATAAACGATGTAAGCGATGAAGTGGTTCGCCAAACTTGCCATGCCGTGCATAATGAAATGGGCAGTATTCTTGTGTTCTTACCGGGCCAAAAGGAAATTCACTATGTGGCCAGCCAGTTAAAGCACAGACTAGAAGCGACACAAGGCCTGCATATATTGCCTCTTTATGGGAACTTGAGTCTGAAAGAGCAAGAGTCTGTTATCGCTCCGGCTCCTAAAGGCGAACGAAAAATCGTTCTCGCCACATCCATAGCGCAAACCAGTTTAACCATCGAAGGTATTCGAATCGTTATAGACAGTGGTTTAAGCCGTGAAGCAAGGTTTGATGCGAATACAGCAACAACACGACTGCATACTCGTCGAGCAACCCAAGCCGAAACCACACAACGTATGGGGCGAGCTGGACGTATAGAGTCTGGTGTGTGCTACCGATGGTGGAGCGCTGATCAGCAATTTCAACTGGCCTCTCAGGCACAGCCCCAGATAGAAATAAGTGACTTGAGTAATCTAGTATTAGATTTAGCCAAATGGGGCGTACAAGATCGTCTAGAGCTGGATTGGGTATCCCCTCCTCCACAAAATCATTGGCAGCAATCGATTGATCATTTATGTGAGCTTGGTGCGTTAACAAATCAAGAAACCTTAAATCTGACTCCTATGGGCGAAGCCATGGGACAACTTGGTATCGAGCCAAGGCTTGCCCATGTGCTTATCTCTGGAAAGCGTACCAATCAGGTAAAACAAGCGGCAGCCCTTTGTACTATTCTTTCTGAAGGCGACCCTTTCTCACAATCAGGTAGTGATATTAGCTCTCGCTTAGACTGGTTAAATGGTTCAATCAACGACCATGGCTCACGGCCAAAACAGCCATATTTAAAAGCCCAAGCATCATGGGAGAAACGTTGCCTTTCTTTAGATATGGGGCCTTCTCAAACAAACCCAGCCCAGCCTTTATCAGCATTACTAGTATGTGCCTATAGGGATAGAATCGCCCATAGAGTCAATCAAAGTAGTCAACAAATCAGCTATAAGTTGAGCAATGGCCGTAAAGCGTTTCTTCCGTCATCAGATAGCTGTACGAAAAGTGAGTGGTTACTTTCACTTGAGATTGGCGGGCAAAAAGACCGTGGAGAAGATCGTATTTTCCTTGCCCTACCATTAGATTTACAGGCAATGATCAAAACCTTCCCACACTTGATAAAAAAGCGAGAAAACTTGGTTTGGTCGAAAAAACAAGGACGCTTACTGAGTGAAGAGCAAAGCTGGATTGGCAAACTCTGTATTGCTACTAAACCTCTCTCCTCGTCTTCTGAAGAAGCCATATGCCAAGCTCTCTGTGATTACATTCAAGAAGAAGGCATTGAGTGCCTGCCTTGGGATAATGCCAGTAAACAACTTCAAGCTCGACTAGAGTACGCTTTTAAATACGATACTCGCCAAGCATGGCCAGACAGTTCAAATGAAGCTTTAACAAACTCAATACAAGAATGGCTCGGCCCGTATTTAGGCAAGGTGACCAATCAACAAGCCTTAAACAAGCTACCGTTAAAAGAGGCGCTATTAAGCCGGTTAGACTGGTCTCAGCAGCAACAACTTAAACAGAATGTTCCAGAAAGACTAAGTGTTCCATCTGGTTCAAGTTATGCCATCGATTATTGTGAAGAGATACCAACACTACGAGTAAAGCTACAAGAAATGTTTGGCTGCGCCTCCAGCCCTACCGTTTTACATCAAAGCATTCGAGTTGAGCTCTTGTCTCCTGGACAAAGACCATTGGCCATTACTCAAGATCTCGCCTTTTTCTGGCAAGAAGCTTACCCCGAAGTACGTAAAGAAATGCGTGGCCGTTATCCAAAACATCCGTGGCCAGACAACCCAATGGAAGCTCAAGCGACTGGTAAAACCAATCGGGCCTTAAGGTCGTCTTAACTCTTCTAATACGGCATTCGTTATGTTTTGACTGAATGGCGTATTTTTATGGTGTGTAGGTGACCAGCCCATAATAAAGCGATGGAAGTCAGCCCATGCAATAGGGAATAAGTCTCCCCATTCTTGAGCAACCGCTTCTGCGATATCGGGAGACTCCCCCATAGAAACCAGACATCGGGATAATTCAGCTAGATAACTTTCGAGAAGGTACTCTAGGTGCGTTTGTAGTTCTTGTTCACTAAAGCAACTCCCTAAGAAGTAAGCAACATCTTGTACTCCAATACCTCGCCCTACATATTGGAAATCCACAGCCGCCACTGCGCTTATATCATCACTAAAGCAAAAGTTCGCAAGCTTGGCGTCACCATGGACTAAAGTTTGATATTTAGCATTGTTCAATATTTTATCGATTTCACTAGCCGACTCTTTTAAACGCCCTTCTTCCATCGACTGCCATTCATTAGGTCGTGTATCAAGGTGCCAATAAGTACCTCTTTGCCATAACCCCTCAGGCCACTTTGAGACTCTATCAGAACATAGAAAGTGCGCATGGAAAGCGGCTAACCAATTCAGTACCAATAAACTCTGTTGTACTGTTAAAGAAGAGCACCGACTAGAATAACCAGATGAGTCTAAATCTTCTAACAATAAATATAAGTATTCAGGCTGTTCCAAGACCCCAAACAATTTTGCTACACGATGGCTGTCATCACATTTCGCGGACCAGTCTTGATACCAGTTTTTTTCAACCTGATAGGAATGGAGCTTTCTTTGGTGGGATAAGTCTGAGTTCCAACCACGTGGATGGTTTTGTATTTCATTAAGCTGAATTGACTTGAGAATGACGCTATCAGCAAGCGATGAGCCTTCGATAGAAAAGCGTACTATTTCACCATAGCCACTCCATAGGCTTTGTATAACCGACTCTCTCTTTACAGCAGAAGCACCTAATGTACGCTTAATAAAAATCTCAGGAGTCATAAAAGTCCTAGTACCTAAACATCATCCCGTTAATCATACCGAATAGTAACTAAAAGAAGCCAACTATACTGAGGCTTTGTCTTATTTCTTTGTGAGCTTTATTCCAGGCACTTTTCTAACACACAAAAAAGCCCTGACAGGGGTGCTATCAGGGCTTCTGTTGTTTTTGCTTGGTAGTGAGTTAGCCTCACATGCATATCGTCTAAAGAGCCCCACACTGGCATTGTGTTTTAAGCTTTCTACTCTTGTTTTTAACACCCCAAAACGAAAAAACCCCACCCTGCGTAGCAGGATGGGGTTTCTCTTAATTTAAAGCTTGACGACGACCTACTCTCACATGGGATCCCCCACACTACCATCGGCGATGGCGCTTTTCACTTCTGAGTTCGGGATGGGATCAGGTGGTTCAACGCCTCTATGATCGTCAAGCAATT